>CAVUQB010000009.1:0-23314 GCA_963743545.1 uncultured Actinomycetes bacterium | reverse complement strand
TGGGACGGAGAGTGGTGGGCATCGCGGTGAGCCTCCTCGATATAGTTGAGTTGCGCAACTAAATTTAACCCCAAATACTTGACTGAGTCAAACGAATTCCCGGAACCCGATCCGTTCACCGAAGCGGAGTTCGACGCCTGGCGCGGGCTCATTCGTCTCCGCGAGTCGGTGATGCGGACGGTCGACCAGCGGTTGCGGGACGCCGGCGAGATCTCACTCGACGACTACGGCGTTCTGGTCACGCTCGTCGGGCAGCCGGAGCACCGGCTACGGATGAGCGCCCTCGGCGCGCGGCGCCTGCTGACTCCCGGCGGTATCACCCGGGCCGTGATGCGGCTCGAGGAACGCGGGTTTGTGCGGCGAGAGCCGGATCCCGAGGACGGTCGGGCGGCGTTCGCCGTGCTGACGCAGAAGGGGCTCGCCGCCTTGCGCCGGGCGCAGCGCGTCCATCACGCGACCGTGCGCGAGCTGTACCTCGGCCGGCTGACCGAACGCGAGCAGCGGCGGCTGGCGCGGCTGTTCGAGAAAGCTCTGCCGGGCGTGGTCAGCTCGTCCGAGTGGCCTCCGCCGCGCTGATCGCCTCGGCGAGCCAGGCGGGGACGCGCGTCGGGCGGAAGGTCTGCGCGTCGACGCAGGCGTGCTCTGTGTGGCCGTCGGCCAGGAGCTCGTCTCCCCGCACGATCGCGTACTCGTAGCGGAAGCGGGCGCCGTGCGGCCCGACGCAGCGCGTGTGGACGACGAGTTCGTCGTCGAACCGGGCCGGGATGCGGTAGCGGCAGAGCGACTCGAGGACGAGCGCCTCGATTCCCTGGTCGCGCAGCGCCTGGTAGCCCCCAGCGAACTCGCGCAGGTACTCGACGCGGGCGACCTCGAACCAGACGACGTAGGCGGAGTTGTGCGCGACGCCCTGGGCGTCGGTGTCGGCGAAGCGCACTCGCACCGGAGTCGAGAAGGAGAAGCCGTCCATCGGTGCGCGAGCCTAGCCTCGGCGTCGGCGCGCCCGCCGCGGTAGCCGATATCGTCGGAGCCGACTTGACGAGGAGGAATGATGGCTGACACGAAACAGCAGGATCTGCTGGGCCGGTTCGCGGATTTGAGCGAGGGAGCGTTGCAGCGGCTCTCCGAAGCTCCCGGCGCGGACCGCGCCGTCCAGGCGCTCAAGGGCCTTGCCGACCGGGTGGACGAGTTGCAGCGGCGCACGCGTGGCTTCGAGGAGCTCGAGAAGAGGCTGACGAAGCTCGAGAAGCGCGTCGATGGGCTCGCGAAGCCCTCCCGCGCGGCTTCAGGCGGTCGTGCGCAGACGCCGAAGAGCCCGCCGGCGAAGAAGGCCTGACCGTTCGCACTCGATAGCGGCCGCCGCCGCGACGACTGCGAGGAGCAATCCGCCGAGGATGTCCGTCGGCGTGTGAAAGCCTGCGAGCTCGAGCAACACCATCACCGACACGAGCCAGAGCGCGAGGAGCGGCCGGAGCCGCGGCCAGGCAACAGCGAGCGCGGCAGCGGCGATGGCTGCGCGGAGGGTATGCCCGCTCGGCCAGGAGTCGTCGAACGCCACGATGTGCACGCCGTGCTGGTAGAGCGGCGGCCGCGTCAGCGTGTGGCGGAACACGACCTCCACCGCCACCGCGAGCAACCAGGCCGAGAGCCAGAAGACAGCCGCCTCGACGCGTCCGCGCGTCCAGAGGTGCCGGCTCGCCGCGGCGACGAGCAGGAACGAGACGACCACCTGTCCCGGCAGGGTCACGATCTCGGCGACGCCGTGGCCGAATGGCTGGAACGAGACGTGCAGCAGAGGGACGATCGAGTCCGCCAGCGTGGGCGCCGGACCGGGTGCTCCGGCGAACGGCATCGCATGTTCGACGGCCCAGCGATCGAGGCCCGTCGCGGCTCCCGCGGCGACGAGCCCGGCGAGGGCGGCGAACGCCACGGCCGCCGCTATGCCGAGCCTACGCAGCCGGCACCCGCAAGCGCAGCGCCGCCGGAACCACCTCGAAGCGCGCCGGCGTCGTTCCGATCGGCTCCCCGTCGACCTCGAGCGGAAGCGGCTCGGCCGCGTCGATCGACACCGTCGACGACCGCAGGAGCTCCACCTTCGGGTGCGAGAGATAGCGGCCGCTGTACAGCTTCGGCGCCGTGGTCACGAAGTCGAGCTTCGAGACGTCGCCGATCGTCACCACGTCGAACGCGCCGTCGTCCTGCTTCGCCTCCGGGGCGAGCTGCATGCCGCCTCCGTGGTACCGGCCGTTGGCGACGATCACGTCGTGCATCGGGCCTTCGCGCCGGGCGCCTTCGTCGAGCTCGACCACGACCTGTGTGTTCTGCCAGGCGAGGAACTCGCGCGTGAGCGCGTAGAAGAACGTCGCGCGGCCGCCGAGCCGCTTCGTCATCGCGTTCGCTCGCCGCGCGACGGAGCCGCTCATCCCTGCGGAGCCGACATTGGCGAAGAAGCGGGTCGTCCCGTCGCCGAGCTCGACGCGGCCGAGGTCGATCGTCCGCGTCTCGCCTTCGAGCGCCACGCGCACGGCGTCGTCGAACCGGCTCGGGATGCCGTGGGTGCGGCCGAAGTCCTGGCCCGTTCCGCAGGGGAGCACGGCGATCTCGACGTCTGTTCCCGCGATCCCGTTGGCGACCTCGTTCACCGTGCCGTCGCCGCCGATCACAACGAGCAGCGAGTCGCGGGCCTCGCTGGCAGCCTGCGCGAGATGCCCGGGAAACTCGGACAACACGGTCTCGCCGCGTAGTCCCAGCTCGGCCGCTCTTTGCTCGAGCTCCGGCCAGCGCTTCCCGGTCGCGCCGTTGCCGGACGCCGGGTTGACGAGGAAGACGGTCTTGCGCTGAGCGCTAA
Source organism: uncultured Actinomycetes bacterium (assembly GCA_963743545.1). Taxonomy (GTDB): domain Bacteria; phylum Actinomycetota; class Thermoleophilia; order Gaiellales; family Gaiellaceae; genus Palsa-739. Next base: position 20,469 of record CAVUQB010000009.1, on the reverse strand, counting down.
TCGGAGGTGACGGTCATCAGCGCGACGCGCGTCATCCGGTCGACTGCAGCGCGCAGCTCGTCGTCTGAGATCCGCTTGAACTCGCCTTCGACGACGATGTCCGAAACGGTGAGGAGGCAGCCGCCGTGGATCCCCTGCACCTTGCCGATGCCGCCGAGCGCCGCGACGGTGAAAAGCGCCGCCGCCTCCATCTCGACGGCGAGGACGCCGCGGCTCGACCAGCGCTCGTACTGCCCCGCGTCGGGGTTGTAGAAGACGTCGCTCGAGACGATGGGGCCGACGTGCATGGGCTGGTCGAGCTGCTTCGCCGCGTGCACGGCTCCGTGAACGAGATCCCACGACGCCGTCGGGCAATGCGGCTCGTCGTTGACGAGGTGTCGCGCCGTGGCATCGGCGGGAACCGCCGTCAGCGCCACAATGAGATCGCCGAGCGCGTGGTGCGGCTGAAGACCGCCGCAGGTGCCGATGCGCATGAGCTTCGTGCAGCCGAGCTGGATCAGCTCCTCGAAGACGATCGTCGCGCCGGGACAGCCCATGCCGGTTCCCTGCACCGAGACGCGCTTCCCCTCCCAGGTGCCGGTGTAGCCCAGCAGGCCGCGCTCCTCGTTCACCTGGGTCACGTCGTCGAAGTACGTCTCGGCGATGTACTTCGCCCGCAGCGGGTCGCCGGGGAGAAGGACGGCGTCTGCGTAGTCGCCCGGCTCGGCTCGGAGGTGAATAGGCATGAGCCGACTCTAACGGGGTGGAATGATCCGGCCGTGGCGGAAACAGTCACGCCGTCGCTCGATCAGGTGCTCGCGTTCTGCGCCGCTGAGCCGGTGGAGCGCGTGTTCCTCGAGGACATCGCACGGCGAGGGCTCGGCCGCTTCTCGGCGGTCGTCGGACCTGAGCGGCGAATCGAGGCGCTGTGCCACGTCGGCGCCAACGTCGTCCCTTCGGGAAGCGGCTGCGCGGTCTTCGCCGAGACAGCCGCGCGAAGCGGTGCGCGCATGGTGATCGGTGAGGAACACGCGGTGGGGGAGTTGTGGGAAGCCGCGCGGCGGCGGATGCCGCGACCCCGCGACGACCGTCCGGGGCAGCCGGTCTACGCCCTGCGCGAGGCACCCCAGCCGGGTGGGACGGGCCTTCGTCCCGCGCGCCCCTTCGACCTGGATCTGCTCGTGCCCGCGTGCGCCGCGGCGCACCGCGAGGAGATCGGGGTCGATCCGCTCAAGCGCGACGCCGACGGCTTTCGCTGGCGGACGCGCCAGCAGATCGAGGAGGGGCGCTCGTGGATCTGGGTCGAGGAGGGCGTGATCCGCTTCAAGGCCGAGGCCTCGGCCTGGACGCCGGCGGCGGTGCAGCTGCAACAGGTCTGGGTCGATCCGCAGGCCCGCCGTCGCGGCTACGCGCGCCGGGCGCTCTGCGACCTCTGCCGCGTGCTGCTCGAGCGCGTGCCGGCCGTCTGTCTCTTCGTGCGGCCCGAGAACGCGCCGGCGCTGGGCCTGTACGACTCGATCGGGATGACGCGCGAGCTCACCTATCGCAGCCTCGTCTTCTGAGGGGCACAATCGGCCGATGGAGGAGTTGCGCGACCGGGTCGACCGCTTCGTTCGCGAGCACGAGCTGATTCCGCCGGGCGGCGAGGTCGCGTGCCTCGTCTCGGGCGGCGCCGACTCGACCTGCCTCTGGCACCTGCTCGGCTCGCTCAGCTATCGCGTCTCGGCGCTGCACGTGAACCACAAGCTGCGCGGCGCCGAGTCCGAGGAGGACGCGCGGTTCTGCGCCGAGACGTTCGGTGCCGAGGTCGTGGAGCTCGACGGGCGTGGCCTCTCCGAGGCGGCCCTGCGCGAGCAGCGCCGCTCGATTGCCCGCGACCGGGTCCGCGCCACCGGGCACACGGCCTCGGACCAGGTCGAGACGATCCTGTACCGCCTCGTCTCGCGCGGCGCGGCGACCGGCATCGCGCCGCAGTCGGACGACGGTGTCGTGCACCCGCTCCTGCCGCTCTGGCGTGAGGAGACTGAGGCGTACTGCCGCGCGGCCGGGCTCGAGTTCCGCCGCGATTCCTCGAACGCCGACACGAGGCGCGGGCTGATCCGGGAAGAGATCCTGCCGTTGCTCCGCCGGCTCCACCCGGCCGCCGACGAGAACCTGCTGCGCGCACTCGATGCGCGCGCCACGCTGCCGCCGGCGCTCGCCGAGCTGCTCGCGGCGCCGGTCGGCTCAAAGCGCGTCGATCTCGGCGGCGGCGTCCAGGCCGTGCGCGAGCACGAGCGTCTCTGGCTCGAACGGGGCCCGGTCGACCTGTCCGGCGAGATCCGCTGGGGCGACTGGACTATCCGCTCGCAGCTGGAAGGGCTTAGAGTGCGCGGATGGAGGCCGGGCGACCGGTTGGCGGGTAGGAGGCGGAAGATTCAGGACGTGTTCGTCGATGCGAAGGTGCCGCGCTCGGAGCGCGAGGCGTGGCCGCTCGTCGTGCGCGGCGATGAGGTCGTGGCGGTGCCCGGCATCGTCGAGCATCCGGAGGTGGACGCTGTCCGCGACTGAGCTCGAACGGGCGGTGACCGAGGTCCTGATCGACGAGGAGGACCTGCAGCGGCGGATCGCGGAGCTCGGCGCCGAGATCTCGGCCGACTACGAAGGCCGCGACCTGCTGCTCGTCGGCGTCCTCAAGGGGGCAGTCTTCTTCCTCGCCGACCTGATGCGCCACCTGACGGTGCCGTGTGAGATCGACTTCATGGCGATCTCGAGCTACGGCGCCTCGACCGATTCCTCGGGTGTGGTGCGGATCCTGAAGGACCTCGACATCAACATCGAGGGCCGCCACGTGCTCGTCGTGGAGGACATCATCGACTCGGGCCTGACGCTCTCGTATCTCGTCCGCAACCTCGAAGCGCGAGAGCCCGCATCGCTCGAGATCTGCGCGCTCCTGACGAAGCCGGAGCGCCGCGAGATCGACGTTCCCGTGCGCTACACGGGCTTCGAGATCCCGAACCGCTTCGTCATCGGATACGGGCTCGACTTCGCCGAGCGCTACCGGAACCTCCCGTACGTCGGCGTGCTCGACGAAACGCTCGTGCTCGACCGCGCGTAGCTCCGGGTGCCGCCACCTCGTTACAGGGGCATGCCGCTGGTACCCTCAAGCGGGAGATCTCGTGAATCGCTTCTTCCGTAGCGCACTCTTCCCGCTCGTCATCATCGCGGCCCTCGTCTGGCTTGCGATCACGACGTTGGGCAATCACGGGGCGGCCAAGACGCCGCAGACGTTCTCGCAGCTCTACAAGACGGCGCAGCAGACGCCGGCGAAGATCGAGAGCGTCACGTTTGTGCCGTCGAAGCAGGAAATCGACGCGACTCTGGCCAACGGCAAGAAGGTCAGCGTCAACTACGCGTCGGATCAGGACCAGCACGCGTTCCAGCAGGTCCTCCAGAAGGCGGTCTCGAGCGGCAAGGTCCCGAGTGACCTGTACAGCTCGAAGGGCATCGGCTCGTCGCCGTGGTGGTCGATCCTCAGCAGCCTGCTGCCGTTCGTCCTGCTGTTCGGGTTCTGGATCTTCCTGATGAACCAGGTGCAGGGCGGCGGCTCGAAGGTGATGAGCTTCGGCAAGTCGCGGGCGAAGCGGATGACGCCCGACGCGCCGAAGATCGGCTTCAAGGACGTGGCCGGCGTGGACGAGGCGGTCGAGGAGCTGCAAGAGATCAAGGAGTTCCTCGAGAACCCGAAGAAGTTCCAGGCGCTCGGCGCGCGCATCCCGAAGGGCGTCCTGCTCTACGGGCCTCCCGGCACGGGTAAGACGCTGCTCGCGCGCGCGGTTGCAGGCGAGGCAGGCGTTCCGTTCTTCTCGATCTCGGGCTCGGACTTCGTCGAGATGTTCGTCGGCGTCGGCGCCTCGCGTGTGCGCGACCTGTTCGAGCAGGCGAAGCAGGCGAACCCCTGCATCATTTTCATGGACGAGATCGACGCGGTCGGCCGCCATCGCGGCGCCGGTCTCGGCGGGGGCCACGACGAGCGCGAGCAGACGCTCAACCAGCTGCTCGTCGAGATGGACGGCTTCGAGATGAAGGACAACATCATCCTCATCGCCGCGACGAACAGGCCTGACATCCTCGACCCCGCGCTCTTGCGTCCGGGCCGCTTCGACCGGCAGATCGTCGTCGACCGGCCGGACCGCGTCGGCCGTCAGCGCATTCTCGAGGTGCATACGAAGGGCAAGCCGCTCGCGCCGGAGATCGACCTGAGCACGCTCGCGGCGGGGACGCCCGGCTTCACCGGCGCCGACCTCTCGAACCTCGTCAACGAGGCTGCGCTGCTCGCCGCGCGCCGCGGCAAGAAGATCATCGAGCAGGAAGAGCTGGAGGAGGGGATCATGCGCGTCGTGGCCGGCCCGGAGAAGAAGGCGCGGCTCCTCTCGGAGCACGAGCGCAAGATCACCGCCTACCACGAGATGGGCCACGCGCTGGTGGGGCACTTCCTCGAGCACACCGACCCCGTTCACAAGATCACGATCGTGTCGCGTGGCCAGGCGCTCGGTCTCACGATCTCGCTGCCGACCGAGGATCGCTACCTCACGACGCGCAGCGCGCTGATGCACCAGATGGCGATGACGCTCGGCGGCCGCGCCGCGGAGGAGATCGTCTTCCACGAGGTCACGACCGGCGCCGCGAACGACCTCGAGAAGGTCACCGCGACGTCGAAGCAGATGATCATGCGCTTCGGGATGAGCGAGAAGCTCGGCCCGCGCGTGCTCGGCCGCGGCCATGACCAGCCCTTCCTCGGGCGCGACTACGGCGCCGAGGCCGACTACTCCGAGGAGATCGCGCGCGAGATCGACGACGAGATCCGGCGCGTGATCGAAGAGGCACACGAGCTCGCCCTCGCGGTGCTGCGCGAGCACATGGACGAGCTGCACAAGATCTCGGCGATCCTGATCGAGCGCGAGACGATCGACCGGGATCAGTACGAGCGCCTGCTCGCCGGCGAGGACGAGTCGACGGTCTTCCCCGACGAGGCGCCGGCGCAGCCGGAGCTGCCGCAGCCGCAGCCCGAGCCGAAGCGCGAGCGTCCGCGTCCGCGTCCGTTCCCGCTGCCGGGCTCGGCCATGCAGGGCCCGGACCCGGATCCGGCGAACAGCTAGCGCGAGCCTCCGTCCTTCCGCTCAGGCGTAAGGACGCTGGCCCAAGCCGGAGTACTCTCGCCCGATGGCTGAACACCGGGTCGTCTTTACCGTCACCTCTATCGACACGCCCTCGGTCGTGGTGTCGTTCGAGCCGGAGGGCGCACAACACCGACTCGCTGCTGGCGATTGGTTCAGAGTCGAGATGGTCGGCGGCGAGGCCGGTGAGCCGGAGATTTCTTACCTTCCCGACGGGCTGGTCGTCGGAGCGTGGTCGGGCGCAACGACCCGCGTCTGGAACAAGGCAGGCGACGAGCTACCTACTAGCTCAGGGGTCATTCCGGAACACTGGCCCAGGCGACGCTCCTCTATCCAGCTCTTGATCTGAGTGTCCGGATAGCCGCTCCAACTGCCTTCTGATGGCTCCGTGACGAAGTCACCGTTACGTTCCGGTACTCGGTCGGAGTGACGTTCCCGACAGCGACGAGAATGCCGGCTTTAGGCCCGACGAACACATCTGCAGAGACGCCTGCCCCGTCGTCGAGGCAGACGTATCCCTTGCTGCAGTGGTCAGAGTTGCGGGAGCCAGATTCCGTGCTGCTGAACGCGGCCACGACCTGGGCAACCGAGTAGTCCTGTCGGTGGACGCTCCCGGCTGAACCGCAGGCGCACAGCGCGAGAAGCAACGCGACGGGCAGTACTGACCGGACCGCCTTCACGCCCGGCAGTCATCGAGAGCCTCATCAGCAAGAGGCCCCCTCGAGGTCATTCCGGAACACTGGCCCAGGCGACTGACCCCGCGCCACGCGGGCGCCGCAAGAAATCAGCAGCCGTGGAGCAGGCGCGGCTTCGTCCCGTCGATCGGGACCCGCCACAGGCTGCTCGGACAGATGGGCTTGCTCGGCAGCCGCGACGCTAGTGCCAGCAGCTGCTGTGAATCCGGCGACCAGGCGGCACTCGACAACCCAAAGTGAGGCTTCGGCTTCAGCAGCGTCCGCACTTTCCCCGTCGCGACGTCGACGACCGCCAGCCGCCCCTTCCCGTCCGCGAAGGCGATGTACTTCCCGTCGGGAGACCAGCCGAAGATCTCCGGGTAACGACGGAGGAGCGTCCTGCTCGCGCCGCCCTGGGGCGCTACGAGCTTCAGGGCCGCCCGGGCAGGCCCCGTCGGCGCGGCGGCGTAGGCGATCAGGTTGCCTGCCGGCGACCAGAGTGGACTGTTGGCGTGCCGCTCCAGCAGCTGCAGGTGGCTACCGTCGGCCGCGGCGGTCCAGACCGACGGCCCCGGCCCGGAGTCCTTGGCAGGGGCGCGCGCGAAGACGACATGCGAGCCGTCGGGTGAGAGGCTCGGCTCGAAGTTGCTCAGCTTGGTGCCGCCGACGACGCCGACGACGGCGCCGGACGGGACGCTGAAGATCGTCACCGGCCCGGGGCACGTCGTGCAGGACGCCGCCTGCCCGGCGGCGACGCGATCACCGTCCGCGGCGATGGCGTACGGGTCGGGCCCTTCCCTGGCAAGGAGCTTGGACTTGTGTCCGACCGAGATCGTGTAGATCCCGTCGTCGCTGCCGTAGACGAGGAGGCTCGGCTCGACCCAGTTGAGCTGACCCGGCGGGTCGCCCAGGAGGTTGGAGCAACGCTCGGCACAAGTCGTGCGCGGGAACGGGTGGAGGTTCGAGCCGTCGGCGGCCGAGGTGCAGAACGCCCGCAGGATGTTGTACGCGCCGGTCGCGTGGCCATGGGGCGGCCGGGGCCAGCGGTAGCCAAACCAAGCGATCTGTGTCCCGTCGGGAGACCAGGCGGGAGCGGTCGCGGTCCCGCAGGGCGACACCGCCCGCTTCGATGCCACACCGCTCGCTGCCCCACAGCCGAACGCCACCGCGAGCGCGAGTGCGGAACCAACTACTGCAACCGTGCCGCTAAGCCGGATCATGCCGAGCTAAAGGTAGACCGCCACACCAACGAAGGACCAACGCCCCAGAGCTCGCACGCCAACTCAGGGGTGATTCCCGAACGCTGGCCCAGGCGACTGCCGCTACGCCGAGCCCTGACCGGCGCGGCGGGTCGCGTCAGGGACTCAAGCGCAGTACTGCACCCGCCGATTACACGCAGTGCCATGGTCGACGATCGTTCGCAACTCGGCTTCCTGATCGCGGCGGTCGGCGCAGCTGTGCTCGCCGTTTCGGTGTTTCTGCCCTGGTACGGAGTTAGCATCACCGCGTCCGGTGCCGCCTCGGCCCAACAGGAGCTCGCCACCGTGGCTCAGCAGTACGGGAACACCACCTTCCAGACTGGAGCAAGCGAGCTGGGAGCAGAGTTCAGTTCACTCGCTGGACGTCAGCTCACCACCGTGAGCGCGCACCAAGCTCTCAAGGACATCAGCCTGATACTCCTCGCTCTCGCCGGGATCTCGCTCCTGGCATCGCTTCTGCGTCTCGCAGGCATCAACGGGCTGCTCGAGGCCGGCGGCGGCCAGATCGCTCTCGCCGGCTGCGTGGCGGCGCTTTTCGTGCTCTACCGGATGCTCACGCCTCCGGGTGCGCAGACGGATCTCGTCTCGCTGTCGCTGAGCTGGGGCATCTGGCTCGCGCTCCTGAGCGCGGCAGCGATTGCCGTCGGCGGGTTCCTCTCGGCCTCCAACCGGAACCGGAGGCACCCGGCCGGCGGCTACGGGCCCCAGATCTGACGTCAGGGGTCATCCCGGAACACTGATGGTGGATACTCGTCCGATGGCGCGGTTCGTGCTCGTGCACGGAGGCTGGCACGGCGGCTGGTGCTTCGGCCGGCTCGCCCAGGAGCTCGAGGATCGCGGTCACGATGTCTCGAGTCCCGACCTGCTCTGCGAGGAGATCGGACTGACGCCGCTCGACTATGCGGACGCCGTTGGGCCGCAGCCGGACGCGATCGTCGTCGGCCACTCGCTCGGTGGGTTCACGATCCCGCACGTCGAGGCCCGTGCTCGCGTCTATCTCGCCGCGCTTCCTCCGCTCGAGCGTGCGGAGATCAACAAGTGCTTCGTCGAGGACTTCGGTGGAACCGTCAGCGACTCGAGCGGCCGCTCCTACTGGCCCGATGCGGATACCGCCGCCGCGCGCATGTATCCCGACTGTTCGCGCGAGCAGTCCGACTGGGCCTTCCCCCAGCTCCGCCGCCAAGCGCGGCTCGAGCCGATTCCCGCAACGTTCGGACCCGGCGACGTCGTCATTGCGACCCTGCGGGATGCTGCCGTCAAGGCCGAGTGGCAGATCGCCACGGCTCGCGCACACGACGCGCGGGTGATCGAGCTCGACTCGGGCCATTCGCCGTTCCTCACCCAGCCGGCCGAGCTGGCGGACATGCTCAGCTCGCTCGCCTGAGCCGGTACCGGATGTGCGTGGCCAGCGGCGAGTGCAGCACTTCGACCGGCTCCAGGTCCAGTGATTCGACACCGTCGAAGATCCGCTCGCCCGACCCGAGCAGGACCGGGGCGATGTCGAGCGTGAGCTCGTCGACCACCCCCGCGCTGAGCGCCTGTCGCACCGTCCAGGCGCCACCCGCGATGTCCACTCCGCCGTCGCCTGCGACTTCGCGCGCTTGCGCGTAGGCGGCGTCGAACCCCTCGGTGACGAAATGGAAGGTCGTCCCGCCTTCCAGCTCGATTGGCTCGTGCGCGTGATGGGTGAGCACGAACACCGGAGCGTGGTACGGCGGCTCCGGTCCCCACCACCCGCGCCAGTCCTCGTCCCACTCGCCGCGGATCGGCCCGAACATGTTGCGTCCCATGACGTAGGCGCCGCGCGGGCGCATCAGCCAGCCGACCGCCGTCTCGTCGGCCTCGTGGGCGCGTTCACCAAGGTGCCAGCTGTGCAGCTCCAGCCCGCGCTTGCCCAGCGGATCCTCGCGGCTCTGGTCCGGCCCGGCGACGAAACCGTCGAGCGAAATCGACATATGGCAGGTGGTGTCCAGAACCGGCACGGTACTCATTTCGGGGGCCCCCGATCGAGTGGTCCGGGCCCCTCTCCCCCTCATCGCGGGGGGATACCCACCCACAAGGATGTGGACCGCGACCCGCCGCTGAGCCAAGAAGGGGACATGACCTCTCCCTGCGGATCACCTCAGAAGCGTCGCCCCACGCTCACCGACGAGACGGGATTCACGTTCGTCGAGTTGCTCGTCACGCTGGCCATCGTCGGCGTCCTGCTCGCGATCGCCGTCCCTGCCTACCTCAACTTCCAGGCGAAGGCCCAGACGACGGCCGCAGTCTCGGAGGTGCGCGAGGTGATCCCCAGCGCGAACGCCTACTACGTGGAGAACAGCAGCTTCGCCGGGATGAACGCCCACTCGCTGCGGTCGGGCTACGACTCCGGCCTCATCATCTCGAGCGGCGGCTCGACCGGCATCGTGTCGGCCAACCCGGAGGACAGCGGCCAGTCGTTCTGCATCTCGGCCGTCTCCGACGGCCATTGGGCGCACTACAGCGGGCCCGGAGGCAAGATCACCGCGGACCCGACCACGGTCACCGAGAACCCCTGCTCCTAGCTCCGACCGGGTGTTAGATGGAGCCATGGCGGAGCAGCCTGGCTCGGAAAACCCGGACGCCGCGAAATCTGCGGCCGCGCTCGACCAGGAGCGGCGGACGTCGATGGCGGCGGAGCGCACCTGGCTCGCGTGGTGGCGCACGGCTCTGGGGGCCACCGCCGGGGCGCTCGCCGTGGGTCGGTTCGCTCCCAAGCTCCTCGATGTCGCAGCCTGGCCATACATCCTGCTCGGCTGCGGCTACGCCGCCCTTGCGATTGGCCTCTCGGTCGTCGGCGCACGCCGCCAGCGCGACCTGGAGCAGGCGCTGCGAACGGGCGCCCACGCTCCGCTGTCGTTCCGTACCGTCGCGGTGTTCACGATCGGCGGAGTCGGACTCAGCCTGCTGACCGTCGTGCTCGTGCTCGCGCAGTCCTGACGATCAGTCGCGAGGTTATGCTCGCCCCGTGGCGGAACGGCTGCGCACACTCGAGCTGACCGACGGACGGACGCTCGCCTACGCGACCTGGGGCGATCCCGAAGGCTTTCCGGTCCTGAGCCTGCACGGGACGCCGGGCTGCCGGTTCAGCCGCTGGCCGAACGAAGACGTCTACGCAAGCGCCGGCGCCTACTGGGTCACGCACGATCGCGCCGGTTACGGCCGGTCCGACCGCCACCACGGGCGCAACGTGGCCGACGAGGCCGCCGACGTCGCGGCGCTCGCCGACGAGCTCGGCTTCGAGCACTTCGGCGTGTCGGGCGGTTCAGGCGGCGGTCCGCACGTGCTCGCGTGCGCGGCACTCCTTCCAGACCGCGTGGTGCGCGCGATCTGCATCGTCGGCGTCGCGCCGTTCGGGGCTGCCGGCCTGTCGAAGGACGACTGGCTCGCCGGCATGGATCCCGAGAACGTCAAGGAGTTCGAGTGGGCGCTGGCCGGCGAGGACGTCTTCACGCCCGAGATCGAGAACCTGCAGAAGCTTTTCGAGGAGCGTGTCGCCGTCGATCCGTCGACCATCCTCGACGACTTCGACCTCAGCGAGTCGGATCGCGAGCAGATGACCCGGCCCGAGGCGATGCAGGTCATCAGCGAGACAGCGCGCGAGCAGGCCGTCAACGGTGTCGGCGGCTGGGTCGACGACGGCCTCGCCTTCACCCAACCGTGGGGCTTCGACGTGAGCGCGGTCTCTGTGCCCGTCCTGGTCCGTTACGGCCTGACCGACGTGCTCGTTCCGGCCGCGCACGGCGAGTGGCTGGCCGCGAACGTGCCCGGCTGCATCGTCGAGATCGAGGACCTGGGCGGTCATATGGGCACGGATCCCGAGCTGCAGATCGCGAGCGACGTGCGCTGGCTCAGCGAGGGAGTCGTGCCCGAGGGAGCCCGCCCGCCGGCGCAGCCGGCTTAGCTCGGCTCGTAGACTCGGAGCACCGGGGTGCCGCGCGAGGGCGGCTGAGATCACACCCGTCGAACCTGATCCGGGTCATGCCGGCGAAGGGAGGAGCGCTTGGACAGAGCACCAGCCTGGGGCATCACGCCGGTTCCCGAGCGGCTGCGGACGCTCGGCGCGCTCGAGAACGGGATGCTGTGGTCGAGCCTCGGGCTCAGCCTGCTCGTGCTCGTCGCAGGCGCGTTCCTCGTCCCCGGACTCTCGCTGCCCGAGGCGCTGCTCGCGATCCTGGTCGGTGGAATCTTCGGCAATGCGCTCCTCGGCGGGGCGGCGGCGATCGGCGCCGAGGCCGGCGTGCCCGCGATGGTGCTGTTGCGCGCGCCGCTCGGCCGCGCGGGCTCGTACCTGCCGACGGGACTCAACATCGTCCAGAACCTCGGCTGGACGATCTTCGAGGTGCTCGTCATCGCGACGGCCGCGCAGGCGCTCGCGCACGGGCCGCTCTGGGTGTGGAAGCTCGCGGCCGCCGCGGCGGCGACGGCACTCGCGCTCGTCGGGCCGGTCGGCTTCGTTCGCATCTGGGTGAAGCGGTTCGCGCTCTGGGTCGTGCTCGCCTCCCTTGCGTACCTCACCTGGTGGACGCTGCACGACGCGAATCTCGGCGCACTCTGGTCGCAGCCCGGCACGGGCGGGCTCACCTTTTGGCAGGGCGTCGACCTCGTCGTCGCGTTGCCGGTCTCGTGGCTGCCGCTGGCCGCCGACTACACGCGCTTCTCGCGCAACCGGCGCGGCGCGTTCTGGGGAGCCGCGATCGGCTACTTCATCCCGAACGTCTGGCTCTACGCGCTCGGCGCGATCCTGCTGCTGTCACGCGGGCTCTCGGACGCGCCTTCGGTCATCACGTCGATCGCAGCCGGAGGGGTCGGCGCCGCGCTCGCGCTCGTCGCGCTCGGGGTGGACGAAACGAAGGAGCCGTTCGCCAACATCTACTCGACCGCCGTCTCGGTCCAGAATGTCGTGCCGCGCGTGCCGCAGCGCGTGCTGATCCTCGCGGTGGCAGTGGTGGCGACCGCGGGCGCCTTCGTGGTCGATCTCGTGCACTACCAGGACTTCCTCTACCTGCTCGGCTCGTTCTTCGTGCCGCTCTTCGGCGTGCTGCTCGCACAGTGGCTCGCGGGCGAGCGCGATCCCTTCCGCGCCCCCGAGTTCCGCCCGGGACAGATCGTCGCCTGGCTCGCCGGCTTCTGCCTCTACCAGTGGCTCGCGCCGGTCGGCCCGGGCTCCTGGACGCGGCTCGTCGACCACACGCATCCCGGCCAGGGAGCGATCGGGGGTTCGCTGCCGAGCTTTGCGCTCTCCTTCGTCCTCTCGCTCGGGCTTACAGTTGCCGGTCGTGCGATCGCTCGCCGTCATCGGCCTTCTCTCGCGTGACCTGATTTCCGAAGGAATACCACGGATCGGCGGGGGCCCGTGGTACGCGGCGCGGGCGCTGCGAGCGCTCCACCAGGAGGCGATCGTGGCGGCGAAGTGCGGTGAGCCGGAGCAGCGCTCCTATCTCCGTCACCTGGCGGCGCTCGGAGTCCCGGTCTCGCTCACGGCGGCAGGCGAGACGACGGCCTTCTCCTTCCACTACGACGCCGACGGCCGACGCGAGATGCGCGTCGATGCGATCGGAGAGCCGTGGAGCGAGAGCGACGAGCCGGAACGCGTGCTGCGGCGGGTCGAGTGGCTGCACGTCGCACCGCTCCTGCGCGGCGACTTCCCGCCCGAGGCGCTCGAACGGCTCGCGCGCCGGCGGCGTCTACTGATCGACGGCCATGGGCTCGTGCGCGTGCGGCAGGTCGGCCCGCTCGCGCTCGACGGTGACTTCGACCGCGGCCTGCTCCGTCACGTCTCGATCCTGAAGCTCGCCGAGGAGGAGGCCCAGGCGATTCTCGGCGGCGGCGAGCTCGAGGATCTGCGCGAGCTCGGCGTTCCGGAGATCGTCGTGACCTTCGGCGCCGGCGGCTCGCTCGTCCTCACCCGCGACGCGGCGGTGCGCGTCTCGGCGCGGCCCGTAAGCGGCGAGCCCACGGGAGCGGGCGACGCCTTCTCGATCGCGTACCTGAGCGCGCGTGCCGGCGGCCACCGGCCGGTCTCGGCCGCGCGCCGTGCGAGCGCGCTCGTCACAGCCCTCCTTAGTAACAGTCTGTTACCTCGGAAAGACATGTCCGTGATCGCGGCGGTCGGCACGGTGGCGGGCGTCTTCCTCGTCGACGTCGAGGCCGAGGAGCCGCTCGGCGAAGGCCAGGAGGTACCCGAGACCGAGCGGCCCGAGGTGCCGCTGCCGCGCGTCGTCGCGGCGGCGCGCGCCGGCTCGACCGTGGTGGCCGTCGTGGAACGGAGGCCGCCGCTCATGCTCTCGAACGACGGTGGCGCGACGTGGCGCGAAGCCGGCGGAGGCCTGCCGCCGGGCTTCGCGGTCGCGATCGCGGAGGACGATCCCGACCGGATGCTCTACGCGGCGCGGAACCGGCTCTACGTCTCGGCCAACGGCGGCATCTTCTGGCGCTCGCTGCCGTTCGAGCTTCCGGACATCGACTCGGTCGGCTGGATCGACTGAACGAACGCCTCGACCTCCTGGTCCGAGCGCAACCGATGCACCTGTAATTGCGGATGCCGCGCAAGCCGCGCCGGGAGGTCCTGCCTGTTCTCGAACGCGCGCTTGAACGCGGGCCAGAAGAGCCAGCGGATCTGGTTCGCCCAGCTGTCCTCGAGGTTCCCGTGCCAGAGCACGACCTTGTCTCTCTTTCGCGTCCAGCTGCGCCGCAGGAGACGCCACATGACGAGCGCGACCGGCAAATCGAGCCACACGACGGTCTCTGCGCGTTCGAGCACGAGGTCCCCGATGATCGAGTGATAGGTGCCGTCGCTGACCCAGCCGTCACCCTCGGTCGCAGCCGAGACGCGGGCATGCAACTCCTCCGGTCCGCAGTTTTCCCAGTTCGGACCGTGCCACAACGCGTCGATCTCGACGTGACGGGCGTGTAGGAGTTCAGCGAGCCGCAGGGAGAGACGTGTCTTGCCGCTGCCGCTCGGGCCGATGACCACGACGCGGGTCAGAGCCGGAACTCACCCCGCGCGACGATGACGGCCGAGCCGCCGACCTCGGCCTCCTCGGGCGAGCGCGCGACCGCGTACAGCGTCGACGGCCGCCCGAGCTCCACGCCCTGGCGGATCTCGATCTCGTCGCCGTAGCCGATCCGTTCGTGCCGGGCGAGATGGAGCGCGAGCGGCCCCGCGGCCGAGCCGGTCGCGGGATCCTCGCCGACGCCGTGCGCCGGCACGAAGACGCGCGACTTCCAGTGTTGGCCGTCCCGGGCGAAGCAGTCGGTGCCGTACGGCGAGAGCTCGAGCAGCGCCGGGAGATCAGGCCGCAGCGCTGCGACGGTGTCGGGCGACTCGAGCTCGACAAAGACGTGGCCAGGCCCCTGCCGGTAGAGCTCGACCGGCAGCCCGCTCTCTTCCACGCCCAACAGGGCGAGCAGCTCGTCGGCCTGCTCGTACGGCTCCGCCGCGACCGCCGGCTGCTGCATCCAGCCGAAGACGACGCGCGAGCCGTCGCGCTCGAGCCGGATGGGGACGACGCCAGCACCGGTCTCGAGATGGAGCTCCTCGAGCTGGAGCGGGCCTGCGAGCACGAACGCCGTGCCGAGCACCGGATGCCCGGCGAACGGCAGCTCGAGCGTCGGCGTGAAGATGCGAATCCGCGCGTGCCCGGCGCCTGCAGCCGGATAGACATAGACGGTCTCGGAGAAGTTGATCTCGCGTGCGAGCGGCTGCAGCTGCTCCTCGGGAATGTCGCGCGCGTCGGTGAAGACGGCGAGCTGGTTCCCGGCGAACGGGACGTCGGTGAAGACGTCGGCGAAGACGTAGCGAAAGGTTCCCACGGCGCGACTGTACCGCCGAGTCCCGTCTACCCTTCTCCGCTGATGCAAGCAATCGAGGTCAGCGGCCTGCGCAAGGCCTACGGAAGCCTCGAAGCGGTGCGGGGGGTCGACTTCTCGATCGAGGAAGGCGAGGTCTTCGGGCTGCTCGGACCGAACGGCGCCGGCAAGACGACGACCGTCGAGATCCTCGAGGGATACCGCAGCCGCGACGCCGGCGAGGTGCGCGTGCTCGGCTCCGACCCCGAGAAGCCCGCCCGGGACTTCCGCGAGCGGATCGGCGTCGTCCTCCAGCAGTCTGAGATGTGGGCGAACCTGACGGTGCGCGAGACGCACGCGATCTTCGCCGGCTATTACCAGGCGCCGCGCGACGTCGACGAGGTGATCGCGGTCGTCGGCCTCCAGGAGAAGGCGGACGCTCGCATCAAGTCGCTGTCGGGCGGCCAGAAGCGGCGGCTCGACCTCGGCATCGCGCTCGTCGGCGATCCCGACCTCGTCTTTCTCGACGAGCCGACGACCGGCTTCGACCCGCAGGCACGCCGCGCGGCGTGGGAGATGATCCGCTCGCTGCGCACGCTCGGCAAGACCGTCCTGCTCACGACGCACTACCTCGACGAGGCCGAGCAGCTCGCCGACCGCGTCGCGGTGATGCGCGAGGGACAGATCGTGCGGGTGGGCACGCCGCGCGAGCTGACGAGCACCAACCTCGAGACCGAGATTCGCTACCGGCAGAACGGCGAGGAGGTGCTCGTGCAGACGAGCGAGCCGACGCGCGTGCTCGCCGAGCTGACCGCTGCGGCCGTCGCCCGTGGCGAGGAGCTCGAAGGCCTGCAGGTGCGGCGACCGTCGCTCGAGGACGTCTACCTCGCGCTGACGGCCGACGAGGTCGAGGCGTGAGCGCCGACGCGATCCGCGTCGGCATCCGCCGGCCGGCGCGCCGGCTCTTCGTCCACCAGCTCCGCTCGGAGCAGCTCGTCTTCTGGCGCAGCCGAGAGGCCGCGTTCTTCATCTTCTTCTTCCCGCTACTCCTCTATGTCCTGCTCGCGTCCGTCTACTCGGGGACGCTGTACGGCGTGCGTGCGCCGGAGGCGCTGCTCGCGGGGCTGATCGGCTACGGGTGCGCGAACACCGCCTTCGCCGGGACTGGCGATCCAGCTCGTGCTGCGCCGGGAGAGCGGAATCCTCAAGCGGCTGCGCTCGACGCCGCTGCCGCCGGCGACATACGTCGCGTCGCTGCTCATGTCGACGCTCGTGATCTTCGCGCTGCAGACGCTCGCGCTGTTCCTGCTCGGGCGCGCGCTCTACTCGACGCCGTTCCCCGCCGACGCCGCCTCGCTCATCGCCGCGATCGTGGTCGGCGCAGCCGTGTTCGCTGCGCTCGGCACGGCGACTGCCTCGGTGATCCGCTCCGCGGAGGGCTCGTCCGCGGTCGTCAACTCGATCCTGCTGCCGATGGCCTTCCTCAGTGGGTCGTTCGGGGAGACACGCCATCTGCCGGCGTTCCTGCGCGCGATCGCCGACGTCCTGCCGCTGAAGTACTTCATCGACCTCGTCAACGCCGTCTATCTGCGCGGGCATGCGATCTGGACGCGCCCGGAAGACCTGGCCGTCCTCGCAGCCTGGGGCCTCTTCGGCTTGCTGTTCACGATGCGCAAGTTCCGCTGGGAGCCGCGCGAACGTTAGGAGTTCGGCCGACCGGATACAGGTCTGGCATGAATCAATTCATCGACGAACCCGCAATCTCCCTGCTCGTGCGCGAATGGGACGAGCCCGGCGTCGAGGTGCGCGTCAACTTCGGCGTCTTCGCCGGGAGACACGCGACGCCGGCCGAGATCGACGAGCTCGCGGCCTCCCTCACGGAGCTCGCGCCCTCGTTCGCGATCGTGTCGGAAGAACGGCACGAGTTCGAGGCCGAGGTCGAGGCCGCGATCCACCAGGTCGTGATCGAGGTGCCACAGGAACACGCAGGCGACGAGCCGGACGCCCTCGCAGAGCAGATCGTGCTCACCGCGAACGGCTGGGCGCTCGACTGCATCGCCTCCCGGCAGGGCGCCGGCGAGTTCTAGTAGCTCTAGCCGGCGCTGTACGTCACCGTCACCGATGCCTGGATCTGTTGCGTTCCGGCTTCGATCGGCACGTCGGCGCCTGCAGCCTTGGCCTGGGCGAACATCGGCACCGGCTCCGAGCTCCCGCCTTCGTGCACCCGCAGCACCGAGCCGAGGGTCAGGCCGGCCGCGCCGGCGATCGCCTGCGCCTTCACTTTCGCGGCGCCGAGCGCGTCCTTCAGCGCCTGGGAGTAGAGGGACGACTGGTCGGCCGTATCGAGGTTCGGCCCGTCGACGTTGTTCGCGCCCGCGGCGACGGCGGCGTCGACGAGCGCGCCCGACTTGCCGATGGCGGACTTCACCTCGACCGAGTTCGAAGCCTGGTAGCCGGTGATCCGGTTGCCGTCGTTCGAGGTCTGCGGCCAGAGCGAGACCTGAGTCGTCTGGATGTCGGACGAGTCGACGCCTGCCTTCTTCAGCGCGTCGATGATGGCCTGCGCTTCGGAGGAGTTGCGGCTCAATGCGTCCGCCGCCCTGGCGCCGTTCGTCGTGACGCCGAAGTCGAAGGAGGCCTGGTCGGGCGTCGCGTCGACCGTGCCGTCGCCGGTCACGGTGATCGTCGAGCCGGTAGAGGGAGTGGCACTGCGGCCGAGGCGAGGCTGCGCGACACCGGCGATCGCGGCCGCGACGAGCAGCACACCGGCGACGAGGAGGATCGTGCGGAATCTGTTCATGCCGCATGTACGGCGCGGCGCTGTCGACCGTCACAGCGCGCTCTTGCCGCCCGACGTTGACAGCGGCCCGCAGGAGCGAGAGCATCGCCGTACCACGGCTGAGTTCTATGTCAACCAAGCAACGGTTCCTTTCGGCGTAGCCGTGTTCACCTGTGCGTGTGGGGCGACGCAGGTCCAGTCCGACCCGAAGCGCGGCAACCCGAACGGCTGGTCGACGGCCGCAGACGGCGCGGATCGTTGTCCGCATTGCACAAATGCGGATCTGGCCCCGAAATCGGGCGGCGCCCGGCACTGAGAGCCGGTTCGCGCTCGAGCACGCCCTGAACGGCCGTGGGATCGCCCGCGAGCGAGGAGCAACCGGCGTGGTCAAGTGTTTGAGAATGACCCCTGAGCGACTACTCCTGCTCGGGACTGTCCTCGGCCTGCTCGACGACCTCGATGACCTCGGCCGCGCGGTTGCCAGCGAGAAACGCGGCGGTGTGTTCGGAGACCACCGCTTCCTCGCCAGCCCCCGCTTGTGGAGCGTTGGTGCCGTCGTTAGTCATGCCTAGCAGCGCTCGACCGGGACGCATCCTGATCCGAAAAAGGCGCGGCGCCATGGCGGGATGCAGACTCTATTCGGCCGTCAGGGACCTTGCTGAACACTGGCCCAGGCGAGCGTGACCAGTCCAGATGTGACGTTTGCGTGCGTGGCGTCGTACTGTGCATGAGATGAAAGTCCTGACTGGTGTTGTCGCGCTCGTTTCAGTAGCGGTGCTCGGGGCGGGTGGCGGCAGCAGCCGTCACATGAGCGAACCTCTTCGACAGCGAATCGCCGCAGTTGCCCGTACGACTGCACGCACGCTCGGGGATCCTTCTGTGAAGACGGCGCAGGCGTATGGGCCTGCCTCGTATCGGGCCGTTTTGGAGGCATCGGAAGGCGTCACGACCACGAACCGGCGAAGGGGACGCTTCTACTCGATCGTCCTCCACGGTCGCTTCGTCTGCGAGGGGTGCCCACGCCCACCTGGCGCTCAATCGCCTCAGGGGTCGATTGCCACGAGGCTCTGGTCGCCTGATGGAGCGGGCGGCGGCGGTTTCGGTATCCGCGGAAGGCTCCCTGCCGCGATATCCCGGCTCGGCAGACCCACCCCGATCAGCCTCCGCTAAGAGCCAGGGGTCATTCCGGAACACTGGCTCAGGCGAGCGCTGCCTCGCCAGAACCTCTCAGCAGTTTGGTAGTGGTCGATGCGTCCCGCGACGAGGTGGCGTGACCATAAGAGCAGGGCCGCAGTAGGTATTGGTGCCGCGAAGTTCCGCGCTGGACGGCACACGGCTCCCACGTTCAGGCGCAGATCTCTTTACGACTCGGAGCGATCGAGCAGCTCTCGTAAGAGCGCGACGATGCCGATCAGACCGAGCACGAGGAGAACAAAGCCAAGCCAGATGCCCTCTAACGCTCCACCTACCCCAAAGAAAAACATCAGCAATGACAAGACGAAGAAGATTTGGAGATACCAGGTCTTCTCCTTTTCCGGCTTAATCCCCTCGAACTCCTTGCGACGCAGCATGCCAATAAGGCTACTCCGATAGCACGCCCCCGACAGCTTCCCCTTGCCGTGCGGCGCTGATCACCACCGCGGGTGTCGAGCGCCACCGCTCAGGGGTCATTCCGGAACACTGGCCCAGCCCAGCGTCGCGCTACCAGCCCGCAGACCAGCTGACGCCCGGCGGCGTATAAAGGAGAGATGAAGCGCGCGCTCTCGGCGTCGCTGGTTACCGGGATAAGTCTCGTCGCTGCCGGCTGCGGCGCTACGACGCCGGCAACGGTGGCTTTGCGCCAGGCGCGCGCCTCGGGGGCAACGCAGGTCCGCGCCCTGCGGGTTGAGAGGTGGCGGATCGCGAACGGCGATGCCGTGGACGTCGTTCTTGTGCGGGCTCGGTTCTGTGGCACCAAGAACGGCTTCACGGCCCCGAAGATCCACGGCCGGTGCGTCCCGCAGGAGGTCTATTTCGCCACTCGTCCGGGGACGACAGGAGGGTTTGCGGATTACCTCGCACATGGCGACGCGCGAATGGCTGCGTCGGCGTGGAAGGCACGCCCGGCCCTCCGCATCTTCCCGGACTTCCCCGGCCTGCTCGTCCGCTGCAAGATCCCCCGCGGCAGAGGCGGCACGGTGGCCGGCCTATGTGAGGCCAAGCTCTCCGGCTCACGGGGAATTGCATTTCTCGAACACTGGCCGCTGAGCAAGCCGGCCGGCCGGCGAAACACCGCCGGCTGGGTCGTGACGCTCGACCGCGGCGGCCGGGTCGTCAGCGTCCACGGCACCGGATCCACGCCGCCCCAGGTCCAGCGTTGATGCCGCAGGACAACGCCGCTCAGGAGTCATCCCGGAATGCTGGCCTAGGCGAGCATAGAGTTCACCGGCGACCAGTCAACAAGGTGAGGAGGGACCCCCGGTGATTGCGAGGATCGCGACGTTCGAGGGCGGCAACGCGGAAGAGATGCGTCGGCTCAACAACGAGATGCTGGTCGAGCGTGGAGCGACCGCGCTCCCGCCGGGAACCCGGCGTGTGATGGTCTTGATGAAGGACGAAAGCCACTGGTCGGTGATCTCGTTTTTTGACACCGAGGAGGCAGCCGCCGGCTCGGAAGGGCAGTGGGAACAGATGGGTGATGAGATTCCCGAAGACGTTCGCGGCAGGCGCATCGGCGTCGAGAGCTTCGAAGTCGCCTTCGACGTAGAAACGGTCAGATAGAGCCCGCGCGTTCGGTCTCGCTCCCGACCGGGCCTAGAGAAACCGAGCTT
>CAVUQB010000008.1:0-14741 GCA_963743545.1 uncultured Actinomycetes bacterium | reverse complement strand
GCCCCGACGATGTTGCTCACGCGATCGCCTATCTCGCGTCCGACGCTTCTCGCTTCGTGCTCGGCACGGGCCTCGTCGTGGACGGTGGCTTGAGCGGAACGCGCCACTGAGGCGTCTCGCACCTGTCGCTGACCTAGGCGAGTTTCACCTTCCTCTCCGCTGAGCACCTGCGGTCCGACCGAGGTCGCGGCTCGGAAGAGCGATCGGAGTCCGCTGGTCGCGTGAGATCGCCGGTCGTGGTCGTCGGCCCATTTGACCCAACGAGACCATACGACGGCTCTCGCAGAGCGGCACCCTGAGCGCGCGGGCGACGAGTGTCCGCTGGGCAACGTTCAACCGAAGGTGTGAGCTACGTGAGCAACCCGCTAGACGAGATCATCCCGCGCTTTGCCCTCGCCGGCTGGCGGGATCGATCAACCGGAACGATTCACCTGATGGCGTGCCCGGA
The DNA here is from genome assembly GCA_963743545.1 of uncultured Actinomycetes bacterium. Lineage (GTDB taxonomy): Bacteria > Actinomycetota > Thermoleophilia > Gaiellales > Gaiellaceae > Palsa-739. The sequence continues at coordinate 14,293 of CAVUQB010000008.1, read as the reverse complement.
CTTCGAGAAGCTAGAGGTCGAGTCGATCGAGGATGCCCTCTGGCGACCCGAGACGCGATACGAGCGGCTCTGCCCGGCGTGCTTTCCCGTCGCACGCGAGTTGATCTCCGCGCCCCGCAAGCGGATCGAGCCGTACGGCTACTAGCCGACCGGCACCCGCATGGGCCTTCCGCCTGATGATTGCCGAGGTACAGGACATTCGCCTGGGTGAGCGTCCTCTCGCCTGATCACTCCAGATAGCGGTACTACCCGGGTCGTAGCTCCAGGCCGCCACGTTGGGGGTAGTGGAGCTCCGACGGCTGGGAGAGGACACACCGGGGGCCGGCGGCCGAGACAGGCCGGGTACCGCCGACGTGTGGCTGAGGTGCGGTGAGGAAAGGCTGTCGCGTCGGGGGCCGATCAGCTGGCCCTGCAACTCGAACTCTGTCTGCCTAGGCTCGTGTCGTCTCCCGCGCCCGAGGGCTCGATCGACGGACTTCGAGCTTTCAGCCGGAATCCTGGCCCAAGGGGCCAGTAACACCATCCTACGCCGTTTGGTGTCGCGTGTCTCGAGCCGGGGCATGCCGGAAGAGCCGTCGTCCTAGTTATGCGCGTGGTCCGCCGGGTCGATCACTGCTAGACTCCCTGATAGCGCGTTGGCTCTAGCGTTGAAGCCGCCGAGGCTACTGCACCTTCCTCTTCGTCTGTCACACCTGGCCTGAGCGCTGCAGCGAGTCCATTCGGACTCTGCTGTCCTGATAGATGAACTGAAGGAGTTTCACATGCATGCGACCATTCGCCGCTACGACGGTGTGGACCAGAATCGCATCACCGAGTTGACCGGCAAGGTCAACGAGACCCTCGTCCCGAAGCTGCGCACGCTGCCCGGCTTCAAGGGCTACTACCTGATCGAGGCCGGCAACGGCGTCTTCAGCTCACTCGGCCTCTTCGAGACCCGTGAGCAGGGCGAGGAGTCGACCAGGGTCGTCACCAGTTGGATCCACGACGAGAAGTTCGAGACGCTGATGCCCAACGAGCCCAAGATCACGAGCGGCAAGGTCATCGCTCAGAGCAACGGTCTCGCGGTCGCGTAACTCGGCCACATCGCCACGCGAGGGGTCGGCTTGCCGGCCCCTCGGCGTAGCGTCAATCTGGCCGGATTCGCCAGGACAAGCGCGAGGGCGCTCCGGCACGGACGGGTTGCGTAGCGCGGCTTCGTCAGCTTGCGTAGCTGGGGGTCACTTCTGGCGGTGTCGAGCGCGCCACGCGCGCGGAAGTCCTGAACCCGCCGCTCCAGGCCGGGTTACGAACCGGCGACTAGGTCGTCAAGCGCGCCCGCCTTCAAGACTTCGGCGATCTGTTTGAGGCATCCGCCATTCTTGGGTGCGTGAGATCGCGGCGACGGTTTCTTCCGAGTGTGTTCGTTGTGCTCCTACTAGGCTTGGCCGGCCTGGGCTGTGGCGCGAGTGCTGCGGGTCGCACAGGGGTGGCCGGTACCCGACAGCTCGGGGATGCAGCGCAGCTCGCGGTTGAAATCAACCGCTCGCAGGCAGTGATCGACGGTGCGGCCCGACCGGGAGTGAATCTGCGCAGGGCAGCTAGTTCGCAGCAGCTCGCGTTTCGGCGGCTAGCCGAACATCAACCTCTGCGACGGCCGACGCTAGCGCGGCTCGCGCCCGCTGCCCGGTCGGTGGCGAAGGCGGCCCTTCGCGCCGCAAATGCCCTTTCGAGGATCGTGCCAGCTGAGCGCCGTTTCCCAGACTGGCGCATCGTCGCGCCGCCCGCACCGAACGAGCTCCTCAGCTACTTCCGGGCTGCGGCTGCCGTCTACAAGATCCCCTGGCAGTACCTCGCGTCAATCGAGTTGGTCGAGACGCGGATGGGCCGAATCCGCGGACTCAGCCCCGCGGGCGCCGAAGGGCCGATGCAATTCATGCCCGCAACCTGGGCGCAATACGGCCGCGGCAGCATCGATAACCAGCGCGAGTCGATCATGGCAGCCGCACGCTTCCTCAAAGCCAACGGCGCGAGCCGCAACATCGGCCGCGCGCTCCTTCACTACAACCCCAGCGAGGCGTACGTCGCCGCAGTCGAGTCATACGCACAAGAGATGCGCAGAGACCGGCATGCCTTCTACGGCTACTACTACTGGCAAGTCCTCTACCAAACCAGCAAGGGCACCTTTCTCCTGCCGGTCGGCTACCCCGGCGTCCGACCCAAGCGCCTTCCCAGCTAGCGCACCCCGAGGCGCCACAGTTACCCAGGACGAGTTGCTCAAGCCGCTGACCAACGCGCAGGACGCCAGCTAGGTGGCGTCCGGTGGGGGCGTTCACGCCTAAGAGCTGATCAGCAGCGGGAGCCGGGGCTAGCGCAGCCCGGCCCGCCCATGAGCGATGCCTGTCTAGAGGAGCTAGCCGGCTGAGCTGGAGCCGTTGCGGACGGAGCGACTTGTAAGCCGATTGACATAGCTGACGCACCGCAGGTGAGGCAGTGACTGACTAGGCCCGGGCCTCGCTGAAGGTCACGAGTCGGCCTCGCCGCTCGTCCCACAGCTTCAGTCTCGGCGCGCGCAGTCCTTGCTTCAGCGTGAGTTGCGGCACCGCCTGAAGACGGTCGGTTCCCTGGTGCGCGGCTTGCAGGTTGTAGTTCGGGATCCCGACGCTCAGGTGATGAACGTGGTGGAAGCCGATGTTGCCGGTGAAGAACCGCAGCACTCCCGGCAGCTTCAGGTACGAGCTTCCCTCGACCGCAGCGTGGTCGTATCGCCAGTCGGCGTGCGCCTGCCAGTAGGTGTCTTCGAACTGGTGCTGCACGTAGAACAGCCAGACCCCGATTGCGCCGCTGACGAAGAACACGGGCCATTGCACGAGCAGGTAGGTGCGCCAGCCGATTGTCAGGCAGAGCGCTGCGACGATCAGCGCGAGCATCAGGTTCGTCGCCAGGACGCTGTTACGAACGCGCCGCCGTGCCCCGTGGGGCACGAAGCGCGGCTTCAGTATGAGCACGAGGAGCCAGCCAAGACCGAACATGACGAGGGGGTTGCGGAAGAGCCGGTACGAGATCTGCCGCCGCGCGGGAAGGGCACGGTACTCGGTAACGGTCAGCGTGGCGACGTCGCCCACGCCACGCCGGTCGAGGTCGCCTGCGGTCGCATGGTGCACCGCATGCTCGTGCTGCCAGCCGCGGTACGGCAGCCACACGAGCAAGCCCAAGACGGCACCCAACAGGTCATTCGCGCGCCGCGAGCGCATGAACGACCCGTGCGTGCAGTCGTGGAACACGATGAAGGTGCGGATCAGAAACGCTGAGGTAGGCAAGACGAGCACGAGCGACAACCACACCGAGACGCGCAGCGCAAACGTCATCGCGACGAGGAACGCGAGATACGGGACCACCGAGGTCGCAAGGTCGAGCACGCTCCTGCCGAGCCGCGGCTCTGCGTAGACGTCGAGGACACCCCGCCACGCGCGCGGCGAATCGGAGCCGGCCAAAGCATCTGGCGAAACCATCCCAGCCGTTGTACCGGAATCTCCGTGCGATCGTGGCCGAGCGGTCGCCCGTCGGTGTCCGGAGATCCAGCCTCGTTCCCCCCTGATTGCAGGTGACGCTGGTGCTTCCCGAGCAGCGTCTCGAAGTCAGCCGGTTAGCCGGAGTGGTCGGTCACGCGCATGCTTTTGCAGCGTCCGGAATCGAGACTCCGCCTTCTCTACCGAGAGCGCCAAGGCGCCGCCGGCGTTAAGTGGCGCTCATTCGCCTCCTGACTGGCGCGCCGCTTGACGATTGCTCCATAGGTAGCAGCTGGGGGTCAGCGCGGTGCCCCGCGCCAAAGCTATCGGAGGAGGAGGCCGCGGTCATGAGCTTGAAGAGAGAGAGGTCGGTTGACCGCGGGGCCCCGACGGTGCAAAGCCGGCCGCTACCTACCATGGTGCTGTGCGCTACAGCCGGGAGATCGAGGTTGACTCGGGGGTCGATTCGACGTTCGCGTACCTCTCCGACTTCGCCAACGCGGCGGAGTGGGATCCCGGCATCGTCGAGGCGCGGCGCCTGACACCGGCGCCCACCGCCGTGGGGAGCCGGTTCGAGGTGATCGCGCTCTTCCGCGGCAGGCGGCAGCGGTTCGAGTACGTCGTGACCGACTTCGAGGAGGCGCAGCGCATTGCTCTTCGCGGCGAGGGAGAGAAGGCGATTTCGGAGGACGTGATCAGCGTGGCCGCGAGCGGCCACGGGACGCGTGTCGCCTACGAGGCGGATTTACGCTTGAAGGGTGTCTACCGTGTCGCCGAGCCGTTCCTCGGTTCGACGTTCGAACGGATGGGTGACGCAGCGCTCGACGGCCTCGTAGCCCGGCTTTCACGCGCGTCCGGATGACGGCGCCTCCAGGCTCGGTCGTCGGGCTCCCGACCGGTGCCGAGATGCGACTCACGGGCGAGGGCGCGACTGCGGTCGTCTGTGTCAACGGCGGCCAGTCGGGCGAGGTGGAGGGAACCTGGAGCGCCTCGCTCGAGTGGCTGGTGCGGCGGCTCGCGCCGCGACTTCCGGCAGCTCGTCTTCGCCGAGGTGCGCTACCGCGTGAAGTCGTGGCGGCGCCTCGAGGCGTGCGTCGAGGACGCGCGAGCGGCGGTGGATGCGGTCGGCGCGGAGCGGACGCTGCTGCTCGGCTTCTCGATGGGCGGCGCGGTGGCGATCTCGGCGGCCGACGAGCCGTCGGTCGAGCGGGTGCTCGGCCTCGCTCCGTGGATTCCCGACCGGCTCTCGCTGGAGCCGCTGCGCGGGAAGCGGCTCGACGTCCTCCACGGGTCGCTCGACCGCTGGCTGCCGGGCATCCCGGGCGTGTCGCCGGCTTCCTCGCGGCGCGGGTTCGAGCGGGCCCGCGCCGTCGGCGCTGCGGGCCACTATCAGCTGATCCCGGGAGCGCTGCACGGGATCGCCCTGCGCGCACACTGGGGACGGGCCGCTGCCGCTTCCCCGCGCCGCGGAGTGGGAGCGGCGGGTCGGCGGCTCAGCTCGCGACGCTCTGAAGCCGGCGCCGCTCGCGCTGGGCGGCGTCGGGCACCTTGACGTTCCAGACGAGCCCGAGCCGCTCGAGGCCCCGGATGATCCACCAGGAGACGTCGATCTGGCCGCGGTCGAGGCCGTGGCGCGCCGAGGCGGGGAAGGCGTGGTGGTTGTTGTGCCAGCCCTCGCCGAAGACGAGCAGCGCGACGAGCCGGTTGTTGCGGGCCTCGTCGCGTGATCGGTAGTCCTGGCGGCCGAACATGTGGCAGATCGAGTTGACGCTGAAGGTTGCGTGCTGGTAGGCGAAGATGCGGATCAGGCCGCCCCAGACGAGTCCCGCGAGCCCCGCCTGGACGGTGCCGCCGATGAGGTAGCCGATCGCGAACGGGAGCCCGAGGGTGAGGGCCACCCACAGCAGGTAGGCGCGGTCGATCAGGCGGAGCAGTCGGTCGTCGTAGATGTCCCGGCCGTAGTCGCGGCCCTGCTCCATGCCGAGGTTCGAGAAGAGCCAGCCGACGTGCGCGTGGACGAAGCCGCGCAGGGCGCCGAGCGCGCCCTCGCCGTGGCCGACGTGCGGCGAGTGCGGATCGCCGGGCTTGTCGGACATGGCGTGGTGCTTGCGGTGGTCGGTGACCCACTGGGTGAGCGGGCCCTGCATCGTCATGCAGCCGAGGATGGCGAGGGTCGCCTTGAGCGGCGTTCCCGTCTCGAAGCCGCGGTGCGTGAAGTAGCGGTGGAAGCCGATCGTCGTTCCGAACGCGCAGAGGACGTAGAAGCCGGCGAACAGCGCGAGGTCGAGCCAGTGGAAGGCGACGCCCCAGAGGAGTCCCATCGCCGAGAGCAGGGCGAGCGGCGGGATCGACGACCGCGACGAGCGTGACGGCCTGGCTGATCCGGCTCGTTCCGGTCCGGACGGTGGCGACCTGAGGGTATGTGGTATAAGGTTCGTCCAAGGTGTGTCCAGACTATCAGATTGGCGGCGGCGGGCGGTCAACCGATATTCGCCGCCGGGCGAAGAGCGGTTGATGAAGATCGCGGTCGTCGGCAGCGGCGTCTCGGGGCTGGGCGCGGCGTATCTCCTCGCGCGGGCGCACGACGTGCACGTGTTCGAGCGCGACGGACGCGCGGGTGGGCACGCGAACACCGTCGTGCACGATGGCCTTGCTCTCGATACCGGTTTCCTTGTCCACAACGAGCGCAATTATCCGCTGCTCGGCCGTCTCTTCCGCGAGTTGGGCGTCGCCACACATGAGTCGGACATGTCCTTCTCGGTCAGCTGCTCCGGCTGCGGCCTCGAGTATTCCGGCCGGCGTCCGTTCGCGCAGCCCGCGAACCTCGCCAGGCCGGGGTTCGTCGGGCTCATGTGGGAGATCGGGCGCTGGCTGCGGACGGCGCGGCCCGAGGACGAGACGCAGTCGCTGGCCGAGTACCTCGACGAGCACGGCTTCTCGCGGCGCTTCCGCCGCCACTTCCTCGTGCCGCTCACCTCGGCGCTCTGGTCGACGGCGCCGGGGCGCGCGCTCGAGTTCCCGGCGGCGTACGCGATCCGCTTCTTCGACAACCACGGCATGCTCGGCTTCGGTCGCTTCCGCTGGCGCACCGTGACCGGCGGCAGCCGCCGTTACGTCGACGCGATTGCGGCGGGGCTCGGCGGAGCGCCTCAGGCTCCAGAGCGGCATCCGCTCCGTCCGCCGCTCGCCCGACGGCGTCGAGTTGCGGATCGGCGACCGGGTCGAGCGCTTCGACCACGTCGTCCTCGCGACCCATGCGGACCAGGCGCTCGGGCTGCTCGAGGACCCGACTCCCGACGAGCGGCGCGTGCTCGGCGGCTTCGGCTACACGACGAACGAGGCGATCCTGCACACCGACTCCTCCTATCTGCCGCGAACGCCGCGGGCGCGCGCGTCCTGGAACTACCGCCTCGGCGACGACGGCCGCCCGACGATCACCTACCACCTCAACCGGCTGCAGGCGCTCACCGCCGAGCGCGACTACTGCCTGACCCTGAACGAGCCGGTGCCGGAGGAGCACGTCCTCCAGCGGTTCACCTACGAGCACCCGCTCTACACGGTCGAGACGCTGCGCGCGCAGGCCGAGCTGCCGCGGCTCGGCGGCGGCCGCACGCACTACGCGGGCGCCTACTTCGGCAACGGCTTCCACGAGGACGGCCTCGCCAGCGGCGTCGCGGCCGCCCGGGCGCTGGGGGTGGAGTGGTGAGGTCGGCGCTCTACACCGGGACGCTCGTGCACGCGCGGCGGACGCCGTCCCGGCACGTCTTCCGCTATCCCGTCTCGTACTGGCTGTTCGACCTCGACGAGCTGCCCGAGCTGGAGCGGCGGCTGCGGCTCTTCTCCGTCAACCGGCGCAACGTCGTCTCGCTTGCGTGACGGCGACCACTTCGACGGAGCCGCGCCGCTGAAGCAGGCGGTGGTCGACGTCGCCGGCGACCCGTCGATCGAGCGCGTCCTGATGCTCACCCAGCCGCGCGTGCTCGGCTACGTCTTCAACCCGGTCACCTTCTACTGGTGCTACCGCGGAGACGGCTCGCTCGCCTGTGTCGTCTCCGAGCTGAACAACACGTTCGGGGAGCGGCTGCCCGAGGTGCTGCGGGGGCCGGAGCTCCGCTACGAGCAGCGCAAGCGGCTCCACGTCTCTCCGTTCTTCGGGCTCGACCAGAGCTACGAGTACGCGTTCTCGCAGCCCGGGGAGGAGGTGTGGGCGCGCATCCACGTCCGCGACGACGACGGCGCCCGGCCGCTCACCGCCGTCCTGCACGGGCGCAGGCGGAGCTGACCAACCGGTCGCTCGGCGCGCTGCTGCTGCGCTATCCGCTCCAGCCGCTGCAGGTGATCGCGCTCATCCACTTCGAGGCGCTGCGCCTCTGGCTCAAGCGGGTGCCGTTCCACCACAAGCCGCCGTTCGTGCCGGGCGAGGGGAGCGTGCGCACGTGAGCGTCCGCGTGGAGCCCGTCGCCACCCGCGGCCGGCTGCTCGAGCGGGCCGCGACGGCGGTGCTCGAACGGGCGCTCGCCGGGCTCGAGGGCGGCACGCTCGAGGTCGAGCTCCCCGGCGGCGGCACGCGGCGCTACGGCACCGGCGCGCCCGTCCGGCTCGCGATCCACGACCTGGCCTTCCTGCGACGGGTCGCGACCCGCGGCAAGCTCGGCCTCGGCGAGTCGTACACCGCCGGCGAGTGGGACTCGGACGACCTCGTCGCGCTGTTCGAGCTGCTGCTGCGGAACGGCGACGCCGTGGCCGAGCGCCACGCCGGCGTGCGGCGGCTGCTGGAGCTGCGCCCGCGCCTGCACCGGCGCAACGGGCCGGCCCGCGCGCGCCGCAACATCGCCTACCACTACGACCTCGGCAACGACCTCTTCGCCCTCATGCTCGACGAGACGATGACGTACTCCTGCGCCGTCTTCGAGCGTCCCGACATGTCGCTGGCCGACGCGCAGCGCGCGAAGTACGAGCGGCTCTGCCGGCTGCTCGAGCTCGGCCCGGACGACCACGTGCTCGAGATCGGCTGCGGCTGGGGAGGCTTCGCGCGCCACGCGGCCGAGCGGCACGGCTGCCGCGTCACCGGCCTCACGATCTCGCGCGAGCAGGCGGCCCTCGCGCGCGAGCGGACGCGCGGCCTGCCGGTCGAGATCCTCGAGCAGGACTACCGCGCCGTCGAGGGCAGCTTCACGAAGGTCGTCTCGATCGAGATGATCGAGGCCATCGGCGCCGACCAGTTCGGCACGTTCTTCGCCACGATCGACCGCGTCCTCGCCCCCGGCGGCCGCGCCGCCGTACAGACGATCCTCGTCCCCGAGCAGCGCTGGGACCGCTACCGCCGCACGCCCGACTGGATCGAGCGCTACGTCTTCCCCGGCTGCCTGATCCCGTCGCTCGAGGCGCTCACCAGCGCCGCGGCGCGCCACTCGCGGCTCGGCATCTACGGCGTGGACGAGATCGGCGAGCACTACGCCGAGACGCTCCGCCGCTGGCGCGCGAGCTTCCACCGGCGGATCGAGGAGGTGCGCGCGCTCGGCTACGACGGCCGCTTCGAGCGGACCTGGGACTTCTATCTCGCCTTCTGCGAAGCTGCGTTCCGGATGCGGGCGCTCCGCGACGCGCAGCTCCTCCTCGCCCGGCCCGGGAGCGCGGCGTGAACGCGTATGAGTTCCTGAACCGGATCGGCTTCCGCGAGCTCGTCCGGCGGCTCTACCGGATCGAGGTCGTCGGTGCCGAGCGGATCCCGGCGAGCGGGCCGGCGATCCTCGTCGCGAACCACGACTCGATCTGGGATCCGTTCGTGCTCGGCGTCGCGACGCGGCGCGAGATCCACTACATGGCGAAGGCGGAGCTGTTCCGCCGGCGGCCCGTCGCTGCCGTGCTCCGCTCGCTGAACGCGTTTCCGGTGGAGCGCGGCGGCGGCGACCGGGCGGCGATCTCGGAGGCGGGCCGCCTGCTCGGCCGCGGAGCGCTGCTCGGGATGTTCCCGCAGGGGACGTCGAAGCCGGAGCGGCAGAACGGCTGGCACCGCGGCGCCGCGCGGCTCGCGCTCGTGACCGGGGCGCCGCTCGTGCCCGTCCGGCTGAGCGGGACGCGGCCGCTGCCCTGCCGGACGCGGGTCCGCATCGACGTCGGCGAACCGATCACCGTGCCGGTCGGCCGCCCCACGATCGCCGCGGCGCGTGCGCTGACCGAGCACATGGAGCAGGCGGTGGCCGCGGCGTGATCGAGCATCGCTGGCAGCTCTGGCTGCTCGGCTGGGCCGCCTCGGCCGCGCTCCTCGCCGTCCTCTACCTCTGGCAGCGCCGGACGCGCGACGCGACCGCCGTCGACGCCGGCTGGGGCGCCTCCCTCGTCCTCTGCGCGATCCTCTACGCGACGCTCGCCCCGGGGTCGCTCGCGCAGCGACTCGCGATCGCGCTGCCGGTCGGGCTCGAGAATCTCCGCATCGCCTCGCTCGTCCGCAACCGGCTCGGCAAGGGCGAGGACTCGCGCTACCGGGAGCTCCGGCGCCGCTGGCGGGAGAAGGGCCGCGAGCAGCTGACGTTCGGGATCTTCTACCAGGCGCAGGCGCTGCTGGCCGCGATCCTCTCGGTCCCGGCGCTGCTCGCGAGCTTCAACCGCAACAGCGCGCTCGCGCCCGTCCAGTGGATCGGCATCGCGCTCTGGGTCGCGGCCGCGGCGCTCGAGGCGACCGCCGACCGGCAGCTCGCCGCGTTCCGCCGCGACCCCGCGAACCGCGGCGCCGTGATGGACCGCGGCCTCTGGCGCTACACGCGACATCCGAACTACTTCTTCCAGACGCTGACCTGGGTTGCGTACGCGCTGATCGCCGTCCCGGCGCCGTGGGGCTGGCTCGCCTTCGTCGCGCCGGCGCTCATCCTCTACCTCGTCCTCTTCGTGACCGGCGTGCCGCCGGCGGAGGAGTCGTCGCTGCGCTCGCGCGGCGACGCCTACCGCCGCTACCAGGCGCGGACGTCGGCCTTCGTGCCATGGCCGCCGAAGCGCTCGTCGACCGCCTGATCGCGTCGGGCCGCGTGCCCGACCCGCTCCTGCGCGCGGGCGTCCGCGCCACCTGCGCGACGCGGCTGCGCCGCGAGCGCCGCCGCGGGCCGGCCGCGAAGGAGGCGTTCGTCGAGCGCCTGCGCTTCTCGCCGATCGCCGAGCAGGTCGAGAAGCCGAACGAGCAGCACTACGAGGTGCCGCCCGAGTTCTTCCGGCTCGTGCTCGGGCCGCGCCTCAAGTACAGCTCCTGCCTCTGGCCCGACGGCGTCGAGACGCTCGCCGCCGCGGAGGAGGCGATGCTCGCGCTGACCTGCGAGCGGGCCGGGGTGGAGGACGGAATGACGCTGCTCGACCTCGGCTGCGGCTGGGGGTCGCTGACCGGCTGGCTCTCGGAGCGCTACCCGAGCTCGCGGATCCTCGCCGTCTCGAACTCGCGGCCGCAGCGGGAGTGGATCGAGTCGCTGCGGCTGCCCAACGTCCGCGTGCTCACCGCCGACGTCAACCGGCTCGAGCTCGACGAGCGCTTCGACCGGATCGTCTCGGTCGAGATGCTCGAGCACATGCGGAACTACGAAGCGCTGCTGGCGCGGATCGCGTCCTGGCTCGAGCCGGACGGCCGCTTCTTCTGCCATGTCTTCTCGCACGACCGGTTCGCCTACGCGTACGAGGAGGGCTGGATGACGCGGCGCTTCTTCACCGCGGGGACGATGCCCTCCGACGACCTGCTGCCGCGGTTCGACCGCGACCTCCTGCTCGAGCGGCACTGGCGCGTCTCCGGGCTCCACTACGCGCGCACCGCGGAAGCGTGGCTGGAGCGGCTGGACGCGAACCGGAGCGAGGTCGAGCGGATCGTCGGCCGCGCCGGCGCCGCCGAGTGGCGCGCGTTCTTCCTCGCCTGCGCCGGGCTGTGGGGCTACCGCGGCGGCCGCGAGTGGCTCGTCTCCCACTACCTCTTCGCCAGGCGCTCCGGCAGCCCGCCAGCGGCCGCTCAGCCGAGCAACTCGCCGAGCCGCCGCGACCGGTACGAGAACAGGGCGCGCAGGAAGGCGCCGTGCAGCGGCTCGAGCAGACGACCCGCCGGGCCGCCGCGCAGCCGGTACTCGACGTGGTCTCGCACCTCTGTGCTGCCCGCGACCTCGGTCAGCTCGTGCCGGTGCCGCCAGACGCGGTACGGGCCGCGCACCTGGACGTCCGCAAAGCCGGCAGGTGGATCCCAGTCGGTGATCGCTGCGACCCAGTCGACCAGACCGACCCGGTAGCGGAAGCGGGAGCCTCGCTCGATCCGCGCCGGCCTCTCGGCGATGCGGAAACGGAGTACGCGCGGGGTCAGCCGCGGGAGGTTCGCCGGATCGGAGAAGAAGTCGAACGTGTCCGCGATCCCGCGGTGGCACGACGTGGCGGTACTCGAAGGAGCGCGTCTCTCCGCCGGCGGCCTCGGCCGCGATGCCCGCGAGCATCCCGCGAAAGACGAAGCCGTGGACCGGCAGCAGCGCGTACCAGTAGAGGAGGCCGGCAAGACCGGAGGGGTCGAAGATTGCGGTCTGGCGGATCGAGGAGCCGTTCTCGTCGCCGTCCACCTCGAACTGGAGCCAGGCGCGTCCAGGTAGCCGCATCTCGGCGCGCAGGCGCAGGAGCCTGTCCGGTTCGTACGCCTCGACGCGCCAGAAGTCGAGCGTCGAGCCGACGGCCGGGGTCTCCGGGTCGCGGCGGCCGCGGCGGACTCCGACGCCGCCCACGGCCAGGTCGAGCAGTCCGCGCAGCTGCCAGAGCGCATTGCCGTAGTACCAGCCGCTCTGTCCACCGATGCGGCGGATCGGCGCGAACGCACGAGCCGGCGAGACCGGCACCGTCCGCGTGCGGGAGTCGACCAGCCGTCGCGCGCGTGCGTTCCGGATGCCGCGGCCTCCTTGCGCTCGCCGGCGCTGAGCGCGTCCGACCAGCGGGTCTCGGCGAAGGCTCGGTCCTCGTTCAGGAGCGCGCGTGCGATCGCCGCGCGGTAGCCGAGCGGGCGGATCGGGAACTGCTCGAGCGCACGGCGATCGTGGACGACCGTCTCGTGCGGCAGGCTCTCCACCAGCTTGCGGCCGACCCGCGCGTAGACCGGGGTAACGAGCGCGAGCCAGAGGCTCGAGAGCCGGGGCGTCAGCACCGGAACAGGTACGAGCAGCCGCCGCAGGCCGCGCTGCCGCGCGTACTCCTCCATCAGCTCGCCGTAGGTGGCGACGTCGGCTCCTCCGATCTCGAACACTCCGCCCGCGCCCGGCTCGAGGTCGAGCGCCGCGACGAGGTAGGCGATGAGGTCCTCGACGGCGATCGGCTGCGTTCGCGTCCGCACCCAGCGAGGCGTGACCATGGCGGGCAGCCGCTCGGTGAGCGAGCGGACGAGCTCGAACGAGAGGCTGCCGGATCCGATCACGATCGAGGCCCGGAACTCGACCGTCTCCACACCGGTCGACGCGAGCAGACGGCCCACCTCCTGGCGGCTCGCGAGATGCGAGGAGAGCTCGGGGCCTGAACCGAGGCCGCCGAGGTAGACGATCCGCTGCACGCCGGCGTCGCGGGCCGCCTCGGCGAAGATCGTCGCCGCCTCTCGGTCGCGCTCCTCGAAGGCGTCGGTCGTGCCCATCGCGTGGATGAGGTAGTAGGCGACGTCGATGCCGTCGAGCGCGTGACGGACGGATGCGGCGTCGAGCGCGTCCCCTGCGACGACCTCGAGGCCCTCCCGCGGCGCGACCGCCTCCGGGCAGCGGGCCAGGCAGCGGACGTGCTCGCCGCGCTCGAGCAGCGCGGCAAAGAGCCGTCCGCCGACGTAGCCGGTGGCGCCGGTGACGAGGACTTGCCGTCCGGAGCTCATGCCCGGGCGACCGCCTCGGCCGCGGCCACGAGATCGCCGTCGAGACGGTCGACGCCCAGCCGCGCGCAGAGCTCCTCGGACGCGCCGCCGCCTGAGAGAACGAGCGGGCGTCGAGCGTGCCAGCCGCCGCAGCTCGCCGCCCACGCCCTCGAGCAGCCCACCGTCCATGCTCGAGACGACGACCAGCTGCGGTCGGAAGGCGGCCGCCGCTTTGGCGACGCTATTCGACGGGCGTGTCGGCGCCGAGGAAGAAGATCCGCCAGCCGTGCGAGCGGAGGAGGAGGCCGAACGCGATCAATCCGATGTCGTGCAGTTCGCCGGGGGCGCAGGCGAGAATGACGAGCGGGCCGCCGCCGCGGCTCCAGAGGCGCGACAGCGCGAGCAGCCGCTCGCGGATGATCGTGGTGGCGAAGTGCTCCTCTCCGACCTCGAGCTCGCCACGCTCCCATTCGTCCCCGATCCCGCGCAGCACCGGGAGGATCAGCTCCCGCAGGACGGTCTCGAGCGCGAACCCCGCGAGCGCCTCGTCGAGGATCGAATGGATGGCACTCTCGTCGTATGCGTGCGCGGCGGCCAGGAGACGCACGCGCGCGTCTTCGAGCCCGGCCTCCTCCGGGCGCACCGGCTCGAGGACACGGCGTGCTGCCTCGGCAGCGGAGAGCCCTTCCGCGAGGGCGCGTTTCATCTGCTCGACGCGCTCCGCATCCTCGCCCGTGTAGAGGCGAAAGCCTCCCTCGGTGCGGATCGGCTGGAGGAGCCCGTAACGGCGCTCCCAGGCTCGGAGGAGCTCCGGATTCACGCCGACGCGCCGCGCGAACTCGCCGATCCGAAGAGCTCCGGGCGGAGTTGACACCTCCATCACTATACATAGTCTGGACAAAGATTCGACAGACCGGATCGCGACAGGCTGGTCGATCACCCACGCCGAGCGGCTGACTCGCACCCCGAGCGCCACAGGGCGGCT
>CAVUQB010000007.1:0-420057 GCA_963743545.1 uncultured Actinomycetes bacterium | reverse complement strand
CCGGTTTCGCGCTCGACACCTCGTCGAAGCGGCGATCCTCGCCCTCTTCGACAACTCGTCGTACATCGTCAACACGCTCGACAAGGACCCCTCGACGCGCGAGGAAGAGGCCCTGATCGAGGTGTTCAAGAAGCAGCGGCCGGGTGAGCCGCCGACGCTCGATAACGCACGGAACCTCCTGCGCTCGCTGTTCTTCGACCCAAGCGCTACGACCTGACGAAGGTTGGCCGCTACAAGCTCAACCAGCGGCTCGGCGTCGAGGTTCCCGAGGACACGCGCGTGCTCACGACCGAGGACATCGTGGCGCTCGTGCGCAAGCTCCTCGAGCTGCCGGTCAAGCTCGGCGTTCCCGAGGATTCGAAGGACTTCGCCGCCGAGGCGGCCCAGCTCCGCGCGCGCCGATCCTCAACGACCTCGACGAGTACGAGCATTTCGGCAACCGGCGCCTGCGCACGGTTGGCGAGCTGATCCAGGAGGCGTTCCGCGTCGGCCTCTACCGGATGGAGCGAGTCGTCCGGGAGCGGATGACGACGGAGGACGTCGACACGATCACGCCGCAGACGATCATCAACATCCGGCCGGTCGTGGCGGCGCTGAAGGAGTTCTTCGGCTCCTCACAGCTCTCGCAGTTCATCGACCAGACGAACTCGCTCGCCGGGCTCACGCACCGGCGGCGGCTGTCGGCGCTCGGCGCCGGCGGCCTGACCCGCGAGCGCGCGCCGATCGAGGTGCGCGACGTCCACCCGACCCACTACGGCCGGATGTGTCCGATCGAGACCCCGGAAGGCCCGAACATCGGCCTGATCGGCTACCTCGCGTCGTACGCGACCGTCTCCGAGTTCGGGTTCGTCCAGACGCCGTACCGCAAGGTCGCTGGCGGCAAGGTGAGCGAGGACATCGTCTATCTCGACGCCGTCGAGGAGTCGCGCTACGTGATCGCTCAGGCGAGCGCGCAACTCGACAAGAACGGCAAGTTCGTCACGGACACGTCTCTGCCGCTCGTCCGAGGGCGAGGCCGTGATGGCCGCGGCGAAGGACGTCGACCTGATGGACGTCTCGCCGGCGCAGATCGTCTCGGTCTCGACGGCGCTGATCCCGTTCCTCGAGCACAACGACGCGAACCGCGCACTGATGGGCGCGAACATGCAGCGTCAGGCTGTGCCGCTGCTCGTGCGCCAGGCGCCGCTCGTCGGCACCGGCCTCGAGTACCGCGCGGCCGTCGACTCGGGCGACGTCGTCATCGCGTCACGGCCCGGCACGGTCGTCGATGTCGACGCCGAGCGCGTCGTGATCGAGTCGAAGGAAGGCAAGGACGACTACACGCTGACGAAGTTCATGCGCTCGAACCAGGGCACGCTCATCCACCACAAGCCGATCGTGCGCCTGGGCGACAAGCTCAAGGCCGGCGACGTGCTCGCCGACGGCAGCTCGACCGACAACGGTGAGCTCGCGCTCGGAGCGAACCTGCTCGTCGCGTTCATGCCGTTCGAGGGCTTCAACTTCGAGGACGCGATCGTGATCTCGGAGCGGATCGTGAAGGACGACATCCTCACCTCGATCCACATCCACGAGTACGAGATCGACGCGCGCTCGACGAAGCTCGGCGACGAGGAGATCACGCGTGACATCCCGAACCGCTCGGAGGAGTCGCTGTCGCAGCTCGACGAGCGCGGCGTCGTGCGGATCGGAGCCGAGGTCGGGGCCGGCGACCTGCTCGTCGGCAAGGTCACGCCGAAGGGCGAGACCGAGCTGACGGCCGAGGAGAAGCTGATCCGCGCGATCTTCAAGGAGAAGGCGCGCGAGGTCCGCGACACGAGCCTCAAGGTGCCGCACGGCGAGGGCGGCGTCGTGATCGACGTCAAGACGTTCTCGCGCGAGGGCGGCGACGACCTGTCGCCGGGCGTCAACGAGCTCGTCCGCGTCTACGTCGCAACCAAGCGCAAGATCGCCGAGGGCGACAAGCTCGCCGGACGCCACGGCAACAAGGGCGTCATCTCGAAGATCGTCCCCGAGGAGGACATGCCGTTCCTGCCGGACGGCCGGCCCGTGGACATCGTGCTCAACCCGCTCGGCGTGCCGAGCCGGATGAACATCGGCCAGGTGCTCGAGACGCATCTCGGCTGGGCTGCCGCGCACGGCGTATTCGGCGAGGACGGCAACGGGAACGGGAACGGCCAGAAGAACGGCGACGTCGACTGGCGGCACAGGCGCCAGATCATCAACGGCGGCAATCCGAGCGCCGTGGCGACGCCCGTCTTCGACGGGGCGACCCCGGACGACGTCGACGAGGCGCTGATCGAGTGGGCGAAGCAGAACCCCGACTCGCCGATCAAGTTCCTCGTCGACCCGAAGCGGCCGAAGGGCCGCCAGTGCTCGGGAAAGGTGCAGCTCTACAACGGGCGCAGCGGCGCGCCGTTCGAGCAGAAGGTCACCGTCGGCTACATGTACATCCTGAAGCTGCTCCATCTCGTGGACGACAAGATCCACGCGCGGAGCACCGGCCCGTACTCGCTCGTCACGCAGCAGCCGCTGGGCGGCAAGGCCCAGTTCGGCGGCCAGCGCTTCGGCGAGATGGAGGTGTGGGCGCTCGAGGCCTACGGCGCCGCGTACACGCTGCAGGAGATGCTGACCATCAAGTCCGACGACACCGTCGGACGCGTGAAGGCCTACGAGGCGATCGTCAAGGGCGAGAACATCGCCGAGCCGTCGATCCCCGAGTCCTTCAAGGTGCTCCTGAAGGAGATGCAGTCGCTCGCTCTCGACGTCCACGTCCTCTCGGACGAGGGCCGCGAGGTCGAGGTGCGCGAGGAGGAGGACGAGCTGCTGCGCGCCGCGGAGGAGCTCGGAATCGACCTCTCGCCCGGCTCGCTTCGCGCTGTCGGGCAGCAGCCGACGACGGAGGAGGTCGAGGAAGGGCAGGAGCGCGTCGACCAGGACCTCGTCCTGCCGGCCGACGAGTCGCTCGGCGACGTCGAGGACGTCGAAGTGTCCGCAAAGCAGGAGGCCGCGGAGGAAGTTGAGGAAGAGGTCGGGCCGCTCGGCGAGCCGGACCTGGTCGATGTCGAGATCGAAGACTAAGAAGGGACTGGGGAGACAACTTGATCGACATCAATGATTTCGACGCAATTCGGATCGGCCTCGCCTCGTCGAAGCAGATCCGCGACTGGTCGTCGGGCGAGGTAACGAAGCCCGAGACGATCAACTACCGCACGCTCAAGCCCGAGCGCGACGGCCTGTTCTGCGAGCGCATCTTCGGGCCGACGCGCGACTGGGAGTGCTACTGCGGCAAGTACAAGCGCGTCCGCTACAAGGGCATCATCTGCGAGCGCTGCGGCGTCGAGGTGACGCGGCAGAAGGTGCGGCGCGAGCGGATGGGCCACATCGACCTCGCGGCGCCGGTCTCGCACATCTGGTTCTTCAAGGGCGTGCCGAGCCGCATCGGCTACCTCCTCGACATCGCGCCGCGCGAGCTCGAGAAGGTGCTCTATTTCGCCGCCTCGATCGTCACGGCCGTCGACGTCGAGAAGCGGGCGTCCGACCTGAACGGGCTCGAGGACCAGGTGCGGGCCGAGGCCGAGCGGATCGACGTCGACCGCGACGAGGCGCTCGCCGCGCTCGAAGACCGGCTCGCCCGCCGTCGCGACTACTTCGCGAAGGGCAAGGAGCGGAACTTCGACGAGGACGACGACTTCTGGGGCCGCGGGCTCTCGAACTGGGCGGAGGAGCAGGTGCTGCCGCCGCTCGAGGAGGCGCGGACGCTGGTCGGCGGCCTCTTCGTCGAGCTCGTCCCGAAGATCACGACGGAGGACTCGAAGAAGATTCGCGAGCTCGTCCGCAACTCGGCGATCCGCGACGACCGGCGCCTGACTCCGCGCGAGGTCGAACTCGTCGCGGCCGCCGCCGAGCAGATCAAGGCGGCGATCGCTCCGCTCGAGAAGGAGGCCGAGAAGGCGACCGGCTCGAAGAAGGGCGCGGTCACCAAGCACATCCACCGCATCGTCGAGGGTCTCCTCACGGGCGGCGAGCTGAACGAGGAGGACACGACCCTCACCGAGGGCGTCGACCGGAAGAACCTCGATAAGGCGCGTGAGCTCGGCAACGGGCTCCTGCGGGAGGTGCTCGACACCGCCGACGACGAGAGCGACCTGCGCGAGCTCGCGAACGACCTCTGCCTGAAGACCGACGGCCGGATCCAGAAGGAGGATCTGGACGCGATCGTCCAGTGGGCGCTGAAGGTGCGCGAGATGTATCTCGACATCGAGTCGCGCCGCGAGGACGCACGCGAGGCCGCCGTCGACGCCGTGAACCGGCTCGAGGAGACGTGGCGCCTGTTCCGCGAGCTCGAGCCGAAGCTGATCGTCAACGACGAGCAGATCTTCCGCGAGCTCAAGGACCGCTTCGGCTCGCCGTACGGGTTCGGCGTCTACTTCAACGGCGGCATGGGAGCGGAGGCGATCCGCGAGCTGCTCAAGGACCTCGACCTCACCGCCGAGGTCGCCGTGCTGCGCGAGACCATCCGCACCGGCAAGGGCCAGAAGCAGCAGCGGGCGATCAAGCGGCTCAAGGTCGTCAGCGCCTTCATCACCAGCGAGAACAAGCCCGAGTGGATGATCCTCGAGGCCGTTCCGGTCATCCCGCCAGAGCTGCGCCCGATGGTGCAGCTCGACGGTGGCCGGTTCGCCACGTCGGATCTGAACGACCTCTACCGCCGCGTGATCAACCGGAACAACCGCCTCAAGAGGCTGTTGGATCTCGGCGCGCCGGAGATCATCGTCAACAACGAGAAGCGGATGCTGCAGGAGGCCGTCGACGCGCTCTTCGACAACGGCCGCCGTGGCCGCGCCGTGACCGGCCCGGGCAACCGGCCGCTCAAGTCGCTGTCCGACATGCTCAAGGGCAAGCAGGGCCGCTTCCGCCAGAACCTGCTCGGCAAGCGCGTCGATTACTCCGGCCGCTCGGTGATCGTCTCCGGCCCGCATCTGCGGCTGCATCAGTGCGGCCTGCCGAAACTGATGGCGCTCGAGCTCTTCAAGCCGTTCATCATGAGCCGGCTCGTCGAGCGGAAGATCGTCCAGAACATCAAGGCGGCCAAGCGGCACGTCGACCAGATGCACGCCGAGGTGTGGGACATCCTCGAGGAGGTCATCCAGGAGCACCCCGTGCTGCTCAACCGCGCCCCGACGCTGCACAGGCTCGGCATCCAGGCGTTCGAGCCGACGCTCGTCGAGGGCAAGGCGATCCAGGTGCATCCGCTCGTCTGTCACGCGTTCAACGCGGACTTCGACGGCGACCAGATGGCGGTGCACGTGCCGCTGTCGTCGGAGGCCCAGGCCGAGGCGCGGATCCTGATGCTGTCGGCGAACAACATCCTCTCGCCGGCGCACGGAAACGCGCTCACGACGCCGACGCAGGACATGGTGCTCGGCGCCTACTACCTCACGTACTCGGACAAGGACCTCGACAGCGTCACGGCCGAGAAGATCGATCCGCGTCCGCCACGCTTCCGCATGGAGGAGGAGGTCGAATTCGCAGTCGAGGCGAAGCAGATCGGGCTTCAGCAGACGATCGAGTACGCTTGGAACGACGCGCTCGTCGTCACGACGCCGGGCCGCGTCATCTTCAACGCCGAGATCGACCGCTCGCTGCAGCGAGGCGACGTCGCGCAACGGCGACGAGGGCCCATACCACGAGTACATCAACCGGACGATCTCGAAGAAGGAGCTCGGCGTCTTCATCTCCGAGCTCGTCGACGGCCACGGCGCCCATGCGGTTGCCCACGTCCTCGACACGATCAAGGACCTCGGCTTCAAGTACGGCACGCTCGCCGGCGTGACGATCTCGAAGAACGACATCGTCATTCCGCCGGACAAAGAGCAGATCCTCGCCGGCTACGAGGAGCGGGTCGCGCGCGTCGAGGACGCGTACGACCAGGGGCTCATCACCGAGTCGGAGCGGCACGAGCAGATCACGTCGATCTGGACGGAGGCCACCGATGAGGTCGCGAACGCGATGGTGACGAACCTCAACGAGCTGAATCCGATCTACATGATGGCCAACTCCGGCGCTCGTGGCTCGTTCGCCCAGCTGCGCCAGCTCGCCGGCATGCGCGGCCTGATGGCGAATCCGAAGGGCGAGATCATCGAGCGGCCGATCAAGGCGAACTTCATGGAGGGCCTGTCGGTGCTCGAGTACTTCATCTCGACCCACGGCGCCCGCAAGGGTCTTGCCGACACGGCGCTCCGCACGGCCGACTCGGGCTACCTGACGCGCCGCCTCGTCGACGTCTCGCAGGACGTGATCATCCGTGAGGAGAACTGCAAGACGAAGGAGTTCGTCGAGCTGCCGCTGTTCCTGCCGGAAGGGCTGAACAAGTCCGTCGCCGGTCGGATCATCGCCGAGGACATCCACAAGCCGCTCGCATCCGGCAAGCCGGGCAAGACGGTCGTCGCCTCGAAGGGCGAGGAGATCAAGGTGCCCCGGCTGCGGCAGATCGTCGAGGAGCTCGGCGACGAGATCGCCGAGGACTTCTCGATTCCGGTCCGGTCGGTGCTGAAGTGCAAGGCCGAGACCGGCGTGTGCCGCCAGTGCTACGGCACGTTCCTCGCGACCGGCGAGCTGTCGGAGATCGGCGACGCGGTCGGGATCATCGCCGCCCAGTCGATCGGCGAGCCGGGCACGCAGCTGACCATGCGGACCTTCCACACGGGCGGCGTCGCCGGCGCCGACATCACGCACGGCCTGCCGCGCGTCGTCGAGATCTTCGAGGCGCGTAACCCGAAGGGCGCCGCGGCGCTCGCCGAGGTGACGGGCACCGTCGCGCTCGAGGAGACCGAGCGTCAGCTTCGGATCACGGTCGTGGCCGACACCGGCAACGAGGAGGACGACTTCTCGATCCTCGTCCCGCGGCGGACGCGGCTCAGCGTGGCGCAGGGCGAGCACGTCGAAGCGGGTGACCCGCTGCACGAGGGCTCGATCAGCCCGTCCGATCTCCTGCGCCTGAAGGGCTATACCGAGACCGAGCTGTACCTCGTCGGCGAGGTGCAGAAGGTCTACAAGTCGCAGGGCGTCGAGATCCACGACAAGCACATCGAGCTGATCGTCCGGCAGATGCTGAAGAAGGTGCGCGTCGAGAACAACGGCGGCACCGATCTTCTGCCCGGCCAGCTCGTGGACAAGATCGTGCTCGAGCGGGAGAACGCACGCGTCAAGAAGGAAAAGAAGGAGCAGGCGACGTCGGAGCCGCTGATCCTCGGGATCACGAAGGCGTCGCTCGCGACGGAGTCCTTCCTCTCGGCCGCGTCCTTCCAGGAGACGACGAAGGTGCTGACCGACGCAGCGATCGAGGGCAAGGTCGACCGGCTGCTCGGGCTGAAGGAGAACGTCATCATCGGGAAGCTGATTCCGGCGGCGACAGGCCTGAAGCGGTATCGGACGATCGAGATCGGGCCGTCCGACAAGGTGCCGGCGAGCGCGCTCGCGCGCCCGCAGACCGAGGAGCAGCTCCTCGCGGCGCTCGAGGAGATCGGCAGCGACGGCTCCGACGCTCTAGCCGGGCTCGGGCTCGACTTCGGCGGCGAGCCGGAGGCGAACGGGGACGCAGAGCCGAAGAGCGACCTCGAGGCCGAAGAGGTTCCCGAGGTCGAAACGCCGCTCGACGACTAGGGCGCGGCGTAAGCAGTTCGCAAGGGAGGGCGGCGAAGAGCCGCCCTCTCTGCTACACAGAGGCGGGTCGTGGGGAAGTCTTGCTCTCGTTCTCGGCGGTCGCCACTGCGGCGTGCCTTCTCGGCCGCCGGCACCGCGGTGTCCGAGCCCGTCTTTGCGGGCCAGTGCGGCATCCGGGCGCAGCAGACCGTCTGGGGCGAGTACGGCTGGCCGTCGCTTCTGCCGATCCTCGCCAAGCCGGGCACGCTGCTCGCGGCCACCACGCACTCCGGAACGGACTACGCGGTCGCCGCGCGCGCCCGGGGCGCCGCGACCTACGCCTTCGACCTCAAGATGTCGGCGAAGGTCGGCACACCCGCCGTGCCCGCCGATCCCTCCACCATCGAGGCCGCCGCGCAGGCCGAATATCAGAAGGCCGTCGTGCGCAGCGGAGGCTGCGCGACGCCGCTCGTCGTCGAGAACGAGCTCTTCGGCGCGACGATCCCGACTCCCTGGACCGCCTCGACGGCCCAGTACCGCGCGAACGTGCTCGCGTTCTTGCAGGACCTCGCGGCGCTCGGCGCGCATCCGGTCCTGCTCGTCAACAAGTCCCCCTATGCCGGATCCGACGACGCCGTCGCGTGGTGGCGCTCGGTGGCGAAGGTCTCCGACGTCGTGCGCGAGGTCTATCTGCCCGCCACCAAGATCTGGCCGCTCGGCCCGATCCTCGGCAACCGGCTGCTGCGGGAGAGCTACCGGAACGCCGTCGTCGATCTCGCCTCGCTCGGCATCCCGTCGAACCGGCTCGGGATCATGATCAGCTTCCTGAGCCAGAAGGGAGTGGGCGGCCGGAACGGCCTCGTGCCCGCCTCGGCCTGGTACCAGGTCGTCAAGTGGGAGGGACTCTCGGCGAAGCGCATCGCGAAGGAGCTCGGCCTGGGCTCCGTCTTCTCCTGGGGTTGGCAGGAGTGGAACAAGAAAGAGATGGATCCCGACAAGCCGAAGGCGGCCTGCGTCTGGCTCTGGGCGCGAACGCGGAGCCTCTGCAACGCGCCCCACATGCTCGGGAAGACCTTCAACCGCTCCGTCACGGCGGGGCAGCTCATCCTGCCGCACGGCACGGTGTGCCGCAGCGAGGGCATCGGTGCCATCGGCGGCGGCACCCTGAGCTCGCTCCAGGCCTTGACGGGTGACCGCGACGCTGCGCTCAGCGCCCTGTTCGAGCGGCTCGTCGAGGCGGCCCAGCGCTCGGTGTCACGGCACGCCGTCCTCGCCGCGCAGCAGGAGGTGATCCGGGACTCGTTCCACGGGAAGCGAGGCGCCTATCTCGCGGCGCTGCATCAGGCGCACGCGACGGCCGGGATCGCGCTGTCGGTGCTCGGGGACGAGCTCCGGCGGGCGCGACTCGAGCAACTGCGCTACGCCGCGAAGCCGACGACGGGCGAGGTGGCGGCGTTCTACTCCGCGTTATCCGGACCTGCTCGTCCGGCAAGTCCGCGTCACGCCGACTCCACCGTGGCTCGCGGAGCGAACGGGATACGCAGTCGAGGAGGCGGCGCCGCAGCGCCTGTTCACGCTGCCGACCGGGCGAACGTCCCGCCTGACGACGCTCCTCGGCACCTTCTCGGTGCGGCCGCTCGGTCCGGCACAACAGCTCGGCGCCCTGCCGCTTGTCACGGTGCGGCCGGCGATCGTCGCCGCCCTGCGCGGCTTCGAGCGCGCGCAGTCCTTCGAGCAGTGGACGATCAGGGAGCAGAACCAGGCTCTGAACCGGACGACCTGCCTCCGCGACCAGCTGCCGCAGCCGGCGGCGATCGACCTCACGGAGTACCTGCCCTTCCTCCGGATCCAGTAGGGCCGGCGGCCGCAGGGCATAGCCTTGCGGGATGCTCGAGAAGTTGTGGGGGAACATCCCGGTCGGGCCGGAGACACAGGGTGTGCGCGTCGTCGGGGCCGTCGGCAAGCGCTGGCTGCACGTTGCGGCGCGCTACGCGCCGCTCCCTCCGGCCGCGCGCGCGTCGCTCCACCGGCGCCGCGGCGTCCACGTCGGCCGGCGGGTCTTCATCGGCACCGAGGTCTTCATCGACGACGCCGCTCCGTCCTCGGTGACCCTCGAGGACGACGTGACCGTGATCGCCCAGACGACGATCCTCGGTCACACCTACTACCCGCGCCACTTCTACCCCTTGCTCGGCGACGAGGCCACGCGTGCCGGGCTGCGCACGACCATCCGCCGGGGCGCCTACCTCGGTCTGCGCAGCACGATCCTCGCCGGCGTCACGGTGGGGGAGTTCGCGATTGTCGGCGCCGGTAGCGTCGTCACCGCCGACGTGCCGCCGTACACGATGGTCGCGGGCGTCCCCGCCCGCGTAGTGCGCGAGTTCGGCCCGGACGAGGTCGAGTCGGGCGCCTAGCCGGCCTGCGGGCCGAGAACCAAGGTTGACCCGAAGAGGCCCGCTGGCTGGAAGGCGAACGTGGAGGCCCCGCCGTCGATCAGAATGCACGAGGTGAGCACGGCGAGGTTCGCGGTTCCGCCGACGGCATCGGCGAATTCCGCCGTGTTCGCAGGCGCGTAGAACGAACCGGAGATCGAGCCGAGCGGTCCGTTGGAGCCGCTGCTCGCCATCGACATCAGCGCCAGGTCGAACTCGTTGATCTGTGCCTGGGTCGGGGCGTCCGGATTGGGGTTGTTGTTGAAATACGTCCTGTTCTCGCAGGTGTCGCTCGGCGCCACTGCGAGGTTCGGGTCCTGGAAGTACGTCAGGCCTTCGTACGCGCCGGAGTTCTGGGGACCGAGCGAGATGCTGCCCGTCGTGTTGATCTCGACCTGGTCGATCGCACCGCTTCCCGAGGTGTGCGAGGGGTCCTGCGTGTTGTAGATGAGCACATCCGGCGCCGAGAGGGTCGACAGGCCGCAGACGAAGAGACCACCGCCGGCCATGATGTACGTTCCCGACGCGAAGGTCACGTGGGCGGTGCTGACCGGCGGCTCCTGGGTCACCGCGGAGTTGTTGCTGTGCGTCGCGGCCGTGGTGCCGTTGTAGTGGCGCGTGACGGTCAACGTCGCAGAGCCGTTCGTGGCCGGGGCATTGGTCACGAGCATCTGCTCGCTGCCGATCAGGATCACGTCGCCAGTCGAGACAGGATCCGCCGTACTGGAGCCCGACCAGTCGACGGGAATGCTCGTCGTCGTTGCGGAGATACCCGAGCTGGCGTTCACCGACACTGCCGGGCTGTACGCGACCGGGGCGTTTCCGGCCTGGCAGTTGCCGCCGATGTTGCTGCCGCAACTCGCTCCGCTCCAGGCGCCGATGCAGATGCCTCCGTAGTACGTGCCCGGCTGGAGCGTCACGGTCCCCGACGCGATCGTGCACGGTGCGGGGTTGGCAGCGGTTCCCAGCGTGGTGGTGGGAACCTTCTGGATCGTCGTGTTGGCGCTGTGCGTGGCGGCCGTCGTACCGAGATATCCCCGTTGGATCGTGAGAGTGGTCGTCCCCCCGCCGGCCGTGACGAGCATCTGCTCGCTGCCGATCTGGATGACATCGCCGTTCTGAATCGCCGTCCCGGTGGACTTGACGGTCGTCTGAGCCGCGGTCATGGTCGTGCTGACCTTCTGGTTCGGGCTGTAGTTGGCCGGGGTGCCGTAGCTTGTGGTGGTGCAGGCAGGCGAGCCCAGCGCCGGCGGCGTCACCTTCCCGGCGAGCGGGTCGCCGATCGCGGCTTGCCCCGTGAGCGGGCAGCCCGTGGGCTGGGAGCTCGTGACCGGGTTGTTGCCCTTGGCCAAGGGGCACGTGATGCCGTTCACGGTCACCGTGTGCGTGTTGGGCGTGACGCCGCCGTCCGTCTCCCAGCCGCCGACGACCCCGATAAACGGCGCGGAGATGTTGCCGTGCCCGGACGTGCCGAAGATGTCGAACGCGTCGGGCTTCACACCGAACTGCACTCCGTTGCACGAGTTGATGAACATCTTGTTCGTCACGTTGAGCTGGCCGCTCGAGTCGACGATCAGCGTGTGCACGTCGCACCCGGTGTCGAGAGCGACGAAGTTGTAGGGCGGCGGCGTGAGGGTCCCCGACTGGGTGAGCGTGCGTGTGATGGCGCTTCCACCGGTCGGGTTGGGCACGCTGCCGATCGACTTGAGCGTCCAGACCTGCGTCGAGGCGTTGAAGCTCCCGCCCCAGGTCGCGGTCGCCGCGCCGGTGAGCGATGTCACCGTCGCGTTCGGGTCACCTGCGTAGCTGGGCGAGGGGCTCATCTTCGTCGTGTCGCTGTGGGCCGCCTGGGCCGCGGCGATTGCGTCGTTGAGCCCGGCCTCCGCCGCCGCATACGCCTTCTGTGTGCCCACGCTGCGGCTTGCGTCGCGCGAGTTCGAGCTCGTGAAGGCGAGCGTCGACGTGACGAGAACGGTCAGCGTGAGCATGACGGCGATCGCCATGATCAGGGCGATCCCGCTCTCGTCGGCCAGCCGCCGCATCAGGCGGGCAAAGACCGGCCGCGAGACAGGCCGAGGAGCCGCGTTCCACCGCTGCAGTTCGCTCATCGCTCCCACTGTCGGTCGGCCTGGCGGCGGCGGCGCCCCCAAAAGGGGGGATTCGCGGCGATGTTCCCTTGATGGAGTGATTCGCCCGAACGAGGGATCCGCGGGGCGGAGCTCACTGCCCTGTGAGCGAGGTGAACGCCGACTGCTCGCGCACCGTGATCGTGCCGGCCGACCCGGTACCTGCGCCGCCCGTGCTGCGTACCACGACGGTGACGAGCTTGACCGGCGCCGGCGCCGTCGTTCCGCAGGTGAGTGTCGGCGAGGTGCTCAGGGTGCCGCTCAAACAGCTGTACTCGACGTAGGTGTCCAGCCGGTAGGCCCTATTGTCCGGCCCCACCTTCGTCTGCGTCGGGAGGCAGGACGAGTCGGTGGTGGTGCAGCCCGTCACGGCGGCCGCCGAGCTGTAGACGGAGTCGCCCTTGTAGGTCGAGTCCTCGGTGCAGTTCGTGCCGCAGGTCGTGTTCAGCCAGATGTTGGTGTAGCTGAGTGCCCGGAAGCGCTCCATCTGGGAGTCGGCGATGAGCTGGGCGCTGGAGATCCGGGTCGCCCGATTCAAGGCGACGTAGCCCGAGGTGTACGCGGCCACGAGCGCGAGGATCCCGACCGTCAGCACGATCATGGCGATCAGCAGCTCGACGAGCGTGAAGCCGTCCTCACCCCGTAGGTGTCGCCTCTGGAGCGCGGTCACGAACGCGTCCCGTTCCGCAGGGCGATGTCGTCGACGAGGTTGTACTTGTCGATGGTCGAGGTTGGCCCGTTGAGATCCACGGGCAAGGTGACGTGGAGCATGGGGAGGCTCGCCGTCGGCTTGAGCACGCCGCCGCACGCGACGCTCGAGCTGGGCAGGCAGAACGGCGTCGAGGTCTGCAGGTAGTCGTCCCACTTGACCTTGCCGCCCGAGCTGCAGGTCGGGCGGGATGCGGTGGCCGTGACGCGATAGAGCGCGTAGTCGCCGGTCTTCAGGGTGCTCGCCGACGTGCACCAAGTGACGTAGGTCGTCGTGCCGAGGGTGCTCGGGCAGACCGAACTCAACTGCGTGGTGATCGCGCTGTACGAGGTGCCGGCCGTGAGGGCGTTCCCGCTCGTGTCGGTTAGCAAGCTCGCGCAGTGGAGCTCGCGGCCGATCTTGTCGAGTGCGGTGCGGTCCTGCACCTGGGCCGTGAAACGGTTGTTGGCGTCGACCTCGGATGTCGTGGACTCGACGAGCACGGATGCGAGGGAGCCCACGACGATCAGCAGGATCGTCATCGTGACGAGGAGCTCGGGGAGCGTGAAGCCGCGCTCGTCGCGGACGCGCGCGCCGAGGTCGCGCGACAGGCGAGCTCTCGCGATGAGACCCATGCGACGCCTATCGGCGGTCGGAGTCGCTGGCTTGAGTACCCCGGCGGGCGGTTTCGTCGCGTCAGTCCGCGGCTGCGAGCCCGCCCTTGCCGGCGTGCTTCGCCGCATAGAGCGACTCGTCCCCACGCTCGAACAGCGTCGTGGGATTGTCGTTCGCCTGGATGTCCGCCACTCCGGCCGAGACGCGAACGCGGCCGGCGCGCGCGATCGGCTGCGCCGAGACGGCCCGCTGGATCCTCCCGACGAGCTGTTGGGCCTGGCCCACCTCGACCTCGGGCACGATCACCGCGAACTCGTCCCCGCCGACGCGGCAGGGGATGTCGGCGGAGCGCACGACCTGTCGGATGCGGGCGGCGATCTCGGCGAGCACCGCGTCGCCGGCGAGATGGCCGATCCGGTCGTTGATCTCCTTGAAGCCGTCGACGTCGACGATCACCAGCGAGAGCCGCCTCTGGTACCGCTGGGCACGGTCGACCTCGCGGCCCAGGGTCTCGTAGAAGTAGCGGCGGTTGTGCAGGCCCGTCAGGGAGTCGAGGTTGGCGAGCTGCCGTGCCTCGCGGAAGCGGCGCGCGTTCTCGATCGCCGGCGCGACGCGCTCGGCGAGATCCTCGAGCCGGCGCACGTCGTCGTCGCCGAACCGGACCTCGGGATCGCGGGAGAAGACGCCGAGCCAGCCGATCCGGCCGTGGCGGCCGAGGAGCGGTACGCCGAGTGCCTCGCGTACCGATCCGGCCGCCTGTTCCTCCCCGTACAGGTACGAAAGCTCGATCGCTCGGGTCTCGCGCTGCTCGGGAGAGCCCGTGAAGATCCGGACGCCCTCCTCGTCCTCATCTTCGTCGCGGTCGAGGCCGATCGAGCCGAGCAGGCGCTCGTCGCCGTCGCCGGCGGGATCGAGCTCGACGACCGCCGCGTCGACTTTCGGCAGCCCGGCGGCGGCCTGGAGGGTGGAGCCGATCGCGTCGTCGAGGTCGATCGTGGTGGCGATCTGGCCGAGGAACCGGCTGCGCTGCGCCTCCTCCTCGGCGCGGCTGACAGCGCTCGACAGCTCGCGCGCGAGCTCGTCGAGCCGCGCTTCGAGCGTCTGCACGGTCGCCGTGACCTGAGCCTCGACATCGCGAGAGGTCCGGCGACGTAGCCGGCGGAGCAGCTCGAGCACCAGCAGGACGCAGATGCCGAGCGCAATAGCGAGACCGATTGAAAGCAAATGCATGACCGCAGCTCAGAGTTTTTCGGTGGCCGTACTTTAGGTTCGGGCCGGAATACGAGCTACTAGCCGAAGTGGCGGGTTTCTGGCCGATTGGCGGGGTTCGCGCGGGTTCGCTACCATGCCGCCGACCGGTTGGCCGGGGTGCTTTTGCCCCTGCCGACCGTCTCGTCACGAAAGGACTCATTTGCCGACTGTCAATCAACTCGTGCGCAAGGGCCGCAAGGCCGCGAAGGCGAAGACGAAGACACCCGCTCTCGCCGGCGCGCCGCAGAAGCGCGGCGTGTGCACGCGCGTCATGACGCAGACGCCGAGGAAGCCGAATTCGGCGCTGCGGAAGGTCGCCCGCGTGCGCCTGACGAACGGGGCAGAGGTCGGCGCGTACATCCCGGGCGAGGGGCACAACCTGCAGGAGCACTCCGTCGTGCTCGTGCGCGGCGGCTCGACGAAGGATCTCCCGGGCTATCGCTACAAGATCATCCGCGCAGCCCTCGACACCGGCGGAGTCTCCGACCGGAAGCAGGGCCGCTCGAAGTACGGCGCCAAGCGGGGCTCGTGATGCCGCGTCGTGCCGAGGTTCAAGTCCGCGCGGTCGAGCCCGACTCCGTCTACGGGTCGCCGCTCGTCACGCAGGTGATCAACAAGGTCATGCTCGACGGCAAGAAGTCGACCGCCGAGCAGATCGTCTACAGCGCGCTCGAGACCGTCGGGACGAAGACCGGCCGGCCGCCGGTCGAGGTGCTCGAAGCGGCCGTGAAGACGGTCACCCCGGTCCTCGAGGTGCGCAGCCGCCGCGTCGGCGGCGCGAACTACCAGGTGCCGGTCGAAGTGCCGCAGCGCCGCGCCCGCACGCTTGCCGTGCGCTGGCTCGTGACCTATGCCCGCGAGCGGCGCGAGAAGGGCATGAACGACAAGCTCGCCAACGAGATTCTCGACGCGCTGAACCAGCAGGGCGGCGCGTTCAAGCGGAAGGACGATGTCTACCGGATGGCGCAGGCCAACAAGGCCTTTGCGCACTACCGCTGGTAGACCGAAGGGATAAGGAAGACTTGAGCACCAAGACCACAGAACAGGCCGTCGCGCTCGACCGCGTCCGCAACATCGGGATCATGGCCCACATCGACGCGGGCAAGACGACGACGACCGAGCGGATCCTCTACTACACCGGCATCACCCACAAGCTGGGCGAGGTGCACGAGGGCGCCGCGACGATGGACTGGATGGCCCAGGAGCAGGAGCGCGGGATCACGATCACGTCCGCTGCGACGACCGCGTTCTGGCGGGACTATCGGATCAACATCATCGATACGCCCGGCCACGTGGACTTTACGGTCGAGGTCGAGCGCAGCCTGCGCGTCCTCGACGGCGCCGTCGCCGTCTTCGACTCCGTCGCGGGCGTGCAGCCGCAGTCCGAGACGGTGTGGCGGCAGGCGGACAAGTACAAGGTGCCGCGCATCTCCTTCATCAACAAGATGGACCGCACCGGCGCGAACTTCTTCGCCGCCGTGCAATCGATGCGCGACCGGCTCGGCGCCAACCCGGTGCCGCTGCAGATCCCGATCGGCGCCGAGGAGAACTTCACAGGCGTCGTCGACCTCGTCGACATGCAGGCCGTCGTCTACAAGGACGACCTCGGCAAGGAGTTCGACGTCGTCGAGATCCCGGCCGAGCTCGTCGAGCAGGCCCAGGAGTACCACCACCAGCTGATCGACGCGATCTCGCACTTCGACGACGAGGTGCTCGGGGCGTACCTCGAGGACGAGTCCTCGGTGACGGCGGAGATGATCCGCCGCGCCGTCCGCGCGGGCACGCTCGCCGACGAGATCACGCCGGTACTGCTCGGCTCCGCCTTCAAGAACAAGGGCGTCCAGCTGCTGCTCGACGCCGTCGTCGACTACCTGCCGAGCCCGCTCGACGTACCGCCGGTGCACGGCACCGACCCGAAGTCGGGCGGCGACGAGGAGCGGGCCGCCGACCCGAAGGCGCCGTTCTCGGCTCTGGCCTTCAAGGTCATGTCCGATCCGTACGTCGGCAAGCTGACGTACTTCCGCGTCTACTCCGGCACGCTCAAGGCCGGCGACCGCGTGCTCAACACGATCACGGGCCGCACCGAGCGCATCGGCCGCATCCTCCAGATGCACGCGAACCACCGCGAGGAGCGGGAGGAGATCATGGCCGGCGAGATCGCGGCCGGCGTCGGCCTCAAGGCGACGACGACCGGCGACACGCTGGCCGCCGACAACGCACCGATCGTGCTCGAGTCGATGACCTTCCCGGATCCGGTGATCGCGGTCGCTGTCGAGCCGAAGTCGAAGGCCGATCAGGACAAGCTCTCGACCGGTCTCCAGCGGCTGGCAGAGGAGGATCCGACCTTCCGCGTCGAGACCGACGAGGAGACGGGGCAGACGCTCATCTCCGGGATGGGCGAGCTGCACCTCGAGATCATCGTCGACCGCCTCAAGCGGGAGTTCAACGTCGACGCGAACGTCGGCCGCCCGCAGGTCGCGTACCGCGAGACGGTCGGCAAGGAGGCGCTCGGCATCCGGGGCAAGTTCGTCCGGCAGACCGGCGGCTCCGGCCAGTACGGCGATGTCGTCATCAATCTCCACCCGCAGGAGCCGGGCGCGGGCTACGAGTTTGGCGACAAGATCGTCGGCGGCAAGATCCCGAAGGAGTACATCCCGGCCGTCGACGCCGGGATCCAGGAGGCGATGGGCTCGGGCATCCTCGCGGGCTATCCCGTCGTGGACATCAAGATCGAGCTCGTCGACGGGTCGTACCACGACGTCGATTCGAGCGAACGGGCCTTCAAGAT
The DNA here is from genome assembly GCA_963743545.1 of uncultured Actinomycetes bacterium. Classification (GTDB taxonomy): domain Bacteria; phylum Actinomycetota; class Thermoleophilia; order Gaiellales; family Gaiellaceae; genus Palsa-739. The sequence goes on along the minus strand of CAVUQB010000007.1, from coordinate 402,516 downwards.
CGCCGGCTCCATGGCCTTCAAGGAGGCGATGAAGCGGGCGAAGCCACACCTGCTCGAGCCGACGATGGCGGTCGAGGTCACGACGCCCGAGGAGTACCTCGGCGACGTGATGGGGAACCTCAACAGCCGCCGCGGCAGGATCGAGTCGATGAATCCTCTCGGCAACGCCCAGGTTGTGAAGGCGAGCGTCCCGCTGTCCGAGATGTTCGGGTACGCGACGGACCTGCGTTCGATGACGCAGGGCCGGGCAGATTTCACCATGCAGTTCGATCGCTATGAGGAAGTGCCTCAGTCGATCGCGAGCGAGATCATGGACTCGCAGGGTTGAGCAAGCGAGAGCTGAGCGAGCGAGAAAGGGAATAGGGAGAGCGACACATGGCAAAGCAGAAGTTCGAGCGGACAAAGCCGCACGTCAACGTCGGCACCATCGGTCACATCGACCATGGCAAGACGACCCTGACCGCGGCGATCACGAAGGTGCTGTCGGAGAAGGGCGGCGGCGAGGCCGTTGCCTTCGACCAGATCGACAAGGCGCCCGAGGAGCGGCAGCGCGGCATCACGATCAACACCGCGCACGTCGAGTACGAGACGGACAACCGCCACTACGCGCACGTCGACTGCCCGGGGCATGCCGACTACATCAAGAACATGATCACGGGTGCCGCCCAGATGGACGGCGCGATCCTCGTGGTCTCGGCGGCTGACGGCCCGATGCCGCAGACGCGCGAGCACATCCTGCTCGCCCGCCAGGTCGAGGTGCCGGCGATCGTCGTCGCACTCAACAAGGCCGACATGGTCGACGATCCGGAGCTGCTCGAGCTCGTCGAGCTGGAGGTGCGTGAGCTCCTCTCGAAGTACGAGTTCCCGGGCGACGACATTCCGATCATCCAGGTTTCGGCGCTGAAGGCGCTCGAGGGCGATCCGGAGTGGAGCCAGAAGATCGTCGAGCTCATGGAAGCCGTCGACTCCTACATTCCGGAGCCGGTTCGCGACCTCGACAAGCCGTTCCTGATGCCGATCGAGGACGTCTTCACGATCACGGGTCGCGGCACCGTCGTGACCGGTCGCGTGGAGCAGGGCGAGATCAAGATCGGCGACGAGATCGAGATCGTCGGCATCCACGAGAACGTGGAGAAGACGGTCGTGACGGGCGTCGAGATGTTCAACAAGACGCTCGACTCGGCGCAGGCCGGCGACAACGCGGGAGCGCTGCTCCGCGGCACCAAGCGCGAGGAGGTCGAGCGCGGACAGGTGCTCGCCAAGCCGGGTTCGATCACGCCGCACACGCACTACAAGGCCGAGGTCTACGTGCTCTCGAAGGAGGAGGGCGGCCGCCACACGCCGTTCTTCAACGGCTACCGGCCGCAGTTCTACTTCCGGACGACCGACGTCACCGGCTCGATCAAGCTGCCGGACGGCCAGGAGATGGTCATGCCGGGCGACAACACGAACATGGAGATCGAGATGATCCAGCCGATTGCCATGGACCAGGGCCTCCGCTTCGCCATCCGTGAGGGTGGCCGGACGGTGGGTGCAGGCGTCGTCACCGAGATCATCGCGTAGAGAGGACGGGAGGCGCCGGTGCCACAGCAGAAGATCCGTATCAGGCTGAAGGGCTACGACCACCAGCAGGTGGACAAGTCCGCGCGCGACATCGTGGACACGGCCCAGCGCACCGGCGCCACCATCACCGGCCCTGTGCCCCTGCCCACCGAGAAGAACGTCTACTGCGTGATCCGGTCCCCGTTCAAGGACAAGGACTCGCGGGAGCACTTCGAGGTGCGCACGCACAAGCGCCTGATTGACATCCACTCGCCGACCCCGAAGACGGTCGACTCGCTGATGCGGCTCGACCTCCCGGCCGGCGTCGACATCGAGATCAAGCTCTGAGATGAAGGGTCTCGTCGGCAAGAAGCTCGGGATGACGCAGCTCTTCGACGAGGAGAGCGGCGCCGTGACCCCGGTGACCGTGATCGAAGCCGGCCCGTGTCCCGTCGTCGCCGTCCGCACACCGGACGCCGACGGCTACGAGGCCGTTCAGCTCGCGTGGGAGCTGGTCGCCGACCGCAAGATCTCGAAGCCGGAGCGCGGCCATCTCGAGAAAGCCGGCGTCGAGGGTGCCTACCGCCACCTCGTCGAGTTCCGCGGGCACTTCGCCGAAGCCGTCCAGGGCGAGAACGTCACGGTCGAGATCTTCCAGCCGGGCGACAAGGTGAAGGTCTCCGGCACCGGCATCGGCAAGGGCTTCCAGGGGACGATCAAGCGGCACAACTTCCACCGCGGCCCGGTCAGCCACGGCTCGCACAACGTCCGCAAGCCGGGCTCCATAGGCGCGTCGGCGACACCGTCGCGCGTTTTCAAGGGCATGAAGATGGCGGGCCGCATGGGCGGCAAGCGCGCCACCCAGGTCGGGCTCACCGTCCACTCCGTCGACCCTGAGCGGAACCTCCTGCTCGTCAAGGGCGCCGTGCCCGGGCCGAAGAACGGCCTGGTCGAGATCCGGGAGGACGTGCGCTGATGGCCGCGCCGAAGGCACCCGTGCTGGGGGGCGCGGAGAAGCAGGTCTCGCTCGACGAGGCCGTCTTCGCCGCCGAGATCAAGCCGCACCTCGTGCACGAGGCCGTCCGGGCGGAGCTGAACGCGCGCCGGCAGGGCACGCGCGCTGCGAAGAGCCGTGGCCTCGTCGCCGGCGGCCGCTCGAAGCCGTGGCGCCAGAAGGGGACCGGCCGCGCGCGCGCGGGCACGATCCGCGCGCCGCAGTTCACCGGCGGCGGCGTCGCTTTCCCGCCGGGACCGCGCGACTTCTCGGTCAAGGTGAACAAGAAGGCTGCGCGCGCCGCTCTGCGCGCCGCGCTCAGCGACCACGCCCAGGCGGGAACGCTCGGCCTCATCGCGGGCGACTCGTTCGAGACGCCGTCGACGAAGCAGGCCCTGGAGCTCCTGCAGGGCTGGGGCCAGGCGGAGCCGACGGTCGTCGTCGCGACCGAGGACGAGGTGACCCTGATCAAGTCGTTCCGCAATCTGCCGCGGGTGCTCGTGACCGTGCCCGCCGAGCTCGAGGTCGCGCACGTCGTGTGGGCGCGCTCGCTCGTCGTGAGCGAGGCCGCGCTGCCGCTCGTGCAGGGTAGGGCACAGTGAGCCTTCATCCCGCCGAGATCCTGATCAAGCCCGTGGTCAGCGAGAAGAGCTACCACCAGATCACCGAGAACCGCTACACGTTCAAGGTGCACAAGGACGCGCACAAGACGCAGATCCGCCAGGCCGTCGAGGAACTGTTCGACGTCAAGGTCGTGGGCGTCAACGTGATCAAGATGCAGCCCAAGCCCAAGCGGCGCGGAGCGATCAAGGGCACGCGCCCCGGCTGGAAGAAGGCCATCGTCGAGCTCAAGCCCGGCGACAAGATCGAGATCTTCGAAGGAGCCCAGCTCTAGATGCCGATCCGCCGCTACAAGCCGACGAGCGCCGGGCGCCGCTTCATGTCCGTCTCCACGTTCGAGGAGATCACGAAGTCGCAGCCGGAGAAGAGCCTGCTCGCGCCGCTTTCGAAGAAGGCCGGCCGCAACGGGAACGGCCGGATCACGACGCGCCACCAGGGCGGCGGTCACAAGCGCCGCTACCGGATCATCGATTTCAAACGCCGCAAGGACGGCGTCCCGGCCAAGGTCGCCGCGATCGAGTACGACCCGAACCGGTCGGCGCGGATCGCGCTGCTCCACTACGCCGACGGCGCGAAGAGCTACATCCTCGCGCCCGCGCAGCTGCGCGTCGGCGCCAACGTCGAGTCGGGGCCGGCCGCGGACATCCGCGTCGGCAACGCGCTGCCGCTCGAGAACATCCCGACAGGGACGCTCGTCCACGCGGTCGAGCTCAAGCCGGGCCAGGGCGCGAAGATGGCGCGTTCCGCCGGCTCGGGCATCCAGCTCGTGGCGAAGGACGGCGACTTCGCGGTGCTGCGCCTTCCGTCCGGCGAGATGCGCCGCGTGCCGCTCACCTGCCGGGCCACGATCGGCCAGGTCGGGAACGTCGACCACCAGAACATCACCATCGGCAAGGCCGGCCGCAGCCGCTGGCGCGGGAAGCGCCCGACCGTGCGCGGCTCCGCGATGAACCCCGTCGACCACCCACACGGCGGCGGCGAGGGCAAGTCGAAGGGCGGCCGCCACCCGGTCACCCCGTGGGGCGTGCCGACACTCGGCAAGCGCACCCGTCGCAAGCACAAGCAATCGGACAAGCTGATCGTCCGCGGCCGCCGCCGCGGCAAGGAGGGTCGCCGCTAGTGAGCAGGTCTTCGAAGAAGGGGCCGTTCGTGGAGGAGCGGCTGATGAGCCGGATCGAGGCGATGAACGCGTCCGGCAACAAGAACATGATCCGCACCTGGTCGCGCGCCTCGACGGTCTTCCCGGAGATGGTCGGACACACGATCGCCGTCCACGACGGCCGTAAGCACGTGCCCGTGTTCATCTCCGAGCAGATGGTCGGTCACAAGCTCGGCGAGTTCGCGCCGACGCGGACCTTCCGCGGGCACGCCGGCGACCGCACGGCGAAGGTGAAGCGCTGATGGCAGTCGCCGAGCAGCAGGAGCGGGAGACGGTGCGCGCGCAGGCGCGCTGGGTGCATTCGAGCGCGCGGAAGGCGCGGCTCGTCACCGACCTCATCCGCGGCCGCTCGGTGCCGGAGGCGCGGACGATCCTCGCCTTCTCGACCCGCGCCGTCGCCAAGGACGTCGAGAAGGTGCTGCGCTCGGCCGTCGCCAACGCCGAGACGCGCCCGGGTCTCCACTGGTCGGGCGACGAGCTCGTCGTCCTCGCGGCTTTCGCGGACGAGGGCCCGACGCTGAAGCGCTGGCGCGCCCGCGCCCGCGGTCGCGTCGCCCGTATCCGCAAGCGGACGTGCCACATCACGATCGAGCTCGCGCAGGGAGCGTCGCTGGCGGGCATCCCGTCCGTGCCCGCGATGGCGGCTCCGGAGCCCGAGCCGGTCGAGGAGCCGGAGGCCGTCGAGGAGTCCGAGACGGTGGATGAAGCAGAAGTTGCCGAGACCGAAGTTGCCGAGACCGAACCAGACGTTGCAGAGGAGACCGCAGAGCCGGTGGCCGAGGCGGAAACCCAAGAGCCCGAAGTAGAGGCGGAGACGCCCGAGGAGAGTCCGTCGGCCGAGGCGGAACCCGAGGCTTCGACAGAGGAGACTGATCAGTAGTGGGCCAGAAGATCCATCCGGGCGGGCTTCGCGTGGGCGTGATCCACGACTGGAAGTCCAACTGGTACACCGGCAAGAAGGAGTTCGCGGCGTACATCCTCGAGGACGTCCGCATTCGCGAGCACATCTACAACAAGCTTGCGCACGCGGGCCTGTCCGACATCCTGATCCGCAAGGACAAGCAGCGGATCACGGTCGACATCTACACGGCGCGGCCGGGGATCGTGATCGGGAAGTCGGGCGTCGAGGTCGACGCGCTACGGCGAGACCTGCATGCGCTCACGCAGAAGAACGTCCACATCAACATCAACGAGATCAAGCGCCCGGAGCTCGACGCGAAGCTCGTCGCGCAGTCGATCGCCGAGCAGCTCTCGAACCGCGTCGCCTTCCGGCGCGCGATGAAGCGTGCACTCGCCTCCGCGATCCGCTCGGGCGCGGCCGGCGTGAAGATCCAGTGCTCGGGCCGCCTGGGCGGCGGCGAGATGAGCCGGCGCGAGATGTACAGCGAGGGACGCGTCCCGCTGCACACGATCCGCGCGGACATCGACTACGGCTTCGTCGAGGCGAAGACGGCGTCCGGCCGGATCGGCGTGAAGGTCTGGATCAACAAGGGCGAGATCATGCCGGAGGGCTTCGACACCGGCGACACGCGGCTGGGCGACCAGGACACACGGCGTCGCCGCGGCGGAGCGCTCGAGGGCCTCGGCGCCTCCCGCGAGAGCGGGCGCCGGAGCGGCCCCGACCGCGAGGGCCTCGGCCCCGTGCGGCAGCGCAGGCGTGGCCAGGGCGGCGGGCCCGGCGGGCCCGGCGGTCCCGGGCGCGGCAGGGGCCGGGGTCCCGGCTCGGGCGGGCGTCCTCGCCGCGACCAGCAGGGCGAGCGGCCGCCGCGCACCCAGGATCAGGCCACTCCGCCGGTCGAGGAGCGCGAGCAGCCGGTGACCGAGCAGCAGGCCCAGACGACTCCGGTGGAGCCGACTCCGGTGGAGACGCCGCCGGTGGTGGAGACCGCTACGCAGGAGGCCGCAACGCCGACCGAGGGGGCGCCCGCCGCCGAGGCGAAGCCGAAGCGCGCTCCGCGCAAGAAGGCTCCAGAAGCGCCGAAGGACGGTGAGAGCTGATGCTCATGCCGAAGAAGACCAAGTACCGCAAGGTGCACCGCGGCCGCCGCCGCGGCACGTCGAGCGGGCAGACCGTCGTCCAGCACGGCGACTACGGGCTCAAGGCCCTCGACGCCGGCTGGATCACGAACCGGCAGATCGAGGCCGCCCGGATCGCGATGACGCGCAAGATCAAGCGCGGCGGCAAGGTCTGGATCAACGTCTTCCCCGACAAGAGCTTCACGAAGAAGCCGGCCGAGACGCGCATGGGCTCCGGCAAGGGCTCGCCCGAGGGCTGGGTTTGCGTGATCAAACCGGGGCGCGTGATGTTCGAGCTCGCCGGCGTGCCGGAGCCGCTCGCCAAGGAAGCGCTCCGCCTGGCCGGCCAGAAGCTCTCCGTGAAGACGAAGGTCGTAAAGAGAGAGGACGCACTCTTTTGACCCGGGCATCGGAACTACGTGACCTGACCGACGACGAGCTCAACGATCGGCTCGCGGAGCGGCGGCGCGAGCTGTTCAACCTCCGCTTCCAGTCCGTGACCGGCGCGCTCGAGAACTCCGCGCACCTGAAGCTGGCGAAGCGCGAGATCGCACGGATCCTGACAGTTGTGAACGAACGCGAGGCAGAAAAGGCAAGGGCAGCGTCTTGAGCGAGAACGAGCAGAACGACGAACAGATCGAGGAGACTCCGGCCGAGCCGGAGTCGGCCGAAGAGACCCCGGCCGAGGCTCCGGTCGAAGAATCGGAGGCCGTAGAGGAGCCTGCCGCGGAAGAGCCCGAAGCTTCCGCGGAGGAGCCTGCGGCTGAAGAGCCTGCGGCTGAGGAGCCTGCGGCTGAAGAGGCTGCCGCCGAGGAGCCTGCGGCTGAGGAGGCTGCCGCCGAGGAGCCTGCGGCTGAGGAGGCTGCCGCCGAGGAGCCTGCGGCTGAGGAGGCTGCGGCCGAGGAGCCTGCGGCCGAGGAGCCTGCGGCCGAGGAGCCTGCAGCTGAAGAGCCCGCGGCTGAAGAGGCCGCGGCCGAAGAGCCTGCGGCGGAGGAGCCTGCGGCTGAAGAGCCCGCGGCCGAGCAGGCAGCGGCGCCTCAGTCCGAGCCGAAGAAGAAGCGCAAGCGCCTTCCGCGCCGCCTGCGCTCGCCGAAGACCCGCCGGCGCGTGCCGCCGGGCGGCGAGCGAAAGCCGATCGTCCGCGTGCCCAAGCCCGAGCACGACCGTGGCCGGCGCCAGGAGCGCCGCGGCGTCGTGGTCTCGAGCGCGATGGACAAGACGATCGTCGTCAAGGTCGAGCTGATCAGCTCGCACCAGCGGTACAAGAAGGTCATTCGCCGGAGCGTCAGGTTCCACGCCCACGACGAGCAGAACGCGGCGAACGTGGGCGACATCGTCCGCATCGTCGAGACTCGCCCGCTGTCGAAGACGAAGCGCTGGCGCCTCGCCGAAGTCGTGGAGGCCGCGAAGTGATCCAGCAGGAGTCCCGTCTCAAGATCGCCGACAACACCGGCGCCCGCGAGATCCTCTGCATCCGGGTCAAGGGCGGCCACCACCGCCGCTACGCGCGCGTCGGCGACATCATCGTCGGCACCGTCAAGACCGCCACTCCGCAGGGTGCGGTCAAGAAGGGCGAGGTCGTGCAAGCGGTCGTCGTGCGCACGAAGAAGCCGTTCAGCCGCAACGACGGCACGTCGATCGCCTTCGACGAGAACGCCGCGGTGATCATCGACCAGCAGCGCAACCCGCGCGGCACACGCATCTTCGGGCCTGTCGCCCGCGAGTTGCGCGAGAAGAACTTCATGAAGATCGTCAGCCTTGCTCCGGAGGTGCTCTGACCGTGGCTCAGACCATGAAAGTAAAAAAGGGCGACATCGTGCGCGTGCTCCGCGGCAAGGACGCCGGCAAGGAGGGGCGCGTGATCGAGTCGCTGCCCAAGCAGGGACGCGTCGTCGTGGAGAACATCAACATCGTCAAGCGGCATCGCCGCCCGCAGGCGATCCAGAACACGATGGGCATGGGCGGCGGCGGGATGACCCCGGGCGGGATCATCGATCTGGCTGCGCCACTGCCCGTCTCGAACGTGATGGTCGTCTGCCCCGTCTGCGGCAAGCCGACCCGCGTCGGGACGATCGAGAAGACGGTCAAGGACCGGCAGGTCCGCATTCGCGTCTGCAAGCAGTGCGGCGAGGAGATCGATCGCGGATGAGCGCCGTAGCCGACACGTACACACCCCGCCTGAAAGAGCAGTACGAGAACGAGATCCGGCCACGCCTCATGGAGGAGCTCGGGCTCGACTCGATCATGCAGGCGCCGCGCCTCGAGAAGATCACGCTGAACATGGGCGTCGGCGAGGCGAAGACCGAGTCGAAGCTGCTCGACTCCGCCATCGAGGAGCTGACGACGATCGCGGGCCAGCGCGCCCAGATCCGCCGCGCCCGCAAGTCGATCGCACAGTTCAAGCTGCGCGAGGGGATGGCCGTCGGCGCGCGCGTTACGCTGCGCGGCGCGCGGATGTACGAGTTCCTCGACCGGCTCGTCTCGATCGCGCTGCCCCGGATCCGCGACTTCCGCGGTCTCAACCCGCGCTCGCTCGACGGCCGCGGCAACTTCTCGCTCGGCATTCGCGAGCAGCTCATCTTCCCGGAGATCAACTACGACGACATCCAGCAGGTCCGCGGGCTCGACGTGACCATCACGACGAGCGCCGCGAACGACGAGCAAGCCCTCGCGCTGCTGCGGGCCCTCGGCCTGCCGTTCGCCGACGGCGACAGGAGGGATCAGTAATGGCGAAGACGTCGCTCGTCGTGAAGCAACGGCGACCCCAGAAGTACAAGACGCGCAACTACACGCGCTGCAACCGGTGCGGCCGCCCGCGTGCGGTCTTCAAGAAGTTCGGCCTGTGCCGGATCTGCCTCCGCGAACTGGCGCACCAGGGCGCGATTCCCGGCATGACGAAGTCGAGCTGGTAGGAGAGACACTGTGCTGACCGATCCAATCGCAGACATGCTGACCCGCATCCGCAACGCCAACAAGGCGCTGCACGAACACGCGACCATGCCGAGCTCGCGGATGAAGGTCGAGATCGCCCGCCTCCTCAAGGAGGAGGGCTACATCCGGGACTATCACGTAGAGAAGGGCGACTCCTTCGATACCCTGGTCGTCGACCTCAAGTTCGGCCGCAACCGCGAGCGGGTCATCTCCGGCCTGAAGCGCGTGTCGAAGCCGGGCCGCAGGGTCTACGCGAGGAAGGACCGTCTTCCGCGCGTGCTGGGCGGGATGGGCGTCGCGATTCTCTCGACGTCGTCCGGGCTCGTCACGGGCCGCACCGCGCAGGAGCGCGGGATCGGCGGCGAAGTGGTGGCCTTCATCTGGTGACCAAATGAGCAGAATCGGCAACGCACCCATCTCCATCCCGGACGGCGTCACCGTCACGATCGAGCCTGCCCGCGTCGCGGTCGCCGGCCCGCTCGGGGCGCTGCAGCAGCAGGTTCCGTCGCGGATGAAGATCGAGCAGGCCGACGGTGTCGTCACGGTGAAGCGGCCGACCGAGCGCGGGGAGGACCGGGCGCTGCACGGCCTGACCCGGACGCTCGTCGCCAACATGGTCCAGGGCGTCACGCAGGGCTTCGAGAAGAAGCTCGAGATCCAGGGCGTCGGCTACCGCGCCGCTCTCAAGGGCACCGACCTCGAGCTCAGCGTCGGCTACTCGCACACGGTCACGATCAAGCCGCGCACCGGCATCACGTTCGAGGTGCCGACGCCGACCGAGATCTTCGTCAAGGGAACCGACAAGCAGATGGTCGGCCAGACGGCCGCCGAGATCCGCAAGGTGCGCCCGCCCGAGCCGTACAAGGGCAAGGGAATCCGCTATGAGGGCGAGTACGTCCGCCGCAAGGTCGGCAAGCGTGCCTAGCCTCACGGTCAGAGAAGCTCGTCTCCGGCGTCACCGCCGCGTGCGCGCGAAGGTGCGCGGCAGTGCCGAGCGGCCTCGCCTGGTCGTCTTCCGCTCCAACCGCGGCATCGAGGCGCAGCTGGTCGACGACGACACGGGCCGGACGCTCGCGTCGGCGTCCCATCTCGGGCTCGCGAAGTCGTTCAAGGGTGACAAGACCAAGCAGGCGGAGGCGGTCGGCAAGGCTCTCGCCGCGTCGGCGAAGAAGGCCGAGGTGGACACGTGTGTGTTCGACCGCGGCGGCTACCTGTACCACGGACGCGTCAAGGCGCTCGCCGACGGCGCGCGCGAGGGAGGACTCGAGTTTTGAGCGGGATCGAATACACCGAGACACGCGAGCTCAAGGAGCGCGTCGTCGAGATCAACCGCGTGGCGAAGGTCGTCAAGGGCGGCCGGCGCTTCTCGTTCACGGCGCTCGTCGTCGTGGGGGACGAGGTCGACCGCGTCGGCGTCGGCTACGGCAAGGCGCGCGAGGTACCGCTCGCGATCACGAAGGCGGTCGAGGACGCGAAGAAGAACCTCTTCACGATCCCGAAGCACGGCACGACGATCACGCACGAGGTGCTCGGCAGGTTCGACGCGGCGAGGGTACTGCTGCGTCCGGCCTCCGAGGGAACCGGCGTCATCGCCGGCGGCGGAGTGCGCGCGGTGCTCGAGCTCGGCGGCGTCCGCAACGTGCTCGCGAAGAGCCTCGGCACGACGAATCCGATCAACATGGCCAAGGCGACGGTCGCTGCCCTGCAGGATCTGCGCCGGCCCGAGGACGTGGCTCGGATCCGTGGCAAGCGCATCAGTGAGGTGCTGCCGCTGCCCGCCGTTCGCGCCACCGAGAAAGAGGCTCCCGCCGCAGAGGCCGCGCTCGTGGTCGAGGTCGTCGAGGAGGAGCCTGCTGCGGTCGAAGAGGCGCCCGCCGTTGAGGACTCGCCCGCCGAGGAGCCGGTCGCCGAGGCCGCAGAGCCTGCGGCGGCGCCGGAGCCTGCGGCAGTGGAGTCCACCGAGCCCGTAGCCGAGGAGAGCAAACCCAAGCGGCGCGGCCTGCGCAGGAAGAAGGACGACTCCTAGTGAGCAAGGTCCGCATCACGCAGGTCCGGTCCCAGATCGGACAATCCGAGCGCCATCGCGGTACCCTGCGCGCACTCGGGCTCGGCCGCATCGGCCGCAGCTCCGAGCATGAGGAGTCCCCGGTGCTCGCCGGCATGCTCCGCAAGGTCCGCCACCTGGTCAAGATCGAGAGCGTCTGAGCGAGATGCCCGAGAAGCAGCTGAATCTCTCCAACCTGACGCCGGCGCAGCCGCGCGAGGACCGGAAGCGCGTCGGGCGCGGTCTCGGCTCGGGCAAGGGCCGCTACTCCGGCCGTGGCATCAAGGGCCAGAAGTCGCGCTCGGGCTCGCACAAGATGCGCGCGGGCTTCGAGGGCGGCCAGACGAACATCTACATGCGGCTCGGCAAGCTCCGCGGTGCCACGTCGAAGGACGCGATGCCGATCGGGCCGTTCCGCACCTACACGCTGCCCGTCAACATCCGCGACCTCGACCGGTTCGCCGACGGCGACGAGGTGACGCCCGAGACGCTCGTCGAGAAGCGCCTGATCAAGAACACGCGCATCGATGTGAAGCTGCTCGGCGTCGGCGAGCTGACGAAGAAGCTCACCGTGCGCGTCCACGCGATCTCGGCAACGGCACGGGAGAAGGTCGAGGGAGCCGGCGGGACGGTCGAGCTCCTGCGCGAGCCGAAGGTGCAGAAGAAGCGGCGCCACAAGGCGAAGGCGGTCACCGCCGAGGAGCCGGAGGCCACCACCGACGAGCAGCCTGAGGCGGCCGCCGAGGCAGAGGCTCCGGCCGAGGAGTCCGCAGAGGCGGAGGAGTCGGAAGGAACCGAGGGCTAGATGTCCTGGCTCGCAAACGTCTGGCGTGTCCCGGAGCTACGCAGGCGCCTGCTCTTCACCGCCGGCGTCCTCGCGGTCTACCGGCTCGGCTCGTGGATTCCCGCGCCGGGCGTCAACCAGCACGCGCTCTCGCAGTTCTTCGGCAAGGGAGCCGGCGGCAGCGGCGTCATCAGCCTGCTCAATCTTTTCTCGGGCTCGGCGCTCTCCCGCTTCTCGCTCTTCGCGCTCGGGATCATGCCGTACGTCACGGCCTCGATCATCTTCCAGGTCATGGCGGTGGTCGTCCCGTCGCTCGAGCGCCTGCAGAAAGAGGGTGAGGCGGGCTACGCGAAGATCACGCAGTACACCCGGTACCTCACCGTCGCTCTCGCCGCCGCCCAGTCGACCGGCTACGCCTTCCTCTTCAAGCAGTACGGCGTGCTGCAGAACGTCAACACCGGGCGGATGATCATCATCGTCGTCACGCTCACGGGCGGCACGACGATGCTGATGTGGATGGGTGAGCAGATCACGAAGCGCGGCATCGGTAACGGGATCTCGTTGATCATCTTCGCCTCGATTCTCGCCTACGCGCCGTCGGGGATCAGCGGCTGGATCAACGGCGGGACGACGGCACGGCTCTTCTTCCCGCTGATCGCGCTCGGGATCGTCGTCTCGGTCGTCTTCGTGATGGAGGGACAGCGGCGGATCCCGATCCAGTACGCGCGGCGCCAGCTCGGCAACCGGCAGACGAGCGGCGGCTCGACCTACATGCCGTTGAGCATCGTGATGGCGGGCGTCATCCCGATCATCTTCGCCGCCGCGATCCTCGCCGTCCCGCAGACCCTCGGCAGCTTCGAGGTGTCGTGGAACAACTGGATCACGCAGAACTTCGGCTACACGAGCTGGAAGTACCTGCTCGTCGAAGCGAGCCTGATCGTGATGATGACCTACTTCTATACGTCGGTCGTCTTCAACCCGGTCGAACAGGCCGACAACCTGCGCAAGTACAACGGCTACATCCCCGGCATCCGGCCCGGGCCGCCGACCGCGGCGTACTTCGACCGCGTCCTCAACCGGCTCACCTTCCCCGGCGCGCTGTTCCTCGCGGCGGTCGCAGTCTTGCCGTCGGTCTTGATCGCGCACTTCCACTTCCCGCAGGTGACCTACCGCGCTCTCGGCGGCACCTCGGTCCTCATCGTTGTCGGCGTCGCGCTTCAGACCATGCGGCAGATGGAGTCGCAGATGGTCATGCGCCATTACGAAGGGTTCTTACGCTGAACATCCTCGTCCTCGGCCCGCAGGGCTCGGGGAAAGGCACCCAGGCGCAGCGGATCAAGGCGGTGTTCGGGATCCCGCACATCGCGACGGGCGACATGATCCGCGAGATGAAGGAGCTGCCGACCGAGCTCGGGCAGGAGCTGAAGGTCGTCTACGACCGCGGCGACCTCGTCTCGGACGAGCTCATGGTCCGCTTGATCCGCGACCGGCTCTCGCGCGGCGACACGGTCGGGGGCTTCGTGCTCGACGGGTTCCCGCGCACGATGCCTCAGGCCGAGGCGCTGGACGAGCTTCTGCGCGAGCTCGGGCGCAAGGTCGACGCCGTGCTCGACTTCCAGGTGCCTCACCAGGACGTACTGCTGCAGCGGATGCTGCGCCGTGCCGCGGAGGAGAACCGCTCCGACGACACGCCCGAGGCGATCCAACGGCGACTCGAGCTGTACGAGCGCGAGACCGCGCCGCTCATCGACTACTACCGCTCGCACCAGGCGAACGTCGTCGGCGTCCACGCCGACCGCACCGTCGACGAAGTCTTCCACGAGATCGAGCAGGCGCTCGAGCAGGTCCAGCGGCACTCAGCGGTCGAAGCATGATCGTCCGCAAGTCCGAGGCCGAGATCGAGGGGATGGCGCGAGCCGGCGCGCTCCTCGCAGAGACACTCGCGCTGGTCGCCGAGCATCTCGAGCCAGGAGTCGAGATGCTCGAGCTCGACCGCGTCGCCGACGAGCACATCGCCTCGAAGGGCGGCTACCCGACCTCGAAGGGCTACAAGGGTTTCCCCGCCGCGCTCTGCATCTCGCCGAACGCGATGGTCGTGCACGGAATCCCAGATGACTACCGCGCGCGGGAGGGCGACCTGATCTCGCTCGACCTCGGGGTCACGCTCGACGGGCTCGTGGCCGACAGCGCCGTGACGCTGCCCGTGGGCGAGATCTCGCCGGAGGCGCAGCGGCTCCTCGACGTCTGCCGGGAGGCACTCGGCGCAGGCATCGAGCAGGCTCGAGTCGGCAACCGGGTCTCCGACATCTCCCACGCCGTCCAGGTCGTCGTCGAGGGAGCCGGATTCTCCGTCGTGCGCGAGCTCGTCGGGCACGGGGTCGGTCGCTCATACCACGAGGAACCGCAGATCTACAACTACGGGCCGCCGGGCCGCGGGCCGGCGCTGCAGGAAGGGATGACGCTCGCGATCGAGCCGATGATCACGGCCGGCGAGCCGGGTGTGTACGTCCATGCCGACAACTGGTCGATCTCGTCCCTCGACGAGTCCCTCGCCGCCCACTTCGAGCACACGGTCGCCGTGACCGCCGAGGGCCCGAGGATCCTCACGTTGGCGAAAGCCCCTTTGCTACGATGATCGCCTTCGCGCACGGCTCTGCCGTGCGCGGTTCTGCGTCCGAGACACCTATTAGCTGAAGGGGATTTGCCTACCAAGGAAGAGAAGATCGAGGTTGAAGGCGAGGTCGTCGAAGCGCTCCCGAGCACGATGTTCCGGGTGCAGCTCGACGAGGGTGGCCACATCGTGCTCGCGACCATCTCCGGGAAGATGCGGAAGCACTACATCCGGATCCTCCCCGGCGACAAGGTCAAGGTCGAGCTCAGCCCCTATGACCTCAACCGCGGTCGAATCACCTACAGGCACCGATAACCAGATGAAAGTCCGTCCCTCCGTCAAGCCCATGTGCGAGCGCTGCCGCGTGATCAAGCGGCACGGCACGACCATGGTCATCTGCACCAACCCCCGGCACAAGCAAAGGCAGGGCTAAGTGGCACGTATCGCCGGAGTCAACCTTCCGAACCAGAAGCGGCTCGAGATCGGGCTGACGTACATCTACGGGATCGGCCAGCCCACCGCGCGCAAGGTCGCCGCGGAGCTCGGCCTCAACCCGGACACGAAGGTCAAGGACCTGACGGACGAAGAGGTCACGAAGCTCCGCAACTACATCGACTCGGAGCTCGAGGTCGAGGGTGACCTGCGCCGCGACCGGCAGCAGGCGATCAAGCGGCTCTCCGAGATCGGCGCGTACCGCGGCATCCGCCACCGGCGCGGCCTGCCGGTGAACGGGCAGCGGACGAAGACGAACGCGCGCAGCCGCAAGGGCCCGAAGAAGACCGTCGGACGCGGAAAGAAGGCGAAGTAGCGTGCCGGGAGCGAGAAGGCCGGCGGCCACCCGCGGCCGCACGCGTCGCCGCGTCCGCAAGAACATCGCGATCGGCCAGGCGCACATCAAGACGAGCTTCAACAACACGATCGTCGCGCTCACCGACCGCGAGGGGAACGTGATCGCGTGGGAGTCCGCCGGCTCGGCCGGCTTCAAGGGCTCCCGCAAGTCGACACCGTTCGCCGCGCAGGTGACGGCCGACGCCGCGGCGCGGAAGGGAATGGAGCACGGGCTCCAGAAAGTCGAGGTCCTCGTCAAAGGCCCGGGTTCCGGCCGCGAGACGGCCATCCGCTCGCTCCAGGCAGCGGGTCTCGAGATCCTGTCGGTCAAGGACGTGACGCCGCAGGCACACAACGGCGTCCGGCCGCGGAAGCGGAGGCGCGTCTAATGGCCCGCGACCTCGGTCCGAAGTGCCGCATCTGCCGCCGCGAGGGGATGAAGCTCTTCCTCAAGGGCGAGCGGTGCCTGACGGAGAAGTGCGCGATCGAACGCCGCTCGTATCCGCCGGGCGAGCACGGCCGCGGCCGCATCAAGCAGAGCGAGTACCTGCTGCAGCTGCGCGAGAAGCAGAAGGCGCGCCGCTACTACGGCCTGCTCGAGAAGCAGTTCCGCAACTACTACGAGAAGGCCGCCAAGCGCTCCGGCGTCACCGGCGAGGAGCTCTTGCGGATGCTCGAGACCCGGCTGGACAACGTCGTCTACCGGCTCGGCTTCGCCGTCTCGCGGGCCCAGGCGCGGCAGCTGGTGCGCCACGGCCACTTCCAGGTCAACGGCCGGCGGGTCAACATCCCGAGCTACCAGGTCAAGCCTGACGACATCATCACCGTTCCGTCGAGCTCCTCGGCGCAGCAGGTGATCCGCGACGCGACCGATCTCGTCTCGACCGTCGCTCCCTGGCTCCAGGCCGACCACGACGGACTCACCGGCAAGGTGCTGAAGCAACCCGAGCGTGTCGAGATCGACACGCCGGTGCAGGAGCAGTTGATCGTCGAGCTCTACTCGAAGTAACGGAAAGAGGGAATCTTCTTGGCGACTAGAGAAATGGACTTCCAGATCCCGAAGATCGTCCACGAGGACGTGGACGACCACCGCGGGGTCTTCGGGATCGAGCCGCTCGACCGCGGCTTCGGTCACACCTTCGGCAACTCGCTGCGGCGCGTGCTGCTCTCCTCGCTGGAGGGCGCCGCCGTCACCTCCGTGAAGGTGGAGGGGACAGCACACGAGTTCACGACCCTGCCGGGCGTCCGCGAGGACGTCACGGACATCATCCTCAACCTCAAGAACCTCGTCGCGCGGCTGCACGGCGAGTCACCCGAGATCGAGGTGCACATCGCGAAGAAGGGTCCGGGCTCGGTCACGGCCGCCGACATCGAGGCGCCCGCGGACCTCGAGATCCTCAACCCGGAGCTCGAGATCGCGAACCTGTCCGACAAGGGCCGGCTCGAGATCACGCTGACGATCGGCCGCGGCCGCGGCTACTCGCCGGCGGAGCTCAACCGCGGTCCGCAGCACACGATCGGGGTCATCCCGATGGACTCGATCTTCTCGCCGGTGCGCCGCGTCGCGTACCAGGTCGAGGCTGCGCGCGTCGGGCAGCGGACCGACTACGACAAGCTCACGCTCGACATCACGACCGACGGCTCGGTCGAGCCGAAGGACGCGCTCGCGGAGGCGGCCGAGATCCTGATCCGGCAGCTCGCGATCTTCACCGACCTCGACCGCATCGAGGGCTTCGGGGAGGCCGCGCCGGTCGACGGTGGCGGTGTCTCGCCCGAGGCGGCGCTCGCGCACGGGATGGAGAACTTCCCGATCGAGGAGCTCGAGCTCGGCGTCCGCTCGTACAACTGTCTCAAGCGGGTCGGGATCGAGACGATCGGCGACCTCGTGATGAAGAGTGAGCAGGAGCTGGCCGCGATCCCGAACTTCGGCAAGAAGTCGATCGAGGAGGTGCGGGAGACGCTCTCGCAGCACGGTCTCCACCTCCGCGGCGAGAACGGCTCCGGCGGCTACGAGTAGAGAGCCGCGATGCGCCACGCCCGCACAGGGAAGAAGCTCGGCCGCGACTCGGCGCACCGCCGCGCCCTCTACGCGAACCTCACATGCTCGCTCCTCGAGCACGGCCGGATCCGCACGACCGAGGCGAAGGCGAAGGCCGTGAAGCCGTTCGCCGAGCAGATGATCACGCTGGGCCGGCGCGGTGACCTTCACGCGCGCCGGCAGGCGCTCTCGGTGCTCCGCTCACAGGAAGTGGTGCACAAGCTGTTCGCCGACGTCGGGCCGCGGATGGCCGATCGCCCGGGCGGTTACTCGAGGATCGTCAAGCTCGGCCACCGGGCCGGCGACGCCGCCGAGATGGTCTACCTCGAGCTCGTCGACTACGACCCCGCAGCTCGGTAGCTAGCCCCCGATCGGCTTGCCGAGCAGGCTGCCGAGCCCCGCACTGATCGCCACGATCAGGACGCCGGCGAACGTCACGATCCCGAGGGCGCGGACGAACGTGTCCTGGAAGAAGCGATAGCGGAAGTACGCGAGCATCACGAGCTCGAAGGCCACAACGGCCACCGCAAGCAGGAGTGCGACGCCGTAGTGCGGGATCAGGAACGGCAGCGAGTGGAGGATGCCGCCGAGGAACGTGCCGCCGCCGGTGATCAGTCCGCGACTCCAGGGGCTGCCGCGGCCGGTGAGCTCGCCTGTGTCGGAAAGGCCCTCCGAGAAGCCCATGCTGATCGCCGCGCCGATCGACGTCGCGAGGCCGGCGATGAACGCGTAGCGCGTGTCGTGTGAGGCGAGGACGACTGCGAAGATCGGCGCGAGCGTCGAGAGCGAGCCGTCGATGAGCCCGACCATCGCCGGCTGGACCTTCTGGAGAAGGAAGGTATGATCGTCGCTCACGCGATAGAGTATATCAAATCATGTGCAAGATAATAGAGCATAAGGCACACCTGACAACCAGGGTGAGGACGCCCTGACGTGCACCTCATCCTGACGCTCGAGTACGACGGCACACCCTTCCGCGGCTGGGCCGCGCAGCCCGGGCTGCCGACGGTGGAGGCCGCCCTGCGGCAAGCGCTCGCCGAGACGTTCGCGTCGGCCGAGAGTCTCGCCGTCGCCGGTCGCACCGATACCGGCGTCCACGCGCTCGGCCAGGTCGTCTCGGTCGGCGTCGAAGGCGGGCCCCCGGCGGAGTGTGCTGCGGCGGCTCTCAACCCCCGCCTCCCGGACGAGGTCACCGTGCTCTCGTCGGCCGAGGCTCCGGCGGGCTTCCACGCCCGACACTCCGCGCGCTCGCGCAGCTACCGCTACCGGCTCTTCACGCGCTCGACGGCGTCGCCGTTCGAGTTGCGCCGGAGCTGGTGGCTGCCACAGCCGCTCGACGGGGACGCGCTGGCCGCGGCGGCGGCCGCCCTCGTCGGCGAGCACGACTTCAGAGCCTTCACGCCGGCGCAGACGCACCACACGGCCTTCGCCCGCACCGTGGAACGAGCCGAGTGGACCCGCCGCGGCGACCACCTCGACTTCGAGATCACCGCGAACAGCTACCTCCGCCACATGGTGCGCAGCCTGGTCGGCACGATGGTCGAGGCTCCGGCGACGATTCCCGGCCTGCTCGACGGCGGGCCGCGGGCGGAGGCGGGAGTCACGGCCCCACCGTGGGGCTTGTACCTCGTCTCAGTCGCCTACTAGGAAGGTCGCGATCTCGCCGGGCGCGAGCTCGAGGCCGCCGTCGACATCTTCTTCCTCGTCGAGGCGGATGCGGCGGGAGGGCAGGCTCAGGGTCAGCGCCTCGGGCTGCGGATTCGGGTTGAAGACGCGCAGGACGAGCCCGCTGCCGTCCTCGGCCTGCTTGAGGCACGAGCAGACGACGTCGCCGTCGAGCTCGAACGGCGGCTCGAACGGGTCGCCGCGGAGGAAGTCGATGCGGTAGTCCTGGCTCGCCCGGACGAGCGCCGCATTCGACAGCTCCTCGCCGTCGAAGCGAAGCGCGTACTCGAAAACGTGGCGGCCTCGGCACTGGCCATCCGGTGTGGCAATGTCCGGCCCGGCCGCGAGCGGGCGCGTCGGCATTCCGCCCGGCCGCGAGATCCTCCCGACGCAGCGCAGCAGCGTCAGGCGCAGCCCGTCCGAGGCCGCCTCGTACTCCGGCAGCCCTTTCGTCAACAGGACGAGAGGGCCGAGAGCGACGGCGCCGAGCGTGTGCGCCGTCGGCACGGGTGGCTCGACCCACTCGACGCGTGGCGGCGGCGGTGCGAGCGCGCGGTGGACGACGGCGAACTGGCCCTCGGCTCGCACTTCGTCGGCGCCTTCTGCCGAGCGGATGAGAACCCGGAGTCGGTGATCTTCGGCCTCGTTCTCGATCACGCTCGTGATCACGATGCGAGCGAGCCCGGGAACGACGCGGATCGTCGTCTGGATCCGGATCCCCGGCAGCTCATGCTCGACGAGCTGTGCATTGCCGTTCCGTTGGCTGCTGACCAGCCTTGCCGTCGTGGTCTTGCCCCCAGGGCAGAATGTGTAGAGGTCGCCGACGTCGGGCTCGTCCTCGAATGTGAGCATTTCGGCGATTGGCTCGAGGTCCACTCGCTTGTTGTGGCGCCAGAATGGCTCGATCCGCTGCCCGCTGAAGCCGTCGAGCTCGACCAGGCCGCCGTCGACTTCGCGCAGGCGACGAAAAGGGAGCGTGTTGACGAACGCGCCGCCGACGCCCAGAGCCTCCCGCTCCACGAATTCGAGCGTCCGGTCGAGTTGCTCGTAGCGGACGAGCATGTCGCGGTGCACTTCGTCGCACGAGCAGCCGCAGATCGAGTCGTGCGGATGGTTGCGCAGGAGGTCGCGCCACGCCGTCCGCAGCTCGGCGGCCGGATACGGCGAGTCGCCGCGGAGTGTCTGCAGCGCGGCCGCCGTCTCGATCGAGAGCAGGCGCCGCTCGGCGCGCTCGTTCGCCTGCTTGAGGTAGATCCGCGCCGAGTTGACGCCGCGCAGGATGTTCTGGAGCCTGCCGCTCACCAGCTCGCCCTCGTGCACCGGCAGGCCGTCGGGCGCCGGCGCGTGGTCGTCGTAACGGCCGATCCGGAACGACGCGCCGTACGTCCGCTCGAGCCCGGCGAGGATCTGCGGCAGCTCGGGCTCGATCGGCTCGTGGTCTGAGCCGTCCGCGAGCAGGACCTCATCCTGGCCCGCATCGCGCAGCTGCTCGCCGAAGCGCTCGACGATCTCGCGCACGCGCTCCTCGGCGTCGTGGTACCAGGCGAGGCGCGCGAAGTTGTCGTAGTGCGGGAGCGTCTGGCACGCGACGACCTCGGCCGGCCCGGCGCGCCAGCGGAAGACGACACCGACGTCGTCGATCTCGTCGCCCAGCCCGCGCGAGAAGAGGAAAGTGCGGATGCCGAAGCCGGCGAGGATCTGCGGCAGCTGCGCCGGATGCCCGAAGCTGTCGGGCAGATAACCGGCGCCGCTCGGCTCCACCCCGAACCGCCGGCAGACCCGGCGGCCGAGCAGGAGGTTGCGGACGAGCGACTCGCCGCCGACGAGGATCTCGTCCGGGAGCACGTACGACGGCCCGATCTCGAGGCGTCCGGTCTCGAGCAGCGCGCGCAAGCGGCCCTCGTTCTCCGGCCGCACCCCGAGGTAGTCCTCGAGCACGATCGCCTGCCCGTCGAGCGTGAACGAGGTGAAGTCGGGGTCGCCTTCGAGCGTGTCGAGCACGCCGTCCACGACCGAGCCCAACCGCAGCCGGAAGAACTCGAACGGCAAATACCACTCGCGGTCCCAGTGCGTGTGCGGGACGACGAGGTAGCGAAAGTCCGACACCTCGGGCACAGGCGCAGACCCTACTGACCACGCCGATACGATCGACGCATGCGCTTCGAGACCGTCCTCTTCGACCTCGACGGCACCGTCGTCGACTCGGGCGGGATCATCCTCGCCTCGATGCGGCACGCGACCCGGGAGGTGCTCGGCCGCGAGTACTCCGACGAGGAGCTGCTGCAGACGGTGGGCGGCCCGGGCCTGGAGGCGCAGATGCACGCGCTGGCGCCGGACCACGTCGACCGGCTCGTGGACGTCTATCGCGCCCACAACGAGCCGCTCCACGACGAGCTCGAGGCCTGCGCGGGGATGGAGGCCGTGCTCGAGCGGCTGCACGACGAGGGTCGGCGGCTCGGCGTCGTCACCGCCAAGCGTCGCGCAACGGTCGAGCTCGCCTTCGCCAACGTCCCGCTCGGCCACCTCTTCGAGACGATCGTCGGCGGCGACGAGACCGAGCGGCACAAGCCCGACCCGGCACCGCTCCTGCTCGGCGCCGAGCGACTCGGGGCAGACCCCGCCGCGACGGCCTACGTCGGCGACTCGCCCTTCGACGTCCGCGCGGCGAAGGCCGCCGGCATGTTCGCGGTCGCCGTCACGTGGGGCAGGATCCACGACCGCGAGAAGCTCGAGGCGGAACAGCCGGACGCGATCGTCGACCGCGCCGAGGAGCTCCTTGGCGTCCTCTAAGACGACGACCGCCGCCGCTCGGGCCGCCGAGCTCCGCGACCTCCTCAACCGCGCCCTCATCGCCTACCACGTCGAGGACGCGCCGATCATGGAGGACGCGGCCTACGACGCGCTCTACGACGAGCTCGTCGCGCTCGAGGAGGAGCAGCCGAAGCTCGTCACGCCCGACTCCCCGACGCGCCGCGTCGGCGGCCTGTCGGACCGCTTCGAGAAGGTTCAGCACCTGGAACCGCTGGGCTCGCTCGAGAAGGTGACCACCGAGGAAGGGCTGCTGAAGTGGGACGACGACGTGCGCAAGCGCCTCGGCGCCGACCCCGAGGTCGCGTACGTCCTCGAGCCGAAGATCGACGGGCTGGCGGTCAACCTCACCTACGAGAACGGCGTCTTCGTGCGCGGGGCGACTCGCGGCGACGGTGTACAGGGCGAGGACGTCTCACCGAACCTGCGCACGATCAAGGCGATCCCGTTGCGGCTCGAGGGCGACGCTCCGGCGGTGATCGAGGTGCGCGGCGAGGTGTACCTGCCCATCTCGGGCTTCCGGGAGCTGAACGAGCGCCTCGCCGGGACGAGTCAGAAGCTCGCGCCCAACCCGCGCAACGCCGCGGCCGGAAGCCTGCGCCAGAAGAACTCCGCGATCACCGCCGACCGCCCTCTCTCGATCTGGGTCTACGGCGCCGGTCACCGCGAAGGCGTCGAGTTCGAGACGCAGTCCGGGATGCTCGAGTGGCTGCGCGAGCACGGCTTGCGCACGAATCCGTTCGCCGAGCGGTTCACGTCGATCGAAGAGGTCGCCGCCGCCTGCGTCGAGTGGGAGAAGCGGCGGCTGGAGCTCGACTACGAGATCGACGGTGTCGTGGTCAAGGTCGACTCCCTCGACCAGCAGCGACGGCTCGGAGCCCTGCATTCCCGGCCCCGTTGGGCGCGCGCCTACAAGTGGGCGCCCATGACAGCGGTGACGCGGCTGCTGGAGATCCGCATTCGCGTGGGCCGCACGGGCGCGCTCAACCCGTGGGCGATCATGGAGCCGGTGCAGGTCGGCGGCGTGACCGTCAGCCGCGCGACGCTGCACAACGAAGAGGACATCAACCGCAAGCAGATCCGGGCGGGTGACGACGTGATCGTCCAGCGCGCCGGCGACGTCATCCCGCAGATCGTCGGGCCCGCCGGACCGCATCGGCGGGGGACGAAGGAGTTCCGGATGCCGACGCACTGCCCGCTCTGCGGCACGGAGATCGTGAAGCCGGAGGGTGAGGCGACGCACCGCTGCCCGAACCGGGCGTGCCCGTCCCGCGGCCTCGAGACGCTGATCGCCTGGACCGGGGTCGCCGACATCGACGGCGTCGGCGAGCAGACCATCCGCGTCCTGTGGGACCAGGGCCTCGTCCGCTCGCTGCCCGACCTCTACCGGCTCACGAAGGAGCAGCTGGTCGAGCTCGAGGGGTTCGCGGAGATCTCGGCGAGCGCCGCGATCGAGTCGATCGAGCGCTCCAAGCAGGTGCCCTTCTCCCGCGTCCTCCTCGGCCTGAACATCCCCGGGATCGGCTGGGTGCTCGCGCGCAACCTTGCGAGCCACTTCGGGACGGTCGACGCCGTGATCGCGGCCGGGCCGGAGGAGGTCGCCGAGGTCGAGGGCTTCGGCCCCGACCGAGCCGAGGACGTGGTCGACTGGTTCGCGGACGAGCAGAACCGAGCGCTCGTCCAGGAGCTCCGAGACCTCGGGCTCCGCTTCGAGCTGAGCGACGAGGAACGGCCCAAGCAGGGCCGGCTGACGGGTAGCACCTACGTGATCACCGGCACGCTCGAGCGGTTCTCCCGCGAGGAGGCGAAGGCGCAGCTCGAGGCGCTCGGCGCGAAGGTGACCGACTCCGTCTCGGCCAAGACGACAGGCCTGGTCGTGGGGGAGGAGCCGGGCGCCTCGAAGCTGACGAAGGCCCAGAAGGCCGAGGTGCCGATCCTCTCAGAGGCGGACCTTCTGCAGTTGCTGGGCGACGGTTAGTGCTTGCTACGAGCGGGCCCAACTGGCTCGGGAGCCCGCAGCACGTCGTCGTCGGCGGGATCCTCGGCTTCCTCGTCTACCTGGCAACTCGTTCCCGAAGGCTCCGCCTGCCGGAGTGGGCGGCGTTCGCGGTTGCGGTCGGGGTCGTGAGCGCCGCCGAGATCGTGTGGGAGATCGTCGAGTACGAGGTGAGGTACGCCGGCCACTTCCACTACTCGGCGTACTACGACACGCTCTCGGATCTTGCGAGCAGCCTCGCCGGTGGGATCATCGGCGCCGCGATCGCGGTGCTCTTCGCGCGCCGACGCCGGACGCGAGCCTAGGGACCCTCGGAGCGGGCCGCCCCCGCGAGGACCTGCGCGAAGCGGTTCTGCGACGCCTCGGCGTTCAGGGCCCGCACCGGGCTGCCGTTCTCGAGGATCGAGAAGGCGTAGCGGTCGCCGACGAAGCCCGAGAGCGACGAGGCGTTGTCCGTCGTACCCGTCTTGGCGCGCACGAGGCCGTGCGCCGGGCCCGTGCGCATGCGGTGCTCGAGCGTGCCCGTCTCGCCGGCGATCGGCAGGGAGGGGACGAGATACGGCCGCAGGTCTGCGTCCTCCCACATTGTCTGCAGCAGCGTGGCGAGGCCGAGCGGTGTCCAGCGGTCGAGCAGCGAGAGCCCGGAGCCGTCGACCATGCGGACTCCGGCGAGCGGCACGCCCGCCGTGCGCAGCAGTCGCCGCTCGACCGCGAGCCCGGCCGGCGCGGAGCCGCCGGCGCCCTGCACGGCGCCGACCTCCTTGAGCAGCATCTCCGCGTAGAAGTTGTCGCTGTAGACGTCCATGTGGCGCACCAGAGCCGAGAGCGGTGCGGACACGACGTCGGCGAGCGGAACCGCCTGAGCCGAGGCGACACCCATCGCCGCTTCGCCGTGCACGCCGACGCCGGCCCGGCCCAGGTCACGCCGGAAGACCTGCGCCGCCATCAGCGCGGGCCGTCTCGTCTCGTACCGTCCCGTCCAGCCGCGGTTGACGATCAGCGCGGAGAGCGCGGGCGACTCGTGGAGATAGAAGCCCGGCTTCCAGCCGAGCCCGGTGCGGCGGGTGTCGAACCAGCTCTCGTCGCCGAGGATCCGGCCGCTGACGTGGCTGATCCCTCCAGCAGCCACCTGGTGCGCGAGCGAGTTGAGCTGGGCGTAGGACAGCGCCGGATCCCCGTAGCCCTTGAGCACGAGGTTTCCCTGCCAGGTCGTCCCGCTCAGCTGCCCGTCGCCGAGCACGTCGGTCTCGATCCGGAAGGAGGGGCCGAGGGCGGTCAGGACCGCGTAGGTCGTCGCGAGCTTCTCGTTGGAGGCAGGCCGGAGCGGCAGCCGCGCGTTGCGGTCGAAGAGCGTGGCGCCGGTCTCGAGGTCGAGGACGACCGCGCCCGTCCGGGCGGGGCTCACGTGCCGCGCGTGCAGCGCCCGCGCAAGCTGCGCCTGGAGCATGCTGCGAGACCCGGCCTGTGCAGCCGGGACGAGGGCGAACGCTGTGATCGCCACTGCCGTTGCGGCAAGCCGGAGGGGCATGTCCTTCATTGTTCAAGCAGCACGGTAGACGTCAAGGGGGATGGGTCGGCCCACGCCGGAAGATGGGCCGTGCGGCCCATTCCCGCGGTCGCTCCGCGGTCCGATAATCGTGTGATGCCGCTGCGAGACGAGATCGCGGATCTGCTCGCGCTGCCGGAGGACGGAGCCGGCGCACCAAGCCTCGACCGGATCGAGTCGACGCTGACGGCCGGGTATGCAGCCAAGCTCGGGCTCGAGGCCGAGCGCTCGCGGCTCGAGCGGCGCCTGGGCGAGGTCGCCCGGGAGGCAGGTGAGGTCTCGGCGCACAGCGTCGCCACCGAGCTCACCGACCTCTCCGCGCGCCTCGACAAGGTCGACGGCGAGCTCGCGCGACTGCGTCTGCTCCTCGACGATCTCCAGGCGCGCCGCCGGCTGGCGCGCAGCGCGGCCTAAACGATCCCGCTCCGCACCGCGTAGACCGCGGCCTGGATGCGGTTGTCGATCTGCAGCTTCATGAGGATGTTCGAGATGTGGTTCTTGACCGTCTTCGGGCTGATGTGGAGCTCGGCGGCGATCATCGCGTTGTCCTTGCCGTTCGCGATCAGTTTCAGCACCTCGATCTCGCGTTCCGAGAGCTCCGCGCGGATCAGCTCCTCGATCTCCGGTTGCGCGCTCGTGGCCCGGATCCGCTGCAGCACCTTCGCGGCGATGTGGGGAGAGATCAGCGCCTCGCCGCGCGCTGCCGCCCGGATGCCCGACACGAGATCCTGGATCGAGGCGTCCTTGAGGAGGTAGCCGCAGGCGCCGGCGAGGATCGCGTCGGTCACGTCCGAGTCCTCGTCCGAGATCGTGAGCATGACGACGCGGGTCAGCGGCGAGACCTCCGCGATGTGTCGCGTCGCCTCGACCCCGCCCATCGCGGGCATGTTGAGGTCCATCACGACTACGTCGGGTGTGAGCTCGCTCACCTGGGTGACCGCCTCGGCGCCGGTCGCGGCCTCACCGACGATCGAGAGGCTCTGCTCCTCGAGGAGGTTCCTCAGGCCTGTTCGAAACAGGTCGTGATCGTCCACGAGCAGCACACGAAGCGGCTCCGTCTGCCGTTCCTCGGCCATCTCCACCAGCTCCGTCACCGCGACTGTCCCCCTCTCGCGGCGCCAGTGTACTCAGTAGATCGTGATGGTGACGGTGCGCCGCCCCCAGGCCGCGCACTGCGACGGCGTCATCCAGAGATCGATCGTGTCGCCCTTGATCCCGCCGCCGACGTCTGCCGCGACGCCGTTGCCGTAGCCCGGGATGTAGAGCTTGGTGCCGAGCGCGATCACCGAGGGGTCGACCGCAACGACGCCCTGGCCCACCGGCATCCCGGTCGCGGTGCGGCCCGGGAGGTCGTAGCACGTGGCGCTCACGGTGAGCTGGCCCTTGCCTGCCGGAGCTGACGTCGTCGGCGCCTGCAACGTCTGTGACTTCTGCTGGGCCGCCTGCGCCTGCGTTACGACGCTGCGGACCTGGGCGGCGCGCATCTCCTGCGCGCGCAGGGAGGAGACGTAGGCGGCGCGGGAGGCGGCTGCGGCCGCAGCTCTCTCCTCCGCCTGCCGGGCGGCGGCCAGCGAGCGCTCGAGCCGGCGCTCTTCCGCAGCGAGCCGGCGTTGCGACTGGAGCAGGCGGAGATGAGCCGCGCGGGCCGCCTCGATGATCTGCCGGTTCTGGCTCGCGACGCGCGAGAGGTCGTCTAGTTGCCGGAGGCCCGTGCTGAGCGACTTCGCCCCGAGCACGAGGGCAAGCGAGCTGACGCTGCCCCGCTCGTACTGGGCGCGCAGCTCGATCGCCAGGCGGTGCTGGCCCGTCTTGAGCGACGCCCGGGCGTCGCCGAGCTCGCCCTGCAGGGCCGCCCGCTGCTGCCGCAGCGCGACCGCCGCCGTCTCGAGCGAGGCGAGCCGCCCGCGCCACGCCTGGAGCTGCGAGTCGAGCGCGTACAGGCTGAGCAGCGCCTGATGCGTCCGCGAGCCGAGCTGTTGCGTCGTCGTCTCGACAGGCCCGTTGGCGTCACGACCGCTTGCGCCGGGAGCCGCCAGCGCGGCCGACGCGGCCGTGAGCGCGAGCGCGCCAACGAGAGCGCCGAACCGCACGGCGCGGGATCTCCTCCCTCCGAACATGCCGGAGGACCGTAGTCGACGGAGCTACCCCGTGCGGCGCCTGGCCGGGTTCGACGGTCGCTCGTTGTGCCAAATTGCAGCATTTTCGCGACGGTTCTCCGCGCGAGTGTCCGGCAGGCTTGTTACCGTCATGTGCTCGTGACGGGCGGGAGGACGTCATTGCGCGTGCCGCGGCGGCTAGCTGCGCTCTCGGCACTGGTGATTGGCCTGCTTCTGGCAGGTCTATTCGGGGCCTCGGCGCCGCGTGCCCACGCGGACCCGATCGGGGCGAAGCGCGCGCAGGCGCAGCAGGTTCTCCTGCAGCTGCAGAGCCTCGACGCGGCGGCTCAGCGGGCGAACAGCCGCTACCAGGCGGCTAGCCGGAAGCTGCGGCGCGTCGAGCATCAGCTCCGG
The DNA here is from genome assembly GCA_963743545.1 of uncultured Actinomycetes bacterium. Taxonomy (GTDB): domain Bacteria; phylum Actinomycetota; class Thermoleophilia; order Gaiellales; family Gaiellaceae; genus Palsa-739. The sequence continues at coordinate 374,423 of CAVUQB010000007.1, read as the reverse complement.
GTGAATCACCAGGCGCTTGGTGTTGCTCGCCGCAACCTCGGCCACGCGCAGCACAGGCTCGCGAAGCGGCTCGTGGCGAGCTACACGTCGCAGGGCGAGCAGTCGTCGCTCGCCATCCTGCTCGGCTCTAGCAGCGTCAACGACTTCATCTCGCGCATCGAGACGGCCAACTCGATGTCGAAGCAGGACTCGGCGCTCATCCACGAAGTGCTCTCGTTCCACCGCCAGATCGTGCACCGGCGGATGCTGCTGCGCAGCCAGCGCGTCCGGCAGAACCAGCTGGTCTCGGCGCGCGCGGCGGAGCGCAACCAGATCGAGGGCAGGCTCGCCACCGAGCACCATCTCTACAACTCCGTCCGCGCCCAGATCCAGCAGATGATCTCGCGGCAGCAGGCTGCGCAGGCTGCTGCGGCCCGCGTCGCACGGGTCGCGCAGACACAGGTCGCGGCTCCCAAGGCGACGTTCGGCAGCCAGCCCACCAGCACCTCGATTCCGGGCGACCGGTACGCCGGCGTCGTCGGGATCGCGATGCGCTACCTCGGCACCCCCTACGTCTGGGGCGGCGAGAGCCCGAGCGGGTTCGACTGCTCCGGGCTCGTGGCGTACGTCTATGCCCAGGTCGGGGTGTCGCTGCCGCACTACACCGTCGCGCAGTACGACTACGCGGACTCCGTCTCGGTACCGCGGAACCAACTCGAGCCCGGCGACCTCGTCTTCTTCGCCGGCCTCGGACACGTCGGCATCTACGTCGGCGGTGGCAGCTTCATCCACGCCCCGCACACCGGCTCCGTCGTCCGCATCGACAGCCTGAACTCGGGCTGGTACGCCTCCGAATACGACGGCGCGAAGCGGATTCTCGGTTAGCTAGCCGGCCGAGTCGCCCGGATACAGCTGCTCGATCTCGTCCGCGAAGTGCTCGTGGATGACTCTGCGCCGTAGTTTCAGCGTGGGGGTCACCTCGCCCTCCTCCTGGGAGAAGTCGCGCGGGAGGATCACGAAGCGCTTGATCTGCTCGACGCGCGTCCGGTCGCGGTTGACGTCGTCCACGAGCTCCTGCACGAGCTCCTGCGGATCGCGCCCGCTCGAGTCGAACTCGGCCTCGTCCAGCGTCACGAGCGCCGCCACGTAGGGGCGCCGGTCGCCGACGACGATCGCCTGCGAGACGAAGCGCGATGACTTGAGGGCGTTCTCGAGGTTCTGCGGCGCGATGTTCTTGCCGCCGGCGGTGATGATCAGGTCCTTCTTGCGGTCGGTGATCCGCAGGAAGCCCTCGTCGTCGATCACGCCGACGTCGCCGGTGCGCAGCCAGCCGTCGTCGGTCAGGGCCGCCGCGGTCGCGTCGGGCTCCTTGTAGTAGCCGGCGAAGACGGAGTCGCTGCGGATCAGGATCTCGCCGTCCTCCGCGAGTCGGACCTCGGCGCCTTCGACGGGCCGGCCGACGGTGCCGATCCGGAACTCCCCCGGCTCGTTGGCGGTGGCCGAACTTGCGGTCTCGGTCAGCCCGTACCCCTCGATCACCGGCACGCCGAGCGCGTGGAAGAACTCCATCACGTCGGTCGAGAGCGGAGCGGCACCGGAGATCCCGACGCGCAGACGCCCGCCGAGCCGCTCGCGTACCTTCGAGAACACGACCTTGTCGGCGATCCGCTGCTGCCGCGCGAGGACGGCGCTCACCGGGGCTCCCTCGCGGCCGGCTCGGCTCGTGCGGGCGCCGACGTCGAGCGCCCAGCGCCCGATCCGCGTCCGCATGCCGCCGGCGCGCTCGATCTCGCCGAGCGCATTCGCGTGAATCTTCTCGTAGACGCGCGGGACGGCCGGCAGGACCGTCGGCTTGACGGTCGCCAGAGCCTCGGGCACGCGCGCGACATCGGCGACGAGCGCGACGGTCGCCCCGCGATACGACGCCGCCTGGTGCGCGAGCCGGCCGTAGCTGTGGGCGAGCGGCAGGAAGAGAAGGCAGATGTCGCCCGGCTGGTTCATCCCCTCGACGACGCGCATCGCGGCCGAGACGAGGTTCAGGTGCGTCAGCATGCAGCCCTTCGGCGGCCCGGTCGTGCCGGACGTGTAGATCAGCGTGGCGAGGTCGTCCTCGGCGACCGGATCCGGCTGCAGGTGCCTGGCGAGGCGTCCGTCCGCCTCGAGCTTCTCGAGCCGGTCGAACGGGACGATCTCGCGGAGCTGCGGCAGCGAGCCGCGGATCGAGACGAGCTTCCGCGTCTGCTCGTCGTCCTCGGTGAACGCGAGCACCGCCTCGCAGTGACCGAGGATGTACTCGCACTCCTTCGCGGAGCTCGTGGGGTAGAGGCCGACGACGACGGCGCCGATCGACATCACGGCCCAGTCGAGCAGGATCCACTCGAGCCTCGTGCGTGCGAGGACCGCGACACGGTCGCCGTGCCGCACGCCGCGCGCCAGCAGCCCCTGCGCGAGCGCCGCGCCGCGTTCCGCCGCCTCGTCCCACGGGACCGGCCGCCAGCCGTCCGCCGTCTCCTCGAGATACGCGGGCTGATCCGGCGCGTTGGCAACGGCGTCGCGCCAGAGCTCGGGCGTCGTGCGGCTCTCCATCCGCGGAATCGTATGCAGGGAAGGCGATGAAAATCGAGAATTCGGGCAGTCCCCAACTAAACTGGGACTTTCTTATGCGGACCATTTGGAACGGATCGATCAGCTTCGGCCTCGTCAACATCCCCGTCGGGCTCGCCCTCGCGACCCAGCGGCAGGACGTCTCGTTCCGCACGCTCCACCGCGAGTGCGGCACGCCGATCAAGCAGAAGCGCTGGTGCCCGGTGCACGAGCGCGACGTCGAGCCCGACGAGCTGGTCAAGGGCTGGGAGTTCGCGAAGGGCCAGTACGTCCTCGTCGAGGAGGCCGACCTCGAGGCCGTCGCCCTGACGCGCTCGCAGTCGATCGCCATCCTCCGCTTCGTGCGTCTCGAGGACGTCGATCCGGTCTTCTTCGACCGCACCTACTACCTCTCTCCCGCTGATGCCGAGGCGCAGCGCAAGCCGTATGTCCTCCTGCTGCGCGCGATGGAGGACTCGGGCATGGCCGCAGTCGGCAAGTTCGTGCTCTGGGGCAAGGAGAACCTCTGCCTGATCCGCTCGAAGGCCGGCGCGCTGCTGCTCGAGACGCTCTTCTTCGCCGAGGACGTTCGGGCGAGGGACGAGATCGAGAGCGCCGTCGCCGAGACCGCCGTGCAGGACGCCGAGCTGAAGCTCGCCGAGCAGGTCATCTCGAGCCTCAGCGGCGAATGGACGCCCGAGGACTTCGAGAACGACTACCGCCGCGATCTCGCGCAGATGCTCGAGTCGAAGCTCGCGGGCCAGGAGATCGTCGCGCCGGAGCCCATCGCCGAGGCTCCCGTCATCGACCTGATGGAAGCGCTGCGGCAGAGCGTCGTCGATGCGCAGAGCCGCCGCGCGGCGGATGGCTCCAAGGACGGGAAAGCCCGCTCGAAGGCGGGCTCCCGATCTCGTAAGGCGCCGGCGAAGAAGTCCGCCTGACGCCCGGGCTCTACGCTGCGGACTGCTGCCTGGAGAGTGCCTGCAGCTGTGCCTGGAAGAGGTACTTGTCGATCTTCCCCTGGTAGATCGGCACGCCCTCTTCGACGCACACCCGGATCACCTCCTGCCTGTCGATCTTGAGCTCCTTCGACAGTTCTTCGGGCGTGAGGTGATTCGCCATCGGTTGGGCTCCTTCCCTGGAACGAAAAAACCCGCCGCGCGCAACGCGCTGGCGGGCTAGATCGCACCCTGTCTTGTCGTGTTCGCGGACATCACTCGGCCCGCCCTGCAGAAGCATCCATTAGGTCGAACAATATGCCTCAGTGGTGACAGACCGCAACCACCGACTGGACGGATTCGAGGAACGCGAGCTCGAGTGGCGCGGAACGCGGCTTCGCTACGTCGTGAGCGAGGGGGCTGTCGGCGCGCACGGCCCACCGCTCGTGCTCGTGCACGGGCTCGGCGGGACGATCGAGAACTGGCGCGCGCTCGCGCCGCTGCTCGCGACAGATCATCGGGTGCTCATCCCCGACCTGCCTGGTCACGGACACTCCGCACCGCTGCATGAGGCGCGCGACGTCGACGACCTGGCTGCGGCGGTCCTCGGGATCGTCGACGCGGAGGAAGTCCGCGGCGCGGTGTGGATCGGGCACTCCCTCGGCGGGGTGGTCGGGCTGCGGGCCGCGGTGTTGCGCCCCGACGCGGTCCGCGGGCTTGTCCTCGCCGCGGCGGCCGGCATCGGCTCGGGGACGCGCGCCGCAGAGGTGACGCTCGCGGTGCTCGGCGCGGCCCGGCCGGGCCGCCTGATCGCGCCGTACCGGCACACCTGGGCGCGCTCGCGGCTCGGCCGCCGGGCGGCATTCGGCTGGTGGGGGGTGGCGGATCCCGACGCGCTCCAGCCCGAGCTCGCCGAGGCGTTCCTCGAGGGGCCGGCGCACCACACCGACATGCGCCAGGCGGGGCGGGCGTTGCTCGTCTCGGATCCCCGCACCGAGCTCGACCGCGTCACCTGCCCCTGCCTCTGCCTCTGGGGAGCACGCGACAACTGGGTTCGCGTCGAGGACGGAGTCGAGTACGCACGCCGTCTCCGCGCACCGCTACGGATGATCGCCGGCTGCGGCCACCTCCTGATCGGCGAACGGCCGGACGCCTGCCTCGCGGCGATCCGCGAATTCGTCGACTCGCTGAGCTAGACCGCTGGCTCAGACGGCTGCGGGCGCCTCGAACGGGATCACCTCCCCGCCTTCCTCATCGTCGCGCCGAGGGCCGCCGCCGAGGAACTCGACCCGCCGGGCGACCACCTCGAGAGCGCTCCGCCGCTTCCCGTCGTCCTCCCACGAGCGGGACTTGAGCCGGCCGTCGACGGCGATGCGCCGCCCCTTGCCGAGATACTCGGCGCAGAGCTCGGCCTGCCGGTCCCAGGCCGACACGGGCACGAAGTCCGCGCCGCCGTCCTGGCTCGCCCGGTCGACCGCGAGGACGAAGCTCGCCACCTTCTTTTCGGGCCCGATCTCACGCAGCTCGACCTCGGTCGCGAGGTTGCCGATCAGCGTCACCACGTTCATGGCGTGGACGGTAGGCGCGAACCCGTCACGGCCGGGTCACGGCTTTGTGGCGATTTGCAGATAAAGTTGCGCCGCGATGGGCCTCTTCTCGGGATTGACCGGCTTCGGTGGCCGCGACATGGCCGTGGACCTGGGCACTGCGAACACGCTGGTCTACGTGCGTGGGCGCGGCATCGTCCTGTCCGAGCCCTCGGTCGTCGCCATCGACCAGCGCTCCGGGGAGGTGCACGCGGTCGGCGTCGAGGCCAAGCGGATGCTCGGGCGGACGCCGGGGACGATCCAGGCGATCCGTCCGCTCAAGGACGGCGTGATCGCCGACTTCGACGTCACCGAGCAGATGCTCCGGCACTTCATCCAGAAGGTGCACCAGCACCGGTTCGCGCATCCCCGCGTCGTCGTCTGCGTCCCGTCGGGTGTGACGGGCGTCGAGAAGCGCGCGGTGGAGGAGGCGACGCTGTCGGCCGGCGCGCGCCAGGCTTACCTCATCGAGGAGCCGATGGCCGCCGCGATCGGCGCCGGGCTCCCCGTCGCCGAACCGACCGGGAACATGATCGTGGACATCGGAGGCGGCACGACCGAGGTCGCGGTCATCTCGCTCGGCGGGATCGTCGTCTCGCAGTCGCTGCGCGTCGGCGGCGACGAGATGGACGAGGCGATCATCAATCACATCAAGCGCGACTACAAGCTCCTGATCGGCCAGCAGACGGCGGAGGAGATCAAGCTCGAGATCGGCTCGGCGTGGGACCTGCGCGAGGAGCTGCAGGCCGAGGTGCGCGGCCGCGACATGCTGACCGGCCTGCCGAAGACGGTCGCCCTCACCTCGGAGGAGGTCCGGCGCGCGCTTGACGAGCCCGTCACGCAGATCATCGAGGCGATCAAGTCCACGCTCGACAAGACGCCGCCGGAGCTCGCCGCGGACATCATGGACCGCGGGATCGTGCTCGCAGGCGGTGGCGCGCTGCTCACGGGGCTCGACGAGCGGCTCCGCCACGAGACCCAGATGCCGGTCCATCTCGCCGAGAGCCCGCTCACGTGCGTCGCCGTCGGCTCGGGCCGCAGCCTCGAGGAGTTCGAGGCGATTCACCGCAGCAACAAGGCCCGTAGCCGCAACGGCCGCCACCGCTACTAGGCACCAACGGATCAGCCCGGTTCGCGGGCAGCCGCGGTAACCTGTTGCGGTGGCTCCACCAAGTCGCAGCGCCCGCGCGGCGGTTCTCGCCTCGTCGGTTCAGCGCTCGAAGCCTACGCCGTACCCCTCGAAGGCTCGCAGCGCGCTCATCCGCCGTCTGATCGTCGTCGGCCTCGTCCTCGTCGCGCTGGCCCTGATCACGATCTCGTTCCGCTCGCCCACGTCGGGAGCGCTCCACAGTGTTCAGGGCGCCGGCTCGACCGCGCTGCGGCCCTTCCAGATCGCGGCGACCCGGATCGCGCAGCCGTTCCGCGACGCGTACGACTACTTCGACGGCCTCGCGAACGCCAGGTCAGATAACCAGAAGCTGCGGCACGAGATCGTGGCGCTGCGCGCGAAGGACCTCCAGCGGGCGGGGCTCGCCGCGGAGGAACCGGCCCTGGCGCGGCTCCTGCACTACGAGCAGGGCCCGGTCTTCCCGAAGGACTTCCGAGTCGTCAACACCGCGGTGATCACGCCGCCCGGCGGCCCGTTCGCACACTCGCTCACGGTTGACGCCGGATCGTCGGAAGGCGTACGTCTCGACTCGCCGGTCGTGAGCGGCGACGGCCTCGTCGGGATCGTCTCGAACGTCTTCCCGGACACGGCGCAGGTGAGGCTGCTCAGCGATCCGAACACCTTTGCCGCCGCCCTCGACGTCGACACCGGGGTGCGCGGAGTCGTGCACACCGGACCGGGCGGGACGCTGATCCTCGACACGGTCCAGAAGCAGTTCAAGGTGAAGGTGGGCGACAAGCTCGTCACCGCCGGGACGCACAACGCGCGCTATCCGGATCTCTATCCGTACAACATCCCGATCGGCACCGTCACGTCGGTCAACGCCACGGATACGCTCCCCTTCCTCCAGGTGCAGCTGCAGCCGTACGCGAGCCTCGGCTCGCCCGAAGCGGTCGCGGTGCTCGTCTCGAAGAAGCAGCACCGATGACCTTCGGCGACGGCGTCAAGGCCGCCGCCCTGCTCTTCGTCGCGGCGGTCGCCCAGGTCTCGATCTTCTCGCAGGTCCACGTCTTCGACGCAGTGCCCGACGTCCTGCTCGTGACGCTCGTCGCGGTCGCTCTGCTCCGCGGCAGCGTGGTCGGCGCGGTCGGCGGCTTCTTCGCCGGGCTCGTCGTCGACACGGCCACGCTCGGCACCCTCGGCCTCACGTCGCTCGTGCTGACGCTCGTGGGCTACTGGATCGGCCGCTACGGCGAGACGACGGGTCGCGACCGCGCGCACGCCCCGTTCCTCTCGGTCTCCGTGGTGACCGTCCTCTACCAGTTCGGCTTGCTCGTCGTGCACTTCGTGCTGGGAGAGAACGCGCCGGCGGGAGCGGTCGTCCGCAGCCTCGTGCCCGCGATCGTCCTCAACCTGATCCTCACCGCGCCGATCTACGCGCTCGTGCGGCGGCTGCTGCGGCCGACCAATCGCGAGGAGCTGACGGCGGAGGTGCAGCTCCTTGGCTAGCACCACGAGCGGGCGTCCGAGGCCGCTCCCGCCGCGGCGCCGGCCCGCCGAGGAGCAGCCCGAGGCCGGCCAGACCACGGTCGAGCCGTACCGCCTGACGCCGAAGCTCGCCAGGCGCGTCGCGCTGCTCAGCGCACTCGTCGTGATCGGCTTCGCGGCGCTCTTCATGCGCCTGTGGGCGCTCCAGGTGCTCTCGGGGTCGCAGTACGCCGCGCGCGCGGCGGCGAACCAGGTCCGCACGGTGCGGGTCCAGGCGCCTCGCGGGACGATCGTCGACCAGCACGGCAACGTCCTCGTGGCCAACGAGCCGGTCACCTCGGTCGAGCTCTCGCCGTCGGGCCTGCCGAAGGACTACGCCACCCGGGTGGCCGAGCTCCGCGCCCTGGCGCAGGTCACCGGCGTCTCGGTCCGGCGCCTGACGAACCTGATCCTCGAGCGCCGGAAGTTCGGCGACATGCTCGACCCGATCGTCGTGCGCACGCGGGCCACCGGGCCGATGCTGACGTACCTCGAGGAGCGGTCGGCCCAGTTTCCCGGCCTGACTCTGGCCCGGACGTATGTCCGGCGCTATCCGCACGGATCGCTCGCGGCGCAGCTGCTCGGCTACGACGGCCAGATCTCCCAGCCCGAGCTGAAGGCGCTCGGCAAGGACGGCTACGCGCCCGGCGACGTGATCGGCCAGAGCGGAGCCGAGTTCGCGTTCAACGCGTACCTGCGCGGCACGCCCGGCCTGGCCCGGGTCCGCGTCGACTCGCTCGGCCGGCCCCGCAGCCCTCGGCTGCTGACGACGCCGCCGCAGCAGGGACAGACGGTGCGGTTGACGATCGACACCGGGCTCCAGGTCGCGGCCCAGAACGCGCTCGCAGGACGGGATCCAGGCCGCGCGCACCAGCGGCCAGTTCGCGGCCGACGGCGGCGCAATCGTCGCGCTCAACCCGCAGAACGGCTCGATCCTCGCGCTCGCTTCGGCACCCTCGTACAACCCGTCGGTCTGGTCGGGGCGGATCACGACGAAGGCGCTGAACGCCCAGGGCCTCGGCACCCCACAGTCCGCCCAGGACAAGAACTACCCGGCGCTCGACCGCGCGCTCGACGCGACGTATCCGCCGGGCTCGGCGTTCAAGCCGCTCACCGCCATCGCGGCGCTCGAGGAGGGCCTGATCAAGCCGTACTCCTTCTACCCGTGCACGGGCACGTACACCGCTCCGGAGGACCGCTCGCACCACGTCTTCCACAACTGGGACCCGAACGCGAACGCGCAGATGGATCTGCCGACTGCGCTCGCCCAGTCGTGTGACACGTACTTCTACCCGATCGGCAACAACTTCTATTTGCTCCCGCCGGACCGCGGCCAGCCGCTCCAGCACTGGGCCGACAAGTTCGGCTTCGGCAGCAAGACGGGGATCGACGTCGGCCCTGAGGTGCCCGGCACCGTGCCGACGATCGCCTGGAGGCACCGCATGTTCACGAGGAAGACCGATCCGACCAACTGGCGGATCGACCGTCTCTGGAAGCCGGGCGACTCGATCACGCTGGCCATCGGCCAGGACCAGCTGCTGGTGACGCCGATCCAGATGGCGCGCCTCTACGCGGCGATCGCGAACGGCGGCAAGCTCGTCACGCCGCACGTCCTCCTGGACGTCCAGAACCCGAACGGGACGATCGTGCCCACGACGGCGCCGTCGGTGCCTCGGCCGATCCCGGGGCTGAATCCGGCCTTTCTCAAGCCGATCCGGCAGGGCCTATACATGGGCACGCACAGTCCGCTCGGCACGTCCTACGGCGTCTTCGGCAACTTCCCGTATTCGATCGCGGGCAAGACGGGAACCGCCCAGAAGGTCGTGCAGCTGCCCGGCACCACCTACGTCCACGACGAGAGCCAGTCGTGGTGGTGCGGCTACGGCCCGGCGAACGACGCGAAGCTCGTCGTCTGCGCCGTGATCGAGAACGGAGGCGAGGGCGGCGCGGCCGCCGCGCCGGCGGCCGAGCGGGTCTTCGCGAAGTTCTTCCACACCCACTCCGTGCAAGCGGGCTACACCCACTCCGACTGATGCTCGAATACGCCGGATCCCAACGAGCAGGCCTGCAGAACGAGCGCGAGGCGCTGCATCTGCTGACCGTCCTGCGCTCCTTCGACTGGATCCTGGTCGCCGGGGTCGCGGCGCTCGTCGGCGTAGGCCTATGGGGCGTGGCGGGGATCACGAAGTTCGCCATCCCGAGCGACCCCTCCTACTACCTCAACCGCCAGATCCTCTACGCGTGCGTCGGGGCCGTCGTGCTCGTCGTCGCCGCGCTGATCGACCCGGACCTCTACCGGCGCTACTGGCGCGCGATCTTCGTCGGCACCGCACTCGTCATCGCCTTCGTGCTGCTCGTCGGGCAGGCGGCGCACGGCTCGACCCGCTGGATCAGCCTCGGCTTCTTCACCTTCCAGCCGTCGGAGTTCGGGAAGCTCCTGTTCGTCCTCGCCCTCGCGGGGATGCTGTCCGAGCGGCAGCGCGACCTGGACCGGTGGGAGACCACCCTGAAGGTCATCGGGCTCGGCCTCGTGCCGGTGCTGCTCGTGTTCGTCCAGCCCGACCTCGGCACCGCCCTCGTCTACATGGCCGCGCTCGCCGCGATGCTGTTCGTCGCCGGGGTGCCCTGGCGGCACCTCGCCGTGCTCGGCGCGGTCGTCGTGCTCATCGTCGTCGGCGTTCTCTGGGCAGCCCCCGCGGCGGGGGTCAGCTTGCTGAAGGGCTACCAGCAGCAGCGTCTGACGTGCTTCATCCATCCGTCCACGTGTCCTGCTGCGCAGGGCTACAACCTCGGACAGTCACTCACGACCCTCGGATCCGGCGGGCTGCTGGGGCGCGGCATCCAGCACGCGACGCAGGTCAAGCTCGGCTTCCTACCGGAGAGCCAGAGCGACTTCGCCTTCTCCGCCTACGCCGAGCAGCGGGGCTTCGTCGGCGCCGCTCTCCTGCTCGGGCTTTACCTGCTCGTGCTCTGGCGAGGCCTGCGGGTGATCACCGTCGCCCGCGATCTCTACTCGGCGATCGCCGCCGGGGGCATCGTGATCGCGCTGCTGTTCCAGATCTTCGTCAACGTCGGCATGACGATGGGGATCGCCCCGATCACCGGCATCCCCTTGCCCTTCGTCAGCGTCGGCGGCTCCTCGCTGATCGCGAACCTCGCGGCGATAGGCGTGCTGCTCGCGATCCATGCGCGCGGCCGCGCCTCCCGCTACTCGCGCCGTCGCTGATGGGGCGGTACGCCCCAGCAGCTGGGAAGGGGCGTGGGGGAACCGGGAGGTTCCCTCACAGACGAAGAAGAAGGGGGCGCGTGGGGGAAACACGGTTTCCCCGACGGGAGCGAGCCGGAAGCGAGCGACGCTGATGGCGCTGCCGGTCTCGGCCGGGACGATCCGGAAGCTGCTGCGCGAGATCGCGGAGTCGCGGTCGGGCGAGCAGTTCGTGGCCGTGGGCGGTGCGCGCGAGCTTGCGCCGCTGCTGCGGCAGCAGTTCCTCCGCGGCCGTGCCGCGCCGGGAGCCGTGCGGCTGGGCGGCCCGGAGCGCGCCGACGTCTACGTGCACGTCCTCGCGGGCAGGGTGGACGACGAGGACGCCGCCCTGCTGCGGCAGGCCCGCTACGCGCCCGTTCCGGCCATCGCTGTCGCTGTCGGTCTCGCGGAGGACACCACGATCCCGTACGTCTACGCGACAGACGTGGTCTGGATCGGCGCGGGCGAGCCGTTTCCACTCGAGACGATCGCGCAGGTGATCGCGGCGCGGCTGGGGGAGCGCGGCGCGCCGCTCGCCGCGCACGTGCCGCTGCTCCGCGAGGCCGTGAGCGGGCAGCTCCTCGCGTCCTTCGCGCTGCGGAACGGTCTCCTCGCCGCTGCCCGGCGCTCCGGCGCCGACCTGCCGGGACTGGTGCTGAACGAGCTCCGGCTTGTGCTGCGGCTCGCGCAAGCCTACGACGCCGCCGGCGAGGTCGCGGAGCGCCTGCCGGAGCTCGCGGCCACCGTCGGCACCGGCTTCGGGCTGCGTGCCCTGGCGCGTGAGCTGCGGAAGCTGGCGCCGGACGCGGACTGGGCCGTGAGGGTGCTGGTCGCGTGTGCGGGAACGCGTGCGCTGGGCGAGGCCGCGCGTCTCCGCTTCGCGCTCGCTCCTAGGCCGCGGCCGGGCGGAGCCGCGCGCGCCTGGCCCGGATCGCGCGCAGGCGCTGCGTGAGCCGCGCCCAGGCCCACGGCTCGACCTCGTGGTAGCGGGTCTCCGACTGGCTGCGGGTCGACTCGAGGTACTCGAACCAGGCATCCGCCTCTTCGATCAGCAACAACTCTTCGGCCTCGCGTTTCGCCACCACCGTTCACCTCCCGGTCGTGAGTTGGCGGGATCGTAGGTCCGGGCTCGGACGGACTCCGGCGGGAGCGGTTGCTACCCTAAGCTCATAGGCCATGCCAAGGCTTTTCATTGACAACGAGCGCGCGCGCATCTCACTCGAGATCGCCGGCGCGCGCTCCCACGAAGGAGTTCTTACTTGCCCTGGTTCCGTTTCCGGAAGAAACCTTCCGACGACCAACGCACCGACGTACCCGAGCTCGAGGCGAAGCCCGAGCCGCAGCTGACCGACTCGGCCGCCGACGCGGCCGGCCCTGAATCGACCGATCCGACCAAGCCGAAGCGCCGCCGCGGCAGCCGTGGAGGGCGCGGCCGTAAGAAGCCGGGCTCAACCGCTGCCGGCGCGACTGCGGCCGCACCAGAACGAAAGGACACGGCGCGGAAGGAGAAGGCCGAGCCGGCGAAGCAGTCCCAGCGCCGCGATCTCTCGCAGCGGCAGGAGCGCCGCCGCGACCAGTCTCAGCGCCGACGTCGCGAGCCGCAGCGCCGTCCGCCGCTGCCGGCCGCGAAGCGCGAGCTGCTCGTCTCCGTCGACGTCGGCGAGCGCCGCGTCGCCATCCTCGAGGACTCGCAGGTCGCCGAGGTCTACCTCGAGCGGCCCGAGCGCCGTTCGATCGCGGGCAACATCTACGTCGGCCGGGTCGACAACGTCCTGCCCGGGATGGAGGCGGCATTCGTCGAGATCGGCCTCGAGAAGAACGGCTTCCTCTACGTCGACGAGATCGTCAGCCCCGAGCTCGAGAAGGGGCACGGCCGCAAGATCCAGGATCTGATCTCGCGCGGCCAGACGATCCTCGTCCAGGCGGTCAAGGATCCGATGAAGACGAAAGGCGCGCGGCTGACGACGCAGATCTCGCTGCCCGGCCGGTTCGTGGTCCTCGTGCCGCAGGGAGAAGGGCTGGGCGTGTCCCGCCGGCTCGACGACGACGAGCGCAACCGGCTGAAGGACATCCTCAAGCGCCTCGACGTGAAGGAGGGCGGCGTGATCGTCCGCACCGCCGCCGAGGGCGCGTCCGAGGAGGACATCGAGCGCGACCTCGTCTTCCTGCAGCGCCTCTGGCGCTCGATCCAGGCGAAGGCGAAGGACGCGAAGGCGCCCGAGCTCCTCTACCAGGAGGCCGAGCTGCCGCTGCGCGTCGTCCGTGATCTCTTCACCGGCGACTTCGAGAAGGCGTACGTGGACGACGACCTGACGTACAAGCGCGTCGTCGGCTACCTGAAGAAGACGTCGCCGCACATGGCCGAGCGGGTCGTCCGCTACAAGGAGAAGGCGCCGCTCATGGAGGCGTTCGGCGTCGAGCAGGAGATCAAGTCGACGATCGGCCGCCGCGTCGATCTCCCCTCCGGCGGCTATCTGATCTTCGACTACGCCGAGGCGTTCACCGTGATCGACGTCAACACCGGGCGCTTCGTCGGCGGCCGCGGCAAGAACTCGGCCAGCCGGCTCGAGGACACGATCACGAAGAACAACCTCGAGGCCGTGAAGGAGGTCGTCCGCCAGCTGCGGTTGCGCGACATCGGCGGCATCATCGTCATCGACTTCATCGACATGGCCAACCCGAAGAACCGGGCGACGGTCGAGGAAGCGCTGCGCACCGAGCTCGAGCGCGACCGGACGAAGACCTACGTCGTCGAGATCTCACCGCTCGGGCTCGTCGAGATGACGCGCCAGAACGTGACCGACGGGCCGCGCGAGATCATGACGCGCAAGTGTCCGACCTGTGCCGGCGACGGGATCGTCTACTCGGAAGCCTCCGCGGCCATCGACGTCGAGCGGCGGCTGCGCTCGCTCGCCGCGGGCTCGCGGGCGCAGGCGTTCAGGGTCGAGCTCGCCGACTCGATCGCGAGCGCCCTGGTCGGTCCCGGTGCGCTTCGGCTGGTCGAGCTCGAGGCCGTCACGAAGAAGCGCTTCTTCCTCGAAGGCAAGCCCGACACGCACCTCGATCACCTCGTCGTCCTCAGCGAAGGCAAGCTCCTCGACCTGGCGCCGGCGGCGCCGGTGGCGGAGAACGCGGAAGTCATGCTGCAGCTCGTCGAGGTCGACCGGTACGACGGGGCGGCCGCCGTCGGGAAGCTCGACGGGCTCGACATCGTCGTGGCCGACGCGGCCGCGCAGGTCGGCAAGCGCGTCAAGGTGCGCGTCGAGCGTGTGCTCGACGGGCGCGCCTATGCGGTCGCGCTGCGCAAGACCAAGGCGGTGCCCGAGCCGCTGACGGCCGAGGGCGAGGCCGAGAAGCCGACGCGCAAGCCGCCGGCCCGGAAGGGTGCAGCGGTCGAGAAGGAGGCGGAGCCGACCGGGGCCGAGGAGCCGGAGGCCGCCGAGATCTCCGAGATCTCCGAGCCCTCCGAGCCCGAGGGCGAGGTCGAGGCTGACGAGACGCTGGAAGCCGAGGCGACGCCGGCGCCGAAGAAGAAGACGCGGCGTGGGTCGCGCGGCGGCCGCAAGCGGAAGAAGCCGGCGACGGCGGGCGCGGTCCCTGCCGAGGCCGACCCCGAGTCCGGCGCTGCTGCCGAGCAGGCTCCCGAGTCCGGCGCTGCTGCCGAGAAGTCTCCCGAGTCGGAGCGGGCGGTGACGATCCACGTTCCCGGCGACGATCTCGGGCGCAAGGGCGCAGCAGAGCCCGCCAAGACGCCCGCCGCGGAGCCCGAGCCCGCAGCAGCCGAGGAGCCGGCGGCCGAGGGGCCGACGATCGCCGAGGGCGAGGAAGCGCCGAAGCCGAAGAAGAAGACGCGGCGCGGCTCGCGTGGCGGCAAGAACCGGAAGAAGAAGCCGGCTGTCACTTCCCAGAACGGCGCCGAGGCGCCCGTCGACGGCGAACCGACCCCGGAGGCCGAGGCCGCCTCGTCGGAGGGCGAACCGGCTCGAGAGGCCGAGCCCGCCTCGAGGGACGCCGAACCGGCTCCAGAGGCCGAGCCGGACTCGCCGAACGGCGACTTCGACTACGTCCCGATGTCCGAGTGGGCAGACGAGCTGGAGCCCAAGGGTTAGCTACACTGCCGAGTCGCGGGCGCCCAGCCCGCGTTTCCACGCCATGAGCTCCTACGCGATCATCAGTCTCGGCGGCAAGCAGTACCGCGTCCGCGAGGGCGAGTGGCTGCTCGTCGACCGCCTGCGTGTGGACGAGGGCGCGACCATCGAGCCGCGTGTGCTGCTCGTCGGCGGCGACGGCGAGCCGGATCTCTCACCGTCGGCGACGGTGACCGCCCGCGTAGTCGCGCACGAGCTCGGCAAGAAGATCCGCATCGGGAAGTACCGCCGTCGCACGGGCTACAAGAAGCACACCGGCCACCGCAGCAAGCTCACGCGGATCGAGATCGAGTCGATCGGCGCCGCCAAGCCTGCGGCGAAGTCCGCGGCGAAGCCCAAGGCCGAAGCGGCCGAGAAGCCTGCGGCGAAGGAAGAGCAGCAGCAGCAGCCTGCCGGGCAGCTGCCGGAGGGCTACGCGTCGATGACGATCGCGCAGCTCTCGGAGGCGGCAGGCGGTTGGAGCCGTGAGCAGGTCGAGGCGGCGCTCGAGCACGAGCGGTCCGGCAAGGCTCGCAAGGGCGCGCTCGCGGCGCTCGAATCGGCACTCGAGGAGAAGAGCTAATGGCGCACAAGAAGGGACTCGGCTCGTCGCGGAACGGCCGCGACTCGAAGCCGAAGATGCTCGGCGTGAAGCTCTTCGCCGGCCAGGAAGTGACCTCGGGGATGATCCTCGTCCGGCAGCGCGGCACGCGCTTCCGGCCCGGCCCCGGAGTCGGGATCGGCAAGGACGACACGATCTTCGCCATGCGCGACGGCAAGGTCGCGTTCCGGACGAGCGGCGAGCGCCGTTTCATCTCGGTCGTCGACGCCGAGTAGCGCATGTTCCACGACCGCGCGCGCCTGACGGCCGTCGCGGGTCGCGGCGGCGACGGCTCGATCCACTTCCGGCGGGAGAAGTACGTACCGCGCGGCGGGCCTGACGGTGGGGACGGCGGCGCGGGCGGCGACGTCGTGCTCGTGGCCGATTCCCGGCGGCGCGATCTCTCCGGCTTCCGGCCGAACCAGAAACTGCGCGCCGGTCGCGGCGGACCCGGTGGCGGCCGCGGCTCGCACGGCGCGCGCGGCGAGGACGCGGTGCTCGGCGTGCCGGTCGGGACACAGGTCTTCGAGGGTGAGGAGCTCGTCTCCGACCTCGCACGCGCGGGCGCGCGCGTCGTCGTGGCGCAGGGCGGGAGCGGCGGCCGCGGGAACAAGCAGTTCGCCGGCCCGACCCGCCAGACGCCGCGCTTCGCCGAGGTCGGCCTGCCCGGTGAGGAGCGGGAGTTCGAGCTCCGCCTGAAGCTCCTCGCCGACGCCGCTCTCGTCGGCCTGCCGAACGCCGGCAAGTCGTCGCTGCTGACGCGGATCTCGAACGCACGGCCGAAGGTCGCCGAGTATCCGTTCACGACGCTCTCGCCGGTGCTCGGGACGGTGGAGTCGACGGACGGCCGCCAGCTCGTCGTCGCCGACGTGCCCGGGCTGATCGAGGGAGCGAGCGAGGGCGTCGGGCTCGGCCACGAGTTCCTCGCGCACCTCGAGCGCGCCCGGGTGCTCGTGCACGTGATCGACTCGTCGGAGGACGACGCCGACGAGCGCTGGCGCACGATCGACGCCGAGCTCGCCGCGTACGGGGCCGGCCTCGACGAGCGGCCGCAGATCGTCGCGCTCAACAAGATCGACCTGCGTCCCGAGCTGCCTGCGTTCGGCGTCGAGGACGAGCGGATCCTCCGCGTCCTGCGCGTCTCGGCCGCGACCGGCGCGGGGCTCGACGAGCTGCGCCGCGCGCTGTTCGAGCTCGCGCCGCCCGAGGCGGAGGACGAGCCCGCCGAGGCCGCCGACGAGATGGTCGACTTCCTCGTCTACCGGCCGAAGCCGGCCCGGCGCGGGTTCCGCGTCTACCGCACCGAGCGCGGCTTCCGCGTCACGGGCACGCCGGACGCAGGCCGAGCTCGAGGCGATCCTCCGCGGCGCCGGTGCGCGCGCCGGCGACGAGGTGGAGCTGGGGGAGGAGCTGCTCGAGTGGGAGTAGTGCTGTACGGCGGCGCGTTCGACCCGCCGCATCTCGGCCACGTCGCGGTCGCCGCCGGCGCGACGGAGCGCTTCGGCGCCGAGCGGCTCGTCATCCTCGTGACCGAGCGGCCTGCGCACCGTGCGGTCCACGCGTCCGCCGAGGACCGGCTCGCGCTCGCGGCCGCGGCCTTTCCGGCCGACGACGTCCGGCTCGACCCGTACCCGCGCACCGTCGAGCTGCTCCGCGCCGAGCGCTTCGACGAACCCGTCTTCGTGATCGGCGCCGACCAGTTCCGCGACTTTCTCGCCTGGAGCGAACCGGCCGAGGTGCTCGAGCGGGCCTGGCTGGCGGTGGCCACGCGACCGGGCTTCCCGCGCGACGAGCTGGACGTGGTGCTCGGGCAACTCGAACGACCGGAGCGCGTCCTCTTCTTCGAGATCGAGCCGAATCCGGCGGCCTCCACGGACATCCGGGCCCGCATCGCCGCCGGCGAGCCGCTCACCGGGCTGCTGCCGGACGCCGTCGCGCAGTTCGTCGCGGAGCGTGGCCTCTATCGTCCGTGAACCGGGGATACACTGGCGAGAGAAAGCGATCCAAGGACACGAAGACACTCTGAACTCTCTCGAACAGGCCCGCCGCATCGCCGCTCTCGCCCTCGAGAAGCTGGCGGAGGACGTCGTGATCCTCGACATGCGGCCCGAGTGCTCCTTCACGGATTACTTCGTCATCGCCACCGGGCGCAACGCGCGGCAGACCGTCGCGATCTGGGACGAGGTCCACACCCGGTTGAAGCAGGAGGAGCGGCTGCTGCCGCAGAACGTCGACGGCCCGCGAGAGGGTGCGTGGATCGTCGCCGACTATCTCGATGTCGTCCTCCACGTCTTCACGCCCGAGGCGCGCGCGTACTACCGACTCGAAGACCTGTGGAACGACGTGCCCGCGGTCGAGCTCGACGCCGCGGCCGTCTAGGCCGGGCGGATCCCCCGTCGGGTCAGGAGCACGCTGCCGGTCTGGGCCGGCACTCCCTGCACGGGCTTGCCGCCGAGCCGAACATCGACGTTCCACGGCGCGCCGAAGTCGATCCAGACGGGTCCGCGCGCCAGCCGGACGGGCAGCGTCTTGCCCTGCAGGAGCGTCCCCTCGTAGACCGTCGGGCCGGTCGAGCTGCCCGAGCGGATCCAGAGCCAGGAGCTGCCGCGCGACGCCGTCACGACCGCGCGGCTCGGGAGCACGACGGAGACGTGCTTCTGGTGCGTCTTCCGCTGGGTCGTGTGCGTGGCGGTCGTGGTCGGAGTCGTCGTGGGCGGCGGCGTGCCTTGTTTCCCACTCGAGGATCCGCTGAGCTGCCACGCCGCGACCGCCACGATCGCGACGATCAGCCCGACCGCGAGGAGCGGGCGCAGGAAACCAACCCCGCCGAGCCGTCTGTCCCTCCGGGCGAACCGCTCGGGGACGAGCTGCGCTTCGTCGGGGCGCGCGAAACGGCTGTTGTACTCCTCGACGTAGAGGTTGCCGTCGAGGCCGAGGTAGTCGGCATATGTGCGCAGGAATCCCTTGACGTACGCATCACCCGGCAGAAGCTCCCAGCGTTCTTCCTCGAGCGCCTGGAGGTAGCGGTCGCGGATGCGGATCGCCTTCTGGACGTCGGCCGGCGTGAGGTTCCGCTTCAGGCGGGCCTCGCGCAGGCTCCCCCCGATCTCGAACATGCCGCATTGTCACGGACCGCGGCCGGCCGCGCCAATCCTGCGTTACGTCAGCGCTGGTCTTCTCCTCGCGGCGCGCGCCAGCTCGGTCAGATCGGCGAGCGCACGCTCGGCCTCAGCCGCGTCGCGGTCGCGCAGTGCCGCGTGCGCAGCGCGCCCGGGGGTGTCGACGTGGACTGTCGCGAGGCGCAGCCGCCGCTGCACCGGCCCCTGAACGTGGCGCAGGCTCTGCACCTTCTCCAGCGGCACCCAGCTGGTGACGCGGCGCAGCCGACCGCTGGTCGTCGCGACGCAGGTCTCGCTGCGGCCCCAGCTCAGGGCCGGGTAGCGGAAGGGGCTCTTCCAGCGGACGCGACGCGGCGGCCGCGACAGCTCGCGCGGCGGGTCGGCGATGAGGTGATCGACGAGCTCGAGCCCGAGCGAGCGCTTCCCGACGGGAATCAGTGCCCGCAGCTGGCCGCGCTGTGCCTCGCCCTCTCCCTTCCGGCGCTGCCGGCCGGCGACGTCGACTTCCAGCCGGCACCAGCCGAGCGGTCGCCAGAGGAGCGGCTCGACCAGCCGCACCGCCTGCACGCGACCCGGCCTGATCACCTCCGCCGTCAACGCGACCAGCCCGCCGCGCAGGTGGAGGCCGTCAGGCCCGTCCGCGACAGTCAACCGGTATTGCTGGTTGAAGCGGCGCCAGACGAACGTCACCATGGCGAGCGCCCAGACGAAACCGCCGCCGCCGAGGCCCCCGGCCACGGCGTGCGGTGAGACGGCGAAGCCGACGGCCAGGCCGGCCAGGACCACGACGAGCCACCAGTTCTCGAGCAGGATCGACGCGACGAGCGGCCCGGTCGGCACGGTCGCAAGGACGTGCTCCAGCGGCGCGGCAGGTTCCGGCCGGGCGACCGTGACCTGTGCCGGTGCCTCCTCGCGGCGCGCACCCCGGGCCAGGGCCAGCAGTTGGTCTCGCAGCGGCTCGACCTCGTGCTCGGCCACGTAGGCGAGCCGCGCGGTCCCGCCGCTCGACCCGGCCATCCGCAGCCGCAGCTCGGCGACACGAAACAGCCGCGCGAGCCCGGGCCGGACGACGTCGATCGCCTGCACCTGCGCCAGCGGAAACCGCAGCGACTGTCGCCGCAGCAGCCCGGTCTCGATCCGCAGGTCGTCGTCCTCGATCCGCCACCGCGTGACCAGCCAGGAGACGAGGCCGGCCAGGACGATGACGGCGATGAACCCGAACTGCGGTGCTGCATGGCTGAAGCTGTCCGAGCCGAGGACGACCGGAATCAGGATGACGAAGATCGCAATCGTCGCGCGCCCGCCGCGTACGACCGGCGAGAGCGGATGCAGCCGCTGCCAGCCTATGGGCGGGCGGACGCTCACAAGCCTGCCGCCTGCGCCTCGCCGAGCTCGGCCAGGCTGTCACGCAGCCGCGCGGCCTCTTCGCGTCCAAGGCCCGGAATGCGCGCGTCGGTGGCCGCGGCTGCGGTGTGCAGGCGCACCGTTGCGAGGCCGAAGGCGCGCTCGAGCGGGCCGGCGGTCACGTCGATGAACTGCATCCGGCCGTACGGCACGACGGACAGGCGCGCGAACATCACCCCGCGCCGGATCAGCAGGTCGTCCTTCCGCTCGGCGTAGCCCCACGAGCCGAAGCGGCGGCCGACGAAGCGCAGCAGGATCGCGCCGACGAGGAGCGCGCCGACGGCCAAGCCGTACGCCACCGCAGACCCGGACACCACGCCGGCGACCGCGAACAGGACTGCGACCAGCAGCGCAGGTACCCCGATCTCCAACCGGCGCAACGTCAGCAGTTGCCGCGAGGGCGTCCGCCACTCTTCAGGTTCCACACCCACCGCGAATGGACCCAGCCGGGCTCGAACCGGCGACCTTCGCGCTGCCAGCGCGACGCTCTCCCAGCTGAGCTATGGGCCCCTGGGACGAACCAGTGTAGACGACGTCGCCGGCCGCCTAGACTCGGCTCCATGGGCCACGAGAGCGCCGAAAGCGCCGACCTCCTGCTCCGCGGTTACCACGCGTTCGTCGCCGGCGACCTCGCGGCGATGGAGCGGCTGCTCGACCCGGACGTCGAGTGGGTGGCCGCCGGCGAGTCGGAGGCGATCGTCGTCAGTCGCGACCGCGTCCTCGAGGTGGTGGCCGAGCGGGTGGCCGAGGATTATCACGTGGTCGTCGACCGCGCCATCGGCCTCGGCGACCACGTCGCCGTCAGCATGCGCTTCTCGCGGATCGAGCTCGACCCGTCGGACGAGCGCCCGTTGCAGAGCCGGCGCTCGTACCTCCTCGGCCGCTGGGCCGCGGTCGTCTACATGCGGGACGGCCGGGTCGTGCGCGTCGAGGAGCACCCGCACCTCGAGGCGGCTCTCGCGGCCGCGGGGCTCGAGGACGAGGTCGCATGAGGCGTGTGCTCGTGACCGGCTTCGAGCCGTTCGGCGGCGCAGACGTCAACGCGTCGCAGCAGCTCGTGGAGGCGCTCGCGGCCGATCCGCCGGACGGGTGCGAGCTCGCGACCGCGGTGTTGCCGGTCCTGTGGGAGCGAGCGGCGGACGCGCTCGTAGGCGCGCTCGAGCGGGAGCGGCCGGAGCTCGTCGTCTGCTTCGGCCAGGCGGACGGACGCGCACAGGTCGAGGTGGAGCGCTTCGCCCTCAACTTCGACGACGGCTGCGACGAGGAGGGCGAGACGCGACGCGCCGAGATCGCCGCGGACGGGCCGGTCGCCTACCGCTCGTCCCTGCCGGTGGACGCGATCGTGGCTGCGCTCCGAGCGGAGGAGATCCCGGCAGCTGCCTCCCGCGACGCGGGCGGCTACCTCTGCAACCACGTCTTCTATGTCCTCATGCGTGCTCTCGCGGAGCGGGCCGCGGTCGGCGGCGGCTTCGTCCACGTGCCGCTTCTGCCGGAGCAGGCGCTCGAGCGGCCGGCGCCGACGTTGCCGCTGGAGACCCTGGTTCGCGCGGCCCGCACCATCCTCGCGATCGCCTAGAGCCGCGCAAGAACAACGTCCCGGCCCTAGTAGGTACAATTCCGATACCTACTACAACTTGGAGTGTGAATCTGCCGTGACCGATCTGTTGCTCGTCCCGCTGGAAGACACCGTGGTCTTCCCGGGCATGAACGTCACCCTCACGGTCGACGTAGGCGACGAGGACCGCGTCGTGCTCGTGCCGCGTCACGAGAACGAGTACGCCGCCGTCGGCACCGTAGCCGAGGTGACCGACCACGTCCGCATCCGCGGCGGCGGTCACGCCGTCAGCCTCGAAGGCCTGCACCGCGGTGTCATCGGCGCCGCTCACAGCGACGCGCTCGGCCGGCTTCGCGCCGAGGTCGAGGAGCACGAGGACGAGAACCCGCCGCCTGTGCAGACGCGCGAGCTCGAGCGTGAGTACCGCGCCGTCGTCGAGGAGATCCTCGACCTGCGCGGCGCGGACGATCGTGTGCGCGAGTTCCTGCGCGCCATCAGCGAGGCCGGCGCCCTCGCCGACACGTGCGCCTACGCGCCCGACATCAGCTTCGCCCAGCGCGTCGAGCTGCTCGAGACGGTCGACGTCGTCGAGCGCCTGAAGCTCGCTCTCGAGCTCCAGCGCGAGCGGCTCGCCGAGCTGCAGGTGCGGCGCCGCATCCGCGACGACGTCGAGGAGGGCGCGCAGAAGCAGCAGCGCGACTGGTTCCTGCGGCAGCAGATGAACTCGATCCGCAAGGAGCTCGGCGAGGACGAGGGCTCGGTCGTCGACGAGTACCGCACCAAGATCGACGAGGCCGGCATGCCCGAGGACGTGCGGGCACAGGCCGAGCGCGAGCTCCGGCGTCTCGAGACGATGGGCGACGCGAGCGGCGAGGCCTCGATGATCCGCACGTACCTCGACTGGCTCATCGCCGTCCCGTGGTCGGAGCGGAGCGACGAGACGCTCGACCCCCGGGGCGCCCGAGAGGTGCTCGACGCCGACCACGCCGGCCTCGAGGACGTCAAGGACCGCATCGTCGAGTACCTCGCGGTGCGCAAGCTCCGGCAGGACCGCGGGCTCGGGAACGACCAGAAGAGCGGCGCGATCCTGACCCTGATTGGCCCGCCCGGGACCGGCAAGACGTCGATCGGCGAGTCGGTCGCGCGCGCGCTCAACCGCGAGTTCGTGCGGATGTCGCTCGGCGGGATCCGTGACGAGGCCGAGATCCGCGGCCACCGGCGCACGTACATCGGCGCGCTCCCGGGACGGCTCGTCCGTGCGCTCCGCGACGCGAAGACGATGAACCCGGTCATCCTCCTCGACGAGGTGGACAAGGTCGGTGCCGACTGGCGCGGCGACCCGTCCGCGGCGCTGCTCGAGGTGCTCGACCCGGCGCAGAACCACTCGTTCCGCGACCACTACCTCGACGTCGAGCTCGACCTCTCGGAGGTCTTCTTCATCGCGACCGCGAACGTCGCCGAGACGATCCCCGGCGCCCTGCTCGACCGGATGGAGGTCATCCGCTTCGACGGCTACACGGTCGACGAGAAAACCGCGATCGCGCGCGGCTACCTCTGGCCGCGGCAGGTCGAGCGGAACGGACTGCGCGAGGACGAGGTCTCGGTGTCCGACGAGACGCTCCAGCTCGTCGTCTCCGAGTACACGCGCGAGGCCGGCGTCCGGCAGCTCGAGCGGGAGCTCGGCACCGTGCTGCGCAAGACTGCGACCCGCATTGCCGCCGACCAGGTCGAGGCGCCGGTCGAGGTCGACGTTGACGTCGTGCGGGATGCGCTCGGCCGCCAGAAGTTCTTCCAGGAGGCGGCGGACCGGACAGCGGTTCCCGGTGTCGCGACCGGTCTCGCCGTGACCGGCACGGGCGGCGACGTGCTCTTCGTCGAGGCGACCTCGATGGAGGGCGGGGGCGAGCTCGTCCTCACCGGCCAGCTCGGCGACGTGATGAAGGAGTCGGCGCGCATCGCGCTCTCCTACGTCCAGTCGCACTCCGAGGAGCTCGGGATCGACCACGACGCGTTCAAGGACCGGTCGTTCCATGTGCACGTCCCCGCGGGCGCGATCCCGAAGGACGGGCCGAGCGCCGGAATCACGATGACGACCGCGCTCGCCTCACTCCTGACGGAGCGGCCCGTCAAGCACACCGTCGGGATGACCGGCGAGGTGACGCTGCAGGGCCGTGTGCTGCCGATCGGCGGACTGAAGCAGAAGGCGCTTGCCGCACACGCCGCGGGGCTCACCGACGTGATCATCCCGGAGCGGAACCGGGCCGACCTCGATGACGTTCCCGAGGACGTGCGCGAGGCCATGCGCTTCCATCCGGTGATGACGCTCAGCGAGGTGCTCGAGCTCGCGCTCGAACCGAAGGCGAAGCCGAGTCTCCATGCGGTGTAACCAGTGCCGCCCGCTGCCCGAGGAGGTCGCCCGCGCGGCAGACCTCCTCGGCCGGCGCTGGGCACTGGCCATCCTGTGGGCCGCGGCCGAGGCGGGCGCCGTCCGCTTCAACGAGTTCAAGCAGACGCTCGAGGGCATCCCGCCGCGCACGCTCGCGGCGCGCCTCCTGGACCTCGAGGACGCCGGGATCCTCGAGCGCCACGTCTTCGACACGCGCCCGCCGCGCGTCGAGTACCGGCTCACCGAGGCCGGCCGGCGACTGCGCCACGTCGTCGAGGCGCTGAACGCCTGGGCCGCTTCGGCCTAGGCCCGGGAACGCGGCCGGGCTCAAGGCCGGAGCCGGGGGTAGACTCAGAGGCAGTGAAGGGGCCGGACACGTTCTGGGAACTCATCTTCATCATGGTGGTCCTCAAGATCCCCATTGCCTATCTCTGCTACGTGGTCTGGTACGCGATCAAGGCGGAGCCGCGGGGACGCGGAGGGCCGGCCGGAGTCCGGGTGCAGCCCGATTTGCCGCCGCCGAACCACGACCGCCGGCGCCGCACGTCGCGCCGTCGCCCGCTGCGGCCACACGGGGGCCCGGCCCGGGTCTACGCGCGCACGGAGCGCGCCGCCGCCGCGCGCGCGGGTAGGATCGCCGACCGTTGAGCGCGGAAGGCCAGATCGCCGGTGAGAGCGGGGGCAAGCGAACGTCGCAGACGGTCGCCGGCTACCTCTCCGCGATCGCGATCTTCATGAGTCTCATCGGGCTCGCCTGGCATCCGCTCCGCCTCATCGTCCCGTCGCTCGCCCTCGCGCTCGTCGCGTCCGGCATGGGGAACGGAAAGGGGCGCCTGCAGTTCGCCGCCGTGCTCATCTGCGCCGTCTGCCTCTTCTTCGGGCTGACGATCGCGGTGGCCCTCAGCAAGCCGCTCTGGTAGCGGCGGCCCGCTGCTACAACGGAACCGGACATGGAACGTCCCGACGTCGACGGGCTGAACACGGGCTACGCCGCGCTGCTCCTCGAGCAGTACCTCGACAACCCCGGCGCCGTGCCGGAGGAGTGGCGCGACCTCTTCGAGAGCGAGCCCGAGATCCTGCTGCAACGGCAGCCCGGCCTCGCGCGGCTCCTCGAGCTCGCAGCCACGGACGGTGACGGACACGCCGCGCCCGGAGCGGCTGCGCCGGCGCCCCCGGCAGCACCGGCTCCCGCGGTTGCCGAGGAGGACAAGGAGCTCCTCGGTGGCGTTGCCGCCGCGATGGCCCTCGTCAAGGCGTTCCGGATGCACGGCCATCTCGCGGCGCACCTCGACCCGCTCGGGTCCGAGCCGCCCGGCGATCCGGCCCTCGAGCCCGAGCGGCTGGTCCCGACGCTGACGCCGGAGCTGCAGGCTCGCATCCCGGCTCGGCTGCTGCGCCTGCACGTCGAGGGCGATACGCTCGCGGATGCGCTGCCGCGGCTCCGGGAGACGTACACCGGCACGATCGCCTACGAGATCGAGCACATCTCCGACCACGAGGAGCGCGTCTGGCTGCGGCAGGCGATCGAGTCCGGCCGCTACCGGCGCCCGCTCTCGCGCGACGAGCGGGTGCGGCTCCTCAAGCGTCTCAGCCAGGTCGAGGGGATGGAGCGTTACCTGCGGCGCGCCTTCCTCGGGCAGAAGCAGTTCTCCGTCGAGGGTCTCGACGTGATGATCCCGATGCTCGACGAGGCGGTCGAGCTCGCCGCCTCGGACGGCGCCCACGAGGTGGTGCTCGGGATGGCGCATCGCGGCCGGCTCAACGTCCTCGCGCACGTCGTCGGCCGGCCCTACGAGACGATCCTGCGCGAGTTCGAGGGCGAGCGGACGATCGAGGCCGTCGTCTCGAGCGAGGAGGGAGGCAGCGGCGACGTCAAGTACCACCTCGGCGCGCAGGGAACCCGCGCGACGCCGACCGGCGACATCACGATCACGCTCGTCTCCAACCCGAGCCACCTCGAGGCGGTCGATCCCGTCGTCGAGGGGCGGGCCCGCGCGGAGCAGACCGACCGCTCGTCGCGCCAGGGCTTTCACGACCCGAGCGTCGCCCTGCCGATCCTCATCCACGGCGACGCGGCGTTCGCCGGCCAGGGGAGCGTCGCCGAGACGCTCAACCTCGAGGCGCTCGCGGGCTACTCGACCGGCGGCACCCTTCACGTGATCACGAACAACCAGGTCGGCTTCACGACCGACCCCGAGAGCGGCCGTTCGACGCGCTACTCGAGCGACCTCGCGAAGGGCTTCGACATCCCGATCGTGCACGTCAACGCCGACGACCCCGAGGCGGCGCTCGCCTCGATCCGGCTCGCGCTCGCCTACCGGGAACGCTTCGGCCACGACGTCGTCGTCGACCTCGTCGGCTACCGCAGACACGGCCACAACGAGCAGGACGAGGCCGCGTACACGCAGCCGATGCTCGCCGGCGCGATCGCCACGCATCCGACCGTCCGCGAAGAGTTCGCCGCGCGCCTGGTCGCCGAGGGCGACCTCACGCAGGAGCAGGCGGACGAGCTCGAGGAGGAGGTCGTCAGCGAGCTGCGTCGGGCACACGAGGCCCTCAAGCAGACCTTCGGCCAGGACGAGCCGCCGCACCGCAGCGACGCGCACGTCCCGGCTGCGACGGGCGACGAAGTGGTCACGGCCGTGGCCGCCGGGCGGCTACGTGAGCTCAACGAGCAGCTGCTCCGGGTGCCGGTCGGCTTCACGCCCAACGCGAAGCTCATGCGCCAGCTCGAACGTCGCCGCGAGGCGCTCGCCGAGGGCGGGATCGACTGGGGGCAGGCCGAGGCGCTCGCCTTCGCATCGCTCCTCGTCGAGGGGATCCCGATCCGGCTCACCGGCCAGGATACGGAGCGCGGCACGTTCTCCCACCGGCATGACGTCCTCCACGACGCGCAAACGGGAGCGACGTTCACGCCGCTGCAGCATCTCGACGACGCCGGCGCGGCCTTCGAGATCTACAACTCGCCGCTGTCGGAGTACGCGTGCGTCGGCTTCGAGTACGGCTACGCCGCGGCGGCGCCCGAGGCGCTCGTGCTCTGGGAGGCCCAGTTCGGCGACTTCGTCAACGGCGCGCAGATCATCATCGACCAGTTCATCGCCGCCGGCCTCTCGAAGTGGCGGGAGTCGACGCGTCTCACGCTGCTCCTACCCCACGGCTACGAGGGCAACGGGCCCGAACATTCGAGCGCCCGCCTCGAGCGCTTCCTCCAGCTCGGGGCGCAGGAGAACCTGCGCATCGCGAACTGCACGACGTCGGCCCAGTACTTCCACCTGCTGCGGCGGCAGGCGCTGGACGCGACGGCACGGCCGCTCGTCGTGATGACCCCGAAGGGGCTGCTGCGGCTGAAGCAGGCGGGCTCGACGCTCGAGGACCTGGCGGACGGCGAGTTCCGGCCCGTGCTCGACGATCCGAATCCCGACCGCGAGCACGTCGAGCGGCTCGTCCTCTGCCAGGGGAAGGTCTACTACGACATCTCCGGCCACGAGCAGCGCGCGAGTGCCTCCGGCGTCGCGGTCGCGCGGATCGAGCAGCTCTACCCGTTCCCGACCGAGCGGGTGCAAGCCCTGGTCGCCGGCTACCCGAACCTTCGCGAGGTCGTGTGGGCGCAGGAGGAGCCGCAGAACATGGGCGCGTGGCGGGCGATCCGGCACCGGCTGGAGGAGACGAAGCCCGACGGCGTGCCGCTCGTCTACGTCGGCCGCACCTGGCGCGCGAGCCCGAGCGAGGGCTATCCGACAGCACACCTCCGCGAGCAGGACCGCATCGTCCGCGCCGCGCTCGGCGTCTAGCCGCGTCTCTTGCCGTGGCCGTGCGCTACTTGGGGCGGCGGCGGCGGCCCGTGGCCACCTTGGCGGCCTGGCCCGCGAGCCTTGGACCGTGCTTGCGGGCGAGCAGGACGAGCTGCTTGCGCTGAGCGGGCGGGAGGCGGCGGTAGATGTCCCACGCCGCGATGGTGAGGGCCCACGGGGTGGGGCGGAACTTGCCTAGACCCTTTGCCATGCCCTGATCCTGGCAGATCCCGGGCACCGTGGGGCGCGGGAGGCGGAGGCGGCCCCTGTCCCGGGGGCGCACCGCCGCCAGGTCCGGGTGGCGCTTTCGGCGGTCCGGGCGGTGGCGGTGGCGGCCCGGCCGGACGCGCCGGCGGCGGGCCGGCCGGGGTCGGCGGCCCGGGACGTGGCGGAGGCGGAGGCGGAGGAGCCGTGCTCGGAGGCGTCATCGTGGTCGGCGGCCCGGGCGTCCTCGCAGGGGTGACGCGCGCTACGGGAGTCGGCGGCACCGTGAACGGGGCCGTCGGCGTGAGCTCGACTGCGGCGGGCTGGAACAGCGGTGGAGTCGTGCGCTGCGGAGCAGCAGGTCGGGCGCGGGCGATCGCCGGCGCCTGCACGACGCTCGGTGCGCCTGGACCCGGACCGACTGCGATGCCGACCGGGGCGGCCGGCGACGCGAGCAGGTGAGGGATCAGGGCGCCTCCCGCCACCGCCACCGCGAGCAACAGCCCCGCGATCACGCGCTCCTTCACGCTCATGTTGTCCCCCTCTCCCGCCGACAACTTCCACAGAGGGGTATCGGCAGGAGGGAGGGATCGCTTGAGACCGGAGGGGGGCTGGCTGACCAGCTTCAAGCTCAAGCTTGTGGCGTACTTCGTGCTGCTCTCGCTCGTCCCGCTGGCGGCCACGTACTGGGGGTTCAGCACCGTCGCCGGAGCCGGCGAGTCGCACCAGGTCACCCTCCGGCAGGAGGCGGGGCTGCGGGCAGCGCTCGCGCTCTACGCGGAGCAAACGGATCGCGCGCAGGCGCAGGCGCAGCAGGTCGCGCGCTCCCGGCCGCTGCAGCGCGCGCTCGCCCAGCGCGACCGCCGGAGCCTGCAGCGGATCGTCGTGGGCCGGCCGTTCCTCTACGTTGTCGGCACACGCGGTTTGCGCGTGGGTTCTGCGCCGCGGTTCGCCGCCCGCTTCCCGGTGGATGTCGTTGCCGGCACGCGCCGCCTGGGCGTGGTGGTGGCGACCGTCCCGCTCGACGGCAGGCTGGTCGATCGCCTCCGGCGAGACGCGGCCTTCGCCGCCGGCGACATTCTCGTGCTGCTCCACGGGTCGCGGATTGCAGTGTCCTCGCCGGAGCTGCACGGGCGCGTCCCTCTCGCGGCCGGTCGCAGCGCGACCCTCGACGTCGCGGGCACGCGCTATCGCGCGTTCGCCGCGCCGGTCCTGCCGAGAGCTCCGGCGGTCCGACTCGCCGTCCTGACCCGGAACTCGATGATCGAGGCCGCCGACGCGCGGACTCGGAACCGCCTCCTCGCCGGGCTGCTCGCCTGCCTGGCGCTCGTCGGCGTCGTCGCCTACCTCCAGGGACGGGCGATTACCCGCCACCTCGGCCGCTTCGCGACGGCGGCCCGCGGGATCGCGCGTGGCAGCCTCCACGAGCGGGTGCCGGTTCGCGGGCGCGACGAGTTCGCGGAGCTCGGCGCCGCGCTCAACGACATGGCCGCGCAGCTCGAGGCGCGGCTGGCCGAGCTCGAGACCGAACGCGGACGCGCGCGCGAGTCACTCACGCGTTTCGGGGATGCGCTCGCGGCGACGCACGACTCGAAGCAGCTGCTCCGCGTCGTCGCGGCGGCCGCCGCCGAGGCGACGTCCGCGCGCGGCAGCCGGATCGTGACGGCCGACGGCTCGGTCGTGGCCAGCGGCGATGCCGACGGCGAGGGTGAGCGCCTGATCCTTCCCCTCACTGCCTCGGGCGAGCGCTTCGGGACGCTCGAGCTCGTCGGCGACGGATTCAGCAAGGAGCAGCGCATGAACGCCGCGTCGTTCGCTGCGCACGCGGTGGTCGCGCTCGAGAACGCTCGCCTCCACGGCCTGGTCGAGCGGCAGGCGCTCGTCGACGGGCTCACCGGGCTCGCGAACCGCCGGGCGGCCAACGACGCGTTACAGGCGGAGGCGGCGCGCGCCGAGCGTCTCGAGACGCCGCTCTCCGTCGTCCTCGCCGACCTCGACGGGTTCAAGGACGTGAACGACGAGCACGGCCACGCCGTCGGGGACGCGGTTCTGCGCGCCTTCGCCGAGGTGTTGCGCGAGACGCTCCGGGAGTCCGACGTCGCGGGCCGTTGGGGCGGGGAGGAGTTCCTCGTCCTGCTGCCCGGAGCCGACGAGGACGGTGCGGTGCAGCTCGCCGAGCGCCTGCGCGCGCGGCTGGCGGAGCGCAGCATCCCGGGCCAGCCGGACCTCCACGTGACCGCGAGCTTCGGCGTTGCCGAGTACGCGGGGGAGGCGAAGGCCGAGCAGCTGCTCGCCGCCGCCGACGGCGCGCTCTACCGGGCCAAACGAGCCGGCAAGGACCGGGTCGAGAGGGCCGAGCGGGCCGTCTTTTGACACTCTCCAAACGGAAAGCAGCGGCAATCCGGGTTACAATCCGCGCGGACGATGAGCACGACCCCACGGGAGGACGCCTAATGCCGGTAGAGACACCGTCTATTTTCGCGCAGGTCATCAAGGAGCACCTCGATCTGAAGGAGCGGAATGCGCAGCTCGGCGGCTCGATGCCGATCGAGCACTACAAGGGGGACGGGGATCCGTTCGAGAACCATCCGCTGTTCAAGAGCGAGGAGCAGGCGCGAATCGAAGAGACGATGGACGGCGTCGATCCGGACTTCAGCGACGCGAGCCTCGAGGACGTCACCGTCTGGCCGGGCGAGGAACCGCTCGAGGAGGTCACTGCCGAAACGACCGAGACTGCCGTGCCCGCGCTCGAAGAGTCCGCGTTCTGGGGCAACGGCGGCGCGCGCGACTTCGACTGGGGCGACTGACCGAGCTCGCGAGAGCTTCCGCTCTCGCTCGCTGAGATAAGGAACTCCGCGTTCGCGAGACGCGGTCTCGCGAACGCAATCGTGCTGCGGTTCGTTGCCCGCCGGGGCGGGCGCCTGCGGCGCGCGCCCGGGAGCGGGAATCGCCTCCGGCATTTGCGTTCACCCGCACGAGGGATTCGTGACTGCTGTCTCGCACCGATGCTTCGTGCGTCTTCTGCGGTCGACTTCTGGGAGCTTCGAACGTGCATCTGAACTGCGATCGATCGGGGGATCGGTGGTAGTCCGGCCCAGCCATCTCCGGCTTCTGGACGACGACGGCCGGTCCGGCGATCCAACCCTCGTCGAGTCGTACCGGCGGCTCGCGGACGTGTTCCACGAGGTGCTCGCGGAACAGAGCCTCGACGCCCTGCTCGTGCGCATCGCGGACACTGTCGGCGATCTGATCCCGTCGCTCGACACGCTCACGATCTACGAGGCCGACGAGACAAAGCTCGTCCTCAAGCCGGTGCTCGTCCGGGACGTGTACGCGGACGAGATCATGAGCACGACGATCAGCTTCTCCGAGGGCATCACCGGCTGGGCGACGCGGCATCGCGAGGCGGTGTGCAGCAACCAGGCGCATCTCGACCCGCGCGTGCGCACGGTGCCGGGAACACCCATGGAGCCCGAGGCCTTGATCTGCGTCCCTCTCATCGCCCGCGGCCAGATCAAGGGCGCGCTCAACATCTACCGCGAGGGCGATGCCGTCGCGTTCAGCGAGACCGAGTTCGAGATCGCGAAGCGCTTCGGCGACGCGGCCGCGCTTGCGCTCGACAACGCCCAGATCCGCGAGCGCCTCGAGCATCAGGCCCGCACCGACTCGCTCACCGGCCTCTTCAACCACAGCGTCTTCTACGAGCGGCTGCTCCAGTCGTTGCAGGAGGCGAGCCGCACGCACCTGCCGCTCGCGGTGCTCATGCTCGACATCGACGACTTCAAGCACGTCAACGACGTCCACGGCCACGCCGTCGGTGATGAGCTGCTCCGCTTCCTCGCCGAGGCGCTGCGGGCGATTGTGCGGCCGGAGGACGTCATCTGCCGGCTCGGCGGCGAGGAGTTCGCCGTCGTGATGGAGGGCTGCGGAGGGGAGAATGCGGTGAGCGTCGCCGACCGGGTGCAGAGCCGGCTGGCGGAGGTCGACTTCCCGGGGATCGGCCGGATGACCGTCTCCGTCGGGCTCGCCCTCGGGCCGGAGCACGGCATGAACCCGCGCGAGCTCGCGGCGTGCGCCGAAGCGGCGATGATGACCGCGAAGGCGCAGGGTAAGAACCAGGTCGTCCTTTACGACGAGGCGGGCGCGAGGCGGCCGGACGCGCCGGGCATCGAGCGTGACGTGCGCTCGATCGCGCACCTGAAGATGCTGCAGACCCTGACCGGCCGGCTGAACAGGCTGAACGACGTGCGGGAAATCGGCGACGCGATCGCCGCGGAACTCCGGTCGCTCGTCGATTACCACAACTGCCGCGTCTTCGTGTCCGACGGCGACGAGCTCACTCCGGTCGCCTTCCTCGGCGACCTCACGTCCGGCATGGACTCCATCTCGCTCGACATGCTCCGCAAGCGCGTTGGCGAAGGCGTCACGGGCCGCTGCGCCGAGCTCGGCGAGTCGATCACCGTCGCCGACGCTGCGAACTGCGAGTTCGGGCAGCTGATCGAGGGCACCGACCCGATCGAGGAGTCGCTCCTGGCCGTGCCCCTGCGCTACGGCAGCCGCGTCGTCGGCGTGATCGTCGTCTCCAAGCTCGGGCTGAACCAGTTCGACGAGGACGACGTCCGGCTGCTCGAGGTGCTCGCCGGCCACGCGGCGGTCGCCGTCGAGAACGCAAGCCTGTACGAGTCGGCGCGCCGCGAGGCCGAGAGCGCGACCTCGCTGCTCGAGTTCGGCCGCGAGCTGGCGACCCTCGTTGACCTCGAGGACATCGCGGCGCGCGTCACCGAGTTGTCCGCGGACATCCTCGGCAGCAGCAATACGTCCTTCTACCTCGAGACGGACGGTCGGCTGACCCTGCACGCCGAGCACGGGCATTCGCCGGCGACGGCCGCGAAGCTCGCGGCGCATCCCAAGCCGCTCGACGTCCTGCGGATTCCTGCGGAGGCCTACATCTCCGAGCCGCACGAGTACGAGCCGCTGATCGGTGAGGCAACGGTCCCCGGCGGGCGCTACGCGATCGCACCGTTCGACGTCGACGGCCGCGCGGGCTGCCTCGTCGCGCTCATCGAACGGGAAGACTTCGGGGAGCGCGAGCTCGCGCTGCTCGCCGGCCTCGCGCAGCAGGCGAGGCTCGCGATCGCCAACGCCTCGAGCTACGAGGGGCTCGAGCGGACGTTCGTATCCACCGTCGAGGCGCTCGCCAACGCGCTCGAGGCGAACGACGAGTACACGTCCACGCATGCGCGCTGGATCACGGATCTCTCCCTGCGCGTCGGCCGCGAGCTCGGCCTCGACGAGCGGGCGCTGAAGTGTCTCGAGCTCGGTGCGCTGCTCCACGACATCGGCAAGATCGGCATCCCGAGCGACGTGCTCTCGAAGCCGGGGCGCCTGACCGCCGTCGAGCGGAAGCTCGTCGAGACCCATCCGGAGCTCGGCGAGCGGATCATCGCGCCGATCGACCGGCTCCAGGTCGTGCGCCCGATCGTCCGCCACTGTCACGAGCGCTGGGACGGCGGCGGCTATCCCGACGGCCTCGCCGGCGAGGACATCCCGCTCGAGTCACGCATCATCTTCGTCTGCGACGCGTATCACGCGATGACGACCGACCGGCCGTACCGCCGCCGCCTCAGCCACCCCGAGGCAGTGCGCAGGCTCGCCGACGCGGCCGGGAGCCAGTTCGACCCGCATGTGGTCGAGGTCGCCCTGCGCGTCCTCGAGCAGTCCTAGCCCGCGACTGCGAGCTCCGGCTCGCCGCCCTCGAGCGCGTGCGCCAGGCGGCGGAACGGGCCGTCGACCGCGAGCAGCTCGCGCTCGCTGCCGCGCTGGATGATCTGTCCGTTCTCGACGACGAGGATCTCGTCGGCGCGCCGGACGGTCGAGAGCCGGTGGGCGATGATGATCGAGGTGCGGCCTTTGAGCAGCCGGTCGAGCGCCTGCTCGATCAGCACCTCCGTCGGGCGGTCGATGTTCGAGGTCGCCTCGTCGAGGACGAGGATGCGCGGATCGGCGAGCAGCGCGCGCGCGATCGAGATGAGCTGGCGCTCGCCGGCCGACAGGCCCGCACCGCCCTCGCGCACCTCGTGGTCGAGGCCGCCCGAGAGCCGCGCCGCCACGCGGTCGACTCCCACTGCGGCCGCTGTCGCCGCGACCTCCTCGTCCGTCGCGTCGGGCTTCGCGAAGCGGATGTTAGAGGCGATGGTGCCGCTGAAGAGGAACGGATCCTGCAGCACGACGCCGAGCTGGCGCCGGTACGAGCGGAGCTGGACGTCGCGCAGGTCGTGTCCGTCGACGCGGATCGCCCCCTCGTCGGGGTCGTAGTGGCGGCCGATCAGCCGGGCGAGCGTCGACTTGCCGTGGCCCGACTCGCCGACCAGCGCGAAGCAGGCGCCGGGCGCGAGGTGGAACGAGACCCCGTGCAGGACCGGATCCTTCCCGTAGGCGAAGACCACGGAGTCGATGTCGAGATCGCCTTCGAGCCGCGGCAGCGGATCAGCCCCTGGCAGGTCGTGGATCTCCGACTCCTCGTCGAGGATGCTCGCGATCTTCACCATCGCCGCGCTCGCCGACTGGAGCTGCCCGTAGACGTCCGAGAGCTCTTGCAACGGCTGGAACACGAGCTGTAGGAGGTACATCGCCGTGAACAGCGTCCCGATCGTGAGAGTCCCGTTCTCGTACAGGTTCGAGCCGAAGTAGATGACCGTGCCCATCGCGAACACGCCGAGGAACTCGATCGACGGGAAGAAGACCGAGAAGATCTTCTGGACGTACGTCGCCTGCGCCCGGTTCGCGTCGTTGAGTGCGTCGAACTCGGCCTGGAAGCGACGCTCGCGGTTGAACGCCTGCACGACCGCCATCCCGGACACCGACTCGGCGATCTGCGCCGTGACGCCGGCGATCCGGTTCCGCTGCTCGACGTTCGCCGAGTGCGAGACACGCTGGAACCACCGCGAGAGGATCAGGGTCGGCGGCAGGACGACGAAGGCGATGAGCCCGAGGCGCCAGTCGACGATCAGGAGCGCGATCACCGCCGCCGGCAGGAGGAGGACGTTCGAGACGAGGGTCGGCATCCCCTGCGACAGGACGTCCGAGACCGCGTCGACGTCGCTCGTCAGCCGCGCGATGATCCAGCCGGCCTTCTGCTGCGAGAAGTAGCGGAGCGAGAGGCCGGTGAGGTGGTCGAAGAGGTCGCGCCGCAGACCGATCACGATCGCCTGGCCGATCGTCGCGAGCCCGCGGATGAGCTTCGCCTGGAGGAGCCAACCCGCCGCCGCGACGCCCAGATAGAGGATGACGACGATCGTGAGATGGCGCTCGTTGCCGACGAGTTCACCCTGCTTGTTGTGGACGTTGATGCCCTTGTCGATCGCGTTCCGGAAGAGCAGCCAGCCCCCGGTCAGCGCGGCGGCGTTCCCCATGCCCACGAGCACCATCAGCGCGGCGAACCGCTTGCGGCCCTCCATGTACTTCCAGAGGCGTTTCACGCGGCGATCACCTCGTCCCCGAACAGCCTCGCGAACTCGCCGCCCGCGCGCAGCAACTCGGCCGGCTTCCCCGACTCGACGATCCGCCCGTCGGAGAGCACGACCGCGCGGTCGGCGATCGCCACCGTCGAGAGGCGCTGCGTGGCGACGAGCACGGTGCGGCCGGCGAGCGCAGGGCGCAGGCGGGCGACGAGCCGACGCTCGGTGAGCGTGTCCACCGCCGAGAGCGGATCGTCGAGCACGACGACGCGTGCGCGGGTGACGAGCGCGCGCGCGAGCGCGACTCGCTGGCGCTGGCCGCCCGAGAGGTTGATGCCGCGCTCGCCGATCAAGGTGTCGTAGCCCTCGGGGAGGGTCGGTCCGAACGCGTCGACGCCGGCCGCCTCACAGGCTGCGAGCACGTCCTCCCAGTCGGCGTCCTCGCGACCCGCGGTGAGGTTCTCGCGCAGCGGCACCGAGAAGAGCACGGGGCGCTGAGTGACGAGGGCGACGTCCGCCCGCAGCTCCGCGATCGGAAGGTCGCGCGTGTCGATGCCACCGACGAGCACGCTCCCGCCGGTCGGGTCGTAGAAGCGCGGCAGCAGATTGAGCAGCGAGGTCTTGCCGGAGCCCGTCGACCCGCAGACGGCGACGATCTCGCCCGGCTCGACGACGAGGTCGAGGTCGTGCAGAACGTCCACCTCGCCGCCGTACGCGAAGCTCACCTTCTCGAAGCGGAGCCCGATCTGGCCCGTCGGAAGATGGCGCGGGCTCGTCGGCTCGGGCAGCGGCTCGATCCCGTCGAGCCAGCCGAAGCTGCGGCCGGCCGAGGCGAGAGCCCGCTGCGCGAGGTCGAGGATCCAGCCGATCGCCTCGAGCGGCCAGACGAGCTGCAGGAGCAGCGTCTCGAAGAGCACGAACTGGCCGAGCGTGATCTGGCCGTCGATGACGGCGCGGCCGCCGAAGAAGACGACCGCGGCGATCGAAAGGGCGGGCAGGTAGTAGAGGCCGGGGACGTGCTTCGCCTCGACGCCGGCCTGGTCGAGCGCGGCCGCGCGGACGCCCTCGGCCCGATCGCCGAACCGCTCCCGAATGTCGTTCTCGCGACCGAAAGCCTGCACCATCTCGATCCCGACGACGGCCTCGTCCGCGGCCTCGGTCACGTCGCCCTTCCGCGCCTGCACCCGGCGGGAGATGGGCGAGACGAGATGTCCGAAGCGGTAGGCGACGAACCCGATCAACGGCAGCGAGACCCCCGCGTAGAGCGTGAGTCGCGGATCGACGAGCGCGAGGACGATCCCGGCCCCGATGATCATCATCACGCTCTGCATCCCCTGGATGAGCCCCCAGCCCATGAAGTAACGGATCGGGTAGAGGTCGTTGGTGGCGCGCGAGAGCACCTGGCCGGTCGCGTGCCGGTCGTAGAACGCGCGTGGGTAGCGGAGGTACGCCTGGTAGAGGAGCTCGCGCATCCGCGCCTCGATCCGGATGCCGATCCGGGCGGTCGCGTAGCGGCGGTTGAAGTTGATGACGAAGCGCAGCAGGGCGAGCCCGCCGATCGCTGCGAGATAGGGCGGGAGCAGGTGCTCCTTGTGGGGGAGGATCGCCTTGTCGATCGCCTGCGAGATCAGGATCGGGATCGCGATCGAGATCAGTGTGTAGGCGAGCGCGCAGACCAGGCTGAAGACGCCGAGCTTCCACTGCTCGCGCCAGAGCCCGAGCAGGCGTCGGAAGGTCGGCAGTAGGCCGAGGTCGGGTGGGTCGACTGAGCTCACATACCTAGACATGGCGACGCGCCCGGCGCGGGAGGCCCCTCAGCCTCGCGACGAGACAGGGGCCGACGATAGCAGTGCCGCGGGACGTGCTTTAACGCGGTTTTTTCAGCTGCGGGTCGGCGAGCATGCTGCTGCGCCGGAGCTTCGCGCTGGCGGCCGGCTCGAGATCCGGATCGGTCGGCGGCTGCGGGAGCGGGGTCGGAGCCGGAGGCTGGCCCTCGGGCTCTGGGTCGCGCGGCGACTCGGGCCGACTAGGAGCCGAGCCGGTGCCCTGCGACTTCTCCCCGTGGAGCTGCATGCGCAGCCCGGCGAGCTCCCGCTCGACCTTGCGGATCGCCTGCTCGCGCTCGTCGAGCCGTTCCCGCTCGGCCTTTGCCAGAGCGAGCTCCTGCACCGCTTCACGCTCACGTTTCTCCGCCTTGGCAATCGCCTCGGCGAGCTCCTGGGAGCGATCAGGCCCGGCAGTCGCGGCGGGCGCGCCAGAGCGCCGGCGACCCTGCCGGCCGGCGACGTCGAGGCGCAACTGCTCGAGCTCCCTCTCGCGCGCGGCGACGCGCTGCGCGTGCTCGCGCAGCGTCCGCTTCATCTCCTCGACCTCGGCGAGCGCGTGCTCGTAGCGGCCCCGCATGTCCGGCCCTTCACTCACGGTTGAAGTGTCGCTTCCATTCCGGCTGGTGGCAACCGCCTACGGTCGGCGATGGAGCGTACCGGGATCGAACCGGTGACCTCCTGGTTGCAAACCAGGTGCTCTCCCAGCTGAGCTAACGCCCCGAGCGAGCCCAGTGTAAAGCCAGCCCGCTGTCGAGCGTGATCCGGCTCAGGCCGCGCGCTCGAGCCGTTCCTCGACCCGTGCTCGCGCGACGATCGACTCACGATCGCCGAAGCGCAGACGGGCGCGGACGGCACGATGCTCGTCCCAGAGAACGTCGAGCTTGGCGTCGATTGCGTGAATCTCGGCCTTCACCTCCGGGTCGTGCTCGTCGGAGAGCCGGTGCCAGAGCTCCGTGCGCTCCTCGCTCAGGATCTCGATCTCGTTATGGATCTCTTTAAGGCTTCGCATGACTGATTCAACGGACGACATTCCCGTGACATTCCAGGCGAATCCTCAGCGTTAGCGGAGGAACTTCAGGCGGCGGCGAGTGCCTCGCGGACCCGGTCGGAGACGGCGGCGAGCTCGAGCGTCTCGCCCGTCACCTCGCGGAGCAGCTCGTCGGCCGTCGGCTTCTGCCCTTCCGCCCACAGCTCCCGCAGGAGCGAGCCGGCCTCGCGGCGCGAGAACCAGGCGTTGCCGAATTGCTCCCGGAGATACGCCCGCAGCTGTGCCTCGAAGGCCCAGGCGCGGAGGTACTCGGAGGCGTAGAAGCCCTCGTCGATATCGCCGAGGTAGTCGGTGGGGGACGGCTCCACCTTCGTCGCGTCGGCGAGCAGCTCGACGTACCGCGGCCGTAGCGCACTCAGATCCTCGGCGGCGTGGAACTCGAGCTCGTACAGGAGCTTCGCGCAGTAGCGCCGGACGAGCCAGAGCAGCTGCACCGCTCCCTCCGCCGCGAACTCGTACGGACGCGGGAAGTCGAGTCGCCGTTCGAGCCAGACGGGATCAGTGGTCAGGTACTCGAGCACCATGGCCCAGCCCTCGGTGACGGAGTTGTCGCCGAGTCGCCGCTCCTCCGGCGACAGGGCCGCGTCGGTGTGGGCGAAGTGCTCCGTGTGGCCGGCCTCGTGGAAGAGGGCGCGCCAGTCGTCCGGGCCGCCCTGCGGCTTCATGACCAGCACGACGCGGCCGGGCACCTCGATCGGCGAGCAGAAGGCGCGCGGATCCTTGTTCGGGCGCTCCTCGAGGTCGAGCTCGACGTTCTCCTGCGCGTGCAGGTCGATGCCCAGGTCGGCGAGGGTGCCTTCGAGGGCCGGCAGCATCCGGTCGCGCGGGAACGCGGCGTCCCAGCCGACACCGCGCCAGGCGCGGCCGACGTCCCAGCGCCGGATCTCGCCGAGCCCCAGGCCGACGCGCGAGCGGAAGAACCGGTCGCCCGCCCGCACCCAGAGGTCCTCGGTGTCGGCGAGCAGGCGCCGGCACTGCTCGGCGAGGTCGTCGAGCGGGAAGCCGAAGCTCCGGTACAGGTCGGCGTAGCTGTCGGCGCCGAGTCGGCGCGTCTCGCGCTGCACGACCTGCGCCGCCTGCAGCTCGAGCGTGTTCAGGTGCTCGTCGGTGAGCTCGTTCCTCGCTGCCTCGATCCGCTCACGGACGTCCGCGGTCCTCCTCGTTCATCAGCCGCGGCCGGAGCATCCGGAACGGGATCTCCTCGCCGTCGACCGTCGCCGTCAGCGTTGCTTCGAGCTCCGCGACGCGTTCGGCCTCCTCGCTGACGAAATTGCCGAGATAGCCGGAGCACGCGAACTTCCACAGCTCGCGCCGGCGGCGGTTGCCGTCGACCGAGGCTCCGAGCCCGAGCGCCGTGTCGAGCTGCGTCAGGCGCTCGTGTCGCTCGTAGATCGGCGCGATGTCGAACGTCTCCTTGAAGCCGGCGAAGTGGAGGTAGGCCTCCTCGTCGAGCTCCGCGATGAAGCGGTCGGCGTCCGCGCTGAGCGCGTCGATCTCACCTTGCTGGAGCGGCTCCGCCATGCGGGTTCGTAGGATAGACCCGTGCACGAGATCTCTCTCCAGACCGACCGCAAGACGCAGCTGATCGAG
Organism: uncultured Actinomycetes bacterium; assembly: GCA_963743545.1. GTDB lineage: Bacteria > Actinomycetota > Thermoleophilia > Gaiellales > Gaiellaceae > Palsa-739. The sequence continues at coordinate 334,350 of CAVUQB010000007.1, read as the reverse complement.
ATCACCGAGCTGGTCCGCGACGCGCTCGGCGGGACGAACGGTGCCACGGCGGCGCTCGTCTACGTCCCGCACACCACGGCCGGCGTCGCGATCAACGAGCGCATCGATCCCGAGCTCGTGACCGATCTCGAGAACGCGTTCAACCGCGTCGTCGGCGACGACTGGGAGTGGCGGCACGACGACGAGGACGGGCCGAACGCGCCGTCGCATGCACGCGCCTCGCTCGCCTCGAGCCCGCAGGTGCTGATCCCGCTGCGCGACGGGAGCCTTGCCCTGGGCACGTACCAGGGTGTCTTCTTCTGTGAGTTCGACGGGCCGCGCGAGCGCAAGATCTACGTCACGACGCTCTGACGGTACGGTGGGCGCATGGCCGCGCCGGTGACGAAGGGGGAGGAGGTCGAGCTCGACGTCGATTCGCTCGCCTTCGGCGGGAACGGAGTCGCGCGGCTCGACGGGTTCGTCGTCTTCGTGCGGAGCGGGCTGCCCGGCGACCGCGTCCGCGCGCGGGTCACGAAGGTCAAGCGGAACCACGCCGAGGCGCTCGCGACCGAGGTCCTCAGGCCGGGGCCGGAGCGGGTCGAGGCACCGTGCACGCATTTCCCCTCCTGCGGTGGCTGCCGCTTCCAGGATCTCGCCTACGAGGCACAGCTCGCGCAGAAGGAGATGCAGGTGCGCGACGCGCTGCAGCGGCTCGCGGGCCTGGCCGAGCCGCCGCTCGAGCCGATCCTGCCGTGCGAGCCGGAGATCTTCCACTACCGCAACAAGGTCGAGTACTCGTTCACCGCGACGCCCGAGGGGCCGGCGCTCGGATTCCACCGGGCCGGCCGCTGGGACGAGGTGCTCGAGATCGAGCGCTGCTGGCTGATCGACGAGCTCGGCAACGGGATCCGCGACGCGGTGCGCGCCTGGGCGCGTGAGGAGGGGCTGGAGCCCTACTCGCAGGCCGACGGCAGCGGCTACCTGCGCCACCTCGTCGTGCGACAGGGCCGCAACACGGGCCAGGCGCTCGTCCAGCTCGTGACCGCGCCCGGCGACCGGTTCGAGACCGGCTACCTCGTCGACGTCCTGCGCCGCTTCCCGGAAGTGCGCTCGATCCACTGGGCCGTGAACGACCGGCCGGCCGAGGTGACGAACCTGCCGACGCGGCTGCTTTGGGGCGAGGAGTGGATCGAGGAGGAGCTCTGCGGGCTCCGCTTCCGCGTGCGCCCGAACGCCTTTCTCCAGACGAACACCGCGATGGCCGAGCGGCTCTACGCGCTCGCGCGCGAGGCGGCCGGGCTCACCGGCGACGAGACGGTCTGGGATCTCTACTGCGGCATCGGCACCATCGGGCTCTCGCTCGCCGGCGACGCGCTGACGGTGTGGGGGATCGAGGTCTCGGAGGAGTCGGTCGCCTGCGCGCTCGAGAACGCCGAGCTCAACACGATCACGAACGCCGCCTTCTTCGCCGGCAATGTCGGCGAGGTCGTGGACGAGCTGCTCGAGCGCTCCGGCCCACCGGGCGTCGTCGTGGTCGACCCGCCTCGGGCCGGCCTCGCGGGCAAGGCGCTGCGGCGTCTCGGCCGGATCGGCGCGCCTCGGCTCGTCTACGTCTCCTGCAACCCGACGACGCTTGCGGGCGACGTGAAGGCGCTACGCGAGGAGTACGGCTACGAGCTGCGGCGCGTGACCCCGGTGGACATGTTCCCGCACACGCCGCACGTCGAGTGCGTCGCCCTGCTCGAACGGGCGGCGTAGGCTCCTCCCATGGCCGAGTCGCCGGAGGAGAAGCAAGCGCTCGAGAAACTGGACGAAGAGACCCGCGAGGTCGCCTGGGGTGAGTTCGACAAGGAGGCGGACCGCGAGTTGAACACCGGGGGTTGGTGGAGGTGGCGCCCACTCGCGCGGTTCGGTCGCCCTCGCCCCTTTCGTCCGGTCAAGGGCGATCCGCTCCTGGAGCCGGTCGACGACGAGGACCCCGGCGACGAGCACGGCCTGCGCGAGGCCCTGCACGGCGACGACGAGAAGAGCTAAGCCGGCCGAGGCCGGAATCTACGCCAGAGCAGGTCGCAGTTCGCGACCAGGAAGCCGGCCGAGAGGAACGGGAGCGCCGGCAGGCCGCTGACGTTCGTGGCGTTCGCGAGCACCAGCGTCAGCGAGTACATCCCGGTCATCGCGAGCCACGTCCAGCCGGGCCGTAGCTGCCAGCGCACCGTCGCCGCGAGAAAGAGCGCGAAGAAGAGGACGTCCGGCGGGCCGAGACCCGCGGCGCGCCCGCCCGGCGCCACGAAGGCGACCGCGACGGCCGAGTACACCTCGATGTGGTGGTTGACGATGTTGTTCGTCGGTCCGGCGATCACCGAGAGCGTGTCGACGAACGGGATGATCAACGCGATCAGGACGACCCAGGCGAGCTCCTCGAAGAACAAGAGGAACAGCCAGCCCCCGCACGTGTACGCGGCGAGCTTCGCGAAGTTCGCGGCGAGGTGCGCGCCTGCCTCCCACGTCACGACGGCGGCGGCCAGGAAGACGATGAGCCCGATAGCCACGAGCCGACGGCGTGACCAGAGCGGCAGCGCGAGGTAGATGAGCAGCAGCGTCGCCGGGAGCACCGCCGCCGCGACGATGGCGACCGCCGCCCACGACCCGACGGGGTCGAGGCGCGGCGCGACGGCGTCCCACGCCACGACCGCGGCGAGGACGAGGACGAACGCCGCGACGCGAGCCCGTGTCATCCCGCCCGAGCTCAGTACGGGGGCGTCTGGCTCCACCACTCGCCGAGCACCTTGAAGGCGTTCCAGAACGCCGTCTTCCCCGGCTGCTCGTCGAGCGACTCGTCGATGTCGGGCGTGACGAGCCCCTGGATCGTCGGCGTCAGCTCCTGGAGCTCGCCCTCCGTGAGCCCGAGCTCGCGGGCAAGCGGGAAGCGCGCCGCATTGAGGAAGGCGACCGCGGGCTCTCCCATCACGACCACGAGCTTCGGCTGCACGATGTGCAGCTCGCGCAGCAGGAACGGCCGCGACTCCTCTTCGTCCCCGCCGACGAACTTGAGGCAGTTCGTGCCGTAGATCGCCATCGGGTCGACGTGCAGGCGCTGCAGCGACTTGAGCAGCGCGTTGCCGGCGCGGCCGTAGAACGCGACTCCCTCCTGCAGCTCCGACGCCTGCGGCGAGTACTTGAGCAGGAAGACGTCGGCGAGCGGGTGGCCGGAGCCCAGCACCGGGGCGCGGGCTCCTCCGGCCGCCTGCGCGAGCTCGTCCCCGAGAGCGTTGCTCTCGGTGATCGCCTTTTGCAGGTACTTCTCGTAAATCTCGTCGTTCGCCACTGTCACAGGATGCCCCGGTGACGGAGTTCGGGATCAGCCCATCCGTTCCTTGGCTCGTGGACGCATCGGCGTGCGAGGTGCTGAACCGTTTCCCGGCGCCGCGCCGTACCTCCGACCATGCATACGAGGATCGTGCAGGCGAAACGCGGCCCGGAGCTGGTCGTCCGGCCGCTGCGGCACGGAGATGTCGAGACGGTGCGGCTGGTCTTCGCGCGGCTCGGGGCCGAGTCGCGGCGCACGCGCTTCCTCGGCCCGAAGCCGGAGCTCGGCGAGGTGGAGCTGCAGTGGCTCGCGAATGTCGGTCCCGACCATCACGCACTTGTCGCCTCGGTCGACGGCGACCCCGAGCCGGTGGCGATCGCGCGCCTCGTCCGCCTCGGCGGCGGGAGCGCCGAGCTCGCGTTCGAGGTTGTCGACGAGTATCAGGGCCGCGGGATCGGTTCGGCGCTGACGCGGCTGCTCGTCGCCGACGCGCACGCGGCCGGGATCTGCGAGCTGACGGCGTTCGTCCGGAGTGACAATCGCGCTGCGCTGGCTCTGCTGCGGCGGGTGCTCGGCCGGCTCGAGCTTCGGCTGGAAGGGCCGGACACGTTCGTGCGGGCGCTCCTGCCCGGCTGCGGCTAGCGCACGCGCTCCTTGGCCTGCGCCACCCATTTCAGCCCCTGGAGGTAGACGAGCGACTTCGGGCGGCGCAGCACCTCGGCGTCGTGAAGCGAGACGAGGAACTCTTCCGGGCCGCTGAAGCGCCGCATCCGGACGGCGCCCGTACCGACACCGGCGAGGACGTGCGCGTCGGATCCGGCTCCCGGCGTGAGGTTGTACTTGCGCGCGAAGCGAAGTGCCTCCTCGTTGTACGCCTCGAACAGGAGCCGCGCGTTGTAGACCTCGAACACGTCGATCTCCGCGAGATGCCGATGGATGGTCGCGGGCTCCGGGATCGCGTGCATCCGGTCGAAGGGGTGCGGGAGGTAGACGAGGCCGCCCTGGGCGCGGATCGCGGCGATGGTCTCCCCGAAGGACATGCCCCGCGGGATCTCCTCCCGCAGGAAGAGCCCGATCACCTCGCCCTGCTCGGCGGTCTTCACCTCCTCGCCGGGGATCACGATGAGCTTGCGTCCGCGGGCGCGTTCGACCGCCTCCAGCGCGCCGCCGAGCACGTTGTGGTCGGTGACCGCGATCGCGCCGAGCCCCTCGGCCTCGGCGTGGTCGAGCAGCTCGTCGACGTCGATCGAGCAGTCGTGCGACCAGCTCGTGTGCAGGTGGAGGTCCGCGACGATCCAGTCGCGTTCCTCGAACGGGTGGCGCGTCGTGTGGCTGCGGCGGCGTGAGGCGAGGCGCTTGTAGACCTCCTCGACCCGGTCGGCCAGTGCCCCGGTCGTCTGCGAGCGCGCCTCGGCGAGGCTCTCGGCCGCCCGGCGCGAGCGGAAGGCGTCGTCCTCGATCATCCGCGCCGTCTCGGCGGCGGCGAGCTCGGGCTGCTCGGCCCGGCCGGGCGGGGCTGCGATCGCGGCACCGGCCGTCTGGGCCTCGGCGACGAGGCGCGACAGGCCGTCGACGGCGGGGACGAAGATCGCCGCGTCGCGGAGCAGCTCCGCGCGAGCCGCGCCGGTGCGCGCGGTGCGCACGCGCATCCGCCCGCGCAGCCGCGGCGAGACGGCCGGCCGCGAGGCCGGGATCCGCGTGCGCAGGAGCACGAGCTCCCAGTCCGGCTGCTCCGCGAGCTCGCGGACGAGGGCGCGCAGGAGCGGCCGCTCGGTCTGGCGCCACTCCATCACGACGAGCTGCTTCTTCTGGGCCGGCGCGAACAGCTCCGCGTCGATGCCCTGCGGCACGACCTCGTAGCGGCCGGGGAAGCGGACTGCCGCCGCCTCCGCGACCTCCTCCGTCGTCGCCAGGAGCGCGTCGACGCGGGCGAGCAGCCGCTCGCGCTGGGCGCGGCCGGGCGGGTAGCCGAGCCGCTCGGACGAGAAGAACGTCGCGGCCGTGAGCGCCGCGGAGTCGCGGAGCGCGAGGTACGAGAGGCTCGGCAGTCCCGGCTCGAAGCCGTGGACGACGTCGAAGCGGCCGCTCGCGAGGGCGAGCGAGAGGCTCGCGCGCACACCGACCGGCACTCCCATCCGGCTGCGGCGGGAGATCGGGACGGCCGGGCCAATGGCGATCAGCTCCGGCGGGTCGTCGAAGGAGCCGAGCAGCGCACGCCGTCCGGCGGCGAGGTCGCGCGCGCGGTTCGAGGGAGCCAGGACGGTGACCGAGTGGCCGCGCCGCCGCAGCTCCTGCGCGAGCCCGCCCACGTGCTCGTTCATGTCGTGCGGCTGCGACCAGGCGAACGGCGTGACAAGCGCGATCCGCACGTCGATCGAGTCTAGTGCCAGCTAGAGCGCGAAGAGCATCTCGTGCTGGCGGACGACGACCGCGCCGTCGAGCTCGCGCAGCACCGCCGCAGCCGGATCTTCCACCGGGAGGTTGAGCACGTAGACGTCTCCGTAGGTGCGCAGCGCCCGGAGCAACGGCTCCGGCTCGCCGGCGTACTGCTGGAGTTGCGCGGTCGAGCGCACGCGGAACAGCATCGCGCCGCTGTCGGTGACGAGCCCGCGCACGTCGTCGTAGTGCGAGAAGGTGCCGTCGGCGCGCTGCCACGGTTCGCGCCGCCCGGGGAGTTGCGCCTTCGCCTCGGCGACCGGGACCTCGCGGCCGCCGGGATCACCCTCCGCGCCCGGCAGCGTCCAGACCTCGACGTCCTGCACCAGTTCGTAGCCAAGCTTCTCGTACAGCTTGAGAGCGGCCGTGTTCTCGACGATCACCTCGAGCCAGATCCGCCGCACGCCGCGTTTCCGCGCCTGCTCGTGTAGGGCGCGCATCAGCGCCTCGCCGACACCGCGCGGCGCGCGTTCGTGACCACGCCGACGCCGCCGATCCAGGCGTCCTCGCCGCGCAGGCCGAGGTTCCCGAGGCCGATCGGCTCGCCGTCGCGGAAGGCGACCCGCGACGCGTCGAGATCGAGGTCGAGGTCGTTGTCCATGAACGCGAGCTGCCGCTCGTCGAGGTGGAACGGCAGGAGGTAGCCCTCGTACGCCGCGTTGAACAGCGCCGCCCGCTCGGCCGGCGTCAGCGAGCGCGCAGACCGCAGGTCGCTCACGTCTCGCAGAAGCCTGGCGTTCCCGGGGCGACGACGAAGACCAGGAGCGTCGAGAGGGCGGCCGCCACCACTGCCAGCGGCACGATCGTCCACGGGCGGTAGGTGCGAAGCCCGAAGCTGCCCATTGCGAGGAAGACGAGCGCGCCGACCGTGCACGCGAGTGCGGTCCAGCCGCCGCTCACGTCCTTGCCGCAGAGCGACGAGCTGACGCCGATCCCCCACCAGAGCCAGAACGCGACGAACGCCGCGGGCAGGGTGCAGGCCGCGGTGACGAGCGATACGCGCGCGCCGTACGTGCGCCGGCCTGCGGCCGCCGTCGCGGCGAGGCCGCCACAGATCACGAAGAGGCAGAGCGGCGGAAAAGACCGTGAGGGCCCACGCCGTGCCGACCAGCATCGCGGCGATCGGGACGAGGACCGCGAGCGGTGCCAGCCAATCCCTCGCCGACACCGCCCGCGTGGCCATCGTCGCTAGACCTCCGCCGGAGCCTCGTGCTGCGTCGCGACGCGCGCGTTCTCGCGGATGAACTCCTCGGTCCGCTCGTACGCCTCGTCGTCGACGATCTGTTTCGGCGGCGACTTCATGAGGTACGAGCTCGGCCCGACGAGCGCGCCCGAGACGTGGTTGTTGAGCGCGAGCTTCGACAGCCGGACGGCGTCGATCACGATGCCGGCCGAGTTCGGCGAGTCCCAGACCTCGAGCTTGAGCTCGACGTTGAGCGGCACGTCACCGAACGACGAGCCCTCCATCCGGATGTAGGCCCACTTGCGGTCGGTCAGCCACGGCACGTAGTCGGACGGGCCGACGTGCACGTTCCCAGGCCCGAGGTCGTAGTCGAGCATCGACGTGACCGCGTTCGTCTTCGAGATCTTCTTCGACTCGAACCGCTCCCGCTCGAGCATGTTGAGGAAGTCGGAGTTGCCGCCGACGTTCAGCTGCATCGTCTTGTCGAGGTGGACGCCGCGCTCGCGGAAGAGGGAGGTCAGGACGCGGTGCGTGATCGTCGCGCCGACCTGCGACTTGATGTCGTCGCCGATGATCGGCAGGCCCTTCTCCTCGAACCGCTTGCCCCAGTAGTCCTCGCGGGCGATGAACACGGGCATGCAGTTCACCATCGCGCAGCCGGCCTCGAGGATCTGCTCGGCGTACCACTTCGTCGCGGCCTCAGAGCCGACGGGGAGGTAGTTGACCACGACGTCGGTCTTCGTCTCCTTGAGGATCCCGACCACGTCGTCGGTCTTGCCGTGCGCCTTCTCGACGACCTGCGAGATGTACTTGCCGAGGCCGTCGTGCGTCATCCCGCGCGAGACCTTGATCCCGGTCTGCGGGACGTCCGCGAACTTGATCGTGTCGTTCGGATGCGCCCACATCGCGTCGGCGAGATCCTCGCCGACCTTGCCCTTGACGACGTCGAAGGCGGCGGTGAACTCCACGTCCCGGACGTGGTAGCCGCCGAGGTTGACGTGCATGAGGCCGGGGACGAACTGGTCGTCCGGTGCGTCCTTGTAGTACTCGACGCCCTGGAGCAGCGAGTTGGCGCAGTTCCCCACGCCGACGATGGCGACGCGGACCTTGCCGTCGTCGAGTCTTGCCCTACCGTTGGTTGTTGCCACTGGATCCTCCGGAAAGTTGTTTACGGACGTGCAGGACGCGCTGGACGACCGTGAGCCACGCCGTCGCACAGAGCACGACGATCGCCCACGGCAGGCCGCCCCACGGAGCGAAGACGAGTCCCGCGGTGATCAGCACCACCCGCTCGGCGCGTGAGCCGAGCCCGACGTCTCCCTTCAGGCCGAGAGCCTCGGCCCGGGCGCGCGTGTACGAGACGAGGAAGGAGCCGACGACGGCCGCGACCGCGACCACGACGGCCCAGTCCTCGTTGTGGCGCGCAAAGACGAGCGCGATCGCCGCGAGCATCGCACCCTCGCCGACGCGGTCGGTCGTGGAATCGATGAAGGCGCCGAACGGGGTCGACTTGCCGCCCACGCGGGCGAGTGCGCCGTCGAGGATGTCGAGCAGCGAGCCGACCACGAAGATGGCGGCGGCGAGCCAGTAGACGAGCAGCGCGTCGGCCCGATCCTCGAACGGGACGAGGACAGCCGCAAGGAGGCAGAGCGAGACGCCGGTCGCCGTGAGGACGTTCGGGGTGACGCCGGTGCGCGCGAGCCTCGTGACCGAGCGGCTGGCGAGTGAGCGGGCCCCGGTCGTGTAGCTGTGCTTGACGCGCCGGAGCACTGGAGTCGAATTCATCTCCATCATCGCAATCTTGCTATGTCTGACTATAGCAGGTTTGCGATGGCCGGGCCAAGCGCGCGCAGGCGCGCGAGGTGTCGCGGAAGCAGGCCGGTGGCCAGCAGCGAGACGACCGCGACCATGATCCCGGCAAGCACGTCGACGACGTAGTGGTTCGCGGTCGCGATCACGCAGAACCAGACCCAGACCGGCCAGAGCGCCCACAGCGCCTTGGCCCAGATCGTGCGCGACGTGGAGACGAGGAAGAAGCCGACGATCAGCGCGTCCGCGGCGTGCAGGCTCGGCATTGCCGCGTACGAGTTCCCGAAGGTCTGCAGGAGCGCGCTCGAATGGTTGACGCCGGCGACGAAGCCCTTGTCCGGGAACATCCACGGCGGCGCGGTCGGCACCAGCCAGAAGCCGATGAGGCCGATCAGGTTCGCGAGCAGGATCGTGTTGCGGAAGCGGGCGAACGCCTCGTGCCGGCGGAGATAGACCCAGAGGAGCGTGAGGCCGATCACCGTGAACTCGGAGTTCCAGTACGTCCAGGCGGCGGCTGTCAGCAGGAACTGCGACGAGTCGGCGACGCGCTCCACGCTCAGTTCGAAGAGGTGATGGCTGATGTGCTGCTCGAACGAGATCACGCGCAGGCCGTTCACGACCGCCTTGGTCGGGTCGCGGTCGGTCAGATGCCGCACCGCGAGGTACGTGAAGTAGAAGCCGAACCAGATCGAGAGCTGCAGCCCGAAGTCGCGCCAGCCACGCGGCAGCACTCGACGTCCCATAGCTACGACCCGGGCCATGCCGGAACTTTAATCCGTGCGGTTACAGGAAGGCCACAACAAAGTGACTACCCGCCGATATAGGACATCTCGACCTTGGTCCGCGAAGCCGTTTCCGCCGTCCGCAGCTCCGAGTAGCGGTCCGTTCGACGCGCCCAGATCGCGCGGAGCCGCTCGCCGAGCTCCTCGTCGGAGGCGCCGAGGCGAAGCGGCGCGCGGAGGTCGTGACCGCGGGCGGCGAAGAGGCACGTGTAGAGGCGGCCCTCGGCCGAGAGGCGGGCGCGTGAGCAGCCGCCGCAGAAGGGCTGGCTGACCGACGCGACCACGCCGATCTCGCCTGCGCCGTCGACGTAGCGCCAGCGGCGCGCCGTCGCATCCGGCCGCTCCGCTCCCACCGGCTCGAGCGGCCACCGCTCGCCGATGCGCTGCACGATCTCCTCGGCGCTGACGACGTCCTCGAGCCGCCAGCCGTTCGTCGAGCCGACGTCCATGTACTCGATGAAGCGGAGGACGTGGCCGCTGCCGCGGAAATGCTCCGCGAGCCCGAGCACGTCGTCGTCGTTGGCGCCGCGCTTGACGACCGCGTTGATCTTCACCGGGAGGCCGGCGGCCGCGGCTGCTTCGATCCCTTCCAGCACGCGCTGCACGGGGAAGTCGACGTCGTTCAGCGCACGGAAGGCGTCGTCGTCGAGGGAGTCGAGGCTGACCGTGACGCGGCTCAGGCCCGCGGCGGCGAGCGCCTCGGCCTTCTGCGCGAGGACGGAGCCGTTCGTGGTGAGCGCGAGCTCGAGCTTCTCGCCGCCGGGCGTCTCGATCGCGGCCAGCAGCTCCACCAGGTGCTCGACGTTGCGGCGGACGAGCGGCTCGCCGCCCGTGATCCGCACCGTGCGCACGCCGAGGCCGGCGAAGATCCCAGCGACGCGCGCCAGCTCCTCGAGCGTGAGCAGCTCGCGGCGCTCGAGGAACGCGTACTCCCGCCCGAACACCTCCTTCGGCATGCAGTAGACGCAGCGGAAGTTGCAGCGGTCGGTGATCGAGATGCGCAGGGTCTCGAGCGGGCGCCCGAGCCGGTCGAGGAGCGGCTCCATCCCTTCAGTATGCGGACCGCTACTCGGCCCAGACGCGGACGAGCTCGATGAGTGTCGCCGCGGCGAGGCCCATGTCCTCGACGCAGATCCATTCGCGCTCGCTGTGCGCGTCGTGGCCGCCGGTGAAGATGTTCGGCGTCGGCAGCCCCATCTCGGTCAGAGCCGAGCCGTCGGTGCCGCCGCGAATCGACGTGCGCCGCGGCTCGAGGCCGACGCGGCGGACCGCCTCCTCCAGATTGGCGACGATCGCGGGGTGCCGCTCGAGCGCGTCGCGCATGTTGCGGTACTGGATCCGGTCCTCGACCTCGATCGAGCAGCGGGGCTCGGCGGCTGCAACCTCCTCGGCGAGGGCGCGCAGGAAGGCGACGTGCTCGGCGAGCTGGTCGTCCTCGAAGTCGCGGACGATGAAGCGCAGCTCGACCTCGGACGAGTCGCCGTCGACGAGCACGGGGTGGACGTAGCCCTCGCGTCCCTCGGTCGTCTCGGGCGAGAGGCCGTCCTGCGGGAGCCGGGAGAGGATCTCGCCGGCGAGCTTGATCGCGTTCACGAGCTCACCCTTCGCCCAGCCGGGGTGGATCGCGCGGCCGCGGATGCGCATGCGCACCTGGGCGCCGGAGAACGTCTCGGACTGCAGCTCGCCCGTCGTCGAGCCGTCGACCGTATAGGCGGCCGTGGCGCCGAAGCTCTCGACCGGGAAGTGGACGACGCCGCGCCCGATCTCCTCATCGGGGTTGAACGCGACCTTGACGGTTCCGTGCGGGATCTCGGGGTGTGCGACAAGATGCGCGACCGCGGCCATGATCTCGGCGACGCCCGCCTTGTCGTCGGCGCCGAGGAGCGTCGTTCCGTCGGTCGTGATCAGCTCGTGCCCGATGTGCTTGGAGAGCTCGGGCGACTCTGCCGGGCGGATCACCTGGCCCGAGTCGCCGAGCACGATCTCGCCGCCGTCGTAGCGCACGCGCTGCGGCGAGACGCCGGCACCGCTCACCTCGCGGGCCGTGTCGACGTGGGCGAAGAGCGCGACGGTCGGGACCTCGTGTTCTACGGTCGCCGCGAGCGTGCCGGTGACGTAGCCGTGCTCGTCCATCGCCACGTCCGCGAGCCCGACCTGCTCGAGCTCGTCGCGGAGGAGGCGCAGCAGGTCGAGCTGGCCGGGCGTGCTCGGATACGTCTCCGACTCCTCGTCGGAACGTGTGTCGATGCGGACGTAGCGGACGAAGCGCCCGGCCGCGTCCTCGGCGAGCGCGGCGGCAACCGTCGTCTCCGCAGGCATCGCGCGAGTGTACGTTCGGGACATGCGCCTGCGTCTCGTTCAGCTCTACTGCGGCCTCGTCCTGTACGGGATCAGCTCCTCGCTGCTCGTCCTCGCAAACCTCGGGCTCGATCCGTGGGACGTGTTCCACCAGGGCCTGTCCCGGACGTTCGGCCTTGCGATCGGGACGTGGGCGATCATCGTGGGCGTCGCCGTGCTCCTGTTCTGGATCCCGTTGCGCCAGACGCCGGGGATCGGCACCGTCAGCAACGTCGTGCTCGTCGGCCTGACGATGAACGTCGTGCTCGGGCACGTGCACCCGCCACACATGCTGTCGGTTCGGATCGCGTGCCTGCTGTGCGGCGTGCTCCTGAACGGGATTGCGACGGGCGCGTACATCGGCGCGGGGCTGGGTCCCGGCCCGCGTGACGGTCTGATGACCGGGCTCGCCGCGCGCGGCCACTCGATTCGTGTCGTCCGCTGGGGGCTCGAGTTCACGGTGCTCGTCACCGGCTGGCTGCTGGGCGGCACCGTCGGCGTCGGCACGCTCGTCTACGCGGCCGCAATCGCTCCGCTCGCGCACGTGTTCATCCCGCTCTTCTCGCATGGCCGGCCCGCGCCCGAGGGCGCGCTGGAGGCCGTATAGCCGCCGTCGCCCTGGCGCTCGCGTCGGCGTTTCTCTTCGGCGCGATGAGTGTGGCGCTGCGGATGGCGCTGCAGCGCGATCCCGACGCAGCGCTGGGGACGATCGCGACCGTCGCCCCTGCGCTCGTCGTCGCGTTGGTCGTAGCGGCGGCCGAGACGCCGTCGCGCGGGTTGCATCTCTCGTCAGCGTGGCCGTTCCTGCTCGCGGGATTGCTCTCGCCGGGCGCCGCGCAGATTCTCGTCACGGTCGCGATCCGCGACTCGGGCTCGTCGCGCGTCTCGATGATCTTCGGCACCGCGCCGCTCGTGTCGGTCGCGATCGCGCTCGTCTTCCTCGACGAGCCGGCCAGCGCACCGCTCATCGCGGGCGCGGTGCTCATCGTCGGAGGCGGCGTGCTGCTCGTTCGTGAGCGCGAGCGTCCCGCGCACCTGAGACGGCTCGGCCTCGTCTTCGCGTTCGCCGGTGCGACGCTCTTCGCGATTCGGGACAACCTCGTGCGCCATCTCGCGGTCGGCGGCACCGCGGTGCCGCCCGCGGTCGCGGCCACAGCGGCGCTGCTCGGCGGATTCGTGTTGGCTGCGATCTGGGCCCGGCGAGGGATCAACCGCCGCTGGCTCGGCTTCCTGCCCGCGGGCGTGCTCTTCGGCGCCTCGTACGTCACGCTCTTCGAGGCGTACTACCGCGGCCGGGTCACGGTCGTCGCGCCGCTCGTCGCGATCGAGTCTCTCTTCGGCGTGGCGCTGTCCGCGCTGTTCCTCCGCGAGTCGGAGCTGGTGGGGAAGAGGCTCGTCTTCGGTGCCCTCCTGATCGTCGCCGGCGGCGCCCTGATCGGCGCCTTCCGCTAAGGCAGACATATCTGCTATAAACAGGCTTAGATTTTCTCACAAGAGGAGGAAGAACACCACATGGCGAAGACCATCGGCATCGACCTGGGCACGACGAACTCGTGCATGGCCGTGCTCGAGGGCGGCGAGCCGGCCGTCATCCCGAACGCCGAAGGCGGCCGCACGACGCCGTCCGTCGTCGCGTTCACGAAGGACGGCCAGCGGCTCGTCGGCGCCCCCGCGCGGCGGCAGCAGGTCACGAACCCCACCAACACGATCTTCTCGATCAAGCGCTTCATGGGGCGCAAGTTCGACGAGGTCACGGAGGAGATGACCATCGTCCCGTACGAGGTCGACAAAGGCCCGAACGGCGACGTGCGCGTCGAGGCAGAGGGCAAGGAATACGCCCCGCCCGAGCTCAGCGCGATGATCCTCCAGAAGCTCAGGCAGGACGCGGAGGCGTACCTCGGCGAGACCGTCACGGACGCCGTCATCACCGTCCCGGCCTACTTCAACAACGCACAGCGCGAGGCGACGAAGGACGCCGGCAAGATCGCCGGCCTCAACGTCCTCCGCATCATCAACGAGCCGACCGCGGCGGCACTCGCGTACGGGCTCGACAAGGAAGGCTCCGACCAGACGATTCTCGTCTTCGATCTCGGCGGCGGCACGTTCGACGTGTCGGTGCTCGAGCTCGGAGACGGCGTCTTCGAGGTCAAGTCGACGGCGGGCGACAACCACCTCGGCGGCGACAACTTCGACAAGGCGGTCGTCGACTGGATGGCCGGCGAGTTCAAGAAGGATCAGGGCATCGATCTTACGCAGGACAAGATGGCGCTCCAGCGCCTCTACGAGGCCGCGGAGAAGGCGAAGATCGAGCTGTCGTCCACGATGACGACGCAGATCAACCTGCCCTTCATCACCGCGACCGCGGAGGGCCCGAAGCACCTCGACCTGCAGCTCACGCGGGCGAAGCTCGAGGAGATCACGGCCGACCTGCTCTCACGGACGGTCGAGCCGACGAAGCAGGCGCTCGCCGACGCGGGCCTCGACGCCTCGAAGATCGACCACGTCGTCCTCGTCGGCGGCATGACCCGCATGCCGGCGGTGCAGGAGAAGGTCAAGGACCTGATCGGCAAGGAGCCGCACCGGGGCGTCAACCCCGACGAGGTCGTCGCCGTCGGCGCCGCGCTCCAGGCCGGTGTGCTCAAGGGCGAGGTCAAGGACATCCTCCTGCTCGACGTCACCCCGCTCTCGCTGGGGATCGAGACGAGGGGCGGCGTGATGACGAAGCTGATCGAGCGCAACACGACCATCCCGACCAAGAAGTCCGAGGTCTTCACGACCGCCGAGGACAACCAGCCTTCGGTCGAGGTGCACGTCCTCCAGGGCGAGTCGGAGATGGCCACCTACAACAAGACGCTCGGCAAGTTCCAGCTCGTCGGGATCCCGCCGGCGGCGCGCGGCCTGCCGCAGATCGAGGTCACCTTCGACATCGACGCGAACGGGATCATCAACGTGTCCGCGAAGGACCTGGGTACCGGGAACGTCCAGCAGATCCAGATCCAGGGCGGCTCCGGGCTCTCCGACGACGAGGTGCAGAACATGATCCGCAACGCGGAGTCGCACGCCGACGAGGCGCACCGGCTGCGCGAGGCCGCGGACACGAAGAACCTCGCCGAGACGCTCGCCTACCAGACCGAGCGCTCGCTCTCCGAGCACCGCGACAAGCTCGACGAGTCCGAGGCCTCGACGATCGAGGGCCGGGTCATGGAGCTGCGTCAGGCGCTTGAGGGCGACGATCTCGCCGAGATCGGCGCCAAGATGGACGCTCTGCAGGAGTCCTCGCACAAGCTCGCCGAGGTGCTGTACGCCGAGGCGGCCCAGCAGGCGCAGGCGTCCGCGGGCGGCGGCGGCGACAACGGGGAATCCTCCGACGCCGCCGACGAGGTCGTCGAGGAGGGCGAGTACGAGGTCGTCGACGAGGAGGCTCCGACCTCGTGAGCGAGGAGCACGTTCAGCACGAGGAAGAGCAGGTCGAGGAGCGGCAGCCGACGCCCGAGGATGATCGGCTGCTGCGGCTCGCGGCCGACTTCGAGAACTACAAGAAGCGGGCGGCGCGGGAGCGGCAGGAGTACGTCCAGCTCGCAAACGAGCGGCTGATCGCCGAGCTGATCCCGATCCTCGACGACCTCGAGCGGGCCTTGATCGCGGGCGAGCAGCACGAGGAGGCGCAGCTCGAGGAGGGCGTGAGCCTCGTCCACCGCTCGCTCGCGGGGCTGCTCGAGCGTCACGGCGTGACGCCGATCGAGACCGACGGGATGTTCGACCCCCACGTGCACGAGGCGCTCCTCTCCCGGCCGTCCGAGGCCGAGGAGGGCTCCGTGATCGACGTCGTGCAGCGGGGCTACAAGCTCGGCGAGCGGGTCGTGCGGCCCGCCCGGGTCGTCATCGCCGCGCCGCCGTCGGCGGCGCACGTGGAGCCCGAAGGCGATGCCTGAGTCGCCCTACGACACGCTCGGTGTCAAGAAGGGCGCGTCGGCCGACGAGATCAAGAAGGCGTACCGGAAGCTCGCGCGCCAGCACCACCCGGACACGAACCAGGGCGACAAGGCCGCCGAGGAGCGCTTCAAGCAGGTGCAGTCGGCGTACGACGTCCTCTCCGACCCCGAGAAGCGGAAGGCGTACGACCGCTTCGGCTCGACGAACGGCCGCGGCGGGCCCGGTCCCGGCGGGCCGAACGTCGACTTCGGCGACTTCGAGTGGAGCGGCGACCTCGGCGACATCCTCGGCGGCATTTTCGGGAACGTCCGCGGCGGCGCTGGTCGCCGTGGTCGCCCGCAGCCGGTGCGCGGCGCGGACGTCGAGACCGAGGTGCGCCTCTCGTTCGAGGACTCGCTCCGCGGCGCCGAGGCGAAGGTGCCGGTCGAGCTGACCGTCGCGTGCTCGAAGTGCGGCGGTACGGGCGCAGAGCCAGGCACGGCTCCGGTCATCTGCCCGGAGTGCAACGGCCGCGGGGTGATCTCCGAGTCGCAGGGCCTGTTCGCGCTGTCGCAGCCGTGCCCACGCTGTCGCGGCAACGGCACCGTGATCGAGCAGCCCTGCTCGAAGTGCCACGGCTCGGGCCGCGAACGGCGGCGGCGGACGTTCACCGTGAAGATCAAGCCGGGCGTCAAGGACGGCACGAAGATCCGGCTCAAGGGCAAGGGCGAGCCCGGCCAGCACGGCGGCTCGAACGGCGACCTGATCGTCGTCACGCGCGTCGCGAAGTCGGACACCTACGAGCGCCGCGGGGACGATCTCGTGGTCGAGGTGCCGGTTTCCTTCCCGACCGCCGCGCTCGGCGGCAAGGTCGAGGTGCCGACGCCGGAGGGCGCGGTCTCGCTGAAGATCCCCGCCGGCTCCGAGGACGGCAAGCTGCTGCGGATCAAGGGGCGCGGCGCGCCGAAGCTGAGCGGCTCGGGCAAGGGTGACGTGCTCGCTCGCGTCCGCATCCAGGTTCCGAAGCGCGTGAACAAGAAGGAGCGCGAGCTCCTCGAGGAGCTCCAGAAAGACGTCGGCTGAGTGAAGCAGCGAATGTCAGAGCACGAGAAGCTTCTCGCGCAAGGCCCCAGAGAGGCGCCCGAGCCCGAGACGGCGGAAGAGCGCTCGCGTCGCACGGGCCTCAAGACGGCAGGCACCGGTGTCGCGGCCGGTGGGATCGGGCTCGCGAAGGTCGGCATCCTCGGCAAGCTCTTCCTCTGGTTCCTCGTCTGGCACGGCGCTGTCACGGCCGTCCGGCTCGGCGGCGTGATCGGGATCATCCTGGTCGCGGCGCTGGCAGCCGGCGTCTTCTTCTACCGGCGGAGGCATGCGTGACGGCGACCTCCGATCGGCCGATCTACATGATCTCGGTCGCGGCCGAGCTCGTCGGGATGCACCCGCAGACGCTCCGGATGTACGAAACGAAGGGCCTCGTGCGGCCGCAGCGGACCCCGGGCGGCACGCGCCTCTACTCCGAAGCCGACATCGCGCGGCTGCGGATCGTGCAGCGGCTCACCTCCGAGGTCGGGCTCAACCTCGCCGGCGTCGAGCTCGTGCTGCGGCTCGAGGACGAGCTGCGCCGGGCGCACGCGCAGGTGGAGCGGCTGGAGCGGGAGGTGCGCCGCGAGGTGCAGAACGTGCACAAGCAGTACCGCCGCGACCTCGTGCTCGTCCGCGAGGAACGGCTACCCGACGTACAAGCCAACAGAGCACGGCAGTAGCGCATGGACTTCAACAAGCTCACGATCAAGGCCCAGGAAGCCGTGGCGGCGGCGCAGGAGCTCGCGCGCCGGAACGGCAACCCCGAGCTCTATCCCGAGCACCTGCTCCTCGCGCTCCTCGACCAGGAGCTGCCGCGCGAGCTCGTCCCTGATGCGGAAGCGCTGCGCGCCGAGGCCGAGGCGACGCTCGCGCAGAAGCCGCGCATCGAGGGCTCGCAGCAGCAGCCACAGGTGGGCGCGCAGTTCTCGAAGGTGCTCGACCGCGGCTTCGACGAAGCGAAGAAGCTCGAGGACGAGTACGTCGCGGCGCAGCATCTCCTGCTCGCGCTCGACGTCGTGCCGCGCGATGAGCTGCTCGCGAAGATCGCCGAGGTCACCGCCGGCCGGCGAGTCACGTCGCAGGATCCCGAGGGGACGTACCAGGCGCTCACCAAGTTCGGCCGCGACCTGACCGAGGCGGCGGAGAGCGGGAAGCTCGACCCGGTCATCGGCCGCGACGAGGAGATCCGCCGTGTGATCCAGGTCCTCTCGCGCCGTACGAAGAACAACCCCGTCCTGATCGGCGAGCCCGGCGTCGGCAAGACCGCGATCGTCGAGGGGCTCGCGCAGCGGATCGTTGCGGGCGACGTCCCCGAGTCGCTGAAGGGGAAGCGCGTCTGGGCGCTCGACATCGGCGGCCTGCTCGCCGGCTCGAAGTACCGCGGCGAGTTCGAGGAGCGGCTCAAGGCCGTGCTCGAGGAAATCGAGAACGCGGCCGGCGAGATCATCCTCTTCATCGACGAGCTGCACACGATCGTCGGAGCGGGTGCGGCCGAGGGTGCCGTCGACGCCGCGAACATGCTCAAGCCGATGCTCGCGCGCGGCGAGCTCCGCTGCGTCGGCGCGACGACGCTCGACGAGTACCGCAAGCACATCGAGAAGGACGCGGCGCTCGAGCGGCGCTTCCAACCGGTCTTCGTCGGCGAGCCGTCCGTCTCCGACACGATCGCAATCCTGCGCGGCCTGAAGGAGCGCTACGAGGCGCACCACAAGGTGCGGATCCGCGACTCCGCGCTCGTCGCCGCGGCCGTGCTCTCCGAGCGCTACATCTCTGACCGCCAGCTCCCGGACAAGGCGATCGACCTCGTCGACGAGGCCGCATCGCGGCTGAAGATGGAGATCGAGTCGTCGCCGGTCGAGCTCGACGAGGCGAACCGGCGCGTCACGCAACTCGAGATCGAGCTCGCTGCGCTGGGCGGCGAGTCGGAGGACGTGCGCGCGCCGCTCGAGGCCGAGCTCGCGGAGGCGAAGGAGCGCCGCGACGGGCTCGCCGCGCGGTGGGCACGCGAGAAGGAGGCGCTCGACCGCATCGGTGAGATCACGCAGCGGATCGATGCGCTGCGGATGGAGGCCGAGCGCGCCGAGCGCGAGGGCAACCTCCAGCGCGTCGCCGAGATCCGCTACGGCGAGCTGCCCGCGCTCGAGAAGGAGCTCTCCGAGCGCGACTCGCAGCAGGCCGCGGGCTCGATGGTCAAGGAGGAGGTCGACGAGGACGACGTCGCCGCCGTCGTGGCGCGCTGGACGGGAATCCCGGTCGATCGTCTGCTCGAGGGCGAGACCGAGAAGCTCGTCCAGATGGAGAGCCGGCTGCACCGGCGGGTCGTCGGTCAGGACGAGGCGGTCGAAGCCGTCGCGAACGCGCTCCGGCGCGCCCGCACGGGCCTGCAGGATCCGAACCGGCCGATCGGCAGCTTCGTCTTCCTCGGCCCGACCGGCGTGGGGAAGACCGAGCTCGCCCGGGCGCTCGCCGAGTTCATGTTCGACGACGACCACGCGATGGTGCGGCTCGACATGAGCGAGTACCAGGAGCGGCACACGGTCGCGCGGCTGATCGGCGCGCCGCCCGGCTACGTCGGCTACGACGAGGGCGGCCAGCTGACCGAGGCGGTGCGGCGGCGGCCCTACGGCGTGATCCTCCTCGACGAGATCGAGAAGGCGCACGCCGAGGTCTTCGACGTGCTGCTGCAGGTGCTCGACGACGGGCGCCTCACCGACGGCCAGGGCCGCACGGTCGACTTCCGCAACACCGTCCTGATCATGACCTCGAACGTCCGCTCGGCCGATGCGCTGCGGGACGTGTTCCGGCCGGAGTTCCTGAACCGGATCGACGAGGTGATCGAGTTCAGGCCGCTCTCGAAGGAGCAGATCGCGGAGATCGTCGAGCTGCAGCTCGGGCGCCTGCGCGAGCGGCTCGCCGAGCGGCGGATCGAGCTCGAGCTGACGGACGCTGCGAAGGAGGTGCTCGCGGAGGCCGGCTGGGATCCGGCTTATGGCGCGAGGCCGCTGAAGCGGGCGATCCAACGGCTGGTCGAGAACCCGCTTGCGCTGCTCCTGCTCGAAGGCGACTTCACCGACGGCGACACGGTCCGCGTGGACGCCGACGACGGCGAGCTCCGCTTCGAGAAGGCGGGCGCGGCGCTCACGGTGTAGATCCGGGGATCAAGCTCGCGGCGGCGCGCGCCGATGTCCGGCGCATGCGGCTCACCCTCGCTGCTGCACTCTCGATCGCGGCCCAGATCGCCGCCGGGCAGGTCCGCGCGCAGGTCTGGAAGCTGCAAGACGCACGCGCCCGCTGATCGCGGCCGCAAAGTGTGTCGGCCGTGGCAGCCGAAAACCGCCGGGCGCGGCTCAACCATGCGAGGCCGGTAGCTGCCACCGTGACGGGAGCGTCAGGAGAGTGTCACGCGTAGCCTCTCGCCGTGCTCATCGTCGCGGCCACCGAACGCGAGCTCGCGCTGCTCGACGGGCTCGACACGCTCTGCTGCGGGATCGGACCGGTCGAGGCGGCGCTGCAGACCGCGCGGGCGCTCCGGGAACGCACGCCCGACTTCGTCGTCCACGCCGGGATCGCGGGCTCGCGCACGCTCGAGCCGCCGGCGCTCGTCCTCGGGAGCGAGGCCGTCTACTGCGACGTGCTGGATCCGGGCTCGAAGGTGCCGCGCGTCGAGCGGGCGCATCCCGATGCGGCGCTGCTCGAGCGGGCACGCGCCCTGCTCCCCGAGACGCAGGTCCTGCCGATCGCGACGTGCGGCAAAGTCGGGGGCGGGACGGGTTTCGAGGTCGAGGCGATGGAAGGGTTCGGCGTCCTCCGCGCCTGCGAGCTCGCCGGCGTGCCGGCCGTCGAGTTGCGCGCCATCTCCAACTCGCCGGACGAGGCCGACCGCGCGCGCTGGCGCTTCGACGACGCGTTCGCCGCGCTCGCTGCGGCCCTAGAGCGACTCGACGTCGTCTAGGAACTCGGCGTTGCCGTGGCGCGTCGGCGCGCCGTAGGCGAAGACGAGGATCTCCTCGTCGCTCTCGTTGCGCATCTGGAGCGGTGTGCCGGCATGCACGACGACGACACCGCCCGGCTCGACGTCGACCCGCTCCCAGGGCTCGCCGAGCAGGATGGTCAGCGTGCCGCGCAACGGGACGAAGACCTCCTCCTGATCCGGGTCGAGGTGGCGCCGCCCGCGGGTGTGCGCCGGATAGCGCCACATCCGCGCGCGTGACTCGGTCATCTGCGCGGGCTCGGTGAGCGCAGCCGCCTGCCGCGCCTCATCGCCTTCGTGCCCCGGCCGCTCCTCCCAGTCGAGGTCGGCCTGATGGACGACGTCCCAGCTCATAGGCCGACGATACCCTCCGCGCCGATGGCCGAGCCCCGCGGAATCGGAAGTCGCCCAGCCGCGCTGCCGCCTGCGGAGCGGACGATCGGCCAGCTCGTCGCCGAGTCGATCCGCTTCTACGGCGAGCGCTTCTGGGCGTGTCTCGTGCTGGGAGTGCCGGCCGCCACGGTGGCCATCGTCTTCACCCAGGTCCCACGGCGCATCGGGTTGCTGCTCGCGCCGACGCTCTCGGCCGCGCTCATCAGCGCGACCTTCGTCTACGCCTCGACGCTCGTGCTCGACGCATCGCCGCCGCTGCGGACGCTCGTCACCGCGTGGCTGATCGGGTGGCTCGTGTTCGCGCCGGTGCCGTTCCTCGTGCTCCTGTTCATCGTCCCCGGGCTCCTCTGGCTCGCAGCGCTGGGGCTCGTCGTGCCGGTACTCGTGAAGGAGGACATGCCGGCGCGAGCCGCTCTCCCGCGCGCCTGGCAGCTCGGTCGAGCCGACTTCCTGCACGCGCTCGGCTCCCTGTTCACGCTCGCCGTGGTCGTCCTGCTGTCGCAGTCCGTCCTCGTCTTCGTCCTGCGCGGATTCGGGGACGCGGCCGGCACGGTCGCGCTCTTTCTTGCGAGCGTCGTCCTCTCGCCGCTCCTCTTCGTCGGCTCCGCCCTCCTCTACGTCGACCAGGCCGCGCGGGTCGAGTAGTAGGGTCAGGCCATGCCTATCTACATCATGCTTTCGCGGCTCTCCCAGCAGGGAGTGCAGACGCTCCAGAGCAACCCGTCCAGGCTCCGGGAGGTCAACCGCGACGTCGAGGAACTCGGAGCGAAGGTGCTCCACCAGTGGGCGACGCTCGGGGGGTTCGACTTCGTCAACGTCGTCGAGGCGCCCGACCTCGCAACGATCGCGAAGGTCTCGGTCGCCCTCGGCGCCCGCGGCTCGACGAAGATCGAGACGCTGCCCGCCCTCTCGATCGACGAGTTCGTCTCCTCGATCTCGTAGTCACTCCGCGACGGCGACGCGGCGGACGGTGACGCCCCAGGCGGCGCCGGTCGCGAACAGCTCGTCGGGATCGACCTCGCCGAGCCGGCCGAGGAAGTGCGGCTCGGGGTCGTCTGTCGTGCAGCCGTAGACCGCGGCCTCGAGCTCCGGCGGGGGCGGCTCGTCCTGCGCGCGGGCAGCCTCCTCCGCCCGGCGCTCGGCCTCCTCGGCGGCGGGGCCCTCCATGTAGCCGCGCGGCATGGCGGGAGCGTAGTGCGGTTACCCTCGGTCGCGTGCCGCCCGCCCTCGCCGTCCACGCGCTCGAGAAGCGCTACGGGACCGTCCACGCGCTGAAGGGCGTCGACCTCGCGGTGGAGGAGGGAGAGCTCGTGGGGCTGCTCGGCCCGAACGGCGCCGGCAAGTCGACGCTCGTGAAGATCGCGGCCGGCCTCGTGCGCGCGACGGGCGGCCGGGCGGAGATTGCCGGCGCGCCTGCAGGTTCCCGCGACGCCTGCGCCCGGCTCGGTTATCTCGCGGAGCTATTCCGCTTCCCCGGCTGGTACACGGCGGACGAGGTGCTCGCCCTCCACCAGCGGCTGACGACCTCCGACGGCGGTGCCGCCGAACGCGCGCGGCTCCTCGAGCTCGTGGCGCTCGACGATGCGCGTGACCGCCGAGTCGACGGCATGTCGAAAGGGATGCAGCAGCGGCTCGGGATCGCGCAGGCGATCGTCGGCTCGCCGCGGGTGCTCGTCCTCGACGAGCCGACCTCGGCGCTCGACCCGGCTGGCCGCCGGATCGTCCGCGTCCTGCTCGAGGAGCTGCGCGACCGCGGCGTCTCCGTCCTGCTCAACTCGCACCTGCTCTCCGAGATCGAGCTCGTCTGCGATCGCGTTGCCATCCTCCGCGCGGGCGAGGTCGTCGCCGCCGGCTCGCCGGCCGAGCTCTCGCAGCCGCGCGGGGTCGAGCTCGAGACCGACGAGGGGACGCGCACGATCGAGGGCGCGACGCGGGAGGATGCGCCGCGGCTCGTTGCCGAGGCGGTTGCTGCGGGCCGGCAGGTGTACGGCGTCAGCGTCCTGACGTCCACTCTCGAGGACACCTACCTCGAGGCCGTGGGGGACGAGGTCTCGTGAGCGTGGTGCTCACGATCATGGGCTACGGCTTCCGGGAGGCCGTGCGGCGGAAGGTGTTCGCGGTCGTCGTGCTGCTGACGGTGGCGTTCCTCGGCCTCTTCTGGCTCGCGACGCACTACGTCTTCACACGCCTCTCGACGATCCAGCCGCCGCAGGACGTCCTGGTCGACAATCGCACCTTCGCGGGCGCCTTCCTGCTCGGGCTCGCCAT
The DNA here is from genome assembly GCA_963743545.1 of uncultured Actinomycetes bacterium. Classification (GTDB taxonomy): domain Bacteria; phylum Actinomycetota; class Thermoleophilia; order Gaiellales; family Gaiellaceae; genus Palsa-739. The sequence continues at coordinate 310,891 of CAVUQB010000007.1, read as the reverse complement.
GTTCGCGACGCTCTTCCTCGGCGTCGTGCTCGCCGTCTTCCTCACGCTCGGCGTCGTCTCGGGCGACGCGGAGCGCGGTCTGCTGCAGCCGCTCGTCGTGCGCCCCGTCAGCCGCCGGACTCTGCTGCTCTCCCGGTTCCTCGGGGCTGCGGTCGTCTGCGTCGTCTACGTGCTCGCCGTGTACGGGATCGCCTTGGCGATCATCGACCTGTCGGGCCACTGGCTGCCGCCGTCGCCGGCCGCGCCGGGCCTCGAGCTGGCCGGCGGCGTCGTGATCGTGATCGCCCTCTCGATCCTCGGCTCGGTCGTCCTCTCCTCGACCGCGAACGGGATCGCCGTCTTCATGCTCTTCGGCGCCGGCCTCACCGCGGGCCTGCTCGGGACGATCGGCCACGCGCTGAGCTCGCACTCGATCGAGCACGCGGCGACGATCGCCGCGTGGGCGTTGCCGTTCGAGGCGCTCTATCAGGACGGTCTGCGCCTGATCTCGCTCAACGCGAGCGGGATCACGGGATTCCTGCTCCAGCTCGGGCCGTTCGGCGGCGCGTACGTGCACGGCTGGGAGATCCGCGTCTGGGCCGTCGCGTACCTCGGCGCCGCGCTCGCGCTAGCGGTGTTCCTCTTCGGCCGTCGCGATCTCTAGGGCGACCTCGCCGGCGAGGCGCGCGTTCTGGGCGACGAGCGCCTTGTTCGCCGACTCGGTGCGGCCGCCGCTCTCGCGGTGGAGGTGGGAGAGGACGAACGGGGTCACCGCCTGACCGCTCACGCCCGCTGCTTCGGCGGCGGCCAGTGCCTCCTCGATCAGCGGCTCCACGTCCTCGAGCGGCTCGTCGGGCGGCCGGCCGAGCAGAAGCCCGGCCCCGCCCAGCCGCCAGTGCGCGGCGGCCACCCGCGCCGTCTCCTCCGCCGACTCGACGCGCGCCGAGACGGGCGGCCCTCCGGCGGCGGCGTAGAAGAGCGGCAGCGTGTCGACGCCGAACCCGAGCACCGGGACGCCGAGCGACTCGAGCAGCTCCGTCGTGGCCGGCACGTCGAGGAGCGACTTCACGCCGGCCGAGACGACGAGCGCGGGAGTTCGTGCTAGCTGCGCGAGGTCGGCCGAGACGTCCGGCGGATCCGGGAAGCCGCGATGGACGCCGCCGATGCCGCCGGTCGCGAGGACGCGGATGCCGACCGCGCGCGCGACCGCGAGCGTGCCGCCGACGGTCGTCGCGCCGATCGCTCCCTGGACGGCGGCGGCCGCGAGGTCGCGCGGCCCGACCTTGCGGGCGAACGGACCGAAGCTCTCGAGCTGCTCCTCCGTCAGTCCGACGTGCACCTCGCCGTTCAGGACTCCGACTGTCGCGGGAACTGCGCTGGCCGCCCGCACCTGCCGCTCCGACTCGAGCCCGACCTCGACGCCCTCGCCGGGCGGGAAGCCGTGCGCGACGAGCGTGGTCTCGAGCGCAACGACCGCGCCGCCGGCGGCCAGCGCCTCGCGCACCTCGTCGGCGACGCGGATCACGCCGACCGTTCCATCTCCGCGAAGCGGCTCTCCTCGCCGCTTCGCACCTCGTGGAAGCCGGCGCGCCGGTACGCCCGCAACGCGCGCTCGTTCCAGCGCGCGACCCAGAGCCGGAACGTGCGCGGCCGCCATTCGCGGCGCGCGTAGTCCAGCCCGGCTTCGATGAACGGCTGCGCCAGGCCGCGGCTGGTCAGGTCGGGGCGCATGCCGAGCCCGAGCCGCACCTCGTGCCCCTCGGGGACGAAGTTGAAGAAGCCGACCAGCTCGCCGTCGTCGTCCACCACGGCCCGGAGATGGGTGCGCCGGGCGGGGTTCGCGAACAGCTCGACCCTCCGCGGGTCGGCCGAGGTGTCGTACCACTCGTACGGAAATTCGTACCGCCACGCCGCGATCGCGGCCGCCTGCTCGTCGGTGATCGGCTGCACCTTCACGCGGCCCGCTCCAGCTGCACGAACTCGTGCTCGCCCACCAGCTCGAACCGGCGCGTCTCGCGGCCGACCTCGCGGAAGCCGAGCCGCTCGTAGAGCCGGATCGCGCGCTCGTTCCAGGCGGCAACGAAGAGACGGAATGCCGTCGGGTGCCAGGTCTCCGCGGCGTAGGCCAGCTGCGCGGACAGGAACGACTCGCCTCGCCCCCGGCCGGTGAGCTCGGGCCGGAGGCCGATGCCGACCTCGACGAGCTCGCCGGGCCAGTCGAAGTACCAGAAAGCGTCGAGGCGGTCGTACTCGTCGGCGAGCACCGCGCGGTAGTGCTCGCGGCGGACGGGATCGCGCATGTCCGCCTCGTCCGCGGGGTCCGAGGCGAGGTCGTAGAAGTCGTACGGCGGCTCGTAGGTCCAACCGGAGACCTCGTCCGCGTGGCTCTCGGTCCAGTCCTCGATCTTCACGGCAGCGACCCTACGTTCGCGACGCAGCGGGCCGCCGCAGCGAGGCCGCGCCGGGCCGCTTCCTCCAGCGAGCCGCCCACCAGGAAGCCTGCGGCGAGCGCGTCCCCGGCTCCGGTGGGATCGACGACCTCGGCGTCCACAGCGGCGAAATCGAGCTTCGCGTCCTCGGTGAAGACGGTGCACCCGCGTGCGCCTCGCTTGAGCACGCCCACCGGTGCCGTCAAATAAGCGCCGCCGAGCAGCTCCCACTCGGCCTCGGTCGCGAAGAGGACGTCGGGCGCGAGCTCGTCGAGCAGCTCGCGGAACCGCACCGGCCCGTAGTGGCGGATCTCGGTCCAGGCGGCGACGTCGACCGAGACGCGCGCACCCTGCTCGCGCGCGAGGCGGGCGGCCAACAGCGCGGCCGCGGCGATCGGCTCCCGCAGGAGCGCGTAGCCGGAGACGTGCAGGACGTCGCACGCGAACCAGGCGCCGTCGAGCTCCTCCGGCGCGAACGACGGCGCGACTCCCCGGTCGGACGCGAGCGAGCGGTCGCCGGCGTGGACGACGGAGACGACGACTCCGGTCTCACCCTCGGCTATCGGGCCGACGAGCTCGACACCGCGCGCGCCGAGCTCCCGGGCGACGAGCTCTCCGGTCGGGTCGTCGCCCCGCTTGGCGATGCAGCGCGCCTCGGCACCGAGCTCGGCCGCCCAGGCCGCGACGTTGGCCGCCTGGCCTCCTGCTCCGGCCCGGTTCGACGCGCGCACGTCGCCGCCCGCCGTGAGCGGTTCCTCGAGCAGCACGACCACGTCGAGCAATACGTCACCGAACGTTGCGATCCGCAAGGCACAATCGTCCCATGCGGTCGGGGAGGACGAGCGCGAGAGCGCGTGATTTTCTGCTGGGCGGACTCGTCGGAGGCGCCGCAGCGGTCGCGGCTGCCCGTCGCCGTCGACTGGTGCGCCGCCGCCGCGAGCAGCGGCTGGAGCGCCCGGCCGGCCTCGCCGCGTTCGAGGGAGCGCCGTGCTTCGAGGAGCTGCTCGAGGACCAGACGTCCGGCCGGGAAGGATGAGTCCGGATGAACCTTCCGCTCGACGGCCTAGATCGGTGAGAATGGGACGCTGATGGTCAGGCCGGTCCGTGTCGTTGCCCTGCTCGGGGTGCTTCTGTCCGTGTTCGTCGCTCTGGCGGCGCCGGGCACGGCGTCCGCACGCCTGACGCCGAGCGGCGAGCGTCTTCACGTCGTCGTCGTCGACCGGATCAGCGATGCGACCTGGGCCACGCTCGCGAGACGTGGAGCCGTCGGCCTCATGCGGGCGGGCTACGGCCCGACGACGAACCGCCGCCGCGCCCTGGCCGAGCTCGTGCGCGGGACGGAGGTGAACGCCCGGCTCGGCGGTGTCCCCACGGGCAAGCCGCTCATCAACACGAACAAGGCGAGTGTCTACCCGAACTGCAAGACCTGCATCGTCGTCCAGCTGCCGCCGCGAGGCCGGCCGACCTCGAACGACCAGCTCTACCGCGTCGCCGTCATCGGCGGCGGCTTCCACGGGCTGCTCACGTCGCCCACGACCCACATACCCGGGCTCGTCTCCATCGTGGACATCGAGCCGACAGACTTCGGAGGACACCCCGCGACGTCCCTCGCCTGGACGCCGTCGAAGGACGCGGTCGGCCAGCTCTCCCGCCTCGGCCAGGCGATCCACTCGAACAACCGGCTCAAGTTCCCGGTGCTCTTCATCCTCGCCGGCCTCATGCTCGCGCTTGCGCTGCTCGGCGCGCGCGCGGCGCTGACCGCGGTCCCCGCCGCGCTGCTCGTCAACCTCGCGCTCGGGATGGGACAGGTCTCCAACGAGGTGCTCCTCTGCGCCGCGATGTCGGTGGGGACATTGCTCGTCGCGTTCGCTCTCGCGCGCCTCTGTCGCAGCGAGACGGCACTTCTCGCGCTCTACGGCGGCGTGGTCGCCCTCTACGCCTACGTGATGGTCACGCGACCGGAGTGGCAGGCCGTGACCCCGTTCGGCCCGACGCAGAACTCGCGCTTCTGGGGGATCGGCAACCAGGTCGAGACGCTGCTGCTCGCGCCGCTCCTCGCCGGCGCGTTCCTCGCGCGGCGCCGCTTCGGGATCCTCGGCTTCACCGTGTTCGGCGTCTTCGGTCTGGTGGTGATGACCGACAACCGGCTCGGCGCAGACGGTGGCGGGGCGATCGCGCTCGGCGTCGCTCTCGCGGTGCTGGGGGCACGTCTGTTCAAGCTCGGTGTGCGCGGTTTCGTCGGCCTGCTCGCGTCCGCGGCGTTCGCCGTGCTCTGGATCGTCTCGCGCGGGCTGGCCCAGCCGGGCCCGAATCACCTGCGCAGCGCGTTCTCCGACCACGGCGCCGGACTCGTCAACTCGCTCGCGAGCCGGGTGCCTCTCTCGTATCTGCCTGCGCTGCACGCCTGGCAGATGGTCGTCCCACTCCTGCTCGTGCTCGTGGCCGCGTTCGCGGTCGCGTGGCGCTTTGCCCGCGAACGGTCGACGCGAGACCTGATGCTCGCCTTCGTCGTCGCGATCGTGACCTCGCTGCTCGTCAACGACTCAGCCGCGTACGAGCTCACGGCCGCAATCGCCGTGGTGGGGGCGTTCGCCCGCTTCGCGCCGGCTCCCGCGTCCGCTCGCGCGCGCGTTCTTGCGCCGGCCGCCGCCCGTCTCCTCGTGCGCGTGGGATTCCGCCGGCCCGAGCCGGTGCCTGTGCCCGTGCCTGTTGCCAACGAGTCGCCGTCAGGCTGAACGTGGACGACCCGCAGATTCACGGCGCGATCGACCGGATGGTCGACGAGGAGCATCAGCTCTGGGAGCGCGAGGGTGCAGGCCGGGCGACCGACGCCGACCGGCAGCGGCTGGAGGAGCTACGCGTGTCCCTCGACCAGTGCTGGGATCTCCTGAGACAGCGGCGCGCGCGCCGCGACGCCGGCCAGAGCGCCGAAGGTGCCGAGCTCAGGCCGCCGGACGTCGTCGAGCGCTACGAGCAGTAGGGCGGCCGACCTGCCTCGGAGCGCGCAGAGCGGGATCTTCGCGCTCGGCACGGCCTCCCACGCCTATCTCGAGTTCGACGCTGCGGCCGGCGCGAGTGCCGCCGCAGTGGTGCGGGCGGTCGCCTCGCTGCGCGAGCCGCGGACGACGATGGGCGGCGTCAACCTCGTTGCCGGCTTCCGGCCCGAGGCGTGGCGCGACGTGCTCCCGGAAGACGCGCCGGCGGAGCTGGCCAGCTTCGACACGGAGATTGCCGGCGTCGAGGGATTCGTGATGCCGGCCACGCAGCACGACGCCGTGCTCTGGCTCTCGAGCAGCGCCTACGACGTGATCTTCGACGTTGCCCGCGCCACGATCGCGGAGCTCGCCGGCGTCGCAGATCTCGCGGACGAGACGTCGAGCTGGCCGTATCGCCACGATCTCGACCTGACCGGCTTCATCGACGGGACCGAGAACCCGACGCTGATCGAGGCGCCCGAGCTCGTCCTCGTGCCGGAGGGCGAGCCGGGAGCGGGCGGCACGGTCCTGCTCCTGCAGAAGTGGCCGCACGAGGCCGAGGCCTGGGAGGCGCTCACGGGCCCGGCCCAGGAGGCGGTGATCGGACGCACGAAAGCCGACAGCACCGAGCTCGAGGACAAACCCCTCGACTCGCACGTCGCGGCCACCGACCAGGACCGCTTCGGTCACATCTTCCGCCGCAACACGCCGTACGGGACGGTGAGCGACCACGGCACGATGTTCGTCGGCTTCAGCGCGACGCAGCAGCCGCTCGCGGTGATGCTCGAGAGCATGGCCGGCCTCGGCGACGGCCCGCGCGATGCGCTCACCCGCTACTCGCACCCGACCACCGGTGCGTACTACTTCGTCCCGTCGATCGAGTCACTGCGTGCCGTGAGCGCCTAGGCTCTGACCATGGAACCCGACCACGCACGTGAGTTGCTCCTCGCCGAACGGGCGCGGATCGAGCGCGCCCTGGGGCAGGCGCGGCACGAGGACGATGCGGAGCCGGGGGGCGTCCAGGACGCCGCGGATCACGCCTCGGGCCTCTACCAGGACGAGTTCGACGAAGGTCGCCGTGAGGACTTCGAGGCCCAGCTGGCGGCGGTCGCGCGTGCCGAGGCCCGGCTCGCGGCAGGAACGTACGGGCTGTCGGTCCGGAGCGGCGAGCCGATTCCCGACGAGCGGCTCGAAGCCCGTCCGACGGCCGAGTTGACGATCGAGGAAGAGCGCGCCGACGAAGGCGGCTAGCTGGGCCGCGCGGAGCGGCGCTACTGCCGGCGCCGGCGCCGGGTGCGCCAGATCGCTCGCGCATCTCCCACAGTCTGGTCGGCGACCCAGAGGATCACAGCGACGACGAGGAGGGCCGGCAGCATCCGGCCAAGCCTAGTCAGTGGCTGTCTGATCTGACGATGAGCACGTTTCCGTCCGGGTCGACCCGGTCGGCGAGGGCCCAGTCGACGACACGCCACGGGCCCGAGCCGTCCGGCAGGTGGAGGACGTCGCCGAGCTTCGGCTCCTGGATGCGACCCATCGACCGGTAGCGGCCGACGATCTCCCGCCCGTCGAACTCCCCTTCCCTCACGCTCCACACGATGTGACCCACAGCCCGAATCGTGGCACGCGGAGGCTCACCCGAGCCGGGTGAAATCCTCGCTCACGCCTAGCCCTCGGCGGGGGAAATGGGCTTGTTCAAGGCGTCTCGTGCCTCCCTGCTACCGTCTTTCACCCCGTGCCGATCTACGAGTACCGCTGTCCGAACGGACACCTCTTCGAGCGCTTCCAGTCCATGACGGCACCGGCGCCGGAGACGTGCGACGAGTGCGGCGCGTCGCCCCTCGAGCTCGTCCTCTACCCGGTCGCGATCCACTACAAGGGCTCCGGCTTCTACACGACGGACTACGGCAAGGGGAAGGACGCGAAGAAGGAGGGCGAGGGCGGCTCGTCCGGAGGCGACGGGGACGGCGGCGGCAAGAAAGACTCGAAGCCGGCCGAGAAGAAAGCCGCAACCGGCGGCGACTCCTAGCTACTTGCCGTAGCTCGCGTTGCCGACGACACAGCCCGGCGCATAGGGCTCGCCCTTCGCCGGCGGCTGCGGCGCCGACTGGCCGAGCACCGTGTCGATCACGTGGATGTTCTCGGGGCTGCCGATGATCACGTCGCCGAGCCCGTTCGTGATCCCGGTGCCGCCAAGACGGCAGTGGACCGTGCTGCCCGACCGGAACTTCACCCAGGCGAGCTGCATCAGCTGCCAGGTCGAGAGGTCGGTCGCGATCGGCTTCAGCAGCGAGCCGCCGCTGAACGGCAGCGAGAAGAACCGCGATGGGGTCGACAGCTTGCTGAGCGTGGCCTGCTGGACGAGCTGCTGGTTGTGCTGGCGGTCGAAGTCCGTCCACGAGGGGTCGAGCCGGTTCTCACGGATCCGGGAGAAGATCAGCGCCTCGTGCCCCGTCAGGTGCGTCGGGCCTTTGTGGAAGCGCCAGCCCGGCCAGCGCAGGCAGCGCTCCTGGGTCTTGTACGGGCAGTCGAACCGGTTCGAGAGGATGTTCTCCGGCACGTTGACGGTGATGCCGCCGACGGCGTCGATCAGCTGCTCGAACTGGTTGAAGTCGACCATCACCACATGGTTGACCGGCAGGGACTGGCCGAGGAGCTTGTCGACCGTCTGCACCGCGAGCTTCGGCCCGCCGAACTGCATCGCCGCGTTGATCTTCTGCTCGCCGTGGCCGGGCACGTCCGTCTGCAGGTCGCGCGGAATCGAGAGGTAGTAGAGGCGATGGTGGCCCGGGTCGGTGCGGAGGATGGTCATCGAGTCGGAGTGCTCGTCGACCGAGCGGCCGGTGCTCCCCTTCCCGGTCGCGTGGTCGGTGCCGAGCAGCAGGATCGTGGTCGGGCTCGAGAGGAGGAGACCGCTGTCCGAGGTCAGCGCCGGGCGCACGCTCTGCGGCAGGCGCTTGTTCGCGTCACTGACGCCGCCCGCGACCGAGAGATAGCCGAGGACGCCCCAGATCATGGTGAGGACGATCAGGCCGAGAACCGTGACGAGCGTCCAGCGCTTCCAGGTCCAGCCGAACCAGAGACGGCGCCGGCGCGGCGGCCGCTCGACGATCTTGCCCGGCCCGCTGCCGTCGCTGCGGACGGCCCGCCGGGCCGCCCGATCGCGGCTCTGCAGCGGCACCTTGCCCTTCGCCCGGCCGCCGCGATAGACGCGGTACGGCTTCTCCCCGGAGGCGGACATGCGGAGGATTACGGTACCCACTGTGGGTGAGGGCTATGCGATCGGCGTGGATCTCGGGGGGACGAAGATCCTCGCCGGGGTCGTCGCCCGCGACGGGACCGTCGTGCGGCGCCACGAGCGTCCGACCCCGCAGGACTCGCAGGAGCACGTCCTCGCCGAGCTCGAGGCAGCCGTGGCGGAGCTGCTCGACGACACGGTCGTCGCCGTGGGGTTCGGCACGCCGTCCCCGATCGACCAGGAGCACGGCGTCGTCGTCCGCTGCGTCAACCTGCCGCTGGAGAAGGCGCCTGTGCGCGACCCGATGCGGGAGCGATTCGGGATCCCGGTCGGGCTCGACAACGACGCGAACGCGGCCGCGATCGGCGAGTGGCGCGCCGGCGCAGGGCGGGGCGAGGACGATCTCGTGATGCTCACCCTCGGGACGGGCGTCGGCGGTGGGGTCATCTCCGGCGGCAGGCCGTTCCGCGGCCGGAACGGCATCGGCGCCGAGCTCGGCCACGTCGTCATCGTCCACGACGGGCGGCCGTGCCAGGGCGCGTGCACCGGCCACGGGCACCTCGAGGCGTACGTGAGCGGGAGCGCGGCGACTGCAGCTGCGCGCGAGATGTTCGGCCCGTCGGCCGACGCGCACCGGGTCGTGCGGCTCGCGAACGAGGGCGATGCGCAGGCGAAGGAGCTGCTGGAGGAGGTCGGCCGCTATCTCGGCTCGGGCATCGGCTCGTTCGTGAACGTCTTCGCGCCGCAGCTCGTCGTGCTCGGCGGCGGCTTCGGCGTGGCGGCCTACGACTACCTGTGCGGGCCGGCCGAGGAGGTCGCGCGGCGGGAGGCGCTCGAGCCGATGCGCAGCGAGATACGGCTGGCGAAGGCCGAGCTCGGCACGGCCGCAGGCCTGATCGGCGCCGCCTTCGTCGCCTTCGAGGCGCTCGATGCCGGCTGAGGTCTTCGCGTTCTCCGTTCCGTTCCGCGATCTGGCGCCGGCGGTGGACGAGTGGCGGGAACGAACGTGCGCGTCAAAGCCCTCGCACGGCGTGCTGCCGCACGTGACGCTGCTGATCCCGGCACCGCCGGATGCCGCCGGCGCGGCCGAGGCCCTCGGTTCCTTCGGCCCGTTCGACGTCACCTTCGCCCGCTTCGGCCGCTTCCCGGGGACGTTGTGGCTCGCTCCCGAGCCGGCCGAGCCGTTCGCGGAGCTGACGAGGTCGCTGCTCGCGCGGTTCCCCGGCCACGAGCCGTATGAGGGAGAGTTCGCCGGGATCACGCCGCACCTCACCGTCGCGCAGGGAGAGGAGCTCTCCGCAGCGGAGGCCGCTCTCGAGCCGCTCCTCCCGCTCCGCTCCAGGGCGTCCTCGGTCGTGCTCTTCGAGCAGGTCGCCGCGGACCGCTGGCGCGAGAACGCCGAGTTCACGCTCTGATGCCGCTCGCGGTCTGCGCGACACCGATCGGGAACCTCGAGGACGTGACGCTGCGCGTGCTCGCCGAGCTCGCCGCAGCCGACGTCGTCCTGTGCGAGGACACCCGCCACACACGCGTCCTGCTCGAGCGGCACGGGATCCGGGCGAGGCTCCTCTCGTACCACGAGCACAACGAGGCGCGGCGGACCGCCGAGCTTCTGCCGCGGCTCGAGGCGGGGGAGCGGGTCGCGCTCGTCTCCGACGCCGGCCTGCCGGGCGTGTCCGATCCGGGTGCGCGGCTCGTGCGGGCGGCGTTGGACGCGGGCGTCGGCGTGACGGTCCTGCCGGGGCCGTCGGCGGTCGAGACGGCGCTCGTCGCGTCCGGGCTCGTCGCGGAGCAGTACCGCTTCCTCGGCTTCCTGCCGCGCGGCGAGACGAAGCAGGCGGCGCTGTGGAAGGAGCTGCGCGGCTGGCCGTGGCCGGCGGTGGCCTTCGAGTCGCCGCAGCGGCTGCCCGCGACGCTGCGCTCGCTCGCGGGCGCCGATCCGGAGCGGGAGGTGGCCGTCTGTCGCGAGCTGACGAAGCGGTTCGAGGAGGTCGTGCGCGGGACGGCCGTGGAGCTCGCAGAGCGGTTCGCAGCGCCGCCGAAGGGCGAGATCACGCTCGTGCTCGGGCCGGGCGCGTCGCGGGATGCCGGTGCGGAGGAGCGCGCTCTCGCGTCCGTCGCCGAGCTCGTGGCGGCGGGCCTGTCCCGGCGACGGGCGGCGGAGATCGTCTCCGGCCTGGCGGGGATCCCGCGGAACCGCCTCTACAAGCAGTCTCTGTAAGCAGATTTGACAACGGAGATCGACCGCGCTACTCTACGCCTCCTGTTGCTCAAGTTGACAACGATACGGCGGCTGGCGGTACTGCTCTGCGTCTTCTTGGCGTGGACGCCGGCCGCCTACGCCTGGAGCTGGCCGGTGCAGGGGCCGGTCGTCCAGCCTTTCGCGTACGACGAGTCACACCCGTACGCCCCGGGGCAACATCGCGGCATCGACATCGGCGCGGATGCGGCAGGCGAGACCGTGGTCGCGCCCGCAGCGGGCACGGTCAGCTTCGCGGGATCGGTGCCGACGAACGGCAAGTCGGTGACGATCCAGACCGCGGACGGCTACTCGGTCACGCTCACGCACCTGGGCTCGATCGGCGTCGCCAAGGGAGCAACGGTCGCCGAGCAGGACGCGATCGGCACGGTCGGGCCGAGTGGCACGCCCGAGGAGGCCGGGCCGTACGTCCATCTCGGGATCCGCCACACGGCCGATGCGAACGGCTACGTCGATCCCCTCGGCCTGCTTCCTCCGGCCACCGGGACCGATTCGACCGAGAGCGACGAGCCGGTGTCTCAACCGAGCTCGAGCAGCGCGTCTTCGCCTGCGCCCGCGAAGAGGCCTGCGTCCCCGGCGCCGGCCAGACCGCAGGTGAAGGCCAGAGTTCAGAGTCGTGTCCGGGCTCACCGGGACCGACCCGCACAGGAGCCCCGCACCGAGGTTCGGACGAGCCGGTCACAGCAGCGTCCGCAACAGACCCAGCGCAATCGCCCGAGCGAGCGGACGAGCTCTCTCCGGCGGCCGGTCGTCGAGCCGGCGGTTCCCGAGCCGCTCGGTCTCGACGCCGGCCACACGATCCGGCCGACGGCGACCGTCGCGCAGCCGCGGCCCGAGCCGGCGAGCCCGCTGCCCGCGTTGCTGTGCAACGGCGCCGTGGCCCTGTTCGGGCTCTGCGCCGCGCTCGCCGCGGCTCGGCTTCGCCGACGCAGACGGACGAGCCCGCTTTCGAGCGCGCAGGTTCTCCGCCTGGTGCGGCCGGTGTCCGAGCACCGGCCGTTCTCCCGCGCGGCGTAACGCGCTCGGAGCCGGTTCGTATGATCTGGAGCCTTGTCGGACACGCCCCAGAAGATCCTCGTCTCGGTCGCTTGGCCCTACGCGAGCGGACCGCGGCACCTCGGCCATGTCGCCGGCCCCGGGGTGCCGTCGGACGTCTTCGCGCGCTATCACCGGCTCAAGGGCAACGACGTCCTCATGGTCAGCGGGACGGACGAGCACGGCACGCCGGTGATGGTCTCGGCCGACCGCGAGGGCGTGACCCCGCGCCAGCTCGCCGACCGTAACAACGCGCTCATCCTCGACGACTACGTCCGGCTCGGCATGACGTACGACTGCTTCACGCGGACGACGACCCGCAATCACTACGCGGTCGTCCAGAACATGTTCCGCACGCTGTACGAGAAGGGATTCCTCATCGAGCAGACGGCGCTCGGAGCGATCGCGTCCGCGACCGGCCGCACGCTCCCCGACCGCTACATCGAAGGCACCTGCCCGATCTGCGGTTACGGCGAGGCGCGCGGCGACCAGTGCGACAACTGCGGGAACCAGCTCGATCCGGTCGACCTGATCGACCCGCGCTCGATCGTGGACGGCTCGACGCCGGAGTTCCGCGAGACGACGCACCTGTTTCTTGATCTGCCCGCCTTCCGCGAGCGGCTCGTCGAGTGGATCGACGCACAGACGCACTGGCGGCCGAACGTCCGCAACTTCGCGCTCAACCTCGCGCGGGAGGTGAAACCGCGCGCCATGACCCGCGACATCGACTGGGGTGTCCCCGTTCCGGTCGAGGGCTACCCCGAGGACACAAAGCGCATCTACGTCTGGTTCGACGCGGTGATCGGCTACCTCTCGGCCGCGATCGAGTGGGCGGACAACGTCGGCCGGCCCGAGGCGTGGCGCGAGTGGTGGCAGAGCCCGGACGCGCGCAGCTTCTACTTCATGGGCAAGGACAACATCGTCTTCCACGCGGTCATCTGGCCGTCGATGCTGCTGGGCTACGGCGACGATCTGCAGCTCCCGTACAACGTCGTTTCGAGCGAGTACCTCACGATGAGCGGCAGCAAGGCGAGCACCAGCCGCGGCCATGCGATCTGGGTCAAGGACTTCCTCGACCGGTACGAGCCCGACGCGCTGCGCTACTACCTTACGGCCGCCGGCCCCGAGACGCAGGACAGCGACTTCACGTGGGAGGAGTTCGTCCGCCGCACGAACGATGAGCTCCTGGCCAACTGGGGCAACCTCGTCAACCGGACGCTCGTCAACGCGCAGCGAAACTTCGGTGCCGTCCCCGAGCCGGGGCCGCTCACCGAGGGCGACCGTGCGCTCCTCGACGCGGTGGAGCGCGCCTTCGAAACGGTCGGCGAGCACATCGAGAACGCCCGTTTCCGCGCCGCGCTGGCGGAGTGCATGGCGACGAGTGCGCTCGCGAATCAGTACCTCTCCGACCAGGCGCCGTGGGCCGTCGTGAAGACGGATCGCGAACGGGCCGCCACGGTGCTCAACGTCGCGCTCCGCACGGTCGACTCGCTGAAGACCCTGTTCACGCCGTTTCTCCCGTTCAGCTCGCAGGTGCTGCACGAGCTGCTCGGCTACGAGGGCTGGATCGCCGGCCCGCTCGAGCTTCGCACCGTCGACGAGGACGACGGCTCGACGCACACGATCCTCACGAGCGACTACGAGAGCTGGGTCGGCTCCTGGGCGCCGAGCGAGCTGCCGTCCGGCCAGACGCTCCGCGAGCCGCGGCCGCTCTTCCGCAAGCTCGATGCGGAGGCAGTCCTCGCGGCCGAGCTCCCGTGATCGACACCCACGCGCATCTCACCGCGCTCGACGACCCCGAGGCAGTGATCGAGCGTGCCGCCGAGGCGGGTGTGACGCGGATCCTCACGGTCGGCACGAACGTCGACGACTGCCGAGCCGCGCTCGCGCTCGCCGAGCGGCACGACGGCGTTTTCGCGATCCTCGGCATCCATCCGCATGAGGCGGGGACGGCAACCGAGGACGAGCTTGCCGCGTTACGCGAGCTGTTCGCCCATCCGAGGGCCGTCGCCGTCGGCGAGACCGGGCTCGACTGGTTCCGCGACTACGCGCCGCGCGACGATCAGCGGCGGCTCTTCGCCGCGGAGCTCGGGCTTGCGGCCGAGCTCGGGAAGCCCGTCGTGATCCACACGCGCGCCGCGGATGACGACACGCTCGCCGCGCTCGCCGGCCATGTGGGTTCGGTAGTCCTCCACTGCTTCTCGTCGCCGCACCTGCTCCCGACCGCGCTCGAGCGCGGCTGGTACGTCTCGTTCGCGGGCAACGCCACCTTTCCGAAGGCCGTCGACCTCCGCCTCGCGGCGACCCAGGTCCCGGCCGAGCGGATCCTCGCCGAGACCGACTCGCCCTACCTCGCGCCGCAGCCCGTCCGCGGGAAGCCGAACGAGCCGGCCCACGTCGTCCACACGCTCGCCGCGCTCGCGCAGGCGCGCGCGGAGGACCCGGCCGAGCTCGAAGCGCAGATCGATTCCAACGCCGCCGCATGTTTCGGCCTGTGAAGAAGGAATACGGCCAGCACTTCCTGGTCGACCGGAACATCCTCGAGGTGATCGGGCGCCTGGCCGAGCTTGCGCCCGGCGACGTCGTGCTCGAGATCGGCCCCGGCGAGGGCGTGCTCACGCGCTACCTCGCAGAGCGCGTCCGCCGCGTCCACGCCGTCGAGATCGACCGTGCGCTCGAGCCGGCGCTGGACGACCTCCCCGAGAACGTCGACGTCGTCTTCGGCGACGCACTCCGGCTCGACCTGCCGCAGGACGCCACGAAGCTCGTCGCGAACCTCCCGTACAACGTGGCGACGCCGCTCGTCGTCGAGAGCCTCGACGGGCTGCCGAACGTCGCGCGCTGGTGCGTGATGGTGCAGCGGGAGGTCGCCGACCGGTTCTTCGCGCGACCCGGGACGAAGGACTACGGCGCTGTTTCGGTCCTCGTCCAGCTCGTCACGGAGCGAACGGGGTTCCACGCGGTGTCCCGCACCGTCTTCCGCCCGCAGCCGAACGTCGACTCGGCGCTCGTCGCCTTCCGGCGCACCGGGCTGCCGGCGAACTACGGCCGCGTGCAGGAGCTCGTCACCGCCGCCTTTGCCCATCGCCGCAAGACGCTCCCGAACTCGGTCGCGCAGGCCGGGCTCACGACGCGCGAGGAGGCGGCCGAGGCACTCGCCGCGATCGGCCGTCCGGCCGAGATCCGGGCGGAGGCGCTGGCGCCCGCGGAGTTCGTCGCGCTGGCGGAGGCGTTGCAGTGAGCCGCGCTCCCGCGCCGGCGAAGGTCAACCTCGCGCTCGTCGTCGGTCCGCCGCGCGACGACGGCAAGCACGAGGTGCTGACCGTCCTCCAGCGCATCGACCTCGTCGACCGGATCGAGCTCGGCGAGGCGCACGAGCTCCGGGTCGAGGGCTTCCCGGAGGACACGCTCGTCCGTCTCGCGCTGCACGAGCTCGCCCGCAGCGCCGGCGTTGAGCCGCGCTGGCGCGTGCGGATCGAGAAGAAGATCCCGGTCGCGGCCGGGCTCGGCGGCGGCAGCTCCGACGCGGCGACCGCGCTCCGGCTCGCGAACGAGACGCTCCCCGAGCCGCTGCCGGCCGAGGAACTGCACGCGCTCGCGGCGCAGCTCGGCGCCGACGTCCCGTTTTTCCTCGCCGACGGCCCACAGCTCGGCTCGGGTGACGGAAGCGAGCTCCGGCCGCTCGACCTGCCGCAGGATTTCTGGGTCGTCGTTCTGCTCCCGCGCGATGCTGTGAAGACCTCGACCGCCGACGTGTACGCCGCGTTCGACGAGCGGAAAGACGTGGCCGGTTTCGCCGAGCGACGGCAGGCGCTCCTCGACGGCCTCGCCGGGGCGAAGCGGCCGCGCGACCTCGCCGTCCTGCCGCCGAACGACCTCGGCAGCTCGCCGCTCGCGGAGGCGATTCGCGCCGCTGGAGCCTTCCGCGCCGACGTCTCGGGAGCCGGTCCCTCGCTGTACGGCCTCTTCCACCACCGCCGCGACGCCGACGCCGCGAAACGCGCGTTACGGCGCTGCGGGCAGACCTGGGTCGCGGCACCTGCGTGGTACGGTTGAGCTCGTGGTGAGCGACGGCTCTCAAGTGATCGAGGGGCCGCCTGGGGCGCCCGAAAAGCGGAGCTGGTACTACCGCCACCGGATCCGGATCGTCATCTGGGTCGCGGTGCTCGAGGGCATCTTCGTCTGGTTGACCCACGGCCTCCACGTCACGACGATCCTCGTCGTCGGGCTGATCGCGATCGTCTGTTTCATGCTCTACCGCTTCACGAGCGGGCGGACGGAGTCGTCGCTGCTCCACGAGGTCACCTGGTTCCTCGCTGCGTCGCAGCTCGGCGCCATGATTCTGGTCCTCGCAGGGAAGGTGCTGATCGGCGCGTTCTGGATCCTGCTCGTGATCTTCGCGCTCGTCGCCCTCGGCCTGCTGCTCCTCGACCGCCGGTAGACTTGCGTGCCCCTGGGGCGTAGCCAAGTGGTAAGGCAACGGGTTTTGGTCCCGTGATCCCAGGTTCGAATCCTGGCGCCCCAGCCACTTCCCACTGACATGGCAGACGACCTCGCAGCAGTCGTGATGGCCGCCGGAATCGGTACGCGCATGAAGAGCGCGACGCCGAAGCACCTGCACCCGATCCTCGGCCGCAGGATGGTCGACTGGGTCGTCGGCGCGGCGCGTGAGGCCGGCGTCGAGCGGCTCGTGGTCGTCGCCTCGCCGCAGACGAGCGACCTGTTCGAGGACGTCGAGGTCGCCGTGCAGGAGGAGCCGCTCGGCACGGGCGACGCCGTCCGTTGCGCGCGTGCCGCGCTCGAGGGCTTCGGCGGCGACGTGCTCGTCCTCAACGGCGACGTCCCGGCGCTCCGGCCGGAGACGATCCGCGCGCTCGTCGACACCCATCGCGCCGCCGGCGCCGCTGCGACCGTCCTCTCCTTCGAGCCGGCGGACGCGGGGGCGTACGGGCGCATCGTCCGCGACGGCGACGGCAAGCTCGCCCGGATCGTGGAGGCCGGCGACGCCTCGCCCGAGGAGCTCGAGCTGGGCGAGGTGAACTCCGGCATCTACGTCTTCCGCGCGGAGAAGCTCTGGCCGGCGCTCGAGCGGCTCGACCCGCACAACGCCCAGGGCGAGCTGTACGTGACCGACACGCTCGGCCTGCTCGTGGCCGAGGGCGAGCCCTGTGCGGTCCAGCTTGCGGGCGATCCGCTCGAGGCCGAAGGCGTGAACACGCGCGTCGAGCTCGCCGTCGCCGCCGCCTCGCTGCGCGACCGGATCAACGAGGCGCACATGCTCGCGGGCGTCACGATCGTCGATCCGGGGACGACGTGGATCGAGGCCGGAGTCGAGATCGAGCCCGACGTCGTCGTGCATCCGAACACGGTGATCCGCGGCGGTGTTCGCATCGAGGGAGGCGCCGAGATCGGGCCGTTCGCCTACGTCCGCGCCGTGAGCGTGATCGGCGACGGCGCGAAGATCGGCACCTTCGTCGAGGTCAAGAACGCGGCCGTCGGCGCCGGCGCGAAGATCCCGCATCTCTCGTACGTCGGCGACGCCGAGGTGGGGGAGGGCTCGAACGTCGCGGCCGGCAACATCACCGCCAACTTCCCGCACGAGCCCGGCATGCCAAAGGGCCGGACGAGGATCGGCCGCAACGTCAGGACCGGTGTGGACACTGTCTTCGATGCCCCGGTCGAGATCGGAGACGACGTTTGGATTGCAGCCGGGACCGTCATCACGGATGATGTCCCTCCCGGTTCGCTGGCCGGGTTTGCGCCACGGCAGACGACGAAGGAAGGGTGGGTCTACGAGAAGCATGGAAAGCCCGACGGCGACGACTGAGTTGCCCCTCCCGGGGCTCGAGGGCGGTGCCACGATGAGCGACCCATCGCCGCAGCACTACATCGTCCGGGGGCCGGAGAAGCGCCTGATGGTCTTCTCGGGCCGCTCGCATCCTGCCCTCGCGCAGGCCATCGCCGCGAAGCTCGACGTGGAGCTCGGGGACGTCGAGCTCAGCACCTTCCCCAACGACGAGACCTACTGCCGCTACCTCGAGTCGATCCGGGGCGCCGACGTCTTCATCGTCCAGACCGGCTCGCCGCCGGTGGACAAGAATCTGATGGAGCTCGTGCTGATGATCCAGGCGGCCAAGCTTGCGTCGGCGAAGCGGATCACGGCCGTCATCCCGTGGTTCCCGTACTCGCGGCAGGACCGGAAGGCGAAGCCGCGCGAGCCGATCTCGGCCCGCCTCGTCGCGGACATGCTCCAGCTCGCCGGGGCCGACCGCGTCCTGACCATGGACCTCCACGCGGGCCAGGTCCAGGGCTTTTTCACGATTCCGGTCGACCACATGACGGCTCTGCAGCTGTTCGCGACGCACTTCCGCGACCTCGGGCTCACCGGCGACGGCGTCGTCGCGGTCGCGCCGGACGCGGGCCGCGCCAAGCACGGCGTCCGGTTCGCCGAGATGATCGAGGCGAGCTTCGCGATCATGCACAAGATGCGGGTCGCCGCCGACCAGGTCGAGGTGACGGAGGTCACGGGCAAGGTGCGGGACAAGATCGCGATCGTCGGCGACGACGTCTCGACGACCGGGAGCACGCTGGTCGCAGGCGCCCGGGCGCTCAAGGAGCACGGCGCCTCCGAGGTCAATGTCTTCGTCACGCACGCGCTCTTCTCGGACGCCGCCCTCGAGCTGATCGCCGGGTCGGAGATCGACCGCATCGTCGTCACCGACAGCGTCCCGGTCGATCCGCGCAAGCGGCCGGAGAACATGACCGTCCTGAGCGTCTCGGGCCTGCTCGCCGAGGCGATCATGAACGTCTTCGCCGACGACTCGGTCTCGGCGATCTTCGGCGGCGAGAACCAGCTCTTCTGAGCTCGCCGCGGGCAACGCGAGCCACCGGATCGTGATCGCCGACGCACACAGCGACCTGCTGCAAGAGCTCATCTATGCGGAGGAGCGAGGCGAGCAGGCTCCGTTTCGCTCCCGCTGGCTCGAGCAGCTGCAGGACGGTGGGGTGGCGCTGCAGGTTTGCGCCGCCTACCAAGCGCCGGACGCGGATGCGGCAGGCGCTCTCCGTGGAGTACTGCGGCAAGTTGCCAGCTTCCACACGGCCGTGGAGTCCACTCCCGAAGTCTTCATGGTCAGCGGACGGCGCGAGCTCGAGCAGGTCGTGACGAACCGTCTCGGGTTGCTGCTGGCGATCGAAGGCGTGTCCTCGTTCGGCGAAGACCTGTGGCCGCTGGACGTCGTCGCGAAGCTCGGCGTCCGGGTGCTCGGCCCGACCTGGAACGAGCAGAACGCCTTCGCCCACGGCTGCGACCACGAAGGAGGGTTGACCTCGCTCGGCGAGCGGCTGATCGACCGGGCGCCGACCCTCGGCATGGTCGTCGACCTCGCACACGCCTCGCCGCAGACGCTCACCGACGTCCTCGACCGGGCTCCCGGCGGCTCGGTCTTCGTCAGTCACGCCTCCTGTCGGACGATCTACGACCACCGCCGGAATCTCAGCGACGCGCAGCTGACCGCGGTCGCCGAGCACGGAGGCGTGGTCTGCCTGATGCCGCACCCGTTGGTGGTCGATCCGTCCCGACCCACGCTCGATCGCTTCGTCGACCACATCGACCACGCGGTTTCGGTGATCGGAGTCGAGCGGGTCGGGCTCGGCGGCGACTTTCTCGCGCAGATCGCACGCGCGACGGGCGAGGAGCAGCGGACGCAGGACGGCGTGCAGATCGACGCGACACTGGACGGGCTCGAAGGGCCGCGCGACTACCCACGTCTGCTCCAGGCGCTTCGCGCTCGCGGCTACTCGGGCGCGGACGTCGAGGCGGTCGCCGGCGGCAACCTCCTCCGGTTTCTCGCCGCCGGGCTTCTCCCGTAGCCTTTCTCCGATGACCCAGGCGCGGCAGGGCGACGAGGCGGCGGATCTCGAGGCACTGCTCGGGAGTCTCGGTAGCGACGTCATCGGGCTGGTCGCGGCGCCGCGCGGTCTCGGGGTCGCCGTCGGAGAGCCCGTGATCTACGACGAGGGCGAGCATTCGGCGATCGCGCCCGGCGCGGTCGTCCTCGCCGTCGCCGTGCGGCCCGGGACGCCCGAGGCGTCGAAGCTTCTGCTCGCCGCCGAGCAGGCCGAGGCAAGCGCCGTCGTCTTCAAGCGCGGAGCCGATGTCGCGGGACTGAGCCAGGTTGCGGCCTCCGCGGGCCTGGCGGTTCTCTCCGTGCCGGAGGAGATGACGTGGACGCAGCTCCACGGGTTCCTGCTCAACGCGCGCCGGTTCTCGGCGCCGGCCGACGGAGTCGGCGGGATCGCGGGCGTGCCGATCGGGGATCTGTTCGCCCTCGCAAATGCGATTGCCGGGATGGTGGGAGGAGCGGTGACGATCGAGGATCCGGCGCGCCGCGTGCTCGCCTTCTCGACACTCGGCGACCAACCGATCGACGCTGCGCGCCGGCGCTCGATCCTGGGCCGCCAGGTTCCCGACTCGACAGGCATGCGGAAGCTCTACCGGCGTGTCCTGGAGGCGGACGGCGTGATGGCCGCGGACCAGCAGGTGCTGCGCGAGGTGCTCGAGGGCGGCCTCGAAGAGGTCGAGGACCTCGATCCCCGGTCCGCGGTGGCGATTCGCGCGGGTGGCCGGATGATCGGGTCGATCTGGGTCGACCACCCGGTCGCTCCCCTGGACGGAGAGGCCCTGCATGCCCTGACGGAGGCCGCCCGCATCGCTGCACCACATGTGATCCAGGCGCGGGCGGCTCGCGACGTCGAGCGGCGAATCCGTGGCGAGATGCTCCTCGCGGTGCTCGAAGGTCGAGCCTCGGCCGAGGAGAATGCGGCGCGGCTCGGGTTCGCAGCCGACGCGCTCTTC
Source organism: uncultured Actinomycetes bacterium (assembly GCA_963743545.1). Classification (GTDB taxonomy): domain Bacteria; phylum Actinomycetota; class Thermoleophilia; order Gaiellales; family Gaiellaceae; genus Palsa-739. The sequence continues at coordinate 290,121 of CAVUQB010000007.1, read as the reverse complement.
ACGGTGCTTGCGTTCTCGGCCGCGGTGCGGGAGGAGATCGACGAATTCGAGCGAGAACGGCTCGTCGACCTCGTCGGCGTGTATTGCGAGGCGCTGCACGGCCAATGCGCGGCGATCGCGATCGGCGAGAACGTCTACGCGCTCCTACAGGGGGACGAGGCGTCCGAACGCGACCGCGTGATCCGCGTCGCGCGGGAGACGCAGAGCCACGCGGGGACGAGAGTCGGCGGCATTCTCGCGGCGGTCAGCTCGACGGTCGACGGCCTCAGGGAGGTCGCGGCCGCGAGACGGGAAGCCGAGCGTGTGCTCGAGGTGCTTCGTCTCGACCGTGTGCCGCAGACGCTGGCCACGATCGAGGACGTGCGCAGCGAGGCGGTGCTCCTGGAGTTGAAGGATCTCAAACTCGAGCACCCGGGTCTGATGCGCGGCAAGCTGTCGACGGTGCTCGAGCACGACGCGCAGCACTCGACCCAGTACGCGCTGACGCTGCGGGCGTACCTCGACGCGATGGGTGACGTCGTCGCGGCCTCAGGCGGGATCTCGGTGCACCCGAACACGTTCCGCTACCGGCTGCGGCGGCTCCGCGAGCTGTTCGACATCGACCTGAAGAACGCCGAGGAGCGCCTGGTGCTCGAGCTGCAGCTGCGGCTACTCGGTGACGACACGCTCTGACGCGCGTGTCGACGGCCGCTCGGTCGTGAGCGAGGTCGTGAGCTCGTCCAGGATCTCCGGGATCGGCGTCACCCCGAGGCCCGGGCCCTGCGGAACAGCGAGCCGACCGTCGCGCAGGACGAACGGCTCGGTGATGTCCTGCGCGTAGTAGCGGCCCGAGGCAGAGGTGTCTCCCGGCAGCGTGAAGTTGGGCAGAGCTGCCAGGGCGACGTTGGCGGCGCGTCCGAGTCCCGTCTCGAGCATCCCGCCGCACCAAACCGGTACGTCGCGGGCGGCGCAGACGTCGTGGATGCGACGCGCCTCGAGATAGCCCCCGACGCGGCCTGCCTTGATGTTGACGACGCGGCAGGCTCCGAGTGCAATGGCGTCCTCGGCCGAGCGAACCGACGTGATGGATTCGTCGAGGCAGATCGGCGTGCGGACGAGACGCGCCAGCTCGGCATGGCCCCGGACGTCGTCTTCGGGCAGTGGCTGCTCGATCAGCAGCAGGTCGAACTCGTCGAGCTTCGCCAGCTGTTGGGCGTCGGCGAGCGTGTAGGCCGTGTTGGCGTCGACCTGCAGGAGGATCTCCGGGAAGCGCTCCCGGACGGCGCGGACCGCCTCGACGTCGTGGCCGGGCTCGATCTTGAGCTTGATGCGGCGGTAGCCCTCTGCCAGATAGCCGTCGACGACCTCGACGAGCTCCGCTGGATCCTCGAAGATGCCGATCGACACGCCGCAGTCGACCTCGGCGCGCACGGCTCCGAGGTAGTCGGCGAGTGGCGTGCCCGCGGCTCGCAGCTCTGCGTCGAGGACGGCCATCTCGAGCGCGGCCTTCGCCATCGGGTGGCCGTGGATCGGACGAAGGATCCCGGCGACCTGGTCCGCGGCGACATCGCCGGCCTCGAGCAGGCGCGGCAGCAGGTGGCGGCGCATCACGTCCTCGGCTCCGTCGACATACTCCGGCGAGTAGAGCGGCCGGGACATCGCAACGCATTCCCCCCAGCCCTCGGTCTCGTTGCCGACGACGCGCACGAGGAGGATGTCGCGGTGGTGCTCGACGCCGAACGACACCCGGAACGGCGCGATCAGCGGGAGGTTGATGCGGCGGAGGTCTACCGCCTCGATCTTCATCGCGTCAGGAGGAGCCAGCCGTCGCGTGTGATCGCCTCGCCGGAGTACCCGTCTGCGGCGGCGGCGCCGACCGCCGCGCGGACGGCTTTGCGCCAGGCATCGGCTCGCGGCAGATCGCTCTGTCGCAACTCGACGATGTCGTCGGGGATCCAGACGAGCAGCCGGTCGGCCGCGGACTCCGTCGTGACGGGGGAGCCGTCGCTGTCCGGCGCGACGATAACCACACCGGGCCGCACTACCGGCTCGATCGGCCGCAGGTCGGCCGCCTCGATCACGCGAGGGGACGCGAGCTCCCACTGCAGCAGCACGCGGTCACTCTCGCCTGAGCCGTTGACCCCGTCGAGCAGAGGGCCATAGAAGTCGGGGTAGTAGCCGACGACTGTCGCTCCGAGCTTGCAGAGGTTGAAGAAGAGGTTGCGACGTACCAGCGGATCGGCCGTCCAGCGGACGCTCGCCACGCCTTGCTCGAGCGCCCAGGCGCGTTGGAACTGCTTCAGGGCGAAGCCGAGCGACCTGTTCTGCAGGAGAGGGTCGACGCCCGTGATGTGCGAGTGCAGATGCAGCTCGTCGGCGTCCTGACCAAAGAACGCGATCGAGACGCCTACGAGCTCCCGGTCGCTGAAGGCGCCCGCGACGAAGTTGCCGGCATGGGACAGCGCGCGCAGGAGCGCCGTCGGGGCCTTCGGGTCGTCGTCGCTCCAGATGCGGGCGACGAGGCGCGACGCGGCCTCGAACTCGGCGACAGCGTCGAGCAGGCGGATCTCGACGCCGGCCCGGTCCGCGGCGGCCAGCGCCGTCGCGGCTGCGCCGGCGGCGAGGTCGGACGGGAGATCGCCGGTCGTGGTCTGCAGATCGGTCACCTTGCCTTGATGGTTCCACGCGCCGCGTTCGCGCGGCCTGGTTCGTGCGTACAACACTTGCGGTTGTAACTGGTTCGGACCTCCGAAGGTCCCGCTGTGCCGAACGACGCAGAATGATGCGGATGCCTACGAGCTCTCCTGTTTTGGTCGACGCGCTCCGGGGGCGCCTCCCCGAGATGGTCGACGCCCTCGAAGCGCTCGTGCTGGCCGAGTCGCCGAGCGCCGACCCGGAGGCCTGCGAGTCCTGCGCGTCGGTCGCCGACGATCTCGCCCGCAGGATCGTCGGGGAGTCGGCTGAGCGCGTGATCGTCGACGGCCGCACGCACCTGCGCTGGCGGTTCGGGGGAACGCCGCGCGTCCTGGTCGTCGGCCACCTGGATACCGTGTGGCCGCTTGGAACAGTCGCGCGCTGGCCGTTTCACGTCGACGGTGACGAGGCCACGGGGCCCGGAGTCTTCGACATGAAGGCCGGTGTCGTGCAGATGCTCTTCGCCCTGGCGACGGTCGGCGCCGGCAGCGGGCTCGACGGCGTGACCATGGTCCTGACGACGGACGAAGAGCTCGGCTCGCCGAGCTCGCGCGCTCTGCTGGCCGAGGAGGCAAACGGTATCCGGGCCGCGCTCGTCGCCGAGCCGAGCTTCGCCGGCGCGTTGAAGACCGAGCGAAAGGGCGTCGCGCTCTACCGCGTCGAGGCCGTAGGCCGGGCGGCTCATGCCGGGCTCGATCCGGAGCAAGGCTGCAACGCCGCCGTGGAGGTTGCCCGGCAGGTGCTCGCGCTCGCCGAACTTGCCGAGCCCTCCGCAGGGACAACCGTGACACCCAGCCTCATCGCGGCGGGAACCGCTGCGAACACGGTTCCGGCCTCCGCCGTGGCGCACTTCGACGTCCGTTTCGCCACGCTCGAAGAGGCGGACCGGCTCGCCGGCGCCTTCTCCGCAGTGCGTCCGAGCGTCCCGGGCGCGACCGTGCGGGTGGAGCGGGAGACGTTCGTACCGCCGCTCGAACGGAGCTCTTCGCGGGAGCTGTTCGAGCTGGCAGGGCGCCTCCAGGGTGAGCTCGGGCTTCCTCCTCTGGGCGAGGCGTCGGTCGGCGGTGGCTCCGACGGCAATCACATCGCCGCGCTCGGCGTGCCGACCCTGGACGGGCTCGGGGCGGTCGGCGATCACGCGCACGGGGAGGGAGAGTTCGTCGTGGTGTCCGCACTGGCCGAACGGGCGGCGCTGCTGGCGGCACTCGTCGCGGAGCTGCTGTCCGCCTGAGCCGACGGCGCCTTGTGCGCCAGACCGAGGAACGACGCCGCTCTTAGGCGGCCGGTACGAAGCGCTGTCCAGCGCGCACAGACAGGCTATGGCCCGACCCCCGGAGGAGGAGGACCCGACGTGAGCCGACGTCAGCACAGCGAGGATCTGAACGACATCGCACTTCCCGAGCAGCCGGCGCTCTCACCCGACGGACGGGAGATCGTCTACGTGCTGCGGACCAGCGATGCGGCCGTCGACCGGAACGTCACCGAGCTGTGGCGAGTCGGCAGTCGTGACGGCGACCCACAGCGGCTCACGAACGGCCCGGCCGACTCTTCGCCCGCGTGGTCTCCTGACGGTGCTGCGCTGGCCTTCCTCCGCGCCGGCGACGGGTCGGCGCAGATCCTGCTCCTGCCGGCCGCGGGAGGCGAGCCCAGAGCCTTGACGGATCTGCCGCTCGGTGCCGGGCAGCCCGTCTGGAGCCCTGACGGCTCGCGGCTCGCCTTCGTCGCTCCCGTCGACCTGCTGGCGGCGCCGGGAGAAGCCGACGACGACCGGGCTCGCCGCAGCCACGCTCCGCTCATCACCGAGCGCCTCGACTATCAGGCCGACGGCGTCGGGATCCGGCGCGGCATTCGCCTGCACCTGCACGTCGTCGAGGTGGAGACGGGGCGGTGCCGGCAGCTGACGAGCGGCGACTGGGACGCCGGCGCGCCGGCATGGTCGCCGGACGGGAAGCAGCTCGCCTTCCCGGCGGCGATGGCTCCCGACCGCGACCTCGTCTTCAGCCTGCCGGTCTACGTCGTCGCCGCTGACGGGACGACCGATCCGCAGCCGGTCGCGCTGGTCGACTCAGCCGGTCTCGCGGTCAGCTGGACTCCGGACGGTTCCGGGCTCCTCGCCGTCGCGATGGATCCGGACAAGGGCATAGCCGCGCACGCCCATCTCATGCGCGTCGCGCACGACAGTGGCGACGTAGTGGATCTCGCGGCGTCGCTCGACCGGAACGTGATGCCCGGCGGCCCCGGCTACCCGGGAGCCGTGCCGCAGGTCGCCGGCGACGGAAAGACCGTCGTCTTCTGCGTCCGCGACCGCGGCTGCACGCATCTCTACTCCGTCTCGCTGGAAGGGGGAGAGCCGAGGCCGCTCGTCGCCGAGCCCGGCACGGTCGTCAGTGGCGCATCGGTCGCCGGCTCGCAGGCGGCAGTCGTCCTGGCAACGCCGACGTCGTACGGGGAGATCGCGCTCGTCCAGCTCGCCGGCGGTGAAGCGGAGATCCGCACCACCCACGGCCCCGACCCGGAGGAAGTCGAGCTCTTCGTGCGCGAGGAGCGCGAGTTCACGATCTCGGACGGCACGGTCGTCCAGGGCTGGCTCGTGCGTGACCCCGAGGCGTCGACCCCGCAGCCGCTGCTGCTGGACATCCACGGCGGGCCTCACAACGCGTGGAACGGCGCAGCCGACTCCATCCACCTCTACCACCAGGAGCTCGCGGCGCGCGGCTGGGCGGTGCTCCTGCTGAATCCACGCGGCAGCGACGGGTACGGCGAGGACTTCTACCGGGCGGCTCTCGAGGAGTGGGGCGAGGCCGACGCGCGGGACTTCCTCGAGCCGATCGACGCGCTCGTCGCGGACGGGCTCGCCGACCCGGATCGGCTGGCCGTGACGGGGTACAGCTACGGCGGCTACATGACGTGCTACCTGACGAGTCGCGATCAGCGGTTCGCGGCGGCGGTGGCGGGTGGCGTCGTCAGCGACCTCGTCAGCATCGGCGGAACCTCCGACGACGCGCACCTGATCTCGCGCTACGAGCTCGGAGGCGAGCCGTGGGCGATCAGCGAGCGGTACCGCGCGATGTCGCCCCTCTCTCGCGTGGAGAGCGTCGTCACGCCGACGCTGATCTACCACGGCGAGGCCGATCGCAGATGTCCGGTCGGCCAGGCGCAGCAGTGGCACACGGCGCTGCGGGAGCGGAGCGTGCCGACGACGCTCGTCCTCTACCCGGACGAAGGTCATCTGTTCATCCTCGACGGGCTGCCGTCGCACCGTCGCGATTTCAACCGCCGCGTCACCGACTGGGTGGAGCAGCACGCCGGCGTCGGCGGCACGCGCCGGCCCCGGCTCGACGATGCGCACTGGCGCCGCCGGCTGGCGGCGCTGGCGGAGCGGTATCGCGTCCCGGGCGCCACCCTCGGCATCCTCCGCGTCGGCGACGGCGTGGACGAGAGCTGCATCGCCGCGTACGGCCTGCTCAACAAGGAGACCGGCGTCGAGACGACCGGCGACTCCGTCTTCCAGATCGGCTCGATGACGAAGGTCTGGACGGCAAGCGTCGTGATGCAGCTCGTCCAGGAGGGGAAGCTCGATCTCGACGCCCCGATCATCGACGTGCTGCCCGAGCTGGAGCTCTCCGATCCGGACGTGGCGTCGCGGGTCACGATGCGCCACCTGCTGACGCACACGAGCGGCATCGACGGCGACGTTTTCACGGACACGGGCCGCGGAGACGACTGCCTCGAGCGCTACGTCGCTCTCCTGGCGGAGGCCGCGCAGAACCATCCTCTCGACGCAACCTGGTCGTACTGCAACTCCGGCTTCTCGCTCGCCGGCCGGGTGATCGAGAAGGTCACGGGCGGTACGTGGGATGCAGCGATCACGGAGCGTCTCATCGGCCCGCTCGGCATGACGCACACCGGCACCTTGCCCGAGGAGGCGCTGCTGCACCGTGCCGCCGTCGGCCACATGAGCGAGAGCGGCGCCGAGCCCGAGCGCGCGCCGGCCTGGGCCTTGCCGCGCTCACTCGGGCCGGCCGGGCTCGTCAACTCGACGGCCGCGGACGTGCTCGCCTTCGCCCGTATGCACCTGGTCGGCGGCCTCGCGCCGGACGGCACACGGATCCTGGACGAAAGCACCGTCACGGCCATGGCCGAGCATCAGGTGGACCTCCCCGACAAGTACACCCTGGGCGACTCGTGGGGGCTCGGCTGGATCCGCTTCGGCTGGGACGGAAGGCGCCTGATCGGGCACGACGGCAACACGCTCGGCCAGGCGGCGTTCCTGCGCGTTCTGCCGGATGAAGGGCTCGCGGTCACGCTCCTGACGAACGGCGGCAACGCACGCGACCTGTACGAGGACCTCTACCGCGAGATCTTCCGCGAGCTCGCCGGCGTCGAGCTGCCGCACCCGCTCGAGCCGCCGACTGAGCCTGTCGAGGTGGACGTCAGCCCGCGCCTGGGGACCTACGAGCGTGCCGGAGCCCGGCTGGAGGTGCTGGCCGGCGCCGACGGGCCGGTCTTGCGCACGACCGTGACCGGCCCGATCGCCGCCCTCGTGGCCGAGCCGACCCACGAGTACCCCATGGTCGCGGTCGCCGAGGACCTGTTCGTCGTGCGCGATCCGGACTCTCGGACCTGGACGGCGATGACCTTCTACGACCTGCCCAGCGGAGAGTCGTACCTGCACTTCGGCGTGCGGGCGACTCCGAAAGTCGCCTGAGCCAGGGCTTGTCGCCGCTGACCAAGATCATTTGGCCCATTTGTGCCCTAACACGATGCCCCTAGAAGGGGTCTTATCTACTGTCGCGATGTGGTGAAGGCATTACGCACCACTCGTGACGAGGCTTGAACGACTGATGACTATCAAGGTGGAGGGATTGAAATGCGCAAGTTGCTAGCCGCCTTCCTGGCGGCATCCGCGGTAGCACTACTCGTCGTGGGTCTGGCGGCAGCGACGGGCCCGGCGTCGAGCAAGGCCGCGTCTCGTACGAGTCGCTCGGCCGCCGCGACGGGAACAGTCACCATCGCCGTCACCGCCGATCCAGGCAAGCTCGACCCGGAGCAGACGGCGGGAGCAGGGGCTCAGCAGGTCGCCGAGTTCAGCTACGACACGCTCGTGCACCAGCTGCCCGGCGGCAAGATGGTGTCCGGCCTCGCGACGAAGTGGAAGGTGCTGTCGAAGACGAAGGTGCGCTTCACGCTCCACTCCGGGGTCACCTGTTCCGACGGGACGAAGCTGACCGCGTCGACGGTGAAGAAGAACTTCGACTACATCGCCGACGGGTCGAACTCGTCGCCGCTCATGAACCTCTACGTCCCGCAGAACAGCACGACCGCCGCCAACAACAAGAAGCGGATGGTGACGGTCACGTTCCCGTCCGCGAACCCGTTCCCGGTCCAGGGGCTCGGTGCGGTGCACATCGTCTGTGCGAAGGGGCTCGCCAACAGAAACATGCTTCTCAACGGCGCCGACGGCTCCGGCCCGTACAAGCTGGTGAGCGTCTCGCCGGGGAGCAAGTACGCGTTCGCCCTGCGCAAGGGTTATACGTGGGGCCCCAACGGCAGCACGAGCAAGGGGATGCCGGCGAAGGTCGTGCTAGACGTCGTCACGAACGAGACGACCGCCGCGAACGAGCTCCTCACCGGCCAGGTGAACATCGCGACGGTCACCGGGCCCGATCGGGCGCGGCTCGAGAAGGCCAAGCTCTTCAAGCGAGTCGTCGCCGCCCAGCCGGGAGACATCTGGTTCAACGAGAAGAAGGGCCACCCGACGTCCAACGTCACCGTCCGCAAGGGAATCATCCAGGCCTTGCAGGTCGGGCAGGTCGGCAAGGTGTTCACCTCGGGTGACGGCGTTCCGATGAAGCAGCTGACGCTGAAGTCGTTCACGCCCTGTGGAGGGGATTCGGTCACGGGGAACGTGCCGAAGCACAGCGTGTCGAGCGCGCAGAAGGCATTGTCGGGCCATCCCGCCCTGTCGATCCTCTACGCGAATGACGGAGGCCCGGGCTCGGCTGCCGCAGCGGCGCTCATGCAAAGCCAGCTCTCTGCCGCGGGTGACAACAACGTGACGCTTGACGGCACGACGACGCCGAACCTGCTCGGCACGCTCTTCGGGGGCGGCAACTGGGACGTCGCAATCGTTCCGCTCGGGGTCAGCGCGCCGTCGCAGCTCGTGCCGTTCCTCTCGGGAGCGGCGCCGGCGGGCGGCGGAGTCAACTTCGCCTCGATCCACAATGTCGCATACGGGAACCAGGTCGCCCAGGCGCAGAATGCGTCCGGCGCGACGTCCTGCACGCACTGGCTGGCCGCCGAGAAGGCGATCTTCAGGCACGGCGACCTCCTCCCGACGTACTGGAGCACGCTGCCGACCTTCGCCAAGGGCGCGAAGTTCAGCCTCGGCGATCAGGGCATTGCGCCCGCGAGCCTGAGGGTGACGAAGAAGAAGTGACGTAAGTGACGGCCGCTCCGGCCTCGATCGAGACACGAAGGCGCGGGCGCTGGTGGGCGGATCGACCGAGATCCGCCTACTTCGCCCGTCGCCTCGGGCGACTCCTCGTGTCGCTCGTGGTGCTGCTGACGATCACGTTCGCGATGATCCACGTCATTCCCGGCGACCCTGTGCGGACCTCGCTGGGCCTCACTGCCCCGGCGCAGCTGGTCAAGCAACGGCGTGCCCAGCTCGGTCTCGACAAGCCCATCTGGCAGCAGTACGTCGACTACGTCGACCGGGCCGTCCACGGCGACTTCGGGACGTCGCTTACGAGCGGCGAGCCCATAACCGAGATCGTGCGAACACGGCTGCCCACTACGCTACGGCTCGCCGGGCTGGCGTTCCTGTTCGCCGTGCTGGTCGGCGTACCGCTTGGCGTCCTCGGCGCGGCGCGCACGCGTGACGGACGCAGGCGGTACAGCGAGCTGGCGTTCACGGCGACCACCGGCGCGTTTGCCTCGATCCCCTCGTTCCTGCTCGCCGTGGCTCTCATCTACCTGTTCGCCATCAAGTGGCCGGTGCTTCCCGTCGCGGGGGAGGGAGGGGTGCCGTCCTACGTCCTGCCGATCGCCGCGCTCGCGATCGGTCCTGCGTTCGCTCTCGCGCGCATCGTGCGCGTCGAGGGATTGAAGGTCCTCGAGGAGGACTACATCCGAACCGCCCGCGGCAAGCGTCTTTCCGCGCGGCTGATCTACCTCCGGCACGCCCTGCCGAACATGCTCACCGCGACCCTCACGATCTCCGGGCTCCTGCTCGGCGGGCTGATCGCCGGCACCGTGCTCATCGAGTCCATCTTCTCGTGGACCGGGCTCGGGTCGACGCTCGTCAACTCCGTGACCGCCAAGGACTACCCGTCGGTTCAGGCGGTCGCGCTCGTCTTCGGCTTCTTCATCCTGATCATCAACTTCGTCGTCGACATGCTGCTCGCAATCATCAACCCGCAGTCGACGATCCTCGACCAGTGAGCGGCCGTCGCTTCGCTCGCTGGCCCGACCTGTTCCGGTCGCCGGTCGGTATCGCCGCCGCCCTGATGGTGGGCGGCTTTCTGCTGCTCGCGGTGATCGCGCCGCCGCTCTGGTCGCATGCTGCGTCGAAGATCGACATCGCTGCTGTCTCCCAGGGATCGACAGCCGCCCATCCGCTGGGCACCGACGTGCTCGGCCGCGACATCCTGCATCGCACCCTCGTGGCCACCCGGCTGTCGGTGCTGCTGGCGGTCCTGGCCAGCGTGCTGGGCGCTGCGATCGGCATACCCATCGGGGTGTTGCCGGCGCTCGTCGGGCGCAGGCTTGGCCGGCTGATCACGAGCGCGATCAACCTCGCTGTCGCCTTCCCGACGTTGCTGCTGGCGATCTTCGTGGCCTCGATCGTCGGCCTGGGAGCCCGCGGCGCCGTGATCGGGATCGCAGCCGCAGTTGCTCCGTACTTTGCGCGCCTGAGCCAGACGCTCGCGGCCTCGGTGGCCGGCGCGGAGTACATCGCGGCAGCTCGGGTGCTCGGGATCGGGCGGCCGAGGCTGGCCGCTCGGCACGTGTTGCCCAACGTGGCGGAACCACTGTTGCTGACGCTGATGCTGACGATCGGCGACGCGCTGCTCGCTCTGGCCGGGCTCAGCCTCCTGGGAGTCGGTGTGCAGCCGCCGTCCTACGACTGGGGAGGCATGCTCACCGAGGGTCTCCAGCGGATCTACGTCACGCCGATCGTCGTGGTGGGCCCGGCAGTCGCCATCATCCTGGCCGCGCTCGGGTTCAACCTGCTCGGCGAGACGCTCGCCAAGGGGGCAGCGAGACGCGACGGGAAGCTGCCGCGGAAGCAGGAGGCGCTACCCGCGGTTCCGGTGGCCGAGCACCACGAGCACAGCGGGCTCGACGGCGGTCCGCGGGAGACGGTGCTGGACGTGCGGGGGCTCACCGTGGCGTTCCCCGGCGGCTCGGTTCCCGTGCGCGACGTCTCGATCACCGTCGAGCCCGGCGAGATCGTGGGCATCGTCGGCGAGTCTGGGTCGGGCAAGAGCCTGACCGCGATGGCGATCGCGGAGCTCCTCCCCATCCGGGCGCAGGTGACAGCCGAGCGGCGCCGGCTCTTCGGGCGCGACCTCGGGTCGCTCGGCAACGCGGCGCGGCGCCGCCTGCTCGGACGCTCGCTCTCGATCGTCTACCAGGATCCGATGGCGTCGCTCAATCCGGCGCTGCGCGTCGGTCGTCAGCTCGGGGAGGTCGCCGAGGTCCACGAAGGGCTCTCGCGCCGCGACGCGAGGAAACGCAGCGTCGAGCGTCTGCGCTCGGTGCGGATCGGATCGCCCGAGCGACGGGTCCGCAACTACCCGTACGAGCTCTCGGGAGGAATGCGGCAGCGGGTGATGATCGCCATGGGCCTGATGGTGAGCCCGCAGCTGATCATCGCCGACGAGCCGACCACTGCCCTCGATGTCACGGTTCAGCAGCAGATCCTCAAGCTGCTGGACGACGTCGGCACCGCCACGGGTGCGGCGGCGATTTTCATCTCGCACGACATCGCGGTCGTCTCCCAGCTGTGCCAGCGCGTGCTCGTCATGTACGCGGGCCGCGTTGTCGAGGAGCTCGACGTCGCCACCCTCGTGCGCCGGCCGGCCCATCCCTACACCGCGGCGCTCCTGGCGTCCGTGCCGACGATGGAGACCGACCGGGATCGTCCGCTCGTCTCGATCCCCGGTCGCGCGGCCGGCCCGTTCGACCAGTCGCCTGGTTGCCCGTTCGCACCGCGCTGCCCTGCCGCGTCGAATCGCTGCGCGAGCGAGCTGCCCGTGCTGAAGCCGCTGGAAGACGGTCACCGGGTCGCCTGCTGGCACCCTCACTCGGTGGCGCCGCACTCCGGATCCGCTCCGGACGACACGTTCGTGCGGGAAGACGCGCTCGCATGACGGCGCTCGAGACACGGGGCCTCACCGTCCGTTTCGGGCGCGGCCGGTCCGCGCTCGTGGCGGTCGACGGTGTCGACCTGACGGTGCCGGAGCAGACGATCGTCGGTCTCGTCGGCGAGTCCGGCTCGGGCAAGTCGACCGTTGCGCGCGCGATCGTCGGGCTCGTCCCGATCGCCGGTGGCGAGATCCTGCTCGACGGCGCCGCTGTACGCCACCGGCGCACCGGCTACGTCGCGGGGCTGAACCGGCGTGTGCAGATGGTCTTCCAGGACCCCTTCGCGTCGCTCAATCCCCGGATGACCGTGGGAGCAGCGATCGCGGAGGCCGCCGGCGCCGGGAACCGCACCTCACGTAGCGTCCGCACAAAGGAGGTCGAGGAGCTGCTCGAGCTCGTCCACCTCGACTCTGCCGTGATGCAGGAGCTGCCGAGTCGTCTTTCCGGCGGGCAGCGTCAGCGGGTGGCTCTGGCGCGCGCGCTCGCGGTTCGTCCCGACGTTCTGATCGCCGACGAGATCACGTCGGCGCTCGACGTCTCGGTGCAGAGCGCCGTCCTCAACCTGCTGCGCGACCTGCGCACCCGACTCGGCATCTCGATCCTCTTCGTCTCGCACAACCTCGCGACGGTGCGCTACGTCAGCGACGCGCTGGCGGTGATGTACCTCGGGCGTCTGGTGGAGGCCGGCCCGGCCGAAGCGCTCGTTGCCGACCCGCAGCATCCCTACACGAAATCCTTGCTCGAGGCGGTGCCGCGGCTCGGCGTCTCGATCCGGGACGTAGGGGTGGCCACGCTCGATGCGGTGGAGGCGCCCGACCCACGCCACCCGCCGAGCGGCTGCCATCTTCATCCGCGGTGTCCCGTCGGACCGATGGTCGACCCCGCCCGACAGATCTGCATCGAGCGCGATCCCCGCGAAGGCGCTGCCGAGCGTATGCACCATGCGGCGTGTCACTTCGCGCCGACGCGCGCGTTGGAGCTGACCCCAAAGGAGGCACGGTGACCATGGCGACAACCGAGACGTCCACTCTGCTCGAACGGCTCGAGGAGCTGCGCAACCGACACGGCGTGCCGGCGGCATCGGTGGCCGTCCTCCGAGGCGAGGAGGTGGATGCCGCGGCCGCGGGAGTTCTCAACCTCGACACGGGCGTCGAGGCAACCGCAGACTCGCTCTTCCAGATCGGCTCGATCACGAAGGTGTGGACCGCGACCCTGGCCATGCAACTCGTCGACGAGGGACACATCGAGCTCGACGCGCCTGTGCGCCGCTATCTGCCCAGCTTCCGCGTGGCCGACGACCGCGTGTCCGAGGCGGTGACGATCCGCCACCTCCTGACCCACACGAGCGGGATCGACGGCGACCACTTCGCCGACACCGGCCGCGGCGACGACGTGCTCGAGCGGTACGTGGAGACCTGTGCGGAGCTCCCGCAGGTGCACCCGCTCGGCGCGACGATGTCCTACTGCAACACGGGCTTCACCGTGCTCGGCCGGGTGCTCGAGGCCGTCACCGACACCGTCTGGGACGACCTGTTGCGGACGCGTCTCATCGAGCCGCTCGGGCTCACGCACACGGTGACGCTGCCCGAGGACGTCCTCCGCTTCCGTGCTGCCATCGGACACGTCCAGCCGCCGGGCCACGAGCTGCGGCCGGCCTCCGCCTGGGGGCTCCCGCGCACGGCCGGGCCGGCGGGAGCGATCTGCTCGACCGGGCAGGAGCTCGTGGCGTTTGCCCGGCTGCACCTGCAGGACGGGGTCGGCCCCGGAGGCGCGCGGCTTCTGAGCGAGGAGTCGGCGCGCGCGATGCGGGAGCCTCAGGTCGAGGTGCCGACGGGCGGGGTCGGTGAGTCCGAAGCTCACTGGGGCCTCGGTTGGTCGGTCTACACCTGGTCGGGCCGGACGGTGGTCGGGCATGACGGTGGCACGATCGGACAGGCCGCGTTCCTCCGGGTCGTGCCCGACTCGGGCGTGGCGGTCGCGCTGCTCACGAACGGCGGCGATCCGTACGGGCTCTTCCGCGAGCTCTGCGGCGAGCTCCTGGCCGAGGTCGCCGGCGTCGAGCTTCCACCCGAGCCGGTCCCGTCCGAGTCGCCTCCGCCGGTGGACGAGACGCGCTACGTGGGTCGGTACGGCCGAGCGGGTGCTTCGTTCGAGGTCGCAGCGAGGGACGGTGACCTCGTCGCGATCCAGACGGTGACCGGGCTCGGCTCGGAGCTGACGCCCGAGCCGATCGAGATGAGACTCGTGCCGCTGGATGCCGAGCGCGAGGTGTTCCTGGCGCAGCATCCGGCCCTCAAGGGAGCCTGGCTGCCGGTGCGCTTCACGACCCTCGCCGATGGCCGCCGCTGCCTGCACATCGGCGGGAGGGCGACACCCCGAGCCGACTAGCGGCGTTTCGCGCGTCTCATCTGCGTGTGCAGGCCGGCGACGAGGGTCTCGACGCTGAAGGCCCAGGTCTCTTCGGGCGTGGTCGCGTCCGTCAACGCGACCACGTGCGGGAAGCGGTCGGGGGGTAGGAGCTCGGTCTGGGTCTCGGCCGTCTCCCCGCGGGCCGCGGCCGCGCGTTCGAGGCCGCTCGCGAGCGCGACATAGGTCGTCGCCTTGACGGCGCCGTACGCCTCGGTTGCCGAGAGGCCCGCCCGCTCGAACGCCGCGAGCGCGACCTCGAACGACGACAGAGCGCGCTCACCCTGGACCGGGCGGCGCTCGAGCGCCGTGAAAGCCCCGGGATGAGCCTCGGCGATCGCGCCGATGGCAGCGACGAACTCGCGCACCCACGCCTCCCAGCTCCGCGTGTGTCCCGGCAGGTCGGCTTCGGCGACGAGGAGCTCGATGATCCCGTCGACGATGGCGTCACGCGTCGGCACGTGGTTGTAGAGCGACGTCACGTGGACTCCGAGCTCCGCGGCGAGCCGCCGGAGCGTCACCGCGTCGAGCCCGTCGCGGTCGGCCAGGTCCCGGGCCGTCGACACGATGCGATCACGGCTGAGCGGCGGCACGCGCGGATCCTAGCCGACATCGCTTGACCCGCACCTACATTGTAGGTAGTGTGACCTACACCGTAGGTCGCTACGAGGAGAGGAGTCCGATCGTGTATAGCCAAGCGGAACTCGAGGCGCGGCTCGTGGAGCTGATCGCCGAACACAACGTGCCCGGTGCGCAGCTCGCCGTCATCGACGGCGACGAGATCGTCGAGAGCGCGGCCGGCGTGCTCAGCCTCCGCACCGGCTGCCCGGTCACGACCGACGGGCTGTTCCTGCCTGGCTCGATCGGCAAGCTGTACACGGCGACGCTCATCCTCATGCTGGTCGAGGAGGGGCGCCTCGATCTCGACACCCCGATCCGCGCTTATCTCCCAGAGTTCCGCGTGCAGGACGAGGAGGCAGCTGCGGTCGTCACGCCTCGGAACCTGCTCTCGCACACCAGCGGCTTCGACGGCGACCACTTCACCGACACCGGGCGCGGCGACGACGCGCTGGCGCTCTACGTAGCGGGCTGCGCCGATCTGCCGCAGATCGCTCCGCCGGGCTTGATCTGGAGCTACAGCAACAGCGGCTACTCGATCCTCGGCCGGATCGTCGAGGTGCTGAACGGCGCAACGTTCGAAGACGTGCTGAGAGCGCGGATCTTCGAGCCGCTCGGCCTTGAGCACACGGTGTCGTTCGCGGACGAGGCAATCGTCCATCCCGTCTCGGTCGGCCACGACCCGGACCCGGAGGATCCGAGCCGCATGACCGTCAGCACGCCCTGGGCGCTGGCGCGGGCGTTCGGCCCGATGGGTGCGGCCGTGATCGCGAGCGCGGGCGACGTGCTCCGCTTCGTGCAACCTCACATCGGCGCCGGCTCGGGAAAGCTGCTCGAGGGGAGCCTCGTCTCCGCGATGCAGGCCGAGCAGGTACAGCTCGTCGACGATCTGCTGGGTCCCGCGTGGGGGCTGGGCTGGATCCTCGACCGTTGGGGCGAGATCGATGTGATCGGCCACGACGGGAACTCGATCGGCCAGAACGCCTTCATGCGCGTCGCGCCCGGCGAACGGTTCGGCTTCTGCCTGCAGACGAACGTCGGAAGCGCGCTCCTGCTGTACCGCGAGGTGGCGGACTGGCTCTTTGGCGAGCGCTTCGGGGACGGAGTGGGGCCGAGCGCCGGACCGGGGCTGATCGCCGAGGAGGTCGTCGCCGACCCGGCGCGGTACACGGGCGTCTACGAGCGTGAGGGGCTCCGGCTCGAAGTGAACGCCGACGATTCGGGTCATTTGCTGGCGACTGTCAATCCGACCCACGCGGTCGCGCAGAGTCAGGGGTGGCCGCCGATGATCGACCTCCCGCTGCAGCCGACGGATCGGCCGGACACGTTCATGCTGCGGGTGCCGATCGCGGACGCGGACCTGCCGGCCGTCTTCTTCTCGCCGGAGGAGCCGGGTGGCAGGCCGACCTATCTCCATTACGGCGGCCGGGCCAAGCGCCGAGTCTCCGCCGGCTAGACGCGTACTCGTACCGTGGACACGGTCGTGCGCCTGCTCGACGACGCGCTCCGGCCACCGCAAGAGTCACGCCGCTGAGACGTCAGGCCGCGGCTGCGGCGAGGCGTCGGCGCACCAGACGGTCGGCCGCTTCCGCCGGCGTGATGCCCTCGGCGGCGGCCTCGGCGAAGAGCTCGCGGAGCGTGACTCCGATCCTTGCGAGACCCTCCTGGAGCTGGGCTTCGTCCCAGCCCTCGTCCTCGAGGCCGATCAGCTGGATGATCCCGCCCGCGTTGACGACGTAGTCGGGCGCGTAGAGGATCTCGCGCTCGCGCAGCCGCTCGGCGTCTTCGGGCTCGGCGAGCTGGTTGTTGGCGCAGCCCGCGATCGCGCGGCAGGCGAGGCGCGGGATCGTTTCCGCGTTCAGCGTGCCGCCCACGGCGCACGGTGAGTAGACGTCGACCTCGGTCTCGAGCACGCGCTCCGGCGCAACCGTCTCGCATCCCGTCGCCGCGGCGCGCGACTCGTCGACGTCGCTCACGAGCACGCGCGCGCCGGCGTTCGCCAGCTCGTGCGCGAGCACACCGCCGACCGAGCCGCCCCCCTGCACCAGGACGCAGCGGCCGGCGAGGTCAGGCGAGCCGAAGACGTGCTCGACCGTTGCGCGGATCGCGTGCAGCGCGCCGCGGGCGGTGCCTCGGCCGCTGTTCCCGCCTCGGCCGGTGGTGCCGTAGACCCAGGGGCACGTCTCGGACACGACGTCGAGATCCTCCGGCGAGATGTTCATGTCGCCCGCCGTGCGGTACGTGCCGCCGAGCGAGGCGACGAGCTCGCCGTAGCGCCGGAGGAGGCGCTTGCGCGGCTCGCCGGTCGGCAGCTCCGGCACCGCGAGCACCGCCTTGCCGCCGCCGCGCGGCGCTCCCGCGACGGCCATCTTCCACGTCATCGCGCCCGAGAGGCGCATCGCGTCGGCGAGGCCGTCGGCCGGCGCGGGATAGACGCGCATACGGGTGCCTCCGCCCGCCGGGCCGAGCACGGTGGAGTGGACGCAGACGAAGATCCAGGCTCCGCTCTCGGCGTCGTGGCGGACGACGGCCTCCTCGCCGTCCCAGCCCGCGAGCAGGCTCTCGAAGTCCATACAGCGGACCGTACCGAAGCGCACCTCGGCTACACTCCGCCGCCGGAATGGCCGGAGAACGCACCAAACTCGTGGTCGTCGAGCGCGAGCAACTCGGCTCGGCGAATTCACGCCGCCTGCGCAAGGAAGGCCTGGTGCCGGGCGTCCTCTACGGCAGCGGTGAGCCGATCGCGATCAGCATCGCCGAGCGCGAGCTCCGCCGCGCGCTCACCGGCGCGTCGGGCCTGCACTCGATCCTCGACGTCGAGATCGACGGCAAGGGAGAGACCCACGCGTCGATTCTCAAGGAGTACCAGCTCGATCCCGTGCGGGGCGGCGTCACGCACGTCGACCTGCAGGAAGTCCGGCTCGACCAGGTGATCCAGGCTTCGGTCTCCGTCCAGCTCCACGGCGGCGAGGACGCGCCGGGCGTGCGCGAGGGCGGCGTGCTGTCGCAGCCGCTGCGCGAAGTGACGGTCGAAGCGCTGCCGCTCGAGGTGCCCGAGCATCTCGACCTCGACGTGTCGGGCATGGACATCGGCGCCACGCTCCGCATCTCCGACCTCACGGCGCCGGCAGGCGTCACGCTCCTCGACGACCCCGAGATGGTAGTCGCCACGGTCACGGCTCCGACGAAGGTCGTCGAGCCCGAGCTCACCGAGGAGGAGCTGGCCGCGCTCGAGGCCGAGGGCGAGGGCGAGGAGGGTGTCGAGGGCGAGGCTGCAGAGGGCGCAGCCGAGCCGGAGGCCGATGCCTCCGGCGGCGAAGACACCGCCGAGGGCTAGTCCTTGTATCTGGTCGCCGGTCTGGGGAACCCGGGCCGGGAGCACGCCCGGAACCGGCACAACGCCGGCCGGCTCGTCGTGGACGAGCTCGCGCGGCGGCACGGCGGCTCGTGGCGCGACAAGTTCTCGGGCCAGATGGCGGAGGTGCGCGTGGGCGACGAGCGCCTCGCGCTCCTGAAGCCGGAGACGTACATGAACGACTCCGGGCGCGCGGTCGGTCCCGCCGCCGCGTTCTTCAAGCTGGAGCCGAGCGAGGTGCTCGTCGTCCACGACGAGGGCGACTTCGACCTCGGCCGCCTCGAGCTGAAGGTCGGCGGCGGGCTTGCGGGCCACAACGGTCTGCGCTCGATCGCCCAACAGCTCGGCACGCCGGACTTCCTCCGCCTGCGCATCGGCGTTGGGCGCCCGGAGCGGGGCGACCCGCGGCCGCTCGCCGACTGGGTGCTGGCGAACTTCGAGCCGCACGACGATCCGGAGGATCTCGTCGCGCGTGCGGCCGACGTGGTCGAGCTGCTCGCCGCCGACGGCGTCGAGCGGACGCAGCTTCAGGTCAACCGGCGCTAGCCGCGGTCGCCGAGCGCCGCGTGCGCCGCGCCGGGCTGCAGGTCGAGGCCGGCGGCGACGCGCTGCAGGAGATCGAGCAGATCCTGGAGCTCGGTCTCGCTCAGCGGGTCGGTCACCTGCCGGTCGAACTGCCGCGCCTTCCGTTCCGCCTGCCTGAGGAGCTTCTTCCCGGCCGGGGTCAGGTGGAGGTTCCGGACGCGCCGGTCACGGGCGTGTGGCCGGCGCTCGACCAGCTCACGCCGCTCGAGCTCGTCGACGATCGCCACCATCCAGCTGGGGGAGATGTGCAGCCGCTCGGCGAGAGCGTTCTGGGCCTCCCCGCCGCTCGCGTCGACAGCGCGGAGGAGGGCGAACTCGCCGGGCTCGAGCTCCAACGGCTCCAGCATCCGGTGGAAGCCGCGCGAGACCGCAAAGCCGAGGCTCGAGAGCAGGAAGGCGACGCTGCGAAACGGCGGTGTCGGCTTGCGCTCGGCCACGCGCATATGATACAGCTACCGAACAGTTCAGTTGCCGAACGATTAATCGCGTAGCGAACGAAGGGATCGGCTTGCTCGCCAGACTTGCTCATTTCGTCTCACGGCATCGGTGGAAGGTCATCGCCGCCTGGATCGCCCTCACGCTCTTCGGCGCGTTCGCCGCCGGCCAGGTCTCGAAGCGCTGGTACCAGAGCTTCTCCATCCCGGGCAAGTCGGCGTACGAGGCGAACCAGCGCACGCTGAAGACGTTCGGCACGGGCGTCCGTCCGCCCGACGTCGTCGTGTTCCACACGGCGGGCGACGCGACGAAGAGCTCGGCGATCGAGGCTGCGATGGCGCGCGCCGCCGCGGCGGTGCCGCGCTCGCGGACGAGCTCGTACTTCTCGACGCACGACCCCATGTATGTCTCGCAAGACGGGCACACGACGTTCGAGGAGATCTATCCGCCCGGGCCGTCGACGTTCTCGACGACGAGCGGGGCCGCCGGGGTGCGCGCGGCGGCCGCGCGCGGGCTGCCGTCGGGGATCCAGGTCCAGGTGACGGGGCATGATCCGCTCGAGGAGGCGAGCTCGCACGGGGGCGGTAGCAGCAGCAGCATCCTCCTCGAGGCCGTGATCGGCGGCCTCGGCGCCATCGTGATCCTCCTCTTCGTCTTCGGCACGCTGCCCGCGATCCTGATGCCGATCGCCGTCGCCGCCGGCGCGATTCTCAACACGTTCACGCTCGTCTGGGCGCTCACGTACATCACGAACGTCTCGATCATCGTCCAGTACCTGATCGCGCTCGTCGGCCTCGGCGTCGCGATCGACTACGCGCTGCTGATGATCTTTCGCTTCCGCGACGAGCTACGGGAGGGGGAGGACACCGAGACCGCGCTGGTGGAGACGATGACCCACGCCGGCCGCTCGGTGATCGTCTCAGGGTCGACGGTCGCCGTCGGCCTCCTCTCGATGGTCATCCTGCCGCTGCCGTTCATCCGCTCGATCGGGATCGGCGGGATGCTGATCCCGGCCGTCTCGGTGCTTGCGGCGATCACGCTCATGCCGGCGCTGCTCGCGGTGCTCGGCGACCGGATCAACAGCGGGCGCGTACTGCCGAAGCGCTTCGTCGACCAGGGCCATCCCGAGGACGGCGCCTGGGGCCGCTGGGCGCGCTTCGTCCTGCGGCGGCCGTGGGTGGTCGCGGGCGTCGGGCTGACGATCGTCACCGTGCTCGTCGTGCTCGGCCTCCAGCTGAACCCGAACGAGTCGCAGCTGAAGAGCTTCCCCGGCACCGGCACCGCGATCGCAGGCCGAACGATGCTCGCGGACGCGGGCATCTCGCCGGGCGTGATGAAACCGTTCGTGACGCTCGTCGAGCACGACGGCAACGCTCAGGCGGTCGCGGCGAAGGAGCGCGCCGTGCCGGGCATCGTCGGGGCGACCGTGCCGCCGGGCCCCGGTTGGCACCAAGGTCAGGACACGCTCGTCGAGGCCTTCCCGGCGATCGACGGCGCCGCGCCTGGGATCCAGGGCGTGATCGACGGCGTCAACACCGCGCTGGAGGGAACGAGCGGCACGCTCGGCGGCGTGCCCGCCGTCGACCGCGACTTCGTGCACGCGATCTACGACAACTTCCCGTACCTGCTCGCGTTCGTGCTCGTCCTGACGCTGATCCTCCTGACGCGGGCGTTCCGGTCGATCGTCCTGCCGGTCAAGGCCGTGATCCTCAACCTCCTCTCGCTCGCCGCGTCGTTCGGGATCATCGTCTTCATCTTCCAGGAGGGCCACGGCTCCTCGCTCTGGAACATAACGGCGACGCAGGCGATCACGGCCTGGATCCCGTTGATGATCTTCGCGTTCCTCTTCGGCCTCTCGATGGACTACGAGGTCTTCATGCTCTCGCGGATGCGCGAGTCGTACGACGAGACCGGCTCGACGCCGCGCGCGATCGAGCTCGGCCTCGCGCGGACCGGGAAGCTCGTGACGAGCGCGGCGCTGATCCTGATGTTCGCGTTCCTCGTCCTCTCCTCGAGCCCGGGCTTCGAGATCAAGGTGTTCGCGATCGGCCTCGCCGCCGGGATCATCTTCGACGCGACGGTGATCCGGGCGCTGCTCGTGCCCTCGCTGATGGCCCTGCTCGGCGACTGGAACTGGTGGCTGCCGCACTGGACGCGGCGCGCCCTGTTCATCCGCCCCGAGCGGCCGTCGGAGGCGGAGCCGGCTCTAGAGAGCTGACAGCGCCGGTGCCGCGTCGGGCTCCGGCGCGTCGCGGCGCCGGACGCTCCGCACCTCGGGCACGAACACGAGCACGAGGAAGTTCGGCACGCACATCAGCGTCCCGGCGAGGATCAGCGTCGCGTCGACCCCGATCGCGTCCGAGATCGGCCCGGCGAGCACCTGTCCCGCCGGCATCAGGCAGAGCGAGAGCAGGAGGTCGATCGACGCGACCCGGGCGAGCCGTCCGGGCTCCACCTCTTGCTGCATCGCGGTTTCGAAGAGCGTGTTGCCGACGAGGATCGAGCCGCCGAAGACCAGGGCGCACGCCATCACGGCCGGCAGCGGGAACGGCCGCACGAGCGCGAACGGCGGCAGCGCGCACAGCGTCCAGACGGCAAAGGCCATCGCCACCGGATGGCTCGGCCGGATCCGGTACGCGACGAAGCCGCCGAGCACGCCGCCCAGCGCGGCGGAACCGACGATCAAACCCCAGGCCGGCGCGCCGCCGAGGTGGTGGATCGCGACCAGCGACCCGATCACGATGTACAGGCCGACTCCGAAGTTGCCGACCGCGTAGCCGAGGAAGCCGGCGGTGAGCCAGCGGTGGCGGCGCACTTCCCGCCAGCCCTCGGCGAGGTCGCGCCGGAAGCGCTGCGCGGCCGGCTTCGCGTACGGGACGACGCGCATCGCGGCGACGAAGAGCACGCTGAAGAGGAAGCTCCCGGCGTCGATCGCGAACACCCAGCCGGCGCCGGCGACCGCGACGATCGCTCCCGAGAGGGCGGGGCCGAAGACGTTCGTCGTGCTGCGAGAGAGAGATCAGCGCATTCGCCTGCTGCAGCCGGCCGGCGCTGACGGTCTGGGGGACGAGCGCCTTGGACGCCGGGTTGAAGAATCCCGCCGCGGCACCCGCCAGCCCCTGCAGCACCGCGAGCTGCCAGACATGTGCAGTTCCGGAGAAGAGCAGGGCCGCGGTCAGGCTCTGAGTGCCGACGCGGACGAGGTCGGCGGCGATCATCAATGTCCGCCGCGGCAGGCGGTCCGCCCAGACGCCGCCGGCGAGCGTGACGGCCGCGCCACCGATCGTGTAGCAGGCGAGGACGAGGCCGACGCCCGTCGCGCCGGCGCCGAGATCGTGGCCCACGGCCCAGATGAGGGCGACAGGAATGAGCGAGTCGCCGACCGCCGAACCGGTGCGCGCGAACCAGAGCAGCCTGAACTGCCGTTCTCTCAGCGGCCCGAACCGACCCACCTCGCGCACGTCGTGAAACGTACGCCCCGGGTCGGCTCGTTACCATCGAGCTCCTGCGGAACCAGCCGGTTCCGCCCTTCGTCATGGACCGTCCGGTATTGCATGCATTCGTCCAGGAGCTCGTCGAGCACGAGCGCCTTGGCGAGCTCGCGGACGCGCTGCCGACGCGCGCCCGCGTGTCGGAGCCTGCGCTGCCCCTGCTGCTTGCGACGCTGCACGAACGGCTCGAGCGGGGACTCGTCGTCCTCTTGCCGGAGGACGCGGACGCGCGCGACACCGCCGAGGCCGCGGCCTGGTTCCTCGGCGACGACTCGGTCGGCCTGCTGCCGAGCCGCGGCGTCACCTGGGAGTCGGGGCTCGCGCCGCCGCCGCACCTCGTGGGCGAGCGGGCGCGCGCGCTCCACGTGCTCGCGCGCGGCGGGCTCGTCTGCGCGTCGGCGCGAGCGCTCGCCGAGGGCCTGCCGCCGGTGGAGGCGCGCCCCGAGCCGATCGAGCTGCGCCCGGGCCTCGAGCCCGGCGTCGAGGGGCTCGCGGAGTCGCTCGCCCTCGCCGGCTACGAGCGGGTGGAGCGCGTCGACGACCGCGGCCAGTTCGCGGTGCGCGGCGGCATCGTCGACGTCTTCCCGACGACGGGCCGCGAGCCGTTCCGGATCGACTTCTTCGGTGACGAGATCGAGTCGGTGCGTGCGTTCTCGCCGTTCACGCAGCGCGCTCTCCACCCGGTGCCCGAGGCGACGCTGTACCCGGCCGCCGAGCGCAGTGCCGAGCTGCTGGAGCCGGAGCTCGCCGACGACGAGGACGGCGAAGCCGCCGTCGAGATGCCCGACGACCTCGTCCCGCCGCTCGAGCGGGCACCCGATCTCGTCTTCCAGCCGGACGCCGTGCGCAGCGTGTGGGAGGAGGACGGCG
The DNA here is from genome assembly GCA_963743545.1 of uncultured Actinomycetes bacterium. Lineage (GTDB taxonomy): Bacteria > Actinomycetota > Thermoleophilia > Gaiellales > Gaiellaceae > Palsa-739. The sequence continues at coordinate 266,313 of CAVUQB010000007.1, read as the reverse complement.
TCGCCGACCCGCCGTCGCTTGCGGGCTCGACCGAGCTCGACCCGTTCCCGCAGTCGCAGCCCTTCGCGTTCGAGGCGCAGCGGCCGGCGATTGCCGCGCGCGGGCTGGCCGAGGCCGAGAACGAGCTGGGCGCGCTCCTCCGCTCGGGCCAGCGTGTCGTCGTCGCCTTCCCGCATCGCGGCGAGGCGCTGCGCACCCAGAACCTCCTCCGCCGGGTCGAGGCGCGCGTGCTCGAGCCCGGCGACGAGCTGCCGGAGGAGCCGGAGCTCCTCTTCGCCGTCGCACCGGCGCGGCGCGGTTTCGTCTGGCGCGACCTCGGCCTCGTGCTGCTCCCCGACCACCAAGTTTTCCGCCGCCGCGTGCCGCGCGAGCGCCGCCTCGGCGGGCGCGCGCTGCAGTCGTTCGCCGACCTCCGCACCGGCGACTACGTCGTGCACGAGGATCACGGCGTCGGCCGGCTGCTCGGGTTCGAGACGAACACCGTCGCCGGGATCACGCGCGACTACCTCCTGCTCGCGTTCCGGGGCGAGGATCGCCTCTACGTCCCGCACGAGCAGCTCGGCAAGGTCTCGCGCTACGTGGGCGCCGACGCCTCGGCTCCCGCGCTCTCGAAGCTCGGGGGCAAGGCGTGGCAGACGCTCAAGTCGCGCGCGCGGGAGTCCGTTCGCGAGCTCGCCGGCGACCTGATCCAGCTCTACGCGCAGCGCCAGACACGCGAGGGCGTCGCGTTCGACCTCTCGAGCGAGTGGCTCCCGCAGCTCGAGGCGAGCTTCCCCTACCGCGAGACGCCCGACCAGGAGGCTGCGATCGAGGCCGTGAAGGAGGACCTCGAGGCGCCGCGGCCGATGGACCGGCTCGTCTGCGGCGACGTCGGCTTCGGCAAGACGGAGGTCGCGGTGCGCGCCGCGTTCACCGTCGCCGTGAACGGCCGCCAGGTGCTGCTGCTCGCTCCGACGACGATCCTCACCGAGCAGCACTACAACACGTTCCGCGAGCGGTTCCGCGACTTCCCGGTGCGCGTCGAGATGGTCTCCCGCTTCGTGTCGCCGAAGGAGACCAAGCGGATCCTCGCCGACTTCACGGCGGGCAAGGTCGACGTCCTGATCGGCACCCACCGCGTGCTCAGCCGCGACGTGATCCCGAAGGAGCTCGGGCTCGTGGTCCTCGACGAGGAGCAGCGGTTCGGCGTCGCGCAGAAGGAGCTGCTCAAGTCGCTGCGGCTCGAGGTCGACGTGCTGACGCTCAGCGCGACGCCGATCCCGCGCACGCTCCATCTCTCGCTCGCGGGGATGCGCGACATCTCGATCATCGAGACACCCCCGGAAGGGCGCCGGCCGATCAGGACGACCGTGGGCGAGTACGACGAGGAGCTCGTGAAGCTCGCGCTCGAGCGCGAGGGCGCGCGCGAGGGCCAGGCGTTTTTCCTGCACAACCGCGTCGAGACGATCGAGGAGCGCGCCGAGCAGCTGCAGCAGCTCTGCCCCGGCCTGCGCTTCCTCGTCGCACACGGCCAGATGCGCGAGAAAGAACTGGAAGAGCGGATGCACTCCTTCCTGCGCGGCGACGCCGACGTGCTCGTCTCGACCACGATCATCGAGTCGGGGATCGACATCCCGCAGGCGAACACGCTCATCGTCGAGCGCGCGGACATGCTCGGCCTCGCCCAGCTCTACCAGATCCGCGGCCGCGTCGGTCGCTCCGACGCGACCTCGTTCGCCTACCTCTTCTATCCCGACGCCCGCGAGCTGACCCCGGAGGCGCGGGCGCGGCTCGCGACGCTCGCCGACCACACCGAGCTCGGCGCGGGCTTCGCGATCGCGATGCGCGACCTCGAGATCCGCGGCGCCGGGGAGCTGCTCGGCGCAGAGCAGTCCGGCCACGTCGCGGCGGTCGGGTTCGAGCTCTACGTCGAGCTCCTGAACGAGGCGGTCGCCGAGCTGCAGGGCCAGAAGCGGGTCGCGGCGCGGCCGGTGCGGGTGGACGCGCGCGTCGACGCCTACGTCCCGGCGGCCTACGTCAACTCCGAGGCATTGCGCATCGACGTCCACCGCCGGCTCGCGCTCGCCGAGACGGAGGACGAGCTGCGCGAGTTGCAGCTGTCGCTCGAGGACCGGTACGGGCCGCTGCCGGAGCCGGTCCTGAACCTGTTCCGGATCCAGGAGGCGAAGGTCAAGATCGCGCTCCTCGGGGCCGACTATCTCGTCTTCCAGAGCGGGAAGGCGACGGTCGGGCGGCTGGTGCTCGGTTCCGGCGAATTGCGTGAGCTCCGCGACCGCGCCAAAACCGCAATCTATGCGTCAGCTAAGCAGGAAGTAAGCATTCGAGGGCAGGAGGAATTAGCCCAAGCGGTGCAGCTGGTCGATGCTATCTTGGACGCGCGCCGAGCAGCCTGAAACCGCCTGTCGCCGCTGTGGCGCTTCCCGCGACATCGACCTCACTGGATGGAAATGAAGACTCGCCTGCCCTTCCTGCTCCTGGCCACACTCCTGGTCGCCCTGCTCGCCGCGTGCGGCGGAGGCAGCACCAACGACAACGTGCCCGCCGGCTCGATCGCGCAGGTCGCGTCGGTCCCGATCACAAAGGCGAGCTTCACGGCGCTGATGAGCGTCGCGTGCGCGCGCTACACGGCTCAGGGACAAGCGTGCCCGAAGGTCGGCACCCCGACCTACTCGTCACTCCAAGACTCGGCCATCACGTTCCTCGTGCAGCAGGAAGAGCTTGCGCAGGAGGCCAAGAAGCTCGGCGTGACCGTCACGCAGAGCGACATCCAGAAGCAGGTCGACCAGATCACGAAGACCTACTACCAGGGCAGCAAGGCGAAGCTCCTGCAGGCGCTGAAGAAGGACCACATCTCGCTCGCTCAGCTCGAGCAGTACGAGCTCCGGCCGAACCTGCTCGGCCAGGACGTGCAGAACAAGGTGACCTCGGCCATCGTCATCTCCGACTCCGCCGCGCAGAAGTACTACGTCGCGAACAAGAAGTCGTTCACGACGCCGAAGACGCGCGAGGTTCGGCACATCCTCGTCACGAAAAAGAGCCTCGCCGAGAGCATCGAGCAGCAGCTGAAGAGCGGCGCGAGCTTCGCGTCTCTCGCCAAGAAGTATTCGAAGGACACGGGCTCCGCAGCCCAGGGCGGCAAGCTCTGCGTCGCTCACGGCGGCTCGAGCGGCGCCTGCCAGCAGACGGTCGCCCCGTTCGACAAGGCTGCGTTCTCCCTCAAGACGAACCAGCTCGGGCTCGTGCACAGCGTTTACGGCTGGCACGTCCTCCAGCCGATCGGCGCGGTCAAGCCGGCCCACGTCCAGACCTTCCCGCAGGTCAAGGCCCAGATCCAGGCGAACCTCGCTTCGCAGCAGAAGCAGACCGCCTGGCAGGCCTGGCTCGCGAAGATGGCCAAGGACTTCAAGGGCAAGGTCGCGTACCAGACGGGCTACCAGCCTGCGACGACCACGACGGCGACGACGCCCGCAGCGACGACCACCGGCTGAGTGACCCCGAAGGAGGAGCCGGCGGCGGCTCTCCTCGAGCTGCAAGAACTGACGGAGCGTCTGCGTCGCGAATGCCCCTGGGATCGCGAGCAGACCGCGGCGACCATCGTCCCCCACACGGTCGAGGAGTCGTACGAGGTCGCGGACGCTGCCCTGGCCGGCGACGACGAGAAGCTGCTCGACGAGCTCGGCGACCTGCTCTTCCAGGTCTACTTCCTCGCGCTCCTGCTCGAGGAGCGGGGGGCCGGCGACCTGGCGCAGGTGGCCCGCGGCGTGCACGCGAAGCTCGTGCGGCGCCATCCGCACGTCTTCGGTGACGTCGAGGCGCCCACGGCCGAGCGTGTGCGCTCCAACTGGGAGCGGATCAAGGTCGAGCAGGAGGGCCGCGAGGGCATCTTCCACGACGTCGCCGACGGGCTGCCCGGGCTCCTCTACGCCCGCAAGGTCCAGCAGCGCGCGAAGGCCGTCGGCTTCGAGTACCCGGATCTCGCGGGTGCGCTCGCCGACCTGAAGGACGAGCTCCGGGAGCTGGAGGAGGAGCCGTCGGGGAACGAGCTCGGCGACGTCCTCTTCGCGGCGGTCAACGTCTCCCGCAAGCTCGAGGTCGATCCCGAGCTCGAGCTGCGGCGCGCGGCACAGCGCTTCCGCCGCCGGGTCGAGGTGGCCGAGGAGCTCGCTGCGGCGAGCGGCGAGAATTGGAGCGAGCTGCCGCTCGACGAGCAGGACGCGTACTTCGACCAGGCAAAGGAGCGCGAGTGAGCGCGATCACCAGGGTGCACGCCCGGCAGGTCCTGGACTCCCGCGGGAATCCGACCGTCGAGGTCGAGGTCGTGGCCGGCGCGCTGGGCAGGGCGATCGTCCCGTCCGGCGCCTCGACGGGCGTGCACGAGGCGGTCGAGCTGCGGGACGGCGGAAGCACGTGGAACGGAAAGGGCGTCTCCACCGCGGTGGCGAACGTCAACGGAGAGATTGCGGCGGCCGTCGCCGGCCTGGACGCGGCCGACCAGGCGGCAGTCGACCTGCGCCTGATCGAGCTCGACGGAACGCCGAACAAGAGCCGGCTCGGCGCGAACGCCGTCCTGGGCGTCTCGCTCGCCGTCGCGAAGGCCGCCGCGGCCGACTCCGGCGTCTCGCTCTTCCGCCACCTCGGCGGCGAGGACGCGACGACGCTGCCGGTGCCGATGCTGAACGTGATCAACGGCGGCGTGCACGCCGACAACTCGATCGACCTGCAGGAGTTCATGGTCGTCCCCGCCGGAGCGGACAGCTTCGCCGAGGCGCTGCGGATCGCGGCCGAGACGTACCACGAGCTGAAGAAGCTGCTGCTGGAGCGCGGGCTCTCGACCGGGGTCGGCGACGAGGGCGGCTTCGCGCCGGATCTCGAATCGAGCGAGATCGCGATCGAGGCGATCCTCGACGCGGCCGAGCAGGCCGGCCATCGCGACCGGATCGCCATCGCTCTCGACCCGGCTTCCAGCGAGTTCTTCTCCGACGGCCGCTACCGCTTCGAAGGCCGCGAGCTCGAGCCCGAGCGAGATGGCCGATTTCTACGGCGGGCTCGCCGAGCGCTTCCCGATCGTCTCGCTCGAGGACGGCAACGCCGAAGACGACTGGGCCGGCTGGCGCGTCACGACCGAGCGGCTCGGCGACCGTCTCCAGCTCGTCGGCGACGACATCTTCGTCACGAATCCGGAGCGGCTGGAGCTCGGCATCGAGCGCGGGATCGCGAACTCGATCCTGATCAAGGTCAACCAGATCGGGACGCTGACCGAGACGATCGAGGCCGTGCGGCTCGCGCACGAGCACGGCTACACGGCGGTCATGTCGCACCGCTCGGGCGAGACGGAGGATGCGACGATCGCCGACCTCGCGGTCGCGCTCGGCACGGGCCAGATCAAGACGGGCGCGCCTGCGAGGAGCGACCGCGTCGTGAAGTACAACCAGCTGCTCCGGATCGAGGAGGAGCTTGGTGACAAGGCGGTGTACCCCGGCTGGGGGGCTTTCCCGCGCCGCACCCGTTAGTACTCTGAGTCGTATGACGATCGACCGCCGCACCAAGATCGTGGCGACCCTCGGGCCGGCGTCCGAATCGCGCGAGCGACTCCGCGCGCTGCTCGAGGCCGGCGTCGACGCCGTCCGCTTCAACCTCTCGCACGGCACGCACGAAGGGCATTCCGAGCGGGCCTGGCTCGTGCGCGAGATCGCGGCCGAGCTGGGCCGGCCGGTCGCGCTCATCGCCGACCTGCAGGGCCCGAAGCTGCGTATCGGCGAGCTCACAGAGCCCGTCTTTCTTCGTACCGGCGACCGGATCACGGTTTGTGCGGAGGAGCTGGCGGGCGACGGCGAGCTGCCGATCGCGCCGGCCGTGATCGGAGACGTGCTCGAGCCGGGCCACGACGTGCTGATCGACGACGGGCTCGTCCGGCTCCGCGTCGACGGCGTCGAGGGCGGCCGCGCGAAGTGCGCGGTGGTAGTCGGCGGCCTCGTCGGCTCGCACAAGGGCGTGAACCTGCCGGGCGTGCCGGTGCCGATTCCCTCGCTCACGCGGAAGGACCTCGCCGATCTCGACTGGGCTCTCGAGACCGGGGTGGACTTCGTGGCGCTCTCCTTCGTCCGCTCGGCGGCCGATGTCCGCGACCTGCGCGCGCTGCTCGAGCAGGCCGGCTCGCGCGCGCACGTGATCGCGAAGATCGAGAAGGCCGACGCGGTCGACGTCCTCGACGAGATCCTGGCCGAGACGGACGCGGTGATGGTCGCGCGCGGCGATCTCGGCGTCGAGATCGGGCCGGCGCTCGTGCCGCTCGTCCAGAAACGGATCATTCTGAGGGCGCTCGAGCGCGGGAAGCCGGTGATCACGGCGACCCAGATGCTCGAGACGATGATTCACTCGCCCGAGCCGACGCGGGCCGAGGCGAGCGACGTCGCGAACGCGATCCTCGACGGCACGTCCGCGGTGATGCTCTCCGGCGAGACGGCCGTCGGTGAGTACCCCGTCGAGGCCGTCGCGTATATGGACCGGATCGCGCGGGCAGTCGAGCCGAGCCTCGACTACCGGCACGAGCTGCCCGAGGCGCACGAGAACCCGACGATCGGGCAGGCGATGTCGAATGCCGCCTGCGACCTCGCGGAGGCGCTGCAGTCGAAGGCGATCCTCGTTCCGACCTTCACCGGACGGACGGCGAACGCGGTTGCGCGGCTGCGGCCCCGCCGGCCGATCGTCGCGCTCACGCACGTCGACTGGGCCATGCGCCAGCTCGCGCTCGAGTGGGGCGTGACACCCGTCCTGATCTCCGAGACCTCGGACGTCGAGGAGCTCTGGCGCCTCGCCGTCGAGGCCGCGCGCGACGCCGGCATCGTCGAGCCCGGCGACAGCGTGGTGATCACCGCGGGGACGGCGGTCAACATCCCCGGCGGCACGAACGTCATCAAGGTCGACCTGGTTCAGTAGTCGCAGGACCGCGGAGCCCGCCGGAGAACTCCGGCTGGATGGCCGCGAGGAAGAAGCCCCGCCGGCGGCTCGGCGGACGGGTTGCTCGGCGCTGGTTCGCGCTGGGCGTGCTCGTGCTCGTCGGGCTCCTCTATTACCGGCCGCTGCACGACTTCGCCGATGCGCGCTCCCAGCGGGCCGCGCAGCTGACGGCGGTGCGAGCGCTGCAGAAGGAGCAGGCCGCACTCCAGCAGCGGCTCGAGCACGCGTCGTCGCCCGCCGCCGTGGCAGCCGCGGCGAGGACGCTGGGCTACGTGCGCCCGGGCGAGCATCTCTTCATCGTCAAGGACATCCCGCAGTGGCGGCGCAGGCAGCATGGCGGCAGTCATGCTCCCCGCCATGGTCACTGACGCCGACCGCGCGGTCGTAGCCCGCCAGCTGGGACGCGAGCCGCGCACGCTCCGCCGCGTCGCGGTGCGCTGCCCGTTCGGGGCCCCGGCCGTCACCGAGCAGAGCCCCTACGGAGCGGGCGGCGAGCCGTTCCCGACGAGCTACTACCTCACCTGCCGGCACCTCGTGGCAGCCGTGTCGCGCCTCGAAGCTGCCGGTGGCGTCGAGCGCTGGAGCGCTGCGACGCGCACCGATCCGGTCCTCGCTGCGAGCCTCGCGGCCGGCGATGAGGAGCAGCGGAGCCTGCGCAAGGAGCTTGCCGGCGAGGCGGCCGGCAGCGACGGCGGTGCCTCGCTGGACTACGGCATCGGCGGTTCGCGGCGAGGGGGCAGCCTCAAGTGTCTCCACGCGCACGTCGCCTTCGCGCTGGCGCGACCGGGCTACGAGCTCGGCGAGCGGATCCTGGCCGAGGTCGAGCCGCGCTGGCCGGAGGGGTGCTGTTCCACGTGAGACGGAGACCGTGAGTCGGGTCGACGTCGCACGTCAGGAGTGGGAGGAGGGCAGCCGCCGGCTCGAGGCCGCACGCGACGACCGGCGCAGGTACGAGCAGCTGCTCGAGCTCCTCGAGCTCGTGCTCGATGAGCTGCGCCGGCGGATGGGCCAGACGTACACGCTGGCCGAGCTCGTCACCGCCTACGGCGAGTCCGAGCGCTGGGCGCGCGAGGTGCTCGAGGAACGCGCTGCGGCGGTCGGCTGGCCGCGCGAGCTCACGCTCGTCGTCGCCGCCTCGTTCGACGCGTATCAGCGTGGCGCCGTCGATTACGAGCCATGAGGACGTGCGCCTGGACACACATCCGGGTGTAAGAAGTGTGAGTTTTGCTCAAATTCACGCCGATGGCCTACAGAGACGACACCGCGCACCGTGAGCCCGAGTGGCTGACCCTCGGGCAGGCTGCACGCTTTCTCGGCGTGGCCCAGAGCACGATGCGCAAGTGGGCGGACCAGGGCGTCGTCCCGGCCATCCGCACGCACGGTGGGCACCGGCGGTTCCGGCGCGGCGACCTCGAGGCGTTTCTCGTCCGCTCCGCCGCCGGTCCCCAGCAGGCCGGCCCGACCGTCCTCCTCGTGGACGACGACGAGCGGATGCGCGAGCTCGTCCGGATCGAGCTCGAGCGGGCGGGCTACGACGTGCAGGAGGCGGCGAGCGCCGACGAGGGGCTGGCCTCGATCGAGAGCCGCAAGCCGGAGCTCGTCCTCCTCGACGTGATGATGCCCCACGTCGACGGCTGGGAGATGCTGCGCCGGATCCAGGAACGCCACGGCGCCGGAGCGATTCCCGTCCTGATGTTCAGCGGTCACGTGGACGAGACGGCGAGGCGGCAGGCGGCGTCGAGCGGAGCGAGCGGCTTCGTCGGCAAGGGCTTCGACCTCGCCGAACTCGTCGACCAGGCGAAAGCCATCGTCCCCGTCTAGGGGACAGGGCGAAGAGGTTCGAGTGCTTGACGCAGGAAGAGTTCGAAACGCTCGAACCGGCCTTGGCGCGAAAGGCCGGAGGCTAAGACAGCCGCGTTAGCGGCGACTTAGCCGCAGGCCGGACCGCGCTCGCGCCGGCCTCCGCCGCGCGCGAGCGCAGCACCTCGGCCTCCCAACCGGACCACCCAAAGAGCAGAGGCACGGAGCGGGCCGGAAACCGCGCTTTCCGGCCCGCGCAGTTCGATATCCCAGCGAACGAGTGCGCAGCACTCGCGAGCTACGGAAGGTCTTCGGCGGTGAGGAGTAGTCCGGCGCCGAGGAGGCCGAGGGCGCCGAGCAGGCTGATGTAGAGGCCGACCCCGCGGGCGGTCTCGAGGAAGTACGTGTCCGGGACGGAGATCAAGCGGACCAGGACGAAGATCACGGCCAGCGCGCCGAGCGCGATCAGGACCAGCCGGTCCGGCACGGCCGCCGGCAGCACGATCCCGGCCGCTCGGAGACCCTCGAGGATCAGCGTGGCCAGCCCGACGAAGAAGACGAGCTTGCCGAGGGTGCCCGTGTGCCAGCCGATCACCGACAGCGTCTGTCCGTTCGGCAGCGTCCCCACGTACCAGTCGCTGAACGCGGAGAGCGTAAGCACGAGCCCGGAGACCCACGCCAGCCGCACTCCCCAGCTCCCGGCGGCGGGCGTTGCGCGCTCCGGACGCGACCGCCGCTCGGGCGCCGTCCGGGCGGGGCGGGCGGGCTCTGGCGTTTCCACAGGCGCAGTATGGCTGGGACGGAGCGTGCTCGTCGTTGCTGCCGACCACGCCTTGACCCGCGGAGGCATACGGGTCGAAAGCTAGAATCCAGCAGTCCGTGGCCAAGCGCGCCGGCTTCATCCTGTGTCTCGTCGTCTGCGCCCTCGCGGTCGGCGCGAGCCACGCCCGCGCCGATAACCCGCCGCCTCCTGCGGTGATCGCGGACGGCGTCCAGATCGGCTCCGTCGACGTGGGCGGGCTGACCGCCGACGAGGCGACGTCCGCGGTGGAACAGGCCTACCTCGCGCCCATCGCCGTGAGGGTCGGGAAGCACTACAGCGTGTCGGTCTCGCCCCACTACTTCTGGACGGCGCTCCACCTCGACCCGGCGGTCCAGGCGGCGCTCACCGCTCCGGCGGACACGCTCGTCCCGCTGACGCCGACGCTCGCCACGAAGCGCGTCGTCAAGTGGGTGGCCAAGCTCGCGCGCAAGACGTATCGGGCGCCGGTCGACGGCACGCTGCTCCTGCGGCACAGCCGCCCGTTCTTCACCCACTCCCATCCGGGCCGATCCCTCCGCAAGCTGCCGACCCGGATGATGGTCGAGCACTCGATCGTCGGCGGCACGCGCACCGTGATCGACGCGCCGGTGAAGACGCTCGAGGCGACCGCGGCCAAGTCCGAGCCGGTGATCGTGATCCACCGCGGGCTCAACCGCCTCTACCTCTACAACGGGACGCACCTCGTGCGCGTTTTCCCGGTGGCCACCGGACAGGCGGCGTGGCCGACGCCGCTGGGCCACTTCGAGATCGTCGTCAAGCAGAGGAACCCGTGGTGGTTCCCGCCGACTCAGGACTCGTGGGCGGCGGGCGCCAAGCCGGTCCCGCCCGGCCCCGACAACCCGCTCGGCACGCGCTGGATGGGGCTGAGCGCGCCGGGCGTGGGCATCCACGGCACCGACGAGCCCTGGTCGATCGGCCACTCGGAGTCGCACGGTTGCATCCGGATGCAGGTGCCGTCCGCGGAGTGGCTGTACAACCGCGTGCGAGTCGGGACGCCGGTGTTCATCATTCCGGCCTAGCCCGGTCGTGGTAGGCCCTTTCAAGCTCGGGGCTCAGGCGCTCGCGATGATGGGAGTGGGGATCCTCGCGTCGCTGCTCGTGTGGCGGCTGACGCACCAGACGCCGCCGCCGCAGGTCGGCGCACGCGCTCCCGCGTTCTCGCTGCCTCGCCTGACCGGGAACGGCGACGTCTCGCTCCGGTCGTTCCGCGGCAGGACCGTGGTGCTCAACTTCTTCGCCTCCTGGTGCGCGCCGTGCAAGCGGGAGGCGCCCGACCTCGAATCGGTCTGGCGGCACTATCGCTCTGACGGCCTTGTCGTCCTCGGTGTTGACAGCGGCGACACAAGAGGCGCCGCGCGTGAGTTTCTGAGCGCACACGGAGTCACCTACCCGATCGTCTTCGACCCTGGTCAGACGCTCGCGCTGGGCGCTTACGCCGTGCCGGGCCTGCCGGTCACGTACGTCCTGAACCCCCAGGGCCGCATCGTCGGCAATCCGGTGGTCGGGCCGGTCAGCGATCAGGGCTACAGCGAGGAGTTCACGCGCGAGCTGAAGGCGGCGATGAGAGCGTGACGGGCCGGCTCAAGACGACCGCCCAGGCGATCACGCTCGCGTGCGTCGCGGGCTTGCTCGCGCTCCTCATCTGGTCGGTCGTCCACCAGCAGCACGCCCCGGGCGTGGGCTCTATGGCGCCCGGATTCACACTGCAGAGGCTCGAGGGGCCAGGCAAGGTCTCGCTTGCGTCCTACAGGGGGAAGCCGGTCGTGCTGAACTTCTGGGCGTCGTGGTGCGAACCGTGCAAGAGCGAGGCCGCCGTGCTCGAGCGTGACTGGACGAGCTATCGCAGCCGTGGCGTCGTCTTTCTCGGCGTCGACTACAACGACCTCGATTCCGACGCGCGCCGCTTCGTGAGCGCACACGCGCTGACGTTCCCGATGCTCGAGGACGGATCGGGCAACGTGACCACCGGGGAGCTACGGGGTCTCGCAGGTGCCCGAGACATTCGTCCTCAACCGGCAGGGGCGCGTGGTCGCGCACCTCCGCGGGCCGATCACGGATCCCGGCTTCGCCGCCCAGTTCCAGAGCGCGATCGCGAAGGCGTCGGCGTGATGCTGCGGCTGCGCAGCGGTGGCGGCGTTGCGCTCGTCTTCGCAGCGCCGGCGGCGGCCTGCGCGCAGCCGCGCACCTCGCTGAACTACCTCCAGGGCCAGGTCATGTGCCCGACCTGCCACACGACGCTCGACATGTCCCAGTCGCAGGCAGCGCAGCGATCAGGGTGTTCATCGCGCAGAAGATCGCCGCGTGCTGGACGGCGCAGCACATCGAGTCGGCGCTCGTCGCCAACTACGGCCAGGCGATCCTCGCGGCTCCGTCGCACAATGGTTTCGACCTGCTGGCCTGGTGGCTGCCGATCGTCGCCGTGCTCGGAGGCGCGCTCGTTCTCGCGTTCGGTGTCTGGCGCTGGAGCCGGCGCAAGGATCCCGAGGAGCCGGACCAACCGGCGGGCTCCGGGCTCGACGAGGAGACCGAGCGTCGCCTCGACGACTTGCTGGCACGCTTCGACTGATGGGCGGCAGGCTGGACTGATGGGAGGAAGACTGGGCATCTCGTTCGCGGCCGGTTTCGTCTCCGTCGTCCTGCCGTGCGTGCTGCCGCTCGTCCCCGGTTACCTCGCTGCGCTCTCGAACGTCGAGGCCGGTCACCTGGGCGAGCGCGGCACCACGCGGCGCGTGGTGATGTCGAGCATCCCGTTCATCGTCGGCTTCACGGTCGTCTTCGTCGTGCTCGGGGCGGGAGCCGCGGCGGTCGGCTCCGTCCTCTCGGCCACGGCGCGGACGCAGGTCGCGGGCTTCATCCTCGTCGTGCTCGGACTCGCGTTCATGGGCCTCCTGCCCGTGCCGGAGCGCGTGCTGGCGCCGGGCCTGCTCTCGGGCGCGCGCAGGCGCGGCTCGGGCGCGCTCCTCGGCGGGGCGTTCGCCGTCTGCGCGGCGCCGTGCATCGGCAGCGTCCTCGGCGCGGTGCTCGTCCTCGCGAGCACGAGCGGCACCGTGCTGAAGGGAACCGTCCTGCTCGCGGCGTACGCGCTCGGCCTCGGAGCGGCGTTCGTCGTCGCCGGCCTCGCCTTCGTCCGTGCGATGGGGGCGTTCCGCTGGCTGCGCGACCGCTACCACCTGATCCAGGTCGCGAGCGGGATCATGCTCGTCGCGCTCGGCCTGCTCCTCTTCTTCCACCGCGAGTGGTGGCTCCAGGTCGGAGTCAACCGCGCGCTGATCGACCTCGGCCTCTCGAAGCCCTAGATCTGCGGCGGATCGAGGTCGAGCGAGCCTGCCGCGACCCGGGCCTGGGCCGCCTCCACCTGAGCAAGGACGTTCGCGACGTCGACGCCGCGGTATGCCGGTGCGAACGGCGCGAGCCGCCGCGTTGCCTTCTCGAGCTGGCGCCCGGTGGCGACGGGGCGACTGCGGCCCGCCTGGTACCACGCGACCGCGACGTGGACGAGCCCCTGGAAGAAATCGCGCTCCTCCGTGGGCGCCGCACGCCACGCTTCCTCGAGCTCCTCGTGCGCCTCGAAATAGCGGCCGGCGCGAATCGCTTCGAGCCCGCGCTTGTACGGAGCCTCCATCCCGCTTTAGGCTTCCGGTGTGGCGACGGTCCTGTTGTGTGGGGTCGATCTCTTCATGCGGGGGAAGCTTGACGTGCTCCTGCCGAGTCATCGTCTCATCACAGTCGACCATACGGAGGATCCGGAGATCGTCCTCGCGGACATCTCGCGCGTCGACGCGGAGGAGGTCGCGGACACGTATCCGGACATCCCGATCGTCGGTTTCACGAACCACACCGACACCTCCGGGCTCCGCGCCGCGCACGCCGCCGGCTTCGACCACGTGCTCGCGAAGTCGGCTCTCGGCGACCAGCTCGGCGCAGTCGTCACCGAGCTCACGGGCTCCACGGAACCCTGACGGTTGGCCGTGCAGCCGCTCGCGGCGGCTATCTACAGTAGGGCGCTGTGACGTACATCATCGCCGAGCCCTGCATCGACATCAAAGACCTCTCCTGCGTGGACGTCTGCCCCGTCGACTGCATCCACGTGTTCGACCGGATCCTCGTCATCGATCCGGAGGAATGCATCGACTGCGGGGCCTGTGAGCCCGAGTGTCCGGTCGAGGCGATCTTCCCCGAGGATGCGCTGCCGGACAAGTGGAACGCATTCGTCGAGATCAACTACGCGTTCGACAAGGGCGCGGAGGTCATCAATCAGCTCACGCAGAAGTACGCGGACGAGAACAACGTCCAGAACGAACCGATCGACTGAACCGAGGGCCGGCTAGCCGGCGAGATACGCGCAGCGGCGGCGGTCGCCCGGAAGCGGCGACGGCGCGAGCTTCGTCACGCGCAGCTGCTTCCCCTCGACCTCGACGCTGGAGCCGACCGACGGCGGGTCGCCGTCCTGCTCGACCAGCTCGTAGCCGGAGGGCTTCCAGACGAAGAGGAGGTACTGCCGCGCGCCGTCGCCGTTCACGCGCGCAAGCCTAGTCGTCGCCCGTGGGCTGGCCGCGCAGTTCGAGGCTCATCGTCGTGCCGCCGACCTCGTGGTCGAGCGTGAGGTTCGCACCGAGCGTGCGCGCGCGCTCGCCCATCACCTCGAGCGCCCGGCGGCGGCGCTCGGTCGGCGCGTCGTCTCGGATCACGAGGCGCAGCGAGCCGGGCGCGTCCGAGGTGGCTGCGACGTCGAAGCGGGACGGAGGCCCGCGGCGGATCGCCTCCTCCAGCGCCTCGCGGACGATCTGGTACAGCGCCGCCTGCGTCTGCTCGGCGAGCGTGTCGATCAGCGCCACGTCGAGGGTGACCTCGATCCGGTGCTCGCGGCCGCGGGTCTGCGCGAGCGCGTCGACCGCAGCCGTGAAGCCGTGATCGCGCAGGGCCACCGGCTCGAGGTTGAAGGAGAGGTCGCGGAGCTCGCCGACCGTCGTCCGCGTCCGGGCGAGCGCGCGGTCGAGGATCTCGCGCGCCTGCTCGTGCTCGCCGCGGCGGATCAGGTCGAGCGAGGCGTCGAGCATGAGCGCGACGCCCGACAGCGACTGCACCGGCCCGTCGTGGAGGAACAGCGCGATCCGCCGGCGCTCGTCCTGCTCCGCGGCGAGGACCTGCTCGGCGGGCTCGCGGTCGGTGGCGGTCATCGTCTCGGTGGCGGCGGAGCTGGTCGACCGCGGCTTCACTAGTCGATGATCGCTTCGCGCAGGGCGATGGCGACCGCCTGGGTGCGCGTGTCGGCCTCGAGCTTGGCGAGGATGTGCCGCACGTGGCTCTTCACCGTCTCCTGGCTGATGAAGAGCTGGGTGGCGACGTCCGCGTTCGACATGCCGTCGGCGAGGAGCTGCAGGATCTCGCGCTCCCGCCCCGTGAGCATGTCGTCCTTGTCGCGGCCGGTCAGGAACGCGGGCATGAGCGCCGGGTCGACGTAGCCCTCGCCGCTCGCGACCTTCTCGATCGCGCGCAGCAGCGTCTCGTGCGGCGCCTCCTTCAGGACATAGCCCTTCGCGCCCGACTCGAGGCCGCGGCTCAGGAGGCTGCGCTCGCTGTAGGCGGTGAAGATGAGGACCGAGCTGTCGGGCACCTTCTCCATTAGCATCTTCGTCGCCTCGAGCCCGTCCATGCCGGGCATGCGGACATCCATGATCACGACGTTGGGGCGGCGCCGCTCGGCGAGCGCGACGGCGGCCTCGCCGTCGGCGGCCTCGCCGATCACCCGGATGTGCGGCGCCCGGCTGAGCGACAGCCGGAGCCCCTCGCGCACCACCTCGTGGTCGTCGACGATCAGACAGGTGATCTCGGAGGAGGCGGCGGCCACGCCAGAAGATCATAGATCCGCAGTCCGGCTGTCACATAGCGGCGATTTGCAGCTGTTCGGGCTGGGGGGCCGGCTCGAGCCGCACGCGGCGGCGGTCGCGGACGCCGTGGCTGCGGGCGAGCGTGCGCACGAGCTCCCGCACCGGCTCGGTCTCTCGCCGCGGAAGGTAGGCGCCGCGGCTGTAGCGGCGCTCGTACTCCGGCAGCAGCTCGGGCCAGTCACGGTCGAGCGCGGCGAGGAAGTGCTCGCGCGTTCCCGGCCGCAGGTAGAGGAGGTTCGCCCAGATCCCGGTTGCTCCGGCTGCCCGGGCCTCGCGCACGACCTCGGCGAGGAGCTCGGGCCGGTCGCTCAGTCCCGGCAGGATCGGCGCCATCCCGACCCGGGCGTCGATCCCCGCATCCACGAGTCGCGACAGCGCGCGAAGCCGCTGCCGCGGCGGCGGGGTGCCCGGCTCGGTGCGGCGCCAGATCTCGTCGTCGAGCGTCGGGACGGAGAACGTGACGGACACGTCGGCACGGCGTGCAGCCTCGGCGAGCACGTCGACGTCGCGCACGATGAGCGGCCCGCGCGTGATGATCGCGAACGGGCTCGCCGCGTCCGCGAGCGCCTCGATGCAGGCGCGCGTCAGGCGGTAGCGGCCCTCGGCCGGCTGGTACGGGTCGGTCGCCGCGCCGATCGCGACCGGCTCGCGCTCCCAGGACGGACGGGCGAGCTCGCGCCGCAGCACCTCCGCGACGTTCGTCTTGACCCGGATGCTCGCGCCGTAGCGGTCGTCCCACGGCCGGTCGGCGCGCGCCTCGAACGCGCGGACGTAACAGAAGGTGCACCGGTGGGCGCAGCCCGTGTACGGGTTCAGCGACCAGGCGAACGGCATCCCGCGGACGCGGTTGAGGGCGCTGCGGCACGGCTCCTCCCGGTACTCGGCGCGCATCGGTGGAGGATAGCGAACATACGTTCGTATGGACAGGGCGCCTCCGACCGCGTCCCTATACTCCGGCCGGCGAGTTGGACGAGAACCCTCCTAGTACCTACGCCCTCGGTGTGAGGGCGTGACACTCCTCTTCGAGCTGATCGGGGTCGCGGTCCTGATCCTGCTCAACGCGTTCTTCGTGGCAGCGGAGTACGGCCTCGTCACGGCGCGCCGGACGCGGATCATCGAGCTCCAGCACCAGGGGAACCGGCGCGCGCGCGACGTGCTGCGGATCACCGGCGATCCGGGCCGCTTCATCGCGGGGATGCAGCTCGGCGTCACGCTCACCTCCCTGGGCATCGGTGCTCTCGGCGAGGCCACGCTGTCGCACGAGTTCGACAAGTGGATGTCGACCGTGCTCGCCATCCTCCTCGCCTACGCGCTCCTGAGCTTCTTCCACGTCGTGTTCGGCGAGCTCGTGCCGAAAGGCGCGGCGCTCGGCCACGCGGAGGGGACGGCACTCTGGGTCTCGGCTCCCGTGCGCGGGTTCATCGTGGTCTTCCGCCCGTTCATCTGGGCGCTCCAGGCCGCGAGCGACGCGATCCTGCACTCGTTCGGGCTCGAGCCGCCGGGCGCCGAGCGCGAGGTCCACTCCGAGGCCGAGCTGCGCATGCTCGTCTCCCGCTCCACGCAGCAGGGGCAGATCGACGAGAGCGAGCGGGAGCTGATCGACAAGGTCTTCGTCTTCGGGGACAAGGACGTCGCCGACGTGATGGTCGCGAAGCCCGACGTGGCCGCGGTCTCGATCGACATGCCGGTGGAGGAGGCGCTCGCCGTCGTCCTCGACTCGCCGTACACGCGCTATCCGGTCTTCCGGGAGTCGCTCGACGACATCGTCGGCGTCCTCCACGTGCGCGACCTCTTCAAGGCGATCCACGACCGGGGGCTGAGCGGTCTCGACCTGGAGTCGATGCTCCGGCCCGCCTACGTCATCCCCGAGACGAAGGACCTCGCGTCGCTCCTGCAGGAGTTCCGGCGCACGAACAGCCATTTCGCGGTCGTGGTCGACGAGTACGGCGCGATGGTCGGGATCGCGACGCTCGAGGACCTGCTCGAGGAGATCGTCGGCGAGATCGAGGACGAGTTCGACGTGCCCGAGGAGCAGGTCGAGCAGATCGGCGAGGACTCGTATCGCGTCGACGGCATGTTCTCGATCGACGAGTTCAACGGCCGGTTCAAGACCGACCTGCCGGACGAGGACTTCCACACCGTGGCCGGCTTCGTCTTCGGCCAGCTTGGCCGTGCCCCCGAGCCGGGCGACGACGTCTCCTACGACGGAATGCGCTTCGACGTGCTCGAGGTGGAGGGCAACCGCATCGAGCGGATCGCGGTCACGTTCGAGGAGCGTCCCGAACCGCGCCGCGATCAGGTCGCGGACTACATCGACGAGGACGAGGTCGAGTAGGGCTCAGTCGGCCTGTCCGCCGGGCTCGATCGGTGGCCAGTCGGCGGGCCACCAGTCTCCCTGCGGGTCGGTGGTCTGCCCGACCTCGATGATGTAGCCGTCGGGATCTCTGATGTAGCAACGGATCTCGTACGCGTGCTGCTTCGGCGGGGTCAGGAACTGCGCGCCACGGGCGCTCCATTCGGCGTAGACGGCGTGGATGTCCGCGACCCGGATGTTGAGGAAGCTGCTGACCCGATCGGGGTCGCTTGGCGTCTCGAGGGTGACCGTGGGTTTGTCGTCCGTAGGGCCTCCGCCGACGTTGATGATGATGTAGCTGTTGGCGAGCGCGATATTGGTCGGCTCCGGGCCGAAGACCACCGTCCCGCCGAGTACCTCCGTATAGAACCGCCGCGAGCGCTCGACGTCAGCGGAGACGATGAAGTGGGTCACGACCATTCGGTGTGCGGGCTGTGTGGGCTCGTCCACTGCCACCTCCACTCGTCGGGGCTCAGGTCCCGGTTACGACGGTCTGAGCAGTCAGTCAACCAGGTTGGGCTCGTCGAGGGTCGGACTGGTCGCCGATTTCGAGCGGCTCGATCGAGCCGTTGGTGATCGTCCATGCCGCAAGCTCGTCGCGGGCGACCGAGTAGATGACGTACGGCCGGCCCTGCCAGAGGCCGACGTTCTCCACGTCGGTGCGGGACGGGCGTGGCGGCGCCGAGACGTGCGAGTGGACGACTGCGAGCTCGTAGCCCTCGTCCTCGAGGAACCAGAGGTCGGGCCCGACCTCGAGCTCGAAGCGGTACGGCGACGCCGCGCCGTTATGGCCCGGCTCGTAGCGGTCCGCCACGCCGTCGCGCAGCACGAGCAGGCCGCAGCTCTCGTTCGGCAGCTCTTGCCGCGCGTGCTCGGCGAGCGCCTCGCGCACCACCGGCGGGATCACCACCACAGCTTGCTCTCGTCGATCTCCTCGCCCCGCCAGAAGCCCGCCGACAGGTACTTCCAGCCGCCGTCGGCCAGGACGCAGACCACGACTCCCTCCTCGAGCTCGGCCGCGAGCCGGCGGCCGACGTGGAGCACGGCGCCGCTCGAGACTCCCGCGAAGATGCCCTCGCGGTCGAGGAGCGCGTGCGCACCGGCGACGGCGTCCTCGTTCGAGACGAGCAGCTTCCGGTCGAGCTTCGCGACGTCGAGGATCGGCGGGACGTAGCCGTCGTCGAGCGAGCGCAGGCCCATCACGGGGTCGCCCGGCAGCGGCTCGGCGGCCGCGACGACGACCTCGGGGAAGCTCTCCCGCAGCCGCGCGCCCGCGCCCATCAGCGTCCCGCCGGTGCCGAGGCCGGCGACGAGAACGTCGACGCGGTCGAGCGCCTCCGCGATCTCCGCCCCGGTGCCTTCGTAGTGCGCGCGGGGGTTCGCCTCGTTCGCGTACTGGAACGGCATGAAGTACTGCGGCTCCCGCTCGGCGAGCTCGAGCGCGACGCGGACGGCGCCGTTCGAGCCCTCGGAGCCGGGTGACTCGACGATCGTCGCGCCGTACAGGCGCAGGAGTTGCCGCCGCTCCTCGGTCGCGTTCTCGGGCAGGACGCACGTCAGCGAATAGCCCTTGAGCTTGGCGACGAGCGCGAGCGCGATGCCGGTGTTGCCCGACGTCGGCTCGAGCAGCTCGCGGCCGGGCTCGAGCTCTCCGGCGGCCTCGGCCGCCTCGATCATGGCGAGCGCGACGCGGTCCTTGATCGAGCCGGTCGGGTTCTGGCCCTCGAGCTTCGCGTAGAGGCGGACCGAAGGCTTCGGTGTCAGGCGCGGCAGCTCGACGAGCGGGGTCTTGCCTACGAGCTCGAGCAGGGAGCCGACCGTGCGGAGACTAGAGCCCACCGGCCATGGCGGGGAGGAGGATGACGGTCGAGCCGTGGTCGACCGGGGTGTCGAGCCCGCCGAGCGTCCGGACGTCCTCGCCCTCGAGGTAGACGTTCACGTACGGCGCGATGTCTCCGTCCTCCACGAGCTGCGGCCGGAGACCGGGGAAGCGGGCCATCAGGTCGAACAGCAGCTCGCGCACGGTGCCGCCCTCGGCGGGAACCTCGCGTTCGCCGCCGACCTCGCCTCGCAGCATCGGTGGGATCCGGACGCGACTCATGCGTGTGCCGGCCTTCCGCTGCAGAACTCGACGTAGTCGATGTACTCCGTGATCGTCGGGCTGTCGCCGCAGACGGGGCAGTTCGGGTCGCGTCGCAGGTTGACCTCGCTGAACTCGGTGGCGAGCGCGTCGAACAGGAGCAGCCGCCCGACGAGCGGCTCGCCGATCCCGAGGCAGAGCTTCAGCGCCTCGCTCGCCTGCAGCGAGCCGATGATGCCCGGCAGGACGCCGAGCACGCCGCCCTCCGCACAGCTCGGGGCGAGCTCCGGCGGCGGCGGCTGCGGGAAGAGACAGCGGTAGCACGGGCCTGCGCCCGGCTTAAAGACGGTCGCCTGGCCCTCGAAGCGGTAGATCGAGCCGTGCACGAGCGGGATGTCGTGCCAGACGGCCGCGTCGTTGATCAAGTAGCGCGTCGGGAAGTTGTCGGTGCCGTCGACGATCACGTCCCAGCCGTCGGCGAGGATCCGCTCGACGTTCTCGGAATTGAGCCGCTCGACGTACGGCACGACCTCGACGTCGGGATTGAGCTCCTGCAGCGTGCGTCTCGCCGACTCGGCCTTCCACTCGCCGAGCCGTCCGGTGGAGTGCAGCACCTGGCGCTGGAGGTTCGAGGCATCGACGCGGTCGTCGTCCACGATGCCGAGCCGGCCGACGCCGGCCGCCGCGAGGTAGAGCGCCGACGGCGAGCCGAGCCCGCCCGCGCCGAGCAGGAGCACGCGCGAGTCGAGCAGCTTCAGCTGTCCTTCCTCGCCGACCTCGGGGATCAGGATGTGCCGGCTGTAGCGCTGCCGCTTCGCTGCGTCGAGCGTGCGCGGCAGCTCGGTGGGGAGGCCGCTGCGCTTCCAGTCGGTGTAGCCGCCGGCGAGCGAGACGACGTTCTCGTAGCCGAGCTCCTCGAGCGACTTCGCGGCGAAGGCCGAGCGGTTGCCCGCGGCGCAGTAGAGAAAGATCGGTTGGGCGCGATCGGGAGCCGCCTGCTCGATGCGCGACTCGAGGTTGCCGCGCGGGATGTGGATCGCGCCCGGAATCCGTCCCTCGGTCCACTCGTCCAGCTCGCGCACGTCGACGACGAGCGGCCGGTCGTCCGCGGCCAGGAGCTCGCGCGCCTGGGTGACGTCGACCTCGTCGATCTCTGACTTGACTTGCTGCAGGAGTTCCCGATAGTTCGGCATCGCTTTCGTAAATGTAGCGACCCCGTTCCTGGCTACGCTCGGAGCGTGGCGACGGAAGCTCGCTCCCTCGTGGGAGTACGGAACCGGCGCGTCGTCGTCATCGTCGCGCTGGCCGCGCTGATCGCCGCAGCGGCCGTGGTCGGGGCGACGCTGCTCCAGACGCGCGGCGAGCGGACGACTCTCCCCAACGCGGTGGTCAAGCCGCGCGCCGGGCTGCCTCCGCTCGACCTCAACTTCGGCGTCGACACGGGCGCGGAGGCACTCGCGCTCGCCCGCGCGCAGGTGCTCTACAACGCCGGCCGCGCGGCGCAGGCGGCCGCGATCTTCAACCGCTCCCACTCGCTCGAGGCGCAGATCGGCTCGGCCTTCGCGGCGTGGAAGCAGACCGGACTCGCGCCGCTGCAGCGCCTCGCGGCCGCGCATCCGGGGAGCAGCGTCGCGCTGCTTCACGTCGGTATCGCCGACTACTGGGCGGGTCTGAACGCCGACGCGGTCGCCGCGTGGGAGAAGACTGCGAAGGTCGGCGCCGACTCGCCGTACGGGGTCAAGGCGGAGGATCTCCTGCACCCGAAGCTGAGCCCTCAGGGCCTGCCGTCCCTGCCGTACCTCGTGCTCGACTTCGGGCCGTCGCGCGCGATCGCGAAGCTGCCGCCGTCGGAGGAGCTTGCCGCGCTGGCCCGCGCCGCAGCGAGGCCCGACGTCCGCGCGAAGCTCCTGTACGGCTCCGCGCTCTGGGGGCTCGAGCGGCCGCTCTCGGCCGAACAGCAGCTCGAGGCCGCCGCGAAGCTCGCGCCGCACGACCCGCTCGCGCGCACGGCCGCGGCCGTCGGCAGGTTCTCGAAGGCGAATCCGGTACTGGCGTTCAGCCGCCTCGGCCCGCTCACCGGCGTCTTCCCGCACTCCGCGGTCGTCCGCTTCCATCTCGGCCTGCTCCTGCTCTGGACCGGCGAGCGGAAGAAGGCGATCCAGCAGCTCCGGCTCGCGGCGGCCTACGGCCGGCATTCGTCCTACGGGGAAGACGCACGAAGACTGCTTTCGCGCCTGCCTGATACTAGGTCTAAGTAAAGGAAATATGAGCCGAACGGCCTATGGCGGCTGCGGCTCCGTGCGTGGCATCCTCCACCATCGCGAGGGAGGGGGAGCATGGCCGAGACAGCCGTGGTGGAGGCGTCGCCTAGCGACGTTCTCGAGACGGACGAAGCACGAAATCTGCTCGAGACGGCACTGGCCGCCGGGCGGGTCAGCGTCGAGGAGATCGCACTTGCCCTCGACGAGCTCGAGCTCGACCATGCTCAGGTCGAAGAGGTCTACCGCGCGCTCGAGGAGCTGCACGTCGAGATCGTCGACGCCCAGGCGCCGGAGGTCGAGCCGAAGCCAGAGGTGCGGCTCGACGAGACCACCCGCGAGGTCTCGACCGATGCGCTCCAGCTCTTCCTCAAGGACATCGGCAAGGTCGAGCTGCTGACCGCGGCCGAGGAGGTCGAGCTCGCGAAACGGATCGAGCGCGGCGACCATCGCGCGAAGCAGGAGATGGTCGAGGCGAACCTTCGCCTCGTCGTCTCGATCGCCAAGCGCTACCGCAACCAGGGGCTCCCGTTCCTCGACCTGATCCAGGAGGGGACGATCGGCCTGGTCCGCGCCGCCGAGAAGTTCGACTGGCGCAAGGGCTACAAGTTCTCGACCTACGCGACGTGGTGGATCCGCCAGGCGGTCGCGCGGGCGCTCGCCGACAAGGGGCGCACGATCCGGATGCCCGTCCACGTCGTCGAGAAGCTGAACAAGATCGTCCGCTCCGAGCGCAAGCTGCGCGGCGAGCTCTGCCGTGAGCCGCTGCCGATCGAGATCGCGCGGGACGTCGACCTCCCGCTCGACGAGGTGGAGCAGATCCTGCGCACCTCGCAGGCGCCGATCTCGCTCGAGAAGCCGGTCGGCGACGAGGACGAGTCGGAGTTCGGCCACTTCCTCACCGACGAGAACGCCCCGCTGCCCGACGAGGCGGCCGATGTGACGCTGCGCCAGGAGTTGCTGCGCAACATCCTCGGCACGCTCTCGCACCGGGAGCGGCGCGTGCTCGAGCTGCGCTACGGGCTCAGCGGCGAGCAGCCGTGCACGCTCGACGAGGTCGGGCGCGCGTTCAACGTCACGCGCGAGCGGATCCGCCAGATCGAGAACCAGAGCCTGAAGAAGCTGCGGGCGCTCGGACTGACGAACTCGCTCAGAGACGTCGCCTAGACTCGGCCGATGCGCAAGCTCGAACCCGCCGACCTCGGCGACCTGCTCGAGCAGCCGCTCGTCGCGGTGCTGGCCACGTACCGCAGGGACGGCAGCGTCCTGCTCTCGCCCGTGTGGCACCGATGGCGCGACGGCAGCTTCGACGTCGTCGTCGGCCCGAACGACATCAAGCTGAAGCACCTGGGCCGCGACCCGCGGGCGAGCGTCCTCGTCTACGGGCACGAGCCTCCGTACGCTGGGCTGGAAGCGCGGGGCGAAGCGCGCCTCGAGGCCGAGGGCGCGGCGGAAGCCATCCTCTCGATGGCGGTTCGCTACCTCGGCCCGGAGGACGGCCCGGCCTACGCGGCCACCGTCGGGAACGCCGTGCTCGTCCGGCTCGAGCCGACTGAGCTGCGCGGCTGGGACTTCGCGGACGACTGGGGCTAGGCGCCGAGGAAGCCCTCGAGCGAGCGGCTGATCCCCGCCGCGTCGAGCCCATGCGCGGCGCGGTGCTCCGCTCCCGTGCCGTAGTGGCGGAACTCCGCGTTCGGCACGCCGAGGGCAAGCAGCCGGTGCGGCCGGTCGCGCAGCGCGACCGCGATCTCGGGTGCCGAGGTGCCGGCGAGGTAGGGCTCAACGAGGACGATGTCAGTTGCGCTGCCGAGTGCGTCGCGGAGCTCGTCGCGCGGGAACGGCCGCACGGTCGCGATGTAGGCGACCGAGACGTCGCGGTCGGCGGTCGCCTCGAGAACCGGGGTCAGCGTGGGGCCGACGGCGACGACGAGCGGCGCGCCGGGAGAGCCGTGCCGCAGCACCGTGAGCCAGCCGGGATCGACCCGGGCGTGGTTCGTCTCCTCGGTGAGGCGGAGGTAGGTCCGGCCGTCGCCGCCGAGTGCCTGCCGGAAGAGCCGGTCCGCTTCGTCGACGTGCCCGGGAACGTGGATCGTCCAGCCGGGGAGCGCCGCGACGAGCGCGACATCCTCGGGCGCCTGATGCGTCCGCCCCTCGTGCGCCGCGTCGTACGAGGCGCCGATGCTGACGAGGACCGCGCCGAGGTCGTTGTGGCCGAGGTCGAGCTTGAGCATCTCGTAGGGGCGCTCGACGAGGAACGGGGTGTACGAATGCGCGACCGGCCGGTAGCCCTCGAGGGCGAGGCCGGCGGCCACGCCGATCATCAGCTGCTCGCGGATGCCGACGTCGAAGTGGCGCGGATGCTCCCCGATCGCCTCGGTCCCGATCTGGGCCGTGACGACGGCGACCCGCTCGTCCTCGTCGAGCGCCTCGCGGGCGAGCTCGTAGAAGCGTTGGCGCATCGTCGTCACTTCGCCTCCACCTCCGCGACGATGCAGCGCGGCCGCGTGCCCGCGGGATCCGGGGCGAGCGCCGCCTCGAGCCGCTCGTGGTCGCGGCCGTCGACGCGGACCGTGGCCCAGCCCTCGAGCGCAAACCGGCGCTCGACGCCGTCAGGCCAGCCGTGCGCGGAGGAGTGGTTGTCGATCACGATCGCGGTCAGGGGCACGAGCCCGATCCGGCCGGCGTACTGCACTGCCTCCCAGTTCGAGCCCTCCTCGAGCTCGGCGTCGCCAACGAGGCAGAAGACGCGGCGACCGGTCAGGGCCGAGCCGACGGCGACTGCGAGCCCGTGGCCGAGCGAGCCGCTCGAGAACCCGGCGCCTGGCACGAGCTTGCGGTCGGGATGGTGGCCGAGCGGCGAGTCGAAGTCGCCGAAGCCCTCGAGCAGCTCGACGGGGAGCAGTCCCTTCGCGGCGAGCACGGCGTAGTAGGCGGTGGGGCCGTGACCCTTCGAGAGGATGAAGCGGTCGCCCCCGCCGAGGACGCGGTCGTAGAGGACCCAAACGACGTCGAGCGTCGAGAACGAGCTCCGGTCGTGCTTCTCGTCGCCGGTCAGCCGGGTGAGCAGCGCCGGCAGGTCGTCATAGCCGAGAGGCGTCATTGTCGCCATCCCTCCACGGTAGAACCTCAACTATGGTTGAAGTCAAGTGGCGAGAGAACTGACCATCGGCGAGCTCTCGGAGCGAAGCGGCGTCTCGCAGTCAGCTCTCCGCTTCTACGAGCGCGCAGGCCTGATTTCGGCGCGGCGAACGGATGGCAACCAGCGGCGCTACGCGAGCGTCACGCTGCGGCGCGTGGCGCTCGTGCAGGCGGGGAAGGCGGCCGGCGTCCCGCTCGAGCGGATCCGCGCGGCGCTCGACGAGCTGCCCGCCGGCAAGACGCCGACGAAGCGCGACTGGGAGCGGCTCTCGCGCAGTTGGCGGCGCGAGCTCGACGAGCGCATCGCCACGCTGGAGGCGATCCGCGGCCGGCTGACGACCTGCATTGGCTGCGGCTGTCTCTCGCTCCGAACCTGCGCGCTGCTCAACCCGGCCGACGAGGCGGGTTCGCTCGGCGGAGGCGCGCACTATCTCCGTAGAGTCTCTCCCCGTGGATGAGGCCTGGCGCGCCGAGCTGGCGGAGCTGATCGCGATTCCGAGCGTGAGCGCCGACCCGGCCCACCGGGAGGACGTTAAGCGCGCCGGCGAGTGGGTCTGCGAGCTGGTCCGCCGTATCGGCGGCACCGCCGAGCTGACGCCGTTCGGGGAGCGCGAGCTCGTGCTCGGCGAGATTCCCGCCACGAACGGGGCCGGCGACGCGCCGACCGTCCTCGTCTACAACCACTTCGACGTCCAGCCGCCCGCGCCGCTCGAGCTCTGGGAGTCCGACCCGTTCGAGCTCGACATCCGCGGCGAGTGGGCGTACGGGCGCGGCGTCGCCGACGACAAGGGCCAGCTCTGGCTCGTCCTGAAGGCGGCGCAGCGGCTCGTCGAGGCGGGCGCGCTGCCCGTCAACCTCCGCATCGCGTTCGACGGCGAGGAGGAGGTCGGCGGCCACACGATCGCCGACTGGATCGCCCAGGACGAGCGTGGGGCCGACGCCTGCGTGATCTTCGACGGCGGGATGCTGCGGCGCGACGTCCCGACGATCGAGCTCGCGACCCGCGGTCTCGTCGGCGTCGACGTCAAGGTGCGCACCGGCGAGCGCGACCTGCACTCCGGGATGTACGGCGGCGCGGCGCTCAACGCGATCCACGTGCTGCTGCGCTGCCTCGACGCGGTGCTCGCGGGTCCCGACGGCCGGCTCCCGGAGCCGTTGCGCGCCGGGATCGCCCCGCCGACCGCAGACGAGCTCGCCGCGTGGTCGGAGCTGCCGCCGGGTGCCGAGGCGATCTCCGAGGCCGGCGCCCAGCCGCTCGACGCGAAGGCGGGCGAGGAGTTCTACGTCCGCACGTGGGCCGAGCCCTCGACCGACGTGAACGGGATCGTCGGCGGCAAGCCCGGCGTCCGCAACACGACGCTCAGCGTCGAGGCTTCCGCCGAGTTCTCGATCCGCCTCGCGGCGGGTCAGGATGTCGAGACGGTCGGGGCCGCCGCCGAGCGGCTGCTGCACGAGGCCGCTCCGGCCGGTGCGGAGCTCGAGATTTCGTGGCAAGGCGCGAACCCGGGCGTCGTCCGCGCCGATGCGCCCGCCGTCCAGCTCGCGCTCGGCGCGTTCGAGCAGGCGCTCGGGACGCGGCCGCTGCTCACGCGCGTCGGCGGCTCGATCCCGCTCATGCCGGCGCTCACCGAGAAGGGAATCGACACGATCCTCAGCGGCTTCGCGCTGCCCGAGTCGAACATCCACTCGCCGAACGAGCGTTTCCTCGTCGAGTACTTCGCGGCCGGGATCGACACGGTTGCCGCGCTCTTCACCGCGCTTGGCCGGCTGAACTAGCTACAGCGCGTGCGGGTGCGCGCGCCCGCAGGGGAGCCATTCGTGCCCGAACTCGCGCATCGCGTCGATGATCGGCAGCAGCGACTCGCCCTTCGCCGTCAGCCGGTACTCGACGCGCGGCGGCGTCTCGGCATAGCTCTGCCGCTCGAGGATTCCTTCCCCCTCGAGCGCGCGGAGCCGCTCGGCGAGTGTGCGTGGACTGATGCCCTGGCACGAGCGCTCGAGCTCCGAGAAGCGGCGTGGCCCCTCGGAGAGGTCGTGGACGAGCAGCGCCGTCCACTTCGCGCCGACGATCTCGGCCGTCGCCGCCACGGCGCACTCGCCCGCGACGTGGACAGGGTTCATCGTCCGCGTGGCCATGCACTCGATTGTACGCCGCGTTGTTAAGAGCTGAACGGCGCCGGGCAGGCGTCGATCTTCGGGATCGAGAAGCGCGCGATCGTCCCGAAGCCCTCGCACGGCTTGCAGGCCTGCGCGACCCCGGCGTCGCAGGCGACCGAGAGGAAGATGAACGCGTCCTCCATCGTGAAGCCGTGCTCGTCGACGAGCAGGCGCGCCGCCTCCTCGGACACGAGCGCGAGCGCCTCGCCGTACTCGGGCGCGGTCGCGTGGGGCAGCCAGCGGTCCGCGAGCTCGGTCACCGGCCACGTCGCCTGCTTCCCCTTCAGGAGATCGAACCGGATGTCCAGCTCCCCTGCGATCTCGACGCCGGTGAAGCAGATCTCGCCGTCGCCCATCGCCGCGTGCATGTCGCCGACCGCGAACATGCCGCCGGGTTGCCGGACCGGGAAGAAGATGCGCGCCCCGGCGCCGTGGCAGTGGTCGTCGAGGTTCCCGCCGTGTCGGCCCGCGAGCCCGTTCGAGAGCTCCTCGCCGCCTGTCGCGACCCCGACGACGCCGACCATCGGCAGGGCGGGGAACGAGACGCGGTCGTTCATCTTCACGACGCCGTCCTTCACCTCGAACAGCCGCGTCACCGGGGACCGGACCTGGTCGGTCAGCTGGCCGAAGCCGGGAATGAGCGTGGCGACGCCCCACTCGATCGGCCGGACGTCGAGGATCTCGGCCACCAGCGAGTCGCCGGGTTCCGCGCCCTTGACCGCGACCGGGCCGGTGGCGCTGTTGACCCGCGACAGGTCGATCTCGGTGACGAGGTCGTCCTCGCTCCGGATCTGGCCCGTGAAGCAGTCGTTCGTCTCGAAGGTGACGACGTCGCCGGGCTCGACCTCCAGCACCGGTTGGAGGTCCGGCCCGAACGACCAGATCACTTCGTCGCGTGAGATTCGGTGCAGCGTCATCTCAATGCTGTGTCAGCTCAGTTCCATGGCGGCGGATTGTGCGTCCAGCGGCCGCCGAGCATCGTCGCGACGACCTGAACGTCGCGCAGCTCCTCGGGCTCGCACGCGAACGGATCGCGGTCGAGCACGACGAGGTCGGCGTAACGGCCGGGGACGAGCGTCCCGCGGACGCGCTCGTCGCGCGAGAGCCACGCGGGCGCGACGCAGACGGCGTGGAGCGCCTCGTCGAGCGTGAGCCGCTGGTCGGCGCGCCAGTGGTCGAGTACGGCCGCGACGACGCCGGCCCACGGCTCGAGCTCCTCCACCGGCGCGTCGGAGCCGTTGGCCAGCAGCGCGCCCGAGTCGAGGAGCGAGCGGAACGAGTACGTCCCGTCGAGCCGGTCCGGCCAGAACCGCTTCGCGAGCTGCTCGTCGGACGGCGCGTGCGTGAACTGGAGGGAGACGGCGATCCCGAGCTCGGCGAAGCGCGCGACGTCCTCGGGGGCGAGGCACTGCGCGTGCTCGATCCGCTGCCGCAGCCCCAGCGGCTGCCAGACATCGCGGGAGAGCTCGAACGCGTCGAGGGCGGCCTTGTTCGCGGCGTCGCCGATCGCGTGCACGCCGACGGGCCAGCCAGCCTCGGCTCCGTCGCGCACGATCTGCTCGAGCTCCTCGCTCGTCGTGATCACGACGCCGCTGCCGTCCGTCAGCCACGCCGTTTGAGAGCCGAGCGTCCCGTCCATGAACGTCTTCAGGTAGCCGAGGCGGAGCAGGGGAGAGCCGACACCGCTGCGCAGCCCGATCTCGCGCAGCTGCGGCAGCCGCTCGGCCGGCGTCGACTGCCAGACGCGCTGGAGCAACGCGCCCTGCTGCTCGAGCTGCTGCCAGAGGCCGATCGCGCCGAGCCACCCGTCTTTGTCGTGCAGCGACGTGACGCCGCGCGAGGCTGCGATCTTGACTCCGGCGCGCATCGCCTCGACGTACTCGTCCGCGGGAACGTGTGCGAACCGGCCCTTGAAACGCCAGGCCGCTTCCTCGTAGAGCACTCCCGTCGGCTCGCCGCGGTCGTCCCGGACGACGACCCCACCGTCGACCTCGAGGTCGCCGCCCGCCAGCGCGAGCGCGGCGGAGTTGAGCCAGAGCGCGTGGTAGTCCTTGGAGATCAGCAGCGCCGGCCGGTCGCTCACGACCTCGTCGAGCGCCTGGCGGGTCGGCGGGCCGTCGGGCCAGTCTGCGTCTCTCCAGCCCTGGCCGCGCAGCCAGCTCCCGGCCGGCGGGGCGGCGCGCACCTGGTCGAGCGCCTCGGCGAGCGAGCTGCAGCCGTGAAGCCGGACGTCGTGCTGCGAGAGTGCCCAGGTCGGGAAGTGAACGTGCGAGTCGGTGAAGCCGGGGAGGACGCAGCGGCCGCCGAGGTCGACGGTCTCGGGGCTCGGCAGCGACGTCTCGTGCACGCCCACGCCGCCGGCGATCCGCTCTCCCGCGATCCAGAGTGACGAGACGGTCGGCAGGAACGGGTCGAGCGTGCGGATCGTCCCGTTGCGGAGGATCATGCGCAGAGGCTACTGCGAGAGGAGAGTGACGATGTTCGACCATGTCGGCGTCAATGTGCGGGACTTCGAGAAGAGCCGGGCCTTCTACCGGCAGGCGCTCGAGCCGCTCGGGATCCAGGAGACGGCTGCGTTCGAGGACTGGAAAGCGGCCGCGTTCGGCCCCGAGGGCAGGTACGCGTTTTGGGTCGCGCAGCGCGAGCCGTACGGCACCGGGACGCATGTCGCCTTCACCTGCGGCGATCGCGAGACGGTCGACGCATTCCATGCTGCCGCAGTCGCGGCCGGCGGCACCGACAACGGCGCGCCCGGCCTGCGGGAGCAGTACGCCCCGAACTACTACGGGGCGTTCGTGCTCGATCCCGACGGCAACAACGTCGAAGCGGTCTGTCACCAGGGCTGAGCGATGACGAGCGACCGGCCCGTCGAGCGGAGGGTCGTCTCCGTTCTCTTCGCCGACCTCGTCGGGTTCACCTCGCTGTCGGAGGAGCTCGACGCGGAGGACGTGACACTCGTGCAGGACGCGTACTTCGAGGCGGTCCGGGAGACGGTCGCGCGGCACGGCGGTCAGCTCGAGAAGTTCGTCGGGGACGCGGCGATGGCCGTCTTCGGCGCGCCGCGGGTGCGCGACGACGACGCCGAGCGCGCGGTGCGGGCGGGGCTCGCGCTCGTGGCCGCGGTGCAGCGCGTCGGCGCCGGCCTCAGGCTCGCGCCGGGTGCGCTTCGCCTGCGCGTGGGCGTCGCGAGCGGCGAGACCGTGTACGGGCAGGCGAGCGCCGAGCGCGGACCCGTCACCGGCGATGTGGTGAACGTCGCCGCGCGCCTGCAGGCGGCTGGTGAGCCCGAGACCGTGACGGTGGGCGAGGCGACCGCGCTCGCCGTCGCCGACGCGATCGAGCTCGAGCGCCTGCCGCCGTTCGAGCTGAAGGGGAAGGCCGAGCCCGTGCCGGCGTGGCGCGCCGTCGGCATCCACGCCGAGCGGTCGCGAGAGCGGGCGCTCGGAGGGTTGCGCGCGCCCACCCTCGGCCGCGAGGCAGAGCTGGACCTCCTCGGCGCGCTCGTCGGCTCGACCACCCGGGTCACGGTCGTTGCGCCGCCCGGAGTGGGCAAGACCCGGCTGCTCGACGAGCTCGGGGCCGCCGCGGCCGGTGCGGCGGTCCTGCGCGCGCGGCTGCGGCCCGACGTGCTCTCGCCGTTCGAGCCGGTCGCGCAGCTCGCGGGCGGAACGAGAGCGCCTGACGAGCTCGCCTTGCTCGCGCGCGAGGCGGGCGCGACCGAGGCTCGCGCCGCTGTGATCGCCGAGCTGCTGGGCGCGGTCGGGTCAGCGGAGGCCCAGCCGGGCGCCGAGCGGGAGCAGCTCTTCACTGCCTGGCTCGAGGGTCTCGACGCGCTCGCCGGCGACCGCGCTGCGCTCTGGCTGGTCGAGGACGTCCACTGGGCCTCGCCGGACCTGCTCGCCTTCCTCGGCCTCGCCGGGCGAGCGGCGAGGCCGCGCGGGCGCCTCGTCGTGGCGACCGCCCGGCCGGTGCTGCTCGACGAGCGTCCGGAGTGGGTGGACGGCGGCGAGCGGCTCGACCTGCCGCTGCTCCCGCCGCGCGAGACGGAGGAGCTCGTGCGCGAGCTCGTCGGCGAGGCGCTTCCTCCCGAGCTCGTCGAGCGCGTCGCCGAGCGCTCCGCCGGGAACCCGCTCTTCGTCGAGGAGCTGCTGCGGACGTGGGCGGGGGTCGGGATCCTCGCCGCCGCCGACACCGGCTGGCGGCTCGCCGCGCCTGCCGAGGAGGTCGAGCTGCCGCTGACCGTGCAGGCGATCTACGCCGCGCAGCTCGACGATCTGCCGCCGCCTGCGCGTGCCGCGGCGAGGCGCGCGGCCGTCGCGGGCCGCCGCTTTCCGCGCGGGGCGCTGGCGGCGCTCGAGGTTGAGGAGACCGCTGCCGCGCTCGAGACGCTCGTCCGCCGGGCGCTCGTCTCCGAGCCCGAGGAGGACGTTCTGCTCGGCCCGAGCCACTCCTACCGGCACGCGCTCCTGCGGGACGCGGGCTACGCGAGCCTCGCGCGCGCCGAGCGTGCTCGACTCCACGTGCGACTCGCGGACTGGCTCGCGGAGCGGCCCGAGCAGTCGCGGCCGGCGCTCGCGGAGGTCATCGCGCGGCACTACGCGGCCGCTCTCACCGGCGCACCTGCGCTTGCGCGGGACATCGGCGGGCTCGAGCGCGACGCGCTCCGGGCGCGCGCCGCAGGCTGGTTCGAGACGGCGGCGCGCGTCGCTCTCGGCTTCGCCGCGTGGGCGAGCGCCCGCGATCTCGCCGCGCGCGCGCTCGAGCTGAGCGGCGAGGAAGGGCTCGATCGCGCCCGGCGCCTCCACCTGCTGGGCGAGGCAACGGCCAAGGCAGCCGGCGTCGACGAGGCGCTGCCGCTCCTCGAGGAGTCTCTCGACGCCTACCGCGGCGTTGGGACCGATCTCGCGCGAGCAGGCACTGTCGATGCGGCGTGCTCGCTCGGCCGCCTCCTGCGCTCGCAGACGCAGTTCGCCGTCACGGAGCAGCTCGCCGACGAGCTCCTGCTCGAGCTTGGCGAGCGCGAGGACGTGGCGACGGCGAAGCTGCTCGTGTTGCGCGGCAATGCCGTCCTCAGCGCGTGGGACGACTTCGGCCGCGCCCGCAGCGACGGCGAGCGCGCGCTGACCCTCGCGCGGAGCGCGAGCGAACCCGACGCCGAGCTCGAGGCGCTGCAGCTCCTGACCTCCTGCGTCGAGGAGGACGACGAGCCGGCGAGGCAGCGCTGGGCCGAGGTCGAGTCGCTCGCGCGTGCCCGCGGCCGCTGGGAGCGCGCCGCAGCCGCCGCGCGGGCGCAGGCAGTCGTGTTCGTCGCCGACGAGCCCGAGCGGACGCTTTCCGAGGTCGAGCGCGCCGCTGAGCTCGCGGAGGCGCGCGGTCTGGTGGACGAAGTGGCCTGGGCGGACCACTGCCGTGCGGAGGCACACCTGGTCGCCGGGAGCTGGGATGACGCAGTCGACGTCGGCCTTCGCGCGGTCGAAGCGGCCGAGGCCCGCAATCTCTTCCAGATCGCGGTTCGCGCCTGGTTCGTGCTCCGGCCGATCGCCCAGGCCCGCGGGCGCACGGACTTGATCGAGCGCGCGTTCCCCCTCTTCGAGACGCTCCGCGGCTCGAGCGACTCGCCGTACGCGCGCGTCATCGTCTGCGCGATGGACATCGCGTTCGCGGAGGTTGGGCTGCGGCCGTCGTTCGTGCCCGAGCTCGAGCCACGCCTCGCGTCGTTCGACCTCGTCTACGGCGATCCCAGCTGGCTGGCGGCCGTGGAAGCCGTCATCCAGTCATGGCTCGACGTCGGTGCGCTCGCCGACGCGCGAACCGCCGTCGACCGGCTGCAGGCCGCGACCGAGGGCAAGCACGTTTCGCAGCTGGCTCTGTCCTCGCAGGCGCTGACGCGGGCGCGGTTGCTGCTCGCCGAGGGCGAAGCAGCCGCGGCCGCCGCCGCGGTGGAGCAGGCGCTCGGCACCCGTGCGCCGTGGTGGCGCGCACGAGCCCTGCGTGCCCTCGCGACACCGGAGTCGCTCGTCCAGGCGGCAGCGCTCGAGCGGTCGCTGGGAATCGAGTCGTCCCCGTAGAATCCGCGCCGTGCCCTGGGACGTCCTGACCGACGAGCAGCGCGAGCTGCGCGACCTCGTGCGGCAGCTTGCGCGCGAGCGGATCGCGCCGCGCGCGGCCGAGATCGACGCCTCCCACGAGTTTCCGTGGGACGTGGTCGAGCTGTTCCGCGAGAACGACATCTTCGGCCTCTTCTTCGCCGAGGAATACGGCGGGCTCGGCACCGGCGCGCTGCTCTCGCTGATCGCGATCGAGGAGGTCGGGAAGGTCTGTGCCACCTCGGCGCTGATCCTTGCGGTGCAGGAACTCGGCTCGCTCGGCCTCAAGCTCGCGGGCAACGAGGAGCAGAAGCAGCGCTACCTCCCGAAGTTCGCCTCGGGCGAGTGGCTGCCGGCGTATGCGCTGACCGAATCCGGCTCGGGCTCGGACTCGGCCGCGATGCGGACGACGGCGCGGCGCGAGGGCGACGAGTACGTCCTCGACGGCTCGAAGCGGTTCATCACGAACGCCGGCGTCGCGAGCCTCTACACCGTCTTCGCCAAGACGGATCCGGACGCGGGCCACTCCGGCATCTCGGCCTTCGTCGTCGAGGCCGAGACGCCCGGGTTCGCAGTCGCGCGGCTCGAGCCGAAGATGGGCATCTCGGGCTCGACCACCGGGGAGCTCACGTTCGACGACTGCCGCATCCCGGCCGCGAACCTG
The DNA here is from genome assembly GCA_963743545.1 of uncultured Actinomycetes bacterium. Taxonomy (GTDB): domain Bacteria; phylum Actinomycetota; class Thermoleophilia; order Gaiellales; family Gaiellaceae; genus Palsa-739. Next base: position 232,109 of record CAVUQB010000007.1, on the reverse strand, counting down.
CTCGGCGCCGAAGGCGAGGGCTTCCGGATCGCCATGCGCATCCTCGACCGCTCGCGGCCCGGGGTCGCGGCGCAGGCGCTCGGCATCGCGCAGGGCGCCACCGACTACGCGCTCGAGTACGCGAAGACGCGCGAGACGATGGGGAAGCCGATCGGCCAGCACCAGCTGATCCAGGCGAAGCTCGCCGACATGGAGACGGAGTGCGAAGCGGCGCGCGGCCTCCTCTACCGCTTCGGGCGCATGGTCGACGAGGGCGTCGACGACGCGGAGCTGACGAAGGCGTCGGCGATGGCCAAGCTCAAGTGCGGGGACGTTGCGATGGCCGTCACGACCGACGCGGTGCAGATCCTCGGCGGCTACGGCTACATCAGGGAGTACCCGGTCGAGCGCTTCATGCGCGACGCGAAGATCACGCAGATCTACGAGGGGACCCAGGAGATCCAGCGCCTCGTGATCGCCCGCGAGATGCTCCGCGAGTCGCGCGCCTTTCTCCTGGCCGGCGTTGGCTGAGCTCTTCCGTCCGAGCGAGCACGAGCCTCTCGCGGCGGCGGAGTGGGACGAGTCGCGCGCGGAGGACGCGATCACGACGATCGTTGCCGACGCGGAGACAGCATTCGACGGCGAGCGCTGGCCATTCCATCCGGCGGACGAGGTCGACGACTCGCCGAACTCGATCTACCTGGGCGTGGCCGGGATGGCGTGGGCTCTGCACGAGCTCGGCAGCTCCGGCTGGGGCGACGCGGTGCTCGGCGCTCTCGACCGGTATCGCCGTCAGCCCGACATGGGGGAGGAGTGGGCCTACGCGCCGAGCTACCTCGGCGGCGAGTGCGGAATCGCCCTCGTCGGCTACCTCCTGACCGGTGACGCGGCGCTCGCCGACTGCGTGCACGAGCTCGTCCTCGCCAATCTCGAGCACGAGTGGAACGAAATGCTCTGGGGCGCCGGGGGCTCGCTCCTCGCGGCCGAGGCGATGCTCGCCTGGACGGGCGAGCAGCGGTGGGAGGCAGCCTGGGACACGCTGGCCGACGAGCTGGAGGCGGCGCGCGATGCCGACGGGCTCTGGACGCAGCATCGGCTCGGCGAGACGCGCTACTACGGCGTCGGGCACGGCTTCGCCGGGAACCAGCTGGCGCTCGCGCACCGGCGCCCGGTCGACGTGGACGCTGTGCTCTCCCGCCTGGCGCTCCGCGACGGACCGCTCGCCAACTGGCCGCCCGCCGAGGGCTCGCCGCCGGAGAAGATCCGGGTGCAGTGGTGTCACGGTGCGCCGGGCATCGTGGCGGGGCTCGGCGACGTGATGGACGAGGATCTCGCGCTCGCGGGCGGCGAGTTGATCTGGCGCGCCGGGCCGCTGGCGAAAGGCTCGAACCTCTGCCACGGGACGGCCGGCAACGCGTACGCCTTCCTCGTCCTCCACCGTCGGACGGGCGACGAGCTGTGGCTCGAGCGGGCGCGTGCCTTCGCGCTGCACGCGATCGGCCAGGTCGAGCGCGAGCGGGCCGCACTCGGTCGCGGCCGCTACTCGCTCTTCACCGGGGACGTCGGCGTCGCCCTCTTCCTCCGCCACCTGCTCGACGGCCACGACCGCTTCCCCACCCTGGGACCGTTCCGCGCTGAGTAGCCTTCGCGCTGTGAGTGCAGAGGAGCCAGTCGTCCTGATGGTCGTGTCGGGGGAGTCGGAGGCCGAGGTGGTCTGCGGCCTGCTCCGGTCGGCGGGGTTCGAGTGCGCCTACCGGGACACCGAGGCGATCGACTCCTCGCTCGAGGACTTCATGGCGGCAGGATCTCGGGAGATCCTGGTGCACGCGAAGGATCTGGAAGCGGCGAAGGAGCTGCTCGCGGCGCCGGCGTCGGAAGACTGAGCATGCGCCTCGACGGCATCCACCACGTCACCTGCATCACGGCCGACGCGCCCGGGAACGTCGACTTCTACACACGGATCCTCGGACTGCGGCTCGTGAAGAAGTCGGTCAACCAGGACGATCCGACCGTCTACCACCTCTTCTACGCCGACGAGGAGGGGCACGCCGGTTCCGACATCACCTTCTTCGAGTACCCGAACGCGCAGGTCGGGCAGGCGGGGAACGGGATGGTCCACACCGTCGTCTGGCGGGTCGGCTCGGCCGCCGCGCTCGAGTTCTGGGCCGAGCGCCTGAGCGCCGAGGGTCACGAGGTAGAGGCCGACGGCGACTCGCTCCGGTTCGCGAATCCGGAGGGGCTGCAGCACGAGCTCGTCGTCTCGCAGGTCGCCGACGAGCCGCTCGTCGCGCACCATCCGGAGATTCCACGCGACCTCGCGCTGCAGGGCTTCGAGGGCGTGCGCGCGTACGGCCGGCCCGACGGCGAGTTCCTCACGACGCTCGGGTTCGAGCACGAGGACGGCCGCTGGGACACGCGGGCCGAGACGCGCGGCGGCTGGATCGAGTACGGCGAGGCGCCGTACGTGCCCGGCGTCGGCGGCGCCGGCACCGTCCACCACGTCGCGTGGGCCTCGACGATGGAGGACGAGCAGGCGTGGCACGACCTCGTCGAGGAGGCGGGCGGGCGGCCGACGCAGATCATCGACCGCTTCTGGTTCCGCTCGATCTACTTCCGCGAGCCCGCCGGCGTGCTGTACGAGATCGCGACGCTCGGGCCCGGCTTCGCGACGGACGAGGATCCGGCCCATCTCGGCGAGAAGCTGATCCTGCCGCCGGCGTTCGAGCATCTGCGCGACCGCGTCGAGCCGGTGCTGACGCCGCTGCCGGATCCGCGGGCCGACTGGGCGACGCGCTAGCCGCCGCCGAAAGGCGGGCACGGTGGCAGCCACCGGGACTCGCGTGTGCCCGGAGGCGCGACGCCTCTACGCGCCGGGGTGGGGGAAAGAGGACGTGTCCACGACCTCGAAGTCGGCGCCCGTGAGGCGGCCGAGCGTGTGCAGCGCGTCGTTCGACCAGTGCCGGTTCGGCGCGCCGGAGATGTACCAGGGTGAGCCGTTGTCGGCGAGGATCATCCCGTAGCGCTGCAGCGCCCTGAGCACGACGCGTGCCTGCGGCGGGAACGAGGCGATGCTCACGCTCGCCTTCAGCCGCACCCGCAGCCCCATCGGCGGCAGGGACGGATCGGTCGAGTCCGACGCGTAGTGCCGCGCCGGATACACGTACGCGCGCCGCGTCGCCGGCGCCGTGAAGCGAAGCGCGTGGTCGATCACGCCGCGCTTGACCTCGTCCCAGCGGGCGAGCCCGGGGAAGATCGGCAGCCCGGCCGCGTCGGCCGAGGTCCAGCCCGCGGGCCGGAGGTGGTTCGACCGGAGATTCCAGGTCGCACCGGAGCCGGCCGTCCAGCCGCGGCTCGTGTGCCGCAGGTCATAAAGCTCGTAGAGCCGGCACGAGCTCCGGTCGACGAGGATCGCGTGCCGGTCACCGCCGGCCTGCGGGCCTCCCTCGATCTGGACGTGCCGCGGGATCGGGTACCGCACCCGGTCGGACTGGGCGGCGTAGCCGAACGAGACATGACGCAGCGGCGTCGCCCGCGAGACGACGTCGAACGGGATCCCGATCGGGCCGCCGTCCCACTTGCCCGAGCCGAAGTCGGCGTGCACCGGGGCGTCGAGCCCGATCGAGGCGATCAGCTCCGCGGAGTCGGCCGCCACGGGCAGCGTGTCGACGCGCTGGTTCCACGGATTGTTCGCCGGGAAGACAGGACAGCGCCGGGCCGCCGGCAGCCGCAGCGCCTCGGCGGCGGTCGAGCCCGTGAGCAGGACCGCGACGAGCGCGACTACGGGCGCGAGACGTCTCACGGCCTTGTGATCGGCCGGCGCGCGCCTTCGCTAAACGTGGACCGGGGGATAGCGGCCGCGAACCTCGTCGACGAACGCGGCCAGGCGTTCCGCGATCTGCGGATCCTGGAGCTCGAGCACGTTCTCGGCGTTCAGCTCGCCCGAGTGGGAGAGGTTGAAGCTGCCCACGAAGACGGTGTCGTCGGCGACGGTCACCTTCGCGTGCATGTAGTCGTGCACCGAGCCCGGGGCGTAGGGCGTCGTGACCTTGCCGGAGAACGGCGCCCGGGTGAGCGCCGTCCGCAGCAGCGGCGCCTTCCACTCGGCGTTCCCGTTCTCGTGCCACTGCTGCAGCACCTCGGCGATCTGGGTTGCGTCGACGACGCCGGCGAGGTCGACCTTGCCGTCGGAGGCGACCTGCGCGAGGGTCGCGAGGATCGGCGCCGAGCTGATGACGGGCGAGGCGATCCGGACGCGGCGCTGCGCCGAGCCGATGGCCTTCGCGATCCGGTGCGCGAGCTTCTCGCCGCGCCCCGGGCAGAACCACGCGCGCATCCCGTCGACGGGTGCGGTGTCGACCTTGCCGCTGCGCGCCACGTTGCGCGTCGTCCAGAGCTGCTCGAAGTCCTCGCGGTAGCGGGCCGCAACCCCGGCGGAGTCGACGGTCACGATCACGTTCTCCTCGCGCGTCCACGAGTCGCCGGTCCAGTTGGTCGACCCGGTCCAGACCGAGGCCGCGTCGCGGACGACGTACTTGTGGTGCATGAGGTCGGGGACGCCCGGGATCGCGGCAGTCGGGAAGGGCATCGACTCGACCGCGTCGGCATCCGTGATCGGCGGCGGCGGCACCGGCACCTGCTCCCGCTTTGCGTGGTCGAGGTTGTAGGCGAGACGAACGGCAACCCCGCGCTTCGCGGCGGCGACGAGGGCGCCGCAGACGATCTCGTCGAGCTCCGGCGGGAGGTTGAGGTCGTAGATCGCGATCTCAAGTGTCTGCTGGGCGTCTGCGAGGAACTCGGCGAGCGCGTTGGCGGTCTGCTCGGCCGGCTGGCCGCCGTCGATCAGCGTGTGGACTTCGACGCCAGCCACTCGGCCTTATGTGCCTTCTTCGCGGCCTGATAGTCGGCGAGCGCCTGGGCCGAGTCGACGTCGCCGAGCGTCGGATGGCCCGGCACGAGCTCCTGCGCGACCGGCACGTCGAAGCGCTTCGCGAGCACCGACCCGAGCGCCTTGACCTTCATCTCGCCGAAGCCCGGCAGCGCGGAGATCCGCCTGCGGAGGTCGGCGCCGTCGGCGGCCTCCGTCCAGAGACGCGACGCGTCGCCGCCGTAGTCCTCCGCGACCGTCGCGGCAAGGTCGCGCACCCGCCCGGCCATCGAGCCCGGGAAGCGGTGGATCGCAGGCTTCACACGGAAGAGCGGCTCGAGGTCGGCCTTTGCGACCTTGCGCGGCTCGAGCGTGCCGAGCCGCTCCTTCAGTCGCAGCGGGCCGAGGAACGCCTGCTGGACGGTGACCTGCTGGTCGAGCGCGAAGCCGACGAGCAGCGCGAACGGATCGTCCGCGAGGAGGCGGTTCGCCGCGTCGTCCTCGGTGAAGTAGAGCGCCTCGGGCATGGCCTGATCCTACGCAGACGCCTGCAGCAGAGCGCGGCAGCGCTGGACGTACGGCGTCGCACGCTGCTCCTCGAAGTAGGCGAGCGCCGCGTCGAGCCGCGAGGCGTCGCCGCGCTCGGCCGCGAGCAGCGCCGCCCACGCCTCGGGGAACTGCGCACCGATGGAGCCGTAAAGCTCGGACGCACGCACGAGGTCGCCGGACGCGGCGGCCCGACCGGCCTCGAGCCAGGCGTACCCGGTTTGTCTTGCGGCCACCGCGAGGTACTCGTCGCTGCGACCGAGTTCGACGAGTTCCAGCGGAAGGTCGAATGCGATGTCGTCGAGCTCTCCCGAGAGCACCTCTTCGAGCACGGAATCTGCTTCTGCGTCCCTGCCGGCGGCCCGGAGGCATCTGGCGGCGGTGGTGAGGATGAACGGGCCGACCTGCGCGTCGCCTCCGCTCTCGCGGAAGCCGTCAAGGGCCTGCTCTGCATCCGCGAGCGCCTCGTCGGTGCGGCCCTGAATGCGCAGCGCCCAGGCCCGGCTGGCGCGTACCGGCCGTTCCTGGTACCTCGCGCTCCCGAGACCGGTGTCGAGCACCTTCGTGGCGGCGCTGACGACGGTGTTCACTTCGCCCCTGTTGTACGCGTCGTACACGAGTTCGGCATCGTTCCAACGGAGCAGGCCGATCAACCCGTACCGCTCGGCGAGCGCGCGCGCCTCGTGGATCCGGGCCGACCCGTCCGCGAGTCTCCCGACCTCCCAAAGCGTGTTCCCGAGGTTGTTCAGGCCCGTTACCAGGTGAAACAGAGAACCGGATTGCGCCGAGAGTTCGACGCTGCGCTCGAGGTCCGCCACTCCCTCCGCGTCACCCGACAGGACCCGTGCGAGTCCGATCGTGTTGAGAGCGATCGCCTCCGCTCGTTCGTCCTTGGTCTCCCGCGCGAGTACAAGTGCCTCACGCGAGAGCTCGAGAGCGCCCTGCGCATCGCGGTCGAGGAGATAGCGACTGCGCGCAACGGCGGCCATCGCACGTCCGGAGGCGGCTGACGTCGGATCCTGTCTCGCGAGTTCCAGCGCCCGGTCGCGGGCCGCGCGAGTCGCGTTGGTGTCTCCCCGATGGAACTGGTCGCTCGCCAGGAGTGCGACCGCATCCGCTGCCCGTCCCGCGTCTCCGCAGGTGAGAAACGCCTCGATGGCAGCTTCGCCAAGGGCCAGCACGTCGTCGCCATCACTGAGACGGCTCGCATCTGCAGCGAGCAAAAGCAGCGGAGCCCGCTCGGGGTCGTCTTCTGGGGTGAGTGCCAGAGCTTCGAGCGCGAGCTCGTGCGCCCCTGCGCCCACGCCGAGCGAGAAGGCCCGTCGCGCACCGTCGACGAACGCCTGCCGTGCGGGGAAGCGAAGCGCGGTCGTGTCGAGCCCGGCCGCCTCCGAGAGGGAGAGAGCCTCGCGATAGTGGTGGGCGAGCATTTCCGCAAGGTCCTCGGTGCGGTCGCCGGCCAGGGATGCCAGCCACTCCGCTGCGAACCGGTGCTTCTCGGCCCGCTCCGCGCGCGGGATCTGGCCGTACGCGACGTCCCTGACGAGCGCGTGGAGGAACGCGTACTGCGTCTCGCCGGCGATCGAGGATCGGCGGTCGCGCCGGACGAACTCCTTCCGCTCGAGCGAGTGGAGGCTCTCCGCGTCGGCCCCGGGCAGCGCGCCCGGCCAGAAGACCTTGCCGATCACCGATGCCTCCTGCAGCAGAGCCTTGTCCGCCGGCGCGAGCCCATCGATCCGCGCCGCGATCAGACCCTGCACCGTCTCGGGCAGCGGCAGGTCGCCGCCGTCGTGCTCGGAGAGCATCCGCGCGTACTCCTCGGCGTAGAGCGGGTTGCCCTCGGCGCGTTGCAGCACTGCCTGCTGGGCGTCGGCGTCGAGCACCGGGCGGTCGAGCAGCCGCTGCAGGAGGACGGCCGTCTCCTCGTCGCTGAGCGCGCCGATCGAGAGCGTGAAGGCGTTGCGCTTGCCGCCGCCCCATCCCGGCCGCCGGTCGAGCAGCTCCGGCCGGGCGGTGCCAACGATGAGCAGCGGGACCGTCGTCGCCCACTCGGCGAGGTGGTCGACGAAGTCGAGCAGACCGTCGTCGGCCCAGTGGAGATCCTCGAACACGAGCACGAGCGTCCGCTGCTCGGCCGCCGCCTCGATCAGCCGCCGCCATGCAGCGAACGCCTCCTCGCGCTCGGAGCGCTCGGTGCCCTCGAGGCCGACAAGGGGACGCGTGTGGCGGGCCAGCCACTCCCGTTCGCCGTCGTCCTGGGCGAGCGTCTCGACCATCGCGTCGAGCTTCTCCTCGGCGGTCGCCGAGTCGTCGGACTCGAGGATCCCGGCGTGCGCCTTGACGATCTCGCCGAGCGCCCAGAAGCTCACGCGCTCGCCGTACGGGAGGGAACGGCCCTGGCGCCAGCTGATGAGGTCGGGGTCGGCCTCGAGGATCTGGAACAGCTCCGCCACGAGGCGGCTCTTGCCGATCCCCGGCACGCCGACGAGCGTGACGAGCTGGGACGACTGCTCGGTGCGCGCCCGTGCGAGCGCGTCGGCGAGGAGGTCGCGCTCGCGCTCGCGCCCGACGAGCGGCGTGCGCAGCTTCTGCTCCACGTCGCTGCCGAAGCGCGACCGGGCGCCGACTGCCTCCCACACCCTGACCGGCTCGGCCTTGCCCTTCGCCGCGACGGCCGGCGCCTCGCGGTAGTCGATCGCGTCCCGGGTCGCGCGGTACGTCCCTTCGCCGACCAGGATCCCGTTGACGGGCGCCGCGCTCTGCAGCCGTGCGGCCGTGTTGACGACGTCGCCGGCCACCATCGCGTCGCCCTCGCCGGGCTTCGCTCCGAGGGCGACGAGTGCCTCGCCCGTGTTGACGGCGGTGCGGATCTGGAGCTCCTCGCCGATCGAGTCGCGGATCGCGAGCGCGGCCCGCACCGCGCGCTCGGCGTCGTCCTCGTGGGAGACCGGCGCGCCGAAGACGGCCATCACGGCGTCGCCGATGAACTTCTCGACGGTGCCGCCGTGCCGCTCGAGCTCGGCGCGCAGCTGGGCGTAATACGCCGAGAGCGTCGCGCTGACGTCCTCCGGGTCGAGCCCTTCCGCGCGTGCGGTCGAGCCGACGAGGTCCGTGAAGAGGATCGTCACGACCTTCCGCTCCTCGCGCGGCGGTGCGGCCACGGGGACGAGCGCGGCGCCGCACATCCCGCAGAAGCGCGACGTGTCCGGGTTCTCCGTTCCGCAGGCTGGACACGTGACCATGCCCGTACGGTAAACGGCCCAGTCCCGGCGGGCGAGGTCGTCGCTAGGCTCGGCTCATGGAGCCACTGGACGCTTTTCGGCCCGAGACGCGCGCGTGGTTCGAGCGGAACTTCGCGGCGCCGACGCCGGCGCAGGCACTGGGCTGGCCCGCGATCGCCGCCTGCGGACACGTCCTGATCCAGGCACCGACCGGCTCCGGGAAGACGCTCGCCGCGTTCCTTTCGGCCATCGATCGGCTGACCGCGGCGCCGGGACACGGCCTCCGCGTCCTCTACGTCTCGCCGCTCAAGGCGCTCAACTACGACGTCGAGCGGAACCTCCGCGGGCCGCTGGCCGGGCTCCGGTCGGAGCTCCGTGTCGCCGTTCGCACCGGCGATACGCCGCAGAAGGAGCGCGCGGCGATGCTCCGCGAGCCGCCGGACATCCTGATCACCACGCCGGAGTCGCTCTTCCTGATGCTCACGTCGCGTGCGCGCGAGCTGCTGCGCAGCGTCGACACGCTGATTCTCGACGAGGTGCACGCGGTCGCCGGCACGAAGCGCGGCGCCCACCTCGCGCTCTCGGTCGAGCGGCTCGAGGCGCTCGCGGCGCAGCCGCCGCAGCGGATCGGGCTCTCCGCCACGCAGCGCCCGCTCGAGGAGATCGGGCGCTTCGTCTCCGGCGGCCGCGCGATCGAGCTGGTCGACGCCGGGGTCGCGAAGGAGCTCGACCTCGAGGTCGTCGTCCCGGTCGAGGACATGCGCGAGCCGGGTGGCGAGAGTCGCGAGGAAGGCTGGGAGGCGCGCTCCATCTGGCCCTCGATCTACCCGGCGCTCGTCGAGCTCGTCCGCGCGCACCGCTCGACGATCGTCTTCGTCAACAACCGGCGCCTCGCAGAGCGGCTCGCGCTCCGACTCAACGAGCTCGCCGAGGAAGACATTGCGCGCGCCCACCACGGCTCGCTCGCGCGCGAGCAGCGCACCCAGATCGAGGAAGACCTGAAGGCAGGCCGCATCCCGTGCCTCGTCGCCACGTCGTCGCTCGAGCTCGGGATCGACATGGGCGCCGTCGACCTCGTGATCCAGGTCGAGTCGCCGAAGTCGGTGGCGCGCGGCCTGCAGCGGATCGGTCGCGCCGGCCACTCGCTCGGCGAGGTCTCGCGAGGGCGCATCTTCCCGAAGTTCCGGGCCGACCTGCTCGAGTGTGCGGTCGTCGCGCAGCGGATGCGGGAGGGGCTGATCGAGGAGACCCAGATCCCGCGCAACCCGCTCGACGTCCTCGCGCAGCAGATCGTCGCGATCTGCGCCGACGAGGAGATCGAGGTCGCCGAGCTGCACGAGCTCGTCTGCCGCGCCTATCCCTTCACCGACCTCTCGCGCACGCAGCTCGAGAACGTCCTCGACATGCTCGCGGGCCGCTATCCGTCGGACGAGTTCGCCGAGCTGCGGCCGCGCATCATCTGGGACCGCACGGCCGGCGTCGTGCGCGGGCGGCCGGGGTCGCGGCGGCTCGCTGTCACGAACGCGGGCACGATCCCCGACCGCGGCCTCTTCGGCGTCTTCATCGCGGGCGAAGGCGGCGGGCGCGTGGGGGAGCTCGACGAGGAGATGGTCTACGAGGCACGCGCCGGCCAGGTCATCGTCCTTGGTGCCTCCTCCTGGCGGATCGAGGAGATCACCCGCGACCGCGTGCTCGTCTCACCCGCGCCGGGCGTGCCGGGCGCGGTGCCGTTCTGGAAGGGCGAGGGCATCGGCCGGCCGTACGAGCTCGGCGAGGCGATCGGCAGCTTCGCGCGCGAGCTGCTCGCGGCGCGGGACCCGAAGGTGCCCGACCTCGACGAGCGCGCCGAGCGGAACCTCTTGACCTATCTCCGCGAGCAGGAGAAAGCGACCGGTGCGCTGCCGTCCGACCGTACCGTCGTCATCGAGCGGTTCCGCGACGAGATCGGCGACTGGCGCGTCTGCATCCTCACGCCGTTCGGGGCGCGGGTGCACGCGCCGTGGGCGATGGCCGTCGGCGCGCGGCTGCGCGAATCGCTCGGCCTCGAGGTGCAGTCGCTCTGGTCGGACGACGGGATCGCGTTCCACCTGCCCGACGCCGACTCGCCGCCCGCGACCGACCTGTTCGTCCTCGATCCGGACGAGCTCGAGGAGCTCGTGCTGGCCGAAGTGGGGCAGACGGCACTGTTCGGCGCCCGCTTCCGCGAGAACGCGGCGCGCGCGCTGCTCATCCCGCGTCGCCGGCCGGGCGAGCGGACGCCGCTCTGGCAGCAGCGGCTCAAGGCGCAGGGGCTGCTCCAGGTCGCGCGCAAGTACGCGAGCTTCCCGATCGTGCTCGAGACGTACCGCGAGTGCCTGCAGGACGTGTTCGATCTGCCGGCGCTGAAGCAGCTGCTCGGCCGGCTCCGTGCGCGCGAGATCGATCTCGTCGACGTCGAGACAGCGTCGGCGTCGCCCTTCGCGTCGTCGCTTCTCTTCGACTACATCGCGACTTACATGTACGAGGACGACACGCCGCCGGCGGAGCGGCGTGCGCAGGCGCTCTCGCTCGACCGCGATCTGCTGCGGGAGCTGCTCGGCCAGGAAGAGCTGCGCGAGCTGATCGACCCGACGGCCCTCGCCGAGGTGGAGGCGTCGCTGCGGCCGTTCCCGCGCGACTCGGAGGCGCTGCACGATTTGCTTCGGCTCAGAGGAGACCTCTCTCTCGGCGAGTTCGACGAGTCGCATGCCGCGATCCTCGAGGCCGAGCGGCGGGCGATCCGCGTGCGCATCGCAGGTGAGGAGCGGCTCACGGCGGCGGAGGATGCCGGCCGTTACCGCGACGCGCTCGGGATCGTGCCGCCGTCGGGCCTCCCCGACGTCTTCCTCGAGCCCGTGCCCGACGCGCTGCGCTCGCTCGTGGCGCGCTTCGCTCGCGGTCGTGGGCCGTTCACGACGGGCGAGGCAACCGCGTGGTTCGGCGTCGTCGTCGAGGAGGAGCTCCGTGAGCTGGAACGCGACGAGAAGCTCGTCCGCGGCGAGCTCCGGCCGGGCGGCAGCGAGCGCGAGTGGTGCGACGTCGAGGTCCTGCGGCGGCTGCGCCGTGCGTCGCTCGCGGCGCTCCGGCGCGAGGTCGAGCCGGTCGAGCAGGCGGCGCTCGGCCGCTTCCTGCCGAGCTGGCACGGCATCGGCCGCCGCGCGTCGCTCCGCGAGGCGCTGATCCCGTTGCAGGCGCTGGCGCTCCCCGTTGGGCTCTGGGAGGCGGAGGTGTTGCCCCGGCGCGTCCCGGACTACCGGCCCGAGCAGCTCGACCAGCTCTGTGCCTCCGGCGAGCTCGTGTGGGTCGGAGCCGGACTCGACCGCGTGGCTGTCTTCTTCCGCGACGATGGGCCGCTGCTGGGGCGTCCACCTGCTGCGCCGCTCCCGGAAGGCGATGCGCACGACGCGATTCGGACGGCGCTCGCCGGCGGCGCCTTCTTCTGGGACGGGCTGCTCGCCGCCACGGAGCTCGACGCCGAGACCGCACTCCCGCCGCTCTGGGATCTCGTCTGGAGCGGCGAGGTGACGAACGACTCCTGGGCACCGCTGCGCGCCGAGCGGCGCTACCAGCCGCCGCGGCCCGACCGCCGCGCCCGGCGCTTCTCCCGCGCCCGGGCGCACCGCCTCACGGCGACCCAGGGACGCTGGTCGCTCGCGGCGGAGCTCTTCGCCGGCGTCGCCGACCGCCGCGCTCTCGCCGAGCTGCAGCTCGAGCGGCACGGAATCGTGACCCGCGACTCGGTTCGCGCCGAAGGGATACCCGGCGGCTACAGCGCTGTCTACGGCGAGCTGCGCGCGCTCGAGACGCTCGGCTCGTGCCGGCGCGGCTACTTCGTCGAAGGGCTCGGCGGTGCGCAGTTCGCGCTCGGCGGAGCGGTCGAGCGCCTGCGCGAGCTGCGGCCGCGCGAGGACGACGAGCGGGAGCCGCTCGTGCTCGCCGCCGCCGACCCCGCCCAGCCGTACGGCGCCGTCCTCCCGTGGCCGAAGCGCGCCGGAGCGCGCGCCGCCCGCGTGGCCGGAGCCCATGTCGTCCTGCTCGGCGGTGAGCCGGCGCTCTTCGTCGAGCGCGGCGGCCGCTCGCTCGTCCCGCTACGGGAACCGGACGAGGACTGGCTCCGCCCGGCGCTCGCAGCGCTCGTCGGCTTCGTCAAGCGCGGCGGGGCGAAGCGCCTCGCGGTGGAGCGCTTCGACGGCGAGCCCGTGACCGAGACGCTCGTCATGCCGCTGCTCGTCGAGGCCGGCTTCCTCGCCGGCCCGCGCCGCGCGGTGCTCCGGGCCTAGACAGCGTCGCCCGCGGATGACGCGCTTGCGTCTAGCGGCTGCCCTTGGCGCGCGGGAACCATGGTGGGTGGAACGTTCCGCGGTCCTGGCGAGGGAGGGATTGAGACGAATCGCGTTCGTTGGTTGCTCGGCTTGGGCGTCGCCGCCCTCGTGCTGCTCGCGCACCCGCTGGCCGGGTCGGCGCAGAATCGGCAGCTCCTCGCCTACACGGGCGGCCTCTGGCAAGGCCTGATCTCGCGCTGCGGCACTGCGGCCGCCGCAGACGAGCCGTACCCATGGCCGCTGCGGCCGTTCCACCAGCAGCATCCGGTGCGGGGCTTCTTCGGCGATCCGCGCAACCTCGTCGCCAGCGTCAACGCGCCTCTGACCCCGGACTCGCCGGGCCAGTTCTCGTTCCACAACGGGATCGACATCTACGCGACGCCCGACCAGAAGGTCTACCCGGTCGTCTCGGGGCGAGCCCGCGTCCCGAACGCCGAGGAGGTCGTCGTGCACACGCGGGACGGGCGCACCTTCCAGTACTGGCACGTGCTCCCGCTCGTTCACACGGGCGCCTGGGTGACGGCGTCGAAGACGGTGCTGGGGACGGAGATCCCGCGCCGCGGCCACCTGCACCTGACGGAGATCCGCGGCACCTGTGCCGTGAACCCGCTGGCTCCCGGGCACCTGGAGCCGTACCGGAGCACGAGCCATCCGGAGGTCGTCGGCCTCGACGCGGTCGGCTCCGACGGCGTCGTCCTCGATCCGGCTCGGGTCTCGGGCCCGTTCGGGCTCGTCGTGCAGGCGCAGGACCAGACGCCGCTGCCCGTTCCGCCGCCGTGGCAGAACCTGCCCGTCACGCCGGCGTCGGTGAAGTGGCGCCTGACCCGGGCCGGCGTCGGAGTCCTCGTCCCGTGGACGTACGCCGCCGACTTCGCCGTCACGATCCCGCCCAGCCGCGACTACTGGCGCGTCTATGCGGACGGGACCCATCAGAACTTCGTCGGCCGCTCGCAGCCGCAGCTGCCCGGCTCGTACGGCTTCCGGCTCACGCCGCCGGACACGACGCTGGCGCCGGGGAGCTACACGGTCGCTGTCCAGGTCGCGACGGCCGACGGCAACCTCACCACACGGCACCTCACGTTCCGGGTCGTGCCGGGCGGCGCGCCGCTCTAGGCCGGCGTGAAGACGCAGTAGCTGCGCGCGGCCGGAGGCACGTCCGGCCGGAACAGCACGCGGCGGGCGGGTAGCGGCGGCGCGCCGTGGCCGAGCCCGGCCAGCCTGACCACGCTCCGTCCGTGGTTCCAGAGCGCGTGCGCGTGCGGCAGCTGGGTCACGTAACCGGGGACCGGGTGGCCGGCGACGGTCGCGAGCTGGCTCAGCCAGCGCGCGCTCGCGTCCTCCGAGCAGGTGGCGCCGCGGAACTCGCGTACCTCCGACGGAGCCGTGCTCCACACGTCCACGAACCGCATCCCCGACCGGATGTCCGCCGCGAGCCTGCCGAGGTGATGGCTCGGCGAGCGCTGCGCGTACGCCGCCGGCATCTGGTCCGGTGTCCCGCCCACGGAGCGCACGATCTCCTGCTGCGTCGCGTGATTCGGCGGCAGCGCGTCGTAGCGGGCGGTGAGGTCGAGGTAGCTGTCGATCACGACGAGCGCGGCGGGATGGAGCCGTGGCTGGGACGCGACGAGCTCGGCATTCGCGAATCCCGAGTACGAGACCCCGGCCACGATCAGCTTCGAGACCTTCACCCCGCGGGCCTCGATCCTCGCGGGCAGGCGTGCGACCGCCGCGTCGTAGGCGGGATTGCCCCAGTCCTCGAGCCGGCCGGTCCGCTCGCCCGGCTGCTCGTAGCGGTCAGGCCCGTAGTCGGTGCAGAGGAGCGAGGCGTCGAGGTAGCGGGCGAGGTGGCGAAGCTGCATGCAGTAGATCGGCCCGCCGACCGTCAGCAGCAGCGGGTGCGGCGACACGCGCGCGCCCGGCGCCAGGGTCAAGTGCACGCGGACGAGCGAGGGGCCTGCGCTGGCGCGGTGCGCGGCGCTCCCGAACAGACCGACCGCGACGACCGCCGCGACGACGGCGAACCACCCCAAGAGGAGACCGAGACCCCGACCCCGACCCGACACCGGCGGGAGCCTAGCGCGGAGCCGTCCGAAATAACACCCCCCGGCCGGACGGCGGCAGCCTCCGTAAGCAGGCTCTTGAGGCATACCAAAACACGCGATAGGAGGCGCCGAGCGGAAGATCCGGTGCCTCGGCCAGTGTTCGGGAATGACCCCTGAACGGCGGCTTCCATTTCACGTCGACCCATCCTTGTCGGCTAGATGTGTTCGGGAAGAGCGAAGCGGCCGGGCAGCGCGGGGTCGGCGAAGAAGGTGATCTCGTCGACCTTGCTGCCGCTCAAGGTGAGCACCATCATGCCCCAGGGCTGCGAGCGTAGGTAGCAGCCGAAGGCCGGCTGGCCGTTGGCGCGGGTTGGGCGTACCTGTAGCGGGGCGCCGCGGACCTCGGCGCCGTGGTCGAGGTACACGCCGATCGCTTCGTGTCCGATGAGCTCGCCCGGGCTCGGCGGCATGGTCACACGAGCGTCGGAGCTCAGCAGAGTTAGGAGGCGCGTCGTGTCGCCGGCTTCGACGGCGTCGCTGAAGGTGGCGAGAAGGTTCCGTTCGGTCGGCGAGTCGGGAAGCGGCGCCTGCTCGCGTTCGACGGTGTACGAGTCGAGCGTTGCGCGCGCGCGTTGGAGCGCGGCTTTGACCGACTGCGGCGTCGTCTCGAGGATCGAGGCGGCTTCGCCGGTGGGGAAGCCGAGCACGTCGCGCAGCACGAGCGCTGCGCGCTGCTTCGCAGGCAGCTGCTGCAGCGCGACGATGAACGAGAGCTGGATCGCTTCGCGCTGCTCGTAGCGTGCTTCAGGTCCGGGAGCGCGATCCGGAAGCGCGCTGTCCGCGTAAGGCTCGAGCCAGCTGGGCTCGACGGCGTCGCGGGTTCTTGACGGTCTCATGGTGTTCTCCGTGGCGGGGCGGCGCCCGCGTTCGCGAATTGCGTTGAGACTCCGGTGGGTTGCGATCCTGTAGAGCCAGGAGCGCAGCGACGCCCGCTCCTCAAAGCCGTTGAGCCCGCGCCAGGCGGCGAGCAGTGTTTCCTGGACGAGATCCTCGGCGTCCTGCACGGAGCCGAGTAGCCGGTAGCAATGCAGCTGGAGTTCGCGCCGGAACGGCTCGACCAGCGTCGCGAACGCGCGCTCGTCACCTCTCTTGGCCCGCTCGAGATCGACGGTCATCGCGTTAATGACACCAGGTCCGTCGTAAACGGACCGCGGTCCGTTTCGCGGCATCGCGGTGTCTTTGACCTCCGATGTACCCCGAGCTGATTCAGCAGATGGTGCTCGAGCGGACGGCCCGCTTCCAGCGCGATGCCGATCGGTACCGCCAGGCCCGGGAGGCCCACATCCGCCCGCCCCAGCCCGTGCGGACGGCGATCGAGCTGCGGCTGAGCGCCTGCCGCGAGGAGCTCGAGCGCCGCCTCGCTCGCCGTCGTGGAGCGACCGGTCGCCCAACAGAGTGAGCAGCCCGCTCGCACGTGTTTTCGCCCTTTGGCGTACGGGCCTACCGAGGCCTGTCCTCGTTCTGCAGGGCGGGAACGCGCTCAACTACTTCGGAACCGGACTGATCCTTCCCTTCGAGATCATCTACCTCCACGCGGTCCGCGGCTTCTCGACGGCGACCGCGGGGCTGGTACTGGCGACGGTCATGGGCACGGCCGCAGTGGTAACGCTCCCTTCGGGTGCGCTCCTCGATCATTTGAGTGCGAAACGGATCCTGATCGCGGGCAATGTCTTGAACGGGCTTGGCTACGGGGGCTTGGCGTTTGTCGACCGTCCTTGGCAAGGCTTTGTCTGCTCGGCCGTCGGCGGTGTCGGCTTTGGACTCGTAGGAACCGCCGGCCAAGTCCTGACCTTGACCCTGGTCCCGGCGGAGCAGCGCGCCGCATCGACAGCGCTCCGACGAGTCGCAGGCAACTTCGGTCTCGGCCTCGGCGCGACGGTTGCGGGCTTGATCGTCGCGGCCACCCATCATCAACTCCAGGCGTTCCAGGGCCTCTACCTCTTCGACGCAGTCACGTTCGTCGTCTTCGCGCTGGTTGTGCTCGTCTGGATCCCAGATCCTGGCCTCGCGGATGCTCCGTCGGCCAGCGAGGGCGCACGGGGTTTCCGGGCTGTTGCCCGGGATCGGCTCTTGCTCGCCTTGATCGCGGGCAACCTCGCGCTTGTGATGATCGGCGGCGCGTTCTTCTCGTACATCCTCCCGCCGTTTGCGGTGGCGCATACACCTGTCGGGCCCGTTGGGATCGGAGTTGTCGTGTTCATCAACACGTTCTTCATCGTCGTAGCGCAGGTACCGGCGACACGGGTGGTGGCGCGGATGCGCCGCACTCACGCTTTGTTCGCCACTAGCGCCATATTCGCAGTCGGCCTGCTCGCGGTCCTGCTCGCAACGCTCACGCACTCGACGCTCGCCGCTACCAGCGTCTTGGCCGGCGTCGCGATCCTGATCGCGATCGCTGAGTGTGGGCAGTTCATCGTGCTCGGCCCGCTAGTCGCGGAAATCGCGCCGCCGCATCTGCTCGGCCGCTACATGTCGCTCTACCAGCTCAGCTTCATGGTCGGCGTGGCTCTCGGCTCCGCGGTCGGTGGCGTGCTGCTCGGAACGTCACCCGACACCATCTGGTGGGGCGGCGCCCTGGCGCTGGCACTGACGGGAGCCGGCTTCCTTCGACTCGGAAACCGGATACCCGACCCCCTCTTGCCGACGAAATCCCCGCCGCTGCAGGCTGCGTCAGAGGCGATCTGATCCGCCAGTCAGGCGAGAGAGGCGTGGGCTGGGCCAGTGTTCCGGAATGACCCCTGAGCCGGCAACTTGACGATGGCAGTGGTGCTAGCAATACTGGTGCTATGACGGTGCACATTCCGCGTCTCCCGTTCTCGCTCGATCCGCTGATGGCGGAGGCGAAGCGCCGAGCGAGACAGCGACGGGTGCTCGTGGCGCTGGCGGCGGTAGTAGTCGCTGCGGTAGGAGTGGGGCTCACGGTCGAGCTGCGCGGTCTGGGATCGGTCACCCCGGTGCCTGCGAAGCTGACCATCCTCGCTGTCGAGCAGACCGGCGGACGCGCCCTCTTCCATCTCAGGTGCGATCCCGCCGGCGGCGACGTGGCCGAGCCCGCCAAAGCCTGCGCGGCAATCGCTGCGCAACCCACCCTCGTGACGAATCCCAAGCCCTTCTACGACGGGGGAAACAACGGCGCGTACTTCACGATCACCGGCAGCCTGAATGGGAAGCCCGTGCACTTCAGCGGCGGAAGCGACTGGACGCCTCAGATGGCGCTAATCAGCAAGCTCGGCCTCGCCGGACCACACGGCCAGCCCCTGCGTCCCGAACCACTCCGACACGGCTCAGTCGGTCTGAACGAGACCCACACCTTCGCCCCTGGGGTTCTGCGCCCGGGCGACTTTGTCACATGCCGCGTCCACCACAGCTACAGCGGACCCGCACTATCGACGGCCGTCCCGATCCGACCAGGCGGCGGGGGGCTGCTCGGAGCTCAGCCCGGCGTGATGGCGGTGCGGATGCGGCCGAACGGAGCGGTTATTGCCTCGTGCCTCGCCCGCAACCGGATGCCACTCGACAAACGAGGCCGGACCGCTCTGCCGTCCGGCTGGCCGCCATCGTAAACGTCGCCTGGGCCAGCGTCCTTACGCCTGAGGCTGTTCCGCTCGTCGGGTCTGCGCGGCTGGCTGACTCCGCTTCGATGCTGCTCCCAGCTCACGCCGGCGCGCAGCGCCTGTGCCGCCCATGAACAGCGAGCCTCCGTCCGCGGAGTCCTTTCGCTCAAGCCACGACGAGCTTGTAGCCCGAGCCGCGAACCGTCACGAGCCGCTCGGGCTGCGACGGGTCGCGCTCGATCTTCCGGCGGAGGTTCGAGATGTGCACCTCGCACGCGTGCTCGTCGCCGACGTGCTCGCTCGCCCAGAGATGCTGCATCAGCTCGCGCCGCGAGACGACCGCGTCAGGCTGCTCGGCGAGCAGCGAGAGCACCTTGAACTCCGACAGCGTGAGATGGACGCGCGCGCCGTCGACGAGCACCACGTGGCGGCCGAGGTCGATCTGGAGGCCGCCGAGCTTGCGCACCGTCCCGCCGCCGCCCGCGCGGTCGAGCTCGCGGCGCCGCAGGATCGCGCGCACGCGGCTGAGCAGCTCGGCGCTCGAGAACGGCTTCGTCACGTAGTCGTCCGCGCCGAGCTCGAGCCCCAGCACGCGGTCGGACTCGGCGTCGCGCGCCGTCAGCATCAGGATCGGGACGTCGCTCTCGGCCCGCAGCGCCCGGCACACCTCGACGCCCGACAGTCCGGGCAGCATCACGTCGAGGACGACGAGCGAGTAGCGGCCCGAGCGGCCCGACTCGAGCGCCGACTCCCCGTCCCGCTCCTCGTCCACCTCGTAGCCCTCGCGGCGCAGCGTGAAGGCGACAACGTCGCGGACTCCCGCGTCGTCGTCCACCAGCAGGATCGTCTCGCTCACGCCGCCGGCACCTCCTCGCGCAGGCGTGCCGGCGTGAGCAAGATCCGGAAGACGGTGCCGTGGCCGGGGGACGAGTCGAGCTCGATCCGGGCGCCGAGCGTTCGCACCGACTCACGCACGATCGCGAGGCCGAGCCCGAAGCCCTCCGCGTCGCGCTCGCCGCGGTAGAAGCGGTCGAAGACGTGGCGCTGCACCTCGGGGCTGATGCCCGGGCCTGAGTCCTCCACCTCGACGGTGACCGTGTTCGGGTTGCCGTAGGCGCGGAGGACGACCGAGCCGCTGGCCGTGTGTTTGGCGGCGTTCTCGCCGAGGTTGCGCAGCGCCTGTTCGAGCAGGTCGCGGTTCGCCGCGACCGCGAGCCCGTCATCGACCTCCACGTCGACGGCGACACCCGCGTGCGGACGGAGTCCCGCCGCGATCTCGCGCAGGAGCGGCGCCAGCTCGACCGCCTCGATGCGCGGCTGCTCCTGCCCGGAGTGCGCGCGGGCGAGCGTCAGCATCGCGCGCGCCAGCCGCGCCAACCGTCCCGACTCGCGCTCGATGTGCCCGAGGAAGCGGTCGCGCTCGACGGGATCCTCCTTCGCTCCGGCCTGGAGCACCTCGATGGCGCCGATGATCGTCGTCAGCGGCGTGCGCAGCTCGTGCGCGGCGTTGGAGACGAACTCGCGCTCGGCCAGCTCCCGCCGCTCCTGCTCGGTCAGGTCGTCGACGACGAGCAGCGCCCAGTCGGTCTCGGGCTGGGACGGGATCCCGGTGACGCCGTACGCGTGCTGCTCGTCGGGCGTCACATGCACCTGGGTGACCGACGCGCGCTCGTCGAACAGGCGGTGCGCGAACTCGCGGAGCTCGAAGCCCTGCCAGGGCTCGGGCAGCTCGTCTCCCTCGCGCAGCCGTCCGCCGAGGATTCGGCGCGCCTCGGTGTTGGCGAAGTGGACGACGAGATCCTGGTCGATCGTGAGCACTCCCTCGTGCAGCCGCTCGAGCAGGAGCCGCAACCGGTCGCGCTCGGCCTCGAGGCGGCGGAACCCGCGCCGCAACTGGCGGCGCATCCGTTCGAAGCTGTGCGCGAGCAACCCGAACTCGTCGCGGAAGCGGTAGCGGAGCGGCGTCTCGAAGTTGCCCTGCGCGATCGCTTCCGTCGCGGCCGTCAGCCGGCGCAGACGCAGCGCGATGAGCTGGGCGAAGAGGAGCCCGACGATGACGCCGATCAGGCCTGCGATCACCCCGGCGCGGAGCGCCTCACCGTTGACGGTGTCGATCGCCTCGGCCGTGTCCGGCTGCCGGCTGACCGCCACGAGCACCTGGCCGTGGTACGGGATCGCCGCGACGAACGAGCCTCCGTCGGACGTCCCCTTGACGAAGTCGCCGCCGCCGGCGAGCGCGGCTTGCACGGCCTCGCGCTCGAGAGCCGACGCTGTCGACGGCGCACCGGCCGGCCCGTAGAGCGCGAGCCGGAGCCCCTGCTGCGTGCGCGCTACCCGCTCCAGCGTGGCCGGCGTGACGTTCTGCCGTGCGGCCGTTCGCGCGTCGGCGAGCGCGAGACTCTCGCCGTGCGCACGGAACGCGTTCTCCGACCGGTCGGAGAACTGCGAGACGACGATCGCGGTCGAGGTCGCCGCCACGACGGCAAATGCGACCCCCAGCCACCAACGAACTCCGATGAACGGCTTCGGCACGGCCGAAATGGTACGGGGCTGCTCCGGGTAGGAGGGAGGCCGCCGCCGTCGTAGGAGTCTTGGATGCGCGCTCCGCACCTCCATGACACGCTCCGCCGCTTCTGTCTCGGCGCCTTCGCTGTCTTCACGCGGGATCTCGAGGACGGCATCGACCTCCCCTTCGCGTTCGAGGAGCACGGCTCGTACGGCCGGCCGACGCTCTACGAGTACCGGCCGCTCGTGCGCGGCTTCGTCGAGGCGCGGGCCGAGCGGCTCTTCGCCCGGGTCGACGTCCAGGACGCGGTCGCCGACCTGTTGCGCGAGCCCGCCGCCCGGATCTTCGCCCATGCCCACGAGGGAGACGTGCGCGACGAACGGCGCGCCGTCTACCGCAGCGTGCTCGTGCCGCTCCTCGTGCGCACGGCCGAGGGTTGCGGCGGCTTCGACTGGGACGACTCCGCCTTCGCGCGCGCCTACGAGGAGCTCGAGAGCTCGCTCTACGGCGAGGGCCACGCGTACGGGGCGGTCGCGCCGCTGGTCGGTCTCTCCGTCGGCACGCAGATCGAGCTCGGCGACGGGATCCGCGTGCGCGTCGCCGCCACGGGCGAGCTGGCGGCGATGTGGCCCGAGGCGGCCGGGCTGCTGCCGCGGAACTTCGGCCGCGAGCCGGACCGGATTTGCGTGCTCGAGCTCGAGCGCTCGCTCGCGAGCGGCTCGACCGAGGCGCCCGACGCGCCCGGCGAGCTCGCGGACGCGGTCACGGCGATCCGGCTCTCCACCTCGGCGCCGGTCGCGGCCGGGCCTGTCCTGTTCGAGCGGCTCGACTGGCGCCCGTACGGGATCCGGCCCGTGCTGCCGATCGCGGCGACCGCACCTCCGGGCGAGCCGTCGCGGCTCGATCCCTTCCGCGCCTCGGTGGCGAGCGACGTGCGGGTCCGCCTCGGCTCGGTCGACGACGATGCGCACCTCGGAGACGCGCTCGACCGCTGGGAGCTGGCGCTCTTCCAGGCGGACCCCTTCCGCGGCGAGCAGCTCCGCCACGCGCTCGAATCGGCACTCGGGGAAGGCGACGGAACCTGGGCGGCCGCGATGCGCGGTGCCGCTCTGCTCGGCGCGACTCCGGCGGAGCGCTCCGATCTCGCGGCGAAGCTGCGCGAGCCGAGCTGCGAGCTGGTGCGGCGGCTGCTCGTCGCGGTTCTCCTTCACGGCGACCGACGCGCGCTCATCCGCGACCTCGACGAGGCGCTGCTCGGCGTCACGGACGCGGTAGCAAGTCTCCAGCAGCGCGCCAGCTAGCCGGCACAGACACGTCAGGAGTTGCCGCCTACCTTCGAGGCATGGAGGAAGCGCGAGCGGTTCTGGCCCGGCTGGAGCGGATCGAGGCGCTCGAGCGCGAGGGCGCCGGCGTACCGTCGCTCCTCGCCGAGCTGCGCGAGCTCGTGCGCGAGGCGGGGGAGTGGGCCGAGCGCGAGCGCGATCCGCGGGCGCTCGAGGCGGCCGCAGCTCTGGCGGCGGCCGACCACGCGGAGGCCGTTGCGACATGAAAGCCGCCGTCCTCGTCGCCGCTCTAGCAGCCGGGCTCGCGGCGTTCCCGGCGGTTGCCGCCGCGACGCCGTCGCCGGTCGCGGCCTGGTACGCGTACGGCTCGTCGCCGGCCGACCTCGCCTCCTACGCCTACGCGCGCGGCTGCGACTTCGCGAGGAACCAGCCGGGGAACGGGCTCCGGCTGATGCTGCTCGACTTCGGGGCGGCCAGGAAGCCGAACGCCGGCACGTGGGGGACGATCGACTTCAGCAACACGACCGTCTCGAACGCCGACATCCTCACCGCGCTCAAGGCGGCGGCCGGGCGCTGCGACTCGACCTCGGCTCGGGAACGGTCGTCAGAGGATGACTCACGTTGGCTTACGTGGCCCACACAAGTCGCGGCTAGCGTGGTCCCTCCAGTGGCCGCCCGATCGAGTGACGCAGCGTTGTACTCGTTTCGCCGATAGCAGCGGTGCAACTGCGGTGATGCGGCTTCTCTCCAACCGGAAGGTTCAGCTCGTGCTGAACGTCGGCTTCGGCCTGGTACTCCTGGGCGTGGCGTTCTTCAGCGTGCGCCACTTCGTCGGCAGCGGCTGGCCGATCCATCACGCCGACCCGGTGCTCGTCTCGGGCGCGGCGCTTCTCTTCCTCGCCGCCTACGCGTTCAAGGCGTGGGGCTGGCAGCGGCTGTTCCAGGCGAGCGAACGGCCGAGCGCCGACGCCCTCGCGTTCGCGGGCGGCGCCGCCTGCGTCGGTGGGATCGCGCTCCCCGGCCGCATCGACGACGCGGTTCGCATCGCCGTCGTGAAGCGCTATCCGGGGACGAAGACCGGGATCGGGACGCTCGGGCTGAGCCTGATCATCCTCGGCATGCTCGACAACGCCGCGCTCACGCCGATGGCGTCCGTCGCCGCGGCCGGCTCGAGCCACTGGACGACGCGGGCCGGTTTCGCCGTCGTCGCCCTCGCCGGAATCGCCGCGGCCGCTGTCGTCGCCTTCCTGCCCCGGATCGCCCGTCTCCCGTTCGTCAGCCGCCGCCGCGTCGGCCGCTGGGTCGCCGAGCACACGCACTGCACGAAAGAGGCGTGGGCCGCGTGGCTCCTCATCTCGGTTTCGTGGACGCTCCGCAGCGTCGCCGTCTTCCTGCTCCTCAACGCCCTCTCGATGCCGGGCTCGTACGTGCTCGCGCTCGCGTTCCTCGTCGCCTCAGCCGCCTCCGCTGCTCTCCCGATCGCCCCGGCGGGCGCCGCGACGCAGGCGGGCGCGGGCGCGGCGATCCTCGTGCTCGGCGGTGTCGGCACCGCCGACGCGGTCGCGTTCTCGATCGCCGCGCAGGCGCTCGTCATCGTGACGGGCGCCGCCGTGATGCTCCTCATCGCGTCGTGGCGGCTCGCGCTTCGCCTCCGCGCCTCGCGCGCCTCGCGCGCCTCGCGCGTCGCACGAGCTGCGACTGCTGCAGCGGCTGCCTAGCCGCCGCCCGCCGCGGCCTCGGGGCCGCTCGCGACGAAGTCCTTCTGCCGCACGAGCAGGAAGGCGAGGATCGCGCCGACGAAGACCACGATCGCGGAGACGACCAGGATCCGGTTGAGGCCGCTGATGAAGGCCTCGTGCGCAATCACGGTCGGGCTCGCGGGGTTCCTGATGCCGAAGTTGGCCGGGGGAACGGTCCCCGAGGCGATCGCCTGCGACCATGACGGCACGAGCTTGGCCCCGATGCCCGCGTGGGAGAGGTACGAGGTGATCTGGTCCTGGAAGATCGCGCCGAGCGCGGCGATGCCGGTCGCGATCCCGACCTGGCGGAACGTGTTGTTGATCCCCGAGGCCATCCCGGCCCGCCGCGGCTCGACGACGCTGACAGCCGTCGAGGCCAGCGGCGCGTTGACGAGCCCGATGCCGACGCCGCCGACGACGAAGCCGGCGAGCAGCGTCGTCCAGGTCGAGTCGAGCTTGATGCCCCACATCAGCAGCAGCGCGACGCCGGTGGTCGCGAGCCCGCCGCCGAGCAGCAGCCGCACCGGCACCCGCGTGGACAACCGTCCGGCGATCGGCGCGACGACGAACGAGACGAGCGAGAGCGGCAGGAAGATCACGCCTGTCTTGACCGCCGAGTAGCCGAGCACCCCCTCGAGGTAGAGGGGCAGGAACAGGAACTGCGCGAACATCCCCGCGGAGATTGCGAAGGCGGTGATCTGGGCGCCCGCGAAGGTGGGCACCTTGAAGAGGCGGAAGTCGAGCATCGGCGACTCCTGCCGGAGCTCGACGAACGCGAAGGTCACGAGCAGGGCGGCGCCGGCGACGAAGAGCCCGACGACGCGGCCGCTCGACCAGCCCCAGTCGTTGCCCCGCAGCAGGCCGAGCACGAACGCGAACAGCCCCGTCGTCAGCGTCACGAGGCCCCAGACGTCGAAGCCGCCGTGCTGCTCATCGCGCGTCTCGACCAGCACACGCACCCCGGCCGCGACGCAGACGATCCCGATCGGGATGTTGACGAAGAAGATCCAGCGCCACCCGACATACGTGGTCAGGGCGCCGCCGACGAGCGGCCCGATCGCCACCGCCATCCCGACCGTCGCGCCCCAGATCCCGAACGCGGTGCCGCGCTCCCGGCCGTGGAACTCCTGGGAGATGATCGCGAGCGAGCCCGCGAACATCGCCGCGCCGCCGATCCCCTGCGCGCCGCGGGCCACGATCAGCCAGGTGGGGGACTGCGCCGCGCCGCACAGGGCCGAGGCGAGCGTGAAGAGCGCGATCCCGGAGAGGAAGACCCGCTTGCGCCCGATCCGGTCGCCGAGCGAGCCGGCGTTGAGCAACGTTGCCGCGAGCGTGAGCGCGTAGGCGTCCACGACCCACTGCAGATCGGTGAAGGAGGTGTTCAGCTCCTTGTCGATATCGGGCAGTGCGACGTTGACTACCGTGATGTCGAGGAGGAGCATGAACACCGCCACGCACACGACCGTCAACACGCGCCACTTCCGCTCCATCAGTTTCCGCTCACCGAAAGGGAAACTAACCAAGCAGGAGTCGACTACGGCGATACGAAAGGTCAGCAGGGATGGCGCTCACGCGGTTACTAGCCCGTCCGCAGGCGCGGGCGGCCGATAGCGGTCCGGCGATGGCCCGGGTAATCGCGTTCGCCAACCAGAAGGGCGGCGTCGCCAAGACGACGACGACGCTCAACCTCGGCGTGGCGCTCGCAGAGAAGGGGCTGCGCGTGCTCGCGGTCGACCTCGACCCGCAGGGCAACCTGACGATGTCGCAGGGTTGGAACCCCGACGAGATCGACCGTTCGATGTTCGACGTCCTCGCCCACCGGCTGCCGATCAGCGAGATCGTGCGCACGAACGAGATCGACGTCGCCGTCTCCTCCATCGACCTCGCCGGCGCCGAGCTCGCCCTCGCCTCGATGATCGGGCGCGAGCGCGCGCTCGAGAAGGCGTTCCTGCCCGTGCGCGAGAACTACGACTACATCCTCATCGACACGCCGCCGTCGCTCGGCCTGCTGACGATCAACGCGCTCGTCGCGGCCGACGGCGTGATCGTCCCCGTCCAGTGCGAGTACCTGTCGCTGCGCGGCCTCGTCCAGCTCGAGAACACGCTGTCGATGATCCGCGAGAACCTCAACCCGAACGTCGGGATCCAGGGGATCCTCGCGACGATGTTCGACCGGCGGCTCCTGCACTCGCGCGAAGCGGTCGAGATCCTGAAGGAGAACTTCGGCGACCTCGTCCTCAACACGAAGATCCGGAAGACGGTGCGCTATGCGGAGGCGCCGGTGAAGGGGCAGTCGATCTTCAAGTACGACTCGACCGGCGAGGCAGCCGGGATGTACCGCGACCTGGCGAAGGAGGTGCTCGATGGCGCGTCGGCGCGCAAGCATGCGTGAGGGCCCGCTCGCGGAGCTCTTCCGGGCGACCGAGGCGGCCCAGAAGCAGGCGGAGCAGGGCGGCGAGACCGAGCCGCAGCCGCCCGCAGACGCCGCCACTGCCGCTCCCGAGGCGCCGGAAGCACCGGCCGAGCCGGACGAGCGCACGGTCGAGCACGTCCCGAGCTGGGAGGAGACGGGTGTCGAGGCCGAAGCGGAGGCGGAAGCCGCGGCCGAGCCCGAGCCTGCTCCCGAGCCGGAGCCGGAGCCGCCGGCTGCGCCCACCGAGCCCGAGCTGCGGAAAGAAGACCTGCCGCCCGTCACGCGCTACCTCGAGCCGCTCCCGGAGTCGCCTGCACGGCTGCACCGGAAGGGCGCCGACACCAGCGCCTACCTCGCGGTGATCAAGGTCGTGGGCGTCGGTGGGGCCGGCCTCAACGCCGTCGACCGGATGATTGACGCCGGTATCAGCCAGGTCGAGTTCATCGCCGTCAACACGGACATGCAGCAGCTCCGTACGAGCGACGCGCCGGTCAAGATCCACATCGGCCGCGAGCTCACGCAGGGCCTCGGCTCCGGTGCCGACCCGGACGTCGGCCGCCGGGCCGCCGACGAGGCGTACGACGAGCTGAAGCAGGAGTTGCGCGGCGCGGACATGGTCTTCGTCGCAGCCGGAGAGGGCGGCGGCACCGGCTCGGGCGCAGCGCCGATCGTCGCGCGGATCGCCCGCGAGATCGGGGCGCTGACGGTCGGAATCGTCACGACGCCGTTCCGCTTCGAGGGCACGAAGCGGCGCGCTCAGGCGGAGCAGGGAGTCGTCGACCTGCGCGGCGCGTGCGACACGACGATCGTGATCCCGAACGACCGGCTGCTCGAGGTGCTCGAGCGGTCGACCTCGATGCTCGACGCCTTCAAGGTGGCCGACGACGTGCTGCGCCAGGGCGTCCAGGGGATCTGCGACCTGATCACGATGCCCGGCCTGATCAACCTCGACTTCGCGGACGTACGCACGATCATGTCCGACTCCGACACGGCCCTCATGGGCATCGGCTTCTCCTCCACGACCGGCGACGGGCGGGCGAAAGAGGCTGCCGAACGCGCGCTGCGCTCGCCGCTCATCGACGCCGAGATCACCGGTGCGCGCGGCATCCTCCTCTCGATCGCGGGCGGTGACGACCTGACGCTCATCGAGGTGAACGAGGCCGCCGAGGTGATCCGGGCCGCCGCGACCGACGAGACGAACATCATCTTCGGCGCGACCATCGACGACCGGCTGAACGGGCAGGTCTGGGTGACCGTCGTCGCCACCGGGTTCGGCGGCCGCGGCCGCCGTCCACGCGGCGACTTCGGGACGCCGCCGGCCGAGCAGCGCCGCCCGCCGGGCTCCACCGGTGAGGGGGGCGGCGACCTCGACGTGCCGTCCTTCCTCAAGACCTGACGCAGGACGCGGCCGTGGATCCCTACCTCGCAATCGCGTCGAAGCGCGACGAGCGTGCGTACACCGACACGCCGATCCCGGCCGAGGTTCGCGAGCGGATCCTCGACTCCGGCCGGCTCTCGGGCAGCTCGCGGAACAAGCAGCAGTGGGAGTTCGTCGTCGTTTCCGGCCAGGCGCAGGAGCGTCTGGCGCAGGCCGTCTACGCACCGGAGAACGTCGCCTCGGCCACGCTCGTCGTCGCCATCGTCGGGGACGCGGGAGCGTTCGACACCGGCCGCTGCGTGCAGAACATGATGCTCGGGGCCTGGGGCGACGGCGTCGTCTCGTGCCCGAACGGGATCCGGGACAGCGAGGCTGCCGCCGAGATCTGCGGCGGCGAGGTGCGGGCGGTCGTCTCCTTCGGCTACCCGGCGCGGCCCCGCGACCCGGCGAGCCGCAGCGCGGAGGAATGGTCGGCACGCGCGAACCGCAACCCGCTCTCCGAGCTCGTCCGCGAGGTCGGCTAGCCGCTACCGGCCTGGCAGCGCGGCGTCGTGTCCGCGAACGCGTCGAACAGGCTGGTCGCGTCGACGTCGAACGCGATCCGCACCGTGGCCGCCGTCCGCGTATGCAGGCGGATCAACCCGCCGGGCGCGCGCCTGAGGCAACCCGTGGACGTGTGCCAGTACGGCGACCAGCGCACCGCGACGCGATACGTCCCACCGCGTGAGACGTGGAGACGGAGGCGTGACTCTCGCAGCGCGAGCAGCGCGGGCTGCCCCGGCCCCGTGAGGATCGGCCGCGCGTCCGGCACGGCGTAGACCGAGACACCGCGACGGGCGAACACCTCCGTCAGCCCGGTCCGCCCGCTCCGGACGAGCCGTGCCTCGCGCCGCGAGCTGTGGTCGGGCGGCGCGTTCGTAAGGACGACGTACTCGACGCCGAGGCGACGGAGCCAGGTCA
This sequence comes from uncultured Actinomycetes bacterium, assembly GCA_963743545.1. Taxonomy (GTDB): domain Bacteria; phylum Actinomycetota; class Thermoleophilia; order Gaiellales; family Gaiellaceae; genus Palsa-739. The sequence continues at coordinate 203,224 of CAVUQB010000007.1, read as the reverse complement.
TGTACTCGGCCGCCGTGAAGCGGTGGTAGAGGAGCCCGGCGATGGGATGGTCGTCCTGCCGGAACCAGCCGCGCACGAGCGGAATGTCCGCTCGCGCCAGGTAGAGCGCCGGCCAGTGGTCGATCGTGTCCACGGCCTCCACGCGGTAGCCCGTGCGCAGGTGCGTCCGCAGATAGCCGACGGGAGCGACCCACATCTTCGGGCTCGCCGAGGGGTCGGAGACGCTGCTCGCCCAGCTGCTCGCCAACGGGAAGACGTTCCAGGCCGCCGCGAGCGCGACCGCCACCACCACGATCGGCAGCGGACGCCAGCGCCGCAGCGCCGCGACGAGCAGTGCGAGCGGCAGCGCGAGGAGGCGCACGCGCGCGATGTCGTGGCCGAGCCCGGTCGGGATCGCGTAGATCGCGATGACGGCCAGGAGGTAGACGGCCAGCACTCCACGCAGGCCCCGGGCGCGGTCGAGCCCCCAGGTCAGCGCGAGGAAAACACCGCAGAAGGCCGCGGCCTGAACCGCCTCGCCGGCGGGGAATCCCAGCGTGCCCACGGGAAACAGGTGCAGCGTGACGAGCTCGGCCGCCGCCGCGAGCGCGACCGCGGCGGCCGGCACGGCGACGCCGCGAAGGCGCAGGTCGCGACGGCGACCGGCAGCGACTCCGGCGAGGACCACGACGAGCATGACGAACGCCACCGGGCTCGCAGCGAGGGTGAGGAGGATCAGAGCCGCACCCACCCAGCTCCGTCCGGCCCGCAGCGCGAGCAGGCAGAGCAGCGCCAGCAGGACTCCGAGCGCGAGCGGGAGCTCGGCCGCCAGGACCACTCCCGGCCAGACGACCGCGAACGAGCGTCCCGCCCAGCGCGCCGCGGGTCCCCACTCCCGCTCGAGCAGGCGGGCGAACGCGCCGGCCGCGAGCGCCACCGTGAGCACCGCCAGCAGCCCGATACCGAAGACCGCTGCGAGCGGGTAGTAGAGGACGCTGTAGCCGACGAACGCGTAGCGGCCGGCGTACCAGAAGTTGTCCCAGGGCGTCAGGCCGTGGTGGACGAAGAGCCGCAGCTGGTACTCGTGCGCCGCGAGGTCGCCGCCGCGCGGGCCGAGCCAGACGAGCAGCGACGCGGTGGCCGCCGCGAGCCCGGTGCAGAGCACGGTTTCGCGCACGGCCGGCAGCCGGAGCCACCACGACATGCGCGCATCGGCTGCGAACGACACGTCCCCCATGCCCGCAAAGCGTACGCTCGCCCCATGAGAGGCGCGTTGGCAGCCGGTCACCCGCTCACCGCCGCCGCCGGAGCGGATGTCCTCCGCGCGGGCGGCAACGCCGTGGACGCCTGCATCGCGGCGGCCGCGGTCTCGTGGATCTGCGAGAGCCCGCTCACGGGGCCGGGTGGCGGCGGGTTCCTGCTCGTCCACCGGGCGGGTGAGGCGCGCACCGAGCTGCTCGACTTCTTCGTGGCGGTGCCGGAGCGCGCAGCCGATCCGTCGGATCTCATCGAGCTCGTCGTCGACTTCGGCGACTCCCAGCAGGTCTTTTACACAGGCCCGATGTCCGTGGCCGTGCCGGGCACCGTGCTCGGTCTCTGGGAGGCGAGCAGCCGCTGGGGAACGGTGCCGTGGCCGGACCTGCTCGCCCCGGCGGCGCGGCTCGCCCGCGAGGGCGTCGTCCTCAACGAGCCGCAGGCGTACCTGCACAAGATCCTCGACCTGTTGCTCCGCTACTCGCCGGAGGGCGACGCGCTGTACGGGCCGGGTCGCGCGCTGGAGGTCGGCGAGCGCTTCGCGGTCCCCGAGCTGGCGGACACCCTCGAACGGCTCGGGGCCGAGGGGCCGGACTACTTCTACCGCGGCGAGCTCGCGCAGCGGATCGCTGCCCACGTGCCGGTCACCCTCGACGACCTCGCCCGTTACGAGGTGATCGACCGCAGGCCACTCGCCGTGTCGTACCGAGGCGGCGAGCTCAGGACGAACCCGCCGCCGTCGGCCGGAGGGCGCCTGCTCGCGGTCGGGCTCGAAGCGCTCGGAGCTGCGGAGGCGACCCCGGTCGCGATCGTGCGGGCGATGGAGGCGATGGGGCGCGCGGAGGGGGCCGGCGGCACGACACACATCAGCGTCGTCGACGGCAACGGGGACGCGGCCTCGCTCTCGTGCTCGCTCGGCTCGTCCGGCGGTGTCGTCGTTCCGGGCACCGGCCTCCAGCTCAACAACATGCTGGGGGAGCCCCAGCTCGCCGGCGAGGAACGCGCGGGCGCGCGGGTGACGTCGCTCATGACGCCGGCACTGCTGCTGCACGATGGGAGGCCACGGTTGGTCGTCGGCTCCGCGGGCAGTAGCCGCCTGCACGGCGCGATCCTGCAGGTCGTGGCGAACGTCGCCGCGCGCGGACTCAGAGTGGAAGAGGCCGTCGAGGCGCCGCGCATCCACCTCGAGAACGGCGTCGCGCACTGCGAGGACCCGGCTGCCGCGAACGAGCTCGAGGCGGCCGGCTACCCCGTGGTCCGCTGGCGCGCGAAGAACCTCTTCTTCGGTGGCGTCTCGGCGGTCGAGATCCGCGACGGCGGGACGCTCGCGGGGGCGGGGGATCCGCGGCGCGGCGGTGCTGCGGTGGTAGTTGAGGCGTGAGCTTCCGGATCCGGCAGGCCGAGCCCTCCGACGCGGAGCAGCTGAGCCGGCTCGCCGACGCGGTGAGCGCCGAGCCGGAGGGCTGGCTGATCAGCGTCGCGGGCGAGTGGCGGAGCGCGGGGGACGAACGCCGCTTCCTCAAGGCGCTGCGTCGCTATCCGTACGCGGCCGTCTTCGTGGCGGAGCGTGACGACGGGACGCTCGTCGGTCGCCTCTCGGTCGGCCGCGACCCGCATCCCGCGAGCACGCACGTCGCCGACGTCGGCCTGATGGTTGCGTTGGGCGCCCGCCGCCAGGGCGTCGGGACGGCGCTCCTACAGGCGGCGGTCGACTGGGCGCGCGAGACCGGCGTCCGCAAGCTCGAGCTGCACGTCTTTCCGTGGAACGAGGCCGGGATCGCGCTCTACGACGCGTTCGGCTTCGAGCGCGAGGGCTACCGCAAGCGGCACTACCGTCGCGGCGGCGAGCTCGTCGACGCGATCCTGATGGCCTACGAGGTGGAGTAGGCGAGCTCGACCGGGACGCCGCCGGCGAGGGTCTGGAAGACGACGCAGTAGCGCTCGGTCCGCTCGAGCAGCTTGGCGAGCTCCTCGTCGGACGCGTCCCCGGTGAGGTCGAAACGGAGCCGGATCGCCGTGAAGCCGACGGGCGCCTCACGGTCGACGCCGAGCGTGCCGCGGAAGTCGAGGTCGCCCTCGGCGTGGACGCTGCCGGCGACCTCGAGCTCCATCGAGGTCGCGACCGAACGGAGCGTGACGCCCGCACAGGCGACGAGCGCCTCGAGCAGCATGTCCCCGGAGCAGGCGAGCGCGCCGGTGCCGCCCGTCGCCGGATGGAGACCCGCCTCCACGAGCTGGCGTCCGGTGTCGACCTTGCACGCGATGTGCTCCGCGTCGAGCTCGCCTTCGGCCCGAAGCGTGATGATGGCCGCCGTCGGCTCCTCGCGGTAGCGGTCTTTGAGCGGCTTCTGTACCGCCTGGAGCGAGGCCCGGTCCATGTCCGCATCCTAGAGCGGACGTGCGCCCTGACGATACGATCGGTTCATGGCCTCGCTGGTCGGAGATCCCGAGCGTGACCGCGCCGCGCAGGAGCTGCAGCGCCACTACCTCGAGGGGCGCCTGTCGCTCGACGAGCTCGCCCGGCGGCTCGAGACCGCGTTGCGCGCACGGAACGGCGTGCAGCTGCGGTCGGCGCTGAACGAGCTTCCCGCGCGGTGGACCGACCCGGACGTCATGCGAGCAGCGGTGCGCTCGCCGGTGCGCGCGATCCGGAACGCCGCGATCCTCGCCGCCACCGCCGCCGTGTGGCTGCTCTGGAGCGTCGGCGTGCTGGTGGCGTTCGTCGCCTGGGTTGCCTCGAACGGCGCGAGCCTCGGTGCCTTCCTGGTCTTCCCGCTCGTCTGGTTCGGAGTGAGCTGGCTGCTGTGGTCGACCGGCAAGCGTCGGCGCGCGCGACGCTGACGGAGACCGCGCGACGGTGAGCGGCCTCGACTTCGGCGCGGGCGCGCCGGTACACGGCGATCTCGACGTTCGCTGGATCCACGGGTCGCCGCGTGGCACGGAGAACGCCGACCCGCCGATCCAGGTGCACGGCTACGACCCGCACACGTACGTGCTGCGGCAGAGCAAGGCTCTCACCGCCGAAGCGCCGTTCCTGTATCTGCTCTTCGGCAATGAGCGCGCGGTGCTCTTCGACACCGGAGCGAGCAAGAAGACGGCCGGCAACCCGCTGCGCGAGACCGTCGACGGGATCGTCGAGAGCTGGCTGGCCGAGCACCCGCGCGACGGCTACGAGCTGATCGTCGCCCATACCCACGGCCATCTCGACCATGTGGAGGGCGACGCGCAGTTCGCCGACCGGCCGGCGACGACGGTCGTCGACCGCGAGCTGGAGGCGGTGCAGGCGTTCTACGGCTTCACCGCCTGGCCGGAGCAGATCGTCGAGCTCGACCTCGGCGGCCGCGTCCTCGAGCTCACCGGCACCCCGGGGCACCAGCGTGCCACGGTCACGATCTACGACCCGTGGAGCGGGCTCCTGCTCACCGGCGACAACGCGCTGCCGGGCCGGATCTACGCGTTCGACTTCCCCGCCTACCTCGACAGCATGGAGCGGACGGTCGAGTTCGCTCGCACGCGCGAGGTCACGCACGTGCTGGGTTGCCACATCGAGATGACCCGAACGCCCGGGCAGGACTACCCGCTCGGTTGCAGCTACCAGCCCGACGAGCCGCCGCTACAGCTGACCGTCGAGCAGCTGATCGACCTCCGCGACGGGGCGCGGGCGGTCAAGGACAAGCCCGGCGCGCATACGTTCGACGACTTCCTGATCCTGAACGGCCCGTACCGCCGCTACATCGTCAAGCTTCTCGCCCGGGGCCTGTGGGCGAAGGTGCGGCCGCCGCGGTGACAAAACGCTCGACCGCGACGCCGACCGCGTTCGAGCGGATCGACTCCCAGAGGTCGAAGGTGTGGTGAGCGCCGGGCAGCTCGGCGTACTCCACCGGACTGCTCGAGCCCGCGCGCATCCGCTCGACGAACTCGCGCACCCGGGCGGGCCGGACGAGGAGGTCGTTGTCGCCGTGGATCACCAGCAGCGGCGGCGGCGGCCGGTCGGGCGTGAGGTCGCCGTAGTACCCGTAGCGGCCGACGATGCCGGCGATCGGTGACGCGCCGGCGTTGACGGCGGCGACCGCCAGGTAGGCGCCGGCCGAGCTGCCGACCAGGAAGATCCGCTCCGGGTCGCCGCCGAACTCCCGCGCGTGCGAGCGCAGCCACTCGATCGCGGCGAGGCAGTCGCCGAGCTGTTCCTCCGGGGAGACATGCGGGCGCAACCGGTACCCGGCGCTCGCGCAGACCAGCCCGCGGTGGACGAGATACCCGATCAGCGGCCGGGCCTCGCGCCGCTTGTCGCCCGAGTGGAAGCCGCCGCCGTGGAAGTGCAGCACCACCGGAGCGCCGGTCGGACGGTCGCGCCGGTGGTAGACGTCGAGGGTGCGGCGCGGTCCTTCGCCGTAGGGGAGGTCGCCGACCCGCACGACGTCGCGCCGGAAGGCCGGCAGCGGCGCCACGAGGATCCGGCCCCACGGCCGTCGCGCGGGCGGGTTGCCGAGGGCGGCGTCGGCGCGAAGTCCCCGCCCGACGATCACCGCGAGCCCGAGGAGCACGGCCAGCGCGGCGACCGCGACCGCGACACCGCCGGGCGAGTCGAGATCCCCCTGCGCGAACGCGAGGGCCGTCGACGCGATCAGCAGGTAGCCGCCCAGGAACGGCAGCTCGCTCGTCGCCAGCGCCGGGATTCTCGCCACCAGGCCGAGCCGCCGCCAGTGCGTGAGGGTGCAGGCGGTGCCCCAGCCCACGAGGACGACGGGGATCAGCAGGCCGACGGGCATCGCGACGAACTTGTAGCTGCACACCCGCCGATGAGTCGCCGGCGGTTTGTCAGTCTCCGTCTCGACGCGGCCGGAGTGGGCCGCCGGGACTAGGAGCCGTCCGATGCCGCGATACCTGATCTCGTTCGATGCCCACGCGATGGACCACATCCCCGCGGAGGAGATGCCCGCGGTCGGCGAGGCGTCGCACGCGGTGGTCGAGGCAGCCCTGAACGCCGGCGTCTGGGTCTTCGGCGGCGGGCTGGAACATCAGCACGCGAGCATCGTGGCCACCGACGGAACCGTCACCGACGGCCCGTACCCGGAGGCCGTCGGCGGCTTCTGCGTCGTCGACGTCCCCTCGCGGGAGGAGGCGCTGGAGTGGGCCGCCAAGAACGCCGTTGCCTGCCGCTGCGCGCAAGAGGTGCGCATGTTCATGCCCGATCCCATGGTCGGCAACTAGGGGTCGCCTGCGGGCCGGTGTCGAGGCTTCCCCCGCCGGAGGGATACCTGCGGACGGCCGGCTGCCTACCGTGGCTCTATGAGCCCACGACATCCACTGCGACGCCTGCTGACGGGCCTGCTCGTGCTGGCCACGTTCGCCACCGCTTTCGCCGGGATGCTGCTCCGCACCCAGGTCGTCGGGATCGCTCTGCTCGTCGCTGCCGCGCTCTGCGCGATCTGCGCGTGGTCTGCGCTCGGTGCGCCGGTCCGCCGCCGCGACATCGCACCGGAATCCACGCCCGGCTGAACCGCTAGCGCCGCGCGACCCAGATTCCCGTGCCCGCGGCGCCGACCGCGGCTGCTGCGCCCAGCACCGTCCAGCCGAGGCCGTGGTTCGGCCCGACCGCCGACAGCGAGACGACGAGCGTCGCCACGACGAGGCCGGCCAACGCGAGCGTCACGAGCGCCGCGGCGCGGCGCCGGGCGAGTCGCGGCTCGGCGCGGAGCTCGAGGCGCGAGTCGAACGACCAGGCCGCCAGCTCTCCGCAGAGGAGGAGCAGCATCGCGACGAGTGGCGCGCTCCCGTCGATCCGGTCGCCGGCGGACGTCACGGCGGCGACGTACGTCCCGCCGGCGAGGAACAGCGCGGGACCGAGGCCGCGGCCGCCGGAGACGAGCGCCTCGACGAGCAGCAGTGCCCCGACCACGGCGCCCGGGACGAACGCGACCGTCGGCGGCGGTGCGTGGACGAGCGCGTCCGCGACCACTCCTCCGTACGCAGCGGCCGCTCCGACGGCGAACGCTACGCGGGCCTGGCGAGATGCCTGAATGCGTTCACCTCCTCGAGCGGTGCCGCGAGAGGCTCGTCTTCGCGCCACGTCACGACCGGGACTCCGACCTGCTCGTAGCGCCAGCGGAGCGCTTCGCGCGAGAGGCGCCAGAGACGATGGGCCAGCTCGAGCTGCGAGCCGGGAGCAGGCGCGACGAGCTCGAGCGGGGACACCTCCACCACGACCAGGTCGTAGCCGCGGGCGCGCAGGTCGAGCAGCGCGGCGGCGGTGCGGTTGTCGAGGAGCGGCGTGATAGCGAGCACGAGCGCCTTCGGCGGCAGCGTCCGCGGCGGCAGGACGTCGACGCCGCGCAGCGCGAAGCTCTGCACGACTTCGCTCGTCAGGAGCGCCTCGACGATCGCGTACAGCTGCCGCGTCCCCGACGCCGGAACGAGCCAGGAGAGGAAGCCGCCGAAGCCGACGAGCCCCACGCGGTCTTTGCGCTGCAGGTAGATGCGGGCGAGCGTCGCGGCCGCGCGCACGGCGCGGTCGTTCGTGCTCCGCCCCTCGGCGCGCACCTCGGCGAAGGTGTCGAGGAAGAGGACGACGTCGGTGTTCCGCTCCGGGTTCTGCTCGTTCACCCAGAGTGAGCGGCGCAGCGCGGTCGCGCGCCAGTTGACGCGGCGCAGCCGGTCGCCCGGCTGCCACTCCCGCAGGTCGGCGAACTCGATCCCCTCGCCGCGGGCGCGCGAGACCTGGTTGCCGGCGAAGACCTGCGTCTCGAGCGGTGGGACGAGGGTGCGGAGCGTCTCCTCGCTCGGGAAGACGCGCAGCGGCTGCGGTTCGCCGGCCTCGCCCTCCCACGAGCGCAGCGCGAGTGCGTCGCGGGCGCGGTAGAGCACGCGCCCGATCGAGAACACTCCCCAGCGCTCGCACGGCAGCTGCAGCTCGACCGTCCGCGCCTCACCCGCGCGCAGGCGGATCGACTGCGTTTGCCCGCCGCCGGGGTCGAGCTCGGGCGGCAGCGGGATGAACAGCTCGAGACGCTCGACCCCGCGCAGCGAGCACAGCTCGATCGTCGCCGTGACCTCGTCGCCCTCGATCACCCGGTCGCGGTCGAACGACACCGCGACCGAGATCTCCGGCTCCTGCACGGCGACGCCGACGATCAGTGCGAGCAGGAACGGCGCCGCGAGCGCGACCGGCTCGACCCGTCCGAGCGCGAGGCCCGCGACGAGCCCGGCCGCCGCGAGCAGGGCGTAGACCGGGAGGCGCCAGGACGTGTAGCCGGTCACGCCTCGGTGCTGCGCAACGCGTCCTCCGCGGGCGGCGTCGGCACCGTCTCGAGCACCTCGGCCACGACGTCCTCGGCGCGGAGCCGCTGGACCCAGAGTTCCGGGCGCACCATCAAGCGGTGGGCGAGCGCCGGCACGGCCACCGCCTTCACGTCCTCGGGAGTGACGAAGTCGCGGCCGGCGAGAGCGGCCTTCGCACGCGACAGCTTGACGAGGGCGAGGCTGCCCCGCGGGCTCGCGCCGACGGCGAGCCGGTTCGACTCGCGCGTCGCGGCCACGAGGTCGACGACGTAGCCCTCGATCGCGTCGGAGACGTGCACCTCCTCGAGCGCGCGCTGCATCTCCAAGAGCGTCGGCCCGTCGACCACCGGCTGCAACTCGACGTCGTCGACGCCACGCTCGAGCCGGCGCTCGAGCATCTCGATCTCGTGCTCGCGCGCCGGATAGCCGATCGAGATGCGAACGAGGAAGCGATCGAGCTGCGCCTCGGGCAGCGGGTACGTCCCCTCGAACTCGATCGGGTTCTGCGTCGCGAGCACGAGGAACGGCGGCTCGAGCTGATGCGTCGTGTTCTCGATCGTCACCTGGCGCTCCTGCATTGCCTCGAGGAGCGCGGCCTGCGTCTTCGGCGGGGCGCGGTTGATCTCGTCGGCGAGGAGGAGGTTGGCGAAGATCGGACCGGGACGGAAGACGAACTCGGTCGTCCGCTGGTCGAAGATCTGTGAGCCCGTCACGTCGCCCGGCATCAGGTCTGGCGTGAACTGGATGCGGGCGAAGTGGAGCGAGGTCGCCTGCGCGAACGAGCGCGCGATCAGCGTCTTGGCGAGGCCCGGGTAGTCCTCGAGCAGCACGTGGCCGTCGCTCAGCAGTGCGAGCAGGACCAGCTCGAGCGGGCCGCGTTTGCCGACGACGGCCTTCTCGACCTCGTCGAGGATCGCGTTCGCCCGTTCGCGGAGCTCGGGGAGCCCGGTCACAGGGCCTCCACCCGTGCGATCGCGGCCTCGATGCGCTTCTCCGGCACGCCGGCTCCGTGGCGGTCCTCGGGCTGCGGGCGGTCGGGGCGCAGCAACTCCCACACGTCCTCGCCGAGCAGCGCACGTGCCGCGTCGGGCCGGCGTTCGAGCTCGAACCCGTGGCGAGCGGAGATGCGCGCAGCCGCCACGGCCCGCAGGAGCGGCAGCAGCCGCCGCCGGGCGTGATCCGCGTCCGCGCTCCCGAGCACGAGCTCGCCCTGCATCCGCAGGAGCTCTTCCGGCTCCGGGGTCGCACGCTTCTGTCCCTGCAACGCCCGCTCGAAGCGAGGCGGAGGCGTCGGCCAGGCGGGGTCGCGCTTGTGCCGGTTGAGCACGGCGAGGACGATCGCGCTCGCGAACACGACCCAGATCCCGAGGGCGCGGGTGGTCGGGATCTGCGGCAGCGCGAGCAGGACTACGAGCGCGACCGCGGCCGCGGTCGCAGGCCAGCCGAAACGCCGCGCGAGCCTCACGCCGGAACCAGCTCCGAGGCGCGCACCTCGTCGCGCACCGCGATCAGCGCGTCGACCGCGTCGTCCCTCATCGACGGCTCGGGCTCATGGTCGCTGAACCTAGCCCATTCGAAGAGATCGGCGAGCCTGCGGACGGCGCCGGCGCTCGCATGGAGCGTGCGCAGCGCCCGCTCGACGTACTCGAGCGGCGCCTCGGAGGGGCGTCGCGGGATCCCGGCGACGGCGAGGGCTGCCTCCATCCGCGCGTACGCGGCGATGATCGCCCGGCGGAGGTCCGGGTCGGTGCGCAGATCGTCGAGCGACAGGTCGAGCGCTGCAGCGAGCGTTTCCGGCCCCGCGGGCCGTGGCCGGAAGAGCCGCGGCCGGGCTGCGCGCAGCGTGCCGACGACCGCCGCCACGACGAGGAAGAGGCCGAGCACGATCGCGATCTCGTTCCAGCGGAGTCGAGGAGCACGCGTCGCGGTGCCCGCGTGCCCGCCCGCGCCCGGATGGGTCGGAGCGAGCTGGACCTGCTCGGGAGGGAGGTGGAAGTGCAGGAACGCGTGGTGGCGCGCCAGGACGGTTCCGAGCATCGCGACGAGCGTGAAGCCGGCAATCGTCCGGAGCATGTGACGCTGGAAGTAGTCCGTCGGCTTGCCCGGGGACTTGCGGACGAAGAGCGTGGCGACCACGAGGAAGGCGACCAGGCCCACCGCCGCGACGATGAGAACCGTGGTGAGGCTGTAGTCCCAGAACGCCAGCGGCAACCCACCCCTGCCGCCGCCGGACGAGCCGAGCGGCCGCCCGCGGGCCGCGATTGCGACGACCGCGAGCAGCACCGTGACCATGAGAACGAGGGGGACGAGGCGGCTCCGGCTCACGCCGAGAGTGTCGCACCGGGTCGACCCTCGACGGGAGGCCGTTCAGGAATCGAGGGGGCGGGATCTACCCGCCGACGCCCTTGCAGTTCTGGTGTGCCCAGGCGCTGAGATGCTGCTCTGCCTGCTTCAGCTTCGGCGTGTCGAACGACTTCGCGGCCGCCGCGAGCGCCGCGGCCTGCGCCGCCGTCGGCGGCGTCTTCGAGCCCAGCTTGTAGCCGGAGCTCTGGAGTGCATGGAGGAAGCCCGAGAACGCTGCCGCGAACGTCTGGAAGTCGCCGCGGATGTCGGACGGGGCTGCCTTCGCCAAGGCCTGCAGCTCGGTCTCCTCGGTCTGGAGCGTATTCGTCGAGTTCCCCGAGGCCTCGACTGCGGCCGCCGCCTTGGCTGCGAGACCGGCCAGGTCTTGGCAGTTCTGCGCGCTCGCGAAACTGGGCGAGCCCGAACTGCTGGAGGTCGTCGCTGGAAGCTTGATCGTGGCGGTCGTGGAATGCGTCGAGGACTGGCTCTTCGTGCCTCCGCCGCCGCAGCCGGCCGCGAGCGCGACCAGCCCGGCGACGAGCACGGCGGCAGCAACCTGTCTAGACCCCGTCGTCATCGTGCTAGTGATCGTAAACCTTTGGCCCGCCGCTGCCTAGCGGTGAGAACTTTGTCCGCCGGGACGCCGAGTACGATCGACTTCCCGTGCCCGAAGCGTCCTTCGTCCATCTCCACGTCCATTCGGAGTACTCGATCCTCGACGGCGCCTGCCGGATCCCGGACCTCGCGAAGCGCGCCGCCGAGCTCGAGATGCCGGCCGTCTCGCTCACCGACCACGGCTCGCTCGCGGGAGCGGTCGACCTCTACAAGGCGGCGCGGGACGAGGGAGTCAAGCCCGTCATCGGCTGCGAGGTCTACGTCACCGACGACCGGCATGCGCAGCAGAAGGGGCAGGCGCACCTCACCCTTCTCGCCGAGACGAACGATGGCTACGGCAACCTGATCAAGCTCTCCTCGCTCGGCTATTTGGAAGGCTATTACTACAAACCACGTATCGACTGGGAGCTGCTCGAGCGGCACGGCGCCGGCCTGATCGCGCTCTCGGGTTGCCTCTCCGGCCGCGTGTGCAAGGCGCTGGAGGAGAGCCGCGCGACCGACGCCGAGGCGGAGCTCGATCGGCTCGAGCAGGTCTTCGGCCGCGACCAGGTCTACGTCGAGCTGCAGAACGCGCACCTCGAGGTGCAGCAGCGGATCAACCCGCAGCTGGTGGAGCTCGCAGAAAAGCGCGGGCTGCCGACCGTCGTGACGGGCGACGTCCACTACCTGCGGCACTCCGACGCGCAATCGCACGAGGCGCTCCTCTGCATCCAGTCGGGCGACTCGCTCAAGAACCCGAACCGCTGGCGCTTCGAGACCGACCAGTTCTTCTTCAAGACACCCGAGGAGATGGCCGCCGACTTCCCCGGCCACGACGACGCGCTACGCCGCACGCTCGAGGTCGCCGAGCGCTGCAACGTCGAGATCGAGCTCGATCGGATCCTGCTCCCGCACTTCCCGACGCCCGACGGCCGCGACGCGTTCGAGTACCTCGTCGAGCTCTGCGAGAAGGGCGTCGAGAAGCGCTACGGGACGGTCTCGCCCGAGCTCCGCGAGCGCCTCCAGTTCGAGCTGAAGACCATCAAGGAGATGGGCTTCTCCGACTACTTCCTGATCGTCGCCGACTTCGTCGGCTTCGCGCGGCGGAACGGGATCAGCGTCGGCCCGGGCCGCGGCTCCGCGGCCGGCAGCATCGTCGCCTACTGCCTCGAGATCACCGACCTCGACCCGATCCGCTACGACCTGCTGTTCGAGCGGTTCCTCAACCCCGGCCGCAAGTCGATGCCCGACATGGACATCGACTTCGCCGTCGCCGGCCGCGACCGCGTCATCAACTACGTGCGCGAGAAGTACGGCCGCGATCGCGTGGCCCAGATCATCACCTTCGGCACGATGGCCGCACGCGCCGCGGTGCGCGACGCCGGCCGCGTGCTCGAGCATCCCTACGGCGTCGTCGACAAGATCGCGAAGCTGATCCCGGAAGGGCCGGGCCAGAAGCTCGACCAGTGCCTGAAGCCGGGCGCCGACCTGCGGCGCGAGGTCGACGCCGACCCGGTCGCCAAGGAGATCGTCGAGCTGGCGCTCCCGCTCGAGGGCCTGACCCGCCAGGACGGGATCCACGCCGCCGCCGTCGTGATCGGCGCCGAGCCGTTGATGGACACGGTGCCGCTGCAGCAGAAGGGCTCCGACCAGGAGATTGTGACCCAGTTCGACGGCACCACGATCGAGAAGCTCGGCCTGCTCAAGATGGACTTCCTCGGCCTCCGCAACCTCGACGTGATCGACAAGGCCGTCGAGCTCGTCCCCGGCCTCGACATCTCGACCATCCCGCTCGACGACAAGAAGACCTACGAGATGCTCGCGCGCGGCGAGGCGATCGGCGTCTTCCAGTTCGAGGGCTCGGGGATGCGCGAGGCGCTGCGCTCGATCAAGCCGACCGTCTTCGACGACCTGATCGCGATCGGCGCGCTCTACCGGCCGGGCCCGATGGCCTACATCCCGGTCTACGCGCGCCGCAAGAACGGCAAGGAGCCCGTCACCTACCCGGACCCGCGGCTGAAGCCGATCACTGCCGCCACGTACGGCATCTGCATCTACCAGGAGCAGTACATGGAGATCGCGAAGCAGATCGCCGGCTTCTCGCCCGCCGAGGCCGACGACCTGCGCAAGGCGATCGGCAAGAAGATCCACTCGCTCATGGCGTCCCTCAAGAGCAAGTTCCTCGAGGGGTGCGCCGCGAGCGGCACCGCGGCCGGCGTCGCGCAGCAGCTCTGGGCGGACATGGAGCAGGCCCAGGACTACTCGTTCAACAAGTCGCACGCCGCCTGCTACGCGCTGATCTCGTACCGCACCGCCTGGCTACGCGCGAACCACGCGCGCGAGTACATGGCGGCGCTCATCTCCTCGGTGATGAACACGAAGGACAAGGTGCCGTTCTACGTCGCCGCCTGCGACGAGCTCGGGATCGAGGTGCTGCCGCCCGACGTGAACGAGTCGCAGGTCGACTTCGCGGTCGTCGAGGGCAAGATCCGTTTCGGGCTCAACGCCGTGAAGAACGTCGGCGAGGCCACGTGCCGGGCGATCGTCGCGGCGCGGGAGGAGGGCGGGCCGTTCGCGTCGATCTGGGACTTCACCGAGCGCGTCGACCCGTCGGTGGCGAACAAGCGCTCGCTCGAGTCGCTCGTCTCCAGCGGCGCGCTCGACTCGACCCGCGCGTCGCGGCTGGGGATGCTCCACGTCCTCGAGGACGCGCTCTCCTACGGCCAGAAGCAGCAGCAGGACCGGCTGCTCGGCCAGGCCTCGATCTTCGACCTCGGCGAGGAGCCCGCGGCCTCGGCGCGCCACCACGCGACCATTCCGGAGGGCGAGTTCGAGAAGTCCGAGCTGCTGCGGATGGAGAAGGAGAGTCTCGGCCTCTACGTCTCCGAGCATCCGCTCAGCGCCGTCCGCGACCAGCTGCGGCGGCGCACCGACTGCTCGCTCAACGAGCTCGAGCGGCGGCGCGAAGGTGAGACGGTCCTCGCGGGCGGGATCGTCGCCGGGCTGCGGACGACGCTGACGAAGAAGGGCGAGCCGATGGCGTTCGTCCAGCTCGACGACCTGACCGGCTCGGTCGAGGTCGTCGTCTTCAACTCGACCTACGCCGCGGCACGTGCGCTGCTCGTCGAGGACGCCGTGCTCGTCGTCAAGGGACGCGTCGACCACAAGCAGCAGGGCGAGACGAAGCTGATCGCGCTCGAGGTGGCGGCGTTCGAGGCGGTGCCCGAACGGCGCGAGGTGCGGCTCAAGGTGGACGCGCGCAGCGCCCCGGCGGGCGTGATCCGCGAGCTGGCCGGCGTCGTCCGCGACTTCCCCGGCGAAGCGCCCGTATACGTCGACCTCGTCACTTCGCTCGGGTCGAAGCTCCTCGAGCTCGGCCCGGAGTACCGCGTCGACCCGCAGCCGGACTTCTTCGCCTCCGTGCGCCACCTGCTCGGCTCAGCAGCGGTTCAGTAGCTCGTTCGAGGGCCGCAGGTACTGCAGAAATCCCCCCGGAGGGGGAGATCCATTCGGCGCAGATTCCCGAAAGTGAGAGACGGACACTGCGGATGACTACGGCACACGAAATCATCGAGACCGAACTCGACCGCGTGGAGCGGTGGCGCACCGCCGAGCTCATGCGCGCGGGCTTCGCGGGCGACGACGCCGTCGCGCTCGCCGCCCGCCTGGAGGTCGATCTCCACGAGGCGATCGAGCTCGTCCGGCGCGGCTGCCCGCCCGAGCTCGCGTTTCGGATCCTCGGTTGACCTGACGGTCACCGGGAGGCGCGGGCACAATGCGGCTCGTGACCGGCGTCGTCCTCGGCTACATCCCTTCGCCCTCGAACGGCACCTTCAGCCTCGGCCCGCTGACGCTGCACATGTACGGCGTGATGCTGCTGCTCGGGATCGCCGCCTGCATCTGGCTGACCGGGCGCCGCTGGGTGAGCTGGGGCGGCGACTGGGATCTCGTATTCCGCATGGCGCTCTGGGGAGTGATCGCCGGCGTCGTCGGCGCGCGCCTCTACCACGACCTGACGAGCTGGAATCAGGATCCGGCGATCCACGCGCACTGGTACGGCTTCGCCGCCGTCTGGGACGGTGGGCTCGGCATCTGGGGCGCGATCCCGATCGGCCTGCTCGCCGGCGCGATCGTCGTCAAACGCTCGGGTAACAGCGTGACCCTGATGATGGACGCCGTCGCGCCGGGGATCCTGCTCGCGCAGGGGATCGGCCGTTGGGGCAACTACTGGAACCAGGAGCTCTACGGCCGGCCGACAACGCTGCCGTGGGGCCTGAAGATCGATTCCACCCACCAGTCCGGGATCCTGACGCGCTATCAGGGCGCGGCCGCCTACCAGCCCACCTTCCTCTACGAGTTCGTCTGGGACCTGATCGGAGTCGGCCTCCTGCTCTGGATCGACCGGCGGTTCACGATCAAGCGGCCGGGGCTCTTCGCGCTCTACGTCGCCTGGTACACGACCTTCCGCACGTTCGAGGAGATCCTGCGGATCGACCCGTCCAACTACTTCCTCCACGAGCGGGTCAACTTCTGGGTCTCGCTCGGGGTCTGGATCCTCTCGGTCGGCTTCTTCGTCTGGTGGCAGTTCTTCCACGAACCGTCGGAGAAGCCCGATCAGCCGGACAAGCCGGAGCAGAAGACGAGGCCGGTGCCGGCCGGGCCGCGCATGGCCGTCCCCAAGGGCCGCGTCCGGTAACGCCTCTAGGGTCCGGGCGTGATCGTCCGGGAGCTCGAGCTCGACCTCGACGCGTTCGAGGGTCCTTTCGACCTGCTGCTGGCGCTCGTCCTCAAGGAGGAGCTCGACCTGCGGGACGTCGACCTCGCGGGCATCGTCACCGCGTTCCTCGAGCGGCTCGCCGAGCGGGAGGAGCTCGATCTCGAGGCGTGCGGCGAGTTCCTCGTGCTCATCGCGGCGCTCCTCGAGCTGAAGGCGCGGGGCCTCTTCCCCGACGAAGCCGCCGAGCTGGCCGAGCTCGATCCCGAGGAGGCGGCGGAGGAGCTCGCGCGCCGGCTCGCGGAGTACCGGCGGGCCAAGGAGGCGGCCCTCTGGCTGCGCGAACGGCTCGCCGCCGAGGGCGACCGCTACTTCCGCGTCGGCCCGGCGCCGCTGGCGCCGAAGGTCGAGATTCCGCTCGCGCCGCAGGATCCCGGGGCGCTCGCGCAGGCGTTGAGCGTGCTCGCGCAGGAGCCGCCCGAGGTGTCGCTCTCGCACATGGCTCTCCGCTTCCCGCCGGTCTCGCAGTTCCTCGAGCGCTTCCGCGCGCTCCTGCGCCGGCGCTCGCGGTTCGACTTCGAGACCGAGGTGGGGGAGATGACGCGGCTCGAGCAGGCGTCGGCCTTCCTCGCAGTGCTCGAGCTCCGGCGCGCCGGGGAGCTCTCGATCGAGCAGGCGGCGCCGTTCGCGCCGATCCGCATCACACGCCTCGCGCAGGAGAACAACGCCGAAACCGAAAGGACCGCTGCATGGACCGTCCGCTCCGCCTGATTCCCGCAGATCCGCTCGACAAGCTCGCGCGGACGCTCGAGGCACTGCTCGTCGTCGCGTCCGCGCCGCTTTCCGTCGAGGAGCTCGCGGCCGCGGCCGACGACGATCCGGAGCGGATCGAGGACGCGTTGCGCCTCGTGGGCGAGCGCTTCGCCGAGGCGCGGAGCGGGATCGTGCTGGAGCATGTCGCCGGCGGCTGGGCCTTCCGCGCCGGGCGCGAGGAGGCCGCCGCGTGTGCGCGCCTGTTCGAGCGGCCGGCGCAGCGGAATCTCTCGCAGGCTGCGCTCGAGACCCTCGCGATCGTCGCGTACCTCGGCCCCTGCACGCGGCCGGACATCGCCCGGATTCGCGGCGTCGCAGCCGATTCCGCCGTCGCGAACCTGCTCGAGCGAGGCCTGATCGCCGAGGCGGGCCGCGACCACGGCGTCGGCGGTGCCGTCCGCTACCGCACGACGCCGCTCTTCGAGCGGGTGTTCGGGCTCGAGAGCCTCTCGGAGCTGCCGCGTCTCGACGATGTCGGCACAGACACGGCAGAGATCCGTGACCGCCTGCACGCGGTAGCCGAGAAGCGTTCGGCTTAACGCTGCGGCTTCGTCAGAGCTTCTTGATGATGTCTTCGGCTTCGCCGCGCGTGAAGGCGCGTAGCGTCTCGGTCTGCTCGGCGCCGTGGTGGCTGAGCTTCGTGACGATCTCGAGCGCGGTGTCGTCGTCCGGAGCTTCGAAGACCTCGACCACGTCGTAGCGGCCGAGCGTCACCCAGACGCCGACGAGTTTCCCGCCGGCCTCCTCGATCTCCCGCTCGCCGTCCTCGATCCGGTCCCGCCAGGCCGGGAGGCCCAGCCGCCCCTGCGATGTCCAGCGGATGAGCGAGATGTATTGCGGCACGCCCCTATCTTTTCAGGATGCGATTGAACGCGTTCCTCGCCAGAGCCGGAGTCGCCTCACGCCGCCGTGCGGACGAGCTGATCAAGGCCGGCCGGGTCACCGTCAACGGCGAGGCCGGGCAGCTCAACACCGTCGTCGGCGCGCGAGACCGCGTCGAGGTCGACGGGCAAGAGGTGGAACGGCAGCGGCTCCGGTACGTCCTACTCCACAAGCCGGCCGGGGTCGTCACCACCGCGCGCGACCCCCAAGGGCGCCCGACGGTCGTGGAGCTCGTCCCCGGAGAGCCGCGCGTCGTCCCGGTGGGCCGGCTCGACGTGGACACGACCGGCGCGCTCCTGCTCACCAACGACGGCCCGCTCGCGCACCGGCTCGCCCACCCGCGCTACGGCGTCGAGAAGACGTACATCGCGGAAGTCGAGGGCGATCCGGACGCCGACGCGCTACGACGGCTGCGCGACGGGATCGAGCTCGACGACGGCCCGACGGCTCCGGCCCGCGCCCGCCGTCTCCGTGCGGGCCGCGTCGAGCTCGTGCTCCACGAGGGACGCAAGCACCAGGTGAAGCGGATGCTCGCCGCCGTCGGCCATCGGGTCACGCAGCTCCACCGCAGCGCCTACGCCGGGCTGACGCTCGACGGGATCGAGCCGGGAGCGTGCCGGGAGCTCACAGACCGCGAGGTCGAGCTGCTCCGAACAGGCGTCCGGCCTCCGCCTTGACGAAGCCCATGTGCTCGTACATCGCGTCGAGCGTCGGTTCGCTCGCCCGCCGCGCCTTCTCCGCGCCGACCGCGAGCAGGCGCTGCAGCTCCCGCTCATCCGTACGGAACGCCTCGAAGCGCTCGCGGATCGGCGTCAGCAGTGCGACGACCGACTCGCCGACCGCTTCCTTGAAGTCGCCGTAGCCCGCACCGTCGAAGCGCTGCTCGAGGTCGGCGACCGGCTCGCCGGTGGCGACGCTCATGATCTCGAGGAGGCTGGACATGCCGGGCTTCTGCCCCGGGTCGTGGCGGACCTCGCGGCCGGAGTCCGTGACGGCCGACTTGAACTTCTTGCGGATCGCGTCGGGCGAGTCGGTCAGGTAGACGGCGCCCTGCTCGGAAGAGAGCGTCGTCGACATCTTGCTCGTCGGATCCTGCAGGTCCATGATCCGGCCGCCGACCTCGGGGAACTGCCCGTCCGGCACGCGGAACGTCTCGCCGTAGCGGTAGTTGAAGCGCTCGGCGATGTCGCGGGCGAGCTCGAGGTGCTGGCGCTGGTCGTCGCCGATCGGCACGAGATCGGTCTGATAGAGCAGTATGTCGCCCGCCATCAGCACTGGGTACGTGAACAGCCCGGCCGAGATGAACTCGTGCCGGTCGGACTTCTCCTTGAACTGCGTCATGCGACCCAACTGGCCGTAGCTGGCGACAGCCGACAGCAGCCAGGCCGCCTCGGCGTGGGCCACGACGTGGCTCTGGCAGAAGACGGTCGAGCGCTCGGGGTCGAGGCCGGTCGCGAAGAGCATCGCTGCGAGGTCGAGCGTCGACTCGCGCAGCTCCGCCGGGTCGTACTCGACGGTGATCGAGTGCAGGTCGACGATGCAGAAGAAGCCGTCATGCGTCTCCTGTGTCCGGGCGTACTGGCGGAAGCCCCCGCTGTAGTTGCCGAGCGTCTTCCGTCCGGTCGGCTGGATGCCCGAGAAGACGCGCGGCTTGGCGTCTACTGGTGTCGGAGTGGTGTCGGCGTCACCGGCCATGGAAGGGGATTCTGCCTAAGCTACTTCGATGGCAATCACCGGCGCACCCGAGCTGCTGATCGTGATGGGCGCGAGCGCCACCCAGGATCAGGTGGACGAGGTCGTCGCGCGGCTCGACGAGGCCGGCTGCTCGGCGCTCGTCACGCCCGGCCGCGAGGCGACGGTGATCGGCGCGATCGGCGAGCGTGAGCTGCTCGCGGCGCTGCCGCTCGAGGGCTACGCCGGCGTCGAGCAGGTGCTGCCGATCCTCAAGCCGTACAAGCTCGTTTCGCGCGAGTTGTCGCCCGATCCCACGGTGATCGAGGCGCGAGGCCGGCGGATCGGCGACGGCTACTTCGGCTTCATCGCCGGGCCGTGCACGGTGGAGACGCGCGAGCAGACGCTCGAGACGGCGCGTGCGGTCGCGGCCGAAGGCGTGACGATGCTCCGCGGCGGGGCGTTCAAGCCGCGCACCTCGCCCTATGCGTTCCAGGGGCTCGGGGAAGAGGCGCTCGAGATTCTCATGGAAGCCCGCGCCGAGACCGGACTGCCGCTCGTCACCGAGCTCATGGACCCGCGCCACGTCGAACAGGTCGTCGAGGCGGCGGACGTGATCCAGATCGGCGCCCGCAACATGTCGAACTTCTCGCTGCTCTCCGAGGTCGGCCGCGCGCCGAAGCCCGTCCTGCTCAAGCGCGGGCTCTCCTCGACGGTCGAGGATCTGCTGATGGCCGCGGAGTACATCGTCAAGGAGGGCAACTCCGAGGTGATCCTCTGCGAGCGCGGGATCAAGACGTTCGAGACGGCGACCCGGTTCACGCTCGACATCGGCGCGATCCCCGTGCTCAAGCAGGAGACGCACCTGCCGGTGATCGTCGATCCATCCCATGCGGCGGGCCGGCGCGACCTCGTCCTGCCGCTCGCGCGGGCGGCCGTCGCGGCGGGTGCCGACGGGATCATCGTCGAGGTGCACCCGCGACCCGAGGAGGCGCTGTGCGACGCCGCACAGCAGATTCCGACCTCCGAGTTCGGCGAGTTCTCCGACGAGATCCGCGCGCTCGCGTCCCTCATGGGCCGCACGATCGGCTGAGCATGCGCGTAGAGCCGGCGGTCGCGCTCGTCGGGCACGTCGTCGTGCCCGGGGACAAGTCGATCTCGCACCGCGCAGTCCTGATCGGCGCGCTCGGCGAGGGGGACACGCGCGTGCACGGCTTCGGCCGCTCCGGCGACACGCAGGCGACGGTGGACGCGATGCGCGCACTCGGCGCCGAGATCGAGGACGTCGCCGACGACGACCTCGTCGTGCAGGGCGCCGGCCTGCGCGGCCTGCGTGCCGGCGCGGTCGACTGCCGCAACGCGGGGACGCTGATGCGGTTGCTGACCGGCGCCCTGGCCGGACAGGAGGGCGAGTTCACGCTGACCGGCGACGAGTCGCTCACTCCGCGGCCGATGGAGCGCGTCGCTGCGCCGCTCCGCCGGATGGGGGCCGAGGTGGAGACGACCGACGGCCATGCTCCGCTCGTCGTCCGCGGCTCGGGCGCCCTGCGCGGGCTCGAGATCGAGCCTGAGGTGGCGAGCGCGCAGGTGAAGTCCGCGATTCTTCTCGCCGCCCTCAACGCGGAGGGCCCGACGACGGTCGTCGAGCGCATTCCGACCCGCGACCACACCGAGCGCATGCTCGAGGCCGCCGGCGTCCGTGTCCGCCGCAGCTCGTCGTCGGTGACGGTCGAGCCTGCGGGCGCGCTGCGGCTCGAGGAGGTCGTCGTCCCGGGCGACTTCTCGTCGGCGGCGCCGCTGCTCGTCGCCGCGGCGCTCGTTCCGGGCAGCGACGTCACGATCCACGATCTCGGCGTCAACCCGCGCCGCACCGGGCTGCTCGACGTGTTGGAGCGGATGGGCGCGCGCGTATCGGTCTTCGAGAGGCGCCGCGCCGGCGGGGAGCCGGTCGCGTCGGTGCAGGTGCAGTCGGCAGAGCTCGTGGCGACCGAGATCGGCGCCGACGAGGTACCGGGTCTCGTCGACGAGCTCCCGCTGATCGCGCTCCTCGCCTCGCACGCGCGCGGCGAGACGCGTGTCTCGGGTGCCGGCGAGCTCCGCGTCAAGGAGACCGATCGCATCGAGGCCGTCACCGACGGGTTACGGCCGCTCGGCGCCCGGATCCGCTCGCGGCCGGACGGCTGGACGGTCACCGGCGTCCCCGTGCGGTTGCGCGGCGGCCGGGTCGACGCGCGCGGCGACCACCGGATCGCGATGCTCGGCGCCGTCGCGGGCCTCGCCTCGCGTGAGGGTGTCGCGATCGAGGGCGCCGACACTGCAGCTATAAGCTTCCCCGGCTTCTACGAGCTTCTGGACTCTGTGACGAGGCGATGACGGATGGTTGTGGCGATCGACGGGCCCGCAGGCGCGGGCAAGAGCACGGTGGCGCGCGCACTCGCGGAGCGCCTCGGCTTCCGCTACCTCGACACCGGGGCGATGTACCGCGCGCTCACCTGGTTGGCGATGCAGCGCGGGCTCGACCTCGGCGACGCCGAGGCGCTGGCGCAGCTCGCGCGCGAGCAGCCCGTCCTCTTCACCGACGACGACCGGGTCTGGATCGGCGGCACCGACGTCACCTCCTCGATCCGCGAGACGCGTGTCGACCGGATGGTCCCTGTCGTCGCGCGGCATCACCCTGTGCGCGAGGTGATGCGCGAGCGGCAGCGCGAGCTCGGCCGCGACGGCGACGTCGTGATCGAGGGACGTGACATCGGGACGGTCGTCGCTCCCGGCGCCGAGGTGAAGGTGTTCCTCGTCGCCGACCGTGCCGAGCGCGCGAGGCGGCGGGTCGCCGAGCGGCCCGGCATCGGCGCCGACGCGCTCGCCACCGACCTCCGTCTCCGCGACGAGAGCGACGCGGCGCGCATGCAGCCGGCACCCGACGCGATCGAGATCGACACCACGAGCCTCGAGGTCGACGACGTCGTCGATCGGATCGAGTTGCTCGTCCGCGAACGCTCCGCAGCATGAACGCACACGACATCTCCTGGGTGATCGGCCGCCCGGTTCTCGGGGGTTCTGCGGCACTTGCGACCCGGCTCCGCTCCTACGGCAACGACCGGATCCCGCTCAGCGGCGGTCTCGTCATGGCGTTCAACCACTTCAGCTGGATCGACATCCCCTGCGTCGGCTGGGTCTGCAAGCGCAACCTCTACTTCCTCGCCAAGGTGGAAGCGCACCGCGTTCCCGGCCTCGGCGAGGTCATTCGCACGTTCGGGACGCTGTCCGTGCGGCGGGGCGAGTCGGATCGCGAAGCCGTCCGGCTGATGCGAGAGGTCGTCCGCGACGGTGAGACGCTCGGCGTCTTCGTCGAGGGGACGCGGCAGCGCAGCGGCGTGCCCGGACATGTCCAGCCCGGGGCGGCGATGGTCGCGCTCCAGGAGGACGTGCCGGTTATCTGCGCCGCCGTCCACGGCTCGCAGAACTGGAGAGTGGGCAACTTTGCGCCGGTCTCGATCGCCTGGGGCGAGCCGATGCGCTTCGACGGGCTGCCGCGGGGCGGCAAGGGATACCGCGAGGCCTCGCAGCAGATCGAGGACGAGCTGTACCGCCTCTGGAGCTGGCTGCGCGACCTGCACGAGGCGGGGCGGCCGCGCGATGCCGTCCCGCCGACGCGCGAGGACGCCGGTCCGGTCACGCTGCCGGCGTGAGCGACACGGACGAGATCGACGCGGACGAGATCGACGGAGGCGAGATCGACGCGGGCGAGCTTCCCGCGCCGCCGCCTCCGCCTCTCCTCGGCGCGGTGGCGATCGTCGGCTTCCCGAACGTCGGCAAGTCGACGCTCGTCAACCGGCTGACTGCGAGTCGTGCGGCGGTCGTGCACGAGATGTCGGGTGTGACGCGCGACCGGAAGGAGCTCGTCTGCGAGTGGCTCGGCAAGCGCTTCGTACTGGTGGACACCGGCGGCGTCGACATTGCCGACCAGACGCCGCTGACGCGCGCGATCGCGGACCAGGCACGCGAGGCGGTGGCGGAGGCGGACCTCGTGCTCTTCGTCGTCGATGCGCGAGTGGGCGTGACGCCGGGCGACGAGGAAGTTGCCCAGATCCTGCGCGAGGCGCACAAGCCGGTGCTCGTGCTCGCGAACAAGATCGACGATCCGGCGCAGGAGCCGCTCGTGCTCGAGCTGCACCGGCTGGGCCTCGGTGACCCGATCTCGATCTCGGGCCTGCACGGAACCGGCAGCGGCGACCTGCTCGACCGCATCGTCGCCGAGCTCGAGCAGCTGGCGCCCCCGGGGCGGCCCTCGCTGTCCGACGACGCGATCCGCGTCGCGATCCTCGGCCGGCCGAACGTCGGCAAGTCGAGCCTCGTCAACGCACTCCTCGGTCGCGAGCGGCTGATCGTGAGCGAGATCCCCGGCACGACCCGGGATGCGGTCGACACCGTGCTCGAGCGCGGTGACCGCACCTTCGTCCTGATCGACACCGCCGGGCTGCGGCGCAAGCGGCGGCACCGGCAGGGGGTCGAGTACTACTCCGAGCTGCGCGCGATCGAGGCTGCGGAACGCGCCGACGTCGCGCTCGTCCTGATCGACTCGGCGGAGGGGATCGTGGAGCAGGACATCGCGGTCGCCGACGTCGCCCGGCATGCGGACTGCTCGACGCTCGTCGTCCTCTCGAAGTGGGACGAGACGACGATCGGCGTCGACGACGTCCGCGGCGAGCTGCGCCGGCGCCTGCGCCAGCGGCCACCGTTCGTCGCGGTCTCCTCGCACAGCGGTCGCGGCCTCGAGCGGCTGCTCGACCACGTGGCCGAGCTCTTCGACCGGCACGTCGCGCGGGTCCCGACCCCCGAGCTGAACCGCGCGCTCGCCGAGCTGCGCGCGGCGCGGCAGCCGCCGAGCGGGCCGCGCGGCCGCCGACTCAACCTCCTCTACGGCGCGCAGATCCGCGTGCGGCCGCCGCGCTTCCGCTTCTTCGTCAACGACCCCGGGCTCGTCACGCGCGACTACGGCTACTGGGTCGAGAACCGGCTGCGCGAGCGCTTCGGGCTGGAGGGTGTGCCGGTCTCGATCGACTTCGTCCGCCGTTCGTAACTCTCGCCGGGCGCCGAGTCTTGACCGGCGGTCGAACAGGGTTCAGGCTCAGGGGGATGCCAGAGCGCCCGACCGGCACGGTCACCTTCCTGTTCACCGACATCGAAGGGTCGACGCAGCTGCTCCGGCAGCTCCGCGGCCGCTACGACGAGGTGCTCCAGGCTCATGCCCGGCTGATCCGCGCAGCGGTCGAGCGGTACGACGGGCATGAGATCGACACGCAGGGCGACGCGTTCTTCGTCGTCTTCGCCAGAGCCCGCGACGCGGTCGCGGCAGCCGTCGACCTGCAGCGCTCGTTTGCGGCGGAGGCATGGCCCGACGGTGTGGCGGTTCGGGTGCGGATGGGGCTCCACACCGGCGAGCCGCTCGTGGGCGGCGAGCGCTACGTCGGGATGGGCGTCAACCGTGGGGCCCGCATCTGCGCGGCCGGCCACGGCGGCCAGGTGCTGCTATCGAACACGACCCGCGACCTCGTGGAGGACGACCTGCCCGACGACGTAGGCGTCGTCGACCTCGGGGAGCACGCGCTGAAGGACCTGCCGCGGCCGGAGCGGATCTTCCAGTTGGAGATCGCTGATCTCCCGGAGTCGTTCCCGCCCTTGCGGACCGCGGAGGCGCCGGCGTTCGAAGGACGCGAGGGCGAGCTCGAGCGCGCGGCTCATCGCATTGCGTGGCGGCGGCTCTATTCGCGGCGCGCGCTCGTGGTGGCGGCCGTCGGCGGCGCGGTCGCGGTCGCCGTCCTCGTTGCGCTCCTCGCGTTCGGCGGCGCCTCGCAGGCGGGAGTCGCGCCGAACTCGGTCGTCGCCCTGAAACCGTCCGGCGCGGTCTCCACGGTCGTTCCGGTCGGCGCCCAGCCGGCTGCGCTGACCTCGGGCGCGGGTGCGCTGTGGGTGGCAAATCTCGGTGATCGGACCGTGACCCGCGTCAACCCCGTGTCGGGCAAGACCGCCCCGGCGATTCCGGTCCCGAGTACGCCCGTCGGGATTGCTGCGACGAAGAAAGGCGTGTGGGTGACCAGCGGGACGGGCGCAGTCTCGACCATCGATCCCACGTACGACGTGGACCAGCCGAAGCTCTCGTCGGTGGCCCTCTCGCCTGCCGGCACCTCGTACGCCGCGACGACCGAGGTGCCGACGCTCGCGGCCTTCGGCTCGATCTGGGTCGTCGATCCGGACGGCTACGTCTCGCGGATCGATCCCGCTTCCAAGCGGGTCACACGCGTGATCGTCGGGGACGATCCGGCGGCGATCGCGACAGGCGACGGCTCGGTCTGGGTCGCCAACAGCTCCGACGGGACGGTGACGCAGATCGACCCGACCACCCTCGACACGGAGACGTTCCCCGTAGGCCACGGCCCCGCCGCGATTGCCGTGAACGCGGCGGGCGTCTGGGTGGCGAACGCCGGTGACAATACGGTCGTGCGCGTCGACCCCGATACGAACGCGGTGGTCTCGACCCGCGGCGTGGGCAACGCTCCGACGGCTCTGCTCGCCACGCCCACCGCGATCTGGGTCGCGAACTCCGGTGACGGAACGGTCATGCGGCTCGACCCACGCTCGGGAGAGCCACTCGGCACGAAGCAGATCGGGGGAACGCCGGACGCGCTCGCGTTCGCCGGCGGCCGGATCTGGGTCGCGGTCGCTCCGCCTCCGCCGAGTCCCCCGGCGACCGGCGGCACCGCCCACCTCACCGCCCAGCGCGACCCCGGGCCGCTCGATCCGGCGGTGGACATTGATCTCCAGATCCTGTACGCGACCTGCGCGAACCTCGTCACGTATCCGGACAAGCAGGGCCCGGCGGGATCTCACGTGGTGCCCGAGGTCGCGGAGGCGGTGCCGACCCCGACCGACGGCGGGACGACGTATACGTTCAGGATCCGTCCCGGCTTCCGCTTCTCGCCACCGTCGAACGCGCCCGTGACGGCAGCCACCTTCAAGTCGACGATCGAGCGGGTCGTCAACCCGCGCCTCAAGTCGTTCAGTGCCCCGTTTTTCAACGACATCGTGGGCTACGCGCGGTACCGCGCAGGCAAGGCGCAAGGGCTCTCGGGTGTCGTCGCGCGAGGAAACACGCTCACGATCAGACTCACGCATCCTGACGGCGGCTTCCTCACGAATCTCGCCCTGAGCACGGCTTGCGCCGTGCCGCCGGGCACGCCGGACCAGGTGCTCAACACCATCCCCTCGGCCGGCCCGTACTACATCAAGTCGTACACGCCGCGCCAGTCGCTCGTTTTG
Organism: uncultured Actinomycetes bacterium; assembly: GCA_963743545.1. Lineage (GTDB taxonomy): Bacteria > Actinomycetota > Thermoleophilia > Gaiellales > Gaiellaceae > Palsa-739. The sequence goes on along the minus strand of CAVUQB010000007.1, from coordinate 176,379 downwards.
CAGCGCAACCCGAACTACCCCGTTCACGGCCACCGCCCGCACGTTTTCAATCAGTTCGTGTACACGATCGGAGTCGACCCTTCCCGCGCGGTGACCGAGATCGAGGGCGGCGAGGCGGACTATGCAACAGACGGTTTGCCCGCCTCTGCCGCGACAGCGCTGGCGAAGAAGTACGGCTCGGGCAGCCACGCCGCCAACGCCGGGCTCAAGCAGTACTTCGCAAGCGAGGCGAACGGCGTCCGGTACCTGATGCTGAACACCAGCCGGCCGCTCTTCGCGAGCGCCCGCGTGCGACGAGCCGTCAACTACGCGATCGACCGGGAGGCTCTGGCAGCGCAGGAGCGGAAGTTTCTCTTCCCGGTTTTCGGCGGCGGGGCGGCGAACGGCGACCTCTTCCCGCCATCGGCCCTCGACGCGCGGAACTTCCACCTCTACCCGCTCCGGCCCGATCTGAAGAAGGCGAAGCGGCTCGCGGGTCACATCCACGCTCACGCGACCGCGGTCCTCTACGGTGCCACCCAGCCGCCCTGGCCGCAGGAGGCGGCGCTCATCAAGCGAGAGCTGAAGCCACTCGGGATCGACGTCGAGGTGAAGCTCTTCCCCGAGGGAGTCTTCTATCAGCGGCTCGGGCTACGTCCCGGCGCGCCGTTCGACCTCGCCGTCATCGGCTTTGGGGACGGCGGTACGGATCCGGCGGAGTTGCTCCAGATCTTCGACGGCACCACGATTGGCTCGCCGGAAGGCAGTGACATCTCGTACTTCGACAATCCCGCCTACGACCGCGAGTTGCACGCGATCGAGAGGCTGGCGGGTGCGAAGCGGTACCTGGCCGCCAACCGGCTCGCGTACCGGCTCGAGCGCGACGAGGCTCCTGCGGCCGCGATCGCGACCGGCACGAGCCAGGATTTCTTCTCCGCCCGCATCGGCTGCCAGCTGTACCAGCCGGTCTACGGCATCGACCTGGGTGCGCTCTGCATCCGGCCTTCGAAGCCTTAGCCTTCCTCGCGTGAGGTTCCTCGTCGTCGGGGCCGGGTCCTGGGGGACGGCGTTCTCGCGGGTTCTCCTCGACCGCGGGCATGAGGTCGTCTTCGCCTGCCGCACGCGTGAGCAGGCGGAGACGATCGCGAGCACCGGCCGGAATCCGCACTACCTCCAGAGCGTCGACCTGAGCGGAGCCGAGGCGGTCGTGCTCGCGGACGCTCCCGGCGAGGTCGACGTCATCGTCGCGGCCGTGCCGAGCCAGGCGTTCGCGGAAGTGGTCGAGGCGCTGCCGGGCGACGCGCCGGTGCTCAGTCTCGCGAAAGGACTCGACCCGGAGACCGGCGAGCGCCTCTCCACGCGGGTTCGCGGCCGTTCGGTCGCAGTCCTCTCCGGTCCGAACATGGCGGAGGAGATCGCGGAGGGCCTGCCGACTGCCGCGGTGATCGCGAGCGAGGACGGGTTCCTCGCAGGCCAGCTCCAGCATGCACTGAGCTCGGGCCTCTTCCGTGCCTACGTCAATCCCGACCTCATCGGGGTCGAGCTCTGTGCGGCGGCGAAAAACGTGATCGCGCTCGCCGCCGGCGGCGTGGACGGGCTCGGGCTCGGGGACAACGCGAAGGCCTCGCTCATCGCGCGCGGCCTCGCCGAGATGGCGCGGCTCGGGGAGGCGGCGGGGGCGAAGGCGGAGACATTTGCGGGTCTCGCGGGGATCGGCGACCTCGTGGTCACGTGCTGGAGCCGCCACGGCCGCAACCGGCACGCAGGCGAGCTGATCGCGCAGGGAATGACCCCGGAACGGGCGGTCGCCGAGATCGGCCAGACGGTGGAAGGCTTGACGACGGCACCGATCCTGCGCGACCTCTCACACCGGCTCGGCGTCGAGCTCCCGATCACCGAAGGCGTGTGTGCGGTCCTCTCCGGCCAGAGCCTGACCGAGCTCGCCGCGGGCCTGATGGGCCGCGAGCCGACCGAGGAGTAACGCGCCTACTGGTCTGCGGCGCCGGCTCCGTCCGCTAGCCTCCGGCGCATGTCCAGTCGCTCGTTTTCCTTCACCTCGGAGTCGGTCACCGAGGGCCATCCGGACAAGATGGCCGACCAGATCTCCGACGCCGTGCTCGACGCCGTCCTCACCGACGATTCCGGCGGACGCGTCGCCTGTGAGACGCTGATCACGACGGGGCTCGTCGTCGTCGCCGGGGAGATCACGACCGAGACGTACGTCGACATCCCGAGCCTCGTCCGCCAGAAGATCCGCGAGATCGGCTACACGCGCGCCAAGTTCGGCTTCGACGCCGACACGGCCGGCGTCGTCGTCGCGATCGACGAGCAGTCGCCGGACATCGCCCAGGGTGTGAGCGACTCGTACGAGAGCCAGCGCGGCGACCACGACCCACTCGACCGGGAGGGGGCGGGCGACCAGGGGATGATGTTCGGCTACGCCTCCAACGAGACCGACGAGCTGATGCCGCTGCCGATCATGCTCGCGCACCGCCTCGCGCACCGGCTCGCGGAGGTGCGGAAGGCCGACGTCCTCCCGTACCTGCGGCCCGACGGGAAGACGCAGGTCACCGTCCGCTACGAGCTCGACGAGCACGGCCGCCAGCGACCGGTCGAGATCGAGCGCGTGCTCATCTCCACCCAGCACCGCGACGGCCTCGACTGCGACACGCTGCTCAAGCCGGATCTGATCGAGCATGTGATCGAGCCGATCCTGCCGAAGGACCTCTACGACGCGCAGCGGCTCGGACAGCGCGACTTCGTCTACTGCAACCCGACCGGCAAGTTCGTGGTCGGCGGCCCGATGGGGGACACCGGGCTGACGGGGCGCAAGATCATCGTGGACACGTACGGCGGCGCCGCGCCGCACGGCGGCGGTGCCTTCTCGGGGAAGGACCCGACGAAGGTCGACCGCTCGGCCGCGTATGCCGCGCGCTGGGTGGCGAAGAACCTCGTCGCGGCGGGCCTGGCCGAGCGCTGCCAGCTACAGGTCGCGTACGCGATCGGCGTCGCGCATCCGCTCTCGGTTCTCGTGGACACGTTCGGTACCGAGGCGATTCCGGTGCCGCGGATCGAGGAGCTCGTCCGGGAGCAATTCGATCTCCGCCCGGCCGCGATCCTCCGCGACCTCGACCTGCGCCGGCCGATCTACGCGCAGACGGCGGCGTACGGCCACTTCGGTCGCACGGGCGCCGACTTCACGTGGGAGAGCACCGACCGCGCACAGGCGCTCCGCACTGCAGCAGGGTTGGCCGAGACTACGAAGGTCTGACGAACAGCCCGGCCGCGGCCTTCTCCGAGATCGCCCGCTCGCCGACCTGCTCGATCGCGACCATGAACTGATCCGCCGCCGGCTCGGCGGTGCGCACCAGGATGCTCGTCCCCGGCACGAGTCCCTGGTCGTAGAACCAGTGCAGGAGATCGCCGTCGTGCTCGGCGAGGCGGACGATCGTCGCGCGCGTCCCGGCCTGCAGCGTCGCGAGCGGCGCGAGCTCGGCGTTCTCCGCCTGCTCCACTCCCGGATCGACCGGCCAGCCGTGCGGGCAGCGCTGCGGGTAGCCGAGCTTGTCGTCGATGCGCTCGATCATCTCGTCGCTGAACGTGTCGCCGAGCTCGTCGGCGCGCTCGTGCGACTCGTAGCCGGTGTAGCCCATGAAGTCCGTCAGCAACCGCTCGATGATGCGGTGCTTGCGCACCACGCGCTCGGCGCGCTCGCGGCCTGTCTCGGTGAGGAGCGCCTCCTTCTTCGTGCCGCGCTCGATCAGGCCGTCCGCCTCGAGCCGCTTCAGCATCTCGCCGGCCGAGGCGCGCGAGACGTGCAGCATCTCTGCGACGCGCGAGGCAAGCGGCGGCGAGCCGGCGCCGTGCGGCGTGTACTCCCCGATCGGGAACGCGAGAAAGTAGATCGTCTCGAGGTACTCGTCCACCGAGTGGCCGGCAGCAGGCACACGCCTATATTGCCGCCCGGGCGGGCTGTAAGGGTACCCTTACAAGGATGGGCACTCCTGAGATCCTCCTGCTCGGCGCCATCGCCGGCGTCACCATCTTCCTCGGCCTGCCGATCGGGAGGGTGCGGGGTCTGAGCCCGAACACGCGCGCCGGGCTCTCAGCGCTCGCCACCGGGATCCTCGTCTTTCTCTTCTGGGACGTCATGTCGAACGCGGTCGAGCCGATGGACACCGCGCTGAAGGCGCACGACTGGAGCCGGTTCGCCGCTCTCTCCGTGCTCGGCGTCGCCGGGTTCGTGGCCGGCCTGATGAGCCTCGTCTACTACGAGGCCTGGATGAAGGCGCGCGCCGGCCGCCGCTCGTCGCCGCTCGTCGGGCCGGGGGCTGCCGCGGTGGACGAGTTCGCGGCACGCCGCGAGTTCGACCTGACGAACCCCGCCATCCGGCTCGCGTTCCTGATCGCGGTCGGGATCGGTGTCCACAACTTCGGGGAGGGCCTCGCGATCGGCCAGGCCGCCGCGTCGAACGAGATCAGCCTCGCCGTGACGCTGATCATCGGTTTCGGCCTGCACAACGCGACCGAGGGCTTCGGGATCATGGGTCCGCTGAGCGGCGAAGGGATCCGCCCCAGCTGGAAGCTCATCATCGTGCTCGGCCTGATCGGCGGAGGGCCGACGTTCCTGGGCACGGTCGTCGGGCAGGCGTGGACGAGCGACGCGATCTCGGTCCTCTTCTTCACCGTCGCCGGCGGCTCGATCCTCTACGTGGTGCAGGAGCTGTTCGCCGTGAACCGCAAGTACGGCAACCCGGTCCTCATCATGTGGCTGCTCGTGCTTGGCGCCCTGCTCGGCTTCGCGACGGACTTCGTCGTGACCGCCGCCGGCGTCTAGGCGGCGCCCCGGCCGCGCCTAGAAGCGTGCGCGCGGCCGGAACGGCATCGTGCTCGACGGCTCAGGCGCCGGCGAGGATCTTGGCCTTCTGCGCCTCGAACTCGGCGTCCGTGAGGACGCCCGAGGCCTTCAGTTCACCCAGCTGCTTGAGCTGCTCCAGCGGGTCGGCCGCCGGAGCCGCCGGAGCCGGAGCGGGCTCCTGGTACTGCTGCTGGCCCTGGTCCTCCTGGGACCAGCGATCCGCCTGACGGCGGGAGACACGGTTCGAAACCGCAGTTGCGGTTCCCGAGATCACGGCTACGCGGGCAACTCCTCGAAGCAATGGCATCTCTGGACTCCTCTCTACGCGTTCGTGGTCTCGATGGACTCGGCGGCCTCTTCGATGTCCGCCGCCGGAATGCTGCCCCGCGCGACGAGCTGCGCGCCGCTCGCGCGGACGGCCTCGGCGAACGGCCGGGCCCACCGGTTCTCGTAGAGCAGGATCGCGGCCGAGGCGCCCGCTTCGAGCGCGCCGCCCGCGTCGTCGTAGTCGGCCTCGCCGATCAGCCCCGACGACGCTCCCGCGAACTCCACGAGGTCGAGCTCGCCGTCGGCGTCGAGGTCCGCGAGCGCGAGCCCGGCGACCACGCCGTCCTCTCCCTTCGTCACGAAGACGAGGTCGAGCACCCGGATGACGCCGAGGTCCGTGAGGTTGGCGAGCTCCTTGAGCCCCTCGCCGTTGGGCTGCGTCCCGGCGGGCCACTCGACGATCAGATAGTCGACGGGGCCGAGCGCCATTTCCTGGTCGGTCATTCCTCTCCTCCTTGCCTGGCTTTCGCCTTCATGGTCGCATTCTTGCCTCTGGAGGCATCATCCCGACGGGGGGAGCCGACCAGGGCCGCGGCTACGCTCGCTGCCCGTGTCTCGCCTCGCCTCCGTCTACCCGATCGTCAATGCGCGCTCGCTCGCGCGGCCGTTCACCTACGAGATCGGGGACGAGGTGCGCAAAGGCGCCGTCCTCTCGATCATGTTCGGCAACGCTCGCCGCCGGGGCGTCGTCGTCGACGCCGATGCCGAGGCGCCGCCGGATGTCGAGCCGATCGCCGCCGAGCGGGTGCTCGAGACGCTCCCGCCGACGCTCGTCGACCTCGCCCTCTGGCTCGCGGACTACTACGGCTCGACTCCGGCCCGCGCGCTCGCACTGATCGCGCCGCAGCAGGCGAAGCGGCGCGGCGAGCGGCGCGAGGTGACGGCCACGACCGGCCTCGCTGCCGAGTCGGCGCCCGAGCGGCTCTCCGAGCCGCAGGAGGCCGCGCTCGCGCGAATCGAGACGCTGCTGGCGACCGGCGGCGGCAACGTCCTGCTCTCCGGCGCGACCGGCAGCGGCAAGACCGAGGTCTACATCCGCGCCTGCGAGGCCGCCCTCGCCGCCGGCCGCGGCGCGATCGTCCTCGTGCCGGAGATCGCGCTCACGCCGCAGACGCTGAGCCGCTTCCGCGCGCGTTTCGGCGACCGGGTCGCGCTGCTCCACTCCGGCCTCTCGGAGGCCGGGCGCAGGGACGAGCGGGAGCGAATCGTCGCGGGCGAGGCGACCGTCGTGGTCGGCGCGCGCTCGGCCGTGTTCGCGCCGCTCCCGTCGCTCGGCGTGATCTGCGTCGACGAGGAGCACGACGCCTCGTACAAGCAGGAGTCGGATCCGCGCTACGACGCGCGTACGGTCGCCGCCAAGCGGGCCGCCCTCGAGGGAGCCGTCGCGATCTTCGGCTCGGCGACGCCGCGGCCGGAGTCCTGGCACGCGCTCGAGCGGCTCGAGCTCGGCGGCCGGATCGGGGCGCCGCTGCCGACGGTCCGGGTCGTCGACCTGCGCCAGGAGACGGGCTACCCGCTCTCGGCACCGCTCCTCGCCGAGCTCGGCCGGCTCGCGGACGGAGGCGGCAAGGCGATCCTGCTGCTCAACCGGCGCGGCGTCGCGCCCGCCCTCCACTGCCGCGCCTGCGGTGTCACCCGCCGCTGCGCGAGCTGCGACGTGGCCTTCACCCTGCACGGGGACGGGACGCTGCGCTGCCACCACTGCGGTGCCCGCGAGCCCGCCGCCGAGACCTGCCCGGCCTGCGGCTCGGCTGAGGTCGCGCGGATCGGAGCCGGCACGCAGCGGCTCGAGCGCGAGCTCGAGAAGCACGTGCCCGAGCTCGAGCGGATCCGGCTCGACGCCGACGCCGTCGCGAAGCCGGAGGAGCTCCGCGAGGCGCTCGAGCGGTTCGCGCGCGCCGAGCGGGCCGTCCTCATCGGCACCCAGATGGTCGCGAAAGGCCATCACTTCACCGGAGTCGAGCTCGCAGCCGTGATCGACGCCGACACCGGGCTCGGCCTGCCCGACTTCCGCGCCGAGGAGCGGACGTTCCAGCTCGTCACCCAGCTCGCCGGTCGCAGCGGCCGCGATGCGCCGGGACGCGTCCTCGTCCAGACGTTCCAGCCTGACTCGCGTGCGATCGAGCATGCCGCGCGCCACGACGTCGCCGGCTTCCTCGCGGGCGAGCTCGAGCGGCGGCGGGCGCTCGGCTACCCGCCGTTCCGGCATCTGGTGCGCGTGCTCGTCTCCGGCCCGGACCTCGCCGACGCGACCCGCGCGCTCGAGGAGCTGAAGGCCGGCCTGCCGGAGTTCGAGCTGCTCGGCCCCGCGCCGCTGCTCAGGTTGCGCGGCAGTCACCGCGCCCAGCTCGTCGGCAAGACCGACCGGCCGCGCGCCCTCGCGTCCCGGGCGGCGATGCTGCTCGCGGCCGCCGCGCCTGCGATGCGTCGCGCCGGCCTCGCGGCCGTCGTCGACGTCGACCCGCAGAGCGTCTGATGCAGGAGCGGGCCCGCACCGGCGGCTGCCTCTGCGGCGCAGTTCGCTACACGGTCCGCGGTGAGCCGTTCCACGTCGGTCGCTGTCACTGCGCCGCCTGCCGGAAGCGGTCGGGCAGCACGTACACGATCTACGGGCAGTGGCTGCTGAGTGCGTTCGAGTCGACCGGCCAGTACGCGACGTACGAGGAGGACAGCTTCTGCCTGCGCTGCGGCTCTCTCCTGTTCCTCCTCGGCGAGGACGCTGTCGAGATCCAGCTCGGCTCGCTCGACGACGCGCCGTTCGCGCTGCGGCCCGAGGCAGAGCTCTGGATCAAGCGCCGCGAGCCGTGGATCGATCCGCTCGACGGCGCGTCACAGCACCGCGAGAGCCGCTAGCCGGCAGCCGCGTCCAGCAGCTCCCCCTCGCGCTCGGGCGACAGAGCGACCGAGAGCTCGATGGGCGTCCGATCGGTCCAGGCGTCGCGCACCGTCTCGTCGATCGGCCGGAGCCTCAGACCGGCGGCGAGCGCTCGTGCGTTCGGCACGCGATTCGCAGCCTCCCAGCCCGGGGCGGCGATCCAGAGCGGAACGCCCATCCACGGATCCACGCCCGCCGCGAGGAGCTTGTCGGTCGGAACCCACACGAGGTCCGGCTCGACACAGGTGACACGCATGCACGAGGCGAGCAGGTCGGCGAACCGCACCTCGTTGCCCGTCGCATTGAACGTTCCGCCACGTCCGTCCGCAACGAGGCGAAGCAGGAAGCAGGCGAGGTCGCGGACGTCGATCCACTGCAGCTGATCGTCCGGCGATCCTGGCGCGAGAACGGTTCCGGCGCGCGCGACCCGCTGCGGCCAGTAGGAGAAGCGGTCCGTGAAGTCGCTCGGACCGACGATCAGGCCCGGCCGGACGATCGTCGCCTGCTCTCCGAACGCCTGGCTGACGACGGACTCGCATGCTGCCTTCCGCGCGCCGTACGACTCCGAGGACGAGTCGGCCTCGTCCTCCAGGCGTGCGAGCAGGCTCGCTTCGTGCTGCGGGACGCTCTGATTCGCGTAGACCGAGACGCTCGAGACGAACACGTACCGTTCGACGGCGCCGCCCAGGGCGTCGATGGAGAGCCGGACGTCGGCTGGGTGATACGCGGCGACGTCGACGACGACGTCCCAGCTCCGTCCGGCGAGCGCGGACAGGTCGGTGGTCCGATCGCCGCGCAGTTGCTCGACGTCGGGGAAGAGCGACGGATTCGTTTGTCCGCGGTTGAACAGCGTCACGTGGTGGCCGGTTTGGAGCGCCGCCTCGACGAGCGCACGACCGACGAACCTCGTCCCACCCAGAACGAGCAGGGTCTGAGACACGGAAACCTCCTGACGAAATGGAACCCGCCCGCGTTACGCGGGCAGGCGAAGGAAGGAGCCGGCGGTGTTCTCGGTTGTGGTCAACGGCCGCTCCTCTCCGTGTCTGCGTCGCGGATCCTAGTCGGCGACGCGCGCCGGATCACTCCAGCGCAGCGTCGCGGTCGGCCGGGAAGCGGTCGAGGATCCAGCGGGCGTCGAGGGGCTCGCGCAGATACGACCGGCCGTTGACGCGGACGAAGTCGCGCGTGCGCGGATCCATCGGCAGTCGCGCCTCGGCGGGGAAGTTGCGGTTATGGCGCTCGATCAGGTCGTTCACCCGGGCAAAGCTCCAGTTGTCCGCGAGCTCGCGCCACGCGGCTGCGAAGTCCGCGGGGTCCTCGAGCTCCAGGGCGAGCTCCCGCCGGGCCTCCCCGAGCCGGAGCTCGTGCTGCTCGACGGCGTCCTCGATGGCGCGCAGCCTGCGCATCCAGGCCGTCGGGCCGCCCAGCGCCTGCACGCCCGCAGCCGGATCGGGACGGAAGTTGCGCGGCCGCTGCGGCAGCGGCGTCCCGCGCACCGGGCTCGCGGCGGGATCGGCCTCGAGCAGCTCCCGCTCCCGGCGCTCCTGCGGTGTCTCGGGCCTCGTCGCGCCCTGGCTCATGATCTCCCGCACCGTCTTGGGATCCACCTCGGCGAGGGTACAGTCCCGCGCGATGGGCGAGATCGAGGGACAGATCAAGGAGGAGGAGCTCGACGCCGAGCAGCAGGCGCGACGGCGTGTGGCGCTCGCGCAGATCCGCCAGTACCCCGACGCGGCGCTGAAGCTGGCGGCCCGCCCGGTGGAGGAATTCGACGACGACCTGCGGCGGCTCGTCGACCGGATGAAGCAGCTGATGGTCGACGCCAACGGGATCGGGCTCGCCGCGACCCAGGTCGGCGTCCTGCAGCGCTTCTTCGTCTTCCAGGTCGCCGAGGACGAGACGGTCGCGCTCGCGAACCCGCAGATCGTGGAGCGCGGCGAGGAGACGACGGTCGAGGACGAGGGCTGCCTCTCGATCCAGGGCGTGCTCCTGCCGGTCGAGCGGTCCGCGACGATCGCGATCGAGGGCCTGGACGAGCACGGGGCCGAGGTGCGGTACGAGCTCGAGGAGCCGTACTCCCGCGTCGCCCAGCACGAGGCCGACCATCTCGACGGCGTCCTGATCCTCGACCGGACGACGCCCGAAGCGAGGCGCGAGGCGCTCGCAAGCCTGCGCCCGCGCATCGTCATCGGCTGAGCATGGCGCGACGGATCGCGGTCGCCGCGACCGGGGAGTTCGGCGCCGACGTGCTCGAGCGGCTCGCTGCCGACTTCAACGTCGTCCAGTTGCTGACGCGGCCGGACAAGCCGCGCGGGCGTGGCCGTCGCCTCGCGGCACCGCCCGCGAAAGGCACGGCCGTGCGGCTCGGTATCCCGGTGGCGCAGCCGGCGCGGCTCGACGAGGCCGTCGAGCTCGATGCCGACACGGTCGTCGTCTGCGCGTACGGGCTCGTGATCCCGAACGAGCTGCTCGAGCGCGCGCTCTGGCTCAACGTCCATCCCTCGTTGCTGCCGCGCTGGCGCGGCGCCGCACCGGTCGAGCGCGCGGTCCTCGCGGGCGACGACGAGACCGGCGTCACGATCCATCGCACGGTCGAGGCGCTCGACGCCGGCCCGGTCGCCGCGCAGCGCGCCTTTGCGATCGCGCCGGAAGACGACGCCGGCGCGGTCTACGCGCGTGCCGCCGAGCTCGCGGCGGAACTCCTGGGTGACGTCCTCGCGCAGGACGAGCCGCGGTTCGAGCCGCAGCCGGAGGAGGGGGTGACCTATGCCGAGAAGATCCGGCCGGAGGACCGCGTGCTCGAGCCGGACGCTCCGGCGCAGGTGCTCGTCAACCGCGTCCGGGCGCTCTCGCCCCACATCGGCGCGCGCCTCGGCGACCTGATCGTCTGGCGCGCGCGAGTGGGGGAGGACGGCGCGTTCGAGCCGGTCGAGGTGCAGCCTGCCGGCGGCCGCCGCATGGCGTACGACGCGTATCTGCGAGGCCGTAGATGACCTGGTGGCACGCCGTCGTCGAGTCGGAGCACGAGCTCATGAATCCGACGAGCGCGGACAAGATCCGGCTGCTCGGCGAGCGGCTCGGCCTGGGGCCGGGCTCGCACGTCCTCGACATCGCCTCCGGCCACAGCGGGCCGGCGCTGGTGCTCGCGCAGGAGTTCGACTGCCGGCTCACGTGCGTCGAACGCGCGCCGGAGTTCCTCGCCGCTGCCCGGGAACGCATCAGGGAGGCGGAGCTCGAAGATCGGATCGAGCTCGTCGAGGCCGACGCTGCGACGTTCGAGCTCGGCCGTTACGACGCCGCGCTCTGCCTCGGTGCGACGTTCGTCTACGGCGGGCTCGTCCCCACGCTCGAGCGTCTCCGTGCGGCGGCGCCGCTCCTCGGGGTCGGCGAGCCGTACTGGCGCTGTTGGCCGCTGCCGCCCGAGCCCGAGTCGAACGCAAACACGCGGACCGACGAAGAGGACTGGCAGCCGTTGCCGGAGACCATCGAGCGTGCGGAGTCGACCGGCGTGCGCGTCGTCTCGCTCATCGCGTCCTCCGAAGACGACTGGGACCGCTACGAGGCGCTCCACTGGCAGACGCTCGACCGCTGGCTCGCGGCGAATCCGGACCATCCGCAGGCGGAGGAGTTTCGCGCCCGCGGCGCGGCCGACCGCGACCGCTACCTGCGCTGGGAGCGGGCCGTGATGGGCTGGGCGATCTTCGTCTGCCGCTCGTGAGCATCTCGCCCGCCAGGCGCGCGGCGTACGAGGTGCTGCTCCGGGTGTTCGAGCAGGACGCGTACGCCGACCGCGCTTTCCGCAGCGCTGCCGAGGGCCTCGACGAGCGCGAGCGGGCGTTCGCGCAACGGCTCGCGTACGGCTCCGTGCAGCGCGTGCGGACGCTCGATCACGCGATCGAGACGCTCGGGCGGCGGCCGGTGCGGAAGCTCGACCCGCCGGTGCGTGCGGCGCTGCGGCTCGGCGCGTACCAGCTCGGCTACACAGACACCGCACCGCACGCGGCGGCCAACGAGTCGGTGGAGCTAGTCCGCCGCGCGCGGATCGAGCGAGCGGTGCCGTTCACGAACGCGGTCATGCGGCGGCTCTCCGACGGCATCCGGCCGCTCCTCGAGTCCCTGCCCGACGGTCCGCTGAAGGAGTCGTACCCCGACTGGATCCACGAGACCTTCGTGCGAGTCCTCGGGGAGGACGGCGCGCTCGAGCTGATGCGGACGATGAACGAGCCGCTCGAGACGGTCGTCCGGCTCGTGCGTGGCACACCTCCGGTCGGAGCGGCGGAGACCGACGTCCCCGGCGCGTACCGGGTCGAGCGCGTGGTCGAGGGGCTGGTGGCAAGCGGGAGGATCTGGCCCCAGAGCCGCGGCTCGCAGCTCGCGGGTCTCTGTGTCGGCTCGCAGGACGGCGAGCGCGTGCTCGATCTCTGCGCCGCCCCCGGCGGCAAGACCGGGCAGCTGCGCGGCAAGGTGACGGCGGTCGAGATCGACCCGCAGCGAGCGAGCGAGCTGCGCGCCAACCTCGCGACGATGGGGCGGCCGAACGTCACGGTCGTCGAGGCGGACGGGACCGCGTTGCCGCCCGAGCTCGACGGCTTCGACCGGGCGCTGGTCGACCCGCCCTGCTCGGGCCTCGGCGTCCTCGCCCAGCGACCCGACCTCCGCTGGCGCGCCACGCCGCTGCCCGACCTCCAGCTCGCGCTCCTGCGGAGCGCCGCCGAGCGGGTGCGCCCGGGCGGCACGATCGTCTACTCCGTCTGCACGCTGAACCCGGACGAGTGCGAGGCGGTCGTCGACGAGAGCGGCCTGCGCGTCCTGCCACTCGGCGAGGAGTGGCCCGAGTTCGCGCACCCGTCGCGGCCGGAGTTCCTGCTCACGCTGCCGCACGTTCACGGCACGAGCGGATTCTTCGTCGCGCGTCTCGTACGATCGCCGGGATGAGCTGGCCGGACTGGGTGCGGAACGCGGAGGTCGAGCCGTCGCTCTACGCGGCCGACTTCGCACGCCTCGGCGAGCAGATCGAGACGCTCCTCGCCGCCGGCTGCCGCATCTTCCACTTCGACGTCGGCGACGGCCACTTCATCGAACCGGTCACCATCGGGCCGATCGTGCTCGAGTCGATCGCCCCGCTCGTGCACGAGGCCGGCGGGGTGCTCGACTGCCACCTGATGGTCGACAACCCGCTGCGCTGCATCCCGCAGATCGCGCGCGCCGGCGGCGACAGCGCCACCTTCCACTACGAGGTGGTGGACGACGTCCCCGCCACGATCGCCGCCGCCCGCGAGCACGGCCTGCAAGTCGGTGTCGCGTTCAACCCGGAGAGCGAGCCCGAGGACGTGGCCGCCGTGGCGGCGGCCGCTGACCTCGTCCTCTGCATGAGCATCCATCCCGGCTACAGCGGCCAGAAGTTCATGCCGGAGGCGGTCGACCGGATCGCGCGGCTGCGCGCGGCTCTGCCGGCGCAGGTCTACGTCCAGGTCGACGGCGGGATCGACGAGGCGACGATCGGCCCGGCGTACACGGCCGGCGCGTCGCTCCTCGTCGCCGGCTCGGCCGTGTTCGGCCGCGAGGATCCGGCGCGTGCTTACGGCGGCCTCGTCCAGGGCCTGGCGTGAGCCACTTCGAGCAGGCGCTCGAGCTGGCCGAGCGCGGCCGCGGCAAGACCGGTGACCACCCCCTCGTCGGCGCCGTCGTCGTCTGCGACGACGAGGTTGTGGGAGAGGGCTGGTACGAGTACGAAGGAGTCCGCCACGCGGAGACGATTGCGCTCGAGCAGGCCGGGGACGCCGCGCGCGGCGCGACTCTCTACGTGACGCTCGAGCCCTGCTCCCACCACGGCCGCACGCCTCCCTGCGCCGACGCCGTGGTCGACGCCGGCATCGCCCGCGTGGTCGTCGGCGCCCGCGATCCGAACCCGGTGGTCGACGGCCGTGGGCTCGAGCGCCTCCGGGCCGCGGGGATCGAGGTCGAGCTCCTCGACGACCTCACCGCACGCCGGCAGAACGAGGCGTGGCGCGCTTGGAAGTCGCTCGGACGCCCCTTCCTCACCTACAAGGCCGCGGTCACGCTCGACGGCCGTGTCACCGTGCCGGGCCGGCGCTGGCTGTCGGGCGAGGAGTCGCGGCGGCGGGTGCACGAGCTGCGGGCCACCTCGGACGCGGTCGCGGTCGGGCTGGGGACGGTGCGCGCGGACGCGCCGCGGCTCGATGCGCGCGACGTGGGCGCCGTCCGCCAGCCGCGCCGGCTCGCCTTCGGCCGCGGACCGCTGCCGGAAGGGTCGGAGCTCGAGCTGCGCACCGGTCCGCTCGAGGACGAGCTGCGTGCGCTCGCGGCCGAGGGCGTCCGGTCGCTGCTGCTCGAGGGCGGCCCGACGCTCGCCACCGCGTTCCTCGCGGGGGGCCTCGTCGACAAGCTGCTCCTCTTCGTCGCGCCCATCGTCGCGGGGCAGGGGCCGTCGGTGCTCGGCGATCTGGCCGCGCCCCTCGACCTCCTCCACCTCCGCGCCGAGCCCTCGGGAGAGGACGTGCTCGTGGAGGCGTACCTGCGCGAGCCGTAACCTTCGCTTCATGTTCACCGGCATCGTCCGCGAGCTCGGCACCGTCGACGGCTTCGACGGCTCCCGGCTGGTCGTCGCTGCGCCCGAGACTGCGGCCTCCGCAGCGGTCGGCGACTCGGTCGCCGTCGCGGGCGTCTGCCTCACGGTGGTGGAGCGCGGCGAGGGACGGCTTGCGTTCGACGTCGTCCCGGAGACGCTCTCGCGCACGGCGCTGGGGAGCCTCCGGCCTGGCGGCACCGTGAACCTCGAGCCGTCCCTTCGCGTGGGCGACGAGCTGGGCGGCCACGTCGTACAAGGCCATGTCGATGCCGTCGGCAGCGTCCGCTCGGTCACGCCGGAAGGAGACAGTCGTCGCATCTGGATCGACGCGCCCGAGACGGTCGTCCGCTACTGCATCGAGAAGGGCTCGATCGCGGTCGACGGCGTCTCGCTCACGGTCGCCGCCTTCGACGACGAGGGGTTCGAGGTCGCACTGATCCCGCACACGCTCGCGGTCACGACGCTCGGCGGCCTCGCGCCGGGCGACGAGGCCAACCTCGAGGTCGACGTGCTCGGCAAGGTCGTCGAGCGGCTCCTGGCGGCGAGGCTGTCTTGAGCTCGGCGGTCACTCCCTTCGCGACGATCGAGGAGGCCGTCGAGGACATCCGGGACGGGAAGATGGTCGTCGTCGTCGACGATCCGGAGCGCGAGAACGAGGGCGATCTCGTCTGCGCCGCGCAGTTCGCGTCGGCCGACGCCGTCAACTTCATGGCGACGCATGCGCGCGGCCTGATCTGCCTCTGCCTGACGGGCGAGCGCTGCGAGCAGCTCGGCCTGCCGCCGATGACGCAGCGGAACGAGGCGCGCCTCGGCACGGCGTTCACCAACTCGGTTGAGGCCCGCGAGGGTGTGACGACGGGCATCTCGGCCGCCGATCGCGCGCACACGATCCACGTCGCGATCGATCCCGCCTCGACGCCGCACGACCTCGTCCAGCCCGGCCATGTCTTCCCGCTGCGCGCGCGCGACGGCGGCGTCCTCGTTCGCGCGGGTCAGACCGAGGCGGCCGTCGACCTCGCGCGGCTCGCCGGCCTCGATCCGTCCGGCGTCGTATGCGAGATCATGAACGAGGACGGGACGATGGCCCGCGTGCCCGATCTCGTGCCGTACTGCGAGCGGCACGGGCTGCGGATGGTCACCGTCGCCGACCTGATCGAGTACCGGCGGCGGACGGAGAAGCTCATCGAGCGCGTCGTCTCGGTGCAGCTGCCGACGGAGTTCGGCGCCTTCACGGCGATCGCCTTTCGCGAAACGCTCACCGGCCGCAACCACCTCGCTCTGGTGCTGGGGGAGCTCGGCGACGACGTGCTCGTCCGCGTCCACTCCGAGTGCTTGACGGGCGACGTCTTCCACTCGCTCCGCTGCGACTGCGGCGAGCAGCTAGAGGCAGCGCTCGCCGCGATCGCCGCCGAGGGCAGCGGCGTGCTGCTGTACATGGCGCAGGAGGGGCGCGGCATCGGCCTCCTCAACAAGCTCAGGGCGTACGAGCTGCAGGAGCAGGGACTCGACACCGTCGACGCCAACCTCGCACTGGGTTTCGCCGCCGACGAGCGGGAGTGGGGGATCGGCAACCAGATCCTCTCCGACCTCGGGATCACGACGATGCGGCTGCTCACGAACAACCCGAAGAAGGTGTCCGGCCTCGAGGCGTACGGCTTGAAGGTGACCGAGCAGGTGCCGATCGAAATTGCGCCGCATCCCGAGAACCTCCGCTATCTGGCCGCCAAGCGGGATAAGCTCGGGCACAAGTTGCACCACCAGGGTCTCAAGTTCGAGTCGGAGGGCGAATGAGCACGAGTGGGGGTTTCTGGCCGGGCGAGTCGTCTTCGGCCGCCGAACAGGACGACGTGCAGGAGCCGGAGATCCCGATCGCCGATCCTCCCGCATGGCCGCGGCCCGAGGAGGAAGCGAAGGCGGAGGAAGCGACGTCGGAGGCGGAGCCTGCGGCTGAGGAGACCGCAGTCGAGCCGACCGCGGTCGTCGCCGAACCGTTGGTGACCGAGCCGGAGCCGATCGTCGAAGAGGAACTCGAGGTCGAGCCGGAAGCCGCGCCGATCGGGCACGCGCCGGGCGAGCTCGACATCCCCGAGGGCGTCGCCGTTCTCGAGGGCTCCCCGTCCGGCGCGGATCGCACGGTTGGCATCGTCGTCTCCCGCTTCAACGGCGAGATCTCGAACCGGCTGCTCGAGTCGGCGCTCGACGCACTCGTGGCCGCCGGCGTGCCGGAGGAGCGGATCACGGTGATGCCCGTGCCCGGCGCGTTCGAGCTCCCGATCGGCGCGATGGCGCTCGCGAAGACGCGCCGCTACTCGTGCGTGATCGCCCTCGGCTGTGTGGTGCGCGGCGAGACGGCCCACTTCGAGTACGTCGCCGGTGAGGCGGCCTCCGGGCTCCAGCTCGCCGGCCTCGAGACCGGAGTGCCGGTCGCGTTCGGCGTCCTCACCGTGGACACGACCGAGCAGGCGGAGGCCCGGGCCGACAAGGGTGCCGACGCCGCGCGGGCCGCGCTCGAGATGGCCGACCTCTTCTCGCAGGTGCGCAAGCAGGCGCAAGCGGGTTAGCGGCTATCCTGGCGCGCTGATGTCCAAGGTCTGCGCAGTCTGTGGGAAGAAGCCCGGCTTCGGGAACCATCGGAGCCACTCGATGGTGGCCACGAAGCGGCGCTTCGAGCCGAACCTCCAGCGCGTCCGCGTGGTCATGGGCGGCAAGGCGATGCGCGCCTACGTCTGCACGCGCTGCCTCAAGGCCGGCAAGGTCCAGAAGGCGCTCTAGCCCGAGTTGTTCCCGGCGTCCTGGACGTCGTGGATGAACCAGAGTTGCTCGCCGGTCTGCGATGCCGTAGCGGCCTGGACCGTGATCTGGCCGAGCTCGGGGTACTCCGCGACCTCGGGTGAGGGGTGGGTGGAGACCACGAGGTAGCGGCACCTCGCGTCGCCGTCGTTGCGGAATCCGTGGGCTCCCGCAGGCCCGACCGGGAACGGCACGACCTCGCCTCGCCGCACGAGCCGCTCGCCGTCGCCCGTCTTCATCGTCATCTCGCCGTCGAGGACGACGAGCAGCTCCTCGGCCGCGTGATGGAAGTGGTAGACGGCGAAGTTGCCCGGCCCGAGCTCGTAGACCGTGGCGCCGAGCTGCGCGGCGCGCGGCAGCCGCTTCGACTTCGACCCGCCGCCCGACCAGTCCTCGCCCTCGTCCCACTCGTCGGTCCAGATGTTGTCGTCGCTCATACCGGGATTCTGCTCGCAACCGCGCACCGAGGTCGCCGGTCCAATCGAACAATGGAGGCTGGACAGGCGGTTTCCTCGCGCCTTGGGCGGATCACGATCTCGAGCGAGGCGATCGCGCAGATCGTCGCGGAGACGGCGCTCGAGTGCTACGGCGTCGTCGGGATGAAGGGCTCGCTGCGCGGGCAGCTCGCCCGGGCTCGCGGCCGGCCGCGCGGGATCGAGATCCGCCGCGACGGCGCCGACGTGACGGTCGACCTCCACGTGGTCGTGGAGTACGGCCTCAACCTCGCCGAGGTCGCCTCGAGCGTCAGCAACCGCGTCGCGTACGAGGTCGAGCGCCTGACGGGGCTCCCGGTGCGTGCGGTAGAAGTGCACGTGGACGACGTGCGGACCGGCGGCAAGTGAGCGCCCCGCGCGATCTCGAGCTCGTCCGCGGGCTCGTCGGCGCCGCTCTCGCCTCACTCGAGACGAGCCGCGGCCGCATCGACGACCTGAACGTCTATCCCGTGCCCGACGGTGACACCGGCACGAACCTGACACTCACCGTGCGCGCCGTGGCGGAGGCGGTCTCCGCGGCGGAGCCGGGCGAACGGCCGGCGCTCGCACACGCGGTCGCCAGGGCAGCCCTGATGGGCGCGCGCGGCAATTCGGGCGTGATCCTCTCTCAGATCGTGCGCGGCGTCGCCGACGTCCTCGCCGAGTCGACGAACGGGATCGGGCCGGCGCTGACCGCGCGGGCGCTGCGCGGTGCCTCCGACGCTGCCTACCGGGCGGTACGGCGGCCGGTCGAGGGAACGATGCTCTCGGTGATCCGCGAGCTCGCAGAGGAGGCCGAGCGACGCGCGGACGGCCCGGAGCCGCTCGGTGCCCTGCTCATCGAGCTCGTGCGGCACGGGGAGGACGCCGTCGCCCGCACGCCCGAGCAGCTCGAGGTGCTGCGCGAGGCGGGAGTGGTCGACGCCGGCGGCGCCGGGCTCGTCGAGCTCCTGCGCGGACTGACCGGAGCGGTCACCGGCGAGGCACTTCCCGCCGCGCCCGTCACCGAGGCGCCGACCGGCGTCGATGCGATCCACCTCGAGCCCTCCCGCTACCGCTACTGCACCGTGTTCGTCGTCGAAGGAGAGGCGCTTGACCGCGACGGGCTCGAAGAGCAGCTCGAACGGCTCGGCGACTCGCTCGTCGTCGTCGGCGACGAGACGGCGCTCAAGGTGCACGTCCACACCGACGAGCCGGGCACCGCGCTCTCACTCGGCACCGCCGCGGGCACGATCGACGGGGTCGAGATCGCCAACATGCACGAGCAGCAGGAGCAGCGCGACCGGCGGCTTTCACTCGTCCCTTCGACCCGCGTCAAGAGCGGCGTCGTCGCGGTTGTCGCGGGCGAGGGGAACCAGGCCCTCTTCGAGACGCTCGCCGAGGGGGTCGGGGCGATCCGCATCGTCGCGGGCGGGCAGACCGCGAACCCGTCGACCGCGGAGCTCGTGGCGGCGCTCGAGGAGCTGGCGGCCGACGAGGCGATCATCCTGCCGAACAACTCGAACGTGCGGCTGGCCGCCGAGCACGCGGCCGAGCAGGCGGAGCGGGCTGCAGCGGTCGTGCCGACGGAGTCGATTCCGGCCGGGCTCGCCGCGCTCGTCGTCTACGACGGAACGCGCAGCGCCGCCGAGAACGCCGAGGAGATGGCCGCGGTCGCGGCAGCGGTGGCGACGGGCGAGGTCACGCACGCCGCGCGCGACGTCGAGCTCGACGGCTTCGCGGTCGGGCAGGGCGACTGGCTCGGCCTCGCCGACGGCGTGCCCGTGGCGGGGGGAGCGGACTTCACCGACGTGGCGTTCGAGGTCGTCAGCCGCCTGCTCGCGGAGCCGCGCACGCTCCTGACCCTGCTCACCGGCAGCGAGCCGCCGCCGCTGGACGGGCTCGTCGAACGGCTCGCGTCGGCCCATCCGGAGCTCGAAGTGGAGGTGCACGAAGGCGGGCAGCCGCACTACCCGCTCTTGCTCGGAGCGGAATAGGGTTGGACGGATGCTGCCAGTCCGAGTCGTGCTCGTCGAAGACAACGAGGTTTTTCGAGACGCCCTCGAGTTGCTGCTCGGGATGAGAGACGACGTCGAGGTCGTGGCCTCGGTCGGAGACGGGATCGCGGCCGTGTCCGCCGCGAAGGAGCACCGGCCGGACGTGGTGCTCATGGACTACCGCATGCCGGCAGTCGACGGCATCCAGGCCACGGCCCAGGTCGTCGCAGAAGTGCCGGGGGTCGCCGTCGTCGCGCTGACCGCGTCCGCGGACGCCGCCGAGCGCGAGGCGCTGCTGGCCGCGGGAGCGGCCGTGTGCCTGATGAAGGACCAGGAGCTCGACGAGATCGTCGCGGCCATCCTCCAAGCAGCCGCAGTCACCGGGTGAACCTCACCGCCGAGAACACGGCGATCGTCCTCGACTCGACCGCCGACCTGCCCGACGCGGCCGACCGCTTCCCGAACTGGCGTGTCGTGCCGCTCTACGTCCGCTTCGGCGACGAGAGCTTCCGCGACGGCATCGACATCGGTCCGACCGAGTTCTACGCGCGGCTGCAGCGAGTCGAGCGTCTTCCCGACGACGTCGCAGCCGACGCCGGGCGACTTCCTCGCCTGCTACGAGGAGCTCCGCGCGTACGAGCGGATCTTCTCGCTCCACGTCTCGGCGAAGGTCTCCGGCACCTTCGCGAGCGCCGAGACGGCGGCGGCCGAGCTCGGACACGGCATCGTGCGCGCGATCGACAGCGAGACCGCGTCGGCGTCGATCGCGATGCTCGCGCTCGCGATCCAGCGCCGGCTCGAGCGCGGCACGACCGACGAGGAGATCGACGCGCTCGTCGAGCGCTACCGGCGCGAGCGCGGGATCCTGTTCACGGTCGACACGCTCGAGTTCCTGCAGCGCGGCGGCCGCATCGGCAAGGCGGCTGCGTTCGCGGGCACGCTCCTGCACGTGAAGCCGATCCTCTCGATCCGCGACGGCGAGGTCGAGCCGATCAAGCGGGTGCGAGGAGAGCGGAAGGCGTTCGCCGAGCTCGCGACGGCGCTCGAGACGGAGACACGGGACGAGCCTGCACTCCGGCTCGCGGTCGCGCATGCCGCAGCGCCGGAGCGGGCGGCCGAGCTCGAAGCGCTCGTGCGCGAGCAGCGGCCGCACGCCGAGCTCGAGCTGGTCGTCGCGCTCGGCGCCGTCATCGGCGCACACGCCGGCCCGGGCACGCTCGCGCTCTTCTGGTTCCGCGACGGAGACTGACGTCCGGTCCGGCCGGGATACTGCTTTCGCTCGGTGCCGCGGACGATGACAGCCACCCGTCGACAGACGGTCTTTGCAGGCCTGGACCAGCCCGGGACGTGGCCGCCGACCCCGCGCGCGCTCCGTCCCCAGCGCCTCGAGCTCGCTCTCGACTCGCTCCCGGGCGTCGCGGCCACCACCCAGCGGAAGCTCGGGAAGCTCGGGCTCGCAACAGTGCGGGACGTGCTCGAGCACCGGCCGCGGCGCTACGAGACGGCCGCGGACCAGGTTGCCGTCGCGGCGTTGCGCGAGGGCGAGGAGGTTGTCGTCAGCGGCCGCGTGCTCAACGTCGAGAAGCGGCCCATGCGCGGGCGCCGGCGGACGCGGATCGTCGCTCGCGTCGACGACGGCACGGCCGTGGTCAGCGTCACGTGGTTCAACCAGCCGTGGCTCGCCGACCGGCTCAAGCCGGGTACCGAGATCCGGCTGCGCGGCAAGCTCGGCCGCTACGGCTTCGAGCCGCGCTCCTACGACATCGGCGACGAAGCGCGAGCTACTGCCGATTTCGCGCCGGTCTACCCCGCAGCCGAGGAGATTGCGGCTGTGACGGTACGGCGGGTCGTCGACGCCGCGCTCCCGCTCGCCGTCCACGTCCCTGATCCGCTCCCCGCCGAGCTGCGGGAGCGCGAGGGGCTGGCGCTGAAGCGCGACGCGCTCGCCGCCGTCCACCGCCCGCGCGACCTCGGCGAGGCGGAGACCGGCCGGCGCCGGCTGGCGTTCGAGGAGCTGCTCGTCCTCCAGCTCGGCCTCGCGCGGCGCACGGCCGAGCGAAATCAGACGCTCGCGCCGGCGCTCGGTGAGCCCGGAGACCTCATCCACCGCTACCGCACGGCGTTGCCGTTCGCGCTCACGCCGTACCAGGAGCAGGCGATCCGCGAGATCGACGGTGATCTCGTGCGCACCGTCCCGATGCAGCGGCTGCTGCAGGGAGACGTCGGCTCGGGCAAGACGGTCGTCGCGCTCTACGCGCTCCTGCGCGCGGTCGAGAGCGGGCGCCAGGGCGCGCTGATGGCGCCGACCGAAACGCTTGCCGAGCAGCACTTCCTCACGGTCGCCGACCTCTGCCTCGAGCTCGGCGTCAGCTGCGCGCTGCTCACGAGCTCGTCGGGCAAGCGCGAGCGGGAGACGGCGCTCGGCGCCGACGTCGTGGTCGGGACGCACGCGCTGATCCAGGAGGGGTTCGAGTTGCGCGACCTCGCGGTCGCCGTAGTCGACGAGCAGCACCGCTTCGGCGTCGAGCAGCGCTCGGCGCTGGCGGCCGGCCGCGCCCCGCACGTCCTCCACATGACCGCGACGCCGATCCCGCGCACACTCGCGCTGACCGTCTACGGCGACCTCGCGGTCTCGGAGATCGCCAAGCCGCCCGCGTCGCGCAAGCCCGTGATCACGAGCTGGATCACCGAGGATCGCGCCTCCGAGGCGTACACGAGGCTGGCCCGCCTGCTGCGCGAGGGTCGCCAGGCCTACGTCGTGTGCCCGCTGATCGAGGCGTCAGAGACCTCGCTCGCTCGTGCCGCGGAGGAGGAGGCCGAGCGCCTGCGCCGCGCCGAGCTGCGCGAGTTCAGCGTGGGCTGCCTCCACGGCCGCCTCAAGGCTGCCGAGCGGCGCGACCTCATGGCCCGCTTCAAGGCGGACGAGCTCGACGTCCTTGTCGCGACGACGGTGATCGAGGTCGGCGTCGACGTCGCCAACGCGACGGTGATGATCGTCCAGGAGGCCGACCGCTTCGGGCTCGCCCAGCTCCATCAGCTCCGGGGCCGCGTCGGCCGTGGCGCCGAGCAGTCCTACTGCGTGCTCGTCTCGCGCGCGAAGGAGGAGCTGACGGAGTCGGCGCACGCGCGGCTGCAGGCGCTCTGCGACACGAGTGACGGCTTCGAGCTCGCGGAGGTCGACCTCGAGCTGCGCGGCGGCGGCGCCCTGCTCGGCACGCGGCAGTCGGGCCTCTCGGATCTCCACTTCGCGCATCTCCGCCGCGACCGCGACCTGCTCGAGCGGGCGCGCGCAGCCGCGCCGGACGTTGGTCCCGGGCCGTTGCAGGACGCCGCCGCGGCGCGCTTCGCCGAGATCGAGCCCGACGCGCTGGCCTAGCTACACGAGCGCGTCGAGCACAGCCGCGAGCTCGCCCGGGCACTCGAGCATCGGCGAGTGCCCTGCTTCGAGCTCCAGCGGCTCGACTCCGAGGACGTCCCGCGCGAGGTGCCGCTGCCACTCCGGCCGGATCGCGGCATCTCGCGCGCAGACGACATAGACGGGCCGCTCGACCGCGAGCGGATCCGGCCCGTAGGGAACCTGACGGCGGAGCCTCGACGCCAAATGCGCCTGCTCGGGCGCGTACTGGAGGTCGGTCGCAGCGACCGCCGGATCGGGGTAGTACGAGCGGCCGAGTTCGTCGCGAACGCGGGCGTCGCCGAAGCCGGGCACGAAGACGTCCTCCCAATCGGTGATGCCGCCGACGAGCGCGGTGACGAAGACATGCGTGTGCGCCTCGACGTACGGGATCGTGAGGCCGCCGAGCGAGTGCCCGACCACGACGTCCGCCGCCGGGACGGCCGCGGCGTACTCCTCGACGCCCGCAGTGACGTCGTCGCACGGGAGGTCTGGCGTGTGGACGACGTGCCCGCGCGACTCGAGCTCGGCTCGCACCGCGTCCCAGCACCAGCCGCCGTGCCAGGCTCCGTGCACGAGGGAGAAGGACGCCATGCGACGATCCTCCCATGCGCGTGATCGCCGGTAGCCGGAAGGGGCACAAGCTCGCCGCGCCGCGAGGCCTCGACACGCGGCCGACCTCCGACCGCGTGCGCGAGAACATCTTCAACCTCGTCGGCCCGGTCGACGGTGCGCGGGTGCTCGATCTGTTCGCCGGCTCCGGCGCGCTCGGGATCGAAGCGCTCTCGCGTGGCGCCGCGAGCGCCGTCTTCGTCGAGCACGACCCGGACGCGGTGCGGACGATCGAGCGCAACCTCGATCACGTGCGGCTGACGGGCGCACGCGTCGTGCACGGCGACGTCCTCGGGACGATCGCGCGGGAGGCGACCGCGGGCGCGAAGTACGATCTCGTGCTGGTCGACCCTCCCTACGGAATGCTCACTCAGATCCAGCCACGCCTCGCGCGCCACCTGCCCTCGCTGCTCGCAGCGGATGGCCTCCTCGTGGTCGAGACCAGCGCGCGCACCGAGCCCGAGTTGCCGCTGCCCGTGCGCACGAGCCGCAAGTACGGCCAGACCCGAGTGACGCTCTTCGAGGCATCGCAATGATCACCGCCATCGCGCCCGGCAGCTACGACCCGGTCACGAACGGACACGTCGACGTGATCACACGCGCGGCGGGGATCTTCGACCGCGTGGTCGTCGGCGTGGTGGGGATGCCGCATCACAAGGA
This sequence comes from uncultured Actinomycetes bacterium, assembly GCA_963743545.1. GTDB lineage: Bacteria > Actinomycetota > Thermoleophilia > Gaiellales > Gaiellaceae > Palsa-739. The sequence goes on along the minus strand of CAVUQB010000007.1, from coordinate 151,846 downwards.
GCCGATGTTCCCGGTCGAGGAGCGGATCGAGTTCCTCCGCGGCGCTCTGTCCGGCCTCCCGAACGTCGAGATCGACGTCTTCCGCGAGCTGGTCGTCGACTTCGCGCGCAGGTGGGACGCGAAGGCGATCGTCAAAGGGCTCCGCGTCATCTCCGACTTCGAATGGGAATACCAGATGAACCAGCTCAACCGGACGCTCGCGCCCGAGGTGGAGACGGTCTACGTGATGGCGAGCCCGCAGGTCAGCTTCGTCTCGTCGAGCGGCGTGAAGGAGATCGCGGCCTTCGGCGGCGACGTCTCGGCGCTCGTGCCAGCACCCGTAGCGCGTCGCCTGGCCGAGCTCTTCCCGGACGGGCGGCCGGGCACGCCCGAGCGGCCCGGCGAGTGAAAGAGGCCGATTAGCGGCAGTTCTTGATCGCGTCCTCCGCCGAGCGGGCTACACTCCCCAACCAATGGACGTACTGGTTCTGATCGACAAGCTCGACGACCTGGTGCACAACGCCAAGGCCGTCCCTCTGACCGACCAGGTGCGGATCGACCGCGAGGAGATCTACGACATCCTCGACCAGATGCGCGCGACGATTCCCGAGGAGATCAAGCAGGCCCGCTGGATCGTCAAGGAACGGCAGGAGATGCTGGCCGAGGCGAAGCGTGAGGTCGACCGGCTGCTCGCAGAGGCGCGGGAACAGGCGGTGCGCGAGGCGTCGCAGACCGAGATCGTGAAGATCGCGGAGCGGCAGGCCGACGAGATCGTCGACGACGCGCGGCGCAGCGCGCGCGAGATGAAGCTCGAGATGGAGGACTGGGCCGACAACCAGCTCGCCTCCCTCGAGGTCAATCTCGAGCGCTTCCTGACCGCGGTTCGGCGGGGTCGCGACAGGCTGCACGAGCGCTCGCAGGAAACGGTCATCGCGGGTCTTGCCGCCAACGGCGACGTCGCCGACGACGAGCGCTTCTAGCGTCTAGCCCCGCAGCCGCAGGATCACGGTGGTGGTGTGCGCACCGCCGCGCTTCTCCGGGATCAACGATCCTCGCAACGGCTGCTGGGCGATGACCACCGCGTCGCAGCGGCTGGGCGGGATGCGACGGACTCTCAGACCCGACTCGAGAACGATCCGTCTGGCATGGCAGGCCCTCAACCCGACGAGGTTCGGGACCACCAGTCCTCCGACCGTCTGGGGCTCGGGCGCACTGACGTGCACGTGGGTCGAGACACCCACGGCTGCAAAGAGACCGAGCACGACGACGAAGACGAGAGCGAGGACGAAGGCCGCGACCCACAGCCAATGGCGTCGCAAGATCTTCTTCGGCCGCGGCTCGGCGACGAGGCCTCGTTCGTCCGCCCAGGCCGCCGCGAAGCGGCGCGGGTCGCTCTCGCCGACGATCTCGGCTGCGGCGACTCCCTCGGTTTCGGCCTCCGCGAGGTCTGCTTCGAGTTCCGCCGCCATCTCGTCTGCGAGGAGATCCGGCACGCCCAGCCGTTTCCACTCCTGCCGGCACTCCTCGACGTACGCCGTCATCACCCCACCTCCGCCTCGATCGTGGCTAGGACCGAATCGACTTCCCCGCGCACGTCACGCCACGCCCGCACTCCTTCGGCGAGCGCGCTGCGCCCGCTCGGCGAAGCGCTGTAGTACTTGCGTGGAGGGCCGCCGTTGCTCGCTTCGCGGTGCGTCGCGACGAGGCCCTCGCGCTCCAGCCGGCCCAGCAGGGGATAGATCGAGCCCTCGCCGACCGTGGAGAGGCCCCGCTCGCGCAGCCGCCGCGTCATCTCGTAGCCGTACGCGGGCTCGTCGAGGACGACCGCGAGCAGGCAGAGATCGAGGACTCCGCGGAGCATCTGGCTGCGCCGGCTCTCGACTGTCATGCGCCGCATGATAGTGGACTATATCTTGTTTTGCAAGGTAGTCGGCGCCAGCTCGCGGGCGAGCTCGACGAACGCCTCGGCGGTGTGCGAGCGGTAGCGGTCCCGGTGCCAGGCGAGGACGAGCGTTCGCGGCGGGATCCGCGCGCCGAACGGCAGCATCTTCACGGCTCGGTCGCGCGGATCGACGACGAGCTGCGGCTCGATCGCCGCGCCCAGGCCCTCGGCGACGAGCGCGCCGAGCGTGCCGTTGTCGTCGGTGCGGAAGATGACGTTCAGCTCCGGAACGCGGCCGGCGAGGTGGCGCTCCGGCTCGTCGGTCGTCCGTCTCCCGATCAGCGGCAGCTTCGCGACCTCGCGCAGCGGCGGCGCCGCGTCGAGCTTTGCGAGCTCGGAGCGTGCCGAGACGAGCAGGACGTACGGATCCTGCAGCACCTCCGCCCACTCGAACGGCCCCTCGGGCAGCGGTAGTTCGGCGAAGGTCAGGTCGAGCTCGCCGTGCTCGAGCAGGCGCAGGAGGTCCTCGGCTGCGCTCTCCTCCCGCACGCGGATGCCAACCTGCGGCCACTGCGCGCGAAAGCGCCGGACGAGCGCGGGGAGGAGGCGGGCGCCGACGCTCTGGTAGATCCCGACGCGGAGTGTTCCCGCTTCGCCCTCGGCGAGCGCCGCCATGTCGGCGCGCGCGGCGTCGAGGCGGGCGACGATCGCATCCGCGTGGCCGAGCAGGAGGAGCCCGGCCTCGGTCGGCTCGACGCGGCGAGGCCCGCCCGGACGGTTGAACAGCCGTTGCCCGACGATCCGCTCGAGCTGCGCGATCTGCTGGCTGACCGCCGACTGCGTGTAGCCCAGCTCGCGCGCCGCCCGCCCGAAGGAACGGGTGCGCGCCACGGCCTCCAGAGCCGCGAAATGGCGTAGATCGACGCCCAGCCAGTCATTAGCACTCATGATCGATACGAACGATAACTCAACTTGCCCTGATCAATGAGCAGCGGCACCATGGGTCAGTGAGAACGAAGATCATCATCGCGCTCGGGATCGTGTACGTCGTCTGGGGATCGACGTATCTCGCGATCGCCGTCGCCGACCGGACGCTGCCGCCGCTGCTCATGCTCTCGGTGCGCTTCGCGCTCGCCGGCGGGCTTCTCTATGCGTGGTCGCTGTGGCGCGGAGACGTTGCCGCCGCCCGGTTGGGCCGGCGCGAGTGGACGGCCGCCGCGGTGGTGGGCGGGCTGCTCCTGTTCGTGGACACGGGCGGCGTCGCCTGGGCCGAGCAGCGGGTCGCCTCGGGCCTGACCGCGCTCCTCGTCGCCTCCGTGCCGCTGTTCGCGGCGGTCCTCGACCGCACGGTCTTCGGAGTCCGGATCTCGCTCGGCGCGCTCGCCGGGATCGCGACGGGACTGCTCGGCGTCGCGCTGCTCGTCGGGCCGAGCGCGCACGTCGACCCCGTCGGTGCCGCCGTGATCCTCACGGCTGCGTTCGCCTGGGCGGCCGGCTCGGCCTACGGACGCGTCGCGCCGCTGCCGCGGGCGCCGTTCCTCTCGGCCTCGATGCAGATGCTCTGTGCCGCGGCGCTGCTCGGGGTCGCGGGAGCCGCGACGGGCGAGGTCGGCCGCGTGCATCCGGCTGCGATCTCGGCGGGCTCGGTCGCGGCGTTCGGCTTCCTCGTCGTCTTCGGCTCGATCGTTGCCTTCACCGCCTACGGCTGGCTGCTGCGGAGCGGCGCGCCGAGCGTGCTCGTCTCCACCTACGCCTACGTCAATCCGGCGGTCGCCGTCCTGCTCGGCTGGGCGTTTGCGGGGGAGGCGGTGGGCGGCCGCGAGCTCGCAGCCGGCGCCGTCGTCGTCGCCTCGGTCGGGATGCTCGTCCTCGCACGCCACGCGCCACACGCGCACGAGGAGGCCGAACCGCTGCCGGAGACAGTTGAGCCCTACCTCCGTGGCAAGGAGGCGCAGGACGATCCGAACCCGCGGTCGGTACCGCGGCTCGCCGAGTTGCGCCGCATGGCCCCCTGAAAGCTTCGGTCTGAGCCGGACATAGGTTCAGAGTGAGAGGCGTGCCTCGCTCCGGCCTGGACCACGAGGAGGACTTCCGCCGCCTCTTCGCCGAGCACAACCGCCAGGTGCTCGCGTACGCGCTGCGGCGGTGCGAGCAGCGGGCAGACGCGGAGGACATCGTCGCCGGGACGTTCGCAGTCGCGTGGCGGCGGTTCGCCGACGCGCCGGAGGAGGAGTTCCGACTCGCGTGGCTCTACGCGATCGCCGCGCGTGTGCTCGCGAACCAGCGGCGGTCGCTGCGGCGGCTCGCGGCGCTGCGGTCGCGGCTGGGCGCAGTTCCGGCCGCGGCGCCTGAGGAAGGGGAGCTCCGGGACGTGGTGGCGGCGCTCAAGCAGTTGCGGCGGGAAGACCAGGAAGTCCTACGCCTCGCGGCGTGGGAGGGACTCACGAACTCCGAGCTGGCCGTTGCGCTCGATTGCTCGGAGAACGCTGCGACGATCCGCCTCCACCGCGCTCGCAAGCATCTCGTGGAGCAGCTCGAGAAAGAAACCCCGCGCGCCGGACATTCAGTGGGTGGAGACGCAGAGTGAACGAGAACGAAGCGATGAGACTGCTGGCGGAAGCGAACCCGGTTCGTGTCGACGCCATCGGAGGCATGGAGATGCCCAGCTCGGTCTTTGCCTCGCGGCGCTCCAGCAAACGACTCGTGCTCGCGGCTGCCATGGCACTCCTCGTGCTGCTCGCCGCCTCGCTGATCGGCGTCTTCGCCTTCGGTAGCTCGACCCGGCATCTCGAGCGCGGCGGGTCCATGCTCGTCCCGCTGCCGACGCTCGCGCATCCTCTTCCTCCGGGTGCGCAGCAGGTGTCGCTGTCCGGCGCGACACAGGCGCTCGGCGCGTCCATAGTCCTACCGGACAGTTCCTTTGCTGCCCCGTCGGATGTCGGCGCGGTCTGGACGCACAGCGAAGGGCCGGTGACCGATGTCGCGGTGACGTTCCCCGACCGTGCGCTCATCGTCGACTACGAGCGGCCGCTCCAGTATCCGGAGCCGGTGTCGGCGATGTACGAGACAGAGGCTAAGCAGCAGCCCAATTTGCTGAGCACGATCAATCTCAACGGCGTGCCCGCACTCGCGACCGCACAGAATTCCGACCAGTTCCACCAGAACTTCGGTGCGATCGAGTTCGTGGAGAACGGCACGGTCGTCAGGGTCATGGGCCACTACGACGAGCCGACGCTGAAGGCGGTCGCGCAGTCGATCGTCGGCCAGGAGAGCACGTCCTCCGGAACGCTGCTAGGCGTCGGTTCGCCACCGAGCCTCGCGCATCCACTCGGCAACGGAAAGCAGGTCTCGCTAGCCGAGGCTGCCCGGGCGTTCGGCGGCGAGATAGTTCAGCCGGACACGGGGGTCGTGAGCGAGTCCGGCGCCGGGGCTGTCTGGTTCGTCGGCGACCCGCAAGTCACGACCGTCGCAGTGACCTATCCGCGCGCGGACGTATGGGTGACCTACACCTGGCCGGTCTCGTACGACGGCGGCTACGACGACCGGCTCCTGCGGTATCACGCGAACAGCCGGATGACGCACTCCGCGCTGCTCGACGGCGTCCCGGCTCAGGTGGTGTTCCACAGCTGGAAGTCGCGCCGCTGGTCCGGTTTCTATCCGTCCGTCCACTTCGCAGCGGGCGGAGTGAACATCGCGGTCGAAGGTCGTCAGGACAAGACCGCGCTCGAAGCGATCGCACGGTCGATCGTCGATCGGTCGGAGGCGCCACCGGCCGGGCAGCTCGGCAACGTGGCCGGCGTCCAGGTGTATCCGTACCTTGGCCACGGGAAGCAGATCTCGCTCTCGGCAGCGTCGGCGACGCTCGGCTCGCCTGTCGTCCTCCCGGACTCCCCGCTTGCTCCGACAAGTGGAGCGCACGCCTGGGCCGAGGGAACCTGTCCGCATCCGGGCGCGACCCCTGCGACCACGGAGGTCTGCGCGGTCTGGGTTTCCTTCCCCGGTTCGGGCCTCAGTGTGGCCTACATCAGGCCACCCGCGTATCTTGGAACCGCGTCGGAGTGGGGGCTGCAAGCTCGCGGGCTGAGGAGCCACGGGTCGGCCGTACACCTGGACGGCGTCCCGGCGCTCTCGATCCACCGGAATCCCGGCGCGGGCTATCCGGGCCGGGTCGAGCTCGACCTCGACGGAACCCGGGTCGTGGTTGCCGGCGACTACTCGCCGGCGAGGCTGCAGGAAGTCGCGCGGTCGATCGTCGATCGGTCGCGCTCCTAGCAGCGCCACCCTGCCGCGCTACGGTGGCGGCATGACCACGTTCGACCTGCGCACGCTGCGGATCCGTTCCGGCGACGAGGCTCGCGAGTCCGTCGAGATCGAACTCGAGCCGCTCCTGCTCGCCGGCCAGACGTACGAGCCGAAGCCGAACCCCGTGCCCGCCGAGCTTCGCGTCACGCGTGCCTCGAGCGGCACCGTCCTCGAGCTCGCGTTCGACATCTCGCTCGTGGGCCCGTGTTTTCGTTGCCTCCAGGACGCCGAGCTGGCGCTCCAACTCCGGCTGCGCGAGTACGAGGCGACGAAGCCGGGGAGCGACGAGGAGCGGACCGAGTACCTCGCGGACGACCGGGTCGACCTCTCCGCCTGGGCGCGCGACGCGATCGCGCTCGCGCTCCCGGACCAGATTCTCTGCCGACCCGACTGCGCCGGCCTCTGTCCCGTCTGCGGCAAAGACCTCAACGCCGAGCCGCATGAGCACGTCGAGGAGCGCGTCGACCCGCGCTGGGCCGCGCTCGAGGCGCTCCGCGAAGCGGAGTAGCGGCTAGCGGCCGATGGAGGACATGTCGGGGTAGCGGTCGCCGGCGGCCGCGCCTTGCGGGAACGCCTGCTCGAGCCGCTCGAGCTCCTCGTCGGTCAGCTCGACGTCGGCGGCCCCGGCGTTCTCCTCGAGATAGGCGCGGCGCTTCGTGCCGGGGATGGGGACGACGTCGTCGCCGCGCGCCAGCACCCACGCGAGCGCGATCTGTCCGGGCGTGCGTCCCTTCTCCTCCGCGAGCTCCTCGACCTGGGCCACGAGCTCGAGGTTGTGTTCGAGGTTCTCGCCCTGGAAGCGCGGGAGGTAGCCGCGGAAGTCGCCCTCCGCAAAACCGTCCGCCGACCGGATCTGCCCGGTGAGGAAGCCGCGGCCGAGTGGGCTGTACGCGACGAAGCCGATGCCGAGCTCGCGGCAGGTCGCAAGCACCCCGGCCTCGGGGTCGCGCGTCCAGAGCGAGTACTCGGACTGGAGCGCCGCGATCGGATGGACGGCATGCGCGCGGCGGATCGTCTCCGGTGATGCCTCCGACAGCCCGAGATAGCGCACCTTGCCCGCCTCGACGAGCTCCGCCATCGCACCGACGGTCTCCTCGATCGGCACGCGGACGTCGACGCGGTGCTGGTAGTACAGGTCGACGCGGTCGAGGCCGAGCCGCTCGAGCGAGGCCTCGCAGGCCTGCCGCACGTACTCGGCGTCGCCTCGGATCTCGCGCGAGCCGTCATCGTTGCGGACGTTGCCGAACTTCGTCGCGAGCACGACCTCGTCGCTCCTGCCGGCGATCGCCTTCCCCACGAGCTTCTCGTTCGCGCCGCGTCCGTACATGTCCGCCGTGTCGAGGAAGTCGATCCCGAGCTCGAGCGCACGGTGGATCGTCGCGACGGCCTCGCCCTCGTCGGTCGTGCCGTAGAACTCCGACATCCCCATGCAGCCGAGGCCGAGCGCCGAGACCTCGAGCCCCTGTGTTCCCAGCCTGCGCTTGTCCATGAGGCGACGCTACCCGCGCCGCACGCTTCTACGCGGCGGGGAGGACGAACGGCGTCGTCGTCGTGATCGCCACGAACCCGAGCCGCTCGAGGATTGGGCGGCTCGTGGGTAGCGCGTCGGAGTAGAGCCAGCGGTAGCCGCGCTCGCGCGCCAGCTCGGCGCGCTTCGCGACGGTCGCGCGATAGAGCCCTCTCCCGCGGTACTCCGGAACAGTGACGCCGCCGAACAGGCCGGCAAACTCGACGCCGTCTTCGAAGTCGACGCGCCCGCCCGACACCGGCTGCCCGTCGACCATCGCGACGACGGCGACCGCCTTCTCCGGCAGCCCGTAGCGCCTGCCGAAGACGCGCGCAGCGAGCTCGTCGAACTCCTCCGTCGCAAGGCGAAGCTCGACGTCGGCGGGCGGAGGCGGGATCGACGCGGCCTCGGCGACCACGACCGTCTCCTCGTCCTCCGGCTCGAGCCCGGCAGCGAGCAGCCGCTCGCGCAACTCCGGACCGTCGTGGGAGTAGTACTTCCACTCGACGTGCCCCGGCAGCTCGCGCATCCGCGCGATCAGGGGCTCGACCTCGCCGTCGTCGGGCCGCCAGAGGACCGCACTCCAGCCGTTGCCGACATAGAGGTTGTCCGGCGCGGCCCGGTGCCGCATCTGCTCGTCGAAGCGCCCGAGGATCTCGGTCGTATCCACCGGCGCAGGCTATAGTGGGCCGCCGTTATGGCCGTCCCGAAGCGCAAAACCTCCAAGTCGCGGCGCGACAAGCGGCGTGCGACCCACAAGATCAGCGCGCCGAAGGTCAACGTCTGCGAGACGTGCGGCCAGCCGAAGCGCCCGCACCACGTCTGCCCGACCTGCGGCAACTACAAGGGCCGCGAGGTCGAGCCGCTCCGCGTCCACGCTCCGTAGAGTCCGAGCTCATGGCACGGATAGCCGTCGACGCGATGGGCGGCGATCGTGGTCCCGAGGCGGTGGTCGAGGGCGCGCTCGCTGCACGCGCTGACGGCATCGAGCCCGTCGTCTTCGGCTCCGCGGACATCGACACTCGCGGCCTCGACCTTGTGCCCACGACTCAGGTCGTCGGCATGGACGAGAAGCCCGCCGACGCGTTCCGCACGAAAGACGACAGCTCGCTCGTCCGGGCGGTCCAGGCCGTCGCCGACGGCAAGGCCCAGGCGGTCGTGTCCGCCGGCAACACGGGAGCGATGCTCGCGGCGGGCCTCGTGCTGCTGCGGCGCGTCCCCGGTGTGCGGCGTCCGGCGATCGCCGTCCCGATCCCGTCCCGCAACGGCCCGTCGGTCCTGATCGACGCCGGCGCAAACGCCGACTGCCGCCCCGAGCACCTGCTGCAGTTCGCGACGATGGGAGCCGTCTTCGCCGAGGAGATCCTCGAGATCGCCCGCCCGCAGGTGCGGCTCCTCTCGATCGGCGAGGAGCCGGAGAAGGGGAACAAGCTCACGCTGCGGGCGCACGAGCTGCTCGCGGCGTCCGATCTCGACTTTCGCGGCAACGCCGAGGGCCGCGACGTTCTCGAGGGCGCCGCCGACGTCCTCGTCACCGACGGCTTCACCGGCAACGTCGCGCTCAAGGCGGTCGAGGGGACGATTCGAACCATCCTCGACTCGCTGCGCGAGGAGATCACAGCCAGCACAACGGGAACGCTCGGCGGGCTGCTGATTCGGCCTGCCGCCCGGCGCCTGCGCAAGCGCCTCGACCCCGACACCTACGGCGGCGCGTACCTCCTCGGCCTGCGCGGACTGGTGGTGATCGCGCACGGCAACTCGTCCGCGACGGCGATCGCCAACGCGATCCGTCTCGCCGCCCGCGGCGTCGATCACGACGTCGTCGGCCGCCTCGCAGCACGCCTGTCCGGGCCGCAGCGGGCGGAGATTGTATGATCGGCGCGCTTTTCCAGCCCCACGACACAACGAGGTGACATGGCAGCGTCGCGCGAGGAAGTCTACGAGCGGGTCAAGGAGGTCCTCACCGAGCAGCTCGGCATCGAAGAGGCGGACATCACCGAAGAGGCTTCCTTCCAGGAAGATCTCGACGCCGACTCCCTCGACCTCGTCGAGCTGATCATGGAGCTCGAGGATCAGTTCGGGATCAAGATCTCGGACGAGGATGCGCAGAAGATCCAGACCGTCGGCCAGGCCGTCGACTACGTCACGTCGCACCAGTAGCCGCGGACCCGGATCTCGCGCAGCTGATCGCCGAGCTCCCGCCTGAGCTGGCGGAGCCTGTCTTCACCCACACCTCCTGGGCGAGTGAGCGAAGCGCGGCGTACGAGCGCCTCGAGTTCCTCGGCGACAGCGTGCTCGAGCTCTCGGTGGCGCATGCGCTCTACGTGCGCCACCCGGACTTCTCCGAGGGACAGCTCGCCAAGGTGCGCTCGCACGTCGTCTCGCGGGCGACCTGCGCCGTGGTGGCGCGCGAGCTCGGCCTTGGCGAGCGTCTCGTCTCGCAGGCGCCGTCGACACAGACGAAGGACGAGCTCGAGCGCCTCTCCCGCAACCGCAACGTGCTGGCGGCGGTCATCGAGGCGGCGCTCGGCGCGGTCTTCCTGCAGCACGGTTTCGCCGCAATCGAGGACGCCGTCGTCGCGGCCTTCTCCGACCAGATCGAGCACGCGCTCACGTCGCGCGTCGACCACAAGACAGACCTCCAGGAGCTGCTGGCCCGCACCGGCCGTCAGGTCGCATACCTGGAGATCTCCGTCGAAGGGCCGCCGCACGAGCGCCGCTTCACGTGCGCCGCGACCATCGACGGCGAGGAGCTCGGTCGCGGCGAAGGAGGCACGAAGAAGGCGGCAGAGCAGGAGGCGGCGCGCGAGGCGCTCGACAAGCTCGACAACGCAGCCGTCCAGTAGTACGTTCGCGCACATGCCGGACTTCACGCAGCTCAAGCAGATGCAGTCCCTCGCCTGGTCGGCCGGCGCGTTCGAGGAGGTAGCCGACGCGATCGCCGACATGCATGTCGCGCTCGTCGAGGCGCTCGCTCTGCAGCCGGGCGAACGCCTGCTCGACGTCGGGTGCGGCGCCGGAAACGTCGCCGAGCTGGCCGCCGGAGCGGGCGCCAACGTCACCGGCATCGACCTCTCGCCGCGCCTGGTCGACGTCGCCAAGGCTCGTGCCGAGGCGGGCGGCTTTGGTATCGAGTACCGGCTCGGCGACGCCGAGAACCTCGATGTCGAGGATGCGAGCTTCGACAAAGTCGTCTCGTCCGTCGGGATGATCTTCGCTCCCGACCACGACGCCGTCGCCCGCGAGGTCGCGCGTGTGACGAAGCCGCGCGGCCGCCTCGCCTTCTCGGCCTGGACGCCCGAGGGCACGATCGGGGAGATGTTCAAGGTGTTCGGCTCCTTCCAGCCGCCGCCCCCGCCCGGCGCAGGGGCGCCGGTCCTGTGGGGGCAGGAGGAATACGTCCGCGAGAAGCTCGGTGACGCGTTCGAGCTGTCGATCGAGCGGCGGCTCTCGCACTGGGAGGACGAGTCTCCGGAGCACGCGTGGGACTACTTCGCGCCGCGCTTCGGGCCGACCGCGATGATGCTCCAGAACCTCGACCCCGAGCGTCGGGACGAGTTCGAGCACGCGGCCCGGGCGCATTTCGAGCAGGGGCGGCAGGCCGACGGGAGCTACGCCGACGACCGCGAGTACCTTCTCGTCACGGGGACTCGCCGCTAGCTTCCGGCTACCCTGTCCGGTCTCATGACTGAGCGGCGGCCCACGAACTCCGAGCTGCGCCTGCAGCGGCTCACGGCGGAGGAGCTCGATCCCGAGCCTCGCGGGATCCTCGAGATCTTCGCGGAGAGCGAGCACCCCGACGAGGACGCTCCGCTCGCTCGCGACGACGAGCACCAGCACGACCGGCAGTAGCGTCCTACGGCCTCTTTAGGGTCCAGGCGGTGCATTTGCGCGCCGTCAAGCTGCGTGGCTTCAAGTCGTTTCCCGACCCGGTCGAGATCCGTCTCGAGCCGGGCGTCGGCGTGATCGTCGGCCCGAACGGCTCCGGCAAGTCCAACGTCTCCGACGCGATCCGCTGGGCGGCGGGCTCGCTCAGCCCGACCGAGCTGCGGGCGGAGAAACCCGACGACGTCCTCTTCGTCGGCGGCGGCTCGCGCGGCGCGGCCGACTTCTGCGAGGTCGAGCTCCTCTTCGACAATGCCGACGGCGCGCTGCCCGTCGACTATGCGGAGCTCTCCGTCGCCCGGCGGCTGCACCGCGGCGGCGAGGGGCAGTACCTCGTCAACCGGGCCGCCGTGCGGCGGCTCGACCTCGTCGAGTTGCTCGCCGACCTCGGGCTCGGCCAGGGGATGCACTCGATCATCAGCCAGGGCAAGGTCGAGGCGATCCTCGCCTCGCGGCCGGCCGAGCGCAGGGCCCTGATCGAGGAGGCGGCCGGGCTCGGCCGCTTCAAGGCTCGCCGCCACCGCGCCGAACTGAAGCTTGCGCGAGTCGCGCTCGAGGTCGAGCGCGCCCGCGACGTCGAGGCGGAGGTTCGCAAGCGGCTCCGTCCGCTCGCGCTCCAGGCGACGGCCGCCGAGCGGGCGCAGAAGCTGGCGGTCGAGATCGCACGTCTCCGCGCGCGGGTGGCGCAGCTCGACCTCGCGGGGCACGAGGAGCGGCTCGCGGAGCTCGAGACCCGGCGCACTGCGGCGGGAGGTAGCCGGCGCGGGGTGGAGGAGCGCCTCGAGGCTCTGCTCGCGGAGCGGGGACGGGCCGAGGAGGAGCTCGCGGACGCGGCGGGGGGACGCGAGCAGGCGCTGCAGGCTCTCTATCGGCTCCGCAGTGCCGCCGAGCGTCTCGCACTGCGGCGTGAGTCCTTCGAGGCGTTGGTGCAGCGGCTGCGCGACGGGATCGCCCGGCCGCGGCGGACGCTCGACCAGCGCGTCCGCGCCGAGCGCGCCGCTCTCGCCGACGAGCTGCAGCTGCTGGAGGAGCGACTGCGCACGCTCGACCGGGCGCTCGCCGAGCGCGAAGGGCTGCCGCCCGCAGCGCGCGCGTTGGCGGAGGAGGGTGAGCGGATCGCCCTCTCGCTGCTCGAGGTCGAGCCGGGCCGCGAGCGAGCGGTTGCCGCGGCCCTGGGACGTACGGCTTCGGCCGTCGTCCGCGACGACCCGGCCGGAGCACTCGCACTGCTCGAGCGGGCTCGGGAGTCGGGCCTCGGCAGCCTCGTCGTCCTCGTCGGCCGGGACCCGGCCCACCTGGTCAGTGAGATGCCGGTCGTCTCGAAGGAGGAGCTGCTGGCCTCGCGGGTCGCAGCGGTGACGCTGGAGGGCTTCGGCTACGACCCCGAGCGGGGCGAGCTGTGGTTCGCGGGTGAGACGGCCGAGGCGCTCATGCTCGAGTTGCAAGCGCGGCGCAGCTCGCTCGCGGCAGAGGCCGACGCGCTGCGGGCACGTCTCGACACCCCGATCCCGGAGGCTGCCTACTCGCTCGAGCGGAACCCCGCGGCCGACCGCAGCATGCAGCTCGCCAAGCGACTCCTGCACGCGCTCGACGTCTCGGTGGAGCACCTCGAGGCGCCGCTCCGCGCGGAAGGCGACACGGGCTCCACCCGCAGCGGTGAGCTCGGGGCCGAGCTGCGCAGGCTCGGCGCGGCCGAGGTCGAGTTGCGGCAGGAGCTCGCGGCCGCCTCCGAAGCCGTCTCCACGATCGAGGTCGAGGCCGCCCGCCTAGGCGCCGAAGCCGACGAGGCGCGCCGCCGCTTCGAGCAGGCGAATGCCGACGAGCCCGCCGAGGGCGACGACCGGGAGGAGCTTGCCGCCACGGTCGAGCGCCTCGAGCGCCGCCGCGAGACGCTCGGCCAGGTCAACCCGCTCGCGCAGGAGGAGTACGAGGCCGAGAAGGTGCGGCTCGAGGAGCTCGCCGCGCAGCGGGCCGACCTCGAGTCGAGCCTCGAGGAGATCGAGAAGCTCCGCAACGAGCTGACGGAGACGGTCGAGCGTCGCTTCACCGAGACCTTCGACGCGGTCCGCGGCCACTTCGAGGACGTCACGGCGACCGTCTTCCCCGGCGGCGAAGGCCGACTGCGGCTGACCGAGACCGAGGAAGGCGAGGACGGCGAAGCAGAACCGGGTGTCGAGGTCGAGCTGCGCCCCGCCGGGAAGCGTGTACAGCGGCTCTCGCTTCTCTCCGGCGGCGAGAAGGCGCTCGGTGCGATTGCCTTCCTGTTCGCCCTCTTCCTCGCGCGGCCCTGTCCGTTCTACCTCCTCGACGAGGTCGAGGCCGCGCTCGACGACACGAACATCGGTCGCTTCGTCGAGTTGCTGCGGCAGTACTCCGACCGGGCGCAGTTCGTCGTGATCACGCACCAGAAGCGGACGATGGAGGCCGCCGACGTCCTCTACGGCGTGACGATGGGCGGCGAGGGCGTCTCCCAGGTCGTCTCCCGGCGCCTCCCACGCGAGGACGCCAAGCTCGCCGGCGCAGCCTAGGCTGCCGTCGTGCTCTACGACCCGGCGGCGTTCGAGCCGCTGACAGACGAGCCGTGGGACGAGGCGCATGTGCGCGACGCCATCGCGGCGATCGTCGCCGACACCGACGCCGCGTTCGACCGCGACGCGCTGTGGCCGGCGCACGAGTGGGACGGCTACAACGCACCGCTGCCGCTGAAGAATCTCTACCTCGGCGCGGCGGGAGTCGTCTTCGCGCTCGACGACCTGCGGCGCCGCGGCCTGGCCGAGACGACGCTCGACCTTCCCGCCGTCGCGCTCGACGCCCTCGAGCGCTGGCGGGCGGAGCCGGACTACATGGCCGGAGAAGTGCTGCCCGAGCCGCCGGAATCCGGGCTCCTCACCGGGGAGACCGGCATCCTCCTCGTCGCGTGCGGCCTCGGTCACCCGCTCGAAGACGATCTGCACGACCGGATCCGCGCGAATCTCGCCAACGAGGCGGAAGATCTGATGTGGGGGACGCCGGGGACGCTGGTGGCCGCCGGTGCGATGGGCTGGGACGACCTCGCGCGCGAGTCGGCGGACGCGCTCGCGTCCCGCCGCGACCCCGACGGCCTGTGGACACAGCGGCTGTGGGGGACGAGCTTCCGCGGCGTAGGCACCGTGCACGGGCTCGCCGGGAACGTGCAGGCGCTGCTCCAGGTCGACGATCCGCGCAACGAGGCGCTGCGCACCGAATCGGCGGCGGCGCTCGCCGGGCTGGCGATGCGCGAGGACGGGCTCGCCAACTGGAGCAGCGAGGGCAAGCTCCAGTGGTGCGCGGGCGCGCCGGGAGTCGTCTCGGCCGCGCGCGACTACCTCGACGAGGAGCTTTTGCTCGCGGGCGCCGAGCTCGTGTGGCGGGCGGGCGCGCCGGGCGACGAGAAGGGGCACGGAATCTGCCACGGCACCTCGGGCAACGGGTTCGCGCTGCTCGCGGCGTTCGCGCGGACAGAGGACGAGCTGTGGCTCGAGCGCGCCCGTCGCTTCGCGATCCACGCGCTCGAACAGGCTGAGCGCCTGCCCGGTCGCTACTCGCTCTTCACCGGTGGTGCCGGCACGGCGCTCTTCGCCGCCGCCTGCCTCGACGGCGATCCCCGCTACCCCGTGCTCGAGCACCACCTGCGGGCGCGCTGAAACGGACCACGTAGGATCGCCCGCGATGGACGAACGTCTCGAGCGCTACGCGGAGCTCGTCGTCCGGGTCGGCGCCAACGTCCAGCCCGGACAGGAGGTCTTCCTCTTCCCGGCCGTCGAGCACCACGAGCTCGCGCGGGCGCTCACCCGCCAGGCCTACCGTGCCGGCGCCTCGTACGTCAACGTCCTCTACGGCGACATGCACGTGCGCAAGGCGATGATCGAGCTCGGACCTGACCAAGCCCTCACCCACACCCCCGGCTGGCTCAAGACGCTCGTCGAGTCGTGCGCCGGCAATGCGCTGATCGCCACCACGGGCGATCCCGAGCCGGAGCTGCTGGCCGACGTCGACGGCGAGCGAATCGGCCGGGCCGTGCAGCAGGAGCTGTCGCAGATCCAGAGGCGGCACATGCAGGAGAACGTGCTCAACTGGTGCGGCATCGGCGCCCCCGGGGAGGCCTGGGCGCGACAGGTCTTCGGCGAGCCGGACCTCGAGCGCCTGTGGGACGCCGTCGCCTTCTGCATGCGGCTCGACGAGCCCGATCCCCCGGCCGCCTGGCGCGAACATCTCGCGCGCCTCGCCGAGCGGACAGCCCAGTTGAACGAGCTCCGTCCCGACGCTCTGCGGTACCGCGGTCCCGGCACCGATCTCACGGTGGGACTGCTCCCGTACGCGGCTGGATGTCCGCGGCCCAGACGGTCACCACGGACGGGGTCCGATACGTCCCGAACATGCCGACGGAGGAGGTGTTCACCTCGCCCGATGCGCGTCGCGCCGACGGGACGATCCGCCAGACGCTGCCGCTGCCGCGCGACGGCCAGATCGTGCGCGGGTTGGAGCTGACCTTCGAGCACGGCCGGGTGACTCGGGTCGAGGCGGAGGCCGGAGGGGATCTCGTCCGCAGCCACCTGGCGACGATCGAGAACGCCGACCGCCTCGGTGAGGTGGCCCTGGTCACGAAGGAGTCCCGCGTCGGCCAGACAGGCCTTGTCTTCTACGACCCGCTGTACGACGAGAACGCGACCTGCCACGTCGCCTACGGCGCGGCCCTGCCGTTCCTGATCGAGGGCGAGCCCGACGACGGGTTCAACATCGCGAACACGCACGTCGACTTCATGGTCGGCGGGCCGGAGCTCGAGGTGGACGCCGTGCTCGGCGACGGCACCGTCGTGCCGCTGATCCGCAACGAGGAGTGGCAGCTCGCGTGAGCAACGACGACCGCCTCGAGCGCTACGCCGAGCTCGCCGTTCGTGTCGGCGCGAACGTCCAGGCAGGCCAGGAGGTCTTCGTCCACGGTCTGGTCGAGCACGCCGAGCTCGTCCGCGCGCTCACGCGGCAGGCGTACCGCGCCGGCGCCGCCTACGTCAACGTCGGGTATGAAGACCAGCATCTGAAGCGGGCGCTGATCGAGCTCGGGCCCGACGAGGCGCTCGCCTACTCGCCCGACTGGCAGAAGGCGCAGACCGAGGGGATGACGGACAACGCTTTCCTGGGCACGACGGGAAATCCCGAGCCGGAGCTGATGGCGGACCTCGACGGCCAGCGGGTCGGCCGCGCGATCCCGGTCGAGATCGCCAAGATCCGCCGGCGCCAGAACCGGGAGAACAGCGTCAACTGGTGCGGTGTCGGAGCGCCGACCGAGGGCTGGGCGCGGCAGGTGCTCGGGGAGCCCGACGTCGAGCGCCTGTGGGAGCTCGTCGCGTTCTGCATGCGGCTCGACGAGCCCGATCCGGTCGCAGCCTGGCGCGAGCATCTCGACCGCCTCGACGCGCGGGCCGCCGACCTCACCGAGCGCCGGCCCGACGCACTTCGCTACCGCGGGCAGGGGACGGACTTCACCGTCGGCCTCCTCCCGACCGCGCGCTGGGGCAGCGCCCGCTTCCGCACGCGCGGCGGCATCGAGTACGTCGCCAACATGCCCACGGAGGAGATCTTCACGACGCCGGATCCCCGGCGTGCCGAGGGGACGCTGCGTTCGAGCCTGCCGCTCAATCTCGGCGGGCAGCTCATCCGCGGTCTCGAGCTCACGTTCGAGGACGGTCGGATCGTCCAGGTCGAAGCCGAGACGGGAGCGGACGTCGTCCGCGGTCATCTCGCGAACATCGAGCACGCCGACCGGCTCGGCGAGCTGGCGCTCGTGACGAAGGAGTCGCGAGTCGGCCAGACGGAGACGCTCTTCTACAGCACCCTGTTCGACGAGAACGCCACCTGTCACATCGCCTACGGCGCCGGGCTTCCGTACGCCTTCGACGGCGAGCCCGACGAGGCGATGAACATCGCGAACATCCACGTCGACTTCATGGTCGGCGGGCCGGACCTCGAGGTGGACGCGATCCTGGCCGACGGCACCGAGCTTCCGCTCATCCGCAACGAGGAGTGGCAGCTCGCCGCGTAGCTGGGCTCAGTTGCTCGGCGAGCCGGATGCGGCGCCCGACCCCGAGGAGGAGGCCGGCGGCCGTTTCTTCTCGCGGCTCCGCGACTCGCTCTCGAAGTCGCGCCGGGCGCTGGCGGGCGAGCTCGCCGCGGCTGCGTCCTTCGACCCCGGCGACGACGCCGACTGGGAACGTCTCGAGGAGGCGCTGATCGCCGGCGACGTCGGCGTCCGCGCCACGGCTGAGCTCGTGCGGAGGCTCGAGGCGCGCGGCGAGCTCGGCGATCTGAACGCGGCGCTCGCCGAGGAGGTGACCGGTCTCTTCGGCGAGGCTCCGGTGCTCGACGTCGCCCACGAGCCGGCCGTGATCCTCGTCGTCGGCGTCAACGGCACGGGCAAGACCACGACGATCGGCAAGCTCTCCGCGCGGCTCGCGGAGCACGGCCGCTCCGTCGTGGTCGGCGCGGCCGACACGTACCGAGCGGCGGCGGAGGAGCAGCTCGAGATCTGGGCGGAGCGCGCCGGGGCGGACTTCGTCGGCTCCGAGCGTGGTGCCGATCCGGCTGCGGTCGCGTACGACGCGGTGGAGGCCGGTATCGCTCGCGGCCGCGACGTCGTGGTCGTCGACACTGCCGGCCGCCTGCACACGCAGACGAACCTGATGGAGGAGCTGGCCAAGGTGCGGCGCGTGATCGCGAGTCGCCTCGATGGAGCGCCGCACGAGACGCTGCTCGTGGTGGACGCGACGGCGGGGCAGAACGGCGTCCAGCAGGCGCGCCTCTTCGGTGAAGCGGTGGGTGTCACCGGAGTCGTGCTGACGAAGCTCGACGGCTCCGCCAAGGGCGGAGTCGCGATCCCGATCGCCTACGAGCTCGGTCTGCCCGTGAAGCTCGTCGGCGTCGGCGAGGCGCTCGAGGATCTGCAGCCGTTCGACCCGCGCGACTACGCGCGCGCGCTCGTCGGTTAGGTGCCGCCCGGGCCGATGATGACGATGTAGGTCCGGATCGGGTTCTCGGTCTCGATCGCGATCCCCTGGACCACGTACGTGCCCGGCTCTGCTCCGTCATCCTTGGCCCGCTCCCAGGCGTGCTCGAGCGCGGCCGTCAGATCCTTGCCGCGGCCTTCCCAGAGCGGCCAACAGGCTTCGTCTTCCTTCATGTGCACCTCCTCTCGCGGGGAGACACTACTCCGGCGCGGGCGCGGTTTCCACGAGCTCCGCCGCCCAGCCGGCGCCGACGACGTTCCCCTTCAGCTCGTAGACCGTCTGCGCCTGGGCGGCGACGTCCGAGGCGTCGGGTGATCCCGCTGCGCGGAGGACGCGCGCGAGCGCGAGCAACGCCGTCGCCTGCAGGTCGAGGAAGTCGGTCGGCGCCGCCAGGTCGACGGCTTCTCGCGCCAGTCGCTCCGCCTCCGCCGCCTCTCCCGCGCGGGCCCGGACCTGGGCGCGGGCGACCCGCCACATCACCTGCGTGACGATGTCGTCCTCCGAGGCGTGCGACTCGGCGACCCCGGCGAGCTCCTCGGCGTCTGCGGAGCGGTCCTCCTGCGCGAGGGCCGCCGCGAGATAGGCGGCGATGGTCGGCCGGACGTGCATCTCGCCGATCTCCTCGAGCATGCGGTATCCGGTGCGGAGCTCGCGCTCGGCGGCTTCCGCATCCCCGGCCAGCAGCTCGATTGCCGAGGCGTCCATGGCCCGGATCGCGCGGCGGTGCGCCATGCCGAGCTCCTCCCAGAGGCCCTGCGCCCGAGCCCACTGTGCGCGTGCGTCGGCGAACGCGCCGCGCATGGCCAGCAGCACGGCGAGCGAGCTGAGGATCGAGGCGGTGAGAAGCCGATCGTTCTCGCTCTCGCGCAGGAAGAAGTGCGCCCGCTCGACGGCGGCATCGACCGGTGTCGGGCCGAGCTGGATCGCCTGCATCAGCGACGCCGCGACGAAGGCCGCCTCGCGCGCGTCGCCTGCGCGCCGCGCATGCTCGAGCGCGTGCTCGAGCGCGGCTGCGCGCGCGCCCCAGCGGCACGCGTTGACCGGCGGCTCGCTGAGCAGATGCCAGGCCTTCGCGACGCCGCTGTGGTCGCCGAGCTCCTCGAGCACCGGGATCGCCTCCTCGGCGACGCGCGTGATCTCCTCGTCGGACGTCTCCGCGTTGGTGAAGATCCGGAAGAACTCGCGCTCGATCAGGGTGCGCAGCTCGAGCCGCCGGTCGCCCTCTGCACGCCCCAGGCCGAGTGCCTCCTCGAGCGCACCCTCGGCCGCCGCGAAGGCACCCGACCGCATGAGGGCGACCGCGAGGTCCAGGAGCGCGTAGCCGCGTGAGCCGCCTGCCCCCGGCAACAGCGACACCCCGCGCTCGAGCAGGTTGACCGCGGCCGGTACGTCGTCGCTCGCCAGCGCTCGACCGCCGGCGGCCGTGAGCAGCTCGCCTGCGCGCTCGCCGAGCAACCGGGTGTGGTCGTCGAGCGCGTCGAGCTCCTCCCGGTAGCGGTACGCGTTCTCGAGGTGGTAGCCGACGAGCTCGTCGCGGCGGTCGTGGAGCTCGAGCCAGCCGGCGAAGCGCTCGTGGAGGTCGGCGCGCGTCCGCTTCGGGATCCCCGCGTAAGCCGCGTCGCGGATCAGCGCGTGCCGGAAGCGGAAGCCGTCCTCGCCGGGGATGCTCGAGACCGCGGGCTCGACGAGCTCGCGACGCACCAGACCCAGCAGCATCGGCCCGATGGTTTCGTCGCCGCTGCCGAGTGCGGCCACGGCGCCCGGCCAGAAGTCCTTGCCGACGACCGCCGCCCGCTCGAGCACGTCCCGGTCGGCGGGAGCGAGGCGGTCGAGCCGGGCCGCGAGGAGCGCCTGGATCGTCGGCGGGAGCGCGACGACCTCGGCTGCCGCCCACGCCTCCTCGGCGAGCATGGCCACGAGCTGCTCGGTGTAGAGCGGATTCCCCTGCGCAACCTCCATGACGCGCTCGCGGAGCGCCGGCGACAGCAGGGCGCGGCCCGCGAGCGCGTCGAGGAGCTGGGTCGCCTCCCCGGCCGAGAGCGGCTCGAGCCGCACGTGCGCGCCTTCCCAGCCGGGCCGCTCCTCGAGCAGCTCCTCCCGCGCGACGCAGAGCAGCAGGATCGGCGCGTCGCGGCTCCAGCGGCTGACGTGCTCGACGAGGTCGAGCAGCGTCGGCTCGGCCCAATGCACGTCTTCGAGGAGGACGAGCAACGGCCGCCGCCGGGCCAGCACCTCGAACAGGCGGCGCACGGCCCAGAAGAGCTCCTCCGGCGGGGCGGCTCCGGTGCCGCCGACCACGCGCAGGCGCTCGACGACGAGCGCCGCGTCGGCCTCGTCGCCCATCGCGTCCACGACGGCTTGCTCGCCGCCGAGCCGCCGGATGAGCTCCGTGAGCGGCCAGAACGTGATCCCGTCGCCGTAGGGGAGGCAGCGCCCGGCGGCGACGGTCGCGTCCCCGTCGACCTCGGCGACGAGCTCCGATACGAGCCGCGTCTTACCGACTCCGGCCGAGCCGATCACCGTCACCAGCCGGCATTCGCGCCGGTCGGAGCTCGCGGTCAGCTCGTCGCGCAGGAGGGAGAGCTCACGCGTCCGCCCGATCAGCGGCGTGTCCCAGCGGCGGGCGAAGGACTCGGCGCCGGCGATCGCCTCGACCACCCGCCAGGCCTCGACGGGCGCGCTCTTCCCCTTCGCCGCGACGGGAGCGAGCGGGACGAGTTGCGATGCGTGGCGCACGAGCCGCTCCGTGACCGCGCCGATCAGGATCTCGCCGCCGGCGGCCGCCTCCTCCAGGCGCTTCGCGGTGTTGACCGCGTCGCCGGTGGCAAGCGTCGCGGCCTCGTCGCCGGTCACGACCTCACCGGTGTTGATCCCGATCCGGATCCGCAGCTCGGGCACGTTGCGCGGCTCGAGGGAGACGTTCAGCCGCTCGACGGCCTGCTGCATGTCGAGCGCGGCCCGCACAGCCCGGAGCGCGTCGTCCTCGTGAGCGCGCGGGAGGCCGAACACCGCCATCACCGCGTCGCCGACGAATTTCTCCACGATGCCGCCGTGCCGCTCGACCGCGATCCGCATCTCCTCGTACCACGTGCCCAGCAGCTCGCGCAGCGGCTCGGGATCGAGGCGCTCGCCGAGCATGGTCGAGTCGGCCAGGTCGCCAAAGAGGACGCTGACGGTCTTCCGCGCTGCCGCTGCGGAAACCATGGGCACAGTCTGACCGTCGGACCGAGCCGTTTCCAGCCCGGGTACCCTGCGGCCGATGTTCGACGCACTCAGCGAGAAGCTCCAGAGCGCCCTCGGCGACCTCCGCGGGCAGGGCATCCTCGACGAGGAGGCGATCTCCCGTGCCATGCGCGAGGTGCGCCTCGCGCTGCTCGAGGCGGACGTCAACTTCGGCGTCGTCAAGGAGTTCGTCGCGCACGTGCGCGAGCGCGCGCTCGGGGAGGACGTGCGCAAGAGCCTCACGCCGGGCCAGCAGGTCGTGAAGATCGTCCACGAGGAGCTGACCGCGCTGCTGGGCTCGTCCGACTCCCGGCTCGCCTTCTCGCAGCGGCCGCCCACCACGATCCTGCTCGCGGGCTTGCAGGGCTCGGGCAAGACGACCACCGCCGGCAAGCTGGCGCTCCTGCTCTCCAACGAGGGCCGGAAGCCGGCTCTGGTGGCCGCCGACCTGCAGCGTCCGGCGGCGATCGACCAGCTCGTCCAGCTCGGGGAGCAGGTCGGCGTCCCGGTCTACGCCGGTGAGCGCAGCGACCCGGTCAAGGCGGTGCACGACGGCATCGAGCAGGCGAAGGCCGAGGATCGCGACGTCGTCATCCTCGACACGGCCGGCCGTCTTCATGTCGACGAGGACCTGATGGATGAGCTCGCCGCCGTCCGGCGCGAGGCAAAGCCGACGAACGTCCTGCTGGTGCTCGACGCGATGACCGGTCAGGAGGCCGTCAACATCGCGCAGGCATTCCAGGAGCGAATCGACTTCGACGGCATCGTCCTGACGAAGCTCGACGGCGACGCGCGCGGCGGTGCTGCGCTCTCCGTGCGCGCGGTCACGGGCAAGCCGATCAAGCTCGCCTCGCTCGGCGAGAAGCTCGACGCGCTCGACTGGTTCCACCCGGACCGGATGGCGTCGCGGATCCTGGGCATGGGCGACATGCTGACGCTGATCGAACGCGCCGAGGCGGCGATCGAGGACGATGAGAAGGAAGCGCTCGAACGCCGCATGATGAAGGGCGAGTTCACGTTCGACGACTTCCTCTCCAGCTACAAGATGATCCGCCGCATGGGGCCGCTGCAGGGCGTGCTGAAGATGATCCCGGGCCTCGGCAAGCAGATGGAGGGTCTCGACCAGGTCGACGAGGGCCAGCTCAAGCGGGTCGAGGGGATCATCCTCTCGATGACGCCGCACGAGCGGGGCGTCCCGCACGTGATTGACGCCTCGCGCCGCAAGCGGATCGCGGCCGGCTCGGGCACGACGGTCGAGCAGGTCAACCAGCTGCTCGAGGCACGCAAGCAGATGGCGAAGATGATGAAGGCCGCGGGATCCGGCAAGATGCCGCAGGTGCCCGGAATGGCGGCGGGAGCGCCTACCATCGTCGGGTCGAAACCCAAGCCGAGTGCTACTCGCAAGGCGAGCAGCAAGCGGAAGAAGAAGAAAGCGAGAAGGTAACCGGATGGCAGTGAAGCTCAGGCTGACGCGGGTCGGCTCCAAGAAGAACCCGATCTACCGCGTCGTCGCCGCCGATTCGCGCTCGCCGCGCGACGGCAAGTTCATCGAGATCGTCGGGCGCTACAACCCGCAGTCGGATCCGTCGCTCATCGAGTTCGACGAGGAGAAGGTGCGCGGCTGGCTCGAGAAGGGCGCGCAGCCGTCCGCGACGGTGGCGAAGCTCCTCAAGACGCAAGGCATCGAGTAGCCGTGGCCGAGCTTGTCGCCGAGCTGGCCCGCAGGCTCGTCGACGAGCCCGCAGCCGTGCGTGTCGAGGAAATCGAGGAGTACGACGGCACGCTCGTCTACCGGCTGCACGTGGCCGAAGCCGACATCGGCAAGGTGATCGGCCGCCAGGGCCGGCTCGCCCGAGCGCTGCGCACGATCGTCCGCGCCGGCGGAGTCGACGCCGGGCGCCGGCTCCAGCTCGAGATCGTCGACTGACGTGACCTCGGTCGCCGCGCTGTACGACATCCACGGCAACCTCGCCGCGCTGGAGGCCGTGCTCGCGGAGGTGCCGGACGACGCGACGATCGTCGTCGGCGGCGACATCTGCGCGGGTGGCGAACAGCCGTCCGAGACGCTCACGCGACTCCGTGGGCTTGGCGGTCGCGTTGTCTGGCTGCGGGGAAACGCCGACCGCGAGCTCTTCCCCAGCGAGGAGGGTCTCGCGCCGCCTGAGTTCCTCGAGCAGGCGCGCTCGCAACTGAGCGAGGAGGAGATCGAGTTCCTCCACGAGCTTCCCCCGACGCTGCGTCTGGACGACGTCCTCTTCTGCCACGCGTCGCCGCGCAACGACCTCGACATCTTCACCGAGCGAACGCCCCAAGAGCGGATCGCGTTCCTCTTCGACGGCCTCGACGTGTCGACGGTGGTCTGCGGCCACACCCATTCGCAGTACGACCGCACCGTCGGCGGCGTCCGGGTCGTCAACGCCGGCAGCGTCGGCGCGCCGTACGAGGACGAGCCCGGCGCGTACTGGCTGCTCGACCTCGTCCACCGCCGCACGCCCTACGACGGCGCCGAGCTCAAGGCCTCCCGCGAGGAGGCCATTGCAGAGTTCACCGAGCGTGGGCTCTGACCTTGTGCGCGTGGGACGGGTCGGGAAGCCGCACGGGCTCGACGGCGGCTTCTTCGTCGAACGCGCGAGCGAGCGGCAGAAGGTGTTCGCGACGGGCGCGACGCTGTACGCGGCGGGCGAGCCGGTGACCGTCGTCGCCTCGCGCCACGGCTCCGGCGGCCGGCAGGTGATCGTCCTCGACCGGCACGTCGAGCGCGGCGCCGAGCTCGCCGTCCCGCGCGCGACCCTGCCGAACCTCGGCGACGGGGACGAGTTCTACGTCTTCCAGCTCGTCGGCCTCTGCGTCGAGGAGGAGGGCGGACGCCTGCTCGGGCGGGTGCGGGAGGTACTCGAGTACCCTGGGAACGACGTGCTCGAGCTCGACTCCGGTGCGTCGCTCCCCCTCGTCGAGGCATGCGTCCGGCAAGTCGATCTGGGGAACGGACGGATCGTCGTCGCCGCAGGGTTTGCAGACCCCGAATAGCCGCCTGTGCGCATAGATGTCTTCACCCTGGTTCCCCACGCCTATGCCTGGCTGACCGAGCAGCGGCCGGTCGCGAACGTCCTCGGCGGTGAGCTCGAGCTGCGGCTCTTCAACTACCGCGACTCGACGCCGCTGCGCGCCGGGCAGGTCGACGACGAGCCGTACGGCGGCGGCGCGGGGATGGTCCTGCGCGTGGACGTGGTCGCCGCCGCGCTCGAGGCCACCTACGGCGGCGAGCCGCCCGGCCCGGTGATCGCGCTCAGCCCCAAGGGCCGCCCGCTCACCCAGGCGGTCGTGGAGGAGCTGGTCGAGCTGCCGGAGCTCACGCTGCTCTCGTCCCGCTTCGAGGGCTTCGACGAGCGGATCGTCGACCACCTCGCGACGGACGCGCTCTCGGTCGGGCCGTACGTCCTCTCGAACGGAGACCTGCCGGCGATGGTCGTCCTCGACGCGGTCGCCCGGCGGCTCCCGGGCGCGCTGGCCGAGGGGTCGGGAGAGCTCGAGAGCTTCTCCGAGGCGCTCGGCGGAGGGCTCGAGTATCCGCACTACACGAGGCCGGCCGAGTTCAACGGCTGGTTGGTCCCGGACGTGCTGCTGTCGGGCGACCACGCGCGCGTCGACGCCTGGCGGCGGGAGCAGGTGCGATGAGCGACGACTGGGGTACCAAGGGTCCGGATTCCGGCGACGAGGACGAGAAGGACGACGCCGATCTCGGCGGCGACGATCCCGGCGGTTGGCCGGCAGACGAGCCCGGCGGCTGGCCGACTCCCGCCTCCGACTGGCAGCGGCCGGATTACGGTGAGCGGTCGGGGGACTGGCAGCGGTCGGATGAGCCCGCGTCCGACGAATACGGGTACCGCCGGCGGGAGGACCTGTTCCGCGACGACGCCGAACCGGACCCGTACGGCGAGCCGCACAGCCGCGATCCGCTCGCCCGCCTCTTTCCCGGCCTGCCGCGTAGCGTCAGGGTCACGCTCGACTGGGTCCTCACCATCGCGGGCGCGATCCTGATCGTGCTCGCGCTGAAGCAGTGGGTCGTGAACCCGTACCGCATCCCGTCGTCGTCGATGGAGCCGACCCTGAACTGCGCGAAAGGTGAGGCGAGCCCGGGTTGCCTCGGCGATTCGAGCGACCGCGTGCTCGCCTGCCGCATCTGCCTCGATTTCACCAACCCGTCCCGCGGCGACATCGTCGTCTTCAACACGCCGCGGCAGGCCGCCCTCAAATGCGGCGAAGGCGGCACGTTCGTCAAGCGGGTGATCGGCCTGCCGGGCGACACGGTGCACGAGGACCACAAGGGCAACATCTGGATCAAGAGCGCCGGCTCGCCCGCCTTCGTGAAGCTGAAAGAGCCGTACATATCCGCGAAGGACCGGCTGGCCGACAACGAGCATTTCGGCATAACCAGGCACGTCCCGGAGGGGGAGTACTTCATGATGGGCGACAACCGCGCGGAGTCGTGCGACTCACGCACCTGGGGCTCGGTGCCGCGCAAGAAGCTGATCGGAACCGTCTTCTTCGTCTACTGGCCGCCCGATCGGATCAGCTTCAAGTAGAAGCCGGCGTTTTTCGGCCCGCGGAGTTCCGTTTCGCGTGCCGGGGAGCGCAGCTGTCCGGTACCCTGGGCCGTCGGCCGTCCGGCCCTCTTTCCATGAGCAACGTCATCCAGGATCTCGAGCGCGCTCAGCTGCGCAACGTGCCGCGCTTCAAGGCGGGGGACACGGTGCGCGTCCACTTCCAGGTGATCGAGGGCACGCGCAGGCGTGTGCAGGTCTTCGAGGGGATCGTGCTCAAGCGGCAGGGAGCCGGCGCGCGTGAGACGTTCACCGTGCGCAAGCAGTCGTTCGGCATCGGTGTCGAGCGGACGTTCCCTCTGCACTCGCCGAAGATCGAGAAGATCGAGGTCGTCGCGATCGGCGACGTCAACCGTGCCAAGCTCTACTACCTGCGCGGCCGCGTCGGCAAGAAGGCGCGCGTGCGCGAGCAGCGGTACGGCGCCGGTTCGGCGCTGCCGCAGGCGGTGGACGGCGCGCTCGCGGAGACCGAGGCCGAGCCGACAGATGAGGCCGTCGAGGAGCCTGTTGCAGCGGACGAGGTCGAGGTCGTCGAGACCGAAGCCGAAGAGCCCGTCGCCGAAGAGGTTGTCGCCGAAGAGCCGGTGGCCGACGAGGTCGAGGCTCCGGAGTCCGAGGTTGCGGACGAGGCCGAGCCCGAGGCTGCGGCCGAGCCTGAGACGCGCGGCCGACGAAGCCCGAAGCGGCTCCCGCCGAGTAACACCTTTCCGGCAGCTTCCTAACGCACGCTCTCGGCGCCCGGATCGCGCGCTATGGTCGCGAGCGTGCCTAAACGGACCGGCCAGAAGCTCCTGCGCTTCGATCGCCGCCTCGGCGCGCGGTTCGTCGCCGGCGCGGACGAGGCGGGACGCGGTTCGCTCGCCGGCCCGCTCGTCGTGGCAGGGGTCCTGCTCGACTACGGCGCGCTGCGCGACCATCGCGTCCGGCCGCTCGCCTTCCTCAACGACTCGAAGCAGTGCTCGCCGGAGCGGCGGGAGGAGCTCTTCTACGCCGTCGTCGCCTGTGCTGAGCGGGTCGCTGTGCGCGTGATTCCACCGGGCGACATCGACCGGCACGGCCTGCACCGCTCGAATCTCGCCGGCCTGCGGGCGATGCTCGAGGCGCTGACTCCTCCCGCCGAGGCGTGTCTCGTCGACGGCTTCCGGCTCGGCCCGGCGGCGCCGGAGCACACCGCGGTCGTCGACGGCGACGAAAAGAGCGCGGCGATCGCCGCGGCGTCGATCGTCGCGAAGGTCACGCGCGACCGGCTGATGCGCCGCCTCGACGCGCTCTATCCCGCGTACGGCTTCGCCCGGCACGTCGGCTACATCACGCCCGGCCACTCCGCGGTCGTGCGCGCGCTCGGCCCGTCGGCGGTGCACCGGCTCAGCTTCCAGGCCCTCTGCTACGGGGGCGAAGAGGCGGTTGCCTAGACGGGGCTCCGGCTTCGCCGCCGAGGAGAAAGCCGTGCGCTGGTACCGGCTGCGGGGCTGGCAGATCGTCGACGAAAACGTCTGGGCCGGCGGCAACGAGCTCGACCTGATCGTACGCCGCGGGCGGACGCTCCGGTTCGTCGAGGTCAAGGCGAAGCGAGGCACACGGTTCGGCGACCCGCTCGAGATGGTGACCGAGGAGAAGCAGCGGCGGCTCCGTCGCGCGGCCGAGGCGTGGCTCGACGTGCGCCCCGAGCTCGCGCAGCTCGCGGTCGGCTTCGACGTGATTGCGGTACGCGACGGCCGCGTGCAGCGCGTTCCGCAGGCGTTCTAGCCGCAGCGTCGAATCCCGTCGCGTGGCCGTCACGCAAGACGAGCTGTACGCGACGCTGGACCTCGACCTCTCCTGGTCGGAGGCCGAGCTGCCCGAGCGGGAGCGGACGAAGCACGTCCACCGGCTCCACCCGTACCACGGCAAGTTCATCCCGCAACTCGTCGAGGTGCTGCTCGACCGCTACCTCGCGCCGGGCGACCACGTCCTCGACCCGTTCGCCGGCTCGGGGACGACGCTCGTGCAGGCGCTCGAGTCCGGGCTCGACGCGACCGGAGTCGACATTGCGGCGTTCAACTGCCTCCTCATGCGCGTCAAGACTGCGCCGTACGACCTCGCCGAGCTGGGAGAGGAGCTGCGTGACGTGGCCGCGCGGGTCGACGGGCTGCCGCAGCGGGGAGTCCGCGCGAGCGGATATCTGCGCGCGTGGTACGCGCCGCGCTCCGCCGCCGAGCTGCTCGGCTTCCGCGAGCTGATCCCCGAATACCGGCATGGCGACGTCCTGCGCGTGATCCTCTCGCGGGCCGCGCGGTCGGCGCGGCGGGCGGCTCACTTCGACCTCGAGGCGCCGAAGCATCCGCAGCGCGGCGAGTACTGGTGCCACAAGCACCGCCGCGCCTGCAAGCCGGTGGACTCGGCTGCCCGCTTTCTCCGCCGCTACACCCTCGACACGCTGGCGCGGATCGAGGAGTTCGCGCACATCCGCGACGCCGAGCGTGCGGCGACGGTGCTGCACGGTGACGCGCAGGAGCTCGAGCTCGCCGGGCCGTACGACGGGATCCTCACCTCCCCGCCGTATCCGGGATTGATCGACTACCACGAGCAGCACCGTTACGCGTACGAGCTCCTCGAGCTCGACGACCGGCGCGAGCGCGAGATCGGTGCCGCCGCCGCGGGAACGTCACTCGCCGCGCTCGAGGCGTACCGGGCCGGCATCGCCGCCGTTCTGGAGCGCTCTGCGGCTGCGCTGCGGCCGGGCGCGCCCGTGCTCGTCGTCGTCAACGACCGGCGCGACCTCTATCCGGAGATCCTCGCGCAGGCGGGACTCCGGCTCGAGGCGCGGCTGCGCAGGCACGTCAACCGCCGCACGGGTCGGCGGGCGGGCGAGTACTTCGAGGACGTCCTCGTCGCGCGCGCGGCCTGAGCAGGCTCGGGCGTAAGGACGCTGGCCCAAGGCAGTCTCCTTTCACCTGGAGAGGGCCGAGCCGAACCTTGCCTCAGACCATGCCCTGCCGTACTCTTCGTTCGGATCGAAGGAGGGTAGAGCGCGTGTCGTACAGTTGGTTTTCTCTGGTTCCCTTGGCTCTTGTCGTCCTGGTGATCGGAATCCCGACGTGGGTTCTGCTGAGGAAACGTCGAAACGGAGAAGCCAGCGGCTCCTAGCGCCATTCGTTCAGGGGTCATTCGGGAACACTGGCCCAGCCGAGAGTCCTCGGCCCTGACGTGCAGGGGTGGCTTGCGGGTGGTCTTGTCGTCAGTGATCATTCCGGCGGCATGCCAGAACGCCAGCAACTCGTACAGGAAGCATTCGCAGCGCTGGACAAGGGCGAGCTTGAGCCGTTCAAAGAGCTGCTCGACCCGGACGCTAAGTGGGTTGCGATCCCGCAAGGCGAAAACGTGGCGGAGACTCCGACTTGCGTGAATCGCGCGGCGATACTCGATCGGCTCAAGCGAGTCCACGAGAACGGCCGCCGGTTTCGTGTTGGGAAGGTGATCGAGGGAGGCGACCGGGTGGCGGTGGAGGTGACGGTGCTCTCGCCCGAGTGGTCGGACTCCGTGACCCTCTACCGGGTCTTCACGTTCGACACCAGTGACGCTGTGGTGCGACTAAACGACTGCATAGACGAGTCGTACGCCTTGCAGGTTCTCGTCGCGTAGAAGTCAGGGGTCATTCCTGAACACTGGCCCAGGCGACCATCCCGCGTTCGGCTAGGTCTTCGGCTTGACCCATAGAGCCGCCCCGACCAGGGTCAGGAGGACTCCAACTATGAAAATCGCGCCACCAGTGCCGACGAGATCGACGCTGCCGCCGATCTTCAAGCCAAGACCGAGGAAGGTGATGTTCCCCGCCCATGCGCGGCGCTCCATAGCGCGACACTACGCTCTCGAGCCCTACTCGTCCGGGGCGGCTCGGGCGTCATTCCGGAACACTGGCCCAGGCGACTGTCATCTCACCCGGCTGCGCAAACGCGCGCGAAACCGCCGGCCCGCGCTGGGCGTAGGGTCCTTCCGTGGTCGTCGTGAGGCGTGTCGTTGGAGCCCTGCTCTGCCTGACCGGTCTCGTCTGGATCGGTCAAGGCACCACGCTCATCCAGGGCTCGTCGATGACCGGCAGCACGTTCTGGGCGGTCATGGGCGCCGCCTGCCTGGTCGCCGGTGTCGTCCTGCTCGGCTGGCCGTGGCACCAGTCGAGCGCAGACGCCTAGGCCTCGCCGGTGAAATAGTCGACCGCGTCGGCCAGGCGGAACAGCTTGGCGGGGGGCCAGGCGCCGACCTTCTCCGAGTCCGGGTAGACCGAGGTGGCGACGGCGAGCCGGTTCGACCAGATGCAGACGCGCACGGTCTCGTCGGTCCGGTTCGTCACCTTGTGCGCGCCCTCCTCGCCGGTCGGGAAGAAGGCGCAGTCCCAGCGCTCGAGCTCGCGCTCGCCGTCGGGCGTGCGCAGGGTCGGCCGGCCGGTGAGGACGATCAGCCACTCCTCTTCGGCGTTCTCGTAGTGGTAGGGGCAGATGCTCAGGCCGGGCGCGAGCTCGTACACCTTCAGGACGAGCTGCTCCCCGCCCACTATCGACCCGACGCGCGCGTAGCGGGCGCCGTAGCCAGGCGGCTCGTCCTCGTCGACTGTGAGCTCGACCTCGAAGAGGTTGGCGACGCTCACTGCTCGCCCTCCCAGTAGTCGACCGGCTTCGCCGAGCCGGCCGCGGTGGTCGAACCCCGGGGCCGCGAGACGGAACTTGCCGCTGTCCGGATAGACGGTTCCGTCCCCGTAGGGCGCATGGCTCGAGGGCATCGCGTACCGCACGGGCGCGTCCGTGTGGTTGCGGACGGCATGCGCTCCGGCCGGGCCGGCGGGGAAGGCGGCCACGTCGCCGGCGCGCAGGACGGACTCGCCGTCGGGCGTGCGGAGCGTCAGCTCGCCCTCGATCACGATCAGCCACTCCTCCTCGGTCGTCTCGAAGTGATAGGGCCAGGAGGCGTTGCCCGGAGAAAGCTCGTAGACGCTCATGCCGGTCGCGGCCGCTCCGAAGAGGCGGCTGAGCGTGGACGCGGAGAACCGGTGTCCGGGCGGGCCCTCGCGCTGCTCCAGCGCAAAGGTCAGCAGGTTCTGGACACGCTCCGAGCCGGTCACGGCGCCCACCCTAGCCAGCACCGATCCGGCACGAAGCCGGCAATTCGACGTGACGGTTCCGCCCCTAGCGTCGGAGCGTGCTCGCACGCGCGGTCACCCATGCGCTCGTCGGGCTCGAGCCTCGCCGGGTCGATGTGGAGGCGCACGTCCGCGACGGCCTGCCGGGTTTCGCGATCGTCGGCCTCGCCGACCGCGCCTGCCAGGAGGCGCGGGAGCGCGTGCGGAGCGGCATCTCGGCGGCCGAGCTGACCTTTCCGCCCGGACGCATCACGGTCAATCTCGCGCCGGCCGAGTTGCGCAAGGAGGGCTCCGGCTTCGATCTCCCGATCGCGCTTGCGTTGCTCGCTGCGTCGCAGCAGCTTCCGCGCAGCGCGCTCGAGCGCACCGCTGCGGTCGGCGAGCTCGCGCTCGACGGCCGGCTGCGCAGGGTCGGCGGCATCCTCGCCGTCGCCGAGGGCGCGCAGCGGCTCGGTGCCGAGCGTCTGCTGTGCCCCGCCGACTCGGCTCGCGAGGCGGCGCTCGCCGGCGTGGCGGCGATCCCGATCCGCCATCTCGCAGAGGCCGTCGCCTATCTGCGCGGCGAGCTCGAGCTGGAGCCCGAGGTGCCGCTCGCGCCGAACGGCTATGGGTCGTCCACGGCGCCCGACCTCGCCGACGTCCGCGGCCAGGAGCGCGCACGGCGCGCGCTGGAGCTGGCGGCGGCGGGTGGGCACAACGTCCTGCTCGGCGGCCCGCCGGGGACGGGGAAGACGATGCTCGCGCGCCGACTGCCCGGGATCCTGCCGCCGCTCGAGCCCGCAGCCGCGCTCGAGGTCACGCGGATCCACTCGGTCGCCGGGCTCGTGGACGAGGCGGAGCCGCTCGTCTCGCGCGCGCCGTTCCGCGCGCCGCACCACAGCGCCTCGACCGCGGCGATCGTCGGCGGCGGCCCGCACCTGCGGCCCGGCGAGGCCAGCCTCGCGCATCGTGGCGTGCTGCTCCTCGACGAGCTCGCCGAGTTCCAGCGGCCGGCGCTCGAGGCGCTGCGACAGCCGCTCGAGGACGGCTTCGTCTCGGTCTCGCGCGCCGCCGGGAGGGTCGTCTTCCCGGCCCGCTTCATGCTCGTGGCGACGATGAACCTCTGCCCCTGCGGCGGCCGCGGAGACCCCGCCTCCCAGTGCAGCTGCTCGGCGCAACGGCTCGCCCGCTACCGCGACAAGCTCTCCCGCGCGCTCCTCGACCGGTTCGATCTCGTCCTCGCGATGCCGCGGGTGCGTGGGGAGGAGCTCGCCGCCGCGCCGAGCGAGAGCTCCGCCGCGGTTGCCGCGCGCGTCGCCCGCGCACGGGAGCGGCTCGCGACGGAGCCGCCCGCGCGCGATACGGAGGCGGATGGGCTCCTGCGCCGCGCCGCCGACCGCCTGCACCTGTCCGGACGCGGCTACGCCCGTGTCGGCCGGGTCGCCCGCACCATCGCCGCGCTCGCGGAGTCCGACGCGGTGCGGGCCGAGCACGTGGCGGAAGCCCTCTCCTACCGCTCGCCGGACGAGCTCGCGAGTGTCTGAGCTCGCCCTCGCCGCCTTCGCGTCCGAGACGGGTACGCACCTGATCCGCCCGCCGCGCGGCGAGCGCTGGCGCGCGTTCGAGCGGCGTTTCGACGAGCGCGCCTATCTCGAACGGCTTGCCGCCGCCGGCCACCGCTTCCTGCCACGGTCGGCGCCGGACTTCCCGCCGCTCCTGCGCGCGATCCACGACCCGCCGCCCGGGCTGTTCGTGCGTGGCGTGGGGGGAAGCCGGAGCTGCTGGCTCGGCCGGCCGTCGCGATCGTCGGAGCGCGCGCCTGCTCTGGCTACGGCTCGTCCGTCGGCCGCAGCCTCGCCCGGGATCTGGCAGCTGCCGGTCTCGTCGTCGTGAGCGGGCTCGCGCGCGGGATCGACGCCGAGGCGCATCGCGGCGCGCTCGAGGCAACCGGGCCGACGGTCGCCGTGCTCGGCTGCGGGATCGACCGCGACTATCCGGCCGCGCACGCCGAGCTCGCCCGCCGCGTCGCAGATGCCGGCCTCATCGTCTCGGAGTACGCCCCCGGAGTCGAGCCCGCGCCCTGGCGATTCCCGGCCCGCAACAGGATCGTGGCCGGCCTCTGCGCGGCGACCGTCGTCGTCGAGGCGCGCGAGCGCAGCGGCGCGCTGATCACGGCGGACCTCGCGCTCGAGGAGGGCCGGGAGGTCTTCGCGGTGCCCGGCGAGATCACGGCGTCGCTGAGCGCCGGGACGAACGCGCTGCTCAAGCTGGGCTGTGCGCCGCTGACGAGCGCCGCCGACGTCCTCGCCGTCTTCGGGATCGAGCCGGAGCCGGTGCGCGGCGAGAGCTCGCCGCTCCTCGAGCTCCTGCCCGCGAGCGCCGACGAGCTCGTGCGCCGGACGGGGCTCGGGGCCGACGAGATCGCGCGCACGCTCGTCGAGCTCGAGCTGGAAGGCCGCGTGGTCATGCGTGACGGTCTGTACCGTCGCGCTTCGTGAATCCGTACTGGCTGGAGGAACCGAGCCCGCCGCGGCCCGAGACCACGCTCGACGGCCGCGCGGACGTAGCGATCGTCGGCGCAGGCGTGACGGGGTGCTCGGCCGCGCTGCGGCTCGCCGAGGCCGGCGTGCGCGTGCGGGTGCACGACGCGCGCGGGATCGCTGAGGGCGCGAGCGGCCGCAACGGCGGCTTCGCGCTCGGGGGTGGGGCAGCCCGCTACGACGTCGCTCGCGAGACCTACGGCGCGGAGGCGGCGGCCGCGTACTGGCGCTGGACGAACGACGCACTCGACCAGCTGGCGGACCTCGCCGGCGACGCGCTCCGGCGTCCCGGGAGCTACCGCCTCGCTGCCGACGACGAGGAGCGAGACGGCATGCGGCTCGAGTACGAGGCGCTGCGCGAGGACGGCTTCGAGGCGGAGTGGCTGGACGACGTTCCCGGCGCTGTAGCCGGCCGCTTCCGCGGCGCAATCTCCCAGCCTCACGGCGGCTCGATCCAGCCGGCGCGCTTCGTCCGCCGCC
The DNA here is from genome assembly GCA_963743545.1 of uncultured Actinomycetes bacterium. Classification (GTDB taxonomy): domain Bacteria; phylum Actinomycetota; class Thermoleophilia; order Gaiellales; family Gaiellaceae; genus Palsa-739. The sequence continues at coordinate 117,340 of CAVUQB010000007.1, read as the reverse complement.
TTGCCGCCCGTGCGGCGGCTGCGGGCGCGGAGCTCCGCGAGCACGACCCGGTGGAGAACCTCGAGGCGCTCGACGCCGATCGCGTCCTCGTCGCGACCGACGGTTACGGACACGGGCTCGTGCCGGAGCTCGCCGACCTCGTCTGGCCGACCCGCGGCCAGGTGGTCGTGAGCGAGCCGCTCGACCGCGTGCTCTACGACCGCCCGTACTACGCGCGGCAGGGCTTCGACTACTGGCAGCAGCTGCCCGACGGCCGGATCCTGCTCGGCGGCTTCCGCGACGTCTCGATCCTCGACGAGCTCACGAACGTCGAGGAGACGACGCCGACGATCCAGGCTTCCCTCGAGTCGTTCCTGTGCGAGCTCGCCGGCGCGGAGGTGGCGGTGACGCACCGCTGGGCCGGCATCTTCGGCCTCACGCAGGATCTGCTGCCGCTCGTCGGTCCGGTGCCGGGCCGCGACGGACGTGTCTGGGTCGCCGGCGGCTACTCCGGCCACGGCAACGTGCTCGGCTTCGCCTGCGGCCGGCTCGTCGCGGACGCGCTGCTCGGCGACACGACGTCGCCGCAGCTCGAGCTGCTCGACCCGGCGCGCTTCTTCGCCTAGAGAGGCTTGACGTCGGCGATGAGCTGGTCGATCGACGCCTTCGCGTCGCCGAACAGCATCACCGTCTTCGGGTTGTAGAAGAGCGGGTTCTCGATCCCGGCGAAGCCCGGGTTCATCGAGCGCTTGAGCACCACCACGGCCTGCGCGTCGTCGACGTTGAGGATCGGCATGCCGTAGATCGGCGAGCCCTGGTTGTTGCGCGCGTCCGGGTTGACGACGTCGTTCGCGCCGACCACGACCGCGACGTCCGTGCGCGAGAACTCGGGGTTCGCCTCGTCCATCTCCTTCAGCTGCGGGTAGGGGACGTTCGCCTCGGCGAGGAGGACGTTCATGTGCCCCGGCATGCGACCCGCGACCGGGTGAATGGCGTACGAGACCTCGACGCCCTTCGACTCGAGCAGGTCGGCGAGCTGGCGGACGTCGTGCTGCGCCTGCGCGACGGCGAGGCCGTAGCCCGGCACGAAGACGACCTTGTGGGCGTACGCGAGCATCACGGCGACGTCCTCGGCCGACGCGCTGCGCACGGTGCCGCCGTCGCCCGCCGCCACCGCGGCGGCCGCCTCCGAGACCTGGCCGAACGCGCTGAAGAGGACGTTCGCGACCGAGCGGTTCATCGCGCGCGCCATCATCAGCGTCAGCAGCGTGCCGGACGCGCCGACGAGCATGCCGGCCACGATCAGGAGGTTGTTCTCCAGCTCGAAGCCGCCGAGCGCGACGGCGATGCCCGTGAACGCGTTGAGCAGCGAGATCACGACGGGCATGTCCGCCCCGCCGATCGGGAGCACGAAGAGCACGCCGAAGGCGAGCGAGGCGAGGATCGTCACCCAGAGCAGCCACTCGTCCTGGACGCCGGCGACGAGAGCGATCGCGCAGCCGAGAGCGCCGATGAAGAGCGCGCCGTTGACGAACTGCTGGCCGGCGTACGTGATCGGACGGCCGCCGATCAGCTCCTGCAGCTTCGCGAAGGCGACCATCGAGCCGGCGAACGAGATCGCGCCGATCAGCGCCGAGAGCGTGATGCCGAGCGAGATGTCGACCGTCGGCGCACCCGGAAGCGGTAGCACCCGATGCACTTCTGCGAGCGCGATCAACGCGGCAGCCCCGCCGCCGACCCCGTTGAACAGCGCCACCATCTGCGGCATCGCGGTCATCTGCACCCTGCGCGCCGCGACGGCGCCGAAGCCGCCGCCGATCAGCATCGCGACCGCGATCGCCCACCAGCTCGTCGAACCGACCCTGATCCACGTGACGACGATCGCCAGCACCATCCCCGCCGCGCCGATCTGGTTGCCTCGCCGCGCGTGCGCGGGATTGGAGAGAAAGCGCAGCGCGAGGACGAACGAGACGATCGTGATCAGGTAGAGGAGATTCGCGAGGTTGTAGCTCACGTATCGTCCGGCTTCTTCGGCCGCTGACGACTCTTGAACATCTCGAGCATCCGGTCGGTGACGACGAAACCGCCGACCACGTTCGCGGAGGCAAGGACGACGGCGGCGAAGCCGACGATCCAGGTGAACGCGCTCTTGTCCGGCTGGCCGAGCACGATCATCGCGCCGACGATCACGACGCCGTGGATCGCGTTCGTGCCCGACATCAGCGGCGTGTGCAGCAGCGTCGGCACCTTCGAGATCACCTCGACGCCGAGGAAGATCGCGAGCACGAGGATCGTCACCTCGAAGACGAGGATCGTGTTGTGGATCATTCCGCGGCTCCCTTCCCGGCGACGCAGGCGCCGCTCGTGATCTCGTCCGACCAGTCCAGCGTGAGCTCGCCCTCGGGCGCGAGGTGGAGGAGCAGCGCCTGGACGTTCCGCGAGTACAGCGTCGACGCGTGGTACGGCATCGTGCTCGGCAGGTTCGTCAGCCCGACGAGCGTGACGCCGGCGCGCTCGACGATCTCGCCCGGCTCGGTCAGCTCGCAGTTGCCGCCGGTCTCGGCGGCCAGGTCGACGATGACCGAGCCCGGCCGCATGGCCTCGACCGCGGAGGCCGGGATGATCTTCGGCGCCGGCCGGCCGGGGACGGCGGCGGTCGTGATCACCACGTCGAAGTCCGCGATCCGGCCCTCGAGTGCCTGCTGCTGCGCCGCCATCTCCTCTGCGGTCAGCTCGCGCGCGTAGCCGCCCTCCGCCTCGGCGCCGGTCACGCCGAGATCGAGCCAGTTCGCGCCGAGGCTCTCGATCTGCTCCTGCACGACGGGACGGACGTCGAAGCCGGTCGTCACCGCGCCGAGCCGGCGGGCCGTGGCGATCGCCTGCAGCCCCGCGACGCCTGCTCCGATCACGAGCACCTTCGCAGGGGGAACCGTGCCGGCCGCGGTCATCAGCATGGGAAAGAAGCGCGGCAGGTGCTCGGCGGCGAGCAGCGCGGCCTTGTAGCCGCCCACGGTCGCCTGCGACGAGAGCGCGTCCATCGGCTGCGCGCGCGTGATCCGCGGCACCGACTCGAGCGCGAACGCCGTCACGCCGCGCTCCGCGAGCGCCTCGACCCCGGCCGCGTCCGAGAGCGGCTCGAGCAGCCCGATCAGGAGCTGGCCCGAGCGGAGCCGCTCACGCTCCTCCGGCGAAGGCTTGCGCACCTTGAGGACACCGGCCGCGTCCCACGGGTCGCCGAGCGCCGCGCCGGCCTCGCTGTAGGCGTCGTCCGGGAACGACGCTGCGTCGCCGGCGCCCGGCTCGACCACGAGCTCGAAGCCGACGGCGGCGAGCTTGCCGACGGTCTCGGGGACGAGCGCGACCCGCCGCTCGCCTTGCGTCGTCTCGCGCGGGATCCCGACCCTCATCCGGGGCGTAGCCTACGCAGCTTGACGCACTTCGTTGAGCACTACGGGCTCTGGGTCGTGTTCGGCGTCGTCTTCCTCGAGGTGGCGGGGCTTCCGTTCGTCCCGGGCGAGACCGCGCTGATCGCCGCCGGCGCGCTCGCGTCCCAGGGCCACGGGAACATCGTCGCGATCATCGCCGTCGCGATTCTCGGGGCGGTGCTCGGCGCGCTCTTCGGGTACGGCGTCGGCCGCGGATGGGGACGCGAGCTGCTGGTCCGCTGGGACTGGTTCGAGCGCGTCTCGCACAAGGGCGTCGAGCAGTCGCAGGAGTTCTTCCAGCGACACGGTTCGAAGGCCGTCTTCCTCGGCCGCTTCGTGCCCGTGCTGCGGTCGACGCTCGGCTGGATGGCCGGCATCGGCCGGATGCCGTTCGGCAAGTTCATGGTCTGGAACGTCGCCGGCGCGGTGGTCTGGGCAAGCCTGATCGGGCTCCTCTCGTACTACCTCGGCGCCGCCGTCGTGAAGGCCGTGCAGCGCGACGTCGGGATCGGGGTCGCGGTGATCGCGGTGATCGTCCTCCTGCTGGTCGGGTTCCACTTCCTGCGGCGCCGGCTCGAGAAGTGAGGCGCGGCCTCTCGCTTCTGCTGCTCACGCTCGCAGCCGCGGGCTGCGCGGGCAGCTCGGTGGAGGCGACCATCCCGAAAGTGGCGCCGCCCTCCGTCCGTCTGCCGGCGTTCACGCACGTCGTGCTCGTCGTGTTCGAGAACCACGAGGCGTCCTCGATCGCGGGGAATCCCGACGCGCCGACCTTCAACGCGCTTGCGCGCCGCTACGCGACCTCGACCGACTACACCGCTGTGGCCCATCCGAGCCTGCCGAACTACCTCGCGCTCGTGTCGGGCTCGACGCATGGGATCACGAGCGACTGCACCGACTGCGTCGTCCGCGCGCGCAACCTCGCCGACACCCTCGGCGCCGTCGGCAAGACGTGGAAGACGTACGCCGAGGATCTGCCGAGTCCCGGCTTCACCGGCGGCTCGTCGGGCCGTTACGCGAAGAAGCACGACCCGTTTCTCTACTTCCGCGACGTCGCCGACTCGCGGGCGCGCCGCGACCGCATCGTTCCGTTCACGCAGCTCGGCCGCGACCTCGCCGCGCACCGGCTGCCGGACTTCTCCCTCGTGATCCCCAACCTGTGCGACGACATGCACGACTGCTCGGTGGCGACCGGCGATGCCTGGCTCAAGGCCCACGTCGTCCCGCTGCTGCACTCGCCGGAGCTCCGCGGCGGGGTCGTGTTCGTCGTCTTCGACGAGGGGTCGAGCGACACGGGCGGCGGCGGGCATGTCGAGGCGCTCGCGCTGGGGCCGACGGTGCGGCGGGGTTCCAGGTTCGCGAAGGCGACGAACCACTACGGCCTGCTGCGGACGATCGAAGACGCCTGGGGGCTGCCGCGGCTCGGCTTCTCGCGCACCGGGACGCCGATCGGCGGCATCTGGAAGAGGTAGGAGTCGCGGGCCCGGCGCGGAATGCGTTCGGGCATGCTCGTCTCGATCGCACGCGCGCTCGAACAGCGCGATCAGACCGTCGGCCACGGCGACCGCGTGGCGGCGCTCGCGGAGCCCATCGCCTTGGAGCTCGGCTGGGACCGCGAGAGGATCCGCCAGCTCCGCCGGGCCGCGCCGCTCCACGACGTCGGCAAGGTCAAGGTGCGCCCACAGCTGCTCGGCAAGTCCGGGCCGCTCACCGTGGAGGAGGTCGCGGAGATCCGGTGCCACCCGGCCGCCGGAGCGCGCCTCGTCATGCCGATCCGGCGGTTCCACGACGCGCTCCCGTACGTCCTCTTCCACCACGAGCGGTGGGACGGCAGCGGCTACCCGGCCGGGCTGAGCGGGCGCCGCATCCCGATCGAGGCCCGGATCCTCGCGATCGCCGACGCGTTCGACGCCATGATCTCGCCACGGCCGTACCGCGGGGCGCTCACCCACGAGCACGCACTCGGCGAGGTGGAGGCAGGCGCCGGCACGCAATTCGACCCGGTTGCCGCGAAGCTCTTCGTCGAGAGCTGGGCCCACGGCTGGGACACCTGGCAGCGAGTCGCCTCGTAGCGCGCGAAGCTGCGCTTCGCTTGCTGGGAGAAGGAACTGCGCGCGCCCGGCTACAGAGCTGCCCAGACTTCGAGCTTCGCGCGGACGCGCGCGATCACGTCGTCGGTGAACTCGGTCGTGCCGAGGTGGCCGCCGAGGTCGGCGGTGCGCCCGCCCTGGGCGACCGCTTCGAGGCAGGACTCGCGGATCGCCCGCCCCGCGCGTTGCGCCTCCTCGCCGGCGTGGGAGAGGAGAGCCGCCCCGGCGAGGATCATCGCCATCGGGTTGGCGACGTTCTTCCCCTGCAGGGACGGCGCGGTCCCGTGTGCGGCCTCGGCCATGATCGCCGCCGGCTCGAAGTCGTCCTCGAAGGCGACGAGCAGCGACTCCGAGCCGGCGATCGAGCCGAAGAGCGGCAGAACGAGGTCGGACAGGATGTCGCCGTCGCGGTTGAGCGCCGGGATCACGAGCGGGTCGCCGGCGGAGGAGAGGAGCAGCGCGAAGGTCGCGTCGATCAGTTGCGGCTCGTACGGCACGTCGGGATGGCGCGCAGCGGCGGCGTCCATCTCCTCTTTCAGCATCCCCTCGTACGTGGGGCTGACGGTGTACTTCGGGCCGCCGAAGACCTTGGCGCTCGTCCGCGCGGCCTGGCGGAAGGCGAACTCGGCGACCGCGTGGCAGATGCGGCGCTCGATGCGCTCGGTGCGGAACGCGACCTCGTCGTCGCCGGAGCCCTCGCGCCATTCCTTCGCGCCGTAGGCGTCTCCGACGGCCATCCGCACGATCGAGATCGGCGCGTGCACCCCGCCGAGCGGAGCGACTCCCGGAATCCGCCGCCCGGTGCGCACGATCACCTTGCCGCCGATCTCCTCGCGGAGAATGCGGTTCGGGGAGCCGATGTCGCCGCGCCCTTCCGGCGTGACTGTCGCCGCTTTCAGCCCGAGCCCGTGCTCGCGGATCGCGGCCGCGGCGTCGTGCACGACGCCGTTGTCGGTCTGTCGCCGCCGCTCGAGCGAGAGGTCGAAGCGCGGGAAATCGAGCTCCACGCCGATCACCCAGGGCTCGAGCACGCGCAGGCCCTCCTCCAGGAGCTCCTGCCCGGTCTCGTCGCCCTCGAGGACGACGATCGTCCGGTCGTCGCGCATCGGGCGATCGTAGCCCGCCTTCGGCGACGGGCGGTGAGCCAAGAATGCAGCCACCCGATTTGCGTGGTGATTTCGCTAGGGTTTTGCCCGGAAGTCAGCCTTTGTGAAGGAGGAGAACGGTGGCGAGAAAAACGGTGCTCGTTTGCGACACTTGCGGTACCGAAGTCGAGGAAGGGAAAGGTGCGGTAATGCGCGTCACGTACAACGACGCACGCCGCGGGTCGAAGCAGGCCGACCTCTGCGACAACTGCGCGGGCGGCACGCCGGGCCGGGCGACGGCCCGTCGCGGCCGCAAGCCGAAGTCCGCGACAGCGGCCTGAGTCCCGTCTGAAGACCGTCCCGCAATCGCGCTAGCGTAGGCGGGTGCCGCTGCGTCTGATCGCAGGGCCCGCCAACGCGGGCAAGGTCGAGCTGCTGCTCGGCCGCTTCCTCGACGCGCTCGATTCTCCCGGCGCGCCCGAGCCCGTGCTCATCGTGCCGAACCGGGCGGACGTCGATCGCGTCGAGCTCGAGCTGCTGGCCCGGCGCCCGGCGCTCTTCGGCGGCTCGATCGGGACGTTCGACGACGTGTTTCGCCGGCTCGCGAGCGGCTCGGCCGACGGCCGGTCGCAGCTGGGGCGGGTGGAGCAGACACTTCTCGTGCGCCGGGTCGTCGACGGCGCAAAGCTCGACGGTTTCGCCAAGTCCGCTGCGCATACGGGCTTCGTCGACTCGCTCGAACGGACGCTCGGCGAGCTCGACGAGGGGCTGCTGGCTCCGGACGCTCTCGACGGCGAGCTCGGCACTCTCTATGCGGGTTACCGCGACGAGCTCGACCGGCTCGCGCGCTGGGATCGCGGCCTGCTGCGCGCTCACGCGGTCGAACGCCTCCGCGCCGACCTCGACGCCTGGCACGGCGAGCCGGTCTTTGCGTACGGCTTCGAGGACCTGACCGGTGCCGAGTGGGCGCTGCTCGAGGCGCTGGCTGCGCGGACCGAGGTCACCGTCTCCCTCCCGTACGAGCCGGGGCGACCGGTCTTTGCGGCTTTGCGGCGGACGGCCGAGGATCTCGCGAGTCGCGCCTCCGGCGCAGTCGAGGAGCTGCCGCCGCGCTACGCCGCGATTGCACCGTCCGCCCTCGCGCACCTCGAGCGTGCGCTGTTCGCGGACACGCCCGCCGACCCGCCGCCGCTCGACGGCGTGATCCGCTTCTTCGAGGGAGCCGGCGGCCGCGGCACGCTCGAGCTGGTGGGCGAGGAGGTGCTTGCGCTCGCGCGCAGCGGCACGCCGCTGGAGGGGATCGGGCTCGTCGTGCCGGGTTACGACCGGATCCGCGGCGCGCTCGAGACGGTGTTCGGCTCCTTCGGCATCCCGTACGCCGTCGACGGCGAGCTGCGCCTCACGCAGACACCGCTCGTCCACGCGCTCGCTGCGCTGCTGCGCTTCGCGTGGGCCGGAGGGACGAGGACCGACCTCTTCGGCTTTCTCCGCTCGCCGTTCTCGGGGCTCGAGCGGCGGTCGGTCGACTTCGTCGAGGGGCGCCTGCGCGGCCGGGCCGTCCAGGCGCCGGACCGCGTCGTCGACGAGGCTGAGCGCCTGCGCGAGGGGCCGCTCCCGGCGCTCGCGGAGTTGCGCGGTGCCGCCGACCCGGTCGAGGCGGTGCGCGAGCTCGCGGAGCGGATGCTGCGGAACGCCTACGGCCTCGAGCGGCCACCTGCGGACGACGCGAGCCGACTCGACCTCCGAGCCTACGAGGCGCTGCGGCGGCTGCTCGGCGAGCTCGAGGGCTGGCGGGAGCTCAGTGGGGAGCTGAGCCGGGAGGACGTCGTGGCCGCGATCGAGCGTGCTGCGCTGCCGCGGCGCACGGGCGACGACGCCGGGCCGGGTCGCGGTCGTCGATCTCCTCCGCGCGCGCACGCGCCGCTTCGACGCCGTCTTCGTCCTCGGGCTGGAGGAGGGGAGCCTGCCTCGCCGCGGCGGCGGCTCGCCGTTCCTCGACGACGACGCGCGGCGCGCGCTCGACGAGCGAGGCGCGCGCCTCGAGCGGCCGGATCCCGTCGAGAACGACCGCTACCTCTTCTACACGGCGTGCACGCGCTCCTCGCAGCGCCTCTATCTCGTGCGCGAGGCCGCCGACGACGACGGGAGCCCGCGGGAGGCGAGCCCGTTCTGGCACGACGTCCAGGCCGCTGTTCGACACCGACGACGTGCGGCGCTGGACGCGCCGGCGTCCGCTTTCCGCGCTGACCTGGCCGCTCGACGACGCGCCGACCGAGCGAGAGCGGCTGCGGGCGCTCGCCGAGCTCGCCGCCCACGACGGCGAGGCGGCAGACGGGCTGGCGCACGCGAACGGCTGGGAGCGGAGGCTCGAGCGCGCACTGACCGCCTTCAGCCGGCCGACGCGGCTCAGGAGCCCGCTCGTGCTCGAGCAGCTCGCCTCCCGCACATCGTTCGGCGTGACGGAGCTCGAGCGCTTCGCCGACTGCTCCTCGGCCTGGTTCGTCGAGCGGTTCCTCTCGCCGAAGACGATCGACGCGGAGCCCGACGCCCTCCAGCGCGGGATCGTCGCGCACAGCGTCCTCCACCGCTTCTTCGCTCGCGTGCCGGCCGAGCTCGGGGTGGAGAAGCTCGAGCCCGCAGCACGTCGAGGCGGCGCTGGGCCTGATGCGCCGTTGCCTCGACGAGTCGATCGCACGGCGTGCGCATGGATCTGACCGAGATGCAGCTGCGCGAGCTCGACCAGACGCTGTGGCGCGATCTCGTGGCGCTCGTCGAGGAGGAGTGCGAGTCGGAGCTCTCGCTCGTGCCGCGCCGCTTCGAAGTCTCCTTCGGCAGCGAGCGGGCGGCGCCGGAGCTGCAGCGCGGGCTCGAGCTCGGCTCCGACCTGACCCTCTCCGGGAAGATCGACCGGATCGACGTCGACCCATTCGGGGCGCGCGGGATCGTGCAGGACTACAAGTCCGGCAAGCACGCCCACTCGGCGGCCGAGATCGAGCGCGAGCTGCGCCTGCAGGTTCCGCTCTACATGCTCGTGCTCCGCGACCTCGTCGGGCTCGAGCCGCTCGGCGGGCTGTATCGCCCGCTCGCGGGCACTCGTCGGGCGCGCGGGCTCGTGCGCGCCGACGAGATCGAGACGCTGCCCGGCTACGTGAAGAGCGACTATCTCGAGGACGAGGCGTTCTGGGGCGTGGTCGAGTCCGCCAAGCAGACGGCGGCGGCGGTCGCCGGACGGATCCGGGAAGGAGACGTCCAGCCACGATCCGCGCGGCGGTGACTGCCCGACCTGGTGCGACCTCTGGCCGATGTGCCGGGTGGAGCGGCCGTGACCACGCTGAACGAGCAACAGCTTGCGGCGGTGGAGGCCGGCGGAGAGGTCTTCGTCTCGGCCGGCGCCGGCACCGGCAAGACGGCGGTGCTCGTCGAGCGAGTGGTGCGCGCGGTCACCGAGCGCGGGCTCGACGTCGACTCCGTCCTCGTCATCACCTACACGCGGCGTGCCGCCGGTGAGCTGCGCACGCGGATTCGCGCGGCGCTCGCCGAGCGCGGCAGGCACGACCTCGCGCGCGAGCTCGACGGCGCCTGGATCTCGACGATCCACGGCTTCTGCGCCCGCCTGCTGCGGGCCTATCCGCTCGCCGCCGGGCTCGACCCGCGCTTCCGCGAGCTCGACGAGGCGCAGGGCGCGGTGCTCCGCTCCGAGGCGTTCGGCGAGGCGCTCGCAGAGTTCTGCGCAGGCGACGACCCACAGCGGCTCGAGCTGCTCGCCACGTACGGGAGCGACCGGCTCCGGCGGATGCTGACGAACGTCTACGAGACGCTTCGCGCGGCGGGGCGGGAGCTCGATCTCGCGGTGGCCGCACGCCCGGAGCTCGGCGACCGTGTCGACGAGTTGCGCGTCGCGGCGACCGCGCTCGCGGGAGACCCGGACGCGACCGAGGCGCAGGCCCGCGCGGCTTCCGGGCTGCGCGACCTCCTGGAGCGTGATCTCCGGCCCGACCGGCTGATGAGCCTCGGCGACTTCAAGGCCCGCGGGGATCGTGCGGCGGCGTACCGCGAGGCGCTGGCAGCGGTCGAGCAGGCTGCTCTCGACGAGGCCGCCGCGCGCGACGGCGCGCTCCTGCAGGAGCTGCTGACGCTGTTCGCGGAGCGCTACGCCCAGGCGAAGTCGCGCGAGTCGGCGCTCGACTTCGAGGATCTCCAGCTCGAGGCGCGCGACCTGCTCCGTTCGCAGCCGGAGCTCCGCGAGCGCGAACGGGCGCGCTTCCGCTCGATCCTCGTGGACGAGTTCCAGGACACGAACCGCCTGCAGACCGAGATCGTCGATCTCCTCAGGACGCCGGAGACGGAGCTCTTCTTCGTCGGCGACGAGTTCCAGTCGATCTACGGCTTCCGCCACGCCGACGTGGAGGTCTTCCGCGAGCGGCGCGAGGCGGTCGAGCAGCCGCTTTCCCTCACGCTCAACTACCGCTCGCGCCCCGAGGTGCTCGCGGCCGTCAACGAGCTCTTCGGCTCGCATTTCGGCGGGGAGTTCCAGGAGCTCGCCGCCGCGGCCGAGTTCCCGGACCCGGTCTTCGGCCATCCGGTCGAGCTGCTCGTCACCGACAAGGAGAGCTACAAGGACAGCGGCGTCCACTGGCGGCGCGGCGAGGCGCGGGCCGTCGCGCGGCGCGTGCGCGAGCTCGTGGACACGGGCGCGGCGACGGCCGGGGAGATCGTCCTGCTCTTCGCCGCCGGCACCGACGCTGAGTGGTACGAGGACGAGCTGCGGCGAGCGGGACTGCCGACGTACCGCGCGACCGGCAAGGGCTACTTCGGCCAGCAGCAGGTCGTCGACATGCTCATGTATCTCAGGCTGCTGCAGAACCGCTACGACGACGCGGCGGTCCTGTCGGTGCTCGCCTCGCCGTTCGTCGGCGTCTCGAACGACGCGCTCGCCCTGCTGCGCCGGGTCGCGTCGCGGCGGCCGCTCTTCACGGGCCTCGAGCACTCCATGCCGCCGGGCCTCGCCGAGCGCGACGAGCGGCTGATGCGCGCCTTCCGTCAGCGCTACGACCGGCTCGTGGAGGCGATGCCGCGGCTCTCCCTCGAACGGCTGTGCGAGCAGATCGTCGCGGAGCACGACTACGACCTCGCCGTGCTCGCGCAGTGGGACGGGCGCCGGCGCTACGCGAACATGCGCAAGCTCGCGCGGCTCGCGCGCTCGTACGAGGAGCTCCGCGGGCCTGACGTCGAGGGCTTCGTCCGCTTCGTCGCCGAGCAGGAGGCGGTCGGCGCGCGCGAGCTCGAGGCGGTCGCGGAGGAGGAGGGCGCCGACGCGGTGCGCCTGCTCACGATCCACGCTGCGAAGGGGCTCGAGTTCAAGGTCGTGATCGTGGCCGACGCCGGGCGCGACCGCGTGGCGCCTTCGGCGGACGAGATCCTCGCGCTGCCGGACGGCCGCTTCGGCTTCCGGGTCGCGGATCCCGTGACGGCGAAACAGCGCGGCGCCTTCGACTACGAGGCGGTCAAGCAGGCGCGCCAGGAGGCGGAGCGGGCCGAGCGACTGCGCCTCTATTACGTCGCGATGACCCGGGCCAAGGAGCGGCTGATCGTCTCCGGCTCGGTTGACCTCGGCACCGCCCCTGAGACGCCGACGCCCATCGCCTGGGTGCTCGAGCGGCTTGCGGCGGACGAGGAACTCGTGGCGGCAGGCGACGCGCCGCTCGAGCTCGTGCGTGACGACGCGCGCCTGCTCGTTCGGCTCGACCGCTACCGGCCCGAGCCTGCGGCGACGGGGCCCGAGCCCGAGACCGAGACGGAGGAGCCGGGCCAGCTCGCGCTCTTCGCGGCCCTCGAGGAGATCGCCGCCTCGCGAGCCGCTCCGGTGCTCCCGCCGCTCGTGGCGCTCCCGGAGCCGCCGCTCCACCGTGTGCGCAGGCTCTCGTTCACGTCGATCTCGCTCTTCGAGCAGTGCGCGTACAAGTACTTCGCGCGCTACGGCCTCGGGATGAGCGAGCGGCCCGTCGAGCGCGAGGGCCTGGAGGAGAGGTCCGGGGCAGAGATCGGCAGCGCGGTCCATTCGGTGCTCGAGGAGATCGACCTCGCGGCGCCGGTCGTCCCGGAACTCGAGGACGAGCTGGTCCGCGGCTTCGTCGCCGCCTACTGCGAGTCGGATCTCGCCCGCCGCGTCGCGGCTCTCGACGGCGTCGAGCAGGAGCGTCACTTCATCTTCGAGCAGGACGGCGTCCTCGTCCACGGCTTCATCGACGCCTTTCATCTGCGCGACGGCCGTGCGCTCGTCGTCGACTACAAGACGAACGCCCTGGGCGAGGCTGCGCCGGACGAGATCGTCGAGCAGGACTACCGGCTGCAGCGGCTCGTCTACGCGCTCGCGTGCTTCCGCGCCGGTGCGGACGAGGTCGAGGTCGTCTACCACTTCCTCGAGCGGCCGGACGCGCCGGTCGAGGCTGTCTTCACGCGCGCTGACGTCCCCGACCTCGAGTCCGAGTTGTCCGCGGCGATCGCCCGCATCCAGGCGGGCGAGTTCCCGCCGACGCCGAGCGAGTTCGCCTGCGCGGGCTGCCCGGCGCTCGACCTCGTCTGCGCAGGCCCGCGCCTGCGCCCGCGGCTCCCGGAGGCCGTTGCCTCGTAGCTACCTGCAGGAGGCCCGACGGCGCGTCGGGCCGAAGAAGCAGCGGATCAGGCCGATCATCGAGCGGCTCGCGGCCGAGCACGCCGACGCCGGGATCGCGCTCCGCTTCCGCAGCCCGCTCGAGCTGCTCGTCTCGGTGATGCTCTCGGCGCAGACGACCGACGTGAACGTCAACCGCGTCACCGGGCCGCTGTTCGAGAAGTACCACCGGCCGCAGGACTATCTCGCCGTGCCGCAGGCGGAGCTCGAGCGCGACATCTTCGCGACCGGCTTCTACCGCCAGAAGGCGAAGGCGCTGCGCGGGACGATGCGGCTGCTCCTCGAGGACTTCGACGGCGAGGTCCCGAGCCGTCTCGAAGAGCTGATCCGGCTGCCGGGTGTCGCGCGCAAGACGGCGAACGTGGTCGCGGCGGAGCTCGGCGAGCCGCAGGGGATCGTCGTCGACACGCACGTCCGGCGTCTGTCGCAACGGCTCGGGCTCACGCGCCAGGAGGATCCGGTCAAGATCGAGCGTGACCTCGTCCGGCTCGTGCCGCGCGCAGACTGGGGCCGCTTCCCGCACCTGCTGATCTGGCACGGCCGCCGGGTGTGCGACGCGCGCCGCCCTCGCTGTGAAGACTGCGTCGTCAGTGATCTCTGCCCGTCGAGCCGTGTCTGACCGCGCTGCCCGCTCCCGCAGTTTCGAGACCGTCGCCGCCGACTACGAGCGGCACCGGCCCGAGTATCCGGTGGAGGCATTGCGCTGGGCGGCCGGGCAGCTGGGGCTCGAGCCGGGAGCACGCGTCCTCGACGTCGGTGCGGGCACGGGGAAGCTGACGCGCGGGCTCGTCGCGGCCGGCTTCGAGGCGGTCGCGGTCGAGCCGGGAGGCCCGATGCTTGCGCAGCTCCGCGAGGCGGTGCCGGAGGCGGACGCGCACGCAGGCGCCGGCCGAGGCGATCCCGCTCCCGGACGGGAGCGTCGAGGCCGCGTTCGCCGGGCAGGCGTTCCACTGGTTCGACCGCGAGCGGGCCCTGCCGGAGCTGCACCGCGTCATCGTCCCCGGAGGCGGGCTTGCGCTGCTGTGGAACTGGTGGGACGAGCGCGACCCGCTGCAGCGCGAGCTCGGCGAGCTGATCGGCTACGCCGGTCACGATCCCTACCGCAACGAGGAGCTGCCGGGCGAGCCGTGGTTCCGCGAGCTGGGCCGCACCGTGGTCGAGAGCGTCCAGGAGTCGAGCCCGGACGCGCTCGCCGGCTACCTCTCCACGGTGAGCGGGTTTCTCGTCCGAGAGCGCGCTGAGCAGGAGAAGACATCTGCGCGCCGTCCGCGACCTCGCCTCCCGTTACGGCGAGCGGTTCCCGCTGCCGAAGCTCACCTACGTCTTCGCCTTCTCGCGGCTTCCGGGCTGATGGCACGAGCGGGCCGCGGGAGGGAACCTCAGGCCGAGATGGACGCGGCCCGCGTCCTCGACCTCCTGACGCACCTGGAAGATCCGGGGATCGAGGTATGGCTGGACGGCGGCTGGGCGGTTGACGCACTGCTCGGTGAGCAGACGCGGCCGCACGACGATCTCGATCTCGTCTCGCGGTTCGAGGACTCCGCGCGGATCGACGCGACGCTCGGTGAGCTTGGGTACGTTCCGGCCGGAGGCGGGCTGCCGCACAGCTTCGAGCTCGTCGATGCAGAAGGCCATCAGGTCGACGTCCATCCCGCTTCGTTCACGGCCGACGGCGACGGCGTCTACCTGATGGCGGACGGCGGCGAGTGGATCTTCCCCGCGGGCGGCTTCGGCGGCAGCGGTCGCATCCTCGGTCGCCGTGTGCCGTGCCTCACGCCCGACGTCGTGATGGTCAACCACACAACCGGCTACGCCCTGGATGACGAGCACGAGCGGGACGTGAGAGCGCTCGGCGTGCGCTACGGCATCCCAGTGCCGGAGTTCCGGCGGCTCAGTTGACCCGCGGGTCCTCGGGCATGCGGGCGACGAGCTCGTAGATCCCGCCCTTGCGGCGCAGGACATCGCGCCAGAGCTCCTCCGGGTCGTCGGTGAACGCATCGTCCGGGAGCGCGGGCTCGAGGATCCAGTCCTCGTCTGCCAGCTCGGCCTCGAGCTGCCCGACACCCCAGCCCGCATAGCCGGCGAACACCCGCCGGCGGATCGTGGCCGGGACGATCTCCTCCGGCTCCGCCAGCGACGGGAAGCCGAGTGCGCCGAACAGCGGCACGGCGGCGTCGTCCGGGTCGAGGAACTCGCCCAGCACGAGCACGGCATCCGGCTGCACGGGGCCGCCGACCCAGACCGGCTCGCCGTCGTCGACGACCGGCTCGAGCTGCGGCACCGCGCCGGCCACCTCCACCGGCGAGGGCCGATTGAGGACGAGCCCCGCCGCGCCTTCCTCGCTGTGCTCCGTCACGAGCACCACGGTGCGGCGGAAGTTCGGGTCGAGCAGCGCCGGCGAGGCGACGAGGAGATGTCCCTGCAGCGATTCCACCACCCCATTGTGGCGAACGGAGGTACCATTTCGGGCGACGCGGGATGAGGCTCCCGCCTAACCGCTCCTTCCAGGAGCTGATGGCCTCTAGCAGCGAGACCAAACCTGGAAGGAGACGGTATGAGCGATCTTGCAATAGCTGCGCTGCTGGGCGGGACGATCCTCGTCGCGTCGATGATCTCGGTCGAGCTCGGGCTCTCTGTCGCGCTCATCGAGCTGGTCGCGGGCGTCATCGTCGGCAACGCGGCGCACATCGTGGTTCCGAGCTGGCTCGTCTTCATCGGCTCGTTCGCCGGCATTGTCCTGACGTTCCAGGCCGGGGCCGAGGTCGACCTGCCCCAGCTCCGTCGCGAGTGGAAGGCATCGGTGTCGATCGGGCTCGTCTCGTTCTTCGCCCCGTTCGCCGTTGTCGGGCTGGTCGCCTACTACTGGCTCAACTGGACGCGGCGTGCCGCGGAGATCGGAGGGCTCGCGCTGTCGACGACGAGCCTCGCCGTCGTCTACGCCGTCCTCGTCGAGACCGGCCTCAATCGCGAGCTCGTCGGGAAGCGGCTGATGTCGGCGACATTCGTCACCGACATCGCGACCGTCACCGGCCTCACCGTCCTCTTCCTCAAGCCGACCATCTGGATCGTGCCGTTCGTGCTCGTCTCGCTCGCCGTCATCTTCGGGCTGCCGCGCGTCGCACGCCGTTTCTTCCCCCGCTACGGCAACCGCGTGATCGAGCCGGAGATCAAGCTCGTCTTCGCGTGCCTCTTCCTGCTGATGTGGCTGGGGCAGAGAGCCAACTCGCAGGCGGCGCTACCGGTGTTCGTCCTCGGGCTCGCGATGTCGGGTTTCTACGCCTCGCACCGCCTCGAGCAGGACCGGCTGCGCGTCGTGTCGTTCGCGTTTCTGACGCCGTTCTTCTTCATCAAGGGTGGCCTCAACGTGTCGACGAGCGCGCTCTGGGCGAGCCTCGGGACCCTCGGGATCCTGTTCGTGGCGAAGATGGTGCCGAAGTTCGTCGGCGTCTATCCGCTGGCACGGCGGTTCACCGCGCCGCACGCTGCGTTCACGACGCTCCTGATGTCGACGGGGCTGACGTTCGGGACGATCACGTCCCTGTACGGCCTGTCGGCGGGGATCATCGACCGGTCGCAGTTCTCGCTGCTGCTGGCCGTCGTCGTCCTCTCGGCAGTCGTGCCGACGGTGATCGCGCAACGCTTCTACCAACCGGACGCGCCGGCCCATCGCGATCTGACGGCGCCGGTCGCCCCGGCCCCGGCGGATTAGGGCTAGCTGTGCGCCGGCGTGAGTGCGACGAGCAGGCCGCCGTCGTCATCGAGTGCCGGGAAGAAGTCGCCGATCACCGGCTTGACCTGGCCGCCGCGCGTGCTCAGTTGCAGGTGCTCGTTCAGGCGGCGCACGCCCCATTCGAGCGAGAGCTTGACCGGGTTCTTCTCCTCCTCGAACCCTGCGAGGCGGAAGGCGGAGACTACGTCGGCGCCGAGCACCTCCTGTTCGCTCCAGCCGCTGAGCTCGAAGACGCCGCGGCCGATGGCGAGGATCCGGCCTTCCTGGTCGCACGTGACGAGGCCCGTGGTGGGGGCGGGGTAGTAGTCGTCCATCAGCTCGAAGAGGAAGCCGAACCCGCAGTGATGGCAGGCGACGGCCTCGTCGAACATCCCCTCTTTGCGGTCGATGTCGATCGACCGCTCCTTGCAGTTAGGGCAGATGAAGTGCGGCACGGCGCCAGGCTAGCTACCCGTTTGCGCGTCGCCGCCCGCTAACGGACCGGCTCGGCGGCGGGCGTCGGAGCAGCGCCGCGGTGGCTCTCGTCCGCGGCGAGGAACCGCTCGGCGTCGAGGGCTGCCATACAGCCGCTGCCTGCCGCGGTCACCGCCTGGCGGTAGACGTGATCCTGCACGTCGCCGGCCGCGAAGACGCCGGGGATGTTCGTCTGCGTCGTCCCGGGTGTCGTGACGAGGTAGCCGTTCGCGTCGTGGTCGAGCTGGTCGACGAAGAGCTTCGTGTTCGGATCGTGGCCGATCGCGATGAACAGCGCGCCGGCTTCGGTGTCCTCCGTCTCGCCGGTCTCGGTGTTGCGGAGCCGGAGCCCGCTGATCGAATCCTCGCCGAGCACTTCCTCGACGACGTACGGCGTCTTGAGCTCGATCTTCTCGTTGTCGCGCGCGCGGTCGATCATGATCTGGGAGGCGCGGAACTCGCTCCGACGGTGGACGAGCGTGACCTTGTAGCCGAAGCGCGTGAGGAAGAGCACCTCCTCGAACGCCGTGTCGCCGCCGCCGACGACGAAGATGTGCTTGTCGCGGAAGAACGCGCCGTCGCAGGTCGCGCACGCGGACACGCCGCGCCCCTTCAACCGCTCCTCGGACTCGAGCCCGAGCCAGCGGGCGCTCGCGCCGGTCGCGACGATGACCGAGCCGGCGCGGTACTCCTCGCCCTCGACCCAGACGCGGAACGGACGCTCCGAGAAGTCGACGCGGGTCACGTCGTCGGTCACGAACTCGGCGCCGAAGCGCTCGGCCTGGCGGCGGAACTCGGCCATCATCTCCGGCCCCATGATCCCGTCGGGATAGCCGGGATAGTTCTCCACGTCGCTCGTGATCATCAGCTGGCCGCCCCAGTTGAAACCCTCGATCACCAGCGGTTGCAGATTGGCGCGCGCAGCGTAAAGGGCTGCGGTGTATCCCGCGGGCCCTCCGCCGATCACGATCAGATCACGTACGTCGCTCATCGCTTCCTCTCTACAAGGTGTACGACGTATTAAACGATCTGGGGCGGACTGACCTTCCCGGTTGCGGCGGTTCGGGAGGCCGTTCCTAGGCGGCGTCGAGGGCGCGCGGCGGCTCGGATTCCAGCTCCGCCTGCTCGTCCGCGGCCTGGTCGAGCTTCGTCTCGAAGCGGTCGAGCCGCTTCTCGGCGTCGGCGTACTTGCCGTGCGCCCGCCCGAGGTGCGTCCCCACGAGGTCGAAGTCCTCCTTGAACTTGCCGAACTCCACCTGGAGCGCGGCGCAGTAGCGCATGACTTCCTCCGCGCGCTGCTCGATCTGCAGCCCCTTAAGCCCTAGCACGATCATCTGGAGGTAGGCGCTGAAGGTCGTCGCCGAGACCGGGAACACGCGCCGCTCGTGCGCGTACGCGAGCAGCGCGCCGGTCTTGCCGCTCACGAGCTCGTAATGGATCGTCTCCGCCGGCAGGTACATGAAGGCGAAGTCGAACGTGCCGAGGTCGGGGCGGATGTATTTCGACGCAATCGCGTCGATGTGGCCCTTGACGTCGCGGGCGAACGCCTTCTCGTGGAGCTGCTGCTCGTCGCCCTCGGACGCGGTCATGCGCTCGAAGTTGTCGAGCGGGAACTTGGCGTCGACCGGCAGCAGCCGTCCGCCGGCGCGGATGACCGCGTCGACGCGGTCGCCGGTGTCGAACGTGTACTGCACGTCGTAGGCATCGGGCGGGAGCCGGTCGCGCAGGAGGTTCTCGAGCAGCAGCTCGCCGAAGCCGCCGCGGGCCTTCGGCGGCCGCAACGCCTGCTCGAGCTTGCCGAGCTCCTTCGCGCGCTCGATCATCTCCGCGGTCGCCTGGGTCATCTGGCCGAGCCGGTCGTGGATCTGGGTCGTCGTCTCCGTCGTCGCCGCGAGCCGCGTGTTGAGCGTCTGCTCCAGCCCCTGCAGGCGCAGCTCGAACTCGGCGTTCCGCGCCGAGAGGTCGTTCGCCGTCCGCTCCTGCAGCGCTCCGAGTTCGCCGCGGAGCAGCCGGGGCAGGAAGATCGCGCCCGCGGCAAGCGCCGTAAGCAGAACGAGCATGATCAAGGCGAGTCCGAGCATGGGGCGCGGGAATGTACAGACGCCGTCGGACGGACCACGAAAACGCCGGCCCCGACGAACCGTGAAGTCCATCGGAACCGGCTCGCAGAGCCTAAGCGTCCATGGCTCCGGAGGTCAAGCAGGAAAAGCGCGCTCTTTGCGCACTTCTGCCGGAACGAACGCGGCGCCTAACTGCAGGCTGCGGCGGCGATCGCCTGCTGGGTTTGCTGCAGGCTGGGCTCGGACCCCGCCCCGATCTCCTGGAGCTTGCCGTTTGTGCAGCCGATGAAGATGGTCGGAGTCCCCGAGACCTTTTTCTGCGCCGCGAGCGTGTCGACGGCCTTCGCGGTCGCCTTCGAGGCGGAGCTGTTGACGTCGGCCTGCCACTTGGCGAGGTTGAGCCCGTTGACGCTCGCAGCGATGATCGCCATCTCCCGGCCCGTCAGCCAGCCGCTCTCTTCCTGGCGCTGGTTGTCGTAGAGAACCTTCGCGTACTCGAAGCCCTTGTTCTGCTCGGCCGCTGCGATCAGGCCATACCGGCCGGTGAACGACTGCGGGCCGAGGAAGGCCCAGGGCTTGAGGTGCAATTGCACCTTCCCGCTCTTGATGTTGTCCGTGACCACCGTGGGCAATTTGAGCGTCTCGTAGTCCTGGCAGACGGGGCACTGGACGTCGATGAACATCTCCATCGTGACGGGCGCTTTCGGGTTGCCGAGCGTGAGGCCGTTCTGCGGGATGCCCTTGAAGAGGGCGTTCGCGTCGGGCGCTCCAGGCAACGCGCCGGCCCAGCTGTCGCTGCCGTTCGTGGGCAGTCCCTGCAGGTCGCTCGTCTTGACGATGCCGCTGCCGCTGCCGCTGCCGCCGCTGAGGACGACGCCGAGCACGACGGCGATCACCACGATCAGGACGACTCCGCCTGCGATCGCGAGGACGCGCGGCGAAGCCTGGCGCGTGCGGGTTCCGCCGCCACCCTTCGAGCGGACAGGCGGCGGCGCCGTTGTGGCGGCTGCCTGCTGCCTCTGCTCTCTGGCCCTCTTACCGCTCGGCATGGGCGGGAAGGGTAGCCGGTACCCCGGACTCCCCGGTCGAGGCCAGAATTAAGAATCCGATGATGAGAAGGGACGCGGTGAGCGCGAGTTCGGGGATCGTGAGGTAGCCGAAACTGTGGCTCGAGATCCAGTTGATGCCGCAGCCGCCGGGCACGACGGCGCTGCACTGCTTCGGCTCGACGATCACGTTGCGCTCGATCAAGATGTGGTAGATCGAGGTGCCGGCCCCGACAATCGGGAGTGGGAGGAGGTAGCGCGCCGCGCGGTTGTCGCCGCGCGCGGCGATCAACAGCGTGAGGATCGAGAGCGGGTACATCAGGACCCGCTGGAACCAGCAGAACTCGCAGGGAACGAAGCCGGCGATCTGCGAGTAGAAGAGGCTCCCGCCGGTGGCGATCGCCGCGACCACGAACGCTCCCCAAAGCTCGTAGCCCCAGAGCAGGTTGCGGAGCCAGTCGAGCGGCCCTCGCACGCCGACGAGCGCGAGCACGCCGATGATCAGCCCCGCGACGATGAGCACCTGTCCCACGACCCCGAGGACGGAAAGGGCGATGACCGTGTCCTGCGTCACTCCGGCGGCAGGGTATCGGCCGAGGCGGTGGGCGTTACCCTGACCGCGCCGGGGTGGCGGAACTGGTCAGACGCGCCCGACTTAAAATCGGGTGGCCCTCGGGCCGTGCGGGTTCAAGTCCCGCCCCCGGCATCGCTTAATCAAGCCAAACTCGGCCGGACGCGTCGCGCTTGAGGGGCGCATTTGAAGCGATGGGGCAACGAATGGGGCAACACACGAGCTAGAACCGAGGCATGTCCCCGCTGCACCTCTTTCCGTTTCACTCGCCCGCTGAGATCAAGGTCGAGTCCGTGACCATGTTCGGTCCCCCCGACAGACTTGGCGGCGCAGTCCTACGAGGACATGCGATGACCGGAGAGTGGTTCGGTTCAATCGTCTTTGAGCGGCCCACTACGTGGACCGGCGTCGAGTCCGCCGATAAGCAGCAGCGTGAAGCCACACAGCTGCGCCGCTTCATCCGCGCCTTCGACCGAGCAACAGACTCAAGTTTCGGAGTCCTTATAGGCACCGGCTCGGATCCTCCTGACCTCATCGTCGGCCGCGGAGAGCACGAAATCGGCGTTGAGCTAACCCAACTCGTCTACCAGGACCGGGTCGAGGCTTGGGCAGCCATGCAGTCAACCAAGAGGGGCTTGCTCTCGGTCGACAGAGGGAGGTTCAGCCACCTGATCGGACTGTGCGTCTACGTCGCTTACGACCGTAATCAAGGACTTCCGAAGCCTGGAAGAAGAGGCGTAGAGGAACTCAAGGAGGCACTACTGCGGTTCAGGCCGGCATCGGGCTCTCCTGAAGCACCGCCGCGTGGCGTAGTACTCCAACCCAGTCCGGCACCTGGAACATGGTCAACCGGTCACACCGAGCTTGCCCACCTGCCTGAACAACTGCCCGAAGGAGCCGTTCAGACCGTTGGGCGCCTTTCTCTTATGAGCACGCCCCTATCTCGGAACGAGACCGGAATGTTCCCGGGTCTACGAGGATTTGACGTTGCGCTCTCGATCCAGACGGACGTGTGGGAGTCGTCCGCCTGGACGACCTTTGCCGCGAGAGTCGCGGAGAAGGACAGACCTGGAACGGACGTCATCGTCGTGAGCAGCGGTGCTCCCGTAGTCAAGGGCAATTCATTCCCCTCAGACGAGATCGCCGGGGAGGCGGTTCTCGCGGCGGCTGACTCTCGCGCGCTCGACCCGACGAGTCACGCTAAGGCTGTGTACCTTCATTCGTGGGAGTCGGAGCGGATAGCAGAGTTCCAGTCGGGGGAGTCCGGCGCCACGCTCCTAGCCCCCTAGTACTTTCGGTTCGAATCCCGTATGCGCCTTTCAGGGGCGCATGGCTAGGGCCGTTTCCCTCAACCATGCGCCCCGTACTTGTCCCGAAGGTCCTCGCGGAGCGTGTGGTGCACACCTCGGTGGCCCCACAGAATCGGAGTGGCGGGAATCGAACCCGCGCAAGGTTCCGGTCGGCATACCCCCACACGGTGCGCAGCCATTGTCGACCGCACGGCGAAGACGTAGGGTCAGTAGTCCGGACGAATCGAAGAAAGGGGTCGGATGAAACCGGCAGGTTGGGAGCGCTGGGCACCGCTCAGCGGCATCGTCTTCTTTTTGCTGACCATCCCCACGCTGTTCTTGCCGGCGAAGGCACCACCGAGCGCGGGGGACCCGGCGGCGCAGTGGGCGGCGTTCGTCCAGGATCACCGCAGCGCGTATCTCGTCTCCATGTGCTTGTCGGGGCTGGCGGTCATCGGCTTCCTGGTCTTCCTTGCCACACTGGCGACCCGGCTTCGCGCGGCCGATCAGGAGTTGCTCGCTGTGGTGGCTCTCGGTGCCGGACTCGTCACAGCCGCCATTTGGTACGTGTGGCTCTCCTTCGAGGGTGTCCTTGCGTGGACGTCGCCCAGTGGCATCGACCCCGCAGTGGTCAAGACGCTGCTCGCGGCGGCCGACTTCGCGTTCCCCTTCCCGATCGCCGCGCTAGTGGGTGCAACATCAATCGCAGCGTTGCGGTCGGCGATCTGGCCGACATGGCTCTCATACATCGGACTCGCGGGCGCGGTTTGGCTCCTTGTCGGCGGGATGGCTATGGCAAGAAACGGATTCTTTGCACCGACCAGTGGTGCCCGTCTGACCGGCTGGGCGTTCTTCTTCCTCTGGGTGCTCGTGGGGAGCGTGTTCCTTCTGCGGAAGCCGCAACAAGGACGCGCGGTCGGCGTGTAGAGAATTCGTGTGGCAATCAAACCCGCGTAACGTTCCCTCCGCCCGCACCGCTCAAGTACTAGCGCGCCGGGCGACTACAAGACCGCAAGCGGCTCCTAACGTCTCGCCTCTCGGAGAGTTCGTTCTGACTACAGTCGGCGCGAATGGCCGACAAGCGTGAGAGCGACGAGCGCGACCCGCGCCGCTTGGCCCCTTCTGAGATGCAGAGCGGAGGAGCCCACGACCCGCCGGAGATTGCGGCGGCGCGCGCGGATGGTGTTTTCTGGCCAGGTGAGATTGCCTGTCCGGTTCTGCTGGCTGAGTTCCCGCCCTTAGAAGAGCAGCCAAGGTCGCGGATTGCGCCGACGTTCCTCGGATCATCGACCCTGATCGGAGGTGACCTCTTCCTTTCAGCTCGTTCCGGGATCCGCCGCTCGCACACCCTGTGAGGGCGATTCCAAGCGAGAGTAAGGCCGAGAACGCGACGGTCCGCATCGCTGCCACGCTAGTTGTGGGTGAATGACAGACCGAGGAGCGGCGCCTCACTCCGCTTTCATGGGGGAGTCGTAACGTTCGTTGCGATGTCGCGGCCGGCCTCTGCCGAGGGCGCGGAGCGGCTGCGGCGCAGGTCTCGTCGGCTGCGGCTCTGGATTCCGCTCTTCCTGGTACTTGTGCTGTCGCCCGCGATCTACTCGTGGACTCGCATGGCTATGCTTCCGTCCAGTTTGCCGCTTGGCGTCCGCACTGTGGAATGGCTGCGGATGCACCACTTCAACTGGCTGGTGGACGAGACCGAGCACTTCTACTACAGCTGGCAGACACCCGCCAAGGGCGGCGCGCAGCTGAAGACGCTGCCGACCGTCGGGCTCCACGCCAAGGTCGACCACGGACGACTCAGCCCCAACCTGAACAACAGCACCGAATGGGGGTTCACGCTCGGGAACGCGGTCCGCGTCTGGCGCACCGGACTGGGTATCGATCGCCGCGGGAACCTCATCTATGCCGCCGCCGACTACCAGACGGTGACCACGCTCGCCGAGATCCTCAAGCGGGCAGGTGCAGTGCGCGCGATGGAACTCGACATCAACCCGGAGTGGCCGACCCTGATCACCTACCGTCATCGGCAGGGGCTACTCCCGACAAAGGTCGTCCCGAACTACCAGCAGCCGGCGACCCGCTACCTCGTGCCCGACGACCGCGACTTCTTCGCCGTCTACACGCGCCAACCCGGCCCAGTCACCGTCCCACTCAAGTAGCCAGCTCTCCACCCCCGGACAAGCGCATCCCATAGTCCGGTGCACGGCTGCTTAGTCGTCGGCGTGCCCGTCGTGCGGCGGCCCTGTCGTGGGCCGGACCGTCCAGTGCGGCGCGGCGGGGAGGTGCGCCCGCGGGCTGAGGCGGCCCACGGGCGCGTTGTCGGAGGCCGCACTGCCGAGCAGCAGGACGTTGGCGAGGATCGCCCCGGCCGCGGCGGCCGCGACGACCAACGAGATGAGCAGCTTCATTCTCAAGCCGCCTCCACTCTGGCGATCGAGATCGCGCCCATCGGGCACGAGTCGCAGGCCTCCTGCACTGCTTCATCTTCGCTCATGGCGCTACGGAGGACGGCGAGCCCGTCGTCTCCGAGCTCGAAGACGTCGGGCGCGATCGCCTCGCAGACGCCGTGTCCGTTGCAGAGCGAGCGGTCGATCGAGATCCGGTACATCACAGACTCCTTTCGGGTGCGGGACGCGTGGGACGGCCGAGCGCTCGCCAGGCCGAGGCGAAGGCGACGGTGCCGACCGCCCCGAGGTAGAGGTCGTGCGCCCAGGGCTGCGTCGAGTCGGTTCCCGAGGCGAAGCCGTGGACGGTGGCGAGGACGAAGACGAGGTAGGTCGCCCAGTGGAGCCGGCGCCAGTTCCGGGGGCCGATCCTCTTGCGCAGGGCGAATGAGACATAGATCAGTGCCATCAGCTCGGCGGCGACCACGCCGACCGCCACCGCGGCGGGGCGGTAGGGAGATGCGCCCGGGACCACGAGACCGGCGAGCGGCATGTGCAGCGTTCGATCGAGCAGCAACGTCCCGCCGTGCAGCGCGAGCATCGCCAGGCCGAGCAGCGCGAGGAACCGGTGCACGTCCATGGTCGGCGCGGGCTTGAGTGCGCGCCCAAACGGCTTCGACTTCAGCACCAGCCCGGCGAGGACGGAAGCAGTGAGCAGCCCGTAGGCGGTCAGGCCGCTCGCCCGTGCGAGAAGCCAGAACGTGGGATCCGTTTTCACGACGTCCTGGTGATCACGTGGGCGGCCGGCAGGTTCACGACCTGCACGGGCGCGGCGGCCGTGCCGGCCGGAGCGGCGGTAACGGCCGCAGCCGCCCGTGCCGCTGCCGCCGCTGCCGCCGTGTTGACACGCGCGATCTGCGCTCGGCGGGCCTTCAACTCGACGCGGTACCTGGTCCACCGCGTCGCGACGACCTTCTGGACGAGCTTGGCCTCGCGCTGGAGCTGCGCCTGGCGGATCGCGAGCGTGCGGAGGCGGGAATCCGCGCTCATAGTGGCCCATGGGTGGGTCGCGACCACCGCCCACGCGAGGAAGAAGACGACGAGCGCGAGAGCAAGCCCGTACAGGCGGCCGTGGTGGCTAGTCATCGCCGCCGCCTCCTCCACCGTCGGAGCCGTCGTCACCGTGGTGGCGGTGGATGACCGTGACCACGGGCGGGGGCCGGTTGTAGACGATCCGGGGCGCAGCCTGCGCAGCGGGCACCGCTGCTGCCGGCGCCGCTGCCGGGGGAGGTTTCGGGACCGGGGGTAGAGCCGGTGGCTTTGCCTTGAGCTCCTTCTGGAGCTTCGCGGCGTAGGCCCCGAGCTGTTTCGTCCTGGCCGCGATCGCCGCGTCGTTCGTTTGTCGGGCCGCGCGGCCGAGGTGGGTCGTCCGCGTGACGGCGACCGCGCCGAGGACGGTGGCACCGGCGACGAGGAGTGCGAAGAGGGTGAGATGCGCCTTGTTCATGCCACCGACCGTAGGGCGCTCCTGATGAGGCTCGGGAGAGCGGTCGGCGAAGCTTCAGACAAGCCGCGGTAAAGGTTCGGCTAATCCCGGATGCGGAGAGGTTGGGGCGGCGCCACACTCGGGACGTGCACATCCTGGTCGTCGAAGACGAGGACGCTATTGCCGACCCGCTCGTGGCTGGGCTGCGACGGGAGGGCTACGACGTCTCGCGGGTCGCGACGGGCGAAGGGGCCCTCGAGGCCTCGCCCGCTGACCTCGTCCTGCTCGATCTGCGCCTGCCGGACATCGACGGTCTCGACGTCTGCAAGCGGCTGCGCGAGCGCTCGCGGGTGCCGATCATCGTGCTGACCGCACGCGGGGAGGAGGCCGACCGCGTGGTCGGGCTCGAGCTCGGGGCCGACGACTACGTGGTCAAGCCGTACGGTCTGCGCGAGCTGATCGCCCGGATCCGAGCGGTCAGGCGGCGCGCGGCGTCGTTCGGCGGCACCGAGGGCCCGTTGCGTGCCGGCGGGCTGGAGGTCGACGAGCGGTCACGCCGCGTGACTCTCGACGGCAGCGAGCTCGACCTGACTCCGAAGGAGTTCGAGTTGCTCGCCGCGCTCGCGCGCGATCCTGGTGCGGCCGTGAGCCGGGAGCGTCTGCTCGCCGAGGTCTGGCAGACGAGCTGGTACGGCTCGTCGAAGACGATCGACGTCCACGTCGCAGCGCTGCGGCGGAAGCTCGGCGACCCGAGCTGGATCGAGACCGTGCGCGGCGTCGGCTTCCGGCTGCACGTGCCGTGACCCGGCGGCTGCTGCTCGGCTACCTCGGGGTGACGCTGTTCGTCCTGCTCAGCCTGGAGGTGCCGCTCGGACTGCAAAACCAGCGCACCGAGCGTCAAAACCTGACGGCCAATGTCTCGCACGATGCGACGGCGCTCGCGGCCGACTCCGAGGACGCCGTCCAGGCGCCGAGCCGGAGGCAGCTCGACGCGCTCGCCGCAGTCGCCGCCAACTACGCGCGCAAGACAGGAGCACGGGTCGTGATCGTCAACCGGCGAGGCTACGCCCTGGTTGACACGAGCGCACGTGTGCTCGGGACCGAGAACTTCAAGTCACGGCCCGAGATCGCCCAGGCCCTCCTCGGCAACTACCCGCACGGCGTCCGCAACTCGCAGACGCTCCACGAGCGGTTGCTCTACGTGGCGGTGCCGATCGCCGCGAACGGCAAGGTGCACGGCGCGGTGCGGGTCACGTATCCGTTCTCCGCCGTCGACTCGCGCATCCGTCGCTACTGGCTCCTGCTTACGCTGATAGGCGTCGTCGTGCTCGCGGGCGCCGCGGTCGTCGGTCTCGGCCTCGCCCGGTTCGTGACCCGGCCGCTGCGCGGCCTCGAGGACGCGGCGGCCGCGGTAGGGGAGGGGCACCTCGATGCCCGGGCGTCCGAACAGGAGGGGCCGCCGGAGGTCCGCTCGCTCGCGGCCCGCTTCAACGAGACGGTCGCGAAGCTGTCACGGCTTCTTCGCTCCCAGGGCGAGTTCGTCGCCGACGCCTCGCACGAGCTGCGGACGCCGTTGACCGCGCTCCGGTTGCGGCTCGAGAGCCTGCCGCCGAGCCGCGACCGCGACGCCGCGCTGCACGAGGCCGATCGCCTGCGGGATCTCGTCGACAGCCTGCTCGCGCTGGCGCGCGCGGACGCCGGCGCCGAGGGCTCCGCCCGGGTCGACGCGTCGGCGCTCGTGCGCGACCGCGTCGACGCCTGGCTGCCCCTCGCGGAAGAGCATCGAGTCGCACTCGTCGCCGAGCTCGACGGGCCGCTACCGGTGCGCGCGGCGGAGGGGCGTCTCGCCCAGGTTCTCGACAACCTCCTCGCCAACGCGCTCGAGGCGTCGCCGGACGGCGGCACGATCACGGTGTCCGCGCTTGCAGCTTCGCCCTGGGTCGAGCTGCACCTCACCGACGAAGGCCGGGGCCTCACCCCGGAGCAGCGGGAGCGGGCGTTCGACCGCTTCTGGCGCGCCGGGTCCGGAGCGGGCGGCTCGGGGCTGGGGCTGGCGATCGTGAAGCGGCTCGTCGCCGCGGACGACGGCGAGGTCGAGCTGCGCGAGGCCGCGAGCGGCGGCGTCGACGCCGTCGTGCGCCTGCGTCCTGCCTGAACCTTTACCGAAGCTTGCCCATGCGCTCGCCCGGCGTTTGCCTGCGAGGCCGTAGAACGCAGGCATGAACGCAAAGCGCTCCATGCTCGCACTGGCAGCCGTCCTCGCCGCGACCGTCATCACCGGCGGCGCCGCCATCGCCGGGCTCGTACACCGGCCCGCTCCGGCGCCGACTCCGACGACAGTCGTCCAGCAAGCACCCGCGCCCGCCACGCACTCGTGGAGCGAAGGAGGTGACTGATCATGCAACGCGTCTGGGTAGTCGTACTCTCGGTCTGGGCGATGCTCGCGATTGTCGCGGTGCTCGCCTGGTCGTCCCGCCCGCCGGCGCCCCTGCCCGCGGCCGCGGCGCAGACCGTGGTCGTGAAGGGCCACGGCGGGAAGCAACGAGTGGTCGTCCTGAAGGCGGCAACGCATGCGACGACTGCGACGTCGGCGGTGGTGCACGGATGAGCACTCTCCATCGCACCGAATGGCGCGCAGTCGGCACGAACTGCGCCGCTGCCGTCACGGCCGGCTCGCAGGACGAGCGCGAGGTCTCGTGGGCGCTCGCCGCTGCGCGGGACGAGGTCGCCGCCTGCGAACGCGAGCTTTCCCGCTTCGACCCCGCCAGCGACCTCTCCCGCCTCAACGCAGCCGGCGGTCGGTGGACGCCCATCGGCCGTCGGCTGCAGGAAGCGCTCGGCCTGGCGCTGCGCGCTCGTGAGGAGACCTGCGGCCGCTTCGATCCCACCGTGCTTCCGGCTCTCGCGGCCGCGGGCTACGACCGCTCCTTCGAGTTGCTCGAGGAGCGGGAGGCCCGGTGGGCGGACGACTGGCTGGCCGGCACGACGATCGAGGTCGACGCGCGGAACGGCCGCGCAAGGCTCGAGCGAGGCTCGTCCGTCGACCTCGGCGGAATCGGCAAGGGTTACGCGGCGGGGCGCGCGCTCGACGCCATGCTCGTCCCCTCCCGGTCTCTGGCGGGCGGCCTCGTCGACCTCGGTGGCGACATCGGCGTCCGCGGCGAGTCGCCGGAAGGCGGCCCCTGGCTGGTCGCGGTCGCCGATCCACGTCGCGTCGGGGAGACGCTCGCAGTCCTCGCCCTGGACAGCGGCGGGGTTGCGACTTCGGGGCGCGACGCACGACGCTTCGGTCCCGCTCGCTCGCTCCACCACCTGATCGACCCGGAGACGGGAGAATCGGCGCTCGCCGGACCCCTCACCGTGACTGTCGTCGCCCCTGACCCCGTCGCCGCCGAGGTCAACGCGACGACGCTCGCGATCGCCGGACCGGCCGAAGCCGAAGAACACGTGACCGCGAGGCCGCGCATCTCCGCCCTCTACGTCCCGCAGTTCGGCGCCGCGATCCCGCTCGGCCGGCTGCCGCTGGTCTCGGAGCGGCTAGTCGTGAGAGCCGCATGACGGCGGCGGTGCCGATTGCCTGGCTCGTTGCGCGCGCCGCAGGCCTGGTGGCGTTCGGACTGCTGACGCTGTCGGTCTGGCTCGGTCTGAGCATGAGCACCCGTCTCCTGCCGCCGAAACGGACGAAGCGGCTGCTCGGCCTGCACCGGACGCTCGCGTGGATGGGCCTCTGGATGGTAGGCCTCCATCGTCGGCGCGATCCTGGCCGACCCTGTCTTCCACTTCGGCGCCCTCGGTGTGCTCGTTCCCGGCGCGGCGCCCTACAGGCCCGTCGCGGTCGCGCTCGGCGTCGTCGCCGGGTGGCTGACCCTCGCCCTGGCCGCCTCGTTCAATGCGCGGCGCTGGATCGGGCAGAAGGGCTGGCGCCGGCTGCACTACGCGACCTTCGCCGCCTTCTGGCTCGCCCTCGGACACGCGCTCCTCGTCGGCACCGACTTGAAGGGATTCGGCGGCCCGATTGCAGCCGTCCTAGCCGCATCTCCCGTGTTGTGGCTGAGCTTTTACAGACTCCTCGCGCCCCGGCAGGCCCCAATGCCCCGCCCGGGGGTCGCGCCCTCCGCAGATGCTGTGTCGCTACCCGCGAGGGCGTAAGCGCTAGCGGGAGAACAGCAGCCTGTCCGCGGGGTCGCTACCGGTCCAATCGCTCTCCGGCTGCTGCGCGAGTTCGATCAGACTCATCTCCGGACCAGGAACGAGGACGCCCTCCTCGACCCTTCAGTTCTAGTCCCGCGGAATGCGGTGGGGCAGGAGGCCCCAACTCGCGGTGTTCCTCTTCGACGGAAAGAGATCGCGCCAGTCCTTCCCGACCAGCCAGGTGCCGAAAACCGCCGCCCGTTCGGTACGACGCGTGAGTTCCCGGAATTCCGTGAACCCGCCAACGAGGAGGACGGCGAGCACGCCGAACCCGTGTTGCCTCTTCGTCTGTCGTTCGCTTGGCCTCTCCCATCTCTCTCTTCCTTGGCAATGGCTCGCATCGATGCACGCACTATCACCCTTCCGAGGCTTGGCCGTGGGGGGCACGGACAGGAGCCGGCGTAATCGGCGGCTAAGGCTTGCCACGGGCGATTAGGTGCGCATTGGGAGTCATCCTAAGAAACGACTGGGGGGTCGAGATGTAGAGGCGCGCTGGCCCGACAGATCCCAGCTCACAGGCTTCTCACAGCGGCGATTCATGGGGCGTTCATCGCGCTTTGTTCCACTTGCCCCCATGAGCGGAGCCCCTGGGATCAGACAGCGGGCTGCGGCCCGCGACGCGCTGGCGGCGCGGACGCGCAGGCTCACCGGCGGCGTTCTGACGGTGTCGGCGATCTTGAGCGGCCTTTTCGCCGGGATCGCAGCAGCCTCCGCTCCGGGACACAATTTGCTTCCTGGAGGCTCGGCGCGGCGGACACCGGTCACGAAGAGCGGGCAGACAGCGGCGTCCGCGGGCACGAGCACGGCTATTCCGCCGCTGCCGGCTGCGCCTGGACCGGGGAATGTTGGTGCCACGGCGCCGCCTGCCCCCACGCCTGCCCCCGCTCCGACGCAGTCGTCGCCGGTTGTCGTCTCCGGCGGCTCGTGATCGCCTCAGCTCGTCTACGCGCGCTCGGCACCAGCGCCGTCCTTTGCACCACTGATCCTGCAGCGCTTCCACGTGCTCGTCGCGAGCTCGTCCGCGAGCTTCGCGATGTCGACCTGCTTGCCAGTCGGTTCCGACAAGACTCCGAGCTCACGGCCCTGAACCGCCGCGCCGGGAAGCTCGTCAGTGTTTCTCGACGTCTCTTCGACGCTGTCGCGCTCGCGGTCGATGTCGCGCGCCGCACCGGCGGGCTCGTTGACCCAACCGTCGGCCGCGCGCTCTGCCTGGCCGGCTACGACCGCACCTTCGTCGCCGTTCGCGCCCGTGACGGCAGCTTTCTCGCGGTCTCGCATCGCTCGCCGGGATGGGGGAGCATCCAGCTGGACCCGCAGCGTCTCGAGATCTGCGTCCCCGCGGGTGTCGAGCTGGATCTTGGCGCGAGTGCGAAGGCCGCGGCGGCGGACGCCGCGGCTGCGGCGGCACATCGGATCACCGGCTCGGGAGTGCTCGTCTCACTTGGCGGCGACGTCGCCGTCGCGGGAGTCGGCCCAGCAGAAGGTTGGCCGGTTCGCATCGCTGATCAGCACGATGTAGCGCTCGACTCAGAAGGGCCGGTTGTGGCGGTGCGCAGCGGCGGTCTCGCCACTTCGGGGGTCGCCGCGCGGCGCTGGCACGTGCGAGACGGCGAGCGGCACCACATCATTGATCCGCGCACCGGTGGCTCGGCTGTCACGCCGTGGCGTACGGTTTCGGTGACTGGCGCGACCTGCATCGACGCCAATGCGGCGAGCACGGCTGCGGTCGTTCTCGGTGACGACGCACCCGCCTGGCTCGGACTCAGCGGCCTCTCGGCGCGACTTGTCAATCACGATGGCTCCGTCGTCTTCGTTGGCGATTGGCCCCAAATCGAGGCGCGGGCCGCGTGATCGCGACCACCGGCCCTACGACGCTCTGGTACCTCTCGCGCGGCACAGGCGTTGTCTCCCTCCTGCTCTTGACCGCTGTCTTGGTGCTGGGTGTGGCCGGCTCGCTGCGCGCACGGCCGCGGGTGCTCCTCGCTGGGCTCCATCGCAATCTTCCGCTGCTCGCGATCGCCTTCGTCACTGCGCACGTGCTGACGACGCTTGCCGACGGCTATGCCCCGATCGGCGTGAAGGACGCCGTCCTCCCGTTCCTCTCCCCGTACCGCCCGGTGTGGCTTGGGCTCGGAACGGTCGCCTTCGACCTTTTGCTCGCGCTCGTTGCTACCAGCCTGTTGCGGGCGCGGATCGGCCTGCGCGGCTGGCGCGCAGTGCACTGGCTCGCATATCTGTCGTGGCCCGTCGCGCTGATGCACGGGCTCGGCACCGGCACGGACGGAAAGTCCGGCTGGCTGCTGGTCCTAACCATGGTCTGCACGCTCGCCGTCGCCGCTGCGGTCGTGTTGCGGGTGGTCCTCACCCCAGAACTCGATGGCGCGCGTCGGCTCGCGGCGCTGGGCGCAGTACCGGCGGTCATGCTCGTCCTCTTCATCTGGGCCAAGACCGGACCGCTGCAGCACGGCTGGGCGCTCCGGGCCGGCACACCGGCCTCGCTGATCCCGGCAGCCTCGCGCGGCGTCCTGACCACTGCGAACAAGCCCCCCGCGGTGGTGCAGCGACACACTCCGGCCACGCCGCTTCCCTACACGGCGACCGTCTCCGGTTCTCTCACGCACGCGCAGCCGAACTCCTCGGGGATCGCGACCGTGCAGGTCAACGCGCGCACATCCGGCCCGATCGCGGGCAGGCTGCGAGCGACGCTCTACGGCATCCCCCTCGACAACGGCGGCCTCTCGATGCAGAGCAGCGACGTCGCTTACGCCACCGCCGGCAGTCCTGCTGCCTACCGGGGTCAGGTCGTCGCGCTCGCAGGCCCGCACATCACCGCCGTAGTCTCCGACGCGGAAGGAAAACATCTCCGCCTGGACCTCGATCTGCGGATCAATCCCTCCTCCGGCTCGGTGGCAGGAACCCTCCAGGTGCACCACTCCAGCGGAGGGACAGCATGAGCGTCTCCGTCTCGCGCCTCCTGCTCGGGCTACACGGGGATGGAAGGCCGGTGGACATCGGCCAGCATCTGCACCTGCACGGGCCGCTACCCGCACGGCTCGAGCGTAAGTCGCTGCTCGACGCCGTCGAATGGAGCGCGCTGCGCGGCCGGGGCGGCGCCGGCTTTCCTACCGCACAGAAGCTCCGAGCGGTCGCAGGCAGCCGCGGACGCAAGGTCGTGCTCGCCAACGGTGTTGAGGGAGAGCCTCCGAGCGGAAAAGACAAGGTTCTCCTGCGTTACGTGCCACACCTCGTCCTAGACGGCATCGAGGTAGCCGCACAGGCCGTCGGCGCGCATCAAGCGATCCTCGCAATCTCCCAGACGGCGGGAGAGCTCGCCGTGCTTCAAGACGCGCTCCGCGACCGAGGCCGCTCCGATCGCGTCGAGATCAGAGTCGCGGCTGTTCCACACACCTTTGTCGCTGGCGAAGAGACCGCCCTGATCAACGCCGTTGGCGGCGGCCCGCCGCGACCGACGGCGACACCCCCACGACCCTTCGAGCGCGGGATCGACGGCGCACCGACCCTCGTTCAGAACGTCGAGACGCTCGCCCAGCTCGCGCTGATCGCCCGTCACGGCCCCGCCTGGTTCCGCGAAATCGGAACGCGCGACGAACCGGGCAGCGCGCTTGTGACGCTCTCCGGCGCGGTGCGGCGCCCCGGCGTATATGAGGTCCCGCTCGGCACCCCGCTCCGCGACCTGGTCGGGGAGGCAGGAGAAGCGACGGAACAGATACGCGCCGTGCTCACGGGCGGCTACTTCGGTACCTGGCTTGATGCTCGCACCGCTTCGACCTGTGATCTGAGCGAGGCGTCGCTCGGTGACGTGGGAGCCGCGCTCGGGGCACGGGCGATCGTCGTCCTGCCGGAGGGCTCGTGTGCGCTTGCCGAGGTCGCGCGCGTCAGCCGCTTCCTCGCCGACGAGAGCGCGGGACAGTGCGGTCCCTGCGTCCACGGGCTGGATTCGATCGCGCGCGTGATGGCTTTGCTCGCGCAGTCAGACAGCTTCGACGGCGAGTTCCGCATACGCCGCTGGCTGGATCAAGTTGAAGGCCGTGGCGGCTGCCACCACCCGGACGGTGCAGCCCGGCTCATCCGAAGCGCCCTCGACGTCTTCGCCGACGAAGTCGCGCTGCACACGCGTGGCGAGCACTGCTCCGGGCGCGACCTGCGCCTGCTGCCGGTCAGGCGCAAGCAGGAGCGGGAAGCTGCATGACTTCCCGGTTGTACGTGAATCCGATCGCCTGCGACGGCCATGGCCTCTGCGCAGAACTGTTCCCCGAGCGTGTCTCCCTCGACGACTGGGGCTACCCGATGGTTGACGGCTCTCCTATCCCGCAGGCGCTCAAGCAGCACGCGCGGCAGGCAGTCGACGCCTGCCCGGTGCTCGCCCTGCGGCTTGAAGAGCTTCGCCGAGACTGACGTGCGGCGCCCCTAGTCGCTTTTCGTTTCGTCCTCGCCCGCCTTCGACTCTGCCCGGCGTTCATCCCTCACTCACGCCCGGTGGCAAGACTTGGCACGGTGCTAGTACGGCGCTGGGGTGTCGTCGCTGCGGGTTCCGCATTCAGCTTGGCTGCGGCAGCGACCATCACTCACCTTCCGGGTCTGAACCTCGAGCGTGCGACGAGCGTGCTTGCGGGTGCGCAGCGCGTGCCGCTTGCAGGGGCAGTCGTCTTGTTCGTCGCCTCGCTGGTGTTCTCAGCGTTCGCGTGGCGGTCCGCCGTGTGGCGCTGCGGTGGCCGACCGGGACGACGCCGGTCCGCAGCATTCTTCGGCGTGGGTTCGTTGGTGAATTCGCTTACTCCGGCTCGCCTCGGCGACGCCGTCCGAGTGGCCTTGTTCGGTGGCGAGCTGTCCGGCCAGGGACGGCTGTGGGCGGGCGGCGGGATCTTCGTTGCCATGACCGCATTCCAGAGTGTTTCGATGGCGTGCCTGGTGGCAGCTGCCGGAGCTCTCGGTGTGATCCCGCTCTGGGCGCTTGCGCTTCCCGCGGCGGCGACAGTCGGAGCCATCGGTCTCGCGGGCTGGGCGATGCGGCGCGGCTCACGATCGGGCATCTTCCGCCTGCTGGACGTTTTCGCAGCGTTCGGGCGGTCACCGCGAGACACGTGCCGCCCGATCGGGTGGCTCGCGATCGCGCTCTGTTGTCGCATTGGCGCGGCAGCTTTGACCGCCACCGCATTCGGTCTGGCGTCCCCCGTGACCGCAGCGCTCATCCTCATTCCCGCAGTCGAGGTCGCGTCCCTGCTGCCCCTCACACCGGGAAATCTCGGGCTGACAAGCGCCGCAGTGGCCCTCGCTCTCCACGCCACCGGGACAAGCGTGACCGAGGCGCTCGCGGTCGGACTCGGGTTCCATGCCGCCGAAATGGGCGCTGGACTCTCGTACGGCTCCGCCTGCGCCCTGTATCTAGTCGGCGCCGAAGCTGCAGGCGGCCCGACCGACTTCCTGAACGAGGTTGCGGCGCACCGGTTGTAGCCGCTGGCGAGCGCGTCGGGCGTCACGAACAACCGTCGGCTGGACCAGTGTTCGGGAATGACCCCCCCAGCGTACGATCCGAGGATGGACGCTGACAAGGCTCTGATCCGGGCGTTCAACCTCGGGATGGACGAAGCGGGCTGGACTGAGGAAGTGATGGACGAGGCGGAGTTACTCCTGCCGACTCTCATTGCGGCCGGGTACGTCGCGAGAGACGACGAAGCGAATACATGGTGGCTCACGAAGAAGGGCGTAGCCCGCCACGACGAGATCGTGATCGAGGGGCCGCACTAGCCCATGGCGGGAGGATCCTCGCCTGGGCCAGTGCTCCGGAAGGACCCCTGAGCAACTCGAGTCAGCGGCTAGCGCTGAGCTTGTCCATTTCGTGCCGCACCTGATGCTCCGTGACCGGCTTGCGGCCGAACGTGAACCACGCGTTCAACCCGAGGAACAGAGCGAGGCCGATCACCGGATAGATGATCCAGATGTTCCAGACGTGGGGATGCTGGAACTCTGACTGAATCCATTTGTAGGCCAGTCACCTGCGTTGTTGTATTCGGAAATGGCCCAGATCGTGACCAGCAGCACGGTCGCGGCGGCGGTACCGATTGCATGCAGGACGAAGCGTCGCTTCGCTTCGATCTGGTGGAGCGCCAGCTTGCGCAGGCCGTCTTGGTCGTCAGGCGGCGGTACGAGTAGCGGAGCATCGTCCCGGCGATCAGTCATTTCGAGTTGGACGGGCATGAGACCTCCCTGGTAGGCGCTCATGCACAGGCTCGATCGTCATCGTGAGGATCGCATCGGGAAGACCCCGGACTGGCGTTGCCAGAAGTAGGCAGCAGGGCGCAAAGCGGTTGGACGCTCGCGTGGCGCGAACGCCCTCTATCTGAACGTCTTTGCGGATCGCCGCCATCCGCGATCCGTGGGGCAACGTTGGGGCAACAAGCCCGTCCGAGACCGGCCGAGGCGGAATGCCTCGAACTACGTCCGGACGCCCGCGACCAAGCCAAAACCTCAGACCGCCCGAGGTCGCCCGAGATGTAGGGAGGGACTTAAAATCGGGTGGCCCTCGGGCCGTGCGGGTTCAAGTCCGCCCCCGGCATCACTCAATTGTCGTTCGGCGTCAGCGGAGTGCTCTGAACGCTGCCCGTAGCTCCTGCGTGAAGAGCTCCGGCTCCTCCCAGGCGGCGAAGTGCCCGCCCTTGTCGACCTCGTTAAAGTAGATGACGTTCGGGTACGCCGTCTCGACCCAGCTGCGCGGCGTGCGCCAGATCTCGCCGGGGAAGGTGGTGAAGCCGACCGGGAGCGAGACCGCGGGCGGAGGCGTCGCTGCGGCTTCCTGCGGGTCGTTCGGCCCGCCTTCCCAGTACGACCGCGCGGCCGACTCACCGGTTCCCGTCAGCCAGTAGAGCGTGATGTTGTCGAGCAGGTGGTCACGCGTGAGGTTGCCCGAAGGCTCGTCGTCGACGAACGCCTTCGCGATCTTGTAGTACGCGTCCGTGTCGTGGTCGGCCAGCCAGGCTGCGAGCGCGATCGGCGAGTCGAGCAGCGCGTAGCCGATCGTCTGCGGCCGCGTGGCCTGCTCGATGAAGTAGCCGAAGCCGCCGGTCTTGAAGACGTCGATCTGCTCGCGGGCGGCTTTCTCCTCGTCCGTCTCCTCCGGCATCGTCGCGCCCGCGAGCGCCGGGAAGAACAGGTTCGTGTGGATGCCGATCAGCCCTTCGGGCGCCTGCTGGCCCATCCCGTGGGTGACCGCGGCGCCGACGTCCCCGCCCTGGGCGACGTAGCCGGCGTAACCGAGGCGGTGCATCAGCTCGGCCCAGGCCTTCGCGACGCGGACCGGAGGGATCCAGCCGGTCTCGGTGGGCTTGCCCGAGAGCCCGTAGCCGGGCAGCGACGGGATCACGACGTCGAAGGCGTCTGCGATGTCGCCGCCGTGCGCGGGTGGGTCGGTCAGAGGCTCGATCACGTCGAGCATCTCGATCACCGAACCGGGCCAGCCGTGGGTGATGATCAGCGGCAGCGCGTGCTCGTGCGGCGAGCGCACGTGGATGAAGTGGATGTCCACTCCGTCGATCTCGGTGACGAACTGCGGCAGCGCGTTGAGGCGCTCGGCGACGCGCCCGAAGTCGTACTCGTCCTGCCAGTAGCGCGCGAGCGCCCGCATGGCGGCGAGCTGGACTCCTTGCGAGCGGTCGGCGACGAGCTCCTTGGTCGGCCAGCGCGTCGCTGCGATGCGCCGGCGCAGGTCGTCGACCTGCTCCTCCGGGAACTCGGCGTGGAAGGGCCGGATCGAGGTTGCGGTCTCGACGGTTGTGCTCATGACGACCTCCTCTGGTGTGACCCCCTGCCACTCGACCCTACGTCCAGCGGATCCCGCTGGGCAAGCGTTGCCACAGGATCGTCACCAGGCGCGAGGCGTCGTGTGTTCCTGATCTACTGCGCGCGGTGCCTCGGTGAGCGGATCAGCTGCCGTCCTTGCTCTCCTCGCGGCCGTGTGCTTCGCGCTCGCAGCGACGCTCTGGCAGAAGGCCGCGCTCGGCCTGAGCGGGGTCTCGTTCCGGCAGCCGAAGACGCTCGTGGTGCTCCTGACGCGCTGGGTCTGGCTGCTCGGCCTCGGCGCGCAGGTCGTCGGTGTCGTCCTCCAGGCAGCCGCGCTCGATCGAGGCCGCGTCTCGATCATCCAGCCGTTGCTCGTGACGACGGTCATCTAGGCCCTGCCGCTGGGGTATTTCCTGACGCGGCAGACGATCGGCGTGCGCGAGGTGGTCGGTGCGGCGATCATCGTCGTCGGCCTGGCGCTCTTCGCCTGGTTCGGCCATCCGGCGGCGGGAGTGAGCAATGCGCCCGGGTCCGACTGGGTCGCCTCGATCCTCGTCATCTGCGCCGCCTGCGTCTCGCTGCTCGTCTTCGCGAACCGCGGCAGCCTGTCGATGAAGGCGGCGCTGCTCGGGACGGTGGCGGGATTGCTTTACGGCCTCTCCGCGACGTTGATGAAGCCGGTCGTCGAGGACCTGCACACCGAGTCGCTCGGCCAGGTCGTCTCCGGCTGGCAGTTCTGGGTCTGGGGCGCGGCCGGACTGATCGGCTTCCTGTTCCAGCAGATCTCGCTGTCGACCGGCCGGCTCGTCCCCTCGGTCGCCGCGGTCTCGGTCGCCAACCCGGTGGTCA
Source organism: uncultured Actinomycetes bacterium (assembly GCA_963743545.1). Taxonomy (GTDB): domain Bacteria; phylum Actinomycetota; class Thermoleophilia; order Gaiellales; family Gaiellaceae; genus Palsa-739. The sequence continues at coordinate 78,238 of CAVUQB010000007.1, read as the reverse complement.
GTGTGCTGCTCGGCGCGCTCGTCCTGCAGGAGCGGCTCGAGAAGAACCCGCCGTGGCACGCGGTCGTCGCGGTCGGTGCGCTGTGCCTGGCGCTCGTCGGCTCGGTCGTGATCTCGTCCGCGAGGACGGGTGATGACGAGACCGAGCCGACGGAGGCTCCGGCCTCGGCCGCGCCGCAGCTCGCCGGCTGACCGGGAGCCCGGGACCCACCCGTCTTGCCGCCCCCTGGGTTCTGTGCGAATCTGAGTTCGACTCGCCGCGGGGGGAGAGGGTCACCGTCCCCATGAACAGTTCGGCCGTCAGCCGGGATAGCGCGTTCGATCAGCTGGATGGGGACATCGAGCGACGCGACGCTGCCTTCGGGGCGGGCGTGCGGAGATCCGACCTCGTCGTCGGCGCGCTTGCGTTCGTCGCAGCCTCCGCCGCCGCCGCGATCGTGGCCACGGGCGGGGTTGTGAGCGACTCGACCGCGGTCGCGACGGTCCTCGTCGCGAACATCGCCGCTCTCGCCCTCGGCGGCCTGCTCTGGCGGCGCGGCCGCCCCACGAGCTTCTTCGGGAACCTCTTGCTCGCCGAAGGCCTGCTCGTCTTCGTCTCCAGCCTCTCGGGCTCTGCCAACTCGGTCCTCCATCTGATCGGGATGCTGGGCGGCTGGGCAGCCGGGCTCGGGGCGACCTGGCTGCTGCTGAGCTTCCCCGGCTCGCGGCTCGGACGGGGGGCCAGGATCGTGCTGGGGCTCGCGCTCGCCACGTTCCTGATCGGCGAGCTCCCGCTGATCCTCCTGGCACCGAGGATCGTGGGGGTCAGCGGGATCGCCGGCTGCACCGGGGTGTGTCCCGCCAACCCCGCCCTCGCCATCGACTCCCCGCAGGCCGCAGAGGTGTTCCGCCACGTCGAGGGCGTGCTGCAGGCGACCTGGGGAGCCGGGCTGCTCCTCTACCTCGCGGCGAGCTTCGCGTGGGCGAGCCACGCACGGCGCCGCCTGCTCTTTCCCGTTTTCGCCACCTCCGTGCCCTTCGTCCTGGCCTTCGCGGTCAGCGCCCTGGTCTTCGACCTGGCCGGAGTCGCGCCGACCGACACCGCACGCGCGATCTTCGCGGGCACGCGGATCCTCTTCCCGCTGGGGTTCATCGCGGGGCTGCTCTTCGCGCGGGCCTACGCGGGAGAGGCGCTCGCCTACATGGCGCGCAGGCTCGTCGGCCGGCCGTCGGTCGCGGCCGTCGAACAGCTCGTACGGCGTGTGCTCGACGACCCGCAGGCGCGGCTCGCCTTTTGGCTGCCCAGGAGCGAGCAGTTCGTGGACCGACACGGGGCGCTCGTCGTCCTCGACCCGGCCCACGAGCGGCGGACCTGGCGTGCGTTCGGACACGGCGACCTCCGGGTCCTGGCCGTCGTCCACGACGAGGTGCTCGGCGAGGATCCGGAGCTCGTGGCCGCCGTCGGCGCCGCGGCGCTGCTGGCGCTGGACAATCGCCGGCTGGAGCACGATCTGCTCGACTCGGTGGATGCCCTGCGCGCGTCCCAGCGGCGGCTCGTAGGGGCAGCCTCAGCGGAGCGGCGGAAGATCGAGCGCGATCTCCACGACGGCCTGCAGCAGAAGCTCGTCGCCCTCCGGATCCAGCTCGAGCTTGCCCGCGACCTCACCGAGGAGGACGGGCTCAGCGGCCGGCTGGCCGAGCTGGCGGCCGACTTCGACGACGCCCTCGACGAGCTCCGCGCGACGGCCCACGGCATCTATCCGCCGCTCCTCGCCGACGAAGGGCTCGAAGCGGCCCTGCGCGAGGTCGCGCGCCGGTGGCACCTGCCGCTCAACGTCGACCTCGAGGACGTCGGGCGGCTCTCCGAGGATCGTGAGATCGCCATCTACTACTGCTGCCTCGAAGCGCTGCAGAACGTCGCCAAGCACGCCGGAGGCGACGCCGTTGCCTCACTGCGGCTCTGGCGGGAACGGAACGCGGTGCGCTTCTCGGTCAGCGACGATGGAGTCGGCTTCGTCTCGCGGCCGGGGGCGAAGGGAGCCGGGCTGACGAACATGGTCGACCGAATCGGGGCAGTGGGGGGTACGCTCGCCGTGAGATCGGCGCCGGGAGAGGGGACCACGGTTCTAGGCCGGGTCACCATCGAGGCGAGCGATCGAAGCAGCGATGTCATCCACATCTGAGTCACTCACCACCGAGCGTTCCGCCCCACAGCGGGTCTACCGCGTCGTCGTCGCCGAGGACGCGTACCTCATCCGCGAGGGGATCCGCAGCGCGCTCGAGCGGGAGGAGGGCGAAGTCGAGGTCCTCGAGTACTGCGCCGATCTCGGCTCGCTTCTGCATGCGCTCGAGTCGGACCCGCCCGACGTCGTGATCACCGACATCCGGATGCCTCCGACGAGCACCGACGAGGGCATCCAGGCGGCGGCGTTCCTGCGGGAGAACCAGCCCGAGATCGGTGTCGTCGTGATCAGCCAGTACGTCAGCCCGCACTACGTGCTCAAGCTGTTCGAGCACGGCTCGGCGGGTCGCGCCTATCTGCTGAAGGAGCACATCGGGCACCGCATCCAGCTGCTGGAGGCGATCCGCGAGGTTGCCGCCGGTGGCTCGGTCGTCGACCCGAAGGTCGTGGACGTCCTGGTCGAGGCCCGCATGCGGGCGAAGAACTCGCTGCTGTCCCGGCTGTCGGCGCGGGAGCGCGAGGTGCTCGCCGGCGTGGCCACGGGAGCGTCCAACGCAGCGATTGCCGACTCCCTCTTCCTCACGAAGCGCGCCGTCGAGAAGAACATCAACTCGCTCTTCGCGAAGCTCGACCTCACCGACGACAAGACCACCAGCAGGCGGGTTCGGGCGGCTCTCCTCTTTCTCGCCGACTCGGATCTGGAGGCATCGCCCGAGGTCTGACGCGCGGGTTGGAGGCGCACCATCCGCGCGGCGACGTGCGCGCTCCCTGGTCGGCCGCAAGCCCGCTTGGTCTCATCTCGTATGCACGAAGAGGCAGGTCCGATTCCGGACTTCGCCGAGCCCGTGGAAGCCTGGCGGGTGTGGAGGGTCGCCCTGGGTGAGAGCCGCCTCGTCCTCCAGAGCCTCCATGCCGGAGCCGTCTGGGAGCCGGGCGTTCCGCTCACCGCCTCCTGCGCGGCCGGTCGCCGCTCGCGCCGAGCACCGTGGTGGAAGAAGCCGAACGACCACGCGGCCCCGGAGCTCGACTGCGACTGCGGGATCTACGGGGTTCGCTCGGTTGCCGCCGCTCGTTCGTACCTCGTGCTGCCGCCTCTGCTCCCCGGCGACGATCGAGTGATCGGGCGCGTCGCGCTCTGGGGCGACGTCGTCGAGGCGCCGTCCGGCTGGCGTGCGTCCCACGGGTACCCGCTGGAGCTGTTCGTCCCGGCGCCGGAGGTCGCGCACCGGGGACTTCGCCAGCGAGCGCACGTCGACGAGATCCTTTTCGCGCTCGAGGCCTACGGGGTTCCGGTCGACTTCGTCTCGCCCACCGCGTTGACCCCCTACGCGGTCCGGGCGTAGTCCAGCTCGCACGATTGGCCGGGCCGCAGGACGCGCACGTCCACGGTCGGAACCACGGTCGCGGCGAGCTCCGCGAAGGCCTGGGCCGGTGTGTCGTCTCCTTTCGGCGGCCGCCACGGCGCGTACGTTCCCCAGTGGATCGGGATCGCGAGGCGTGGCTCGATCAGCTCGAGCGCTGCCACCGCGCGGGCGGGATCGAGATGACCCGCAGGAAGTCGCGGCCCCCAGCCCGCGACCGGCAGGAGGGCCACGTCGACGCGTCCCAGCGCTCCCATCCCCTCGAAGAGGTCGGTGTCGCCCGCGAAGTACACCGTCTGCGTGCCCGCGATCACGTACCCGACGGGTTGCGTCTTCCCGGTGCCCACGCGGAAGCCGGAGTCGTGCTCGGCGTGAGTGACCCGGATCTGGATCGCTCCGACGCTCACCTCGTCTCCCGCAACGACCTCCCGAACGGAACGGAAGCCGCGGCGCCGCAGGAGGCCGCCCGCGCCCGCCGGCACCAGCACCTGGGCGCCGCGGTCGAGCCGGTTGAGGGACGGAAGGTCGAGGTGGTCGTAATGGGTGTGGGAGAGGAGGATCACGTCGGCGCCGTCGAGGACGGCCATCTCGACCGACGACTTCCGGCGCAGGTGGACGATCCGGTCGCGGAGCACCGGATCCGTGACGACGAGGTGCCCGTCGAGCTGGATCACGGCGCAGCTGTGCCCGAGCCAGGTCAGCGTCCCCGCCTGCGCCTGCGGGGCCATTCAGGTGAGCGGGAGCCAGCGCGAGCCGGCGTCGGCGAACGCGGTCGCAGGCCCGCTCACGGTGATGCGGTCGGTGGCGATCGCGGTCACGGAGTCGATCGGGATCGCGGCGGCCTCGTGTTGCAGCACGACGTGCGTCAGCCGGGCTCCCGCGACGAGAAAGCCGTCGACGGTGCCGATCTCGCCTCCGTCGGCCGAGACGACGGCGCTGCCGCGGCGGAGCTCGGCCGAGCCGGGCGGGATCCGGTCATAGGTGACCGCGTAGCCGGTTGCGAAGTCGCTGCCGAAGTCGCCGAGCTCTGCTCCGAAGCCGGGCACGACCTGCAGGTCCTCGACGCCGATGTCGCTCCGCTCGTCGCTGTCGGGAAACGTCTCGAGGCCGACGTAGGAGAACGAACGGATCGTCGGGAGGCTCGAGACGTCGGCGCCGCTGCACGAGAGCACGACCTCGCTGCCCGCCGCCCAGCCCTGGACGAGAAGCTCCGCCGGCACCAGGCGAGCCGCGCCGTTTGGAGCCTCGACGACGAGGTGGGTGACCTGCCGCGCGGACGGGTCGATCACGAGGTCGGAGAGCTGTCCGGCCGGCCCATCGCTGCAGCTGACCGGACGGCCGAGCTGCAGCGGTGTCACGTCCTGCGGGCTCCCCTCGGTGCTCAGGGCGCGCACCGCAGGCCCTCGTGCGGCACGGCTGCGGCCTCGTCGATCAGGCCGAGGACGACCGCGCGCTCGATCGCCGCGCTCCGACTCGTGACGCCGAACTTGCGGTAGACGGCGATCGCCTGCGTCTTGACGGTGTTGCGCGAGACGTAGAGGCGCTCGCCGATCTCGCGGAACGAGAGGTGGGTCGCGAGCAGCGGCAGCAGGCGCTGCTCCGCCGGGGTCAGGCTCGACGCCCAGCGTCCCTCGGGCTCGTCCAGTGCGTGCGTGCGCCGGTCGACGTCGGCGTAGTGCTCGACCAGCACGCCGAGTCGTGGCCGGACCCGGAAGATGTCGCTGACACGTCGCAGCAGGGCCCGAGCTCCATCCGCGTCGGCCAGCGCGAGCCGCACCCGCGCGAGCTCGAGGAGCGCGTAGGCCGCAAGCCAGGGCACGGCGGGAGTCGCCAGCGGGAGCAGCACGTCGGCGCGCTCGAGCGCTGCGGCCGCCTCGGCCGGCTCACCGCGTCGCGAGGCGTTTCTCGCGCCGACCACTTCGAGCAGGAGCGCGACGAGGGACTGGGCGGACGGCTCGATCGCCGCAACGGAAGCGGCCTCCGCGGCGAAGGCCTCGGCGTCGTCCCGTTCGTTCTCGCCGCCCGCAAGCAGCGAGCGAAGACAGAGGCCGAGAATGGTCAGCTCGGTCGCGCCGGCCGCGGTGGCGAGCTCGACCGCCAGCACGAGCTCGCTCTCGGCACGCGGGCTGTCACCGGCGAGCAGTAGGGCTGCGGCTCGTCCGAGCACGGCGGCCGGCCGCCAGGGATGGCCCGGAGGGAGCGCCTCGCACGCGGCGTTCGTGTCCTCGAGCATCTGCTCGGCGCCGTCGCGGCAGCGGAGCCCCAGCAGCAGGCCGCGGCGCGGATCGTCGCCGCCGAGGTCGCGCAGCGCGGTGTCGGCCCAGTGCTGCGCGTTGCCGGCCCGTCCTCTGAGCGCGTAGAGCCACGAGGCGGCGAGACACAGGTCGGGATGGTTCTCGACGTCGTCGTCGGGCACGAGGTCGAGCCAGCGCTCGAGCGCGTCCAGCCTGCCGCGTCCGCAGGCGGAGACGGCGAGCCGCTCGGCGAGCTCGGCGACGCGGCCGACGTCGCCCGCCGCCGCGGCGTGCTCGAGTGCCTCCTCGATCGCGCCGATCTCGACTGCCCGGCCGGCCGCGGCGCGGTGCAGTGCGCGAGCCTCTTCCGGCTCGGCTCGCTCGAGCTCCTTCGACAGGAGATCGCGGACGATGCGTGGATAGCGGTAGCGGCGCCGCCGGTGGTCGAGGGGCACGGCCACGCCCGCGCTTTCGAGGGACTCGAGCAGCTGGGCCGAGTCGGATCGCGCGAGGAGCGCATCGCAGTCCTCCGACGTCAGCTCGGTGAGCACCGACGTCTGCAGCGCGAACCGCCGTTGCGTGGCCGACAGGCAGGCGAGATGCTCCGTCTCGAGGTAGTCGGCGAGGAAGCGGTCGTCGCCGCCGAGGGTCGAAGCCTGCGCCCCACTGTGCAGCGACAGGGCGGCGAGGAACAGCGCGGCCGGCCACCCCTCGAGCCGCTCGGCGAGCGCGGCGGCCTCCCGGCGAGGGAGCAGGACGCCGGCCCGCCGCAGCAGCGTCTCCGCCTCACGGCCGTTGAGCGTCAGCTCCTGGGTCCCGAGCTCGAGCAGGCGGGCTTCCGCGCGCAGGCGGGCGAGCGGCAGCGGCGGCAGGCGCCGGGCCGCGAACGCCACGCTCGTCCCCTGGGCCGCCTGGCCGAGCAGCCGCTCGAACGCGGCGAGCGCCCCGGGCGAGCGGAGGACGTGGACGTCGTCCACGAGCGCGAGTGAGCCGGGCCGGTCGGCGACCTCGGCGAGCCGCGACTCGAGAGTCTCTGCATGGTCGTCCTCGGGCTCGAGGTCGATCCAGACCACCGGACGGCGCTCCCGCTCGGCCCACTGGGCCAGCAGCGTGGTCTTGCCGAACCCCGCGGGCGCGACGATCGTGACGATCGTGCCGTCGGCCGCACCGCAGAGCCGGTTGAGGAGCGCGGTCCGGACCACGGCCTTTGCGGTCGCCGGCGGGACGGCAGGCTTCGCCGACGCGGCCTCCGCGCGGGTCGGCGGTTCCAAGATCGACACGCCACTAGCCTGCCATGCCTCGGGGCCCGGCCAAGGGCGCAGGCCCGTCGCGAGGGTGGTAGGCGGGCCTACCCCCGCCCGCGCAAGTCTCGAGCATCAGCATGATGACCCACGTGAGGAACATGAGATAGGCGAATCACGAAGGAGTCCGAAGTGACCGAAGCGCACGCAGGTCGGGAGGTGCCCGGGCAGGAGCCGGCCACACACCCCGCCGACCAGATCGAGCGGCTGGCCGAGCTCCGCGAGCAGGGGATCCTGACCGAGGAAGAGTTCGCCGCCGAGCAGAAGAAGCTGCTCGGGGACTAGGCCGGGCGGAGCGGCGGCGGTCCCTGCCGCAGGCGGAACGCCGTCACGATCTCGAGGATGCCGTGGGCGAGCGCCGACGCGCCGACCCACACCACGAGCAGGAAGGCCTTGTGTCCGAAGTCGCCGGCGGCCCAGAACGCGAGCAGGACCAGCACCACGCCCGAGATGAGGCCGACCCACCACAGCTCCGCCGGGCGCGCGTAGAGGGCAACGACGATGTCGAAGATCCCCCGCAGGAGCAGGTAGAACGCGAAGATCGCGGCCAGCGCGTCGAACGTGTTCTGCGGGTGGATGTAGGCGGCGGCGCCGATCGCCGCGAACACGATCGCCAACGCGATGTGAGTCGTGCGCCACCAGCCGTGGGCGCCGGCCGCCGCTACCGCCTCGAACAGTGCTGCGGCCATCAGGACCGTCCCCAGCAGGATGGACAGCGCCGACACGGTCGTGTAGTCGAACTGGAAGACGAGCAGAGCGAAGATCACCCACAGCGACCCGGTCACGAGCGGGATCCACCACAGCGGCTCGCCGCCCTGGCCGGGCTCGTCGAAGTCCGTGCCGACGAGCAGTGGCTCTTGCACGGCGACTCCTCCTACGGGGTCGAGGTCGTCTGCGTGTCGTCGGGCCCGGCGGCCGCAGCAGCGGGCGGCGCGCCCGCAGTCGCGGGCTCGAGCGCCGGCGTCGGCGGGAACTCGGTGAGGGTCTGGCGCCGCAGCGCGACGAGGCCGATCGCGATCAGGCCGGCGAGGAGCAGGATCCCCCACCAGGTGCGCAGCGCGTGCGTGCCGCCCCAGAGGAGCAGCAGCAGATAGACGAAGCCGGCGCATCCCCAGACGATCCCCTGCCGCTCGTTCAGCACGGGAGCGAACCGCTCTCGGAGCCAGACCGCCGGGGCGCTCGGCCCGGCGAACACCGCTCCCAGCACCGCGATCACGCCGTAGAGCAGCGTCGCCGCGCCGATCTGGCCCAGGATCGAGGTTCCGATCAGGTACAGCCGGTGCGTCGCGGGCTGGTAGCCCGGCATCGCGAGCGAGTTGACGATGTAGTTGCCGAGCAGGGTCCGGATGACCAGCACGAGGAGCCCCACGAGCGCGAGGCCGATCCCCGCGTTGCGCAGAGTCGCGCGCCTGGCGCCGCGCGCGAGCCAGATCGCGAACCCGTAGAGGAGGAGCACCGCGACGAGGAGCCAGGAGCTCAGCACGTGCACGGCCTGGACGCCGTCCTGCGCGGCCTTCAGCTGATCTGACTTCATCAGCGTGATCGTGCCCGCGGTCCCCGGCAGCTTCGCCAGCGCGCTCTGCGGGATGCCGAGCTCCGTCCCGATCTCGACGATCATCTGGCGCACGTCGAGCGTGACGTTGCCGTTGCCGGTCGAGATGCCGAGGCCGGTCTTGTTCTCGAGCACGTTGACGAGCTTCTCGTGGGCGATCGTGCTCGCCCTGATGAAGAGCTGCTGGACGCGCGGTCGCGTCAGGAGCCGTTCCACGCCTTGCGTCGCAGGCTGCTCGAGCGCGCCCGCGAGGACCGGGCCGAACCGCTTGAGGTTCGGCGGCAGCCGGTCCGAGAGCGCCTGGCCGACGTTGACGTTCTCGTACAGCTGGTTGATCGTGTAGGTCGCGAGCGCGTTCTGAACCTTTTGGTCCTGGATGACTTGGGTCGTTGCCTTGTTCCAGGCCGAGTTATCGAGCATCTGCCGGTTCACCCAGGTCGTCAGGATCGAGACGAGCGCGAGGACCGTCGCGAGCACGACGAGGACCCAGACGACGATCTTCCGCTTGCGGCTGAGCGGCGCAGCGGCTGTTGCGGTCGGGGCTACCACGGCCGCAGTGTGTTCGTCGGTCGGCATCGACGGCATCGTCTCATACGGATGAATGGCCCGCTGCCGGCTCTCCTGTGGCCGCCTCCCTACGCCGGAGCACGAGCTTGCGGATCTCGGTCACCGCGACCGGGGCGAGCGCGGAGACGATGCAGATCAGCCACTGGTGGAGCGTGAGCGGGATGGTGTCGAGGATCCGGTTCAGCAGGTTCAGCTGTGGGCCGAGGACGATCGCGAGCACCGAGGCGCCCGAGAACATGAGGAACCTCCGGTCGCGGAGGACGTCGAGGCTGAAGACCGAGCTGCGCTCGTCGCGTTCGCAGAACGAGTAGAAGAGGTTCGCGATCGCGAACGAGGTCATCCCCATCGTGCGGGCGACCTGTCGGTCGTACTGGTTGTCGGCCCAGGCGAGGACGCCGATCGTCACGGCGCCCATGACGCCGCCGACGAGCGCGAGCCAGAGCAGCTTCGAGCGCGGGAGGATCTGGGCGTCGGGATCGCGCGGCTTGCGCTTCATCAAGCCTTCGGCCGGCTCGCCGTAGCCCAGCCCGACCGCCTGGAAGACCTGCGTCGTGAAGTTGATCCACAGCGTCTGCAGCGGCACGAAGGCGACGCCGCCGACGACGTTGCCGATCGCGACGCCGAGGAACGTGAAGACGAGGCCGAACAGCACACCCATCTGGAAGCGGATGTACTTCGTCAGGTTGTCGTAGAGCCCGCGTCCCAGCTCGACGGCCCGGACGATCGTGGCGAAGTTGTCGTCGGTGAGGATCATCGCGGCGGCCTCCTTCGAGACCTCCGTGCCGGTGATCCCCATCGCGATGCCGATGTCGGCGCGCTTGAGGGCCGGCGCGTCGTTCACGCCGTCGCCGGTCATCGCCACGATCTGCCCCTTCGCCTTCAGCGTGTCGACGAGCCGCACCTTGTCCTCGGGTGTGACGCGCGCGATGACGCCGATTTCGTCGATCTGCCAGAGCAGCTCGTCGTCGCTCATCGCGGCGAACTCGGCCCCGGTGATGGCCCGGCCCGTGATGCCGAGCTTCTGTCGCGATCGCCGCGGCGGTCACAGCGTGGTCGCCCGTGATCATCCGCACCTGGATCCCGGCGGAGTGCGCGATCGCGATCGCGTCCTTGGCAGTCGGTCGCGGCGGGTCGACGATGCCCACGAGCGCGAGCGCAGTCAGTCCGTCCAGCAACGGGAGCAGGTCGGCGTTCGGGTCGAACGAGTCCGGCTCGAAGTCCTTGCGCCCGGTGGCGAGGACGCGGAGGCCCTGCTCGCCGAGCCGCGCGTTCTCGGCTTCGTAGCGCTCCTTGAAGTCGGCGTCGGCGTCGATCGGGTGGAGGTCGTCCGGTGCGAGCGTCTGCGTCGTGCGGGCGAGCACCTGGTCGGGCGCGCCCTTGACGAAACAGCGGACGACGTCGTTCCCGGACTCATCCTTCATCCGGTGGAAGGTCGCCATCAGCTTGTACGCGGTGTCGAACGGCAGTTCCGCGACGCGGGGATACGTCTCGCGCGTCGCGACCGCGGCGAGCCCGCCCTTCTCGCCGAGCACGACGAGCGCGCCCTCGGTCGGGTCGCCGATCAGCTCGCCGTCGTGGACGACGGCGTCGCACGCGAGCACGAGCGGCTGCATGAACGGCTCGAGGTCGACCTCGGGCTGTCCCGCGACCTTCTTGATCACGCCCTGCGTCGAGTAGCCGGTGCCGTCGATCTCGTAGCGGCGGCCCGGGATCGTCAGCTCCACCGCGGTCATCTGGTTGAGCGTCAGCGTCCCGGTCTTGTCGGAGTTGATCGCCGACGTCGAGCCGAGCGTCTCCGTGGAGCGCAGCCGCTTCATGATCGCGTTCGCCTTCGCGAGGGTCTGCGTCCCCATCGAGAGGATCGCGGTCACCACCGCGGGCAGGCCGGTCGGGATCGCGGCGATGGCGAACGCGATCGCCGCGAGGAACACGGTGTCGAAGGACTCGCCGCGCGACAGGTTGAGCACGATCGAGATGGCGAGCGCTGTACCGGAGATGACGAGGATCTGGCCCGTCAGCCTGTTCAGCTGCTTCGTCAGCGGCGAGGCCGCCTCGCTCTCCTGGGAGAGCATGTTCGAGATGTGGCCGACCTCGGTCGACATCCCGGTCGTGGTGACGATCAGCTCGCCGGCGCCTCTCGTCACGTTCGTGTTCATGTAGGCCATGTCGGTCCGGTCGCCGAGCGGCGCGTCGGCCTGCGTGACGGTCTCGGCGCTCTTCGCCACCGGCATGCTCTCGCCGGTCAGCGCCGACTCGTCGACCTCGAGCGTCGCCGCCTTCAGCAGCCGCCCGTCCGCCGGGACGACGTCGCCGGCCTCGATCGCGACGATGTCGCCCGGGACGAGTTGCTCGGCCGGCACCTCGAGGAGCTCGTCGCCGCGGCGCACCTTCGCCTTGATGATCATCATCTTCTGCAGCGCCGCGACCGCGGCTGCCGCCTTCCCCTCCTGATTGAGGCCGAGGACGGCGTTGAACAGCGTCAGGAAGAGCAGGACGAGGCCGGTGCCGAGCTCGTGGAGCGGCCAGATGCTGCCGATGCCGGCGACGAGCAGGACGATCTGCATCGGGTCGCGGTACTGGCGCACGAACGCACGCCACCGCGGCTCGGTCGCGGCCGCCACGAACGCGTTCGCGCCGTACTTCTCGAGGCGGCCGGCGGCCTCGGCCGCGGCGAGCCCCGCGTGCGTGTCGACGCCGAGCGCCTGGGCGACGACGTCGCTCTCGAGCGCGAACCACTGCCTCTCGTCGCGGGGGGCCGGAGCCGGTGCTGCCGTCGCCATCGCCGGAAGCTCATACCAGAAATCCCGTCTCGTCCGGCTCCAGGCAGAGACTTCTGGGTAGATGTCCCGGAAGCGACTGCTCGTGGGTGCGGGCTATGCCACAGCTGGGCTGCTCGGTCTGGTCGCCGCGCTCGTGGTCGCGGGCTGCGGGAGCGGGGGCGGCAGCGGCGGTCTCTCGACAGCGCTCACGGTCACGCGTCCCACGATCCCGGGGACGGTGACGACGAGCCCTCCGCAGGGGGAGACCGAGGTGACGCCCGTCCCGCCGCTCACGGTCACGGAGACGCTGCCGGCGGTGACCGAGACGTTGCCGGCCAGGGTCGTGACCCTCACCGAGACCCAGACGCTGCCGGTCACGACGGTGACCCAGCCCGCGACTACCGAGACCCTGCCGGCCACCACCATCGTCACGACGACCGAGGGGAATGCCGCAGCCGCAGCCGCGGTCGGGGCCGTGGCGTTGAGCGAGGAGTCGTCGCAGCAAGCGTGGGGCTGGATCGCGTTCGCGATCCTCGCCGTCGCGGTCGTGTCCGGCCTGCTCGTCTGGTGGTGGATGCGCCGTGCGGAGCGGAAGCGCCGCGGCGCGTCATCGCCGCCCGGGCAGCCCTAGCTGCCGAACCGCTCCACGAGGAGCCCGTGCCGCAGGCCCCGGTCGCTGACCGTGAGCTCGTCGCGCTGCAGCTTGTCGAGCACCGTCCGGACGATGCATGCACCGGCGAGGATCACCTCGGCCCGTGGCGGCTGCAGGCCGACGATCTCCCGTCGCTGCTCGGTCGAGCGCGTCCGGTAGAGCTCGATCTGGCGTTCCACCTCGTTCCGGTCGAGGACGGTTCCCTGGACGACGTCGGGGTCGTATGCGGCGAGGCCGTGCCGCACCGCGGCGAGGTTCGTGAGCGCGCCGCCCAGGCCGACGAGGGCGGCGGGCCGCTGCCGTCCGTCGAGTCGCGCGAGGTCGGCCCCGATCGCCTCGAGTGCCGCCGCGAGCGTGTCGTCCGGGACGATGCCGTCCAGGCCGAAGCGCTCGGTGTAGCGGGCGGCGCCGACGTCGAGGCTGAACCGCTCCTCCACGCGCCCGGCGCGGCCGAACGTGAACTCGGAGCTGCCGCCGCCGGTGTCGAACACGACGAGCGAGTCCCGGCCGACCTCGAGCTCGGACGTCGCGGCGAGGTATGCGAGCCGGGCCTCCTCCTCGCCGGAGATGACCTCGATGCCGACGCCGCAGCGTTCGCGGACGGCCTCGACGAGCTCCGCGGAGTTCTCGGCCTGCCGCATCCCGGCGGTGGCGACGGCGGCGATCTCGGCCGCTCCCTCGCGCCGTGACTCCGCGACCATGCCGATGATCGCGTCCGCGGTCCGGCGCATGGGCTCCGGCTGGAGCGCGCCGGTCTCCGCCAGCCCCTCGCCGAGCCGTGTGACCTCGGCGCGGTCGACGACCGTCCGCCACCTGCCGCCCGCTCGGCGCTCGCCGACGTGCAGCTTGACGGAGTTGGTGCCGACGTCGATCACGGCGAAGCGCACGGGATCGAGACCGAGCATTGTCTTGAGCCCGCGCGCGAGGCAGACGTTCGGCCGGTCGGCGAGGCCGAGCTCCGCAACCGACGCGGCGACGAGCGCGGGATCCTCGGCCTCGACCGCGATCGTGCGCGTGGTCTGGAGGACGGCCGTGACCTCCGACAGCTCGGCCAGGCAGCCGCCGATCTCGTAGTGGGCGCGGCGCTTGCGGACGGTGACGTCCGCGAGGGCGGGATGGGGAAGCACGAGCTCCGAGACCAGCTGCTCGAAGGTGTACGAGGCGCGGGCGAGCTCCGGGCCGGCGACGCCGAGCGCGTCGAGCACCGTTGCCACGTCCGCGGCGGCGAGCGGGAACTCTCCCTTGAGGACGGGGCGCCACTGCTCGAGCCCGCCACCGTCGACCGCTTCGAGCCGCTTCACGTCCATCAGCCCGTCGCGGACCTTCACCGAGGCGTCGCTCTCTTCGGACAGGATGTAGAGCTCTTCGCTTTCCTGCACCCGCTCGGCCCCGAGCCCACCGAGCATGCCCTCGGCGGCGCCGAAGCTCTCGCCGAAGGTGCGCCACTCCCAGCGCGGGACGAGCCCGGCGACGGCGTCGGCTCCTGTGCTCACGCCGTCCTTCCGGTCTGCTCACGCGCGAAATACTCGAGCGCCTTGCGCGTCTTCGTCTCCTGCTCGCCGGAGAGGTCGACCCCACGCTCGCCGAGGAAGGCACGAGCCTCGGCGGCGACCTGGAACGCCTCGTTCGTCGCGGCCCGCGTCGACAGCTCGAGGATATGGGAGCCGTCCGGGTAGAACCAGATCTCGGCCACGAGCTTGCGGCCGAGGCCCGGCGGGACGTCGCGCAGCTTGAGCACGAAGATCGGCCCGAGGACGGTGAGGTCGTCGAGCCCGATCCCTTGCGGTGCGTGCGCTGCGTAGAGCTGGCGTTGCTCCTTCGAGAACAGCTTCCGTAGCGGCAGCTTCCCGGCGGCAACGTGGCGGACGTCGTCCGAGTCGGGCGAGCCCTTGAGCGTTCCGGAGCAGACGAACCCGCCGGGCAGCGCATCAACCTCGACCCGGAAGCCGGCCGACCGCCGTAGCTCCGCGGGCAGCTCGCTCGGCACGACCGGGCGCAGCTTGACGATCGAGTCGCCTCCCCGGCCCTGGATCCGTCGCGCGCGGACGACGACGCCGTGAGCGTCGAGATCGAGCTCGGGTGTGTCGAAGAAGAAGACCTGGCGGATCTGCGCCTCGAGCGGGTCGAGCTCGAGCGCCGTCAACGTGGAGCGCTGGTTCGGCGTCGGCACCGTCAGCTTCAGCTCGACGCTGTCGGCTCCCTCGAGCAGCTTGAGCAGCCGCGCGATCTCCTCCGTCGAGAACGTGGGCGGCGCGGGCGTGGCAGCAGGCATCTGTTCCTCCTCTCCGATCAGGCAGCGTTGCGCGACAGGGGCGGCCGGGCGTCGTCACAAGTGGGTGAACCGGCCGGAGTGGGGTGCGCACCCCGCCCCGGCTCGCATGGGCAGTGTGGGCGCCGTCCGAGGCAGTTGCCAAAGTCTCCGGCGACCTGTCTGAAGGAGGAAACTCGGTGGCTACCCGTGACGACGCGTACGAGTTCGACGAGGAGAGGGGCTTCGGCTGGTTGCTGTTCGCGGCGACCATGCTCGGTCTCGCCGGAATCCTCAGCATTTTCGACGGCATCGGAGCGCTGTCGAAGGCGAGCTTCTACGCCGCCAACGCGCACTACGTGTTCAGCGACCTGCGTACGTGGGGCTGGTTCATGCTCATCGTCGGCGTACTGCTCATCATCGCCGCCATGGGCGTGTTCAGCGGCTCGGGCTTCGCACGCTGGTTCGGGATCCTGGCGGCCAGCCTCAGCCTGCTCGCCCACTTCGGCGCCATGCAGTCGTACCCGTTCTGGTCGCTGATCATCATCACCATGGACATCCTGGTGATCTACGCGCTGGCGGTGTACGGCGGGAAAAAGATGGAGTGAGCCTTCGCGGCTCTTCGCACGACCTGGAGCCCCCGGCGTTGACGCGCCGGGGGTTCCTTGCGTTGTAGGTCGTGGCCGACCCCGCTCGCCTCGTCGTCGTCTCCTGCGCCTCACGAGCCGAGGCGGAGCGGGCGCTCGCCGCGCTCCATGAGTCGCAGGCTGCGGTTCGCGATGCCGCCGTCGTCACGCGGTTGGAGAACGGCCGCGTGGAGCTGCACCAGACGAACCAGATCGCGGCCGGCGAAGGTGTCGTGGCCGGCGGGACGGTGGGGTTCGTCGCCGGGATGCTGCTCGGCGGCCCGATCGGTGGTGCCCTCCTCGGCATGCTCGGCGGCGGGATCTGGGGCGCGCGCGACACCGGCGTCCCCGACGCGCGCCTGCGGGAGCTCGGCGAGTCGCTCGCTCCCGGCGGAGCACTCCTCTGCGCGCTCGTGCCGCCGGCCGACGCGGCCGCCGCGCGCGAGGTGCTCGCGGCCTACGGCGACGTCGCCGACGCCGACGCGCCCGCGGTCCCGTAGCGGCGGCGGTGGAGGAGGTACGCGATGCCGCCGAGCGGCAGGGGGAGCCAGAAGGTCAGCAGCCGATACGCCAGCGTCGCGACGACGGCCTGGTGTGCGCTCGCCCCGGCGAGCGTCAGCAGCCCGGTGAGCCCGGCCTCGACGAAGCCGAGGCCGCCCGGCGTGAACGGGATCAGGGCCAGCAGCATCGCGCCGGCGTAGGCAAGCACGACGAGCGACGGGTCCGGCCGGGCGCCGACCGCGGCGAGGCAGCAGAGGAGGCCGAGGTAGTCGAAGGCAGGCTTGGCGACGATCGCGCAGAGCGCGAACGGCCAGCGGGCGCCGAACGCGTGCCGTAGGCCGTCGCGCTGGTGCAGCAGGCGCTCGCCGGTTCCGTGCGCGTCGCGCTTGCTCGGCAGCAGCCGCAGGACGGCGTCGATCCCGCGGCCCACCAGGAGGAGCGGGCGATCCGAGAGGAAGGCCGCGAGGCCGGCGAGGACCGCCAGCACGAATGCGCCCCCGCCGATGTAGGCGGTCGTCAGCAGGCCGTGCGGCGCCTTGAGCCCGCCGAGGATCGCGGGCAGGGCGAGAACGGGGAAGGCGAGGATCGTGGCCGTGTTGGCGATGGCGACGGCGGCCAGCCCGCCGGCCACGTCGTCGCCTCGCACGCCCGCGCGCAGGAGCATCCGGTACGAGAAGGCCCCGGCGGTCGCCGCGCCGCCGGGGATGACATTGCCTGCGGCGTTGCCGGCGAGCTGCGCCGTCCCCACCGCGAACCAGCTCGGCGTGCGCAGCGCGATCCGCTGCACCTCCCAGAGCGCCATGACGCTGGTCGCCTCGAAGACCAGAGCCAGGAGGATCCACCACGGCTCGAGGTCGGCGAGGGAGTGCCACTGCGTGAACGTGTCGACGAGGCTCGGGAACAGGAAGTAGAGCGACACGGCCGTCGCGAGCAGCAGCAGCACGCGAAAGACGATGCGCCACGGCTTGCCCTTCGCCGGGATCTCCGGTTCGGTCCCCGCGTCCATTCTCAGGACGCTAACGCGCGTCGGGTGCACCTGCCTGCGGCGGGCGTGCGCGCCTCCTGGCAGGCGGCTGCGGGCCATGGTGCGATCTAGCGATGGAGATCGGGAAGCCGCTGAGGAAGATCGTCGTCGAGCCGATCCGCAACCCGGTCCCGCAGCGGACGCCCAAGCCGGCGCCCGAGCCCGCGCCGGCCCGGCCCGCGCCGCCGCGAGACCGGGTCTGAGCCAGGGTCTTCGAAGCCGGCGCAGCCGCCGCAGAACGTAGAGTCGGGCGGTGCGCAAGTGGCTCCCGCTGACCATTCTCGCGTCGGCCCAGTTCATCATGGTGCTCGACTCGAGCGTGATGAACGTCTCGATCTCGCAGATCGTCGAAGACCTGCACACGACGGTCACCGGCGTGCAGAGCGCGATCACGATGTACACGCTCGTGATGGCGGCGTTCATGCTCGTCGGCGCGAAGCTCGGCGACATCCTCGGACGTGACCGCGCCTTCGGCCTGGGTCTCGCCGTGTACGGGCTCGGCTCGCTGATCACGGCGCTCAGCCCGAACCTCACGTTGCTGCTGATCGGCTGGTCGGGGATCGAGGGGCTCGGCGCCGTGCTCGTGATCCCGGCGATCGCCGCGCTGACCGCGGCGAACTACGAGGGCAAAGCGCGGGCGTTCGCCTACTCGATGATCGGCGGCGCCGCGGGCGCGGCGATCGCGGCCGGCCCGCTCATCGGCGGCTACGTGACGACGACCTGGACCTGGCGGTACGTCTTCGTCGGCGAGGTCGTGGTGGTGAGCCTCGTGCTCATCGTCCACCGGCGCATGAAGCGCGCGCCCAAGCCCGAGCACCCGCCGAGGCTGGACTACGGCGGCGCCGCGCTCTCGGCGGTCGCGCTCGGGTTGATCGTGTTCGGGATCCTGAAGAGCAGCACCTGGGGCTGGATCAAGCCGATCGCCGCGCCGACGATCAGCGGCCACGAGATCACGCCGCTCGGGTTCTCGCTCGTGCCGTTCCTGATCCTCGGCGGCTTCGTCGTGCTCGGCTGCTTCCTGGCCTGGGAGGAACGGCGCGAGCGGCTCGGCCGGAGCACGCTGCTCAACCGCGCGCTGCTGAAGATCGAGACCCTGCACGCCGGCCTCACCTCGCTCGCGGCGCAGCAGCTGATCGTGATGGGCACGTTCTTCGTGCTGCCGGTGTATCTCCAGGTCGTGCTCGGCTATGACGCGTTCGAGACGGGCAAGCGGCTGTTCCCGATGTCGATCTCGATGCTGGCCGCTGCGCTCGCCGGCCCGAAGGTCGCGGTGCGGTTCGGGCCGCGGGCAGTCGTCCAGGTCGGCCTCGGCGCGATGGCGATCGCCGCGCTCGTGCTCGTAGGGACGATCGACGTGACCCTGAACGGGTCAGCCTTCGCGCTGTCCCTGGTCTTCTTCGGGATCGGCGCCGGGCTCCTCATGTCACAGCTCGGCAACGTGATCATGTCGTCCGCCCCGCCGGAGGAAACGAACGAGGCCGGGGGACTCCAAGGCACGGCGCAGAACCTCGGCGCGTCCTTGGGCACCGCGTTGATCGGCTCGGTGCTGCTGCTCGGACTGCTGAACGGGTTCAACTCGCGGATCCAACAGAACCCGGCCGTGTCCTCCGACGTGAAGACCCAGATCGCAGCGGCAACCGAGCAAGGGATTCCGATCGTCACGACCGAGCAGGCGCACCAGGCGCTGCTCGACGCCGGGTTGCGCCCGGCCGACGCGGACGCCGTCACGGCCGACTACGGCGACGCGCAACTCAACGCGCTGAAGACGGCGATGCTCGCGGTCGCGTTCCTCGCGCTGCTCTCGTTTTGGTTCACGCGGCGGTTGCCCGGAAGGCCGAAAGAAGCCGCCGCGCCGACCTGATCCGGCCGTGTTTAGAGCGAGCTGATCGCGAACGCGACCGCGAACCCCAACGTCGTAGCGACGCCGACGAGCTTGCCGCCGTGCTCGAAGGCCTCCGGCATCATCGTGTCGGCGAGCATCGTCAGGATCGCCCCGCCCGCGAAGGAGAGGACGAAGGCGATGACGCCGTGCGAGACGGAGTCGAAGAGGGCGAAGCCCACCAGCGCGGCGAGGCCCAGCGTCGTGGCGACCCCGAGCCAGAGCAGGAGGACACGTCCGCGGCTCCAGCCGGCCCGGGCGAGGCCGATGCTGGCGGCGATGGACTCCGCGACGTTCGAGAGCGCCACCGCGACGAGGAACGCGGCGCTCACGCTGCCGTCGACGACGATCGTCAGGCCGAGCACGAGCGATTCCGGGACGCCGTCGAGGACGGTGCCGAGGACGATCGCGAGCGGCGATCCTTCGGCCTGACGGCCGCCCGAATGCTTGCGGTCGCCGCCGCCCATGCGGTCGATCAGCAGGTCGCCGGCCCAGAAGGTCACCGACCCCGCGAACAGGCCGAGCGCGACGCTGCTCCGTCCGCCCTCCTTGTCCCACGCCTCCTGCACGAGCTCGAAGGCGACGGCGCTGATGAGCACGCCGCTGCCGAAGGCCATGACGAGCCCGAGCGTGCGCTCGCCGATGCTCCAGCGCAGCGCGACAGCCCCACCGACGATGAGAGTCGAGGCGGCGAGGAAGCCCCAGCCGAAGGAAGCCGCCACGACCCCGGTCGCGCCTCAGACGTCGCTGGAGGGCTGGACGTCCGCGACCGTGACGGCCGAGCCCGTGGGGAAGCTCCAGCCGGTCCGTTTCTCCGGTTCGCTCATCCCCCAGATGGTTCCACAGATCCGGATCGTGCAGGCACGCCGCCTCTCGTCGGCTGCGCACCCCTGCGCGGCCGGCCGCGCTTGCGGCAGAATCAGACCATGTGCCGCTGGCTCGCCTATTACGGTAAGCCCATCCGGATGGACAAGGTTCTGTATCAGGGCCAGTACTCCCTGATCGACCAGAGCCTCAAGTCACGGCTCGGCGCGGAGCCGACCAACGGCGATGGGTTCGGCATCGGCTGGTACTCGTCCGCCGGCGAGCCCGGGGTCTTCCATAGCACCGAGCCTGCCTGGAACGACCGCAACCTGAAGGAGATCTCGGGCCACGTCGAGTCGCACCTCTTCCTCGCGCACGTCCGCGCCACGACGGGGACGCCGGTGCAGCAGACGAACTGCCACCCCTTCCACTACGGCAAGTGGCTGTGGGTGCACAACGGGTTGATCAACGACTGGCTCACTGTCAAGCGCGACATCGTGCTCGCCGTCGATCCGTCGCTCTACCCGCTGATCGAGGGCACCACCGACTCCGAGGCGCTGTTCTACCTCGCGCTCACGTTCGGCCTCGAGGAGGAGCCGGCGGGGGCGGTCGAGCGCGCGATCGGCTTCGTCGAGGAGGTCGGGCGCAAGCACGGCGTCCAGTACCCCTTCCAGGGCACGATCGCGACGACCAACGGCGAGCGCCTCTGGGCGTTCCGCTACTCGAGCGAGGGCAAGTCCCGCTCGCTCTATTTCTCGACGGCCTACGACACCTTGAAGATGCTCTATCCCGACGACCCGCGGCTCGCGGAATTCGACGAGGAGTCGAGGATCATCGTGTCGGAGCCGCTCGGCGACCTGGCCGGAGTCTGGAACCCGGTTCCCGAAGCGAGCTGGGGCGTCGTGCAGCCGGGACCAGACGAGCTCAGCACCTTCCGGCCGGCCGTGCCGACCGCGGTCTGAGGCCGGCTACTCGTCGTTCGCGTAGTCGTCGACCTCGTTGGCGGTCGACGCGCGTCGGACGAGATCCTCCATGCAGTTGCAGCAGTAGTGGATCCGCCGTTCGCCCGAAGGCGAGAACACGGTGACCCAGCCCCGCTCCTCAGGCTCCTTCACGTGCCCGCACTCGACACACCGCATGGGCCGCACGGTACGGCCGGGCACGGGCCGTCCGGCTGGCGCAGTTTGGCCCATTCCAGGCCGCGACGGAGTCAGTCCTTGCGGAGGATCCCGTCGCGGTGGGCGACCGCCAGCGCCTCGATCCGCGAGTGCACGCCGAGCGCCCGCAGGAGCCGGCGAATGTGGTTGCGGACGGTGTCGATGCTGAGGTGGAGCTCCGCTGCGATCTGCGTCGTGGAGTGGCCGTGCGCGAGCAGATGCAGGACCTGGTTCTGGCGCGGCGTGAGGTGCGGGTGCGGCTTCGGCGGGGCCGCCTCGTCCTGGCTCCGCACCACGCCGAACACGCCGACGATCCTGTGCCCTTCGCGGAGCGCGCACGAGCTGACCTCGACCTGGACGCGGTTGCCGTTCGGATCGACCACCACGACCGTGGCGTCGGTCGACTTCTCCGTGCCCATCATCTTGCGCAGGAACGACTCCTTCGCCTCGCGCGCCTGCTCCGGCACGACGACGGACGACTGCTGCTTGCCGCGGATGTCGCCGACGAGCTTCTTCGCGGCGGAGTTGACCCAGCGGATGATCCCGAACCGGTCGACCGCGTAGGCCGGAACGTTCAGCTCCTCGAGGCCGCGATGGAGATCGCCGGGGATCTCGCCATGCTCGAGCGCGTTCCCCACGTCGGAACTACGAGCAGCGGACTGCTGTGCAGCGGACATCATCGACCTCCTCCCGCTAGAGCCTAGCGGGGCCGGTCAGCCTGCCGGGACGAGCGTGTCGCCGTCGGCCGGTCCGGGGCCTGCGCGTGCCGCCGGAGCCTGCTCGAGCGGTTGGTCGAGCGACTTGCCGATCCGCACGACTGCGGAGACGAGCGGCGCGGCGAGCACGAGACCGAGCATCCCGAACAGGCAGCCGGCGCCGATCGTGACCACGAGCACGACGAGCGGGTTGAGATCGAGCGCGGAGCCCATGGCGAAGGGCTGGAAGAGGTTCTGCAGCAGGCCGTTGGCGAGGATCACGACGACGAGCATCGCGACCGCGGTGCCCGTCCCCTGGCCGCCAAGCGCGATCAGGACGGCGAACGCCCCCGCGACGAATGCGCCGATGTACGGCACGTACGCCGTGACGAAGGTGACGACGGCGATCGTGCCGGCCAGGGGCACGCCGAGGAGGAGGGCCGCGAGCCCGACCACGATCCCGTTGAACGCGGCGACGAAGGTGACGCCCCGGAAGTACCCGCGCAGGGACACGAGCACCGAGCCGCTGATCGTTCTCGCCAGCGGCTCCGGCAACCCCACGTGACGGTCGACCCAGCGCCGCATCTGCGGCCCGTCCTTGAGCAGGAAGAAGGTGCCGAGCGCAGCGAACGACAGGCCGAACAGGACCGAGGCGAGCCCGCGGATGCCGTTGACGATGCCGTGTACGAGCGTGGAGAGCATCTGCGACGCGGCGTGCTTCGCCGTCGTGGCCGCACCGGATGCGCTCGAGGAGTCGACGCCACTGCTCTTCAACCAGCCCTGGAGCTTGTCGACGCCGGCGGTGGTCTGGGCAGAGATGTCGGCGCTCTGGCCGGTGATGCCGGCGACGACGATCACGACGATGAGGACTGCGACCGTGGCGATCGCGATCAGGACGATCCCGGCGGCCAGCGCTCGCGGCATGTGGCGGTCGAGCATGCGCACGAGGGGCATCGCCACGACCGAGACGATGAGCGCGCAGACCATCGGCCCGACGATCGTGTACGTCTCGGCGAGCAGCCAGATCAGGCCGATGACGAGCAGCAACAGCCCGACGAGGAGCCAGGAGCTGCGGCCGAGGTCGCGCAGCCAGCGCGGCGTGGTGAACGCACCTCTCAGATGCGTGCGCCCGGTTTCCGTGGCGTGGCCCTCCCCTGCGTTCACGTCCTGCGAGTTTCGTCCGCGCGTCGGATGGTGCTGGTCACCGACGCCGCATTTTCCCCGAGCTGATCCGGAGGCTCCTTGCCGACCTGCCGAGCGTGATGACGCTCACGCAGCCCCAGTTCGCCTAGAGCCCCTCCTGCACGGAGATCCGGTGCTCGTCCGCGGCTTGCTTTAGCGCGGCGTGGTCGCGCTCGTTCTGGTCGGCGTAGGCGACCGCGAAGTCGGCGAGCGCCCGGTCGAAGGTGTCGCTCTTGCCGAGATAGGAGCTGATGGCGATCCGGTCGCCGGAACGGGCATGTGCGCGCGCGAGCAGGAACCCGCAGACCTCGCCGTAGAGGGCGAGCCCCTCGGGCAGGATCGCGTCGAGGTCGACCGAGGTCTTCCAGTCCCAGAGCTGGCGGACGAAGAAGTCGCGCTCCGAGCCGTCGAGGGTCACTTTCGTGCGCACCCAGCCGAGGAAGATGTCGCTCGACGCCTGCATCAGCCGTTGGCCCGCCACGACGCGCTGGCCGTGGTTCTCGTACATGCTCTTGCCGAGGTACGGCTCGAGCACTGACGCCTGCGCCTCCTTGATCTGCAGGAAGAGCGGGTCGTCGCCGTCGCGGCCGAGCATCAGGAGGATCCAGCAGCGCGTGCCGACGCTGCCGACCCCGACCACCTTGCGGGCGAGGTCGACCATCCGGAACTCCTCGAGCAGGTGGCGGCGGTCGTCCTGCAGCGTCTGGCGGTACTGCCGGAACAGCCCGTGGATCACGCTCTCGAGCTGCTCGAACTGGATTCCCGCCTCCTGGGCCAGGTCGGCCGCCGAGACGATCAACGGAGGATCCGACACGATGCGCGGCTCGCCGTCGACCTCCTGCGTCAGCTTCGCGAACGCCTTGAGGCTGTCCTTCGTCCTGGCCTTCGCGGCGGCCTTCGCCACGGCCGCCGCCTGCGGCTTGGCCTGCATCTCGTGGAGACGTTGCTCGATCGTCTCGACGTCGAGGCGGGCGTACCAGACGTCGAGGTTGCGCGCCTCGGCCAGTCTCCGCATCCACTCGCGGTAGGCGCGGACGGCGCTCAGCACCGCCGTGGTGCGCTGTGCCTCCGTGAAGTCGCGGTCACGGCCCGCGATCTCGAAGCTCGCCGCGAGGCGCTTCACGTCCCACTCGAACGGTCCGGGCAGCGTCTCGTCGAAGTCGTTGAGGTCGAAGACGAGCGTGCGCTCCGGAGAGGCGAAGCCGCCGACGTTGGAGAGATGGGCGTCGCCGCAGAGCTGCGCCTGCAGACCCGCCCGCGGCGTGGCCGCGAGGTCGTGCGCCATCACCGCTGCCGCACCGCGGTAGAAGGTGAACGGAGATACGAGCATGCGGCCGTAGCGGACGGGGACGAGCTCGGGGACGCGGGACGTCGCCTGCGCCTCCAGGATCGCGACCGGGTCGCGGTCGGGGGCGAGCTCGAAACTCGCGTGGCTCGAGCGCGGGCACTCGGCGCGGGCCGCGCGGCCGCGCGCAGCGCGCTCGGCGGTGGTGAAGTGCTCCACCGTTGGAGCGATCGGGGGATGCCCGTCTTTCTTCTCGTCGAGAGCAACCATTGGATCTCCTTTCCTTCCGCGCAGAAGGCTACAACGCGGCGACCGGGAGGCGGTTGCACGCCGCCGGGCCGCTGGTCCCACGCTCAGGCCGGCGCGGCGTCCTGCTCCTGGTAGGCCGCCAGCAGTTCCTTCTCGCGCTCGACACGCGGGAAGCAGAAGAAGACGAGCGCGGCGCCGAGCAGCACGGCGACGATGCCCGCCGTGTACGCCCACTGGTCGCCCTGCAGGAAGGCCGTCTTCGCGGCCGCGATGATGTTGTCCTGAACCGACGTCGGGAACCGGGCAGCGGTGTCGGCGGCGCTGGAGAACGACTTCGTCAGGTCGGTCTGGACCTGGCTGTTGATGCTCTTGCCGGAGGAGGCGACCGCGGCTCCGGCTGCGGCTGCGTAGCCCGCGGTTAGCAGCGCGCCGAAGATCGATTGCATGATCGCGCCGCCGAGGTCGCGCTGCAGGTCGGCGGTGCCCGACGCCATGCCCACGCGCTTGACCGGCACCGAGCCGGTCAGCGAGTGCGAGGCCGGAGTCCCCGCGAGGCCGACCCCGATCCCGACGAAGGCGTAGCCCAGACCGACCTTCCAGTAGGCGATGTTCTCCTTCCAGAGCAGCAGCATCGTGAGGAAGCCGAGGAGCACGAAGACGTAGCCGAACAGGAGCGTGAACCGCGCGCCGCGCGCCTCGACCAGCTTGGCCGACCGCGGGGCAACGACGACCATGCACGCCGCCGCCGGCAGGATCGCCAGCCCGGCATCGACCGTCGAGTAGCCGAGCACGTTCTGCAGGAACTGCTGCCCGATGAACATCGCTCCCATCAGCGAGCCGAACACGATCAGCCCCGCGCAGGCCGCGACCCAGAACGTCGGGCGCGCGGCGACCTTCAGGTCGTAGAGCGGGTTCTTCGCACGCCGCTGCCGGATGAAGAACGCGACCAAAGCAGCCGCAGCGACGATGAACAGGCCCAGGACCAGGGTCGTCTCGTTCGGGACGGCGGCGAAGTTGATCCCCAGGATCAGCGCGCCGACGAGGAAGATGGAGAGCACCCCGCCCGGGTGGTCGACCGGCTCCGTGCTCTCGTTCACGTGACTCGGCACGAGCTTGACCGCCATCGCGAGCGCGATCAGCGCCAGCGGCGCCGTGAGCAGGAAGACCGACCCCCACCAGTAGTGCTCGAGCAGGATCCCGGCGCAGAGGGGGCCGAGCGCGGCGATCGCCCCGCCGGTCGCCGCCCAGAGCGCGATCGACTTCGTCCGCGCCGGCCCCGACCAGAGAGCTGTGATCAACGCCAGAGTCGTCGGGTACGCCATCCCCGCCGCGAGGCCGCCGATCACGCGCGCCAGGAACAGGACGTCGATCGACGGCGCCCAGGCGGCGAGGCAGTCCGCAGGGATCGTCAGCACCATTCCGAGGACGAGCAGCAGCTTCCGCCCGTACCGGTCGCCGACGGCGCCGAAGTACAGCACCGACGCCGCCAGGCCGAGCGAGTAGCCGACCGCCACGAGGTTGAGCGCCGTCTGGGAAGCGTCGAAGTGCTGTCCGATCGACGGCAGTGCGACGTTCGCGACCGCGAGCCCGAGGTTCGCGACCGCGGCGACCGCGATCAGAGAGCCGAGAACGAGGCCCGCGCGTTGCGGGGCGTCACTCCGAGGGTTGGCCGCCATCAGCGAGACCTTAGTGCGCGAACGCCGTCGCGTTCGACGCATCGTGGGTCGGCGCCGCCTGCTGCCCGAGCCGCGCCAGCTGCCGCTTCACGTCCGCGACGAGCAGGTCGGCCATGTCGTGCGTGAAGCCGCGCCGTACGACGACGCGCAGGGCGGCGAGGTCGGTGCGGTTCTCCGGGAACGTGTAGGCGGGCACCTGCCAGCCGCGCTCGCGCAGCGCGAGCGAGAGATCGAACACGCTGTAGTTCTTCACCTCCGGCTTGAGCTGGAACGCGAAGACCGGCAGCTCGTCGCCGCGGGTGAGGAGGTCGAACGGCCCGAGCTTCTCGAGCTGCGCCGCCAGCCCGGTCGCCACGTCCCGGCCGTACTGCTGCACTCGTCGGTAGCCCTCGAAGCCGAGCCGGATGAAGTTGTAGTACTGCGCCACGACCTGCGCGCCCGGACGCGAGAAGTTGAGCGCGAACGTCGGCATCGTGTCGCCGAGGTAGTTGACGCGGAAGATCAGCTCGTCGGGGAGCGCAGCCGCGTCGCGCCAGACGATCCAGCCGACGCCCGGATAGACGAGGCCGTACTTGTGGCCCGACGTGTTGATCGACGCGACGCGCGGCAGTTGGAAGTCCCAGACGAGGTCCGGGTCGACGAACGGCGCGAACATGCCGCCGGAGGCGCCGTCGACGTGCACCGGCACGTCGATTCCGGCGTCCTGCTCGAACTTGTCGAGCGCGGCGCAGATATCGGCCACCGGCTCGTACGAGCCGTCGAACGTGGAGCCGAGGACGGCGACGACGGCGATCGTGTTCTCGTCGCAGTGCGCAACCGCGCCTTCCGGCGTGAGGTGGTAGGTCTCGCCCTCCATCGGCACGAGGCGCATCTCGACTTCCCAGTAGTTGGCGAACTTCTCCCAGCAGACCTGGACGTTCGCGCCCATGACGATGTTGGGCTTGTCGGCGGGCTTCCCGTCCGCTTCCCGCCGCTTGCGCCAGCGCCGCTTGAGTGCCATTCCCGCGAGCATCGCGGCCTCGCTCGAGCCGGTCGTCGAGCAGCCGGTCGCCTCGTCCTGCTTCGGAGCGTGCCAGAGGTCAGCGAGGATGTTGACGCAGCGCGTCTCGAGGGCCGCGGTCTGCGGATACTCGTCCTTGTCGATCATGTTCTTGTCGAGGCACTCGGCCATCAGGCGCTCGGCCTGGGGCTCCATCCACGTCGACACGAACGTGGCCACGTTCAGACGCGCGTTGCCGTCGAGCATCAGCTCGTCGTGGACGATCTGATACGCGACCTCCGGCGGCAGCTCGCTCTCGGTGAGCTTGTGCCGCGGGATCCGCTGGGCCTCGAGCGAGTAGAGCGGGGCGATCAGGAGGTCCGCGGCCTGCTGCAACTCGTGCGTTTCATGTTTGAGGGGCATCGTTCTCACTCTCCTTTTTGCGGATGAGGGCTCGTCCCGGGCCGGCGAGACGGGTGACGACCACCGCCACGACCGTGACGAGATACAGCTGGCCGATAAGCGCCTCGAGCACGGCGAGCGCGTGGCCGAGGTTCCCGGCCGGCGTGTAGTCGCCGTAGCCGAGCGTGGCCAACGTGACGTAGCTGAAGTAGAGGCGGAGCGAGCGGGTCCCGTCCGTCCCCTGGGCGAAGAAGGGCCCGTGGCCGAGCACCGCCAGGACGCCGAACAGGAACATGAACAGCAAGCCGAACAACATGTAGACGCAGATCGCACCCGCGACCGACCGCGAGTTGATCTCGTTCTGCGCGACCGCGCCCTTGGCGATCACGACGGCGACGGTGACGATGAGGAGCCCGGCGATGAGGCCGAGCGTGGCCGTGAGGGCCTCTCCCCGCCAGAAGAAGTTGATCACGGCGGCGATGCTGGCGGCGGTTGCGATCACGAAGGAGGTGGTGTGGTCGGTCATTGCGAAGCCCGCCGTCCAGATTGCGACCAGGAGCGTCGCGCTCTGGATGAGCACGATGAGGCTCGATGCCCAGGGCTGGTCGGGCAGGAGCGCGGCGAGGAAGAAGGTGACGAAGATCGCCGCGAGCACGGCCCAGTAGCTGTGGGTCGAGCGCATTCGCTCGATACGTTTGAGGTGCGCCGGGCGGGCCGGGACGGGACCGGTCATGGCCCCAGATTCCCCCTGGCGCGTGTGGGCCGCATCGTCCTGCCCGGGTGAAGCGGCCGGCCGTTTCATCCGTCCGGCATGACGCGAGCGACCGGGGACTGGTCGAAGCTCACGCGGTTGAGCGAGAAGAGACGCACGATGCGCTGGCGCAAGTCAGGCGAGCCCTTCGCGCCCGCCCCCGCGGTGTCGATCGCGCCCGACTACGCGGAGCCGCTGTGCGCCTGGAGACTCTGGGAGGTCGCGGACGTCGATGCGTCCCCTCGCCTGCGTAGTCTCTACCGGATGTCGTTCTGGCCGGTCGGAGCTCCGTTCGAGGCGCGGTGCGAGGCGCAGCGGTTGCGCCTGTCCCGCCGGCCGCGGCATGCGGTCCCGAGCGAGACGTGCAGCTGTGGCATCTACGGCGCGCCCCTCGAGCTCCTGCGCAGGCGAATGGCGATCGACGACGGCCTGCCGCCGGGCTCCCTCTTCGTGATCGGCATGGTCTCCCTGTGGGGCGACGTGCTCGAGTGCGAGCGCGGCTGGCGGGCGGCGCTCGCGTATCCCCGGCACCTCTATGTGCCGAGCGGCTTCCCGGGCGCGGCGGAACGGGCCGCCGGCCTCGCGGACTACGGCGTGCCGGTGGAGCTGGTCGACACGCGCGACGTCGCCGGCGCTCTCGACCACGTCGCGGAGCTCGCCGCATGACCGCGGTCGCGCAGGCGGCACCGGCTCCGCCGAAGCGGTCTCGGCCGCTGTGGCACCGGATCGTCGTCTGGGCGCTGATCGTGGTCGTGATCGGCGCTGCGGCGAACCTCCTCGGCTGGGACCTCAGAGGCTGGTTCCACAACCTCTGGAAGACGATCACGACGATCTCGGCCGGCTCGCTCATTGCGGCGATTGCCCTCATGGTGCTGCAGACGACAGCGACGGCCTACGCCTGGTACTCGATCCTCCGCTTCGCCTACCCGGAGCGGACGAAGTGGAAGGACATCCTCGCCGGCTACGCCGTCTCCGTCGCGCTCAACTCGATCCTCCCGGCCAATCTCGGCACGCTCGTCTTCCTGATCATGGTCACCGGCTTCCTCTCCATCAGCTTCGCCGCCGTTCTCGGTGCCTATGCCGTCGAGAAGATCTTCTTCACCGTCGCCGGCGCCTTCACCTACCTCTACCTCTTCTTCAGCATCGGCGGCTCGTTCGACATCTCCTTCAGTTGGGTGCACAAGCACCCGGCTGCCACGATCGTGGTCTTCGGCGGGGGCGCCCTGCTGATCGTGCTGCTCGTGCGGCGTTACTGGCCGCACGTGGTCGAGTGGTGGGACAAGGCGAAGGAGGGAGGCGCGATCCTCGGCCACGGCGGCGCCTTCTTCGGGCGCGTGTTCCTGCCCTCGTTCGTGAGCTGGTGCGCCGGGCTCGGTGTGGTCGCCGTCTTCCTCAACGCCTACGGGATCCCGGTCAGCTTCGACACGCTGATGCACGTCGCCGGCGGCAACTCGCTCGCCAACGTGACGTCGGTCACGCCGGGCGGCGTGGGGGTGACGCAGGCCTGGAACGTCGCCTCGCTCAAGGGCGTCGCCTCGTCCACCGACGCGACGGCCTACTCCGTGGCGCAACAGCTCGTGTCGACCGCGTGGTGCATCCTCTTCGCCCTGATCCTCATGATCTGGGCCTGGGGGTGGGGCGGCGGGAAGAAGCTCGTGACCGACTCGTATACCGAGGCCAAGCGCCGCCAGGAGGAGGAGTCGGAGAAGCGGCGCGCCAAGAAGGCGGCCAAGGCGGAGGCCAAGGCGGCGGGCGCCGACCAGGCCGCTCAGTGAGCGTGGCGTACGGCGAGGCCCCGGGCTGGACGCCCGAGCGGCCTCGCTTCCGGGCGGGCCAGCTCGTGCTCGTCTGGCTGCTCGGATCCGTCGCCCTGTTCGTCGCGACGAGGCTCGTCCCCGGCGCGTCGGACTCGACCTTCCGCTCGGCGCTCGGCGCTGCGTTGCTCATCGCGGTGCTCAACGCGATCCTGCCGCCGCTGGTCGCAGCGCTGCGGATCCCGTTCACGGCGCTGGTCGGCTTCTGCTGCGTGCTGTTCCTCGACGCTGGGATGCTGCTCCTCGTCGCCCGGGTCAGCGAAGGCCTGGCGATCGACTCCTTCTGGTCGGCGCTCGCCGTCGCGGTCGCCGCGTCGGCGGTCGGCGTGATCCTCTCGACCCTCTTCGGCACGAACGACGACGACATCTACTCGCTGCGCGTCGTCGAGCGGATCGCGCGGCGGTCGGGCGAGCGGGTCGTGACGGACACGCCGGGGATCGTCTTCCTCGAGATCGACGGCCTGGCGCTGCCGGTGCTGCAGCGGGCCATGCGGGACGGACATGCCCCGACCATGGCGAGCTGGCTCGAGGACGGCACGCACCGGCTCGCTGGAGTGGGAGCCCGATCTCTCGTCGCAGACCGGCGCCTCGCAGGCCGGCATCCTGCTCGGGTCGAACGAGGACATCGTCGCCTTCCGCTGGGTCGAGAAGGAACGGAAGGTGGTCGTCGCGTGCTCGTCGCCGGAGGACTGCGCCGAGCTCGAGCGGCGGCACATCGGCGCGGGAACGGGCCTCCTCGTCGACGGCGGAGCGAGCCGCGGCAACCTCTTCTCGGGCGGCGCCGATCACATGATCCTCACCGTCAGCCGGATGGAGGCCGAGCGCTCGGCCAACCCCGGCTACCGCGCCTTCCTCTCGAACGGCTTCAACGTGGTACGGACGTTCGTCCTCTTCGTCTGGGAGGTGATCCTGGAGCTGGTGGCCGCGGGGAGGCAGCGCCGGCGCGACGTCCGGCCGCGCGGCCACCGGGGCGGCATCTACCCGTTCCTGCGCGCGACGATGTGCGTGCTCGTCCGCGACCTGATCGTCTACGGCGTCCTCACCGACATGCTGAAGGGGAGGCCCGCGGTCTACGCGACCTTCTCGAGCTACGACGAGGTCGCGCATCACTCCGGCCTCGAGCGCGAGGACACCCTCGAGGCGCTGCGGAAGCTCGACCAGCAGTTCGGCCGCATCGAGCGCGCCCGCCGCTACGCCGCGCGGCCGTACGAGCTCGTCGTCCTCTCCGACCACGGCCAGACGCAGGGGGCGACCTTCAAGCAGCGCAACGGCTACGGGCTCGACGAGCTCGTGCAGCGGAACCTCGCGCACGGCGGCGTCAGCACGATCGCCGGCGGCGACGAGCAGAAGGCGATGGTCGGCCACGCCGCCGCCGAGGCGACCGGGCGGAAGGCGAAGCCGGCGAAGAACGACGTCTCCGGCCGTGACGTCGTCGTCCTCGGCTCGGGCAACCTCGGCCTCGTCTACCTGCTGGAGGAGGAGGGACGGATGACGCGCGAGGAGCTCGACGACGCGCCACCCGCAGCTGCTGCCGGCTCTGTCCTCACACCCACACGTCGGCTGGGTGCTCGTGCAGTCCGCGGACGCACGGCGCCGTCGTGCTCGGGCCCGGAGGCGCGAGGTATCTCGAGGAGGACCGCGTGGACGGCGACGACCCGCTCGCCGGCTTCCACGCCACGGCGGCCCAGCATCTCCTGCGCACGCACCGTTTCGCGCACGCGCCGGATCTGCTCGTCGGCAGCTTCTACGATCCCGCCCTCGACGAGGGTTGCGCCTTCGAGGAGCTGATCTCGTTCCACGGCGGTCTCGGCGGCTCCCAGACGCAGCCGTTCCTGCTCTACCCGGGGCGCCTGCCCGCTCCCGAAGGGCGCGTCGTCGGCGCCGAGACTCTCCATCGCGTGCTCGTCGGATGGCGCCGGCTGGTCGCGGAGCCCGTGGCGCAGCCATGATGGCGGCGGCATGGCGGGGAACCGGACAGCGATCGTCGTCCCCGGTCACGGGTGGCCCGACCTAGCCGGCGTGCACCGGATCAGCCGGCGCTGCCTGCGGCTCGTTCGCGAGGCCGAGCAGCTCGTGAGCAGCGCGGGAGCCGACGTCGTCGTCTTCAGCGGCTGGTCGCCGACCGGCGGACCGTCCGAGGCCGAGCAGATGCGGGACGCGTGGCGCGGGCCGGCGGTCGAGCTCGTCGTCGAGCCGACGGCGACGTCGACGGCCGGGAACGCCGCCCGCACGCTGCCGCTGCTGCTCGAGCGCGAGGTCGGAGCCGCCGTCGTCGTCTGCGCGCCGCCGCACCTCTTCCGGACGCGGCTTTGCTTCCGCCGGCTCTACCGGGGCTCGGGCGTCGAGGTCGCCTTCCGGGTCCCGCGGCTCGCACCGACCGTCCGCTCGGTCGCGTGGGAGCTCTGCGCGCTGCCGTTCCTGCCGCTGCAGCTCCGCGCCGCGCGGGCCGAGCTCGCCCGGAGGCTGCCGTGAGCGACACCGTCGTCTTCATCCCCGCCTGGAACGAGGAGGAGAACCTGCCGGCGGTGCTCGACGAGCTGCGTGAGCGTTTGCCGGAGGCGGACGTCCTCGTCGTCGACGACGGCTCGACCGACCGCACGGCCGAGATCGCCCGCGCGCACGGGGCGGAGGTGCTGTCGCTGGGGACGAACCAGGGCCTGCAGATCGGGATCGCTGCCGGCTACCGCTGGGCCCTCGAGCACGGCTACGCGTTCTGCGGGCGCGTCGACGCGGACGGCCAGCATCCCGCGGAGGAGCTCGCGCGGCTGCTCGAGCGCGTGCGCGCGGGCGAGTGCGACGTCGCGGTCGGCTCGCGGTTCGTCTCCGGGGAGGGCTACGCGCCGTACCGCTACCGGCCGAGCGCGGCGCGGCGGCTAGGGACGGGAGTGCTTGCGACGCTCGATGGGTGTCGTGCTGCGCCGTCCCTTCGGCGACGCCACGAGTGGCCTCTACGCGGTGAACGCGAAGGCGCTGCCGCTCCTCGCCGAGCCGTACACGAGCGGGGCGCCGGAGGTCGAGGCGCTGATCCGCATCGTCGACGCGGGCCTGCGGCTCGAGGAGGTGCCGGTGGACATGGCGCCTCGCGCCGGCGGCGAGTCGAAGCTGCGCGGCAGCAAGGCGGTGCGGCTCGTGCTCACCGTGGCGGCGACGCTCGGGCTCGCACTGCTCGCCCGGCGCCGGCGCTGACTCAGGCTTCGGGCGCCGGCTGCTCGAGCAGCTCGGTGATCCGATCGAGGCGGGCGTCGAGCTCGTGCGTGTGCTCCGCGAGCTGGGCGAGCTGCTCGTCGACCCTGACCAGGCCGGCCATGAGCGGGGCCTCGGCCTCCTTCTCGCCGAGCGCCCGCTCCCGCTGGGCGCGGGCGACGAACACCGACGTGATCGCGGCCGTGATGATCGCGAGGAAGGCGACGCCCCACAACATCACGAGCGAGGTCAGGATCTTGCCGATCGCCGCCTTGGGTGTCAGGTCCCCGTACCCGACCGTGGTGACCGTCTCCAGCACCCACCACATGCCGAGCCAGACCGACGCGTACTCCTTGTGGTCGAACACCCGCATCATCACGCCGCCCAGCACCACGACGAGCACGGTCGCCGTCACGATCACGTTCGCAGCGAGCCGCACGGACGGCGGCTCCTGCAGGAACTTCGACATGCGCCGTTCGATGATGCTCATCGGGTGCCCGGCGCGTTGCGCCTTCTGGGTGAGGCTTTCGGGCGGTGTGCGATCGGGCTGCGTCACCCGGCACGTCTCCGGTGATAGGCGAGCCAGCCGAACGTCGCGAGCGCCGACGCGGCGAGGAGCACGACGAGCGCCGTGAGCCAGTTGCCGCCGGCGAAGGAGAACCCTGTCAGGAGGCCGACGACCGCCACGAGCAGCGGGAACACTGCCAGAAGCACGACTCGCGTCAGCGCGAGGAGGCCGCCCGCCTGGACCCGCTCGCCGTGCGTGACGACCACGCCGTCGTCCGCCGGCCCCGAGGCCGAGTAGTAGATCCGGGCGCGCTCGGCCAGACGGAGCGTGCTGCGGCGCATCGAGTAGGCCATGTACGGCACCCAGACGAGCGGGACGACGAGGCCGACGAGCACGAGCACGCCGACGCCGGTCCAGCCCGCGGTCGCCCGGAGCCGGCTTCGCTCCACGGGTGGCGCGAGGACCTGCAGCAGATAGGCCATCTTCTTCAGGGCCTCGATCCGCGTGCCGCGGGGCAGCCGCTTGCCGACGCGAGCGCTTGCGTCGGCCGGCAGGTCCGCCAGCGCCTGCAACGCCTCGCCGGTGGAGGAGTAGGCGCCGAGCAGCACGAGCAGCTCGGCGGCGCGGAGCCGGTCGGTCGGGCTGCGGTCGGCGGCGGCGGCGAGCTCGTAGACCATCTGCGCCTGGCCGAGCAGCGCCGCGCAGAACGCCACCGCCATGAGGAAGACGAACGGCCCGCCCACGAACGCGCCTTCCGTCATCACCACCCGCGTCTGGCGGGTCACCACCAGCTGCTCGAGCTCGTCGCGGGTCGGGACCGGATCCCGCGAGCGCAGCTTCGCCACCGCGGACTCCGCCCGTGGGCCGAAGCGCGCCAGCGACCAGACGGCGAGGTGCTCGGCGGCGTGCTGCGGGTCTGCCCACATGATGCGGAGCAGCCCGGGAGCTTCGAGCATCGCCCCGGTCTTCCCGGCGCGCGAGGACTCCTCCACGGCCGGGATGGGTGCCTGCTCGAGGCCGGCGCTAGCCACGTCTGCGCCGTTCCACGAGGGTCGCGTTGAGGGCCGCCGTCATGACCATGACCCGCCCGATCATGAACAGGCCGAGGAGCAGCGCAGCCGCGAGGCCGAGCGCGCCGTACGTTCCCTGCTTGCTCAGCGCCATGGGCGCGAACGCATAGGTCGCGAGCGCCTGGATCAGCATGGCGCTGACGCCGAAGAGGAGGGCGCCGGGGATCAGGTCACGCCAGCCGGCGTCCCGATGCGGGAGCCGGATCGAGACGGCCAGCCAGATGCCGGCAAAGGGGGCGATCACGAGCAGGCTGGCCAGCACACCGGCTCCGAACGACCAGCCTCTGGCCGTCGTGACGGCTCCGGAGCAGCCAAAGACGGCCAGCATCAGCACGAGCAGCCTCGCGGTCGCTCGCACCGTCGGGCGTGGGGCGGTGGCGCGCAGGTCGGTCCAGACCAGCCGGTGCGAGGCGATCAGGGCTCTCAGAACGCTTCGAGTCGCCCAGAACAGGAGGGGGATGCCGACGATCAGCCCGTACCACCGCGAGGAGCTCTTCGCCGCGGAGGCGACGGACCCGGAGACGATCCCCGCGAGCCCGATTGATCCCGCCGTGCCGAGCGGGGAGTGGGACGTCGCTTCGGCGGTGATCCCGAGCCCGGCCACCAGGACGAGCGCGAACGGGAGCATCCAGATGAACAGGCGATAGGCGAGAGCGCCCGCGATGATCCCGCCGCCGACCTCCACGTCGCGGTCGAACAGCTGGAACAGGGCGTCGACGTAGGGACGGCGTGTGCGCTCCGCGGCCGCCCGCTCGCTGATCTGCTGTGCCCGCGCGGCGAACGCCTCGGTGCGCAGTCGCCGGCGCTCGGTTTTCGTGGCAGTCTCGGGCGACAGCTTCTCGCTGGTCATGCTCCGAGCCTACGACACGGCGCCGCGGTCGCCGGCGCCGTCGTAGACCACCTCGGTGCCGGCGAGATAGTCGGGCAGCGCGCGGCGCCGGCGGTCGAAGAAGGCCGGGACGAAGCCGAGGAAGCACGGGATGATCGCGAGCGCGAGCCCGAGCGTCCGCACGATCGCCTGCCACCCGGTCAACCGGCCGTCGTTCCGTCGCGAGACGACACGCACGTGCATCAGCCGCATCCCCGGGGTCTGGCCCGCGGTGTGCCAGAAGACGACGAAGTAGCCGACCGCGATCGCCACCGTGGCGAGGGAGAGCAGCCCTTGCGCGAGCCACTCGGGCCGCAGGCCGCCCACCACCGAGGCGACGAGCGCGGCGGCTCCGCCGAGCAGCGCGGTGGCGGCGACGATCGCGAACGCGTCGACCGCCAGCGCGACGCCGCGGCTCGCCACACCCGCGAACGGTGTCCCAGGCGTGTCCGTGCGCGTCGAGAGCCGGGAATCGAAACCGGCGGCGTTGCCGCGTACGCCGACCATGACCTCGTCGGCGAGGCCCGTGGTCTGGGACGTCAGCGCAGCCCGAACCTCCGGTCCGGAGAGGACGCGCTCGAGTGCCTGTTTCAGCGCCGGGCTGGCGAGCACCCGGTCGAGCAACTCCTGCGACTGGGGGCTGGCGAGCGTGGTCTCGAGCATGCGCTCCAGCTCGCCCGAGGCCACGAGCTCGTGGACGACTCGCTCCATGACGCGATGCCGCACCAGGAGGCGGCCGAACTCCTCGGGCAGCGGGCTCGAGAGTGTGCGGTCGAGCGCGCGCCGGACTTCGGGCGTCCCGAGCAGCTCCTCCGCGGCCGCCTCGAGCGGGCGGGTCCAGACGCGGGCCGCGACCCGCGCGGAGTAGGCGGCCGCGCCTCCGATCGCGTCCGCGACTGCGGAGCGCTCGTCGGGCGCGCCCTCGTCGGTTGCTGCTCCCATCGCCGGCGCCCGGAGCGCGGGCCGCTAGTAGCTGCCCTCGTGCGGGGGGTTGTTCCGGCGGTCGTGCATCCAGCCGAAGGCAAGCGCCACGACGGCGAGAACGAGGAGCGCGCCGAGGAAGCTCCACGCGTAGACCAGGCTCAGGAACAGCCACGAGATGACGAAAAGGCCGATGGCGCCGAGCACGAAGAGCCCGGCGACTTTCAACCAGAACTTGGATCCGTAGTCGTCGTCCATCGGTTCGAACTGTATTCGACGCGCCCGCGCAGGATCATCCGTCCGGGCTGATCGATCGCCCCTAGCGGCCTGCGGCGTATCCCTGGCGGCCGCGCGGGTTCGCTCGCGGCCTTCAGGACCCCGTCCGCGCTCGCGCGCGACCGCGCTGACGCGGCCGAGCGTCCAGGCGGCCGACACCTCGACCTCGTGGCCGCGCTCGGCGCAGCCCTCGATCGTCTCGGCGCCGGCTCGCTCCTCGACTGCGACGTGGCGCGGCATCGTCTCGCGCGGGTAGAAGCTCGACGGGAACGCCTCCGTGTGGTGGTTCGGCGCGTCGATCGCGGCCTGCAGGTCGAGCCCGGAGTGGACGTGGCCGAGGAACGCGTGCAGCGTCCACTGATCCTGCTGGTCGCCGCCCGGCGTGCCGAGCGCGAGGTACGGCTCGCCGTCGCGCGCGACGAGCGTCGGCGAGAGCGTCGTCCGCGGGCGCTTGCCCGGCTCGAGCGAGTTCGGCAGGCCCTCCTCGAGCCAGAACATCTGCGCGCGGGTGCCGAGGCAGAAGCCGAGCGAGGGGATGACCGGCGCGCCCCAGAGCCAGCCGCCGCTCGGCGTCGCCGAGACCATGTTCCCGAAGCGGTCGACGACGTCGAGGTGGACCGTGTCGCCGCGCGTCGGCTCGCCGACGCCCGGCGCGATCGGCCGTCTCGCGACCGGATCGGGCGCAGCCGCGGCTCGCGCCCTCCGGCGCGCCGGGACGAAGCTCGGGCGACGCCTCCGTCGCCGAGCAGCCGCGCCGCTCCTCCGCGTAGTCGCGCGAGAGCAGCTCGGCGAGCGGCACGTCGGCGAAGTCCGGGTCGCCGTACCACGCCTCGCGGTCGGCGAAGGCGAGCTTCGCGCACTCGGTGATCGTGTGCACCCACTCGCGCCGGCCCTGGCCCATGCCGCCGAGGTCGAACCCCTCGAGCAGGCGGAGCTGCTGGAGGAAGACCGGCGCCTGGCTCCACGGGCCGGCCTTGAAGACCTCGTAGCCGTGGTAGTCGACGGAGAGCGCCTCCTCCCAGCGTCGGCGCCCAGTCGCGCAGGTCGTCGTCGGCGAGCAGGCCGGCGTGGCGCTCGCCGGAGCTGTCGAGCCACTCGTGCTCCTGGAAGCGGACCATCTCCTCGGCGACGAAGCCGCGGTACCAGCAGTCGTGCGCAGCCTCGAGCTGGACATCCCGGTCGGTCGAGGCGGCTTCGGCCTCGGCGAGCATGCGCCGGTAGGTCGCGGCGAGGGCGCGGTTCCGGTGCAGCGTGCCCGGCTCCGGCGCCGGCAGGTAGACGTCGACCGACGTCGTCCAGTGGTCGGTGAAGAGCTGCTCGACCTTGCCGATCGCGTCGCCGATCGCGGCGACAGCCGGATAGCCGTCCTCGGCGTAGCCGATCGCGAAGTGGAGCGACGTCCCGCAACGGCAGCGTCCCGTACTCGCGCAGCAGCGCGATCCAGCCGCCGAAGGCGCCGGGCACGACCGCCGCGAGCGGCCCCGTTCCCGGGATCAGCGTGAGCCCGAGCTCGTCGCGGTACCGCTCGATCGTCGCCGCCCGCGGCGCGGGGCCCTGCGCGCAGAGGACGAGCGGCCGGTCGCGCTCGCCGGCCAGACGAGCGCCGGCAGGTCGCCGCCGGGGCCGTTGAGGTGCGGCTCGACGACCTGGAGCGTGAAGCCGGTCGCGACGGCGGCGTCGAACGCGTTCCCGCCCTGCTCGAGCACGGCCATCCCGGCCGCTGACGCGAGCCAGTGCGTCGACGCCACCATGCCGAACGTTCCGCGGAGCTCGGGGCGCGTCGAGAAGCTCATCGTCCGACGATAGTGTGCCGCGCGCCATGCACGCACGCCTGCACTCGCTCAGGCTCGACCCGAAGCTGCTCGCGATCGGGGTCGGCGGCGGCCTCCTGTCGGGGCTCCTGGGCGTCGGCGGCGGGATCATCATGGTGCCGCTGCTCGTGCTCTGGGCCGCCTACCCCCAGCGTGACGCGCATGCCATGTCGCTCGGCGCGATCATCCCGATCAGCATCGCCGGGATCGCGACCTACGGCGTCGCGGGCGAGGTGCAGTACGGGACGGCGATCGCGCTCGCGGCGGGCTCGATCGTGGGCGCGCGGATCGGCGCGGGCTACCTCGCGCGAATCGACGAGCGGCTGCTCAAGATCGTGTTCGGGGTATTTCTCATCGGGGTCGCGGTGCTGCTCGGAGTCCACGCATGAGCGGCCCGACGCTCTATGTCGTGCTCGTCGCGTTCGGTGTCGTCGTCGGCGTGGCGTCGGGGCTGCTCGGAGTCGGTGGCGGGACGCTCATCGTGCCGTTCCTCACGCTGGCGGTCGGCTTCTCGCAGCACGCCGCGGAGGCGACCTCGCTGCTCGTGATCCTGCCGACGGCGATCGTGGGGAGCCTCGTGCTGCGGCGCCGTGGGGTCGGCGACCTCGGGCTCGCGTTGCGCTTCGGCGTGGTGGGCGCCGTCGGCAGCGTGGTGGGGGCGCTGCTCGCGCTCGCGCTGCCGGCGGACACGCTCCGCCTCGTCTTCGCGGTCTTCGTGGGGATCGTCGGCCTGCGGCTCGCACGCGATGGGATTCGGGACGAGCGGCCGGCTCCGGACGGTTGACGTCCTACGGCCCAGTCGAGGTCAGAAGCTGAAGCCGGCGGGGTACGCGTAGTTGGCGAGGTACCAGACGTCGAGCCCGATCACGCCGCCGTAGGCCGCGAGCCAGAGCAGCTTGTACGTGGCGGACGGGTCCTTCCGGATGTGGACGACGAG
This sequence comes from uncultured Actinomycetes bacterium, assembly GCA_963743545.1. Classification (GTDB taxonomy): domain Bacteria; phylum Actinomycetota; class Thermoleophilia; order Gaiellales; family Gaiellaceae; genus Palsa-739. The sequence goes on along the minus strand of CAVUQB010000007.1, from coordinate 38,806 downwards.
GGCGACGCCGAGCACGGCGAGCTGGAAGATGACGTAGGCGAGCGGCTTCACTGCGGCAATCCAGGGTAGCCGGGTCGTCGGGCGCTACTCGTAGCCGAGATCGCGGAGACGCTCCACCATCTGCCGTTCCTCCTCCTCGGAGTAGACCGGCTCGTCGCTCGCCGGCTGCGGCGTCTCGGCGGCCACCGCCTCGGCCGGTGTCGCCCGTGTCCTGCTCGAGGATCGCGGCCAGCGGCTCGCCGTCTAGCCCCTCCGCCGAGAGCCCGAGCAGACTGAGGATGGTCGCCGGCAGCTGCACGATCTCGGCGTCGTCCGGGACGTCCGCCGGCTGGATCCCCGGGCCGGTCGCTGCGAGGATGCCGGTCACGCCGTGATGGCCCGAGTAGCCGTACGACACCTCGGGATCGAGCCGCTCATGCCGCTCGAAGGGCTCCGTCCAGCGGCGGCGGGAGGGGTCGACGTTGATCCGCTCGTCGTACGGGATGAGCATGAGCTCCGGCGCCTTGGCGAGGAACGGCCCCGTGAACAGCTCCTCCTTCCGCCGCACCTGGAAGGCGGGCTCGCCCGTCTCCGGGTGCGGGATCTCCGCGAGCTCGGCTGCGAGCGCGTCGATGTATGCGGGATCGTTCCGCGCGCCGGTGAGCTCGCCGAGGTAGACCTGTCCCTGCGAGGCGAAGCCGTAGGCGCGCGTCCTCCCGAAGTCGATGTCGGCGAAGGCGCGGTCGGCCGCCGGCCGCGGCAGGAACGGGAGCAGGTCGAGCGCGCGGCCGTACCACCGCACCGTGCGCACGAGCTTCTGGTCGACCCGCGCGAACCAGTCGAGCCGACCGCGCCGCCACGGCTGCAGCGACCGCTTGCGGAAGCGGAGATGGCCGCGCTCCTCGAGCCAGCGGTCGAGGTGGAACATCCAGTAGATCGGCTTCATCCCGTGGTCGGAGAAGAGGAGGACGGTCGGCTCCTCGCCGTACTGCGCGGTCGCCGCCTCGATCAGCTCGCCGCAGAGCCGGTCGACGCGCTCGTAGACCTCGAGGAGCTCGTTGCCGGCGCCGGTCGACTGGTGCGCGGGGTGCTCGGGATCGAAGCGGGCGAAGCCGAGGTGGCCGACGTGGTCGGTGCTCATGAAGTCCACGCAGAGGAGCTGGAGGTCGGGCTCGAGCTCGAAGACGAGCTTGCAGACGCCGGCCATCTGGTCGGCGTGCTCGAGCAGCCGGCCGGTGTAGGCGGGGAAGTCCTCCCACCAGCGCTCGGCCATCGGGTGATGCGCCGTCACGAGGTCGGGATACGCGGCGAAGATCCGCTCCTCGGCGCTCGCCGGCAGGATCTGCGGGCGCTCCGGGCCGCCGTAGCCGGTGACGACGATCCCCTCCAGCGGCTCCGCCGGGTACGTGAACGGGATGCCGACGTACGCCGAGCGGATCCCGGCCGGCCCGAGCAGGCGCCAGAGCGGCGTGCCGGCGCGGCTCGCGGCGCTCTCGAGCTTCTGCGTGCCCCGGTTCGGGTTGGTCGTGAAGTTGAAGATCCCGTGGCCGCCCGGGTTCAGCCCCGTGAGGAAGGTCGACCAGGCGGTCGGGGTGAAGGCCGGGTCCGTCGAGCGGAGCGGCCCGAACGCACCTTCCCGCGCGAGCCGCGAGATGGTGGGCAGCTTCCCCTCGCTCATGAGGCGCCGGACGAGGTCGTAGTCGGCGCCGTCGAAGGCGAGGGCCAGGACACGCTTCATCGGCCGAGCACCTCGCGGTAGACCTGCTCCAGCTGCGTGGTCGGGTCGCCGAAGCGCGCGTGCACCTCGCGCAGGTTCCGCTCGCCGTAACCGCGGCGGAGCTCGGGGTCGCGCGCGAGGCGCACCATCGCGGCCGCGACCGCGTCGACGTCGTGCCGGTCCTCGACGAGCTCGCCGCCCTCGCCCTGCTGGATCCACTCGTCCATGGAGGGCGCGAGGCCGGCCACGAGCGGGACGCCGCTCGCCATCGTCTCGAGCAGCGAGGCGGGGGAGGAGTCGACGTCCGCGAGCGTGACCGCGAAGTCGGCGGAGGCCGTCACCGCCGGAAGCTCCGCGGCCGGCACGTCCCGCACGGCCATGTACGGCTCGACTCCGAGCTCTGTTGCGAGCCGGTCGAACTCGTCGCGCGTCCAGCCGCCGCCGGCGCTCGAGAAGAGTCGGAGCTCCGGCACCTCTGTGTCTCGCCTTCGCAAACGACCTCAAGACGACGTCGAGGTTCGAGTAGGGCCGGAAGTTGCGCAGCGAGAGGCAGACGACCGCGTCGTCCGGCCAGCCGAGCGTCTGCCAGCGGCCGCGGTCGGCGTGCTCGGGCGAGTAGCCGTCGATGCGCGCGTGCCAGAAGATGCGGTGGAACTTCGCGCGGTCGGCGCCGAGCCGCACCGCTGCATCCTCGAGCGCTTGCGAGTTGACGACGTAGGCGAGCGCGCGGTCGGCGGCGATCGCCACGCGCGCGCGTTCCTCGGCGTCGGGCGAGCTCCAGGCGTCGACGATCGCGTCCTTCCCCCACGGGCTGACGACGAGCGGCCCGAGCCCGGCGCGCGCCGTCCAGTAGCCGTAGGGCAGGAGGTAGTGGGAGTGGACGACGTCGGGCTGCACGCGCTGCGCCAGTCCGGTGAGGGCGGGAGCCATCCGGTAGCGCCGCACGAGCGGCACCTTCAGGAGCGGGTCGAGATCCTGGAACTGGTGCACGACCAGGCCGTCGAGTTCGCCCTCGCGCGGATTGACGCGGCCGGACGCGATGTGCACCTCGTGGCCGCGCTCTGCGAGCCGGGTCGCCCAGCGGGCGAAGTGGCGCGACTTCGCGTCGCCGACGCCGAGGATGCGGAGCGACTCAGCCACGCCGTCCCGCTCCCGTCAGGGTGCGGACGCCGCGCACCGCATGGCGGCCGATCTGTACGAGCGCCGGTTTCGGGTCGTCCCGTGCGAAGACGGCGTCGACGTACGGCGGCCGCTCGAGCGCGCGGCCCGAGCCCGCCATGAGCGTGATCGCCCAGCGCTTGCCGTCGCCGTGCATCCGCACGGGCGGCAGCGGGTCGCCGACGAGGTCGCGGTAGGCGATCCAGGGGAGGTCGACCCCGCACGCGGCGGCGAGGCTGTGCCACTGCCACAGGCGCGGGTTCACCTCCAGCAGCTTGTACTGCCCGTCGCGCGGGTCGCGCATGAGCTCGACCTGCGAGATGCCGTGGAAGTCGAGCGCCCGCAGGAGCGCGAGCCCGTGCTCGACGACCTCGTCCACCCAGAGCGCCTCGCCGGCGCGCGCGCTGCCCATGTAGCCGCGCGTCTGGCTCAGCTTGTGACCGGAGAAGAGACCGAGCGCCTCGCCGCCCGAGTCGAGGTAGCTGCCGAGCGTGTACATCTCCTCCGGCCCCGAGGGGATCAGCTCCTGCACCATCGGCTCGAACGGCGCTGCCGCCTCGTACGCGCGCTCGAGCTCCGCAGGCGTCTCGCAGCGGAAGAGTTGGCGCTTGTGGCTGCGCCGGAAGCCCACGTTCGCCGACGGCTTGACGACGAGTGGGAAGCCGACCTCCTCGCCGGCAGCCTTCGCCTCCTCGGCCGAGCCCGGATAGAGCGTGCGCGGGACCGGGACGCCGGCCGCCTCGGCCGTCTCGAGCTGGTGGCGCTTGCTCTGGATCTTCTCCAGCACATCCCAGCCAGGGAACGGGAAGCGGTAGCGCTCGCCGAGTGTGTCGGCGTGGCGGGCGATCGCGTTCAGGTGCTCGTCGTGGGTGGGGAAGATCGGGAGGACGTCGTCGGTCTCCTCCGCGATCGCCTGGAGCGCCTCGATGAAGCCGTCCTCGTCGTCGAGCGGGTCGGGCGCGAGCCGCGCCTCCGCGTAGCGCGAGCGCAGGCCGAGCGCGTACGGCCGGTTGTCGACGGCGAGCACGCGCAGTCCCTGCCGGCCGAGGGAACGGATCGCCGCGAGGCCGTTCACCCACGCGACTTCGACCACGACGGCCGTGCCCTGCTCAGACATCCGCGCGAGTCTAGTTATGGGCCGGAAGCAGTCGCCTCAGCCGCTTCCGCTCGGCCGGCAGGTAGAAGCCGAGCGGCGCGAGCACGAGCGGGAACAGAGCCGTGAGGCCGAGCGCCAGGGGGATGGAGTTGGGCATCGCCTCGCCGATTCCCGTCAGCACGCCGGCGACGAGGAGGATGCTCACGACGCGCCGCCACTGGTAGTCGACCCGGTAGATCCTCTGCGCGTTCCACGTGCGCACGAGCATCAGCAGGGCGTACGCGGCCAGCGTGGCGTAGGCGGCTCCGACCATGCCGTAGGCCGGGATCAGCCAGAGGTTCAGCGTGAAGTTGAAGACGGCGGCGATCGTCGCGGCGACCCAGTTGAACTTCGTCTGGCGCATGCGGCCGGTGGCGATCGTGACGACGATGAAGCCGGCGAAGAAGACGCTCGAGTACGCGAGCGCCGGGATCGCGTTGGCCGCCGGCCAGTAGCTCGGCTTCTTCCCGAGCAGACGGACGATCCACGGCGCGAAGAGGCTCAGGCCGACTGCGGCCCAGGCGGCGATGAACATCAGGTAGGTGAGGATGTAGGAGTAGGCGCGCTTCGCCTCGCTCTCGTCCTCGATCGAGTAGGCGAACGCCGGCCAGGCGACCTGGAACGCGGTGAAGAGGAGCACCATCGCCGAGCTGATCTTGTAGGCGAGCGAGTACTGCCCGAGCTCGTCGAGCCGGTAGTTGCCGTGCAGGAGCTTGCTGAGCATGAGGCGGTCGCCGAAGTTCGTCACCCACATCGCGAGCCCCGCCGCCATGAGCGGGACTCCGAACTTGTTCACCGACCGGAGCAGATGCCGGTCGAACTGGAGGCCGAGCTGCTCGCGGCGGTAGCCCAGCAGCGCGATGAACACCACCAGCGTGCCGCTGAGGTTGCCGACGATGATCCCGAGCGGGCCCTGCTTGTAGACGACGACGAGAATCACCGTGAGCGGGACGGTGATGCCGATGTTCAGGAGCGTCGCGATGGTGAAGGCGACCGACCGCTTCTCGGCCCGGAAGAGGTTCGTCATCTGGGCGTAGTTGACGTTCACCCAGAGCAGGACGGCGGTGGCGATGACGAGGCTCGTGCCGCTCCCCTGCAGATTGCGGCCCTCGCTGATGCCCAGCCCGTTGGCGATCTGCGACGCGAACAGGACGCAGAGCGCCAACGCGAGCGTGGAGTAGGTCATCTGCGCCCAGAAGACGGTGCGGACGAGCCGGCGTCGGTAGTCGGGGGCTTTGTCCAGGAAGTAGAAGCGGATGAAGCCGAAGTTGGCGCCGCCTCGGACCACCACGACCACCACGGCCATCAGCGACATGAGCAGCTCGATCCGGCCGTAGTCCGCCGCCGAGACGTAGCTCGTGTAGAGCGGCAGCATGAAGACCGCGAGGAAGCGCGACATGAGCCCGCCGATGCCGTAGATCACCGAGTGGCGGCTCAGCTCGAGCAGCTGGGAGACGAGCGACTGCGACCGGCCGTCTCCGGCGTCAGGAGCGCCACTCGGCCGGGCCGGCGTCTGCACGCTGCTCACGGAGCCGATGGTAGCCCGCTGCCTGGAGGGCCAATCCGCGTGCCGCACTACACTCGCGCCGTGGCGATCCCCGCTTCGGTCGAGCAGCGGGCGCGCTGGGTGCTCGACATGGTGGGAGCGTCCCGCGTGCGGCTCGGTGAGGATGTCCCGTACCGCGCCGAAGCGTGGGAGGCCGTCGAGCGCGGCGAGCTGCCGCAGGGAGACGACGTCGCGGCGGGCTTCTTCCACCTGGCGCGGGTCGAGGAGCGGGGGGCAGAGCTCGACCGGCACGGACGTTTTCTCGCTGCTTCCTCGTGTCTCGACCCGCTCGATCCGCCGCTCGAGCGGCTGCGCCGCGAGCTCGGTGCGGAGCCGCCGCTCTACCGGGGCGCGCGGTTCGCCGTCGCGCTCACCCACGACGTTGACGTCCCCTGGCGCTGGACGAAGATCGGCATGCGTGGTGCGGCCGCGCGGCTGAAGAGCCATGCGCTCGCGGGCGAAGCCGGTCCGGCGGTGCACGAGGCGCGCGGGCTCGCGCGTGTGCCGCTGCACAAGCTCCGCGGCACCGATCCCAACTGGCGTTTTGCGGAGATCGCCGCCGAGGAGCGTGCGCACGACGCCCGCTCGACGTTCTTCCTGATGGCGGGCCACGCCCACCGGGCCGACGGCGCCGCGCCCGAGGCGTACGACAGGCTCCGGCCGCGGCTCGTCGAGACGCTGTTGACGGCCGACGCAGAGGTGGGCCTCCACGGCAGCTACCTCGCCGCCGAGGATCTCGACCGGTTGGCGCGTGAACGTCTGCTGCTGGCGCAGCTCGACGGGCCGCTGATCGGGCACCGCTACCACTACCTCCGCGTCGATCCGCACCGGAACCTCGCGCCGCTGGCCGGGATCGGCTTCCGCTACGACACGTCGCTCGGCTTCCCCGACGCGCTGGGTTTCCGGGCCGGCATCGCACAACCGTTCCGTCCGTGGGACTTCGCGCGAGACCGTCCCGCCGACCTCGTCGAGGTGCCGCTGGCCGTGATGGACGCGACGCTGGCCGAGGAGCGCTACGCGGGGCTCTCGGCGGCGGACGCGAAGCCGCGGGTGCTGGCGTTGCTCGACTGGGCGGCCGAGCACGGTGGCGCCTTCTCGATCCTCTGGCATCCGGAGCGGTTCGACGCGCCGAGCGCGCGCGGCTGGGACCGGCTCTACTTCGAGCTGATCGAAGCCGTGGGCGAGCGCGGGGGCATCTGCCTCGCCGCGGGCGAGCTCGCGGGTCTGGCAGCGGAACGCTTCGGGCTGCCGCGCGACTAGCCTGGGTTCGATGGCCAAGCGCGTCCTCGTGATCGGGCTCGACTGCGCGGCACCCCAGTTCGTCTTCGACCGCTGGCTGCCGGAACTGCCCACAATCCAGTCGCTCACCGAGCGGGGCTCCTTCGGCGTACTCCGCTCCTGTGATCCGCCGATCACCGTGCCGGCGTGGTCGGTGATGACCTCCTCGCGGAGCCCGGGCTCGCTCGGCTTCTACGGCTTCCGCAACCGCCGCGACCACTCGTACGACCAGCTCGAGTTCGCCGACTCGCGCGCGGTGCGCGTGCCGCGCGTCTGGGACATCCTCTCGGCGCGGGAGCGCGACGTGATCGTGCTCGGCGTGCCGCAGACCTATCCGCCGAGCCGCGTGAAGGGGGAGATGGTCTCGTGCTTCCTCACTCCCGACCCGCGGACGAGCCGCTACACGTATCCGCCCGAGCTGAAGGACGAGATCGAGCAGGTCGTCGGGCACTACATGGTCGACGTCGAGAACTTCCGCTCGGAGGAGAAGGACCGCCTGCTCGACCAGATCGAGGAGATGACCGAGAAGCGGTTCCGCCTCGCCGAGCACCTGCTCGAGACGCGGCCGTGGGACCTGTTCTTCATGGTCGAGATGGGCACCGACCGCATCCACCACGCCTTCTGGCGTTTCACCGACTCCGAGCATCGGCTGTTCGAGTCGGGCAATCCCTACGAGCACGCGATGCTCGACTACTACAAGCGGCTCGACTCGAAGATCGCGAGCCTGCTGCGGTTCGCGGACGACGACACGGCGGTGCTCGTCGTCTCCGACCACGGCGCGAAGCGGATGGACGGCGGCATCTGCGTCAACGAATGGCTGCGCCGCGAGGGGTACCTCGTGCTGCGCGAGGAACCGACCGAGCCCACGCGCCTCACGCCCGACCTCATCGACTGGTCGCGCACCGTCGCCTGGGGCGAGGGCGGCTACTACTGCCGCCTCTTCCTCAACGTCGCGGGACGCGAGCCGGAGGGGATCGTCTCCCCGGACGACTACGAGCGCGTGCGGAACGAGCTGAAGGAGAAGCTCGAGGCGCTCGGCGACGACCAGGGGCGGCCGATCGGCACGGTCGCGCACCGGCCCGAAGACCTGTATGCCGAGGCGCGCGGGGTCGCGCCCGACCTCCTCGTCTACTTCGGCGACCTCTACTGGCGGAGCGTCGGTCAGGTCGGAACCGGGACGGTGCACGTGTTCGAGAACGACACCGGGCCGGACGACGCCAACCACGCGCACGAAGGGCTCTACGTGCTCGCGGCCGACGGCGTGCCGCCGGGGCCGGGGCCGCAGCGCGCCCTGCACGACGTGGCACCGACGCTGCTCGAGCTTCTCGGCGAGCCCGTGCCCGCCGACATGGAGGGCCAGAGCATGCTCCGGCCTGCGGCGCTCGACGAGTCCGAGCCGTCAGCATCCCGCGACGATTCCGCCACGGACACGCGTACGCTCTCCCGTTAGGCTCGAAAGTGGGTGGTGGCGCGGGGTGGCCCCAGCGGGCCACCGTGGCGGTCGTCCCCAGCAGAGCCGCAGACCGGCGCCCGGCCGTACACTCCGGCGAGTGTCCGAGCTGGATACGTCGCCGACGGAGCCGGTCCTCGAGTGGGACACGCATCTGTTCCGCATGGCGCGCGCCCAGTACGAGCAGGCGCTGCCCTACGCGGACGTCTCGGACTTGGTCGCGGAGCGGCTCAGCTACCCCGAGCGCGCGGTCATCGTCAGCGTTCCGCTCCGCCGCGACGACGGCACGATGCAGATCTTCCCCGGCTATCGCGTCCAGCACTCCACGCTGCTCGGCCCGACGAAGGGCGGCATGCGCTACGACCCGGACGTATCGCTCGGCGAGTGCGCCGCGCTCGCGACCTGGATGACGTGGAAGTGCGCGCTCCTGCGCCTTCCGTACGGTGGCGCGAAGGGCGGCATCCGCTGCGACCCGCAGGCGCTCTCACTGCGCGAGCTCGAGAAGCTCACTCGCCGCTTCACGTCCGAGCTGATCCGCGAGATCGGACCGCACACCGACATCCCGGCGCCCGACATGGCCACGAACGAGCAGACGATGGCCTGGATGATGGACACGTACTCGATGCAGACCGGCTACGCCGTGCCGGAGGTCGTCACCGGCAAGCCGATCTCGATCGGCGGCTCCGTCTTCCGCCGCGAGGCGACCGGCGCCGGCGTCGTGATGGTGACCGAGCAGGCCACGAGGCGGCTCGGCTACGAGCTTGCGGGCCGCGCCTGTGTGGTGCAGGGCTTCGGCAACGTCGGCGGTGTCGCCGCGTCGGAGCTGCACGAGCGCGGCGCCCGCGTCGTCGCGGTCTCGGACGTCTCGGGCGGCGTTCATTCCGAGGCCGGCCTCGACGTCCCCGCCCTCCACGCCTACGTCGCCGAGCACGGCTCGCTCGCGGGTTACGACCGCTGCGAGCGGATCACGAACGAGCAGCTCCTCGAGCTCAACTGCGACGTCCTCGTCCTCGCAGCCCGCGAGGACCAGTTGACGAGCGCGAACGCCGACCGCGTCCACGCCTCGCTCGTGATCGAGGGTGCGAACGGGCCGACGACGATCGAGGCCGACGAGATCCTCGGCGAGCGCGGCATCACCGTCGTGCCGGACATCCTCACGAACGCCGGCGGCGTCACCGTCTCGTATTTCGAGTGGGTGCAGGATCTCGGACGGCTGTTCTGGGACCGCGACGAGATCCGGCGCAAGCTCGCCGACAAGATGACCGACGCGTTCGACCGTGTCTACGCGGTGGCCGAGGACAAGGGCATCACGCTGCGCCAGGCGGCGATGGTCGCGGCGATCCGCGAGGTCGCCGCAGCCCTCGAAGCGCGCGGCATCTACCCGTAAGCAGCGAGAATGCGCCCGTGAGCCCCGAGATCGTCCGCGACGCGATGGTGCCCGAGCCGACGACGCTCGCGGCGGCCGCGACCGCGCAGGACGCGGGACGGCTGCTCGCCGACAGCACCGAGGTTCGGGCGATCTTCGTCACGGAGGACGACGGGCGGCTCGCTCGGTGTGGTGACGCGGAAGACGCTCGTGCGCGAGGTCGTGGCCGCCGGCCTCGATCCAGGCGTGGTGAGCCTGCGCGAGATCGCGGAGCCGCCGAACTTCACCCTCGACGCCGGCCTCGAGCTCGAGGGCGCCTTCCGCTTCCTCGAGGAGCAGGATCTCGAGCGTGTCCCCGTCGTCGAGGAGGGCGGTCGCCTCGTCGGCGTCCTGTCGCGCGCCGTCGTCCAGCGGCGCCTCGCCGAGGACGAGCAGCCCGACGGTGAGCCCGAGCCCGGCTCGGTGGTGCTCTAGCAGCAGGTGTAGGCGCCGGGCGGAGCCGCGCCCTCTTCCGGCTCCGGCAGCTCGGCCGCGGCGAGGGCGGCGCCGTCGAGCAGGTCCCGCTCGCTGGCGCGGATCGAGTCGAGCCCGTAGCGATCGAGGATCGCGAGCAGGATCGCGGCGCCGGCGACGATGACCGGGGCCCGGTCCGGGTCGAGCGCCGGGACACGGCGCCGCTCCTCGAGCGGCAGTGCGGCCAGCCGCGCGAGCTGCGCCCGCGCTCCGTCGCGCATGAGGACGTGTCCGTGGACGCGCGCGCGGTCGTACTCCTCGAGCCCGAGATCGAGCGCGGCGAGTGTCGTGATCGTTGCGGCGACGCCGACCGCGTCCGCCGGCCCGAGCTCCGGCAGCAACTCGCCGGCCGCGGCAGTGAGTGCCGCGACGTCCTCGCTGTAGCGCTCGGTGAAGCGGACGGTGCCCAGCGGCAGGCTCGTCGCGAAGTCGCCGAGGACGAGCTCGGTCGAGCCGCCGCCGATGTCGACGAGCAGCGTGGACGTCCCGAGCTCACCGACGCCGCGACGGGTGAGCTCCGCCTCCTCGGCGCCCGACAGCAGCTGCGTCGCGAAGCCGTAGCTCCACTCGATCTCGCCGAGGAACGCCTCGCCGTTGTCGGCGTCGCGGACGGCGCTCGTGGCGACGAGCAGCGTGCGCTCGGCGCCGAGGGACTCGGCGGTGCGGCGGTAGTCGGTGAGGGCGTTGCGGACGCGGGCGATCGGCAGGGGGAGGAGGCGGCCGCGCGCGTCGACACCCTCGCCGAGGCGCGTGATCCGCGCCTCGCGGTGCAGCTCCTCGACGCGCCCGTCCTCGACCCCCGCCACGAGCAGGCGTGTCGTGTTCGTCCCCAGGTCTACCGCCGCGACGATCACTTGCGGGGAAGGTAGGCGGCGACCCGACCGACCGGGCTGTCGACTTCGCCGAGCGCCGCGCGCAGGACGGCGAGCTGCGCGAGCGAGACGTGCAGATGCTTGAGGCTCCCCTCCAACTCGGCCGTCTTGTCGCCGGTGGCCGCGAGCCTCTCGGAGACCGCCTCGGCCTTGCCTGCGAACTCGTCGAGGCGGCGCAGGGTCTCGCGGTTCGTCTCCCGCGCGTCGCGCCACGCACGCCGCACGTGCACGGCGAACAACGCGAGAGCTGCGATTCCCACCACCGCGACGACGATGAGCGCGCCCCAGATCGCCCAATCCCACATGCGGGCGATGCTACAATCGCCGGAGCGACGCGGGGTGGAGCAGTCAGGTAGCTCGCCGGGCTCATAACCCGGAGGTCGCAGGTTCAAATCCTGCCCCCGCTACTGGAAAAGCCCCGCAGCTGCGGGGCTTTTCGTATCACCGGTGGGTCGGCCGGAGTCGGAGGTTTCATGGCGGAAAAAGAAGAGAAGATCGAGGTCGAGGGCTCGGTGGTCGAGTCGTTCCGGAGCGGTCAGCACCGGGTTGTCCTCGACAACGGGCACGAGACGCTCGGCTACACGTCCGGCCGCATGCGCCGGTATCGGATCCGGATCAACCCGGGCGATCGGGTCAAGATCCAGCTCTCGCCGTACGACCTGAGCCGAGGTCGCATCGTCTACCGCGAGTCGTAGCCGCGGCAACGGTCAGCCGACGAGGCGGCCGCAGAGCTCGCACATGACTGCGTACTTCTTCACGCCCGCGGGGGTCACCGCGATCTGACGGCGCACCGCCCGGTGGCGGCAGAGGTTCACCTGCGGCAGCAGGCGGCGCACCGGCGGCGGATCCGGCAGGTGGCGAACGGCACCGCCGACGGCGGGACAGCCCGCCTCGTGCTCACGCCAGACGTCGTTCACAGGCTGCCCCGTAATCGCGACCCAACCGCACGCTTCGCAGGAGACCGTGATCACATAGCCCAGGGTACGCATGGGCTCGGCTCCAGGCGTCTTCGGCGCGGTCGTTCTCGTTACGCTGGCTCGATGGACGAGGCGCCGCGCGAGTTCGGGTTCAACACCCGCGCCGTCCACTCCGGGCAACGCCCGGATCCGTATACCGGCGCGAGCGCGACGCCGATCTACCAGACCGCGGGCTTCGTGTTCGAGGACACGGAGTCGGCGTCGGCGTACTTCAACCTGCAGGAGTACGGCAACGTGTACAGCCGGATCATGAATCCGACCGTGGCCGCGTTCGAGGAGCGCCTCGCGAACCTCGAGGGCGGCGTCGGCGCCGTCGCGTTCGCGAGCGGCCTCGCCGCGCAGGCCGGGCTCTTCTTCGCGCTGCTCGAGCCGGGCGACCGGATCGCGGTTGCGAAGGCGCTCTACGGCGGCTCGACCGCGCAGCTCAACCACCTCGCGCGCAAGCTCCAGATCAGCCTCGACTGGGTGGACATGGACGACCCCGACGGCTGGCGCCGCTCCGTCACGCCCGACACGAAGGCTCTGTTCGCCGAGACGATCGCGAACCCCGGCGGCAACGTGCTCGACATCTCCCTCGCCGCGGCGGTCGCGCACGAGGTCGGCGCGCCGCTGATCGTGGACAACACCTTTGCCACGCCGTATCTCTGCCGTCCGCTCGAGTTCGGCGCCGACCTGATCATCCACTCGGCCACGAAGTTCATCGCGGGCAACGGGACGACGATCGCGGGCGCCGTGGTCGACTCCGGCACCTTCGACTGGTCGAACGGGCGCTTCCCGGCGATCGCGGATCCGTCGCCCGCGTACCACGGCCTCAAGTTCCACGAGACGTTCGGCGTCTACGGGCTGCTGATGAAGCTGCGGTCCGAGACGCTGCGCGACTTCGGCGCGGTGCTCGCGCCGTTCAACGCGTTCCTGCTCGTGCTCGGGCTGGAGTCGCTCGCCGTGCGGATGGACCGCCACGTCGTGAACGCGCTCGCGGTGGCGGAATGGCTACGCGAGCAGCCCGGCGTCGGCGCGGTGCGGCATCCCGCGCTCGCCGACAGCCCGTACCGACCGCTCGTCGAGCGCTACCTGCCGCGCGGCGCCGGGTCGGTCTTCTCGTTCGACCTCGAGAGCGGACGCGAAGGCGGGCGCCGCTTCATCGAGGCGCTCTCGCTCTGGAGCCACCTCGCCAATGTCGGCGACACGAAGAGCCTCGTCATCCATCCCGCCTCGACCACCCACCGCCAGCTCTCCGACGAGGAGCTCGCCGCGTCGGGCGTCGCGCCCGGGACGGTGCGGCTCTCGGTCGGGCTCGAGGACGCGGACGACCTCGTGTGGGATCTCGAGCGCGGCCTGCGTGCGGCGCGCGGCTCGGCCGTCACGGCGTGAACGAGTTCCAGGACCGGCGCACGATGCAGGAGCTCGTCCTCAACGCGCACACCGTGGCGATCGTCGGGCTCTCGGCGAGCGAGCTGCGCGCGAGCCACTTCGTCGGCTACTACCTGCAGCGGCACGGCTACCGCGTGATCCCGGTCAACCCGAACGAGGAGCGGATCCTCGGCGAGCGGGTCTACCCGAGCCTGCGCGACGTGCCCGAGCACGTCGACGTCGTCGACGTCTTCCGCGATCCCGCCGCCGTCCCCGAGATCGCGCGCGAAGCAGTCGAGGTCGGCGCGGGCGCGTTGTGGCTGCAGTTCGGCGTGATCAGTCCCGGGGCCGCGCGGATCGCACAGGAGGGCGGCCTCGCCGTCGTGATGGACCGCTGCCTCAAGGTCGAGCATGCGCGGCTGCTCGGCCGCATGCACTGGCTGGGCTTCGACACCGGCGTGATCGCCGGGTCGCGCAATTAGGTCAGCCCGACCGCCTGCGCGAGCAGGAAGACGTTGAGCGCGCTGATCAGCGTGGCGATCGCACCTGCGATCACGGTGGTCGGCAGCCCGTTGACGTGGGCGCCCATCACGTCCCGCCGGCTCGTCAGCAGGAGCAGCGGGACGAGCGCGAACGGGATCCCGAAGGAGAGGACGACCTGGCTGAGCACGAGCGCATTCGTCGGGCTCACGCCGATCGCGAGGACGATGAGCGCCGGGATCATGGTCAGCCCGCGGCGGACGAGCAGCGACAGGCGCAGGTTCACGAAGCCGGCCATCACGACCTGGCCCGCGTAGGTGCCGACGCTCGACGACGAGATGCCGGATGCGAACAGCGCCACCGCAAACGTGAGCGCCGCCGTTCCTCCGACCAGGTGGGAGAAGCCTGCGTGTGCGCCCTGCAGCGTGTCCACGTGCGTCCAGCCCGGGCGGTCGTGGAAGAGCTTGGCGGCGACGCAAAGCATCGCCATGTTCACGAGCCCGGCGAAGCCCAGCGCGATGATCACGTCGGCGCGCTCGAACCGCAGCACCCGGCTTCGCTCCTCGTCGTTCCGCACCGGCGTCCGTCCGTTCATCAGCGCCGAGTGGAGGTAGATCACGTGCGGCATGACGGTCGCGCCGATGATCCCGACGGCGAGATAGACCGAGCCGAGGCCGTCGAAGTGCGGGATGAGCCCCTGGGCGGCGCCGTCCGCCGACGGCCCGATCTTCAGCGTCTCGTAGAGGAAGCCGAGCAGGATGAGCCCGAGGAATGCGGTGATCGCGAGCTCGAAGCGGCGGAAGCCGTGGCGCTGCAGCTCGAGCAGGGCGAAGGCGATCACGCCCGTGATGAGGCCGGCGGGCAGGAGCGGCACGCCGAAGAGGAGGTTGAGCCCGACCGCCGCGCCGATGAACTCCGCGACGTCGGTCGCCATCGCCATGAGCTCGGCCTGGATCCAGAGGCCCCACGCGACCGGCCGGGGGTACTGCTCGCGGCAGAGCTCCGGCAGGTTCCGGTCGGTGACCACGCCGAGCTTCGCGGAGAGGTACTGGATCAGCATCGCCATCAGGTTCGCGGCGAGCACGACCCAGAGCAGTAGGTAGCCGTAACGCGCGCCGCCGGCGATGTTCGTTGCGAAGTTGCCCGGGTCGACGTACGCGACCGCCGCGACGAAGGCGGGCCCGAGCATCGTGAGCATTGCCCGGACGCGTCCGCGGGCGACGATCGTGTGGAGCGGTGTCGCGCCGTGCCTGAAGACCTCGTAGGCCTCGTCGCTCAGGACGTCGCCTTCCTCTCGACGCGCATCGCGCGGGCGAGCGTCGCGCCGAGTACGTGCGTCTCCTTGCCGACGCGGACGTAGAGCGGCCCGTCGAACGGCTGGCGCTCGACGAGCTCGAGCCGCGTGCCGGGGACGATGCCGCGCTCGCCGAGGAAGCGGAGCATCTCGGGCTCGCTGTCCGAGATCCGGATAAAGGTCGCCGTCTCGCCGGGCTCGAGCTCGGCGAGCGCAGGCGCCGGCGTCTCGGCGAGCTTCAGCTCGCGGCTGGGGATCGGGTCGCCGTGCGGGTCGACGGTCGGGTTGCCGAGCTTCTCCGCGATCAACTCCTCGAGCTCCTCCGAAAGCGCGTGCTCGAGCACCTCGGCCTCGGCGTGCACCTCGTCCCACGTCATGCCGAGGCTCTCGACGAGGAAGAGCTCGACGAGCCGGTGATGGCGGATCACCTCGAGCGCGACGCGCCGCCCGCGCTTGGTCAGGCGGACGCCGCGGTAGCGCTCGTGCTCGACGAGCCCGAGCGCCGAGAGCTTGCGCAGCATCCCCGAGACGGAGGCGGGGCGGACCTCGAGCAGGGTCGCGAGGCCGGTGGTCGAGGCCTCACCATCGCGCGACTCGAGCGTGTAGATCGCCTTCGCGTAGTCCTGAACCGCGGAGGTGAGCTCTTGCGTCTCCGACAGGGGAAGTTGAGCCATGCCTAAATCTTATGTTAGGCGCGGGCTTCGAGCAAGCGGCCGGGCAGTTGCGAACCACGTGCGGAGCTCCCGGCATGATTGTCGGATGCACGACCACGCGCACGGGCACGGGCACGGCGGCGCTCAGGACGCCCGCCGCATCAGCATCGCGCTCGCGCTGATCCTCGTCTTCATGGCCGGCGAGGTCGTCGCCGGCATCCTCGGGCACTCGCTCGCGCTGCTTTCCGACGCGGCGCACATGCTCACCGACGCCGGAGCGCTCGTGATGTCGCTCGTCGTCCTGCGGCTCGCGGCCCAGCCGGCGCGCGGCAACCGCACCTTCGGGCTGCGCCGCTCGGAGATTCTCTCCGCGCAGGCGAACGGCGCCGCGCTGCTCGTCCTCGCCTGCCTGATCGTCTACGGCGCCGTGTGGCGTCTCGTGACGCCGCCGCCGACGGACGGCGGCGTGGTCCTCGTCGTCGCTCTCGTCGGGATCGGGGTCAACCTCGCCGCCACCTGGCAGCTCGCGGGCGCGAACCGGGAGTCGCTCAACATCGAGGGCAGCTACCAGCACCTCCTCAACGACCTGTTCGCCTTCATCGCTACCGCGATCGCCGGCGCCGTGATCCTCGGTACCGGCTGGGTGCGCGCCGACGCCGTCGCTGCGCTGCTCGTCGCGGGGCTGATGCTGCGTGCCTCGTGGCGGCTGCTGCGCGACTCCGGCCGCGTCCTGCTCGACATCGCGCCGGCCGGGCTGCCGGTACAGGAGATCGGGACGGCCATGGCCTCGCAGCCGGGGGTCGTTGAGGTGCACGACCTGCACGTCTGGGAGGTGACGACCGAGTTCCCGACGCTCTCGGCGCACGTGCTCGTCGAGCCGGGAGCCGACTGCCACGGCATCCGGCGCGAGCTCGAGGCGCTCCTGCACGAACGCTTCGGCCTCGAGCACACGACCCTCCAGGTCGAGCACGCGCCCGCGAAGCTCGTCCAGATCCGCTAGAGGAGTCCGGTGTGGCGACGGTTCCCCGGCGGCTGACGTTCGGAGCCCATGCGGAGGCGTACGAACGCGCGCGGCCGGCCTGGCCGCAGGAGGCCGCGCGCTGGCTCGTTCCCGAGGGTGCGGAGCTCGTCGTCGAGCTCGGCGCCGGCACCGGGAAGCTCACGCGTGCGGTTGCCGCGCTCGGGGTGCGGGTCGTCGCGGTCGAGCCGGATCCGCGGATGCTCGCCGTCCTGCAGGGGCTCGGGCTCGCAGGGGTGGAGGGCTCGGCCGAGGCGATCCCGTTCGGCGATGGAGCGGCGGACGCGGTCGTGGCCGGCTCCAGCCTCCACTGGTTCGAGCTCGAGCGCGCGCTGCCGGAGGTCCACCGCGTGCTGCGCCCCGGCGGCCGCTTTGCCTTCGGCTGGAACCACCGCGACGACCGGCACCCGGCCGTCGCCCGCCTCGGCGCGACGGTCCACGCGGCTCAGGCGCGCCGCCCCGGGGCGCGCTGGCGAAGCCGCGACTGGGAGGCCGAGCTGACCGCGACCGGTCTCTTCCGGGACGTCGAGTGGGCGCAGTTCGAGCACGTGCACGAGCTGCCGCGGGAGGCCCTCGGCGACCATCTGCTGTCCTACTCGGGTGTCGCCGCGCTGCCCGAGGACGAGCGCCGACGGGTTGTCACGGAGGTTGCGGAGCTGCTCGACTCCGACGAGTCCGTGAGCGGCGGCGGCCGGTTGCGGCTGCCGTTCGTGGTCACCGCCTATCGCGCTACGCGCGTTACCCAGGCAGTCGGTCGGCCCTGAGATAGCCGGTGTATGCTGGCGGTTCATAGCTAGGCATTGCATCGGCACTCGAGACGGGGAGCGTGGGGAGTCGTGACGACGGGGATGAGCAGGGCAGCGCTGTTGCGCCGTGGTGCGCTGGGCGGAGGGGCGTTGTTCGTGTCGGCGTCGGGGCTGGCAGCCGTCGCACCGACTGCCTGGGCAGACGCGCCCCCCGGGCCCACCACCGGCGACCTGGCCTACCTGCGCCTGCTGATCGCGGCCGAGCTTCTCGCCGTCGACTTCCAGTCGAGAGCGCTGGCGAGTCGGAAGCTGCGCAGCGAAGCTCGCGCCCTGCTCCGCCAGATCCGGGCGGACGAGAACGCGCACTACACCGAGCTCGCGAACGTGCTGACGGCCGCCGGGGGGATACCCGCGACCGCCGGCGACATCGACTTCCGTTACCCGAAGGGGAGCTTCCGCAGCCACGCGTCGATCCTGACGCTCGCGTGGCGGCTCGAGCACCTGATGGTCGGCGCGCACCTCGGTGCGATCGAGAACGTCGAGACACCGGAGCTGCGGCTCTCGATCGGGCAGATCGCCGCGAACGAGGCGCAGCACCAGGGCGCGCTCGGCGGCCTCAGCGGCCGGCCGGTGATCGGCGAGGCGTTCGCGCCGGCGCTCCAGATGGGGGCCGTGTCGGACGTGCTGGACGAGTTCGAGAGCTGAGATGGCGAAGCAGCAATACACGGCGAGCGAGGCCGCGGCGGCACTCGGGATCAGCGTCGACACGCTGCGCCGCTGGGACCGTGCGGGCCGCATCAAGGTCAAGCGTGACGCGAGCAACCGGCGGGTCGTGCCGGCCACGGAGATCGACCGCCTCAGCGGCGACGGCCAGGGCACGCACATCAGCGCCCGCAACCGCTTCCGCGCGACCGTGACCTCGATCGAGGTCGACGGCCTGATGGCGCAAGTCGAGCTCGTCGTCTCGGACCCGGTGCGCCTCGTCGCGATCGTCACCCGGGACGCAGTCCAGGAGCTCGGCTTGAAGGAAGGGATGGCCGCGACCGCCATCGTCAAGTCCACCAACGTGATCATCCAGAGCTAGCCGAAAGGGGTCTCGCCCGTGTCCAGCCGCCGCAGCCGCTTCGCACTCCTGACCGTCGTCGCCCTCCTCGTCCTGCTCGCCGTTCCGGCCGGCGGCACGGCCTCGGTGGCCCGCACGCAGATCACGGTCTACGCGGCTGCGTCGCTGACGAACGTCTTCCCGGCGATCGACCCGAACGAGCAGTACTCCTTCGCCGGCTCGAACGCGCTCGCCACCCAGATCACCCAGGGCGCGCCGGCGGACGTGTTCGCCTCGGCCAACATGACGCTCCCGACGCAGCTCTTCCAGAACGGGCTCTGCTCGAAGCCCGTCGTCTTCACCCGGAATCGGCTCGTGATCGTGGTGCCGAAGAGCAACCCGGCCCACGTCCACAACATCTACGACCTGACGAAGTCCGGCGTGAAGATCGACATTGCGGCGGCCGGTGTCCCGGTCGGCACCTACACGCTGCAGGTCCTCAAGAACATGAACCTCACGAACGCCGTCCTGAAGAACGTCGTCAGCCAGGAGACCGACGTGCGCGAGGTGCTGGCCAAGGTTGCGCTCGGGGAGGCGGACGCCGGCTTCGTCTACTCGACCGACGCGAAGACGGTGCCCGGCCAGGTGCGCGTGATCATCATCCCCGCGTGGGCGCAGCCGAAGGTGCAGTACGGGATCTGCGTCGTCTCCCACAGCACCCACAAGTCCGCCGCCAAGGCATTCATCAAGCGGGTGCTGAGCAAGGCCGGTCAGAAGACGCTGCACAAGTACGGCTTCCTGGCCCGCGTCAAGAAGAAGTAGGCGGGTCGACCGGATGAGGCGCAAGCTCGGTTTCGGCGTCTTCGTCGCGGTCGCGGTCGTCACGCTCGCGTTCCTCGCGCTGCCGATCGTCGGGATCTTCGTCCACACGACGCCGGGGAACCTCCTCCACCAGCTTTCGAACCCGGTCGTCACGGACGCGCTCATCGTGAGCCTCAAGACGAGCGTGATCGCCCAGGCGCTGATCCTCCTCTTCGGCACGCCGACGGCGTACCTGCTCGCCACCCGCCGCTTCCCCGGTCACGCGCTGGCGATCACCCTCGTCGAGCTGCCGCTCGTGCTGCCGCCGGCCGTGGCCGGGATCGGCCTGCTCGTGGCGCTCGGCCGCGAAGGCCTGCTCGGCTCCAGCCTCGACGCGTTCGGAGTGTCACTGCCCTTCACGCAGACCGCGGTCACGGTCGCGGTCGCCTACGTCGCCAGCCCGCTCTACATCCGGCAGGCGATCGCCTCTTTCGAGACGACCGATCCGAACCTGACCGCGGCCTCGCGGACGCTCGGCGCCGGACCGGTCCGCACGTTCTTTCGCGTCGTGCTGCCGCTCGCCCGCGGCGGGCTCGTCGCCGGTCTCGCCCTCTCCTTCGCGCGCGGTCTCGGTGAGTTCGGGGCCACGATCATGTTCGCCGGGAGCCTGCAACGCGTCACCCAGACGCTCCCCCTCGCGATCTACGCCGAGTTCGACGTGAACTTCGACACGGCGGTGGCGATGGGCGGCGTGCTCGTCCTGTTCAGCGCGCTCCTCCTCCTAACGCTCAGAATCGCTCTCTCATGGCAACGGTCTCCCTCGAGCAAGTCACCGTCCCTCTTCGGGCTTTCGAGCTCTGCCTGAGTCTCACGGTCGACTCGACGGTTGCGCTGGTCGGCCCGTCGGGCGCCGGCAAGAGCACCGTCCTGAACGCGATCGCCGGACTCGTCGAGCCGGCCGCCGGATCGATTCGCTGCGGTGAGGAAACCTGGTTCGACGCCGACCGGGGCGTCTGCGTGCGACCGGAGGACCGGCGGGTCGGGCTCGTCTTCCAGGACTACGCGCTCTTCCCGCACCTCACCGTCCGCCAGAACATCGAGTACGCGCGCCGCCACGCCGCCGACGAGTACCTCGACCGGTTCGGGATCCGGAGCCTCGAGGACGCCCGCCCCGGCAGCCTCTCCGGCGGCGAACGGCAACGCGTCGCGCTTGCCCGCGCCTTGGCGCGCGATCCCGAGATTCTGCTGCTCGACGAGCCCCTCTCGGCGCTCGACGCCCACACGAAGACCGAGGTGCGCACGGAGCTGCAGGAGCTCCTGGCCGGGCTCGAGATCCCGACGCTGCTCGTGACGCACGACTTCGAGGACGCCGCCGCGCTCGCCGGCCACGTCGGCGTGCTCGTCGAGGGTGAGCTTCGGCAGACGGGAAGCCCGGCCGACCTCGTCGCGGCGCCTGCCGACGCGTTCGTCGCGTCGTTCACCGGAGCGAACCTGCTGCTTGGGCAACCACACCGGACGAGCTCCGGCACGACCGGGATCAAGCTCGACGACGGCACCGTGATCCTGACGAGCGACCCGGAAGCCGGTGCCGGGACGCTCGCGGTCTACCCGTGGGACATCACGATCTCGACCACCCGCCCCGACGACTCCGCGCTGAACGTGATCGACGGGGGCATCACGGCGATCACCGAGCTGGGCAACCGCGCCCGCGTCACGGTCGGGCCTGTCAGCGCCGAGATCACCGTCGACTCGCTGCGCAGGCTCGGGCTCCGGACGGGCGGCCACGCCTACGCGAGCTTCAAGGCGACCGGGACCCGCGTCGTCGCGAGCAGCTCCTAGCGCTTCGGGTTGCGGATCCCGATCGCGCCGATCAGACCGCCGCAGACGAGCAGGCCGGTGACGACGCCCATCGTCACGTGGAAGCCGTGCACGGTGAGGTGGTCGCCGCCGCCCGCGGCGACGATCCCGAGGATCGCGATCGAGAGCAGTCCCGCGATGCGGGCGACCGCGTTGTTCACGCCGGACGCGACGCCGGCGTCACCGGCCCTTGCGTCGGCGAGCACGGTCGTCGTCAACGGCGCGACGGTGAGCGACAGCCCGAACGCGAAGATCAGCAAGGCCGGGAGGACGTCCACCCAGTAGTTCACGTCCTGCGGCAGGCGCGTGTAGGCGAGCACGCCGAGGCCCGCGATCACGGGTCCGAGCGCCATGAAGAGCCTCGGGCCGTACTGCATCGAGAATCGTCCCGTGCGCGGCGAGAGGAAGAACATCACGAGCGTGACCGGCAGCAGCGAGATGCCGGCCTGCAGCGCCGAGAAGCCGGCGAACTCGATCAGGTAGAGCGTGAGGAACGTGGTCAGGGCGGAGAGCCCGCCGTAGATCGAGAGCGTCTCGACATTCGTGACCGAGAAGTTGCGGAGCCGGAACAGCCGGAGCGGGAGCATGGGCATCGGCGTCCGCAGCTCGTAGACGACGAACGCGCCGAGGCAGGCAACGCCGCCGATGAAGGCGCCGAGGATCAGCGGATCGCCCCAGCCGCGCTGCGGCTGCTCGATGAAGCCGGTCACGAGCAGACCCAGCCCCGCCGTGCACAGGATCGCGCCCCACACGTCCACCCGCAGGTCCTCGCGCCGTTTCTGGTGCATCCCGCCCAGCCGCCTGAGGAGCGCCAGGGTGACGGCTGCGATCGGCAGGTTGATGAGGAAGATGACCCGCCACGACGAGACGTCGACCAGCCAGCCGCCGAGGGTCGGCCCGACGATGAACGAGATCCCGGTCCAGGACGTCCACTGCCCGATCGCATTCCCTCGCGCGGTGCCGGTGAAGGTGGCCGTGATCATGGCGAGCGAGGCCGGCACGAGCAGTGCGCCGGCCATGCCCTGCAAGCCGCGGAAGACGATGAGCGCCGGTGCGTCCGGGGCGATCGCGCAGAGAACCGAGACGCCGGCGAAGCTCGCCACCCCGATCGCGAAGACGCGCGACTCCCCGAAGATGTCGCCGAGCGAGCCGCCGACCAGGATCAGCGACCCGAGCGTGAGCAGGTAGGCGTCGACGACCCACTGCTGCGTCGCGAGCCCACCGCCGAGCTCGGCCTGGATCGAGGGCAGCGCGACGTTGACGACCGAGCCGTCGATGAAGGCCATCGACGAGCCGAGGATGCTGGCCATCAGCGTCCAGCGCGCCATGCTCGAGCTCGGCAGCGTCGCGCCTTCGCCCCTCTCCATCTGGCGATCCTACGACGGCCGCAGGAGGAGGGCGGGCGGCCCTCGTCGGGCCGCCCGCTGTGGGGAGAGGAGCTAGGAGGTGGCCGCGCTCGGCTGGACGCCGAGGTCGACCGAGGTGTGCGTCGTCGTCCCGCCGCGCTTGATGGTGACGGTCACCTTCTCGCCGGCCTTCGACGCCGTGACCGCGGCGGTGAGGTCGTCGGCGGAGGTGATCGTCTTCCCGTTGTAGGCGGTGATGACGTCCCCGACCTTCAGGCCGGCCTGCGCAGCCGGAGCGCCCTTGACGACCTGGACGATCTTGGCGCCGCCCGGCACGCTCTCGATCCGGACGCCGAGGTAGGCGTGCTTGACGGTGCCGCCCGCGATGAGCGTCTGCGCGACGGTCTTGTCGGCGTCGATCGGGCTGGCGAAGCCGACGCCCGCGTTGTCGTTCGTGTCGCCCGCGTTGAGGATCTGGTCGTTGATCCCGATCACCGTGTTGGTCGCGGTGTCGATCAGCGGGCCGCCGGAGTTGCCGTGGTTGATCGCGGCGTCCGTCTGGATCGCACCGGTGATCTCGAAGCCGTTCGGGGCGGTGATGGTGCGGTTGACGGCGCTGACGATGCCGGCCGTCATGGTCTCCCGCAGGCTGAACGGGCTGCCGATTGCCACGACCGTCTGTCCGGGCGCGACGGTCGACGAGTTCCCGAGGGTGAGCGGATGCAACTGGGACGCCGGCACGTCGACGTGGATCACGGCGGTGTCGGTCGACTTGTCGGGCGTGCCGACGACGGTCGCCTTCGCGGTCGAGCCGTCCTGGAAGGTGACCGTGATCGACTTGGCCCCGCTGACGACGTGCTCGGCAGTGAGGATGTTGCCCTGCGAGTCGATCTCGAAGCCGGTCCCTTCGGCCTCGGCCTTCTGCGAGCCGCCGGGGTTGCCGAAGGGGAAGCTGCCGGACGAGCTACCGCTGCTGGAGTCGAGCTGGACGGTGATGTCGACGACGCCGGGGGCGTCGTCCTTGTACACCTGCGCGAGCGAGTCGGTGCTCGTTGTCGACGAGGCCGGCTGTGCGGGCACGACGACGGGCGCTGCGCTCGGCGTCGTGGAGCCGCGGTTCGTGAGTGCGTATACACCGGCGCCTGCCGCCGCGCCGATCGCGAGAGCGACCACGAGGGCGAGGCCGAGCCGCAGGCGCGGGCTGGCTGGGCGAGGGTTCATGTGCTGGTCTCCTTGCATGAGTGTCGGCAGCAGCGTGCCGGTTTTTCCTAGGACATTCCTGAGAGTGGTGTGAGGGTTCGGTAAGGACGCGTGCGGCTGCTTGCAGGCCCCAGCCTCGTCCGGTCGACTTATGCTCCCGTAAACCGAGCGCTGTTGTGCGGCGAATTGGACTTGCGGTGGAGACCTTGGAGCGCACCGGGATCGCGGAGACCCTGACGCAGGCGCGTGAGCGGACGCTCGCGCTGCTCGCAGGGCTGTCCGAGGAGCAGCTGACGCGCCAGGTCTCGCCGTTGCAGTCGCCGCTCGTCTGGGACTTCGCGCACATCGGCCACTTCGAGGAGCTGTGGCTGGTGCGGAACGTCGGCGGCAATCCGCCCCTGCACGCCGGGCACGACGACGTCTACGACGCCTTCGCGCACGCTCGCGCCGAGCGGGGCGAGCTGCCGTTCCTGCAGCCCGCGGCGGCCCGCTCGTTCGTCGCCGACGTGCGCGGCCGCGCGCTGGAGGTCCTCGACCGCGTGGAGCCGAACGGCGACCCGCTGCTGGCGAACGGCTTCGTGTTCGGCCTGGTCGTGCAGCACGAGCTGCAGCACATCGAGACGATGGCGCAGACGATGCAGCTGGGCGGCCTGCCGCTCGACGTACCGCCGCTACCGGAGGTACAGACGGACGGCGAGGCGCTCGTCGCCGGTGGGCCGTCGGAGCTCGGAGCGGCCGCCGACCAGCCGTGGGCGTACGACAACGAGCTGCCCGCGCACGAGGTCGACTTCCCGCCGTTCGCGATCGACCGGGCGCTCGTCACGAACGAGGAGTACGCCGCCTTCGTCGCGGCGGGCGGCTACCGCGACCGCTCCTGCTGGAGCGACGAGGGCTGGGCCTGGCGGGAGGCCGAGCACGCGGTCGCGCCGGAGTACTGGCAGCCGGACGGCGACGGCGGCTGGCTGCGACGGCGTTTCGCCGTGCTGGAGCCCGTGCCGGCGCGCGAGCCGGTGCAGCACGTCTCCTACTGGGAGGCCGACGCGTTCGCGCGCTGGGCGGGCAAGCGCCTGCCGAGCGAGTCGGAGTGGGAGAAGGCGGCGCGCCGCGGCGAGCTCGAGCACGCAACCGGCGCGGTCTGGCAGTGGACCTCGTCCCCGTTCACCGCCTATCCGGGCTTTCGAGCCTTCCCGTATCCGGAGTACTCCGAGGTCTTCTACGGCGACGAGTACCGCGTCCTGCGCGGCGGCTCCTGGATCACCGACCCGCTCGTGGCGCGGCTGAGCTTCCGCAACTGGGACTACCCGCAGCGGCGCCAGATCTTCTCGGGACTCAGGTGTGCGCGTGACGCGTAGCGCCACCGAGCCCCGGATCCGCATCGACGTCCTCGTCGACGAGGTCGACCGGCGGTCTGAGCTGTACGACGCGACGTTCTGGAGCCTCCGTGGGACACCGAAGGAGCTGCCTCCCGTCTGGCTCTACGACGAGCGCGGCTCGCGTCTGTTCGAGGAGATCACGCGGCTGCCCGAGTATTACCCGACGGACGCGGAGCGCGAGATCCTCATGGCGCACTCCGCCGGGATCGCAGAGCTGACGGGCGCGAGAACGCTGGTCGAGCTCGGCGCCGGCACCTCGGAGAAGACGCTGCTGCTCCTCGACGCGCTGACCGCGGCCGGAACGCTCGAGCGCTTCGTCCCGCTCGACGTGAGCGAGGAGGTGTTGCGGGCGAGTGCCGAGGCGATCGCAGCCCGCTACCCGTCGATCGGCGTGCACGGCATCGTCGGCGACTTCGAGCGCCACCTGTCGGCGACTCCGGACGGCGCCGGCCGGCTGATCGCGTTCCTCGGCAGTACGGTCGGGAACCTCTACCCGGCCGGCCGTGTCCGCCTGTTCCGGGACGTCGCCTCCGTCCTCGCGCCGGGCGACGCCTTCCTGCTCGGCGTGGACCTCGTCAAGGATCCCGCCGTGATCGAGGCGGCGTACAACGACTCCCAGGGCGTGACGGAGCGGTTCGTCCGCAACGGGCTGACCGTGGTGAACCGCACCCTCGCCGGCGACTTCGAGCAGAGCCGCTTCGGATTCGAGGCGTTCTGGGACCCGGGCCGCGAGTGGATGGACATCGGCTTCCGGTCGCTCGAGGCCCAGACGGTGCGGCTCGAGGAGCTCGAGATCGCGCTCGCCTTTGCGGCGGGTGAGCGGCTGCGGTTCGAGATCAGCACGAAGTTCCGGCGGGAGGGGATTGAAGCGGAGCTCGTTGCCGCCGGGTTGCGCCCGTCCGCGTGGTGGACGGATCAAGCGGGCCGCTTCGCCCTGCTCCTCGCCGGGCCGTAAGGGTTCACTAAGAGCGGCTGGCGATCTTCCCTTCGCTCTGCGATGCTGCGGGGGTGGTCGCAGAGGCCTTCGTCGCCCTCTCGCTCGCGGCGAAGGGGCCTCCACCGCCGCACAAGTTCCTTGCGGTCGACGCCCAGCGGCACCGGGTCACGGTCACGCTGATCGCCTCCTACAACGGCGAGAACGGCGGCTTCAACTTCGACGGCTACTCGCGCTTCCTGATGTGGACGGTGCCGCGCGGCTGGACCGTGCGCGTCGTGTGCACGAACCGCGGGCCGCTCCGGCACTCGTGCGCAGTGGTGCAGGGCGCCGACTCGGCGAAACCCGCGTTCCGCGGCGCGGAGATCCCGCAGCCCCGGCTCGGGCTGGAGGCGGGTCATACCGCGCGCTTCTCGTTTCGCGCGAGCAGGAAGGGCGTCTACCGCTTCGCCTGCCTCGTGGCGGGGCACGAGGACGCGCGCATGTGGGACGTGCTCAAGGTCACCCGCGGCGGCAAGCCGTCGGTCGTCGACCTGCGGGCTCCTTAGCTACGCGTCGTCGCTCGAGCGGCGGCGGAGGACGATCACCCACCAGATCGTGATCGCGATCAACAGTGCGAGCGGCAGCGCCCAGGTGAGGATTTCAGCTGACAGGTAGGCGGCGGCGGTCACGTCCATGAGAGCTCCTCGGGTCGGGGCTCGGTGGCCGCAGGCGCCTCGTCGGCGCCGGGCTCGAGCCAGCGGTAGAAGAAGTAGAAGGCGGCGACGAAGTACGTGAGGGATCCCGGCACCCACATGACGCCGGCGGCGAGCTGCTGGTCGGTGAGGGAGGGGTACGCGGAATAGATTGGCTTCGACGCGAATGCGAGCACGATCGCCAGGATCCAGCTGGGAATCATCGCCAGCGCGAACCAGCCGGCGCGATGGAGGTGGTCGATGCGGGCACGCACCGGCGGCGCGCCGAGCAGCGCGCCCCAGAAGATGAGCGAGGGCACGAAGAAGCAGACGTGCTCGAGGACGTGGATCCACTCGTTGCGCGCAGCGGCGTCGTAGAGCTGCGGCACGTGCCAGACCGCGACGGACGCCGCCATCACCGCGAGTGCGACCCCCGGACGCTTGAGGTAGCCGGCGCTCCGCCGGAAGGTCGGCGACCGCGAGAGCGTTCCGCCAACCGCGCGTCGGGTGGAGAGCGGGAAGGGCAGCCACATGCGCGGCCACGGCCGGCCGAGCACGACGAGCGGCGGCACGACCGTCATGAGGACGATGTGCTGCGTCATGTGCACCGAGAGCCAGGTGTCGGCCCAGTCGTCGAACGGCCGCTCGAGCACGACGAACGCGAGCGCGACGCCGCTGTAGAAGCTCGCCTCGCGCCAGAGCCGCGTCTTCCCGCGCCGTCCCAGGGCGTACAGCACCGCCGCCGCCCCGCACACGACGAGAGGCAGCGGATCCATCTAGATCAGGTAGAGGACGATCCAGGTGACGACGGCGATGCCCGCGAGGAACGTCCAGTAGAAGCTGAGCCCCACGAGCTCGGCGCGGACGAGGGAGAGCGGGTCGCGGATGTCGTGCGCCGTGCGGTGCGGGTCGCCCGAGGCCTCACCCGGCGCCGGGGCACCGGTCTCGGTCTTGCGGTAGCGGAACGACGTGGCGAGCGTCATCTCGAGCCAGAGCAGCGTGCCGAGGACGAAGAGGAAGAGGAATGCCGTCCAGCCGAAGTAGACGCTGGCAAAGCCGCCGTCGGCAGGCCCGAAGCTCTGTTCCGGCCACGCGATGGCCTGAAGGACGAGCCCGACGACGCCGATGAGCAACGCGGCAAGCCCTTTGAGGCGCCACTGGTGGCGTCGCACCGCCCTATAGTCTGCGAGTCCGAGCCGCACGAGCAGTGCGCTCACGACGTAACACGCGACGACGGCCGTCCCCCAGCCGACGGAGGCGTCGACGCCGCTCGGCTTCCACATCCCGCCGTTGTTCAGGGAGCGGAGGTAGAAGTAGCCGAAGAGGAAGGAGACGAAGCAGAACGCGGTCGCGCCGGACAGCAGGTAGCTCGCCGAGACGAGGTTCCGGCCCAGCAGCTCCGGTGGCTCCTCCTCGACGACCTCGTACCCGGTCCCTTCGACTGCCAGCGGCTCGGCCATCGCTCAGTCCCTCCCCGCCGGCGCGCCCGCCGGGATCGCGACCGGCGGCGCCCCTTCGCCATAGCCGTACGGGTCGCTCGAGAAGACGGGGATCCGGTCGAAGTTATGGACGGGCACCGGCGACGGCAGCTGGAACTCGATCGAGCGCGACCCCCACGGGTTCGCCCCGGCCGGCTTCTTCACGAACGCGAGCGACCAGATCAGGTTGAAGAGGAAGACGAGCATCGAGGCTCCGAGCAGGAACGCGGAGACGGACACCCAGTCGTTGAGGAACTGGAGGTTGCTCGCATAGGTCACCACACGCCGCGGCTGCCCGAGGAAGCCGACGGCGAAGAGCACCCCGAACGTCGAGTTGAAGAAGATGAACATCGTCCAGAAGTGGATCTTCCCGAGCCGCTCGTTCAGCTCCCACCCGGTCATCTTCGGTACCCAGTAGTAGATCGCCGCGAAGAACGTGAAGACGAGGCCTCCCATGATCGTGTAATGGAAGTGCGCCATCACGAAGAAACTCCCGTGGGTCGTCACGTCGCTGGGCACGTCGGAGAGGAAGACGCCGGACAGCCCTCCGATCAGGAAGTTGAAGAACCAGGCGAGGCAGAAGAGCATCGGCACCGTGTACCGGATATGGCCGCGCCAGAGGGTCATCATCCCGCAGAGGAACGTGAACCCCGTGGGGATCGAGATCAGCTCCGTCGAGAACATGTAGAACGGGCGCAGGTCGCCGTTGATGCCGCTCACGAACAGGTGGTGCTGCCAGACGAACCAGGAGAGGAGCGAGACCCCGAGCAGGCCTGAGACGGCGAGCCGGTATCCCCAGAGCGGCTTGCGCGCGAACACCGGCAGCAACTCGAGGACGATCGCGAACCCCGGCAGGGCGAGGATGTAGACCTCCGGGTGTCCGAACACCCAGAACAGGTTCTGGTACAGGTAGTTGCTCCCGCCGGCGGCCGGGTTGAAGAACGTCGTCTGCACGGTCCGGTCGAACGCCGCCATCGCGAGCGTCGAGATCAGCACCGGGGCAGCCAGCACCATCAGCACCGAGGTCGAGAGGACGCCCCAGACGAAGATCGGCAGCCGCGTCCACGTCAGGCCGGGCGCGCGCATCGTCAGGATCGTGACGATCATGTTCAGACCGAGCAGCGTCATCGAGAGGCCGACGAGGGCGAAGAAGAGGACGTAGTTGTCGAAGCCCGGGTTGGCCTGGGTGGAGAGCGGGGCGTAGCCCGTCCAGCCGGTCGGGAAGCCGCCGAAGAAGATCGTCGTCGTCAAGACCGCGCCGGCCGCCATCAGGAGCCAGAACGTGAGCGCCTCGATCCGCGGGAAGGCCATCCGCCGGGCGCCGATCATGATCGGGATGAAGTAGTTCGCGAACGGGCCGAGGATCCCGCTCGTCATCATCCCCATCATCATCGTGCCGTGCATGCCGACGATCGTCAGGTAGGTGCCGGCGGGGAAGACCTGGTTGTGCGGAGTCAGCAGCTCCGTGCGGATCAGCATCGCGTTCAGGCCGCCGATGAAGAAGAACAGCCCGATGCCCCAGAGGTACTGGATGCCGACGACCTTGTGGTCGGTGCAGAGGCTGAAGTAGCGCGTCCAGCCTCCCTCCTCCTTCTCCCGCAGCGACGGCGGATAGCCGAGCAGCCGCTTGACCGGGTAGTTGAGGAAGCCGAGGCCGACGAGGAAGCCGACGATCCCGCCGATGTAGGCGAGGTAGACGGACAGCTCGTTGTAGTCGATGTCGCCGAAGTACTCGATGCTCATCCCGTGAATGGCGTGCGCGCCGAACCAGCCGACGTACCACCCGACGACGCCGAGGACGAGGCCGGTGATGAGGTTGAAGCCGATCAGGCGGCGCCAGAGCGGCGGCTGCGGAGCTGCGACGGCGGCGCCGGTCATCCGGCTCTTCTCGTCGGCTCGGGGAGGTAGCTGTAGGCGAACGGCGCGCCTCCCTTTTCGGGCGGCCTGTTGGCATACGGCTTGATCGACGCGTAGAGCGCCACAGCGTGCGCGGCCCAGTTCTTGAACTGCGACGCCGACACGACGTAGCCGTTGTTGTACATGTAGCCGTGCCAGAGCCCGCAGAGCTCGGCACAGTGGACATGGAACGTCAGCGGGCCTTTCGTGTTGACGTAGGCGACGTTGTCGACGCCAGGGTTCGCGTCTGCCTTCACGCCGAGCTCGATCGCCCAGAAGGAGTGGACGACGTCGAGCGACGTGACGTGGAAGACGATGAGCCTGTTCTCGGGCAGCACGAGCTGGTTCGACTCCATTCCGCCGAGCGACGGGTAGCGATACGTGAACTGCCACTGCTGGCCGATCACCTGCACCTGGAGAGCGCTCTGGTGGCCGGCCGGCAGAGCGATCGGATTCGGCCCCTGGCCGCCGCCCGCGCCGTCCTTGAGGAGCTCGTATGTGCCGAAGCCGGCGAGGAAGAGCACCATCGCCGACGTGATCACGATCCAGAGCAGCTGCACGCGGGCGTCGTTCCGCAGCGGCGGCCCGTCGAGCACGGCCTCGTTCCGCTTCGCGTGGAACTTGACGAGTCCGTAGCCGAAGAAGACGACCATCAGGCAGAGGACCGGCGTGAGCAGGCTGGTCATCACCTGGTTGCTGAAGGTCTGTCCCTGGGCCTGCACGCTCCCGTTACCCGGCGGGATCAGCGGCCCGACGTAGATCGCGACGAGCGGCGTCGCGATCGCGCTCAGGATGAGCCAGGCGACGACGACCCGCACGCCGTCGTTCGTGGGCTCGGTCGCAGGGGGCGCGGCTGCCGGCTCGCTTGCCATCAGGCCTTCACGTTCAGAAAGCCGTCCATGTAGCCGATCGTCTGCATCGGCCCGCCGAACCCGAAGATCCACCCCGCCGCGCAGGGGACGAAGCACTGCCAGCGGTAGTGGCCGGGCGCCGTCGTGTGGAACGTGAACTTGATCGTGCGGTGCGCGTTCTTCGTGATCGAGCACGGCGCGTAGCCGCACTGGTTCTTGGCGTCGTCGGCCACGCCCGGTAGCGCGACGATGAGCCCGAGCGCCGGCACCGCGAACGTGTGCGACGCCTCGTTCGGGTCGACGGCAGTCACCGGCTTGCCGTCGACGAGCACCCGGTTCCCGACCATGCCCTGCGGCCGGGCGAGATAGGGATTCCGGAGGCCGCTCGCGCCGTCGAAGTTGTAGATCGTCACGTGCACGGTGGCATTCGCCGGCAGATCCCACACCGTCCTGCGCTCCCAGCCCTGCGGCGTGTGGATCAGGTACGAAACCCAATCGGGATTCGGGCTCAGCTTCGGGCCGACGGCGGCCACGGTCTGGATCTCGAGGTTGACGACCGGATGGCCGTTGACGTTCTGGACGGGCACGGAGTAGGACGGCGAGCCCGCGAGCGTCGTCAGGTTCGCGACATAGAGGCCGATGACCACGCCGATCGCGGCAACCGCCGCGACGACGAGCACGAGTTTCACGCCGGCCCGCATCGAGGTGCGTCCTATCAAGCGTGGGGCACGGGTGCCCGGCTCATGACGAACCTGTCATCTGCCGGTCATCTGCACGTCATCGGATGCCGCTGTAGATTCACGCCGGGAGGTCGGCATGCGGATCTTGGTCATCGAGGACGAGGCTCGAATCCAGTCGTTCCTGTCCCGCGGTCTCGAGGCCGAGGGGTACACGGTCGTCGCGGCCGCGGACGGGCGCGAGGGGCTCGACCTGGCGACGCGTGCGCGCTGGGACCTCGTCGTGCTCGACCTGCTGCTGCCGGGGCTCAACGGGCTGCAGGTGCTGCGCGAGCTCCAGCGCGCGAAGCCCGGGCTGCCGGTCGTGATCCTGTCGGCGCGCGGCGACGTGCAGACGAAGCTGCGCGGCTTCGAGCTCGGCGCGACCGACTACGTCGCGAAACCGTTCTCGCTCGACGAGCTGCTCGCGCGGATCCGGGTCCGCCTGCGCGGTGCGTCGACGTTCGGCGACGAGCACGTCCTGCGCGGCGGCAACGTCGTTCTCGACGTCCCGCGGCGGCAGGCGGGCGTCGGCGAGCGGACCGCCGATCTCTCGGATCGCGAGTTCCGGCTCCTGCACCACCTGCTCGTACACGCGGGCGAGGTCGTCAGCAGGGAGCGTCTACTCGCCGAGGTGTGGGGCTACGACTTCGACCCCGGCTCGAACGTCGTTGAGGTCTGTGTGCGCAGGTTGCGGCAGAAGCTCGGGTCTGAGGCGGCGATCGAGACTGTCCGGAATGCGGGATACCGGCTGGCTACGGCGTAACCGCGCCGAGCTCGCAGGCGGCACCATGGCGGCGCTCGCGATCGCCGCGATCGCCTACGGCGCGGAGTGGGCGGAGGCGATCGTGATCCCGCTCGTGCTCGCGATCTTCCTCGGGCTCGTGTGGCACGGCCGCCGGCGGCAGGCGGCACTCGCCGAGGTTCAGGGCGTGGCCGAAATGCGGGCCTCGCTGCTCGAGCGCCAGGAGCGCTTCCTCCACGACGCATCGCACGAGCTGCGGACTCCGGTCACGATCGCGCGCGGCCATCTCGAGCTGCTGCGGCGCGAGCAACCGGCGCCGGAGCTCGAGGTGGCGCTCGACGAGCTCGGCCGAATGGAGCGGATCGTCGGGCGGCTGCTGCTGCTCGCGAAGTCCGAGCAGCGGGGCTTCGGCTTCGAGGAGATCGATCTGGAAGCGTTCCTGTCCGATCTCTTCATGCGCTGGTCGGAGGTCGCGCCGCGCGCCTGGCGCCTCGACGTCGACGTCGCCGGCCGGCTGCTGGCCGATCCGGAGGCATTGCGGAACGCCCTCGACGCGCTGCTCGAGAACGCCGTGAAGTACACCGACCCGGGCGACGCCGTCGAGCTCGCGGCCCACGCCGACGGTGTCGGCGGTGTCGTGATCGAGGTCTCCGACTCGGGTTCGGGCGTCCCGCCCGAGGCGCTCCCGCACATCTTCGACCGCTGGGCTCGCGCCGACGGGGCGCGTACCCGCGAGCGCGGCGGCGCGGGGCTCGGCCTCGCGATCGTCGCCGCCGTCGCCCGTGCGCACGGCGGCCGTTGCTCGGTGAAGCGGCTGCCGCGCGGGACGACATTCCGGCTTCACCTGCCCGTGCGGGTCGCTGCCGAAAGAGCGCCGAGCCCGACGCCGGCCGCTGAGGGGGGAATGGCCGACGCCGGGCCTGAGCCGACGCTGACGGAGGAACGGGTCGCGCTGGGATCAATGCTTGCCGTCCCAGGTGAGACCGACCTGAGGCAGGCGTGAGAGGTCGCTAAGAGTCGAGGGCGGCGCGGAGCGAGCCGACGAACTCTCGCAGCGCTTCAGGTCCGCTCTCGGCGACCTCGACGGCCCGCGAGCCCACGACGACGCCGTCTGCGAGCTCGCCGGCCGTGCGCGCGAGCTCCGGCGTCGAGATCCCGAACCCGATGTAGAGCGGGACGTCGCTGAGGGCGCGTACCCGCTGCACGAGCGGCGGCAGCGTGGGGGAGAGCTCGGTCCGGGCGCCGGTCGTGCCGGTCACGGAGACGAGATAGAGCCAGCCGTCGGTGGCTTCGGCGGCGGCGCGGATCCGCTCCTCGGTCGAGGTCGGGGCGACGAGCTGGATCCTGCGCAGCGCCGGCTGCTCCTCGACCGGGAGGTCGACGAGGATGAAACTCGACGCGCCGCGCTCCCGGGCGTCCATTGCGAACCGGTCGTAGCCGTAGGCCTCGAGGATCGCGGCATAGGTCATCGGGACGAGCGGCGTCTCGGGCAGCAGCTCGCGCGTGCGGGCGAGCACGTCGAGGCAGGCCCGGGTGCGCATGCCGCGGGCGAGCGCGCGCTCCGACGCGCGCCGGATCATCGGCCCCTCGGCGAGCGGATCCGAGAACGGGAAGCCGAGCTCTACGACGTCGGCGCCTCCCTCGACGGCGGCACGCGCGAGCTCGGGCGTCTCCGGCTCGGCCATGAGGTAGATGACGAGCTTCTTGCCGCTGCTCACAGGTGTTCCAGCACCTCGGCGAGGTCCTTGTCGCCGCGGCCGCTGAGCCCGACGAGGATCAACTCCGCGTCGAGGTCGCGCGCCCGGGCGAGGGCGTGCGCCGGCTCGAGGGCGGGGAGGATGCCTTCGGTGCGCGCGAGGTCCTGGAAGGCGGCGAGGGCCTCTTCGTCCGTCGCGGTGACGTACTCGGCCCGGCCGGTGTCGCGGAGGAAGGCGTGCTCGGGGCCGACGCCGGGATAGTCGAGCCCGGCCGAGATGGAGTGGGCGTCCTCGATCTGGCCGTCCTCGTCGGCGAGCACCGATGAGCGGGCTCCGTGGAGGACTGCGGGGCGGCCGCTGCCGAGCGACGCCGCGCCGGCGGCCTCGACCCCGACGAGCCGTACGTCCGTGTCCTCGAGGAAGCCGTGGAAGATCCCGATCGCGTTCGAGCCGCCGCCGACGCACGCCACGACTGCCTCCGGGAGCCGCTGCTCCACCGCGAGCAGCTGCTCGCGCGCCTCGCGCCCGATCACCGACTGCAGCTCGGCCACGAGTTCCGGGTACGGCGCCGGCCCGACGCACGAGCCGATCAGGTAGTGGGTCGTCTCGACGTTCGTGATCCAGTCGCGGATCGCCTCGCTCGTCGCCTCCTTCAGCGTCTTCGTGCCGAAGTCGACGCCGCGCACCTCCGCGCCGAGCAGCCGCATCCGCTCGACGTTGGGGCGCTGGCGGCGCATGTCCTCTTCGCCCATGTAGACGACGCAGTCGAACCCGAAGCGCGCGCAGACGGTCGCGGTCGCGACGCCGTGCTGGCCGGCGCCGGTCTCGGCGACGATCCGCCGCTTGCCGAGCCGCCGCGCGAGCACCGCCTGGCCGAGCGCGTTGTTCAGCTTGTGCGCGCCGGTGTGGAGGAGATCCTCCCGCTTGAGGTAGATCCGCTTTCCGGGGGCGAAACGCTCGGCGAGGGTGAGCGGCGTCGGGCGACCCGCGTACGTCGTCAGAAGGCCGTGGAGCTCGGCGCGGAACGAGTCGTCGGCGAGAGCCTCGCGCCAGCCGCGCTCCAGCTCGTCGAGCGCCGGGATCAGCGTCTCGGGGACGTAGCGGCCCCCGTAGTCGCCGAACGTGCTCATGCGCGCGCCGCCTCGACGTAGGCGCGCACGCGCGCGTGGTCCTTGATGCCGGGCTCGCTCTCGAGTGAGGAGGCCGCGTCGACGGCCCAAGGGTGGACCGTTTCGATCGCCTCGCGGACGTTCTCAGGCCCGAGCCTGCCCGCGAGCATCATGAACCCGGGCCAATCCTCCGCCGCTCGCCAGTGGTCGAGATCGCCGCCCTCCCACGGGAGATCGGCCACGTAGGCCGCGTGCCCACCGCCGGGGGAACTGAGCCACGCGCGG
The DNA here is from genome assembly GCA_963743545.1 of uncultured Actinomycetes bacterium. Lineage (GTDB taxonomy): Bacteria > Actinomycetota > Thermoleophilia > Gaiellales > Gaiellaceae > Palsa-739. The sequence continues at coordinate 3,270 of CAVUQB010000007.1, read as the reverse complement.
CGGCCACGCACCTTGCCAGGTTCCGACTCGTACACCTGCACCAGGTCGGCTCCGCGCTCCTCCGCTTCGCCGACAAAGACCGCGACCGACAACGCCGTGTCCGGCACGTCGAGGACGGCCGGCGCTCGGCGCGGAGATCCCTCCGCGAAGACAAAGCCGAGCATGTCGGCGCCGGCTTCGACCGCGGCGTCGACGTCTTCCTGCCGCGTCAGCCCGCAGACCTTGACGAGTGGACGCGAGATCAGCTCACGGAGCTTCGCCTCGGGATCGGCGGCCTGCATGAGCGAGGTGCCGACGAGGACGGCGTTCGCGCCCGCGAGCTCGGCTTCGGCGGCCTGCGCGCGCGAGTGGATGGCGCTCTCGGCGATCACGATCTCGTGCTGGTCGACGAGCTTGACGAGACGGAGCTGCTCCGTGCGGTCGATCTCGAACGTGGAGAGGTCGCGTGCGTTCACTCCGACCACGTCGCCGAAGTGCATGGCGCGATGGACCTCATCTCTGTCGTGTGCCTCCAACAGCGCATCAAGCCCTAGGTCGTCGGCGTGACGGACGAGTTTCTGGACGGTCGGGTCGTCGAGGTCGCGGAGGATGAGGAGCGCTGCATCGGCTCCTGCCTCGCGCAGCTCGCGCAACTGCTCCTCCGTCGAGAAGAAGCCCTTGGCGAGGAGCGGGAGCCCGGTGACCGCACGCGCCGCGCGCAGGTCGTCGATCGAACCCCCGAAGCGCTCGTCGACGAGCACTGAGATCGCGCTCGCGCCTCCGCGTTCATAGGCCGGGACGATGTCTTCGACGCGTGCGTCGGGGCGGATGTCACCCAGCGACGGCGAGCGGCGTTTGAACTCGGCCACTGCTGAGAGGCGGAAACCGCCGATGGCGTCGGCGAACCTCATGAGCGCGAGAACTCCACCAGCTCGTCGAGCCGCGTGGCGGCCGCGCCCGAGTCGATCGCCTCGCGCGCCTGTGCGATGCCGTCCCGCAGGCCCTCGGCGTGGCCCGCGGCGGCGATCCCACCCGCGGCATTGAGGATCACGGCCGAGCGGTGGCCGCCGCCCGCGCCCGCGAGCACAGCTCGCAACGCGGCCGCGTTCGTCGCCGGATCGCCGCCGCGCAGCTCCTCCGGGTCGCAGCGCTCGATGCCGAGCTCGAGCGGGTCGAGCTCGTACTCGCGGACGCTCCCACCCTCGACCTCGCAGACGAGATTCGGGCCGCACGGAGAGAGCTCGTCGAGGCCGCCGGCGCCGTGCACGACGAACGCGCGCGTCGTGTCGAGCCGGACGAGCGCGTCGGCGAGCGTTCGCGCCAGCTCGGGCGAGTAGACGCCGAGCACGAGGGCGCGCGCGCCAGCCGGGTTCGTCAGGGGGCCGAGCACGTTGAAGACGGTACGCGTCGCGAGCTCACGGCGGACCGGCGCGGCGTGCCGCATGGCCGGGTGGTGGGCCTGGGCGAAGAGGAAGCCGAAGCCGAGCTCGTCGATCGAGCGCTCGATCCGCTCCGGTGACTGTTCGAGCTCGAACCCGAGCGCCTCGAGGACGTCCGCGGCTCCGGTCTGCGACGAGGCGGCGCGGTTGCCGTGTTTCGCGACAGCGGCTCCTGCGGCGGCGGCGACGAGCGCGGCGGCAGTCGAGATGTTGTACGTGTTCGCGCCGTCGCCGCCGGTGCCGACGACGTCCACGAGATCGGTGCGCGTCGGGCTGACGCGAAGGACGTGCTCCCGCATCGCCTCGGCGCAGCCGGCGATCTCCTCGGCGGTCTCGCCCTTCGCCCGCAGCGCGACGAGGAAGCCTGCGATCTGGGCCTGCGTCGCCTCGCCGGCCATGATCACGGCCATCGTCTCGCGCGCCTCGTTGGGCGTGAGGTCGTGGCCGTCGAGCAGCCGGGCGAGCGCCTGCTGGATCATCGCCGGCACCCGATACCCCGACTAGATCGCCGAGTCGAGGATCGCTGCGCCATCGTCGGGCGGGTAACCGGACGCGTAGACGACGAGGTTCTCCTGCCCGTGGTTGGCCGCCTGGAGCGGCGTCCCGCCGGCAACATGCACGACTCCGCCGGCGGGGACGTCGATGCGTTCGGGCGGCTCGCCGAGATACATCGTCAGGGTGCCGCCCAGGACCACGAAGGTTTCCTCTTGCTCAGCGTGCACGTGCCGGCGTCCTTTCGCTCCCGGCTCGTAACGCCACATGTTGGCCCGGACATGGCTCGTTTCCAGAGCCTCGCTGAGCTCGGCGACGTGCCGGGCGGGTTCGTCGTCCCCGTGGGGACGCGTTTCCCAGACGAGCGCAGCTGGATCGACCGACCGGAACTGCACCGACCCCACCCTAGAACCTCCCCTCGAGGAAGTTGCGGGCGAGCGCAGGCCCGTCCGGCGTCAGCACCGACTCCGGATGGAACTGGACGCCGACCGCCGGCAGCTCGCGGTGCCGCACCGCCATCACCTCGCCGTCGTCCGCGAACGCGGTCGGCTCCAGTACGTCCGGCAGCCGCGTCGCGGCGAGCGAGTGGTAGCGCCCGGCTTCGAACGGATCCGGCAGGCCGGTGAAGAGGCCGCTTCCGTCGTGCCGCACGGGGCTCGCCTTGCCATGGAGGAGCTCGCGCGCGTAGCCGACCTCGCCGCCGCAGACCTCGACCAGCGCCTGGTGGCCGAGACAGACCCCGAGCGTCGGCGTCGTCGGCAGGAGCCGCTCGACGATCGCCGGCGTCGCGCCCGCGGCAGCCGGGCGGCCCGGCCCCGGCGAGATGACGAGGTGAGAGGGAGCGAGCCGCTCGGCCTCGTCCGCGTCGAGCTCGTCGTTCCGCCGCACGACGACCTCCGCCCCGAGCGCGCCGAACAGGTGCGCGAGGTTGTACGAGAACGAGTCGTAGTTGTCGATGAGGAGGATCACGGCACGGCGTCCTGCTCCGACTCTGCCAGCTCGATTGCGGTCTCGAGCGCGCGCAGCTTGGCGAGGCACTCCTCGTGCTCGGCCGCGGGATCCGAGTCGGCCACGATCCCACCGCCCGCCTGCAGATGCGCGACGCCGTCCCGCAGCCAGAGCGTGCGGATCGCGATGCACGTGTCGAGCTCGTCGGTATCCGGCAGGAAGTAGCCCACCGCGCCGGCGTAGATCCCGCGCCGGTACTGCTCGAGCTCGGAGATGATCTGCATCGCGCGCACTTTCGGCGCTCCCGAGACCGTGCCCGCGGGGAAGCAGGCGCGCAGCAGTTCGAAGGGCGTGATCCCGTCGCGCAGCTCGCCCACCACCTCCGACACGAGATGCGTGACGTGCGAGTAGC
>CAVUQB010000006.1:0-763341 GCA_963743545.1 uncultured Actinomycetes bacterium | reverse complement strand
CCTCCCTTGCCGATGCACTTCTGTCCCATCACCGGGAGCGGTCAGGCGAATCGAGGGTTCAAGTCCCCCTCCATTCTCGTTGTCGAGTCGACAACGTGTGCCCTGGAAGCGGACATGTTTGGTTCCGCTCGTTCGGAAGGAAACAACCCTCGTACGAACCGTGTCTTCGCAGTAGCGGTTGTGTTTCACTCGGTGTGGAGGGCTGTGGCGGTGTGGATTTTTGCGGCCCATGTCGCTGGTGCGAGTGCGCCGACCATCGCGATCATCACACCAGCGAACGCGAGCGCGAAAAGTCTGGGTGTGCTGTAGACAGTCAGGAAGCTCGCCGGCAGGCGCAGTCCGACGCTTCCCGCCATCGCCGGGAGAATCTCGTGGTGCAGCGCGACTCCGATCGGGACCGCGATGACGCCTGCGATGAGCCCGATGGCGGCGACCCATGAGAGGGCCATCGCGGTCGTTTGTCGTGGTGTCATCCCGACGGCCTTGAAGATGCCGATGTCGTGGACGCGCTCGCGGGTTTCCAGGACGACGGTGTTGAGGACGCCGAGCGCGGCGACGGCTGCGAGGAGGGCGGCGAGTGTGCCGATCAGGCCGATCATGGCGTTGACGACGGCTGTTTTGTCGGTGTTCAGTTCGACGTTGTAGTTGGGGCCGAGCCGCCGGTTGAGAGCGTTCGCGTAGGTGTTGGCCGATGTTCCGGGTCGGAGGCCGACGTCGAACTGGTCGGGGGCGATACCGGGGATTGAGTGTGCGGAGGGTCGCCCAGTTCGTGACGAGGTTCAGGCCGTGGTTGTGGGTGTCGAAGATCTCGCCGACGATTCGGACACGGACGCGGTTGTTCCCTTCGCGGAGAGAGATCGTGTCGCCGACCGACGTTCCGGTCTGGGTGAGGAAGCCGGTTGGGGCGAGCACCTGGTCCGGTCCCCGTGTACCAGTGGCCGCTGACGAGGTCGTAGCCTGTCCAGGTTGCCGGGCCGCGGAACGCCGTGACCGGAACCTGCTCGGAGAGCCCGGCGACGCTCGCGGAGTCGTCTGCCTGAGCGACGACGTGGAGTGTGGCCGGCTGGGAGTGGACTGCGGCGAGGATCTGCCTGCTCTGCTTTCGCGGTCGGAACCTGCGGGCCTCGGGTGGGAGGTCCTGCCTTGATGTGCTTCGGTCCGACTTTGATCTGTTGCGGGCCGCCTTCGAAGCCGTTACCGGGCATCTGGATCTGCACCGGCTCGGCTTGCTGGTGGGAGATGCCGTTCAGTAGTCGTGTCAGGGAGGAGGTCAGCCCGACGGCGAAGGTGACCGCGGTTGCGCCGAGGAGGACGGCCGCGAGTGTGAGGAGCGTGCGTGAGGGTCGTGCGAAGGGCGCGGCGAGCCCGATCGTGATCGGGCGCGGGAGTGGCATGCGGCCGAACAGCCGGTGGGCGGCGTAGCCGCGCCCACTTTGCGGGGCGCGTCCGGTCGCGATCGCCTGAATGGTGCTGAGCCGCCCTGCTCTGATTGCCGGCAGCAGGGCCGCGATCGCAGCGAGGGCGCAGATCCCGGCGGGCACCACAAGGTCGACCCAGATCGGGAACACCGAGCCCGCCGACACCGTAGGCGCTGGCGTTCTGTCGCAGGAGCGGAGTTGCGAGCAGGTTGCCGGCCGCGACGCCGGCCAGGCAGCCGACCAGGGCTGGAAGTCCGACCTGAGCGGCGTAAGCGGCGGCGACCTGCAGGGGCGTGAAGCCGATGCTCTTCAGGATCCCGATCCGCCGGTAGCCGGAGACGACCGCGCCGCCGACGACGTTCGCGACGATCAGCACCGACATCACGATCCCGAGGATCCCGAAGGCGAGCAGGAACGGGACGAAGGGGGCGATGTTGCCGTCCTCCTCGATCTTCGCGGTGTAGTACGACATCGATCCGGCGAGCGCACCGCGCGGCAGGACTGCCGGTCAGCCTGGCCACGTCGGCGTGTAGCTGCGCACCGATCCCGGCGTGAGCGAAGCGGTAGAGCATCTGGGTAGCGCTTGTCCCGCCGGCAGCACGGAGCAGAGGGATCTCGGCGGGAGCGACCCACCCGGACGCGGTGCCGGTGATCGAGTTCGCGAGGCCGACCACGGTCAGCCTCTGCCGCTGCGTACCGGAGCCGACAGTCAGAGTCGAACCGACGGAGAAGCCGACGCCGTTGTCGCCGGTGGCGAGGACGACCTCGCCTGGCTGTTGTCGCCCAGTGTCCGTCTTCGATCACGAGGTCGTCGACAGGGCCGCCGGGAGTCGCGCGGCCGACCAGGGTCTGTGGCCCGAACCCGAACCCGCCGCTCCGTACCGCAACAGTCGTCTCGGGATAGGGGCCGGCGGCGGACGTCACGCCGGAGACGTGCGCAGTCCGAGCAAGGCTCTCCGCTCCCACGTTTGGTGCGATCGCGGCGGTGATGTCGGCGCCGCGCTGGCTCGCGAACGCGTGGTCGAACGGAGCCGCCGAGTTGACGACGAGCGCGAGCGCGACGACTGTTGAGGTCGTCGAGATGAGCACGACGAGGACGACGACAAGCGTCTGAAGGCGTCGCCGGGCGATCCCGCCGCGCACAGCCCGCAAGACGCGAGCCGCTGCTCATGCCACGACCTCGTGCAACTCGCTGTCGGCGACGCCGGCGATCCGGCCGTCCACGAGTTCGATCGTCCGGCTCGCATAGCGGGCCGCGAGGTCGGGATTGTGCGTAACGAGAACGAGCGTCAGGCCTGCGCTGTGGAGGCCCGCGAGCAGCGCTCCGATCTCCTCGCCGGTCGCGCTGTCGAGCGCCCCGGTGGGCTCGTCCGCGAGCAGCAGCGCGGGACGGTTCACGAGCGCGCGGGCGATTGCGACCCGCTGGCGCTCTCCGCCGGAGAGCCGTGCCGGATAGGCGTTCCGATGCGAGGTGAGCCCCATCATCTCGAGCAGTTCGTCCGCACGAGCGCGACCCTCGGCCACACGCATCCCGCCGAGCTGGGCGGGCAACAGCACGTTGTCCACGACCGTGAGGTCGTCGAGGAGGTTGAAGAACTGGAAGATCATCCCGACGCGGTTCCGGCGGAAGAGGGCAGCGCCGGTCTCGCTCGCTTGGTCGATCCGCGTCCCCGCGACGCTGACGGCGCCGCTCGTCGGCCGGTCGAGCCCGGCGATCAGGTTCAGCAGGGTCGACTTGCCGCTGCCCGACGGACCCATGATCGCGACGGCCTCACCCGCAGCGATCTCGAGACTGACCCGGTCGAGCGCGGGGCGGCTGTCGTCGTCGTAGCGCTTGGTCACTTCGTCGAGCCGAACAAGTGCGTCCATGGGGCTCCTTCGTGACTCGCCGCGGCCCTTCCACGGCACGCAAGCAACGGTAGGAGCGCGACCGCGCGCTGTCATCGCCGCCGGGAGCCAACTTCGCTGTCGCCCTGCGGGAGTAGGTCCGCCTGACCTGGGACCGCTGTCGTCCCTGGGTATGACGACCTCCGGCACGACGACAGAACGGCCGCGCCGACGTACCTTTTCGGGCGTGACCGAAACACCCTCCATTGGCGTCGAGGAGCTCGTCCGCCGCTGGTCGCCCGAGCTCTGGCGTGGCTTCGTCACGGTTCTCGTCGCCCGCGATCCTCCGCCTCAACTGCGGTCGCGGCGGGAGAGAACGCTCGTCAGCGCCGCAACCTGGATTGGCGTGGCGCTACTCCTAGTCGCGCTGATCGGCATTCTCCGATCGGCCAGTCGGGGCGGCGTCTTCGTTGGGCCATCCGGGGCCAGCTTCAACGCGACCCAGCCGAAGGCGGCCGACATCGCCGCCGTATTGGGCGTCCTCTTCCTCTGCCTCCGCTACCCGCTGCTCGCCTGGCGGATCGCTATCGCTGCGATCTTCGTGCTGTCACTCGTCGGCAACAACCACGCGATTCGACTCCCGATGGCAATCGCCATCCTCATCTGTTACGCGGTTGCCGGCCTCCGCCATGGCCGGGCCACGGCCTGGGCAATGAGCCTCTTGAACCTATTGCCCGTCTGGGCGTTCATGCCCGGGCAGGAGCGGCCGCTGCTCACGACGCTTGGGCTCTTGGTGCTCCAGGTGGCCCTTGACGCAACGATCGTCTCGCGCCGAACGGGGCATGCTCTGGCCGAGCAGGTCGCGCAGAGTGAGCTCGACGACGCTCACCGGGCGCTGCTCGAGGAACGCACCCGCATCGCTCGCGAGATGCACGACGTCGTCGCCCACCACATGTCCCTGATCGCCGTCCAAGCCGAGACGGCCCCGTACCGGCTGGACGATCTGAGCGAGGGCACGAAGGAGGAGTTCGCGGCCCTCAGCTCCGCCGCGCGGGAGGCGCTGAACGACGTCCGCCGGCTGCTGGGCGTCCTGCGCAGCGACGGCCCCGCCGAACGTTCCCCGCAGCCTAAGCTCGCCGATGTCGCGACACTGGTGGAGGCATCGCGAAGGGCCGGGTTCAGTATCGATCTCTCCATGCCTGCAGACGACGGCGCCGTTATCTCACATGCGGTTGGGCTCTGCGCCTACCGCATCGTCCAGGAGGCGCTCGCGAACGCCGGCCGGCACGCTCCGGGAGCGTGGGTGCAGGTAGCGGTCGAGCGTGACCCGGACTTCCTTCGGCTCGACATCGTGAACGGGCCGCCGACGACGGACGCCCCCGCGTCGGACGACTCGGGTCGGCTCGGCCACGGCATCGCCGGTATGAGAGAGCGTGTCGCGCTTCTCGGCGGCTCGCTCTCGGCCGAACCGAACATCCTCGGCGGCTTCGCCGTCTCCGCCGTCCTCCCACTCGCCGAGGCGGCGCCGTGACCGGCGACGCGATCTCCTGTCTGGTCGCAGACGACCAGGCGATGGTTCGCGAGGGCTTCGGCGCTCTACTCGCCGCTCAGCCCGATCTGACCGTAGTAGGCCAGGCGGCCGACGGCGCCGATGCCGTTCGACTCGCCGATGAGCTCCAACCCGACGTGATCCTGATGGACGTTCGCATGCCAGTGATGGACGGCCTCGAAGCGACCCGCCGCATCCTGGAACACGCCTCCGACGAGGCGCCGCGCGTGCTAATGCTGACGACGTTCGACCTTGACGAGTACGTCTACGACGCGCTCCGCTCCGGAGCGAGTGGTTTCCTGCTCAAGGACGCGCCCGCTGACGAGCTCGTCCACGCCGTCCGAGTCGTCGCAGCTGGAGACGCACTCGTATCGCCATCTGTGATGCGCCGCCTGATCGCCGATTTCGTGGCACAACCGCAACGCGTCCGGGCAGAACCGGTCGCGCTCGACGTCCTCACTCCCCGCGAGCGCGAGGTTTTGGGCCTGGTTGCGCGCGGCTTGTCCAATGCTGAGATCAGCACGATGCTGGTCGTCGCGCCACAGACAACGAAGACACACGTCGGGCGCATCCTCCGCAAGCTCAACCTGCGCGACCGCGCCCAAGCCGTCGTAGCCGCCTACGAGTCAGGCCTCATCGTTCCCGGCGAGTGATGCCGTGCGTCGCCTTCTAGTGAGACTCACGGTGCTTGTCCAATAGGCGCCGCGAGCACGCGCGTACAAAAACGTCGGCGTGTACTCACATCGCCCCCTCACTTGCGCCCGCCGGCGGGCACCATGCGCCACAACGGTGCAGCTGGACTCTCGGCCACTTGCGGGTGAGGGTGGGACCAGGGAAAGTCCGGATGGCCGTGGGTTCGCGCGCGAGGCAGGCTCGGAGCATGACCGAAAACATCACACATACCCCCACTGTGCGGAGGCTCGAGCGAAGCTCGTCGGACAAAATGCTCGCTGGTGTCTGCGGCGGACTCGGCCGCTACTTCGAGCTCAACCCGACCGTCTTCCGCGTCGGCTTCGTCGTCCTCACCCTGCTCGGAGGGGCAGGAGTTCTCGTGTATCTCGCTGCTGCGCTCGTCATGCCGGCGGAGGGCAAGGAGCGCTCGTTCGCAGAGCAGGTGCTGGCTGAGCGAAAGGAGCGGCCCTGGCCGCTGATCGGCCTCGCGATCGCCGGTGCCGCACTGATCGTGCTTCTCTCGCGTGCCGCGTTCAGGCCCGAAGCCGGCGCCGGCTGGGTCTTCGTTCTCGCCGTCGGCCTCGCCGTCCTCTGGGTCAGCCGCAGCGATCGCTGGGGCGGCCGGCTTCTGAAGGTGTTCATCGCTCTCGTCGTCGCAGCGCTCGCCGCCTTCGTCGCTGCGGTCGTGCTCGCGTTCTCCTGGTTCAACGTCAGCCTCGGCGACGGAGTCGGCGACCACGTCTATTCGCCATCGACCGCAGCCGCGATCGCACCGTCCTACCGGCTCGGCGTCGGAAATCTGAAGATCGACCTGTCGGCGGTCCGGCCCGGCGCGAGGGAGTTGGACGTGAAGGCAAACGTCGGCGTCGGCGAGTTGCGGGTCGTCGTCCCCAGAGGCGTTCCCGTTCAGGTGGATGCGCGGGCGAAGTTGGGAGACGTGTACGTGCTCAGCCGGGAGGACTCAGGGCGGAACGCGGTCGTCAAGACCGTGGCTCGGGGCGGCTACGTGATCGACGCGACCGTCGGGCTCGGGAAAGTCCTCGTCGTTCGTGGAGGCTGACCGCTGAGCGCGCTGCTGTTCGAGCGCAGCAGCGACGACCGCGTGATCGCGGGCGTGTGCGGCGGCATCGCAGCACGACTCGCCGTCGACGCGACCCTCGTGCGGCTGGTCTTCGCGATCCTCGCTCTCGCGGGCGGGGCCGGCATTCTCGTCTACCTCGCGTTGTGGATCTACGCACGGGGCCGGCGCGCGTTGCCGGCTGCGGCCCTGGTCGCGGTGGCGTCTGGAGCGATTCTCTTCGCGCTCGGCCTGTCGGGAACGGCGCTGCTCGGGGCGACGCTGCTCGTCGCCGGTCTCGTCACCGTTCTTGCGGCCGGCGGCTCGCTGCGCCCGGGCGGCTCTCTGCCTCGGCTCGGAGTCGCGTTACTGATCGCGGGCGCGGTGATCCTCCTCGGCCGACGCGGGGCGAGCGGCGGCTTCCTAGCCCCGGGCGCGGTGGCGGGTGCGCTGCTTCTGGTCGTCGGGCCGTGGGTGTGGCAGCTGACAGTGGAGAGGACAGAACGAATTCGGCTGGAGGAGCGGGCCGAGGTGGCCGCACGGATCCACGACTCCGTCCTGCAGACGCTCGCGTTGATCCAGCGCCACGCTGGAGACCCGGCGCGGGTGGCAACGATCGCGCGCCGGCAGGAGCGCGAGTTGCGTGGCTGGCTGTACGGCAGCGGCGTTACGGGCGCGGACAGACTCGTCGCCGCGCTCGCTGACGCGGCGGCCGATGTGGAGGACCTACATGGTGTGCCGATCGAGCTCGCGAGCGCGGGTGACGCCCCGCTCGACGACCGCACGCGCCAGCTCGTGCTCGCGGCGCGCGAGGCGATGACGAACGCGGCGAAGTTTTCCGGAGCGGCCGAGATCGCCATCTACGCCGAGGTAGGCGCCGAGGAAGTCAGCGTGTTCGTGCGCGACCGTGGCTCCGGATTCGACCGCGCCACCGTCACTCCCGATCGGCGCGGCCTCACCGAGTCGATCGAAGGGCGGCTGGAGCGCGCCGGAGGGACGGCGACGATCGTCAGCGCCCCCGAGTCCGGAACCGAGGTCGAGCTACGGCTGCCGCGGAGGGGGGCATGAAGCGGCGCGTCGTACTCGTCGACGATCACGAGCTGTTCCGAGCCGGCGTGCGCGGCGAGATCGCGGTCTCGGTCGACATCGTCGGCGAGGCAGGCACGGTGGCCGAGGCGGTGCCGCTCATCCGTGAGCTCGACCCGGATGTCGTGCTGCTCGACGTCCACCTACCGGACGGAGGCGGCGAGGGTGTGATCGCGGGAGTGACACAGGAGCGGCCGGCGGTGAAGTTCCTCGCGCTGTCGGTCTCGGATGCGGCAGAGGACGTGATCGGCGTCATCCGCGCGGGCGCCCGCGGCTACGTCACGAAGACGATCTCGGGCGTCGAGCTGGAGGACGCGATCGAGCGTGTCGCGCAGGGAGACGCCGTCTTCTCGCCGCGGCTGGCAGGGTTCGTCCTCGACGCCTTCCGGGCGGGCGAGCCGCTTGGCGCCGATTCAGAGCTCGACAATCTGACGCCGCGCGAGCGCGAGGTGCTGCAGCTGATCGCGCGCGGCTACCGCTACAAGGAGATCGCAGCCCGCCTCCATCTTTCGATCAAGACGGTGGAGGCCCACGTCTCGAGCGTGCTTCGCAAGCTCCAGCTCTCCTCGCGTCACGAGCTCTCGCGCTGGGCTCAGCAACGCCGACTCGTTTGACTTTCCCCAGGTGGTCGTGCCAGCGGTCGTAGCTGGGGGTCACTGGTTCGAGCCCAGTACCGCCCACGGCCACGACCGCAGCGACCACAGCGCGGCCGCGAGCGCGACCAGGACGAGCAGGTGTGCGAGCGCGTACCTCACGATTGGGCTCTCCTGCACGACGGGGACCGTGCGACGGATACGGCCGACGGCGCCCGCGCCGCCGATGTTGGCGCAGCAAGAGCTACGTCGCGGGCGTTCTGAGACTGCGGGAGACTCGACCCCTGGCTGATCTCCTGACTTTGAGCGAGGTGCCATTCGTGATCGTAGGGCGGGTCGTCGTAGACTCGTGGTCGTGGCGGGGCTGGGCCGTGAGCGCAAGGTTGTGACGGTGTTGTTTGCTGATCTGGTCGGGTTTACGGCGCGCACTGAGAGGCTGGATCCGGAGGACGTCGAGGCGATTCTGCGTCCGTATCACGAGCGTTTGCGTTCAGAGCTGGAGCGTCTTGGTGGGACGGTGGAGAAGTTCATCGGGGATGCTGTGATGGCGCTTTTCGGGGCGCCGGTTGCGCATGAGGATGATCCTGAACGTGCTGTGCGCGCGGCGCTCGCGATCCGAGACTGGGCCCGCGATGCAGGCGAGGTGCGCGTGCGGGTTGGCGTAAACACGGGCGAGGCGCTGATCAATCTTGGTGCTCGTCCGGAATCGGGCGAGGGAATGGCAGCCGGCGATGTTGTCAGCACGGCCGCGCGATTGCAGGCGGCGGCGCCGGTGAACGGGATTCTCGTCGGCGAGACGACCTATCGGGCTACGCGCGAGGCAATTGACTACCGCGACGCGGAGGCGGTCGAGGCGAAGGGAAAGACCGTGCCGGTGCGCGTCTGGGAGGTGGCGGCGGCGCGCTCGCGTGTGACAAGGGAGGCCGTTTCGGCCTCGTCGCCGCTGGTGGGGCGCGAACGGGAGCTCGCCGTGCTGAGCGAGCTGCTCGTCCGGGTTCGTGAGGAGTCGTCAGCGCAGCTGGTGACTCTTGTTGGGGTTCCGGGGATCGGGAAGTCGCGACTCGTCTACGAGTTGATGCAGGTCGTTGAGCAGGCCGGCGTGCTCACGTACTGGCGCCTCGGCCGGTCATTGCCGTACGGGGAGGCGGTGCCGCTGTGGGGGCTTGCCGAGATCGTGAAGGCGCAGGCGGGGATCCTGGAGAGTGATGACACAGAAGAAGTTGGGACGAAACTTCGCAGTGCGGTCGAGCGGGTCGTGTCTGACCCTCGTGAGCGAGCCTGGGCGGAGCTGCAGCTCCGCCCCTTGGTCGGAATCGCTGCGGCGCATGAGCTGGCCGGCGCGGATCGACGGAGCGAGGCGTTCGCAGCCTGGCGGCGGTTCTTCGAGGGGATGGCGGAAGATCGGCCAACCGTGCTCGTGTTCGAGGATCTGCACTGGGCCGACGACGAGCTGCTGGATTTCGTTGACCATCTGGTCGAGTGGGCAGGCGCGGTCCCGATCCTGATCGTCTGCACATCGCGGCCCGAGCTGCTTGAGCGGCGGTCTGCTTGGGGCGGCGGCAAGCTAAACGCGACGACGCTCTCGCTCGCGCCGCTCTCCGAGGCCGACACAAGCCGCCTGTTCGCCGGCCTCCTTGAGCGACCGCTGCTTCCTGCGGAGACGCAGGCAGATCTCCTTGCCCGCGCGGGCGGGAACCCGCTCTATGCCGAGCAGTACGCGCGGATGCTGCTCGAGGAATCCGGCACTGCTGACATGCCGATACCGGAAACTGTTCAGGGAGTGATCGCGGCGCGGCTCGACCGGCTGCCGCGCGAGGAGAAGGCGCTCCTTCAGGACGCGGCGGTGCTGGGCAAGGTGTTCTGGCTCGGCGGGGTCGTTAATGGCCGTTCCCGCGGAGAGGCGGAAGCGGCGCTCCACGCCCTCGGCCGCAAAGGGTTCGCCCAGCGAGCCCGCACGTCTTCGGTTGCGGACGAGAGTGAGTACACCTTCCTCCACATCCTTGTTCGTGACGTCGCCTACGGGCAGATCCCGCGGGGAGAACGGGCGGAGAAGCATCGCCGGGCGGCGGAGTGGATCGAATCGCTCGGTCACCCAGACGATTACGCGGAGACGCTCGCCTATCACTACCTGTCCGCGCTGGAGTTGGCGCGGTCGAGCGGACAGCCGACGGAGGAGCTCGTCGAGCGTGCGCGAGTAGCCCTTCGCGAGGCGGGTGACCGCGCGACTGCGCTCAATGCCTTCGACGCGGCGGCACGTTCGTACGGTTCCGCGCTCGAGCTCTGGCCTGCGGACGATCGCGAGCGCCCGAGGCTGCTCCTCTCCTATGCCACCGCGCTCGCGTTTGGACAGGAGGCTGGCGAAAGCGAACTTGAGCAGGCAGCGCGCGCCCTCGCCGCCATCGAGGATCGCGAGAATGGCGCACAGGCGGAGATCCTGCTCGCAGATGCCGCCTGGCGGGCGGGCCAGCGCGATGGGGCGTACGCGCACCTCGAACGTGCGGTAGATCTCGTCGACGACGCTCCGTCCTCCCCAGCCAAGGCGACGGTGCTCAGTGAGGTGTCGCGCTACCACATGCTCGCGGATCGAGCCGAGCAAGCGATCCAGGTCGGTCGCGAGGCGCTCGAGATGGCCGCAGAGTTCGGGTTGGAGGAAGTGCGAGCACACGCGCTGAACAACATCGGAACTTCACGCGTCAATCTGGGCGACACCGGGGGAATCGGCGACCTCCAACGCAGTATCGAGATCTCGGACGGGCTTGGTTCACCGGAAAGCCTGCGTGGCTACAACAACCTGTTCTCGAACCAGGTGTCCATCGGCGACCTGGGAGGAGCCGCCGCAGCCGTCCGCGCCGGCCTGCTTGTCGCCCAGCGGTTCGGAAACGCGGGCGCCTCGGCACGTTGGCTGCGCTTCGAACGCGTCCATGTCGCCTACTGGGAGGGCCACTGGGACCAGGCCGCGTCATTGATCGACGAGACCTTGTCTGAAGTCGGGCACGGACATGGCCTCTCGCGCTACGCACTGGAGATGCGAGGCCGAATTCGACTCGCCCGAGACGACGTCTCTGGCGCGCTCGCGGATGCAGAAGCAAGCCTCGAGCTGGGGCGTCGCGCCAAGGATCCGCAGACGCTCTTCCCGGCGCTGTCGTTCTCAGCGCTCGCCTCACTGGAGGCGGCGAAGCCGAGCGACGCCAACCGTCTCGCGGACGAACTGCTCGCCCTGCAGCCGGTAGATCACGCAATCCCGCACCACATCTCGCCTCTGTTCGACCTCGCCGCGGTACTGGCCAGCCTCGGTCGCAGCAACGACCTACTGGAGGCCACCACGCGTGCGAAGAGGCGCACCTTGCACATCGACGCCGCTGAAGCCGTCGCACTAGGCAACTATCTCGCGGCCGCCGACATCTTCAGCCAGATGGGATCGCTCCCGAACGAAGCATGGGCGCGCCAGCGCGCCGCCGCACAACTGGTCGACGCCCAAGAGCAGTCAGCCGCAAGCGAGCAACTGCGCCCAGCACTCAGTTTTTGGCGATCGGTCGCCGCCTCGCGATACATCCGCGAGGGCGAAGCGCTTCTTGCAGCGACAGCCTAGGACTGGGCGAGTGTTCGACTGGCCCACGCGAGCGTCCTTCGCCTTGAACTCGCTGACCTCCCGCGTCGCAAGCTGGGGGTCCAGCCTGGAGTCAGCGGTGGGAGCTGGGCATGCCTCCGTTCGCGTTCAGTCGAGTGGAGTCGAACTGCTGAGTGAGTGAGCTTCAACGCGGCTCGATCGCGGTAACGCTGAGCGCGAGCTCGACTGCCTGGTCGAGGTTCAAACCGCCGCCCTCGGCCCATGCGGCGTCGAACGCGTTGTTCCCCAGCGCTTCTCTGGCCTGGGCGATCGCCGCGTCGAGCTCTTCCTTCTCCTCCGGACTGAGGCTCAGGCCGATGCGCTCGAAGAACTCGGCGAAGGCGCCGAGTAGAGTCGCTGCGTCTCTTGCATCTCCGCTGGCCAGGGCGATTGCGGCGATGCCCCTAAGGCACGCGGCAACCAGCGGAAGGTATTCGATCGTCCAGGCGAGCTCGATGCTCTCCCGGTAGTACTCGAGGGCCTTCGAAGGATTTGCTGTCCGCATGAGGTCGGCGAGACCCGACAGCACTTCCGCTTCGGCCCGTGGGAAACCGTGTACGCGACACACTTCGAGGCTCTCCTCGAACGACTGCCGCGCCTCCTCGTTCTCACCGTTCGCCGCGAGGGCGAACCCGAGCAGACCGATGGCGAGCGCGAGAGAGTAGTTGTCGCGACCACGGGTACTTGCGATCCTCTCGCGCAAGAGCGAGATCGCCCGTTGGTTGTCGCCCCTCGCGAGCGCGTCAGACGCGAGGTTTTGCAGCGGGACGAGTCGGCCTGCCTCGTCCCCGGCCGCTTTGTACTCCTTGAGCGACTCCTCGTAGAGTTCGACCGCAGCGCTGGGGTCACGGTCCATGGCGACCATCCCGAGAAGGTTGAGCGCGTAGCCCGACCCACTTCTGTCGCCGTGTTCCCTCGCGAGCGCGAGAGCCTCGCGCCCAAGTTGCTCTGCGGCGTCTAGATCCGCCTGCCAGAGAGCGAGATTGCCAGCTTCGCTGAGTGCACGGGCGCGAGCGGAGGCTTGAGCAGCGGGAGCCGCCGCAAGAGCGGCTGCGAGCCTCTGCCGCCCTTCGCGGTAGTGGCCTCGCCGGTTCCAGTAGAGGCCAAGCCTCCCTGCCAGCTCGAGCGCCTGCTCGGGGTCGAGTGCAAGCGCGGCATCGAAGGCGCGGCGAAGATTGTCGCGCTCCTCTTCGATCCGCCCGAGCTCGTACTCGCCGACCTTGCGGCGCTCGTCGACATCCTCGGCGAGGGCGAGGTAGTAGTCGAGGTGACGTCGTGCGATTCGCTCGGCCTCGCCCGAGGCGGCGAGTTGCTCGGCCGCGAACTCGCGAATCGTCTCGAGCATCCAGAGGCGCGGCTCGCTTTTCTGCTTCGCGGCGACGGATCAGGCTCTTGTCGAGGAGGGACTGAAGCGTGTCGAGATCGCTCTCGCAGATCTCTTCGGCGGCTCCTAGCGTGCAGCCACCGGCAAACACGCTCATCCGAGCGAACGCCTGCTGCTCGTCCGTGGAGAGGAGGTCGTGCGACCAGGCGATGGTAGCCCGGAGCGTCTGCTGGCGCGGATCGGCATCGCGGTCGCCCGTCAAGACGTCGAGACGCCCACCGAGCCGCTCGAGGAGCTGCTCGGGCGAGAGGAGGCCAGTGCGGGCTGCGGCCAGTTCAAGCGCCAGCGGCAGGTTGTCGAGCCGCTCGCAGAGCTGCTGCACCGCTCCGTTCGAGGAGAAGGTCGGATTCACGGCACGGGCGCGAGCGTGAAAGAGGCGGACGCCGTCCTCATCGGCGAGGGTCGGCACTGGGAAGGTCTGCTCGCGAGCGACCCGCAGCCGTTCTCTGCTCGTCACTATGAGAGTCAGTGTGGGAACCGCCGCGCCGAGCGCTGCCAGGTCGCCTGCGAGACCAGGCAGCAGATGCTCGGCGTTGTCGAGCACGAGCAGCATGCGTTTGCCGGCGAGTGCCGCAGCGAGTGACTCGAGTGGCGACTTACCCACCTGCTCGCTGAACTCCATGACCTCGGCCACGGTTGCGAGCACGAGCCCCGGATCGCGAAGCGGAGCCAGCGGCACCCAGAAGATGCCGGCCGGGAAGAGCTCTGCCACCTCTGCGGCCGCCTGGACGGCGAGGCGGGTCTTGCCGGTTCCGCCCGCGCCCGTCAGAGTGCACAGACGGACGTCATCCCGCGCGAGTAGCGACACGACCTCTCGAAGCTCACGTTCGCGTCCCAGGAACGGCGTTGCGGGGACAGGCAGGTTGGTTTGGTAGAGGCTCTTCAGTTTCGGGAACTCGAGGTCGCCGAGCTGAAAGACCCGCTCTGGAGCAGAGAGATCCTTGAAGCGATGCTCGCCGAGGTCGGTGAGCTCGGTCTCAACCAGGATCGCCGTCGAGGCGGATACGAGCACCTGGCCGCCGTGACCGCTCGCGGCGATGCGGGCAGCGCGGTGGACGTCGTTTCCGATGTAGCCCTCCTCGGTGAGGAGCGGCGTCCCGGTGTGGACGCCGACCCGTACCTGCACCCGACCGTTGGCGAGCGCTTCGGCTAGGCCCGAGGCGGCGGCGAGCGCGCCTGGAGCGGTCGGGAACGCGAAGAAGAAAGCGTCGCCCTGCGTATCAACCTCGACTCCCCCCTGGGAGGCGCACGCCTCGCGGATCAGATGACGGTGCTCGGCAAGCGCATGTGCGTACGCCTCGGCTCCGAGCTCGTGTAGCAGGCGCGTCGAGCCCTCGACGTCGGTGAAGAGGAACGTGACGGTGCCGGTAGGCAGGTTGCGCCGCACAGGGGATCATGTGCCCGTAGGCGGCGAGGAGGCAACAGCTACAGAGGACAACGACCCCGAGCACGTGGGCCGCTCACCCCGTCCACAGTAGAGGCCCGCCGCTGGGACGAAGAGCATGCACGCCGCGACGAGGGACGCCACTCCCAACTGAGTTGAGGGCGTGCAGGTGGCGCTTTGTCGAGGGAGTCACGAACCCGAAGCCGGTTCGATGCGCTCTCAGAACTCCAGTCGTCGTAGCTGGGGGTCACTTCTGGCGGTGTCGAGCGCGCCACGCGCGCGGAAGTCCTGAACCCGCCGCTCCAGGCCGGGTTACGAACCGGCGACTAGGTCGTCAAGCGCGCCCGCCTTCAAGACTTCGGCGATCTGTTCGAGGCATCCGCCATTCTTGGGTGCGTGAGATCGCGGCGACGGTTTCTTCCTAGTGTGTTCGTTGTGCTCCTACTAGGCTTGGCCGGCCTGGGCTGTGGCGCGAGTGCTGCGGGTCGCACAGGGGTGGCCGGTACCCGACAGCTCGGGGATGCAGCGCAGCTCGCGGTTGAAATCAACCGCTCGCAGGCAGTGATCGACGGTGCGGCCCGACCGGGAGTGAATCTGCGCAGGGCAGCTAGTTCGCAGCAGCTCGCGTTTCGGCGGCTAGCCGAACATCAACCTCTGCGACGGCCGACGCTAGCGCGGCTCGCGCCCGCTGCCCGGTCGGTGGCGAAGGCGGCCCTTCGCGCCGCAAATGCCCTTTCGAGGATCGTGCCAGCTGAGCGCCGTTTCCCAGACTGGCGCATCGTCGCGCCGCCCGCACCGAACGAGCTCCTCAGCTACTTCCGGGCTGCGGCTGCCGTCTACAAGATCCCCTGGCAGTACCTCGCGTCAATCGAGTTGGTCGAGACGCGGATGGGCCGAATCCGCGGACTCAGCCCCGCGGGCGCCGAAGGGCCGATGCAATTCATGCCCGCAACCTGGGCGCAATACGGCCGCGGCAGCATCGATAACCAGCGCGAGTCGATCATGGCAGCCGCACGCTTCCTCAAAGCCAACGGCGCGAGCCGCAACATCGGCCGCGCGCTCCTTCACTACAACCCCAGCGAGGCGTACGTCGCCGCAGTCGAGTCATACGCACAAGAGATGCGCAGAGACCGGCATGCCTTCTACGGCTACTACTACTGGCAAGTCCTCTACCAAACCAGCAAGGGCACCTTTCTCCTGCCGGTCGGCTACCCCGGCGTCCGACCCAAGCGCCTTCCCAGCTAGCGCACCCCGAGGCGCCACAGTTACCCAGGACGAGTTGCTCAAGCCGCTGACCAAGGCGCAGGACGCCAGCTAGGTGGCGTCCGGTGGGGGCGTTCACGCCTAAGAGCTGATCAGCAGCGGGAGCCGGGGCTAGCGCAGCCCGGCCCGTCCATGAGCGATGCCTGTCTAGAGGAGCTAGCCGGCTGAGCTGGAGCCGTTGCGGACGGAGCGACTTGTAAGCCGATTGACATAGCTGACGCACCGCAGGTGAGGCAGTGACTGACTAGGCCCGGGCCTCGCTGAAGGTCACGAGTCGGCCTCGCCGCTCGTCCCACAGCTTCAGTCTCGGCGCGCGCAGTCCTTGCTTCAGCGTGAGTTCCGGCACCGCCTGGAGACGGTCGGTTCCCTGGTGCGCGGCTTGCAGGTTGTAGTTCGGGATCCCGACGCTCAGGTGATGAACGTGGTGGAAGCCGATGTTGCCGGTGAAGAACCGCAGCACTCCCGGCAGCTTCAGGTACGAGCTTCCCTCGACCGCAGCGTGGTCGTAGCGCCAGTGGGCGTGCGCCTGCCAGTAGGTGTCTTCGAACTGATGCTGCACGTAGAACAGCCAGACCCCGATTGCGCCGCTGACGAAGAACACGGGCCATTGCACGAGCAGGTAGGTGCGCCAGCCGATTGTCAGGCAGAGCGCTGCGACGATCAGCGCGAGCATCAGGTTCGTCGCCAGGACGCTGTTACGAACGCGCCGCCGTGCCCCGCGGGGCACGAAGCGCGGCTTCAGTATGAGCACGAGGAGCCAGCCAAGACCGAACATGACGAGGGGGTTGCGGAAGAGCCGGTACGAGATCTGCCGCCGCGCGGGAAGGGCGCGGTACTCGGTAACGGTCAGCGTGGCGACGTCGCCCACGCCACGCCGGTCGAGGTCGCCTGCGGTCGCATGGTGCACCGCATGCTCGTGCTGCCAGCCGCGGTACGGCAGCCACACGAGCAAGCCCAAGACGGCACCCAACAGGTCATTCGCGCGCCGCGAGCGCATGAACGACCCGTGCGTGCAGTCGTGGAACACGATGAAGGTGCGGATCAGAAACGCTGAGGTAGGCAAGACGAGCACGAGCGACAACCACACCGAGACGCGCAGCGCAAACGTCATCGCGACGAGCAACGCGAGATACGGGACCACCGAGGTCGCAAGGTCGAGCACGCTCCTGCCGAGCCGCGGCTCTGCGTAGACGTCGAGGACACCCCGCCACGCGCGCGGCGAATCGGAGCCGGCCAAAGCATCTGGCGAAACCATCCCAGCCGTTGTACCGGAATCTCCGTGCGATCGTGGCCGAGCGGTCGCCCGTCGGTGTCCGGAGATCCAGCCTCGTTCCCCCTGATTGCAGGTGACGCTGGTGCTTCCCGAGCAGCGTCTCGAAGTCAGCCGGTTAGCCGGAGTGGTCGGTCACGCGCATGCTTTTGCAGCGTCCGGAATCGAGACTCCGCCTTCTCTACCGAGAGCGCCAAGGCGCCGCCGGCGTTAAGTGGCGCTCATTCGCCTCCTGACTGGCGCGCCGCTTGACGATTGCTCCATAGGTAGCAGCTGGGGGTCGCTGAGGGTAGGCGGGGCCGCTTCGGTGTCAGGGTTCGGTTGCCCACACGCGTCGGCCCTGACGCGGCCGCGCTATGTGCCTGTGAACCGGTACTCGGTCTGCCAGGCGTCCTTGGAGTCGGTGTGGGCGGTCCAGAAGAGTTCCGCGATGTTGTCCGGGTCGAAGTCCGTCCCCGGCTTGACGGCACCGGCGATCGTGACGGTCGCCGCGTGGATGCCGTCCTTCCCGACGCCCGCGGCGATCAACGTCTGCGCCGAATGCAGGGCGGCCTTCCCCATCGAGAGGCTCGCCAGTCCGGGCACTGGATTGTCGGCGAAGCCGCCGCTGGTGACCAGGAGGGTGCCGCCGCCAGCTGCCCGCAGGACCGGCACGGCCACCTGTGCCGCGACGACGGCGCCGAGCACATCGACGTCATGGGCGGTTCGGAGCCGCTCGACCGTGGTGTCGAGGATCTCACCCGGATCCGGCAGGGCCGCGTTGTACACGACGACACCTGGCGCACCTGGGACGCTGAAGATCCGTTCGAGCGTCTCGCGGTAGCCTTCGAGATCCTCGATATCTGCGCCGATCGCCTCGATCTCGAGGCCGCCGCTGCGCAGCTCAGGGGCGAGCTGGTCGAGCGTTCCGCTCCGGGAGATGAGCGTGCTGCGGAAGCCTTCGCGGCCGAAGCGCCGAACGACGCGGCGCCGACTCCTGGCCCGGCTCCGATCAGCAAAAGATGATTGGGGTCAACGCGCTCGGGCATGGGCCACCTCCGAGTTGAGCTTTCGCCCGGCGTCAGCCTGGGCCGCTCTCCATGAGTCGAGTCACGAGACTAACGCTCACCTGGGTCCGGCTGAGATGCGTGGCGCACGTGGTCTCGGTGCGGGTCCAACGAGGGGAGCCAGATCGCTCCGGCCGGTGCGTTACGAGAGACCACTGGTCGGATCACGTTGCTGGCGTGCTCACGCAGGGCAGCGAGGCTGTCGCGCTCATCGTTTGCGCGAGTGACCAGCGACCAGCACCAGAGAGGGCAGGGGCCGACGACTGGGCAGGTGCGAAGACTCGCGGGCAGCCTGTCGAAGTACCGCTTGGGCGACATGAGGACGGGTGCGTTGAGCCGGAGGGCGTGGTCGTGGAACGCCGCGCCGGCAATGCCACCATCGTCGATCTGCACGAGTCGTGCACCAGCCGCTTGGGCGAACTCGGTCGCGTAGTCGTTCCACGCTTGCCAGGAAGTAAGGTCGGCATCGACGAGCACGCGGAGCTTTCCGGCCGAGACCGTCTTTCCCGATCGGCCGGCGCGGGTGACGGCGAGTAGCGGCTCGGGCCACAGAAGCCGAAGGTCCAGACGTTCGTCACGCGCCGGGGCCCACGCGATCGCGGCGTCGAGGCCGCCGTCGAGGACGCGAGAGATCTGCACGTGACTGGGCATGACCCACTCGTCGACGCGGATGTCCAGTTCCGGCGAGGCGGCGAGTTGGTCGGGTAGCCAGCTGACGTAGCCGACGCGGAGCGCACCGGCCGCTCCCGCGACGCGGCGCCGTGCGCGGGCAGCGAGGTCGAGAATCTCGCGTGCGTCGGGCAGAAGCGTCCTCCCGGCGGCGGTCAGTTCGACGTGTCGGCGGTCGCGGGCGAACAGTTGTGTGCCGAGGCTTGCCTCGAGCGACTTGATCTGCTGCGAGAGCGACGGTGCGGCGATGCGCAGACGCTGCGCAGCCCGGGCGAAGTGGAGCTCCTCGGCAACTGCGACGAAGTAGCGAAGTTGCCTCAGCTCCATGACTTGAACGATACGCCCGGTGTTAGGCAGCGCCTACCAGGGTGAGGAAACCGGTCGTGGCGGAGCGCTACCGGCGGCCCGCACTCTGTCGGTATGGAGGTGTCTTTCTACATACAGGAGGTGGCAGCGATGACCGCTACGGACTTACAGGCAGTCCGCGGTACGACCGTCGGGAAGGTCGACATGAAACTCGAGATTGACGTCATTCCCGTATCCGACGTCGATCAGTCCAAAGGGTTCTACGAGCGCTTGGGCTGGAGGCTCGACGACGACGTCGCTCCGATGGACGGGCTCCGGATCGTCCAGTTCACGCCCCCGGCTCCGGGACGTCGATCACGTTCGGCCTGGGATTGACGACGGCCGCGCCGGGCTCGGCCGAAGGCGGGCTGATCGTCTCCGACATCGAAGCGGCCCATGCCGAGCTCGTCGACCGCGGCATCGAGGTGAGCGAGATCTGGCACGGCCCGCCGTTCCCGGTCGAGGCGCGGCAGCCGGGTTCCGACCCCGAGCGCACTAGCTACGGGTCGTTCTTCTCCTTCACCGATCCCGATGGCAATACGTGGCTGGCCCAGGAGGTCACGACTCGGCTCCCCGGTCGCCTGAACGCCGCTGAGACCGGCTACGCATCCGCCGCGGACCTCGAGAGCGCGCTTCGGCGGGCCGAGGCTGCCCACCAGAGTCGGGCAGAGACGAAGACTGGTTCTCTTGGTACGCCGCCTACATGGTCGCCGAACAGGCGGGGACGGACCTGCCGACGTGACCGAGTTCCTCGTCGAGTTCGATCTCCAAGTTCCAGCGGGAACGCCGGAGTCCGAAGTCAGTGCCCGTGAGCGGGCCGAATCGGCGGCTGCGGCCAAGTTGGCGGACGAGGGGCATCTCGTTCGGCTGTGGAGATGGCCGCGAACCGGCGACCGGGTAGCCGCCGTCGGCCTTTACCGGGCCGACAGCCAGGCTCAGCTCGACGCTCTCTCTCGCGAGCTGCCGCTCGCCGACTGGCTGCAGGATCACGGTGACGCCGCTCCAAGCCCATCCCAACGATCCGGCTCGCGGCCATGTCAATGGAAAATCGGCTTCCTGATCCTCGTCTGAAGCGAGTCTTCCGCCTGAAGGCCACGCTCGGTGAGCCACTCGATCTTGGCGACACCGCCTCGCGGCCGCCGTCGCATCGTGCCCGCGAGCGCGGGCACTTCGCCGGGCCCGAGCTCAACGGAAAGCTGCTGCCGGGCGTGAGCGCCGACTGGCAGATCGTGCTTCCCGACGGCACCGCACTCGGCGACATCCGCCACACGCTCCAGACCAACGACGGCGCGCTTCTCTACGTGCAGTCACGAGGCATCCGTCACGGCAGCGCGGAGGTCCTCGAACGTCTCGGCCGCGGCGAGGACGTCGACCCGAGCGAGTACACGTTCCACACCTCGACCCAGATCGAGACCGCGTCCCCGATGCTCGACTGGCTGAACAAGGGCGTCTTCATCAGCGTCGGCGGCCGCCGCCCGGACAGCGTGATCTACGACACCTATCTGGTCGCATGACAGCGGCATCGTCCGAGCCGCAAAAGGTCGCGATCGTCACCGGTGCCTCAAGAGGCATCGGTGCCGGCCTCACAAGGGCGTTCGTCCGAGCCGGTTACGCCGTCGTCGCCACCTCTCGCTCGATCCGCGACTCCACTGAACCTGACGTCCTCGCGGTGCCGGGCGACATCGCCGACGCGGACACCGCTCAGCGTGTGATGGATCAGGCGCTCGATCGGTTCGGTCGCATCGACACGCTGATCAACAACGCCGGACTCTTCATCGGCAAGCCGTTCACCGACTACACGCCCGACGACTACGCCGCGATGACCACCGTCAACCTTGCCGGGTTCTTCTCCATCACCCAGCGCGCCATACCGCAGATGGTCGAGCAGGGCGGTGGCCACATCGTCAACGTGACGACCAGTCTCGTCGAACACGCCCGGAGCGCGTCTCCCTCGGCGCTCGCGTCCCTCACGAAGGGCGGACTGGACGCGGTAACGCGCTCACTGGCGATCGAATATGCGTCACGCGGCATCCGCGTCAACGCGGTCTCGCTCGGGGTGATCAAGACGCCGATGCACGACCCCTCTTCGTACGACGACCTAGCTGCCGTCCACCCGCTCGGTCGCGCGGGCGAGATCAGCGACGTCGCCGACGGAGTCCTCTACCTCGAACGGGCCACCTTCGTCACCGGCGAGAGCCTCCACATCGACGGCGGCCAGGCAGCTGGGCACTGAGACCAAACCCTGCAACGAGGGAGGAATGAGCACGCCCCGCATCCTCTTGGGAACCGAGAACGACGCTCCGATCGAGATCCACTCCGGTAGCCGCTCCCAACTGAGACCACACTCCCGGAGCGCCAGCGGGGGCTGCTGGGGGTCTGAACGCATCCGCCTGCGATCTTGCCGGGCCCCGGCGGATAGTGGAGAAGCCCGTAGATGACACGAGCAAGCTCGCCCCCGCACTCCGGGCATTTGTGGATGCGGCTCATAACCGATCGGTGCTGGCCAACTGTGGCGGAGGAACGGGTGTGATTCGCGCGAACGCTTCTGGCGTGGGAGCGATAGGTGAGGAGGTTCAGCGTCTTTTCTCGTTCGAGGAGCGGCATCGGCGCTTGCTCGCGCGGCTGACGCTGGTCGTGGCTGCGACTGCGGTCATCGATCTCTTCGGCACTGCGGCGATCTATTTTCTCGAGCGGCACGCGGATGGAACCGAGGTGCAGTCGGTCGGTCAAGCGTTCTTCTTCGCGACCGTGCAGTTGCTGACGGTCTCCTCGCAATTGCGAAATCCGGTCACGCCCGCCGGCCGGGCGGTTGATGTCGCGCTTGAGCTGTGGGCAGTGATTGTTGTTGCAGGAGCCGCGGGAGCGATTGCGGCCTTCTTTCAGAACGCGGATTCGCAGTAATCGTGGAGCGTGTGCCTAGTCCACAGTCGAGCGGTCGCGAGCCAGGCTCGAGCCCGCCGGAAACAGCGGGAGCGGGCATTGAGTCGACTGGGCCCGACCGGCCCGCGCACGATCAGGATCCCGGGGACGGCGCGCCCGGCTCGACCGCTCGGCGAGCGCTGATTACCACAATCGTCGCCGTAGCGGTGATCGTCGGCGCGCTCGCGCTCTGGAAGCTGAGGCTGGTAATCGCGCTCCTGTTCCTGGCGATGATCATTGCCGCAGCGATGCGTCCTGGGGTGGAAGCGTTGCGTCGCCGAGGGATTCCCCGCGGGGTCGGTGTCGGCATCCACTACATGGCCATGTTGGGATTGGTCGCGCTCTTCCTTTGGTTCGCGGTGCCGCGCGCGCTCACCCAGGTCGAGGCTGCTGTCGGCAGAGGACCGAGTCCGACGGCTCAACTCCGGCACGCTGCGCACCACTCGACGGGGATCAAGCATGAGATCCTTGTCGGGATCGAGAAGCGGCTGAAGAAGCTGCCGGCGGGCGCAAGCTTGATCCATCCGGCGTTGACGGTGACCACCAAGGCGTTCGAGGTCCTGATCGGTGTCTTCTTCGTCTTCGCGAGCGCCGCCTACTGGATCTTCGAGCGTGACCGGGCAGTCGATCTAGTCACGTCGCTGCTCGCTCGGCCGAAGCGGAAGAAAGTACGCGACACCGTCGACCTGATCGACGCCAAGCTGGGAGCGTTCGTGCGTGGAGAGACTGTCCTGATCAGCTTCGTCGCCACGGTCCTCTCGCTCACCTTCTGGCTGATCGGCGAGCCCTACTGGCTCCTGGTCGGCATCTTCGCCGGCGTATTCGAGATCGTGCCGGTAATCGGACCGCTGCTGGCCGGCGCGGTCGCGATCGGCGTCGGCTTCACGGCCTCATGGCACGTCGCACTCGCGGCCGGGATTGCCGTCCTGATCGTACGGCTGCTCGAGGACTACCTCGTCTCGCCGCGCCTGCTCGGAAATGCGGTTGGCCTCTCGCCGCTACTCGTGCTGGTGTCCGTGTTGGCTGTCGGGATCCTCTTCGGCGGCTTCGCCGTCTTGCTCGCGATCCCGATCGCCGCGGTTCTCGCAACCTCAATCGACGTCACGGTACGCGGCAAAGACCCCGCCGAGGAAGACGTCCCAACTGTCCTCTTCCCGGCACCAGAGACAGACTCGACCTAGCGATCCGGCCGAGTGTCCGATCGGCGCAGCCCCGGCGATCGGCCGCGTTCGGTGTGTTAGGCGGCAGAGTTTCGGGGTACGGTCAAGCGATGCGTCTCCTGCGTCTGTTCCTTCTGCACTGTTTCGGCGCGATCGGGGCCGCGCTGACGGTGTGCGACATCTGGCGGCGGCTTCCAATGAGGCAACGTCGGTGGCTGGTCGTTCACGGTCGGCCGTCAGGGGCTGCGGCCCTGACGGGTGCGGGAGCTTTCGTCTCCGGAACCACCGGTCGTTGATCAGGTTGTCGCTGCCGCGTCGCGGCTGGACTGTCGTTGATAGGTGGTCTGGCGATCAGTTGTCGGTGCAGATGCGTAGACATCACCGGCGGCGCCTGCGGCGGATCGGCTGGGAACACGCGCTCGAGCCGGCCGCAGGCGGTTGGGCCGCAACGGCTCCGGTGCGGCAGGGCAATTCGTTCGAACTCCTGGTCGACGGCGCTCACGCACTTCCGCGAATCGCAGCAGCGCTCGAGGAGGCTCGCTCGCATGTCCATCTGACTGGCTGGTATTTCTCGCCTGATTTCGCGCTTGCGCGGGAGGGCGAGCCGACGATCCTCCGCAACCTGCTCGCCCGGCTCGCGGAGCGGATCGACGTCCGGGTATTAGTGTGGGCGGGGGCGCCCTTGCCGCTCTTCCGACCCTCACGCCGCGAGGTGAGGCAGATGCAGGAGCAGTTGACGAGGAATACGCGCATCGACTGTGCCCTCGATGCGAAGGAGCGGCCGCTGCATTGCCACCACGAGAAGACGATCGTGATCGACGATCGGCTCGCGTTCGTGGGCGGCATCGACCTGACCTCAAAGGCCGGTGATCGCTACGACACGAGCGATCACGTCGCGCGCGCCAGCGTCGGCTGGCACGACGCCTGCGCCCTGATCGCTGGGCCTGCCGTGCAGGACGTTGCAGAGCACTTCCGCTTCCGTTGGCAGGAAGTCTGCGGCGAATCGCTTCCCACCCCGAAGCCATGCGAACCGGCGGGGGAGGTCGAGCTGCAGGTCGTCCGTACCGTGCCCGAGAAGATCTATCGACGCCTGCCGCGGGGCGACTTCAGCATCCTCGAGTCCTACTTAGGGGCGCTCAAGTCCGCACAGCGACTTATCTACCTCGAGAACCAGTTCCTTTGGTCGCCCGAGGTGGCCGCCGTCCTTGCGGACAAGCTCCGCCAGCCTCCCGACCCTGAGTTCCGGCTGCTGCTGGTCCTGCCGGCCAAGCCCAACAGCGGCGACGACGACACGCGAGGCGTTCTAGGAGAGCTGATCGAAGCAGACGACAACAACGGACGGCTGCTCGCCTGCACCCTGTACGCCCGCTCCGGCGCGCTCGCCGACCCGATCTACGTTCACGCAAAGATCGCGGTCATCGACGACCGCTGGCTCACGATCGGTTCCGCCAACCTGAACGAGCATTCACTCTTCAACGACACCGAGATGAACCTCGTCACCCACGACCCGGGAATCGCCACCGACGCCCGGCTCCGGCTCTGGTCCGAACACCTCGAACTCCCGGTCGCCGAGATCCCCGCGGACACGACGAAGGCGATCGACGAGATCTGGAAACCCCTCAGCGCCGAACAACTCCAACGCCGCAACCAAGGACAGCCCCTCAACCACCGCCTCGTGCGCCTGCCGAACGTCTCCCGCCGCTCAGCTAGGGCGCTCGGCCCCCTCAGCAGCCTGCTCGTCGACGGCTAAACGCACAACTCCCCAACCGAGAGCAAGAAATGCACCGCGATCGTACGTTGCGATCGGCACGTGGCCGTGGGACAGTCCACGGGCTAGAGGTGAAGCGGCGAGTTCAGATACTCGGGGCAGCACTCCTTGGCCCGGGACACCGCGGTCCGCGTGCGAGCGATCGCAGCGTGTCCGATGCGGTCCGCGAGCAACTGGTGGGGTCAGTCGGAACTGGTCGCGTCTCGAGGTTGTTGTAGGAGGTCGAGCAGTTCCCCGACCGGATGTCCCCGCTGGGCTACGTGTCGCATCTGCATGTTTGCGTTGATCGCGTAGCGGTTGCGTCGCCCGTTACGTTGCCGCTCGAGAAAGTTCGCCTCGACGAGATCCATGACGATTCTCTGAGCCGCCCGCTCAGTGATCCCGACTCTTTGGGCGACGTCCCTCAGTCTGACGTCGCTGTTCTGCGCGATGCAGAGGAGCACCTGTGCGTGGTTCGTGAGGAACGTCCATGACCTGTGTTGTTGTTCGCTTGACATACGATCCAGTTTTCGTATAATCGCGATCGTGAAAAATTAGCCGTGTCTTCTTGATCGCGTCATACGTTTCAAGATATCAGACGCGCAAGACAGAGACCATCGGGGGTGGAAGCATGACGCTCGGCAGCGCGATCAGCCAGGACGAACGCCAGATCAAGAGCGACCTGCACCGGTTCAAGGAAATCGTCGAGAGTCGCAACGCTGAGACGACGGGCCGGCAGCACGGCCAGGTCGAACAGACCGTCTGACGCTAATCGCCAGGAACGGCGCGGGCCGACTGCCAGCAGCTCCCCGCACGCACACGACATCACTCAAACCCGTCAAAGGAGACCACACCATGGGTATCGGAGTCAGCCTCATACTGATCGCAGTGGGCGCCATTCTGGCGTTTGCAGTCCACGTGACCAGTCACGGCTTCAACGTGCACACGGTCGGCATCATCCTGCTCGTCGTCGGCATCATCGGCGCCCTGCTCTCGATCATCTTCTGGTCGAGCTGGGGCGGCGTCGGCCAGCGCGGTCAGACCACGATCGTCGAGCGGTAAAGCAACGCGATAGATGCGTCGCTCTCGGTCTGGCTTCCGAGGGCGACGCAGCCCGTCGCGTCATCCACCGGTCTGCGTCGGCTCACCCAAGTCGAAGGCAGCGAAAACAGGGAGGTTCACGTTGATCTGGATTCTCGTTCTTCTGCTCGCGGTTCTGGCGATCGCCGGTGGCATCGCCATCTCAAAGTTCCTCTTCATCATCCTCGTCATCGCGGTAATCGTCGCCCTGCTCGGCGCCCGCTCGACCGCCTAAATGCAAGCCACGGCAGCAGACCGCAAACGGTCAGAGAAACGGGTTGAGAGGAGGCTTCGGTGAACGCTCAGGCGCCGTCCAAGCCGGGGCCAGTCCAGCGTACTCGCGATGGGGGCGACAGCGTCGTACGCAGTCGTGGCTTCGAGTGGTGGGCGCGCGCAGGTTTTGTCGCCCGCGGGTTGATCTACGGGATTATCGGCATCCTTGCGATCAAGCTCGCTGTGGGGATCGGCGGCACGACCACCAACCAGCAGGGGGCAATGAAGACGATCGCCCATCAGCCCTTCGGCAAGGTGTTGCTGATCCTGGTTGCGATCGGACTTGCCGGCTACTCGCTGTGGCGGCTCTTACGTGCGCTGCTTGGGCACGGCCCGGAGGACTCGGATAGTCGCTTCGAGCGGGCCGCCGCGTTCGGTAGTGGGATCGTTTATGCCGGATTGTGCGCGATCGCGATCGAGATCCTGCTTGGCTCTGCCTCGAGCGGCGGCTCGGCTAGTGCGCACAGGGAGACTGCAGGTGTTTTCGGGTGGCCGGGTGGGACCTGGCTGGTCGCGATCGCCGGCATCATCCTGATCGGGGTCGGTCTCTTCCAGGGCTACCGCGGCCTGAGCAAGGACTTTCTCAAAGACTCGAAGACCGAGCAGATGAGCGCGCAGGTACGAACCTGGATCGGGTGGGTCGGCGGCTTCGGCCACCTCGCCCGAATGACCGTCTTCGGCCTGGTCGGGGTCTTCCTGATCAAGGCCGCGATCGACTACAACCCGCGCAAGGCGGTCGGCCTCGACGGTGCCCTGGCCAAGGTCTCCCAGGCCTCGTACGGGCCGTTCCTGCTCGGAATCGTTGCCGCCGGTCTAATCGCGTTCGGCGTCTACTCGCTCAGCGACGCCCGCTACCGGCGAATCTAGGCTGGCCACACCGCTCCTTCGCCCCGTTCGCACCCCAATGACCGCGATCACCGATCCTGACCCCGCCACGAACCCGGCAGCGCCAGTGGTGCCACGGACGCGCAGCTGGCTGGTAATTCCCAGTTGCTGAGATAGCCCTGCCGATACAAGGCCTACAAATTGTCCTCACGCGACGAACCTTCGTCTTCCAGGTCACCCATGGATACAAGGATCTCGCTATGAGGATCGTGGCGCGTCGGTCGGAACCCGTAGCGGTGTCCATCCCGGTGATCCGGAATGACCCGGAGCGTGCGTGAGATCCGTAGCTTCGGCAAGATCCGGCAAACGTATGACTCGTAACTCGGAGGACGGTTCGGACGATCGCTGAAGTGACGGACGAGGTGCGGTCCTTCCTTGGCCAGCGACGTTGCGCAGTGCTCGCGACCCACGACCCGGACGGTGGCATCCACCTCACGCCGATCTGGTTCCTGTTCGAGGACGACAGCTTCTACTTCGAGTCGTCCTCGAAGAGCCGGAAGGTGGAGAACATCGCGCAGAGCTCCTCGGTCTCGGTTGTGGTCGATGCACGCGCGCCGGGCCGGGAGCGATGGGTATCCGCATCGGGCCAAGTTGAGATCCTGCGCAACGGGGAGGCGCAGGCGATCAACGCTCGCATCAGGCGCCGATACCTTGCGCCGGAGGCTCTCGACGGGCCGATCGAAGCTGGACTCGCAGCGGCCGACGATGTGACCCTGAAACTAACCCCGACGGCGTGGCGGTCATGGACAGCGCCGATCATGGATTCGGCTGATCAGTTGTTCCTACCGGTTGACGCCTAGGCGATTTCCTCCGAAACAGCACGTGAGGTTCGGTAGCGAGCGCTCGCGGCTAGCCAGTGTTCCGGAGTGAGTGGTCTGTGCCGTCTGGCTCGTGCGCCTTTCAATAAGCCGTCTGTGTGGGAGGATCGGGAGGCAATCGAGTCGAGACCAAGCGGGGAGGCAAGCGATGTTGAAGGAGTTCAGGGATTTCTTGCTGCGGGGCAACCTCGTAACCCTTGCTGTCGCGTTTGTCATGGGCGTGGCGTTCGCGGCACTGGTGACCGCGTTCGTGAGCGATCTGATCATGCCGATCATTGCCGCGATTTTCGGCAAGGCCGATTTCAGTGGCCTGACGTTCACGATCCACCACTCGGTCTTTTCGTACGGTTCCTTCCTCACCGCTGTGACCGTCTTCGTGTCCATTGCGGCAGGGATCTTCTTCTTCGTGGTTAAGCCGGTGGACGTGATCGAGAAGCGTCGCGCCAAGGGCGAGGAGCCTGCGCCACCAAGTGATGAAGAGCGCCGCCACCAGGAGCTCCTCGCAGCAATCCAGGGACTAAAGCCCTAATCGTTCGCCACAGCTGAGGCGCGCGACTGGAACGACGCCGACTTGGGCCAGTATTCCGGAATGACCCCTGAGCAGCCGCGAACCTAGACAACCTCTTCGCGTGAGATGGCGTCGTTTCGCCTGAAGTAGAGCTCCGTGTCGTCGTCGGGCCAGATGCCGATCATGTTGCTGTCGGGATAGACCCCAATGCTTGGGAGCGCGGCTGTCGAGACGAGCAGCAGCCGTGCCTTGGCCGCGCCGCGGTTCATGATCTGGTGGGCGCCGCTGGGGCCGGGCGCGAAGCGCATTAGGGCGCCGCGGTCGAGTTCGACCTCGCCGTCCGGGATGCGCACGACAACGGCGCCGTCGAGCACCAGCAGCCACTCTTCGACGTACTCATAGTGATATGGCAGTCCACATCGAGCAGGTCGGTCCGGCCGACGCCGCGCCCGTCCTACGAGAGTACATCCGTCGGGTCGCGGTCACGCGACCGTTCTTCGGTGCGTCTCCGAGCGGCGATTCGCGGCGACCGAGCTCCGATCTCCGACTCGCTCTCCAGAACCTCTACGAGTTTGGAGAACTCGTCAGCGTCGGGCCCCGGATTCGGCCGCGGACGGGGACCGGCTCCCGGGATGGATGTCGATCCCGGGAGCCGCTCATCGGATGGTCGCTTCAGTGTGTCAGGGCGGGGGCCACGAGGTCGTAGGCGACGCTCTTGCCGGTCATCCAGGGGCTCTGGCCGGCGTAGCGGGGGTTGAGGTTCGTCTTCGAGGCGCTGCCGTATTCGATGGTGACGCCATGGAGGTTCTGGCCGCCGGAAACGCCGCCGCCCCAGAAGGCGTACCCCTGGAGGTTGTCGCCTTCGAGGTACTTGACGTCGAGGCCGAGGGTGTTGGTGTCGCCCCAGCATTGGAGAGCATTCCCACCGGTCTGTTTGCGGGCGACGTCGGTTGCGTTGACGCATTTGAGGTAGAGGACGTTGCCGGTCGCCTGGGAGCTGGGTTGGTTGTTGCCGATCTCGACGCAGGCGCCGGTCGGGATGTCGTGGGCGTAGAAGGCGAACCGGTTGTTGGTGAAGTTGCCTGCGGTGGCGCCGTCCCAGAGGTTGGCGCCGTGGAGGCCGGTGCCGCACTCGTTCACGCAGTGCGTGTCCCAGGCGAGGTTCTGGCCGATCTTCGAGATCGTTCCCTGGAAGTCGTCGTGGTCGACGGGCCCGTTGATCGCCCGAGCAGCGAAGCCGGTGCTGCCGGTGTCGTGGATCGTGAAGCCCCACCACAGGACGTGTTGCGACCCGTAGACGAGGATGCCTTGGCCGCCGGTGTCGGCTGTGCTGGCATCGCCGCCGAAGATGTACAGGTTCTGCGCGTTGTTCAGCCAGACGGCGGGAGCGTTCTTGCCGCTCGAGTTGACGAAGCTCACCCCGCTGAGGTCGAGCTCGGCTGGAGAGGAGAGCCGGTTCTTGATCACCGTCTCACCGCCGACCGTGAAGCTGCCCGCGGCCTGGACGAGGTCACCCGGCTGCAGCTTCGAGATGGCCGACTTGAGCTGAGAGGCATTACTCACGCTGACCGTTCGCGTGGGCGTGAACGACGGCCGCGTCTGTGTATAGGAGATCGCCTGGTCGTAGGTCTCGCCACCGCCCGACGGACTGCCAAGCGCGCCGGACGTGGTCGCGGACTTCGGCTGTGCCAGGGCGCCCGCGAGGAGAGAGGAAGAACCTGCGAACAACAGCATGAACAGAATGACGGCGGTGATTTGTATACGCATGCATCGAAGGTCGGAGCGACTAGCAGCCTCCTTTACCCACCGCGCACGTCTGGGCTCGACAAGATCGCTTTGCCCCTGCTGTCACAAGATGCTCTGCAACCAGTGTGCTGATGCGCAAGGCACACGATGGGCCTCTGGCGGTGCCAGCCGCGCTCCCGCTCGAGGGGATATCCCTCGAACGAGTTATTCCTAGCGGGCGTGTGAGAGCCCCGCTCCATCGTTCGCCGGGCCACCTGCCACCCCCGGGGTAGCGGGCGCTGTGGATTCACCGTTTAGGCGGAGGTCGGCCAGGGTCGAGAACGCCGCTGAGTTCGCGTCCAAGCGGCTCGACGTCGTGGCCGGGGGCTGAGATCAAAAACGCCAGTGGGGCGCGGCGCTTAGACGGTTGCCCGTTCAGGCGCCGAACATTCTGACGTCAGGGGGATTGGATGAGGCTGCGGGGTCGGAGCGCGCCGCCGAGCGGCGAGACATACCCGCCGCGTCGAATCGCGGCGATTTGACGCGGCCCCGGCATCGCGGGACGATGCTGACGATGCGGAGGCTCGTTGGAGTCCTGGTGATCGCCTCGCTCGGCTTGCTCGGCGCGGCGGCGAGCGCACGCTCGCAGCCACGGTCCTTTACCGGCACCGTTTGGGTAGGGATCAGGGGCTGGGGCAGCGTGAAGCCCGGCAAGGGCGTCGTCGAGCATGTGACCGTCCGCTGCACCGACGCGTCGTGTTCGGCACAGGGCTACCAGGTCACAAGGTCTCGGATCGTGCTGACTGCGAAGGCTTACAAGGGCTGGCGGTTCGCGGGCTGGCATGGCGCCTGTCAGTCCAAGAAGCCGACGTGCGTAGTCAACGCCAAGCACGCGCAGAAGGACATTTTTGGCGAACGCAGCGCGCATGTTGGCGCCAAGTTCGTCCCCGTCGCGCCGGGCCTGACGCGTGGCCATCCGCTCCCGATCGGGGCCGCCGCGAACATTGGGCAGGGCCTCGTGGTGAAGGTCAACTCAGCAAACCCGAACGTACAGCTGTCGCCCGCTGCCCCGGCCGGGGCCGAGTACTTCGACGCGAACCTAACCGTGATCTATACCGGCGAGGGCTTCCAGGCCCCCAACTGGTTCGGCTTCTCCGTCGAGGGAAGCGACCACGTCCCCTATGAGACCGTCAACAACGACTCCTGCCCCTACCCAGGTCCGCAACCGAGGCTGGACGTCACGGATCCGCTCTACTCCTACACACCCATCACGGGCTATGTCTGCTGGACAATCGCCGCGAACGATGCCAGCACCCTTGAGCTCTACTTCGGCGACCGCACTCTCAACTTCCCCGGCACGACCTGGTTCGCGCTGCACTAAGCCCCGGAGCCTAGGGACTAGGGAGACCGGGCGCCCGGTCAACACTCCCGCCACGTCCGCAACGGCGCCACCGGCTCCCGCCGGCCCACCGTCGCCAACGATGTCTCGATCGACTGCCGATAGCTGGGCTGATAGCTGCGATCGTCGCCCGTTCAGCTGCATTTCCGCACACTGGCGCAACCGTGTCGATCGGAGCCGAAGCGGCGGCCGCCGACTGGCAGCGCCATCCGCCGTTCGCGGCGGACTCCTCTGGGCTAGGAGGTCGTAGGCGCGTCAGGCGCGGCTTAAGGGTGACGCAGGCTTCTGCCCGGGAACGCCGCCGACCCGGAGCGCATTCCAGCGGGCGTCGAGATCGCTGCCGTCGAGCTTGTCTGCCGCCTCGAGCGCTTTTCCGACCCGCTTCGAGGTTGTTCGCCCGAACGCTCCCAGCAGCACCCATTTGCGGGTGAGCAGTACGAGCCGCAGCCGGTCGTCGCTCAGGTCGGGTTTCCGCTTCGGGTTGAGGTAAAGGTCGATGGCGACCTTCTCGACGAGCCGTGGGTCGGCGGGTGCTCCGGTCGCCTGCTCGATCCGGTAAGCGACGAGCGAGGACAGCACCTGAATCTCACGGACGCCGGCGCGGACGGCGATCCCGACCGAGACCGAGCTCGAGGCGACTAACGCCCATGGGAGGCGAGTGAATCTCGCGCCGCGAGCGACCACGCGGACGACCGGGGTTGCGAGCACCACGACGCGCCCGCCTTGCGGCTGCATCCCGCGAGCCACCCGGTCTCTACGTGATCACCCTCGTGATAAGCGGGGCGGCCCTGATCGCAAACGCGAGCGCCCTGACGATCCGCGCGAGGCGTCGCGTTGCCCTTCTCATCGGCGGGCTCACCATCGTGATCGGGCTCAGCATTGCTCTTCTGTTCGCACTTGGCACCCCCTGGCGCGGACCAATCGTCGTTAGTGGCCACCCAATCGACGCTGTCATCCACGACCTCGCCACCGGGTACTTTCGCCCCTGAGGCTCACCCCTCCGTAAGGGCGACACTCGCTTGGGCGAGCCCACCTGCCCCCTTCGACATAAGGGAAAGGGATCGCGGTCGTCGTGAGCTGGGGTTGCGCCTGCGCGCGATTCGCGCGAGACTCGATTTTCGATCGTGGGTCGTTACGACGAGATTTGTGCAGCGCACAAGTGGCGCGTCCCGCAGCGCTACAACATCGCCGACGACTGCTGCGACAAGCACCCCCCTGACAAGCTCGCAATGATCCACGAGCGGTTCGACGGCGTGCAGCGGGAGCTGACGTGGGGCGAACTCCAAAACCTTTCGAACCGCGCCGCCAACCTCCTCGAGGCGCGTGGGGTCGCCCGCGGCGACCGCGTCGCCGTCGTCCTGCCCGCGACGCCCGAGACGGCGGCAATCTTCTTCGGCATATGGAAGCTTGGGGCGTTGCTTCTCTCGATGTTGGTCCTGTACGGCGACGAGGGGATCGCGCATCGGCTCGGCGATTCCGAGCCCGCCGTGCTCGTCACGGACGAGACAAATGCGCCGCGCTTCGAAGCGAGCGGCGTTCCCCTTGTCGTGCTCTCCGCCGACCTTCTCGCCGCGCACTCCGTCGAGCACGTGGCGGCTGACACGGCGGCGGACGATCCAGCACAGCTCTACTACACGTCGGGAACGACGGGGCTTGCGAAGGGGATCGTGCACGCACACCGCTACCTGCTGGGACACGAAGAGTTCGTCTACTGCCACGAGGTCGAGGACGGCGAGCGCTTTCACGGCATGGGCGAGTGGGCATGGGCGGCGGGGATCGCGCCCTTGCTCGGGCCCTGGCGCCTCGGCGCGGTGCAGTGCGTCTATCAGCGCGAAGGCGGTTTCGACCCGCACCGGCAGCTCGACTTCCTTTCGCGCCACCGGGTGACGAACGTCTTCACGACGCCGACGGCGATGCGGTCGATGATGGCCGTCGACGATGCCGGCACCCGCTACCCCTGCGCATTCCGCCGCGTCTGCTCGGCCGGGGAGCCGCTCAACCCCGAGGCCATCCGTTGGTTCCGCCAGGAGTACGACGTCACCGTCCTCGACTACTACGGACTGACCGAGTCGTACCCGCTGGTCGCGAACTACCCCTGGATGGAGGTGCGCGAGGGCTCGATGGGACGGCCCATGCCCGGCTGGGACGTCCGCATCCTCGACGAGGACGAACAAGAGGTGGCGCGCGGCGAGCGAGGAGAGATCTGCCTTCGCGCGCGCTCGAACCCCCACTACCCGCTCGGCTACTGGCGGAACGAGGATGCGGCACGCGAGACCTTCGGCGGTGAGTGGTTCCACAGCAAGGACGCCGCCGT
Organism: uncultured Actinomycetes bacterium; assembly: GCA_963743545.1. Lineage (GTDB taxonomy): Bacteria > Actinomycetota > Thermoleophilia > Gaiellales > Gaiellaceae > Palsa-739. Next base: position 729,343 of record CAVUQB010000006.1, on the reverse strand, counting down.
GATGGACGAGGACGGCTATGTGTGGTACGCCGGGCGCAGCGACGATGTGATCATCTCGGCGGGCTATCGGATTGGGCCGTTCGAAGTCGAGTCGGCCTGTATCGAGCATCCCGCCGTCCGCGAGGCAGCAGCGGTCGCCTCGCCCGACGAGCGTCGGGGCGCCGTCGTCAAGGCATTCATCATTCTCGCGGCCGGCAACGAGGCGAGTGACGAGCTCGCACGAGAAATCGCGGACTTCGTACGAATGCGGCTTTCCCAGTACGCCTACCCCCGGCGCATCGAGTTCGTCGACGAACTGCCGAAGACTTTGACCGGCAAGATCCGCCGGATCGAACTGCGCGAGCGCGAGTACGCGGCCGCTGCCATGGAGTAGTGCGAGCGGGACCATCTCTTCCGCTGCCGTGCGCGCGGATCGACGAGGCGATCCCTCAGCAAGCCGACCCTTCATCGTCAGTCGGGACCGGAACGCCGTGAACCTCTCTGCGTAGCTGGGGTTCAGCCAGCGGTCGTAGCTGGGGCAAGCGGACCGATGTCCAGCCCTTGGGGAGGCTGAGGACGCGGGTTCGATTCCTGCCGCCTCCACTGCACGGAGAACTGGTTGCGCCGACCTGTCCGGGAGCGTACGTTCTCGAGCGTGGCGGAGTCGGAGCGGTTGGCTGCACGCGGAGAGACTCTTGACTATCGTCTTGCCGCCGCAGGCCGCGAGGCCGCGGAGGATGAGCGGCTAGATCTTCTCGAGCAGATTTACGATCCGATCTCGCGCAGGCGGCGCGGGTTGGTTCAGCCTGGCTGGCGGTGTCTCGAGGTCGGAGCAGGGCGTGGCTCGATGGCTGCATGGCTGGCCGAGCAGGTCGGCGCGACCGGCCACGTGGTCGCGACCGACGTCGACACTCGCTATCTGTCGAGGCTCGAGTTCCCGAATCTCGAAGTAATCGAGCACAACATCCTCGAGGACCCAATCGACGCGCTCCGGCCTCGTTCGTTCGATCTCGTCTGCTCGCGATTGATGCTGTTCCATCTCAAGGGGCGCCAGGAACAGGCGATCAGGCAGATGGCCGAATGCCTACGCCCGGGTGGCTGGCTCCTGGACGAGGACGCCGATTGGGGGACAGCCGCTCCCGTCGATCCTGCGCACCCGCTGTACAACGACTACCAGACTGTCTGGCGAGACGGAGACTGGTGGGTGCCTCGTGGATACGACAAGGCATTTGGTCAGAAGCTGCCCGCGCTGTTCGAGCGCTGCGGGCTGCAGGACATACGCAATGAGGCGTCCACGGAAGTGGTGCGAGGAGGCTCGCTCTGGGCGAGATGGTGGATCCCGACCCTCGAGGTCATCAACGAGCTCGGCGGTGGCGACAAGGCGTCACGGCGTGAGGTCGAGGTGATGACCACGGCGCTCGCCGACCCAACTCTCTGGCTCCAGAGGGAGCTACTACACGCCTGTTGGGGCAGGAGAAGCCACGACTCCCCGTAGCCGCTCGCGACGCAGGCATGCTCCAGCGTTTCCCCCAAGGGTCAGCCGGCCAAACTCAAGCGAGGTGCCTCCTCGACCAGACGTTGCCGCGCTCGATTGCTTGAAGGACGGCGGTAGGCGTCAAACCGTGCCTTGACGCACCCAAGGCGGGGCGGGTTAGAGCTACAGCGGCGGCCTGACGGCGGAGCGGCTCTTCCGCCTCTTCAGCCACCCCGCAGCAGCGGCCGGTAGACGCTGAAACCGCGACGACACTCCCGACAGCGCCAGCGGTCCTAGCTGGGGGCACCGGTTCGAGCCCAGCAACCGCCCATCAGTAGGCGCCTCGTCTGCACTGACTAGCTAAACGCTGAGCGCCGCGGGCGGGCTGCGCCGGCGAGGGTCTAGACACTGTCTCGATACGGGTCTAGCCTCAAGCAGCATGGCCCGGGTACTGCACCGGCTGGGGCTCTTTGCTGCCCGCCGGAAGTGGGTGGTGCTCGGCGTGTGGATCGTCGGCATCGCCGCCCTCATCGCACTCGCGCACGGCTTCGGCAGTAACACGAGCAACAACCTGCAGCTGCCGGGGACCGACAGCCAGGCCGCGACCGAGCTTCTCGCGGCGCGTTTCCCGCCCCAGCAGAACGGCAGTAGCCCGCTCGTCTTCCACACGCCGAACGGGAAGGTCACCGATGCGCAGGAGAAGCAAGCGATTGAAGCCGCGTACAAGCAGCTGAAGACGCTCCCCCACGTCGCGGGCGTCGTCGATCCTTTTTCCCAGCAGGGCGCTGCGCAGATCAGCAAGGACAAGAAGACGGCGTTCATCCCGGTCTTGCTCGACGTGGGGGGTGCCGAGCTCACGCAGCAGATCGCTCAGAGTGTTCTCGCTGCCGGCAATCCCGGAGTGAAGGCGGGTATGGAGGTGGCCGTCGGGGGCTCGGTGGGAGGCGAGCTGTCCGAGCCCGCGACCGAAAGCAGCGAGATCGTCGGCCTGATCGCCGCGATGATCATCCTCGCGTTCACGTTCGGAACGCTTGTCGCGATGGGACTGCCGATCGTCTCGGCAGTGCTCGGCCTGATCGTTGGGCTGTCGCTCATCACGCTCCTCGGCCATGGCGTGACCGTCCCGACGATCGCTCCGACGGTCGCGACGATGATCGGCCTCGGCGTCGGCATCGACTACGCGCTCTTCCTGGTCACGCGCCACCGCGACAACCGCAAGCGGGGGATGGAGCTCCACGAGGCAGTCGCGATGGCGGTGGCCACGTCGGGCAGCGCCATCGTCTTCGCCGGGTCGACCGTCGTGATCGCCCTTCTCGCGCTCCTGGTCGCAGGGATCCCTCTCGTTACGGCGCTCGGATATTCGGCTGCCGTCGCCGTCGTGACTGCGGTACTCGCCGCCCTCACTCTGTTGCCCGCGGTGCTCGCCATCGTCGGGCAGCACATCGAGTCGGTCCGCATGCCCGCGTTCCTGCGCCCTTCGCCCAAGGATCTCGAGGGCGGATTCTGGGGCGGCTGGGCGCGCGCCCTGACGACGCGACCGTGGTGGGCGATCCTCGGGGTGCTCGCGCTGCTGATCCCGCTCATCGTCCCCTTCCTGTCGCTGAACCTCGGCCAGGAGGACATCGGCGCCACACCGAAGTCGACGACCGAGCGCCAGGCCTACGACTTGATGGCGGCGGGCTTCGGCGTCGGCTACAACGGCCCGCTTCTCGTCGCGGTCAAGCTCGGGAGCCCGGCGAAGCAGAGCAGCGAGTACACCAGCCAGTACCAGCAGGCAACGAGCCTGCAGAAGCAGCTCGAGCAGGAGCAGAAGCAGGGGAAGAGCCAACAGCAGCAGCTGCAGGCGCAGGCGAACTCGCTCAACGCCCAGAGCGAGCAACTGACGGTGCAGCAGAAGCAGCTCGAGCAGCAGCAGAGCAGCCTGAAGGCGCAGCAGGCGGCGCTCGAGCGGCAGGCGAAGGTGGACACGCAGGAGCAGGCTCAGCTCCAGGCTTCCGCGAACAAGCTCGAGGCCGAGCAGGTGGCGCTGAACAAGCAGATCGCCGCGACGGGGTCGCAGGCGAAGAAGGTCGTCAGCGACGGCGCCAAGACGACCAAGCAGCTGACCTCGGTGCTGCGCCGGCTGACGAAGAACCAGGCCGAGCAGCGGAAGGTCGAGGCGCAGATCGAGCACGTGCAGGACCCGAGCGAGAAGAAGAAGCTCGAGGCGAAGCTCCGCGCGCTGCAGAAGGAAGAGGCGAAGCTCGAGAGCCGGCTGGAGAAGCTCGTCCAGGAAGAGCAGGCGAACCGCGAGGCCTCCCAGGCCCTGCTCGCCGAGGCGCAGGGTCTGCGCAAGCAGGAGGTCAGCGTGGCCAACCGTGCAATCGCGCTCGCCGGACAGTCGGCCGCGCTCGCATCCGATGCCGTCGCCCTGGTGAAGCAGAAGCAGGCCCTCGTCCTGGAGGCCGCCGATCTGCAGGTCCAAGCGGCGAAGCTGCAGACGCAGGCGGCGAACCTCCAGACGCAGGCGGCGAAGCTGCAGACGCAGCAGGTCGAGCTCCAGGGCCAGCAGCAGAGCGCGCAGAGCCAGCAGAAGCAGGCCGAGCAGCTGCAAAGCGAGCTCACCGACGAGCTGACGAAGGCGGGCGGCGACTCGCGCGGCACCGACCCGCGGCTCGTGAACCTCCAGGACGCCCTCGGCGGCGCTCAGGGCGTGAAGGTGGTCTCGCCGCCGCGGATCAACAAGCCGGGCGACGCCGCGACGTTCACGGTGATCGCGACCACCGCGCCCGCGGCGCCCGCCACCGCAAACCTCGTGAAGACGCTACGCACCTACACCATCCCCCAGGCGACGCAGGGGACGGACCTCAACGCGTACGTCGGCGGCCAGACCGCTAGCTACGTCGACCTCGCGGCCGCGATCTCGTCGCGGCTCGCGCTGGTGATCGCAGTCGTGATCGGGCTCAGCTTCTGCATCCTGCTGGCCGCGTTCCGGTCGTTCCTCTTCGCCGCACAGGCGGCAGTCGCGAACGTGCTGTCGGTGACGGCCTCGTTCGGCGTGCTGACGGCCGTCTTCCAGAAGGGCTGGGGCCTGAGCCTCGTCGGACTCGACACCGCGAGCGGCACCGACCCGATCGCGAGCTACGTGCCGCTGATGATGTTCGCCGTCCTGTTCGGGCTCTCGATGGACTACCAGGTGTTCCTGATCTCGCGGATCGAGCAGCACCGCGCCGAGGCCGGAAGCGATCGCGACGCGATCCGCCGCGGCCTCGCCGGCGGCGCGCGCGTCATCGTCGCGGCCGCGCTCATCATGATCGCGGTCTTCGGCAGCTTCGTGCTGAACGCCGACCCGACCGTGAAGCAGTTCGGCGTCGGGCTCTCTGTGGGTGTCGCCCTCGCCGCCGTGTGCGTGCTCGTGTTCTCCCCGGCCGTCCTCGTCCTGGCGGGACGAGGCAGCTGGTGGATCCCCGCCTGGCTCGACCGCGTCCTACCCCACATGGACGTCGAGGGCGCAGGTGCGCAGGCCAAGGCCCCCGTCGAAGCGATGCCGTCGAGCACGACCGCCGCCTCGTGAGCTCGCGCGTCCGCTTCAAAGCCCTACGGTGGGCGGTAGCTCAGTTGGTAGAGCAGGGGACCTCTAATCCCAAGGTCGGAGGTCCGATCCCTCCCGGCCCATCTCTTTGCGTGTCGATAGGTAGGGCGCTCGCCTGGGCGAGCGTCCTCCCGCCTGATCACTCCAGATAGCGGTACTGCCCGGGTCGTAGCTCCAGGGCGTCAAGCCGGTTAAGATTTGAGGGCCAGTCCATCGTGGCCGGGAGGCAATGACTTCCCGCCCGCGTCGTGCGTACCACGGAGGTGGTCCTTTGTGAGCGAGACCCCCGAAGAGCCCACCGCGCCGGGTGTCACTGAGCCAGCTGCCCAGCCGGACCCGGTCGCCCGACCGCCTCTGCCGGCGACCTCGGCGCGTGTGCAGGGCCCGCTCGGAAAGCCGCGCGGCATCGGGTTCGTGATCGTCCTCTCGATCGTGACGCTCGGCATCTACCACCTGTACTGGTACTACAAGAACTTCGAGGAAATGAAGCGTCACACCGGCAACGGCATCGGCGGCATCCTGGGCTTGTTGATCGCGATCGTCTTCAACCCGATCAACTGGTTCGTCATGCCGTCGGAGATCGGGAACATGTATCGCGGCGACGGGCGAGAGGCGCCGATGACCGGCTGGACAGGGCTCTGGATCCTCTTGCCGCTCGTCGGCTGGTTCGTCTGGACGATCAAGACTCAGGGTGCTCTCAACCGCTACTGGGAGAGCAAAGCAGGGTCGAGCTAGAGGGCCGCGGCCGATAGCGCCCAACCACCAGGGGTCGCAGTTACACGGGTATGCATTCTGGGCTGAGAGCGCCTAGCCGAGCTGCGAGTGAGTCTCGTCTGCTTCGGCGAGCCTTCGAAACACGAGGGCAGTGTTGTGGCCACCGAAGCCGAACGAGTTCGAGATGGCAACCTCGGCTTGCTCCTTTCGCGCGGTCTGCGCGATGTAGTCGAGATCGCAGTCCGGGTCGGCGCTGGTCTGGTTGATCGTGGGGGGAAGGACGCCGCGCTGGAGGGCGAGGATCGTGAAGATTGCTTCGAGCGCGCCCGAGGCGCCGAGGGTGTGGCCGGTCGCGCCCTTCGTTGACGAGACAGGCGTGGCGTATGCCTTCTCGTCGCCGAGGGCTAGCTTCAACACTCGGGTCTCGGCCGCGTCTCCGGCAGGCGTCGAGGTGCCGTGGGCGTTCACGTAGCCAACCTCGGCGACGTCGACGCCTGCGTCTGTGAGGGCCATCCGCAAGGCTCGGGCGGGATTGAAACCGACCGGGTCGGGATCGGAGACGTGATTCGCGTCGGACGAGAGGCCGTAGCCGATCAGTTCGGCGTAGATGTGTGCGCCGCGTGCACGCGCATGCTCGAGTTCCTCGAGCACTAGGACCGCGGCTCCCTCGGCCATCACGAAGCCGTCGCGCGCGCCGTCAAATGGACGGGACGCAGTCGCCGGGTCGTCGTTGCGTACTGAGAGGGCTCGCATCGCGCCGAAACTCGCGACCGCCGCCGCAGTCACCGGCGCCTCCGTCCCGCCGCAAAACATGACATCTGCGCGGCCGAGCCGAATCGCATCCAGGCTGTCCCCGAGCGCCATGCTCGACGCTGCGCAGGCTGTCGACTCCGTCAGCAGCGGCCCGCGTGTACCGAGCTCGATCGATACCCACGCGGCAGCAAGGTTCGGAAGCGTTTGAACGATCGAGAACGGACTCACACGGGCCGGCCCGCGGCGAGTCAACTGGATCACGCACTCCTCGAAAGACCCTACGCCGCCCAGCGCCGTCCCGATCGCGGCGCCGACCATCTCCGCGTGCGGCGCGATCTCGAGCCCGGAGTCCGACTCGGCCTGACGCGCCGCCGCCAACACAAGGTGCGTGCACCGGTCCATTCGCCGAGCCGCCTTGTGATCGACGAACTCGCCTAGGTCGAGATCCTTCACCTCGCACGCAAACCGCGTCGCCAGGCCGGCGGCGTCGAAGCGAGAGATCGGCGCCGCCCCTGACCGACCGTCCAGCAACGCTCGCCACGACTCTTCCACCGAGTTCCCGATCGGGCTGACCATCCCGAGCCCCGTCACAACAACCCTCCGCCGATCCGAACCCACCCATCCAGACTAGCCCGGCCGCCCCCGGCAGCAAGCCGCCACCACGGGGCATCGGTGTCGCCCCAGGCATCGTCGCCGACCGCACGTTGTTCGCAACGGAAGCAGAGCGAGGCGGAGCCGTTCGGGCCTTCGGGTTCCTCTCGCGCCGCTCGACTGCTGCAGCGTCGGCCCTGCTGTTCGACGCCCACGGGTTGTGGGAACCGATGTCGCCGATTGACTCGCGGACGGATGAGGCGTATCAATCCTCTTGGCGCAACGACACGTGAGTGCGGCATCGCGCTCGTGGCGTCCCGTTTGGGAAGTCTGAGCGAGAGAGGTCAGACAGTGTCGATGCATGCCGCGAAGAGAGTTCGAGCCGACCTGAGTGGGCGGAGCGTCTGAATGGCGGGCGCGGCGAAGGAATTACGGCTTGGGCTCGTCTGTTACGGCGGCTCCTCGCTCTGCATCTACATGCACGGGATCACCAAGGAGATCAACCGTCTCGTCAGCGCGTCGGCGAGCCGGGCGGAGGCGAATGCGGCGACCACCGGTAGCGAGCAGGTCTACGTGGAACTGCTCGAGAAGCTCGCCGGCTCCGGGCCGGAGGCGCCCGATCTGCGTGTCATCGTCGACGTGATCGCAGGCACGTCGGCGGGCGGAATCAACGGCATCTTCCTCGGCAAGGCTCTCGCCGGCAACCGGTCCCAGGACGCTTTGCGGGAGGTCTGGTTCAACGACGGCGACATGAACCGGCTTGTGATCGGCCCCCGTACGTTCGCCGGTATTCCGCTCACCTGGAAGGTCAAGCTTCCGCTTCTGCTCAAGACCGCACTGAAGCGTTCGCCGCTTCGCGGAGACGACATGGCGCGCTGGCTCTACCAGGCTCTCGGGAAGATGGATGCGGATCCGTCGAGCGGTGGCGCGGAGTCCCTGCTCCCGCCGGGACACCCGCTCGACCTGTGGGTGACGATCACCGACTTCTACGGCTACCAGCGGCTCGTCCCGCTCTCGCGACCCCGGTTCGTCTCTGACGCGCGTCATCGGCACGTTCTCAATTTCCGCTACGAGAGTGGCGCCGGCAACCAGTTCGACGACAACGCGGCCCTCGCTTTTGCCGCGCGGACAACCTCCTGCTTCCCCGCGGTCTTCCCCCCGGTGAATCCGGCGCAGCTCAGCAAGACCCTTGGCGCATCGCTCGATCCGATGCTCGCCCGCTGCTTCCGCATCTACGAGCTCAACGGCGCCGACCCGAAGAAGACCTACTTCGTCGACGGCGGGGTGCTCGACAACAAGCCGTTCGGCTGGACCATCGACACCATCACGACGTCACGCCCCGCAGAGTCCGAGGTCGACCGGCGCGTGCTGTACCTCGAACCCGATCCCGGGGGCATGGCGACGAGCCAGGGCGGCGAAGACCCGGAGACGCTCGCCGCCGCGTTGGGAGCGCTCACCACCATTCCTCGGTCCGAACCGATCCTCGACGACCTGCTGCGCGTCCAGGACCACAACGAGCGCGTTCGGCGGATGCAGGACGTGATCGAGGCGAACTTCGACCGCGTCGCCGGATTGATCGACCCGATCGTCTCCGACGACGCTCTTTCCGGCCAACCCGAGCAGTGGCCGTGGGCCGAGTGGAGCGAGAAGGTCAACGGAGTCGTCACGGCCAACGCCGGTATGCCCTATGCGACCTACCTGAGGCTGAAGCTCGCCGCCGTCCTCGACGGATTCGCCCAAGCGATCTGCACGATCTGCAACTACCCGGCCGAGTCGAACCACGCCGCACTCGTCCGCGCGGCCGTCGACTGCTGGGGAGCGAACGAAGGCCTTTACGACCACTCGTCGCCCGAGCCGACGGACAAGCAGATTCAGTTCCTGCGGGCGTTCGACCTCGGCTTCATGCGGCGCCGCGTTCGCTTCGTGATCGCTGCGTTCAACTGGTGGTACGGCTCCATCGGGGCCGACGGCTTCCCGACGCGGCAGGAGCTCGACCGCGGCAAGGCACTCCTGTACGAGAGCATCGCGACGCTCGACGCGCTCGCCGTGCTGCAGCTGTCGGACGGCGCCGAGCCAGGCGAAAGAGACGCCGTTCAGGGACTGCTTGAGCTCGTCCGCACGGCTTTCCCCGTCGACTCGCTCACGAAGTTCGTCGAGAAGGAAGGCGTCGACGGAGCTGCCTATGCCCGGACTCATGCCGGCGAGCTCGCCGAGCTGTTCGAGGCCGCGCAGGCCTTTTACGCTCAACGCGTCAGCGGCTTCTCGCCGGCCCTCCTTGCGCGGCTGGTGCCGATCACCGCCGGCTGGGCGCCGGAGCGACGCCGCGAGCTGGCCGTCCGCTACATCGGCTTTCCGATGTGGGACGTTCTGCTGTACCCGGTGCAGAACCTCGGCCAGATCGGCGAAGGGGATGAGATCGACGTCGTCCGCGTCAGCCCGCACGAAGCCACGCTTCTTCCTGTACCCGAGGGCGGCAAGGTCGAGGGCAAGCGCACGCATCACTTCTATGCCTTCTTCAGCCGGGAGGCGCGTGAGAACGACTACCTCTGGGGTCGCCTCGACGCGGCCGAGCAACTCGTGCGACTGCTCGTCGACTCGACCGGCGTGCACGAACCGGTCGACCCCTGGTGTAAGCAGCTCTTCGGGGCCATCCTCGACGAGGAAGCCGAAGCGCTCACGCACATCAAGCCGAAGCTGGCTCAGCTTCGCGCCGCAGTCGAGACATTGTGATGCGTCTGCGCGCGTACAGGACCTGGTTCCTCAGGTGACGATCAGGCTCGGGAAGTCGGTCGCGCTACCACGGAAGGAGTCGGTGTCGCACTTGGTCGTGACGCCGCGGATCGTCCCGTGGTCGGAGTACTGCCAGAGCATCCAGGTGTCGCCCCAGGGGTCGACCGAGCCGGGCTTCAGCACCTCCCAGTGCGCGATCCAGAGCGGGCAGCGCCGCACGCGGTCGCGTTGTCCTGCCGTCAGGTGGGGGAGGATCGTGTTCCAGAAACCCGGCCCCGTGTAGACGATGGGGTAGTGGCCCCGATCCTTGCGGTAGGCGTCGACGAACTGGAGCAGATGGCGGGCGCATTTCGCCGCGCTCTGCCCGTTGGCGGTCTCGAAGTCGTAGGCGAGCGGCAGGTCGCCTTTCCTGCCCCACCCGGCCTTGCGTGCGAACCCGATCGCCATCGCCGCCTCGGCAGTGCCGGTTCGCTGGTCGTTCGTCGCCGACGCGACGCGGCCGAAGTAGTACGGGAACCAGGCGAGACCGCTCTGCCGGAGTGCCGCGATCCGCCCCGGCCCGTACCGCGTGTCGCGGATGTCGCCGTCCGCGACACGGACTACCGCAAACGCCATTCCGGAGGCGTGCGCCTTGTCGAAGTCGACGTCTCCCTGGACGTCGGAGACGTCGAAGCCGCGCAGCGTCGTCGGTGCGGGTGTCGGCTTCGGCTTGGGCGGGGGTTTCGGCCCGGGGGCGGGCCTTGGCGTCGCCTTCGCGAGCACGAGCCACGTCTTGGCGGCGACCACGCCGTCCGGCTTGAGTCGCTGGGAGCGTTGGAACGCGCGCACGGCCGTGTCCGTCTCCTTGCCGAGGTCGCCGTCGGGGCTCAGCCCGAACTGGCCGAGCCTGTTCAGCCGCCGCTGCAGACGCTCGACGCTCGGTGCCTGCCCCACGCCGCCGGAGCCCTTGCGCAGCACCGGGTTCCGCTGGTCGATCCCGGGGTCGGGCCGGTCGAAGCCGCCGTCGTACTCGCGGTGCCACCACTCCCACTCCGCGTCCCAGTGATGCCAGCCGAAGAGGCCGCCGTGCTTGTCGACCAGCCCGGCCATGGAGTGGTCCGCGACGTCGACGGCGTGGCCGAGTCCGTGGTTGCTCGTGCCGGGCACGGCCGCATTGCTGCCGTACAGCTCCCTGCACCGGACCTGACCGGCGTAGTCGCGGTAGGAGCCGAGCGGCCCCTCGGGATAGATGTCGCCGCGCGAGCCGTAGCGCTGGAGCAGGAACATCCGCATCGTGTTCCACGAGGCGGCCGCCTCACGGGCCGCCAGGAACAGCCCGAGCTTCGGGTGGTAGATCGGCGCCAGTTCTCTCGGAGTCAGCCGGCCGTTCTGCATCGAAAAGCCCTCCTTCAGTCACCCGGACACCCTCAGCGGCGGAGGATCTTGCCGGTCCTGAGGTTGAGGTGGGTTGTGTCGTGGATGTGCGTGTTGGTGCGGTCATGGAACGCGATCGTGAGGTGATGGTCGCGGCCGGTCATGTCCACGGTCACGGTGAGGTAGCCGAACTCGACGATCGGGGGCTTGTCCAGCGTGTATTCGCCCACGGTGACGGGGGTTTGGGGGAGCCCTCCGACCGGGCGCGTCGCGGCGAAGCCGCCCGAACCGGCGACGACGTAGGGGATCTCGCGCCCGTCGACTCTCCGCGTGAAGCGCTGGTAGAGGTGGGCGTGGCCGGACAGGACGGCGTCGGGCCAGAAGCCGGCGGCCCGGGACGCGGCGTCGATGTCGTTCGCGAGTCCTTTGCTGCCGCCGTGCTGCGAGTCGATCGAGGCGGGTGGGTGGTGGCAGGCGACGAGCACGGCGCGCTCGCCCGCCTTGCGGGCCGGAGCGAGCCGCGCGAGCTCGGCGCTGAGGAAGTGGAGCTGCTCGTCGCCGGCGAGCGTCGGGTAGGCGCCGTCCTGACTCGAGATGACGCCGGGGCTCTCCAGGACGTTGGTGTAGAGGCCGACGATCGAGACGAAGGGTGCGTCGAGGGTGAAATAGACCCCGGGCTGGTTCATGGTCGAGCGCACGATCGCCCCCGCATCAGGGGACGAGCCGGGTTCCTCGGCGCAGAAGTTGCGCAGGAACGCCGTCAAGGTCGGGATGCGGGGCAGGTCGGGCTCGTCGCCGAAGACCATGCCGTCGTGATTGCCGGGGATCGCGAAGATCGGCCGGTCGTAGGCGCGGAAGGGCTCGTAGAACTGGTCGTAGTAGTACTGGCCCTCCCCGAAGTTGTAGACGACGTCGCCCAGGTGGAAGAAGAACGCCGGCCCGGTCGGACCGCCTTCCAGCACGTCGTTCGCCATCGCCTCGGCCACGCTCGCCTCGTTCTCCAGCGCCTGCCTGGCGGTCTGGAAGCTGTTCACCTTCGCTGCTCCGGTATCGCCGACGGCGTGAAAGCTGATCTTCCTGGACGCCGTGATCGCGTTCACGAAGTCCGGGTGCAGGACGTCCGGGAGGTCGACGCGGGGCTGCGGCGTCCGAGGCTCGGGGACGGGCTGGAGGTCTCGCTTGTGCAGCTTGTAGTAGGCGCTCTCGTAGTAGGCGGCACTCGTGTTGTCCACCTCGAAGGAGATTTCGCCCGCGGCCGGCTGCGGGTCTGCGAACAACCTGCCGCGCGCCCCCGACAGCTTCCGATACGCAAGGTCCAAGCTCACGGCGTCACACTCCTCACGATCCGATCGATTACGCGAGTCGCCGCAGCGGAACGAGCCGACGCTAAGGCCACGGCCGCTCCAGGTCAAGTCGCGCGACGCTTTGACTTGCCGGCCGCCGAGTGGTTGAGTCCGGGTGACAAGGTGCGTCGTCCGCCGTCGCGGCAGGTTGCGAGGGCGTGCCAGGAGCCACGAAGCCCGGGAGGGAACTGTGTCTCGCTGGCCTATTACGTGGTACGACGCCTTCGCGGAGAAGCTGGATCGCAAGTACGGCTGGGACAAGCTGCCGCTGCCTGTCGCAATGCTCGTCCTGATCGGACTGCGCAACGTCCTGCGGGAGAAGAACCTCTACGACACCGGTCGCGGCCCGCTCGACAAGCCGAACGTCGACGACCACCCGCGCTACCTGACCGCGCGCACCCTCGACGGCACCTACAACAACCTCGAGGACCCGCTGATGGGAAGCCTCGGGAGCCGCTTCGGCCGCAACGTCCCGCTCGAGTACACCGTGAAGGAGAAGAACCCGCTCGAGCCCAACCCGCGCACCGTCAGCCGCGAGCTGCTCACGCGCAAGGAGTTCATTCCGGCGACGACGCTCAACCTCCTCGCCGGCGCGTGGATCCAGTTCGAGGTGCACGACTGGTTCAGCCACGGCCAGAACGAGGAGCAGAACCCCTGGAAGGTCGAGCTCGCGGCCGACGATCCGTGGACGCAGCACCCGATGGAGATCCAGCGGACCCGCCGCGACCCGAGCGCGGATCCCGATGGGCCGCCGACCTTCGTCACCGCCGACACGCACTGGTGGGACGGCTCGCAGGTCTACGGCAACGAGCCCACGTTCGCCCAGGCGCTGCGCACCGGCGAGAACGGCAAGCTGAAGCTCGACGACCGCGGCCTGATTCCGCAGGAGGTCGAGGCGCACGTCGACCTCACGGGCGTAGCCGGGAACTTCTGGGTTGGGCTAGCGCTTCTCCACTCGCTCTTCATGCGCGAGCACAACGCCGTCTGCGACCACCTGCACGCGACGCATCCCGAGAAGACCGACGACGAGCTCTACGACAACGCGCGCCTCGTCGTCGCGGCGCTGATGGCGAAGATCCACACGGTCGACTGGACGCCGGCGATCATCGCGCACCCGACAACCGTGAAGGCGCTGCACGCGAACTGGTGGGGCGTGGAGGGGGAGACGCTCGACAAGCGGCTCGGCCGGATCACGGGGAACGAGGTGATCCGCGGCATCCCGGGGACGAAGACGGCCCTGCACGGCGTCCCGTACCAGCTGACCGAGGAGTTCGTCGCCGTCTACCGCATGCACCCGCTGATCCCCGACGACTTCGACTTCCGCGCGCTCGCCGACGACAAGCCGCTCCAGCAGTGCACGCTGCCGGACCTCGAGGTGCTCCAGGTGCGCCGGCGGCTGACCGAGATGTCGATGAGCGACGTCTTCTACTCGTTCGGGACCATGTATCCGGGCGCTCTGACCCTCCACAACTTCCCGCGCTACCTCCAGGACTTCCATCGTGCTGACGGGGAGCACATCGACCTCGCCTCGATCGACGTCCTGCGCATCCGCGAGCGCGGCGTGCCGCGGTACAACGAGTTCCGCCGGCTGCTCCACCTCGAGGCGTACGACACCTTCGAGGAGATGACGGACACCCCGGAGCACGCCGAGGACCTGCGCCGCGTCTACAAGGACCCGGAAGAGGTCGACGCGATGATCGGGATGTACGCCGAGCCGAAGCCCAAAGGGTTCGGCTTCAGCGACACCGCCTTCCGGATCTTCATCCTCATGGCGTCGCGGCGGCTCGAGTCGGACCGGTTCTTCACGGACGACTTCCGGCCCGAGGTGTACACGCGGGAGGGGATCGACTGGGTCGAGGACAACTCGATGCGGTCGCTCCTCCTGCGGCACTTCCCCGAGCTCGAGCCGGCGCTCGAGGGCGTCGCGAACCCGTTCGCGCCGTGGAAGCGCACGGCCGCCGCGACGTGACCGAAATCGCGCCCGGCATCCATAGCCTCGGCCACGGCAAGGGCGGGCATGTCCACGCGTTCCTCATCGACGACGGCGGCGAGCTCTCGCTCGTGGACACGCTGTTCGAGAGCGACGGCAGGCTCGTGTTCGAGGCGATCAGGCAGCTCGGCAAGAGCCCCGAGGCCCTGAAGCGGATCGCGATCACGCACGGGCACCGCTCGCACGTCGGCGGGATGGCGGCGCTCGTTCGCGCGAGCGGCGCCCGGCTGTATGCGCACGAGTGGGAGGCTGACATCGTCGCCGGCGATCGCCGCGCGCAGGCGGTCAGCATCTGGCCGCGCCAGTCGCTGAAGCTGATCCCGTTCCAGTTCGGGCTCTGGCTCGACCTCCCGAAGCACGCTCCGTGCCCCGTCGACGAGCTGCTCCGCGACGGCGACGCGTTCGGGCCGTTCCAGGTGCTGCACGCGCCCGGCCACTCGCCCGGACATCTCACGTTCTGGTGGCCCGAGCGCCGGTTCCTGATCGCCGGCGACGGCGTGGCGACCTGGCCCGAGCTCTGTCCAGGCTGGCACTCGTTCAACCTGAACCGACCGCAGCACCACGCGACCCTGCAACGTCTCGCCGCGCTCGACGCCGCCATCGTCGGTGTCGGCCACGGCGACCCGATCATGGAGGGCGCTACGGACAAGGTGCACGAACTCGCGAGCCGGCCCGTGCCGTGACTAACGGGACAGTGCGCGCCCGAGCTTGAGGAGCCATGAGTCGGCAGGGATGAGGAGCCCGCGACTGGCGAGTCCGACCATCCGGTCGAGAGCGAGCAGGTAGTCGCGTGCCAGCGGCGGCTCGCTGCCGAGCGCCCAGAGCGCCTGTGCATTCGTCCAAGCTGCGTCTCGCGCCCGATCCACGTCCCACATCGCCACCACGTCGTCGATCCGCCGCAACCGGTGGACGAGCCGGTCGAGCCGGGCCAGCCAGCCGGTGACATACGAGCTCTTGACGCGCGTCTCGACCTGGGCGAGCAGAGCGTCCACCCGCTCGAAGTCCGCGTGCTCCGGGGAAGCCTCACGGAGATCGAGCCCAAGCTCGCGGCAGGTGGCGATCAGCGCGACCGGAAGGTCACGGTTGATGTGGGCGTTCATCCCCGCGAGCGCGAACTGGAGCGGCGCGATCCCTCGGCGCGAGCGTTGTGCGAACAACGGAACCCAGGCTGGAGGTGTGCTCGCGGGCTCCCGACCGTAGGAGTCGAGCGCCGAGAAGAACAAGTCCGCGAAGTGGACGTCGAGCGCCTCGAGAAAGCGAGCGTCGGCGACGCCCCGCTGCGTCAGCTCTCCGCCGACACCCACGGTCACCTCGCGGTACAGCCGGGCGAAGCAGACCACGCCGTCGGAGGGAGGTGCGGACGCCTCGATCGTGCTGAGGCGGCGAATGACCTCGGCGATGTGCCCCGGGGGACCCGAACCCGGAGCGTCTGGACGGCTCTCCGTCACCGCCCCATCTTCGCGGGAGGGTAGGACGTGGACACGTACCACTCATCCGACCTTTCAGCAGTGAGTCAGGCCAGCCGCCGCAGTAGGAGTGGTTACAGGCCCGAGTCCACAGAACGAAGCCCTTTCACCCATAACGGATGACGGGCGAGAGGTCGCCGCTGCCTAGCTTCTAGTCGTCCGGGACGTCTGTGAAAGGAGAGGGCAAATGGCGTCGGCAGCCACCGCCGCGGCTCCCGCGGGGGCCGCTTCTACGGAGCAGGCGAAGGGCGACGTGCTCGTCGTGTTCGGGATCACCGGCGACCTGGCGAAGGTCATGACCTTCCGGTCGCTGTACCGGCTCGAGTCGCGCGGACTCCTCGACTGTCCGATCGTCGGCGTCGCGGTCGACGACTGGACGGTCGACGACCTCAAGGAACGGGCCAAGCAGTCGATCGAAGGCACCGGCGAGAAGCTCGACCAGGACGTCTTCGACCGCTTCGCCGAGCGCCTCTCGTACGTCTCGGGAGACTTCACCGACCCGGCGACCTACGAACGCGTCGCCGCAGCGATCGAGGGCACGACTGCGCCGGTCTTCTACCTCGAGATCCCGCCGTTCCTGTTCGGGCGCGTGGTGAAGCAGCTCTCCGACGCCGGCCTGACGCAGGGCGCACGCATCGTGGTCGAGAAGCCGTTCGGCAACGACCTCGCATCGGCGACCGCGCTCGCGGCCGAGCTGCACCAGTACATCGACGAGTCGCAGCTGTTCCGGATCGACCACTACCTCGGGAAGATGGGCCTCGACGAGATCCTCCACCTCCGCTTCCAGAACTCGATCCTCGAGCCGATCTGGAACCGGAACTACGTCGAGGCGGTCGAGATCACGATGGCCGAGTCGTTCGGCGTCGAGGACCGTGGCCACTTCTACGACCCGGTCGGAGCATTGCGCGACGTCGTCGTCAACCACTTGATGCAGGTGGTCGCAGCCTCGGCGATGGAAGTGCCGTCGCGCCCGGACGCGGACACGCGCAAGAACTCGGTGGCCGGGCTCTTCCACTCGATCGAGCCGGCGAGCCCGGAGCACTACGTGCGTGGCCAGTACGACGGCTACCGCTCAATCGACGGCGTCGCTGCCGACTCGACCACGGAGACCTACGCCGCGCTCAGGCTCGAGATCGAGAACTGGCGCTGGTCGGGCGTGCCCTTCTTCATCCGCACCGGCAAGCGACTCCCGGTGACGCAGACCGAGCTGCGCCTGGTCTTCAAGCGCCCGCCGCGGCTCGGCATGGCCGGTGGACGCGTGGCGGAGGCGAACCAGCTCGTGGTCAAGCTCGACCCGTCCACCGGCGTCCGGCTCATCGTCGATGCGCACCGTACTGACACGTCGGGGCCGGCTCCGATCACGCTCGATGTCGAGTTCGCCGAGGAAGGCGGAGAGGGGCCGACGCCCTACGAGGTGCTCCTGCACGCCGCACTCGTCGGGGACAGCAAGCGCTTCACCAGGCAGGACGGGATCGAGGAGGCGTGGCGGGTCATGCAGCCGCTGCTCGACGCGCCGCCGCCGGTGCACGGGTATGCACCGGGGTCGTGGGGCCCGGCCGAGGCCGAGCGGCTGGTCTCGGGCTACGGGTCCTGGCACGGGCCCTGGATCGAGAGCTAGTGCACCGAGAGAGGAGTCGCCGATGACCGCTGTCCCGGCGAAGGAGCCCGAAAGCGCCCCGCAGAGCGCCGCCGCGCCCTCGCCGTTCCCGCCGATCGCCGACTACGCGTTCCTGTCCGACTGCCATACGGGCGCGCTCGTGGCCCCGGACGGCGCGATCGACTGGCTGTGCATCCCGAGCTTCGATGCGCCGAGTGTTTTCGGCAGCCTCCTCGACCGGCAGGCCGGGTTCTTCCGCTTCGCTCCGTTCGGCATCTCCCACCCGACCGCGCGGGCGTACCTGCCGGGGACGAACGTCTTCGAGACGACCTGGAAGACGTCCACGGGCTGGGTCGTCGTGCGAGACGCGCTGACGCTCGGCCCGAGGGATCACGAGGACACCGTGACGCCGCACACCCGGCCTCCCTCCGACGACGACGGCGACCACATGCTTGTGCGCACGGTCGAGTGTCTCGACGGGCGCGTCGAGATCGACCTGGTCTGCGAGCCCGCCTTCGACTACGGCCGGACGCCGGCGACCTGGACGATGGTCGACGGAGAGCACGCCGCCGACGCGACAGGGGCCGGCGTGACCTTCAGGCTCGTCTCGGATCTCGCAATCGACGTCGAGGGCGAGACAGTCCGCGGACGCCACGAGCTCGAAGCCGGCGACCGAGCGTACTGCGCTCTGTCGTGGGCTGAAGGTCTCGCCGCGCCGCAGAGCTTCGACGAGGCAGCGGCGCGGATCGACTCGACGACGCGTTTCTGGCGTCGGTGGCTGAGCAAGGCGCGGATTCCGGATCACCGCCTGCGCGACCCGGTGCAGCGGTCGGCGCTGACGATCAAGGGGCTGACCTACATGCCGACCGGCGCGACGGTGGCGGCGCTCACGACCTCTCTCCCCGAGACGCCCGGCGGCGAGCGGAACTGGGACTACCGCTACACCTGGATCCGCGACACGACCTTCACCCTCCAGGCCCTCCACTTCCTCAACCTCGACTGGGAAGCGGGCGAGTTCATGGCGTTCGTCGCCGACCTCGAGCCGACCGAGGATGGGTCGCTCCAGATCATGTACGGCATCGACGGGCGGCGTGACCTGCGCGAGACGACCCGCGACGACCTGACCGGCTACTCGGGCGCCTCGCCCGTGCGGATCGGCAACGGGGCGTTCGACCAGAAGCAGAACGACGTCTTCGGTGCGGTGCTCGACTCGATCCTCCTGCACTCGCGCCACAGCGAGCGGCTGCCGCGGCGCTTGTGGCCGATCGTGCAGGCGCAGGCCGAATGCGCCACCCAGGTCTGGCAGAACCCGGACCAGGGGATCTGGGAGGCACGCGGCAAGCCGCAGCACTACGTCTCCTCGAAGTTGATGTGCTGGGTCGCGCTCGACCGCGCGGCCAAGCTCGCGGAGATCCGAGGCGACCCCAAGCTGCAGGAGAAGTGGGCCGCCGTCGCCGACGAGATCCGCGCGGACATCCTCGAAGACGGCGTCCGCGACGGCGTCCTGCGCCAGCACTACGAGACCGAGTCGCTCGACGCGTCGACGCTCCTCGCCGCGATCTTCGGCTTCCTGCCCGGCGACGACGAGACCCTGCGCAAATCGGTGCTGGCGATCGCGAACGACCTCACCGAGGACGGTTTCGTCCTCCGCTACCGGACCGGCGAGACCGACGACGGCCTGTCGGGCAAGGAGGGCACCTTCCTGATCTGCTCGTTCTGGCTCGTCACGGCGCTCGGGATCATCGGCGAGCGGCAGGCCGCGACCGACCTGATGGAGCGCCTGCTGCGCGTCGCGTCGCCGCTCGGCCTCTACGCCGAGGAGTTCGACGTCACGACCGGCCGGCACCTCGGCAACTTCCCGCAGGCGTTCTCGCATCTCGCCCTGATCGAGGCGGCTGCGCGAATCATCGTCCCCGAGATGCTCGCCGAGTACTGAGCGGCCGTGGGCGGCCGGCGGCTACGCGACGAACCCCTGTCTGAGGAGGACGACGATGGACCTGTACGACGTGATCATCATCGGGACGGGAGCAGGCGGCGGCACCCTCGCTCGCAGCCTCGCCCCGTCCGGTAAGCGGATCCTCCTGCTCGAGCGGGGTGACTGGCTGCCGCGCGAGCCGGCGAACTGGCTCGCGCAGGACGTGTTCGTCGACAACAAGTACGTCTCGCCGGACACCTGGTACGACGAGAAGGGGACGCCGTTCCAGCCGCAGGTGCACTACTTCGTCGGCGGCGCGACGAAGCTGTACGGCGCGGCGCTGTACCGGCTGCGGCCGCAGGATTTCGGCGAGCTCAAGCATCACGACGGGTTGTCCCCGGCCTGGCCGATCAGCTACGACGACCTCGAGCCGTATTACACGCGGGCCGAGCAGGCGTACGAGGTGCACGGTGCCCGCGGCGAGGATCCCACCGAGGGTCCTGCGAGCGCGCCGTACCCGTTCCCGGCCGTCTCGCACGAGCCCCGGATCCAGCAGCTCGCGGACGATCTCGAGGCCGCCGGCTACCGCCCGTTCCACGCGCCGTGCGGGATCAGGCTCGACGAGCCGAACATGCCGTACAGCGTCTGCGTGCGCTGCCAGAACTGCGACGGCTTCCCCTGCGCGGTGCACGGGAAGTCGGACGCCGAGGTGCTCGGGGTCCGGCCGGCGCTCGAGCATTCGAACGTCACGCTGCTGACGAACGCCAGGGCGCTGAAGCTGGAGACGAACGAGGCCGGCACGGCCGTGACCGCGGTCGTCGTCGAGCACGACGGCGCGACCGAGCGCTTCGCTGCCGAGATCGTGGTCGTCGCCTGCGGCGCCGCGAACACCGCCGCTCTGCTCCTCTCCTCGGCGAACGACAGGCACCCGAACGGTCTCGCGAACGGCTCCGACCAGGTCGGCCGCAACTACATGTTCCACGCGAGCGAAGCAGTGCTGGCGCTTTCACGCGACGAGAATCCGACCGTCTTCCAGAAGACGCTCGGGCTGAACGACTTCTACTTCGGCACCGACGAGCACGACTATCCGCTCGGGAACATCCAGATGGTCGGGAAGTCGCAGGCGCCGATGTTCCACGGCGAGAAGCCGCTGGAGACGAAGCTCGCGCCGGGGTGGACGCTCGAGAAGATCGCAAAACACGCGATCGACTTCTGGCTCTCGACCGAAGACCTGCCGCTGCCCGAGAACCGCGTGACCGTCGACGGCGAGGGCCGGCTCACCCTGGCGTACAGGCCGTCGAACGACGTTCCGAAGCAGGAGCTGTACAAGAAGCTGAAGTCGATCATCGGAGAGCTGCGCATGGAGGGAGACCATCTGTTCGGCCGCTTCGCGTACATGAAGAACGAGATCCCGGTCGCCGGCTGCGCTCACCAGGCGGGAACGTGTCGCTTCGGAACCGACCCCGAGACGTCCGTGCTCGACGTCGACTGCAAAGCGCACGAACTCGACAACCTCTATGTCGTCGACACGAGCGTCTTCCCGAGCATCGGGGCGGTCAACCCGGCGCTGACGGCGATGGCGAACTCGCTGCGCGTGGGCGACCACCTGCTCGAGCGTCTGGGAGCGACCGTGCCGGCCGCGGCGGAGGCGGTTGCGTGAGCGAGGCCGGCGTGGCGACCGAGCTCGGCCAGATCGAGATCACGCGTGGAGAGCAGCGCGTGGGCGTCGTCGCCCTCGGCGGCGGGCTCCGCTCCTACGAGGCCGCCGGCCGCGAGCTTCTCAACGGCTTTCGGCTCGGCGAGCGCCCGGCTTCCGGCCGTGGCCAGCTGCTCGTCCCGTGGCCGAACCGGATCGAGGACGGAAGCTACGAGTTCGAAGGCAAGCGGCTGCAGCTCCCGCTCAGCGAGCCGGAGAACGGGAACGCGATCCACGGGCTCGTCCGCGGCGCGACGTGGAATCTCGTCGACCGCGAGCCGGCCCAGGCGGTGCTGGACTACACGCTCGAGCCGCAGCCCGGCTACCCGTTCACGCTCGGTCTCAGCATCGCGTACGCCCTCTCGGAGGCCGGCCTCTCGGTGACGACCACCGCCCGGAACCTCGGCAGCGACAACTGCCCCTACGGGGCCGGGCAGCATCCGTATCTCACCCTCGGGACACCGACGATCGACACGCTGCGCCTGCAGGTTCCGGGTCGGGTCGTCGGGTTCTCCGACGAGCGCGGCCTTCCGGTGCGCTCCGCCCCGGTCGACGGGACCGAGTACGACTTCCGCGCCGGCCGGGAGATCGGCGGCACCGTGCTCGACAACGCCTTCACCGAGCTCGAGCGCGACGGCGACGGCCGGGCCCGTGTCCTGCTCGACGACGCTACGGGCGACGCCGGCCTCACGCTCTGGGTGGACGAGAGCTACAGCTATCTCATGCTGTACACGGGGGACTCGCACCCTGACGTCGCCAGGCGCGGCCTGGCCGTCGAGCCGATGACGTGTCCGCCGAACGCGTTCCGCACGGGCGACTCGGTCATCCGGCTCGAGCCGGGCGAGTCCATCGCGACCAGCTGGGGGATCGAGCCGCGGCTCCCGGCAGAGGGAGGTCCGGATGACGGGTGACGTACGTCCGCGCGTCCTGATCCTCGGCGGCGGGTTCGCCGGGGTCGGCGCGGCGCAGAAGCTCGAGCACGCCGACGCCGAGGTCGTCCTCGTCGACCGGCACGACTACCACACCTTCCAGCCGCTCCTCTACCAGCTCGCGACCGGCCTGCTAGAGACGACGGCCGTCGGACACTCGCTGCGCGACCTGCTCTCGCGCCACGAGAACACCGTCCTCCACAAGGCTCAGGTGACCGCGATCGATCTCGAGCGGCGAACGGTCGAGTTCGACGAGATCGCGCCGATCTCCTACGACTATCTCGTTTTCGCTCTCGGGGCCGAGGTCAACTTCTTCGGCACGGCCGGTGCTCCCGACCACGCGTTCCCGATGTACACGCTGCCGCACGCGGTCCACCTCAAGGACCACCTCCTCGAGCGCTGGGAGGCGGCCGACCGGGACCCGAGCCTGCTCGCGGACGGTGCCCTCAACGTTGTGGTCGTCGGCGGCGGGCCGACCGGCGTGGAGACCGCCGGCGCGCTGGCCGAGCTCTATCGAGGCGACTTTGTGAAGGACTACCCCGGCGTGGATCCCGGGGACGCCCGGGTGACCCTCGTCGAGGCCGGGCCGGAGCTGTTCGGGATGTTCAAGCCGAAGCTCCGCGACTACGCCCAGCAGGCGCTCACGAAGCGGGACGTGGAGGTGAAGACTGGAGAAGTCGTCGCCGCGGTGACACCGACCACCGTCACGCTGAAGTCGGGCGAGACGCTCAAGGCACACACTCTCGTCTGGGGCGCCGGCCTCCAGGGGAACCCGCTCGTCCAGTCGCTCGGGCTCGAGCTTCAGCGTGGCAATCGGATCGGGGTCGGGCCGGATCTCACGCTTCCCGGTCATTCGGAGGTCTTCATCGTCGGCGACGTCGCGGCGATCACGGACTCGAAGACCGAGCAGGTGCTGCCGCAGCTCGGCTCGGTGGCGCTGCAGTCCGGAGAACATGCCGGCAAGACGATCGCCGACAGAATCGCGGGTAAGGAACCGAAACCGTTCAAGTACAAGGACAAAGGGACGATGGCGACGATCGGTCGTGGCGCGGCGGTCGTCCAGATGCTCGGCGGGCGGACGATGACCGGCTTCAAGGCGCAGGCCGCCTGGGGAGCCGTGCACCTCGCGCTGCTGCCCACGAACGAGGATCGCGCCAAGGCCGTCGTCGACTGGGCAGGCGCAGCGACCACTCACCAGCGCGCCGGTCGGATCACAGTGGAACCCTCCTAGCGGGCGATGCTCACTCTTGCGTCAAACCTCGGCGCGGCGCGGAGCCAGATGGCGTTCACGCTGGGGTTCCACATCATCCTGGCGTCGCTCGGCGTGGCGCTGCCGGCGATGATGCTGATCGCGAACTACCGCGGCCTGCGCCACGACGACCCTGACGCGTTACGGCTCGCGCGGCGCTGGTCGAAGGCGGTGGCGGTGACGTTCGCGGTCGGCGCGGTGACCGGAACAGTGCTCTCGTTCGAGTTCGGCCTCCTCTGGCCGGGGTTCACCGGCCGGTTCGGCTCGGTCTTCGGGGTGCTGTTCGCGATCGAGGGCGTCTTCTTCTTCCTCGAGGCGATCTTCATCGCCATCTACATCTTCGGCTGGAAGTACCTGTCACCGTGGGCGCACTTCTGGTCAGGTGTCCCGGTCGTGATCACGGGCCTGGGCGGCGCGTTCTCGGTCGTCGCGGTGAACTCGTGGATGAACCAGCCGCAGGGCTTCTCGCCGACCTCGGGCACCGTCACCTCGGTCGACCCATGGAAAGTGATCTTCAATCCGGCGGTCCCATACGAGGTGCCGCACATGATCCTGGCGGCGTACCTCGTGACGGGATTCCTGCTCGCCGGGATCTACGCGACCGGGATGCTGCGCGGCCGGCGCGACCGCCTGCACCGGCTCGGCCTGTTGATTCCGCTGACCGTGGCGTGCATCGCCACGCCGATCCAGTTCGCGGTCGGCGACACGGCTGCCCGGGCGATCGCCCACGACCAGCCCATCAAGTTCGCCGGAATGGAGTGCGTGCAGCACACCTCGACGGACGTCACCGAGTACATCTTCGGACGGTGCACGTCGAGCGGGGTGAAGGGCGGGATCGGGATCCCCGGCTTCGACTCCTTCCTCGTCGGTTGGAGCACGAGCACGCAGGTGACCGGCCTCGACTCCGTTCCGCCCGACGACCGTCCGCCCGCCGACACGATGCTGCACTGGGCATTCGACACGATGGTCGGGATCTGCTCGCTGCTCATCCTCCTCGCGCTCTGGCTGGGGATCGGGTGGTGGCGCAAGCGCGACTTCCCGCAATCCCGCTGGTTCCTGCGCGCGACCGCCGTGTCGGGCATCGCGGCGGTAGTCGCCCTCGAGTCTGGCTGGATCGTGACCGAGGTGGGCCGCCAGCCGTGGATCGTCTACAACGTGATGCGCACCTCGAATGCGGTCACGCACGCGCACGGCATCTGGATCACATTCGGGCTGATCGTCGGGCTCTACGTCGCTCTCGGCGCGACCCTGATCATCTCTCTCCGCGCCATGTCGCGCCGCTGGCGGCAAGACGAGCAGGATTCCGACGACGTGCCGTACGGGCCCGAGTCGGGGCCGGCGCCCGGACCGGCCGGGACGCCCGCATGAGCGAGGCCGACGCCGTCGCCGGCGTTCTCCTCGTCGGCGCCACGATGTACGCCGTCTTCGGCGGCGCGGACTTCGGCGCCGGCGTCTGGAGCCTGCTCGCGGGCCGAGGCGACCGGGGCCGGCGGCCTCGCGCGCTGATCGACTGGGCGATCGGCCCCGTCTGGGAGGCCAACCACGTGTGGCTGATCTTCACGCTGGTCGTGCTCTGGACCGGGTTCCCGACGGCGTTCGAGTCGATCTTCTCCACGCTCTTCATCCCGCTCAGCCTCGCGGCGCTCGGGATCGTGCTGCGTGGGGCCGGGTTCGCGTTCCAGCACACCGCGCGGCGCGCGCGCGGGCGCGTGGTGGCCGTGCGCTTCTTCGGGCTGGCCTCGCTCCTCACGCCGTTCTTCATGGGGACCGTGGTGGGAGCGATCGCGGGCGAGCGCGTGCCGGTGGGCAATGAGGCCGGCAACCTGGTCACGAGTTGGGTCAACCCTCTGTCGTTGGTGCTCGGCGCGCTCTTCGTCGCGACGGGGGCGTACCTGTCCGCGGTGTTCCTCGTCAGCGAGGCCCGGCGCGCCGCGACTCCCGACCTCGAGCGGTACTTCGTCCACCGCGCGCTCGGCGCGGCGCTTGTAGCAGGCGTTCTCGCAGTGGCCGGGCTGGTCGTGCTGCACCAGGATGCGCGATTCGTCTTTGACGGCCTGAAGGGCGATGCGCTCCCGCTCGTGATCGCGTCATTCGTGTGCGGAGTCGCGGTGCTCGCGCTGCTGTACCGCGGCGCCCGGCGCGGCGCGCGCGCGCTCGCGGTCGGTGCCGTCGTCGCCGTAATTTGGGCGTGGGGCGTCGCGCAGCACCCGTATCTGCTCCCGCAGGTACTCACGATCGGCGCGGCGGCCGCACCGAGCACGACGCTCACGACCGTGCTGATCGTCTTCGGGGTCGCCGTCGTGGTCGTGCTGCCCTCGCTGGGTCTGCTGTTCACGCTCGTCCAGCGCAACTTCGTCGAAGAGACGGAGCGGCCTGCGCAGGTCTAGGGGAGGGAACGTGAGAGGGGCAAGGCGCCGTCTCGGGGGCTGGCCGCTATCGGAGCCGTTCGGTGAGCGCCGAGTGGCGTGTCCGTCCTTCCGCGCGCGCGACCGCGGTCAGCAGCGCGCGGTGTTCGCCGGCGAGCACGCAGAGCCGCTGCGCGCGCGTCACTGCGGTGTAGAGGAGTGGCCGCGACAGCATTACGTGGTACTGCGACGACCACGGCGCGATGACGGCCGGGAACTGTGATCCCTGCGCGCGGTGGATCGTGAGCGCCCAGGCGAGCTGGTAGGTCTCGAGTGCGGCTGCGGGGACGGTGACTTCTCGCTCGCCGTCGTCGAGGGAGAGCAGCGCCTCGCCCTCCTCCTCGTCCCAGGCGAGGACGAAGGCGACCTCGCCGTTCATCACCTCGCGCTCGGGCGTGTAGTCGTTGCGGGTCTGGACGATGCGTGAGCCGACGCGGAGTTCGCGGACGACGGGTGTTCCGCGTGGGTTGAGGCGCTGCTCGAGCTCGGAGTTCAGCTCGATCAGTCCCACGATTCCACGCCGCATCGGGACGAGCGTCATCACCTCGTTGCGCGGGTCGAAGCCGCGCCGCGGCAGCGCCTCGCAGGCCAACTCGAGCACCGCCTCACGCAGGGCCTCGGGGCCGCTGCGCGCAATCCAGAAGAAGTCCTCGTCGAGCTCCTGCTCTGCGAGTTCGGCGTGCGCCTCGGCGAGGGAGAGGAACGGCGGCCGGCCGCTGTTGATGCGGCGCGCGCTGCGGACGATGAGGGAGCGCGCGGCCTGGCGGTAGATCGCGGTCAGGTGGACGCGCGACGTCGCGTCGCTCTCGACGAGGTCGGCGAGCACGCGGCCCGGGCCGATCGGCGGCAGCTGGTCGGTGTCACCGACGAGCAGGACGTGGCAGTCGCCGGCGGCCCGGAACAGCGCATCGGCGAGCTCGAGCGAGAGCATCGACGCCTCATCGACGATCACGAGCTCGACATCGTTTGAGAGCGGATCGTCCTCGTCGCGCAGGAACCTGTCCTCTTTGGGCGAGTAGCCGAGCGCGCGGTGGATCGTCAGCGCGTCGTGGCCGGTCAGGTCGCGCATCCGGCGTGCCGCCTTCCCCGTTGGTGCGCAGAGGAGGACGCGAACGCCGGCTTGGCGCGCCAGCTCGACGATGACGCGCTGTGTGTGCGTCTTGCCGGCGCCCGGGAGCCCGGTGAGGAGAACGAGCGGCCGCGTGCGGACGAGCTCGACGATCTGCCACTGCTCGTCCGATACTTCGATCCGTTCGGGGCGCGCCGGAGGGTCGAACAGCTCGTCGTCGGGCGCGACCGCACGCTCCGCCAGCGCAGCAGCGAGGCGCGTCTCGGCCTCCCATAGCTCGGTGAGGTAGGCGCGCTCGCGCTCGACGACGATCTCCTCCTCTGAGGCAAGACGGACGAGCGCGGCCTCGAGCGGATCCGCGTCGTGCACCTCGAGCAGCCGCGCCGCCGCCGGCCACAATTCCGGCAAGCGGCAGGAAGACGTTTCCGTTGCTGGCCGCGTCGGCTGAGCACGAAGAGGAGCCTGCGCGCAGCCGCTGTGGCGCGTCGAGCTCGATGCCAAGCGAGCGCGCGACGCGGTCGGCCACGCGGAACCCGATCCGCGGCACCTCGGTCAGCCGGTACGGATCGTCCTCGAGCACGGCGATCACGTCCGTCCCGTAGGTGCGAACGAGCCGCGCTGCGAGACCCGCGCCGAGCCCGTGCGAGAAGAGGAACGTCTCGACCTCGCGGACGGCGGCGACCTCGCGCCACGCCTCGATCGCCCGCTCCACTGCGCGGCCCGAGATCGCGCGGCCAGCCTTCGTCCGCACCTCGCGCAGCCGATCCGGATCGCGGTCGAGCTCGGCGAAGACGTGCTCGGCGCCGAAGTGGTCGACGATCGCGCGCGCGAAGATCGGGCCGATGCCAGGGACGCGGCGCCGCAGCCAGAGCGCGACGCCCTCCGCCGTCTGCGGGAGGACCGAACGGAAGGACTCGACGGAGAACTGCCAGCCGTAACGCGCGTGCCGCTCGACCGCGCCGGCGACAACGATGCTCTCGCCCGCCGCGACCTGGCCGAGAGGGCCGCGCAGCGTGAGCGGTCGGCCGTCCTCGAGAACCGCCGACCAGATCGCGAATTCGCCCTCCGGCGAGACCCAGCGCGGCCCGCCCGCAGCGAGCGTCACCGCAAGCTCGCGCGCCTCGGGGTCGACCGGCGGCTCGTCCTCGATCGTCCGCACCCTCCGAGGCTACTGGGAGGAGGATGGTACTGACGGCTCTTCGAGCAGGTCGCCGACCTCGTGGCGCGCGAAGGCGTCTTGCGGGCGACGGCCGGGAATGAGGAGGCCGAGCAGGACGCCGGCGGCGGGGGCGATGGCGCAAGCCGCGAACGCGGCGATGTAGCCCTCGACCGACGGGTAGCCGCCGTGCCCGATCGACCCCGCGAGGAGCGAGGCGACCACGGCGCCTCCGAACGCGCCGCCGACGGTACGCGTGACGGTGTTCATGCCGGTGGCGATGCCGGTCTCGGCGGGGCCGACGTTCTCGATGATCAGGTTGACCATCGCGGCGAAGGCGAGGCCGATGCCGGCTCCGAGGAGGAACGCGGCCAGGTAGATCTGCCAGCGCTCGTCGTGGAACAGGGCGAGGAGCACGTACGCGCTGCTGGCGAAGACTGCGCCCGCGAGCAGCGGCGGCTTCGACCCGAAGCGTTTCTCGAGGCGTCCCGTCTGTGCGCCGAACACGAACATCGCCACGGTCGCCGGCAGGAGGAAGAGGCCCGCCTCGGTCACCGAGGCGCCGAAGCCGTATCCGACCCGGCTGGGCGTCTCGACGAAGTCGGGAATGAGGATGAAGGACGAGTACATGCCGAAGCCCAGGAGAGCCGCAACGGCATTGGTCGTCCAGACACCGCGGATCCGCATCATGCGCATGTCGACCAGCGGCTGAGCCGACCGGCTCTCGTTCCGAACCCAGAGCGGCAGCACGACGGCGCCCACCGCGAGCAGAACGATGGTCTTCGGCGAGCCCCAGCCCCAGACCGGCGCTTCACTCACCGCGATGAGCACGGCGGCGAGGCCGGTCGACATCAGCGCCGCCCCCGACCAGTTCACGGATCCCCGTTTGTCGCGCACCGGCGACTCCGGGACGAAGAGTCGGACGGCCACGGTGACCGGAACGAGCAGGATCAGCGGCAGCCAGAAGAGGTAGTGGTAGTCGAGGTGGTCGATGATCGGTCCGGCGAGCACGATGCCGGCGCCGCCGCCGACGCCGAGCAGCGCCGACATCAGTCCGATCCCGCCGGCGATGCGTTCGCGCGGGAATTCGTCCCGGATGATCCCGAACGAGAGCGGGAAGAGACCGCCGGCCGCACCCTGGATCACGCGGCCGACGAGCATCACCGCCAGCGTGGTGGCGAGGGCGGAGACCACCGTTCCGACACAGAGCAGGACGAGCACGACGACGAGCAGCCGCCCCTTTCCGTGCATGTCTCCGAGCCGGCCGATCAGCGGCGTCGCAATCGACGCGCTGAGCAGATACGCGGTCAGCACCCAGGTGACGGAGTTCACCGAGGTGTGCAGGGCGTGCTGAAGGTCGGGCAGCGCCGGCGCGACGAGCGATTGCAGCACGGCATAGGCGATACCGGCGGTGGCCAGCAGCGCGAAGGTGACGTTGTAGTTCTGTCGTCCTTCTGCCTTCATTGCCGCCGCTTCTCCCGGCCGACGCGGCGGAGCTGCGCGCGTGTCAGCGGCGGCTCCTCGAGCGGGGTCGCGGCCTCGGCCCGCAGCCCATCGATCAGGAATCCGAGGTAACGGCGCCACAGCTGCGGTGAGATTGCGGCGCTCAGCTCGATCACGCGGTCGCCGCCCCAGAACAGCATCCCGACGTCCTCGGGCGTGAAGTCCGGTCGTAGCGTGCCCTCCTCTTGCGCACGCGCCACGAGGCGCCCGATCAGCGGTTCTATCCGCCGGCGCATCGCCTCCGCCCGTTGCTTGCCGGGCAGCCGCCGCTCGAGCACCTCCTTCAGGCCGCGGTTGCTGGCGTGGAGGAGCAGGCCCTCCTCGACGAAGCGGCGAAAGCCCGTCCAACCCTCCGGCTCGGCGAGTGCCGCCTCGGCGATATCGACGAACTCGTCGAACGCGTTCTCGAGGACGGCGTCGACGAGATCGTCGCGGCTCGGGAAGTGGCGGTAGAGCGTCCCCATCCCGACCTCGGCGCGCTGCGCGATCTCGCGCACCGACACCTCGATTCCCTCCGAGGCGAAGAGCTCGCGCGCGGCGACGACGAGGCGCTCGCGGTTGCGGCGGGCGTCACTGCGTAGCCCGGGTGCAGGTGCAGGCGCTACGGACGCAGGACGAGACACGATGCGAGTATGGCACAAACGGAGCAGTCGCTCCGGTTGCTGGTACGATCGCCTACGTGCTTGCCCTCGCCCGCTGGTGCTCCGACCATCGCCGCGCCGTGGTGGCGCTCTGGATCGTCGCCCTGATCGCTGTCCTCGGCGGCTGGCGGTTGGCAGGGTCGCGGTACGCGAACAACTTCTCCCTCGGCAACACCGGCTCCCAACACGCGGCCGACCTGCTCCAGAAGAGCTTCCCGGTGCAGTCGGGCGACCGCGACCAGATCGTGTTCCACGCGCCGACGGGCGTCACCGCGCCCGAGATCCGGCGGCGCGTCGAGCCGATGCTCGCCCAGGTCGCCAAGCTCCCGCACGTAGCCGGGGTCCTGAGTCCGTACGCCGAGGCCGGCAGCGGCCAGATCTCGCGTGACGGCAAGACGGCGTTCGCTGCCGTCTTCTTCGACGAGAAGGCGAACGTTCTCCCGACGAGCGCGATCAAGGAAGTCGTCTCGACCGCCGAAGCCGCGCGCGGAGAGGGATTGGAAGTCGAGCTCGGCGGCCAGGCGGTCGAGCAGACCGAAGTTCAGGCCCCCGGCTCGCTGACCGGGATCGGCGTCCTCGCAGCGGCGGTCGTGCTGCTTGTCAGCTTCGGCTCGTTCCTCGCCATGGGCCTGCCGATCGTGACGGCGCTGTTCGGCCTCGGGACCGGTGTCGGCCTGATCGGCCTCGCCTCGCACGTGTTCGACCAGGCGAGCTTCTCGCTCGAGCTTGCGGCGCTGATCGGCCTCGGCGTCGGGATCGACTACGCCCTCTTCATCCTCAACCGCTACCGGGAGATCTACGGCCAGAACGGAGGCGACGTGCGCGGGGCGGTGCTGCTCGCGATGGATACCGCCGGGCGGGCGATCCTCTTTGCCGGCGCGACGGTCGTGATCGCGCTGCTCGGGATGTTCGCGCTCGGCGTGAGCTTCCTCTACGGCGTCGCGGTGGCCGCCGCGCTCGCCGTCCTGCTCGTGCTCGCGGCCTCGGTGACTCTCCTGCCGGCGCTCCTCACGTTCTTCGGCCATCGCGTCGGCCGGCCTGGACGGCTCGTACAGCGGCTCGGACGGCGGCGCAAGCGTGATCCCGCGCGCGGCTTCTGGGTGCGCTGGGTGGGTGTCATCCAGCGTCACCCTGTGCCCGCCGCGATCGCCGCGACGGCGGTGATGCTCACGCTGGCCGCGCCCGCTCTGTGGTTGCGACTCGGATCGAGCGACGCCGGGAACGACCCGAGCTCGTTCACCTCCCGCCGCGCGTACGACCTGCTCGCACAGGGCTTCGGGCCAGGCTTCAACGGCCCGCTCAGCGTCGTCGTTCAGCTTCCCTCGGCGAACGACGGAGCCGCAGTCGACGCGTTCCGGCGCGCGCTCGCCGCCGCCCCGGGCGTGGTCGCGGTCGCGCCGCCCCGGCTCAACCCGAGCGGCGACGTTGTCGTGCTGAACGCCTACCCGAGCTCCTCCCCGCAGAGCGCCGCGACGGCGAACCTCGTGCAGGACCTGCGGCGGAACGTGATCCCATAGCTCGAGCAGCGCACCGGCGCGGCCGCCTTCGTGGGCGGAGCGACCGCGACCTTCATCGACTTCTCCAGCGTCCTCTCGGCGAAGCTGTGGCTGTTCATCGCGGTGGTGGTCGTGCTGTCGGCGTTACTGCTCGCCGTTGTCTTCCGATCGTTGGTGATCCCCGTTCAGGCGGCGGTGATGAACCTGCTCTCGATCGCGGCCTCGCTCGGCGTGATCGTCGCCGTCTTCCAGTTCGGCTGGTTCCCCGGCGTTCCGAGCGGGCCGATCGAGGCGTTCCTGCCCGTGCTGATGTTCGCGATCGTCTTCGGACTCTCGATGGACTACGAGGTCTTCCTCGTCTCGCGAATCCACGAGGAATGGACGCGGCAGCGTGACATGGATGCGGCGATCCGGGACGGCCTCGTCGCGACGGGCAAGGTGATCACGGCCGCGGCCGCGGTGATGGTGGTCGTCTTCGCGTCGTTCATCCTCGGCGGCTCGCGGGTGATCGAGTTGTTCGGGCTCGGCCTCGCCGCAGCGGTGCTACTCGACGCGCTCGTGATCCGCTGTGTCCTGCTGCCGGCGGTGCTGCAGATCCTCGGAGAGCGGACCTGGGCGTTCCCGCGCGCACTCGACCGGCGCCTGCCACGCTTCACGCTCGAACACGACACCCCCGTCCCCGAACCCGCGCTTGACGACGTCGCCTAGCTCAGCTCAGAAGCCCCTCGATACAAGCGATGCTATGCCGCCCATCGCGCCTCGGGCTGGGGAGGAGCTCGAGTGGGTTGTCGGCGAGAAGCGCGGTCGCGATTGCCGAGCCGAAGGCGCGCGAGGGAGTGAGCGCGCCTTCGATTCGGTCGATCGGAGCGTCGCTCCCGAACAGGTGGCGGGCCGCTACGGCTCTCGGCGCGGCGGCCCTCGCCGGCCTCGGCGTCGGCGTGTGGGAGTCAGCGACCGGCGTCGCTCGCCTCGTCCGCCGCGGCGCCACCTTCGAGCCGCGAATGGATCGGTCGACCGCCGAAGCACACCGCGAAGCATGGCGCCGGGCGCTCGAACGAGCCCTGATCTGAGCACGCCATCCGGCACGAGCGACCGTATCGTCGTATCTCGTCTTGCGACCCGATCGAACGTGGCGCGAGTTCGCTAACCGCCGCCTCAGTGAAGGGCATGTCTCCCTCACCGAGGAGAGCGGAACCACGATCGTAAGCTGGAGGTCGGTTTGGAAGTTCCGATCGACGGCCTCGAGAATTGGCGTGAGCGAGTCAGCGATTACAGCGACGTCTGGCACTCGCAGAGCCGCCAGAAAGGCATCCGATCGCCGGCTTCACTGCCTCCGCAGTTAATCTCTCACGTCTTCTGGCCGTCCTCTGCCCGTCGATGTGGCGCGGGAGGGGGCATCTCGGCGGTCGGGCTCGTAGACGTGCCCGAGGTCGTGGTTGAGCTCGTCGGCCCGTACAGACAATTCCTCCGCTTCTGGCGTCCGGCTCAGCGTGCTCGGGGTCGAGATGGCGGGGCTGTCCGCTCGAGCGGCTAGCTTGGCTCGCGCGCGTTCAGCCACGACGATTGCGCCGTAGCCGGCGCCCGCCGACAAAAGGCAGATGAGCGCCGCGGTGAGCGACCACATAATCCATACGGCCGCGAAGCCGAACGCCACCGCACCGCCGAAATACCGCAACCCGCCACCCACCGTCGACCTCCTAGGCGTGAAGTCTTGCTCATGACGATTCACGGATAAGCCACGGAAACCTTCAAAGGGTAGGAGGCGACGCTGGCCAGGGCAAGCTCCTACATCTGAATTTACGCCGGCTCCACAGCTCCAGGCTGCGTAGTTGGGGGTCACGCTGCCGGCCCTAGTAGACATGAACCGCTCCTGGATCGAGGACCGGCCTCTAAGCCCTCGTCGGGTGAGAGGACGCTCGCCCAGGCGAGTGCCCTACCATCTGGTTGTCATGTTCAGCCCGGTGGCACGCATCGTCGCGGCGCTCCTCACGGTTGCTGCAGCAGTAATCATCGCCGCAGCCATCGGCACTCACGACAGCCTTGCCGGCGTGGCGGTCGGAGTGGTCGCCCTGTCTTACATCGTCGCGATGGCGGTCACTGGGTCAGCCGAGTGAAACGGCGGCCCGAGCGTTCTAGAGGGAGGGACTTGTGCGCTCGTGCCGGAGTTTCTGAGCGGCTGCGTAGGCGCGTGCCTCGGCAGAGGTGACTCCGCACGCGAGCAGTCGGTAGCTGGTCGGGCCGAAGGTCGGGATTGGTTCGAGGAGACGACCTCGGCGGGTCAAGACAACGCAGCTCACCGCCTGATCGTCATACCAGCGTCGCTCTTCGGAGTCGCGGCGCAAAGGCGCAGGTACGACCATATGCCGTTCGTTCACCCTCACGCGCTGGCCTTTCTGTCTCAGCCTCATACGCGAGGGGGCAGGCATTCGGATTGCCGCGCCCGGCCCCAGGGGGTCACTGCCGAACACTGGCCCAGGCGAGCGGCCTGCCTCCTGACCATCCTCGGTCGCCAGCCCGGGATCCCGCGAGAGCGGGAGCAGTTCCGCTCGCGGTACGGTTACCGGTCGGTCGCATGTGGGCGGCTATGCCGATTGAGCGGCGTCACAGGTTCCATCACTGCATCCCGCGGGTGCTGCCACATGGGATCCATGGTCCGCTCCACGAGCGGACAGGCTGGCCGTATGGGCCGTGGGGATACTTCGGCTGCCGCGTCTGTGACGAGAAGTGGCTGGCCGGGCACCCCGAAGATCGCGAACTCTTCGCCTAGCCGTCTCGCCTCTCCTCGGCCGTTCGCGCTCAAATGGTCATCTCGAAACACGGGGCCACTGCCGTCTCCGTGGGCCGAATCTCGCGCCGTCAACGGTGCGTTCCCGCTGCGAAGGTCGAGCGCCCGGGCGCCCGGTGCAGCGGGTTGCGCCCTGATATCGAACGAGACGCCCTGACCCGCCAATCCCGTAGAGGATCTCGCTGTCAATAGACGCAACCCGTAGCCGTTAACGCGATCCTGACATCGGCTGTGGTTCGTGCCTAGGGCATTTATGCCCAATAGGCGCTCGGGAATCGCAGCACGATTCAGTGCCGCAGGTGCGCTGCCGATACAAGAGTCGTGGATGAGACCGACTTCCACGCATTCCGCGAGGAGCTGGCGGCTCTGGAAGCGATCGAGGCCGGGTTGTCTGCGGAGCGGCGTCGCTTGCATCAACAGATCGACTTCGGCTATTCGGAGTCGGAGTCGCTGCGTGTCCGCGAGCGGGAGATCTCGGATGAACGGCGGGCTCTACACCGCCGGATCAGCGAGTTGCAGAAGCTCCTCGGCGTCGAGCAAGACGAGCGCTCGCTGGCTGGGAAGCCTGTGGCTGTTCGCGAGCTGGAGACCGAGTTTGAGCCGGAGCGTCCGCACGACCTGACCCCTGGTTAGACGCGTCGGCAGTAAACCGTTCCCCGGCGTGCAACCCGCCACACCTGGGTTCTTGCCCGCCGATGCACCAGCGCGACGATGGTCAGCATCCCGGGCTGCCTCTGCTCACCCGCCTGCGCCGCGACCCGCACCGGCTCCGGATCGCCCTCGACGCAGTACCCGCGGAGCGATCGTCGCCGCAGGAAACTAGACGAGCCGGTCGCGAGGCGCGATACTCGGTCCAGTGGCCGGCGTCGAAGCAGAGCGTGCGCACGCCGCCAAGGTGCAGGACGCGCTGTACCGCATCGCCGAGCTGGCGAGTGCGGCGGAGGACATGCAGCAGTTCTACCGCGCTGTCCACGAGATCGTCGGCGAGCTCATGTACGCGAGCAACTTCTACATCGCGCTCTACGACGAGGAGCGGCAGCTAGCCAACTGGCCCTACTACGTCGACGAGATTTCCGACGATCTCCCCGATCCAAACAAGTGGTACGGCACGGGCGAGGCGCGGAGCGTAACCGCGTACGTGCTCCGAACCGAAGAGCCGCAATTGCTCCCCCTTGCGCAGCTGGATGAGCTAGTCGCTCAGGGCGAGATCGAGGTCCTCGGCGAGCCGAGCGAGTACTGGCTCGGCGTCCCGCTCAAGTCCGAAGAGCGGACCGTCGGCGTCCTCGCCGTCCAGTCCTATACCTCCGAGCATCAATACACCGCGCAGGATCGCGACCTGCTCGCGTTCGTCGGGCAGCACATCGGCGCGGCGCTCTCACGCGCTCGCGCGATCGAGGAGACGCGGCAGCGGAACGCCGAGCTGGCGCTGATCAACAGCGTTCAGGAGGCGCTCGCGGGCGAGCTCGAGATGCAGGCGATCTACGACGTGGTCGGCGACAAGATCCAGGAGATCTTCGACACGCAGGGCACGGCGATCGCGATCCTCGACGAGACGACCCGGCTCGTGAGCTTCCCGTACATCCTCGAGCGCGGGGAGCGGCTGTCGGCCGAGCCTTCCCGCCTGGACAGCGGCTTCACCAAGCACGTGATGGACACGCGCCAGCCGCTGATGGTCAACGAGGACGTAACCGCCGCAGCCGAGCGGGTCAACAGCTTCACCGTCGCCGGAGAGCCGCCGAAGTCGCTCCTCTTCGTCCCGCTAGTGACGAGTGACCGCGCCAACGGCGCCATCTCGCTCGAGAACTTCGATCGGGAGCACGCGTTCGACGAGGCCGACCAACGCCTGTTGACGACGCTCGCCGGCAGCCTCAGCGTGGCGCTCGAGAACGCGCGGCTGGTGCACGAGACCCGCCAGCGCAACGCCGAGCTGGCGCTGATCAACAGCGTCCAGGACGCGCTGGCCGGAGAGCTCGAGATGCAGGCGATCTACGACGCTGTCGGCGACAGGATCCGGGACGTCTTCGACGCAGAGGTCGTCGACATCGCCATGTACGACGAGGCGTCCGGGCTCATCCACTTCCCGTACGCGATCGAGCGCGGCGAGCGCTCACCGGACGAGCCGATCGAGCTCATGGGCTTCCGCAAGCACGCAATCAAGACCCGTGAGTCGCTGCGGTTCGACACGAAGCTTGCTGAAGTGGCCGAGGAGTACGGCAACCCGGTGTTGTCCGGTGAGATGCCGAAATCGGCGCTTTACGTGCCGCTTGTCGCCGGCGGCAGAGCGACCGGCGTGATCTCGCTGCAGAGCATCGATCGGGAGTACGCCTTCGCCGACTCCGACCAGCAGCTCCTGGAGACGCTGGCCGGCAGCCTGAGCGTCGCGCTGGAGAACGCGCGGCTGGTGCACGAGACGCGTCAGCGGAACGCGGAGCTGGCGCTGATCAACAGCGTGCAGGAGTCGCTGGCGGGCGAGCTTGACCATGCAGGCGATCTACGACATCGTCGGCGACAAGCTCCAGGAGATCTTCGACGCCCAGGTCGTCGACATCGCCGTCTACGACTTTGCCGCCGCGGCTGCCGCGCTACCCGTATCACGTCGAACGCGGCGTCCACTTCCCCGACGTGACCGACTGCCGATCGCGGCTCTCTCCCACGACCCGGGAGCTCCTCGAGACCAAGGCTGCAGCCCTCATCAACGACGTACATGCCGCTGCGCGGGACGAAGCGAGGCTTTCCCGGTTGCGGTCACCGGCGAGCCGCGCACTGTCCGCGCTCTTCGCGCCACTCGTCTCCGGCGGTGAGGTGCGCGGCCGCATCTCGCTCCAGAACCTCGACCAGGCGAACGCCTTCGACGAGCACGACGTCCGCCTGCTCGCGACGCTCGCCAGCAGCCTCGGCGTCGCACTCGAGAACGCGCAGCTCGTGCACGAGACGCGTCAGCGGAATGCGGAGCTCGCACTGATCAACGGCGTGCAGGATGCGATCGCCGGAGAGCTCGACCAACAGGCGATCTACGACGCCGTGGGCGACAAAATCCGGGAGATCTTCGACGCCCAGTCTGTGCGCATCGACAAGCTCGACGAGGCGACAGGGCTGGTGCACTACCCGTACATCATCGAACTCGGCGAGCGGCTGCACGCGGAGCCCGAATCGCCGGGCGGCTTCTCGAAGCATGTGCTCGACACGCGCGAGCCTTTACTGATCACCGAGAACGTCTTGGCGGAAGCCGAGCGGTACGGAAGCTCGATCTTGGCCGGCGAGGCGCCGAAGTCGGTCCTGTTTGTCCCGCTCGTCACCGGCGGGAAGGTGACGGGCCTGATCTCGCTCCAGAACATCGATCGCGAGCACGCTTTCGGCAAGTCCGACCAGCAGTTGCTGGAGACGCTCGCAGGCAGCCTGAGCGTCGCGCTCGAAAACGCGCGGCTCGTGCACGAGACGCGGCAGCGGAACGCGGAGCTGGCGCTGATCAGCGGCGTGCAGGACTCTATCGCCGGCGAGCTCGAACCCCAGGCGATCTACGACGCCGTCGGCGAGAGGATCAGGGACGTCTTCGACGCGGAGGTCCTCGAGATCTCGATGCTCGAGACGGCGACCGGGCTCCTGCTACGACCGGTACCTGATCGAACAGGGTGAGCGGCTCGACGAAGAGCCGTGGACGCCAAGCGGTTTCTCGAAGCATGTGCTGGACAACGAAGGCCGCTGCTCGTCGCCGAGAACGCCAACGAGGTTGCCGAGAAGTACGGGAGCGAGACCGTCGAGGGCAGCGAGGAGCCCGAAGTCCGTGCTCTTTGTTCCGCTCGTCGTCGGCGGGGCCGCGACGGGCGTGATCTCGCTCCAGAACATCAGCCGTGAGCACGCGTTCAGTGAGTCGGACCAGCAGCTGCTGGAGACGCTCGCAGGCAGCCTGAGCGTGGCGCTCGAGAACGCGCGGCTGGTGCACGAGACGCGGCAGCGGAACGCGGAGCTGGCGCTGATCAACGGCGTGCAGGACGCGATCGCGGGACAGCTCGATCCGCAGGCCATCTACGACGCTGTCGGTGACAGGATCCAGGAGATCTTCGACGCACAAAGTCGTCTCGATCCGGACGCTCGACGCCGCCACCGGGCTCGTGCACTACCCGTACATCATCGAGCTGCGGCGAGCGGCTGCAAGCGGAACCGGCTTCGCCCGCGCGGATTCACCGAAGCACGTGCTGGCGAGGCAGCGAGCCGCTTGCTGCTCGTCGAGAATCTCGATGCCGAGGCCGAGCGATACGGCAGCCCGATCGTTGCCGGGAAGATACGACAGTCCCTCCTCTTCGTTCCGCTCGTGACCGGTGGAAAGGCAACGGGGTCATCGCGCTGGAGAACATCGATCGCGAGCACGCGTTCAGCGAGTCCGGACCAGCAGCTCCTGGAGACGCTGGCGGGCAGCCTGAGCGTTGCGCTCGAGAACGCGCGGCTGGTGCACGAGACGCGGCAGCGGAATGCCGAGCTGGCGCTGATCAACGGTGTGCAGGACGCGATCGCGGGCGAGCTCGATCCGCAGGCGATCTACGACGCGGTCGGCGACAGGATTCGGGACGTCTTCGACGCGCAGGTCGTCTCGATCGCGACTCTGGACGAGCTGGCCGGGCTCATCCAGTACCCGTACCTGATCGAACGGGGTGAGCGACTGCAGGCCGAGCCGCGGCCGCTGGCCGGCTTTGCGAAGCACGTCCTGGAAACGCGTGAGCCGCTGCTGCTCGCCGAG
This sequence comes from uncultured Actinomycetes bacterium, assembly GCA_963743545.1. GTDB lineage: Bacteria > Actinomycetota > Thermoleophilia > Gaiellales > Gaiellaceae > Palsa-739. The sequence goes on along the minus strand of CAVUQB010000006.1, from coordinate 690,206 downwards.
AACCTCGATGCCGAGTCCGAGCGATACGGAAGCAGCGTGGTGGCCGGTGAGCGGCCGAAGTCCGTCCTGTTTGTCCCACTCGTGGGGGGCGGCAAGGCCGCCGGGGTGATCTCGCTGCAGAACATCGATCGCGAGCACGCGTTCGACGAGGACGACCAACGCCTCCTGACGACGTTGGCCGGCAGCCTCACCGTGGCGCTCGAGAACGCGCGTCTCGTGCAGGAGACGCGTCAGCGCGTGGGCGAGCTCGCGACCGTGAACAGCGTCGGTCAAGCGCTGTCATCACAGCTCGACCCCGACGCGCTCATCGAGCTCGTCGGCGAGCAGGTGCGTCAGACGTTCGGGGCCGACATCGCGTACGTCGCCCTGCACGACGAGGCGGCCGGACGGATCGAGTTCGCCTACTACTACGAGAGCGGCGAGCGTCGGTCCGAGGCTCCGATGGAGTACGGAGAGGGTCTCACGACGCAGATCCTCGACTCACGCGAGCCGCTCTTGCTCAACCGGAGGGAGCAGCACGACGAGCTTGTGAGCCTGGGAACGCCGTCTCTCTCCTACCTGGGCGTACCGATCCTCGTGGGCAACCAGGCGATCGGTGTCATCAGCGTCCAGAGCATCGAGGAAGAGGGCCGCTTCGGCGAGGACGACTCGCGCCTGCTCGCAACGATCGCAGCCAATGTCGGGGTCGCGATCCAGAACGCGCGTCTGTTCGCCGAGATCGCGCGTCAGAAGCAGTACTTCGAATCGCTCGTGGAGATCAGCCCGGCCGCCATCGTCGTGATGGATGCCGACGAGCGGGTAACCGGCTGGAACCCTGCCGCGGCGGCGCTCTTCGGTTACACGAGCGACGAAGCGGTAGGTCGCACGATCGACGAACTCGTTGTCCCCGACGATCTCCGTAGCGAGAGCCGCGACGTCACCATCGAGGCACTCGAACAGATCCGAACTCATCGAATCACCCGCCGCGCGCGCAAGGACGGCGAGCTCTTGGACGTTGAGATGGAGCTCGTGCCGCTGCGCTTCGATGGGGACCACGTCGGCTTCTACGCCATCTATCACGACATCACCGAGCTGCAGCGCGCGCGCCAGGAGGCCGAGGCGGCGACGCAGGCGAAGAGCGCGTTCCTCGCCACGATGAGCCACGAGATCAGGACGCCGATGAATGCCGTGATCGGTATGACCGATCTGCTGCTCGGCACGGAGCTGACCGGCGAGCAGCGCGAGTTTGCCGAGGTCGTCCACTCGAGCGGAGACGCGCTGCTCCATGTGATCGACGACATCCTCGACTATTCGAAGATCGAGGCGGGCAAGCTCGACCTCGAGCGCGAGCCTTTCAGCCTGCGCGATTGCGTCGAAGGAGCTCTGGACATCGTCGCGCCGCGGGCGTGGGAGAAAGAGCTCGAGCTCGGCTGTCTGATCGACGAAGCCGCGCCCGCCGGAGTCGTCGGCGACGAGGCCCGCCTGCGGCAGGTGCTTCTCAACCTCCTCTCCAATGCCGTGAAGTTCACGGAGCGCGGCGAGGTCATCGTGCTCGTCGACGCCGAGGAGACCGGAGCGGGCTCATACCGGATCGAGCTCGCCGTGCGCGATACGGGCATCGGGATCCCGCCCGACCGAATGGACGATCTCTTCACATCCTTCAGCCAGGTGGACGCATCGACGACACGCCGCTTCGGTGGCACCGGCCTCGGCCTCGCCATCTCGAAGCGCCTCGTGGACCTGATGGGCGGCGCGATCTCCGTCAAGAGCGAACAGCGAAAGGGGTCGACCTTCCGCATCTCGCTTCCCATGACTGCGGCCGAGGTTCCAAAGAAGATCGCACTCGACGACGGCCTCGCGCACCTCACCGGCAAGCGCATCCTGATAGTCGACGACAATGCGACGAACCGCGAGATAGTGACTCGCCATGCGCGGTCGTGGGAAATGGAGCCCGTCGCGGTGGAGCTGCCGGCCGCCGCGCTCGAGCTGATCGCGAAGGGCGAACCGTTCGACGTCGCCGTGCTCGACATGATGATGCCGGAGATGGACGGGATCACCCTGGCGCGAGAGATCCGGCAACACCGGAGCCAGTTCGAGCTACCCCTTCTGCTCCTGACCTCGCTGGGGCGATTGCCGCAAGGGCAGTCGGAGAGCGTGTTCTCGGCGCAGCTCTCAAAGCCGCTCAAGGCGTCGCAGCTCTACAACACACTCCTGCAGCTGCTCACGGCGGGGAGGGCTGGGGAAGAGGCGGTCGAGCCCGTAACCGACGGGAAGAGGGCGAGATCGGCACTGCGCATCCTGCTCGCCGAGGACAACGCCATGAACCAGAAGGTGGCGCTCCGGCTGCTCGAGCGGCTCGGATATCACGCCGACGTCGCGACGAACGGGCTCGAGGCGATAGAAGCGCTCGAGCGGCAGACGTACGACGTGGTCCTGATGGACGTGCAGATGCCCGAGCTCGACGGACTCGACGCCACCCGCCGGATCTGCGAGGGCTGGCCGGAGGAGAGCCGCCCGCACATCGTCGCGATGACGGCGAACGCGCTGCCCGAGGATCGCGAGGCGTGCTTCGCCGCCGGCATGAACGACTACGTGGCGAAGCCGATCCGAGCCGAGGAGCTCGGCGCCGCGCTGAAGCGCGTCAAGCCCCTCGCGAATGACGGCGGCGTTTCGGCTGATCTCGTACACGTCAGCCTCGACGACGACGCGCTCAAGAATCTGCGTGATCTCGGCGGCGACGAGTTCCTCGGCGAGGTGATCGATGCGTTCCTCGCGGATGCACCGGAGCTGATCGCGATGCTGCGCAGGTCTCTGGGCGAACCGAATAGCGAGGAGCTGCGGCGCGCGGCGCACACGCTGAAGTCGAACGGCGCGACCCTCGGGGCCGAACAGTTCGCGGAGCTGTGCCGGACCCTCGAGCAGCAGGCCAAGTCCGGCGAGTTCGACGGGGCGTCGGAGCTCGTCGACCGGATTGGCGAGGAGTACCTGGCGCTCGAGGAGGCTCTCTCTGCTCTTCGCTCGGAAACGCCCGCGTGAACGCACCCGCCGGCAGGATCCTCATCGCCGACGACAACCGTGTGAACCGGCTTCTGCTTGCCCGCGGCCTCGAGCACGAGGGGCACACCATCGTCTTCGCCGAGCACGGCGCCGCGGCGCTCGATCTTCTGCGGCGGCAGCCGTTCGACCTGCTGCTGCTCGACGTCCTCATGCCGGAGCTCGACGGGTTCGAGGTGCTCGCGAAGCTGAAGGACGACCCGCATCTCCGGGACATTCCCGTAGTGGTGACCTCGGCCCTCGACGAGCTCGACAGCGTCGTGCGCTGCGTTGAGATGGGCGCCGAGGACTACCTGACGAAGCCCGTCAACCCGGTGCTACTGACCGCGAGAATCAACGCGAGTCTCGAGAAGAAGCGTCTCCGCGATCAACAGCGTGAGCTGATCAGCAAGTTCGCGACCAAGGAAGTGGCCGAGGACCTGCTCACGTCGGGCTTCTCGCTCGGCGGCCAGTATGTCGACGCGTCGGCGATGTTCTGTGACATCCGTTCGTTCACGACGATCTCGGAGTCGCGTGAGCCGTCCGAGACGATCGAGTTGCTAAACGACTACTACCTGCTGATGATGGACGCGATCACGGGCGAAGGCGGGATCGTCAACCAGATGGTCGGTGACGGGCTGATGGCCATCTTCGGAGCGCCGGCGCCGCGCGAGGACCATCGGCAGGCGGCCGTGCTGGCGGCGCGCCAGATGGTCGACCTGATCCGGCTGTTCAACGAGGAGCAGGCGGCGCGCAACAAGGTGCAGATCCAGATCGGCATCGGGATCGCGTCGGGTCGTGTCGTCGCGGGGTACACCGGCACGCAGAACCGGGCGACCTACACGTGCGTCGGCGACACGGTCAACGTCGCGGCGCGGCTCGAAGCGCACACGAAAGAGCTGGGCCGGCCGATCCTGATCGACGAGAACACGCGGCTGGGCCTTGACGACGGGATCGCCGTCGAGGCCCAGGGCGAGCTGCTCATGAAAGGCAAGAGTGAGCCGACGAACGTCTACGCGGTACTCGTCGAAGCCGCCGTCGCAGAGACCGCCTAGCCCCGCAACCCAGGCGGGCCGGCCGGTCGGGGAGTGAGGTCGTCGCTCACCCGCGGGCGGATGCGCCCTCGTGTTCCAGTTCTCCCGGCGGCGGCGTCCAGCGGTCGTAGCTAGGGGCTAGTTGCCTGAGGGCGCGCGGGATGGCTCGTGAATGTGTCGACCTGATTGCTGCCAGTCGCAGCACCACCGTTCACGGCCGAAAGGACCGGGAGGCCAGGAAGCGCTAGGAACCCGCTCTCTTGGTTTGGCTACTGCTTCTTGCCCTTGCTGATCACGAGGTTGACCTTCGCATCTGCCGCCAGGTTCGTGTCCGGCTTTGGCCTCTGCGAGATCACACGGCCTTTCTTGACCTTCGAGAACTTCTTCGTGACCTTGCCCGCCTGGCAGTGGGCCTGCGTGAGCGCGCTCTTCGCGCGGGCAAGCGTCTTGCCCTTCACCTTCGGAACCAGGCAGACGGGCGCGGAAGACTGGAGGGTGAACGTCGCGCTCACCGACTGCGCCTGACTCATCGTCACGCTGCAACCGCCGGTGCCTGAGCAGGCGCCTGACCAGCCGGAGAAGACAGAACCGCTCGCCGGCGTCGCCGTGAGCGTCACCGTCGTTCCGGTGATGTATGTGTGGGAGCACGTCGCGCCGCAGCTGATGCCGGCTGGCTTCGAGCTGACCGCGCCCGATCCGTTCCCCGAGGTTGCGACGGTCAAGGTTTGGGTGGCCGCCTGAACCGTGAGCTGGATCGACTTGCTGCCGGTGCGCCCGCTGTTGAGAGGCGAGTCGCTGTCCGTCACGGTCAATGTGACGGTCTTCGTGCCGGGCGAGGCGTAGGCGTGGCTCGTCGTGGCAGCTGTTGTTGTCGTCGTCTGCCCGTCCCCCCAGTCCCACTTGTACTGGGTGATCGAGTCGCCGGGGAACGGCGCGCTGCTACCCGACGCGCTGAAGTTGTGGGAGACGCCGACTGTGAGCGTGCCCGGACCCTGGATCTCGGCAGTCGGCGAGATCGGCTGGAACGGCGCGGTGCCGTTCGGCGTCCCCACTCCGGAGACGCCGTCGTATCCCGGCTCGGCGTTGCACTGATACTTGTTTGCCAGCACCGAGACGCCGGACGCGCCCCATTGGCAATCGATCAGGCCTGCGCCCTGAGTGTTCGGGTTCGATACGCCGAAGAAGTTCGCGCAGGGCGCGGGATCCGTGTTGTCGCACGCACCGGTACCGCCGACCGTCACGTCGTAGAGCTGTGCGGGAGCCGTGTGGAAGTGGCCGTAGAGCGTCATCGCGGGATATTTCACGCCCGCCGGCCCACCGGCGAGCCCCCACATCGCCGCGACGAGCGGCGAGGCAAGCGAGGTGCCGCCGATGGTCTCCCAGCCCGGATTCGAGGCCGGGCACGTGTTTCCGTTGCCGTCGGTCCCCGTGCACCAGCTCGTGGTCTCGTAGGTGTCGAAACCGGTGAAGTAGTCGGCGTCGGCGGCGATGTCGACGCCGTTCCGGAACGTTGCTCCGCAGCCGAGGGTGCTGTAGCCGGATACGTCCTGCTGCCAGGTCTGCGCGGTGTAGATCGAACTGCAACCGCTGCCGGCCGCGCCGCCCGTGATTCCGTAGGTGTTGGCGAACGCGTAGCCCTCGGCGTCGAGCGGGCCGTTGTCGTTCCAGACGGTTTCGCTGGCCCGGGTGCCGTCCGGATTCAGGTCGAGCGTCGTCCCGCCGACGCCCACCACGGTGCTGTATGACGCGGGTACCTGTGGAGCGTCGTTGGAGGCGATACCGAGATTGAACCCATCCCAGCCGTACCAGCCGTCGTCACCGGTTGAAGCAAGGATCGCGACACCCTGGTGGTTGTAGTCGCTGGCCTGCGGGTCAGACGGAAACTCCGTGCCGCCGTACGAGTTGCTCACGATCGTGGCGCCGAGCGACACGGCCTCATCGACGGCGGCGCCGAGGTCGCTGTTGTTGCTGCTGTTCGCCTCGACGAGCAGGATCTTGCAGGCGTGGCAGAGCCCACGGACTGCCTCTACGTCGAGGGTGATCTCGCCTGCCCAGCCGACATCGGTAGTGATCCCGGACACGCTGCCACCGGTCTGGCTCACGGCCTTGAACGATGTCGATGTCTCGGCCGGAAGCCCGTACTGCGCATCGAATGCATCGAGATCCGCGGTCACGCTCGGATCCTGGAAGGCGTCCACGATCGCCACGGTTTGACTTGTCGCGGTGGCTGGATTCACGCCATAGGCAGCCGCGAGCTGGCCGGGCGAATAGCCGCCCGCCGGGCCCGAGGCGACGGAGCTCACCGCTGCCGGCCGAGCCAGCCCGGCTTCGCGGAGCTTCGCCGCCGTTGCCGCAGAAACCTTGCTCGTCACCAGTCGGATCGCCAAGCAGGACGACTCACCTGGCACGGCGACTGCGCACAGTCGCTGAGGCAGCTGGACGGCAGTCGTGCCCGACGACGTGCCAGCGGATGCGAAGGAGAACGCCGGCACCGCCCCTCCGATCAAGAACACAACGAAGACGACAACCGATCCGAGCACGAGACGTACCGGGAACAGCAGACGCCGCGCTCCGCGGCGGTCACTCAACACGTGATGCACCCCTCTCCTGAAGCGACTGCGGCACACTCAAGACATACAGCAGGCCCCGGATAGTTCAAGGGCCGCCGCGCCCGATCACTCGTTTGCGCAACGCGGCGTTTCGCCGTGCTTCTTATTTACACCCAGGCGCGCCTTAGCTGGGGGTCGCCCGAAAGGCCCGCTTCCGGAGACGAGTCCCACTGCAAAACTTTGCCGGCCGGGACGCGGTCTAGGCGACGCGCGACCTGAGGACGCGCTCCCAGAGCTGGTCGCCGCCGACCGCAAGGCAGCCGTCGCGCGGAACGTCGGTCGTCCAGCGCGTCAACTACGTCGGCAACGTGATGTACGTCGGCTACGAAGACTTCCCAGCGCCCGAGCGCTTCTGAGACACGGCGGTCCCGTCCCAGCGGCACGGTCTCATCACGGTCTAGCCGCGAGCGCCGATCACGCAATCCCGCTCCTAGAGCGACCTAGTGCGCTTCCGCGCGCGGTTTCCTAAACCGCGCGCGCATGTTCGATTCATGCCGGGGGCGCTAGTAGTACAGAGTCCTGCGTCGGCACGGCTCAAGGCCCGCCGGCAAGCACTTCGAGACGCTCCAGGAAGCGACCGGTCTCGGAGTGCGCACGTAGCTCCTCGCGCACCGGCTCGACGCGCTCGTGCATCGCCTCGAGGTCGTCGTCCGACGCGTAGATCGCGGTCACCGCGGGGGGGAGGGCGTCGCGGTCGCGCTGCTCCTGATCGGCCAGATGCTCGAGCGCGCGCGCGAGCGTCCCGGCGGCTGCCTCATGCAACATCTCGCGCTCTTCGGGTTCGAGCCAGTCGTACGTCCTGCGAGAGGCGACGAGCGCGATCGTCCGCGGCCAGAGGTTGACGTTGAACGTAATCGAGCCGCGCAACCTCCAGCCTGCGAGCGCCTCGGTCTGCACATCCAGACCATCGATCAGCGCATCGGCCCTGCCGGCCATGTCTTTGACGGAGAGGGTCACAGCCTCCGCGCCGAGCGCGCGGTAGGTCGAGTCGGCCACGAGCGACTCGTGGATCCGCAGCTTCGCGCCCTCGTAGTCGCGCGGCCCGAGCAGCCGCCTCGCGAAGGCGAACGGCTTCCGCTGAGCGCCCGGAAGCATCACCAGCCCCACGAGGCCGAGACGCTCGAGCGGCTCGAGCATCTCGACCGCCACGTCGTCGCGGCAGACAGCGTCGAGCGCCGAGTAGTTCTCGAGCAGGAACGGCATTTGTAACGGGTCGAGGCTGCGCACGCCGAGACAGCCGAACGCGCGCGTCCCGGCCCAACCGAGGTCGGCCTGGTCGGCCGCCACCGCCGCGACCGTCGCCGTTTCCTCGCGTGGGTTGTCCGCCGTGGTCCAGGTGTTGACGAACGTGATGTGCAGACGACCGCCGGAAACCCGGTCCAGCTCCTCTGCGAACCACCCGAGCTCGGGTTGCAGCGAGAGGTGCGCGTTCGCGAAACGAAGCTCGCGCGGCTCGCGCCGTGGCCGCACCGACCGTGTGGCCCAGGTCAGACGGCCGTCCAGTGCCCGCCTTGTTTCGGAGCGCCCGATCGGATCCCACGTCCTGTGAAACCGCCAATCGAGCGCAGGCGGTACTCGTCGAGCGAACTCGCCCGGATCCGTGACCAGCAGGCGGGCCGCGCCTCCCCAGTTCATCAGGGAAGCGCTCTCAGTGCGGCGAGGTCGGCCTCATTCGGCGCCCACTGCGCGGCCTGCGCGTTCGCGCGAACCTGGTCGGGACGCGTCGCCCCGGCGATGACCGAGCTCACACTCGGCATTGCGACCAGGCCGCCGATCGCGACGTCCAGCAGCGAAACGCCTCGTTCCGAGGCATACGCCTCGAGCGCCTCGACGCGATCGAATGCCTCGTCGGTCAGCCATTGCTCCTTCGGCCATTGCAGCGGCATGCTTGCGTACCGGGAATCAGGCGGAAGGGGCTCGCCGCGGTGGTATTTGCCGGTGAGAAGGCCGCCGGCGAGCGGGAGGTACGGGAGGACGCCGACACCGAGCCGCTCGCAGAGCGGCAGCAACTCGGACTCGGCCTCGCGGTGGACCAGGCTGTACTGAAGCTGGATGCTGACGACCGGCAAACCGATCCGCTGCGCGAGTGCAAGTGCCTCCTCCAGCTTCGGCGCCTCGAGGGGCGGGAGACCGCACCAGCGGATCTTGCCCTCGCGCACCAGCGAGGCGAGCGTCGCGAACGTCTCGTTCAGAGGCGTCTCGCCGTCGAGCGCGTGGTACTGGTAGACGTCGATCCAATCCGTGCCGAGTCGTCGCAGCGATTCGTCCAGTGCCCAGCGGATGTACGGCTCGGATCCGCGCGGCGCATCGCGCTTGCGGAGACCCATGCTGCGGCGCTGCGGCGCACCCTCGAGCGTCGTCCAGCCCCACTTCGTCGCGATCACCACCTCGTCGCGCCCCGAACCGAGCGCCTCTCCCAGATACCGCTCGCTGTCGGTCCGGCCGTACAGGTCGGCCGTGTCGAAAAACGTCACCCCCAGCTCGAGTGCGGTGGCGACGATGTCCTGCGCCTCGGCGAGTCCGATCCTCAGCCCGAAGCTGTTGCAACCGAGACCGAGCACCGAAACCTCCGGCCCGTCGGTCCCGAGACGACGCGTCCGCATCGAACCACGCTAATGAGGCAGTTCTGAATTTCGCCTGAACGCGTTTTCGACACCGCTACCGAGCTCGCGACTCAGCGCTAACCTCACACGGCGATGTCCGACGTGAGCGCGGATCTGCTCTGTCCGAGCGTCTGGGTGGTCGAGGACGACGACGAGTTGCGCGCAATGCTCGTTCGCGGCCTCGAGGAGGACGGTTTTGCCGCCACGAGCGTGGTCTCAGGGCACGAGCTGATGAGCCGCCTGCGAATCGCCCGGCCCGACGTCCTCGTGCTGGACATTGGACTGCCGGATGCCGACGGTCGCGACGTTTGCCAGGCTGCGCGGGCCGAAGGCGTCGCGACGCCTGTCCTGTTCCTGACTGCCCGGGATGCGGTACCGGATCGTCTAAGCGGGTTCGCGGCCGGTGGAGACGACTACGTTGTCAAGCCGTTCGAGTTCGCCGAGCTGGTTGCTCGGTTGCACGCCCTCTTGCGTCGTTCGGGCGCTGAGAGCGCGGCGGGCGTCCCGGGTTTTCGCCTCGACCCGGCCGCGCACGCCGTGTTCGGCGGAGGCTCTAGCGTGACGCTCACGCCGACCGAGTTCCGGCTCCTTGCTCGCCTGATCGGCCACGCAGGCGAAGCGGTTCGGCGCCGGGAGTTAATCGCGACCGCCTGGCCATACGGGGCTCACGTCCGGGACAACACGCTCGACACCTACATCGCCCGGCTGCGGCGGAAACTTTCGCCGCTCCCCGATGCCCCAGAGATCGCGACCGTGCACGGCGTCGGCTATCGGCTGCAATGAGGAGAACGCCTCTGCGGAACGTTCGCTCTCGCCTGTTCGCGATAGTGCTCGTCTCTCTTGCGCTCTCTCTCACTGCGGCGACCCTGATCTTCAACATCGTCTTTGCACGCACCACCCAAGGGGACGCGAACGCACTGGTGCGGACGCGCGCGGCTTCACAGCTCTCATTCGTCGCCGAGCACGACCAGAGACTCAGGCTCCTTCCCAATCGAACCGTTGGTGATCCGTTCGTCTGGCTCTTCGACGGCGGGACCATCGTCGCCGGCCCTTCCGGCCCGGCGCGCACAGCCGCCCAAGCGCTCGCAAGAGATCCCAGGCATCGATTCGCCAACCTCGACAGCCTGGACCTCCGCTTCTACCGGGCGCCCGTCTTCCTCAACGGATCCCGCCGTGGGACTCTCGTGGCGGCAGTCTCGATCGCGCCCTACGAAACCACTCTCAAGATCGCGATGATCGCCTCGGTTGCACTTGCCGCCATCGTGCTACTCCTCGTCGGCACCACGGTGTACTTCCTCCTACGCTCGGCACTCCAACCCGTTGCTCGCATGACCACGCAAGCCGCAGCCTGGAGCGAGCACGATCTCGATCGCCGCTTCGACCTTGGTGAGCCGCACGACGAGCTAACGCTACTCGCAGCCACCCTGGACGGGCTTCTGGACCGCCTTGGCGGCAGCATTCGCCGCGAACAACGCTTCTCGGCCGAGCTATCGCACGAACTACGCACACCGCTCGCGAAGATCGTCACCGAGACCGAACTTGCCTTACGCCGGGAGCGCGATCCATCCAGCTACCGCGCCGCGCTGTCGATTGTTCTCAGCAACGCTCACCAGGTCTCTCGAATTCTCGACGGCCTGCTCGCGGCCGCGCGCTACGAGGCGCAACCGCGCACGGCGAAGACCGACGCCTGGCATGTGGCCGAGAAGGCCATCGCTGCCATCGCCCCGACCGCCGTCGAGCGCGCGCTCGAGCTGACCGGATACCGGCCGGCGACTACTCTGACGCTCAGCATCAATGCTGATCTCGCCGAACGGGTGCTACAGCCCGTGCTCGAGAACGCCTGCCGCTACGGATGCTCCCGCATACGCGTCAGCGCCTACCGCGATGGGCCCACGGTCGCCTACCTGATCGAAGACGACGGGCCAGGCGTTAACCCAGCCGAGCTCGAGACGATCTTCGAACCCGGCACTCGCGGACTCGCCGCACAAACCACCAACGGACACGCGGGCGCCGGCCTAGGGCTCGCACTTGCTCGCCGACTCGCACGCACCGCCTCCGGCGACGTACGCGCGCTTGCCGAACGCGGAGGCTGCTTCATCGTCACCCTCCCCGCGGCGCGCTAGCCGCCGGCTGCCGCGCGATCGATCCCCTCAACCAGGCTGTTTCCTAAACCGCGTGCGCATGTTCGATTCATGCCGGCGGCACTGCTGCCGGAAGCTACTTCGAGCGAACGACGCGAAGCACTGCCTGCATGCCCTGCTCGCGGTGGTCTGCTATCGCGCACCAGAGCTGGTACCGGCCCGGCACGAGCTTAAGCTCGCGGTCGACGACCTGGCCCGGCTGCACGCTCGGGAACCGGAAGATGTGCGTCCCGCCGATGCGCTCCACGTCGAGGTCGTGCGTGTCCTGGCCGTTGTTGACGAGTTCGACGATCACGCGGCCGGCCCTCACCTTGGTGCGGGAGAGGGTGTACCTGAACTCTTGCGCGACGACCTGGACGCGCGCCGGCGGATGCTGTGCCTGCGCGGCGAGGATCATGCGACGAGCTTCGGTCGGGAGAAGGAGGCGGCGTTGGGGATCACGGCGCCGGCGTCGACCCCGAACCACTGCTCGAGTAGGGCCGAGTAGACGCCTCGGTAGTCTGAGGTGGCCGAGACATTGCCGTCGCCGTCCAGTCCCTTTTGGAGACCGGGGAACTCGCCGACCATTTCCCCGGCGACGCGCGTGCCGAGGAGGAATCCGACCCCGGCGGCGCCGTGGTCGGTGCCGCTGTCGCCGTTCTCGGCGGCGCGACGTCCGAACTCCGACCAGACGTGCACCAGAACCCGGTTCGCGAGGCCGCGCGCCTCGAGGTCGCGCTGGAACGCGAGCAGGGAGTCCGAGGTCAGCTGCAGTCCCTGGGTCAGGGCGGTCGGCTCGCCGGCATGCGTGTCGTACTCGCCCGGCGCAGTCAGCGCGACGCAGTGCAGCGGCAGGCCCGCGACCAGCATGGCGGCCAACCCCGCGAGCCTCTGTGGGAATGGGTCGTCCGACTGCGGATACGGCACGGGACTCGAGTAGCCGTTCGAGGACTGGAAGGGGATCAGTTGTCGGCGCAGGCGGTCCACCTGAACCGCGACGTTGCCTGCGGTCCGCAGGCCGGCGTCCGCGGGCTGGTGGCCCATGAGCCCGATTGCCTCGAGCATCCGCTGTTCGACCTCGCCCCACACCCGCTCGCTGTAGAAGTCGTATTGATCGGGTCCTGAGATCGACGCTACGGGAACTTTGCCGGTCGCGAGGGCGGGCGCAAGGGTGTCGTCGAGCGAGAGTCCCTGGAGCGGGTTGTCTTTCTTCCCGACCCGGTCGAGGTACCTTCCGAGCCAGCCCGTCCGGAGGTCGACCTCGGTCGCCCCGACCTCCCAGTAGTGGCGGGACGTGAAGTGCGACTGGTCGGCGTGGGTGTAGCCGACGGCCGGCAGCACTGTCACCTTCTTCTCGGCGTAGAGCTGCTGGAGCCCGCCGAGCGCCGGGTGCCAGTAGAGACGGTCGTCCTCGGCAAGAGCTGTGCCTCCGGAGAGCGCGAGCTGCGGTCGCAGCTTCTGGTAGAGCGGGTCGCCCTGCGGTGACAGCACGGAGAGGCCGTCGGCACCGCCTTCGAGGAAGACGGAGACCAGGATCGGTGCGGCAGGCCCGGAAGCTGCGGCGGCGATCCCCTCCTCGAATGCCCGGAGCCCGAGCCGTGAGCCGCCGTACACGGCGAGCGCAGCGCTGAGGCTGCCGACGAGGAAGTGGCGCCGACTGAGGCCCGTCCCGGCCGGGAGCGGCATCCCGGGCTCGATCGTCGGCAGCCCGCGTCCGGCCTCCGTGAGTGCGCGATGGAGGAGCCGCGAGCGCGAGAGCCCGTCGCAGTGGTTGCAGGGCCTCGTCATGCCGCCTGCAGCTCCGGCGACACGGCGATCAGCTGGCGGAGTGCGTTCTGGACCATCACCGGGTACTGCTGGCGCTTCCAGGAAGCTCCCTTGGCGTCGTCGAGCGCCCGGTGGGTGAACGTGTGGAGCGCGTGCCGCGTGTCAGGTCCGAGCGGAGGGTTGTGCCAGAACCGGCAGGCGTGTTCGAGGAGCTCTTTCGCGTTGTCGGGCTGGTGCGCGTGCCCGGGGTCGAGAGCGTGGCGGTCCAGCACCTCCTGGGCGATCCACCAACGCCCGCGCCAGGTCGCGGTGTCGAGCCAGCGGGTGTCGTCCCAGCCGCCGACGTTCGGTGGATAGAAGAGCTGCTGCCCGGCCATCGAGTCGAGCCACACCCAAGCGGAGGTATCGATTCCGCGCCGGATCCGGCGGAGCAGGCCGGCGTTGTAGACGACAGGCGGCTTCACCAGTCGAGGGCCCCCGTAGAGGGCAGGGTGGCGCAGAATCGCGGCGACCACTGGCCGCACCTCGTACCTGGATCTCTTGTAGAGCCGCTCGAGCGCCCGCTGCGTAGCGTGATCCGGCGCCTCGGGGACGAAGTAGCTCCAGAGCTTCTGAATGAAGAACGAGGCATGGTCGGGATGCGTGACGCAGAGGCGACACGAGTCCTTCCACGTGAAGCGGCCGCGGTGATGGAAGATCGTCTTCACGCCCGGATCGTGGTACTGCCGGTCGTAACGGAAGTTGTCCGGCCCGCTGTTCTGGCTCCAGCTGTTCCGGAAGCCCGTGAGGGCACGCGCCTGCTGGCGGACGTCGTTCTCGGTGTAGCCGCGGTCGGCGCCGAGCGTGAAGAGCTCCATCATCTCGCGGGCGTAGTTCTCGTTCGGCGAATCCTTCGAGTTGTCGCTTCCGTTCAGCCACAGCAGCATCGCCGGGTCCTTCGTCACCTCGAGCAGCAACTCGTGGAAGGAGCCGAGGCCGTGGTGGCGGAAGAGCTCGTTCTGGTTCAGCATCAGCCGCTGCGAGCCGACGCCGGTGTTCGAGGTCGCAAACCAGTCGTGCCAGATCAGCGTCATCCGCTCGACGAGGGGCCGCGAGGTTCGCACCATCCGGTCGAGCCACCAGAGGTGGTCCTGGCCCCAGGCGTCGAAGGGTGCGAGCGGCCGGCCCTTCTCGTCGTGCGGTCGATGCCCTACGAGGTGCTCTCGGCCCGGATGGGTCAGCTTGTGGACGGCGCCTTCGAGCCCGAGTCCGGCGAGTTTTTGCGCCTCACCGGGTCGCGGGCCGAAACCGGCGCGCCAAAGCAGCCGCTCGGACTGGGCAGCTCCGAACGTCCCGCGCCACACGGCGACACCGGCCACGCGAGAGAGCATCGGCAGCGATCAGCGCGCACGGGATCCCCAATCGAGGGTGCTAGTCACCCCGTGAGGTGCGAATCGCCGGCGCGGGTTGAACGGGGGCCTCGCCTCGCTGACGATCGGACAGCCGGCGAGAGGGAGCGCTGCACCAGCCTCTAGGGTCGCTCGGCTGGGCGAGCGTCCTCTCACCTGAACTACTGAAAGGGTAGGTGGCTACTCGAAGTCGCGGCCGGCGCCGAGAGCTATCCCGTGACCGGCAATCGTCCCGACCGCGAGCGCGACTGCCAGCCAGCTTAGGAGCACGACGGCTAGGAGGGATGCCCAATTCACGTTCTCCGTGAATCGGCAGCGAACTGATGTCACCTTTAACGAAATAGGTTCTTGTTCGGTTGGCCGACAGCTGGCTAGCGGATGACGACGGCGCGTTTCTTGCCGAAGCTCGAGCCGGGGCTCGCTGGCTCTTCCCATAGACTCGTCTGCCGCCCGCGCGATCCAGCAGCGCAACCTCTGGGCCGCCGAGATGGCCCTCCGCGAACTGAGGGACGTGTCCCTCGAGGACGCGGTCGCCTATCTCGACCTTCTCGCCGAGCAGAAGCCGGAGAAGCTCGAAAGCGCAGCCGTCCGCCGGCATGGCCGGCTCGAGACAGAAGCGACGTTCCTGACGCTAGCGGAGTCGCAGCTCGCGCTCGCGGCATTAGCGAGCCGCTGCGCCGGGGACCGGGACGCGATCGACGTCCTGCGGCGGCTACTGCGGCGTCTCGGACCCGCGCTGGTTCCGGACGTAGACTCGCGGTGATGCAGCCCGCCGTCGCGCTCATGCCAGCCTGTGAAGAGTGCGGCGACGTGTGGCTGCCCGCCGACCGATCGGTGGAAGCTGCACCTCGACGCCGACGACGAGCCCGTCTGGCTCTGCCCGGAGTGCGACGAGCGCGAGTTCGGCGGCCCCACGTCCGTCTAGCTGCGCCTAGCGCGAGGTCGGGGGTCAGGACTCGATCGCGGCTCGATAGTAAATCTGGCGGGGGCTGCGCCTACTGAAGCCGGCGGAATCTCTTTGCGGCCACCTCAGCCCGTCTGAGGTCAGCACAGGTCTCGCCGTGGCGCAGCCCCGCTGCCATGCGTGTTGCGGCGGGACGCCTTCTCGCAGCCGCCCAACTATCGCGTCGGCCACGCTCCGGGCGGGTACACGGTTCCTCCACCTACTTGCTCTGCGGCAAGCATGGGCCGCCGGATCCCTGCCAGGACCGCTGACGACCTCCTCGGGCCGCAAGACTGCGGCCGGGTTGGCGTACTCTCCCCCGACGTGAAGGCACCTGATGTGCCTGCGACCTGCGACCTGCGGGCTAGTGGTGGGTTACGGCGCCCTTCACTCCGTTGGCTGCAGCGGATGCGGCGTTCGTGGCTGCGTCCGTCGCACGAGTCCAGGTCGAGCGTGCCGCCTTTGCATTCCTCCTGCTGCGGACAACGGCGCCGGCGGCGGCAGTGACACCGACGACCACGATTGCTCCAACGACCCACTTCATGAGTCTCCTTTCGTCGCCATGACGCTCGCTTGAGGTCGCGGCCCTTCCCTACCTATGGCCGGACCGATGCTTGCGCCCCCAAGTCCGATAGCGATTCGACGGCTCGTCGCCGTGAGAGCAATTGTGTACGGTCGCACAGGACGCAATGCCCGGAACGCCGGTGATCACCCGTGACTCGTAGGGGTCCAAGGTCGGGGGAGTGAGCGTCCCGTCTGGGGAGCGGATGAACGAGTCCTGGGCGATGGGCCTAGCTCATCTAGGCTTCGGTTCGCACACGTCGACGGTGGCAGCGATCGAACCGGGCTCGTAGACCCTGTCCGCAAAGATTCTGATCTCGCCCAGGAGCGGCCTACCCGTCCGGGACGTGAACGAGATCTGATTCGGGGTATTGACCTGGGCGATCAGGTCGGAGTCGTCGCTAGACCGAAGCACGTCGATCTCGGCCTCACCCACCGCCGAGCCTCCGTCTCATCTGGATGGCCATCGCGCCTGTGTCGGAATCCGAGCCGAATGTGCTCATGACTACGCCACGAAGCTGCTCGCGCCTCGGGGAGGTCTTCACGATCCCCGGCGTCGGCACCAAGAAGACGACCCTGATCTGGCCCCACTACGTCTTCTCCTGTAAGCGGTAGCCGCCTACTCTGGCACCGGCGGAGCATGTGGCGCCTCCTGCTCGTTGGGTTCGCGGTCATCGCGGTCCTGGTCGAGGACGAAGGGGCGAAGCATCGCCTCCTTATACGCCTCGCAACCACTGCCTGACGACCCTCCAGATGGCGGGATCACCAGGCGCCACAGAGCGCCCCCATATGCGCAGTGATGCTATGATGCCGTTATGCCGAAGCTGAGAACGACAGTGACGCTCGACGAGCGGGTGCTGCGGGCCGTGCGGGTCAAGGCGGCTCGGACGGGTCGCCGCGACAGCGACGTGATCGAGGAGGCGTTGCGGCGCGATCTCGGCCTCGAGCTGCTCGAGCGGATCTGGGCCAAGGTGGACCTGGGGGAGGACGAGGCGTTGAATCTCGCCGTCGAGGAGCAGCACAAGACCCGTCGCCGCTAGTGCGAGCGCTCTTCGCCGTCAATGTCCTCATCTCCGGGCTACTGGCGCGTGCGGGAGCGCCTGCGCTGCTGCTCGGCAAGTGGCTCGAGGGTGAGTTCGAGCTCGTCGTAACCGAACGCTTACTCGCAGAGTTGGAGGCCACGCTCGCGCGGCCGAAACTCCGGCGTCACTTCGACGAGGCCGAGGTCAGCGGGTTCCTGGAGCTCTTGCGCGGTCTCGCCGAGAGCATCGAGGATCCAGAGGCGGCGCCCAGCATCAGATCGAGAGACCCGAAGGACGACTATCTGATCGCCGCGGCCGCGTCGGCGCGCGCCACGCTGGTGACCGGAGATGCCGACCTGCTCGAGCTCAAGGGCTCGATCCCTGTCCTCTCCCCGCGCGCCTTCCTCGACAGCCTCGCATAGGGGACTCTGCGCGGATCACGCGCTTTCGGACGCGCGAGTCGGCGTCAGCAAGAGGCCGGCTCGCCAGACGACGGCGGCGAGAAAGATCGCTGCGCCGGTCAGGACGCCGAGCGCGCCGCCGGCGAGCGTCTCTGCAAGCGCCTCCGATCCCCCTACGCCGGAGGCGATCAAAGCCGCGGCGCCGGCGCCGACTTGCGCCGCCGCACCCGCGGGGCCAATCGGCACCGCTGCCGCTGCCGCGCTCGATCAGAGCAAGAGCAGCGCCAGTGGGAACAAGAAGCCGACCCCGAGCGTCCCGAGCATGAGGAAGGCGGCGAGCGCACGGAGGAGCCAGCAGGCCGACACAAGCGCCCACGCCTCTGACAAGTGCCGCCTCGAAGTGGTGCGCGGGCTCAGCCAGCGGCCGAGCCGGAAGCGCAAGGCGCGATCGCTTCCTGCCAGGCGAGGCAGCGCGACCGGCAGGCCTGCGGCAGCAACGCTCGCGACAGCCACGAGCGTAAGTCCGGTGCGCACGCCGATCCCGCCGCCCAGCACCGCTGCCGCAGCGGCAAGCGGCGCGAGTGCGACGGCGTCGATCAGACCGAGCATGACCAGCGAGAGACACAGAGCGCGCACGCCGGCGCGACAGCCCGGATAGCGGCGAACGACGGCCACGCGCATCGCGTCGTCGAAACGGCCTGGAAGCACGACACCGATCACGGCGGCGCGCCGTTGCCGGCCGCAAGCGCGAGCGTCCCAGGCCGCTCATCTGCCGCGAACAGCCGCCCCCATCCCCACGCCTTGAAGCCCTGAGCGAGAAGCAGCAACAAGCAGACGGCTGCCAGCACGCCGGGTGGGCCGCCCGACAGCGGCCAGGGGCTGGTGGCGAAGTGCCGCGCGGCAAGCAACGCCAGCGCGGCCATGGTGACTCCCGACCCGGACCGCGACCGACCAGCGGCCCCTGCGTGAGCGATGCAGCCGTACGAGCGCATCGATGAGCAACCGGTACCTGCGTTCGAGCACTATCGGAGCCGCAATCCCGATCGCCGTCAGAGCCGCCGCGGACGGCTCGCGCGCCGAGAGCGCGGGGAGCACGTTGCTCGTCGAGTTCTCAGTCATGCCTGAAACCGAGGACGCCTACGCCGGTCGCCCGCGCCGCGTGCGCCGTCGGAAGACATCGCTGGTGAGGATTCCCAGCAACCAGCCGAGTACCGCCGCCGCGAGGATGATCCAGACCAGCGACGCGTGGCCGGTGCCGACCACCCAACTCAGCTTCACTTGCCGCGTATTCGCGACGACGAGCGCAATCAGGACGACGAGCAGGGCAATGAAGCCAACCGCCCATGTGTAGAGGCCAGTGCGACGGCCGTGGCGTCGGAGACGGTCGCCGCGCGACTCGGCATTAGCGTCCGTTGGCCGCGTTTCAGGGTGGTGCGCTTCGACTTGCATCTTCGATCCTCCCTCGTAGACATCGAGGTCGACCGCGCGCTGCGATCGCCAACGGCTCCGGCCTGTCCAGTTGAGGGCGGATCTTGCGGGGCCGGAACGCTTCTGGCCCCGCTGGTGTTCACGGCTCCGGGTGCTGAGGAGCTGCACGAAGAAGGCTAGCGCGCATTCGCGCCGGGCGGTGCCGCGCTACATTTTGGCTCCCGATGGCTTTCGACGAGGTGCGGCATCTCCGTGTCCTGATCGCGAACGAGAAGCGCGATCGGCTCGAGTTGCTCGCCCAGGTCGTGGCCGGGCTCGGACACGAGGTCATCGCACGCGAGATCTACGTCAAAGAGGTCGGCGCCGTCACGGCCAGAGAGCGACCGGACGTGGCGCTGGTCGGGCTGGGCCTGCACTCCGAGCATGCGCTCGACCTGATTACCGAGATCGTCCGCGAGGCGTCCTGCCCGGTGATCGCACTGCTCTCAGCCAAGGATCCTGCCTACGTCCATGAGGCCGCCAAGCGGGGCGTGTTTGCCTACATCGTCGAGGACAGCCCGGAAGAGTTGCAGAGCGCGATCGACATCACACTGCAACGCTTCGCCGAGTACCACAGCCTGCAGGGAGCGTTCGGGCGTCGGGCGACGATCGAGCAGGCGAAAGGGATCCTGATGGCCCGCCACGCAGTCGACGCAGACCGAGCGTTCGAGATGCTGCGCGACCATTCGCAACACAACGGCCACAAGCTCGTCGACATCGCCCAGGCGATCGTCGACAGCCACCTTCTTCTGCTGCCGCCACTCCTCGAACCCGTCGATCCGATCACCCCGGTGACGTAGTCGACGGTGGCGGCGCGATCCCGCTTCGTTGCTACCGTTACAGCTGCGGCGCCGTAGCAATCGGCGCAGCGAAGCCCGATGCGGTGCGGAGTAAGCGGCACCGCTGAGAATCCTCCCTCAGCAAAGCGGGTTGGAGCCGTAATCTGGCCGACCTCAACGTCCTGGTCGGCGTCGGTGATTCGATCCGGAGGTCCTGATGGTGGAGATACGCGTTGTCGTCACAGACACCGCGCACTTGCACGGGCTCATGCTTCGCCTCGGAAGACTCTTCGACCGCTCGTCGGTTTCGTTCGACGGAGCGCGAAGAGAAGTTCGCGTTCGTTCCGAGTGGGAATCGCGGTCGGTGGTCGAGGTGATCGACGCCGTCCAGTCATGGCTCGCAGCCGACGGTCTCGGTTCGGCCACGCTGTCGGTCGGCGATCGCTCCTACACGCTGGCCGCCGTGCCGCTCCTTGCGGCCACTAGAGGACGGGCCGCATAGCCGCGCTCACGCCGCTGATCTGTGCCGTTTCGGGTTCCGCTACGGTGTGGTCAGCGTCCCCGTGTTCTGACTCCCGCACGAGCCCGCCGCTTGCCGTTTCGGGGGAGTCAAGAGAGGGAGCGACATCATGCGGAAGAGCCTGAAGCGGGTACTCGACCGGCTGCGCTCGGCTACCGGGGGGAGACTTGCCAAGCCGACCTCCGTGCGCGGCGGCCTGCAAGTGCCGCAGCGGATGCAGGCGCTCGGCGCGTCGACGCGGCCGGCGGTCTAGCGCATGAGGACGGCGATCGTCTCGACGTACCCGCCGCGTGCCTGCGGGATCGGCACCTTCTCGGCCGACCTGCGAGCGACGCTGACCGGCACGGGCACGGTGAAGGTCGCCGATCTCGTCGCGGTCGTGCACGAACCGTCGAGCCCGCAGCGGCGAGGCCTGCTCGCGACGATCGCGCAGGCGGTGCGTGGCGAGTATGTCCGGACGGCTCGGATGCTGGGGCGGCTCGACGTCGACGTCGTGTTGCTTCAGCACGAGTACGGGATCTTCGGCGGCCGCGACGGGGAGTACGTGCTGTCGTTTGCGCAAGAACTTGCGCAGCCGCTCGTGGTGACGCTGCACACGGTGCTGTCGGAGCCCACGCCGCACCAGGCGGAGGTATTGACGGAACTGTGCGCCGAGGCCGAGCTCGTGATCGTGATGACGGACACGGCGCTCCGACTGCTGGTCGAGTCGGGCGCTTGCCCGGAGGAGAAAGTCCGTGTGGTGCCGCACGGAGCGCCGGTGCGGATCGCGGACCGCGCCGCGAGGAAACTTCAGGCACCGCGGTCCACGTCGTCTGCCGTCGACGATCCTTTCCGGCTCTCCACCTTCGGCTTGATCTCGCCCGGCAAGGGTCTGGAGACAGTGATCGAAGCGCTGCCCGCGCTGATCGAACGGCACCCGGAGATCGTCTACACGATCGCCGGCCGCACCCATCCGGATGTCTGGCGTCGGGAGGGGGAGCGGTACCGGCTGATGCTCGAGCGGCGGGTGTTCGAACTCGGGCTCGGAGCCCATGTCGAGTTCGACGATCGGTTCCTGTCGGTCGACGAGCTCGCGGACCTGCTCGCATCAACCGACGTCTTCCTGACGCCGTACGGGAGCCGGGAGCAGATCGCCTCCGGCGCGCTCACCTTCGCGATCGCTGCCGGCTGCGCCGTCGTCTCCACGCCCTACTGGTACGCGCAGGACATGCTCGCGTCGGGGGCGGGGCTGCTCGTGCCGTTCCGCGATTCGGATGCGCTGGCCACTGCTGTCAGCAGCTACGTCGAGCAGCCGGACCTGCTGCTGGCGGCGCGCGCCGAGGCACGGCGGATCGGTTCGACTCTGGCCTGGCCGGCCGTCGCAGAGGCCACTGCTTGCGTCTTGCAGGAAGCCGACGAGCGTGCGCCCCGCCGCCGGCCCGCCGGCGTCGCCGATCTGCACCTGGCGAGCCTGCGGACCGACCATCTGCTCACGCTCGCGGACGATGTCGGCATCGTGCAGCACGCCCACGGAATCATTCCCAACCGCAGCAGCGGCTATTGCGTCGACGATGTCGCCCGGCTGGCGGTCGTCTCGCTCGCGCTGGCAGAGCGCGGCGAGGGGCAGGTCTGGACGTCGAATCTCTACCGCGCGCTTGCCTTCCTGCAGGCGGCTGCTGAGGACGGCGGGATGCACAACTTCATGGGTTACGACCGTCGCTGGCTCGACGAGCCCCACATGGGCGACCACGTGGGACGCTCGATCTGGGCGCTCGGAGACATCCTTGCCACGGCGTGGATCCCCGCAGTCGTGCGCCCGGCGCGCGACCTTCTCGACCGGCTCGTCGGCGCACTCGACGCTGACGTCTCCCTGCGCACGGCGGCATACGCCGTGCTCGGCCTCTCCCGCCTCGACACCGACCGGCTCGAGCCGGTCGCGCGTCGGCAGCTTGAACGGCTCGTCGAGCAACTCGCTGACGCCTACGAGCGCACACGCTCGGAGGACTGGTGCTGGTTCGAGGACAAGCTCAGCTACGACAACGCGCGGCTGTCGCAGGCACTCCTCTCCGGCGGCAGCGCGCTGGGCCGGCCGGAGCTCGCCGAGCTCGGGCTCGAGTCGCTGCGCTGGGTCGGCGACGAGTGCGGGCTCGACAAGGACGCGCTCCGGCTTCCCGGTCACCACGGCCGTCGCCGCGGCGAGCAGGCGCCGGGCGTCGGCGACGAGCAGCCGCTCGACGCCGCTGCGCTCGTCGAGGCCGAGCTGAGGGCCTTCGCGGTCACTCGCGAAGCCGAACACGGAGTCCGGGCGATTCGGGCGTTCGAGTGGTTCCTGGGCCGCAACCGCTTGCAGAAGCCGCTCTACGACTTTGCGACGGGCGGTTGCAGCGACGGGCTCGGCAGCGACGCGCTGAACGACAACGAGGGTGCCGAGTCGACGCTCGCCTTTCACCACGCGGCGCTGCGCCTCGACGCCGCCGGCGTTCGGGCGCCCGACCGCGAGACGGCACTCGAACCCGTCGCTGCATGACCGCGCCCGAGCTCTTCGAGCGCCACCCTGCGAACCCGATCCTGACCGCCGGCGACTGGCCCTATCCCGTGAACGCCGTCTTCAACCCGGCGGCAGCCGTCCACGATGGCAAGACCGTCTTGCTCGCCCGCGTCGAAGACCGCCGAGGGATTTCACACCTCACAGTCGCCCGCTCGGCGAACGGCGTCGACGGATGGGCGATCGAGCTCGAGCCGCTGCTCGCCCCCGCCGACGGGATCGCAAGCGAGCAATGGGGATTCGAGGACGCGCGGATCGTGTGGGTCGATGAGCTCGGGCACTGGGCGATCACCTGCACGGCCTACGGCCCGGCCGGGCCGGCCGTCTTTCTGGCTACGACGGAGGACTTCGACACTGTCGAGCGCCACGGCGTGGTCAAGCACCCGGAGGACAAGAACGCCGCGCTCCTACCGCACCGGATCGACGGCCGCTGGGTGCTCCTCCATCGTCCCAAGACGGAGTTCGGCGGCGGGCATGGCGAGATCGTTCTGTCCCGCTCGGACGACCTCGTCAGTTGGAGCGCTCCTGAACAGGTGCTCCAACCTCGTGACGGCGCCTGGTGGGACTCGCTACGGATCGGCATCGGCCCGCCGCCGCTCCGCACCGAGCACGGCTGGCTGCTCGTCTACCACGGCGTCAAGGGCACCGTGTCCGGAGACCTGTATCGCGTCGGCCTCGCGCTGCTCGACCTCGACGAACCGACCCGCGTGCTCCGCCGCCTTCCCACCTGGGTCCTCGCGCCTCTCGCGGACTACGAGCGAGCGGGCGATGTTCCCAACGCCGTCTTTCCCTGTGGCCTGCTGCACGACGAGGCCACCGACGAGATCCGCCTCTACTACGGTGCCGCCGACAGCTCCATCTGCCTCGCCACCGCACGACTGCGAGACCTGATTGACGCCATCCTCGGCGCACCCTGCGAGACGTAGTCAGTCGGCCGGGCCGGACGTCGCGCCCTCAGTTCGCGACTGCTGCCGATACCGGCGGTAGAGGCGGGGCAGCTGTACGCGCGGGTCGAGCAGGAACTCGTCCCGGTCGATGTCGATCCATTCATCTGCGTATCCGGGGCTGCAACGCTCGGCGCCGACGAACGCCGCGATGGCCGCGACCGCCGGTTTCGGTGAGGCGTCGACTCGCCAGAGTCCGAAGGTGCGCTCGTGGGGGGCGAGATCGAAAGGCGGGTTCTCCCACAGCCGTGAGTCGTAGTCGGAGTAGCACCAGAGGAGCGCACCGACACAACCGGCGCGCCGCAGCCCCTCCAGGGCCGCGGTCGTGTACGCAGCCGCCGCTTCTTCTTCGACCAGAGGCGTCGCGCCGGCGCTCTGCTCGTGCGGGCCGCCACGGCGGTAGGTCGGGAGACCGAACTCGCTGAACAGGACGTCGCGACCTTCCCCGAGCCAGTACGTCATGCGGGCCAGGAACGGGAGCAGTTCAGCGTCCGTTGCACCCTGCGCCCAACTCGCGTAGATCGGGTAGCCGTGCATCGAGAGGAGATCGCACGCCTTGGAGGCTTCCCGCGGCCCGAGCAGGCGATCCTCCTCGAGGTCTTCCATGTGCAATCCGACCGTGACGAGCGCCGTCTCGTCGAGGCTGCGAATCGCCGAGCCGAGGCGGGCAAGCCATTCGCGTGCCGCCGGCCTGTGCGGCGGGACGACACAGTTGGAGTTCTCGTTGCCGAGGTCCCAGGCCCACACCGCCTCGTGGCCGGCGAGGGCAGCGGCAGCCTTCGCGGCCAGGAGAACCTGAGCAGCTGCAACCGCCGGATCGCTGTACCAGTTGCAAAGTCCGCGTTGGACGACCCTGCCGCCGGAGACGACCCGGAAGCGAGGATCTCCGGCGGAGCCTCCGAGCGCCCAGGGAGGGATCCAGTTCACGCCGCTCATGTGGCCGGTGAAGAGGGTGGGGATCAGCGCGAGCCCGAGCCCGGCGGCGAGATCGGCGACCACGACGAGCCGGACGAGCAGCTCGCGGTCGACCCGGTCCGGGGCCGGCTGGAAGTCCTCCCAGGTGAGAAACACCCGCACGGAATCGAGACCGCAAGCCGCGATCCGCGCAAAGTCGGCTTCGACCTCCGCCGGATCGAAGGTCGACCACCAGCCCATGCCGGTCGCCGCCGGCCAGTAGTTGACGCCGACCCGGAACGGTTCCCGCCGGGACCCCTGGCTCAGCGGAGGGCCTCGATGCCGATCTGTGTGGCGCGGTGGAGTTCGACAACGCGCTCATAGAGGGCGAGATAGTCGTCCACCATCCGCTCGACGTCGAAGCGCCCTTCCACCGATGCGCGCACGGCTGCCCGGTCGAGCGCGCTCGAGGCGTCGACGGCGGCAGCGGCTTCCTCCGGCGTATCGACGAGGAACCCGTTCTCGCCGTCACGGATGATCTCTGGCATCGAGCCGCGTCGCGTCGCGATGACCGGCGTTCCGCACGCCATCGCCTCGACGACGCTGAACCCGAACGGCTCGTCGAAGTTGACGAGGTGCAGCAGCGCCCGCGCGCCGCCGAGAAAGGCGCCGCGGCGCTCGGGCCCGACCGGGCCTATGTAGCTCACGCGCTCGCCGTCGAGCCGCGGCTCCACGAACTGCTCGAAGTAGCCGCGGTCCTGAATGATCCCTGCGATCACGAGCGGCAGGCCCGTGCGCTCTGCGACGTCGATCGCCTCCAAGGTCCCCTTCTCCGGATGAATCCGCCCGAAGAACAGCAGATAGTCGCCCGGCTTTTCCTCGAGCTCGAATTCGCCGAAGTCGATGCCATGGTGGATCGTGGCAATGTAGTCGAGGCGTTCGTGCCGGTCGGCATCGCTGATTGCAACGTAGTAGCCGCTCCCGTTGTACTTCTCGAACACGGGAACGATTTGCTCCGACGAGAACCCGTGGATCGTGGTCACGACCGGCGTGTCGACTAGGCCGCTGTAGGTCAGCGGCAGGAAGTCGAAGCTGTTGTGGATCACGTCGAACTCGCCTGCGTGCTCGAACACCGCCGAGATGTGCAGCGCCTCCCAGGCCTTCGCATGCAGTGTCGGATCCTCGGAGTAGCCGGTCGGCGCCGTGCGAACGAGGCGAGCGGTCGTGACGGAGTCGGCGGTGGCGAACAAGGTGACGTCGACGCCACGCCTGACCAAACCCTCGGTCAACAGAGAGGCGAACTGCTCCCACGGACCGTACTGCCGCGGCGGCACCCGCCACGAGATCGGCGCCAGCACCGCGACCCGCAAGGTCATGGCAGAGTGCTCACGCCTGCGCTGCCGTGCGCTCGCGCTTGGCGCGCGACGCCAGCGTTTGCCGCTTCGATGCTGACAGTTCGACCTTCCTGAGCCGAATCGACTGCGGCGTGATCTCGACCGCCTCGTCGTCGCGGATGAACTCGAGCGACAGCTCGACCGACAGCGGCCGCGGCGGAATCAGGCGCACGAGCTCGTCGGCCGCCGCGGCGCGCATGTTCGTCAGCCTCTTCGGCTTCGACGCGTTCACGTCGAGATCGTTGTCGCGCGCGTTCTCGCCGACGACCATCCCCTCGTACAACGTGTCGCCGGGCGCGATGAACAACGAGCCGCGCTCCTGCAGATGCGCGATCGCAAACCCCGTCGCCTGACCGCCCCGATCGGAAACGAGGCTGCCGGTCGGCCGCGTGCGCAGCTCGCCGTGCCACGGCTCCCACGCCTCGAACACGTGGTGCAGGATTCCGGTGCCGCGCGACTCGGTGAGGAACTCGGTGCGAAAGCCGATCAACGCGCGCGCGGGCACGAGGTACTCCATGCGCGCCCAGCCCGTGCCGTGATTCACCATCTGCTGCAGCCTGCCCTTGCGCAGCGCGAGCAGTTGCGTGACGACACCGATGAACTCCTCCGGGATGTCGATCGCGACCCGCTCGACCGGCTCGTGCCGTTTGCCGTCGACCTCCTTCGTCAACACCTCCGGCTTGCCGACGGTCAGCTCGAAGCCCTCGCGCCGCATCAGCTCGACGAGGATTGCGAGTTGCAGCTCGCCGCGTCCTTGGACCTCCCAGGCGTCAGGTCGCGCCGTCGGCAGCACCCGCAGGGAGACATTGCCGACGAGCTCCGCGTCGAGACGCTGCTTCACCTGGCTCGCGGTCAAGCGCGTCCCCTCGGTGCCGGCGAGCGGGCTCGTGTTGATCCCGATCGTCACCGACAGGCTCGGCTCGTCGACCGTCGTCACCGGCAGCGGCCGCGGATCGTCGGGATCGGCGATCGTCTCGCCGATCGTCACCTCGGGCAGTCCGGCGAGCGCGACGATCTCGCCGGGCCCCGCCTCGTCGGCGGGAACGCGGTCGAGTGCCTCGGTGATGTACAGCTCGGTCACGCGTGCGGGCTGGATCGTCCCGTCGGAACGGCACCACGCGATCGGAGCGCCCTTGCGCAACGTCCCGTGGCGAATCCGCAACAGCGCGAGCCGGCCGACGTACGGGCTCGCGTCGAGGTTCGTGACCAGCGCCTGCAGCGGATGCTCGGGGTCGTAGCTCGGCGCCGGGATCGCGTCGAGCAGCGTGGTGAACAGCGGGCCGAGATCGGGTGCGAGGTCGTCGGCGGCGAGTCCCGCGCGACCAGCGCGCGCGTTCGCGTAGACGATCGGAAACTCGATCTGCGAGCTCTCCGCGTCGAGGTCGAGGAACAGCTCGTAGACCTCGTTCACGACCTCGGCCGGCCGCGCGTCGCTGCGATCGACCTTGTTGATCACGAGCACCACCGGCAACTTCAACTCCAGTGCTTTGCGCAGCACGAACCGCGTCTGCGGCAGCGGCCCCTCGGACGCGTCGACGAGCAGCAGCACGCCGTCCACCATCGTCAGGGCGCGCTCCACCTCGCCGCCGAAGTCGGCGTGGCCCGGCGTGTCGACGATATTGATCCTCGTGTCGCCGAGCGACACTGCCGTGTTCTTGGCGAGGATCGTGATGCCCTTCTCGCGCTCGAGATCCATCGAGTCCATCACGCGCTCCGCGACGTCCTGGTTCTCGCGGAACGAGCCGGACTGCCAGAGCATCGCGTCGACCAGCGTCGTCTTCCCGTGGTCGACGTGCGCGACGATCGCGACGTTGCGCAGGTCGGTGCGGCGAGCGAGCATGACTAGCGCCTGGGACGGCGGGAGGGAAACGCCTGCATAGGAAGATGCGAACCCCGAATAGCGGCCGCACGCCCACCGTAGCAGCCGCTTCTGCCCGAACGGTCCCGGCGATCAGGCGCTCTTGGCGACAATAGGGGCCTCATGCCGGACTGGCTTCCTCCGTTTCTCGCCGCGGCGCTGACGATCGTGCTTCTCAACCTCGCCCTGCTGGAGCAGCGTCGGCGCCTACGCCGCCGGAGCTGGGACAAGCGGCTTCTGCGCGAGCTCCGGGTCTGGGACGGCCGCTTGCCCGACGAGCTTCACCGGCGGCAGCAGCACCCAGGCGACTGAGTGCGAGGGACGGGCGCTCGACCCGAGGCCCTTACCGCGTGGCTGCAGGCAGTGCGGCTGCGGGATCGACGGCCTCTTCGAGTACGAAGCGGGTGTCGGTGTTCTCGGCGAGCGTCAGCAGGGTCTCGTGGAGGTTCGCGCGGGTGTCGGCATCGAGTGGCGCCAGGAACTCGTCCTCGACCCTCTGGACGATGGTGCGGAAGCGAGCCAGCTGCCGCTTGCCAGCCGACGTGAGGTTGACGAGGTGGCGGCGACGATCGGCGACGTCCCGTCGACGCTCGATCAGCTGCTTCTCCTCGAGAGCGTCGAGGATGCCGACCAGCATGCTCCGGTCGAGCTGAAGCGCGTCCGCGATCGTTGCCTGCGTCTCGCGCGCGCCTTCGTCGAGGAGCGCCAGGACGCTGTAGTGGTACGGGCTGAAGCCGACCTGCTCGAACTCCTTGAACGCGCGGGTCTTGAGCCCTACGCCTAGCCGCGCCAGCAGGAAAGCCGGGCTCTCGACGAGCTCGCGCGGAAAGCACGGGTTCGGCGCGACGACGCTATCGGCGGACGGTGTCTTCATAGCTCAGCAGATGAAGAGTAGCGCAGACCATAGTTGTTGTGCTAAACCGTGGAACAAGTCCACGATAAGGGGAGAACACGAATGAACGCACAAAGCATGGCAACTGCCTCGGATCTCCGGGAAAGCGACCGGCGGCGCTGGGTGATCCTGTCGGTTCTCGTGGTGGCGCAGTTCATGGTCGTGCTCGACGTGGCGATCGTGAACGTGGCACTGCCGACGATCAAGAACGACCTGCACTTCAGCGAAGACGGCCTGCAGTGGGTGATCACCGCCTACGCGATCGTGTTCGGTGGTGTGCTGCTGCTCGGCGGCCGGATGGCCGACCTGCTCGGCCGCAGACGCATCTTCATGGCCGGGATGGCCGTGTTCACGGTCTTCTCGTTGCTCGACGGCCTGGCCTGGTCGTCGAGCTCCCTGATCGCCTTCCGCGGCCTGCAGGGGCTCGGCGCCGCGCTGCTCGCGCCGGCGGCGCTCTCGATCCTGACCACGACGTTCAGGGAGGGACGCGACCGCAACGTCGCGCTCGGAATCTGGGGCGCAGCCTCCGGGAGTGGGGGCGCCGCCGGTGTCCTGCTCGGTGGCGCGCTGACGAGCGCACTCAGCTGGTCCTGGATCTTCTTCATCAACGTCCCCGTCGGTCTGCTGGTACTCGCGATCAGCCCGGTGCTCCTGAAGGAGAGCCGCGCCGACCTCGACCACCGCCACTTCGACACGGCCGGCGCTGCCTCGATCACCGGCGGTCTGATGCTGCTCGTCTACGCGCTCACGCACGCGAGTCAGCACGGCTGGGCGACGGCCGAGACGATCGGGCTCCTGGCTGCCTCGGCCGCCCTGATCGGCGCGTTCCTCGTGATCGAGCTGCGTTCGCCCGCGCCGCTGCTTCCCATGCGCATCTTCCGGCTGCGCACGCTGACGGCCTCGAACATCACGGCCCTGCTGATGGGGGCGGCGATCTTCTCGCAGTTCTTCCTGCTCACCCTGTACATGCAGCAGGTGCTGCACTACTCGGCGCTGAAGACGGGAGTCGCCTACATCGCGCTCACGCTCTCGATCGTCGGCTTCTCCGCCGTCTCGCAGGCGCTCGTCACCCGGGTGGGGATCCGCCTCGTGCTGCCCGTGGGCATGGCCCTCTCGGCGGCCGGCCTCGTGCTCTACGCGCAACTGCCGGTCCACGGAACCTACTTCTCGAACCTGTTCCCGGCTTTCATCCTGAGCGGGATCGGGCTCGCCTTCGCATTCGTGCCGATGTCGATCGGCGCACTCACCGGCGTGCAGGCGGACGACGCCGGCGTGGCCTCCGGGCTGCTGAACACGAACCAGCAGATCGGCGGAGCGATCGGAGTGGCCATCGCCACCACGATCGCCACCACCTACACGAGCCACTACCTGCTAGGACACCCCGGCGTCGGCCCGCTCGACGGCGCCGCGCTCACGCACGGCTTCCAGATCGCCTTCTACGTCCTCGCCGCCCTCGCAGCGCTGGCGGCGGTGGTCAGCGCGATCATGATCGAGCCGGGCGCGGCCGCGACCACGTCGAGTGAGGAAACCGCCGGCAACCTGACACCCGCACTCGAGGAGGCGGCCTGAGATGACGACGAGAGCCAGTACCACCGTTCGCTACGAGACGCGCACGACGATCGATCGACCCATCGGCGAGGTATTCGGGCGTTTGGCCGACCTGGGCGGTTACAGGAGCTGGATGCGCCGGACGGGTCTCTTCCGCCGCTCCGGCCTGACCTCCGACGGCCCGCTCGGTCGGGGAACGGCCTATTTCGACGCCACGAGGATGGGCACATTCCGCGGTGAAGTGACCGACTTCGAGCCTCCGGGGAGAATCGGTTTCCGCGAGACGCTCCGCTGGTTCGGCTCCGACCTGATGGAGGCCCGGCCGGGCTACATCCTGGAGGCAGACCGGGACAAGACGGTCGTCCATCACGTCGCGGAAGGTGAGCTCTTCGGAGTGATGCGGTTGATGAAGCCGGTCGCGGCCCTGTTGGCCAGAAGCGAGCGGGCACGAACCGTCGAGTCGCTGAGGCGTTCGCTGGAGTCGGACTAGAGCCGAGCTCGGTCTACCACTTCGAGCGGCGCCCGCGACGGCTCGTGTACATCAGCTTGGGCCGGGCGGTCTTCATGCCCGTCGCCTCGAACTCCTCGCGGTGTCCGAGCATGGTCGCGAAGCGGCTGACGTCCGCCTGCTGCTCGGGCAGGACGAGCGTGATCCCCTGGCCTGAACGCCCGGCGCGGCCGGTGCGGCCAACGCGGTGGACGTAGCCCTTGCCGTCCTCCGGCGGGTCGTAGTTGATCACGTGGCTGATGTCGTCGAGGTCGAGACCCCGGGCGGCGACGTCGGTGGCGACGAGCGTCGTCACCTTGCCGCTGCGGAAGCGCTCGAGCGCCCGCTCGCGCGCGCCCTGGGTCATGTCGCCGTGCATCGCGGCCGCCTCGACGCCGTGTCCGCGCAGCCTCTGGACGAGCCGGTCGGCGCCGCGCTTCGTGCGCACGAAGACGAGAGCGAGCTCCCGCTCCTCGCCGAGCACGTCGATCAGCCGCTCGAGCTTGTCCGAGCTCGTCACCGCCACGAACTCGTGCTCGACGTCACCGTCCGCATGGCGCGAGGGCAGCTCGGCCTCGAACCGCGACGGATTGGTCGTGTAGGTCTGGGCCAGCTGGCCGACGGCGCCGTCGAGCGTGGCCGAGAAGAGCATCGTCTGACGCTTCGCCGGCAAGCGGCGGACGATCCGGTCGACCTGGGGCTGGAAGCCCATGTCGAGCATCCGGTCGGCCTCGTCGAGGACGAGGATCCTGATCGAGTCGAGCGAGATCAGGCGCCGCTGGACGAGATCGTTGAGTCGGCCGGGGGTGGCGACGACGACGTGCGCGCCGCGCAGTCGCTTGACCTGCGAGCCGACCGGGGCGCCGCCGTAGGCGGCCGCCGCACGGATGCCCTTCGGCTTGCCGAGCAGCGTGAGCTCCTCGGTCACCTGGAGCGCGAGCTCGCGCGTCGGCGCGAGCACGAGCGCGGCCGGGGCCGGCTCGTCGGGCGAGACGAGCTCGACGATCGGCAGCGCGAAGGCGAGCGTCTTCCCCGAGCCCGTCGGCGCCTTGCCGAGGACGTCGCGGCCCGCGAGGGCGTCGGGGACGACGAGGGACTGAATACGAAACGGCTCGGCGATGCCGCGGGTGGCGAGCGCCTGCTCGACTTCCGCGCTCACACCGAGCGCACCAAAAGACTGTGACATATGAGTTCGACTCCTTCGATTCGGGATTCGAGACGCAGACCCGAAACCATCGAAAGAGGGGAACGAGAAGCTGGATCTCACGGGACTGCCAGGTGGCATCCCTGCGGCCACGGTAGCAGTCGCGTGTCGCGGGGCGGGATAGCCTCACCGAATGGCCAGATCGCCGCTGGACCCGGTGCGAGGTGCCGAAGTGGCCCGGAAACTCAGGTCATTGGGCGTCAAGGGCAACCTCGTCAAGGCTGCCGAGCTTGGCTACATCGCGGAGATGACGTGCGGAATGCCCAAGTGCTTCTGTCCCGAGGAGCTGGGCGGTGCGGGTTACTTCGCACCGCGCACCAACCAATGGAACGACTGGGAAGCGACCTTCGAGCACTACCCGATCGCGAAGCAAGACGGTGGCCACAAGACCGTCGACAACGCTGTCCTTGCCCACCGCCTCTGCAACAAGCTCGACCATTTCATACGCAAGGGGCTGTCCATCGAGAAAGATCTCGCGAGAATCAGGAAAGCTTGCGAGGAGGCCACCGGGAACTAGTGCGGTTGCTAGGTACTAGACGAGCGCGGTTGGCTCGAGTTCCGCGTCGCGGCTGACGAGCGTGGCGTAGCGGCCGCCTGCCGCGAGCAGTTCCTCGTGCCGGCCGCGCTCGACGACCCGGCCGTGGTCGAGGACGACGATCTGGTCGGCGTCCCGGACGGTCGAGAGCCTGTGCGCGATCGCGATCGTCGTACGCCCCTCCGCCAGCCGGTCGAGGGCCTCTTGCACGAGGCGCTCGGTCTCGGTATCGAGCGAGGACGTCGCTTCGTCGAGGACGAGGATCGGCGGGTTGCGCAGGATCGTGCGCGCGATGGCGATCCGCTGTTTCTCGCCGCCGGAGAAGCGGTAGCCGCGCTCGCCGACGACCGTGTCGTAGCCGTCCGGCAGCGCGGCGATCACGTGGTGGATCCGCGCTGCCTCGGCGGCCGCGTACAGCTCCTCGTCGGTCGCGTCGGGCTTCGCGAAGCTCAGGTTCTCGCGCACTGAGGCGTGGAAGAGGTACGTCTCCTGCGAGACGACGCCGACGAGGCTCGCCAGCGCGGCGAAGCTGAGGTCGCGGACGTCGACGCCGCCGATCGAGACGAAGCCGCGGTCCACGTCGTACAGCCGCGCCGCGAGGTAGCCGAGCGTCGTCTTCCCGGCTCCGGTCTCGCCGACGAGCGCGGTCGTCGTCCCGGCGGGGACGGCGAAGCTCACGTCCTGCAGCGTCCAGGCGTCCTCGTCCGGGGCGCCGCCGACGGAACTTGCAGCCTCGTAGCGGAACCAGACGCGGTCGTAGACGACATCGCCGGCCTCCGCGACCTCGACCGGGTGCTCCCGCTCGGCGATGTCGACGGGCGT
Organism: uncultured Actinomycetes bacterium; assembly: GCA_963743545.1. Lineage (GTDB taxonomy): Bacteria > Actinomycetota > Thermoleophilia > Gaiellales > Gaiellaceae > Palsa-739. The sequence goes on along the minus strand of CAVUQB010000006.1, from coordinate 656,878 downwards.
GTCGAGGTACTCGAAGATCCGGTCGAAGAGCGCGAGCGAGGTCTGGATGTCGAGGCCGACGCCGAGCAGCGAGCCCACCGGGAAGAAGAGCCGCGCCTGCAGCGTGGTGAACGCGACGATCGTCGCGATCGAGATCGAGCTGCTGAAGACGGTGCCGCCGAGCCAGTAGACCGCCGCCGGCATGACCGCGAAGCTCGTCTGGATCGAGGCCATCACCCAGCGGCCCGCCATCCGCTGCCGCACCTCGAGGTCGGCCAGGCGCAGCGACTCGCCCTCGAAGCGGTCGGCGAGCTCGTCGGTGCGCCCCATCGTCTTCCCGAGCAGGATCCCGCTGACCGAGAGCGACTCCTGGACGATGCTCGAGATGTCGGCGAGCGACTCCTGCGTCGACTTCGCGATCCGACGCCGCTCGTTGCCGACCCGGCGCGTCAGGAACGCGAACAGCGGGATCAGCGCGAACGCGAAAAGCGCGAGCTGCCAGCTCAGGATGAGCATGCCGATCATCGTCGCGACGACCGTCGTCAGGCTCGAAGTGATGCTCGTCGCAGTGTTCGTGACGACGTTCTGGACGCCGCCGATGTCGTTGTTGATGCGCGACTGCACCTCGCCCGTGCGGGTGCGCGTGAAGAAGGCCAGCGAGAGGCGCTGCAGATGGCGGAAGACGGCGGCGCGCAGGTCGTGCATCACCCGCTGCCCGACCTGGTTCGAGAGCAGCGTCTGGATCACGCCGAGGATGCCGGCGACGATCGCGATCACGATCATGGCGGCGGCGTTGACGGAGACTCCACGCGTGTCGTGCGACTCGATCGCGTTCAGGACGTTCCGGAGCAGGAACGCCGGGAGCACACCGAGGCCGGCGCTCACGACGATCAGTCCGAGCAGCAGCGAGAGCCGGTGCCAGTACGGCGTAAAGAGCCGCCCGATCCGGCGCATGTTCGCGCGCCGCACCTCAGGGTCGACGGGCCGTTCGGGCGGCGCCTCCCCTCGATCGTGGAAGAACATCCCCATCAGGCCATGGTACGAGCAGGGTGAGGTGGCGCCGAGCGCGCCGCCTCACCGTGGCCGCGGGCCTAGTTGACGACGATGCCGGAGGGAGTGGCGCCTGAGGCGCCGGGGATGGACACGAGCGGCGTGAGAGTGCCGCCCTTGACCGTGGAGCCGGCGACCGCGTTGGTGCCCGACTCGACGACCCAAAGAGTCTTGCCGTCGGGGGAGAGGCGTGCGTCCTCGGCGCCGGCGCCCATCTGGCCGAGGCCCGTGCTCTGCAGGAAGGAGAGTATGCCGCCGTGGCCGATCGAATAGCTCGAGACCGAGGCGGAGGCAGTGTTGACGACGAACAGGAAGCGGCCGTCGTGGCTGATCTCGACCCAGCAGGCTGCGCCGCCGTCGTTGGCGACCGGGGCTCCGACCGGGGTCAGGGTGCCGTCCGCAGCGACGCTGAAGCTGGAGACGAGACCGGGAAAGGCGGCGCCTCCCGCTGCCGTGTGGGCGTCAGAGACGAACAGCTGATTCGGGTGGGTGGGGCTGAACTCGGCGCCGAGTTGACCCCAGCCCTGCGCCGGCGAGAACGCCTGCGCGTCGAAGGGCGAGCCAGGCGCCGGCGTCAGCCGTCCGTCGTGGCCGACCCTGAAGCTGTCGATCTTCGAGGTGGCGATGCGGGTGCCCGCGAACTTGTTGCCGTCGCGGTTGAAGAGCACCTGCCCTAGCTTCGAGTCGTTCGGGAGCACGTAGGTCGAGTTCGGAATCGCCCGCAGGTGTCCGCCCGGGTCGAGGCGGAAGCCTGTGTAGTTGGTGTCGCCTGTGCTGCTGGCCGGGACCGGCATTGGCGACGTAGACGAGGTCATGATCGACTCCGATGCTGACCGGGTCGACCCCGTTCGAGGCGACGGGGGAGCCCGCGGCGGCCTGGAGCGAGCCGTCCAGCTTGATCCGCAGCACCGAAATCTGGTTGCTGCCGGCGTCGACGGCCAGCAGGTAGCGGCCGTCGGCGCTCAGCTGTAGCGAGCCCTGCGACGCGTCGGGATGGCCGGTTCCCGAGCCGCCGACCGCGAACGGCGACCCCGGCATCGCTGTCAGGCTCCCGTCGGCGTGACGGTCGAAGCCGGCGACGCTGTTGACAGGCGCGCTGTTGTCGTTGACGTAAACGTGCCCGACCACGCGGGATCCGTGCGGCGTGGCGGGCGAGGCCGCCGCGCCGCCCGCCGCCGCCACCGCTACCGCGGCTACCGGCACGAGCAAACCAACGAGGCGAAACGCTCTCATCCTTGGACCTCCTGGAGAACCGGCACGGGGTCGCAGCAGTCCCTCTCGCGCCGCTTACGCGCCGGCGAACGATCCGTTAAATCTCGGCCGGCCCAGATGCGCATGCCGGCAAGGGGCCGGCGTGGCGGTAGAACTCGTGGCGGAGCGGCTCGAGCGGCGTGGCCCCGCGGATCAGGTCGGCGGCCTTTTCGGCCACCATCATCACCGGCGCATAGATGTTGCCGTTGGGGATGGTCGGAAACACCGAGGCGTCGACGACCCGGAGGCCATCGAGGCCGTAAACGCGCATCGTTCCCGGGTCGACGACCGTTCCCAGCGCGCACGTGCAGGACGGATGGAGCGCCGTCTCCGCGTCCCGTGCGACCCAGTCGAGGATCTCCTCGTCGCTCTGCACCGACGGCCCCGGTGAAACCTCGCCTCCGTCGAGCGTCGCGAATGCCGGCTGCGCGAGGATCGAGCGGGCGACGTGGATCGCCTCGACCCACTCGCGCCGGTCGGTCGGGGTGGAGAGGTAGTTGAAGCGCAGAGCCGGATGCGTCCGCGGGTCGGCGCTCGTGATCTTCAGCGAGCCCCGCACGTCCGAGTACATCGGTCCGACGTGCACCTGGTAGCCGTGCTTCGCAGCCGGCTGCGAGCCGTCGTAGCGGATCGCGAGCGGGAGGAAGTGGAACATCAGGTTCGGGTAGGCGACGTCGTCGTTCGAGCGGACGAATCCGCCGGCCTCGAAGTGGTTCGTCGCTCCCGGCCCGCTGCGTAGGAACAGCCAGCGCGCGCCGATCTCCGGCCGCCGCCACTTCTTCAGCGCCGGCTGCACCGACACTGGCTGGGTGGCGGCGTGCTGGACGTAAACCTCGAGGTGGTCTTGCAGGTTCTCCCCGACGGCCGGCAGGTCGTGGACGACTGATATATCAATCGTCTCCAACTCATGTGCGTTGCCGACGCCGGAGAGCTGGAGGAGCTGCGGTGAGTTGATCGCACCGCCGCAGAGAATCACCTCGCCTGCTGGCACGATCTCGCCGTTGCCGAGCTCGACGCCGACCGCGCGCGAGCCCTCGAACACTACGCGGTTGACGAAGGCGCCCGTCTGTACCGAGAGGTTCGGGCGCGACATCGCCGGGTGGAGGTACGCGCGCGCGGCGCTCACCCGCCGCCCGCGGTGGAGTGTCCGGTCGAACCGCGCGAAGCCTTCCTGGCGGTAGCCGTTGACGTCGTCGGTCAGCTCGTATCCCGCCTGCTGCACCGCCTCGAAGAACGCCGCGAAGAGCGGGGAGGACGCGGCGCCGCGCTCGAGCACGATCGGCCCGTCGCCGCCGCGCCAGTCGTCGGCGCCGGCGAGGCAGGTCTCCATCTTCTTGAAGTACGGCAGGCAGTGCGCGACGTCCCACGTCTCGAGCCCGGCCTCGCTCGCCCAGCGCTCGTAGTCGAGCGGGTTGCCGCGCTGGAAGATCATCCCGTTGATCGAGCTCGAGCCGCCGAGCACCTTGCCGCGCGCGTGGTAGATGCGGCGGTCGTGCATGAACGGCTCCGGCTCGGAGCGGTACATCCAGTCGTAGCGCGGGTTGCCGATCGGGAACGAGAACGCCGCAGGCATGTGGATGAACGGATCCCAGATGCGGTCGGGGCCTCCCGCCTCGAGCACGAGCACCCGGGTCGACGCGTCCTCGGTCAGCCGCGCCGCGAGGGCAGAGCCCGCGGACCCGCCGCCGACGATCACGTAGTCCCAGGTCACGCGAGCACGATCGTCTGCAGCTCGGTGAAGGTCTCGAGCGGCGCCGAGCCTCCCACGCGGCCGATGCCGCTCGCGCTGCCCGCGCGGCCGCCGAACGGCAGGTGCGTCTCCCAGTAGTTCGACGACTCGTTGACATTGACCCAGCCGGTTCGCACCTCGTCCGCGTAGCGCAGGCCCTTCGCCAGGTCGCGGGTGAAGATCGCGGACAGGAGGCCGTACGGGGACGCGTTCGCGAGCTCGATCGCGTGCTCGAGCGAGTCGATCGCGACCACGGGCGCGACCGGCCCGAATGTCTCCTCGGTGGCGACCAGCGCGTCGGCGGGGACGCCGTCGAGGACGGTCGGCTGCCAGTACAGGTCGGTCGGGAAGCCGCCCGCGCGCGCGCCGCCGTGCACGACCTCGGCTCCGCGCCGGACTGCGTCGGCGACGTGCTCGTCCATTTTCGCGGCGACGCCTTCGTTGTTGAGCGGCCCCATCGTCGTCGTCTCGGCAAACGGATCGCCGAGCAGTACGCGCTCCGCGACGAGCCGCGCGAGCTTCGCCACGAACTCCTCGCGCACGTCGCGATGCACGAGCAGCCGCTCGCCCGCGGTGCAGCTCTGCCCGGCGCAGAGGAAGCAGGCCGCGACGGTCGCCTCGGCGGCGAGATCGAGGTCGGCGTCCTCGAGGACGACCACGGGCCCGTTGCCTCCGAGCTCGAGCACCGCCGCTTTCCCCGCGGCCGCCTCCGCGACGCGGCGACCTGTCTCGGTCGAGCCGATGAAGCCCACGCCGTGGGTGCCGGGATTGCGCGCGATCTCGTCCCCGACCACCGCGCCCGGCCCGGTCACGAGGTTGAAGACGCCGGGCGGTAGGTCGGCCTCGGCCACGCACTCCGCGAGCGCGATGCCGGCAACCGCCGTCGTCGAGGCGGGCGTCCAGACGACGGTGTTGCCGGCGGCGAGCGCGGGCGCGATCAGCTCGGCCGGCATCGTGTACGGCCAGTTCCACGGCGTGATGACGCCGATCACGCCGCGGGGGCGGCGCACGAGCAGCACGCGCTTGCCGCTCGAGACCGAGCTCGGGATCCGGCCCTCGAGCCGCTTGCCCTCCTCGGCCGCGTTGCGCCAGTACTGCACGAGCTCGTCGACCTCGTCGCGCGACTCGGCCAGCGGCTTGCCCTGGTCGAGCGTCAGCGCGTGAACAAGCGCGTTGCGCCGCGTCTCGACGACGTCGGCGACGCGGTGGAGATAGACGGCGCGCTCGAACGGAGACAGGCGACCCCAGGCCGGCGCGGCTCCGTTCGCCGCCTCGATTGCGCGCTGTGCGTCTTCGCGCCCGCCCTTCTGCACGACGCCGATCGTCTCGCCGGTGGCGGGGGACTCAGCCTCGAACGTCTCGCCGGATTGAGCCGTCGTCCACTCGCCGGCGATGAACATCAGTCGCCGAGCTCCGTGCGCCTCCGGTCGACGAAGGCCCGCAGCTCGGCCTCGAGGTCGGGCTCCATGGCCGGCTGCTCGTACTCCTCGAGCGACTTCTTCCAGATCTCGTTCGCGCGGGCGGCCGTGTCGTTGGCGCCGTTGCGCTTCCAGCGCTCGAAGTTCTCGGTGGAGGAGACGAGCGGCCGGTAGAAGCACTCGCGGAAGCGCTCGAGCGTGTGCACCGCGCCGAGGAAGTGCCCGCCCTGGCCGACCTCCTGGTGCGCCGAGTACGCGAGCGACTCCTCGTCGATCGTCAGCGGCTTGAACACCTCGTGCAGCATGCGGAGCTGCTCGACGTCGACGACGAACTTCTCGTAGCAGGAGACGAGCGCCGACTCGAGCCAGCCCGCGGAGTGCATGACGTAGTTCGTGCCGGCGAGGAACGTCGGCCAGAGCGACATCATCGACTCGTAGCCGGCCTGGGCGTCGACGACCTGCGATGAGGTGAGCGCGCCGCCGCCGCGGAACGGGAGATTGTAGTGCCGTGCGATCTGGCCCGTGCAGAGGAGGCCGACCGCCGACTCCGGCGTCCCGAAGCTCGGCGAGCCCGACTGCATGTCGGTGTTCGAGAGGAAGGAGCCGAACACGACCGGGCAGCCCGGGCGGATCGTCTGCACGAGCGCGATCCCGGCAAGCGCCTCCCCGACCTGCTGCGCGAGCGTCGCGACGATCGAGACCGGCGACATCGCGCCCATGAGCAGGAACGGCGTGATCACCGTCGCCTGCCCGGCCCTCGCGTACTCCACGAGCGCCGACAGCATCCGGTCGTCGTAGCGCAGCGGCGAGTTGACGTTGATCAGCGAGATGATCGCCGGGGTCTGCTCGATCGACTCTTTGCCGAAGACCATCTCCGCCATCGCGATCGTGTCGACGGCGTTCGGGCCCGAGGTGACGGAGCCCATGAACGGCTTGTCCGACAGCGTCAGGAGCGCGTAGACCATGTCGAGGTGGCGCGAGTCGAGCGGGCGGTCGTTCGGCTCGCAGATCGTCCCGCCGCACGAGTCGAGCTGCGGGAAGAACTGCGCGAGCTTGACGAGGTTCTGGAAGTCGTCGTAGGTCGCCTCGCGGCGCTCGTCTCCCTCGCGCACGAACGGGCAGCCGTAGACGGGGGAGAAGACCATGTGGCTCCCGCCGATGTGGACGCTGCGCTCGGGGTTGCGCGCCTGGAGGTCGAACTCGGGCGGCGCCTTCGCGACCTGTTCGAGGATCCAGTCGGGGTCGAAGCGGACGAGCTCGCCGTCCACCTCCTGGCCGGCGTTCTCGAAGACCTCGATCGCCTCGGGGTGCAGGAACTCGATCCCGAGCTCGCTGACGATGCGCCGCCAGCCGCGTTCGAGCTCGGCGAGGGCGGCCTCGTCGAGGATCTCGTAGCGGGGTAGGTCGTTGATCAGCATAAGAGTCTCTCCAGTTCTCGCTCCAATCCTTCCATGCCGGTCTCGCGGACCTCGAGTGGGAGTTGCAGTTTCTCGGCCGCGTGCTCGGCTCCGGCGCGCAGTTCGGGGGTCGGCTCCTGGGCGAGCCAGACGACCTTCTCGTAGTGGCGGAAGTAGTCGTCGCGCAGCTCGGGGTGGCGGTCGAGGCCGAGACCGCGCCAGACGAGGCGGTCGAAGCTGCGGACGAGGAAGTCGGTGAGGAAGAACGTGCCTGACTCGTGCTCGGCACCGAAGACCTCGTAGCAGTGCGCTCCGGCGAGCCGCGGGTAGCCGTCGAGATCGGCGCCGCAGTGTGCGTACGCGACGACGACGTCGTCCCCGGCGGCCGCCTCGTCGACGGCGGCGCGGATCCGTTCCGGCCGGTTGTGGAGCTCCGGCGGGACAGGGCGAACCTCGACGTCCCAGCCTCGGCGGGCCGCGATCTGCCTTACGTGGAGCGCGAGAGCGCCGCAGCTGACCACGACGCGCGTCATGCCGGGAAGGAGAGCTGGTCGATGAACAGGTCGTTGAAGTCCTCGCGGCCGGAGAGCTCGACGTACTCGACCTCGTCGAGCACGGCACTCGCGGCGGCGCGTTCGGTGACGGAGAGGGCAACGATCTTGGCGCCCTCGCCTGCGACGTTGCCTGCGGCGACGATCCGGGTCAGCGGCAGCTTCGGCACGAGCCCGATCCGGACCGCGCTCGCCGCCGTCAGGTAGGTGCCGAACGAGCCGCCGAGGAGGACCTGCGCGATCTCGCTGGGTTCGATCCCCAGATCGCGGCACAGGATCGCCCAGCCGGTCGCGATCGAGGCCTTCGCGAACTGCAGCTCGCGGACGTCGCGCTGCGAGAGGTAGATGCCCTCGGCGAGGTGGAAGACGGTCTCCTCGCCGACCTTGCCGAACCGGTCCGAGGAGTCGGCGACGAAGCGGCCGGAGTGGTCGAGCATCCCGGCATTGACCAGCTCCGCCACCGCGTCCACGAGGCCCGAGCCGCAGAGCCCCTGCGGCTCGACATCGCCGATCACCGTCAGCTGCACCTCGCCGTCGGCGATCTTGACGCCTTCGATCGCGCCCTCGGCGGCGCGCATCCCGCAGCGGATCTGGGCCGCCTCGAAGGCCGGACCGGCCGGCGCAGCGCAGGCGAGCGCCCGCGCCGAGGAGCCGAGCACGATCTCGGAGTTCGTGCCGACGTCGATGAACAGGCGCACGCGGCGGTCGAGCGTGAGCCCGGTGGCAAGGATCCCGGCGACGATGTCGGGGCCGACGTACGCGCCGAGCGCGGGGAAGAGCACCGCCGGCGCGCGCTCGTGGACGGCGAGGCCGAAGTCGCTCGCCTTCGCCTCGGGCAGCTCACGCGCCACGATCGTGAACGGCGCCATCGAGAGCGGCTCGGGGTCGATGCCGAGCGCGAGCTGGATCATCGTCACGTTGCCCGTGACCACGACCTCGTAGACCTCGGCGGGGTCGACGCCCGCCTCGCCGCACACCTCCGCGGTCAGCGTGCGCAGCGTCTCGTGCGCGTGCCCCTGCAGCCGTTCGAGCGCGTCGTCGTCGAGCATCGTCGCGGAGATGCGCGAGATCACGTCCGCGCCGAACGGCTGCTGCGCGTTGAGGATCGAACGCACGGCGCGCGGCTGCCCGGTCTCGAGGTCGAGCAGCGTCGCCACCACCGTCGTCGTGCCGAGGTCGAAGGCGATCGCGTGCCGACGACCCGAGGTGTCGCCGGGCTCGACGTCGATCAGGAGATCGTCCGCGAGGACTCCGGTCACCTTCCAGTCGGATTCGCGCAGCGTGTGGCCGAGCGTGCGCATGAGCTCGAGCGGCACGCGCGGCTCGACGTCGTCCATCGCATCGAGCAGGCGCTCGAGATCCGAGCGCTGGTCCTCGAGCGTCGGCTCCTCGAGCTCGACGTAGCGCTTCTGCACGGCGGGCCGCAGGATCACGTGCCGGCCGACGCCCGCGAGGGCGGCCTTCGGCCGGGTCTGCAGCGGCGGCACCTCGATCGTCAGGTCCTCCTGCGCGGCAGCGCGGCAGGCGAGCCGCCAGCCGTTGCGGAGCTCGTCCGTCGAGAACGCGCGCGGGTCGACCGGGCTGATCTCGGCGCTGCCGGAGACGACCCGCACCTTGCACTTCTTGCACGTGCCGTGGCCGCCGCAGGTCGAGTCGATCGCGATGCCGTTCCAGCTCGCGGCGTCGAACAGCGTCGTCCCGGCCGGGACGCGCGCCTCCTTGACGGCGCGGTCCTCGCCGAGTTCGAGGTAGCGAAGCCGGACCCGGTCGGGATGCGGCTGCTCGGGCAGATCCTGGACCGCGCTCACGAGGCGGCGGCCTGCTTCGCCCGGTAGCGGCGGATCCACTCGGCACCCCACTCGTCGCGGCCGAGTAGGAAGTCGGTCGCGCGCACGGACTCGACCATCTCGTCGCGCCGCGAGTCCATGATCGCGCTCGTCAGCCCGTGGCTCTGCGCGACGGCGAGGAACGCGGCGCCGAGCGTGTGCCGCCCCGGCAGCCCGAACGACGTGTTCCCGGCGCCGCAGGTCGTGTTGACGCCGAGCTCGTCCCGCAGCAGGTGCAGTGTCCCGAGGAACAGCGTGACCGCGCGCGGTTCCGCGCCGACGGGCATCGCGAGCGGGTCGATGATCACGTCCTCGGGCGGGATCCCGTGGTCGCCGGCGACGGAGACGATCTTCTTCGCGACCTCGACGCGCCGCTCCGGCTCCATCGGAATCTCGTCGTCGTTCGCGAGCCCGATCACGGCGGCGCCGTGCTTGGCGACGAGCGGCAGGATCGCCTCGAGCCGCTCGTCCTCGCCCGTGACGGAGTTGACGAGCGCCTTGCCCTCGTAGGCGGAGAGCCCGGCCTCGAGCGCCTCGATCACCGAGGAGTCGATGCAGATCGGCAGCTCGCAGAGGCCCTGCACCAGCGGGATCGCCTGGCCCATCAGCTCGACCTCGTCGGCGAGCGGATCGCCGACGTTGACGTCGAGCATGTCGGCGCCGCCCTCGACCTGCTGCGCGACGTCGACTTCGAGCTGGGAGAGGTCGCCCGCCTGCAGCTGGGCCTGGAACGCCTTCCGCCCGGTCGGGTTGATCCGCTCGCCGATCACGCAGAACGGCTGCTCGGGGCCGATGACGACGGTCTTAGACGGCGACTGGACGACGGTATCCACTCGTCTCCCTCTCTGTCCGGGGCGGAATGCCGAGCCGCTGGCAGAGGCGGGCGATGCCGGCCTCGCGGCGGAAGCTGATCAGGTGCAGGCCCGCGACTCCGGGCAGCGAGCGGGCATGCTCGGCGAGCTCGAGTGCGACCTCGAAGCACTCCGCCTCGGGGTCGGCGGCGTGTTCGCAGCGCTCGATCAGGTCGGCCGGCACCTCGATGCCCGGGACGTGCTCGTCCATGTAACGCAGTGCCGCGGGGGAGCGGGCGAGGCAGATCGACGGCAGCAGCGCGCACTGCTCGGCCAGGCCTTTGGCGACGGCCTCGGCGAGGAACGCGTCCAGCTGGTCGGGCCGGAAGGACACCTGCAGCTGCAGGAAGCGGGCGCCGGCCTTGACCTTCGTCAGCGCCCGGTCGACCCGGTGGTCGAACGGTGGGGCGCCGGGGTTCTCGACCGCGCCGAGGAAGAGCTTCGGCGGCGGGTCGATCTTGCGGCCGGACAGATACGTGCCGTCCGCCATCGCACGGCCGAGGGCGAGCAGCTGGATCGAGTCGAGGTCGAACACGCGCCGCGCCTCGGGCTCGTCGCCGGCGGTCACGTCGTCGCCCGTGAGACAAAGGATGTTCTCGATCCCGTGCAGCGCCGCGCCCGCGATATCGGCCTCGAGACCGAGGCGGTTCCGGTCGCGGCAGGTGAGCTGCATGATCGGCTCCATCCCGAGCTCCTTGAGCGCGATCGCGACCGCGAGCGGCGAGGCGTGCGCGTGCGCCGACGTGTTGTCGGTCGCGTTCGTGGCGTCGACGTACTCCCCGAACGGCTCGAACCGCTCGCGCACCGCGTCGAAGCCGCCGGAGTCGACCGAATGGAGCTCGGACGTGACCGCGAAGCGGCCCGCGGCGAGCGCTTCCTCAAGCCGCGACATGCCAGCCCTTCGGCGTCTGCTTGTCCCGGCCGGTCGCGAGGTTGACCCAGGAGGACGTCCCCGCGAGGCGGTTGTCGACCGGCGGCCGGACGTCGTGGATCTCGTCGGCCCAGGGCAGCCGCCGCGAGCGCTCGACCGCCCGCACCCAGACGCAGCGCATCTCGGGCTTCACCTCGCAGCCGCCGTCGGGCCGGACGCCGCCGCACGGGCCGTTGCGCAGCGTCTTCGGGCACTCCATCGGGCACATGAGCCCGGTGGAGTGGAGGACGCACTGGCCGCACATGTGGCAGCCGAAGACCGGCTTCTTCACCGCCGCCTCGATCAGCGCGACCGGCTTCACGCAGGCACCGCGCTCCGCTTCCGCTGGATCAGATCCTTGGCGAGGCGGACGGCGGCCGAGGCGTCGGATGCGTACCCGTCGGCGCCGACCTTGTCGGCGTACTCCTGCGTGACGGGGGCGCCGCCGACCATCACGATCACCTGGTCGCGGATCCCGGCCTTCTCGAGCGCGTTGATGTTCGCCTTGAACATCGGCATCGTCGTCGTGAGGAACGCGGAGAAGCCGACGATCTCCGGCTTGTGCTCCTTCACCTGCTCGACGAAGGTCTCGGGCGCGACGTTGACGCCGAGGTCGTAGACCTCGAAGCCGGCGCCCTCGAGCATGATGTTGACGAGGTTCTTGCCGATGTCGTGGACGTCGCCCTTGACCGTACCCATGACGAAGGTGCCGATCTGCGCCGCACCGGTCTCGGCGAGCAGGGGGCGGAGGATGTCGAGCGCGCCCTGCATCGCGCGGGCCGCGATCAGCATCTCGGGGACGAAGAAGTCGCCGCGCTCGAAGCGTGCGCCGACCTCCTCGAGCGAGGGGATCAGGGCGTCGTACAGCATCTTGTCGGGCCCGAGATCGTCCTCGAGACCCTGGTTGACGAGGTCTTTCACCTCGGGGGCGTTGCCGATCAGCGTGTTGTCGTAGAGGCCCTGCAGGATCTCTTCGTGGGTCATGCGGCACCTCGCAGTCGTCGGGAGAGGCCCGCCGCCTCGCGCTTCAGCAACGGCGCGAGCTCGTCGATGCGCTCGGCGGTGAGGCGGGTCGTGGGGCCGGAGATGGACAGCGCGGCGATTGCGGCACCGTCGGTGTCGAGCACGGGGGCGGCGAGGGCGGAGAGTCCGACCTCGAGCTCGTCGACCGAGGTCGCGTAGCCGCGGGTGCGGATCAGGTCGACGTCGTCGGCCGCGCCGCCGCCGAGGGCGAGGAAGCACTTGCCGTTCGCGGCGAGCTCGAACGGGACGCGCCGCCCGACCCAGTCGGTGACGCCGACGAGGTGCGCGGTGTCCTCCTGGGCCAGGTGCTCGACCCCGTCGGGGCCGGGGACGGCGAGGTTGATCGTCTCGCCGCTCGCGACGGCGAGCCGCCGCAGGCTCGGCTGGGCGAGCTCCACGAGCGACTGTGAGGCGTCGCGGCTCGCGTAGCGCAGGAGCACGGGGCCGGGTCGGAGGCGGCCGCGGGCGCCGAGCCGCTGCACGAGGCCCTGGCGCTCGAGGGCGCCGACGAGCCGTGAGGTCGTGCTCTTGGGCAGGCCGGCGCGCTCCGAGAGCTCGCCGATCGACGGCGGCTGGGGCGCCTCTACGACGTCGACGAGCAGCTGCGCCGCCCGCTCGATTGCCTGGGTGCCGGAGTCTGCTCCCACCGCGTCTCATATAGTGGAACAACTGTTCCACGGCTGTCAAGTCGCGTTACTCGAGCGACTCGGCGAGCAGCGTCGAGACGTCGGCCACGCGGAGCTCCGCGCCGGTCTCGCGGACGCCGTCGTCGAGCATCACGGTGCAGAAGGGACACGCGACCGCGAGTGTCTCGGCGCCGGTCTCGGCAGCCTCGCGGACGCGTTCGGCGTTGATCGGCCGGCCGCGCTCTTCCATCCACATGTGCGCGCCGCCGGCGCCGCAGCAGAACGTCTGCTTGCCGGTCCGCTTCATCTCGACCGGCTCGCCGACGGCGGCGACGAGCTCGCGCGGGTCCGTCCGCACGTCGTTGTGGCGGGCCAGGTAGCACGAGTCGTGGTAGGTGACCGGCTTCGCGTCGGCCTTCGGCGTCAGCCGGCCTTCGCGCACCAGGCGGGCGAGGAGCTCGCTGTGGTGGACGACCTCGTAGGCGCCGCCGAAGTCCGGGTACTCGTTGGTGAGCGTGTTGAAGCAGTGCGGGCAGCTGGCGACGATCTTGGTCACGCCTTGCTCGTTGAGGGTGGACACGTTCTGCTCGGCGTAGCCCTGGAAGACGTACTCGTTGCCCATCCGCCGGGCCGGATCTCCGGTGCACGCCTCGCGCGGGCCGAGGATCGCGAAGTCGACGCCCGCCTTCTGCAGGAGCTTGGCCGTCGCCTGCGCCGAGGCCCGCGCCCGCTCATCGAACGAGGCTGCGCAGCCGACCCAGTAGAGGTACTCCGGCGCCGGATCGCCCGCCTCGAGCACGCGGACGCCGAGGTCGGCCGCCCAGTCCGCGCGCTCGCTCTGCGGCTTCCCCCACGGGTTCGCGGCCCGTTCGACGTCACGCAGCATCGGCTCGGCCTCGGCGGGGAACTGCGCGTCGACCATCACACGGCTGCGGCGCAGGTCGACGATGTGGTCGATGTGCTCGATCGAGACCGGGCAGGCCTCGACGCAGGCGCCGCAGGTGACGCAGTCCCAGATCATGTCCTCGGGCACGCCGTTGCCGAGGATCGGCTCGTCGCTCTGCGCGAACAGTTGGTCGCGGACGCCCATGATCAGGAGCTTCGGGGAGAGGATCTTGCCGGTCGCGTAGGCGGGGCAGGCGTCCTGGCAGCGGCCGCACTCGGTGCAGGAGAACGCGTCCAGCACCTCCTTGCGCGTGAGGTCGGCGATCGTGGCGACGCCGAAGCGCAGCTCGTCGTCCGGGAGGTCGAACCGCAGCGGCTCGAGCCGGCCGCGGCTGCGCGTGCGGGCGAGCCAGACGTTCACGGCCGCGGTCGCGATGTGGAGGTGCTTCGAGTAGGGGAGGTAGGCGAGGAAGGCACCGATCACGACGAGGTGCGCCCAGGCGAACGCCGTGCCGCCGACGAGGTGCCAGAGCAGGAGTGTGACCACGACCGCGGCGATCAGCCCGAGGATCAGGTCGGCCTCGCCGAGATGCGAGCCGCGGAACCGCTCCGGCCGCACCACCTTCCGGATCACGAGCGCCGCCACGACTCCGACCAGGACGAGGCAGGCGAAGACGTCGCTGAGGACGGCGTACCAGTCGGGTGTGTGGTCGCCGCCGCCGGCGACGTCGATCGCGGCCAGGAAGATGCTGGGGAAGAGGACGATGAAGCCCCAGAAGATGAAGGCGTGCATCAGCCCCGGCACCAGCCGTTGCAGCAGCTTCTTCTGGCCGAGGACGATCTCGACCTCGTTCCGGGTGCGCTCGAGGTCGGAGCCGGGCCGGTCGGAGGGCTTCGCGTCGCGGACGAGCCCGGTCAGGAACCAGGCGCGCCGGGCGAAGATCCCGCCGCAGACGAGAACGAGTGCGGCGAGGCCGATCGCGCCGGCTATCCCTGCACCTTCCGCAACTCGGCGCTGACCGCGGGCACGACCTCGTGCAGGTCGCCGATCACCGCGTAGTCCGCGACCGCCAGGATCGGCGCCTCGGGATCGGTGTTGATGGCGAGGATCCGCTTCGCGCCCTTCGCGCCGGCGACGTGCTGGGTCGCGCCGCTGATCCCGCAGGCGATGTACAGGTCGGCCGAGATCTTCGTCCCGGTCTGCCCGACCTGGTCGGTGTGCGGCCGCCAGCCGGCGCTCGTGACGACGCGCGAGCAGCCGACGGCGCCGCCGAGCAGGCCGGCGAGCTCCTCGATGATCGCGAAGCCCTCCGCGGAGCCGACGCCGCGGCCGCCGCCGATCACGACCTTCGCCTCGCGCAGGGAGACGCCGCCGCTCGACTCCTCGACCCGCTCGAGCACTTGCGGCGAGCCGTCGTCCTCGGCGGCCAGGGTCTCGACGTCTCCGAGCTCGGCCGCCGGGTGGGTGTGCGGCGCCACGGTGAGGAGCTGCGGTAAGCCGTGCACGCGCGCCTCCTCGAGCAGGCTGCCGCCCCAGCGCTGTCTCGTGACCACGTCGCCGTCCAGCGCAGTCACGTTGGCCGCAAATGGGCGGTCGAGAATCGCGCCGACGTGGGCGAGCAGCTCGTTGCCGCGGTCGGAACCGGCGGCGACGATCGCGTCGGCGTCTTCCGTCGCGAGCACCTTGGCCCAGGCGGCCGGCTGATAGGCGCCGTCGAACGTAACCGTCCGGACAGTGCCCAGCGAGCGGGCGAAGCCGACCGCCTGCGCGGAGAGCTCGTCGTCCGGCTCGACGAAGCAGACGACGTTCACGCGACTCCGAGCTCCTGTATCAGCTGGACGACACGCGGGGCTGCGGCGGCGCCTTCGCCGAGAAGCTCCGCCTCCTTGCCCTGTCCCTCGGGGACGAGCAGCCGCAGCTTCTCGAGCTGCGCCGCCGCCGGTGTGACCGCGGTGTGCGCGAGCGGCTTCTGCTTCGCGCGCAATTTGCCGGGGACGGACGGGTAGCGCGGCAGGTTGAGTCCTTCGAGCACGGTCAGCACGGCCGGCAGCGGAGCCTCGTACACGTCGCGCGCCCCGCCGACGTCGCGCTCGCAGCGCACCCTGTCCTCGCCGAGCTCGATCTTCTTCAGCCCGGTCACGACCGGCAGCCCGAGCGCGTGCGCGACGCGGATCCCGACCTGGAAGCCGGCCGCGTCCGCCGACTCGTTGCCGAAGAGCAGCAGGTCGAACGGCTCCTCGGCCTGGATCGCCCCGACGATCGCCGACGCGGTCGTCTGCGCGTCCCACTCCTCGCCCTGAGTCTCGAGCAGGATCCCGCGGTCCGCGCCGATCGCCATGCAGTCGCGGAGCTGCTCCTCCGCCTCAGCCGGGCCGAGCGTGAGCACCACGACCTCGCCTCCGCCGGCCTCGACGATCCGCACCGCCTCCTCGACCGCGCACTCCTCGTGCGGCGAGATCGTGAAGCCGAGGTGCTTCGTGTCGAGCGCCTGCGCGTCCGCGGTGAGCACCATCTTCCCGCCGGTGATCGGCACCCGCTTGACGCAGACGAGGATCCTCATGAGCGAATCCTCTCGTTGTCCGGGTCGAACGGCGGCCGCGAGCCGACCACCTCGACCGTGACGGGATACAGCTCCTCCATGTATTGCACGTAGAGCTGCCCGTGGTCGCCGGGCGGGAGGTAGGTCATGAGGAGGTACTTGCCGAGCGACGGCCCCATGCCCGCCGAGGTGACGTACGAGCGGCGGCCCTTCGCATCGACGAGCGGCGAGCCGTCCTCGCGCACGATCGGCTCCCGGCCGAGCGGGAAGCGCTGGTTGCCGGTGAGCGAGAGGGTGGAGCAGACCGCGGCCGGCTCGCGCTCGCGCGCCGCGAGGTGGGCCCCCTTGCCGACGAAGTCCTCGTTCTTCACCTTCCACCAGGCCATGTCCGCCTCGACGACGTCGTAGTCCTGGTCGAGCTCGAACCCGAAGGCACGGTACGCCTTCTCGAGCCGGCCGGTCGTGCCGTAGACACCGATCCCGGCCGGAACGACCCCGTGCGGCTGTCCGGCCTTCCACACCGCATCCCAGAGCTGCGCGCCCTGCTCGAAGGGGACGTAGAGCTCCCAGCCGAGGTCGCCGACGTACGAGATCCGTGAGGCGACCACGTCCATCCCGTCGATGCCGATCGTCTGCCAGGTTGCGAACGGGAACGCCTCGTTCGAGACGTCATCGCTCGTGAGCGAGGAGAGGATGTCGCGCGCCCTCGGCCCCCAGAGGCCGACCGTGCATAGGGCGGAGGTGTGATCCTCGATCCGTGCCTCCGGCCCGCAGTGGTCGGCGAACCACTTCAGGTCTGCCATGCCGTGCGCGCCGCCGGTCACGACCCGGAACCGGTCGTCGGCCATCTTCATGATCGTGAGGTCGGACTTGAAGCCGCCGCTCGGGGCGAGGACGGGCGTGTAGATGACCCGGCCGTCCGGCACGTTCATCTGGCGCGCGGCGACCGTCTGCACGCAGTCGAGGGCGCTAGGACCAACGACGTCGAAGACGCAGAACGCCGTCAGGTCGAACATCGCGGCCCGGTCGCGCATCGCGAGGTGCTCGGCGTTGATGATCGGCGACCACCAGCGCCCGTCCCACCTGTGCTCGCGCGGCCGGAGGCCGTACTCCTCGACGAGCGGCGCGTTCGACTCGTACCAGTGCGGCCGCTCCCAGGCGGCTGCCTCGAAGAAGACGGCGCCGAGCTTCTGTTCCTGCTCGTAGAAGGGAGAGACGCGCACTCCGCGGTTCGATTCCCACTGCTCGCCCGGATGGACGATGCCGTAGGTCTTGTTGAAGCCCTCGGCCGCGCGGCCCTTGACGTGCCGCGTGGTGCGCTGCTCGGGATAGAAGCGCGCGACGTCGGACGACTGGAGGTCGATCTCCGGCTCGCCGAGCACCATCCACTCGGCCAGCGACTTGCCGACGCCGGGGCCTTCCTTGACCCAGACCGCGGCCGCCGACCACAGGCCTTTGACCTCCGGCGTCTCGCCGAGCAGCGGAAGGCCGTCGGGGGTGAGCGAGAGCAGGCCGTTGATCGCGTACTTGATCCCGACCGACTCGTCGCCGAGCACCTCCGGCACGAGTTGGAGCGCGTGCTCGAGCTGCAGCTCGAAGTCCTCCTGCGTGAACGGGAGCTCGGTGGGGGTGAGCGCGGACTCCTCGATCGAAGGGATCTCGTCGGGGTCGTGGAGGATCGCGCGGTGCGCGTATGAGCCGACCTCGAGACCCTGGCCGTCCTGGCGCTCGTACATGTTGGTGTCCATGTCGCGCACGATCGGGTAGTCGACCGCGGTCGTCGAGTCGAGGAAGCGGGGGACAGGGCCGACGTCGATCATCTGGTGCACGGCGGGCGTGAGCGGGATCGAGGCGCCGGCCATTTGCGCGACCCGCGGGGCCCACACTCCGCACGCGATCACGACGATGTCGGCGTCGAGGTCGCCCCTCGTCGTGCGGACGCGGCGCACACGCCCGTCCTCGACGTCGATCCCCTCGACCTCGGTGTTCGCGAGGACCTCGGCGCCTCTCTCCTGGGCGCGCTCGCGCATGATCGTGCCGAAGCGGAGCGAGTCGACGACCGCCACCGACGGCGTGTAGAAGCCGCCGAGCAGGATCGACTCGTCGACGAACGGCACGAGCTCCTTGATCTCGGCCGGCGTGACGAGGCGGCAGTCCTCGACGCCCCAAGACTTCGCCGAAGCCATCCGCCGCCGCAGCTCCTCCAGCCGCTCCTCGGTGCGTGCGACCTCGATGCCGCCGCACTCGTGCAGGGTTCCGGTCTCGCGGTACTGGCGCATCGACTCGAGCGTGAGCTGGGTCATCTCCTTCGAGTGGTCGACCGGGAAGATGAAGTTGGAGGCGTGGCCGGTCGAGCCGCCGGGGTTCGGGAACGGTCCCTTGTCCACCTGGGTGAGGTCGGTCCAGCCGAGCTCCGTGAGCCAGCCGGCTAGTGAGTTGCCGACGATCCCTCCGCCGATCACGACGACCTTCACACGCTCACCAGGACCTTTCGCATCGCGGCTTCGAAGTTCTCGACGTGGGCGCGCATGACCTTGGCAGCGCGGCCGCCGTCGCCGACGACGATCGCCTCGATCAGGTCGCGATGCGCTTCGACTGCTTCCTCGAGATCCTGTGCGCGGTCGAGCGCGATCATCCAGATGCGCAGGGCGAGGACGTAGTACTCGCCGAGCGTCTTCTCGAGCAGGTCGTTGTGGGCGGCGGCGTAGACGGCGCGGTGGATCCGCTCGTCCAGGCCCATGAGGTCGACGCCGCGCGTGATCTCGTCGCCGAGCGCTGCGAGTTCCTCGCGCTCCTCGTCGGTCGCGCGCTCCGCGGCGAACCGGGCGGCCTCGGGCTCGAGCGCTGAGCGCACTTCCGAGATGCGCGCGAGGTCTCGCACGTCGACGCCGGTCACGAACATGCCGCGGCGAGGGAAGACCTCGACAAGGTGCTCCTGCGCGAGGCGGCGCAGCGCCTCCCGGACCGGCGTGCGGCCGATGCCGAGGCTCTGCACGAGCCGCCGCTCGTCGATCAGATCGCCGGGCGGCAGCTTGAGCGAGACGATGAGGTCGCGGATCTCGAGGTAGGCGCGGTCGGCGAGCGACGGAGCCTGCACCGCAGTATCCACGACAGATATATTACTCATATGCCGGTCGCTGCCACCGGCCGTGCTGTAGAAAGCAGGCAGAACCGGGCGTGGCGACGACGACACCTTCCTCTCTCGAGATCGCGCAAGAGGCCAAGCTCCGCCCGATCAGCGAGATCGCGGCCGGGGCCGGGCTCGCGCCCGACGAGCTCGACCTCTACGGCACCTACAAGGCGAAGGTCTCGCTCTCGGTGCTCGACCGGCTCGCCGACAGGCCGGACGCGAAGCTCGTCTGCGTCACCGCCATCACGCCGACGAAGTTCGGCGAGGGGAAGACGACCACCTCGGTCTCACTGACCCAGGGGCTCGGCGCGATCGGGCGCAAGCCCGTGCTCTGCCTTCGCGAGGCCTCGCTCGGCCCGGTGTTCGGGATCAAGGGCGGAGCCGCCGGCGCCGGCTACGCGCAGGTCGTGCCGATGGAGGACATGAACCTCCACTTCACCGGCGACATCCACGCGATCGGCGCCGCCAACAACCTGCTCGCCGCGATGCTCGAGGCGCATCTCCTGCACGGCAACGTGCTCGGCATCGACCCGCTCTCGATCTCCTGGCGGCGCTGCGTCGACATCAACGACCGCGCGCTCCGCGACACCGTCGTCGGCCTCGGCGGTCGCGCGAACGGCTACCCGCGCCAGACCGGCTGGGACATCACCGCCGCCTCGGAGGTGATGGCGATCGTCGCCGTCGCGCGCGACCTCTTCGACCTCCGCGCCCGGCTCGGCGCGATCACCGTCGGCTCGACGTACGAGGGCGAGCCCGTGACCGCCGAGCAGCTGCAGGCGGCGGGCGCGATGACCGTCCTGCTCAAGGAGACGATCAAGCCGAACCTCGTGCAGACGCTGGAGGGGCAGCCCGCCTTCGTCCATTGCGGCCCCTTCGCGAACATCGCGCACGGCAACAACTCGCTCGTCGCCGACCGGATCGCCCTGAAGCTCGGCGACATCGTCGTCACCGAGTCGGGATTCGGCGCGGACATGGGGATGGAGAAGTTCATGGACATCGTCTGCCGCGTCGGCAACCTGACGCCGAGCGCGGTCGTCCTCGTCGCCACGGTCAAGGCGCTCAAGCACCACGGCGGCAGCCCCGAGGGCGGAGCCGATGCGATCGCGGCCGGCTCCGCGAACCTCACACGCCATCTCGCGACCATCCGCGAGTTCGGACTCAACGCCGTCGTCGCGGTCAACCGCTTCCCGGACGACACCGACGAGGAGATCCAGCAGATCCGCGAGATCGCGCTCGCGAACGGCGCCTTCGCAGCCGAGGCGAACGAAGCCGTGGTCAAGGGCGGCGAGGGTGCCGCCGCGCTCGCCGAAGCGGTCGTCAAAGCCACCGAGCAGCCCTCCAACTTCGCGCCCGTCTACCCGCTCGACGACTCGATCGAGCGCAAGATCGAGGCCATCGTGACCCGCGTCTACGGCGGCGACGGGATCCTGCTCCAGCCTGCCGCCCGCAAGAAGATCGCGGAGTTCGAGCGCGTCGGCTTCGACAAGCTGCCGATCTGCATGGCGAAGACGCACCTGTCCCTCTCGCACGACCCGACGCTCGCGAACGCGCCGACCGGCTTCACGGTCACGGTGCGGGACATCCGCGCGTACACGGGCGCCGGCTGGCTCGTCGCGCTCTGCGGCGACATGCAGACGATGCCTGGCTACGGACGCACACCGGCCGCCCACGCGGTCGACATCGACGACCAGGGGCGGACCGTCGGCCTCTTCTGAACCGCACGCCGACGTCGTCACCGAGGGCCACCGCGTCCTCGACGCCGCGCGCGACGCCGGTCTGACGGTCAGGCTGCTCGGCGGCGTCGCCGTCAACGTCCGCTCCCAGGGATTGCCTCCCGCGCTCTCACGCGAGTACCAGGACCTCGACTTCGCAACGGCCAAGAAGTCGAGTGGCAACCTCCAGAAGCTCCTGCGCGACCTCGGCTACGAGGCGCACGTCGGCTTCAACGCCATGAACGGCAAGGAGCGGCTCCTCTTCTTCGACAACCCGAACGCGCGGCAGGTCGACGTCTTCGTGAGCTCGTTCCGGATGTGCCACCAGATCCCGCTCGAGGACCGGCTCGCCGTGGACGACGACACCGTGCCGCTCGCCGAGCTGCTGCTGACGAAGCTCCAGATCATCGAGCTGAACGAGAAGGACGTGCGCGACTCGGTCGCGATCCTGCTCCAGCACGACGTGACGGAGGACGACCGCGGCGTCAACGTGAACCGCGTCGCAGCTCTCTGCGGCGACGACTGGGGGCTCTGGCGCACGATCACCCGGAATCTCGTCAGCGTGCGGGAGCATCTCGGCGGGTACGACGTCGACGACGAGGTGGTTGCGGCGCGGCTCGACCTCCTGCTGGAGGGGATCGAGACGGCGCCGAAATCGCGCTCCTGGCGCATGCGCGCGAAGATCGGCGACCGCAAGCGCTGGTACGAGCTGCCCGAAGAGGTTTAGATAGCCCATGCGCATCTTCTTCGCGACGGACGTCCACGGCTCGGAGATCTGCTGGCGGAAGTTCCTCAACGCCGGCGCGCACTACCAGGCGGACGCCCTCATCCTCGGCGGCGACATGACCGGCAAGGCGCTCGTCCCGATCATCCACGACGGCGGCGACAACTGGCACGCGACGCTGCTCGAGAACCGCCAGACCCTCGTCGGCGAGGAGCAGGTGGCCGAGTTCGAGGTTGCGGTCATCCGCCGCGGCTACTACCCGTTCCGGTCGAATCCCGAGGCCGTGCAGCGGCTGCACGACAACGAGTCCCACTGGCATGCCCTCTTCGAGGAGAAGATGCTCGAGACGGTCAAGAAGTGGATGGACCTCGCGGACGAACGCCTGGAGGGAACCGGGATGACCTGTGTCGTCTGCCCCGGCAACGACGATCAGCTCGAAGTGGACGACGTCGTCCGGCAGGCGAAGCACGTCTCCCTCGGCGAGGGCCGCATCGTCGAGCTCGGCGAGTTCCAGCTCGCCTCGACGGGCTGGGCGAACCGGACGCCGTGGCACACGTACCGGGAGGAGGACGAGCCGGACCTCGCGAAGAGGCTGGCCGCCGTGATCGAGCAGGTCACGACGCCACCCGAGAAGACGGTCTTCAGCTTCCATTGCCCGCCTCACGGGACGGGGCTGGACGACGCTCCGCAGCTCACCGAGGACATGCGGCTCAAGGACGCGGGCCGCTCGACGGTTCCCGTCGGATCGACCGCGGTCCGCGAGGCGATCCAGAGCTTCCAGCCCGCGCTGTCTCTGCACGGGCACATCCACGAGGCGCGCGGCTCGGCGCGTCTGGGCAGCACCCTCTGCATCAACCCGGGCAGCTCGTACGAGCAGGGTCAGCTGCTCGGGGCCGTCGTCGAGCTCGACGGCAAGAAGAAGGTCAAAAAGTTCGTTCTCACCAGCGGATAGGAGGAGGGTTTATGGCGACAATGGCCGGCGACGCCTCAGAGGAGCGTTCGCTCTTCGTTCGCAAGGCGACCGGGCTCGTGCGCGGCTGGTCGGTGTGGGACGCCTTCATTTACTCGGCGATCTCGATCAACTTCATCACGCTCGGGCTGTATGCGTTCTCGTACGCGAACTTCATCCCGCAGGGGAGCCTGCTCTGGGCGGTGATCCTCTCGGGGGCGTACCTCGTCTTCCAGGCGATCACCTACGCGTCGCTGATCGCGGCGATGCCACGCGCGGGCGGCGACTACGTGTGGATCAGCCGCACGCTCGGCGGCGGCATCGGCTTCGTCCTGGCGGCCTGCGGCTGGTGGTTCATCCTCTGGCACTGGGTTCCGATCTACGCCAACATCCTCAACATCATGGTGCTCGAGCCGCTCTCGGCCATCATCGGCTGGGATCGCGGCATGACCTTCTGGGCCAGCAGCAACGGCCTGTTCACGTCGTCGGTGATCGTGGCGGTGCTCGCGTCGCTGCTCGTCGCGGCCGGCGTACGCCTCTACGCGAAGTTCCAGAAGGTGTGCTTCTACGGCGGGTGCGTCGGGTTGCTGATCATGTTCCTCCTGCTCGTCACGCACTCGAAGGCCGACTTCGCGAAGTCGTTCAACGCCGAGACGCACCACCTCTACGGCACGACCGGCAACGCGTACGGGCAGGTGTTGAAGGCCGGCGGCGGAGGTTCCTACGCGTCGCTGCACTCCTTCGACTTCCACGCGATCGTGCTGTTGATCCCGTTCCTGTTCTTCTTCAATCTGTGGTCGAACTGGGGCGCGACGTTGTACGGCGAGGTACGTGGAGCCTCGGACTTCCGCAAGAACATCTACGCGATGGGTGGGGCGCTGCTCGCGACGACGGCAGTGGCCGCGATCTTCCTCGTGCTCTTCGCGCACACGTTCGGCTGGCAGTGGTTCCAGTCGTCGCAGGGTGCCTACTGGGCGGGGAAGGGGCCGCTCGGCGTGTTCCCGTACGCGGGGACCTTCGTTTCCTTCTTCACGAGCAGCCCGGCACTCCAGTTCCTGATCGTCGGGATGCTCAGCCTGTGGTTCTTCGGCTGGGTCGGCACCGTCTTCCTCTCTTCGACGCGGGTGGTCTTCGCGACCGCGTTCGACCGCGTCCTGCCGGAGTGGACGGCGAAGGTGTCGAGCAACGGCGTGCCGTATCCGGCGCTCGCGCTCATGCTCCTGCCGTCGATCCCGATCGCCTACTTCTACGCGTACAACTCGAACTTCGCGCAATGGACGTTCGACGCGACGCTCGTGATCGCGATCACGTTCCTCGGCTCGGCGGTCTCCGCGGCGATCCTGCCGTGGCGGAAACCGGACATCTACAACGCGTCGCCGATCGCCAAGTACAAGGTGCTCGGGCTGCCGCTGATCACGTTCTCCGCGATCCTGTTCACCGCCATCCTCGTGTTCGCGATCTACAAGTGGTTCAGCGACTCGATCTACGGCGTGAACTTCCGGAGCTCGGAGTGGTACATGCTCGGGATGTACGGCCTCGCGCTGGGGATCTACCTCGTCTCCTGGTTCTACCGCCGCTCGCAGGGCATGAACCTGAAGATGGTCTACGACGAGATACCCGCGGAATAGCGGGACGTTCTGCAGAGGGGCGGCGAGGGCCGCCCCTCTTCACTGCAGGAGGTCGGTCGGCGCGACGACCGCGGGCACGAGCTCGCCCATCACGTCGACCTCGACCTGTGACCCCTCGCCCAGCGCCGACGGCAGCTTCGCGAGCGCGACGTTCCGCTGCACGGTGAACCCGTAGGCGGCGCTGCGGACGCGGCCGACGACCTCGCCGTCGCGGTGGACGGCCTCGCCGCCGTACACCGTCAGGTACTCCTCGCCGCCGACGAGCAGCGTGCGGAGCATGGTCGGCGGCGTGCGGTCGAGGGACGGCCACTTGTCCTTCGCCACCGCGAACCCGAGCCCGGAGTCGAACGGAGTGTCGGAGGCGGAGAGGTCGGTGCCGAAGTAGCGGTAGCCCTTCTCGATCCGGAGCGAGTCGAGCGCCTGGTAGCCGACCGGCTCGGGATGCCGCGTGTTCAGGAGGAAGTCCCAGACCCGGGGCGCGTCGTCGGGCCGCATGTACAGCTCGTAGCCGTACTCCCCGACGTACGTCATCCGCTGGGCGAGCACCGGCACGCCGCCGACGTCGATCTCCCGCGCCGTCCGGAAGGGGAAGTCCTCGAGGACGCCGCGCACGGCCGGCCCCCAGAGGCCGATCACCGCCCAGTCGTCGGTGACGTCGGCCACGCGCGCTCCGTGCAGCTCGAGGAAGCCGCGATCCGAATCGACCGCACCGGCCCCGGTGACGACCCGGAAGCGATCCTCGGCCAGGCGCGTCACCGTCACGTCGCCGACGATGTGTCCGCGCTCGTCGAGGAGCTGGGTGTACGCGATCGACCCGACCGGCCGGTCGATGCGCGCGCCGCACACACGCTCCAGCACGTCGAGCTCCGCGAGCTCGAGCTTCCCGAAGGACGTCATGTCGATGATCCCCGCACGCTCGCGGATCGCCGCGTGCTCGACCGCGAGCCGGTCGTGCCACGGCGGCCGCACCCAGCCTCCCGCGCGACGCTGCTCCTCGCCCGCGTAGCGCGCCGGGCTCCCGGGCTCATACCAGTCGACGCGCTCCCAGCCGTTCTTCGCCGCGAAAACGGCGCCGAGCGCCTCGTTCCGTGAGTGGAGCGCGGAAAGCCGCTTGCGGCGGCCCGCCTCGGACACGTCCAGCGGGTACCTCAGCCGGTAGTAGTACTTGTAGACCTCGCGCCCGGCCGCGGCGGCAAAGGGTGCGTCCCGGTACGGGCCGCCGAAGCGCCAGGGCCGGTAGGGCTGGACGTCGACCTCGGCCTCCCCGGCGGTGACGAGCTCGGCGAGCGCCTTGCCGAGGCCGCCGGCCCCGCCGAAGCCGTTCAGCGACAGCCCGGCCGCGGTCCAGAAGCCGCGCACGCCGGGCGTCGGGCCGAGCAGCGGATTGCCGTCCGGGGTCATCGCGTCGGGGTGGCAGACGAGCGCCGTCACTCCGGCCTCGTCGAGGAACGGAAAGCGTCGCACCGCACCGGCCATCAGCTGCTCGAAGCGCGCGTGGTCGGCCGGCACCGTGCGGGCGCCGTGATCCCAGGGCACGCCGTCCTCCCAGCGCGACACCGGGTTCGGCTCGTAGCCGCCGAAGAGGACGCCGCCGCTCTCGGCCTTGCCGTAGACGAGGTTGTCGGTGTCGCGGAAGCACGGCGAGTCGCGCGGCAGCTCGTGTCCCTCGACCGCGTGGAGCGCGATGTGCTGGTGGTCGACCGGGATCGAGCACGCGAACGTGCCGACCATCGCGGCGACGCGGGGAGCCCACATGCCGGCCGCGTTCACCACGAGCTCGCAGGCGATCTCGCCCTGGTCGGTCTCGACGCCGCGCACGGCTCCGTCGCGCACGTCGATGCCGGTGACGAGGGTGCCGGTGCGGATCTCCACGCCGAGGTCTCGGGCAGCAGCAGCGACCGCGTAGGTCGCGATGTGCGGGTCGACGGCGCCGTCGCCCGGCATCCACACGGCGCCGTAGAGCTCTCGCTCGGTGATCGCCGGGAAGAGCGCCCGCGCCTCCTCGGCTCCGACGATCTCTGCGTCAAGACCGATCGCGCGTGCGCGGGAGACCCCGCGGCGCAACTCGAGCAACCTGTCGGGGCTCGACGCGATGCGGAGCGACCCGACCCGCTCGAACACGCCCAGCTCCTCGTACAGCTGGACGCTGTAGCGGCGGAACTGCATCATCGTGGGTGAGGGGTTGAACTGCGTGACGAGGCCGGCGGCATGGTGGGTGGAGCCGCTGGTGAGCTCGCCCTTCTCCACGAGGACGATGTCGCCGACCCCGGCCTTGGCAAGGTGATACGCGCAGCTGACGCCCGCGATCCCCCCGCCGATCACAACGGCGTGAGCATGCTCGCGGCCCATGCTGCGAGCCTAATTAGGATCGCTCGATGCCAATCGATGAGGTGCTCGCCGCGGTTCCGGAGCTGCGCGACGTGGAGTTGGTCGAGCCGCTGGCCGGCGGGCTCACGAACACGAACTACAAGGTCACGAGCTCTCACGGCTGCTTCGTCGTGCGGATCTCGGGCAAGGACACGAGCCTGCTCGCGATCGACCGGGAGAACGAGGTGCACAACACCATCGCCGCCGCCGAGACGGGTGTCGGCGCGCCGTTCGTCGCGGCCGTGCCGGAGCACGACGCGCTCGTCCTCGGCTTCCTCGAGGGCGAGGTGATGGATGCGGAGAAGCTGCGCCGCGGCGACCGCCTCGGAGCGATCGCGAGCGCGTGCGGCCGGCTCCACGCCGGGCGACGCTTTCTGCAGGACTTCGACATGTTCGAGATCCAGCCGCGCTATCTCGAGATCGTGCGCGAGCGGGGCTTCCGGCTCCCGGACCGCTATGAGGCGTTCGAGCCGCAGATCCGCGAGCTCGAGCGCGCGCTGCGGGTGCGCCCGGAGCCCCTCGTGCCCTGCAACAACGACCTGCTGGCAGAGAACTTCATCGAGGTCGACGGGCAGATGCGGCTGATCGACTACGAGTACTCGGGCAACAACGAGGCGTCATTCGAGCTCGGCAACGTCTGGAGCGAGTCCAACCTCTCGCTCGAGCAGCTCCAGGAATTGGTCGCCGCCTACTGGGGCCGGCCGCTGCGCAACAAGGTCGCGCGCGCGCGGCTGTGGGGCCTGATGTCGAAGTACGGCTGGACTCTCTGGGGCTCGATCCAGGACGGGATCTCGGAGCTCGAGTTCGACTTCTGGAGCTGGGCGCTGGAGAAGTACGAGCGGGCGGTCGAGGAGCTCGCCGGCCCGGAGTTCCCGCAGCTGCTGGCGGACGTGCAGCGCGAGGACTAGCGCCGGCTCTACGCCTCGACAGCCGAGCGCTCGAAGGCGGCGCGCTCGTCGTCCGTGATGACCCGCGAGCGGCCGGTTGCCTCGTCGCGCGCGACGAGCACGGCCTTCGCCTCGGCGGCGGTCTCGCCGCCGCGGGTGGCGATCGACTCGCTCGTGACCACGCTCTTCGTCCCCAGCCGTTCGAGCGAGCAGCGCGCCACGATCACGTCGTCCTCGAGCGTGAGCTCCCTGCGGTAGTCGATCTCGACGCGCGCGATCACGTAGCCCCAGACGCGCGCCGGGTCGGCGAGCACGCGTCCGAGCCACTCGTCGCGCACCTCCTCGAGGTAGGTCAGGAAGACGACATGGTTGACGTGGTCGAAGGAGTCGAGGTCGCGCCAGCGGATCTCGATCTCCTTCTCGTGGGTCATCTCAGCTGCCGAATCCGGCGGCGGCGTCTTTCGCCGCCTGCGTCTGGGCGAGCGCGGCGTAGGCCAGCCGCTCGATCAGGAGCGCCGCCTCGCGCGGTGCCACGACCGAGGCGTCGATCGCCTCCTTGGTCACCGCGACCGCCTCGCGAGGCAGGGCCGCGAGCCGGGCGGCCACCTCGAGCGCCCGCTCGATCGCCTTTCCCTCCTCGACGACCTCGGTGACGACGCCGGCGCGCTGCGCGTCGTCGGCGCCGAACCGCTCGGCGAGCAGGAACAGCTCCTTCGCCCGCGCGGGGCCGAGCAGCCGCGTGACGCGGTGCAGCCCGCCGGAGCTGGGGAGGATGCCGAGGGAGACCTCGGGGAAGCCGAAGACGGCGGTGTCGTCCGCGATCCGGAAGTCGAGCGCGAGCGCGAGCTCGAGCGCGCCGCCGAGGCAGTAGCCGTGGATGGCCGCGATGGTCGGCTGCGCCAGCGCCGCGAGCTCCTCGTAGACGCCGCCGCTCTCGCGGTAGTAGCGGAGCACGTCCTCGGGCGAGCGGCCCTCGAACTCGGAGATGTCCGCGCCGGCCGAGAACGCCCGTCCTTCGCCGGCCACGATGACGGCGCCGCTCTTGCGGACGGCCTCCGACACGAGCGCCGAGTGCAGCGCGCGCTCGACCTCGCTCGAGATCGCGTTCAGCTTCTCGGGCCGGTTGAGGCGGAGGACGGCGACCTCGCCGTCACGGGCGACTTCGACGGCGCTCATCGCAGCAACTCTTTCAGCTCTTCGGCCGCCTCGACGGCGCGACGGCCCACTTCGGGCAGCCGCTCGCGAGGCAGTCGGTGCTCCGTGCCCCAGACGCTGACGATCGCGACCGGGCGTCCCTGCTCGGAGAGCACCGGAGCCGACGCCCCGAAGAGCGACTCCTCGAGCTCCCCGAAGCACATCGCGTACCCGTCCCGGCGCACGGCGGCGAGCTGCTCGCCGAGCGTGCGGCGATCCGTGACAGTGGTGTCGGTGTAGCGCTCGAGCCGGCGGGGGAGCACGCCTTCCTGCTCGTCGCCCGCCAGGTACGCGAGGTACGCCTTGCCGGTCGAGGTGGCGTGGAGCGGGACGGTGCGGCCGTACCAGTTCGGCGCCATCACGTGGGGCGGATCGACCTGGTCGACGTAGATCAGGCTGAAGCGGCGCGCAACCGCGAGGTTCGTCGCCTCGCCGGTGTCGTCGGCCAGCTGCTCGAGCACGGGCCGTGCGCGGCGGACGAGCGGGTCGACGTCGGCGCCGGCGGCGATGCGGAGGAACGCGTAGCCGAGGCTGTAGCGCTGGCTGATCGGGTCGCGGTCGATCAGGCCGTGGCTGTCGAGCGTCGCGAGCAGCCGCCAGGTCGTGCTCCGGTTGAGGCCGCAGGCGGTCGGCGAGCTCGTTCACCGTCGGGCTGTGCGGGCTGTCGGCGATCGCCTTGATCAGCGCGGCGGCCCGGTCGACGGACTGGATCGTCTTCGCGCGCGGCTCGGTCGTGCTCATCGGACGGAGACCTCCTCTCCGAGCGGTGCGAGCTCGACCACCTCGCGCCGGAACGGCACTCCGTCGCCGTGCGGCTCGCCGTCGAGCTCCTCGGCGAAGCGGCGGCCGTCCCAGACGGCGGTCGCGATCGTGCCGGGCGCGTAGGCGTCGCCGATCGCGGTCGCCCCGAGCTCGAGGGCGAGAGCGTCGTTCGGCAGGCGCGCCGTCACGAGGACGAGCGCGTCGACCCGGACCGCCGACTCGCGGTCGGTGAGCGTGTCGCGGAGCCGCGCCTCGCCGCCTTCGACGGCCAGCAGGTCGCGATCGGGCAGCAGCTCGACGCCGGCAGCGACGAGCCGCCGGTGGATCCGCGGCTGCTCCATCGTGTTGATCGTCCACTCGGAGATCCGCCCGGCGGGCGTGACGAGCGTCACCTGCCGACCTTCCGCCGCCAGCAGCTCGGCGAGGGCGCCGCCGAGGTAGTAGTGGTCGTCGTCGAAGACCAGGACGCGATCTCCCTGCGGGGCGCCGGCCGGCGAGCAGGTCGTCCGGCGTCAGCACGTCGGCAAGGTCGAGCGTGATCGGCCGCGGGTGGGAGCGCCCGACGCCGTCGGCGCGCCAGCGCGCCCCGGTCGCGACGGCCACGTGATCGAAGCCGTAGCCGCGGACTTCGTCCGCGGTGACCTCGCTCTCCAGCGCGAGCTCGACGTTCGGCAGCTTGGCGAGCTGGGCGCGTCGGTAGTCGACGACCCGGATCCACGCGGCGAGGCCGGGCAGCCGCGCCTCGCGCAGCACGCGCCCGCCGAGCTCGCGGGTCGCCTCGGCGAGCGTGACCTCGTAGCCGCGCTTGCCGAGCGCCATCGCCGCCTCGAGCCCCGCCGGCCCGCCGCCGACGACGAGCACCTTCGAGTCGGATCCCGCCGGACGGAAGCGCTCGGGATGCCAGCCGCGCCGCCACTCCTCGCCCATGGTCGGGTTCTGGGTGCAGCGGATCGGCGTCGATGTCCAGTCGCCGGTCACGCAGATGTTGCAGCCGATGCACTCGCGGATGTCCTCGAGCCGGCCCTCCTCGATCTTGACCGGCAGGAACGGATCGGCGATCGAGGGGCGCGCCGCGCCGATCAGGTCGATCACGCCGTCGCGGATCAGCCGCACCATCGTGTCCGGCGAGGTCAGCCAGCCGATCCCGACGACGGGCTTGGACGTGAGCTGCTTCAGCCCGCGGAAGTGCTCCTCGGTCCAGGCCTCGTGCGTGAAGCGCGAGGTGAGCGAGTCGTCGGGCCAGAAGCCGACCATCACGTCCCACACGTCGGGCAGATCGCCGACGAGGGCGAACAGCTGCTCGATCTCCGGCCGCTCGAGCCCCTCCTCGCCGAGCAGCTCGTCGACCACCAGGCGGCAGGCGACGGCGGCGCGCCCCTCGCACTCGGCGAGCGTGTCCTCGAGCACCTCCCGCAGCAGGCGGGCGCGGTTCTCGAGCGTGCCGCCGTACTCGTCCTCGCGCTGGTTGTAGCGGCGGGAGAGGAAGTGCTGGAGCGTCGTCAGGCCGTGCGCCGCGTAGACGTAGACGACGTCGTAGCCCGCCTGCAGCGAGCGTTGCACCGCCTGCCGGTGGCGGCGGCGGAGATCGGCGATGTCCTCGCGGCTCATCGCGCCGCGCCTGCATGGGCTCGTTGGTGGCGACCGGCAGGTGCGACGGCCCGAGCGGCGGGATCCGCCCGTAGAAGTTCCCCGCGGCCATGCCGTTGTGGACGAGCTCGATCCCGGCGAGCGAGCCGTGCGCGTGCACCTGCTCGACGAGCCGCTCGTGCGCGGGGATGTCGGCGTCGTCCCAGAGGCGGCCCTCGATGTAGCCGCCGACGTCCGAGGTGGGGTGGATCTCGACCTCCTCCGTGCAGACGACCGCCCAGCCGCCCTCGGCCTTGACGCCGCGCATCACCGCGTGGGCGGTCGGGTCGCGGTGGCCCATGCCGTTGCAGTGCGGCACCTGGAAGAAGCGGTTGCGCGCCGTGACCGGGCCGAGCTGCACCGGCTCGAAGAGGACGTCGTAACGCGGGTCGCGCGCCATCAGGCGAACAGGCTCCGCGCGATCAGGAGACGCATGATGTCGCTCGTCCCGTCCCAGATCTCGTCGAGCTTCGCGTCGCGGAACCACTTCTGCGCGAGCGAGTCGCGGATGTAGCCGGCGCCGCCGAGCGTCTGCACGGCGGCCGACGTCGCGAAGACCGACGCCTCGGATGCCGCGAGCTTCGCCATCGCGGCCTCGGTCGAGAACGGTTGCCCGGCGTCGGCGAGGTCGGCGGCGTGGTGGGTCATCAGGCGCGCCTGGTCGAGCTTGAGCTTCGCGTCGGCGAGCCGGAACGAGACGGCCTGGAACTCGTGGATCGCGCGCCCGAACGCCTCGCGCGTCTTCGCGTACTCGACGGCGAGCTCGAGCGCCGCGCGTCCGAGCCCGACCGCGCTCGCCGCGAGCTGCACGCGCGCGACGTCGAAGACCCACATCAGGCCGCGGAAGCCCTCGCCCTCCTCGCCGAGGCGGCGGTCCTCGGGCACGAAGCAGTCCTCGAACGCGACCTCGGCGGCGGGGAAGCAGCGGCTGCCCATCTTCGGCAGGCGCGGGCCGCGGACGAATCCCTCGTCGCCGTGCTCGACGACGAAGGCCGTGATCCCGCGCGACCGGCTGCCGGGGTCGACGGTGGCGAAGACGATGCAGACGTCGGCGATGTGGCCGTTGCCGATGAACTTCTTGCGCCCGTTCAGGACGTAGCCGCCGTCGCGGCGGACGGCGGTCGTCTCGAGCGCGGCGGAGTCGGAGCCGTGCTCGGGCTCGGTGATCGCGACCGAGCAGGCCGGCGGCTCGGTGCCGGACAGCGGCGGCAGCCAGCGCTGCTTCTGCTCGTCGGAGCCGAGCGCGAGCAGCGGCCCGGCGAAGAAGCCGCCCTGCGCGATCACCCAGACGATCGGCGAGTCGCCCCAGGCCAGCTCCTCGATCACCTCGCAGCGGTCGCGGAGGCGCTCGAAGCCGCCGCCGCCGTACTCCGCCGGCAGGTCGTAGCAGGTGAGCCCGAGCGCGGCCGCGCGGCGCAGCACCTCGAGCGGGTACTCCTCGGTCTCGTCGTGCTCGAGGGCGACCGGGCGCATCTCGTCTCGCGCGAACGCCTGCGCGGCGGCGCGGAGCGCGTCGAGGTCGAGCGGGCGCGTGGGGGCGCTTTGCACCATCGGATTCCGGTCGATTATGGTACGTCCTTCGCAGGATGTGCAACGGCAGTTCGCATTTCGAACGGAGGAAGCCGTGAATTGGGAAGTTTTCGTCACCTGCGCGGTCACCGGAGCGGGCGACACCGCCGGGCGCAGCGAGCACGTCCCGGTGACGCCGGAGCAGATCGCGGACGCGGCGATCGAGGCCGCCCGCGCGGGTGCCGCCGTCGCGCACATCCATGTCCGCGACCCCGACACCGGCCGCGGAGCGCGCGATCCGGCGCTCTACCGCGAGGTCGTCGAGCGCATCCGGGCCTCCGACGTCGACGTCGTCCTCAACCTCACCGCCGGGATGGGCGGCGACCTCGTCCTCGGCGGCGCGGAGTCGCCGCTGCCGCCCGACCCCGCCGGGACGGACATGGCCGGCGCGGCCGAGCGGCTCGCCCACGTCGAGGAGCTGCGGCCGGAGATCTGCACCCTCGACTGCGGGACGATGAACTTCGCCGCCGGCGGCGACTACGTCATGGTCAACACGCCGGGGATGCTGCGCGCGATGGCCGCGCGGGTCCAGGAGCTCGGAGTGCGGCCGGAGCTCGAGGTGTTCGACACGGGCCACCTCGTCTTCGTCCACGAGCTGATCCGCGACGGCCTGATCGACGACCCGCCGCTGATCCAGCTCTGCACGGGCATCCCGTACGGCGCGCCCGACGACCTCGGCACGCTCCTCGCGATGGTCAACCAGCTGCCCGCCAACGCGGTCTACTCCGCGTTCTCGATCGGCCGGATGGAGCTGCCCTTCGTGGCGCTCGCGCCGCTCGTCGGGGCGAACGTCCGCGTCGGGCTCGAGGACAACCTCCATCTTTCCCGCGGGCGGCTCGCGACCAACGGCGAGCTCGTGGCGAGAGCCGGTCGAGATCCTCGAGCGGCTGAACGTGCGCGTGCTCGGTCCGGAGGAGGTGCGAGAGAAGCTCGCGCTGCGGGTCGGTGTCCACTAGCGCGAGCCCGCGCGCCGCCGGCCTCCTGGGCGGCGGCGTGATCGGTGCCGGCTGGGCGGCCCGCTTCGCGCTCAACGGTTGGGACGTCCGGCTCTACGACCCGGCTCCCGAGGCTGCCGCTCGCGCTGCCGAGGTCCTGCAGGACGCGCGTGCCGCCTTCGAGCAGCTCACGCTCGCACCGCTGCCGCCCGAGGGTCGGCTGCAGCTCGTCGGCTCCGTCGAGGAGGCGGTCGCCGGCGCGGAGGTCGTGCAGGAGTCGGCGCCGGAACGGGTCGAGCTGAAGCGTGAGCTGCTGGCCGAGGCCGACGGCTACGCAGCGCCTGAGGCGCTCATCTGCTCCTCGACGTCGGGCCTGCGGCCGACCGAGCTGCAGGCGGACATGCAGCGGCCGGAGCGCTTCTGCGTCGCGCATCCCTTCAACCCGGTCTACCTGCTCCCGCTCGTCGAGCTCTGCGCGGGGGAGGGGACGGCGTCCGACACGGTCGAGCGCGCGACGCGTGCTGTTCCGGTCGGTCGGGATGCATCCGCTCGTCGTGCGCAGCGAGATCGACGGCTTCGTCGCCGACCGGCTGCTCGAGGCGCTCTGGCGCGAGGCGCTGTGGCTCGTGAACGACGGCGTCGCGACCGTGGAGGAGATCGACGACGCGATCCGCTACGGCGCCGGCCTGCGCTGGGCGTTCATGGGCACCTTCCTCACCTACCGGATCGCGGGCGGTGACCAGGGCATGCGCCACTTCCTGAGCCAGTTCGGGCCGGCGCTCGAGTGGCCGTGGACGCATCTGACCGAGGTTCCGGAGCTGACCGGCGAGCTCGTGGAGACGATCGCGGCCCAGTCGGATGCGCAGGCGGGAGGCCGGTCGGCGCGCGACCTCGAGCAGGAGCGTGACCGTGTGCTCGTCCGCCTCCTCCAGGCGCTGCGGGCCGAGGAGACCGGCGCGGGGGCCACGCTCGCGGCCTGGGAGCGCGGGCTGCTCGGCGCAGCGCCCGCGGTCTCCGTCGACCGGAACGGTGGGCCGCTGCGCCTGCCGACGCGGAGCGTTCCGCCCGCCTGGGTCGACTACAACGGCCACGTCCACGAGAGCCGCTACCTCGAGCTCTTTGCCGACGCGACGGACGCGCTGCTCGGCGCGGTGGGAGTGGACGCCGACTACCTCGAGGAAGGCGGCAGCTTCTTCACGGTCGAGACGCACCTCTCGCACCTGCGCCAGCTCGAGGCGGGCGACCGCGTGTACGTGACCACGCAGGTGCTCGACTCCGACGAGAAGCGGCTGCACGTCTTCCACGTGCTGCTGCGCGACGGCGAGGCCGACCCGCTCGCGACGGCCGAGCAGATGCTGCTGCACGTCGACACCGGCAGCGGGCGCGCGGCTGTCTCGCGCGAGCCCGTCCGCGCCCGCGTCGCCGAGCTCACCGAGCGGCATGCGGCGCTGCCGAGCCCGGAGCGCGCCGGCCGCTCGATCGGCGTCCGGTGACGCGCGACCTGACGGCGCTCTTCGAGCCGGAGACGCTGGCCATCGTCGGCGTGTCGGCCGACCCGGCGAAGTGGGGCTACTGGTTCGCGCGGGACGCGGCGCGCGGCGCGCACCGCAGGCGCGTGTACCTCGTCGGCCGCAACGGTGGAGAGGTGCACGGTCTGCCGGTGCACCGCTCGCTCGGCGAGTTGCCGGAGGCGCCGGAGCTCGTCGTCCTCAGCGTCCCCGCGGCCGGGTTGGAGGAGGCGGTCGACGACTCCCTGGCGGCGGGTGCCCGGGCGCTCGTCGCGATCGCGGCCGGGTTCGCCGAGCTGGGGGAGGAGGGAGCGGCGCGCGAGCGGGCGCTCGTCGAGCGGGTGCGCGCCGCCGGCGCGGCGCTCGTCGGGCCGAACTGCCTCGGCCTCTTCGACGCGGCGGCCGAGCTGCAGCTCGCCTCGACCCCTCTGCCGGCGGGGCCGATCGGCTTCGTCTCGCAGAGCGGCAACGTCGCTGCTCGAGGTCGGGCTCCTGCTCGAGGACGTCGGCCTCGGCTTCTCGCGCGCCGTCTCGATCGGGAACCAGGCGGACGTCGGCGCCACCGAGCTCGTCGCCGCGCTCGGCGAGCACGAGGGAACCCGCGTGATCGGGGTCTATTGCGAGGACTTCCTCGACGGCCGGGCCTTCGTCGAGGCCGCGCGCACCGCCGGCAAGCCGGTCGTGCTCCTCACCGTCGGCCGCACCGCGGCCGGGCGCCGAGCCGCCAGGTCGCACACCGGCGCGCTGACCAGCGGCCGCGACGCCGTCGAGGCCGCCTGCCGCGCAGCCGGGGTCCACCTCGTGGACACGCCGCGCAGGCTCGTCGACGTGGCCCAGGCGCTGCTCGCGCCGCATCGGCCGCGCGGCCGGCGCATCGCGGTCGTCGGGCGACGGCGGCGGCTACGGCGCGATCGCCGGCGACCTGCTCGGCGAGCGGGGCCTCGAGCTGCCGGTGCTCTCGGAACGGCACCCAGGCGGCCCTGCGCGAGATCCTGCCCGCCAACGCGGCCACCGCGAACCCCGTCGACCTCGCCGGCGCCGGGGAGCAGGACGTCTTCAGCTTCGCGCACTCGACCCGCGCACTGTTCGAGGACGACGGCGTCGACGCCGTCCTGCTCACCGCCTACTTCGGCGGCTACAGCACGCTCGCGAGCGACCTGACCGAGCCCGAGCTGGCGGTGGCCGGGCTGCTCGGCGAGGCGATGGCGGAGAGCGGGCAGCCGCTCGTCGTCCACACGATGCACTGGAACACACCGCCCGCGCAGGCGCTCCGCGCGGCCGGAGTGCCCGTCTACCGCGTGATCGAGTCGGCGGTGGAAGCGATCGCCGCGCTCGTCGCGGACGGTGCGCCGGTCCCGCCGCCGCTCCCGCCGCTGCCCGCGCCGGCGCCGCCGCTGCACGGCCGACGGGTACGTCGCGGCGCGCGCGGCGCTCGCCGAGGCCGGCCTCCCGTTCGGCGCCGCCCGGCCGGTCGGCAGCAAGGACGCGGCGCTCGCCGCCGCCGCGGAGCTCGGCTTCCCGGTCGTCCTCAAGGCGCTCGGCCACCTGCACAAGTCCGACGCGGGCGGCATCGCGCTCGGCCTCCGCGACGAGGAGGAGCTCGGTGCGGCGTTCGACGACATCGCGGCGCGGCTCGCCCCCGAGTCGTTCTCCGTCGAAGCGGCAGAGGACGTGGCGGCCGGATTCGAGCTGCTCGTCGGAGCCCGTCGCGATCCGCGCTTCGGGCCGCTCGTCGCGGTCGCCGCCGGAGGGATCCACGCCGAGACGCTCCGGGACGTCGCGGTCGCGCTGGCCCCCGTGGACGAAGCCGGCGCGGAGGAGCTCGTGCGTTCGCTGGCTTCCGCACCGTTTCTCCTCGGCGAGCGGGGCCGCCCGGCGCTCGACGTCGCCGCGGCCGCGCGGGCGGTGGCGGCCCTCTCGCGCTTCGCCGCCGCGCACCCGGAGATCGCCGAGGTCGAGGTCAACCCGCTGCTCGTCCGCCGCGTCGGCGCCGTGGGCCTGGACGCGAGGATCGTCCTCGGATGAAGCACGACGTGATCGTCGTCGGCGGAGGCTTCGCGGGCGTGACCGCGGCCCGCGAGGTCGCGCTCCGCGGCCGCTCGGTGCTCATGCTCGAGGCGCGTGACCGGCTCGGCGGGCGCACGTGGAGCGCCGACTGGGACGGGGTGCCGATCGAGTACGGCGGCGCCTGGGTGCACTGGCATCAGCCGCACACGTGGTCGGAGATCACGCGCGCCGGCCTGCGGGTGGAGCTGAGCGAGGACGCGCAGCGGGCGCACTGGTGGGTGGGTGACGAGCGGCGGGACGGGACGATCGCCGAGCGGGACGCCATCGCGGAGCGCGGCTGGAACCGCTTCGTCGACGGGGTCGACGAGGCGCTGCCGAATCCGCACGATCCGTCGCTTGCGCCCGAGGAGCTCGCCCGTTTCGACCGGCTCTCGATCGCGGAGCGGCTCGACGAGCTCGAGCTCGACGAGGAGGAGCGTGCCGTCCTCGAGGCAGAGCTCGAGTCCCTGGCGAGCGGGCCTCTCGCAGAGGTCGGGGCCGTCTCCATCCTGAGGACGCACGCGCTCTCGGGCTACAGCCTCGCCCTCGCCCAGTACACGGGCGGCCGCGTCACGCTCGCAAACGGAACCGGTGCACTGCTCAGCGCGATCGCCGCGGCCGCGCCGGTCGAGACCCTGCTCGAGACGCCGGTGGCGGCCGTGCGCGACCGCGGCGACCGGGTCGAGGTCGAGACGCGCGCCGGAGCCGTCCACGAGGCGGCGGCCGCAGTCGTCGCCGTCCCGCTCAACGTACTGGGCTCGATCGACTTCGAGCCGGCCCTGTCGGAGGGCAAGAAGGAGGCGATCGCGTTGGGACAGGCGTCGCGGGGAGTCAAGATCTTTCTCCGCGGCCGCGGAACCGGTCTGCGCCAGAACGCGATCCGGCCCGGCCACCCGTTCGGCTACCTCGCGACCGACGCGCTGTTGGACGACGGGACGCAGGTCCAGATCGGCTTCGGCACCGACGCCGGGCGCTGCGACGTGGGCGACGCCGACGGGGTGCAGCGCGCGCTCGACGACATCCTGCCCGGCTACGAACTGGTGGCCGCGACCGCGCACGACTGGCTCGCGGACGAGTACGCACGGGGCACCTGGGCCACGCACCGTCCGGGCTGGTTCACGCACCACCACGCGGAGATGCGCCGCCCCGAGGGACGCGTCCTCCTCGCCGGCTCCGACCTCGCGAACGGCTGGTCCGGCTACATCGACGGTGCGATCGAGTCCGGGCTGGAATCCGGCGCCCGCGCCGCCGCGCTCGACTGAGCTGCGGAGCCGGCGGGGCTCGGCGGTAACACGCGCAGGGCCTCGGCGGGCAGGTGCGCCTGCACCGGCGTCCCCTGCGACCACTTCTCAGGTGTGCCGTCGCGGACCGAGAGCGCCTGGACCGTCGTCCCGGTCGCGAGCCGGATCACGAGCTGCTCGGACGCCCCGTTGTAGACGACGCGCTCGACCATGCCCGGCACGCGGTTCTCCCCGCGGGTCTCGTACGGCTCGACCACGACCCGCTCCGGCCGGATCACGACGTGCGTCTCACCGCGCATGTCGACCTCCCCGCAACCCGCCTCGAGCGCGAACTCGCCGACCTTGACGCGGCACGCGCCGCCGTCAGCCCCCTCGGCCGTCACCGCCATCAGGTTCGAGACGCCGAGGAAGTCGGCGACGAACACTGTCTCGGGCTCGTCGTACATGGTCTGGGGCGTGGCGATCTGCTCGACGTGGCCGCCGGACATGACGGCGATCCGGTCGCGACATCGTCAGCGCCTCCTCCTGGTCGTGGGTCACGTAGACGAACGTGATCCCGAAGCGCTCCTGGATCGACTTCAGCTCGATCTGCAGCGCCTTGCGCAGCTTCGCGTCGAGCGCTCCGAGCGGCTCGTCGAGCAGGAGCACCGCGGGCTCGAGCACCAGGGCGCGCGCGAGCGCGACCCGCTGCTGCTGGCCGCCCGAGAGCTGCGCCGGCTTCCGCTTCCCGTAGTCGCCGAGCTGCACGGCCTCGAGCACGCGGGTGACCCGCTCGCGTGTCTCCTTCTTCTTCACGTGCGCGCGCCGTAGCCCGAACGCCACGTTGTCGAACACGTCGAGATGGGGGAAGAGCGCGTAACTCTGGAAGACGGTGTTGACCTTGCGGCGGTGCGGCGGCGTGGCGGCCATGTCGGTCCCGTCGAGCAGGATCTTGCCGTCGCTCGGCCGCTCGAAGCCGGCGATCAGGCGCAGCGTCGTCGTCTTGCCGCAGCCCGACGGGCCGAGCAGGGAGAAGAACTCGCCCGCCTCGATCGAGACGTCGATCCCGTCGACCGCGGTGACCTCGCCGAAGTCCTTGCGCAGCTGGACGAGGTCGACGGCGCCGGTCGTCACGTGATCCCCGCCACGTCGCCGAGGGCGCTGTGACCTGCCGGCTGGGAGCGTCCCGCCCAGCGGTAGACGGCATACGCGAGCACAACCGTGCCGAGCGTTACGAAGACCATGAGCGAGGCTACGGCATTCAGCGCCGGGGTCGCCGTGCCGCGCACGGTCTGGTAGATCAGGATCGGCACGGTCTGAGTCTGCTGGTTCGCCGACATGTACTGGGTGACGACGAAGTCGTCGATCGAAAGCGCGAAGACCACGATAAGGCTCGCGAAGATCGCCGGCCTGAGCAGCGGGAGCAGCACCAGCCGGAAGGCGCTCATTTGCGATGCGCCGAGATCCCGCGCCGCCTCCTCGTACTCCGGTCCGATCGAGAGCAGCCGTCCGCGGACGATGATCACGACGTACGAGATCGAGAAGGTGACCTGGCCGAGCACCTGTGCTTTCGTGCCCAACGGGAGGTTGTAGAGGTGGTCGAAGACGAGCAGGAGCGACACCGCCATCACGATCTCCGGCGTCACGAGCGGGAAGAGCATCAGGTAGTTGACCGGCCGGGAGCCGTAGCCGCGCCAACGCGTCAGCCCGAGCGCGAGCCCGACGCCGATCGGGACGGCGATCAGCATGTCGAGCCCGGCCAGCCGCAGGCTCTGCTCGATCGCGCTCCGGTAGATCGGATCGTGGAACACCGAGTTGTAGGGATCCCCCCACCACCAACGGATCGAGAACCCCTGCCAGACGCTCCGCGAGCGCCCGTTGTTGAACGAGAAGACGATCGCGATGATCACCGGCACGATCGACCAGGCCATGTAGAGCCACGTGAACGCGCCGAGGAAGCGGGGCTGCCCCCACGGATTCGCGAACCAGTCGCGCAGGCGCCTCATACCAGCGACTCCCTTGTCTCTGCGCCCGCCCGCACCGTCATCCAGAGGTAGTAGGACATCAGCACCGCGAGGAAGAGGGAGACCACGATCACGAGCGAGGCGCCGATGGCCTGCTCCGTACCCTCCTGGAAGAAGAGGTTGATCTGGTTGCCGATCATCGACGTCCGCGGCGAGTTGGAGATGACGTCGTTCGTGTAGTAGTCGCCGAACATCGGCAGCGCGATCAGCACGCTCGCGGCAAGGATCCCGTTGCGGCTGAGCGGCAGGGTCACGTGCAGGAAGGTGCGGAAGGGGCTGCCGCCGAGGTCGCGGCCGGCCTCGAGCACGCTCCGGTCGATCCGGTCGAGCACCGCGAAGAGCGGCAGGATCAGGTACGGGACGTAGCCGTAGATCAGCGCGAAGATCACCGAGGACGGTCTGCCGGCGAGCCAGAGATGCGGGTGCGAGATGAGCCCGAGGTCCTGCAGCACCCGGTTCACGAGCCCGTCCGGAAGCAGCAACCCGACCCAGGCGAGCATCCGCATCAGGTAGCTGACCCAGAACGGGATGATCAGCAGCACGAGCAGCACGCCCTTCATGCGGCCCGCGTACCGCGCAAGGTAGTACGCGACCGGATAGCCGATCAGCAGGCAGCCCACCAGCGAGATCGCGACGTAGCCGAGCGTCCGCACGGAGACGATCCAGAAGGTATGGCCCGGCCGAAGCCCGCTGAGCACATACCTCATCGACGTGAACTGCCAGTGGAGCGGGTTCCAGACCGGAACCGCTCCACCGAAGATCGGGTCGACCGTCCCGAAGGCGACCGCGACGACCGCGTAGGTGGGGACGAGGAAAAGGAGGACCAGCCACACCACGCCCGGCAAGCCGAACGACGGCCAGAACCACCGCCTCGTCATCCGTCCGTCCCCGGGCGGGTCCCGCTCACCCGGCCTTGAAGTTCGACCACGCGTTCTCCCAGAGCGACTGTCCCTGCGTCGTCAGCGCGTCGATCGTCACGCCCTTCTTGAAATCCGCTTCACGGACGACCGTCGAGGTGAGGTTCTCCGGGATGTAGCCGCGCGAGACGACCGTCGCCGGTGTCACCGACGTGAGCGGCGGCATGTAGCCGTTGAATGAGACGTTCTCCAGGCCGACCTGGTTGTCGAGCAGGAAGTTGAGGAACGTGTGCGCGAGCACCGGGTGCTTCGCCCCGCGCAGCACCGTGATCATGTCGTTCTGCGTCTCGGCGTGATCGTCCGGACGCCAGTAGCCGAGCACGCTGGGCGGAACGCCCTTCGGCAGGTACATCGCGGCGGTTGCCATATCGCCCGACCAGGCCTGCGAGATCCAGGTCGCGCCCGAGGGGATGTCGGTGTAGTCGTTCACGTTCACCTTCACGTTGACGAGCGAGGTGAGCTGGGAGAGATCCTGCTCGCCCCGGTTGACGAGCGCCGCGCTCTCGGTGTTGATGTCGTAGAGGTGGCGGCGGAGCAGCGTCATGCCGAGCGCCTCCCGCTGGTCGTCGAGGATCGCGACCTTCCCCGAGTACTGCTGCGCGTCCCAGAAGATGTCGTACGGGTTGGCGTAGTCGGCCGGCGCCTTCTTCAGCTTGTCGGTCCGGTAACCGATCCCGGTCGTGTAGACCGTGTACGGCACCGTGTAGCGCGAATGCTGGTCGTAATACGGGTTCTGCAGCGACGGCCATACGTTCTTGAGGTTCGGGATGTACGAGAGGTTGAGTGGCTGGATCAGCTTCCCGGCGACCGCGCGCGAGATGTAGTCGACCGTTCCCCACCAGACGTCGAACGGCGTCTTGCCCGACGTCAGCTTTGAGATCGCCTCCTCCTCGTTCTCGAAGGTCGTGATCGTGACCTGGACGTTGTGCTCCTGCTCGAACTTCCGCACGACGGCCGGGTTGATGTAGGCGGCCCAGTTGAAGAGGTTGAGCGGGCCGCTCTCGAGGTTCAGACCGGAGCCGATCGGCTCGTTGTCCGAGTAGAGCGGGAGCGTGACCGGGTGGTCGCGGCGCGCGAGCGGAATCCCGCCCGGCCCCATCAGCGCTCCGTTCGTCTCGGTGCTGGAGGCCGACGACGTGCCGCCGCCGCACGCGGTCAGAAGTGCATCGGCGCCGGAGAGGGTGCCGACGACCACCCCGGCCCGGATCAGGAACTGGCGTCTTGTGCTTGGCCGTTCACGCGGATGCATAGGACCCTCCTGGCCCGGGATGTTCGCACAATGCAAACTGACTACGCACGATGTGTCAAGGTTCGGACGCCGATGAATGGGTGGCTGTGGTTACATGGTGCCCATGACGAGCGCGGGCCGCCCGACTCTTCCAGGCCGCGATTACCACGCTCTCGAGGTGTTCGAGCTCGAGCGGGAGAAGGTCTTCTTCCGCGAGTGGTTCTACGCGGGTCGCGCTGCGGAGGCACCCGAGGCCGGCGACTTCTTCACGGTCGACGTGGTCGGCGAGAGCATCCTCGTCGTCCGCGGCAAGGACGGGGAGCTGCACGGTTTCTACAACGTGTGCCGGCACCGAGGCAGCCGCATCTGCGACCCGGAGACGCACGGGCACGCGAAGGGTGCGATCAAGTGTCCCTACCACGCCTGGACCTACTCGTATGACGGTCAGCTGATCGGGACGCCGCTGATCGGCGTCGACGAGCTCGACCGCTCGTCGCTCTCCCTCTGGCCGGTGCACGTCGACGTGTGGCAGGGATTCGTCTTCGTCCACCTCGGCGAGCCCGCCGAAGGCGTCCGCGAGTCGTTCGAGCACCAGAGCGACAAGCCCCTGCAGTACGAGCCGTGGCGGATGGATGAGCTGCGCCGCGCGGAGCAGACCGTGACGGAGCTGCAGGCCAACTGGAAGATCCTCGTCGAGAACTACAACGAGTGCCTCCACTGTCCCACCATCCACCCGGAGCTCGTCGCCGTCGCACCGACCTTCCGCAAGGGGCTCGTGTTCGAGGAGGGCCGCGACGACTGGGGCGTCTCGATGGAGGGTGCGGGCTACACGGCCACCGGGACCACGACGATCCCCGTCATGCCGGGCCTGACCGAGGAGCAGGCGAACGCGATGCACGGTGCGAGCGTCTTCCCGAACATGTTCCTCGACCTGACCGGAACCGTGGTGATCGCGACCCGGATGCTGCCACGCGGGCCGGAGCACACGACGATCGTCACCGACTACCTGTTCCGCCCCGAGGTGGTCGAGGAGCCGGGGTTCGACCCCCGCGAGGTGATCGAGTTCTCGGAGCTCGTCGCGCACCAGGACTACGTCGTCTGCGAGCGGGTGCAGCAGGGCGTTCGCTCCCGCGCGTTCACCAACGGCGTCTACGCCGAGAAGGACGAGCTTCCCTACCTGTTCAACGAGCGCTACCGCGCGGCGCTTGCCCGCCCGTAGGGTCGTCGTCGTCGGCGCCGGCTTCGCCGGCCTCGCCGCAGCGGAGGCGCTGGCCCGCCGCGGGGCCGAGGTGACGGTGTTCGAGGCGCGCGACCGCGTCGGCGGGCGCGTCCACTCGCGGCAGCTCGAGAACGGCGCGGTCGTGGAGCTCGGCGCGGAGTTCGTCCTGCCCGGCTACGACGTGCTGCGCGAGACGGCGGCGCGGCTGGAGCTCGGCCTCTACGAGAAGGGGACGCTGTACGGCGACCGCGAGCCTCGCGACGGCCCGCCGGTGACACGCGAGGAGCTGATCGCCGCGGACGCGGCGCTGCGGAATCCGGGGATCGGTTCGATCGCCGCCTCGCTCGAGCGGCTCGTGCCCTCGCCCGGCGCGCGGGCCGCGGTCGCCGCGCGGCTCGCTGTCTCGTCCGCGTACGAGCTCGAGGACCAGGATGCGGCCGCGCTCGTCGACGGAGCCGCCCGCTTCGGCGACTTTCCGAGCCACGGAATCGACGGCGGCAACGACCGCATTGCGCTCGGTCTCGCCGACCGCCTCGCGGGCGCCGTGCACACGTCGACCGCAGTCACACGCGTCGCGTGGTCGGCCGACGGCGTCGTCGTCCGGGCGGGCGGCGCCGAGGTTGCGGCCGATGCCTGCGTGTTCGCGACGCCGGCGCCGCATGCGCTCGAGCTCGAGTGGGACCCGCCGCTGCCGGGCTGGAAGCGTGAGGCGCTTGCGGGCGTGCGCTACGGCCAGGCGGCGAAGCTCTTCCTGCCGCTTGCCGCAGCGGCACCGCCGAGTCAGACCCTGTCGGTACCGCTGCGCTTCTGGACCTGGACCCAGCACGGGAGTCCCGTCGCCTCGTCGTTCGCCGGGTCGCCGTCGGCGCTCGAGCTGCTCGGAGTCGATCGCGGCCCGGAGACGTGGGCCGCCGCGGTACGCAGGCTCCGTCCCGACCTGGCCTACGCGGACGGGTCGCCGCTCCTGTCGACCTGGCACGACGACCCGTGGGCCCGCGGCGCGTACTCCGCGCGAACGCTCTCGTCTCCGCCCGCCGACGACGCGCTCGCCCGCCCGGTCGGCGCCGTGACCTTCGCGGGCGAGCACACCGCCGGTCCCTGGCACGCGCTGATGGAAGGCGCGCTCCGCAGTGGTTTACGTGCCGCGGCCGAGGTGGACGAGCTGCTGGCACGTCCGCGTCAGGGGCCGACCACCGCCACCGAGACCGACGGGTTCGACTCGAGC
Source organism: uncultured Actinomycetes bacterium (assembly GCA_963743545.1). Lineage (GTDB taxonomy): Bacteria > Actinomycetota > Thermoleophilia > Gaiellales > Gaiellaceae > Palsa-739. Next base: position 611,972 of record CAVUQB010000006.1, on the reverse strand, counting down.
GGCCACGGGTTGTCGTAGTTCCAGTCGTCGGCGTAGCCGCCGTCGTAGCCGGCCGGGTTGAAGGCGCGGCTCGTGGTGTCGAACGAGAACGAGTAGCAGCCTGCGGGTGCGTCGGCCGGGACGGTGTAGATCGCGGTCGTGCTCCACGAGTTGTCGTTCTTGTTCTCGTACCAGTGCTGCGTCACGGCGGGGTTGCCGGAAAGCTCGGCGAGGGTCACTCCGCAGCCGCCGGCGCTGAGCAGGGCCGAGCGGAGGTGGCCGGCCGAGACCGTCGCGCCGATCTGGATCTCGACGTCGGCGACGTGATCCCGCGTGATCAGCGGGCACGGCAGGGCGAGCAGGTTCGTCCAGCCGCTGGTGCCGGCGTAGCGCCACCGGAACAGCGTCGGGAACGGGGTCGCCGTCGGTCCGAAGTTGTCGATCGTCATCGTCACCGGCGCTGCGCTGAAGATCACCGACTTCCCCGCGTCGCCGAGCTCGAGCGTGAGCTGCCACACGCCCATCGATCCCGTGACCCAGTCGAGCAGCAGGTGCTCGGGCTGCCAGTCCTCGGAGTCGGGGAGGATCTCGTACCAGCCCTGCGGATCCGGGCTGACCGTGTGCTGCTGGAAGCCAGGCGCCCAGCGTGCGAGCTTCCAGCTCGCGAACAGCGGCACCGCAGGCCCGAACGACGCGGGCGTCGGGATGCCGTTGCCGGACGCGGTCGCGCCGAGGATGCGGTAATACGCGGCGCCCTTGGCGTGGACGCAGCCGTACAGCTGCAGCTCGCCGAAGAACGGCGCTGTCGACGGTGACAGCTCTCCCGAGGAGAAGAGCCCGCCCGGGCGCGGCTTGTTGGGGCGCACACCGAAGCCGCTCGACGCGTCGAAGTAGGTCGGGGCCGACTCGATCGGCATCAGACCGGCCCGCTGGATCGCCACGTCGCCTTCGTCGCACGGCGGCGACGGGACGCAGACCGGGGAGCTGAGCGAAACCGCGATCTGCGACGCCTCGATCGTCACGTACGGATCGGCGCCGCCGTAGGAGATGTCGAAGTAGCTCTGGTAGATCACGTCGGGGGTGCCGTCGCCGTCGACGTCCTGCGTCACCTCGAAGCTGATGTCCGGCACCTCGAAGATCGGCTCCCACTCGCGCACCCAGATGTCGACGCAGCGCAGAAACGGGCCGATCCAGCGGCCGAGGTCGATGCCCTGGAGCGCAAGGCTCTCACCCTTGATGTGGTCGACGAGCGCCTCGTGGCCGACCTCGGTGAACCGCTCCTTGAGCGTGTGCGGCAGCGGCGGCTCGAGCCCTTGCGGGAAGGCGCCCGCGGCGAGCCGGTCGACGAGCGGCGTCGCCTGCGAGCCGAACGTGGTCGCGCGCGAAGCCGCCGCGATCGCCTGCTGCGCCGGACGGCCGATCGCCTCGACCAGGTCTCCCCGTTCGGCGACGGCGGCTGCGAGCTCCACCGGGTCGCCGGGGTTCGGCGGCGGGAACTTCGGCTGGATCTCGGCCTCCTGCGCGAGCCGCGCGAGCAGGTCGGCGATCGACGGCTTGACGAGGAACTCCTCGTAGCAGAACCGCTCGCGGCGCCACTGCAGGATCCAGTCGATCTCGAAGCGCGGGATCCAGACGCAGAAGTTGCCGCACTCGTCGGTGACGACCTTCGTCAGCTCCTCGGTGCGGCAGCGGATCGGGAAGAGCCAGGAGTAGAGCCAGCCCTCGGGGAAGTAGCCCCAGAAGTCGCAGTCCGTGTCGAGCACGTTGACGGTCGCGTACGGGACCGGATACGAGATCCCGCTGTCCGGGTCGGTCTTGACCACACGGCCGCAGACGCGCCGGAAGAGCAGCCACTCCGGATCGATCGCCCACTTCAGCTGCTCGGAGATCGACGCGATCGTCTTGCCCTGAACCTCGTTCGCCTCGATGCCGGCGAGGGACGCGAGCCGCTCGGCCGAGATCGCGTTGAGCTTCATCTGGTCGGGCGCCTGGGCCTTGCCCGGCTCGAGGTCGAGCTCGGCGGCACGTGCGGTCTTACTCGACTGGGGCTCGGTGCGCTTGCGGGCCATGTGGCTCTCCTTCAGGTCGTCGATTCAGCGGCGAGAGGCTCCGCGCCGGGCGAGAGCCGTGACGAGCGCGGTCGCACGGCCGCGCGGAGGCGGTGCCGGAGCGGCGCGCGGAGGGCGCTGTCTTGCCGCCGCCCGCTTGCCGCCACAGCAGCCGCTCACGTCGCAGGCTCCGGCTCGTCGCCGTCCGGGCAGCAGCGGTACTCCTGCGCCTGGTCGAGGAGCTCGATCTGGCGCTTCAGCAGCTCGTTCTCCAGGTGCTGGCGCTGCAGGTCGAGCTCGATCGAGCGCTCGAGCGCGGGCTCGCACGTGTCGCACTCGTCGAGGCAGCCCTTGACGATGATCCCCGCGGTCGGCAGGGCGATCTCCCGCGTCCAGCCGAAGAGCTTCTGCGCCTCCGCGGAGACCTGGCCGGTCTTCGTCAGCAGCCCCTCCTTGACGAGCTCCGCGTCGGCCGCCTTCAGGGCGGCGTCGCGCGCAGCGGCGGTCACGGCCTGCGCTCCGCTCGCCCCCGTGAAGAGGGCGGCGTTGAACAGGCGCAGGCTGGACTGCTCGGACGCGAGCGCCGTCGTGGCCGTCTGCTGGACATCCGCCCTCTTGTCGCTCGTGGCGAGGATCCCGTCGGGGATCACGGTGACGCCGTTCGACGGCGGCGGGTTGTTGAGCTGGACATCGGTGGGGGCGTTCGGGTCGAGCACGATCCGGTCGATCCCGATCAGCTCCCACTTCAGGATCTGGCACTTGTTGAGCTTGTAGAAGAGGTACGTGAGCGCGTGGCACCGGTTCGGGTTCACGAACGTGCGCGACGCCGACTCGAACTGATCCTCGGAGGACCCCTCGGAGTGGGTGCGCGTGCTGACCTCGCCGATGCTCGTCGAGCTCGCGGCCCGCGTCGCGATCTCCATGTTCCGGCTCGACGAGTCGGCATGCTGGGAGAGGCTCTGGGCGAACGCGTTCGTCGCCTTGGAGTCGTACGAGCTCCCCGAAGCGGAACCGCCGATCGAGAAGAAGCCGAGATCGATCCCGAGCCCGCCGCCGCCGCCGACGGCCGAGCTGTGGAACGTCGAGGTCGACCCGGCCTGCTCGTTGACGTTGACGTTCGAGACGGCGTTCGCCATCCCGGCCATGAACATCGACTCCTCCGACGTCGTCTGCTGCCGGTACGAGAGGTCGGTCTCGCTGTCGAAGCTGAAGCGCGAGTGGCGGTCGCTCGTGAACAGCCGCACGGACTCGCCCGGCAGCAACGTGGTGCTGTAGGCGATGTCGCCCAGCGAGAGCGGCCCCGAGCAGCGCGTGAGCCTGAAGCGGAGAATGATCACGATCGGGACGTTCACCCGTCCCGCGGGATCGTTCGGCGTGATGAACGGCAGCCTGAACGTGAAGTCGAGGTAGTCGCAGACGTCGCACGGCTCTAGCGGCGGACAGCAGTCGATCGCTGCGATACCGGCGGGGCTCTTGGCCATCGTGGCGCTCCTCTCGATTCGGGTCGGACGAGTGCTAACGGCCGCGCGTCACTCTCCCGTCACCGGGGCCGTCACCGCGCCGTCGACGCTGCGCGCTCACGATCCGGCCGACCGGCGAGGCGAGGGTCGGTGTCGCCGAGCTCCGGCTTGACGTCTTCTTGCGCTTGCTCCCACAGCACATCGAGGTCTCCCTTCTCGGTGATCGCACGTTCGAGCAGACACGCAGCCCCGGAGAGCGCGAGCCAGGTCAGCGGCGCGTCGCGCGGGCGGCGGGAGATGGCTGCGGCAACCGGGGCAGCCGTCCAGATGCTGAGGCAGTAGAAGCAGTCCAGCGCGCCCCCCACCCAGCCGTCGCCCGCCAGTTGGCGGAGACGGACGACCACGTCGCCCGGCCCGTCCTCCTCGACGAGCAGGTGCGTGACCCGCCAGGTGGCGAGGGCGCCGACCAGGAAGCGGGTGGCGAAGCTGCGGTCCTGCACGGCCGCTCTCTAGCGGCCGCGCGTCACCGCCGCGTCACCGCTCGGCGAAAGCGCGGAGCCAGGCTGCCACCGCGGCGAGGATCGCCTCCTCGCCTTCGGCGCCGCGCGCGTCCCAGCCGGGCTCGTCGGCGTCGAGCGTCTCGGTGAGGCGGGCGCGAACACGATCGTCCGCCTCGATCCAGGTTCGGATCACCAGCACCGCAGTCCGCTCGTCTTTCGCCGTCATCGCGCCGCCACAGTAGGCGGCCATCGTCACCTAGGCATGTGCCCAGCGTCAAGCCTTGCGGCCAAGTCCTGCGACGAGGTCGAGCATCAGCGGCGACGGCTCGACGCCCAGCTGCTCGAGCAGGAGCCTGCGGCAGAGCTGGAACTGGCGGAGCGCCTCGGCGGCGTTGCCTTCGGCGAGATGGATCGCGACCAGTGCTCGGTGCGCGCTTTCGCGCAGCGGCTCCCCGACGAGCGCCAGCTGTCCCGCCTCGAGCGCCTCGTCGAACAGGTGGGCCGCCGTGAGCCGGGTGCACATGGACTCGAGCGCACGCAGCCGCAGTTGACGGAAGCGCTCGCGCTCGAGCAGGACCCAGTCGTCGTACCAGTCCGGCAGCAGGTCGAGCGTGAGCTCGTAGGGCGCGACTCCGGACGAGGCGCCGGACAGCTCGGTGCGCGCACTGGTCTCGGCCTCGCGGAGGTCGACCCGGACACCGGGCCCGAGCCGCAGCGTCTCCGCATCGGCGACGACGAGCTCCGGCGCATGCCGGTGGATGCGCCACAGCGCGGAGCGGAGGCTGCCGGCGGCCCGCTCCTCGGGGCTGTCGAGCCAGAGGTTGCCGGCGACGTACGTGCGCAGCAGTGGCCGCTCGTGCAGCGCGACGAACGCGACGACGCGCTGGGCGCTGCCGGGAAGCGGCACCTCCGCGCCCGCGACCTCGACGCCGAACCCCGCGAGCAGGTGCAGCACGACCTCCTCGGAGGCATCCTCGTGACGCCGCGGAATGCGGACATCTGGCCGCAGGGACAAGCTCGTCCGAGCCACATCCCCCTCCTGCGTTGTCGAGGTGCCTACGTCCGACCCTAGAACCGCGTTCGAAACCTGTCAACGGAGGTCACCGCCTTGTCACCGCGTCGATCTGCGCCTAATCTCAGAGCAGGAGAGAACGCCGTCACGGATCGGAGGCCGGGTGACCGAGCTGACCCAACCGTTGAGCGACGTCTCACCCGTGCGGCAGGTGCAGACGCAATCCAGGGGAAACGAGGCGCACCCGCCGACCTTCGCCGAGCTCGTCTACGCCCACTACGACTGGTGGAAGGCACGCGAGGCGCGCACGATCGATCCGGCGGCGGCGACCGCCTACGACTCGCTCCTCGCCGCCTTCGAGGCCGGGCAAGGCCGGGTCGTCCGTGCCTACTGGTGCTCGCAGGTGGAGAGCGGGGTCGCGCTGACCGAGAAGAAGGGGCGGCTCGGCGGACTGTTCAGTCCCGTCTACTGCGTCCACCGGGAAAGCGACTGGGCGACGAAGAACGATCCCGACGTCGCTGCAGAGCTCCATCGCTGCGACGCGCTGGCGGTGCGGGCGAAGTCCGTGCTGACCGGAGTCCGCCAGCGGATCTGCCTGGAGCTCGTCGTCTCCTGCGCCGCCAACCTCCTCAGCCTCGTCGACGCTCGCGCCCGCGCCGGCGACAAGACGAAGACCGCCGAGGCGCTCAAGCGCGAACACGCCGAGGTCGGCAAGGTCGAGGCCTATTACCGCAACGCGGCGAACGGACAGGCGCAGCTCGTCTACTTCGCCGGCATCACGACGGTCACGCTCGTCCTCGCCGGGATCGCGGCTCCCTGGCTCGCCGTCAACTGGGCGGCACCCGTCGCCGCACTCGTCGCCGGCGCGCTCGGCGCGGTCGTGAGCGTGATCCAGCGGATCAACAGCGGCGGGTTCGAGCTCGAGTACGACGTCGGCGGTCCGTACACGTTCTTCCTCGGCGGCCTGCGGCCGCTGATCGGCGGCGTCTTCGCGATGGCGATCACGTTCGCCTTCAGCGGCGGCCTCGTCCAGCTCCCTGTCGCGTCCGGCGAGACCACGGACCACCGGCGCCTCGCCCTGCTCGTGCTCGCGTTTCTCGCCGGCTTCAGCGAGCGCTGGGCGCAGGACACGCTCACCGCGATCGTCCCCGTAACCCAGACAGAGCCCGCCACGGGAAGCGGCCCTCCCGCCGGCGTGCAAACCCAAACCGGGGCGGAGAGCTCCGGAGAAAGGAGCGGTTCGTGAGTCAGACACCAACGGGCCTCGCCGTCCGGACGCAGAAGCGGTACGGATGGAGGGCGGACAGCCCAGACATGCGTGACTACCTCCTGGCGGTGGCGCCGGCGAAGACGCTGCCGCGATCGGTCAGCCTGCGCAGCTCGATGCCGTCGGTCTACGACCAGGGGCAGCTCGGATCGTGCACCGCCAACAGCATCGGAGCGATCCTCGAGTTCAATGAGCTCAAGCAGGACGAGCCCGACGCCGCCACGCCGTCGCGGCTTTTCATCTACTACAACGAGCGCGCGATGGAGGGAACCATCAGCCAGGACTCCGGCGCGGAGATCCGGGATGGGATCAAGTCGGTCGCACAGCTCGGAGCGCCGCCCGAGACCGACTGGCCGTACGTGATCACGAAGTTCGCGCGCAAGCCGCCGGCCAAGGCGTACAAGGACGCGCTCCGGCACGAGGCGATCCGGTACGCGCGCGTGCCGCAGAGCGAGATGGGGATACAGACCGTGCTGGCCTCCGGCTATCCGATCTCGTTCGGGTTCACGGTCTACGAGTCGTTCGAGAGCGACGTGGGCTCGAACGGGATCGTCCCGATGCCGGAGCCGAGCGAGTCGGTGCTCGGCGGCCATGCGGTCGTTGCGGTCGGCTACAAGAAGATCAGAGGGCAGCTCTACTTCGAGTGCCGCAACTCCTGGGGGCCGGATTGGGGCGACCAGGGCTACTTCTGGCTGCCGTCGGCCTACGCCTCGAGCAGCAGCCTCGCCAGCGACTTCTGGGTGATCGACCAGGTCGAGTAGACCGCAGCTGCCGGCGGCGATGCGGCCGCCGCCGGCATGGCAAGCGCGCTCTGACGCTCGCCTACCGCGCCGACCGGGCCGCGAGCGCGCCCGCGACGTCGTCGGTGATCACGCCCCTGATCCGCGGGTCGGAGAGCAGCGCTGCGTGCTTGCTTGCCATGAAGTCCCAGACGATCACGGTCAGCCCGGCGTCCCAGAGCGCGGCGAGTGAGGCGTCGTCCACGAGCCGCATCTTCGGCAGGACGACGGTCGCGCCGCACGCCTGCGCACGCTCCGGGGCGCTCCCGATCGAGCGCGAGAGGACAAGCCCCCGGACGAGCTGCGGTGTGAGCTCCGTCAGGCCGGCGAGCACGAGGTCGATGAACGAGGTGACGATCAGGGCGCCGTCGCTCGCAGCGAAGCTGGAGAGCGGGCCGGCGAGCTCGTCGAGGTAGCCGTTCTCCTTGAGCTCGACGTCGAGCGCGATCCGACCGCTCGCGAGCTCCAGCACTTCCTCGAGCAACGGCGGCAGCACCCCCGCCAGGTCGGCGATCTCGGAGCGAGTGAGAGTCCCTACCGGCGCTCCACCGATTGCCGCGTCGTGGAAGACGATCAGCTCGCGGTCGCGTGTGCGCCGGACGTCGAGCTCGATCATGTCCGCCCCGAGCTCGATCGCCCGCTCGAAGGCGGCAAGCGAGTTCTCGGGGACACCGGCGCCCCAGGCGCCGCGATGCGCAATCACGCTCGGTGGCAACGGTGTTACCGCTCGCGACGTTACGCGACGACCACAGCGTCGGCGAGAATGCGCATGGTGATGCGATCGCCGGGTCTCATCTGATCGCGCAAGCTGGACGATTCGACGAGCACCTTCTGGCCGGTGTCGAGCGTCACGTTCAGCCGCACGGAGGAGCCCAGGAAGGTGAGATTCGTGACCTCTCCGGCCCCGGCCGAATCGGGCACGATCTCGATCGCTTCAGGGCGGAGCAGCGCCTCGACCGCGTCGCCCGGGCGGCGGCCGTCGGGGTTCAGCACGGTCAGGCGCTGGCTGAGCACCTGCACGTCGTGGTTGTCCCCGATGCGGCCGGGCAGCCGGTTCATCGCGCCGACGAACTCGGCCACGAACTGGGTGGTGGGGCGGCGGTAGACGTTCTCCGGGGTGTCGAGCTGCTCGAGGCGGCCGTGCTGCATGACGCCGACCCGATCCGCGATCGACAGGGCTTCGGACTGGTCGTGGGTGACGAACAGGGTCGTGATCCCGAGCCGCTGCTGCAGGCTGCGGATCTCGGCGCGCAGCTGGGTGCGAACTTGGGCGTCGAGCGCTGAGAGCGGCTCATCGAGCAGCAGGACCGTCGGCTCGATCGCCAGCGCGCGGGCGATCGCCACGCGCTGCTGCTGCCCGCCGGACAGCTGGTACGGGTACCGGTCGGCGGTTCCCGAGAGTCCCACGAGCTCGAGCAGCTCATCGGCACGCCCGAGGCGCGTTCCCTTTTTCTGACGCCGCATGCGCAGGCCGAAGGCGACGTTGGTGCGCACGTCCATGTTGGGGAACAGGCTGTAGGCCTGGAACACCATCCCCATGTCGCGCTTGTTCGGCGGCACGTTGGTGATGTCGCGGTCGTTGACGAGCACTCTGCCCGCGTCCGGGCGGTCGAACCCGCCGAGGATCCTCAGCGCCGTCGTCTTGCCGCAGCCGGAAGGACCGAGCAACGCGATCAACTCGCCGTCCTCGATCTCGAGGTCGAGGCCCGCGAGCGCGGTCACCCCGGGGAAGATGCGTTGGACGCCCTCGAATTTGATCATCAGAAGAATTTGGCTGCGCCGCCGCCACGGCGGCGTTGCGCGAGGAACGACAGTATGAACAGAAGCAGGAACGTGAAGCCGAGCGTGAGCATCGAGAGCGCGACCGATGCGCCGACCTGAAGCTGATGGTTGAGGACGATCAACTCGACCGGGAAGGTCTGGTACAGCAGGAGGGTCGCGATCACAACCTCGCCGAGGCACAGCGCCAACGTCAGAAACATCGCTCCGAGGACCGCGGTCTGAACGTTCGGCAGCACGACCCGCGCGAGCGTCGAAGGCCATGAGGCGCCGAGGTTCCGCGAGGCATCGACGAGCGTGTGGAGGTCGATCGCCCGCACGCCCGTATCGATCGCACGGTACGAGAACGGCATCGCCAGCACCACATAGAAGGGAATCAACCCGGACAGCGGGCTGTTGAACCCGTTTTTGATCACCCACTCCGGCGCGTTGAGCTCGAACTGCTCCAGTCCGGCGGCCAGCACCACCGGCGGAATCACGATCGGCAGCAGCGTGACGAGCTCCATGAACGTCGTCGCCTGGGGCTTCTTCAGCCTCACCCAGACGATTGTCGGGAGCATCAGCACGATCACGATCGCGGCGCTGATCGCGGCGATCTCCAGCGAGGTCACGAGCGGCGCCCGGACATCCTTGTTGTTGATGATCACGCCGTAGTTCGCGAATCCGTAGCCGCCGCTGTCCTGCTGCAGGCTGTACTTGAAGGCGGCCGCCAGCGGGACGATGAAGAAGAGTCCGGCGAGCACGAAGATCACGATTCGCCAGATCCGCGGCCGCCCGCGTCGCCGGCTCACTACGGGAGGCGGCGGAGGCTCGTCGAGCATCTCGTGCACGAGCTCGGCCTGGCCGAAGGAGCCCATCCCTGACGTGACGCTCATCGCAGCCACTTCCGGGCGCGGCGCTGCATGAGCCAGTAGCCGACCATGACGATCAGGACGACGATGATCATCTCCATGCCGAGCGTGAGGCCGAGACGGTCCGCGCCGACCAGCACGTTGCCGTTGAGCGCATTGTCGATCTGCGCCGGGACGATCGAGAGCGTGCTGCCGACGAGTGCCAGCGCCGTCGCATAGGCGGAGAAGGCGTTGCCGAACAGAATCAGCGTGGCGCCGACGAACGATGGGAGCAGCACGGGCACCGCCACGTGGCGCAGATAGCCGAACTTGCTGGCGCCCAGACCCAGCGCCGCCTCCTGCCACTCGGAGCGAAGGCCTTCGAGCGCAGGGGTGATCAGGATGACCATCAACGGGATCTGGAAGTAGACGTAACAGAGCCCGACGCCGATCAGCGAGGAGATCGTGAAGCCGTGGGCGTACAGGTCGATGCCGAAGTGCTTGAGCAGCTCCGTGACGACGCCCGTCAGGCCGAGTGCGGCGATGAAGGCGAAGGCCAGGGGTACCCCTGCGAAGTAGGCGAGCACGCCGGAGCCGCTCTGGACGATCCGGTGCAGCAGGCCCCCGGGTTTGGCCGTGACGACCGCCGCCGCGAGCCAGGTCCCGAACACGGCGCCGACGATTGAAGTCCAGACGGAGAGGATCAGGCTGTTCTTGAACGCGAGCCTGTACCCGGGGTTGTCCCACGTATCCCGGAAGTTCGCGAACGTGAACTGGTTGGTCTCAGTCGTCAGCGACCCGTGGATCACCACGTACAGCGGGATCCCGAGGAACACGATCATGTACGCCGTGAAGGGCAGGATCCCGGCCCAGCTGCCGAGACCGGACACGAGACGACGGCCAATCCCGCGGCGCCGAGGCGCCGCGGGATTGGCAGTTACTGCGAAGGCTGCGTCCTGGGCAGCGATCGCCTACGGCCAGTTGCTGGTGACGTATGCGCTTGCGGCCACGGACTGCGCCGTGGTCGGAACGACTGCCTTGCCGATGTTCGTGACCTTCGGCAGGGCCTTGTACGCCTTCTTGTTCTGGGTCTTGGCCTTGACCATCGCGGCGAGCGTGACCGGCCGCGCACCACCCTCGAGCCAGATGTTCTGGCCCTTGACCGAGTACAGGAACTCCTCCCAGAGGCGGGCAGACGCCGGGTGCGGGGCGTACTTGCTCACGGCCTGGTCATAGAAGCCGCCGAACGGGACGCCCTTCGGGTCGACGACCTTCCAGTGGGTCGCGCCGGTCAGACCCCAGGCGCCGGCCGTGTTCAGGTAGTCCCAGTTGATCGTGATCGGACACGAGGTCGCGATCACCGCGGCTGCGTTGCAGTCGGTCGAATTGAAGTTCCCGGAGCCCATGAGCGTCTTGAAGAAGTCCACGCCGGGAGCGATGTTCTTGGCGGAGCCTCCGTTGTTGACGCCTGCGGCCCAGACCGCGGACAGCGCGGCGTTGGCCGACAGCGGGCTGCCGTTGAGGGCAACGTCGCCGTGGTACTTGGACTGCTTCAGCGCCGACCACGTGGTCGGGCACGGCGTGGAGCCGAGCAGATTCAGGTTGCAACCGAACGAGATGAATCCGCCGTAGTCCTGGTAGTAGCTGCCGTTCGAGGACTTCTGGTTCTTGGGGATGCTCTTCCAGGTCATGACCTTGTAGGGCGCGAACAGCCCCTGGCTGGCGCCGGCGGACGCGAACGGGCCACCGACGTCGACGACGTCAGGTGCCGACGAGCGACCCTTCAAGGTCTTGATCGCCTGGATCTCCTGAGCGCTGGTGCCGCTCGGGTTGTAGCTGACGACCTTGATGCCGTACATCTTGTGGAAGGTGCTGATCTCTTTGCCGTAGTTGGCCCAGTTGGTCGGCAGCGCGATCACGTTCAGCGTGCCTTCCTTCTTCGCAGCTTTGATCAGGGCCTTCAGGCCGCCGCCCGCCTTGGCGGACTTCGCCTTGGACCAGTTGAACGACCCTGACGACGTTGCGCGTGACGCCAGCGCCCCGGTTGTGAGCGCAAGGGCCGCGGTGAGCGCGACTGCAGCGAGTAGCGCACGCCTGGCGCGGTGCGAACCCGACGCCCCGGCGCGTTTGGAGACACGAACTCTCACGACATCCTCCTGATGATTGCGTGATTCAGACAACCCACTCTGACCTGGTACAAGATCACACTTTCGCAACCGTCACGCAAGGGTCGTTCTCCGTTTCGCAACCATCAGACAAGGGGCGTCAGCCGTGGGGGCCGTAACCGCGATCGTGTTCGACTTCAACGGAACGCTCTCCGACGATGAGCGCGTTCTGTGCGAGATCTTCATGGAGCTGTTCGCCGACCTGGGGCGGCCGCTGTCGGCGCAGGAATACTTCGACCAGCTCGCGGGCCTCGCCGACCCGGAGATCGTGACGGCCTGGCTCGGCGAAGAGCACCCCGCCGTGCGGCAGGTCATCGACGAGCGCGTGCGCATCTACCGGGCGACGGTTGCCGACGGATCGACCGTCCACGAGCACGTGCGGGAGGCCGTGCGTTTCGCTGCGGAACGGGTCCCGCTCGCGATCTGCTCCGGTGCCGCCCGCGCGGAGATCGAGCCGGTCGTGGAGTCCGCGGGCCTCGCCGGCTGCTTCCGGGTCGTCGTCAGCTCCGACGACGTCGTCCACGGCAAGCCCGATCCCGAGGGCTACGTCACTGCTTTCGAGCGTCTCGGGGTCGATCCGGCTGCGGCGGTCGTGTTCGAGGACACGGAGGCCGGCGTCGCCTCGGCCCGAGCCGCCGGCGTCGGTCGTGTGCTCGCGATGCGCACGACGCTCGAGCCGCACCGCCTCGCAGACGCCGACGAGTTGATCGACCGGCTCGACCTCGACGTGATTCGCCGCGTCTTGCTCTAGATTCCGGCCATGGCCACGACCTACGGGACGAGCCCGCGATGGAGTTGAGCGGGCGCGCCCGTGCGCTCGAGGAGCTTGCCGGCCGAGACTTCGATCTGCTGGTCGTCGGCGGCGGGATCATCGGCGCCGGCATCGCCGCAGCCGCCGTGCGGCACGGGTTAGCGGTGGCGCTCGTCGAACGCGGCGACTTCGGCGGGGAGACCTCGAGCGCCTCGTCGAAGCTCGTGCACGGCGGGCTGCGCTACCTGCGTCTCGGCGACGTGCGCCTCGTGCGGGAGGCACACGAGGAGCGCCGCCTGCTCATGACTCGCGTCGCGCCGCACCTGGTCCGTCCCCTGCCGTTCCTGCTCCCGCTCTACGACGCCGGTCCGTACCGCCCAGCGGTCGTCCAGGCGGGGATCGCCCTCTACTCGACGCTCGCCCACGCCCGCCTGAACGGGCTCGTCTCGGCGGAGCGAGCGCAGCGCATGGTGCCGGGCCTGCGGGTGGAGGGCCTGCGTCGTTGCGGCCTCTACGTCGACTGTGTCACCAACGACAGCCGGCTCACGCTCGCCAATGTCCGGGCCGCAGCCGAAGGCGGCGCAACCGTCGTGAACGGTGCGGAGGTGTCGGCGCTGCGACTCGTCGACGGCCGGGTCAGGGGCGCCGAGGTGGTCGCCGACGGCGAGACCCTCACGGTCTCGGCGAAGTCGGTGGTCAACGCGGCCGGACCGTGGGTCGACGAGGTCCGACGGCTCGCCGCCGCCGGCGTGGAGCCGTCGATCCGGCTGAGCAAAGGGGTGCACGTGCTCGTCTCCACGGACACGACGTGGTCGGCGGCGCTCACGATCCCCCACGACAAGGTGCGCGTGAGCTTCGCCGTTCCCTGGGCGGGGATGCTGCTTCTCGGTACCACCGACACGCTGCACGAAGGCGGCCCCGACACGGTCGTCGCAGAGGAGGCAGACATCGAGCGCGTACTCGCGGAGGCGGCCGTCGCCCTCGCGGCGCCCATCGTCCGCCGTGAGCACATCCGCGCCGTCTTCGCGGGGTTGCGCGTGTTGCCGCAAAGCGGCCGCGAGACGGCTCGTGCGCGGCGCGAGACCGTGCACATCCGGGACAGCAGCGGGCTGCTGACCGTCGCCGGGGGCAAGCTGACCACCTACCGACGGATCGCTCTGGACACCCTCGAGCGTCTCCGAGCCGATCTCGGCCTGCACCGCATCGACCGTCAAGCCTGGCCGCTGCCGGGGGCCGTCGGGCTCGACCGTGTCAGCCTCCCCGTCGAGGTCAGCCCGGCGTTGCGCACCCACCTGCTCGGCCTCTACGGCTCGCTGGCCTCCGAGGTGCTCGAGCCCGCGCTGGCCGACCCGACGCTGCTCGAGCCGCTGACCCCGGACGCGCCCGACATCGCCGCGCAGGCGGCCTACGCCGTCGAGCGGGAGTGGGCCCGCAGCTCCGAGGACATCCTGCGCCGGCGCACGACGCTCGCACTCCGCGGTCTCGTCGACCCCGAGCTGATCCTACGCGTTGAGCAGCTGATCGACCGGCACGCGGAACCGCTGCAGCCGAGCCGCCGCTGAGTGACGCGCTCAGGAGACGTCGTCAGGGTCGAAGGTCGAGCTCGGCAACCGGCGCCGCTGGCGACTGGATCCCGCGCCGCTCTCCCTCGTCGAGCCAGAGGGCGTCGTCGAGGCGGCGATCGCCGCCGCTCCGGTCGCGAGCCCTGCCGCCTTCAAGAACGAGCGCCTGCTGATCGAGTCCATCCTGGAAGCTCCTTTCGTTGCCAGGGAGCGGGGATCGATGCAGCACGTTCGCCCGGGAGCCAGGATCGGTTCGGCTAACAGATTCCTCAAAATCTTTGACGCAGGCGCGTCACGCGGGACCACCTCCCCCTCGAGCATCCTGGGGTCATGGACGTAATCGACCCCCAGCTGAGCGACGTGGTGCTCTTCGAGCTGCCGAGCTTCGAGGCCGCCCAGGCCTTCCGCGTCCGCCTGCGGCCGCGCTGGCCCGGCTGGTCGCACGACGAGGATCAGCTCTGGCTCTTCGCCGCCGAGCTCGGCGACGAGAGCGACGGCCTGGCCCTGCTGCTACGGGAAGCTCAGGAAGTGCTGGCCGAGCTCGAGCTGCTGGCGATCGTGTTCGTGCTCGACGGCCGCTCGTACGTCCTCGCTGCGGCGGAGCCTGTGTACGAGCGCACCGCCAAGCAAGCGCTGCAAGACGCCGCCTAGCTCGCGCTCGAACGCAGCGTGTCGGCGATCACGCGCGCGTAGATCGAGCAGGCGTACGGCCACGGATGCGTCCCGTCCTGCAGCATCTTGCTCGTCGAGTGCGCGTACCAGTCGGCGAGGTGGGCGTCGGGCCAGCCGCTCACCCAGGCCACGAGCGCATGGTTCGACTCGTCCTGCCAGCTCGTGGTGTTGCGGACGTTGACGACGACGATGTCGGGGATCCCGTGCAGCGCGTGACGTAGCCGGGTGAGATCGTCGAAGAACAGCGGGCCGTTGTTCCCGACCTGGATCACGACGATCTTCGCCAGCTTGTGGTGGCGCCGCAGCCGCTGGAGCTCGCTGACGGTGTTCTCGATCTGCCGGCCGACGGTCGCGTCGACGCGCACGTGGTGGTGGAGGGCGAGCTTCAGCTCGCTCCTGCAGCCGAGCATCACGGAGTCGCCGAGCGCAAGGATCCGGCCCGGCGGCAGCGGCGGCAGCTTCGTCTGCCCGGCCGGTTGCGTCGGCGGTTTCGGGTGCGTCTTCTGGTGATGCGTCGCGCCTCTCGCCTTCGGCGGGCTGACGTAGGTCGACACCGGGTTCAGCGCGGACGGCGTCACGTAGAGGACCGCGAAGGCTGCGACGAGGGCAAGTGCCGCCGCGCCGAGAACCTCGAGCTGGAAGCGGCGCGAGTACTGCGACAGCCACCGCTGCGCGCGCCCGCGCCGGATCGGCTCCTCGATGTAGCGGAACGAGAGCGAGGCCGCCGCGAGGACGACGGCTGCCTCGGCAAGCACGACGCCGGCGCTCGGGCGCGCGTTCACGCCGGCGACGAGCACGATGATCGGCCAGTGCCAGAGATAGATCCCGTAGCTGCGCTCGCCGATCCAGCGCAACGGGGCGATGCCGAGCGCCTGGCCGATGCCCGTCTTCGGATGCGCGACCGCGGCGACGAGCACGGCGAAGCAGAACGCGGCGGCGAGGTCGCCACCGCGGTACAGCGTCGGGTTGAAGTCCTGCATGTTCCGGAAGAGGAGGACCGCGCCGACGAGCGCGGCGATGCCGAGCAGCTCGAGCAGAGGCACCGCGCGGTGCAGCCGCATGAGCCACGGCCAGGCGAGCGCGACGAGGATCCCCATCAGCAGCAGGAAGGCGCGCGTGTCGGTGCCGTAGTACACGCGTGAGGGATCGCTGTTCGGCGTGTAGAGGATCCACATCAGGGCGGCGGAGGCGGCGATGCCGGCGATGACGAGCATCGGCAGCCGCTTGCGGCCCACGAGCACGATGCCCGGGACGAGCAGCAGCGGCCAGACGATGTAGAACTGCTCCTCGACCGCGAGCGACCAGGTGTGCTGCAGCAGCGACGGGTTGCCCATCAGGACGAAGTACGAGCGGTTCGCGACGATCTGGTGCCAGTTCGCGTAGTAGAGGAGCGAGCCGAGCACGTCGCTGCGGGTGTGGCCGAGATCCTGGCGCGCGAAGATCGAGGCGAGGACGAGTGACGCGAGCACGACGACGACGAGCGCAGGGAGGAGCCGCCGCGCGCGCCGCAGCCAGAAGCGGACGAGATCGATCGAGTTCCGCGCCTCCCACTCGACGAGCAGCAGCGACGTGATCAGGTAGCCGCTGAGGACGAAGAAGAGGTCGACGCCGAGGAAACCGCCCGGCAGCCAGTCGATGCGCGCGTGGTAGAGGAAGACGGCGGCGACGGCGAGCGCCCGCAGGCCGTCCAGCCCGGGGCGGTAGGCGATGTGCGGTGCGTTGGCGACAGGCTTCGGCACGTTTCCGGCTGCAGCTTAGGGTCCGTTCGGGCGGGCCGCCAGCGTCGTTTCGACCAGATCGGTGAGGCAGTTCGCCGGCTCGGCCAGCGCGCGCTCCGGACCGTAGCGGTCGACGAGCGAGAGCGCCTCGACCGGACTTCCGCCGTCGACGTCTCCGGCGACGACGAGCGCCTCGATTCCCGCGGCTGCGGCGTGTTCGAGGACACGCCCCACGACCTTGCCCGTGCACGAGGTCGCATCGACCAGACCCTCGCCGGTCACGACGAGATCCGCGTCCCTGAGCTGCGCGTCGAGGCCGAGCCGGTCGGCGACGAGGTCGAAGCCGGAGACGAGGCGTGCGCCGAGCGCCGAGAGCCCCCCGGCGAGCCCGCCGGCCGCGCCGGAGCCGGGCAGGTCGGGGACGACGAGCTTCGCGAGCCGCTGGCGCAGGATCTGCACCTGCTCCGGCGTCGCTCCCTTCTGTGGCGCGAAGACGTCGGCGGCGTCGAGGAAGCGCGCGTCGACGTCGCAGTCGACCTCGAGCGGGACGAGGAGCGGATGCGGCACGGCTTCGGTGGCGCCGGCCCCGCCGTCGGTCGACGCGACGCCGCCCACGAAGACGACGATCCGCTCGGCTCCCTCGGCGACCGCGGCGGCGATGAGCTCGCCGACGCCGCGACTCGTCGCGCGCAGCGGGTCGTTCCCCTCCGGCCCGCCGGCGAGGGTGAGCCCGCACGCCTGGGCGGCCTCGATCAGCGCGGTGCCGTCCTCCTCGAGCCGCCACGCGGCCTCGACCGGATCCCCGAGCGGCCCCGTCACGACCGTCCGCCGGTTGCCGCCGCCGAGCACGTCGAGCGTCCCCTCGCCGCCGTCCGCGAGCGGCAGCTCGACCGCCGTCCAACCGGCGCGCCGGGCTCCCGCGGCGATCGCCGCTGCCGCGTCACTTGCCGTGAGCGTGCCGCGGAACTTGTCGGGGGCTGCCAGAAGCCGCATCAACCGCT
Organism: uncultured Actinomycetes bacterium; assembly: GCA_963743545.1. Taxonomy (GTDB): domain Bacteria; phylum Actinomycetota; class Thermoleophilia; order Gaiellales; family Gaiellaceae; genus Palsa-739. The sequence continues at coordinate 594,449 of CAVUQB010000006.1, read as the reverse complement.
CATTCTCCGCTACCGTTGGTGCGGTACTAGAACTAGAGCGAGACCCGGTCGCGCGTCCGTTGCGCCTCCCGTCCGTTCAGAACTCCGCGGAGGGAGGTGTTTCATATGGCAACAGGAACCGTGAAGTGGTTCAACGATGCGAAGGGGTACGGCTTCATCACCCCGGACGAGGGCGGCAAGGACGTGTTCGTCCATTTCAGCGCGATCGAGTCCGAGGGCTTCAAGTCGCTCGCCGAAGGCGCGCGCGTTGAGTTCGAGCCGGCCGAGGGCAACAAGGGCCCCGAGGCGCGGAACGTCGTGCCGGTCGCCTAGTCCGACTGGCAAGCGGGGCGCCCCCTTGCGGAGGCGCCCCGCTTTTTCTTTGCTCAGCTGACGTTCAGCGCCGTGTCGTCGAGGACGAACGACGTCTGGAGCGAAGTGTCCTCCACGCCCTTGAACGTGAGCGTGACCGTCTGGCCGGCGAAGCCGGAGACGTTGAACGAGTGCTGCTGGTAGCCGGCCGCCTTGTTCAGGTTCGAGTACGTCGCGAGCGTCGTCGAGCCCAGCGTCACCGTCAGGGTGTCGTAGGCAGTCGTCGTCGTCCGCTCGGCCGTGTCGATGTGCAGCCAGAACGACAGCGTGTAGTTGCTGCAGCCGCTCGGGATCGTGACCTGCTGCGACACCGTGTCGGTGTGCGCGCGGCCGTAGCCGTCGAGCCAGGCGTCCCACGTGCCGGAGTGCGCGGGCTCCGACGGGCCGTTCTGTGCGATCACGCCGGCGGTCGCGGTCCAGCCTGTCGACCCGGACTCGAAGCCCGGATTCGCGAGCTTCTGCGCCGCCGTGCACGCGCTCGCCGCTTTCACGGTCAGGGCGAACGACGTCGTGTGCGTCGCGGACGAGCCCGTTCCCGTGATCGTCAGCGGGTACGTGCCGGCCGCCGCCGAGCTCGAGGTCGAGATCGTCAGCGTGGACGAGGAACCGGCGGTGACCGAGGGCGGCGAGAACGAGACCGTCACGCCCGTCGGCAAGCCGGTCGCACCCAATGAGACCGTCTGCGCCGAGCCCGCCGTGAGGGCGGTGGAGACGGTCGCGGTCGTCCCAGAGCCGGCCGTGACCGTCGCCGACGTGGGGTTGACCGAGAGCGAGAAGTCGTTCGCCGTGGCCGCCGTCACGCTGAGCGTGAGCGTCGCCGTGTGCGTGCCCGTCGAGCCGGTGCCTGTGATCGTGATGCTGGAGTTGCCGGACGCAGCCGCCGAGGAGGACGCGGTAAACGTCACGGTGGACGACGAGCCCGAGTTGACCGTGGACGGGGCGAAGGACGCCGTGACGCCGCTCGGCAGGCCGCTCGCGCTCAGCGCGACCGACTCCGAGCTGCCGGAGGTGACGGCCGTCGAGACCGTGGCGGCCGCGCTCGACCCGGCCGCGACGCTGACGTTCGTCGGGTTGACCGAGACCGAGAAGTCGCTCGAGCCGGCCGAGGCCGGTCCGAACGCGGCGGCGCCGTTCGGCGTGCCGAGCCCGGTCGGGCCGTCATAGCCGGCTCCGGCCGTGCAGAGGTACGCCGGGGAGCACGTGGCGGTGTGGCCGGTCGTCACGTCGTAGAGCCCGCTCGGATCGGCGTACGGGTACGAGTTCGGGTAGGCCGTCGGGGCCGGGGAGTTGGCCAGCGCGTACATCGCGCCGATGATGGGCGACGCGACGCTCGTGCCGCCGAACACCGTCCAGCCGCCGGAGCCGTACGAGTCGTAGACGGCCACGCCGGTCGCCGGGTCGGCGTCCGCCGAGACGTCGGCGACCGTCCGGCGCGGGCAGCCGCTGTCGGTCTGGAACGACGGCTTCGCCTCATAGGCCGAGCAGCCGCTCCCGGCACCCTCGCTCGCCGACGTCGACCAGACGGACTCGGTCCAGCCGCGCGCGTTGCTCGCCCGCGTCAGGTTGGTTCCCCCGACGGCCGTCACGTACGGCGAGGCGGCGGGATACTCGACCCCGTAGCCGCTGTCGCCGGACGAGGCCACGATTGCCACGCCGGCGTGCTTGTAGTACGAGTTGTCGGTGCTCGTCTCGCCCGAGGACTCGGAGCCGCCGTAGCTGTTCGAGACGGCAACCGCGCCCTGCGCGACGGCGGTGTTCACGGCCGTGCCGAGGTTCGCGATCGTGGGACTGCTCGCCTCGACGAGGAGGATGTGACAGTTCGGGCAGATCGCCGAGACCATCTCGAGGTCGAGCATGATCTCCGACGACCAGCCGGCGTTCGCCGCCGGCAGCGGGCTGGCCGCGCCGGTCTGGTTGACCTTCTTGAAGCAGCCGTTCGCGGTCGTGCAGGCCGGCAGGCCGAAGTTGTTGCGATACGTGCTCAGGTCGCTCGCGGCGTTCGGATCGTCGTACGCGTCGACGATCGCAACCGTCTTGCCCGCACCGAGCGTCGTCGGGACGTTGTAGGCGCTGTCGAGATCGGACGGGCCGTAGCCGCTGACCGCGACGGCCGGGTTGACGCCGGACGCGACATGCGCGACGACGCCCGTCGTGCGGCGCAGCGCGAAGCACCTCATCTCCCCCCGGGGAACCGCTGCGCAGGTGCGCACGAAGTGGGTCGACATCCCTGCTGCGGACGCGGGACGCGCGCTCCCGCCGACCAGTGATCCGACTACCAGCGCGCAAAGCGTCAGGCCGATCAAAACGTGGCGAGAGGATGGTGTGACGGGGACGCGCTGATTGCGGCGCCAGAACCGTTTCGACATCGGGGGAACCCTTTCGGTAGTTGGGCGATGCGTGCACGCCGCAGCACCGCGATACGTAGCACAGCTTGCGCGCGATTGCGACCCCCTGACATGCGATCCTGCGGGCGATGAAGAACGCGGCAATTCGCCTGCTCGGAGCGGGCGACGAGGGCGTCGTGCGTGAGCTTGCCACCTACGACGGCCGGGCGGATCCCGCAGCGCTGCTCGGGGATCCGCGGACCCTCGTGCTCGCCGCGTTCGACGGTGAACGGCCGGTCGGCTTCGTCCTGGCGTACGAGCTGCTGCGGCGGCACGGCGACCGGGCCATGCTCTTCGTCTACGAGGTCGAGGTGGCAGAGAGCCACAGACGGCGAGGGATCGCCGCGGCTTTCCTGGCGCAGCTCGCCGAGCTCGCGCGCGAGCGAGGCATCCGCACCGGTTTCGTGCTGACGGAGCCGGACAATGGACCGGCGAATGCGCTCTATCGGAGCGCCGGAGCCGCGACCGACTCGGTGACGGTCGAGTGGACGTTCTCGTACAAGGACGACTGACGACGCTGCGCCCGGCCGGGGCGGACGATGTCGACCGGCTCGTCGCGTGGCATGCGGATCCCGAGGTCGCGCGGTACTGGGACGACGAGACGTTCACCCACGCCGAGATGCGGGAGCGGCTCGCGCGCCTCGACTTCGAGGCGTGGATCGTGGAGGAATCCGGCGAGCCAATCGGCTACCTGCAAGTCCATCCGGAGGGGCTCGACATGTTCCTCGTGCCGGCGGCCCGCGGGCGCGGTCTCGGCCCCGACGCCGGGCGGGCGATGGCCGAGCACCTCGTCCGCGAGCGCGGCCGGACGCGGGTGACCGTCGACCCGTACAGCTGGAACGAGGGCGCCGTCCGCGCCTGGGAACGCGCCGGCTTCGTCGAGGTCTCGCGCCACGAGTCCGACGACGAACACACCGCACCGTGGATCCTGCTGGAGTTCCGCGGCTAGAGCCGTGCATATCCTTGGCTCGCCATGAAGGTCGTCCTGCCCGACAACTCCGAGCTCGAGCTGCCCGCCGGCGCTTCCGGTCTCGACGCCGCGCGCGCGATCGGCCCGAAGCTCGCCGAGCAGGCGGTGCTCGTACGCGTCGACGGACGCGAGCAGGATCTCCGGCAGCCGCTCGCCGACGGGGACAAGATCCAGCTCCTGACGACGCGCGACCGGCAGGATCCCGACGCGCTCGCCGTGCTCCGCCACTCCTCGTCGCACCTGCTGGCCGAGGCCGTGCGCCGGCTCCACCCGGGCGTGAAGGTCGCGATCGGGCCGCCGATCGAGAACGGCTTCTACTACGACTTCGACTTCCCCGAGCCGCTCCGCGAGGAGGATCTCGAGCCGATCGAGGAAGAGATCCGGCGCGAGCTGAAGGAAGGCCGGAGCTGGGAGAGGAGCGAGATCCCGCGGGACGAGGCGCGAGCCCTCTTCGAGGCCGAGGGCGAGCCGTACAAGGTCGAGCTCGTCGACACGGCCGAGGGGGACATCACCCTCTACACGCAGACCCACGACGGCGTCGCCGACTTCACCGACCTCTGCCGCGGCCCGCACCTGCAGAACTCGAAGCCGATCAAGGCGCTCAAGCTGACCGGCCTCGCCGGCGCGTACTGGCGCGGCGACTCCGCGAACACGCAGCTGACGCGCATCTACGGCACCGCCTTCTACTCGCAGGAGGATCTCGACGCCTACCTCGAGCGCCTCGCGCAGGCGAAGGCCCGCGACCACCGCCGGCTCGGCGGCGAGCTCGACCTCTTCCACCTCAGCGACCACTCGCCGGGCTCCCCGTTCTGGCACCCGAAGGGGATGGTGATCTGGAACGCTCTCGAGAACCTGCGCCGCCGAGAAAACCTGAAGCGTGGCTACGTCGAGGTGAAGACGCCGCTCCTCTACGACATCGAGACCTACGTCACGTCGGGGCACTACGACAACTACCGCGACAACATGTTCTTCACGCGCTCGCACGGCGAGGAGCGGGAGTTCGCCCTCAAGCCGATGAACTGCCCGGGCCACATGCTCCTCTTCGGATCGCAGCTTCGCGAGCTACCGCGATCTCCCGTACCGCTATGCGGAGTCGTCGACGCTGCACCGCGACGAGTTGGGCGGAACGCTCCACGGCCTGCTGCGCGTCAAGCACATCACCCAGGACGACGCGCACATCTTCTGTACCCGGGAGCAGATCGAGGACGAGATCTTCGGCTGCCTCGACTTCGCGTCCTATCTCTACGACCTGTTCGGGATGGAGGCGCGGTTCGAGCTCTCGACCCGGCCCGACCCGAAGCTCGGCACCGACGAGGAGTGGGACTTCACCGAGGGAGCGCTCAAGGCGGCGCTCGACAAGCGCGAGATCGAGTACGTCGTCAACGAGGGGGACGGCGCGTTCTACGGGCCGAAGATCGACCTCCACATGACCGACGTCCTCGGCCGCTCGTGGCAGATGGGGACGATCCAGCTCGACGCCCAGATGCCGAAGAACTTCGGCCTCACGTTCATGGGCGCCGACAACCGCGAGCACACGCCGTACGTGGTCCATCGTGCGCTGCTCGGCTCGCTCGAGCGGTTCATCGGGATTCTCATCGAGCACTACGGCGGCGCCTTTCCGTTCTGGCTGGCGCCGGTGCAGGTGCGTGTCCTCCCGGTCGGTGAGGCGCACTTCGGCCCGGCCGCGGACCTCACGACCCGGCTGCGGGAGGCCGGCTACCGCGCCGAGGTGGCCGAGCCGACGGACACGATCGGCAAGCGGATCCGGGCCGCCGAGCTCGACAAGATCCCGTTCACCGTGGTCTACGGCGACCGCGAGAGCGACGAGAGCCTCGCGGTGCGCGAGCGGGGCGGCGAGCAGTCGACGCTCTCCCTGGCGGAGCTTCTCGCCAGGCTCGAGCCCTTGCTACCCTCTGAAGCCTGAAAAGCAGGGGCGGACCGTTCCTCACCTCCCGGGCCGGCAAGCGGACCGCGGGGGTTCAACCGAGTCGAAGTTATGACGAGGAAACGGCCGCTGCATGCAGCGGCTTTTCATGTTGCGACCAGCTAATCGAGGAGGAGTAAGCCCAACTTGGTGAATTCCCTTTGAGGCCTAGACGCCGGCCGATCGAGCACACCCGCCCATCACCACGCGATACGACGCGCATCAACGATGCGATCCGCGTCGCTCGCGTCAGGCTGATCGACGACGACGGCGGCCAGCTCGGGATCAAGACCACGGACGAGGCGCGTGAGTACGCCTACGGCAAGAACCTCGACCTCGTCGAGGTGGCAGCCCAGGCGGATCCGCCCGTCGCCAAGGTCATGGATTACGGCAAGTACAAGTACGAGCAGGAACAGAAGGCGAAGCAGGCCCGCAAGCACCAGAGCCAGATCCAGGTCAAGGAGATCAAGTTCCGGCCGAAGATCGGCGTGCACGACTACAACACCAAGAAGGGACACGTCGAGCGATTCCTCAACCAGCGAGCGAAGGTGAAGGTCACGATCATGTTCCGGGGCCGGGAGCAAACCCATCCGGAACGGGGCCGCGACCTGCTTCTCCGCCTCGCCGACGACGTCAAGGAGATCGGGCAGATCGAATCCCAGCCTCTCCAGGACGGACGCAACATGGTGATGCTGCTCGGCCCGACAAAGAATGCAGGAGTGAAACGAGATGCCGAAGGTGAAGACGCGGAGGTCCGCGAAGAAGAAGTTCAAGGTGACGGGCAGCGGCAAGATCCTGCGCCGGCCGGCGATGCGGAGCCACAACCTGGAGAAGAAGTCGTCGAAGCGTAAGCGCGGCTTCCGCAAGGATCGCGAGGTCGCGAGCGGCGACCGCGGCGCGATCAAGAAGATGCTGGGGATGGGCTGAGCCTTGCCCAGGGTCAAGCGCGCCGTCGCCGCACACAAGAAGCGCCGCAAGGTTCTCGAGCAGGCCAAGGGCTACTGGGGCCGCAAGAGCACCCACTACCGCTACGCGAAGGAGCAGGTCGAGCACTCGCTCGTCTACGCCTACCGCGACCGGAAGGTGCGGAAGCGGGAGTTCCGCAAGCTCTGGATCACGCGGATCAACGCCGCCGCCCGCGCCAACGGGCTCTCGTACAACCAGTTCGTGCACGGCTGCTCGAAGGCGGGGATCGAGCTCGACCGGAAGGTGCTCGCCGACCTCGCCGTCAGCGATCCGACCGCGTTCGGCGCGATCGCCGAGCAGGCCAAAGCCGCGCTCCAGGCAGGAAGCGACGACGGCAAAGCCGCCGCCGCCCGGCCGGAACACCGCGCCGCCTCCGGCACCGCCGGGAACTGATCACTTCACGCGACAACGAGCGGCTCAAGCTCGTCCGCAAGCTCCACGAGCGGCGCTGGCGCGACAAGCTCGGGCTGTTCGCTGTCGAAGGGGAGGATGTGGTCGAGGCGGGACTGTCCGCCGGCCTCGAGCCTGCGGACGTTCTCGTCGCGGGCGACGACGTCGAGGCGGAGTTGCTCGCGGAGGTCTCGACGCTCGGCTATCCGCCGCGCGTCGTCGCCGTCTTCCGGCGCGACGACCTGCCGCTCGGGACTCGGCCGGTGACGCTCGCGCTCTGGCAGGTGGGCGATCCGGGGAACGTGGGGACGCTCCTGCGCGCGGCCGACGCCTTCGGAGCAGGTGTCGCGCTGTCGGCAGGCTGCGCCGATCCAACGGGGCCGAAGGCGGTGCGCGCGTCGATGGGCTCGCTCTTCCGCGTTCCGGTGAGCGCGTTCGACGAGGCAGCGGGGAGACGCCTGGCGCTCGTGCCGAGCGGCGGCACTCCGCTGCCTGAGCTGGAGGTGGACGGCGACCTCGTGCTCGTGCTGGGCGCGGAGCGGGAAGGGCTGCCCGGGGAGATCCTCGACCGCTGCGACGAGCGCGTCTCGATCCCGCAAACGGGCGGAGCCGAATCGCTCAACGTCGCAATCGCGGGCGCAATCGCGCTCTACGAGCTGGCTCGCGGGAATCTGCCCTAGAAAGAAGTCCGGCCCTTTGCGGGGGCCGGACCAAAAAAATTCGCCGAGCCGGTTTCGCTTTCGTCCACCTCGCCCAACCGGCCTTTCGCTTCGGGATTGCTCCCTCTTCGTCCGACCGCTCGGTCGTGGTTTCGACCTACTTGCGCTCCGTGCTCGGCGCATGAGGAACCTATGCGAACGCCGTCACCGGATCAAGACCCGCCGTCAACGTTTTTGTCGCAATTTGCGAGCGGATTATTTTCGGCGGGCGATCCACACGCTGTCCTCGCCCCCGGCGAACGGGCGCCGGTCGAACCAGCCGTAGCACGCGAGGACCTCGAAGCCGGCCTCGGCGAGGAGCGAGTGCCAGCGCTCGGGCTCGAGCCACCAGAGCGTCATCGTCGAGGCGCCTAGCGAGCCGCGCACCGACAGCGTGAGCGTCTGCGCGGCAAGATCCCAGTCGGCTCGCTCGTCGATGCCCGGCTCGCGCTCGATCCAGCGGCCGTGCGTCTCCTCGATGTCCTCGCGAGACGGTGTGAAGACGTCGAACACGAGGCGCCCGCCCGGCCGCAGGAGCTCGCGGGCGGCGCCGAGCGCTTCCAGCCGCTCGTCGTCGTCGCGGAGGTGGAGGTACGACCGGAACGGACAGGTCACGAGCGGGACGCGCTCGTCGACCTGCGGGCGGCGCAGGTCGCCGAGCCGCAGGTCGAGCCGCTCCGCGACGCCGGCCTCCCGTGCCCGCTCGGCGCAGACCGCGAGCATCCCCGGGGATGAGTCGACGCCGATCACGTGAGCGCCTGCCAGAGCGACCGGGATCGCGATCCGGCCGGTTCCGACCGCGAGCTCCACGACCTCGCCTCCCGCCGCGAGCGCCTCGTCGACGTAGAAGGAGATGTCCTCGACGACGCTCGCGCTCCACGGGTCGTAGAGCTGCGCGATGGGGTCGTAGACGCTCAATGTGTGCCGCAGAGACACCGGCGAAGCCGGCATCTCTGCTTCGTGGGCTCCGTCGAGCCTACGCCCACTGTTTGCGTGTCACGTAGACGTACTCCAGCGACTCGTCGGTGAACGGCTGGCGCTCGAAACCGCCGTAGAGCGTTTCGACTTCGAGCCCGGCGACCTCGACGAGTCCGTCCCATTCCGCCTTCGTCGCCCACCAGAGGCGAAGGGTCTCGCCGTCATCGCGGATGATCTCGACCCGGTTGTCGGCTGGCACGTAGCGCAGCGAGTGCACGACGCCGTTCTGGTCTTGCGTCGTCCCGTCGAGCCGCGCCGCGATCGTGTGGCTGAAGGCGAAGGCGTTGAACGCGAAACGGCCACCCGGGCGGAGTGAGGCGGAGACCCGTTCGAAGACCCGCCGCCTGTCGTGCCAGCCGTGCAGATGCAAGAGCGAGCGGCCCGGGACGTAGATCAAGGCAGCCGGCTCATCGAGCTCGAGATCGCGCATGTCGCCGAGCCGCAGCTCGAGGGGCAGTCCGGCCGAGTGCTCGCGGGCGATCTCGAGCATCGCCGGCGACGAGTCGATGCCGAGCATCGGTGTGCCGGTCTCGCGGACGATCGGGATCGCCACGCGGCCGGTGCCGACGGCGAGCTCGACGATCGGCCCGTCCGCCTCGCGGGCCAGTGCGAGGTAATGGCCGACGTCGTCGGGCATCGAGCGGCCCCAGGCGTCATAGACCGGAGCCCAGGCGTCGTACTCGCTCACCCGCAGGATCGTATGGATAAGGTCGCCACCGTGGATCCCGACGACCTCGAGAAGGAGGCGCTTGCCGCCGCTGCCGAGGCGAGGTCGCTCGCGGCACTCTCGGAGGTTCGCGTCCGCTACCTCGGCCGCCGCAGCGCGCTCAAGCTTGCCCTGCGCGACGTGCGCGACCGCGAGAGCGGCATGACGCTCAACGCCGTCCGCGAGACGGTCGAATCGGCGCTCTCGGCCCGCGAGGAGGCGCTCGCGCGCGCCGAGCTCGAGGAGCGGCTCGCGACGGAGCGGGTCGACGTGACGCTGCCGGCCGAGCTGCTGGGGCCGCCGAAGCTGCGCCCGCGCGGCACGCTCCACCCGTCGACCCTCGTGCGCCGCGACGTCGAGGACATCTTCCTCGGCCTCGGCTACGAGATCGTCGACGGCCGCGAGGTCGAGACGACCCGTTACAACTTCGACGCCCTCGGCTTCCCCGACTGGCACCCGGCGCGCTCGCCGCGCGACACGCTCTTCCTCGACGAGCAGACGCTGCTCCGCACGGAGACGTCGCCGGCCCAGATCCACAAGATGGAAGAGCGCCGGCCGCCGATCTACATGATCTCGATCGGCCGCGTCTACCGGCGCGACACGATCGACGCGACGCACTTCCCGATCTTCCACCAGTTCGAGGGGCTCGCCATCGACCAGGGCATCACGATGGCCGACCTCAAGGGGACGCTCCTCTACGTGATGCGCCAGCTCTACGGCGCCGAGCGCGAGGTGCGGTTCCGCACCCACTATTTCCCCTTCACGGAGCCGTCGATGGAGCCCGACGTCTCGTGCTTCAACTGCGGCGGCGCCGGTTGCCCCGTCTGCAAGCACTCCGGCTGGATCGAGATGGGCGGCTCGGGGATGGTCGATCCGTACCTGTACGAGTTCGTCGGCTGGGGGCCCGAGGAGTACAGCGGGTTCGCATTCGGCATGGGGATCGAGCGCACCGCGCAGCTCCGGTACGGCATCTCCGGGCTCCGCCCGTTCTGGGACAACGACCTCCGCTTCCTCAGGCAATTCCGATGAAGATCCCGCTCAGTTGGCTGCGCGAGTACGTGCGCGTCGACGCGGATGCGCAGGAGATCGCCGACGCACTGTCGATCTCGACCGCCGAGGTGAACGGCGTCGAGCGGGTCGGCGTGCCCGGCGACCTCGGGCTGTTCCGCGTGGGCCACGTGCTCGAGGCGGAGAAGCACCCCGACGCCGACCGGCTGCAGCTGACGTCGGTCGAGGTGGGAGAGGACCGGCCGTACTCGATCGTCTGCGGCGCCTGGAACTTCGGGGCCGGCGCGAAGGTCGCCGTTGCGCTGCCCGGAGCGACGCTGCCCAACGGGCTGACGCTCGAGCGGCGCAAGCTGCGCGGGCAGGTCTCCGAGGGGATGATCCTCGCCGAGGACGAGCTCGACCTCGGAGAGGACCACAGCGGGATCATCGTGCTCGACGACGCGCTCGAGGCGGGGACGCCGCTCGCCGACGTCCTGCCCCTCGTCGACGAGGTGATCGACCTCGAGCCGACCGGGAACCGCGCCGATCTCTTCGCCGTCTACGGCGTCGCCCGCGAGGTCGCGGCGCTGCTGGGCGGCGAGCTCCTACCGATGCCCGGAGAGGATCCGCCGCAGGACGGCGACGAGCCGGTCGGGATCGGGATCGACGATCCCGAGGGGTGCCTCCGCTTCATCGGACGCGTCTTCCGCGACGTCGCGCCCGGCGAGTCGCCACTCCGGCTCAAGGCGCGCTTGCGGCATGCCGGAGTCCGGTCGATCTCGAACGTCGTCGACGTGACGAACTACGTGATGCTCGCGCTCGGCAGCCCGCTTCACGCCTACGACCTCGACCTGCTCCGCGGCGGGCTCGTCGCACGCCGTGCGCGTGACGGCGAGAAGCTGCGGACGCTGGACGGCACCGAACGCACACTCAGTGCCGAGGATCTCGTGATCGCCGACGGTGAGCGCGCCGTCGGGCTAGCCGGGATCATGGGCGGCGAGGAGACGGAGGTCTCCGCCGCGACGACGAACGTCCTGCTCGAGGCCGCCAACTTCGAGCCGGTCGGGATCCTGCGCAGTTCCGAGCGCCACGCGCTGCGCACCGAGGGGTCGAATCGCTGGGAGAAGGGCGTCGACCCCTACGTCGCGGGCCAGGCGGCGACCTATGCGACACAGCTGATCGTGGAGCTGAGCGGCGCACGGTGGACCGGGGCGGAGGACGTCCAGGGAGCGCTGCCGCAACCGGCGGTGATCCAGCTGCCGCCGGAACGCGCGAACGAGCTGATCGGCCTGGACGTGGCCGCCGAGGAGCAGGCCGAGATCCTCGGCCGGATCGGCTTCGACCGGCTCGACGACGGCTTCCGCGTGCCGACCTGGCGCGCGCGCGACGTGACGCGCGAGGTCGACCTGATCGAGGAGGTCGCGCGCTTCAAGCTGCCCGAGATCCCGTTCACGCTGCCGCGACGCGAGGCGATGTTCGGCCGGCTGACCCGCGAGCAGCGCCTGCGCCGGCAGGTGGAGGACGTGCTCGTCGGCGCCGGCTACGCCGAGGCGTATACGCCCAGCTTCGTCGCCGAGGGAGACCTGCGGCTGCCGGAGCCGCTCTCGGCCGAGGCGGCCGCGCTCCGCACCGTCCTGTATGCCTCGCTCTTTGAGCCGGCGCGTAGGAACGCCGACGAGGGCGTGATTGACGTAGCCCTATTCGAGGTCGCACGCGTTTACCGCGACGTCGGAGGCGAGTTGCCGGAGGAGCGGTGGCACGTCGCAGGCATCGTCGACGGCTTCTTCCATGAGGCTAAGTGGGCTGTTGAGCAGATCTACTCGGCACTTGGCATGGACCGGAGCTACGAGCGGGCAAGCGAACCCTTCCTCCATCCCGGTAAGACGGCGCGGACGGCTGAGGGATGGCTCGGCGAACTACATCCCGGATTGTTCCCCGGGCTCTGGAGCGCGTTCGAGCTCGACCTCGACGCACTCGCCGAGGCCGCACCGCACGTCGCGGCCTTCGAGGAGGTGAGCCCGTACCCGGAGGTGCGCCAGGATCTCGCCTTCGTCGTCGACGAGGAGATCCCGGCGGCGGAGATCCTCGCGGCGATCCGCGAGGCGGCCGGTGAGCTCCTGCGCGAGCTCGAGGTCTTCGACGAGTACCGCGGCGAGCAGACCGGCGAGGGCAAGCGCTCGCTGGCGTTCCGGCTCGCCTTCGGCTCCCGCGAGGGGACGCTGACGGACGAGGACGTCGCGCCCGTGCGCGCGTCGATCGTCGACGCGCTTGCGACGCGGTTCGGCGCGGTTCTGCGGGCCTAGCTAGTCGCGGAAGTGGCGGCGGATCCTGAGCGCCGTCCGGACCGCGATCGCGGCGCCGGTGACGACGCCGATTGCGACACCGATCCGCTTGCCGCGCTCGGCCGCCTTGTCGAGCTCCACGCGCAGGTCGGCGACGGCGTCCGTCAGCTCGCGCCGCTCGTCGGCGACCTCGCGCCGGAGGTCCGGCTCAATCGCCATCGGTCGGCGTCTCCGGGTCGCGCTGCATCTCCGACTCCCGCAACGCCTCCGCGGCGAGCTCCGCCTCCTCGAATGCCTGCTCGGGAATCGCGTTTGCGCCCTCCTTCAGCATCTTGATGCCGACGGTGGCGAGGATCGCGGCCACGATCACGAGCACCGCGAACACGATCAGAAGGGCGGCCCAGACCGGCATCGTCGTGGACAGGCCGGCGGCCGCTGCCAGGAGCACGAAGACGAGCGCCAGGAAGGCGAGGATCGCCGCGGCGACGGTGAGCCCGAGGCCCGTGGCGACGGCCGCGGCCTTCCTCTTCAGCTCGGCGGTCGCGAGCTGCAGCTCGAGCTCGACGAACGAGCGAGCGTGATCGGCCACGCGCTTCGTCGCGCCGGAAAGTCCCAGACCGCTCATCACGTCGTCCTCCTCACCACAGCTCCACCGTAACCGACCTCGCGTTAGGGGGCGAAGCGCCCGCCCGGCGGCGGTGCCTGGTGCGGCCCCAGCTGCGCGAAGTCCTCGGCGCCGATCGTGAGGTGGACGGTTCCCACCTCGATCGCCCCGACCTGCTCCGAGGGGACATAGCGCGGGCGGTCGAGTGCTGTTCCCTCGCCGACGGAGAAGCCGTCGAAGATGTCGGCTTCGGCACTGCCGAGGACCTCGTCGACCTTCCCGACCTCGCTGCCGTCGCTTGCCATGACGGCCCAGCCGCGCTCGACGAGCTTCCACGCGACGGGGTCGGCCATCAGGCGGGCCGGCGGCCGACCGCGAAGGTCGCGCCCTGCGTCCCGACCGGATGCACGTCGCTCAGCACCCGCGTGATCCGGACGTGTCCTGTGATCTCCGCCTCGTCGAGCCGCGCGAGGCAGCGGTGCACCATCCCGGCGGCCGCGCCGTACCCGCGCCGGCTCGCGCAGCGGAAGCGGAAGCCGGGCTTGCCGCCGGGTGGCCGCATGGGGTTGATGGGGGCGCAGAGGACGGCGGCGCGGTCGATGTCGGCGCTCGACTCGAGCTCGAGCTCGGCGATGACGTCGCTCCAGTCGGACGGGAGCACCTCGAGCGCAGCCTGCCACTCGTCCGCGAGTGAGCGCGCGGGCGGCGCCGGCTCGGGTCGCACGCCGAGGATCTCGACGAGCTCGAGCCGGCCGACGATGCCTTCGTCGTCGATCCTGCGCAGAAGCCGGCGTGCGGCTTCGGGTCCGATGCTCGCTCCCTGGGTCGAGACGTCGAAGCGGATGTCGCTGCTTCCGACGCCCGGGCCGGCCGGCCCGAGCAGTGCAGCGGCGCGGGATCTGGCCGCGTCGTCGTTGATCGTGAGGCTCAATGTGACCTCGGTCCACCTTGGATCCAGGCCCCGTTCGACGGCGTTCCAGCGTTCGGCGAGCGGCACGGCGGGAACCGTACACTCGGGCCCGTGGCCAAGGTGGAACAGCGGGCGAGCCTGGCGAAGAACGAGCTCGGCGACGTGCTGCGCGAGATGCTCCTGATCCGCCGCTTCGAGGAGAAGGTCGAGGAGCGGTTCCGCGCCGGCGAGCTGCCCGGCTTCCTCCACGTCGCAATCGGCCAGGAGGGGTGCGCCGTCGGCGTCTGCCGCGCGCTGGAGGACGGCGACGTCATCGCCTCGACCCACCGCGCGCACGGCCACACGCTCGCGAAGGGGACGCACCCGAACGAGCTGATGGCCGAGCTGTACGGCAAGCAGGAGGGCTGCTCGCACGGCTACGGCGGCTCGATGCACCTCTACGACATCGAGCGCGGGAACATGGGCGCGAACGCCGTCATCGGCGGCGGGCTGCCGCACATCACGGGCGCGGCGCTCGCGTTCCAGCTGCGCGGCGAGCCGCGCGTCGCCGTCGCGTTCTTCGGCGACGGGGCGACCAACATCGGCACGTTCCACGAGGCGCTCAACCTCGCGCAGCTCTGGCATGTGCCGGCGGTCTTCGTGCTGGAGGACAACAAGTGGGCCGAGTCGACCCCGGAATCGCAGCACTCGCCGATCCGCGACCTCTCCCTGCGTGCGAAGGCGTTCGGCATGAAGGCGACCAAGGCCGACGGACAGGACGTCGAGGCGGTGTACAAAGCGACCCGGCAGGCGCTCGATCACGCCCGCTCCGGCAAGGGGCCTGTCTTCCTGCACCTCGACACCGTGCGCTTCAGCGGCCACTACATCGGCGACCCGCAGGTCTACCGCGACCGCGAAGAGGCGAAGGAGCTGCGCGCGACGCGCGACCCGATCGAGCTGCTGCGCGCCAAGCTCGAGGTCTCGGACGACGACTTCACCGAGCTCGACACCGAGGTGACGGAAATCGTCGAGGCCGCGGTCGAGTTCGCCAAGAACGGCACCGATCCGGCGCCGGAAGATGCGTTGAAGAACGTCTATGCCTGAGCTGACCTACCGCGAAGCCGTTCGTGACGCGCTCTCGACCGCGCTGCGCTCCGACGACGACGTCTTCATCATGGGCGAGGACATCGCCGAGATGGGCGGCTCGATGGGCGTCACGTCGGGGCTGCTCGAGGAGTTCGGCAAAGAGCGTGTACGCAACACGCCGATCTCGGAGATGGCGCTCGCGGGCGCGGCGATCGGCGCCGCGATGCAGGGGATGCGCCCGATCGCCGAGATCATGTACGAGGACTTCATGACGCTCGCCGCCGAGCAGGTCGTGAACCAGGCGGCGAAGCTTCGCTACATGTCGGGCGGGCAGCTCACCGTCCCGGTCGTCTTCCGCACCCAGGGCGGCGCCGGCTGGTCGCCGGGCGCGCAGCACGCGCAACAGTTGGAGGCGTGGTTCGTGCACATCCCGGGCCTCAAGGTGGTGTTCGCCTCGACCCCGGAGGACGTGCGCGGCCTGTTGTGGTCGGCGATCTACGACGACAACCCGGTCGTCTTCTTCGAGCACCGGACGCTCTATCCGATCAAGGGCAACGTGCCGCAGGAGATCGAGCCCATCCCGATCGGGCGCGCCCGTGTGCACCGTGAGGGCGAGGACGTGACCGTGATCGCGACCGGCCGGCTCGTCCACGAGAGCCTCAAGGCAGCCGAGGAGGCGGAGAGCGACGGGATCTCGGTCGAGGTCGTCGACCCGCGCACGCTGCAGCCGCTCGACGAGGAGGCACTCGTCTCGTCGGTCAAGAAGACGAATCGCGCCGTTGTCGCGCACGAGGCGGTGACGCGGATGGGCTTCGGCGCCGAGGTCGCGGCCGTCCTCCAGTACCAGGCGTTCGACTGGCTCGACGCGCCGGTCGAGCGCGTCGGCGCGAAGTTCTCGCCGCTGCCGTTCGCGCCCGTGATGGAGAACTTCGTCGTCCCGCATGCGGAGGATGTGCTCGCCGCGATCAAGCGAACCGTGGGGAAGGACTAGAGGGTGGCGACCGAGGTCATCCTGCCGCGGCTCGGCCAGGGCATGGAGTCCGGGACGATCGTCCGCTGGCTCAAGTCGGAGGGCGAGCCGGTCGAGAAGGGCGAGCCGCTCTTCGAGCTCGACACCGACAAGGTGACGCAGGAGGTCGAGGCCGAGGCGGCCGGCGTCCTGCTCAAGATCGCCGTCGCCGAGGGCGAGGTGCCGGTCGGGCAGACCGTCGCCTTCATCGGTGCCGCGGGTGAGGACGTGCCCGAGGTCAAGGCCGCAGCGCCGGCGAAGGAGGAGGCGAAGCCGAGCATGCCCGAGCCGGCTCCGGCGGCGGAAGCAGCGCAAGAGGCCGCGGTCGCTTCCGGCAACGGGCGGATCAAGGCCTCGCCGCTCGCGCGGCGCATCGCGCGCGAGCGCGGCATCGAGCTGTCCGGTCTCCACGGCACCGGTCCCGACGGCCGCATCGTCGCCGAGGACGTCGAGCGCGCCGAGACCGGCGGCCCGACCGCTCCCCTGGCCGCACCGGCGCCCGTCCCGAGCGGCGAGGCCGAGCGCATCCCGCTCACGAGCATCCGTAAGACGATCGCTCGCCGGCTCACCGAGGCGTGGCAGATCCCGGTCTTCCAGCTCCAGACCTCGGCCGACATGACGCGCGTGAACGCGCTCGTCGCCAGGCTCCGCGAGCGGGATCCGGACGTCCGCGTCACCGTCACCGACGTCCTCACCAAGGTCTGCGCCCAGGCACTGATGCGCCACCGCGAGGTGAACGCAGAGTTCACCGAGGACGCGATCCTGCTCCACCCGACCGCGAACGTCGGTCTCGCCGTGGCGGCGCCGCAGGGTCTCGTCGTGCCCGTCATCCGCAGCGCCGAGCGGCTCTCGCTGACCGAGATCGCCGGCGTGCGCGCCGACCTCGTCGGCCGCGCGCGCGAGAACAAGCTGCGCGCGGAGGATCTCGACGGCGGCACGTTCACGATCTCGAACCTCGGCATGTACGCGGTCGAGAGCTTCACGGCCGTCCTGAACCCGCCGCAGTCGGCGATCGTGGCCGTCGGCGCGACCGAAGACCGCGCCGTCCCGCTCGGCGGCGAGATCGTGGTGCGGCCGGTGGTCACGCTCACGGCCACGTTCGATCACCGCGCCGTCGACGGCGCGCCGGCCGCTGCCTTCCTCCAGACGCTGAAGGAGAGCCTCGAGGACCCGGGGCTCGCGTTGTAACGGTGCTCCGTCCGGCCGACCAGCAGGACACGCGCTTCCTCCGGGACATGCTCCGCCACGCCTACCACTGGCGGATGGGCGATCCCGACCTGCCGGTCTACCGCTACGTCAAGGAGTGGGGCCGGCCGGGCGACGCGGGCGTGATCGCGTCCGCAGGCCCGAACGCGTACGGCGCGGCGTGGTACCGGCTCTTCCCGGCCTCGGCTCCGGGCTTCGGCTTCGTGGACGAGGAGACGCCGGAGCTGACGATCGCCGTCGTCCCGAGCAAGCGCGGCCACGGCACGGGAGCCGAGCTGCTCGAGGCACTGCTCACGCAGGCCAGGGCGGACGGCTTCTCCCGGATCAGCCTCAGCGCCGAGCCCGGCCAGACCGGCTTCTACGAGCAGCACGGCTTCAACGAGGTCCGCCGCGAGGACGGAACCGTCACCATGGTCGCCGACCTCTAGCTCGCGAAGCGCTTCGCTCGCTTGGAGATGGAACTTCGCGGGCCGGAAGCGCGGCTGTCTTAGCCTCCGGCCCTTGGTCTGGTTTGGGGGCGAAACGTTTGAGTACGCTCAGGCGCAACATGACCAGGGAGATGAGAAATGGACGTTGACGTTGCCGTCCTGGGAGGCGGTCCCGGTGGCTACACCGCCGCCATCCGCGCCGCGCAGCTCGGCGCGAAGGTCGCCTGCATCGAGCGGGAGCCCGAGCTCGGCGGCACCTGCCTGCGCGTCGGCTGCATTCCCACCAAGGCGTGGGTACAGACCGCGTTCGCGCTCAAGGAGGCGGAGGAGTCGTTCGGGAAGTTCGGCGTTTCGGTGGGTCAGCCCACGCTCGACTTCGCCGCCGCCAACGCCTGGAAGGCGGGTGTCAGCAAGCAGATGACGTCCGGCGTCGCGGGCCTGTTCAAGGCGAACGGCGTCGAGTGGGTGAAGGGCGCCGGCACGTTCAAGGACCCGAACACGATCGCCGTCGAGGGCGGGGAGGACGTCACGTTCCGCTCTGCGGTCGTCGCGACGGGGTCGTTCCCGCTGCGCCCGCCGATCGAAGGGCTCGACTCGCCGCGCTGCGTCGACTCGACCGGCCTGCTCGCGCAGGATCAAGTGCCGCGGCGGCTCGTCGTCCTCGGCGGCGGCGTCATCGGCTGCGAGTTCAGCTCGATCTTCAACCGCTTCGGCTCGGAAGTGACGATCATCGAGATGCTGACCCTGATCCCGCAGGAGGACGAGGACGCGGGCAAGGAGCTCGCGAAGCAGTTCGGCAAGCGAGGCATCACGTTGCATCTCGGCAAGCAGTGCACGCGCGTCGAGGACGACGGCTCGCAACTCACCGTCCACTTCGGCGAAGGCGAGACGGTGCAAGCCGACCTGATGCTCGTCTCGGTCGGCCGTGGCCCGGCGGTCGAGGGGATCGGCCTCGAGGCCGCCGGTGTGCAGTTCGACCGGCGCTCCGGCATCGCCGCCGACGAGCACCGGCGGACGAGCGTCCCGCACATCTACGCCGTCGGCGACTGCGCCGGCTACTGGCAGCTCGCGCACACCGCGTTCCGCGAGGGCGAGATCGCGGCGGAGAACGCGACCGGCCACGAGGCCGTGTTCAACAACCGCGCGATCCCGCGTCCGATCTACACGGATCCCGAGATCGCCGCGGTCGGCCTCACCGAGGTGCAGGCGCGCGAGGAGTACGGCGACGACGTCGCGGTCGGCCAGTTCCCGTGGATCGCGAACGCGCGCGCCGTGATGCAGGACGAGACGGTCGGCTGGGTCAAGTCGATCCACGAGACGCGCTACGGCGAGCTGCTCGGCCTCGTCATGGTCGGGCCGCACGTGACCGACATGGTCGAGGCCGGAGTCGTCGCGATCGACGCCGAGTCGACGGTGGAGACGGTCGCGGACGGCATCGCGCCGCACCCGACGCTCTCGGAGGCGATCAAGGAGGCAGGGCTCGTCGCACTCGGCCGCGCCATCCATATCCCGAACCGCAAGCCGCGCGCGAAGGCACCGGCGTAGGGAGGGTTCCGTGACGATCATCAACCGGAGGAACGCCGTCATCGGCTGGGTCATGGTCACGGTCTGGAAGCGAAAAGCGCGCCGCAAGGCCGGTCGGGCGCGCGGCCGCCTCACGTCCCGGCGCGGGAAGAGCGGTTGAGCCTCTTCCGCTCATCGATCGACGGTCTCGTCCCGTACGAGCCGGGCAAGCCCGTAGAGGCGGTGCAGCGGGAGCTCGGGCTGGAGCGCGTCGTCAAGCTCGCCTCGAACGAGGGGCCGTTCCCGCCGTTCCCGGCGGCGCTCGAGGCGATGGAGCGGGCCGCGCTCGAGCTGAACCGGTACCCGGACGGCGGCGTCTGGTCGCTCCGGACGGCGCTGGCCGAGCGGCACGGCGTCGCCTTCGAGGAGGTGATCGTCGGCGCGGGCGCGGACGGGATCATCGACCTGCTCGCGCAGGCGACCCTGGATCCCGGCGATGACGTCGTCTGCGGCTGGCCGTCGTTCCCGAGCTACGTCCTCACCGCCGCGAAGCTCGGGGCTGAGGCGCGGCGGGTCCCGCTCCGCGACCACACGTACGACCTCGACGGCCTGCTCGCGGCGATCGGGCCGCGCACGAAGCTCGTCTACGTCTGCCACCCGAACAACCCGACCGGCACCGCCAACGGTGCGGCGGAGCTGCTCGCCTTCCTCGACCGGCTCCCCGAGCACGTCCTCTGCGTGCTCGACCAGGCGTACTTCGAGTACATCGACGACCCGGACTACCTCGACGGGCTCGACCTCTTCCGCGCGGGTCGTCGCATCGCGGTGCTGCGCACCTTCTCGAAGATCTACGGGCTGGCCGGCCTGCGGGTCGGCTGGGCGGTGGCGCCGGCCGACGTCGCAACCGCGACGAGCAAGGTGCGGCGCGCGTTCGACGTCGCCGCGACGGCGCAGGGGGCCGCGCTCGCGAGCCTCGACGACCCGCAGGAGATCGCCCGCCGCCGCGAGCTGAACGCGACGGGCCGCGAGCGGCTGGCCGAGATCCTGCGCAGCCACGGGCTGGATCCGGTGGGTCCGTCGCGCGGCAACTTCCTCTTCGCCGACGTCGGCGGAGGGCGGGAGTTGTTCGAGCGACTGCAGCGGGAAGGGGTCATCGTTCGCCCGCTCGACGGCTTCGGCGCAACGGAGGCGATCCGGGTCACGGTAGGCACCCCGGAGGAGAACGAGTTCTTCGCTGTCGGGTTGGGACACGTCCTTTCGGGCGTCTCGTAACCGGCCTGCATAGGTGGTACTTTCGGGCGCAAGCTCGTGAGGTTGTCGTCAGCCCAACTCAGGCCGCTGAGGCTGCCGGGATTCCGCAACCTCTTCTTTGCCACGCTCTGTTCGAGCGCGGGGACGTTGCTCGCGGCGGTGGCGCTCGCGATCGACGTGCAGCAGCGGACGAACTCCGGTCCCTGGGTCGCCGCAGTCTTCATCGTCGAGTTCCTGCCGACGATCGTGGTCGGGCTTCTGCTCGGGCCGTTCCTCGACCGATTCGAGCGCCGCTCGCTGATGATCGGGGCCGACGCTGTGCGGGTGGGGGTCTTCGCGGCGCTGCCGTTCGTGCCGACCGCGGGCTGGATCGTCGGCCTCGCGGGCATCGCAGGTCTCGCGACCGGCTTCTTCCGCCCGGCCGTCTACGCCGGGATCCCGAACCTCGTCCCCGACGCGGAGCTGCCGAGCGCCAACGCGCTGTTGCAGGGGGTCGAGAACCTGAGCTGGATGTTGGGGCCGCTCGTCGGCGCGATCCTGACGGTCGCGGGCGGGCCGTCGGCGGCATACGCGATCAATGCGGTGTCGTTCGCGGTTTCCATCGTGCTCGTGCTGCGGATCCCGCCGCGCCTGCTGCAGAGCGAGCGCGCGCTCTCGCGGGGTCACTGGACCGATCTGCGCGACGGCTTCGGCACGACGTTCCGCTCGCCGTCGATGAGGGCTGTGCTCGTCGCGTGGGGAATCGCCTCGGTCGCGACCGGCGCCGCCAACGCCGTCGAGATCTTCCTCGCCAAGCACACGTTCCATGCCGGCGACCTGGGGTTCGGCCTGATCTTCAGCGCGATGGGCGCCGGCCTCGTGCTCGGCAGCGCCGTGAGCGCCGGGCTGCTCGCCCGCCTCGGCGTCGCCCGCACGTACGGAGGGAGCCTCGCTCTGATGGCAGCCGGCTACCTGGCCGCCGCGGCCAGCCCGAACATCTGGGTCGCGTCCTGCTGCGTCCTCTTCACCGGCGTTGGGAACGGGGTGGCCATCAACTGCAACGCCCTCCTCGTGCAGCGCGGCACCTTCGACCTGTTGCGTGGTCGCGCGCTGACGTTCGTGATCAGCATCACGTATGCGCTCCTGGGCCTCGGGTACGCGCTCGGCGGCCTGCTCCTCGACCCGGCCGGACCGCGCTGGATCTGGGGAGCCTGCGGCGCGCTGCTGGTCGTCGCGGCGCTCGCGGGCACGGTGATGGCCCGCAAGCTCGGGGGCGAGACGCCCGCGGAGGACGAGGCCGTCTCA
Organism: uncultured Actinomycetes bacterium; assembly: GCA_963743545.1. Classification (GTDB taxonomy): domain Bacteria; phylum Actinomycetota; class Thermoleophilia; order Gaiellales; family Gaiellaceae; genus Palsa-739. The sequence goes on along the minus strand of CAVUQB010000006.1, from coordinate 572,553 downwards.
GACGCCACGCCCGTAGCAGCCGCCCACTAGAGTCCTCGCGGTGCCCGGCCGCCGCGACTGGACGCGTGAGGAGCTTGCCGCCGGCGTCCGGGAGGGCGACCGGCGTGCGCTGGCGCGCACGATCTCCCTCGTCGAGGACGGCGACCCGCTCGCGTACGGCGTCGTCGCCGACCTCTACCCGCAGACCGGCTCCGCCTACTCGGTCGGCGTCACCGGCCCGCCCGGCGTCGGCAAGTCGAGCCTCGTCTCGGCGCTGATCCGGCACGTGCGCGAGAGCCAGATCAGCGTCGGCGTCGTCTCGGTCGATCCCTCGAGCCCGTTCTCGCACGGTGCGCTACTCGGCGACCGCATCCGGCTCAGCGACCACTTCCTCGATCCCGAGGTCTTCATCCGCTCGATGGGGACGCGAGGCCACCTCGGCGGTCTCGCCGAGGCGGCGCTGCAGGCGCTGCTCGTGCTCGACGCGGCCGGCAAGGACGTCGTCTTCCTCGAGACGGTCGGCGCGGGGCAGAGCGAGGTCGAGGTGATCGGGATCGCCGACACCGTCCTGCTCGTGCTCATGCCCGGCTCGGGCGACGCGGTGCAGGCCCTGAAGGCGGGAATCATGGAGATCCCGGACGTGATCGCGATCAACAAGATGGACAACCCCGCTGCGAAGACGATGCTGAACGACGTGCGCTCGATCCTGGCCCTCGACCGCAGCGACGAGTGGCATCCGCCGATCGTCCTCACCGAGGCCGTGCGCGGCGAGCACGTGCCGGAGCTGTGGGAGAAGATCGCCGAGCATCGCGGGTTCCTCGAGCAGAGCGGGCAGCTGGAAGAGCGGCGCCGCGCGAATCTCGCGCGCGAGGTGTTCTCGGTCGCGTCCAGCCGAGCGAGCCGCCACCTCGAGCGGGCGGTCGCCGACGACGCCGAGCTGCAGCGGGTGCTCGCCGCGGTGCAGGCCCGGGAGCTCGACCCACTCACCGCCGTACAGGAAATACTCGAGAAGGTGTTCCGGATCCACGATGGCAACGGCACCCGGCCTTCCTGAGATCGAGCGCGCGCGCGAGCGGCTCGACGGAGTCGCGCGCGTCACGCCGGTCTACCCGACCGAGACCTTCTCGCGGCTCGCGGGCCGGCCGGTGCACCTGAAGGCCGAGAACCTGCAGCGGACGGGCTCGTTCAAGATCCGCGGTGCCTACGTCAAGCTCTCGAATCTGGAGCCGGAGCAGCTCGCGGCGGGCGTGATCGCGGCGAGTGCCGGCAACCACGGCCAGGCCGTCGCCTGGGCGGCACGCGAGCTCGGCGCGCCGGCGCGGATCTTCATGCCGCGCGACTCGCCGATGGCGAAGTACGACGCGACCCGCAGCTACGGGGCCGAGGTCGACCTCGACGGGCTCTCCTTCGAGGAGACGCTCGACGCCGCACGCGCCTTCGTCGAGGCGAGCGGCGGCACGTTCGTCCATCCCTACGAGGACACGCTGATCATGGCCGGCCAGGGGACGATCGGGCTCGAGCTCGCGGAGCAGGTCGACGAGCTCGAGACGGTCGTGATCCCGATCGGCGGCGGCGGGCTCGCCTCGGGCATCTCCATCGCCCTGCGGGCCGTACGGCCCGGGTTGCGGATCGTCGGCGTGCAGGCGGCCGGGACGCGGCCCGGTGGCTCCGGCCATTCGATCGCCGACGGGATCGCCGTCAAGGATCCGGGCGACCTGACGATGGGGATCCTCGCCGAGACGCTCGACGACATCGTGTCGGTCGACGACGAGCAGATCGCGAAGGCGATCGTGCTGCTGGCCGAGCGGACGAAGTTCGTGGTCGAGGGTGCCGGCGCCGCGAGCGCGGCCGCGATCCTCGAGGGGCTCGTGGGGGGCGGCTCGGGACCGGTGCTCGCGCTCCTCTCCGGCGGCAACATCGACGCCTCGCTCATGGTGCAGGTGATGCGGCGCGGGCTCGCGCTCGCCGGCCGTTACCTCGTCGTGCGCACCTGCGTGCCCGACCATCCGGGCGAGCTTGCGAAGCTGCTCGACCTGCTCGGCGCGGAGCGCGTGAACGTCGTCGAGGTCGAGCACCAGCGGGAGGCGGCGTGGGTTCCGGTCGGCTACACCGGGGTCGAGCTGACGCTGCTGACCCGCGATCCCGCGCACTGTGAGCAGCTCCTGGCCCAACTCGGCGGCTGGGGCTACCAGGTCGAGCGTCTCGATTGAGCCGCCGCTTCGACGAGCTGCCCGGCCTGATCGAGGAGAAGCTCGGCGAGCACGAGCGCGTCGTCCTCGTCTACTTCGACGCTTTCGGGTGGCGCTTCCTCGAGCGGCACGCCGACCATCCGCTCTTCGCCGAAGCCGACGTCGAGCGCTGGTCGTCCTGCTTCCCGTCCACGACGACCGTCCACTCGACGACCATCCACTCCGGGCTCCCGCTCGGCGAGCACGGCCTCTACGAGTGGAACATCTTCGAGCCTCGGCTGAACCGGCTGGTCACCCCGCTCTGGTTCTGCTTCGCCGGCGACGACCGTCCTGGGACCCTGTTCGATGCCGGCTTCACCGCGCACGACCTCTTCCCCGACCGGACGCTCTACCAGCGGCTGCTGCCGGTGCCGAGCCATGTGGCGATGCCGGTCGAGATCGTGCGCACGGAGACGAGCAGGCTGCTCCTCGAGCCGGCGACCATCCATCCCTTCGACGACGATGCCGAGGGGCTGGCCATGCTGTGCAGTGCGCTCGCGGCGGAGGAGCACGCGTACGGGACGATCTACCTCGGCGACGCGGACACCCTGATGCACATCGCCGGGACGGACGCGCCCGAGGTGGCCACCCTGATGGAGGAGACCCTCTCGGCGCTCGCGGCGGCGCCCTGGCCCGAGGGGACGCTCGTCCTGCTGACCGCCGACCACGGGATGGAGGGGATCTCGCCGGAGCGGACGACGTACGTGAACGAGGTCTGGCCGGAGCTCGCGCAGCACATGGCCGTGGGGGCCGACGGCAAGCCGCTCGCGCCTGCCGGATCCTGCCGCGACCTCTTCCTGCACGTCCTGCCGGAGCGCCTCCCCGAAGTCGAGGCGCGCCTCGGCGAGCTGCTCGTCGGCGTCGCGGAGGTGCGCACGGTCGAGGCGCTGCTCGCGGAGGGCCTCTTCGGGTCGAACGTCACCGAGGCGCTGACGTCGCGGTTGGCGAACCTCGTCGTGCTGCCGGCCCCCGGCGAGGCTGCCTACTGGCTTGAGCCGGGACGCTTCGAGCAGCGGTTCCACGGCCAGCACGGTGGGCTGTCGGCCAACGAGATGGAGATCCCGCTCGTCAGCTGGGTCGCCGGCGGATAGCTACGAGCCGCAGCGGCGGAAGGGGCTGACCTCGCCGCCGTGGTCGCCCCAGTCGGCGACGCCGCCGTCGAGCACCGGCCGCGCGTTGAGCCCGGCGGCCTGGAGCACGCTCGCGGCAACCGCCGCGCGCGGGCCCGACTCGCAGATCGTCACGAACGGCCGGCCGTTGAGCAGTCCCGCCTCCGCCGCGGCCCGCGCCGTCCGGTACGGGAGATGCCGCGAGCCGGGGATGTGACCCTCGTCCCGCTCGTCCGTCTCGCGGACGTCGAGCAGCTCGACCGCGTCGTCGGCGAGCAGGTGCTCGAGCTCGTCGAGCGAGACAGGTACGAGCTCCTCGGAGCCGCCGCCTTCTTGCCAGCCGGCGGTCCCGAACAGCCCGACCGCCTGCAGCGCCCGCGCCGCGCGCACGGCCTCCTCCTCGTCGGTCGCATGCAGGACGAGAGGACGCTCGGGCAGGACGAACCCCGCCTTCGTCCCGAAGTGCGAGCCGGAGACCGGGATCCCGACGGCCCCGGGCCGGTGACCCGCGGCGAACACGTCGGTCGGGCGCACGTCGAGGACGATCGCGTCCTCGGCGATCGAGCCTGCCCGCTCGAGCGGCGGCTGCGCGCCGAGGAGCTCGCCGCGGTTGAGCTCGACGATCCGCTCCATGTTCGGCGGCCGCGGCGGCTGCGACCCGAGCCGCGCGTCGAGAAAGTCGGCGAGCCCGCCCTGGAGCGCCGGGTTGAAGCGGCGCTCGAAGCCGATGGTCGTCGACGCCTTGGAGCTCATCGCCGCGCCGCACAACGACCCCGCAACGTGGCCCGGGAAGACCTCGACGCCGTCGCCGAGCTCGACGAGCCGGCGCAGGCTGTGGAACAAGCCTTCGGCTCCCTCGTGCGCGTCGACCGCGAGGTCCGGCCGGCCCGCGTCGCCGACGAAGAGCGAGTCGCCGGTGAGGACGAGCCACGGCTCGTCGCCGCGCGAGCGGTCGGTCACCGCGAAGCAACAGTGCTCCGGGCGGTGGCCAGGCGTGTGGATCGTGCGCAGGACGACCGCACCGATCTCGATCTCCGTCCCGTCCTCGAGCGGCTCGTGCGGGAACGCCGCCTCCGCGTCGCGGTGGACGCGGATCGGGACGCCGTGCTCGAGCGCGAGCCGCCCGTGACCGGAGACGTGGTCGGCGTGGGTGTGCGTCTCGAGCACGCCGACGAGGCGGACGTCCCGGCGCTCCGCCTCCGCCAGCACCGGCTCGATGAAGTACGGCGGGTCGACGACGACCGCAATGCCCTCGTGCTCGTCGCCGACGAGATAACAGGCGCAGCCCAGGTCGTCGTTCAGGAACTGCGTGAAGAGCACGGCGCGACGGTACCACCGGCCTCCGCTATGTATCCGAAAGCGCCTCCGGCCGGGCCACCGCGTGCTCGTCCCGCGCGTGCTCCTCGTCGAGCAGCCGCATCACGTACCAGCCGATCGCGAGCAGGAAGACGAGCGTCTGCTCCCCGTTCATCAGGATCCCGCCGAGGTTCTGGTCGCGGATCGGCGACAGGCCCCAGAGCCGGGGCGCGTGCTCGTAGAACGAGTAGAACGGCCGGCTGGAGAAGATGAACGAGAGACCGAGGAACGAGGAGCCGATGAACGCGAGCGCGAGGTACGCGAGCCCCGCCGGCGGCGAGAGCCGCCCGGTCACGATCGGCCACCAGAAGAGGAGGCCGACCGCGATCAGGATCGCGTGCTCGACGTTCAGCCCCCAGCCGGTGCGCAGCGCCCAGTTGTAGAACGGCGCGAAGTGGGTGAGGTACCACGCGCCGAGCCAGAGCGGAAGGATGTAGCGCGTCCGCAACCGATCGGGGCCGTAGCGGCCGACCTCCTTCCGCATCCGCGGCGTCAGGCCGAGCACGACGAGCAGTGGCGCCGCGTCGGCGATGAGGGCGTTCTGCAGCAGGTGGATGAGCAGGAGGTACTGCGCCGCGATCGTCTCGAGCGGCGAGTTGAGCGAGGCCGCGAGCAGGAAGAGCCCGGACGCGAAGGCGACGACGCGCCACGTCTCGGGGCGGTCGGTGCGCGCCGCGCGCCAGTAGAACACGGCGGCGGCAACCGCGAGGATCAGGAACAGCGGCTCGAAGCTGAACGAGGTCGCGGTCACGTCGGCGAAGCGGCCAGGCGGGGCGTTCGACCGCGGCTCCAGCGCGGCCGCAGCAGCAGCGCGACGCAGATCCCGAGCGTGAGGAGCTGCTCGACGGTCATCACGATCCCGGCGAGCTGCTGGTCGAGGAGCGCCGAGATCCCGTCTGCACCGCGGTAGAACGGAAAGAGCGGCGTGAAGCTGAAGATGAGGACGTCGGAGAGGATCATCCCGGCCGCGAACATCGACGCCGCGAGTGCGACCCGGCCGCCGACCGTCAGCCGGCGGTGCGAGCCCGGGTCGATCAGCAGCGTCCAGACGAGCATCCCGCAGAACACCCAGCAGACGTGCTCGAAGTTGTGGAGGTTCTGGTGCGCGAGCGCGAGGTCGTAGACGTACGGGATGTGCCAGATCGCGAGGTTCGCCGCCCAGAGCGTGAAGGCCACGCGCGGCCGGAGGAGCGTGCCGAGCACGGCGCGGACGCGCGAATTGCGCGCAAGCGGTGCGAGCACGGCCGCAGGAAGGAAGAAGACGAGCAGCGGTCCGCGCACCGCTGCGATCATCAGCGCCGGCCCGAGGTCGCCGATCAGGACGTGCTGGGTCATGTGCGCGGACAGGAGCTTCGTGTCGGCGAGGTCGTCGAGCGGGCCGATCAGCGCGAAGAGCGTCACGCCGAGCCCCGCGGCGAAGAGCACGATCCGATCCCCGCCGGCGAGGTCGGGGCGCCCCCGGCGGCGTAGCCGTACGACCGCCTGCAGGAAGAGGAGCGCCGCGACAGCGGCCGCGATGACCGGAATCACCCCTCGATTGTGCCTCCGATCGGCGTTACTCGGCGGCGGGAAGGAGCTGCTGCGCGTCCTCGAGCTGCTCTTCCTCAACGAGGACCTCGCGCGGTCCGCCCATCGAGGAGCCCGCGTCCGCCATGCCGGCGGCGAGATTCGTCCGCTGAGACATGCACGCAATCCCGTTCGCCCGCAACAGGCCGCAGAGCATCTCCGCCTCCAACTCGTTCGCGACCACAGTGAGAGTGACCTCGCCCACGACTAGAACCCGAGGTGCTTGGCGATGACCATCCGCTGCACCTCGTTCGTTCCCTCGCCGATCTCGAGGATCTTCTGGTCGCGGAAGAGCCGCGAGATCGCGAACTCCTCCATGAAGCCGTACCCGCCGTGGATCTGCAGCGCCGAGTTGACCACCCGGTTGGAGAGTATCCCCGTGTAGAGCTTCGCCTGCGCGGCGGCGAGCGCGAACGGCTTGCCCGCGTCCTTGAGCCACGCGGCGCGGTAGACGAGCTGCCGCCCGGCCTCGATCTCCGTCGCCATGTCGGCGAGCTGGAACTGGATCGCCTGGAAGCTCGCGATCGGCCGCCCGAACTGCTGCCGCTCCTTCGCGTAGGCGGCGGCGAGGTCGTACGCGCCCTGCGCGAGCCCGACACCCATCGAGGCGACCGAGATGCGGCCGCCGTCGAGGATCTCCATGAACTGGCCAAAGCCACGGCCGCGCTCGCCGAGGAGGTTCCCCTCCGGCACCGCGCACGAGTGGAACGAGAGCTCGCGGGTATCGGACGCGTGCCAGCCGAGCTTGTGCATCGGCCCCGAGATCTCGTAACCGGGCGTGCCGTTCGGGACGACGAGGTTCGAGATCTCGCCCTCGGCGGTGAGCGCGGTGATCGTGACGCAGGCGCTGATGTCGGTGCCGGCGTTCGTGATGAAGATCTTCGAGCCGTCGATCACCCACTCGCCGTCGCGCAGCTCCGCCTTCGTGCGCGTCGCGCCGGCGTCTGAGCCGGCGTCCGGCTCCGTCAGCCCGAACGCCGCGAGCCCCTGGCCCGACGCGAGCCGCGGCAGCCATTCCTGCTTCTGTTCCTCGTTGCCGAAGAGCAGGATCGGCATCGTCCCGAGCGAGGTGTGCGCCGCGACGGTGATCGCGACGGAGGAGTCGATGCGCGTCAGTTCCTCGATCGCGATCGCGTAGGAGAGGGTGTCGCCGCCGGCGCCGCCGTACTCCTCGGGGATGGGCAGGCCCATCAGCCCCAGGTCGCCGAGCTCCGCCACGAGTTCGTACGGGAAGCGCGCCTCACGGTCGAGCTCCTCGGCGACGGGTGCGACCTTCGTCACCGCGAACTCGCGGACGGTGCGGCGGATCAACTCCTGCTCGTCGCTCAGCTCGAAGTTCAAGCGAGCATTGTGCCCAGCTCGGCGATCAACCGGACGCCGTAGCCGGTACCGCCGGGTACCCGGAGGTAGTCGCCGCGGCTGCGCTCGAGGAACGCTGGCCCGGCCATGTCGACGTGGCACCACGGGCCGTCGCCGGCGAACTCATGCAGGAACTCGGCGGCGAGCACTGGCGAGCCCTGGCGCAGCGTCGAGCTGTTCTTCATATCCGCGAACGCCGAGTCGATGTAGCGCCGGTAGCGCGGATGGAGCGGGAACGGCCAGACAAGGTCGCCGCTGCGGCGCCCCGCCTCGACCACGAGCTCGCCCCAGGTCGCGTCGTTCGCGAAGCCGCCGCCGTAGAGGTCGCCGAGCGCGAGCTCCATCGCTCCCGTCAACGTCGCGAGGTCGAGCACGTGCGTCGCGCCTTCGCGGCGGACGTACCAGAGCGCGTCGGCGAGCACGAGCCGGCCCTCGGCGTCCGTGTTGGTGACCTCGATCGTCTTGCCGTTGGCGGCGCGGAGGATGTCGCCGGGCCGGAACGCGTCTCCGCCGGGCAGGTTCTCGGCGGCGGCGAGGACGGCGATCGTGCGCACCTGCGTGCCCAGCGCGGCGAGCGCGCCGATCCCGTGCAGCGTCCCGGCGCCGCCGGACATGTCGCCCTTCATGTCCTGCATCCCGCCGGCCGGCTTGATCGAGATGCCGCCGGCGTCGAAGGTGATCGACTTGCCGACGAGCCCGAGCGTGATGTCGTCGCGGGCGCCGGGCGGGTCGTAGCGCAGGACGATCAGGCGCGGCTCGTTGCGGCTGCCGCGGCCGACGGCGGTCAGGGCGCCCATCCCGAGCTCGTCGAGCTCACGAGTGCCGAGGACCTCGCAGGTCAGGTGCTCGTGCTCGCGCGCGAGCTCCTGCGCCCGCTCGCCCAGCGTGTGGGGCGTGAGCTGGTTCGGCGGCATGTTCGAGAGGTCGCGCGAGCGGTTCGCGCGCTCGGCGAGGAGGGCGGCACGCTCGACGGCCCGCTGGAGCTCCGGGTCGCCGGCGTGGGCGACGACGATCCGCTCCGGCGCGCGCGTCTCGTCCTCCGATTTCCAGCGGCCGGGCGAGTAGGCGCCGAGGATCGTCCCCTCGACGAGCGCCGCAGCCTGCTCGGGGAGCGGCACGGGCAGCGACTCGTCGAGCAGCCAGACCAGCGTCCCACCGACCCGCGCCAGCGCCTGGGCGGTCGCGGCTCCCGCCGTCCGGAGCGCGTCGGCATCCACCTCGTCGCGCTTGCCGACTCCCGCGGCGACGAGGCGTGGTGCCTCCAGCTCGCCGTTCAGGTGGAGGAGGACCGCCTCGCCGCGCTCGCCGCGCAGCTCGCCGCTCTCGGCGAGCCGCGCGAGCCGGCCGCCGAGCCTGTCGTCGACGACGCGCACGCTGTCGCCGTCCAGCGGCTGGGTTACCGGCAGAGCAACTGCGTCCGCGCCGGCCTGTCCCGGCAGCGCGATCTCGACCCTCGTCATCGGAGCGCGATGGTATCGGTGTCGCTCGGGCGGCGGGGCATAAACTCGCCCTCGACCCCGAGAAGGAGCGACTGATGCCAGACACCGTGCAGGAGTTCTTCGAGACGCTCGCGTCCCGCGCCGACACGTCGAAGATCGAGGGAATGAACAACTCGTACTCGTTCGACATCGAGGGCGCCGGCCAGTGGACGGTCAAGGTCGCCGACGGCGCCGTCAGCGTGGAGGACGGTCTCGAGGAGGGTGCCGACTGCACGATCAGCGCCTCTCAGGAGATCTTCCAGAAGATCATCGCGGGCGAGCAGAACCCGACGAGCGCCTACATGACCGGCAAGCTCAAGCTCAAGGGCGACATGGGCGCCGCCATGAAGCTGCAGAAGCTCTTCCCGAGCTAGCCGAAGACGATCTCCGCCGATTCGCAGACGCGGCGGTAGCCGATCCGCTCGTAGATCGCGTTCGAGGTCGGGTTCGCGAGGTCGGTGTAGAGGAAGCAGGCACGACGGCCATCCTCGAACAGGCGGCCGTCGAGCAGGCGCTGCGAGAGCTCTGCGGTCAGCGCGGTGGCGTAGCCGCGGCCGCGCCGCTCCGGCGGCGTGTAGACCGGGCCGACACGGATGCCGTTCGGCGTCGGGCCGCCCCAACCGGCGAGGGAGACGGGCTCGCCGCCGTCCTCCCACAGCGCCACCCCTGCAGTGGGAGACGAGAGCCGGAAGTCGAGCATCGCCTCGGCCCGATCGGCGCCCGGGGCTCCCTCGTGGATCGCCTCGGCGGCGAAGGCCAGCAACCAGCCCAACGCAAGCTCGCGGTCGGCGGTCGTCGCGACGCGCAGCGTTCCAGGCACGCCGGACGGCGGCTCGACGTGCTCGAGCGCGTAGATGCCCTGTCGCATGCTCGTTCGCGCGCGGAGGCCGGTCTGCCGGCACCACAGAGGTCGGCGAATCCCACCGCCTCCGGCTCCGCTCCGACCACACCGGGGAGGTCCTCGGCGATCGCCCGCGCCAGCACGGTGAGAGCCTCCTCCGAACGCGGCCCGGCCAGGACGAGGTTGTGCGGCGCCGTTCGCAGCGCGGCGGCCGTGACCTCTCCTTCGTCGCGCACGAGCCAGAAGCTGCGCGTGGGGTAGTGGTCGGGGGAGTCGCGGATCGTCCCCGCGAGGCCGAGGATCAGGTTGTGGCGCGCCTCGTCTGCGAGCAGGAGCGGCCCCGCCTCCGCGAGGAACGCCGCAGCGTCGGAGACCCGGGCGGGTTCCACTACTCGTCCAGCTCGACGAGCACCGTCCCGCCCGCGACCTGGTCGCCCTCGGCGACGTGGACGGCGCGGACGGTCGCGTCGTAGGGGGAGACGAGCGGCGTCTCCATCTTCATCGCTTCGAGCACGACGAGCGGCTGGCGGGCGGCCACTGCCGCACCCGGCTCGACGAGCACGCGGATCACCGTGCCGGGCATCGGCGCGACGACCTCCGACTGCTCGCGCCCGCCAGGCCCGTGTCCTGCCGCGGCGGCATCGACGTCGGGCGCAGGCCGCGAGGGGGGAGAGGGCAGGTTCAGCCGCCACGGCTCGCTCCAGACCTCGGCCGGCGCGGCGGCCGGCGGCTCCGACAGGGGAGGGTTCTCGGCCAGGAACGCGGTCGTCACGCGGCCCGCGCGGACGAGGGGATGCCGCACGAGCCAACGCAGGAAGGGGAGATTCGTCGTGACGCCGCCGATCTCCGTCTCCTGCAACGCCCGCGCCAGGCGGTCGAACGCCTCTTCCCGCGTCTCGCCGCCGGCCACGAGCTTCGCGATCATCGGGTCGTACGCGGTGCCGATCTCGTCGCCTTCGCGCACGCCCGAGTCGACGCGGATCCCCTCGGGCAGCCGCAGCCGCTCGAGCCGGCCGGCCTGAGGCAGGAACGAGCGCGGGTCCTCCGCGTACAGCCGTACCTCGACCGCATGCCCGCGCAGGTCACGGCCTGTCACGTGCTCGGACAGGGCCTCGCCGGACGCGATCCGGAGCTGCTCGCGCACGATGTCGACGCCGGTCACGAGCTCCGTCACCGGATGCTCGACCTGGATCCGCGCGTTCAGCTCGAGAAACCAGAAGTCGCGGCCGTCGAGCACGAACTCGGCGGTGCCGGCGCTCTCGTAGCCGATCGCGCGCGCGAAGGCGACCGCCGCGTCGCTCATCCGCGCCCGCAGCTCGGGATCGAGCGCAGGCGACGGGGACTCCTCGAGCACCTTCTGGTGGCGGCGCTGAATCGAGCAGTCGCGCTCGCCGAGCGCCGTGACGTTGCCATGCCTGTCGGCGAGGAGCTGGATCTCGACGTGGCGCGGCCGTTCGAGGTAGCGCTCGCAGAAGACCGAGTCGTCACCGAACGCGGCCGCCGCCTCGCGCCGTGCCGCTGCCAGTGCCTCGTCGAGCTCCTCGGGTACGCGCACCACGCGCATCCCGCGTCCGCCGCCGCCGGCCGCCGCCTTCACGAGCAACGGGAAGCCGATCTCCTCCACCGTTCCGCTCGGCAGGACGGGGACGCCGGCCGCGCGGGCCGTCTCCTTCGCCGCGAGCTTGTCGCCGCCGGCCCGCAATGCCGCGGGCGGCGGCCCGATCCAGGTCAGCCCCGCCTCGAGCACCGCCTCGGCGAGCTCCGCGCTCTCGGAGAGGAAGCCGTAGCCGGGATGAACGGCGTCGGCGCCGGCCTCGCGCGCAGCACGCACGTGCTCGGCAGGGTCGAGGTAGGAGGAGATCTCGACGAGCGCGTCCGCCGAGGAGGCATGGAGCGAGCCGAGGTCGTCGGGAGCCGCGACCGCGACCGTCTCGATGCCCTCGGCACGGCAGGCACGGAAGATGCGGAGCGCGATCTCCCCTCGGTTGGCCACCAGCAGACGGCGCATCGGGCCGGAGTCTAGGCACCACCTCGCCGAAGGACTCGGGCGAGTTCGTCCGGCCGGCTCTACCCTTCCTCGTTTAAGCGGCCTTGGAGGTGGAAAGAGCATCGGCGTGCGGCTGAGGTTGGGGGTTGCCCTGCTGCTGGCTGCGGTCCTGGGTGTGACCGCAGGCACGGCGCGCGCCGGGACGGCACTGATCGTGACCGGCCACGGCTGGGGTCACGGCGTCGGCATGAGCCAGTGGGGCGCGTACGGCTACGCGCGGCACGGCTGGAAGTACCGCCGGATCCTCAACCACTACTACCCGGGCACGACGATGGGGCACGTCGGCGAGCAGCGCGTCCGTGTCCTGCTCGCGCAGGACGCGTCGTCCGTTACGGTCGGCTGCGCGGCGCCGCTGGTCGTCACCGACGGGAAGCGGCTGACGCGGAAGCTCCCCGCCGGGACGTACGGCGTCGGGTCGCGGCTCGTCTTTCCCGTGCGGAAGCACGGCGCAGGCTTCTCCTTCGGACACGTCGCCGTCGTCAACTGCGCCCGCGCGCCGCTCACGTTCGACGGCCGCGAGTACCACGGCACGCTGGTGCTGCGGAGCCAGAGTGGGGGACTCTCGGTCGTGAACGGTCTCGCGCTCGACACGTACCTCCGCGGGGTCGTTCCCTCGGAGTCACCGTCGCACTGGCCGACCGCCGCGCTGGAGGCGCAGGCGGTCGCCGCCCGCTCCTACGCCGTCGCGCAGCTGAAGCCGAGCTCCTGGTACGACCTCGTGCCGAGCTCCGTCGACCAGGTCTACGGGGGCGTCGCGGCGGAGCGGCCACGCTCCGACCACGCGGTCTACGCGACCCTCGGCCAGATCCTGACCTGGGACGGCCAGGTCGCGCGGACGTACTACTCCTCGAGCTCCGGCGGTCGCACCGACGCCGTGCAGGACGCGTGGCCCGGCTCCGCGCCGATCCCGTACCTGCGCTCGGTCCCGGATCCGTGGGACACGTACTCGCCGCACCACGACTGGGGGCCGTACAACTTCTCCGCGGCGCGCCTCGCCGCGCGGCTGGGCCTCGCCAGTCCCGTCGAGTCGGTGCGGGTGGAGCGCGACGGGAGCCTGCGCGCCGAGACGGTCGTCTTCCACCTTGCGTCCGGTGCCGACGTGAGGCGCAGCGCGCCCGACGTCTCGAAGGAGCTGGGCCTCCTGTCGACGTGGTTCTCGATCGGAGATCTCCGGCTCACGACGAGCAGCGCGCGCGTGCTGTACGGGAGCTCGGTCACGCTCGCCGCGAGTGCGGCGAACGTGCCGGGTGCGGTGCTGCAGCAGCGGAGCAGCGACGGCGCCTGGCTCGCCGTGCAGAACGTCAAGCATCCGGCGCGGTTGCACCTGCAGCCGCGCGTGAGCACCGCCTTCCGGCTCGTCGCGCCCGGCACGAACGGGACGGCAGTCTCCGTGGCGGTCGCGCCGCGCGTGCAGGTGCACGCGCAGAGCCCGCGCCTGCTCGTCGGCGACGTGTCGCCGCGGCCGGACGCCTCCGTCGCGGTCTGGCGTCTCGTGCGTGGCCAGTGGCGCGTCGTCGCGCACCCGATCCTCGACGCGACCGGCGGATTCAAGACGCCGCTGCCGCTCCGGCCGGTCGAGTACCGGATCACGGTCGCCGCCGGCAAGCTGGCGGCTACGCGGACGTCACTCCACGTGACCCGGCGCCTGCTCCAGAGCCTGCGCGCCCAGTAGCGTCGGCCGGCGGCCCTGCCGGCCGCGGTTCCAGTCGTAGAACCGGGCCGCGACGTAGAAGGCGAACGAGATCGTGGCGATGAAGAAGCTCGTCGGCCACGACTTCGCGAGCGAGAGCAGGATCCCACCCTCGGTCGAGACGAGCGCGATCCCGATGCTGAGCACGAGGGCGAGTGCGGGCCGCCCCGTCAGGCGCTGGGCGGCCGCGGCCGGCGTGATCACGAGCGTCAGCACGAACAGGACGCCGACGACCTGGATCGCCTCCGCGGTCGTCAGCGCGAGCAGCAGGAAGATCGCGACCGAAAGGAAGCGCAGGGGCACGCCGCGCGCGGCCGCGATCTCCGGGTCGACGCTCGAAAAGAGCAGCGGCCGGTAGAGCACCGCCAGCCCGAGGAGCACGATCGTCCCGACGATCGCCAGGCTCCGCAGCTGCGCGTCGGAGACCGCGACGAGGCTGCCGAAGAGCAGGTTGAGCGCCTCGGTCGCGTAGCCCTGGTAGAGCGAGATGAAGAGGACACCGAAGCCGAGCCCGAACGCGAGCACCGCCCCGATCGAGCTGTCCCGCTCCCGCCCGCGCAGCGACAGGAGCCCGAGCACGAGCCCCACGAGCAGCGAGCCGCCGAGGATTCCGAGCACCGGATCGATCCCGAGCACGAGTGCGGCTGCGGCTCCCGTGAAGCCGAGCTCCGAGATCGCGTGCACCGCGAAGCTCATCCCGCGCGTCACGACGAAGACGCCGATCGCGCCCGACACGATCGCCGCCAGTGCGCCGGCCCAGAGCGCGTTATGGACGAAGTGCTCGGCGAGCAGCTGCGTGAACATCAGTGGCCGTTCCCCACGTGGTGGACGTGCTGGTCGTCCGGCGTCCCGACCACGACGACCCGGCCGCGGACGTTGAGGACGTCGACCTCGGCTCCGTAGAGGCTGGTGAGCGTCGCCGAGGTCATGACCTCGTCCGGCGTCCCGATCGCCCAGCGCCCCGGTGCGAGGTACAGCACGCGGTCGACGGTGTGCAGCACCGGGTTGACGTCGTGGGTGACGAATACGACCGGCGTGCCGGCGCGTTCGCGGCGCGTGTCGAGCAGGTCGACGACCTCTCGCTGGTGGGCGAGGTCGAGGGAGAGCAGCGGCTCGTCGGCCAGGATCAGCACCGGGTCGGCGACGAGCGCCTGCGCCACGCGCAGCCGCTGCTGCTCGCCGCCCGAGAGCCGGCCGACCGGCGCGTCCGCGTAGGCCTCGGCGCCCACTTCGGCGAGCGCGGCGTCCACGCGGGCGCGATCCTCGGAGTGGAAGCGCCCGAAGCCCCAGCGGTGGCCGTCGAGCCCGAGCCGCACGAGGTCGCGGCCGCGCAGGACGACGTCCCGGTCGAACACATGCTGCTGCGGCACGTAGCCGATTCGGTGGCAACGCTCGCGCGGCGGGCATCCCTCCACCGCGACCCGGCCGGCGCTCGGCTGGAGCAGCCCGAGCATGATCCGGAGCAGCGACGTCTTCCCGGTGCCGTTCGGCCCGAGGACTGCGAGCAGCTCGTCCCGCTCGAGCTCGAAGGTGAGCCCCTCGAACAGCGTGCGGTCGCCGAACCGCAGCGCGAGGTCGTCGACGGTGACGACGCTCATCTCGCGAGTGCCGCCGCGAGCGCGCGGGCCTGCGCGAGTTGCCATTGCTGGAAGCCGAGGGGCGGCGGCAGGGTCTCGGTCACGGGTACGACGGGAACGCCCGCCTTCTGCGCGGCGGTCCGCAGTTGCGCGGTGATGGGGGAGATGGCCTGGCTGTTGTAGAGCAGCGCCCGAATGCGGTGCTCAGCGATGAGCGAGCTCATGGCCGCGACGGCGGAAGGGGACGGCTCGGTTCCGTCCTCGATCGGCCGCGTGAACGAGTCGGGCGCGAGGTTCCGCAATCCGGCCGCCGCGACGAGGTAGCCCGGGACCGGCTCGGTGTACGCGACCGGAGCGCCCGGGAAGCTGCTGCGGATGCTCGCGACCTCGTGGCGCAGCGGCGCGAGCGAGTGCTCGAAGCGCCGGCGGCCGGCGCGATAGGCGGTCGCCTGGGCCGGATCGGCGCGAACGAAGGCGGCGGCGATCGCGCCGGCGACGCGGTCGAGGCGGGGCACGTCGTACCAGAGGTGCGGGTTTGCATCCGTGCCGTGGATGCCGAGGACGTCGGCCATGGTCACGACGACGCGGCTCTTGCTCGGCGAGGCGTTCTCGAGCCTCGTCATGAAGGCGTCGTAGCCGAGCCCGTTCTGCAGCACGACCTTCGCGTCGGCCACGGCGAGGCCGTTCGCCATGCTGGGCTCGAAGAGATGGGGGTCGGCGGTCGGGCTCGTGAGGATCGAGGTGACGGCTACGCGGGGGCCGCCGATCGCGGCAGCGATGTTCCCGTACACGTTCTCCGCCGCGACCACGTCGAGCGTGTCGGCTGTGTGTGCAGAGCCGCTGCCGCAGGCCGAGAGGAGCACGGCTCCAAGGGCGATGACGATAACGGTTCTCATTCGCATGTTGGCTAGGATAGTGGACATGGCCGCGACGCAGCAAGAGCTCTCGGAAATGTTGGAGCGGAACGGCGTTCGCGCGACGCCGCGCCGGCTCGAGGTGCTCCAGGAGCTCGCGCAGGAGCGCGACGACGTGACCGCGCAGCAGCTCTGGAGCCGTCTCCGCGAACGCGACTCGGGCGCGGGCCTCGCCACCGTCTACCGGACGCTCGCGCTCCTCAGCGAGAGGGGCGTCGTGGACGTCCTCTCCCACCACGGCGGCGAGCAGTGCTACCGCCTCTGCGGCGACGAGCATCACCACCACCTGCTCTGCGAACGGTGCCATCGCGTGGTCGAAGTCCAGGAGTGCGGGCTCGACGAGTGGGTGTCGGCCGCGGCGAAGCGGCACGGCTTCGTCGCCACCGACCACCGCGTCGAGATCGTCGGCCTCTGTGCCGACTGCCGGTAGGGTCGCGGCGATGCGTATGGCTGGGATCCTCGTTGCGGTGTTCGCGCTGGCCGGCTGCGCGTCCGGCGGGAAGACAACGACCGTGACAGTCACGCAGACGAAGACGCTGACACAGACGCTGACCCAAACGACACCGCAGCCGGGCCTGCTGAGCCAGACCGAGCACGCTCAGTACTTCGGCCAGATCGTCTCGATCACGAAGGCCGATGCAAAGCGGTACCTGCTCGTGCTCAAGCCCGAGTTCTTCCTCGTCGGGGTGACGGCGAACGTTGCGAATGCCCAGCAGCAAGGCACGCAGTGCGCTCCACTCTCGTGCCCGGGCGTCGAGGACGACCACCTCGTCGTGCCTGCGGGGAGCCAGAAGCTCACCGTCGTCCTCCCGACGGAGACAACCGGCACGGTGCTGACCCCCGGCGCCGGGAATTTTCAGAACACCACCGTCTCGGCGGCGCAACTCTCGGCCTTGGTCGGCGGAGCGAAGACGCCCAAGCTCGTCGAGCCGCTCGACTCGGGCGTTTGGCTCGCGGTCGACGTCGACCACGTGACGTCGTTCGCACAGCAGTTCCAGCCGTAGGGACTAGCGCCAGCTCGGAGGGCGCTTCTCGAGGAAGGCGCGCAGTCCCTCCTGTCCCTCGTCGCTCGTCCGCCGCTCGGCGATCCAGCGGGCGGTCTCAGGCCCGTCCGGCCGCTCGCGCACGAGCCGCTTCGCCCAGCGCGCCGCCTGCGGCCCCGCGGAGAGGAGCTCGCCCACGACGCCTTCGACCGCCGCGTCGAGATCCTCCGCGACCTCGTGCACGAGCCCGATCCGGAGTGCCGTCTCGGCGTCGAAGCGCTCGCCCGTCACGAAGTAGCGGCGTGCCGCGCCGGGGCCGATCCGCGCCAGCGCGAAGGGGGAGATGACGGCCGGGATGATCCCGAGCTTCACCTCCGAGAAGGAGAACACGGTGTCGGGCGCGGCGATCGCGATGTCGGCCGTCGCGACGAGACCGGCGCCGCCGCCGAGGGCGTGACCCTGCACCCGCGCGACGACCGGTGCGGGGCAGCCGTCGATCGCCTCGAGCATCGCGCGCAGGGCGTTCGCGTCGGCGACGTTCTCCTCGTACGAGAGGTCGGCGGAGGAGCGCATCCAGTCGACGTCGGCACCGGCGGAGAAGCTCGGCCCGTCGCCCGCGAGCACGACCGCGCGGGCGCGGCCGACCGCGACGAACGCCTCGGCGAGCTCGGCGATGACCGCGGCGTCGAACGCGTTCCGCCGGTCGGGGCGCGCCATGGTGATGCGGAGGACGTCGCCGTCCCGCTCGGTGCGGAGGTTCCCGGGCACGGCGGGGAGCTTAGAGTGACCGCCGTGTTGCAGGGAGCTCTCGCCGCCGCCGTGACGCCGCTTCGCGACGAGCGGCTCGATGCAGGGGCCGTTGCTCCCTATGTCGACTTCCTCGTCGGACACGGCGTCGACGGGTTGCTCGCGCTTGGCACCACCGGCGAGGGCGTGATGTTCGCGCCCGCGCAGCGCAGGGAGATCGCCGAGGCGTTCCTCGAGGCGGCGGCCGGGCGGATCCAGGTCGCCGTCCACGCCGGTGCGCAGACGACGCGCGACACCGTTGTGCTCGCGGAGCACGCCGCAGGCGCCGGCGCGGATGCCGTCGCGGTCATCGCGCCGCCCTATTTCGCGCTCGACGAGCAGGAGCTGCTCGCGCACTTCGAGGCGGCTGCTCGCGCGTGCGCGCCCGTGCCGTTCTACCTCTACGAGTTCGAGGCACGGAGCGGCTACGCGATTCCGCTCCCGGTGATCGCGCGGCTGCGCGAGCTCGCGCCGAATCTCGCCGGGATGAAGGTCTCGGACAGCCCCTGGGAGCGGCTCGAGCCATACCTCCTCGAGGGGCTCGACGTCTTCGTCGGCGCCGAGGGGCTGCTCGAGCGCGGGCTCGCGGCCGGCGCTGCCGGTGCGGTGTCAGGGCTCGCCGGGAGCTTCCCCGACGCGGTCGTCCCGCTCGTCCGCGAGCCGACCCCGGCGGCGGGCGAGAAGGCGACCGCGCTGCGCGCCGAGCTGCAGCGCTTCCCCTTCCACGCTGCGTCGAAGGCGGCGCTCGGCTTCCGCGGCGTCCCGGTCAGGCCGGAGGTGAGCGCGCCGCTGCGCGGCCTGACCGAGGCGGAGCGTGCCGAAGTCGAGCACATCGTCGCGGCCTGGCTCGAGTGAGCGTCGTCCGCAGCCTGATCCTCGCGGCCGCGGACAGCCCACGTCTGCAGCGGTTCGTGCAGCGGTACGGCTTCCGGCTCGGCGCCGCGCGCTTCGTCGCCGGCGAGAGCCTCGACGCGGCCGTCCCCGTCCTGCGGCGGCTGAACGGGCAGGGGCTCCTCACGAACACGACGCTCCTCGGCGAGGGCGTGCGCGACGAGGCCGCCACGCGCGAGGTCGTCGCCGCCTACCGAGAGTTGCTCGACCGCATCCACGCGGAGGGGCTGCGCACGAACGTCGCGCTCAAGCTCACCCACCTCGGCCTCTCGATCGGCGAGGAGCTCGCGCAACGCAACCTCGCCGAGATCGTCGAGCACGCGGCGCAGCGCGACAACTTCGTCCGCATCGACATGGAGGAGTCGGGCCACGTCGACGCCACGCTCCGCATCTACCGGCGGCTGCGCGAGAGCGGCCACGAGAACGTCGGAGCCGTGCTGCAGGCGTACCTGTTCCGCACCGAGGCCGACTTGGCCGCGCTGCTGCCGCTCACGCCGAACCTGCGCCTCGTCAAGGGCGCGTACCTCGAGCCGCCCGAGGTCGCGTATCCGCGCAAGCGCGACGTCGACGCGGCGTACGTCCGGCTGCTGGAGACCGCGCTCGCGGCCGGCGGCTTCACAGCCGTCGCGACCCACGACGAGACGCTGATCGAGCACACGATCTCGTTCGCGCGCGAGCGCGGCATCCCGAGGGAGCGGTTCCAGTTCCAGATGCTGTACGGCGTCCGGAGCCGCCTCCAGCTCGACCTCGTGGCCCGCGGCTTCGACGTCCTCGTCGCAGCGCCGTATGGTCCCGAGTGGTACCGCTATCTCATGCGCCGGCTGGCCGAGCGTCCGGCAAACCTTCTCTTCCTGCTGCGGAATCTCGTCCGCGGCTGAGCTCCAGCAGGAGCAGGCCGGCGATCGCGACGAGCGCGAGGTCGCGCGCGAGCAGGTACCACGAGTACGGCGAGGCGTGGGCGCTCGCAAGCGGCCAGTAATGGCGCGGGAACCACGTCTGCGTCAGGCCGAGCGCAAGGAACAGGAGCATGCTCGCGTAGAAGCCGCGTGCGCCCCACACGAGCGGGATGAACGGGACGATCCAGATCAGGTATTGCGGCGACAGCACCCGGTCGAAGGCGACCAGTGCGGCAACGGCTGCTGCGGACGCGAGCAGCACGGCCTCCGCGTCCGGGTGGCGACGGCGGGCGAAGACGATCCAGATCGTGCCGACGCTCGCGACCTCGAAGAGCGTCGAGAGGTCGGCGGCGAGCCCGGCGCCGCGCCCGCTCAGGGCCTGTCCACCGTGTGAGTCGATCATTTGGAGCGGAGCCATCCCGAAGTGCTGCGCCGCCATCAGCACCGCCGCCCCGAGGCTCTCCACCTGGAGAGGCCGGTCGAGCTGGTCGGCGAACATCGCGCGGACCCCGTGCGGCGCGAGGATCACGAAGGGCAGGAAGCACGCGATCGCGACTCCGGCGAACGCCGCGACGTGGATCAGGGCGCTCCTCCGTCCTCGCCGCCGCCAGAGGTACGCGACCGCGATCGGGACGAGAACCGCGGGCCAGATCTTCGCGGCGAATCCGAGCCCCAGTAGGCCCCCGCTCAGCATCGGGCGCTCGTAGAGGAGAGCCGCAAGTGCGCCGACGGCCAGCAGCGTCGGCCACAGGTCGAAGCGCGTGTCGAACAGCGAGCCGAGGACGAGCGGCGAGATCCCGATCGCGAGCAGCGCCGCCCAGGTGCGCTCCGCCCCGGCGTCCACCGCGCGCAGCGCGAGTGCCGCGGCCACGATGCAGCCGGCGCCGCAAACGCCCATGAGCACCGCGAACGAGGTCGCATAGCTCCAGCTCATGTACGCCGGGAGGAGCAGCGGCGGCAGGGCGGCCGGCGGGTACTCGAAACTGAAGTCGCGGTACGGCAGGCCGCCGCCGCGCATCTCCTGCGCGTAGCGGACGTAGAGGGGGACGTCCGAGAGCTGGGCGTGCTCGAGCCAGGTGATGAGCACGTAGAGGGAGATCCCGAACAGGACGGCGGCCACCGCGGCCGCGGTCCACGTCCCCCGGCGGGTCACTCGACGTCGAACTCGTCGGCGACCGCGGGCTCGGCGCCGATCAGCTCGCGGATCCCGCCGAGGTCCGGGAGCTCGTCGCCGAACGAGATCAACCCGAAGCGGTCCTGCGCCGGGTTCACGATCCAGACGTCGCCGTCCGGCAGGTCGGGCAGGTGCTCGCGCAGCTCCTCGAGCGTCGTCTTGGAGTCGAACAGGTTCCAGATCAGGATCCGCGCGACCACGCCTACATCCTGAAGACGCCGAAGGTCGTGTCGGGGATCGGCGCGTTGCGTGCCGCCGCGAGCCCGAGAGCGAGGACGCGGCGGGTGTCGTGCGGGTCGATGATCCCGTCGTCCCACAGCCGCGCGGTCGAGTAGTACGGGTTGCCCTCCTCCTCGTACTTCGCGCGGATCTCGTCCTGGTCGACGTCGCCGACCATGGAGAGGACGGTCGCCGCCTGCTCGCCGCCCATGACGGAGATGCGCGCGTTCGGCCACATCCACAGCTGCCGCGGTCCGTACGCCCGACCGCACATCGCGTAGTTGCCGGCGCCGAAGGAGCCGCCCGTGACCACCGTGAACTTCGGCACCTGCGCGTTCGCGACGGCCATCACGAGCTTCGCGCCGTCGCGAGCGATCCCGCCGGCCTCGTACTCGGCGCCGACCATGAAGCCGGTGATGTTCTGCAGAAATATCAGTGGTATCCGCCGCTTGCAGCAGAGCTCGATGAAGTGCGCGCCCTTCTGCGCCGACTCCGCGAAGAGCACGCCGTTGTTCGCGAGGATCCCGACGTGGAAGCCCTCCATCCGCGCGAAGCCGGTCACGAGCGTCTCGCCGTACATCTGTTTGAACTCCTGGAAGCGTGAGCCGTCGACGATGCGGGCGATCAACTCTCGTGGATCGATCTGATGGCGGAAGTCCTCGGGGATGAGGCCGTAGAGGTCGGACGGATCGAGCGTCGGCGGCTCGGGCGCGGCGACGTCCCAGGCAGGATCCGCCTGCGGCGCGCCGAGGTTCCGCACGATCCCGCGCGCGATGGCGAGCGCGTGCTCGTCCGAAGTCGCGTAGTGGTCGGCGACGCCGGAGCGCCGCGTGTGGACGTCGGCGCCGCCGAGCTCCTCCGCCGTCACGTCCTGCCCGGTCGCCGCCTTCACGAGCGGCGGGCCGCCGATGAAGATCGTCCCGGTGCCGCGCACGATCACCGTCTCGTCCGACATTGCGGGCACGTAGGCGCCGCCCGCCGTGCAGGAGCCCATCACGACGGCGATCTGCGGGATGCCCTGGGCGGACATCTGGGCCTGGTTGAAGAAGATCCGGCCGAAGTGCTCGCGGTCGGGGAAGACCTCGGCCTGGAGCGGCAGGAACGCGCCTCCGGAGTCGACGAGGTACAGGCACGGGAGTCGGTTCTGCTCGGCCACCTCCTGCGCGCGCAGGTGCTTCTTCACCGTGAGCGGGAAGTACGAGCCGCCCTTGACGGTGGCGTCGTTGGCGACGATCACGCACTCGCGGCCCTCGACTACGCCGATGCCGGTCACGATCCCCGCGCTCGGTGCTCCGCCGTCGTAGAGCTCCCAGGCGGCGAGCGCGCTCAGCTCGAGGAAGGCGGTGCCGGGATCGACGAGGAGGTCGACGCGCTCCCGAGCCGGGAGCTTGCCGCGCGAGCGGTGCCGCTCCATTGCGGTCGCCCCGCCGCCGCTCGCCACCTGCGCGCTGCGCTCGCGCAGCTCGGCGACGAGCTCCTCCATCCGCTCGCGCCGACGCGCGAACTCCTCGGCGTCGCGGTCGAGCTGCGAGGTCAGGACGGCCACGCCCGGAGCCTAATCGGCGGTTCGGCGGCTATTGACGGCTTCGCCCGTCAGCGGCCGGCCCGTACTCCGCGAACAGCTCCTGGAAGAGCACGAGCAGGAGCGGCTCGCCGTGCGAGAGCGTCCCGTTGAAGTCGAAGACAACGGCTCGGATGGTCACGAGCCGGATTATCGGCCCGGGATAGGGTGCGCCGATGAAGGGCTCGGCACGTGCGGTCGTGATCGGCGGCGGAGTTGGGGGCTGCTCGATCCTCTACTGGCTCGCCCGTTTGGGCTGGGACGGCGTCGTGCTGTGCGAGCGCGCCGACCTCACCAGCGGGTCGACGTTCCACTCGGCGGGCCTCGTCGGCCAGCTGCGCGGCTCGCTCAGCCTGACGAAGATGATGATGAACTCGGTCGAGCTCTACCGCCGGCTCGGCGACGAGGTCGGCCTCGAGACGGGCTGGCACGAGGTCGGGTCGCTCCGCCTCGCCTCGTCCCAGGAGCGGCTGGAGGAGCTCAGCCGCCAGGCCGGCTGGGCGAAGACCTTCGGCCTGCCGCTCGAGCTCGTCTCCGCCGAGGAAGCGCAGCGGCTCTTCCCGCCGATGTCGACCGACGGTGTCCTCGGCGCCGCCTTCCTGCCGACCGACGGCTACATCGATCCCTCCCAGCTGACGCAGGCGCTCGCCGAGGGTGCGCGGCGGCGGGGGGCGGAGATCTACACGCACACGAGGGTCACCGAGATCAACGTCGAGCGCGGCCGCGTGACGGGCGTCGTCACGGACAAGGGCGAGATCGAGACCGAGATCGTCGTCAACGCGGGCGGCATGTTCGCGGGCGAGCTGGGCCGCCTGGCGGGCGTCAACGTCCCGATCATCCCGATGGCTCACGAGTACCTGGTCACGAAGCCGTCCGGCGTCCCGCTCGACGTGCCGACGCTGCGCGACCCCTCGCTGCTCGTCTACTTCCGCGGCGAGTCGGGCGGGCTCGTGATGGGCGGCTACGAGCGGAATCCGGCGCCCTGGTCGCTCGACGGGATCCCGGCCGACTTCAACGGGAAGCTGCTCGCCGAGGACTGGCCGCGCTTCGAGGAGCTGATGGAGAACGCGCTCGTGCGCGTGCCCGAGCTCGGCGACGCCGAGGTGATCCGCCTGATCAACGGGCCCGAGGCGTTCACTCCGGACGGCGAGTTCATCCTCGGGCCCTCCGACGTGCGCGGCTTCTGGGTCGCGGCCGGCTTCTGCGCGCACGGGCTCGCGGGCGCGGGCGGCATGGGCCAGCTCGTCGCCGAGTGGATCGTGGACGGAGTGCCGAGCCTCGACGTGTGGGAGATGGACTCCCGCCGTTTCGGCCGCCACTACGAGAGCCGCGAGTACACGCTCGCGCGCACGGTCGAGATCTACTCGACGTACTACGACGTCAAGTACCCCGGGTACGAGCGGGAGGCGGGCCGGCCGCTGCGCACGTCGCCGACGTACCCGCGGACGCAGGAGCTCGGCGCGGTCTTCGGCGAGAAGTCCGGCTGGGAGCGGGTTAACTGGTTCGAGCCGAACGCGGCCGCCGGGGACGAGTCGCTGCGGCCGCGCGGCTGGGCGGGTCGGCTCTGGTCGCCGGCGATCGGCGCCGAGCACGTCGCCTGCCGGACGACTGCCGCGCTCTTCGACGAGACGTCGTTCGCGAAGATCGAGATCACCGGCGGCGAGGCGCCCGAGTTCCTCGAGCGGCTGTGCGCGAACCGGGTCGCGCGCGACGTCGGCGCCGTCACGTACACGCAGATGCTCAACCCCCGCGGCGGGGTCGAGTGCGACTTCACGGTCACGCGCCTGGCGGCGGACCGCTTCCGCATCGTCACGGGGACGGCGTTCGGCCGGCACGACCTCGCCTGGATCCGGATGCACGCCCCCGACTCGGTGCAGGTGGAGGACGTGACCTCGAAGTACGCGTGCCTGGGCCTCTGGGGCCCGGCGGCGCGCAAGATCCTGCAGCCGCTGACGACCGAGGAGCTGTCGTTCCCGTACATGCGCGGGCGCGAGCTGGCGGTCGGCTCCGTCCCCTGCCTCGCCCTGCGCGTGACCTACGTCGGCGAGCTCGGCTGGGAGCTCTACTGCCCGATGGAGTTCGGCCTCCGCCTCTGGGACACGATCTGGGACGGCGGCCGCGAGCACGGCCTGATCGCCGGCGGCTACAAGGCGATCGACTCCCTCCGGCTCGAGAAGGGCTATCGCGTCTGGGGTGCGGACGTGACTCCCGAGGACACGCCGTTCGAGGCGGGCGTCGGGTTCGCGGTCAAGCTCGACAAGGGCGACTTCATCGGCCGCGACGCGCTGCTCGAGCGAACCGAGCCCGAGCGCCGGCTCGCCTGCCTCGTGCTCGACGACGCGCGCGCAGTCGCGCTCGGCTCCGAGCCGGTCCGCGTCGGCGGCGAGCTCGTCGGCCGCGTCACCACCGCCGGTTACGGCTACACGGTGGAGCGCTCGATCGCGTACGCCTACCTCCCGGCGGCCGCAGCAGAGCCGGGAACCGCGGTCGAGGTGGAGATCTTCGGCGAGTGGATCCCGGGCAGCGTGGCCGCGGAGCCGCTCTTCGATCCCACGGGCGCGCGGATCCGGGGCTAGCGTCAGACGACGTACGCGCAGCCGTTCCAGTACGCGTGGACGTGCTTGCGCCGGCGGCCCGACGCCTCGATCACGAGCTCCTCGGGCTTGCCGAGACGCGTGTCGAGGTAGACCTCGAAGCCGTCGGAGTAGACGCGGTGGAACGGCCGCTCGCCGGGCTCGCTCGACGTCTCGAGGAAGGTCGTGGTGCCGTGGCAGCAGCGCGCCCGCTTGGCCCAGACGAACAGCCTGCCGCCCTGCTCCTCGATGAGCTGCACCGCCTCGGGCGAGGCCTCGACGCGCACGGCTCGACGGTACCACCGGCGGGTCCGTCGTCCCCGACGGCACGTACATTTGTTCGGGTGATCGTCGCGCACCTCGATCTCGACGCGTTCTACGCCGCGGTGGAGGAGCTCGAGAACCCGGAGCTCCGCACGCAGCCGCTCGTGGTGGGAGGCGACCCGCGCGGGCGCGGCGTGGTGGCGACCGCGAACTACGTGGCGCGCGGCTTCGGCATCCACTCCGCCATGAGCTGTGCGGAGGCGCTGCGCCGCTGCCCGCAGGCCGTCTTCGTCCGGCCGCGCCACGCGCTCTACCGCGAGTACTCGCGCAGCGTCTGGGGCACCGTGCGCGGCGTCGTCCCGACGGTCGAGCAGACCGGGATCGACGAGGGCTATCTCGACATCGGGGAAGTTGCGGGCGACTTCCTCGCGGCGCGCGCGGTCGCGGAGGCGGTGCGGACCGCGGTGCGGGCGGCGACGAACCTCACGTGCTCCCTCGGCGTGGCGCCGTGCAAGGTCGTGGCCAAGGTCGCGAGCGACGCGCGCAAGCCGGGCGGCCTCGTGGTCGTTCCGGCCGGACGGGAGGCCGCGTTCCTCGCGCCGCTCGCGGTGCGGCGGCTGCCCGGCGTCGGGCCGAAGGCCGAGGAGCGGCTGGGCGGCGCCAGGATCGAGACGATCGGCGACCTCGCCGCGCTCACGGACGAGGATCTGAAGCGCTTGCTGCCGGGCAGCGTCGGGACGATGCTCCGTGACCGCGCCCGCGGCATCGACCCGCGTCGGCTCGAGCTCGACACGGAGCGGATCTCGCTGAGCGTCGAGAACACGTTCGAGCGGGACATCTCCGACCGCGAGCGGCTCCACGACGAGCTGCGCGGGATGGCCGTCGAGGTCGCGGAGGCGCTGCAACGCCGCGGCCAGGTGGCGCGCACGGTGACGACGAAGCTCCGCTACGCCGACTTCTCGATCCGCAGCCGCTCGACCTCGCTCGACGCGGGAATCGACGCTGCGGAGACGATCGGCGACCTCGCCTGCCGCCAGCTCGACCGCGGCCTGAGCGACCGCCCCGGCGCGCTGCGGCTGGTCGGGGTCGGCGTCTCGGGCCTCGCCGACTTCCGCCAGCTTGCGCTCGAAGCCGTCTGAGCTGCTCTGAGCTCCGGTGGGAGTAGCAGGGGCGGAGGGACTCGAACCCCCGACCTACGGTTTTGGAGACCGCCGCTCTACCAACTGAGCTACGCCCCTGTGCTGGTGCGCCAGTGTATCGAGCGGTTTTCGCCCTAAGCTCGCTGCGTGCGTAGGCTCGACGGAGCACGCCCGATAGCGGAGGCGCCGGCTTAGCCGGCGTCGGAGCAGACGACGTGCAGCGGCGCGCGCTCGGGATCCTGTTCGCCTGCCTCGCTGCCGCCTTGGCGGCGATCGCCGGCTACGCCTTTGCGGGGGCGGACAACAGCCGCCGGCTCGTCGTCGGCCTCGCCGCGCTCGCGGTCGCGGGGTGGCTCGCCTCCCTTTCGCTGAGCGCTTTTCGCCGCGGCAGGCGCTGAACCAGTGAGGAGTCCGCCGCAGGACGCCGTATTCTCTCCGACGTGACGCGGGCCGACGAGACTCAGGAGCTGTGGCTCGAGTACCGGCGGACCGGCGATCAGAAGATCCGCGACCGCCTGATCCTCACGTACGCGCCGCTCGTGAAGTACGTAGCGGGCCGGCTCGGCTCCGGATTGCCGGCCCACGTGGACGAGGGCGACCTCGTCTCCTACGGCTTGCTCGGCCTGATCGGCGCGATCGAGCGCTACGACCCGGGGCGCGACGTGAAGTTCGAGACGTACGCGATGGCCCGGATCAAGGGCCAGATCATCGACGAGCTGCGCTCGATGGACTGGGTGCCGCGCTCCGTTCGTGCGCGCGCCCGCCAGATCGAGCGGGCGATCGGCGAGCTCGAGGCCAGGACCGGCCGCGCGCCCACCGACGAGGAGATCGCGAAGAAGCTCGGCATCACCGAGGAGGAGCTCGAGGAGAGCCTCGGCGAGATCCATCGTTCCTCGATCGGGGCGCTCGACGAGCTCTGGACCGTGTCCGGCTCCGGCGGCGGCGACCAGGTGGCGCTGATCGACACGATCGAGGACGAGAGCGCCCCCGACCCGCAGGGCACGCTCTCGGTCACCGAGCAGAAGGAGGCGCTCGCCGAGGCGATCCAGCGCCTGCCCGAGCGCGAGAAGCTCGTCGTCACGCTCTACTACTACGAGGAGCTGACCCTGCGCGAGATCGGCGAGGTGCTCGGCGTCACCGAGTCGCGCGTCTCACAGCTCCACACGAAGGCGATCCTCCGGCTCAAGGCGCACATCGCGTCGGCCGGCGGCTCCGCTGCCGCGTAGCCCTCCTCAGCGCGAACCGGCTTCGCCGGCAGGGATACGATGCGGCTCGAAGCGACCGAGGAGGAGACGTTCCCCGATGCCTGCCACCGAGCCCACGAAGATCCGCAACATCGCCGTCGCCGGCCACCGCGGCGTCGGGAAGACGTCCCTCGTCGAGTCACTGCTCTTCGAGGCGGAGCAGACGAACCGGCTCGGCAGCATCGACCAGGGGACGACGGTCTCCGACTGGGATGAGCACGAGCAGAAGCGCGGGATGTCGCTCTCGGGCTCGCTCTGTCACCTCGAGTGGAAGGACCGCAAGATCAACCTCGTCGACACGCCCGGCGACGCGGGCTTCCAGGCCGACACCTACGCGGCGCTGCGGGTCGTCGAGGGCGTGGTCGTCGTCCTCAGCGGCGTGATGGGCGTCGAGGTCAACACCACCCGCGTTTGGAAGCGCGCCGAGGAGCAGGAGCTCTCGCGCGTCGTCTTCGTCAACATGCTCGACCGCGAGCGCGCCGACTTCTTCCGCGTGCTCGAGGCGGCGCGGCAGCAGCTCTCCGACCGCTGCGTCGCAATCCAGCTGCCGATCGGCAGCGAGCACGAGCTGACCGGGATCGTCGACCTCCTCCACATGTGCGCGTACCTGGATCCCTCCGGCGGACGCGAGGGCGGGCCGCAGCCGATCCCGGAGTCGATGGCCGACGTCGTGCAGGAGCATCGCGAGAAGCTCCTCGACGCCGTCGTCGAGACCGACGAGGAGCTGATGGGCCGCTACCTCGAAGGCGAGGAGCTCGACCCGCAGGCGGTTGCCGACGCGCTCAAGCAGGCGGTGACCCGCGACGAGCTCTACCCGGTCGCGTGCGGCGTCGCGTCGAAGAACCTCGGCACGACCGCGCTGCTCGACCTGCTCGTCGAGGGCGTCCCCTCACCGGCGAAGAAGGGAACGACGATCGAGTTCGGCGACGCGAAGCAGGCGGTCTTCATCTTCAAGACGATCGCCGACCCGTTCACAGGGCGGATCAGCTGCTTCCGCGTGCTCGCCGGCCCGGTCTCGGGCGACACGACGCTCGTCGATCCGCGCACCCACGCGAAGGAGCGGCTCGGCCAGGTGCTCGTCGTGCAGGGCAAGGACTCGGAGGCCGTCGACGCGCTTGGTATCGGCGACCTCGGCGCCGCGGCGAAGCTCAAGGACGTCGTCACCGGCGACGTGCTCGTCGACCACGAGGTCGCCGTCGAGCCGCCGCACATCGACTTCCCCGAGCCCGTCATGAGCTTTGCCGTCACTCCGAAGGCGAAAGGCGACGAGGAGAAGATGGCGACCGGCCTCCGTCGCCTCCACGAGGAGGATCCGACTCTCCTGCTCCGCCGAGACCCGCAGACCGGCGAGCAGCTCCTCTCGGGCCTCTCGCAAATGCAGGTCGAGGTCGCGGTCGACCGGCTCAACACGCGCTTCCATGTCGAGGTCGAGCTCCACCCGCCGCGCGTGCCGTACAAGGAGACGATCCGCAAGGAGGCACGCGCGCGGCACCGCTACAAGAAGCAGACCGGCGGGCGCGGCCAGTTCGGCGACTGCGCGATCGTGCTCGAGCCGCTGCCGGCGGAGGACGGTGAGCTCGGCTACGAGTTCGTCGACAAGATCGTCGGCGGGGTCATCTCCCAGAGCTACCGCCCCGCCGTGGACAAGGGCGTGCGCGAAGCGATGGAGCACGGCGAGCTCGCGGGTGCGCCGATCCAGGGCGTGCGCGTGCTGCTCGTCGACGGGATGGAGCACAACGTCGACTCCTCGGAAATGGCCTTCAAGATCGCCGGCTCGATGGCCTTCAAGGAGGCGTACCAGCAGGCGGATCCGGTGCTGCTCGAGCCGATCATGGAGCTCGAGGTGACGGTGCCCGACGACACCGTCGGCGCGGTCAACGGCGACCTCAACTCGCGGCGCGGGCGGCTGCAGGGGATGGAGCCCGCCGGCGGCATGACGACGATCAAGGCCGAGGTCCCGATGGCCGAGATCCTCACCTACTCGCAGGCCCTGACCTCGATGACCGGCGGCCGCGGCGACTACTCGATGCACTTCCTCCGCTACGAGGAAGTGCCGACGCACGTCGCGCAGAAGATCATCGAGCAGACCAAGCGCGAGCGCGAGGAGGCGAAGGTCTGATGGCGGACGAGGAGCAGGCACCGCCGAAGCCGGATCACGAGCCGCCCGCGGGGGCGGAGACGACCGCCAGCTGGACGGGCGGCGCGAAGCCGCTCGGCTACACGGCGACGGCGAAGTGGCTCGTCCTGCGCAAGAAGGAGAAGCCCTCGGCCGAGATCTTCTCGGTCTCGTACGTCGCCGAGGGCGGCGACACGTCGCGGCCGGTCGCGTTCGTCTTCAACGGCGGGCCGGGCGCGTCGTCGGCGTTCCTGCACATGGGCGCAATCGGACCGCAGCGGGTCGACTTCCCGGCCGACGGGACGCTGCCGGGGTTGCCGCCGCAGCTCGTCCAGAACGAGTCCTCGTGGCTCGGCTTCGCCGACCTCGTCTTCGTCGACCCGGTCGGCACCGGCTTCAGCCGCATCATCGAGGACGCGCCCAAGAAGGACGAGAAGCCGGCCGAGGGAGAGAAGACCGACCCGAACGAGTACTTCGGCCAGAAGCGCGACCTCGAGTCGCTCTGCGAGTTCATGAGTCGCTGGCTCTCGGAGAACGACCGCTGGGCCTCGCCGATCTTCATCGCCGGCGAGAGCTACGGCGGCTACCGCGTCGGACGGCTCGTGCGGATGCTCCAGGAGGAGACCGGCATCGGCCTCAACGGCGCGATCCTCATCTCGCCCGCGCTCGAGCTGACCGCGCTCGCCCCGGACGACTACAGCGTGACGACATGGGTCGACCTGCTGCCGACGATGGCGGGCGGCGCGGCCTTCCACGGTAAGTCGCGCGCCTTCCCGCCCGGCACGTCCCTCGACGAGGTGCGCGCAGGCGCCGAGGAGTTCGCGAGCGGCGACTACGCGACCTTCCTCATCCGCGGGGCGAACATGGCCGCGGCCGAGCGCGAGCGCACGCTCGGGCGGCTCGCCGACTTCCTCGGCCTCCCGCTCGAGCTCGTCGTGCGCGCGGAGGGACGCGTCAATCCCTTCTTCTTCGCGCGCGAGCTGCTGCGCGACGAGCGCAAGGTCGCCGGCTTCTACGACATCACGATCACCGGCACCGACCCGTTCCCCGACCGGCTGGAGCAAGGCGCGACCCCCGACCCGACCCTCGCCGGGATCGGGCCCGCGTACACCGCGGCGGTCAACCGGCAGCTCCGCTCCGAGATCGGCGTCGAGACCGACCGCGAGTACCGCCTCCTCAGCCTCGAGGTGAACCAGGCGTGGAAGGAGGACACACCGCGGCACTTCTTCGCGCCGCCGGAGGGCGCGACCGACTCGTTCCGCTACGGGATGTCGCTCAACCCGCATCTGAAGGCGTTCCTCACGCACGGCCGCTACGACATGGCGACGCCGTACTACGCGAGCGACCGGCTGCGGAACCTGATGCGCCTCGATCCCGACACGGCCGGCCGCTTGACCGTCCGCCACTTCGAGGGCGGCCACATGTTCTACGCGTGGGAGGAGAGCCGCCACGCGTTCACGGCCGCGATCGAGGAGTTCGTCGCGGACGCCCTGGCGGGCTAGGCGAGCGGGTCGAGCAGGCAGTCCTCCCAGCCGACGAGCGAGAAGCCGAGCCGCTCGAGGATCGGACGGGACATCTCGCCCGCGCCGACCGTCAGCACCGGTGTGCCCCGCTCCACGGCCGCATCCCAGCGGGCACGTACGAGCGCCGTGTAGGCGCCGCGACCACGGTGCTCGGGCAGGGTGCCACCGCCCTGGAGGTAGACCGCAGTTCGGCCGAAGCGCGCTACGGCGAAGGCGATGACCTCGCCGTCCCTAAGAGCGACGAACACGTGTTGGCCATCGTCGCGGAACTGGAAAGGCCAGAGCCTCTCGGCCCGCCGCTCGGCGGCCTGCCGCGCCTCGTCGTCCTGCCCGAACGCGGCGACCACGACGAGCAGCGCAGCGAGGAACTCCTCGAACGTTTCCGCGGGCCGCGCGATCAGACCCGGCGGCCCGGGCGGCGGTGCCTCGAGGCAGACCATCTGCGCGTGCCGCGCATCGCCGCCCGGCAGGTCGTTCGGCCGCATCCCGAGCGCCAGAAGATGTCGGGCGAGGCCCGCGGGCGAGGTCGCCTCGGGAACGAACCACAGCGCCCGCTCCCGCTGTTCGCCTTGCGCGAGTTGCCGTACGGCGTCGACGACGTGCTCGACCTGCGACTCCTCGATGCGCTCGGGAAGGACGAGCACGTGAGGAAGCCCAGCCGGGACGGCTACGAAGACTCCTTCGATCTCGACACGCCTGCTCGGATGCCCCGGCGGGAATCCCGGAAGATCCGCCTCGGGAAAGACCGCTGCGTGCCTGATCGCGTCGGGGAGCTCCACAGGGACGACCATCCCGGACGAGCTCCCCGCGCGTCAAGAGCGGGGCCGACAGAGACCGGTCGGCTGCTGCGGCGCTTCGCTCGCGCTGTCGCGCAGATGCGCGAGCACGTCGGCGACGTCCGCGAGCTGCTGCTCGAGGTCGCGCTGGAATCCCTCCAGGCGCTCGATCAGCTCCGGGCGGCTCGGAAAGCCGCCGCGGAAGAACATGCGGGGGCCACGCCCCCGACCATGATGATGACGGTGATGCATGAGTTCACCTCCTCTCCTCGTACCGTGCGAGAAAGCGGGCGGTGCGCTCTTGGGAGCGCCGCAGCGCCTCGGCCCAGTGGTCGAGGAGCCGTTCGCCCGCGGGACTGATTGCGTAGCGGCGCTTCGCGGGCCCGGGGGAGGAGTCGTCCCATTCCGAGGTGACGAGCCCTTCCTCCTCGAGCCCGCGCAGAAGGCGGTAGAGGTTGCCCATCTCGATGCGGGACTCGCCGGTCAGCTCCGGGAGCCGCTCGAGCAGGTCGTAGCCGTGCGCCGGATGCTCCCGCAGCAGGAGCAGGAGCGCCGGCTCGGCGAACCGCTCCACGCGGGCCAGGACGCGCCAGCGCCCGTGGTGGTGGCGACGTGACCGCGGACCTCTTTGGGGGCCTCTCACTTGGCCGCTACATGTAAAACACACATGTAAGACACACTAGCGGCTGTGGATAACTCTGCGCAACCCCGGCTAGACTCGGGGTCGGATGAGGGTGACCAAAGTCGCAACGACGCAGTCGTGCGCCGTGTGCGAGCGGACACTGCTGATGGGCGAGCGCGCCGTGAGCTTTGCCCCGTCGGAAGGCGCGGAGCTCGTCGACGTCTGTCCGCTCTGCCAGGAGCTCGCGATGGAGGCGGGCTGGATCAAGGAGGGCGCGCCTACGACGCCGACGCTCGAGAACGGCCGGCGCCGGCGGCGCCGCAAGCGCAACCTCGTCGAGTTCCTCGGCCTCACGCGCTCCACCGAAGAAGAGGCGCTGGCGCGGCAGGAGCCGATCCTGCGCAAGCTCTCCGACGACGAGGTCGCGCTTCTCGAGGCCGCCGACCTCTTCAACGGCAGCGCCTACCGGCGCACCGTCGGCGGCATCGCGAAGAGCCTCGGCGAGCCGAGCGCGAGTATCGTCCCGCTCTCCGGCACGTCGGGCGAGCTGGCCGTGACCGTCGCCTGGGAGCTCTCCTGGTACCAGTACCGCGTGAGCCCCGACTCCGGCCAGCCGGTGCGGCTCGAGCGGCGCGGCCACGAGCTCAACGAGCTGGACGAGGGCTACAAGGACTGGAACGCGCAGGTCGAGGACGAAGGCCGCCTCGTCCCCGAGATCGCGCGGATCTAGCTTCCCGGGAACGTCCCGAGCGTCAGGCGGAGCGTCTTGTGCGCTCCGGCCTGGGTCGTGACCGCGACGGTGACTTTCTTCCTGGGCTTCAGCTCCGAGAGGACGCTCGTGAAGTCGTCGAGGGTCGGCGTCTGACTGCCGTTGACCGCCGTGATCAGGTCGCCGGTGACGAGCCCTGCCTTCGCGGCCGGGCCGCCCGCCGTGACGCCCTGGACGAGGACTCCCTGCCCGTTCGTGTCGCCGATCTCGACGCCGAGGTAGGCGCGGTGCGAGTTGGTGACGTGGCCGAAGCGGATGATCTGGGTCGCGATGCCCCTCACGAGGTTGCTCGGGATCGCGAAGCCGATACCGGGCGCAGCGGTGCCGCCGAGCTCCGGGTCGGTCGCGGCGAGCGTGGGAATCCCGATCACGCGCCCCTGCAGGTCGGCGAGCGCGCCGCCCGAGTTGCCGGGGTTGATCGCCGCGCTCGTCTGGACCATCTGCGGCAGCGCGACGCCGTTCCCCTCCGAGACGCCCTGGCGGATGGCGCTGACGATTCCTTCGGTCACGCTCGAGCGGAGTCCCAGCGGGTTGCCGATCGCGATCGCGAAGTCGCCGACGTCGAGCCGGCTGGAGTCTGCGAACGAGGCCGGTGTGAGCTTCGCCCCGGAGACGCGGAGGATGGCGAGATCGTCAGGCGCGAACCGCCCGACGAGCGACGCTCCGTAAGCGTGCGTCCCGGCCGTGACCGTGTACGGGCCGCCGCCGGCGACGACGTGGTTGTTCGTGACGATGTCGCCGGTCGTGTCGAAGACGACGCCCGACCCGAGTCCCTGCGGGTTCTGGATCTGGACGACCGACGGCGACAGCTCGTGCACGACGGCCGTGATCGCCGCCTGGAACGCGAGCGCCGCCGCGGCCGGCCGGAGCTGCGTGTGACTCGTCTGCGGAGCGCTGTGCGAGGACGAGCCGCTGCCGAGCGAAACAGCCGCGACGGCCGCTGCGGCGACGGCCGCTCCGGCGAGCGGTGCAAGCCACCAGATGTGCCTTCGCACCATTGCTCTTTATACCCGTGCCTCTCCTGGAGTCCTGTCCGCCGATTTCCGTCCTACAATCCGCGCGAGATGATCTATTGCGTCATTCCCCGCGAGCTCGAGGCCGATCTCTACGACAAGATGGTCGAGTACTACAAGGACAACCCGAATGTGACCGTCATCGTCGAACGCCGCGAAGGGCCTGATCGCCGTAAAGAGGGAGACGATCGGGTCGAGGACACTGAGCAGCGCACGGTGCGCGACCGCCGCCGCGCGCATCCGGGCACGTTCCCCGACACCGACGTACCCGAATAGCGCCGGCTACGGGACCTGACTGAGGGGCCCGTCCCGTTTCATCCGCAGCAGGACGACGGCCGGCGGGCGAGTCACGGCGAGCTCTGCGTGGAGACGCTGACCGTGCTGGAGACGTGGAGCTCGCAGGCGCGGAGCCCCAGTGCCCGGGCGTCTCTGGCGGCGTGTTTGACGTCCTGTAAGGGTCTCTGCGAGAGGGTGTGGATTCGCTGGACCAGACGCTGCAGCGAGAGCGGGAACTTGTGCCCTCCCAGGTGCTTCAGCTCGGAGCTGAACCGGTGGTCGAGCCGGTAGATCTGGGGGTAGTGCGCCGTCCCGAAGCTGGCGTCGCCCTTCAGCCGCGCGACGAGATCGTGGTAGGTGTGCGCGTCGCGCGGCGGAGGCTGAACACGCGCCAACCGGGTGGCCGTGTCGCGGAAGAACTCGAGCCCCTTGTTCACGCTCTGCTCGGAGTCGCCGGTCACATGCTTTATGTCGAATGCAGCGTTGCGACAGGCCGCGTTCGCCTTGGTCCGGAAACTCGCCTCCGATGAGCTTTGGCCGCCGCAGCCGGCGGTGAGCACGACCACGGCGAGCGCTGAGACGACGAGTGCGGGGCGCACAGGCCGAGTCTGACACCGCGCTCACAGGTTGGCTAGAACCCGACCCGGGGAACTCGACGGCCGGTGGCTGCCACCGGCCGCTAGCCGTCCCGCTAGGCTCGCCGCATGGCGACGACGACGGGCACGAACTTCAAGAACTTGATCGGAGGCGAGTGGGTGGACGCCGCCTCCGGCGAGACGTTCGAGAGCACGAGTCCCGCGACCGGCGAGACGATTGGCACCTTCCCTCGCTCCGGCGCCGAGGACGTCGACCGCGCGGTCGCGGTCGCGAAGGAGGCGTTCGCGGAGTGGCGGCTCGTGCCGGCTCCGAAGCGCGGCGAGATCCTTTTCCGGCTCGCGCGGCTCCTCGAGCAGGAGAAGGCAGCGCTTACCGACCTGATGACGCACGAGATGGGGAAGGTGAAGGCCGAGGCGGGCGGCGACGTCCAGGAGGCGATCGACATCACGTACTACATGGCCGGCGAGGGCAGGCGCCTCTTCGGCCACACGACCCCGTCGGAGCTGCGTGACAAGTGGAACATGAGCATCCGCCAGCCGATCGGCGTGGTCGGCGCGATCACCCCGTGGAACTTCCCGGTTGCGATCCCGTCCTGGAAGATGATCCCGGCGCTCATCTGCGGCAACACCGTCGTCCTCAAGCCGGCCACGGACACGCCCGCGCTGGCCGAGCGCTTCGTCGAGTTGCTCGCCGAGTCGGGCATCCCGAGCGGCGTCGTCAACATCGTCCACGGCGGGGGCGCCACCGTCGGCGAGCGGATGGTGCGCCATCCGGACGTCCGCGTGATCACGCTCACGGGCTCCCGCGAGACCGGCGTCGAGGTGCTGAAAGCCGCGGCCGAGACACTCACGCATGTCCACCTGGAGCTCGGCGGCAAGAACGCGATCGTCGTGCTCGACGACGCCGATCTCGAGCTCGCGGTCGACGGGATCCTCTGGTCGGCGTTCGGCACCTCGGGCCAGCGCTGCACCGCCGCATCGCGCGTGATCGTCCAGCAGGGCGCGTACGACGCGCTCCAGTCGCGCCTGGTCGAGCGCGTCGAGAAGCTACGGCTCGGCCCCGGCTGGGAGGACGACACCGACATCGGCCCGGTCATCAACAAGACTGCGCTCGAGAAGATCGACTCGTACACGGCGATCGGCAAGGACGAGGGCGCGAAGCTCCTCACCGGCGGCGAGATCGCGAGCGACGGCGACCTGGCCAAGGGCTTCTTCTACCGGCCGACGATCTTCGCGGACGTCGACCCGCAGATGCGGATCGCGCAGGAGGAGATCTTCGGCCCGACGACCGCGCTGATCCCGGTGCGTGACCTCGACGAGGCGATCACCGTCTCGAACGGGATCAAGTACGGCCTTTCTTCGTCGATCTTCACGCGCGACGTCAACGCCGCGTTCCGGGCGATGCGCGACCTCGAGGCCGGGATCACGTACGTCAACGCCGGCACGATCGGCGCCGAGGTACATCTCCCGTTCGGCGGCACGAAGGACACCGGCAACGGCCACCGCGAGGCGGGCCAGGCCGCGCTCGACGTGTTCACCGAGTGGAAGTCGATCTACGTCGACTACTCGGGCCACCTGCAGCGCGCGCAGATCGACACCGAGCAGTAGTGGAGTACCGCGCGGGCGCGTCCGGCATCGCTCTCGACGACGAGACGCTGCAAGCGATCGACCCCGTCTTCGCGTGAACCGCAAGCTCGTCGTGTTCGTCCCGCGGGAGGCGCTCGACGACGTGCGCGCGGCGCTGTTCGCCGCCGGCGCGGGCCGGATCGGCGACTACGAGCGCTGCTCCTGGTACACCGAGGGGACCGGGACGTACCTCGGGGGCGAGGGGACGAAGCCGAGCGTGGGGCAGGCAGGCCGCGAGGAACGGGTCGCGGAGCTGCGGCTCGAGACGGTCTTCCCCGTCGAGCGGCAGGACGAGGTCGTCGCGGCGCTGCGGCGCGTACACCCGTACGAGGAACCGGCGTTCGACGTCTACGAGCTCGCCTCGTGAAAGCCCGGCTCTTCACGGACGGCGGCGCGCGCGGGAATCCCGGCCCGGCCGCGTTCGGCTTCGTGCTCGAGGCCGAGGACGGGACGGTGCTCGCGGCGCACGGCGAGGCAATCGGTGTCGCGACGAACAACGTGGCGGAGTACCGCGGCCTCGTCGCGGGCCTCGCGCGCGCGGCCGAGCTGCAGGTGGGGGAGGTCGAGGTCGTCTCCGACTCCGAGCTGCTCGTGAAGCAGATGACCGGCGAGTACCGGGTCAAGAACGAGGCGCTGCGAGCGCTCTCGCTCGAGGCCGCGCGGTTCGCGCGGCAAGTCGGGAAGGTGAGCTACACCGCCGTCCGGCGGGAGCAGAACGAGCTCGCCGACCGCCTCGTGAACGAGGCTCTGGACGCCGCCGACCTCGGCTAGACTGCCCTCCCACGCGGATGTAGCTCAGTTGGCTAGAGCGTCTGCTTGCCATGCAGAAGGTCGTGGGTTCGAGTCCCATCATCCGCTCTGAAGAAGCCCCGCGCCCCGCGGGGTTTTCCTGTTTCAGGGCTGGAAGAGCCCACATCGTGCGCCGCCGCCGGATTTCTCGCCCACCTGGGATGACGCGGTGGGTCTTGCGCCGGTCTAGGTTCACCCCGGATACTTGACCATCCCGACCCCGACAGGAGCGAAATCGTGAGCACCGAGATTCATCGGGCCGAAGAGGGAGCCCTCAGCTGGATCGACCGGGACATCACCGGTCCGCTGGCGGACTTCCAGGATCCGAGCCAGGAGTGGCGCCGGCTGTTCTCGGAGCTCTACGGCACGTTCCTGCTCGTGCTCGTGGCTGCGGGCGGCGGGATGATGGGCCAGGCGTTCCCGGACACGATCACCCGGACGGCGGCGGTGGTCGCCCCGGGGTTGATGGTCATGGGGATCATCCTGTTCATGGGCAAGGTGTCGGGCGCCCATCTCAACCCGGCCGTCAGCGTCGCGTTCGCGCTGCGCGGCGACTTCCCGTGGCGGCGGGTCCCGGGCTACATCGTCGTGCAGCTGCTCGGAGCGACCGCGGCGGCGCTCTTCCTGCGCGGCGTGATCAAGGTGTCGGCCAAGTACGGCTCGAACTACCCGGCTCACGGCTACGCGAGCTGGCAGGCGATGCTGATGGAGGCGGTGCTCACTCTCGGGCTCGTGAGCGTGATCCTGGGGACGGCCTCGGGCGCCCAGAACATCGGCATCTTCGGGGCGATCGGCGTCGGCGCCTACATCGCGCTGGCCGGCCTCTGGGGCAGCCCGATCTCGGGCGCGTCCATGAACCCGGCCCGCACGTTCGGGCCCGATCTGGTCGGGAAGTCGTTCACCGACTACTGGGTCTACATCGTCGGCCCGCTCCTGGGAGCTGCGGTCGCGGTCGGCTTCGCCTACGTGCTCCGTGGTCAGGGTGGCGGCAAGTCCGGCTCGGCGGCCGCCCAGGGCGACCTCTTCACCGAGACCCAGAAGCCAGACCAGGCCTGAGCGAACAGGACAGCTCCGGTTGAGCGGCACGCTGCTGGCAGGCCTTGTCCTGGCGTTCGTGTCGGCGGTCGTCATCAACCTCGCGTACCTGCGGGAGCACGCGGCGGCGTCGCGGCTGCCGACCCTCTCGTTGCGCCGTCCGGTCCACTCGGTGGGGCTGCTGCTGCGCGACCGGCCGTGGCTGGTGGGCTGGGCGATGGAGTCGGGTGGGTTCGCGCTCTACGTGGCGGCGCTGGCGCTCGCGCCGCTCTCGCTTGTGCAGGCGATCGGCGCCGGCGGCATCGGCGTGCTCGCATTCGTCTCTGCCCGCCGGGCGAGCCGGCGGCTGACGCGCCTGGAGCTCGGCGGTGTCCTGCTCTCGGTGCTCGGCCTCGTTGCGCTCGCCGTCTCACTCTTCAAGGGGAAGGCGGAGCAGGGAGGCGGGCAGCTCGGGCCGATCCTGCTCTGGCTCGGCGTGACGGCCGCCGTCGCCGTCGTCCTCGTTGTCGTCGGGCGCAGGCACTGGGGCGCGGCCGTCGCGTACGGCGTCGCGGGCGGGCTGTTCTTCTCGATCGGCGACATCTCGACGAAGCTGATGACGCAAGGCGGCGCGCGGGTGGCCTTCCTGGTGCTCATGCTGCTCGGCTACGCCGCCGGGACGGGGCTGCTCCAGGTCGGCTACCAGGCCGGTGCCGCGCTCACCGTTGCCGGCCTGGCCACGCTCGCCACCAACGCGCTGCCGATCGCGGCCGGGACGGTCGTGCTCGACGAGCCGCTGCCCGGCGGCTGGCTCGGAGCGCTCCGGCTGGCGGCGTTCGTGGCCGTGGTCACGGGCGCGGTCCTGCTCGCGCGGCAGTCGCCCCGAACGGGCATGGCCGGCAAAGCGGGGGAGACGGCTACGCCGGCCCGAGCGGAGCCAGCACCGTCGCCATGAACGGCATGCCGGCGGTCGTCGTCGTGAACGTCGCGTAGAACACCTCGACCGGGGCGCGGCCGTCGAGCCTCTCCACCGTCGCCGTGCCAGAGACGAAGCCGGATGCGAGCGCCTCGTCGACCTCGTCGGCGGTCTCGATCGTGTGCTCCCCGACCTCCTGGCCGAGCAGCTCGTCGAGCGTCGTCCCGAGGATCTCGCAGGCGGCGGCGTTCGCTGCGATGTAGCGGCGGTGGTCGTCCCAGACGAGGAAGCCGACGCTCGCCGACGCGAGGGCCTCGGAGATCAGCTCGGCCTGGATCTCGGGGCGCGCGAGCGACGGCGACGTCGGCATTGTCACATTGTCGACGGCGGGATAGCGCGGATCAATCCCGCGCAGCGGGCGATCTTCAGGAACCGTTCAGGTGGAAGTACGCCGCGTAGATCTTCTTCGCGATCGGAGCCGCAGCCTGCGCCCCGAAGCCGCCGTGCTCGACGTTCGCGACCACGACGAGCTTCGGATGGTCGTACGGCGCCCACGACGCGTACCACGAGCTGACCGGGTCCGGCTCGGCGGTGCCCGTCTTGCCCGCGACCTTGATCGGGAAGCCCGCGAAGACCGGGTACGAGGTGCCACCGGGGTCGTTCGCCGCCTCGTACAGGCCCCGCCTGATCGCCCACGTGTACGGGGAGAGATGCAGTCTGCGCACCGGCTTGAAGTGGAGCATGTGCTTGACACCGTCCCGGATCACCGCCTCGCCGACGTGCGGCTGCACGACCTTGCCGCCGTTGATCAGCGCCGAGTACGCGACTGCGAGCTGGAGCGGGCTGACGAGGAGCCTGCCCTGCCCGATCGAGAGGTTGATCGTCTGTCCCTCCGTCCACGGAGAGCCGTTGATCCGGTTGAAGGTCTTGCCCGGCCGCGGAAGGTAGCCGGGATTGGCGCCCGGGAGGTCGCTCACCGGCGTCCTGCCGAGCCCGAGCTTGCCCGCC
Source organism: uncultured Actinomycetes bacterium (assembly GCA_963743545.1). Classification (GTDB taxonomy): domain Bacteria; phylum Actinomycetota; class Thermoleophilia; order Gaiellales; family Gaiellaceae; genus Palsa-739. The sequence continues at coordinate 531,635 of CAVUQB010000006.1, read as the reverse complement.
CAGTCCTGGATCAGCGTCCCCTGCGCCTGCGGATCGTGCTGGTAGACAAGGTTGCCGAGCCGGTAGAACCATGTGTCGCACGACTCCTCGAGCGCGGTCGGCAGGGTCATCGACGCGTTGACTCCGGGGTCGACGTTGTGGAATGGGAAGTTGCCGAGGTAGAAGACACCCGTGCAGGCCAGCGGCGTGAACGGCGTGATGATCCCCGCGCTGAGCGCCGCCTCGGCGATGATCGGCTTGAAGGTCGAGCCGGTCGGATACGCGCCGTCGATCGCGCGGTTCAGCAATGGCGTCGCCGTCGTCTCCTTGCTCAGCTGTGCGTAGTAGTCGGGCTTGTTCGCCGCGAGCTTCTGGTTGAAGGTCGGGTAGCTCGCGATCGCCTTGATCGCGCCCGTCCAGGGATCGATCGCCACCGCGGACGCCCCCGTCGGCGAGTGGCCGCTGAGGCGCGACTGCTCCATCCCGTAGACCAGTGCGTTCTGCACGGCCTTCTGCAGCGGGGTGTCGATCGAGAGCTGCAGGGTCGGCGGCTGCTTCTGGGGCGGCACGCGCAGGGCGCCGGCGATGCGGCCGAGGGAATCGACCGGGATCTTGGCCTGCACGAAGCCCGCGTTGAGGAGCCAGTCGTACCCCGCCTCGACGCCACTCTGGCCGACGACCTCCCCGGCCTTCGCGCTCCTGTACGCATGGGACTTCAGCTCGCGCTTGCTGACCTGGCCGAGCAGGCCGAGGAACTCGGCGCCGAATGCGCCCTGTGGGTAGCTCCGGGACACCTGGCCTTCCACCTTGAACCCCGGGAACTGGCCGGAGCGCTCCTGGATGTAGGCCGCGAGCGCGGCGGTCGGATGGGCGACGACGACCGCCGGCGCGAAGGGCGCCTGCAGGACGGCATGCCGGATGCGCGCCGCGAGGATGCCCCAGCGCCTGCCCGTCAGCACGGCGAGGCGGCGCAGCTCCCGCACGCCGGCCGGGTTCGGGCTCCAGACACCGTGCGCGTTCCGGGAGCCGAGCGACGCTGCGTCGGCGTTGATGGCCACGTAGCCGGAGGTGCCCGCGAGCAGGCGGTCCTTGTCGTCCACGATCGCGCCGCGCGGGCCGGGCAGGTCGACCGCCCGGAACGCCTGTGTGTGCGCTTTCGCCGCGTACTGCTTGCCGTGCAGCACCTGGATCGACCAGGCGCGCAGCAGCAGCACCGACAGCACGGCCAGGACGACGATCGCCAGCCCGCCCACTCGGACGAAGAAGCCCGGGCTGCGGAAGTAAGGCGCATCGACGCGCGAATAGGGCTGGAGCTGTTGCTCGCGCGGCAAGTTGCGCGGCAGCTTCAACCGACGGCGAGGATCCGGTCTCGAGATGGCCACGGACTGCCGTCCAGGGTAGTCGCGGTGCCGCGAGTCGGCTACTCGTCCGCGAGCTCGTCGGCCAGGAGCGACAGCGCGAACGAGCGCCAGGCGAGCTCGGGATCGACGCAGAGCGCCTCGACTGCTGCGGACACCGCGGGAAGATCGTCCGCCGGCAGCTCCTCGAGCGCCGCGCTGAGCTGCGCGCGCCGCGCGGGCGTGTCGAGCTCGTCGGCGAGGCGCTCGGCCGCGATCGAGTCGACGCCGACGTCGCGATGCGGGTCGCCGCCGGCGGCGAGCACGAACATCGCGCGGCGGCGGGCCGCGTTGAGCGTCGCCTCGTCGATCGCGACCCGGTCCTGCACGAGCCAGCAGAGGACGACCTGCAGCTCGCCCGCGCGCGAGTCGAGCTCGGATCCTTCGAGCTCCTCGAGCCTAGCCCGGATCCCGGCAGTCACCCGTCTCGCCTTCGCAGCAGCCAACCTTGTAGCGGCACTTCGGGCACTGGAACGTCCCGTGGCGCCACTCCATCGCGGCGCTGCAGCGGGGGCAGGTCTCAGTCGCGGTAGTACTCGTCTGCGATTGCAAGGCAGTCGTCGAGTATGGCGATGCCCTCGGCCAGCTCCTCGGGCGTGATCGTGAGCGGCGGGCAGATCATGACGACGTTCCAGTGCGTCATGAGGTAGAGGCCGCGCTCGAGGGCCGCCTTCGCCAGGCGCGCGACGGGTGCCGCCGCCTCGCCGGTCGCGTTGAAGGGGACAAGCGGCTCGCGCGTCTCCCGGTTGCGAACGAGCTCGAGCCCCCAGAAGCAGCCGAGCCCGCGCACCTCGCCGATCGAGGGATGCCGCTCTGCGAGGCCGTGCAGCGCGTCGGCGAACGACGAGCCCATCTCGGCTGCGTGCTCGACGATGCGCTCCTCCCGAAACGCCTCGATCGACGCGACACCGACCGCGCATGCGAGCGGGTGGCCGCTGTAGGTGAGCCCGCCGGCGAAGTACTTGTCCCGGAGCCAGGCCGCGATCGGCTCCCGCACCGCCATCGCCCCCAAGGGGACGTAGCCGGAGTTGATGCCCTTCGCCATGGTCAGGATGTCGGGGACGACGTCCCAGTGGTCGACGGCGAACCACTTGCCGGTGCGGCCGAAGCCGGCCATCACCTCGTCGGCGATCAGCAGGATCCCGTGGCGGTCGCAGACCTCCCGGATCGACTGCAGATAACCGTCGGGCGGGACGATGACGCCGTTCGTCCCGGTCACCGGCTCGAGGATCACGGCCGCGACGGTCTCCGGCCCCTCGTACTGGAGGATCTCCTCGAGATGCGGTGCGCCCGTGCAGACCGGGCACGGATCGGGATGGCCGGCCGGGCAGCGGTACGTGAACGGATCGAGCAGGCGCACGACACCGGGGATCCCCGGCTCGGCGGGCCAGCGGCGCGGGTCGCCCGTGAGCGTGATCGCGCCGGCGGTCGCGCCGTGATAGCTGCGGTAGCGGGCCACGATCTTCTGCCGACCCGTGTACCAGCGCGCGAGCTTGATCGCGTTCTCGTTCGCCTCGGCGCCGCCGTTCGTGAAGAACGAGATCGAGATGTCGCCGGGGGTCACCTCGGCCAGCAGCCGCGCGAGCGTCGACCGCGGCTCGGTCGCCATCGGCGGCCCGATCGTGCAGAGCCGGTCCGCCTGCTCCTTGATCGCCGCCACGAGCTTCGGGTGCTGATGGCCGATCGAGACGTTGACGAGCTGGGACGCGAAATCGAGGTACCGGTTCCCGTCGAAGTCCCAGAAGTAGCGGCCCTCGGCGCCGGCGACCGCGAGCGGGTCGAGCGCGTCCTGCACCGACCAGGAGTGGAGGACGTAGCGCTTCGCGTCCGCCTTGACCTGCTCGCCGAGCTCGCTGTTCCGCTCGATGGCGACCACGGGGCTAGGCTAACCAACATGACCGAGACCGTCGACGCGCCCACGGTCACGCGCATCCCGCACTGGATCGGCGGGCGCCGGGTCGAGAGCGGTTCCGGCCGCAGCGGCCCGGTCTACAACCCGGCGACCGGCCGCCAAACCGGCGCGGTCGACTTCGCGACCGTGGAGGAGGTGGCTGCGGCCGTCCAGGCGGCGTGCGACGCCTTCCCGGCCTGGCGCGCGACGTCGCTCGCGAAGCGGGCCGAGCTCTTCTTCCGCATCCGCGAGCTGCTCCACGCGCGGCGCGAGGAGGTGGCCAAGATCCTCACGCGCGAGCATGGGAAGGTCTTCTCCGACGCGCTCGGCGAGGTGACGCGTGGGCTCGAGGTCGTCGAATACTGCTGCGGCATTCCGCAGCTGAGCAAGGGCGAGCATTCCGAGCAGGCCTCGACCGGGATCGACGTCTACTCGATCCGGCAGCCGCTCGGCGTCGTCGCCGGCATCACGCCGTTCAACTTCCCGGCGATGGTGCCCATGTGGATGTGGGCGCCCGCGATCGCGTGCGGCAACTGCTTCGTGCTCAAGCCGTCGGAGAAGGATCCCTCCGCCTCGCTCTGGACGGCGGAGCTGCTGGCGGAGGCGGGCTTGCCGGACGGTGTCTTCAACGTCGTGATGGGAGACCGCGTAGCCGTCGACGCGCTGCTCGGGCATCCGGATGTCGCCGCGATCTCGTTCGTCGGCTCGACCCCGATCGCCCGCTACGTCTACGAGCACGCGACCGCGGGCGGCAAGCGCTGCCAGGCACTCGGCGGGGCGAAGAACCACATGATCGTCCTCCCCGACGCCGACGTGGACACGGCCGCCGACGCGGCGATCTCGGCCGGCTACGGCTCGGCCGGCGAGCGCTGCATGGCCGTCTCGGTCGTGGTGGCGGTCGGTGACGTCGCGCAGCCGCTCGTCGACGCGATCAAGGAGCGGATCCCGCAGGTGAAGGTCGGCGACGGGATGGATCCGTCCTCGGAGATGGGCCCGCTCGTGACGGCCGAGCATCGCGACAGGGTCGCGTCCTACGTCGAGAACGCGCCCGGTGAGGGAGCCACGGTGGTCGTCGACGGCCGCGAGGGCGTGCCGGCCGACGGCTTCTTCCTCAACCCGAGCCTGCTCGACGACGTGACGCCCGGGATGAAGGCGTACGCCGACGAGATCTTCGGCCCGGTGCTCGGCGTGACGCGCGTCGCGACCTACGAGGAGGCCGTGCGGCTCGTCAACGACAGCCCCTACGGCAACGGCGTCGCGATCTTCACGCGCGACGGCGGCGCAGCGAGGCAGTTCCAGTTCGACGTGGAGGCCGGGATGGTCGGGATCAACGTCCCGATCCCGGTGCCCGTCGCGTACTACTCGTTCGGCGGCTGGAAGTCGTCGCTATTCGGCGACCGCCATATCTACGGGCCCGAGGCGATCGACTTCTACACGCGCGGCAAGGTCGTCACGCAGCGCTGGCCCGACCCCTCCACGTCGCGGATCGACCTCGGCTTCCCGCAGACGCGCTGATGGCATTCGTCGACACGGTCCCTGAGGAGGACGCGAGCGGCGACGTCGCAGAGATCTACGACACGATGCGCGAGCAGTTCGGCTACCTGCCGAATCTCGTACGGGTGTTCTCGCTGCGCCCCGAGGTCTACAAAGCCTGGCTGCAGCTGAACGGCGCGGTCAAGGCGCCCGACCTGCGCCGCTACGAGCTTGCGACGCTCGCCGCGGCGCGGCAGCTTCGCTCGAGCTACTGCTCACTCCAGCACGGCAAGGTGCTCGCGCAGCAGTTCCTCTCGTTCGAGGAGGTGCCCGGGCTACCGGAAGGGCTCGATGACGCCGACCGCGCCGTGATGGAGCTTGCCGAGAAGGTGGCGGACGACGCCACGTCGGTGACCCAGGGGGACGTCGATCGTCTGCGAGCGCTCGGGCTCTCCGATGCCGAGATCGTCGACGTCGTACTCGCGGCCGCAGCACGGTGCTTCTTCAGCAAGACGCTCGACGCGCTGGGCGTGGCCCCCGACGCCGCCTACGTCGAGCTGCCGGCGGAGTTTCGCGAAGCCCTCACGGTCGGCCGGCCGATCGAGACCGCCTGATCAGGTCAAACGGTCGCCAGACGGCGCATGCCCTGGACGGCCCACCCGCCGACGGCGAGCAGCAGGAGCGCCAGCGCGACGATCAGGATCAGATGCAGCTTCATGCTCCTATGACGGACCGGCGGGCTGCAATCTTCCTGGCCCGCATGGGAAACTGCCAGGGGTGACGAGTCCACCGCACCACCGGCCGCTCGACGCGCGCGAGATGCCGCGCTTCGCGGGGATCCGCACCTTCATGCGTGCGCCGCACACGACCGACCTCACAGGCGTGGACGCGGCGGTCTACGGCATCCCGTTCGACACGGCGACGACCTTCCGGTCCGGGCCACGCTTCGGCCCGGAGGCGATCCGCTCCGCGTCGGCGCTGCTGCGGCCGTACAACCCGGCGCTGGAGGTCAACGTCGTCGAGACGCTCTCGATCGTCGACTACGGCGACGTTCCCGTCTCGCCGGGCGACACCAAGCGCACGTACCGGCAGGTCGAGGAGGCGCTCACGCCGGTCGTCGAGGTCGGTGTCTTCCCGCTCGCGCTCGGCGGCGACCACTCGGTCACGCTCGCCGAGCTGCGCGTCCTCGCCCGCAAGCACGGCCCGCTCGCGCTCGTCCAGCTCGACGCGCACGGCGACACGTGGGACGAGTACTTCGGGCAGCGGTACTTCCACGGGACGACGTTCCTCCGCGCCGTCGAGGAGAAGCTGATTGACCCTGCGGCGTCGGTGCAGGCGGGCCTGCGCGGCTCGCTCTACGCCGCCGAGGACCTCGAGTCGGCGCGCGGGCTGGGCTTCGCCGTGCTGTCGTGCGAGGCGCTGCGGACGATGGGACCCGGCGGTTACTCGAGCCTCGTCCGCGAACGCATCGGTCATCGTCCCGTCTTCATCTCGTTCGACGTCGACGTCCTCGACCCGGCCTTCGCACCGGGTACCGGGACGCCGGAGGTCGGCGGGCTCTCGACCGCCGAGGCACTTGCGTTCCTGCGCGCGCTGCGCGGGATCAACCTCATCGGCGCCGACGTCGTCGAGGTCTCGCCTGCCTACGACGGCCCCGGCCAGCAGACGGGGCTCGCAGCGGCGAACGTCGCCTACGAGCTGCTCAGCCTGCGCGCTCTCGGCGCTCAGCCGCGATAGCGGAAGCGCAGCGTCATCCGGCCGTGGCGTCCCCACGGATCGACGGCGAGGATGCGGAGGCTGTACGAGCCGGGGAGGAGCGTGCGCGCGTTGAGCCGCAGCCGCACCTGCACCGAGCCCGGCTTCCGGCGATACGACTGGACGACCGGGAACGTCCCGGTTCCCAGGAGTGAGCCGAACCGGCTCCCCTTGCCGAGGACCGGGATCGTGACCCCATGCGGGCCGGTCACGGTTGCCGTCATTCGGGCCTGCGAGTGCACCGCGAGCCGGGTCAGCAGCAGCAGGGTGTGGTCGGCCGGATGGCGGAGAGCCTGGAACGGGGTCTGCGCGGCGAGCGCCGGGCCGGTCGGCGACGTGTAGGTCGGGTCGCCCCACGCGCCCTGCTTGAAGAGGGAGACCTGGAACGGTGTCCGCGTCAGGACGTGCGTGAGGTTGTTCGGGTCCACGTACCAGCCGACCGCCGTCCCGGCCGGGAGCTGGGCGGGTTGGAGCGACGGCACCGAGTGGTAGACCTTCCCGTCGGTCGAGTAGCCGAGCACCGTCCGCGTCGGCTGCGCTTGCGTGTACATGAGATCGAGGGGCCAGCGGAATCCCGTCGACGGCAGTCCCGGCACCGAGAGGGAGACCTCGGTGCCCGGAACGGCGAGAGCACCGGAGAAGTCGGCCAGCGAGACGGTCTTGCCGACCGGAACCGCGCCCGGCTGCCACGTCACGGTCGCGCGCCCGTCGGCGGTCTGGAGGTTGCCGGCGATGCCCCGGCGAACCGTCTGGGTGCCGATCGAGACCGGCGGCAGCGGCGCGGCCACGACGACGTCGGTCGTCGCCGTAGTCGCCGAGGCGGCGCCGCCCGTGCCGGTCGCGGTCACGACGAGGGAGAGCGTGGTGCCGATGTCGTCGGGGATCAGCGTGCGGCGCGTTCCCGTCGCGTGCGGGATCGCGATGCAGGAGGTGCCGCTCGCATTGCAGCGGCGCCAGCGATAGGTGAACTTCGTCGGGGAGCCCGTCCAGGTCCCGACCGAGCTCGTCAGGATCTGGCCGTCCTGGGCGTTGCCGAGGATCTGCGGCAGCTTGAGGTTGGTCGGGCGGGAGCCGGGCGAGGTGCCCGCCGGCGAGACGGCGGCAGTCGGATCGGTGGTGGCGCTCGCCGTCCCCGCTGCGGAGGCGGCGGTCACGAAGACCTTGAGCGAATGCCCGACGTCGGCGGTGACGGGCCGGTACGACTCGCCGGTAGCGGCGGTGATCGGCAGGCAGTTGGCGCCTGCCGCGTCGCACCGTCTCCACTGGTACGTGAACGTGAGCGGCTTGCCGCCTTCCCAGGCGCCCGGCACCGCGGCAAGCAACTGGCCGGCCTCGGGGGGCCCGACGATCGTCGGCGGGGTGGACAGGAGGGGCACGCCGGTCGGATACGGGTCGATGGCGACCGACGCGAGCTTGGTGCCGTTCAACCGGTCGCCGTCGCTGCAGTGCTGGATTCCCGGGCACCGAGACGCAGTTCGTCCACTGCCAGAACTTCCAGCCCTCGCCGTTCCAGTTCTGCGCGGGGACCTGCGGCGAATTGTTGGAGGTCCAGTGGGCGATCCAGAGGCCCGTGCCGGCGGCTGCGGCGGCCGTCGAGTCCCCGAGATGCCCCTTCCAGAACAGCGGCGACGTATAGACGAACGGCTCGACGCCGGTGCGGGCGTCGATCTGGCCGAGCCAGGCGAGCGTCCAGGCGAGGAGGCGTTTCTTCGGCAGGTTGCCGGTCGCCTCGAGGTCGAGGACCGGCGGCAGCTCACCCGGCTGCGGCCCGGCGACGGCGAGGAAGTGGTTGGCCTGCTTGATCGCGCTCATGGTCACGGCGGCCGGGCTCCCGCCGGCCGGGCGTGCGAAGTGGTAGGCGCCGAAGACGAGTCCCGCGCCTTCGCTGCCGTTCCGGTTCGTCGTATACGTCTTGTCCGTGTAGGCCGTGCCCTCCGTCGCCTTCCCGAACGCGAAGCGGTAGCCGTCCTTCGCCACCTTCGTCCAGTTGATCGTCCCGTTCCAGTTCGAGACGTCGAGGCCCTTTGCGCGGGTGGTGGCAGCGTCGGACGCGCTCACCGACAGGAGCGCGGTTAGCGCGATGGCGAAACCCGCGAGCAGCGCGAGCCGCCCGCGACGCGCTCCGATGACGGACCCCACGACAGGCATGACGCTAGCGCAGCTTTGTTCGTCCGGCGTTAAAAAAGCCCTGCTTAGCGCGCGCAGGCGCGGCTCACGACGGCACGGGTGCGCCGGCTTCGAGTTGCTCGCCGAACTTCGCGCGGCGGACGAAGCGGCCGACTCCCGGCGTGCCGACGAGCTCGCCGTCCTCGACGAGGACGTTGCCGCGCAGCAGGACGTGCTCCGGCGCGCCGACGACCTCGGTTTCCTCGTAGAGGTTGTAGTCGCACTTCGAGTGGTGCGTCGACGCGGAGATCGTCTCGGGGCGCTCGGGGTCGAAGACGACGAGGTCGGCGTCCGCACCGACCGCGATCGTCCCTTTGCGCGGGTGGAGGCCGAACAGCTTCGCCGGCTGCGTCGCGAGGAGATCGACCATCCGGTTCAGGCTGATGCGGCCCTCGCGCACACCGAAGTGGTGGATCATCTTGAGGCGGTCCTCGAGGCCGGGCCCGCCGTTCGGGATCTTCGTGAAGTCGTCTTTGCCGAGCGTCTTCTGGCCGTCCCAGAGGAACGCGCAGTGGTCGGTCGAGATCGCCGAGAGCGCGTCGGTGCGCACGGCGTCCCACAGCACCTGGTGGTTCGCGGCGTCGCGCGCGGGCGGCGAGTAGACGTACTTCGCGCCCTCGAAGTCCGGTCGGGCGAGGTCGTCGATCGACCGGAAGAAGTACTGCGTGCACGACTCACCCCAGACATCCCAACCCTGCTCGCGGGCGCGGCGGATCGGCTCGACCGCCTCGCGGCAGGTGACGTGGACGACGTAGAGCGGGCTGCCGGCGATGCGCGCGAGGTGGATGGCGCGGTTCGTCGCCTCGCCCTCGAGCTCCGGCGGCCGGGTGAGCGCGTGGTGGATCGGGGCCGTCTCGCCGCGGGCGAGCGCCTCCCTGACGAGGACGTCGATCGCGTCCCCGTTCTCGGCGTGCACCATCACGAGGGCGCCGCTCGCTGCAGCGACCTCCATCGCGCGGAAAAGCGTCTCGTCGTCGACCTGCAGGACGTTCTTGTAGGCCATGAAGAGCTTGTACGAGGTGATCCCCTGCTCGGGCAGCGTCGCGAGCTCCTCGAGCCGCTCCTCCTCGCGCAGGTCGGTGATCGCGATGTGGAAGCCGTAGTCGATCAGCGTCTTGCCGTTCGCCTTCGCGTGCCAGCCCTCGAGCGCCTCGGCAAAGGTCTGTCCCTGGCCCTGGATGCAGAAGTCGACGTGGCACGTCGTGCCACCGCAGGCGGCAGATCCCTGGCCCGACTCGAAGTCGTCGATCGTGACCGTGCCGCCGAACGGCATGTCGAGATGCGTGTGCGGGTCGATGCAGCCCGGCAGGACGTACTTGCCGCCCGCGTCGATCGTCCGGTCGGCGGCGACGTCGAGAGCGGCGCCGATCAGCGCGATCCGCTCGCCCTCGACGAGGACGTCGGCGACGTAGTCGTCGGCGGCGGTGACGATGCGCCCTCCGCGGATCAGGATCGACATCGCCTGCGAGTTTAAGCTCGCGGAGTGAGTCTGTCACCGGAGCGGACGGTTGCGGAGCTGCGCGAGCTGCAGGCGCTGACCGGCGACGAGAACGGAGCGCAGCGCGTCGCCTGGACCGAGACGTGGGCACGGGCGCGCGAGTGGCTGCGCGACAAGGTCGTCTCGACCGGTGCCGAAGAAGAAGTCGACGAGGCCGGCAACCAGTGGTTCACGCTGCCGGGCGCCTCCGAGCGTGCGCTCCTGCTCGGCGGCCACATCGACTCGGTGCCGAACGGGGGCTGGCTCGACGGTTGCCTCAACGTCGTCGCCGCCGTCGAGGTGCTGCGGCGCCTCGCCGAGGAAGGGACGCCGCCGCTCACCGTCCGGCTCGTGAACTGGGCAGACGAGGAGGGCGCGCGCTTCGGGCGCTCGCTCTTCGGCTCGTCGGCGGCCGGCGGGTCGCTGAGCGACCAGGACGAGTTGCGCGAGCGGCGAGACGCCGACGGGATCGCTCTGCCGGACGCGCTGGCCGAGCATGGCGTCGACCTCGATCGCGCGCTCGAGGCGCACCGGCAACTCGAGGGCGCGGTTGCGTATCTCGAGCTCCACATCGAGCAGGGGCCGGTGCTCGAGTCGCTCGACCTGCCGCTCGGCGTGGTCCTCGGCACCTTCGGCGTCGAGCGCCACCTCGTCACCTTCCGCGGCCAGGCCGCACACGCCGGCTCGACGCCGATGGACCAGCGCCGCGACGCGCTCGCCGGCGCCGCGAAGCTCGAGCTCGAGCTCCGCGAGATCGCGCAGCGTGTCGGCGGCGGCGCCGTCTGCACGATGGGCGGGGTCGTCACGAAGCCGGGGATCGTGACTTCCGTCGTCGAGACCGCCGAGTGCCTCCTCGACCAGCGCCATCTCGACGCGACGTGGCTGGCCGAGATGCTGAGCAACGCCGAGGCGGCGTCGCGGAAGTTCGCCCACGAGGAGAGCATCGAGGTCGAGTGGGAGAAGATCTGGTCGATCGAGCCGATCCCGTTCGACGACCGCCTGCTCGAGCTCGCCGACGAGTCCGTGCGCGAGGTAGCCGGCTCGTCGCACCGCCTCCCGTCGGGGCCGCTGCACGACGCCGCCGAGGTGGCGCGGGCGGGAATCCCGACGGTGATGCTGTTCGTTCAGTCCCTGCGGGGGCTCTCGCACACGAAGCTCGAGGACACGAAAGAAGAGCATCTCGAGCTCTCGGTGCAGGCCTTCGACAGGCTGACGACCAAGGCATTGGAGGCATTCGCATGAGCAGCACCGAAGCCCAGCAGCTCTTCGGCCAGGAGCACGTCCGGTGCTACCGGGAGACGGACGGCGAGGTCGGGCACATCTGGAAGGAGGGCGCGACGATCCTCCTCCTCACGACGACCGGTCGCCGCACGGGCCACAAGACGACGACACCGCTCATCTACGGGCTCGACGGCGACACGCCGGTCATCGTCGCGTCGCAGGGCGGCGCACCCGACGATCCCGGCTGGTTCAAGAACCTCGCCAAGACGCCGGACGTCGGCGTCCAGGTCAAGGGCGACCGCTTCCACGCGCGTGCACGCGTCGCGGAAAGCGATGAGCGCGAGCGGCTCTGGGAGCGGATGAACGAGATCTGGCCGCACTACGACGAGTACGCCACGAGGACGGACCGCGTGATCCCCGTCGTCGTCCTCGAACGAGAGTGACGTCCGCCCAGCTCCGGCGGCTGTGCCTGAAGCCTGCGGGCGCCGAGGAGACGTTCCCGTTCGGCCCCGAGACGTCCGTGTTCAAGGTCGGCGGGAAGATGTTCGCGCTCGCCCAGCTGAAGCGGCAGCCGCTGCAGGTGAGCGTCAAGTGCGAGCCCGAGCTCGGCGAGCAGCTGCGCGCGACGTACGACGAGATCGAGCCCGGCTACCACCTGAACAAGCGGCACTGGCTGACGGTGACCTGCGGCGGCGCGGCAATGGACGAGCTCGTGCGTGAGCTGGTCGCCGGCAGCTACGAGCTCGTCGCGCCGCGCTAGGCTCGCGGCTATGGACTTCGGCGTCACGGTTCTCCCGGATCCGCCGTTCTCGCGCTGGCTCGAGCTGATCCAGCTCGCCGAGCGCCACGGCTTCGGCTACGCGTGGACGTATGACTCGCACGTCCTCTGGCAGGAGTCGGTGCCGATGCTTGCCGTCGCGGCGCGCGAGACCTCGTCGATCCACCTCGGCCACTTCGTGACGAACCCGGCCACGCGCGACCCGACGGTGCTCGCGAGCGCCTACGCGACCCTCCAGGACCTCTCGGACGGGCGGATGGCGATGGGCATCGGCCGCGGCGACTCGGCCGTCCGCTACATCGGCCGCCAGCCCATGAAGGTCGCCGAGTTCGAGCGCTCCTGCGCCATGGTCCGCGACTTCATGAACGGCCGCGAGGTGGAGTGGAACGACAAGGAGCTGCAGCTCAAGTGGGTGCGGCCGGAGCTGCCGCCGATCCCGATGTGGATCGCCGGCTACGGGCCGAGAGCGCTCGCGGTCGCCGGCCGCGTCGCCGACGGCGTGATCATCCAGCTCGCCGACCCGGAGATCATCCAGTGGATCATGGACACCGCCCGCCGCGCCGCCGAGGAGGCAGGTCGCGACCCGGCCGAGCTCAAATGCATCGTGGGCGCGCCGGCCCACATCTCCGACGACCTCGCCGACGCGCGCGAGCAGGTCCGCTGGTTCCCGGCCATGGTCTCGAACCACGTCATGGACCTGATCGAGCGCTACGGCACCGACGGCAGCTCCGTGCCGAAGGCGCTCACCGACTACGTGCAGGCGCGCAAGTTCTACGACTACAACGACCATTCGCGTGTGGGCGCGGCACACGGCGAGTTCGTCACCGACGAGATCTGCGACCGCTTCTGCGTCCTCGGCACGGCGGAGCAGGCAAAGGCGAAGCTGCAGGAGCTCCAGGGGATCGGCGTCGACCAGTTCAACATCTACCTCATGACCCACGGACAGGAGGAGACGTTGCAGGCGTTCGGCGACGAGATCATCCCCGAGCTGGCCGGCGCCGCAGCGTGAGCCGCGACCGCTAGCCTCAGGCGCGTGGGGGATCTGCGGACGCTGCTGGAGCTGCGGCAGGCCTATCCGCTGTCGTGGGCGAGCGACGGCTCTTGGCTGCTCGTCGCCTCCGACCTCTCGGGAACGCGCCAGCTCTATTCACTGCCGGTGAACGGCGGCGGACTCGAACAGCTGACGAACTACGCCGAGCCCGTCGACGGCCAGCTCCTCCCGGACGATCGCCTGCTGCTCGAGATCGACGAGGGCGGGAACGAGCGGACGCAGCTCTACCTCGACGGGGAGCCGCTGGTCGTGGATCCGCGCTTCATCCACCGTTCGCCGCATGTCTCGCGCGACGGCGCGCTGCTCGCGTACGCGACGAATCGGCGCAACGGCCTCGACTTCGACATCGTCGTGCGCCGGCTCGACAGCGGCGAGGAGCGGACCTTCGAGCTCGGCGGCCTGTGCGCTCCTGGTGACTTCTCTCCCGACGGCCGCTGGGTCGTCGCCGGGCAGTACGGCGAGCTGAGCGGCGACTCGGATCTCTTCCTCCTCGGGATCGAGAGCGGCGAGATCGCGCACGTGACGCCGCACGACGGCCGGGCCGAGTACCTGAGCCCGGTCTGGCTCCCCGACTCGTCCGGCTTCGTCTGCCCGACGAACGCAGGCCGCGACACGTTCGCCGTCTCCCGCCACACGCTCGGCGGCGGCTGGGAGGTCATGGCCGAGTCGGACTGGGATCTCGACTGCGGCGGCGACGAGGACGGGCGGCGGCTTCTCGTCGTCGCCAACGAGGACGGCTACTCGCGGATCGACGGCCTGTCGCTGCCGGCCGACGGTGTCGCGGAGCACTTCGTCTTCTCGCCGGACGGGGCGAGCGTGGCGTTCGGGTTCTCCACGGCGACGGAGCCGCACCAGGTCTGGGTGCACGACTTCGCGTCCGGCGAGACGCGGAAGCTGACGGATCTCGGGAGCGTCGAAGACGGTGTGGAGCCGGAGCTGCACCGGGTCAAGAGCTTCGACGGCGAGCCCGTTCCCGTCTTCCTGTTCCTGCCCGAAGGCGACGGGCCGTTCCCGGTCGTGGTGACCGTGCACGGCGGTCCGGAGAGCCAGTGGCGGCCGTGGTACTCGTCGGGCTTCGGTGCGCTCACGCAGTACCTCGTCGCGCGCGGCTACGCCGTCGCGGCTCCCAACGTGCGCGGCTCGAGCGGCTACGGCAAGCGCTTCGAGCATCTGGACGACGTGGAGAAGCGGCTCGACTCGGTCGCGGATCTCGCAGCGCTGCACGCGTGGCTCGCGGTGCGGCCGGAGATCGACGGCTCGCGCGCCGTGGTCTACGGGCGCTCGTACGGCGGCTACATGGTGCTGGCCGCGCTCGCGTTCCAGCCCGAGCTCTGGGCGGCGGGAATCGAATTCGTCGGCATCTCGAACCTGCGCACCTTCCTCGAGAACACCTCGGTCTGGCGCCGCGCCGCCCGCGAGCGCGAGTACGGGCCGCTGAGCGATCCCGAGCTGCTCGAGCGCTTGTCCCCGTGGAGCCGGCTGGACGCGATCCGGGCGCCGCTCTTCATCGAGCACGGCCGCAACGACCCGCGGGTGCCGGTGAGCGAGTCGGAGGCGATCCACGGCGAGCTCGTCCGCCGCGGCGTCCGTTGCGAGCTCGTGATCTACGAGGACGAGGGGCACATGGTCGAGAAGCTCGCGAACCGCGTGGACGTGTTCGAGCGGGCGACCGACTTCCTGGACGAGGTGCTCGAGCGGGCGGAAGTGGCGCCGATACGATGACCGCCGCGCGGCGCCTTGGCCGAGTGGTTAGGCATGGGTCTGCAAAACCCAGTACACCGGTTCGACTCCGGTAGGCGCCTCTTCTTTCCCTGCTGCTGGGTCGCGAATTACTTCGGACAGTTCGTTCGCTCGACCGGCTGGAAGCTGTAGGGGAGCGAGCCGCTCTGGAGGATGAGCGCGGTCGCCGCCGCCGCGCTCGCGCTCGGCTCCGTGATCTGGGCGTTGCCGACGATGCCCTGCGAGAGCTGCGAGTCGGTGTAGTCGATGTACGGGGTCGCCTTGAGCTGGCCGTCGAGGACGATCGCGTTGTGCCCCGCGTACGTGGCGATGGTCTGCTGCGCGTTGGGGCCGGTCGGGTTCAGCTGGCCGGCCTGGCCCGCGTTCACACGGCCGCGGTTGTACTCCGCCTCTGTGATCCGCTTGAACTCGTCCGACCCGTGGCCCGTGAACTGCAGCGTCACGATCGGCGCGCCGGTGTTCGGGTCGACGTCGCTGGTGATGCCCGACTCGACGAGGTCCTTGCCCGTCAGCGCCGGCGGCAGCTTGAACATGTACCAGTACTTGCCCGTCTTCGAGATGCCGTTCCGGCCCGCGCCCGGGCAGTTGGCCACTCCCTGGCACGACACCGGCTGACGCTCGGCCGGAACCTTGAGCACCTCCGTGCCCGGCGGCGCCTTCCC
The DNA here is from genome assembly GCA_963743545.1 of uncultured Actinomycetes bacterium. GTDB lineage: Bacteria > Actinomycetota > Thermoleophilia > Gaiellales > Gaiellaceae > Palsa-739. The sequence continues at coordinate 516,045 of CAVUQB010000006.1, read as the reverse complement.
GTCCTTGTAGGGCAGGAGCAGCTGTTGGACGGTCGGGGCCGGCCCCTACAGGACCGGGTGTGACGGCGTCGTCTTGAAGAGGTAGTACGACGCCGGCGAGCTTGCCTTCGCCTCCTTCTGCACGGCGGTGAGGAGCGAGTACAGCGACGGCACGGGGGCGGGCCGCTGGTTCCGGGTGACGCTCGGCGGCGCGAGGCTCGGTTCGAAGTCGAAGACTTGGAGGCGGCCGGTCTCGAGGGTGATCTTCGCGGCCAGGGCCGGGTCGGGGACGCCGCTGAAATCGATCACGATCTCGTCGCCATGAACCGAGACCTGCGGCGGGACACGCCGATCTTGGCGAGCCGGCTCTCGATGATCTGCTGCGCGGTCTGCATTCCGGCCGGTGACACGCGCTGGCCCTTCGGGGCGACGGCGCGGAGGGTCACGGAGCAGCCTGCGGCGCGCTTGGAGCCGCCGCATCCTCCGGCAAGAAGCGGCACGAGCACAAGCACACCGAGCACGGCGAGCCGCTTCATCCTCCGATGTTCTCAGAGATTGCGGCGGTAGAGCAGGAACGCGAGCGGGATGATGCCGGCGAGGATGAACCACGGCGCGAGCGCCACCCGCGCGTAGCCGAGGACCTGCGTCGTGACCGGGTCGCTGCCGGCTTCGGCGCGAATCTCCTGCTCGAGCCCCCCGAGGTCGTCCTCGCCGAACACGCGACCGTGGGCGGCGATCGCGAACCGGCTCAGCTGACTGGCGCTCCTGGGGTCGGGCTTGTAGTTGGGATCGAGCCTGCCATGCACGTAGATCCGCTCCGTCGGGGCCCAGACGTGCACGAACAGCGGATGGACGGTCATGGCGTGGGCCAGGTCATAGCCGATCTGCGAGTGGATGGGCACCGCCTCGCCGTCCGTGAAGACGACGAGGATCCGATGGCGCACGCCGGGGCTGTAGAAGTTGGCGTTCGGGATCGGCTCGAGCGCCGCGAATGTCGTCGCGCGTCCCCGGTAGATCTGGCTCGGCGGCGGCCGGTCGATCCCCACCGACTGCCCGAGCGTGCGCTTGATGAGCACCTGGCTCGTCGTCGGCATCACGTCGGGGAGCACCCGGTCGGTCATCGTCGCGACGCCCACCGGGATGTCACCGAGCTTCGAGATGACCTCCTCGGCCTCGCGCTTCGAGCGTTCCAGCCGGTTTACGCCGTGTAGGCCCGTCCGCGCGGTCATCGAGCTCGAGGTGTCGAAGACGAAGAACGCCTGCACGTCCACCCGCTGGCCCAGCAGCTTGTGCCGGATGACGACCGGCTGCGCGGCCGCGACGCCCATCAGTACCGGCAGGAGGGCCAGCGCCACGATGATCCCCACGAGCTCTCTTCGGCGCGGCGAGGCGAGCGAGAAGACGCGGCGCACCTGTTCGAGCCGCGTCTGCGCCAGCCACAGGGCCGCGAGGGGGATCAGCGCCGCGAGCGCGAAGACGGCGTCGAGCGGCGTCAGGAACGTGAAGCCCACTAGAGGCCGCCGCCGACCACGCCGACGCCGTTCGCTCCGCCGTAGCCGAATCCGCCGCGCGCGTCCTGGTCGAGCATGTTCTTGCCTGGATGCGCGATGCGCAGCAGGAGCTCGAGGTTGAGCTTCGCGTCGTAGTTCGTCGGGTCGTCGACGACGGCCTGCGCGAAGTAGCGGATGGCGGTCGAGATCTCCTCCTTCTGCGTCGCGCTGTTCTCCGGTGCCTCGACCGTCATGACCCCGAGGAGGTTCGCGGCGTTCGAGCGCTCGCGCCGGGTGGCCCCGCTCGTCGTCAGCCCCTGCAGCTTGGTCTCGGCCGCGACCCGTGTCGCAGCCAGGTCGGCCTGCCCGCCGGTGCTCGCCCCGGCGGTGCTGAACCAGAAGAGCTGCACCGCCCGCCGGTACGTCAGCGCGTCGTCGACACCGAGCACGGCGCGCGCGGGGTCGCCCGGGAGGACGGCGGGGGAACGCCAGAGCCCGACGTGCGAGCGCTGCGCGCGGAAGTGGACGTCGCTCTGCGTGAAGGTTCCCTGCCACGCGCGGACATCCAGCGCAAACAGGATGAGCACGGTCGCGAGGCCGAGCAGCACGACTCCCACCAGGAACGGCAGAGCGCGGCGAAGGCGCTTCATGCGGCCGACTCCGGGACGAGGCGGGTGTTGTAGCGCTCGTTCGCCGCGAGCAGCCCGACGAGCACGAGGCCGACCGCGAGCAACGCCCAGGGGGAGGAGGCCGTGATCGGCTCGACGCGCCGCTTCGAGGTCTTCTTGAAGGCGGACACGCCGACGAACGCGTTGCGGCCGAAGAGATTCGTGAAGACCTGGACGTCCGACGGGGCGGCATTGATCGGCACGATCCGGACAGGGATGTGCGCCTGCCGCAGCGAGTCGGCCTCGGCGATCAGCGGGTCACGATCGTTCTGGGAGTCGTTGAGGTCGCTCATCAGGATGAGCGCCCCGTGCGTGATCCCCGCCCGCTCGAGGGCCGCCTGCCCGGCCACGAGACCGGTCGAGATCCTCGTGCCGCCGCTGAACTGGCTCCACGGGCTCTCCCCGAAGACCGGCGATCCACGGTCGACGCTCTTCGGCGCGAAGTACCGCAGGAACCCCGCCAACGCGCTCGGCGGGGAGTTCGGCGGCAGCAGCTCGTAGCCGACGTCGGAGAACATGACGAGCCCCATCGCCTGGTTCGCGGTGACGAGCCCGCGGATCACGGCGCCGACGCGCTCGAAGGGCGGTCCGGCGACGCTCGCGGACATGTCGGCGATGATCACGCCGGTCTTCGCGCCGACGGGCAGCACGGTCGCTCGTCCGCTGCCGGCCGAACGCGCGAGGAGCGCGGCACCGGCGAGCGTCGCAGCCAGCGCGACCGCGAGCGCCACGCGCACGAAGGTCGTCCGTCCGGCCTGGTCGCCGAGCTGGCTCAGGTCGCCGAGCCGGGTCGTGCCACGCCGCATGAACGTTGTCCCCCTCATGACTCCCGCTCCCCGTTGCGGCGGCTGATCCCGGCGCGCTCGGAGATCTCCTGCACGTCCTCCTCCTCCGGCGTCTCTTCGGACCAGGCAAGAGCGCGGGCCGTCTCGGAGAGATCGTGGACGTCGAACGGCAGCTCGTCGGCGACGCGCTCGAGCGCCTTGCGCTGCAGGGTGTCGTCGTCGTTGGCCCGCGCCCAGAAGAAGAGCGTCAGGGCCCGCTCGAGCGACGACGACCCGAGCGCAGGCCCCTGCGCGGCCCGGGTGGGGCGGAACTGGTACGCCCAGCGGCCGACGAGGGCCAGTCCCGTCGCTCCGAGCAGGGCCGCCAGCGCCAGGGACAGCCAGAAGAGGAGGCTCGGCGACGCCCGGTACCGGGGCGCCGGGAGAGGTGCGATCGTGGCGTACCACTTGACCATGTGGCGTTGGATGGCGCCGACCTCGGACGGGCTCAGCTCGGAGAGGACCGCAATCCGCGCGAACCGCGCATTCAGCGCGTACCGCACCTGGCCGGTGGGGGACAGGTATTCGACGTGCGCGGGGCTGAAGTGGAAGAGGCGCGCGAGGTCGCTGGTCTTCGTCACGGGGAGGCACTGCTTCGTGAGGCAGCGCAGCTTCCACGTCCAGGTGAGCTGCAGGAGGCGGCCGCTGGCTGCCCGGGTCACGGTCGGAGGCCCGGCCGCCCGGTACGGGTGGAAGTGGACGCTGACGTGCACGTTGGCCGGCGCGACCCACTTCCGGTCGGCGACGACCGAGACCTGGGCGGTGATCGGGTCGCCGAAGAGGTGCACCCCCGGATAGATCGAGGCGTAGACCTTCAGCGGCAGGTCGTGGCCGAGCACCGAGCCGCCCCGGACGGGCGGGACCTTCGCGGCCGTGGCGGGGGCGGCGGCTGCGAGCGCCGCCAGTACGGCGGCGAGGGCGGTGGCGGCGGCGGCGGCGCGCTTCATGCGAGCGCTCCCCGCGCCATCATCCGCAAGTCCGCCCAGCGGAGGAACGAGCCGAGGATCGCTCCCGGATCGTGCGAGTCCACGAGGACCGGCTCGCTGCCGAGGGAACGGAACACGTGCAGGAGCTCCTCATGGCGTGCCTCGTGCTCGTCGCGCCGTTCCTCGGCCTCGGCGCGCGTCAGGTAGACGGGCACCACGCCGCGGGCCAGTGGCTCGGAGTACGGCACCGTCAGGCCGCCGATGTCGGGGAACGACCGCTCCCAGACGGGATCCTGGATGAGGACGGGCACGAGCTCCCAGCGGTGCTCGAGCGCCCGCTGCCACGCCGGCTCGTCGGGCGGGACGAGGAAGTCCGAGAGGACGAACACGAACGTCTGCGTCGGCAGCTCTCGCCGGTGCTCGTGGAGCTGATCGAGAGCCTGCGAGACGGTGTCGGCAGGCGCGTCGAAGGGACGCCCTTCCAGCGTGCCCTGCGGCGCGAAGCGCTCGCTGCGCGGCGGCCGCCAGGTCGTCTCGCCGTCGGCTTGGTCGAGGTAGGCGGTGAGGCTGCGGGTCACGCGCGCGCTCTCGCGGATCAGGCGCAGGCTCCCGAGCAGGGCTTCGGGCTTGTCGAGGCGCCGCAGCGGGGAGGGCCGGATCCCCATCGAGGCTCTTCGGTCGGCGACCATCACGACGTGCGGAGCCTCGTCGGCGAAGAACTCGTGGACGATGAACTCGTCGTTGTCGCGCACGGCGGAGAGCCGCGCGGACGCCGCCCAGTCGATCCAGGCGAGGTTGTCTCCGGGGACGTACTGGCGCGAGCCGGCGACGTCGGAGCCGCTGCCGCGGCGGACGCTGCGGACCCCGCCGAAAGCGAGGCCGATCACGCGCCGGCGCGGGACCAGCGGGAAGGTGCCCGTCGCCATCGCTAGTCCACGACCCGCACGGCGGGCATGGCGCTACACCGCCGCGGCGGGGACGTCGAGGTCGATGTCGAAGCCCGGCTTCGGCGCGCGCTCGAGGCAGCGCAGCTGGATCTCCTCCGCAGCAGCTTCCCAGCCGCGGTCCCGGATCTCGGCCACGAAGCTCGGCCGGAAGAGCAGCCGGTGCATCAGCACGGGGACGAACAGCCGCTCGACGTCCTCCGGGGTCACGTACCTGCGGCCGTTCAGCATCGCCCACGCGCGGGCCGCGCTGTTGAGGGCCAGGGAGCCGCGCACGGAGCTGCCGATCGCGACCATGTCGAGCCGGCGGGTCGCCCGTACGAGCTCGACGACCCAGCGCGCGACCGCGTCGTGCACGAAGACTTCGCGCACCGCGGCGCTCATCGCTGTGACCTCGGCGACGTCGACGGTCGGCTCGAGCCGGGTCAACGGATGCGCGCCGAGCTGCTCTTCCACGATCCGGTTCTCGTCCTCCGCGTCCGGATAGCCGAGCGCGGTGCGGACGAAGAAGCGGTCGAGCTGAGCCTCGGGCAAGGGGAACGTCCCTTCGTACTCGATCGGGTTCTGGGTCGCCATCACGAGGAACGGCTCGACGAGCACGCGAGTGACCCCGTCCACGGTCACCTGCCCCTCGGCCATCGCCTCGAGCAGGGCGGACTGCGTCTTCGGCATCGCCCGGTTGATCTCGTCCACGAGCACGACGTTCGCGAAAACGGGGCCCGGCCTGAACTCGAAATCCCGCTCGCGCTGGTTGAAGATCGAGAGACCGGTCACGTCGGTCGGCTGCAGGTCGGGTGTGCACTGGATCCGGGAGGCGTGCGCTCCTTCGATCGACTGCGCGATCGCCCGCGCCAGGACTGTCTTGGCGGTCCCTGGCACGTCCTCGAGCAGGACGTGGCCGCCGCAGACGAGAGCTGCGACGACGAGCGTGATCTGCTCGCGCTTCCCGTGGACGACCGTTTCGATGTTGTCCAGCAGCCGGCACGCGATTTCGTGCGCGTCGGCGTGCGTCTGGATTGCCAAACGGTCTCCCTTCGAGAGCGGCCCTAGCCCGGAGCGTAGCCTCATCGGCTGAGACGAAGAAAGCGGACGTAGGTTGGTACCGGGGTTGGTACCGGGGCGGTTTAGGATCGTCAGCGGCGTCGTCCACGATGCGAGGAGGATTCGATGGCCGGGTTGGAGGTGCGTGACTTCTCCGCGCCCGACGAGACACGGGCGCCCGACAAGACGAGGGTCGACATCGTCCGCATGGGCGGGACGAGCGCGTCCCGCATGTCGCTGGAGCCGGGCTGGCGCTGGTCGGAGTGCATCAAGCCGGTGGCCGGCACGGACAGCTGTCAGGTGCACCACGTCGGCGTCATGCTGTCGGGCACGCTGCACGTCGCCCACAGCGACGGGACGGAGGCGGACATCAGTGCAGGACAGGCGTACGTGATCGAGCCGGGTCACGAGGCCTGGGTCGTCGGCGACGAGGCCGTCGTCGGCTACGAGTTCGACTCTCGGGCTGCCGAGGAGTACGCGAAGGGCTCCTAGGGCCACAGGCAGAAGGAGAGGTCAGGAAGGGCACGTCCCCGGCGCTTAGTCGCCCCCTCATCACTACCCGCGTCGTCACCAGGATGGCCGGGCGAAACCAGCCCTCCCGCCAGGGCGCGCGCCGCGCCGGCCGAGCACGATGCCGTGCAGAGAGACGGGTTCCAGACGCTGCGGCTCAAGGCGGACTCGAGAGAGTCCGCCTTCCGCTTTTTCGGGTCGCGAGCGGCTCAGTCGATCTTGATCGCGACGTGCTTGAGGTTCGTGTACTCCTCCATCGAGTAGATGGACATGTCCTTGCCGTAGCCGGACTGCTTGTAGCCGCCGTGCGGCAGCTCCGACGAGAGCGGCAGCAGGTGGTCGTTCACCCACACGCAGCCGAACTGGAGCTTGCTCGCCGCGTTCATCGCGCGGCCGACGTCGCGCGTCCAGACCGACGCGGCGAGCCCGTAGCGGACGTCGTTCGCCCAGCGGATCGCCTCGTCGTCGTCCGCGAACTTCTGCACGGTCACGACGGGGCCGAAGACCTCGCGCTGCACGATCTCGTCGTCCTGCCCGACGTCCGTGACGATCGTCGGCTCGACGAAGAACCCGCCGCCGTTCGAGCCCGTGCCGCCGCCGGTCAGGATCGTCGCGCCCTTCGCGCGCTCGAGGAAGCCGAGGATCCGCTCCTGCTGGTCGTGCGAGATGACCGAGCCCATCTCGGTCTCGTCGTTGAGCGGATCGCCGACCTTGAGCGACTCGACCTGCGGCACGAGCTCCTCGAGCAGCGTGTCGTAGATCTTCGGCCCGGCAATGACGCGTGAGCCGGCGGTGCAGTCCTGGCCGGAGTTCCAGTAGCCGGCGAGCCGGATCCCCTCGGCGACCGCCTTCGGGTCGGCGTCGTCGAAGATCACCATCGGCGCCTTGCCGCCGAGCTCGAGATGGACGCGCTTGAGCGTGTCGGCGGCGTTGCGGGCGATCGTCTTGCCCGTCTCGACGTCGCCGGTCAGCGAGACCATCCCGATCGCCGGATGCTCGACGAGCCGCTGCCCGACCGGGACGCCGTCGCCGGTCACGACCTGCAGCACGCCGGCCGGGATCACCTCCTGCGCGAGCTGGGCGAAGCGGAGGAGGGAGAGCGGCGTCTGCTCGGACGGCTTGAGGATCTGGAGGTTGCCCGCCGCGAGGGCCGGCCCCAGCTTCCAGACCGCCATCATCAGCGGGTAGTTCCACGGGCAGATGCCGCCGACGATCCCGATCGGCTCGCGCCGGATCATGGACGTGTAGCCCTCGATGTACTCGCCGGCCGACTTGCCCTCGAGGTTGCGAGCGGCGCCGGCGAAGAAGCGGAGGTTGTCGGCCGCGAACGGCATCTCGTCGCGCGAGGCCATGAGCGGCTTGCCGACGTTGACCGACTCGAGCTGCGCGAGCTCCTCGGCGTTGTCGTCGATCACGTCCGCGAGCTTGAGCAGGAGCTCGGAGCGCTCCTTCGGCGTCTTCCCGAGCCACTCGGGCGCGGCGGCCTGCGCGGCCTCGACGGCGCGGTCGACGTCCTCGGCGCCGCAGCGCGGCACCTCGGCGATCGTCTCGCCGGTCGCGGGCGCGATCACCTCCATCGTCTCGCCGGAGGCCGCGTCGGCGAGCTCGCCGCCGACGAAGATCTTGTACTGCGTGGTCGTGGTGCTCATGGTTCCTCCTTGCTCAGACCGCGGGTATCTCGGCCGCTTCGACGCCCTCCGTCACCTCTGCCGCTCCGCGGCGGATGACGCCAGTGTCGCGCATCACGCGCTGGGCCAGCGCCACCGGGACGGCGGTGATGACGATGACGAAGAAGGCCACGACGTTGATGACGGGCAACTCCTGGCCCTGCCGGATGTTGTCGAGGATCCAGAGTGGAAGCGTCTGCTGTGCGCCCGCCGTGAACGTCGTCACGATCACCTCGTCGAACGAGAGCGCGAACGCGAGCAGGCCACCCGCGACGAGCGCCGTCGACAGGACGGGCCAGAGGACGAAGCGGAACGTCTGCCACCCGTCCGCGCCGAGATCCTGCGACGCCTCGATCAGCGACCCTGACGACCGGCGCAGGCGCGCGACAACGTTGTTGTAGACGACGACGACGCAGAAGGTCGCGTGGCCGATCACGATCGTCCAGATCGAGGCCTGGATCCCGGCGAAGTTGAAGAACGAGATCAGCGCCATCGCGGTGATGATCCCGGGCAGCGCGAGCGGCAGGACGAGCAGGAACGACACCGCCTCCCGGCCGAAGAAGCGGTACCGGGCCACGGCCGCCGCGGCCATCGTCCCGAGCGCGAGCGCGATGACCGTGGTGATCGCGCCGACCTTGACGGAGAGCTCGAAGGCGCTGCGCACGTCGGGGTCGTGCCAGGTGACGCTGAACCAGTGGGTCGTCCAGCTCGTGATCGGCCAGCCCTGGATCGTCGAGCCGTTGAAGGCGTAGAGCGCGATGATCACGATCGGGATCCAGAGGAAGGCGATCACCAACGTCGACCAGACCGCGAGCGAGATGCGGGTGCCGCGGCCGGTCACAGAGCCTCGAACGCTCCCAGCCTGCGGGCGATCAACAGGTAGGCGCCCATGATCGCCATCGGGATCACGGCGAGGGCGGCCGCGAACGGCAGGTTGGTGGCGAAGTTCTCGTAGACGTAGTTCCCGATCATCTGCGAGTTCGGACCGCCGACCAGGATCGGCGTGATGTAGTCGCCGAGCGTCAGCGCGAACGTGAAGATCGAGCCGGCGACGACGCCGGGCAGCGCCAGTGGCAGCACGACGGAGCGGAACGTGCGCCAGCCGCGCGCGCCGAGATCGGCGGAGGCCTCGAGGTACGAGTCCGGGATCCGCTCGAGCGCTGCGTAGACGGGCAGCACCATGAACGGCAGCCAGACGTACGTGTAGACGATCCACATCGCCGTGTTCGTGTAGGCGAGGTTCTGATCCGGCAGGCCCAGCCCGTTGAGTGCCCAGTTGATCGCGCCGTCGTGGGCGAGGATCGTCTGCCACGCGTAGAGGCGGACGAGATAGCTCGACCAGAGCGGCAGCAGCACCATCACGAAGAGCACTGCCCGCGCTCGCTTCCCGGCCAGGCGGGCCATGAAGAAGGCGAGCGGGAAGGCGAGGATCGCGCAGGTGACCGTGACGGCGGCGGCCATCTCGAGCGTGAAGCCGGCAATGTGGAGATACGGCGCGGCCCTCGAGAAGATCGTCCGGTAGTTGGCGAGTGTCCACGTGTGCTCGATCGTGGACGTGAAGGAGTTCGAGGTCCAGAGCGACGAGATGAAGAGGACGCCGAGCGAGCCGACGTAGACGACGAGGAACGCCGCGAGCGGCAGCGCCAGCAGTCCGATCGCTCTCAGCCAGGGCCGCCGCCAGAAGAACCCCGAGAGGCGCAGACGGGCCCGCCGGAGCGGCGGGCCCGTCTCGAGTGCGCCGGCGTCAGCCGCCAAGCGTCACCCGGTCACCTTCGCCCACGCCTGAACCCAGGCGTTGTAGTCCGTGCAGGTCTGCGTCGTCGTCCAGCCGCACTGCGGGACCGGCGTCTTCCAGAACTTGATCTTGTTGTAGTAGGACGCCGGCTCGTTCAGGTGGTAGGCCGCGCACGAGCCCTTCTGCATTTTGTCCATGTACGGGCAGGCCTTCGGGTTGACCGGCGTCTCGCCGAAGACGAGCGCCTGCTCCGCCTCGACCTTCGGCGTCGTCACGTACTGCATCCACTTGTACGCGCAATTCGGATGCGGAGCCTTTGCGGCGAGCATCCACGTGTCGGCCCAGCCGGTCGTCGGCAGCGGGACGATCTCCTTCACCGGCTGTTTGTTGCCCTGAAGCTGCAGCGTCTGGTACGGCCAGCCGGCGCCCATCCACACGTCGCCGTTCTTGAACGAGGTGATCTCGTCCGCGGCGTAGTTCCAGTAGCGCTTGAGCAGCGGCTTCTGGCTGATGAGGAGGTTGGTGGCCGCTGTCAGTTGAGCCTGCGTGAGCTCGTAGGGGTCCTTGATCCCGAGGCTCGGCTTCGTCTGCATGAGGTAGAGCGCCGCGTCCGCGATCTGGATCGGATTGTTCGGCACCGTGAGCTTGCCCTTGTACTGCGGGCCGTAGATCGCGCCCCACCCCGTCGGCGCGGGGCTCACCTTCTGCGTGTTGTAGATCAGCGTGTTCGGCCCCCACTGCACCGAGACGCCGTAGTGCTTGCCGTCGACGGTGTTGTGCGGCGGCGATTTGAACGCCGGCAGAAAGTCCTTCCAGCTCGGGATCTGGTTGATGTCGATCGGCTGGACGTCGCCTGCGTCGATGAGGCGAAGGCTCGCGTCGCCCGAGGCCGAGACGAGGTCGTACTGGCCGCCTCCTCCGCCGCCGTTCGCGTGCATGAGCGCGAACATCTCTTGCGAGGAACCCGCGTCCTTGCGGTGGATGATGCAGCCCGTCTTCTGTTCGAACGGCTGCGCGAAGCTCTTGTACGTGTAGTACGGCCACTCGATCACGTTGAGCGAGCCCTCTCCCTTGCCGATCGTCGTCGCCGTCGTCGTGCCGCCGCCGCCGCTGGTGCTGCCGCCACCGCCGCCGCAGCCGCTCGCCATGAGTGCGAGCGCCGCTGTGAGAGCAGCCACGGCTACGACCGTCACGCGCGACCTCTGGGGAATCCTTCTCACGTGCCCTCCTTCTGGATCTCATACGTGTGTTCCGGCCGCCACGAAAGGCGGACCCGCTTCCCTTGTTCCGAGAGCGCCTCCTGCGAGGACGTCTCGAGGTTCTGCCGGACGACGACGAGCTGGCCGCCGGCGTCGAGGTCGACGACGAAGCGGGTGACCATGCCGACGTAGACGACCTCGCGCACCGTTCCGGTCTCGCCGTCGCCCCTGCCGCTCTCGTCGCTCATCCGAATCTTCTCCGGCCGGATCGTGAAGCGCCGGCCGTCCCGCTCGAGCAGGTTCGACACGCCGACGAACCCGGCCACGAACTCCGTCTGCGGGCGCTCGTAGACCTCCGCCGGCGAGCCGACCTGCTCGATCCGGCCCTCGTTGAAGACGGCGACCCGGTCGCTCATCGTCAACGCCTCCTCCTGGTCGTGCGTGACGTAGACGAACGTGATCGCGAGGTCGCGCTGCAGCGCCTTGAGGAAGATCTGCATCTCCTGGCGCAGCTTCAGGTCGAGCGCGCCGAGCGGCTCGTCGAGGAGGAGGACCGGCGGCCCGTTGACGATCGCGCGTGCGAGGGCGACCCGCTGCCGCTGCCCGCCCGAGAGCTGCACCGGCTTGCGGTCTCCGAGCCCCGGAAGCCGGACGCGCTCGAGCACGTCCTGGGCCCGCGCGCGCCGGTCGCGGCGCGACATCCCCCGCACCCGCAGGCCGTACTCGACGTTCTCGGCCACGGTCATGTGCGGGAAGAGGGCGTAGTCCTGAAAGACCGTGTTGACCGCGCGCTGGGCGGGAGCGACCCGCGTGACGTCGACACCCTGCAGCTCGACGCGGCCGGCGTCGGGCCGCTCGAAGCCGGCGATGACGCGCAAGGTGGTCGTCTTGCCCGAGCCCGACGGGCCGAGCATCGTGAAGAACTCGCCGGCGGCGATGTCGAGGTCGACGCCCGCGACCGCGACGACGTCGCCGTACACGCGGCGGACGCCGCTCAGCCGGACGGCGGGAGCCCCTGAGAGCGGATCCGTGTCAGGCGCGGTCGGCGCCAGCGTCGCCAAGTGCCTCCTCCAGCAGGGTGAGCCCGCGCTCGAGCTCCTCGTCACTTGCGGTCAGCGGCGGCAGGAGCCGGATCACGTTCCCGTCGAGGCCGCACGAGAGGAGGAGCAGTCCCTTCTCGAACGCCGCTGCAGTCGTGGCCTTCGCTGCGTCGGGTGTCGGCTCGCGCAGCTCGAGCGCGAGCATCGGGCCGAGCCCGCGCACCTCGCCGACGAGGGGGTGCCGGGCCGCGATCTCTCCGAGCCGAGCGCGCAGGAGCGAGCCGACGCGGTCGGCCGTCTCGGCAAAACCGGGCGCCGTCAGCTGGTCGAGCACCGCGAGCGCGGCCGCGCAGGCGACAGGGTTGCCGCCGAACGTGCCGCCGAGCCCGCCGACGTGGACGGCGTCCATCAGCTCCGCACGTCCGGTCACCGCCGCGAGCGGCAGGCCGCCGCCCAGAGTCTTCCCGCTGACGAGCAGGTCCGGCTCGACGCCGAGCTGCTCGATCGCCCACATCGTCCCGGTGCGCCCGCAGCCGGACTGCACCTCGTCGTCGACGTAGACGATCCCGTGCTCGTCGCAGATCCGGCGCAGCGCCTGCACGAACTCCGGCGGCATCGGGATGAAGCCGCCCTCGCCCTGCACAGGCTCGAGCACCATGCACGCGACGTCGCTCGGGTCGACGTCCTGGTGGAAGAGGAGCTCGAGGTTCGCGAGCGCGTCCTCGGTCGTGATGCCGCGGAACGGGTACGGCGCAGCGGTGCGGTACACGTCCGTGCCGAGCGGCCCGAAGCCCTGCTTGTAGACGAGCTTCGCCGTCATCGCCATCGTGAGGGTCGTGCGGCCGTGGAACGCGCGGTCGAAGACGACGACGCCCGCTCTCCCGGTCGCCGCGCGCGCGATCTTGACGGCGTTCTCGATCGCCTCCGCGCCAGAGTTGAGCAGGATCGACTTCGTGGGGGCGTCTCCGGGCCACAGGTCGTCGAGCCGGCGGCAGAGCTCCACGTACGGCTCGTACGTCCCGACCATGAAGCACTGGTGGAGGTAGCGGTCGACCTGCTCGTGGATCGCGGCGACGACGGCCGACGGGCCGTGGCCGAGGTTCTGGCAGGCGATCCCGCCGGCGAAGTCGAGGAACTCGCGTCCGTCGACGTCCCAGACGCGGGCGCCCTCGGCCCGGGCCACGACGAGCGTCGGCGTCGAGACCCCGCGGGCCACGTAGCGCTCGCGCGCTGCGAGGACCCGATCGGCAGCGCTTTCGCGTTCCTCCACGGACATCGGCCTCGATTATCGCCTGCGCGATGCGGCTTCTTCAAGCACCGGCTGCCTCGCAATGCGAGGCTCGCGACGATCTCGCTAGCGAAATGCGCGGCCGGTGGCAGCCACCGTCACAAAAGAGTCTCGAACGTGCCGAAGCGCAGTTCGCTGTCGTGGTGGAAGCGCGTGGCGTCGACGCGTTCCATGTACTCCTCGCGATGCGTGGCGATGAACGCGTTGTAGGCGTCGGCCGACTCCCAGCGGTCGATCACGAGGTAGCGGCTCGGCGCCTCGACGTCGTGCAGGAGCTCGGTGCCGATGTAACCGCGGCCCTGGCGGAAGAACCCGGCCCACTCGCCGTCGGTCCCGTAGACGCGCTCGAACTCCGCCGCGTCGCGCACCACCTCGTAGCTGAAGACGAGTGCGATCATCCGGCGGAGGATAAGGTCCGGAACGTGAGCGCCGAAGCTGTCCCCGAGCCCGAGGCCCGGGCCGAGTACGCCGGCGTCCTCCGCTTCTACCACCTGGCGAAGCACCAGGAGTGGCAGGTGGACGACGTGCCGTGGGGAGAGATCCCGTTCATCCCGGAGGGGAAGGGGTCGGCGCAGCGGCAGGCGCGGCGCCGCGACATCTGGCGCTCGGTGATCATGCAGCAGCTCCAGGCCGACGTCTTCGCCTGCGAGATGGCGGCGCAGCTGCTCTCGGCGGCGCCCGACCCGGAGGCGCGCCTCTACTACTCGACGATGGTGCAGGACGAGTCGCGCCACACCGAGGGGTGGCTGCGGCTGATCGGACAGGTCGGTGGGGAGGGGGAGCGCGACCCGTATCTCGACCAGCTCGCGCACATGTTCCTCGAGGCCGACCTGCTCGAGGAGAAGGTCTTCCTGATGCAGGTCTTCTTCGAGCGGCTGATCATCCCGCGCTTCCGCCTGATCGCGCGCTCGTCGCGCGGGACGGTGCTCGAAGATCTCTGCAACCGGCTCGCGATCGACGACGGTATCCACCACGGCGCCGGCATGGCGTACGAGCGGGTGCTGCTGCAGTCGGCGGGGAAGAACGTGCGCACCCGTCTCGTCGACGCCGCCAACACGATGCTCCCGATCTTCGCCAACCACGTGCTCTGGCGGCCGAAGGTGCGCGAGATGATCGGGTCGCTGATGGAGGCGCGCGACCGCGAGCGCCTGCGCGAGGAGCTGAACCACGGCGTCCGGCTCGCGAACTCCCTCGGCCTCGACGTCTCCGACGTCCGCCTGCCTGCCGGCTGAGCGAGTGCGCCCCAGGCGAGAGGACGCTGGCCCAGGCGAGCGTGCTCAGACCCTGGTCGGGATGCTCTGGGCGAAATGGAAGAAGCCGTGCGGGTCGTGTTTCCGCTTGATGGCGGCCAGGCGTCTGAGGTTTGAGCCGTAATACGCGTGCTGCCAGGTCTTGAGGTCGGGGTCGATGTAGTTCTGGTAGGCGAACCCGGAGACGTGGGGGCGCATGGCCGCATAGAGGTTCCGGATCCAGCGCAGGTCACCGGCGCCGTTGCCGGCCCAGCTCGAGAAGTACTGGATCGAGAAGAGCGCGTTGCGGTGGACAAAGGCGGTGGCCGCCGAGTGCACGCGGTTGATCGCACCTCCGTAGGCGTCGAAGAGGAGCGCGCAGTCGCCGAGAGTGGTGCTCGCCTGGCTCGCCTCCAGGCCGGCAAGCAATGTGTTGATCCCCGCGTTCGAGAGCGGCACGTCGATGTAGTCGGACTTGCCCTTGAACCTGTGGTGTCCCACGACGTGGCATTGCTCGAGCGGATGGCAGCCGGCCCAGTGCATGATCGCGTCGAGGTACGAGAGCGTCCCGGCGGTCACGTCCGCCGGCGTGCCGGCAGACGCGAGCGGCGCGATGAGTGACCTGAGCTCGGTCTCGCTGCCGAAGAACTGGCCGCTGGAACTGACGAATGGCTGAGTGCCGAGTCCTCGCTGGCCATTCGTGGCCAGGTAGAGCGTCGAGAACAGCCCGGCGGGAGCATGCGGCGCGAACGCCTGCCAGGCACGGAGGGCTCGGGCGGCGTCCGACCACGGCCAGACCACCTGGTAGTACGAGACGTCGGCGATCCGGTGCGTCCGGAAGCGGAAACTCGTCGCGATCCCAAAGTTCCCGCCGCCGCCTCCGCGGCAGGCCCAGAAGAGGTCGGGGTTCTGATGCGCGTTGCAATCGAGAAGTCGCCCCTTCGCTGTCACCAGCGAGATGCCGACGAGGTTGTCGCAGGTCAAGCCGAACTTGCGTCCGGCGTAGCCGATGCCGCCGCCCTGCGTAAGGCCGCCGATGCCGACGGTCGGGCAGGATCCCGCGGGGACGGTCAGCCCGAGCGCGGCGAGAGGTGCGTACACGCTGATCAGGCGCGCGCCCGCGCCGACGGTCGCGATGCCGTTACGGACGTGGACGCCGTGCATCCGTGACAGGTCGACGACGACGCCGCTGCTCGTCGTCGAGTAGCCGGCGTAGGAGTGGCCGCCGCAGCGAGGGACGAGGTGGATCGCGTGGTTCTGCGCCCAGCGCACCGTCTTCTCGACGTCCTCCGCGGATTGGCAGTAAACGATCGCCCGCGGGTGCGCGCCATCGAAGCGGCTGTCGACCGACACCTTGTCGCGCCTGTAGGCCGGGCTACCGGGAGTCACGACCGTACCTTCGATGTCGCGCGCGAGTTCTTGGAACGGTCCGCTCAGAGCGTCGAGCCGGAGGCCGGATACGACGCCGAGCGCGCTCGCTCCGATTGCGACAGTTGCAGCCCGCTCGAGGAATTCCCGCCGGTCGATCGGCCGACTCTAGCCCTCGAGACAGCGGGCGCTTACGTCGTAGCCGTCGATGAGCAGTCGAGTCGCATTCGGTGAGTCGCGGAGGGTCTGCAGAGCTCGAATCCACTCCGAACTCGTCCACATGTGGGTCTCGCCGCAGTGAGGACAGGGGACTTCGGTACCCCAGGCCGAGGCATTGTGGTGCGCCAGCGCAAGGTGAGGCGGGACTTCCTGAATGTCTATGCGCTCCGCGGTCTTCGGACACTTGAGTTGAAGCATCGCCATGACGTCTCCCGGACGACGTTGTAATCCCTGCGGATCCAACCTACGCCTCAGGGGTCGCTCCGGAACACTGGCCCAGGCGAGCGTCATGATTCTTAGGGCCGGATCAGGACGGTGAAGGCCTGCAGCCGTGCTTAGGACGCTGCAAAGTCGACGTCGTTCGCCTCGACCGTGCCGGCCGTCCGGCCCGGGGCCTCGTGGTTGCCCCAGTAGAGATTCGTGTGCGCGATCACGAGCTCCGGCGGCGGTGCGCCCCAGGGGGAGAGATCCTCGGTCGTGTGGGCGTCGCTGACGAGCGTCGCGTCGTAGCCACGAACCAGCGCGCCGTGCAGCGTCGAGCGCACGCACTCGTCCGTCTGCGCGCCGACCACGACGAGGCGCCCGACGGAGAGGCCGGCGAGCAGCGACTCGAGCATCGTCTCCTCGAACGAGTCCGGATATCGCTTCTCGACGAGCGACTCGCTCTCGTCCGGGCTCAGCTCCGGGACGATCTGCCACGCATCGCTTCCCTCCGCGAGGTTCTCGCTCTGGTGCCGCACCCAGACGACCGGAACCTCTGCCGCGCGAGCCTTGTCGACGACGGTGCCGACGTTCTCGACGACGGTGTCCCGCTCGTAGGCGCCTCCCACGACGCCGTTCTGCACGTCGATCACGAGGACTGCGGTGTTCGGGCGGTTCTCGAGCGTCGTCATCGTCTCCCCTTTTTCGCGTGGCTCGGACAACCCGGGACGCTAGCGGGTCGGGCGTTAGAGTCGCGGCGGCGTGACACACGACCGCGGACAGATCGAGGAGCTCGCGCGCAGCTACACCGAAGCCTGGTGCAGCCGCGATCCCGCGCGCGTCGCGGCGCACTACGTCCCCGGCGGGACGATCGCCATCAACGGTGGTGACGCGGCCGGGATCCATGATGTCGCGGCAGGGTTCATCGCGGCCTTCCCGGACATCCTGGTCTTCCTCGACGACGTCGTCCTCCGGGACGACGGCGTCGTCGAGTACCGCTGGACCTTCACCGGCACGAGCGTCGTGACGGGACGGAGCGTGCGCATCCCGGGCGTCGAGAAGTGGACGATCGCCGAGGACGGCCTGATCGCAGCGTCGCTTGGCCACTACGACCAGGACGAGTACGACCGGCAGCTCCGGGAGGGAGCGGGCGGCCGAAGCTAAAACGAACGCGCCGCACGTGCCGATTAGCCCGGTGTGCGGAGGCGTCTCGCAGGACAGTTCGGGCTGCTCGGCCGCAGCCTCCCGTGGACGGTGCCGGCCGCGGCCGCCGCGGTCGTCGCGCTCCACCAGGGGTTCGTCCTCAGCGGCGATTCGGACGTATTCCTGCGGGTCGGGCGGACACTCCTGTCCTCGCACTGGAGCAGCGCGTATGCCCTCTCCGACGTGCAGGCCGGACCGTTGCAGCTCCTGCTCTACGGCTCCGCGGGGCGTTCGGCCGTGGCGCTCGCATTCGTCGTCTCCGTCGGGACGGCGCTCCTCGTGGTGGCCGCGGCGCGCCTCGTCGGGGTGAAGAGCCCGGTCCTGCTGGGCGGCGTCGGGCTCCTCGCCGTCGC
The DNA here is from genome assembly GCA_963743545.1 of uncultured Actinomycetes bacterium. Taxonomy (GTDB): domain Bacteria; phylum Actinomycetota; class Thermoleophilia; order Gaiellales; family Gaiellaceae; genus Palsa-739. The sequence goes on along the minus strand of CAVUQB010000006.1, from coordinate 498,161 downwards.
CACCGGCGTGACGCGGATCGGCTACTCGGTCGGACATCCCGCCGACGCCGTCATCCCGCTCGTCTGGATCTTCGCCGCGGCCGAGGCTCGCCGTGGCCGGACGTGGACCGCCGGGTTGCTGATCGGTCTCCGCCGGGTTCGACACCTGGGAGTCCTCGGGGTCGCGGTGCTCGCCCTCGCTCCGCGTTGGCGCCAGGCGTGCGACGGCGCGCTCGTGGCCGGCGCCACCGCGCTCGCGCTGTTCGTGCCGTTCATGCTCGGCGGCCACTTCACGATGCTGTCGTTCGAGTGGTACGTCCGTCCGCCGGCGCCCCTCTCGCTGTTCGTCGCCGCCGGCACGCCCTTCGGCTGGCCGTTGCGCCTCGCGCAGGCAGTGGTCGCCGTGGGCGCGGGTGTCGCCGTGGCGAGGGTCCTACGCCATTCCCCGCATGCGTTGTGGGCGGCTCCGCTCGCCGTCGTCGTCGCGCGGCTGCTGCTCGATCCGGTGCTCTATCCGTACTACCTCTCCGGCCCGCAGGCGCTGGTCTTCGTCGGCGCGGCGCTCGCTGCAGCTCGCTGGACACGGCTGCGCAGCCTGAGCCGCGAGTCGTTCGCCTAGGTCCGGAGGCCGCCGCGCTCGAAGTGGGCGCGGAAGAAGTTCTCGCTCCCGGCGGTCGCCATCGCCGCCGACGCGCTGATCTCCAGCGCGAGCGCCGTCGCCGCCACGAGCTGCGCGAGCCGGTAGACCTTCCCAGGCCCGGCGCAGCCCATCAGCTCGAGCCAGCGCTTGGGATCGGGCAGCGTCGTGCCGCCGCCGACCGTGCCGACCTCGATCCCAGGGAAGCGGATCGCCACGTGGAGACCGCCGTCCACCCGCTGCTCCGTTCCGTGCGCCATCGAGCTCGTGCCGACAAGCCCGAGATCCTGGCCGGTCGCTGCGAACACCGCGGCGATCGCCGAGGCCGGCGTGAACGCGACCGACTGCATCCCGGAGGCGACCGCTCCGTGCGTCCCGGCCCAGGCGAGCTCCTCGAGGTCGCCGACGGTCGTCCGCAGCACGCGCTGAATCGCCGCCTCCGTCAGCGTCACCTCCGCGATCACGGTCTTGCCGTGACCCTGCTGGAAGTACTCGAAGGACGGTTTCTTGTCGCCGCCCATGTTCGCCTCGAGGATCGTGCGCTCGACCGGCACCGGCGCTTGCGGCAGGACGTAGGCCATGTTCAGCGCGTAGGCGTTGCGGGTCATCATGTTGGCGCCGAAGGCGTCGCCGGTCGTGAAGCGCCAGAGGACGTGGCACATCGGCCCGACGACGTGCGTCTTCGCCTCGCGGAGGACGGCGTGACGGGACAGCTCCGGGTTGTCCGACGCGCGCAGGAACTCGCGCATCGCAGGCACCTGCTCCTCGAGCCAGCGGGCGAGCGTGAGCGCGTCCGCCGCGTCTTTGCACACGAAACAAGATGCTCGGGTGATTCTGTCGGCGATCACGTACGTTCGGCAGCCGCCGGACTCCGCGATCGCCTTCGCACCGCGCTGCACGGAGGCGGTCAGCCCGCCCTCGGTGTGCGCGAGCGGGACGACGACCTCTTCGTCCGAGCGGCCGGTCTCGACGACGTCGCCGTCTTCCGACAGCTCGTACTCGCCGAGCGAGATCGCGAGCTGCGCGACGGAGACCGGGATCGACACGAGGCCCGTCACCGACTCGGCCGCCTTCGCCCACGGCTCGACATCGACCTCGGGCAGCCCGAGCGCCTGCTGGCGGGCCAGGATCGAGTTGGGGTCGTTCTTGCGGGGCAGGCGTGGCATCGTGCGGAGCCTAGTGGAGCTTCGTTTCGAGGACGATCCGCTCGCGCAGTCCTTCGTCGTCCGGATCCCGGACCTGCAGGCGCGGCACAGGGCGCTCGGCCTCACCGGCGAGGAGTCCCGCGCCACGATCCAGGCGTTGCCCCGCCACGTCGCGCTGCACCGCGCGTGCGGCGGTGAGCCGGGCGGCTGGGAGCTCGAGTGGATCGAGCTGATCTGGGACGGGAAGCTCTCCGAGCTCGGCCGGCTGCAGTTCGAGGACCACGGAGACGGCGTGCTCGACGTCCACATCCCCGAGACGGGGCTCCCGCTCGACCCCACCGCCTGCGACGCCTCGTTCGCACGGGCGCGCGAGGTCTACCCGAGCCATCACCTAGCGCAGTGCACGTCGTGGCTGCTCGACCCGCAGCTCGCCGAGGCCCTGCCGCCGGCCTCGAACATCGTCCGCTTCCAGCGCCGCTTCGAGCTGCAGAGCGAAGGGAAGGACGGGAACGACGACGTGCTCCGGTTCGTCTTCCACACCTACGACCGGGATCTGGACAGGCTGCAGCCTCGGACGACGCTCGAGCGCGCGCTCGTCGAGCGGATGCGGGCAGGAGGGACGTGGCGGGCGCCGACCGGGGTAACCTCGCTGCCGTGACCGGGACGCTCATCGACGGCAAGGCGCTCGGCGCGAAGGTGCGCGAGGAAGTCGCCGCCTCGGTCGCCGAGCTCGGCCACGTCGGCCTCGCGACCGTCCTGGTAGGGGACGACCCCGCGTCGCACATCTACATCGGCCTCAAGCAGAAGGCCGCGACGCAGGCCGGGATGGACGCGCGCGATATCGAGTTGCCCGCCGACACCTCCGAGGAGGCGCTCCTCGCGACGATCGCCGAGATCAACGCCGACGACGGCGTCGACGGCCTGCTCGTTCAGCTCCCGCTACCGGACCACATCGACGAGAACCACGTGATCGAGGCGATCGCGCCGGGCAAGGACGTCGACGGCATCCATCCGCTCAATGCGGGCCGCCTTTATCTCGGCCGGCCGACGCTCGTCCCCGGCACGCCGCTCGGGATCATGCGGATGCTCGACGAGTACGAGATCCCGCTCGAGGGCGCGAACGTCGTGGTCGTGGGACGCTCGGCCATCGTCGGCAAGCCGATGGCGCACCTGCTCCTCCAGCGCAACGCCACGGTGACGATCTGCCACTCGCGTACGCGCGACCTCGCACGACACACGCTCGACGCCGACGTCCTCGTCGCCGCCGTCGGACGCCTGCACCTCATCTCCGCCGACATGGTCAAAGAGGGCGCGACCGTGATCGACGTCGGGATGAACCGGGACGAGTCGAGCCGCAAGGTGCTCGGCGACGTCGATCCGGCCGCGCTGGAGCGTGCGGGCCACCTGACGCCGGTCCCGGGCGGCGTGGGGCCGATGACGATCGCGATGGTGCTCCAGAACACGGTTACCGCAGCGCGATCGCGCAGGTCCGCGGCCGTTGCGTCGCCGCAGAACTGAGTTTAAACTCCGGCCTGTTTGAGCAAAGGTCGGCGGCTCGGTGCCCGGGCCGTCGTTTTTCTGCAAGGAGGAAGGGTTGGCTGAGGGCACCGTAAAGTGGTTCTCGAACGAGAAGGGCTACGGCTTCATCGAGCGCGAAGGCGGCGATGACGTCTTCGTCCACTTCTCCGCGATCACCATGGACGGCTACAAGTCGCTGACCGAGGGCCAGCGCGTGTCGTTCGACGTCGTCCAGGGCGACAAGGGGGACCAGGCCGCGAACGTCCAGGCGGCCTAGGGAACCTGTCGGACCAAGGTTGAGAGGGCCCCGGCAAGGGGCCCTTTCTTTTTGCGAGGATCGAAGACGATGGCGATTGACCCCGAAAAGATCAGCAGAGCACAGCTTCTACACGTGGCGCACCTGGCGCGGCTCGAGCTGCGCGAGGACGAGATCGAGCGCCTCCAGGGGCAGCTCAACGACATCCTCGAGGCCGTGTCGAAGGTCTCCGAGCTCGACCTCTCCGACGTGCCGCCCACCTCGCATCCGCTCGAGGTCGTCAACGTCTGGGAGGCCGACGAGCCGCGGCCGTGCCTCTCTGCCGAGGACGCGCTCGCGAACGCGCCCCAGCGCGAGGGCGACTTCTTCAAGGTGCCGCCGGGAGGCGCGACATGATCGACACGCTCCGGCTCACGGCGGAAGAGGCAAAGAGGCTGCTCGAGGCGCGCGAGATCTCCGGTGCCGAGCTCTTTGCTGCCTACCGCGCGGCGATCGACGACCGCGACGAGGAGCTCCACTGCTACCTCCACGTTTGCGACGACCCCGGCGGCGACGGCTTGCCGATTGCCGTCAAGGACGTGATCGGGACGAAGGGGATCCCGACGACCGCGGGCTCGAAGATCCTCGAGGGCTACGTGCCGGTCTACAACTCGACCGTCGTCGAGCGGCTGAAGGCGCACGGGCTACGCATCCTCGGCAAGACCAACACCGACGAGTTCGCGATGGGCTCCTCGACCGAGAACTCCGCGTTCGGCCCGACGCACAATCCGTGGGATCCGTCACGCGTGCCCGGCGGCTCCGGCGGCGGCTCGGCGGCCGCCGTCAGCGGCGGACTCGCACCGTGGGCGCTCGGCTCCGACACCGGCGGCTCGATCAAGCAGCCGTCCGCGCTCTGCGGCAACGTCGGTCTGCGCCCCACGTACGGCACGGTCTCGCGCTACGGCATCGTCGCCTTCGCGTCGAGCCTCGACCAGGTCGGCCCGGTGGCGCGCACCGTCCGCGACTGCGCCTATCTCTACTCGATCATCGCCGGCCGTGACGAGCGCGACACCACGACGGTCGAGCTCCCGCACCCGATTCAGCTGCCGGAAGCCGACGACCTGCGCGGCCTCCGGGTCGGCATCCCGAAGGAACTGAACCAGGCGGAGGGGATCGAGCCCGGCGTCGCGGCGGCGGTGCAAGCCGCGATCGCGCAGCTCGAGGCGCTCGGCGCCGAGGTGGGGGAGTGTTCGCTGCCGCTCTCCGTCGAGTACGGGATGGCCTGCTACTACCTGATCACGCCGGCGGAGGCGTCCTCGAATCTCGCGCGCTACGACGGCGTCCGCTACGGGTACCGGGCCGACGCCACCGAACGGCTCGAGATGTACGAGCGCACGCGCGACGAGGGCTTCGGTGACGAGCCGAAGCGGCGGATCATGGTCGGGACCTACGCGCTCTCGGCGGGCTACTACGACGCCTACTACGGCCAGGCCCAGAAGGTGCGGACGGTGATCAAGCGCGAGCACGACGCGCTGTTCGAGACCTTCGACGCGCTCGTCTCGCCGACCTCGCCGACGGTCGCCTTCCCGCTCGGCGCCCGCACCGCAGACCCGATCGCGATGTACCTCAGCGACCTGCTCACGATTCCTTCCTGCATGGCCGGGCTGCCCGGGCTCAACGTCCCGTGCGGCCTCTCGGAGGGACTGCCGGTCGGCCTGCAGCTGGTCGGGCCGCAGTTCGCCGAGAACACGCTCTTCCGGATCGGCCACGCGCTCGAGCAGGCGCTCGGCTTCGACGTCGTGCCGGAGAGGCTGCGCACGTGACCTATCGCTTCGAGGATCCCTCCGCCGAGTTCGTGCTCGCGGTCGAGCGCGTCTTCGGCGCGCACCCGCGCGTGCTCGACGGCTCGCGCGCCGTCCTCGTCGGCGACGTGAAGCTTCAGCTCGAGGCCGGGGAGCGCGAGCTCTGGCTGATCGAGACGCACGGCCCGCTCGAGCAGCGCGTCGCGATGGTGCAGGTGCGCGAGGACGTCGAGGAAGCGCTGCGCAAGGCCAAGGAGAAGCTCGATGGACACGTCTGAATGGGAGCTGGTCTGCGGGCTCGAGGTGCACGCGCACCTCAAGACGCGCACGAAGATGTTCTGCCGCTGCGCCCTCGAGTACGGCGCCGCCGAGAACACGCACACGTGTCCCGTCTGCCTCGCGCATCCCGGCGCGCTGCCCGTCCCGAACGCGCGCGCGATCGAGCTCACGATCCTGCTCGGCCTCGCGCTCGACTGCGAGATCGCCGCGCGCGCTGTTTTCGCCCGCAAGAACTATTTCTATCCCGACCTGCCGAAGGGCTACCAGATCAGCCAGTACGAGGATCCGCTCTGTGGCACAGGCCGGTTTCTGCTGCCGACCGAGGACGGCGACCGCGAGATCGGCATCGTCCGCGCGCACCTCGAGGAGGACGCGGCGAAGACGGTGCACGCCGGCGGCGCCACCGGCCGTTCGGTCGGCGCCGACTACAGCCTCGTCGACTTCAACCGTGGCGGCACGCCGCTGCTCGAGATCGTGAGTGCGCCCGACCTCCGTTCGGCTGAGGAGGCGATGTCCTATCTCCGCCTCCTGCGGCAGACGATCCGCGAGCTCGACGTCTCGGACGGGGACATGGAGAAGGGCACGCTGCGCGCGGACGTCAACGTCTCGGTGCGGCGGGTCGGCGAGGAGGGCTTCCGGCCGCGTTGGGAGATCAAGAACATGAACTCCTTCCGCTTCATCGGGCGCGCGATCGAGGCCGCGTTCCGGCAGCAAGTCGCCGCGCACGAGGCCGGGGAGGAGGTCGCGCAGTCGACGTACGACTACGACCCCGACACCGACCGCCTCACGGTGCACCGCTCGAAGGAGGAGGCCGACGACTACCGCTACTTCCCCGAGCCGGACCTCGTCCTGGTCGAACCGCCGGCGGAGCTCGTCGAGCGGCTGCGCGGCCTGGTTCCGGAGCGCCCCGCCGATCGGATCCGGCGGTTGACGGGGGAGCTCGGCTTCGCCGCGGCGGACGAGCTGGTGATCACCGGCAACGAGTCGAAGGCGGAGGCGCTGGCGGCCGAAGGCCTCGACTTGAAGACGGCAGCCGCCGTCGCGATGAACCGCGGCGACTTCCTGCCCGAGAACGCCTCGGCGCTCGCCCGGATCGTGCAGGCGAACGTGACGCGGGAAGCCCTCGACGAGGCGTTTGACGCCGCGGCCGCGGGACCGATCGACGCGGACGACTACCTCAGCCGGACGGCACTCGGCGACGAGGACGCGCTCGCCCCCGTGATCGACGCGATCCTCGCGGCGAACCCGGAGCAAGTCGAGACCTACCGCGGCGGCAAGGAGGGCGTGCTCGGCTTCTTCGTCGGCCAGGTGATGCGCGAGACCCAGGGCAAGGCCGACCCGAAGGTCGTCAACCAGCTCCTGCGGGAGAAGCTTCGAGGCTGAGTCGTTACAGCGGTGCCGGCTACGCGGGCACCGCGTCAAGGCTGGGCAGATCGCGGATCGCCGTGCTGAGCGTCCCGAGCACCGCGGCCACGACGACCGGCGCGGCGAGCACTGCGATCGTGACCTGCGGCGAGGTGTGCGCGAGCAGGAGTCCGGCGAGGAGCGGGCCGAGCGGCGCCGATGCGGCGCGCAGCGTGTTCGAGGCGGCCATGGCCCGCCCGAGCAGACGATCCGGGATGAGCATGTACGAGTACGCCTGGATCGCCGAGTCGGTGTTCGGGAACCAGAACGCGTGCAGCGCGATGCAGCCCGCGAGCACGTAGACGTTCGGGTAGACGAGGAACGCAACGTAGACGAGCGCCATCCAGAACTCCGAGAGGAGAATCGCCCGCATCGGGAAGTGCCGGCGCAGCAGCGGGGACATCGTCGAACCCAGGAGCAGCGCTCCACCCTGAATCGCCACGAAGACGCCGATCGCGAAGCCGGAGAGCCCCTGCCGGTGGGCGAGGATGATGAGCGCGATCGGCGCGCCGACGGCGACGAGGTTGCTCGCGGCGATCATGCCTACGGTCGCGCGCAGGAACGGAATGCTCCAGAAGTAGGCGAGTCCCTCGCGGAAGGGCGTGCGCGCGCCGGGCACGCGCTCCTCCTGGAACGGCGTCCGCATCAGTAGGAGCGCGGCGGTCGAGAACGCGTACGAGACGGCGTCGACGAGAAACGGCAGGCCGCGCGAGACGTCGTAGAGCAAGCCGCCGACCGGCGGCGTCACGAGCCGCACGATCGACATGCGCGCCATCGTCACGCTCGACGCGTCGGCAAGCTGCGGCGTCGGAACGACCGCCTTTATGGCGCCGCTCGAGCCCGAGCGGTAGAGCACCGCCGCGCTCGTGTCGACGAAGGCGACGACGACGATCATCCAATAGGTCGCGTGCCCCGTCAGGACTGCCGTGCCCAGTAGCGCTAACGCCGTCGCCCCGGCCGCGTCCGAGGCGATCATCAGCCGCCGCCGGTCGAAGCGATCGGCCGCCACCCCGAACGGTGCGGCCAGGAGCACGAGCGGGAGGAACTCGACCGCCCCGACGTAGCCCGTCTTGGCCGCGGAACCGGTCAGCGCGAGCGTGAGCAGCGGGTACGCGATTCCGGAGATCCCCGACCCGAAGGTCGAGAGCAGCCCTCCGCTCTGGTAGAGCAGGAAGTCGCGGTTGCGCCGCAGCGGGACGAGCTCGGTCACGCCTCCATCGTCGCAGGAGCCCGGGTCGTCTCTCGGGTGAGCAGGTAGCTCGCGCTGGCCACGACGACGACCGCCATGACCGCGAACAGGATCCGATAGTCGACGACCGTCGAGAGCAGCGCGCCCGTCGCGATCGAGGTCGTCTGCGCGACCGAGAGAGTGAGATCCGCGGCGGCCGAGACGCGGCCCTGGATCGCGAGCGGCGTGCGCGTCTGCAGCGCCGTCGAGAAGCCGACGATCGCCCAGGCCACGCCGACGCCCGCGATCGGGCCGGCGACGAGCACCACCCCGAGCGAGGGGACGATCAGGCAGAGATCGGCGAAGGCGAACAGCGCGAGACCGACGCCGACGAGGCGCACCTCGCCGAGCCGGCGCAGCACCACAGCTGCGGTGACGCCGCCGGCGATCGAGCCGACTCCCTGGATCGTTGCGAAGACGCCGAAGAACGAGGGCGGCTCTCCGAGCGCCGTGATGACGGAGAAGATCAGCGTCTCGGCGAAGCCGACGACGAGCAGGGCGACGGCGATGCCGCCGACGACCTGGCGCAGCGGCAGCGTCTGCCAGACGTGGCGCAGCCCGGCCGTCACCTCGCGGGTGAAGTGGTGCTCGGCTGGCGCGGGCTTCTCCTCGTGCACGCGCATGCGCGCGAGGAAGAAGACGGAAGCGGCGAAGGTGGCGGAGTCGAGCACCGCGACGGCTCCGCCGCCGAGCAGCGTGTACAGCCCGGCGCCCGCGAGTGGCGCGATGATCCGCAGACCCTCACGCGTGGCCGTCAGCGCGCCGTTCGCCTCTCCGAGCAGCTCCTGCGGAAGCATGACCTTGAGCAGCGCCGACCGGGCAGGGTAGAAGACGGTGCCGACCGCGCCGTAGACGAACGCGACCGCGTAGATCAGCCACGCGTCGCTGCGGTCGTGGACGAGCAGGAGCAGGAGCACGAACACCCCGAGCACGCAGTCGGCGACGATCATCAGCGGCAGCCGGCGCACCCGGTCGGCGAGCAGCCCGCCGAGCGGCGCCAGCAGCGAGCCCGCGCCGAAGACGAAGAACGTCAGCCCGGCGAGCGCGCTCGACCCGGTCAGCGTCTTCATCCAGACCGCGAGGACGATCAGCAGCGCCCAGTCGCCGAACGACGACAGCGTCTGGCCGTAGAGCAGCAGCCGCGTGTTGCGATCGGCGAGCAGGTGACGCATCAGCCTGCGCGGAAGACCTTGACGTCGCCGCTGACCGTGCGACCGCGGAGGACAACCGTCGGGCCGGACACGTCGTCCCCGGGCATGCGCTCGCTGGCGAGCGGCACCTCCGAGGAGAGGTCGCCCGAGGTCGAGCCCGCGTCGACGTCGAGGGCGGACCCCTGCGCGATGCCGATCTCGATGTCGCCGGAGACGCTCGAGAAGCGGACGTCGCCGGAGGTGACGGCCTGGAGCCGGATGTCGCCGGAGACGCTCTTCACGTCGCTGGAACCTGTGATCGGACCGATGCGGACATCGCCCGAGACGGTGTGCGCGGACATGTCCCCTTCGACCTGGTCGAGGTCGGCGTCGCCACTGACCGTCTTGATGTTCGCGCTGCCGGCGACCTGGCCGCGCAGGCGGACGTCGCCCGAGACGGAGTTCACGCCGAGCGGCCCGAAGCGTCCGTCCAGACGCGCGTCCGCGGAAGCGGTCTTGAGCTTGACGGACGCGCCGTGGGGAACGGCGGCCCGCACGCGCAGCTCGCCGCCGAAGACGAGCGAGAACGGGGAGAGCGAGAAGCCGAACTTCGCCTTGCCGCGGTAGGCCACGACGAGACGGTTGCCGTCCTGGCGGATCTCGACCTCTTCGAGGAGGCGTTCGTCGCCGTCGACGGTGATGTTCGACTCCTCGCCCTCGGTCGTCTCGACCTCGATGCCGCCGGAGGGTATTCCGACCTCGAGCTCGAGAGGCAATGGGGTGTGGAAGGTGCGCTCGATCATTGTTAGAGGTACACCCGGGTCAGCCGCTTGACGCGGAGCCGGATCTCGTTGTCGCGAGGAGCCTGGCGCCGGTCGGCGCGGAGCGACTGCCCGCGGAGCTTGAGGATGTCGGTGTAGTCGGGATACATGCGGTGCTCCTTTCTCAGTTGCGGCCGTAGCCGGTGAGGCGATTGCGGCCGCCGGACGACGAAGGGCGGCGGGACTCGACCGCCCGTTGCAGCGCCTGGACGAGCCATGTGTTGACGGATGCGCCTTCGCGGGTGGCGGCGGACTCGATCCGCACCTTCAGGCTCTCGGGGAGTCGAAGCGTGATGCGGGCCGAGAACGCTTCGTCGGCCTGTTCCGGCACGGTGCCGTCCTCACGGACGAGCACGAGCTGGAGGTCATGGCCCGAGACGCGCAACTCGACGTGCGAGGTCTCGAGCTGGTCGTTGAGCTCGAGCGCCGCCTCGCCGAGGGCGTCCTGGATCCTGCGGCCGAGGGATGACTCGAGCGCTACCGCGAGGAGCTCCGCCGCGCGTGACGTGTTCTCGTCGCCGAGAGCTGCGACGCGGACGAGGTCCTCCCGGAGCGCTTGGATGGTTCCGTCGATCTGCATGGCGGCAGTATGACATCACTTTGATGTCAATGTCAAGTCTAAATGACGGCAACATGACAACGACCCGCGTCAGCGGGCCGTCGAAATGCGCGATGAGCAGGGAAAAGCGCTAGTACAGGCCGCAGTCACGCGCCGTGTTCGGCCACGCCGAGAAGCCGCGGGAGTGCGAGGCGCGCACTGCGACCCAGATCTGCTCGAGCGGGCTCCAGTGATCCGCGGTGCCCTTGTGGCGCAGGAGCCAGCCGCCGTACGTCTGCTGGAACGAGAGATCCATCTGCAGGCCGCCCCAGTACGGGCTGCCGGAGTCGGCCCAGCTGCCCTCGTAGCGATGGATGCAGAGCCAGTCCCGCATCTCCGGAGGGTGCGTCGCGTGCCACCACGCGCTGTGGGCGCGGTGCTGCCAGCGCCGTTCGAGCTGCCGCAGCTGCCCGAGCGAGCGAGCGGCGAGCGAGCGCGAGCTGCCGGCCGGCGGGCGGCCGAGCATGACCGTCTGCCAGCGCCGCGTGTCCGCGCGGAAGCGGCGGATGTGGCGCCGCCAGGCGGCTGCGGTGTGCAGCTCCCAGCGCGACGGCCGCTTCGCTGCCGCAGTCACACGGACCGCCGTCAGCGTGCCGGCGGTGGGAATCGGAGTGCTATCGGTGTTACTCGTGGCCGTTCCGGCCGTGGCCGCAGTGGCCATGCCTGCGAACGCGAGCAGGAGCCCGCAGGCGAGGATAGAGCGCCGCAATTCGAGACCTCCTGGGTCGATTGCAAGTCGGAGGCCGAGCGGGCATTGACACCCTCAGGCGTGCACCGCTCGGCGCGGCTTATGCGATCGGTGGCCGGAGGGTAGCGACCAGCACGTTTGTGCTTTGTTAAGGCAACGCTTGTAACTCAGCGATGGGCCATTTTTGGCCAAAAAGACGCCGGTATGTGCGCGGGTGCGACGAAGCCTGCGTACAGCAGCGCGGCGCCGATTGCGATCCCGACCGCGCTGCCGGCGGCGGCTCCGAGGCCCGCGAGCGCGCTGCTCGTCGCCGCGACGGCGATGCCCGCGAGGATCAGGCCGTTCCCGAGGGGCCGGCGCCGGAAGGAGCGCAGCGCGACGACGACGACGGCCAACGTCCCGGCGATGTTGGCGACGATCGCCAGCAGCCGGGCCGGGAGAAACGCCAGATGGTCCTGCGCGGCGGGGATGCCGTGGGCGGCGAAGACGCCGTGCACCGGCACGGCGAGGGTGATCCCGACGGCGAGGCCTGCGTAGACGAGTACCACGGGTGCGGCCCGACGACGGCCGGCGAGCAGCAGCGAGCCGGCGCCGAGGAGCGGAGCCGTCAGCAGCGCTCCCGCGGCGTAGTAGACGCGGAACGCGCGGTCGTCCCAGCCCGCCGCCTCGCCCCACGCGATGGCGGCGGCGGCAACCGCGTAGGCGCCGAGCCCGGCCGCCCAGGCGAGGAGCTCCGGCCGCCGACTGCTCCGATACCGCCCCGCCAACAGGCCCGTGAGCCGGAAGGTGAGGAGGGCGGCGGCGAAGGCGACCAGGGCTTCCATCTCCGGCAGAGTAGAACGCTACGGTTCGAACGTGGCGACGAAGCGCTATCTGTTCACGCCCGGACCGACGCCGGTGCCTCCCGAGGTGCTCGCCGCGGTCGGCGCGCCCGTCATCCACCACCGCAGCCCCGAGTTCCTGCCGGTCTACGAGCGCGTGCTCACGCGCCTGGCCGAGGTGTGCCGGACGGAGAGTGATGTGCTCCTCTTCGGGGCCTCAGGCACCGGCGCCTTCGAGTCGGCCGTCGCGAACCTCGTCTCGCCCGGGGAACGGCATCTCGTAATCTCGGCCGGCAGCTTCGGCGAGCGCTGGGTCGCGATGACGACCGCGTTCGGCGCCGACGTGGACGTGCTCCGCTACGAGTGGGGCGAGACGCCCGACGCCGACGACCTGCGCGCGCGTCTGCAGGAGCAAGAGGCCAAAGCGGTCTGGCTCGTGCAGTCCGAGACCTCGACCGGAGTGGTCGCCGACGTGCGTGCACTCGCCGCTGCGGCGAAGGAGGCCGGAGCGCTCGTCGTCGTCGACGCGGTCTCGAGCCTTGGCGCCGTCCCGTGCGAGACCGACGCGTGGGGCCTCGACGTCGTCGTCTCCGGCTCCCAGAAGGCGCTCATGTCCCCGCCGGGGCTCGGCCTCGCCGCCGTCTCGGCGGCCGCGCTCGCGGCGACCGGCACCGCGCCGCGCTTCTACTTCGACTGGGAGCGGACGCGCAAGGGGCAGGAGACGCTCGACGCGCCCGTCACGCTGCCCGTCTCGCTGGTGGCCGGGCTCGACGTCGCGCTCGGGCTCCTGCTCGACGAAGGCCTGGACGCCGCGTTCGAGCGCCACGTCCGGCTCGGCCGGGCGGCACGGGCAGGCGTGAAGGCGCTCGGGCTCGAGCTCTTCTCCCCTGACGAGGACCGGAGCGCCGTCGTGACGGCGGTCCGCGCGCCCGCGGGAGTCGATTCCGGCGACGTGATCCGCGGCCTCCGCGACCGCTTCGGGATCACGATCGCGAACGGCCAGGGCGAGCTGAAGGGGAAGATCTTCCGCCTCGGCCACATCGGCTGGTTCGACGTCTTCGACATCACGACCCAGATCGGTGCGGTCGAGCTCGTCCTCGCCGACCTCGGCGTGGATGTCGAGCGCGGAGTCGCCGTGACGGCGGCACTCGAGGCCTTCAGCAGCGAACCGTCCCGCACGTGACGCCGCGCGTCCTCGTTCGCGAGGAGATCTCGGAGGCCGGGGTCGACCTGCTGCGCGAGCGCTTCGACGTGGACGTCGACGCCGAAAGCGCGCTCGAGGACATCATCGGCGGCTACGACGCGATCGTCGTCCGCTCCGCCACCAAGCTGACCGCCGACCTGATCGGGCGTGCCGACCGCCTGAAGGTGATCGGGCGCGCGGGTGTGGGCGTCGACAACGTCGACGTCGAGGCGGCGACGAGGCGAGGGATCATCGTGGCGAACGCGCCCGAATCCACCGTCGTCTCGGCCGCCGAGCACACGATCGGGCTGCTCGTCGGGCTCGCGCGCAACATCCCGCAGGCGCACGCCGCCCTCAAGCAGGGCCGCTGGGAGCGGAGCGCCTACGGCGGGATCGAGCTCGCCGGGAAGACGCTCGGAGTGCTCGGGTTCGGGCGGATCGGGCAGCAGGTGACCCGGCGCGCGCTCGGGCTCGGGATGCGCGTCGTTGCGTACGACCCGTACGTCACGGCGGAACGCTTCCGCGAGCTCGGTGCCGAAGGCGTCGAGTCGCCCGAGGACGTCTACGCGGCTGCAGACTTCCTGACCCTGCACCTGCCGCTGACGCCGGAGACGCAAGGCTCGGTTGGCGCAGCCGCGTTCGAGGCGATGCGCCCGGGCGTCCGGATCGTCAACGCCGCCCGCGGCCCGCTCCTCGACGAGGACGCCCTGCTCGTGACGCTTCGCTCCGGCAAGGTCGGCGGCGCAGCCCTCGACGTCTTCGTCGACGAGCCGTACACCGGCCCGCTGCTCGAGCTCGACAACGTAGTCGTCACGCCGCATCTCGCGGCGTCGACGGGGGAGGCGCAGGATCGCGCGGGCGTGATCGTGGCCGAGCAGGTCGCTGCCGCGCTCGAGGGCGGCCTGGTCTCGAACGCCGTCAACATCCCGGTGGTCGGAGCCGACGACCTCGAGATGCTGGGGCCGTACGTGCCGCTCGCCTCGCAGCTCGGGCGGATCGCGATGGAGCTCGCGGACGGCTCGGCCACGGAGATCGTGGTCGCGGTTCACGGCGCCCTCGCCGACTACGACGCGCGCCTCCTCACCGTCGCGGCGCTCAACGGCGTCTTTCAGGGCCGCGCCGACCGGCCGGTCAACGTCGTCAACGCGCCGCTCATCGCCGCCGAGCGCGGGATCGAGGTTCGCGAGGAGCGCTCCCGGACAGCCCGCGACTACACGAACCTCGTGCGCGTGGAGCTGCGCAGCGGCGACGCCGCCGTCCAGGTCGCAGGCACGACGATCGGCAGCGACCACCGGTTGTGGCTCGTCAACGTCCTCGGCTTCGACATCGAGCTCGAGCTCGCGCCGCTCTTCGTGTTCTGCCTCTACGACGACGTGCCGGGCGTGATCGGCCGGGTCGGGACGCTGTTCGGCGAGGCCGGAATCAACATCGCCGGCATGACCGTTTCGCGCAGCCGGCGCGGCGGCAAGGCACTGATGGCGCTCACCGTCGACTCGGTTCCCTCGCCGACGCTCGTCGAGCGGCTCCGCGGCGAGGGGTTCGACGAGGCACGCGTGCTCGAGCTCGGGCCGGTCGTCGACTAGCCGTGGAACGCTGGCCGGAGCCGGTCGCGCGGGTCGCCGAGGTGCTGAGGCAGTCCGGCATCGATGCGCGGGTCGAGGAGTTCCCGGAGGGGACGCCGACCGCCGCTTCCGCGGCCAAGGCAGTCGGCGCCTCCCGCGCGCAGATCGTCAAGTCCCTCGTCTTCATCGGCGACGGCCGTCCGCTGCTGGCGCTCGTGCCGGGCGACCGGCGGGCGGACGAGACCAAGGTCGCCGCCGCAGCCGGAACGCGGTCTGCACGCGTGGCTCGGCCGGACGAGGTCCTCGCGGCCACGGGCTTCGAGCCCGGCGGCGTCGCGCCCTTCCCGGCACCCGGCATCTCGCAGGTGCTGATGGCCGCAGAGCTCCTCGTCCACGAGCGCGTCTGGGTCGGAGCCGGCTCAGAGCGCCACATGGCGGGCCTCTCGCCGCAGGATCTCCTCCGGCTCACGAAGGCCCGCACCGCGGATCTGGGCTAGCGCACGGGTAGAATTAGGGCTCCCGCCACGCGACCGAAGGGACGAGCCGCAGATGCGCGAGACGAAGAAGATCTGGATGAACGGCGAGCTGGTCGATTGGGGCGACGCCACGATCCACGTCGGCACGCATGGCCTGCACTACGGCTCGGGCGTGTTCGAGGGGATTCGCGCCTACGAGACCGAGCGCGGCACGTCTGTCTTTCGCCTCACCGACCACCTCGAGCGGCTGCACCGGTCCGCGCGGCTCCTCTACCTCGACCTCCCGTTCTCGGTCGAAGAGCTGAAGACGGCGACGTGGGACGTGATCGGCGCCAACGAGCTGCCGTCCTGCTATCTCCGGCCGATCGCGTTCGTCGGCTACGGCGAGCTCGGCGTCTCCTCGGTGGGGAACCCGATCGACGTCGCGATCATGTCGTGGCCGTGGGGCGCGTACCTCGGCGAGGAGGGCCAGCGCAACGGGATCCGCGCCAAGGTCTCGAGCTGGCAGCGCGTCGGCCCGAACGTCATCCCGCACGTCGCGAAGGCGACCGGCGTCTACGTCAACTCGATGCTCGCGGTCGGCGAGGCCAACCGCGCCGGCTACGACGAGGCCATCCTGCTCACCGCGGAGGGAACCATCGCCGACGGCTCGGGCGAGAGCATCTTCGTCGTGCGCGACGGCGTCATCTACACGCCCGACCTCTCCGCCTCGATCCTCGTCGGCATCACGCGCGACTCGGTGATCCAGATCGCACAGGATCTCGGCCACCGCGTCGTCGAGAAGCCGCTCATCCGCACCGACCTCTATCTCGCCGACGAGCTGTTCATGGTCGGGACGGCCGCCGAGGTGACGCCGATCCGCGAGGTCGACGACCAGCTGATCGGGCCGCCCGGCCCCGTCACACAGGAGATCCAGAAGGCGTACCTCGACACGGTGCACGGGCGCAGCGAGCGCTGGAGCCAGTGGCTCGAGTTCGCGCCCGCCGCCAATCACGCCGAACCGGCGTGAAGCAGGAGGTGACGTCGGTCCCGCTCTCGGGGCCGTATCTCGGCGAGCGCGAGGAGGAGCTCGTGCTCGAGGTCCTCCGCTCGGGCCGGCTCTCGCTCGGGCCGACGATCGACCGGTTCGAGGAGCTCGTGGCGGAACGCGTCGGCGCGCCCTACGCGGCGGCCGTCTCTTCGGGGACGACGGGGCTGCATCTCCTCTGCATCTCGGCGGGCATCGGCCCGGGCGACGAGGTGATCACGTCGCCGTACTCCTTCGCCGCGTCCGCGAACTGCTTCATGTACGAGGGCGGGATCCCGGTCTTCGCCGACATCGACCCGCGCACGCTCAACCTCGATCCGGCCGCCGTCGAGGCCGCGGTCACCGAGCGGACGAAGGCGATCGTCGCGGTCGACATCTACGGCTACCCGTGCGAGCTCGACGAGGTGCGCGCGATCGCCGAGCGGCACGGACTCGCGTTGATCGACGACGCGTGCGAGGCGCTCGGAGCCGAGTACCGCGGGGCACCGGTCGGCTCCAGCGGCACCCCGGCCGTCTTCGCCTTCTATCCGAACAAGCAGATGACGACGGGCGAGGGCGGGATGGTCGTGACCCACTCCGAGGAGGAATGGCACCTGATCCGCTCGCTCCGCAACCAGGGCCGCCCGGAGCCCGGCGGCTGGCTCGAGCACGTCCGGCTCGGCTTCAACTACCGGTTGAGCGACATCGCGGCCGCGCTCGGGATCGGTCAGATCGAGCGACTCGACGAGATCCTTCTGCGCCGCTCGGACGCCGCGGAGCGCTACGCCGAGCTGCTCGCCCCGGTCGAGGCGCTCGAGCTGCCGTGCGCCGATGACGCCGACCATCGCCGCTCCTGGTTCGTCTACGTCGTCCTTTTCCCGGACACCGCCGCGCGCGAACGCGTCGTCGCGGTCTTCGAGCGGGAGGGGATCGGCTCCAACCGCTACCTCCCGTCGATCCATCTGCAGCCGTACGTGCGCGAGCGCTTCGGCTTCGCGGAAGGGCTTTGCCCGGTGGCGGAGGACGTCAGCTCGCGGTCGCTCGCGTTGCCGTTCTTCACGGGGATCGAGGCGGCCGCGCAGGAGCGCGTCGCCGAGGTTCTCGCCGCCGCGCTGCAGTGAGATGATCCGCCCATGAGCGACGGCGGGACACGGATGGTCTTCCTCGGCTTCGGCAAGTGGGCGCGCGCCGACCGCATCTATGCGCTCGAGCCGATCACCGGCGACGAGCGCGGCGGCGGCCGGCGCACGCGGGTCTGGATCGACGGCGTGGCGGAGCCGATCCTCGCCGGCCGGACCGAGCGCACCATCCTGCACGACATGGGCCAGGACTCGGCGGCAGCGGCGGTCGTGCTCGACGACGCGCTCGACCTCGCGGAGCGGGTGGTGAAGGCCGTGGACGAGGGATCGTTCGACGTCCGCGACCTCGGGCGCCGGGCGCGCCGCGTGCTCGAGAAGACCGCCAAGCCGGGCGAGCCCGAGCAGCTCTTCTGAGCGTCGCAGTGGCGGGTGAGTCGCTGACGCGCGCGTTCTTCGCGCGCTCGGTGCACGAGGTCGCGCCCGAGCTGATCGGCGCGACGCTCCTTGTCGACGGCGTGGGCGGGAGAATCGTCGAAGTCGAGGCGTACGACCAGGACGACCCGGCGAGCCACGGCTTCCACGGCCGCACACCGCGCACTGCAGCGATGTTCGGGCCGGGCGGCTGCGCCTACGTCTACCGGTCGTACGGGATCCACTGGTGCCTCAACGTCGTCTGCGCGGCGGAGGGGCGCGCCGAGGCCGCGCTCGTGCGAGCGCTCGAGCCGACCGCGGGACTCGTGGCGATGCGGGAGCGACGCGGGCTCGAAGCGCCGCGCGCGCTCTGCTCCGGCCCGGGCAAGCTCTGCCAGGCACTCGGCATCACAGGCGACCTCGACGGCCGACCGCTCGACGAGCCGCCGTTCGAGCTGCTCGCGCGCGACTCGGAGCCGGAGATCGCGGTCGGCAAGCGGATCGGGATCACGAAGGCGGTTGACCGGCCCTGGCGCTACGGGCTCGCCGGCTCGCCGTTCCTCAGCCGCCGCTTCTAGACTCGCGCGCATGGGAATCGCCGAGCTCACCCGCAATGCCGTCGACGTCCTCCCGGAGGGCGGCCTCGAAGCGAAGCTCAAGCTCGGCCGACCGCTGCGGGTCAAGCTCGGGATCGACGTCACCTCGCCCGACATCCACCTCGGCCGCGGCATCCCGCTGCAGCGGATGCGCGCTTTTCAGGACGAGGGCCATAAGGCCGTGTTCATCGTCGGCGACTACACGACGCGGATCGGCGACCCGTCGGGCCGCTCGAGCGAGCGTCCGATCCTCTCCGACGAGGAGATCGATGCGAACGCGCAGCAGTATCTCGAACAGGCCAAGACGATCCTGCGCGACGACCCGGAGCTGCTCGAGGTGCGCTACAACGGCGAGTGGCTGTCGAAGCTCTCCTACGCCGACGTGGTCCGCCTCGGCCGCATCGTGACCGTCGCCCGCATGCTCGAGCGCGACGACTTCGAGCAGCGTTACCGCGCCGGCGAGCCGATCTCGGTCTCGGAGCTCCTCTATCCCCTCATGCAGGCCTACGACTCCGTGGCGGTCGAGGCCGACGTCGAGCTCGGCGGCACCGACCAGCTCTACAACCTGCTCGCCGGGCGCGAGGTGATGTCGGCGTACGGGCTCGAGCCGCAGGTTGTGCTCACAACGCCGCTGCTCCTCTCGTGGGACGGCGAGAAGATGAGCTCCTCGGTCGGCAACAACGTCCCGCTGACGACGGCGCCCGAGGAGATGTTCGGCCGGACGATGCGGATCCCCGACTCGCAGCTCGAGGAGTGGTGGACGCTCGTCGCCGAACAGCCGGTGCCCGCGGGAGATCCGCTCGACGCGAAGCTGGCGCTCGCCCGCTTCGTCGTCGCGCGCTCGCACGGGGAGGAGGCAGCCCGCGCAGCCGAGGAGCACTTCACGCGCGTCGTGCGGCGCGGCGAGGCTCCGGAAGAGGTTCCCGAGCACGCTCTTCCGGACGGCGACCCGATCCATCTGCCCGCGCTGCTCGCCGACGCGTTCGGCCTCTCGACGAGCGAGGCGCGGCGGCTGATCGCCCAGGGAGCCGTGAAGCTCGACGGCGAGGTGGTGAGCGCGCTCGACCTCCCGCGGGAGCGGCTCGTCGGGGCGGTCCTCCAGGCCGGCAAGCGGCGCTTCGCGAGGTTCGCCTGAGGCCGCATGACAAGCGGCTTGACGGCGGCTCGCGCCCTGCTACACTTCCCCGGCTGCCCGAGAGGGCGGAGTAGGAAAGTCCCTGCAATCGAGCGAAAACGGAGCGGCTCAGGAGGATTCCCCGAAAGAGGAAACCCGCAAGTCCTGAGGCCTCTGGCGTGAGTCGGGGCTTTTTTTACGCCGTCCCAACGGCTCGGTCCTTGAAAACTCAACAGCGTGCGTTTACGTCGAGGCCACATCCCTCGTGGATGTGGTTGAGAATGAACCCTGTCTCCATCCTTCGGGATGGGACTTTGAGCACAAGCTCAAAGTGACAAAAGATCGTCCTTCGGGACGAACTTCTTCACGGAGAGTTTGATCCTGGCTCAGGACGAACGCTGGCGGCGCGCTTAATACATGCAAGTCGAGCGAGAACCTGGGCTTCGGCCCAGGGGACAGCGGCGAACGGGTGAGTAACACGTGGGTAATCAACCCCCGACACCGGGATAGCCCAGGGAAACTTGGATTAATACCGGATGCTCCGTCTGGCTTTAGGGCCGGCCGGAAAAGGGTAGCTTCGGCCTCCGGTCGGGGACGAGCCCGCGGCGGATTAGCTTGTTGGTGAGGTAAAAGCTCACCAAGGCGACGATCCGTAGCTGGTCTGAGAGGACGATCAGCCACACTGGGACTGAGACACGGCCCAGACTCCTACGGGAGGCAGCAGTAGGGAATCTTGCGCAATGGGCGAAAGCCTGACGCAGCGACGCCGCGTGAGGGAAGAAGGCCTTCGGGTTGTAAACCTCTTTCAGGAGGGACGAAGCCACTCAGGTTAATAGCCTAGAGGGTGACGGTACCTCCAGAAGAAGCCCCGGCTAACTACGTGCCAGCAGCCGCGGTAATACGTAGGGGGCAAGCGTTGTCCGGATTTATTGGGCGTAAAGAGCGTGTAGGCGGCCATACAGGTCAGCTGTGAAAACTCGAGGCTCAACCTCGAGACGTCGGTTGAAACCGTATGGCTAGAGTCCGGAAGAGGAGAGTGGAATTCCCGGTGTAGCGGTGAAATGCGCAGATATCGGGAAGAACACCCGTGGCGAAGGCGGCTCTCTGGGACGGTACTGACGCTGAGACGCGAAAGCGTGGGGAGCGAACAGGATTAGATACCCTGGTAGTCCACGCCGTAAACGATGGGTACTAGGTGTGGCGGGTATCGACTCCCGCTGTGCCGAAGCTAACGCATTAAGTACCCCGCCTGGGGAGTACGGCCGCAAGGCTAAAACTCAAAGGAATTGACGGGGGCCCGCACAAGCAGCGGAGCATGTGGTTTAATTCGACGCAACGCGAAGAACCTTACCAGGGCTTGACATGCACTGGAAAACCGTAGAAATACGGTCCCCCTTCGGGGCCAGTGTGCAGGTGGTGCATGGCTGTCGTCAGCTCGTGTCGTGAGATGTTGGGTTAAGTCCCGCAACGAGCGCAACCCCTGTCCCATGTTGCCAGCGATTCGGTCGGGGACTCATGGGAGACTGCCGGTGACAAATCGGAGGAAGGTGGGGTCGAAGTCAAGTCATCATGCCCCTTATGTCCTGGGCTACACACGTGCTACATTGGCCGATACAAAGGGCTGCAAACTCGCGAGAGGGAGCGAATCCCAAAAAGTCGGTCTCGGTTCGGATTGGAGGCTGAAACTCGCCTCCATGAAGGCGGAGTTGCTAGTAATCGCGGATCAGCAATGCCGCGGTGAATATGTTCCCGGGCCTTGTACACACCGCCCGTCACACCACGAAAGTCGGCAATACCCGAAGCCGGTGGCCTAACCCGCAAGGGAGGGAGCCGTCGAAGGTAGGGTCGATGATTGGGGTGAAGTCGTAACAAGGTAGCCGTAGCGGAAGCTGCGGCTGGATCACCTCCTTTCTAGGGAATGTCGGAGCTCTTACTCCGGCAGGCGCCGGTCCCCTTGATGGCTTCGGCCGTCGGGCTAGCCGGCTCGCCTGGAAATAACGTCGATCTCGACGTGATCAACGACGTACGCTGTTGAGTTTTGAAGGACTGGGCGCTCGAGCCCGCGCGGACCTTGAAAACTCCATAGCGACATCTATACCGGAGTTCTTCTGATCAAGAGAACAAGAGCACACGGTGGATGCCTTGGCACCGAGAGCCGATGAAGGACGTGGGCGGCTGCGATAAGCCCGGGGGAGAAGCTGACCATTCTGCGATCCCGGGATTTCCGAATGAGGAAACTCACCGCTGGTAATGCGGCGGTACCCGTACCTGAATACATAGGGTGCGGGGGGTAAGCCGGCGAACTGAAACATCTAAGTAGCCGGAGGAAAGGAAAGAAACCTCGACTCCCTTAGTAGTGGCGAGCGAAAGGGGAAGAGCCCAAACCCATGCGACGTGACAGGCGGCAGCCGTTGTCGTGTGGGGGTTGTAGGGCTCGTCTTGATCCGTCTGCCGGCGGGTCGGGAAGTTACAAAGTCGCGTGTTAGTCGAAGTGGATGGAAAGCCACACCACAGCAGGTAATAGTCCTGTAGACGAAAGCGCGCGGCCTTCCTTGACGAGTACCTGAGTACGGCCGGGCACGGGAAACCCGGTCGGAATCCACGGGGACCACCCCGTAAGGCTAAGTACTACTCGGTGACCGATAGTGAACTAGTACCGTGAGGGAAAGGTGAAAAGTACCCCGGAAGGGGAGTGAAATAGCACCTGAAACCGTGTGCTTACAAGCGGTCGGAGCCGGCTAGTCCGGTGACGGCGTGCCTTTTGCATAATGAGCCAGCGAGTTAGTCTTCCACGGCAAGGTTAAGGAAACGGAGCCGTAGCGAAAGCGAGTCTGAATAGGGCGATTCAGTCGTGGGAGCTAGACCCGAAACTGAGTGATCTACCCATGGCCAGGTTGAAGCGGGGGTAAGACCCCGTGGAGGACCGAACCCACGTCGGTTGAAAACGGCGGGGATGAGCTGTGGGTCGGAGTGAAAGGCTAATCAAACTCAGAGATATCTGGTTCTCCCCGAAATATATTTAGGTATAGCGTCACGCGTTCAGTAACGGTTGTAGAGCACTGTTTGGCCTAGGGGGCCTACCAGCTTACCGAAGTCAGGCAAACTCCGAATGCCGTTACTCCAAAGCGTGGCAGTCAGAGTGCGGGGGATAAGCTTCGTGCTCAAAAGGGAAACAGCCCGGACCGTCGGCTAAGGTCCCTAATTCCATGCTAAGTGGGAAACGATGTCCGATTGCACAGACAACCAGGATGTTGGCTTAGAAGCAGCCACCATTCAAAGAGTGCGTAACAGCTCACTGGTCAAGTGGTCGGGCGCGGACAATGTAACGGGGCTCAAGCATGGAACCGAAGCCACGGACTTCACGCTTTGCGTGGAGTGGTAGGGGAGCGTTCCCAGGGCGGAGAAGCGGCGGCGTAAGCCTGCCGTGGAGCGCTGGGAAGTGAGAATGCTGGCATGAGTAACGAAAGGCGAGTGAGAAACTCGCCCGCCGAATGCCCAAGGGTTCCTGAGTAAAGCTAATCTACTCAGGGTTAGTCGGGACCTAAGCCGAGGCCGACAGGCGTAGGCGATGGCCAACAGGTTGATATTCCTGTACCACGTCCCAACCGCTATCACCGATGGGGGGACGGGGTAGGTTAGGGCAACCCAGGCGTTGGTTGACCTGGGGTAACCGCGTAGGGTGGCTGGTAGGGAAATCCGCCGGCCGTTAAACCTGAGACGGGATGCCGAGGCCCTATTGGGCCGAAGTGCCTGAAACCATGCCTCCGAGAAAAGCCTCTAGGGAGGTTGGACGTGCCCGTACCAAAACCGACACAGGTGGGCAGGTAGAGAATACCAAGGCGATCGGAAGAACCCTCGTTAAGGAACTCGGCAAAATGGTCCCGTAACTTCGGGAGAAGGGACGCCCCGGTAGAGTGAAGCCCTTTACGGGCCTAGCTCGAGGGGGCCGCAGTGAAACGGCCCAAGCGACTGTTTACCAAAAACACAGGTCTCTGCGAAGTCGAAAGACGACGTATAGGGGCTGACTCCTGCCCGGTGCTGGAAGGTCACGAGGAGAGGTTAGCCTTCGGGCGAAGCTTTGAATCCAAGCCCCAGTAAACGGCGGCGGTAACTATAACCGTCCTAAGGTAGCGAAATTCCTTGTCGGGTAAGTTCCGACCTGCACGAATGGAGTAACGACTTGGGCGCTGTCTCAACGAGGGATCCGGTGAAATTGTAGTTTCGGTGAAGATGCCGAATACCCGTGGTTGGACGGAAAGACCCCGTGAACCTTTACTACAGCTTGACGTTGGAGTTCGGTATTCGTTGTCCAGGATAGGTGGGAGGCTGTGAAGCGGGGACGCCAGTCCTCGTGGAGCCAATCTTGGGATACCACCCTTCGTGTTCTGGGCTTCTAACCCGCTGCCGTGATCCGGGGCGGGAACAGCGTCAGGTGGGTAGTTTGACTGGGGCGGTCGCCTCCCAAAATGTAACGGAGGCGCGCAAAGGTTCCCTCAGCACGGTTGGAAATCGTGCGTAGAGTGCAAAGGCATAAGGGAGCTTGACTGCGAGACAGACAGGTCGAGCAGGCGCGAAAGCGGGCCTTAGTGATCCGGCGGTAACTAGTGGACGTGCCGTCGGTCAACGGATAAAAGGTACTCCGGGGATAACAGGCTCATCCTTCCCAAGAGTCCACATCGACGGAAGGGTTTGGCACCTCGATGTCGGCTCGTCGCATCCTGGGGCTGAAGCAGGTCCCAAGGGTTGGGCTGTTCGCCCATTAAAGCGGTACGCGAGCTGGGTTCAGAACGTCGTGAGACAGTTCGGTCCCTATCCACCATGGGCGTTGGAGCTTTGAGAGGAGTCGTCTCTAGTACGAGAGGACCGAGATGAACAGACCTCTGGTGTATCAGTCGTCGTGCCAACGGCGCTGCTGATTAGCCACGTCTGGATGGGATAACCGCTGAAAGCATCTAAGCGGGAAGCCCACCTCGAGATGAGAGCTCCCATCCCCTAGAGGGAGTAAGGGCGGTCGGAGACTACGACCTTGATAGGCGGGACGTGTAATCGCAGCAATGCGTTCAGCGGACCCGTACTAATTGCCCGAGGTCTTGATTTGAACACCGGTTCAGAGTCGCTATGGAGTTTTGAAGGCCTACGCGTATGCGCGAAGCCTTGACAGTTCGGCGGTCATACCGGTAGGGAGACACCTCTTCCCATTCCGAACAGAGAAGTTAAGCCTGCCAGGGCCGATGGTACTCGGAGGGCAACCTCCCGGGAGAGTAGGTCGCCGCCGATTTATTTGCCGAAAAGTGGGCCGCGAGAGCGGCCCTTTTTCATGCCGCGACGTCGCGTTGCAGCCGGTCACGCCAGGCGGGATCGAGCGCGCGCAGCCGGCGGACGCGTTCCTCGACCGGAGGATGCGTGACGAAGAGCGCGGCCAGCCCGTCCTCGAGGAACGGGTTGACGGTGAAGAGCGGCTCGGTCGCCGGACTGCCTTCGAACTCGACGAGCTCCGCCGCCTGCTCGAGCCGGCTCAGCGCATCGGCCAGACCGTGCGGCGAGTCGCAGAGCGTCGCCGCGTAGCGGTCGGCGGCGAACTCTCGCTTGGGCGACACGAGCAGATGCACGCAGGCCGCCGCGATCGGCCCGAGGACGAAGAGCAACGCCCGCTCGAGCCAGCCGCCGATCCGGCTCGTCTCGAGCAGCACAGCGCCGGAGACCGCGGCCGTCGTCTGCACCTGCACGTCGTGGAGTCGCACGTGCGCGATCTCGTGCGCGAGCACGCCCTCGAGCTCGGCCGGCGTGCAGGCGGCCAGACAGCCCGTGCTCACCGCGAGCGCCGAGCTGCGCACGCCGCGCCCGGTCACCGCGGCGATCGGCAGCCCGTCCGGGATGAGGTACAGGCGCGGCTTCGCGATTCCCGCCCGCGCGGCCAACCGCTCCACCGTCGAGTGCAGGAGTGGCGCCTCGCCGAACGGCAGCTCCCGCGCGCTCGATCATGCCGAGCGCGACGCGGTCGAACGTCCAGTAGGCGCCCGCGACGACGAGCAGCGCAGAGAAGACGAAGATCGAGAGCCCCCGCACCCCGTCGAGCAGCCAGCCGACGAGGCCGAAGAGGCCGGCGAGCGCGAGGACGAGGAGCCAGGCCTTGAGGATGTTGCGGGCCGCCGGGAGCACGTGGCCCTAGCGGTCGTCGCCGCCGCTGCCGCCGTCTTCCTGCCCGTCGTCCTCAAGCAGGCCACGCGGGGGCCAATCCTCGTTCTGCGGGGCGTCACAGCGGCTCGAGCAGTGCAGCGACGCGATGTTCTGGAGCGGGACGAGGATGTGCCCGTTCAGCTCGATGTGCGCCACCTCGTCGACGTAGCAGTACGCGGTCAGCACGCCCTCCTGGTAGTCCCCGCCGAAGAGCGCGACCTCCACCTGCTCGCCCTTGTACTTGCTCGTGTAGTCCTCCACCGCCCGGAGCGTAGCCCACGCGGTCAGGGACTTCGTGTGCTCCAGTAGCTCTCTGCCTCGGCCTCCATCCGCTCCAGGCGCTCGTAGTAGTCCGGGAACTCCTTCATGTGCGCGAGCGCGATCTTCCCGGTGACGATCGGGTCGTCGTGGGTGACGTCGGTCTGCGGATCGTGCGATCCGTGCTCGAACTCCACGTCCATTCCCTGCCGGAACTGCTCGAGGTCGAAGCGATCCCAGTCGACTCCGATCTCGTCGCCCACTCGGCGGGCCTCGTCGGTCGTCGTTCGTCTCGTCTCGGTCATCTCCCAGGCCTCCTCCCGTGCCTCGGTCTCATGAGAGAGTGCCACGCTCGGCTCATTGTCCGTTCACCCGCTGCGGGAACCGTGGCGACCGTGAGTGCGGATCCGTACCGCTGGGACGAGCGCGTCGAGGCGTGGGAGGAGGTCGCCGCAGGCGGCGCCTTCCTCGCGATCCGCGATCGGATCGTCGAGCTCGCCGAGCCTCGCACCGACGACCTGGTTGTAGATCTCGGCGCCGGCACGGGTCTCCTCACGCTTGCGCTCGCGCCACACGTGCAGGAGTTGGTGGCGGTCGACATCTCGGAGCGAATGCTCGAGCGGCTCGACGACACGGCTGCTGCCGACGGCGTGGACAACGTGGAGCCGCTCGTCGCCGATCTCCGGCGGCTGCCGCTCGAGGACGAGTCCGCGACCCTCGTGGTCTCGAACTACGCCTTCCACCATCTCGACGATCCGGGAAAGGAGCTTGCGCTCGCCGAGGCCCGGCGGATTCTCCAGCCGGGAGGTCGGCTCGTGATCTGCGACATGATGTTCTCGCTGTCCCTCGACGCGCGCGACAGGCGCCTCGTGTGGGAGAAGGTCAAGGCGATGCTCAAGCGTGGGCCGGCGGGGGTGGTTCGCATCTTCCGCAACGGAGTGCGGGTGGTCGCCGGACGCTGGGAGCAACCGGCCACGCCGGAGTCATGGCTGGAGATGCTGGAGGCGCGCGGGTTCGAGCAGGTGCGAATCGAGCTGCTCGCGCACGAGGCGGCAGTGGCCGTCGCGCGCCGACCGGACGTCAGTACTGCGAGAGCTCGAGCGCGCGCCGTCCAAGCAGCTTCCAGCGGTAGCCGAACAGCTCGTCGCTCCAGCGTTCCCGCAGCCCCGTGAGCGGATTGTTCACGAGGACGTAGCCGGGCCCGGCCCCCACGAGCGTGATGGCGTGCTCGTTGAGATTGACCGTGATCCGGTGGCCCGACGGTGTCAGCCAGCTCAGATACGGCCCGGCCGCGAGGCCCACCCACGCGAGCACCGGGTGCCCGGCGAGCACGGCGTTTCGCACGCCGGCGAGGCTGCGACCGTGCAGGTCGAGGAGACGCACGCCGTAGCGAGCAGCAAGGGCGCGGATCGGTGGCTCGTAGACGCCGAAGCCGCCCTCCGTCCCGCCTCCAGCCGGCCGCCCGACGAATCCATGCTCCGGGTCGCCCCAGCGGAACAGTGGGCTGCCGGCGACGGGCTCCGGATCGAGCGGACCGCTGCGCGGTAGGCGATCCTGCAGCTCGAGCTGTCCGGCGCGGACACCCGCCGCGGCAAGGAGCATCGACAGAGCGGTCGCCTCGCAATCGTTGTGGAGCACCTGGCGAACCGGTCGAACCGCGATCGTCGTCCAGAGCGGCACGACCGGGAGATCGACGCGCGCCTCGTTCGCCGCGAGCGCCCGCCTCACGCTTCGCCGCGCGCGCCGGAGCGGGACGGCGACAGCGAGACGGGCGCGCCCTCGCCCGACCAGGATCCGGTCCGGCAGACCGAATCGCTTCTGACCGGGGCGGAGGACCTCGATCCGCTTCCCGGCGCCGTAGACGGCGAGCGGCCGTGGACGCGGCTGCGGCGGCCCTGTGCTCGTCGCCGTACCGCCTCCGCAGGCGGCGAGCACGGCGCCGAGCGACAGCACGGCGAGAAGCCCCATGGCCCGCATCGCGGCCAGGGTAATCGCGCGTGGATGACAGATCGAGGAGCGGCGCTTCACCGGGCTTTCATGGGCCGGTCGTAGCGTGCGGGCAATGTCGCGGCCGGCCGCTGCCCAGGGTGCGATACGGCCGCGGCGCAGGCGTCGCCGACTGCGCCTTTGGGTGCCGCTCGTTCTGCTGGTCGTGCTCTCGCCGGCGATCTACTCGTGGACCCGCATGGCCATGCTGCCGTCCAGCCTGCCGCTCGGCGTCCGCTCCGTCGAGTGGCTGAGACAGCACCACTTCAACTGGCTCGTCGACAACGCCGAGCACGTCTACTACTCCTGGCAGACGCCCGCCAAGGGTGGCCCGCAGCTGAAGACGCTGCCGATCGTCAGGCTCGGCGGCAAGTCGAAGACGCACGCCGAGGTCGCTGCTCCATGGCCGTCGCGCATTCGGCCGGTGTTCGCCAATCCGCTACCCGGTGAGGGAGCCTGGAAGCCGAGCGGCCCGCCGGTGGCCGGAGGGCCGCCCGTCCTCGTGACCACCTTCCGGACGGAGCGCGACTACCCGCGCATCGTCGCGTACGTCGCGTGGTTCGATCACCAGCGCACGGCAGTCGCCTATTACCCGGGTCGCTACGAGCCGCCGAGCGCGACGTTGCGCGGCCCGATGCAGGTTCCGTCCGGCCAGCGGTGGCGGCTGCTCGCGACCTTCAACAGCGGCTTCATCTACAGCGACGGCCTCAATGGGGACGCGCTCAACGGCCAGGTGAACGAGCCGCTCAAGGACGGTCTAGCCACGGTCGTTGCCTACCGGAACGGCGGCGTCGACATCGTGGACTGGCACGGTGGCGTCAACCCGGGCCTGGGGATTGCGTTCGCGCGCCAGAGCCTGCCGCTGATCATCGACCACGGGCGGCTCAGCCCCGCGCTCGACAACAGCACCAAGTGGGGTTTCACGCTGGGGAATGCAGTACGTGTCTGGCGCACCGGGCTCGGCATCGATCGCCGGGGGAACCTCATCTACGCCGCCGCGGACTACCAGACCGTGACCACGCTCGCCCAGATCCTCAGGCGCGCGGGGGCGGTACGGGCGATGGAGCTCGACATCAACCCCGAGTGGCCGACCTTGAACACGTACCGGCACCGGCACGGGATCGTCCCGACGATGGTCGTGCCGAACTACCAGCAGGCGCCGACGCGGTACCTCGTGCCCGACGACCGCGACTTCTTCGCCGTCTACCGGCGCCTGCCGGGGCTGATCACCGTTCCGCTCAGGTAGGCGTGAGGTGAACCCCGACGGAAACGAGCGTCTGACCGCCGCGGTGGGCGTGCTCCTGCTCGCGCCGGTCGTCGTCGAGATCGCGACCGTCCTGCTCGGCGTGCACACGTTCATGTCGTGGCACGTCTTCGTCGGTCTCGCCCTGATCCCGGTGGTCGTCCTGAAGCTGGCGACGACCGGCTGGCGGTTCCTCCGCTACTACACAGGCGACAAGGCCTACGTGGCCCACGGGCCGCCGCGGACGGCGATGCGCCTGCTCGCGCCGCTCTTCGTCGTGGCGACCGTCGTTCTGTTCGGCAGCGGGGTTGCGATGGGCTTCCTCCACGGTCAATCGCTCCAGATCGCACGCCGGCTGCATGGCCCGGCGTCGGTGATCTGGCTGCTGCTCCTGGGCGTGCACGTGCTCGTCTATCTCGGACGAGCCTTGAGGAGGACGGCCGACGACGTCCTGCCGGAGGATCGGGCGCACGTCCCCGGGAAGACTGCGCGCCTCTACGGCCTGGCGACGGCAGTCGTCTGCGGGCTCGTACTGGGCGCTGCGCTCGTTCCGGCCCAGCATCGGTGGGTCAGCATCCGTCACGACCACCACGACCGGAGAGACGGTCAGCCCGCCGCGCGGAACCGGTCGTTCTCGTACACGCACATCCACCGGCCGCAGTTCTCGACCACCGGCAACGCCATCCCCATCGCGGCGACCTGGACGCGGCGCAGCGAGCCGCCGTGCGTGACCACGAGGACGGCGTCGTCCCCTGCATGGCGCTCGGCGATCCGCCGCAACGCCTGCAGCGTCCGCTCCTGGTGCGCCTCCGTCGTCTCGCCGACGAACTCCACGCGATCGCGCTCCACGGGGGTCAGTCCTTCCCAGTTGCCCCAGTCCTTCTCGCGGAGGTCGGGGTCGAGCACGACCGGCAGGCCGAGCCGCTCGCCCACGATCGCCGCCGTCTCGTGTGCCCGGGCGAGGTCGCTGGAGTAGATCGCCGCGAACTCCTCGGCCTCGAGTTCCTCGGCGAGCCGGCGCGCCTGCCGGCGGCCGAAGTCGTTGAGCGGCCGATCGGTCTGGCCCTGGAGCCGCCCCTCCGCGTTCCAGTCGGTCTCGCCGTGGCGAACGAGCAGCAGGGTCGTCATGACTGTTTACGCTAGTCAGCGATGGACCTCGGTCTCGCCGACAGCGTTTGCCTCGTCACCGGATCCACCGGTGGGATCGGCCTCGAGACGGCGAAGCTCCTGCGGGCTGAGGGCGCGACCGTGGTCACGACGGGCCGTAGCGGCGGCGACGTACTGGCCGACCTCTCGCAGCCCGGCGAGCCGGAGCGCGTGGTGCGGGAGACGATCGCGGCGCACGGCCGTCTCGACGTGCTCGTGAACAACGTCGGCTACAGCGAGATCCGGAAGCTCGAGGACGTGACGGACGAGGTCTGGCAGTCGTCGTTCGAGCTCAACCTGCTCAGCGCGGTACGGGCGACGAGGGCGGCGCTACCCGGGATGCGTGAGCGCGGCGCGGGCACGATCGTCAACGTCTCGTCCACCGCGGCGAAGCGCCCGTCGACGGGCATGCCGGACTACTCGGTGATGAAGGCCGCACTCCTGTCCTTCTCGCGCCTGGTGGCGGACCTCTACGCGAAGGACGGCATCCGCTGCAACGCCGTCACGCCCGGCCCGACTGCGACCGAGGCGTGGCTCGGGGAGGGAGGCCTCGCCGATCAGCAGGGCGAGCGCGACGAGGTGCTCGCCAAAGTCGCCGCGGGACGTCCGCTCGGCCGGCTCGCCGAGCCGGCGGAGATCGCAGCGGTGATCGCCTTCCTCTGCTCGCCGCGTGCGAGCTACGTGACCGGCGCCGCCTGGAGCGCCGACGGCGGCACGGTTCCGATCATCATCTGAGCCGGATACGCTGGCCGGATGATGCCCGAGATCGCCGGACAGGTCGCGGACGGCTTTGCCGACGCGGTTCGGGAGCACGAGGAGGAGTGGCTCTCGCCTCTCGCCGTGCGCTCGTATGAGACGCGCGGGCGCGAGGTTCCCGAGGAGGAGTGCCGCCTGCGGACGCCGTTCCAGCGCGACCGCGACCGGATCGTCCACTCGAAGGCCTTCCGCCGCCTGCGCCTCAAGACGCAGGTCTTCGTCGATCCCGAGGGAGACCACTTTCGCACGCGGCTCACGCACACGCTCGAGGCGGCCGGGATCGCGCGCGGAGTGGCGCGGGCGCTGCGCCTGAACGAGGATCTGACCGAAGCGATCGCGGTGGGCCACGACGTCGGCCATCCGCCGTTCGGTCACGCCGGCGAAGAGGCGCTCGACGAACTGCTGCGCGAGCGCGGCCTCGGCGGGTTCCGCCATAACGAGCACTCGCTGCGCGTCGTCGAGCGGCTTGAGCGCGGCGGACGCGGCCTCAACCTGACGTGGGAGGTGCGCGACGGGATCCTCAAGCACACCGGCCCGGAGGAGCCGGAGACGCTCGAGGGCCGCATCGTCCGCCTCGTCGACCGCTTCGCGTACATCAACCACGACATCGACGACGCCGCGCGCGCCGGCCACCTCGATCCAACCGAACTGCCGGCCGACGCGATCGCACTGCTCGGCGACAACGGCTCACGGCGTATCGACACGCTCGTCCACGACGTCGTCGAGAACTCGGCGCGTGCCGGCGACATCGTGCAGAGCAAGGAGATCGGCGAGGCGATGCTCGCGCTGCGCAGCTTCATGTTCGAGCGCGTGTACCGCGCCCAGGATCACGGCCCGGCGCGTGCGGCGGTGCGGCGGATCTTCGCGGAGCTCGTCGACGAGCGCGGGATGGATCCCGAGGCCGCGACCGACTACCTCGCCGGGATGACGGACCGCTTCGCGCTCAGCTACGCGGCAGAGTTGGACTAGTGGCCCGCATCAAGGACGAGTCGGTCGAGCGCGTCAAGGCGACGATGGAGATCCTCCCGCTCGTGGAGGACGTCGTCCGCCTCCGCAAGTCAGGTAGCACGTACAAGGGCCTCTGTCCCTTCCACTCCGAGCGGACGCCGAGCTTCACCGTCTCGCCGGCGCGGGGCACCTTCAAGTGCTTCGGCTGCGGCGAGGGCGGCGACGCGATCACCTTCGTCGAGAAGACCGAGAACCTCGACTTCATCGGCGCGATCGAGCTGCTCGCGCGGCGGTTCGGCGTCGAGCTCGAGTACGAGGAGGCGTCGCCCGAGCAGGAGGAGAAGCGGCGGCGCGACGAGCGGCTGCGCGCACTGCTCGAGCGGGCGGCCGAGTTCTACGCACGCGTGCTCTGGGAGTCGGAGGCCGGTGCTCCGGCACGCGAGTACCTCGCCTCCCGTGAGCTCGGCGAGGAGGTCTCCCGTGAGTTCCGGCTCGGTTACGCGCCTGGCGGGGCGCGGCTCGCCTCGCGTGCTCTCACCGAGGGCTACACCCAGGACGAGCTCCGCGCCGTCGGGCTTGCGAACGGCCGCGGTAACGACTACTTCAACCGGCGCATCGTCCTCCCGCTCGCCGACGCGCGCGGCCGCGTCCGTGGCTTCCAGGCGCGGAAGCTCCACGACGACGATCCGCTGCAGGCGAAGTACGTCAACTCGCCCGAGGGCGAGCTGTTCCGCAAGGGCGACCTCCTCTACGGGCTCGACACCGCGCGGCAGGCGATCGCCCGCGAGGACAGGGGTGTCGTCGTCGAGGGGAACACCGACGTGCTCGCGTTGCGGCAGGCCGGTTTCGCGCCGGTCGTCGCGTCGATGGGGACGGCGCTCACCGAGGCCCAACTCCGAGAGCTCGCGCGGCTGACGAAGCGGCTCTTCCTCTGCTTCGACGCCGACGCCGCCGGCCAGGACGCGACGCTGCGCGGGATGGAGCTCGCGGTCGCGCAGGGCTTCGACGTAAAGATCGTCGCGCTCCAGCCGGGCACCGATCCCGCCGACGATCCGGCTGCGTTCGAGCGCCAGCTCGCCAGCCCCGTCAGCTATCCGGTGCACCGCGTGCGCCTCCTGCACGCGAAGGCGCCCGACCGCAACGCGGCGTTCACGGCGATCGAGGCGTTCCTGCGCGCGCAGCCGGACTCCCCCGAGCATCTCGATGCGCGGCGTCTCGCGACCGATCTGCTCGACCTGCCACCGGAGACGCAGGCGGCTCTCGCTCCCCGGACGCGATCGAGCGCTGCCGGCGTGATCTCGCCGCGCCTTCTGGATGCCGGCCTGCGGCTCGAGCGCAGCGCCCTCGCCGGCGTCGCCGCCCACGAATCCCTGCTGCCCGAGCTCGAGCGGCTCGGCCCGGAGCATTTCGACGACGAGCTGAACCGGCGCGCGCGGGCGGTTCTGCTCGGACAGCAGACGGCGGACGACGACCTGACGGGGCTCCTCGCCGAGCTGTACGCGCTCGAGGACGAGGAGGAGATCACGCTCGAGACCGCCGGCCAGCTGCTGTTGCGCCTGCAGGAGCGCGGGCTGCAGCGAGAGCTCGCGGCCGCCGACGGCGAGCGTCTCGTCGAGCTCCAGCAGGAGCTCGCCAAGCTCCGCGACGAGATCAGAGCCTTCGCCTAGCCTCGCTACACAGCCCCGCTACACTGGGCGCCGCCAATCCCCGGTAGCTCAATTGGCAGAGCATCCGGCTGTTAACCGGAGGGTTGTTGGTTCGAGTCCAACCCGGGGAGCTTGTTGCCGCGCGGGTAGTGTCCGCCCTCGTGCCCGACCTCAGCTCCCGCTTCGACGAGCTCCTGCGGCGCCTCGGCGAGATCTCCGACATCCAGCGACGCCGGCTACCTGCTCGGCTGGGACGAGCAGACGAAGATGCCGCCGCTCGGCGCCCCCGCCCGCGCCGAGCAGCTCGCGACGCTGGCCCGGCTAGCTCACGATCGCGCCACCGCACCCGAGCTCGGCGCGCTCCTCGAGGAGCTGCGCGAGCTGGAGGAGAGCTCCGCGCGCGAGTCGTTCGAGGCGAGCGTGATCCGCGTGGCGCGGCGCGACTACGAGAAGCGGCGCAGCGTCCCGAGCGACCTGCGCGCCGAGATGACCCGGGCCGGCTCGCTCGGCTACGCCGCCTGGCTCGAGGCGCGCGCGGCCGCCGACTACGAGATCTTCCGCCCGCACCTCGAGCACCGGCTCGAGCTCGCGCGGGAGTACGTCGCGTGTCACGAGCCGTTCGACGACCCGTACGACATCCTGCTCGACGATCACGAGCCGAGCATGCGGACGGCGGACGTGGCCTCGGTCTTCGCGCGCCTGAAGGAAGTGCTCGTGCCGCTCGTCGCGGGGCTCGGCGAGCCGGTCGACGACTCGTGCCTCCACGGCGACTTCCCGCCGGAGCGGCAGCGGGAGTTCTCCCTCGTGATGATGGAGCGCTGGGGGATGGACGACCAGGCGTGGCGGCTCGACGACACCGTCCATCCGTTCATGACGGGCATGTCCGCCGCGGACATCCGCCTGACCACGCGCTTCGACCTCGACAACGTTGGCGGGATCCTCTCGTGCCTGCACGAGTTCGGTCACGGCATCTACGAGCGCCAGGTCGACGAGCGCTACTTCCGCACGCCGTTGCAAGAGGGCACCTCGTCGTCGTTCCACGAGTCCCAGAGCCGGCTGTGGGAGAACGTCGTCGGGCGCCGCCTCTCCACCTGGCGCTTCTTCTACCCGCAGCTCCAGGAGGCGTTCCCGGAGCGGCTCGCCTCCGTCCCGCTCGAGGAGTTCCACCGCGCGCTCAACCGCGTCGCGCCGGGCGTGATCCGCGTCGACGCCGACGAGGTGACGTACTCGCTCCACATCGTCCTGCGCTTCGAGCTCGAGCGGGAGATGCTCGCGGGCACGGTGACGCCGGCCGACCTGCCGGAGGCGTTCGACGCGAAGCTCCGCGAGTACCTGGGCGTCGAGCCGGCGAACGTCCTGGAGGGCGTGCTGCAGGACGTCCACTGGTCGGACTCCAACCTCGGCTACTTCCCGAGCTATGCGCTCGGGAACGTGATCAGCACGCAGCTCTGGGAACGCGCGGCGGAGGACCTCGGCGACCTCGATCCGGAGTTCGAGCGCGGTGAGTTCGGCTCGCTCCGCGAGTGGCTGGGCGAGCACGTCCACCGTTGGGGGCGCACCTTCGAGCCGGCGGAGCTGCTCGAGCGGGTCGTGGGCGGGCCGCTCGACGCGGAGCCGTACCTCGCCTATCTCAACGCGAAGGTCGAGGCGCTCGCGGCGTGACGAATTTTCTGAAGCGGTGGCGCTTCGCTAGACTCGCTCCGTGAGCTGGCTGTACATCGCCTTGCTCGCGGTCGCAGTCGTATTGGTCGCGGGCGCCGAGTGGCCGCGGCTGGATGAGCGGTTCGGGGTCGAGTCCCGTCGTCGCCGTCAGCGGGCCAAGCGGAAGCAGAGCCTGCATGTCGTCCGTGATGACGAGGCGGATGAGTTCGCGGCGAGCGTCGAGCGCGACCTCGCCAATCTCCCGACGACGAACGACAGCGAACGCCGCTCCCGCTAGCGCCGGAGCGTCACCCTCGTGTGCAGCACCCGGGTGTTCGGGAGCACCGGTCCGACGTCCTCCATGTTCTTCGTCTCCTGGTAGTCGGACGCCTGGATGGTCACGGCCTGCCGGCCGGGGCGGTGGCCGTTCGTCCGCAGGAGCAGCACGCCGTGCCTGTACGTGAAGTGCGCCGACTTCCCGCCGATGCTCGCCTGGAGCGAGTGCGGGTCGACGCCGGAGCCGGAGTCGTGGACGGCGACCCGGATCGGCCGACCGATCGTGGCCGTGTGACCGAGGAGCCGGATCGACGGCGGTGACGTGTCGTCGACCCAGAAACGGAACGTGAACCTGCCCGGCGTCGCGCCGGTCGGCGTGTCGAACACGAACTCGTACGTGCCCGGCTCGGGCAGCACGGCTCCCACCACCGGCTCCGCCTCGTAGAAGCCCTGGTACGGGTTCAGGCTCGACGGAAGCCCCGTGTAGCCGACGACGCGGTTCTCGTCGTTGTCCGCGACGAGGCGCGGCGAGACCCGGACTCCCGGCGCGTGGCGGGTGACCACGACGCCGAAGTTCGCGACCCGCCGCCGCAGGGTGAACCGGAACACCTGCTCCGGCCCGCCGAGCCGCGTCGGCACTCCTAGTGCGAGGCCGCCCTGCGGATAGCGGTAGGACGAGACGTGCGACGCCTTGCCGGCCGTGTCGCCGTGGTAGACGCCCGGCGCGCGCAGGATCCGGTGCGGATCGAGGCCGAGCAGCGGTACCTCGACGTGGAACCAGAACGCGACCCGACGGACGTCGGCACCGCGGGTCAGGACGACGAACCCGGTGCCGTCACCGGCCCGCGCCGTCGCCGAGACCGTTAGCCGCAGCTTGAGCGGGGCGCCGGCGACCAGCGTCTTCGTCTCGGGCGTGAGTTTCGAGCCCTGCGGTAGCGACTGCGTGTGGATCGAGACGTTCCACGGCGCGTGCCCGCCTCCGGCGTCGGCGGTCCTGAGCTCCTTGGTCTCCGAGAGTCCGCGCCGGACGAGCCCCCAGCTCAGCGAGGTCGGGTTCGTGAAGATCAGCGGCTGGTCGGCACGGACGAGGTCGATCCGGCCCCCGCCCTCGCGCAGCACCGACGCCTCGCTGGAGTGACTGGTGGCATGGACCTCGTCTCCCGTTGAGGCGAGCGCCGACTTCACCTCCTGCACCGTCCACGTGGGATGGCGCTGGAGGAGCAGGGCTGCGCCGCCGGCGACGTGCGGCGCTGCCATGCTCGTCCCGTCGAGCAGCTCGAAGTTGTGCGCGGGGACGGAGGACAGGACGTCCACGCCGGGCGCCGTCACGTCCGGCTTCAGCTGGAGCGAGACGGGCGTCGGCCCGGCCGCCGAGAAATCCGCGATGTGGTCGGGACGCGTCCCGTCGCCGTTCCCCATGGTCGAGGCGGCGACCGCGATCGCGGCCGGGGCATTGGCGGGGGAGTCGATCGTCCCGAGGCCGCCGATGTCGTAGTCGTTGCCGGCGGCGACGACCGGGACGACCCCGGCGGCCGCGGCGTTGTCGAGCGCCTGGACGACGATGTCGCGGCGCGGTTCCACCTCGGGCTCTGCGACCGAGAAGTTGATGACGTTCATCCCGTCGGCCACCGCCTGGTCGATCGCCTTGGCGAGTTCCGGCGAGTTGCCGTCGAGCCCGTAGTCCGCCGTCGGCACGGTCAGCGCCTTGTAGTTGCCGAGGTACGCCTTCGGCGCGACGCCCGAGATGGGGGAGCCGCCCTTGGGTGCGGTCGGGGTGTCATAGTCGCCTGCGGCGATCCCCGCGACGTGGGTCGCGTGGTCGGAGTACAGGGGATCGAACGGCCGGTCCGCGTACTTCCAGTGCGTCGACGGCGAGGGGAACGCGCGCGCGACGATGACCTTCGGCGTGGTGTAGGCGGTGTTCCCCTTCGGGAAGCCGGCCGGATACGAGAAGCCCGACGGGTCGAAGTACTGATGCGCCTGGTCGATGCCGTCGTCGACGAGGGCGATCTTGATGCCCTCCCCGGCGGTGGCGAGGTTCTGTCCCCAGAGCGCCGTGGCGCCGATCAGGGACGGGCCGGGATCCGCCGTGGCCGCCGTGCCGAGAGCAGGGACGTCGCGGAGCGCGTGGTAGGTGACGGTCGGCCAGACGGTCGCGCCTGGGATCGAGCGCAGGCGCGCGAGCTCGGAGGCGGGGAGGACGACCGAGACGCCGTCGAGCGCGACGCCGTAGTGCCAGTTGATGCGGGCGGACGGAATCGACACCGTCAGCCGCGCCGCGAGCGTGCGCTGCGCCGCCGCGAGCGTGCGGAGGTAGGAGACAGCGGCGGGCGTGCGCACGGCGACCGAGTGGCTCCGACGCGCCGCGGCCAGGAGCGTCCGGCTGTGCGTGATCTCGACCGCGAGCGAGGGCCGCGGCAGCGTGACGACGACCTCGACGAGCGTGTCCGAGGGACGGGGCAAGGCGGCCGCCGACCCTCCCGCCAGGAGCGCGAAGGCCGCTGCGAGGGCGAGCGCGAGGGGAAGCGAGGAGCGCCGCAAGAGGGCCGCATGGTACGTACGTGCGGCACCGGCTCGGATGCCCCACTCAGGCTAAACTGGCCGTCCGCGCGGATGTGGCGGAATTGGTAGACGCGCACGGTTCAGGTCCGTGTGGGCTTCGGCTCGTGGAGGTTCAAGTCCTCTCATCCGCATCGCAAGTCCGACGGGACCGAGTTGAGGTCGGCCGCTAGGCGTCGACGACTGCGGCGAGCAGCTCGTCCGGCACATGGTCCGGGCGCGGGGCAGGGTTCCACCACAGGGCGGGCAGCGAGAGATCGTCCGGATACCCGTGCTCGCTGAGCCGCGCGCGTTCGTCCGCTAGCGCCTCCTGCACGTCCCCGTTCAGCTCGCCGAGTGTCGTCAGCAGCGCGGCGCCGATCGGCCAGCCGCGGACACGCTTCTGATCGTCGCCGACCCAAAAGACGTGGGGTCTTGCCGACGCAGTAAGCATGCGTTGTTCGTAGGTCGGCGTCGGAACAGGACATACACCTGTACGTCTAGCTCGGCACTACTCAAGGTCCATACCCGCTCAGGCCCGAGGTGAGGACGTCAGGGGGCCAAGGGAGAATCCTGACCCGCTCGCGCGTTTGCGGCGACGCACGTCCGAGGAGACTCCGACCCCCTGACAACGAGGGGATCGGCGAACCGGCGCGGGCGCTGAATGCCTGACTCAGGTCTTGGCCTTGCCGCGCGAGTCGAGCATCACCTCGAAGGCGCGCCGCAGCAGCTCGCCGGTCATGTCGCCCGTGCGGCGCGGGATCGGTTTCGGTTCCTGGCGCGCCACGCTCACGATCTCGCCGCTGCGATCGCCGTAGCTGCGGGCGTAGGCCTCCTCCTCGCGAATCGGGGAGGTCTCGTCCCGCCGCCCACGACCAAAGAGCGAGCGGAGCCAGCGAAACACGCGCCTAGCGTCGCAGAAAGAGGGGACGGCGCCTAGAGGCTCACAGCTCGGCCAGCTCGACGTCGGCGAGCGAGGCTCGGTCCCCCGGCGGGGGATTTCCGGAGGCTCAGACGGAGGCGAGGGCCCCGAGCACGTCGTCCGCGTGCGTGTCGGGCTTCACCTTGGGCCAGACCTTGGCCACCGTCCCGTCGGGCGCGATGAGGAAGGTCGCCCGGCTGACGCCCCAGTACGTCTTGCCCTTGTAGCGCTTCTCGCCCCACGTTCCGTAGCGCTCCGCGACGTCGTGCTCCGGGTCGGCCAGGAGCGTGAACGGGAGCCCGTACTTCTCCTTGAACTTCACGTGCTTCTGCTCGCTGTCGGGCGAGACGCCGAGCACGACGGCGCCGGCGCGCTCGAACTCGCCGTAGGCGTCGCGAATGCCGCACGCCTGCGTCGTGCAGCCGGGGGTGTCGTCCCGGGGATAGAAGTAGAGAACGACCGGCTTGCCGCGGAAGTCCGAGAGGCTGACCTGCTCGCCGGCGTCGGTCGTCGCGGTGAAGTCGGGTGCCTGCTCGCCCTCGGAGACCATCTGCGGAGCGTAGTGAGAGCCGGTGAGGCTGCGCGTCAGCTCAGGTGCAGCAGGTGCAGGTCGGGCAGCTCGCGGTACCGCTCCTCGAGGTCGAAGCCGTAGCCGACGTAGAGCTCGTCGGGGACGTCGAAGCCGACGTAGCGCACGGGGAGATCGTCGACGAGGCGCCGGTACGGCCGGTCGAGCAGGGTCACCGCGGCGACCGAGGCGGGGCCGCGCAGCTCCAGCGTGCGGACGAGGTAGTTGAGCGTCAGGCCCGTGTCGACGACGTCCTCGACGATCAGGACGTCCCGTCCACGGACGTCGAGGTCGAGATCCTTGAGCACGCGGATCTGCTGGTGTCCGCCCATGACCGCGCTGCCGTAGCCAGCGAGCTCGACGAAATCGATCGCGTGCAGGATCGGCATGGCGCGCGAGAGGTCGGCGGCGAAGACGAGGCTCGCTTTGAGCGAGGCGACGAGAACCGGTTCGCGGCCGGCGTAGTCGCGGGCGATCTCCGCGCCCAACTCGCGGACGCGAGCGGCGATCTCGGCTGCGGAGAGGTGGATCTCTCCGATCCGGTCGTCGCCCGGCAAGGAACCGGGCTCAGCTGGCGATGTCGAGGTGGAAATGCTGGGCGAGGCGCTCGAGGTCGCGCCGGTAGAAGAGCTTGATCCGGACGTCCGGGTAGCGCTCGCGCAGCTTGCGCAGTTTCCGGTTCTTGCGGGTGACGAGTGACTGCTTCATGGCCGTGATCTCGACGTAGAGGTTCTGGTCGGGGAGATAGAAGTCGGGCGTGAAGGCCTCCTTCACGCGGCCGTCTTCGTCCTGCTCCAGCACGAACGTCCGAGGCTCGTACTCCCAGGGGACGTCGTAATAGTCGAGCACCTTCGCGCACTCGAGCTCTGCGGGGCTCGCGAAACGCGGCGGCTCGGTACCGCGATACACCCGAAAGGCCGGGAGCTGAAGCTCCATCAGCAAGCAAGGTAGCTGCGGCGTCGGATGCCGAGACAATCCGCACAAGACGACTGCCTGGTCGCGGTCTCGCCGCCGTGATAGACACCAGCCTGCCGTGGCACGCCTGAAGTTGACCCCGCAGAAGCGCGAGTTCTTCGCGCTCTACAACAGCTCGGCTCAGAACATCGTGGCGATCGCCGAGCTGCTCGTCGAACTGCTCGAGCGGTTCCCCGACGGCGCGGACGAGCTGGAACGCAAGGTGAAGGACTCGGAGCACGAAGGCGACCGGCTGACCCACGAGCTGGTCGACCTCCTCAACCGCACCTTCGTCACGCCGTTCGACCGCGATGACATGTACCGGCTCGCGGGCGCTCTCGACGACGTCTGCGACAACATCGACGAGGCAGCGAGCAGGGTCGTCAGCTACGGGGTGGCGGAGATTCGCCTGCAGGCACGCGAGCAGGCGCAGACGATTCGGCGCGCGGCGGGGAAGCTCGCCGACGCCGTCGCGCTGCTCGAGGGATTCCAGGACTCGCGGGCGCATCTGGCCGAGCTGCGCGAGTTCGAGCACGTCGGCGACCGGATCCTGCACGACAGCATCTCGAGCCTCTTCATGGCACGCCCCGACCCGCTCGACGTGATCCGCTGGAAGGACATCCACGAGAGCCTCGAGGCAGCCACGAACGCCTGTGAACACGCGGCCAACGTGCTCGAGGCCATCGTCGTGAAGAACCGCTGACCGGGAGCGGGAGCCGACCATGTTCCTGATCGTCGTCGTCGTTGCGATCGGCCTCGCGTTCGACTTCACGAACGGTTTCCACGACACGGCGAACTACGTCGCGACGTGGGTTGGCACGCGTGCGCTCTCGCCGCGCCGGGCGGTCCTCATCTCGGCGGTGGCGAACCTCGCCGGCGCCTTCGTCACCACGGCGGTGGCGAAGACCGTCGCCGAGGGGATCATCGACACGAATCTCGCGACCGAGCAGACCGTGCTGGCCGCCCTGTTCGGGGCGATCGTCTGGAACCTCCTGACCTGGCGGCTCGGCCTGCCGTCGAGCTCGACGCACGCGCTGATCGGCGGCCTCGTCGGCGCCGCGCTCGTGCAGTCCGGCGCGTCGGGCGTCCAGTGGTCGGGCCTCTGGCACAAGGTCATCGTCCCGGGCGCGGCCTCGCCGGTGATCGGTTTCGCCGGTGCGTTCGGCCTCCTGGTGGGCATCTACTGGCTCTTCCACCGGCTCACGCCGGGTGTGGCCAACCGAGGGTTCCGCGTCGGTCAGCTCTTCTCCGGCACCTGGCTCGCCTTCACCCACGGCGCGAACGACGCCCAGAAGACGATGGGCGTGATCGCGCTTGCCCTGTACGAGCACGGCTCGATCTCGAGCTTCTACATCCCGACCTGGGTGAAGATCGCGGCGGGACTGACGATCGCGGCCGGGACGTACGTCGGCGGCTGGAGGATCATCCGCACCCTCGGCCAGCGGATCTACAAGATGCAGCCCGAGCACGGCTTCGCCGCGCAGCTCGCCGCCGGCACGACGCTCTACGCGGGTACGCGGCTCGGCTTTCCGATCTCGACGACGCACGTCGTGTCGGGCTCGGTGATGGGAGCAGGAGCGACCCGCAGCGTGTCGGCCGTGCGCTGGGGCGTCGCGGGCAACATCGTCTTCGCATGGCTGCTGACATTGCCGGCCGCCGCGCTCGTCGCCGCTGCCCTCTACTACCCGGTGAACTGGATCTTCTAGTGCTCGATCCGACTGGCGATTAGCAAAGCGTTCGCGAGCTATCTAGCCTTCGCGCGATGTTCAGGATCGTGCAGCTGTCGGACTTGCATTGCGGGACGCAGTTCTTCCTCCCGCAACACCTCGAGCGCGCGATCGCGGAGGTGAACGAGATGCAGCCGGACGTCGTCGTGATCTCCGGCGATCTCACCTCGAACGGCTTCAAGGACGAGTACGCACTCGCGCGCGAGTACCTGAACCGAATCGAGTGCGGGTCGATGGTCGTGATCCCCGGCAACCACGACTCGCGCAACGTCGGCTACGTCCACTTCGAGGAGCTCTTCGGCGAGCGGAACTCGGTGCTCAACGTCGGCCGGACGACGATCGTCGCGGTCGACTCGAGCGAGCCCGACCTCGACAACGGCCAGGTCGGACGTGGCCGCTACCGCCTGATCGAGGAGGCCTTCGCGTCCGCGGTGGATCTGAAGATCTTCGTGCTGCATCACCACCTGCTCCCGGTGCCGGGAACCGGCCGCGAGCGCAACATCGTCAACGACGCAGGTGACACGCTCGAGTGCCTCCAGCGCGCCGAGGTCGACCTCGTCCTCGCCGGCCACAAGCACGTCCCGTACGCGTGGCGGCTCGAAGATCTCTTCGTCGTCAACGCCGGCACGGTCTCGTCGTCGCGGCTGCGCGGCAAGGGACGGCCCTGTTACAACGTCGTCGAGGTCGACGGCACGCACGTCGACGTGTGGCGCCGCTACCCGTTCCACGAGCAGGAGCGGATCATCCAGTTCTCGACCGACACGAAGACGTACGAGAAGTACACGGCGAGGATCGAGGACGAGGTGCGCTCGACGTGAGCGAGCGGGCAATCGTCCTCATCGACGGCGAGCACTACGCACCGGTCGTGCGGGATGCGCTCGCGGCGCTGCCGTACGAGGTCGTGGCCGCGCTCCTCGTCGGCGGGACCGAGAAGCTGCTGGGCGGCGACGACTACGGCGTCCCGCTCGTCGAGGCCCTTGATGCCGTGGGCGCGGATCTCGTGGTCGACCTCTCCGACGAGCCGGTGCTCGGGCCGCGCGAACGCCTGCTCTGGGCCTCGCGGGCGCTCGCGCTCGGGCTGCCGTACGTCGGCGCCGACTTCCGCTTCGATCCGCCGCCGCTCGTTCCGGTCGAGACGCCGTCGCTCGCGGTGATCGGCCTCGGGAAGAGGGTCGGGAAGACTGCGGTGGCCGGGCACGTCGCACGTGTCCTCGCCCGCGACAGGCGCGTCGTCGTCGTCGCCATGGGCCGCGGCGGGCCCGCGGAGCCGGAGCTCGTCGAAACGCCGCCCACCCTCGACGACCTGCTCGCGCTCTCGCGCTCCGGCAGGCACGCCGCTTCCGACCATCTCGAGGCTGCCGCGCTCGCAGGCGTCCCGGCGATCGGCTGCCGGCGGGCCGGGGGAGGGCTCGCGGGCGCTCCGTTCCTCTCGAACGTCCCGGAGGGCGTGCGGCTCGCGACGCAACTCGACCCGGAGCTGATCGTCTTCGACGGCAGCGGTGCCGCGCTCCCGCCGGTCGCGGCCGACGCCC
Source organism: uncultured Actinomycetes bacterium (assembly GCA_963743545.1). Classification (GTDB taxonomy): domain Bacteria; phylum Actinomycetota; class Thermoleophilia; order Gaiellales; family Gaiellaceae; genus Palsa-739. Next base: position 454,131 of record CAVUQB010000006.1, on the reverse strand, counting down.
GGATCCTCGTCACGAACGGCCTGCACGATCCACGCGCCGGCCTCAACGCGTATCGCGTGCTCGTCTCCGACCTCGTCGTCGACACGGGCGGGGCCGACCGGGAAGCGATCCGCTCGATCTCGGACGTGCCGGTCGTCGCCGCGGGGCTCCGGCTGCGCCCGGCCGAGCCGCTCCGCGGGCGCCGCACCGCGGTGTTCACGACCGGGCCAGCGCCGACCGACGAGCTCGACGCCGACGTCGTCCACGTCTCGCGCAATCTCGCACGCCGCGACGCGCTGCGCGACGAGCTCGAGCACGTCGACGCGGAGGTCTACCTCGTCGAGCTCAAGGCGGCCGCGATCGACGTCGTTGCCGAAGCCGCGCTCGAACGCGGAGCAACGGTCGTGCTCGCCGCGAACGACGTCGTCTCGGACGAGCTCGACGACCGGGTGCTCGGGCTCGCGAAGCAGGCGGTACGCGCGTGAACGAGCCGCGCCGCATCAATCCACTCCCGCTCGGCGGCGGCGAGCTCGGGCTGCCGTACTCGCGCGGGCTGATGGCGCGCTCGCTCATGGCCGCAGGCGTGGCCGGGCACCGCGCCTACGCGCTCGCGAGCCGGGTCGGCGACGAGCTCATCGAGCGCGGGCTGGACGCGATCGAGATCGACCGGCTCGAGGCGCTCGCCGTCGAGGTGCTCGGCGAGGCGGAGGGCCGCGACTCCATCCAGCGCGTGCGCCGCTACCAGGAGCTCCGCGAGCTCGACCTGCCGATCATGGTCTTCATCGGCGGCGCGACCGGAACCGGCAAATCCACTGTCGCGACCGAGCTCGCGTATCGCTTCGGCATCACGCGGGTGACCTCGACCGACTTCGTCCGGCAGACGATGCGGGCCTTCTTCTCGGAGGCGTTCATGCCCTCGATCCACCAGTCGAGCTTCGAGGCGGGCGACGTGTATCCGGACGCCGACGACCCGCTCGACTACGGCTTCGTGCAGCAGGCGAGGAACGTGCTCGTCGGCGTCGGCGCCTCATCCGAACGCGCGCTCGAGGAGGGGTGGTCGCTCGTGCTCGAGGGTGTCCATCTCGTTCCCGGGATGGTCGAGCTGCCGCGGCCGGAGCTTGCGGTCTCGGTGTTCGTCGTCCTCTCGATCGCGGACGAGGAGGAGCACATCCGTCACTTCCGCTTCCGCGACGAGTACTCGGAACGGTCGGAGTCGCGCTACCTCGAGCGGTTCGCCGACATCCGCCGGCTGCAGGAGGTCATCGTGGCCCGGGCGCAACGCGCCGGGGTGCCGGTGATCGAGAACGAGGACGCGGATCGGGCCGCCCACACGGTTGCCGACCTCGTCCTCGACGCCGCCGAGCAGAGCCGGACGGTCACGCGATGAGCGAGGCCGCCACGGAATATGTGACCACCGACGAGGAGCGGCCCTGCCAGTGCCAGGCGTACCTGCGGGCCACCGAGCGTGCGGCCCTCGTCTCGGCTCGCTGGCTCGGCCGCGACGACGAGCACGCAGCGGAGGAGGCGGCGGCGACCGGCATGCGGGAGACGCTCGACATCCTGCCGATCAGCGGGCGCGTGGTGTTCGGCGCGCTCGACGACTCGGGCGGCCTCGCGCCCGGGGCGATCGTCGGCTCCGGCGGCAAGGAGGTCGATCTCGCGCTCGACCCGCTCGAGGGCCGCGGCGTCGTGGCGCGCGGCGGGAACGGCGCGATGTCGATGATCGCCGTCGGCGAGGCCGGCCGCTTCACGACGCTGCCCGACATCTACATGCGGAAGATGGCCGTCGGGCCGCTCGCCCGCGGCTCGATCGACCTCCTGCGCCCGGTCGGCGAGAACATCCAGGCGATTGCGGAGGCGTTCGGACGGCGGGTCAACGACGTGACGACGATCGTCCTCGACCGGCCGCGGCACCACGACCTGATCGAGGAGATACGCGACTCGGGCGCCCGGACCAAGCTGATCCAGGACGGCGACGTGACCGCGGCGATCTCCGCAGCCATCCGCGGCACGAACGACCACCTCGCGATCGGGATCGGCGGCACCCGGCAGGCGGTGCTCTCGGCCGCGGCGCTGCGCTGCCTCGGCGGCGAGCTGCAGGCCCAGTTCTGGCCGACGTCGCGCCGGGAGATCGACGAGCTGCGCGAGGCCGGGATCCTCGACTACGAGCGCGTCTTCAGCACCGAGGATCTCGCCCCGGGCGAGGTGATCGTCGCCTCGACCGGCGTCTCGAACGGCGATCTGCTGCGCGGTGTCCGCTTCCTCGCCGACAGCGCGCGCACGCACTCGCTGCTCATGTGCACGCGCTGCAACTGGGTGCGCTTCGTCGACGGCATCCACTTCTTCGCCCGTGAGCGGAAGGAAGAAGTGCGCCTGCTCGGCGTCTAGTACGAGAGAGACCGGCGGCGTAGAGTCGCCCTAACCAACACGGGAGGAGACGATGGCTGTTTCAGTCGAAGGTCTCGCGTCCGCGGTGAAAGGCCGGGTCGTGGAGGCCGGCGCGCCCGACTACGACGAGTCGCGCGCGCTCTACAACGCGATGATCGACAAGCGGCCGGCCGCGATCGCGTACTGCAGCGACGCGGGGGATGTCGCCGCAGCGCTGCGCTACGGCATCGAGCACGGGCTTCGGATCGCCGTGCGCGGCGGCGGTCACAACGGCGGCGGCCTCGGCTCCGTCGACGACGGGCTCGTGATCGATCTCTCGCAGATCAACGAGATCACGGTCGATCCGGCCTCGTCGACGGTACGGGTCGGAGGCGGCGCGCTGCTCAAGGACCTGATCGACGCGACGCACGAGCACGGGCTGACCGTGCCGGTCGGGATCATCGGCACGACCGGTGTCGGCGGGCTGACGCTCGGCGGCGGTGTGGGACACCTGAGCCGCGCGTTCGGGCTCACGATCGACAACCTTCTCGGCGCGACGGTCGTCCTGGCCGACGGCTCCGTCGTCCAGACCGACGCCGAGCACGAGCCGGACCTGTTCTGGGCGATCCGCGGCGGCGGCGGCAACTTCGGAGTCGTGACCGAGTTCACGTTCCGCTGCCATCCGCTCACGAACGTGCTCGCGGGGCCGGTGCTCTACGACCTCGACGACGTGGCCGACGTGATGCGCTGGTACGACGGCTTCATCCGCGAGGCGCCGGACGAGCTCGGCGGCTGGTTCGCGTTCCTGTCCGATCCCGCCCGGGCCGCCGTTCCCCGAGGAGCTGCACCTGCGCAAGGTCTGCGCAGTCGTCTGGACGCAGCCGGGCGAGGAGGAGACGCCCGCGCTCCGCGAGGGTCGCTCCTTCGGCACGCCGCTGATGGACGGCGTCGCGCCGGTGCCGTTCCCCGCGTGGAACACGGCGTTCGACGGGCTGTTCCCGCCGGGCGAGCAGTGGTACTGGCGCGGCGAGTTCTTCGACGAGATGAGCGACGGGCTGATCGAGGCGAACGCCGAGTGGATGCCGCAGGCGCCGACGTGGAAGTCGACGATGCACATGTACGCGATCGACGGGGCTGCGTCCCGGGTCGGCAACGACGAGACCGCGTGGGCCTATCGCGGCGCGCGCTGGGCGCAGGTCGTCGCCGGCATCGACCCGGACCCGGCCAACGCCGGAGCCGTCTCCGACTGGGCACGTGGCTACTCCGACGCCACGAGGCCGTTCGCGATGCCGGGCGGTTACTCGAACTTCCAGATGGCCGAGGAGCCGGATCGCGTCCGCGGCATGTACGGCGCGAACTACGACCGGCTCGCGCGCGTCAAGGCGCACTACGACCCGGACAACGTGTTCTCGGTCAACCAGAACATCGCGCCCGCCTCGTAGCGGGGTCAATAACCGGGCGGCGGGCGACGTCCCGCCGCCCGCTCGCGCTCGTCGTAGCGCTTGCCGGCGCGGAGGAACCACCACGAGAACCAGATCAGGCCGATCACCGGCCCGATCGCCGCGACCAGGAGCAGGATGGAGAAGACCGTGTTGCCCATCGCGTCGCGCACGTGGCCATCGTACGCGCCTCTAGACTGGCTCCATGGCGACGCGCGAAGAGGTGCTGGAGATTCTCCGCACGGTCGAGGATCCCGAGCTCGGGATGGACATCGTCGATCTCGGGCTGCTCTACGACGTCGAGGTGGAGGACTCGAAGGCCAAGGTGCTGTACAGCCTCACCTCGATGGGCTGCCCCGCCGGCCCGCTCATCGCGCAGGACATCGACGCCGCCATCCGGCAGGTCGAGGGAATCCAGGACGTCGAGCTCGAGCTGACGTTCGACCCGCCGTGGACGCCGGACCGGATGTCCGACGACGCGAAGTTCATCCTCGGCTTCGGCTGACGGCCTCTGCAGCGGGCCTCAGGCGTGAGGACGCTGGCCCGGGCCAGGGTTTACCATCTCGTCGCCATGTCGAGCTGGCCAGGGACGGGTCGCGTAGTAGCCCTTCTGGCGCTTGCGTGTCTCTGCGTCTTGACCTTCACCGCGTGTGGTGGAGCATCGAAGCCTCAGGCGACCGCATCGCTCGCGTCTACAAGGAGCGCCGCCGTAACGCAGAGCGTGCGTGCCCATCCCCTGCGGTCGATGAGTGGAACGCACCCGCTTCGCAGGGGCACGCGTGTACAGAACCACTTCTCTGGCACGCGCACCTTCGCCACCCGTCAGGATGGATTCGCGCTCGGCAATCTCTCAGGGTCGGAGGGCGGCGCGATGTACCCGCTCACGACCACCGACGGGGGCAAGGCGTGGCGGATCGCCGGGCCTGTCGCGAACGTTCCCGCTGCGCAGGGAGGCGTGGCTGTCGCTCAGGCGGGCGTCGTCAACGCGCGAACCTGGTTCATGTGCTGCGGCGGGAACACTGTCGTCGATGTCACGACCGACGCGGGCAAGCACTGGTGGCAAGCCTTCCTACCCGCCGAGGTGATCAACGTGTTCGCGGGCGACAACCCACACGCGCGGCTAGTCGCGATCGTTCGCGCGTACTCGACTCCTGGTCACATCCACCACCGACTCTGGGCTTACACGTCCCTGGACGGTCGCCGATGGACCTACGACCCGAGCATGAATCTCATCTACTAGCAGCGTCTCTCGCGGCTCAGGGGTCATTCCGGAACACTGGCCGAAGCGACGGTTGAGTCGCTCGGCGCGGGCACAGCCACGGTTGTGAGATTTAGCGGTTCCGAACGCGGTGCAGGGTGCCGTCTCGCGCATAGCCGCCGGGACGTGGTGTGACCGAGTCGGAGATCTTGGCGCCGATACGCATGAGGCAATCGATATCGCCTCCGAGACAGGACGCGCCTGAAGCCACATGGCGGCGATAGTGGTGGTAGCCGCCTGAGACGCTGTCCAGGGTCAAGCTGCCGTGACATGTTGGGCTGACCTTCCAGCGTCCGGCGCTCTCGTGTGCGTTCACGACGATCAGGATTCGTTCTCGGCGGGTGCTTCCGTTGGCCGACCCGCTCAGTGTCCCTTCCCAGGTTCCGCTGAGGACACCAGTCCGGCTGACCTGCGCTGTGGCGGCCATGCCGGGCGTTGCTCCGGAGCCAGCTGCTGCGATCACGCCAACGAGCACAGCGGCGATCACGGCGGAGAGACGAGTTGCGGGTTTCCAAACTGGTTCCACTGCGGCTTCTTATCGGCGACCCGTCGTCAGCAGGTTTGACCCAGTCGAGGGAGAGATCACGGCATCGAACACTTCGCCTCAGGGGTCATTCCGGAACACTGGCCAAGACGAGCGCGATGTGCCCTGACCGGCGGCCGCGCGCGTCTCAGCCGCATTTCCTAGACCCGGACGCGACTAGCGGATGCAGCCAGCGAACCCGCCCGGCATGTGGTTCGGGTACGCCCCGCTGACGCTCCAGCGAATCCGAGCAGGACTAGTGAAGTGCAGGTTCGCGGCTACGCCTCCTCGAAACCATGGCGATGGACAACCCAGCCGCGCCGCTGGAAACAGCTTGCAGCCTTCGCCGCCGACGGCGCTCCGGCAGACCGCCCGCACGATGTGAGAAAGAAGGCCGTCACAAGGCACGCAAGCGACGGCACCACGAAACGCCGCGTCATCCTCGTCGGAGGATATGGCTGTTCTGGAACCCTGTGACCCCGTCCGGCCTCAGGGGTCATTCCGGAACACTGGCCCAGGCGAGCGTCCTTGTGCGCGGGAGCGGTAGCTGGTTCCGGCGGGAAGGCATCAGCGATCAGAGTGAGTCTCAGCCGACAGTGAACGCTAGTCGCGACCTTGCTCGCGGCGATGCGTTAGAAACAGCGAAACGGAGCGGGCGGCTCGGCCGTCGTCCGCGCATTGCTTGTCAACGTGCGAAAAGGGGGAAGGAATGCGAATTCGTCCATTCGGCGCAGTCTTGCTCGCGTGCGCGTGTACCGCAGCTGTCGTCGTGGTCATTCTTCCGGCCGTCGCCTCCGGGCGCAGCGGAAGCATTCAAACCGTGGCGCAGGACCACGCGTTCGCTCACATGAATCACGTCTTCGTGATCATGATGGAGAACACGGCGTATTCGGACCTGCTCGACCCGTCGAACTCGAACACGGGCTTCATCCGGCACATCGCAAGCACGTACGGGCTCGAGACGAACTACTACGGCGTCACTCATCCAAGCCTCCCGAACTACGTCGCCGCGACGAGCGGCAGCACCTGGGGCTCCAACTCCGACGACCAGACGCAGGCCGACGAGGGGTACTTCGATCACACCAATCTCGTCGACCAGCTCGATCAGGCCGGCGTGAGCTGGAAGGGCTACATGGAGTCGATGCCCTCGGCCGGCTATATCGGTGACTACGGCGACTGCTCGACAACCGACCCGGACTGCACGTCGACCTCCACCGGGGACGCGCTCTATGTCCGCAGACACAACCCGTTCGCCCAGTATCCGGACGTCTTCAACGATCCGGGTCGCATCAACAAGGTCGTTCCGCTCACGCACAACCTGGCCAACGACCTGAAGTCCGGACATGTGGCCCACTTCGTGTGGATCTCGCCGAACATCTGCAACGACATGCATGGCGGGGCGCCCCAGTGCCCGTACCCGAACACACCCACCGACCAGTTCCAGGCCACGCTCTACCAGGACGGCAACAACTTCCTGCACTGGGCCGTGAACGCGATCATGAGCTCGCCGGCCTGGACCGGCCACTCGGCCATCTTCATCACCTGGGACGAGGGCGGATTCGAAGACGTCTCACCCTACGGGCCGACGGACACAAGCGGCTGCTGCGACTCGCCCGTGCTACCAGCCACCCCGGCGGATCCCACGTCGGCCGGCGGCGGTGACCTCTCGGGCGGCACGCTGTACGGGGGCGGCCACGTCCCAATGATCGTCATCTCTCGCGGCGGCCCTCCGCGCGCAACCGACGACACTCCAACCAACCACTACTCCCTGCTCCAGACGATCGAGCAGAACTGGAGCCTTCCGTACTTGGGCAACGCGAGCGACACCGCTAACGTCAGCTCGCTCGCACCGCTCCTGCACCACTAGAAACATCAACGAATACGGCCCGGCGCCTTCAATGAGGGGCGCCGGGCCAACTCCCGCAGAGAGACAAGGCCAGTTCTCAGAGCGACGATGCTTACAGGGGTCATTCCGGAACACTGGCCCAGCCGAGAGTCTCGATTCTCAGCCCAGTTTCGCCCGTCGTTCTAGTGTGCGGTCATGCTCAACGGACGTTGCGCCTGCAACGCGGTTGCCTTCGAGGTGGCGGACGAGTTCGTGGTCGCGTTCAACTGCCATTGTTCGCGCTGCCGAGCGATGACGGGCTCCGCGTTCCTTCCTTGGGGGGAGATCGAACCCGAGAAGTTCACGATCAACCACGCTTCGGAATCGTTGGTAGTCACCGGCGATCCGAACGGGCACCACTCGCGCCGCTGCGGGAAGTGCTACTCGCTGCTTTGCTGGACGGGTTATGAAGGCCGCGTCCGGGTGCCGTACGGATCACTGATCGATGAGCCCACGCTCAAGCCGACGGCCCACATGTTCGTTGGGTCGAAGGCGCCCTGGTACGAGATCCTCGACGATCTTCCCCAGTACGACGAAGATCCTTGGTCGTAGTCGCGAAGCGGAGATAGAACCGCCATTCGCGCTCGCCAGCTCGGGGTCATTCCGGAACACTGGCCCAGGCAAAGGTCGTGCCGCCAGCGGATCCAGGGCCGTTGACGCCTTACTTGCAGCGGCGCTCGACGAACCCCGGATGGCCGGCTGGGACGACGTTGCGATCGCGGTAGACGATCGAGATGCGGCTTCCGCGTAGCGCGCAGGCGCGCTCGAAGTTGTGCGGGCCGGCGTCGGTGTATTCGATCTCGATCACCTCGTCGCCGTAGGCGTGCAGGTAGCTGTCGCATTCTCGGTAGGTCTGACACTCCTCCGCGATGGCGAAGTCGAACCCAAGCCGGAGTCCCCTCTCGGCCAACTCCGCGGCGTTCTTCTGGGCGATGGCAAGCCCATCGGCGTGAGCGTGCCGAATCAGCAACCGCGCGAGCCCGAAATTGTCGGCGACGGTCAGGGCACCGTGAGAGCGCGTCCAGGAGTCGAGATTGTCCGGCTCGACGGCGCGGTAGCCGACGCGTGCGCAGCGGTCGATCCAGCGATCGATGACGGTAGCGAGCCGGCGGCGTTTCACAGGCGTCGAGGTGTCGAAGAGCTGCTCGTTCCAAGTCGTGTCGACGACGGGACGGCCGGCGTGGCGAAGCAGCAGCGAGGGGTGCGTCCTCTGCCACCAGGCGTGCTCCTCCGGCTGCGACTGGAAGGCGTTCAGGTAGCAGATGCCGTACGCGCCCGGCGCCGGCGCGACGTGCCAGTCGCGATCGACGACAGTCACACCCGGCGCCGGGTGAAACGGCCCGCCGATCTGGTAGCTGAAGCGGGCTCCGGCCGGAGGCCCGACATGCCCCGCAGAAGACGCGACCGACGCCGCGGGAACTGCCAGACACGCCGCCGCAACCGCGAGACAGGGTGTCAGCCGGGACCTCACGACGACTTCACGGCCGGTCGGTTGGGATGGACGAGCGGCAGGCTTCCCCTCCAACCTGACGCCAGGACGCGGACGCTCGTTGGCGGTGTGACGACGTCGGCCGCGCCGCCGCGTCGCGGTCGTCGCTCGGAGTAGCCGCCGGGGGCCCAACGCAGAAGGTCGGAACCGAGGACGAGCCACGGCTCGCCGTCGAGCACCACGAACGTTCCGTCGGGAAGCTCGGTCAGCTCCGCTTCGTGGACGCGTCCGCGCTCGGCGTGGAGCCGCTCGTCGAGCTCATCCGCGCGGGTTGCTCCCGTGAGCGCGAGGTAGCTGCGGTAATCGGCGTTGCGGCACTCGGCACACGGCCGGTGCCCGGCGGCGAGCGCGGTCGCCTCGTCGAGGAAGAAGAGGCCGGTGTAGCGGTTCGGCGCCATCGGCCCACCGGCCCGGTAGCGGCCGCGGAACTCCAGGAGGCAGGAGATCCACCGTGTCAGCTGCCAGTCGCGGCGGATGACCCCGTGCTCGTCGTGCAGGCGCCCACGGTTGCCGTACAGGAGGCCACGCTCGGGCGTCGCGATCAGCTCGCCCAGCGGCGTGACCCGGTTCTGGAACGGCATCAGATCGTGAGGATGATCTTGCCGAGCTGCTCGCCCGCCTCGAGGCGCTCGTGCGCTGAGCGGATCTCCTCCAGCGGCAGCACCGAGTCGACCACGGGTAGCGCTCGCCCGCTCGCGACCAGCTCGTACGCGCCTGCGAAGTCCCCGGCCGTGCCCATCGTGGAGCCGAGGATCGAGAGCTGCTTCCACCAGATCCGGTGCAGCCCGGCTGGCGGGTTCGGCCCGGACGTCGCGCCGCAGACAGTGATCCGGCCACCCGGTGCCGCCACCTGAAGCGACGTCGCCCACGTCGCCTCGCCGACGTTCTCGACGACGACGTCGATGCCGTGGCCGCCGGTCGCCTCCTGTACCGCCGCCCGCACGTCGCCGGTCGCGTGGTTCACGGTCGCGTCGGCGCCGAGCTCGCGCGCGTGCTCGAGCTTCGCGTCGCTGGAGGACGTGACGAGGACGCGCGCGCCGAGCGCCTTGCCGATCGAGAGCGCCGCCGTCGAGACGCCGCCGCCGATGCCCCAGGCGAGCACCCACTCGCCCTCACGCAGCCCGGCGCGCGTGACGAGCATCCGGTAGGCGGTCTCGAACACGAGCGGAAAGGCCGCGGCCTGCTCGAAGCTCAGTCCATCCGGGATCGGGTGGACGTTCGTCGCAGGCACCGCGATCAGCTCGGCATTCGTGCCGTCGCCGTGCTCGCCGATCACGTGGATCCGGCCGCCTCCGGCCTCGATGCCGGGGTTGAGGACGACGCGCTCGCCGAGCTCGAAGCCGGCCACGCCGTCGCCGAGCGCCTCGACGACGCCGGCTCCGTCGGCGCCGAGGATGCGCGGCTTCGGCACCGACGGCAGCCCTCTTCGGATCCAGACGTCGAGATGGTTCAGCCCGGAGGCGCGGAGGCGGACGAGCACCTCGCCCGGCCCGGGCTCGGGATCCGGCACCTCCTCGAGCACGAGCACCTCGGGGCCGCCGTCGTCGTGGATCCGGACCGCGCGCATCGCGGCAGACTATCCGCGTGACCGCCCCGGAACTCGAGGCTTTCGCCGAGGAGCTCGGGCTCGACGCGATCGGCGCCGCGCCCGCCGAGCCCTACGTCGGCACCGAGCGCCACATCCGCGAGCGGAGCGCGCGTGGCCTCTTCGCCGACATGCGGTTCACGATGGCGCACCCCGAGGAGTCGTGCCATCCCGAGACGCTCCTGCCGGGCGCTCGCACCGTCGTCTCGGCTGCGCTCTGTTACTGGCTCCCGGAACCGGAGCGTCCGCCCGGCCACGGCAGGTTGCCGCGCTACACGTGGTTCGACGCCTACGCGCAGCTGCGCGAGAAGCTCGACGTGCTCGGGCGCAGGCTCGGCGGCAACTATCGCGTGCTCGTCGACGCGAACCAGCACGTCGATCGCGAGGCGGCAGCCCGAAGCGGCGTCGGCTTCTACGGCAAGAACACGCTGCTGATCACGCGCCGGCACGGTTCCTGGGTCGTCCTTGGGACACTCGTAACGGACGTCGAGCTCGAGCCGACGCCGCCACTCGCCCTCGACTGCGGCGACTGCCGGCTCTGCATCGACGCCTGCCCGACCGGCGCGCTCGACGAGCCGGGGACGCTCGACTCGACCCGCTGCCTCTCCTACTGGACGCAGGCACCGGCGCCGCCCCCGGAGGAGTACCGATCCGACTTCGGCGCGCAGGTCTACGGCTGTGACATCTGCCAGGACGTCTGCCCCTGGAATCGCGGCGTCGAGAAGCGGCGCGCGGACGAGTCGCTCCCGGACGATGCGACGCCGCACGTCTCCCTCGTGGACTGGCTCCACAGCGAGCCGGATGAGCTACGGCGCCGCTTCGAGCGGCTCTATGTGCCGCGCAACGACGGCCGCCGGCTCCGCCTCAATGCGCTCGTCGCGGCAGGCAACGTGGGTGGGGACGGCGAACGGGACGCCGTGCGCGCGTACCTCGACGATCCGGACGAGGCGACCTGCGAGGTCGCAGCCTGGGCGCTGGCGCGGCTGGAGGAACGGGATGCGTAGCCGTCCGGGCCGGTGGCTCGTCCTGCTGCGGGCGGCGCTCGTGGTCGTCGGCGCGGTCGCTGTCGGCCTGACGGACTTCCCGCCGGGGTACGAGCCGTGGGCGTGGGCCGTCGTCGGCTTCTTCGCCGCGGTCACGATCTTCTCGGGCGCGCTCGCGGTGGTCGAGCTCGGGCCGGTGACGCGAGCCCGCGCGCGGATCCTGCTGCTCGCCCTCGACTCGGCCGCCGCGATCGGGTTCATCGCGGTCTTCTCGTTCGAAAGCGGCGAGCCGTGGCGGGCGCTGTATCTGATCCCGATCGCGGCGGCGGCGCTGCGGTTCGGGCTGGTGGGCGGCGCCATCGCCGGTGCGTTGATGGTCGGGGCGACGATCGTGATCGACGCGCTCGGGCCGGGGCTGCAGTGGAGGACGGCGCTCACGCGCGTGCTGGTCGGCATGCTTGCGGGTCTCGTCATCGGGCGGCTCCGCGACACCCTCAGTGCCGAACGGCGCCGCGCCGAGCAGCGGGCGGCCGAGGCGGAGCGGCTGCGCGACGAGCTCGGTCACCGCGTCGACATCCTCGAGACGGCGAACCGCTGCGCGCGCGCCCTCGGCTCGTCACTCGAGCTCGACGAGGCGTTCGGCGCCTTCATCGGCGAGCTGCGTGGCCTCGTCCCCTTCGAGCGGACGGCGATCGTGCTCGTCGAGGGCGACACCGCGACCACGATGGCGACGGCCGGCAGCGGCGCGAACGCGGTCTTCCCGCCCGGCAACAGCGACCCGATCGCGGGCTCGCTGCTCGAACGGGTGCTCGCCGGCAGGATCCTCGTGCGGCGCGACCTCACCGAGCGGGACTCGCCCGCCGACGAGCAGCTGCTCGCGCTCGGCCTCCGCAGCGAGCTCGTGGCGCCGCTCCTGGTCGGCGCTCGCACCATCGGGATGCTGAGCCTCTCGCGCGACCGGCCCGACGCGTTCAGCGACGACGAGGTCGAGCTCGTGTGCCTGCTGGGGCGCCTCGTCGCGACCGCGGTGCAGAACATCCGGGCCTACGAGGCGGAGCGGCGACGGGTCGAGGAGCTGGCCCGCCTCTCGCAGCTTCGCGCCGACTTCGTCTCGCTCGTCTCCCACGAACTCCGCAGCCCCATGGCGGCCGTGATCGGTGCGGCGCGGACGCTGCAGGATCGCTGGCGGCTGCTCACTGCGGAGCAGCGGGAGTCGTTCCTCGCGCTGATCGGCGACGAGACGTCGCGGCTGGCGGAGCTGGTGGGCGACGTGCTCGACACGTCGCGGATCGAGGCGGGGACGTTCAGCTACCGCTTCGAGGAGGTCGATCTCGGCCGCGTCGTGGACGACGCCGTCGAGGCGGCGGCACTGGCCCAGCAGGACGTGCCGGTCGTCGCCTCCGTCCGCGGGGCGCTCCCGGAGATTAGGGGCGACCGCGCCCGGCTGCGGCAGGTGCTCGGGAATCTGATCGAGAACGCGGTGAAGTACTCGCCGGAAGGCGGGGAGGTGCGCGTCTCGGCCGTGGCGGCGAACGGGACGGTGCGGATCGCGGTGCGGGACGGCGGCCCGGGGATCCCGAGCGACCAGCACGCGCTGATCTTCGAGAAGTTCGGGCGGGCCGACGTCGAGGGCGGCTCCAAGCCGGGAACGGGGTTAGGCCTCTTCATCGCCCGCTCGATTGCAGAGGCGCACGGCGGCGCGCTCGACGTGATTTCCGATGCGGAGCCGGGCTCGACGTTCACGCTCACAGTTCCTGTCGGGTGAGAGGACGCTCGCCCAAGCGAGGTTGCTGTAACCCGACGTGACAGTTCCGCGTTCGGCGTCGTATCTTTCAAGCCAATGAACGTTTTCAAGGTGACGCCTCTGGTTGTCTGTCTCGTGCTTGTCGCGTCGGCCTGCGCGAGCAGCCACCACGCCACCCAACCACCTATGCCCGTGTCTGTTCCTTCGACTGCTGGCGACATCGACATCGCACGCGTGCAGTCGTCTTTCTGGGGCAAGGGATTCCAGTTCTTCCCGAACGGCCAAACCCGTATCGGGTGCCGCATTCCGGGTCCCGGCGGCCAGGGGATCGAAGGGACATGCCAAACGCGAGTCATGCTCGTACGGAGCCTCAGGGCCAACGCACTCGTGACCTTCACTGAGTCCTGGCCTGCCAAAAAGTTCCGCACCCACGGCCCGCCGCAAGGCACCTTGCACCACTCCTGGCACTTCGCCGTCCAGACAGGCGGCCGCGTCGTCCGCGTTGGTGACAGCGGAGCCTTGCCGCCGCAGGCGTCGGACTAGACCCGAACCCAGCCGGGTGTCCTGCCGCCCGGTACGCCAAAATGGAGTGCCGTGGACGCGACCACGAACCTAAGGCCTCGGATGATTGTCGTAGTGCTCCTGGCGGCCGCGTTCCTGGTCGCTGGATGCGGCTCGCAACTGGCATCTCCGTTGAGCGTCGCCAAGACGGAGCAGGTCTTTGCGGCGGCTCGAATCCACCTTCGGCCCTGGCCGACGACAGGGGGCCATGAACTCGTTGCCCTCGGAGGTAAGGAACGCAGCAACCCCCCGGCTGCGTTGTTGTCGTGGGGATCGGGACACTCGTCCACCGGATGGAACCTCCCCTCGCTCGTCCTCGTCTATCGGACCGTCGCTGACGCGGTCCACTCACGATTTGGGGCCAACCCGCGTCTCTATCACGGTGACACGCGCGTCCAGAACGTCATCATCTTCGCGGCTCGGGGACAGCAAGACCCACGGCTCCGGGCAGCAATTCGGCACCTAAAGCCTTCCGGCTAGCTCTGTTGCTCAGGGGCAGTCCGGCTCACACGTCGCGCCTGTAGCCGTTGGGGGCGTGGAACGCCCGGCAGAACGCGAGTCCGGTGGCGCGGCTGGACGCGTAGAAGCCGAACGTGATCGTGTACGACGACCCGCTCTTGCGGTAGCCGCAGTACACGTGACCGGTCCCGATCCGGCCGGGCTCTGGCGGGAGCCACCGTCCGTGGAAGCGACTGTTGAACACGTCGCATGGGTCAGGCTGCAGGGCCGCCGGGCTGACGGACATCTCCAGCCAGACGCGGCCACCCGAGCCAACGTGCTTGGTGTACCCGCACACGGAGGTGTTGTTGCTGGGGTTGCCGGCTGTGGCGATGTTCTCGCCCCCGCCGCACCCGGCGACGAGCAGCGCGGCGGCGAACACAGCCAGCGCGGCAGCAGCTCTCGGATACGAGTCACGCAGGGTCATTCCAGGAACAAACGTACGCGCGGCCGCCAACGAATGACCAACCCCGGCTCGCTGTCGCGTCAGGCCGCTGATCTGCCCGGGCTCATTCGTCTCCCCAGTCGAAGTCCGGCAGGGGACGCTCGCCGGACGTGTCCCAGGACTCGGGCTCGAGCCAGTGCGCGTCTTCCCGCGGTGCCGTGTCTGCCGGCGACTCGGCGCCCGGCTCGCGGTAGCCGTCCAGCGGCATTCGCCGCTCGAGCCGCTTGTTCCGCTCGCAGAGCGCGAGGTGCTCGGAGATCACACGATCGAATGACGTCTCGCTCATTAGCAAACCCCCTGCATTGACGCGATCCGGCCTCGCCGGACCTTGCCAAGGCGGGCGGACGGACCGTTCAGACATACTCCTCGGCATGGCTACCAGAGCGGACTTCACGGACGAGGAATGGAAGGCGATGCAGGAGGGGATCACCGGCGCGGGCATGTTCGTCGCGCTCGTCGACCGAGGTTTCTTCGACAGCTTCAAGGAGGCGAACGCGCTCGCCCACCATCTCAAGGACGCGCACGAGCACAGCGACAGCGTGCTCATCCGCGACCTGGCGACCGGACACGACCGGCCGTTCGGGATGACGGCGTCGCCGCAGGAGGTCGAGCAGAGCACAGTCGCGACGCTCGGGCAGGCCGTCGCGGCGCTCGAGGCGAAGTCGCCCGAGGATCTCCCCGCCTATCGGAAGCTCGTGTTGGACGTCGCCGAGTCGGTTGCGGAGGCGGCCAAGGGAGTCTCGGCGCAGGAGAACCAGGCGCTCGACGCCATTCGCGCGGCTCTCGGCGCGAGCGGCTAGCCGGATCTAGGCGCGGGCGGCGCGCATGCGCTCGACGCCGAGCTCCTTCGCGAGTGCCTTGGCGCGCTCAGCGATCGTCTGCCGCAACGCGTCCGGCTCGAGCAGGACGGCCTCGCCGCGGAGCGAGAGCACCTCGCCCTCGAGCCATTCGTCGCTGCCGACGGGCAGGTCGCGGACGGCGCCGCCGTCGGCGAGCGGCCGTGCGCCGCGCTCGATCGCCCAGCGCGCGATCGCCTTGTCGTACAACACCTTCGCGGTGCGCGCGTCGCGGAGCCGCGTCGGCTCGAATCCCTCGCGCGGCTCGAACTTCTCGCGCGTCACCTTCGCGCTCCGCATCCGGTCGAGCCGGAACGAGCGGGCGCCGTCGCTCGTCCGGTCCCAGGTGTGGACGTACCAGTTCGGCAGCTCTCGTTCGAGCGAGTAGGGCTCGACGAGCCGGGTCGACGGCGCGGCGTCCGCCTCCTTCTGGTACTCGATCTCGACGAGCTTGCGCTCGCGCATGCCGCGCGCGAGCCTGGAGACCAGGTCAACCTCCTCGGTGGCGGAATGCGGCTCCGGCGTCCGGGCGAGCTCGAACTGGCCGAAGGTCTCCTCGAGCTTCTTGCGGACGCGCGAGAGCGGTGTGTGCGCGTCGGCGGCGATCATCGGCCCGACGTACTCCAGCGCGAGCCGGATCGCGCGCGCCTCGAGCGGCGTGAGGCGCGGCGCTGCGCGGAACGTGTCGCCCCACAGCTCCTTGTCGACGTGCACCGAGCCGGCGCGCAGCTCGGCATAGATCGTGTAGCAGCCCCCGCCGAAGTTGACGAGGTTGAGCAGGGACAGATGCTCCTCGAGCTCGTCGGCGGGGATGGAGGGGAAGCGCTCGAGCAGCTCCGCGGCAGGGATCTCGGCCTCCTTCTCCTCGCCGCACGCCGCGAGGAGGTAGGCGAGCAGCGCCTGCAGCACGGCGAACCGCTCGGGCGCCACGGGCCCGGCGGGACGCTCGATCGTTCCGTCGGCGGCCGCGGCGGGCTTCTCCCGCGCCGCCTGCGGCGCCTCGCCTTCGTGCCGCTCGCGCACGCGCCGCAGCGCGGCCGCGACGTCGCGCTTGAGCTCGGCCGGCTCGAGCGGCACCGCTCGGCCGTTCTGGCGCAGCACCCACGACGCGAGCTGGGGGATGGAGGAGTACTCGGTGACGAAGACGTCGTCCTCGAGCTGTCCCGTCTCGCCGTAGGCGCGCCGCACCCACCAGGCCGTGTCGCCGCGCACCTCGATCCGTGCGGTGCCGACGAGGTCGCCGATCTGCCAGGGAGGCCGGCCGCGGTAGAGCTCGACGTCGAAGTCGGTCGGCGCTCGGAAGTCGCGCTCGCGCCGCGTCGCGAACTTGATGTCGCCCCGGATGCGCGAGACGCGGAAGGTGCGGATGTCCTCGCGGTCGAGGTCGTGCCCGACGACGTACCAGAGCCCGTTGTCGTTGATGAGCGCGTACGGGTTGAGCGTCCGCTCGCTCTCCATGTCGCTCGAGATCGACCAGTAGTCGAAGCGCACCGTCCGCTGCTTCGAGATCGCGTTCTCGAGCTTCGCGAGCCGGCCCGGCGTCTCGGGCGAATAGTCGGGATCGAGCACCTCGACGCGGCTCGCCGTCTGGGTCGGAGCCTCGGAGAAGCCGGGCCGTCCGAGCGCGAGGTTCTGCAGCGCGAGCCGCAGCGGCTCGGCGTACGCGAACTTCCCTTCGAGCAGATAGAACGCGGTCTGGAGCGCCGCGAGCTCCTCGTCCTCGAGCTCGAGCTTGGGCAGGAAGTACTGCTCCGAGCGGAGCGTGTACAGCTCCTCGCCGGTGAACTCGTCGCGCTGCGACTGGAGCGGGACGCCAAGCGAGAGCAGCTCGGCGCGGTCGGAGTAGAAGCGGCGCGCGAAGGCCTCGTCCGACATCTCCGAGTAGCCCTCGACGTTCGACTTCACGTCGCGTGCCGTGAGCGCCCGCCGCTCCGCCATCAGGAAGGCGACGAGCGAGAGCTGCCGGATCAGCTTGTCCGTGTCATGTGACACCCGCACGGGACCCTAACCGCGGGGGCCTGTGGATCGTTGGTGTGGAAGCCTGTGGACGGCGGCTAGGCCGCGGCTTTGGTCTCGAGATGCTGGTGCGAGGGGCAGTAGTCGCGCTCGGGGAGCGGCGTGCGCTGGCACGGCTTCCCCTTGCGGGTCGTCGCCCGGCAGCGCGCGACGCCGCCGTCGAGCAGGCCTGACTCGATCTGCTCCTGGATGAAGTCGACGGCCGCCTTCACGCCCTGGTCGACCGCCCACGCGACCTGCGCCTGCGCGGTGATGGGGAAGTAGCGCCGGATGTCCTGGAACAGCGCCCGCTCGGGCTTTGCGAAGTAGAGAGGGTCGCTCGCCAGCCGCTCCATCGTCTGCTCACACGCCTCGAGGACTGCGCAGCGCGATTCGAGCTGGGTCTCGCGGTCGGAGTACGGATCGATCTGGTCCTTAAGGGACCGGTAAATGGCCCGTGAGTATTGATACATACACTGCTGCAATTGGGCGGTTTTCTCTTCGATCACGTCAGTGTCCGTCTCCTCCCGCAGACCCCGCAAGGCCTTATCTGAAGCCGATTTCCGACGGGCTCCCCTGGTGCCCTCGCCTCGATCCTACATCGTAGCGGCGTTGTTACAAAGTCGCCGACGTCGTTGTCCTGCCGGACAACGCGAAATATCAGGCTTGCAGCACCACGAGCCGCTCCTCGGTCATCTCGCGGATCGTGTAGGCGGGACCCTCCTTCGTGTTGCCGGATCCCTTGATGCCGCCGTACGGCATCTGGTCAGCGCGGAAGGTCGGCGCCTCGTTGACGGTGACGCCGCCGAACTCGAGCGCCTGGGCTGCCGCGAGCGCCGTCGAGATCGAGCCGGTGAAGACGCCGGCCTGGAGCCCGTAGTCCGTTCCGTTGGCGCGCGCGTACGCGTCCTCGAGCGAGTCGACCGCGTTGACGACGCAGACGGGACCGAAGACCTCGTCGCAGACGACGCGTGCCGTCTCGGGTGCCTCGGCAAGGACGAGCGGGCCGAGCGGGTCGGCCCCGGTGGAACCGACCAGGAGCTTCGCGCCGGCGGCCTGGGCCTCGTCGACCCAGCCGGCGATTCGCGTCCGCGCGTCCTCGTCGATCACGGGCCCGACGTCGGTCGCCTCGTCCGCCGGGTCGCCGGTCACGAGCGCCTCGACCTGCGGCACGAAGCGTTCGAGGAAACCGTCGAGGACCGGTCGTTCGACGTAGATCCGCTGCACTGAGATGCAGCTCTGGCCGGCGAAGGAGAATGCGTTCGCGGCGAGCTTCGTCGCGGCGAGGTCGAGGTCGGCGTCCGCGGCCACGACGACGGGTGTCGAGTTGCCGAGCTCCAGCCGCACGCGCTTCTTCGCCGCCCGCTCCGCGATGCCCCAGCCGACGCCGCTCGAGCCCGTGAAGGTGATCATCTTCACCCGCTCGTCGGCCACGAGCACGTCGCCGATCTCGGCGGACGGTCCCGACGAGGACGGTCAGCCACCCGGCCGGGAGCCCCGCTTCCTGCTCGAGCTCCGCGAGGAGAAGGGCCGAGAGCGGCGTCGAGCTCGCCGGCTTGAGCACGACCGGGCAGCCGGCCGCGAGCGCGGGAGCGAGCTTGTGCGCGACGAGGTTGCACGGGAAGTTGAAGGGCGAGATGGCCCCGATCACGCCGATCGGCCGGCGCAGCGTGAACGCGATCTTGCCTTCGCCGGCCTCCGAGGCGTCCATGGGGACGACGTCGCCGGCGAGCTTGCGCGCTTCGACCGCGGCGAAGGTGTAGGTCGAGACCGCGCGCGAGGCCTCGGCGCGCGCCGTCTTGATCGGCTTGCCGGCCTCGGCGCAGATCGTCTGCGCCATGTCCTCTCGACGCTCGCGCAGCAGAGCAGCGACCCGGTCGAGGATGGCCGCGCGCTCGTGCGCCGGCAGTGGCGACTCGAGCGCGGCCGCAGCAGCGTCCACCGCAAGGCGTGCGTCGTCGGCGCCGGACTTCGGCACACGGCCGACGACCTCGCCGCTGTACGGGGAGTGAACCTCGATCTCTTCGGTCGTCGTCGCCATATGCTCAGCCCGTGCTCACGCGTGACGATATCGGGATCCACCTGACGTGTGAGCTCGTGGTCGAGGGCACCACCTGGCCCTGCTTCTCGCACACGATCGAGCATCCGGACGGCCTTGTCCTCGTCGACACCGGGCTGCTCGAGTCGACCCCGGAGCTCGACGAGCATTTCCACCCGACCCCGCACCCGCTGCCCGACGAGCTCGTCCAGCGCGTCGCGCACGTTGTCATCACGCACCTGCACTTCGACCATCACGGCGGCAACAGCCTGTTTCCGGGCATCCCGATCCACGTGCAGCGGATCGAGCTCGAGGACGCTCGTGCGCAGGGGGACGAGTACACGATCAGCGAGTGGATCGACTTCCCCGGAATGAACTACGTCGAGCACGACGGCGAGGCCGAGATCCTCCCGGGCATCCGGATCGTGCCGGCGCCGGGGGAGACGCGCGGCCATCAGATCGTCGTCGTGGAGACCGACGAGGGGCCGGTCGTGCTCGGTGGCGACGTCGGCCACACGTTCAGGGAGATCGGCCAGGCCGACACGCCCGGCAAGCTGCTGGTGCTCGAGCTCGCGGCGCCGACGTACCTCGCGCACGTCCGCGAGCCGCACGTCCCGCACCTGAACTAGCGCCTACTCGTCGGGGATGCGCGCGGTGATCGCCGCCAGCACCTTGTCCTCGATCGCGGGGACGTCGTGCATGAGCGCCCGGAAGCCGGCCGCGGTGAGGACGAGGATCCGCGACGGCCCGCGCGTCTTGACCGTTGCCGTGCGCGGCTGGCCGGTGACGAGCGCGATCTCGCCGACGAAGTCGCCGGGGCCGAGCTCGTTGACGACGCGGCCCTTGCGCACGACGTCGGCCTCTCCCTGGACGAGGACGATGAACTCGTAGCCGCCCGAGCCTTCGCTGGTGAGGTTGCGGGCGGCCGGGAGGTCGAGCTCGTCCGCGAGCGCCGCGATCTGGGCGAGCTCCCGCTGCGAGCAGCGCTCGAATAGCGGCACCCGCTTCAGCAACTCGATCTTGGCGTTCTTGCGCAGCATCGACCGCGGTACAGTCTGGTGCATGGAGCGCGCCGAAGCAATGATCGTCGATGCCGTTCGCAGTCCGATCGGGAAGAAGAACGGCACGCTGTCGCATATCCGTGGCGACGAGCTGTCGGCTCAGGTCGTGAATGCGCTCGTCGGGCGGAACGGCGTCGACCCGGGCGAGATCGAGGACGTGCAGTGGGGCTGCGTGACGCAGGTCGACGAGCAGGCGTGGAACATCGGCCGCAACGTCGCGCTCACCGCCGGCTGGCCCGTCTCCGTCGCGGGGACGACGGTCGACCGGCAGTGCGGCTCCTCCATGCAGACGAACTTCAACGCGGCCGCGGCCGTCTGGTCGGGGCAGCTCGACCTCGTCGTCGCGGGCGGCGTCGAGATGATGTCGCGCGTCCCGATGGGGTCGAACAACGGCTCGATGTCGCCGCTCGTCTGGGAACGCCACGACATCGTGATGCAAGGGATCTCGGCCGAGGAGATCGCGAAGCAGTGGAATCTCTCGCGCGAGGAGCTCGACCGGATCTCGTACGAGTCACACCAGCGCGCGGCACGCGCGATCGACGAAGGCCGCTTCGAGCGGGAGATCGTGCCGATCGAGCTCGACGTGCCGGATCCCGACGACTCCGGCGGCGCACCGACGCTGACCCGCGTGCGCTTCGCGGTCGACGAGGCCGTCCGGCGCGAGACCACGCTCGAGAAGATGGCGACGCTGCAGCCGGCCTTCATCCCGGATGGCGTTGTAACGGCCGGGAACTCGTCCCAGATCGTCGACGGCTCGGCGGCCGTGCTCATCGCCTCGGAGGCGAAAGTCGCGGAGCTCGGGCTCGAGCCGCGCGCGCGGTTCGTCTCGTTCGGCGTGGTCGGCGTCGACCCGCACCTGATGCTGCACGGCAACCCCGAGGCGTCGGCGAAGGCGCTCGCGAAGGCAGGGCTGACGTGGGACGAGATCGACGTGATCGAGGTCAACGAGGCATTCGCCTCGGTCGTGTCCCAGTTCCTCGCCGACACGGGCCTGCAGGAGCGCTACGAAGCGGGCGACGTGAACTCCAACGGCGGCGGCATCTCGCTCGGCCATCCGCTCGGCGCGACGGGCGCCCGGATCACGGCAACGCTCGTCTCGGAGCTCGAGCGGCGCAACGCCCGCTACGGGCTGGCGACGATGTGCATCGGCTTCGGCCAGGCAATCGCCGCGGTGATCGAGCGCGTCTGAGCCCGGCGGGCTAGAACCCGCCCGAGTGGTACGAGAGCCGGTTCGGCGGCCAGTAGGTGAAGATCACCGGGCCGACCAGGTCGGCCCTCGGAACCGAGCCCCACGTCCGCGAGTCGCACGAGTTCGCCCGGTTGTCGCCGAGCATGAAGTACTCGCCCTGCGGCACCTTCCACGTGTGGTCGACGTGCGTGCGATCAGCGAGGCGGCTCTGCGCGGACAGGTACGGCTCGGCGAGCTTCGTCCACGTCCTCGTGTCGGGCCGGCGGACCCAGATGAAGCCCTTGCCGTCCTCCCGCACGGTCTCGCCCGGCAGGCCGATCAGGCGCTTGACGAACGTCGTCCCTGCGTCGCCGGGCTCGCAGCGGTTCGCCTTCGGCGGAGCGGTGAACACGACGATCTGGCCGCGCTGCGGGCTCCCGAAGTCGTAGGCAAGCCGGTTCACGAGCACGCGGTCGCTCGTGGACGCCTCGCAGCCGGCTTGGGGGCGCGCGCAGTGGAGTGTCCCTTCCATCGAGGAGGACGGGATCCGGTACGGCTTCGCGACCTCGGCCTCGAAGGCGAGCACGAATCCGATCGCCACCGCGAGCGTGACAACCCAGTCGACGATCTTCCGCCAGGGGTCCGGGAGCCGGTTCACGAGAGGAAGGCTCACTCCCGCTGAGGATAGACCCCGGCGCGGCTCAGTCGTGGCGCGCGAGCCAGTCGCCGACGACCTGCATGTAGCGCTCGCGCTCCTCGACGTGGGGCATGTGAGACGACTCCTCGAAGCAGACCCACTCCGAGCCGGCTATGCCGTCGAGCAGGACCTGCTGCAGCGCCGGCGTGGCCTCGTCGTAGCGGCCGGAGACGAGCAGCGTCGGCACGGCGATCTCGTGCAGGCGATCCTTGACCTGCCAGTCCTTGCAGGAGCCGATGATGTGGAACTCGCTCGGGCCGTTCATCGTCCGGTACACGGTCGGATCCTGCTCGAGGTACTCGAACGTCGCAGCCACCTCCGGCGGCCACTCGACCCGGCAGACGTGGCGCGAGTAGAAGACGAGGCACGCCTCCATGTACTCGGGGTCGTCGTACGAGCCCGCCTCCTCGTGCTTCGCGAGCGTCGCCTGCACGTCGGCCGGTAGCTCCTCGCGGAGCTTGTTCGCCTCCGTCGCGAAGTCGGCCCACGAGGCCGCGGTGTCGGCGAGGACGAGCGAGCGCAAGCCCTGCGGCTGCGTGAACGCGTACTCCTCGGCGAGGAACCCGCCCCACGACTGGCCGAGCACATGGTGGCGGTCGGCGATCCCGAGCGCGTCGACAAGGTTGTGCAGCTCGCGGACGAAGAGCTCGGGCTTCCAGAACTCGGCTCCGCGGTCCGGGTAGTGAGTGCTGCGGCCGCCGCCGATCTGGTCGTAGTGCGCGACCGCGCGCGAACCGGAAAGGTCGGCGAGCGAGAGGAGGTAGTCGTGTGTCCCACCGGGGCCGCCGTGCAGGACGACGAGCGGCGCGGGAGCATCTGCCTCGCCGGGCCGGAACTCGCCGGTCACGCGGTACCAGGTCTGCGCCTCCTCGCCGGCCAGCGGGAACGCGACGGTGCCCTCGCGCACGTCCATGCGCGCGACTCTACTTCCACCTGAGTTGTCCACAACTTCCACCGGTTCCACAGCCGCTTGCGTCTGCCCGGGCGACGGAGGAGAGTCGTCCCACACTGGTAGCGGCGACACCCACCCGACGCAGGGAGTCGAGCCCTCTCCGAGGCCGAGGCATACGCGCGCTGCCACGGCCACCGCGCCCTGTGTCCCGTGCGGATCACGGTCGCCCCGGACAGGGGCGAGCGACTCCGGACAGTCCTCGAGCGCGCGCTGGAGGAGCTCCGTCCCTAACTCGTAGCTCGGTAGGCTCCGGCCCGTGAAGGTCGGAGTCGTCGGCTTGGGGGCCATGGGCGCAGGCATCGCACAGCTCGCCGTCGAGGCAGGGCTCGAGACGGTCGGCCGCGAGGTGACCGACGAGCTGGGGGAAACGGCCCGCGGCCGCATCGACCACTTCCTCACGCGCAAGGTCGAGAAGGGCCAGATCGACTCCTTCGACATCGGCCTCCTGACGATGACCACCGAGGTCTCCGCGTTCGCAGACTGCGACGTCGTGATCGAGGCGATCGTCGAGGAGCTCGAGCCGAAGCGGGCGCTGTTCGCCGAGCTCGAGCAGGTCTGCCGGCCCGACGCGGTCCTCGCCACCAACACGTCCGCTCTCTCGGTGACCGAGATCGCCTCCGCGACCTCGACGCCCGAGCGCGTGGTCGGGATGCACTTCTTCAACCCGGCGCCGCTCATGCCGCTCGTGGAGATCGTGCGCGCCGAGCGCACGTCCGACGAGGCGTTCGACGCTGCCTACGCGCTAGGCGAGCGGCTCGGCAAGCACCCGATCCGCTGCCACGACACGCCCGGCTTCGTCGTCAACCGCGTCCTGATCCCGCTCCTCAACGACTGCATCCGCGTGCTCGACGAGGCACGCGTCACGCCGACCGACCTCGATGCGGGGATGAAGCACGGTGCCGGCTGGCCGATGGGGCCGTGCGAGCTCGTCGACCTCGTCGGGATCGACGTGCACGTGCACGCGAGCGAAGCGCTCTGGGACAAGCTGCGAGAGCCGAGGATGGCGCCGCCCGCGCGGCTCGTGGCGATGGCGAACGCCGGCCTGCTGGGCCGGAAGTCCGGCCGCGGCTTCTACAGCTACGACGGCTAGGCCGCGAGCCGCTCGACGAGCAGCTCGAGCCTGAGCGCCTGCAGGACGGCGGACGATGCCTGGGTGAGCAGCTTCGTCGACGCCTCCTCGGAAACGCCGCTCGCGTGGAGCGCCTCCGCGAGCGCTTCGACGCGCGCCGCGAGCCGGTCGGCGTGTCCCTGCAGGCTGTCGTCCGTCATGCCACGGAGCTTCGCCGATTTGTCGGACGTTCCTACCGCGCGTACCCTGGGAACGCAATGCGGCGGATCCTGCTCATCTGTGCACTTCTCCTCGTCGGAGTGCTCCCGGCTGCGGCGGCCGCCCGGGCGGGCGGCCTCGCCAGGCCGGGCTATGTCGTCGTGCGCAGAGCGGTCAGCGACGGCGGCCCCAACGGCAGGCCGCTCGCCACGGTCGTCGTGCGGGGCTTCGTCCTCGGCCGCGTCTCCCAGGAGGCCGTGGTCGACATCTACCACCTCCCGTCGGCGTCCGGCCAGGGCGCGCCGCAGGTGAAGGGGGCGGACGTCTCCAGCACGTCCGTCCGTTGGCACGGCCTGCCCGGCAAGCGGTACACCGGCAGCAACTTCCGCTTCCGCGCCACCGGCGGCTTCTACCGCGTGGTCGTGCGCGGGGCGGGCGTCTACGTTTTCGCCGGGGGGCGCGGCAAGGTCTGGCTCCGCGGTTCCTCCGTCAACCCGAAGGCCGACGGGACATACTCGGTCGACGGCAGCGCCGTCCGCTCGATGCCGACGCAGCTGCTGAAGCGACAGATCGGCCGAGGCTGATGGCCGACGCCGCAGAGACGATCCTGGTGGTCGAGGACGAGCAGGCGATCGCCTCGTTCGTCGCCGCCTACCTCCGCAAGGACGGCTTCATGGTCCGGATGACGGCGAGCGGCCGCGAGGCGCTGGCCATCGTCGGAGTCGACGCTCCCTCGCTCGTCGTGCTCGACCTGGGGCTGCCGGATCTCGACGGGATCGAGGTGTGCCGGCGCATTCGCGAGACGAGCACGCTGCCCGTCCTGATGCTGACGGCGCGCGACGACGACCTCGACAAGATCGCCGGCCTCGACGTCGGCGCCGACGACTACCTCACGAAGCCGTTCAACCCGCGCGAGCTCGTAGCGCGTGTCAAAGCCATCCTCCGCCGCAGCGGCGGAAAGAAGAGGCCCGACGGCGGCGTCCTCGTGCACGGCGACATCGTGCTCGACGCGGGAAAGCGGGAGTGCCACGTCGGCGAGGAGGAGATCCGGCTCGCACCCAAGGAGTTCGACCTCCTGTGGGAGCTCCTCGATCACAAGGGACTCGTCCTCACGCGCGACCAGCTGCTCGAGCGGGTCTGGGGCTACACGTTCGCGGGCGACACCCGCACCGTCGACGTCCACGTGCGCCAGCTGCGCCGGAAGCTCGGCGACGCGGCGCCGATCGTCACGGTGTGGGGGATCGGCTACAAGGCCGCCCCGGCGCCGGCAGTCGTCGAGTAGGGAGCACCAGTGCTCGGCTCCCTGCGCTTCCGCCTGCCGGCGCTGTTCCTCCTCGGCATCGTGCTCGCCGCCGTCGTCGCGACGCTCATCGCCGTGCGCTTCTTCCAGAGCAACACGCGGGCTGCAGCCGCTTCGGAGCTGCGGAACACGTCGGCCGGAATCGTGCAGCTGTACGAGCTGAAGGCGGGCGTGGGCCACGTCTCGGTCGCGAGCCTCAACCTCTTGCTCGGCGGCAACAAGACGGTGTTCTGGGTGCCCGCCGTCTCTGGAGGCTCCTTGCTCGCCGGTCCGCTGCAGGAGCTCCCGAGTCGTGCCCTGCCTGCGAAGGCGCTGGCCGACGGGAAGCTACGGGCGTTCGATCTCCACGTGCACGGCAGCTCGTATCTCGGCGTCGCGCAGGAGGTCACGCTCGGATCCGTACGCGCCGGAGCCCTCGTCGTCGCGGAGCCAGAGTCCGCCCTCCGTAGCCGCTGGTTGCAGCTCTTCTGGGAGCTCGCGCTCGCCTTCGGGATCGGGATCCCCGTCGCCGGCGTCCTCATCCTCTACTACTCGCGTCGCATCGCAAGGCCCCTCGTGGAGCTCGCCTCCGCCGCGGACCAAGTCGCCGCGGGCCACTACGACGTCGCCGTGCCGGAGCGCACCTGGGGCAGCGAGGTCGAACGGCTCGCCTCCCGCTTCCACGAGATGACCACGAGGCTGTCGGAGTCGGAACAGCTGTCTCGCAACTTCCTGATGTCGGTGTCACACGAGCTGCGCACGCCGCTGACCGCGATCCGCGGCCACGTCGCTGCCCTGCGGGAGGGCGTCTTCGAGGACGAGGCGGCGCAGCAGCTGTCGCTCGAGGTGGTCTCGGAGGAGGCGCTGAGGCTCGAACGGCTCGTCGGCGACGTCCTCGACCTCGCCAAGCTCGACGCACGCCGGTTCGCGCTGCTGCGCGAGGAGGTCGACATGCGGGCTCTCTGCGAGCGCGCCTACGCGACCTTCGCCGAAGAGGCGAAGGCCCGCGAGATCGAGTACGACCTCGAGCTCGGGGAGGGAGCCGTGCTGATCACCGACGGCGACCGGGTGCTGCAGATCGTCACGAACCTGATCGCCAACGCGCTGCACTGGACGCCGGCGGGCGGGCGCGTCGACCTCGGCCTCGCGAGACAGAACGGCGAGGTGATGGTCGCGGTCTCCGACACCGGCCCGGGAGTCGCGCCCGCGGCGCAGGACCGGATCTTCCGGCCGTTCTGGTCCGGCGACGGCGGTGGTACCGGCCTCGGGCTCGCGATCGCACGGGAGCTCGCTCTCGCCCTCGGCGGCCGGCTCGAGCTGCACAGCGAGCCCGGCCGGGGCAGCCGCTTCGTGCTCGTCCTGCCGGTTACCTCGTCGTTGCGCTGAGTCAGCCGGCCTGGCGCTCGCCGAGGCGGTAGACGACGCCGCTGTCGCGCGTCAGTCCCTCCTCGAGCCTTGCGAGCCGCTCGTCGACGCTACGCCAGCCGGAGGCGATGAGATCGACGAGCAGGGCTAGATCGTCGACGCGTGCGTGCCGCTCGGCGAGGATGTCCCCCTCGATCCGCTCGAGCCGGCGGATGGCCTGGTTCGTCAGGCCGCGCACCTCGGCGAGGTGACGGGCGCTTGGCCGGAAGTGCTGGCGGAGCCCATCCTGGATCGCCTCGGGTAGGCCGGTTTCGAAGCGGGCCGTCGTCGCGGCGAGCGACTCCACGGCGTGGCGCGCGCGCTCGAGCGTCGCGTCGAACATGGCCGGGTCCGTGCGGCCTGCGGCCGCGTCGTCGATCCGCTGCTGCGCGCGGGCGATGGCGTCCATGTCCACGAGGGCGACGGTACAACTGCCGTCGGATGGACCTTTCGGAGCTGGATTACGAGCTGCCGCCGGACCTGATTGCTCAGCATCCGGCCGAGCGGCGCGACGCGTCAAGGCTACTCGTCTACGACCGCGCCGCCGGTGCCGTCCGCCACCGCACGTTCGCCGAGCTGCCGGACGAGCTGCAGGGGGAGCTCGTCGTCGTCAACGACACGAAGGTCGTCCCGGCGCGGATCCCGATCTCCTCGCCGCGCGGCGAGGTGCTGCTGCTCGAGCAGCGCGAGGACGGGACGTGGGAGGCGCTCGCTCGGCCGACCCGGCGGCTGCGGGCCGGGCGCCGGTACGGACCGGTCGAGCTGATCGAGCATCTCGGCGAGGGACGCTGGCACCTGCGCCTGGAGGGCGAGTCCGCCGGCCGGACGCCGCTGCCGCCGTACATCACGGAGCCGCTCGGCGACCCCTCCCGCTACCAGACCGTCTACGCGCGCGAGCCGGGCTCGGCGGCGGCCCCGACTGCCGGGCTGCACTTCACGCTGGAGCTGCTCGCGCGGCTCGACCCGGCGCGGGTCACCCTCCACGTAGGCCTCGACACCTTCCGCCCGATCGCCGAGAGCCGGCTCGAGGACCACCGCATCCACGGCGAGCGCTACGAGGTCGAGCCGGAGGCATGGGAGCGGATTCGCACGGCCGACCGTGTCCTCGCCGTCGGCACGACGACCGTGCGCGTGCTCGAGACGCTCGCCCGCGGCGGCCCGCTCGCCGGCCGCACCGAGCTGTTCATCACGCCGGGCTTCGAGTTCGAGCGCGTCGACGCGCTGCTGACGAACTTCCACCTGCCGCGTTCGACGCTGCTCGCCCTCGTGATGGCGTTCGCCGGGATCGAGGAGACGCGGAGCCTGTACCGGCTCGCGGTCGAGGAGCGGTACCGCTTCTACTCGTTCGGCGATGCGATGCTCATCCTGTGAGGCCAAGGAGCGCGAACGAGTGGCGGGACTTCTGGCGCGACGGCGGCGAGCGTGAGCTCGATGCCCAACTCGACGAGTTCGCGTCGTACTCGGTCCGCATCGCCACCCTGCTCGGCAGCAACGCGCCGCCGCGGGCGCTCGTCGCCGAGCTCGGCCGGATCCGCGAGCACGAGCTGAAGGCCGCGAGCGATTCGGAGCGCGACGCGGAGGTCGCCGAGCGCGTCTGCACGTGGTTCGAGCGCGCAAGCCGACCTACCCGAATGGGTCAATGAGCCCCGGGCCGACCGCATCTACGCTCGTTCCGTGAGCGAGAGCTTCACCGTCACGGCCCGGGACGGCGCCGCGCGCGCCGGCCTCCTGCGCACCGCGCACGGCGAGGTGCGAACACCGGCATTCATGCCGGTCGGGACGAAGGCGACGGTGAAGGCCGTGGATCCGGACGAGCTGCGCGGGCTCGGTGCCGAGATCGTGCTCGGGAACGCGTACCACCTCCACTTCCGCCCGGGCGAGGACCTGATCTCCGAGCTCGGCGGCCTGCACGAGTTCATGGGCTGGGACGGCGCGATCCTGACCGACTCCGGAGGCTTCCAGGTCTTCTCGCTCCGCGACACGCTGCTCGCGACGGACGACGACGGCGTCACGTTCCGGTCCGTCTACGACGGCACGCCCGAGCGTTTCACGCCCGAGCTGTCGGCTCGGGTGCAGGAACGGCTCGGCTCCGACGTTGCCATGTGCCTCGACATCTGCCTCCCGGCCGGCGCTCCGAGGGCTGAGCTGGAAGAGGCGGTGCGGAGGACGACGGCCTGGGCCGAGCGCCAGCGCGACCTGCCGCGGGCGCCGGGGCAACTC
Source organism: uncultured Actinomycetes bacterium (assembly GCA_963743545.1). GTDB lineage: Bacteria > Actinomycetota > Thermoleophilia > Gaiellales > Gaiellaceae > Palsa-739. The sequence continues at coordinate 424,458 of CAVUQB010000006.1, read as the reverse complement.
CGCTTCGCGATCACGCAGGGCGGGCTGGACACGAATCTCCGGCGGCGGTCGTCGGCCGAGCTGGTCGCGCAGGACTTCGACGGCTACGCGATCGGCGGCCTCAGCGTCGGGGAGCACCGCGAGCCGATGTTCGAGGCGACGACCGAGGCCGCGGCGTTCCTGCCCGAGGACAAGCCCCGGTACTTCATGGGAATCGGCGATCCGGAAGGCGTGCTCGAGGTGATCGCGCGCGGCGTCGACATGTTCGACTGCGTCCTGCCGACGCGCACCGCGCGCACCGGGAGCGCCCTGACGAGCGAGGGCCGGCTCAATCTCCGCAACGCCCGCTTCGCCCGTGACGAGCGCCCGCTCGAGGACGGCTGCTCCTGCCTCGCCTGCTCCCGCTTCAGCCGGGCATACATCAGGCACCTCGTGAACCAGCAGGAAATCCTCGGGCTTCGCCTGCTCAGCCTGCATAATTTGCGCTTCTTGCTCGATCTCGTCGCCGCGGCGCGACAGGCCATCGAGCGCGGCGAGTTCCTCACCTGGAAGGACGAGGCGCTCCGAGGAGCGAAGGGAGTCGACGAGTGATCATCGGAGCGAGCAGCGGCGGGTCGGGGTTCATCTTCATCATCGTGATCGGGTTCCTGCTCGTCTACCTGCTCTTCGTGCGTCCGCAGAAGAAAAAGCAGTCGCAGCAGGCGCAGCTCGTGAACGAGCTGCGCGTCGGCGACGAGGTGCTCACGGCCGGCGGCATCTACGGCACGATCTCCGAGCTCGAAGACGACCAGGTCACGGTCGAGATCGCCCCCCAGACCGAGGTGCGAGTCGCCCGCCGCGCCATCGCGGGTGTGACGCGCGACGACGAGGACTCCGAACACGAGGAAGAGACGCAAGCGAGCGAGCCCGAGAGCGAGCTCGGCCAGCAGCCGCACGACGAGCAGCCGCACGACGACGAAGGCTCCGGCGGGGACACCTCGAATGAGGAGAACCGCGGCTAACCTGTGCCGCGCTTGAAGGATCCCCAGTGAGAGAGCGTCGCAACTACCTGGTAATCATGGGCGTGATCGGCGCGCTGCTCATCGGCGCGCTGTTCCTCGCCGTTCCCGGCTCGCCGGGGTACAGGAGCCCGACGCTAGGCCTCGACCTGCAGGGCGGCCTCGAGGTCGTGCTGCGCGCGGTCCCGGACTCGAAGGCGCAGCCGATCACCCCGGCGGGGATGGCGACCGCGCAGCAGGTCATGACCAACCGCGTCAACAAGATCGGCGTGTCGTCGCCGAACGTCGCCGTCCAGGGCGGGAATCAGATCGTGATCCAGCTTGCGGGTGTCAGCGACCCGCGCAAGGCGGCCCAGATCATCGGCACGACGGGCCAGCTGCAGATGTTCGACTTCGAGACGGCCCTTGCGCCGCCGACGGTGCAGGGGAACCAGCAGGCGGCGCCGGTACCGACGCTCTACGGCCTGCTCAAGGCCGTGCAGCCGGAGGCGAACAAGGGCACGCCGCAGGGCTATTACCTCTTCAAGCCCGTGACGAAGACGGTCACGGTGAAGGTCAAGGGCAAGGACGTCAAGAAGACGACCACCATCCACCAGGTCGTGCAGGGTCCGACCCTGACCCTCAAGCAGCTGCTCCTGCCCTACAAGGGCGGGAAGGCGCCGCCGGGCACGGAGGTGCTCAAGGTTCCGGCCGAGCGTCAGCCGGTGTCGTGCCAGGGAGTGGCCAACTGCCCGGGCGCGGGCCGGAACGGCATCTCGAAGACGGGCAAGTACTGGTACATGTTCAAGCTGCCGCCGGCGCTGACGGGCAAGGACCTCGTCGAGTCGGGCATCACCAGCGACGTCGACCCGAACACCGGCGCGCCGATCGTGACGCTGCAGTTCACGGGCCACGGGTCGGACGAGTTCAAGCGGATCACGGAGGCGGAGTACAACCGCGGGCGCGTGAACGCGGGCCAGGCCGGCCAGCTGAACCCGACCGGGCCCAACGCGCAGCAGACCATCGCCACGTACGCGGGGCACAACGCGATCGTCCTCGACGGCCAGCTCAAGTCGACCCCGTACATCGACTACACCGACTCGACCCTCTCGCAGGGCATCGTCGGCAACGCGCAGATCACGGAGCCGAGCGCGGGCGCGGCGGCGAAGACCGCGCTCATCCTCCAGAGCGGCTCGCTGCCGTACCAGTTCAAGACGCTCGCGCAGACCAAGGTCTCGGCGACGCTCGGCAAGAGCTCGCTCCACCAGGCGATCCTCGCCGCGGCGGCGGGCCTGCTGATCGTCGCGATCTTCCTGCTCGTCCTGTATCGCTTCCTCGGCCTCGTCGCGGTCCTCGGTCTCGCGATCTACGCGCTTCTCTACTACGCGGCGATCCTCCTCTTCAACGTGACCCTGACGCTGCCGGGCTTCGCCGGCCTGATCCTCACGATCGGCGTCGCGGCCGACGCGAACGTCGTCGTGTTCGAACGCATCAAGGAAGAGGTGCGCGCCGGACGCTCGGTGCGAGCCGCCATCTCGGCCGGTTACGGCAAGGGCTTCCGCACGATCTTGGACGCGAACGTCGTGACCATGATCACGGCGCTGGTCATCTTCCTGGTCGCGGTCGCGGACGTGAAGGGCTTCGCCCTGATGCTCCTGATCGGCACCGTGATCTCGCTGCTCACGGCGGTAGCCGCGACGCGCGCGATGCTCGGCCTGCTCAGCGGCTTCAAGTGGTTCGACAGCCCGCGCTTCATGGGCGCAGAGGGCCAGCAGACCGCGAAGTGGCTCCAGATCGACTTCATGGGGAAGCGCAGGCTGTGGTTCGCGATCTCCGGCACGATCATCCTCGCCGGCCTCGTCTCGCTCGGCGTCCAGGGCCTCAATCTCGGGATCGACTTCAAGGGCGGGACGCAGCTCACGTTCACGACGAGCCAGCCGTACTCACAGGCGCAGGTCCAGTCGTTCATGGCGAAGCAGGGCCAGCCCGACGCCGTCGTCCAGGCCACGGGCAGCACCGTCAACGGCGAGTCCACGCACTGGCAGGTGCGTACAAAGACGCTCTCGCGGGTCAAGACGAACAACCTGGAGCAGACGCTCAAGACCGATCTCGGCGCGTCCGGGGGTGGGGTGAAGAGCGTCTCGGGGACGTTCGGCCACCAGATTGCGGTCGACGCGATCTACGCGATCATCGTCTCGCTGCTCCTGATCACGATCTACATCGCGCTGAGGTTCGACCTCAAGTTCGCGGTACCGGTGATCCTCGCGATGATCCACGACATCCTGATCACGATCGGCGTCTACTCGCTGGTCGGGAAGGAGGTCACGGTCGACACCGTGGCCGCGGTGCTGACCGTGCTGGGTTACTCGATCTACGACACGATCATCATCTTCGACCGCATCCGCGAGAACATCCCGCTCATGCGACGCTCGCCGTTCGCCACGATCGCCAACGTCTCGCTGTGGGAGACGATCAGGCGCTCGCTGGCCACGACGTTCATCACGCTGCTGCCGATCATCTGCCTCCTGATCCTCGGCGGCTCGACGCTCAAGGACTTCGCCTTCGCGCTGATCGTCGGCGTCATCTCGGGTGCGTACTCCTCGATCTTCATCGCGGCTCCGCTGCTCACGATCTCGAAGGAGCGCGAGCCCGAGTACGCGCGCCGGAAGCATCTCGCCGCGCAGCAGGAGGGCGACGAGCCCGACGGAGGCACGCCTGCCCGCCGCAAGCCGTGGCAGCCGAAGGGCGGTCCTGTGGTCGACCCCGGCACGCTCGCGCTCGAGGAGTCGGAGGCTGCGCTGGCCGCCGAGCCGACGCCGGGCCTGCTCGACACGGGCGGGGCGCCGGAGCCCGCCACCGCAAGTTCGCGACGCGAGAAGCGCTCGGCTCGGCGTCGCTCGAGGCCGCATGGCCGGGCGCGGTAGCAGCACGCTGCTCCTCGACGCGCTCGAGGAGTTGCTCGCCGAGCTGCCGAGCCGGGTGCGCGGCAGCCGGGAGCGGTTCTCCGAAAGTGTCGTCTCGGCCCTGCGCGGAATCGCCGACGAGCTGAACCTCGTGACACGCGACGAGCTCGACGAGCTGGAACTGCGCGTCGCCCAGCTCGAGCACCGGCTCAAGCTGCTCGAAGGCCCGCGCGACTTTCCGCCGGCCGCCTAGCGCTCAGCGCCGGAACCGATTCACCGTCGCCGCGAGGAACGTCTCGGCGTCGTAGACGATGAACGCGCAGAGTGCCGCGAGTGGCAGCTCGGCGAAGACGGCCTCGGCGACCGCTTCCCACAGGCTGTCGGCGCCGCGGGAGGTGACGATGTCGAACCAGGCGTCGCAGCACAGCATCGTGGCGGTGACGGCGGCGAACGGGACGAGCCAGTGCGAGCGGCGGAGTGCTGCGAGCGTGGTCGCCGCGACCGCGCAGGCGAGCGCGACGTCGAAGCCGACCCAGGCGAGGTCGTAGTGGACCGTGACGTGGCGGGAGGGCAGCGTGAAGGTGAGGTAGAGAGTCCAGGGCACGAGCGCAACGGCAACGAGGCCGAGCAGCAGCGTCACCCAGCGCGCGGGGCGGACCCGGACGACGTCCTCCAGCTCCTCCCGGATCAGCGGCTCTCTCGATTCCCTCATGAGCAGGTTGTACCCTGGCCGCGTGTCTCTCCGTCCGCTTCGCGCCGAGAGGCTTCTGGCCTGGGGGGCTGCGCTCGTGGGTGTGCTCGGGATCGTCTCCGCGTTGACGCCGGAGATGGCGGACCGCGTCCACATCGTGCGGGGCATCCTTCCGCCGGGGTGGCCGGAGGCGGCCCGCGTGCTCACGGTCTCCTGCGCGGTCGGCCTGATCTGGCTCTCGCGCTCGCTCGCGAAGCGCCGGCGGCGCGCCTGGCAGCTCGCCGTGGTGGTCGTCCTCGCGTCGGCCGTGGCGCACCTGGCACGGGGCCTCGACTTCGAGGAGGCGACGGTCTCGCTGCTACTGCTCGTCGCCCTCGTCCACTGGCGGCGCCGCTTCGACGTGCCCGGCGATCCGGCCAGTGTCCGGCCGCTCCTCGGTCTCGGCGCGGCACTCGTCGGCATCGCCGCCTTCGCCGGCGGGGCCGAGTGGCGCGGGATCGAGCTGCCGCACCGCGTCGGCGACGGGCTGCTCGGCCTCGGCGTCGCCTGTGGCCTGCTCGCCCTCTACTTCTGGCTGCGGCCGTTCGGCCACGCCGTCGCGCAGACGGTGGGGGAGCGGCGGATGGCGCGCGCGCTGGTGGATGCGTACGGCAGCGACAGCCTCTCCTTCTTCGCTCTGCGCCGCGACAAGAGCTATCTCTTCTCGCCCTCGCGCCGGGCGTTCCTCGCGTACCGCGTCGTCGCGGGACGGCGCTCGTCAGCGGCGACCCTGTCGGCGACGAGTCGGAGATCGTGGAGCTCCTCGCGGAGCTGCGGCGGATCGTACGCGCCCACGGCTGGCGGCTCGCGGTCGTCGGCGCGTCGGATGCGCATCTCGACCGCTATCGCGCGCTCGGGCTGAAGCCGGTTTCGATCGGCGAGGAGGCGGTGCTCAGTCCGCGCGAGTTCTCGCTCGAGGGACGCGCGATTCGCAAGGTGCGCCAGTCGGTCTCCCGGCTCCACAAGGCCGGCTACGCCTTCCGCGTCGTCGCCGCCGACGAGGTTGCGCCCGCGCTGGAGGCCGAGCTCGAGGACGTGTCGGCGTCGTGGCGGCGCGGCGAGCCGGAGCGCGGCTTCTCGATGACGCTCGACGACCTGCACATTCCCGGCACTGTGATCGCGCTGGCGGAGGATGCGGAGGGCCGGGTCGGTGGGTTTCTTCACCTCGTACCGTCGCCGGCCGGTGGAGGCTGGTCGCTGAGCGCGATGCGCCGCCGCCCGGACGCGCCGAACGGCCTGACCGAGTTCCTCGTGGTGGAGACGCTCGCCTGGGCGCGTGACATGGGTGCGAGCGAGCTGTCCCTCAACTTCTGCGCGCTGACCGACTTTCTCGCGACCGAGCGGGCGACGACGCCGACGCGGCGGGCCGTGCGGCGCGGGCTCCTGGCCGCCGACGACGTCTTCCAGCTCGAGCGTCTTTACTCGTTCAACCGGAAGTTCTTCCCGGAGTGGCGGCGCCGCTACATCTGTGTCGAACGCCTCACGGATCTGCCCGCGGTCGGGCTCGCGTACCTCCACGCCGAGTCGTTGCTCGTGCCGCCCGGCCCCTGGACGCGCAGGCGCGAGGCCCGTCGCCGGGCCGCGGCCTAGGCGTAGTCCTGGCCACCGGCAGGTGCGCCGCGTAGCCTTTCGGGGGTGAGCACGAACACGACCCGCAGCATCGGGCGGTTGTCCGAGATCGCGCAGGTCATGGTGCGCCACGGCTTCGGCTACTTCTTCGAGGCGCACAAGCTCAGCGACCTTCTGCCGGGCCGCTCGGCGGACGACCGCCTCGCCGACCTGGCGGCCGAGCAGGGCGGCGCCTCCGCCCGCGGCCAGCATCTGCGTGAGGTGCTCGACGAGCTCGGGCCGACCTTCGTGAAGTTCGGGCAGCTCCTCTCGACGCGGCCCGACGTCGTGCCGCCCGACATCGTCGTCGAGCTGCGCGGGCTGCAGGACGACGTGCGGCCGTTCCCGTTCGAACAGGCCGAGCGCGTGATCGAGGAGGAGCTCGGGAACACGCTGGAGCGGCTGTTCCTCGACTTCGAGCCGACGCCGGTGGCGGCCGCCTCGATCGGCCAGGTGCATCGCGCGACCCTGCCGAACGGGCACCGCGTCGCGGTCAAGGTGCAGCGGCCCGGTGCGCCGCAGAAGATCGAAGCCGACCTCGGTCTCCTCTACCAAGCGGCACGGCTCGCCCGAGAGCGGATCCGCGCGCTCGACTTCGTGGACACGCGCCAGCTCGTGGACGAGTTCGCGCGGTCGATCCGCAAGGAGCTCGACTACCGGCAGGAGGGGCGCAACGCACAGAATTTCCACCGCCACTTCGCCGGCCACCCGCACGTCCACGTGCCGAAGGTCTACTGGCAGTACACGCGGCCGCGCGTCCTGACGCTCGAGTGGATCGACGGGATCCAGCTCGCCGACGTCGACCTCGTCACGACGTCGCTCGAGGAGCGGCGCGAGATCGCGTACCGGATCACCGAGGCGTGGATGACGATGATCTTCCGCCACGGTTTCTTCCACGGCGACCCGCACCCGGCGAACATCCTGCTGCCGACGGAGGCGGGATCGATCGGTCTCGTCGACTTCGGTGCGGTCGGGACGCTCACCGACGACGACATGTCGAAGCTGACAGGCCTCTTCATCGACGCCGCGAACGAGAACATCGACCAGCTGCCGAAGCGGCTGGCCGACCTCGGCGTGCGCTATCCCAAGGAGCGGGAGGGCGAGTTCCTCGCCGAGTTGCGCGAGCTCTACTACCGCTACTACGGCGCGAGCCTGAGCGAGGTCGACCCGATCCAGGTCATCCGCGAGGGCTTCCAGCTCATCTACTCCATGAACCTGCACCTGCCCGCGCGCTTCCTCCTGCTCGACCGGACGCTCGCGACGCTCGCGTCGGTCGGGGCCGAGCTCTATCCCGAGTTCAACGTCTTCGAGGTCGCACGGCCGTACGCGCGGGACCTGATGCTCGACCGGTTCGCCCCGCACCGGGTGGCCCGACGCGTGCGGCGCGAGGCGCTGAGCTACGCGCAGGTGATCGCCGAGGCGCCGTACCAGTTCCACGACTTCATGGAGGAGATCCGCGACGGCCAGATCGAGGTCGGCTTCGTGCACAAGGGGCTCGACCAGTTCCTCGAGAGCATGCAGAACGCCATCAACCGCCTCGTCGTCGCGCTGATCGTCGTCGGCGGGTTGATCGGCTCGAGCCTGATCGGGATCTTCGCCAAGGGCGGCACCGACGTCCTCGGCGTGAACGTGATCTCGATCGTCGGGTTCGCCCTCTCGACGGTGCTCGGGATCTGGCTGCTCTGGGGCGTGGTCCGCTCCGGCCGCCTGTAGAGCGTTCGTCACGCTTTCGCGCGAAAGGACATCTGGCGGAGCCGCAGCGTTGCGCCTAGCCTCGGTGGTGTGACTGCGCTGCTGCTCGCCGAGCCCGAACCCGCCGTTCGCGGCTTCCTCGAGCGCCAGCTGCGCAACGACGGGTTCGACGTGGTCTCGTGCGAGCGCGCCGAGCAGCTGCCGCGCGCCGCGGATCCCGACGTGCTCGTGCTCGGGGACGCCGATGCGCTCGACCGCGGCGTCGTGCCCGACTGTCCCGTGATCGTGCTCGGCAGCGCGGATCCCGCGGCTCGTGCGCGGACGCTGGCCCGCGCCGACGACTGCCTCGCCCGCCCGTTCGTCTACGAGGAGCTGCTGGCGCGCATCCACGCGCTCCTCCGGCGCTGCCCACCGCGGGTCGAGCTCCTCGAGATCGGCCCGCTCGGGATCGACCGCGCCGCGCGCCGCGTGACCGCGGCAGGACAGCCGGTGGAGCTGTCGGCGAAGGAGTTCGCGCTGCTCGTCAAGCTCGCCTCCGACCCGGACCGTGTCTTCACGCGTGAGCAGCTGCTCCGCGACGTCTGGGGCTTTCGCACCTACGTCCCGACGCGGACGCTCGAGTCCCACGCCTCGCGAGTCCGGCGGAAGCTCGACGCCGCCGGCCTGCCCGGCTGGGTCGTGAACGTGTGGGGCGTCGGCTACAAGCTGCGCCACGTCCCGGGCTGATCACCCCTTCTACCTCGCGCGAGTGATGGAGATCTCGAGGACGGTGATCGATAAGTCCGGTAGGCGACGCATACGACGGCTCTGCGGCCGGGAGGGACCGTGACGACCACGACGGGCACGTACCGCAGAGAACGACTCAAGCGCGGCTGGCTCGACCTCTACGAGGAAGCCGGAACCGGAGCGTGGGGGCTTGCCTGGGCACCGGATTTCGGGGAGCCGGACTGGCCCGGCCACACGTATGCGCCGGACGACGACGACCTGCCCGGCGACTTTCCGGACACAGCCGACGTCGAGGCGCTCGTCGGTTGGGGGCGAAAGCACTTCGGCCCCTGACGCTCGCCTCGGCTAGAGCAGCGCGCCCTCCAGCCGCAGCAGCCACTCCTTGCGGTCGAGCCCACCGCCGTAGCCGGTCAGGCTCCCGTTCGCGCCCACGACGCGGTGGCACGGGAGGACGATCGGCAGCGGGTTCCGGTTCATGACCGTGCCGACGGCCCGCGCGGCGCGCGGAGCGCCGACCTGCGCGGCGAGCGCGCCGTAGGTGGTCATGTGTCCGTACTCGACCTTGTTCAGCTCCTCGAGGACACGCCGGTGGAACTCCGGCGTCGGACGGAGGTCGAGCTCGAGGTCGAACGCATGCCGACGGCCGGCGAAGTACTCGTCCAGCTCCAGGTGGACGCGATCGAGCGCCTTCGGCGCACGCAGGACGCGCGGGCCGAACTGTCGTGCAAGCCGCTCGAGCTCCGCGTCCGGCTCCGGGTCGAAGCTGACGCGGCAGAGGCCGTACTCCGAGACGCCGACGAGCAGCCGTCCGACGGGCGTGTCGTCGAGCACGTCGTAGGCGACGTCGAGCTCGCCGGAGCCGGCCGCGGCCGCGCGGAAGCGCTCGTCGAGGACGGTGGGGACTGCGGTCATCGCTGTTCCTTCTCCTTCCGCAGCCGCCGCACACCGGCGGAGGCCGCCTGTCGTGCCGCCTGCTCGTTCGAGCCGAGGGCGGCGCCGATCTCGTCGTAGTCGAGGTCGTAGCCGTAGCGCAGGACCACTGCCGCACGCTCCTTCGGCGGGAGGTCGTCGGTCAGCGGCGCGAGCTCCTCGACGGCCGGGCGACTGTCCTCGCCGGTCGGCTCGAACGAGAGCTCGGCCGTGGGTCGCTCCCGCCGCGCGGCGTCGACGACCGCGTTCGTGGCGATCGTCAGCACCCACGCGCGCAGGTGCTCGCCGTGCTCGAGACGCCCGTACGCGCGCAGTGCGCGCAGGAACGTCTCCTGGAACAGGTCGTCGGCGCGGTCCCGTCCGGCTCGCCGGCGCAGCAACGCGAGCACCTCGCCCCGGTGGGCCTCGTAGAACAACTCGAAGGGAGGAATGCCGCTCACCGTCCAAGGAAACGTAGTCGGGGTTCAAGATGTGAGATGTGCAGCTCGCAGTTGTAGGCCATGTCGAGTGGGTCGAGTTCGCGCGCGTCGACCACGCGCCCGCGCCCGGCGAGATCGTCAACGCGCTCGAGACCTGGGAGGAGCCGGCGGGCGGTGGTGCGGTCGCGGCCGTCCAGCTCGCCAGGCTGGCGGGCTCGTGCCTCTTCTTCACCGCGCTTGCAGACGACGAGCTCGGTCGCCGCTCTCGCGAGGAGCTCGAGGCACTGGGCGTCACCGTGCACGCCGGTCACGCGCCGGGGCGCCAGCGCCGCGCGCTCACGCACATCGACGAAGACGGCGAGCGGACGATCACGGTGCTCGGCGAGAAGCTGCGCCCCTCCGGCGAGGACGGCTCGCTGCCGTGGGAGGAGCTCCGGCGTTGCGACGCCGTCTACTTCACCGGCGGCGACGTGGCCGCTCTGCGCGCCGCGCGCCACGGTCCCGTGCTCGTCGCCACGTCCCGCGAGCTCCTGACGCTGCGCCGCGCCGCCGTGCAGGTCGACGTACTCGTCGGGAGCGGGAACGACCCCGCCGAGCGGTTCGAGCCCGGCGAGCTCGAGCCGGAGCCGGAGATCGTCGTCACGACGGCCGGTGCGCTCGGCGGCTGGATCCGGCCCGGCGGGCCGTTCCGCGCGGCGCCCATCCCCGGCCCGGTCTCGGATGCCTACGGCTGCGGCGACTGCTTCGCCGCCGGCCTCACGTACGGGCTCGCCGTCGGGAAGCCGGTGGACGAGGCCGTTGCGCTCGGTGCGCAGTGCGGCGCGGCTGTCCTCACCGGCCGCGGCGCATACGGCCACCAGCTCGGCGAGGAGGATTTGCCCTAGACAAGTGGGCGATGGTGGGATAAAGTGGGGCGCAGTGGCGGGATATGGAGAGCGGCCCCATGCTCCTTGGTGAGTACGAACACACAATCGACGACAAGAACCGTCTCACACTTCCGGCGAAGTTCCGGCAATCCTTCGACGACGGCTGCGTCGTCACTCGGGGCCTCGACGGCTGTGTCTACGTCTGGACGCCGGGAGCGTTCACGAACTACCGCGACTCGACCCTCGCCGACCTGCACCCGCTGAGCCAGGAGGGCCGGCGGATGCACCGCCACTTCTTCTCCGGCGCCGGCGAGCAGACGCCCGACAAGCAAGGGCGGGTGACCATCCCGCCTGCGCTGCTCACCCACGCAAAGCTCGGCCGCGACGTCGTCGTCGCCGGAGTCAACGACCACCTCGAAATCTGGGATCGCGCTGCCTGGCGGCGCGAGCTCGCCGAGGTCGAAGGGAGTGCTGAGGATGTTGCCGAACGTCTTGCAGCCCACGGAAGCTGACCACGTCCCCGTCCTCGCCGAGGAGGTGCGGGCCTCGCTCGCCGTGCAGCCCGGCGAGACGGTCATCGACGCGACCTTCGGCGCCGGCGGGCACGCCGCGATCCTCGCCGCCGACCTGCGCGGCAAGGGGAAGCTGATCGCGATCGACCGCGACCCGACGGCGCGCACGTACTTCGAGCGGCTCACGAAGCACGCCACGGTGAACGCGCGGCTCCTGCGCGGCGACTTCGGCGTCGTCCTGCCTCAGCTCGCGGGGAACGACGTGCGCGCAGACGCGATCCTGCTCGACCTCGGCGTCTCCTCGATGCAGCTCGATCGGCCCGAGCGCGGGTTCTCGTACGCCGTCGACGCGCCGCTCGACATGCGGATGGATCCGACCCACGACGTCAGCGCCGCTGACGTCGTCAACACGTGGGGCGAGCGCGACCTCGTCACGATCTTCCGCCGCTACGGCGAGGAGCGGTACGCGAAGCAGATCGCGCGGGCCATCGTCCGCCGCCGGCGCGAGCACCCGTTCGAGCGCACAGGCGAGCTCGTCGACACGATCAAGTGCGCGATCCCGGCACCGGCGCGGTTCGGCGAAGGGCATCCGGCGAAGCGCGTCTTCCAGGCACTGCGGATCGCGGTCAACGACGAGCTCGACTCGCTCGCCGTCGCGCTGCCGGCCGCGCTCGAGATGCTGCGGCCGGGCGGCCGTCTCGCCGTCATCTCCTTCCACTCGCTCGAGGACCGGATCGTGAAACGGTTCCTGCGCGAGCGCGAGCGTGGCTGCACGTGCCCGCCCGACTTTCCCGTCTGCGTCTGCGGCAACGAGCCCGAGCTCCGGGCGCTGCAGCGGCGGCCGATCCGGCCTGGTCCCACCGAGCTGGCCGCGAACCCGCGCTCGGCGTCGGCACGGCTGCGCGCAGCAGTCAAGACCGGACCGCAGGAGGCCTGATGGCCGCCGTCGACTGGTTTGCGCACGCGGAGGTCGCCGAGCCAGTCGCTCCGGCGCGGCGTCGTCGGCCTCCGGCGCGGCGTCCGGCAGCGCCCGTACGCTCGCGGCGCAAGGCCACGCAACGCCGCGTCCACGGCCACATCGTCTGGATGACCCTCTTCGCGATCCTCCTCTTCGGCGTCGTCGCGGTCAACGTCGCCGTCCTCCGCGCGCACGTCGCCGTCTCGAAACTCGACCAGAAGCGCCTGCAGCTCCAGAACGAGAACCAGGCGCTCCAGTCCAGGCTCTCGGCGCTCGACTCGGCGCCCCGGATCGAGGCGGCGGCGCGCCGGCTCGGCCTCATCATGGCGTCGGCGGCCAACACCTCCTACTCCGACGTGCTGCACCGAGGCCGTTGAAGACCCGCGTCGTCAACTCGCGGCTGCGCCTTCTCCTGCTCGTCATCCTCCTCACGTTCGCGGCACTCGGTGCGCGCGCCGCCTGGCTCCAGACGGTGCGCGCGTCGTCGCTCGCGGCGATGGCGCAGACACAGGCGAAGCAGCCGATCGTGCTGCCGGCCGGGCGAGGGACGATCTACGACCGGCTGGGCAACCCGCTCGCGATCGGGGAGCAGGCGACGGACGTCGACGCCGATCCGCTGCAGATTGCTGCGCCGCGCCGGGAGGCGCAGATCGCGGCGAAGGTACTCGGGCTCAAGTTCCGGACGGTCTACCAGCAGCTCTCCGACCACAGCCTCGGCTTCGTCTACGTCAAGCGGAAAGCGCCGCCGAAGCTCGCGGCCAAGCTCGAGAAACGCCACCTCGTCGGCTTCACCTTTGCGCCCGACCAGCAGCGCGTCTATCCGCAGGGCACCGTCGCGGCCCCGGTGCTCGGGTTCGCGGGCCTCGACAACACGGGGCTCTCGGGCCTCGAGTTCGAGCTGAACCGGCAGCTGGCGGGGAAGCCGGGAAGCGCGATCGAGGTGCGGGACGCGCTCGGCCAGGCGGTGAACACGATCCAGCAGCGTCCGGCGCATCAGGGCCGCGACGTCTTCCTCACGCTCGACAGCCAGATCCAGGCGAACGCCGAGCAGGTGCTCACGCAGACCGTGCAGGAGTGGCATGCGAAGGACGCGACGGCGATCGTCATGGACCCGCACACGGGCGCGATCCTCGGCATGGCGCAGGAGCCGGGCTACAACGCGAACGCCACGGGGACGACGAACCACGACCTGACCATCGACCATGCGGTGAACGACGTCTTCGAGCCGGGCTCGGTGTTTAAGGTGGTCACGATCGGAGCCGCGCTCTCGCAGCACGACATCACGCCGAACACGGCGTTCCAGGTGCCGGGCTCGCTCCAGGTCGCGGACCGCGTGATCCACGACGCGGAGCCGCACGGCACCGAGACGCTGAAGGTCAAGCAGATCCTCCAGCGCTCGTCGAACATCGGGACGGACATGATCGCCGAGCGCTACCTCGGCGAGAGCGGCCTGAAGAAGTGGATGGGGCGCTTCGGGATCGGCCGCCGGACCGGGATCGACTTCCCCGCGAGAGCCCTGGCCTGTTGCCGTCGTGGTCGGGCTCCTCGATCGGGACCGTCCCGATCGGGCAGGGCGTCTCGGTCACGGCGATCCAGCTCGCCTCCGTCTACGCCGCGATTGCGAACGGCGGCGAGTGGATCCAGCCGCATCTCGTCGATCACATCGCCGGCCAGGCGCCGGTGCAGCCGAAAAGGCACCGGATCCTCTCGCGCGGCGTCGACAGCCAGCTGCGCACGATGCTGCGTGGCGTCGTCTCGGATCAGGGCACGGCCGAGCTCGCCGCGATTCCCGGCTACGCCGTGGCAGGCAAGACGGGCACCGCCCAGAAGCCGGGGCCGAACGGCTACATCCCGGGTGCGTACGTCGCGACCTTCGTCGGGATGGTGCCGGCCTCGCGGCCGCGCCTCCTCGTGCTCGTGACGATCGACGAGCCTCACGGGTCGATCTTCGGCGGCATCGTCGCGGCTCCGGCCTTCGAGCAGATCGCCTCGTTCGACCTCCAGTACCTGGAGGTTCCCCCCGACCTGCGGATCAAGTAGCCGGATCCCGCCCGGGTACACTCGCGGCCGGAATGGATCTGGAGCGCCTCGTCGTAGCGCTCGAGCCGGTGGAGGTGCTCGGGGGCCTTTCGGTCGAGGTGCGCGATCTCGCCTACGACGCTCGCGCGGCCGGCCCGGGCGCGCTGTTCTTCGCCGTGCCGGGCGCGCGCGCCGACGGCCACGACTTCGCGCCGGAGGCGGTGGAGCGCGGAGCAGTGGCGCTCGTCGTCGAGCGCGCGCTCGACCTGCCCGTGCCGCAGGTCGTCGTCCGCGACGCGCGGGCGGCGATGGCGCCCGTGGCGGACGTGTTCTTCGGTGAGCCGACCCGGGAGCTCGAGGTGGTCGGCGTCACCGGCACGAGCGGGAAGACGACGACGAGCTTCCTCCTGTTCGCGATCCTCGCCGCCGCCGGGCGGCGGCCCGGCCTGCTCGGGACGGTCGAGGCACGCGTCGGCGGCGAGCGGCGCGGCGTCGTGCGCACCACTCCCGAGGCGATCGACCTGCAGCGTCTGTTCCGCGAGATGCTCGACGCCGGCGATCGCTCGTGCGCGATGGAGGCCTCGTCGCACGCTTCCGTCCTCCACCGGCTCGATCGCGTCCGCTTCGCCGTGCTGGTCTTCACGAACCTGAGCCAGGACCACTTGGATTTCCACGGCGACATGGGGCCATATTTCGCAGCCAAGCGGCAGCTCTTCCTCTCCGAGCCGCGGCCGATCGCGGTCGTGAACGTCGGCGACGAGTACGGGCGGCGGTTGGCGCAGGAGCTCCCGGAGGCGATGACGTTCTCGGCGGCCGACACGTCGGCGCTCGACGGCATCGAGCTGCGCCTGCGAGGACGCTTCAACGTCGAGAACGCGCTCGGCGCCTTGCACGCGGCGCGGGCGGTCGGGATCGACGACGACGCGATCCGGCGCGGTCTCGAGTCTGTGCGTGGCGTTCCCGGCCGCTTCGAGTCCGTCGACGCCGGCCAGCCGTTCCACGTGATCGTGGACTACGCGCACAAGCCGGACGCGCTCGAGAAGGTGCTGCGCGCCGCCCGTGAGCTCGCAGGCGGCCAGCGCGTGATCTGCGTCCTCGGAGCGGGCGGCGACCGCGACCGCGGCAAACGAGCGGTGATGGGTGGGCTCGCCTCGGAGCTCGCGGACGTCACGATCGTCACCTCCGACAACCCGCGCAGCGAGGATCCGGAGGCGATCGCCGCCGAGATCGTGTCGGGAGCCGTCGGGAGTGTCGAGCTCGAGCTGGATCGCGCTGCAGCGATCGAGCGGGCTGTCGAGCTGGCCGGGCCGGGCGACGTCGTCCTCATCGCCGGCAAGGGGGCGGAGCAGGGTCAGGAGTTCGCGGATCGAACCGTTCCGTTCGATGACCGTGTCGCTGCGCTGGAAGCTCTGAAGGCATTGATGCTGGAAGCGCCGGCGGCAAAGCCGCCGACGCCCGGCGGGAGTCCCCGGCCGCCCAGGGAGGCGGCCGGTGGGGAGGCGCGGACCTGATCCCGCTGCCGCTCGCCGAGGTGCGGGCGCTCTCGCTCGGAGGCGTCGAGGGCGACGCGGACGCGGTGACGGGCGTCCAGGTCGACTCGCGCCTGATCGAGCCGGGCGACCTTTTCGTCGCTGTGGCCGGCGGAGAGGCGTTTCTCGACGACGCCCGCGCGCGCGGGGCCGCGGCGACGCTCGTCCCCGAGGACGCCCACGCCGCACTCGCTGCGCTGGGTGGTGCCGTCCGCGCCCGCAGCGATGCTCGCGTCGTGGCGATCACCGGCTCCGTCGGGAAGACGTCGACGAAGGACATCCTGGCCGCGCTCCTGCGCCCTCATTTGCGCACCGTGGCGGCGGCGCGCGGCTTCAACAACGAGATCGGGTTGCCGCTCACGCTGTGCCGGATCGAGCCCGAGACCGAGGTGGTGGTCACGGAGATGGCGATGCGCGGCGCCGGCCAGATCCGCCACCTCGCCCGGGTCGCGCGGCCCCACCTCGGCGTGATCACGTCCATCGCTCCCGTTCATCTGGAGCAGATGGGCAGCCTCGAGAACATTGCTCACGCCAAGGCGGAGCTGCTCGACGAGCTCCCGGCCGGCGCCGTGGCGGTTCTGCCGGAGGATGCGCACGCGCTCGAGCCGTTCGTGCCGGAGGGACTGGACGTGCGCCGTTTCGGCGCGCCCGAGGCGGAGGTCCGGGAAGGCCGTACGCATGTGCGCTGGCACGGGCGGGAGGTCGTGTTCGGCTTCACCGCCCGCCACCAGGCCACGAACGCGGCGGCGGCGCTGACCGCGGCCGAGGCTCTGGGGGTCGAGCCGCCGGCGGAACCGGTGGAGGTCGAGTTCTCGCTCTGGCGCTCTCAGGAGACCGAGCTGCCGGGCGGCGGGTTGCTGATCAACGACTCGTGGAACGCGAACCCGGTCGCGATGCGTGCCGCGCTCGCGCATCTTCTCGAGCGCGCCGGCGGACGCCGCACGGTCGCGATCCTCGGCGAGATGGCCGAGCTCGGGCCGGAGGCTGCCCGCTACCACGAGGAGATTGCGCGCGAAGCCGAAGGCGTCGACCTCGTGCTCGGCGTCGGCGAGCTCGCCCGACACTACCGGCCCGACGAGTGGACGCCGACTGCCGCCGAGGCGGTCGAGGCCGCCCGGCGTCTCGTCCGGCCCGGCGACGCGATCCTCGTGAAGGGCTCGCGTTCGGTCGGGCTCGAGGTCGTTGCCGCCGCCTTGCTGGAGTCGCGGCCGTGATCCGCGTTCTCATCGCCGCAGCCGTGGCGCTCGCCATCTCGCTCCTGATCGGGCCGCGGTTCATCGAGTTCCTCCGCCGCAACGAGTTCGGCCAGCAGATCCGCGAAGAAGGCCCGAAGCATCACTTTGCGAAGCAGGGCGTGCCGACGATGGGCGGGCTGCTGATCCTCTTCGCAGCCACCGTCGCGTTCCTACCGGTCAGCCACTTCCGCCTCCAGTCGTTGACCGTGTTGTTCACAGCACTCGCGTGCGGCGCCATCGGCTTCCTCGACGACTTCATCAAGCTGACCCACAAGCGGTCGCTGGGCTTGCCCGGCCGCTGGAAGCTCCTGCTGCTCGCCGGTGTCACGGTCGTGGTCGCGATCGTCGCGCGCCACCTTGACCTGAGCACCCACGTCTACCTCCCGGTGATCGACATCTGGGTGCCGCTGTCCTATGGCTGGTACCTCTTCCTCTTCTTCGTGATCGCCGGCGCGGCGAACGGCACGAACCTGGCGGACGGCGTCGACGGGCTGCTCGCCGGGACGGGCATCATCGCGCTCTTCACGTTCATGGCGATGAACGTCGTCTCGTACGTCCGCTCGGGCCCGGCCGGGCACCGCAACCTGACGAAGCTCGACCTGGCGATCGTCGGGGCGGCGCTGATCGGGGCGGCCGTCGGCTTCCTCTGGTTCAACGCCTTCCCGGCCGAGGTGATCATGGGCGACACCGGCTCGATGGCATTCGGCGGGGCGCTCGCCGCCTTCGCGATCATGATGAAGGTCGAGTTGCTCCTCCTCTTCATCGGCGGCATCTTCGTGATCGAGGCGCTCTCGGTGATGATCCAGGTCTTCTCGTTCAAGCGCTTCGGGCGACGCGTCTTCCTGATGGCGCCGATCCACCACCACTTCGAGATGAAGGCGTGGTCCGAGACGAAGATCACGGTGCGCTTCTGGATCATCGGCGGGCTGCTGTGCGCGGTCGGCTTCGCCCTCTACTACCGCTACTACTTCCGTTTGTGAGCAGCGCCGGCATAGAGCAGGCGGTGCTCGACGCCGCGCGCCTGGAGCCGGACCAGGACGTGCTCGTGCTGGGGAGCGGCTCGCTCGCGCTCGGAGCGCACGAGCGGATCGGCGACGGGTGGGTCTACGTCGTCCGGTCGCAGGTCGACGAGCTCGAGGAGCTGCTCGAGGAGGCGCATGCCGCGGGGGCGAGCGGGGTGGCCTATCTCGTGGGTGAGGCACCTGTGCTGCCGCTGCCCGACGGCGCCGTGGGAGCGGCCCTGGGGAGAATTGCGACCGAGAACGGGGCGCTCGCGGCGGCGGCTGAGGAGCTCGCGCGCGTTCTGTCGGCAGGCGGCCGCGCTGCGTTCGCCGAGCCGGGCATGGCGGCGGGCGAGGAGTTGGCAGGCGCCCTCCGCGCGGCCGGGTTCGAGCGGGTGGAGGTCAAGCCTGTGGGCGAGGAGGCCGTTGTGAGCGGTCGGCTCGGCTGAGGATGCGGGAGCCGGACGGCGAATCCGTATCCCATCCGCGAGAAAGTCGACACGATTCTGTTGCGCCCGGGCGCGTACGCTGACCTCAGGGGACCCGCGCCCCCCATTGGGGGGGAGCGTGCGCCGTGAGCGGGACACGCCCCGAAGAGCCGTCTTCACAGGGGGCATGGCTGCCGAACCGGGCGCTCGTGGTCGGGCTCGCCCGCTCCGGGCTCGCCGCGGCCGCTGCGCTCGCCTCGCGCGGCGTCCAGGTCGTGGCGGCGGACCGCTCTCCCGAGGTCGAGGTCGGCAGGCTCGACGGCCTCGGCGTCGAACTCCGACTCGGAACGGAGGAGGAGGCGTTGCTCGAAGGGGTGGAGCTGGTGGTCAAGAGCCCGGGCGTACCGGCCGAGTCGGCGCTCGTCGCCGGCGCACACTCGCGCGGTATCCCCGTCTGGAGCGAGGTCGAGCTCGGCTACCGGCTGCTGCCCGCCGGCTCACACCTGATCGGTGTCACCGGCACGAACGGGAAGACGACGACGACCGAACTGCTCGGCGCGATCCTCCGCTCGGCCGGACGGCCCGTCGAGGTCGCGGGCAACGTCGGCCGCGCGCTCACCGACGCCGCCCTCGTCGCCGCGGAGGGCTCGTGGCTCGTCTGCGAGCTCTCGAGCTTTCAGCTCGAGGACGTCCACACCCTCGCGTGTGACGTTGCCATCCTCCTCAACCTCGAGCCCGACCACCTCGACCGCCATGGCACGATCGAGGCGTACCGCGCCGCCAAGCTCCGGATCTTCGAACGGGCGCGCGTAAAGGTCGTCCCGCGCGGCTTCGGGCTCGACGGGATCGAGTTCTCCGCCGACGACCCGCTGCCCGCGGAGCCGCTGATCCCCGGCCGTCACAACCGGGAGAACGCGGCCGCCGCGACCGCCGCGGCCCGCGCCGCCGGCGTGTCCGACGAGGCCATCGCGCAGGCGCTCGCCACCTTCCCGGGCGTCCCGCACCGGCTCGAGCTCGTGCGCGAGCTGCACGGCGTCCGCTGGGTCAACGACTCGAAGGCGACGAATACCGCCGCCGCCCGCCGCGGGGTCGCGGCCTACGACGCGCCGCTCCGCCTCATCCTCGGGGGGTCGCTCAAGGGTGAGGACTTCGGTCCCTTCGTTCGCGACCTCCCGGCGAACGTCCGCTCGATCTATCTCGTAGGCGCCGCCACCGACGAGCTCGCCGCGGCGCTCGACGCAGCCGGACGCACGTACGTCCGGGCCGGAGACATCTCCACGGCCGTCTCGCTCGCCGCGGCCGACGCCGAGCCGGGTGACGTCGTCCTGCTCTCGCCGGCGTGCGCCAGCTTCGACCAGTTCACGAACTTCGAGGAGCGCGGCGACGCGTTCCGCCGCCTCGTCGAGGAGCTGTCGTGAGAACGAAGCGGCTCCAGTTCGAGTGGAACCTGCTCGTGCTCGTCACTGCGGCCCTCGTGCTGTTCGGGCTCGTCATGGTGTACAGCGCGACCTCGGGGTCCGCTGCGCTCGGGAACACCAACCCGCTCGGCATCGTCGAGCGGCAGGTCGTCTACGCGGTGATAGGGGTCGGGCTGCTCCTCGTGGTCTCGCGTCTCCCGCTCGATCGACTCCGTGCGCTGGCTCCGACGCTCGTGGTCACCGCGCTCGTCCTCTGCTTTGCGGTGCTGGCGCTCGGCGCGCCGGTCAACGGAGCGCGCCGCTGGATCGCCGTCGGGCCGCTCGTCTTCCAGCCGTCGGAGCTCGCGAAGCTCGCCGTCGTGGTGTGGACGGCCGCTTACCTCTCGCGCAGGCCGCCGCCGAAGACGCTCAAGGAGCTCGGCCGCCCGCTGGGTGCGATCGTCGGGCTCTTCGCGGTTCTCGTGCTTGTCGAGCCCGACCTTGGCACGGCGCTGACGCTCCTCCTCGTCGTCGGCGCGATCCTGCTCGTAGCGGGCACGCGGATGCGCCTTCTCGCCTCCGCCTACGGCATCGTGTTCGCGCTCGCGGCGATCGCCGCCTGGTCGTCGCCGTACCGGCGCGACCGCCTGCTCACCTTCATCGACCCCTGGAAGGACCCGACCGGCGCCGGGCTGCAGAACGTGCAGGCGCTGATCAGCTTCGGTTCGGGCGGGGTATTCGGTCGCGGGGTCGGACAGTGCATCGAGTGTCTGCCCGGCTATCTGCCCGAGGCGCATACCGACATGATGTTCGCCGTCGTCGGGGAACAGCTCGGCCTCGTCGGCGTCGCGCTCGTGATCAGCGCGTTCAGCGCGTTCGGCTACGCCGGGATCCGGCTCGCGATTGCGTGTCGCGACCCGTTCGCCAAACGGCTCGCCGCGGGGATCACAGCGCTCGTTTGCGGGCAGGCCGCGATCAACATGGCCGCGGTGATCGGCGTCGCGCCGCTGACGGGAATCCCGCTCCCGTTCGTCTCGTACGGCGGCTCGAGCCTCATCGTGATGCTCGTCGGGGTCGGCATCCTCCTTAACATCGCCCGTAATGGCGGACGAGCGGCAGCTGCGGTTCCTGATCGCGGCCGGGGGGACGGTGGGACACGTCGCACCGGCACTCGCCGTCGCGGAAGCGCTGCGGCGGCGGGGCGGGCTCGTGACGTTCGCCGGGTCGCCGGATCGCGTCGAGGCGCAACTGGTTCCTGAGCAGGGGTACGAGTTCGACGCGTTCGCGGTCTCCGGGCTGCCGCGGCGAGCGCATCCCGACCTCCTGCGCGCACTCGGCAAGGCCGTCACGGCGCCGGTCGCGTGTCGCACGATCCTCCGCCGCCGCAAGCCGGACGCGGTGCTCGGCGCGGGTGGCTACGTCGCGGGGCCGATGGTGCTTGCCGCGCGCCTCGAGCGGATCCCGTGTGCGCTCACCGAGGCGGACGCCCATCTCGGGCTCGCGAACCGCCTGGCGGCGCCGCTCGCGGATCGCGTCTTCCTCGCGCTGCCGGTCGGGCGGCACGGGGAGAAGTACCGCGCTGTCGGCAGGCCGATCCCGGCGACGTCGCGGCCGCTCGACCGCGAGGAAGCCCGCAGCCGGCTCGGCCTCGCGGAGGATGCGCAGGTCGTGCTCGTGTTCGGCGGCTCCCTGGGCGCGCGCCTGCTCAACGACCTCGCTCTCGCCGCCTGGTCTGCGGGCGGACCGGCCGTGATCCACCTCTGCGGCGAGCGCGACTATCCCGAGCTCGAGGGACGTGTCACACGCCCTGACTACATCCTGCAGCCCTTCATGGAGGAGATCGGCATCGCGTACGGCGCCGCCGACGTCGTGCTCGCGCGGGCCGGGGGATCGGTCTGGGAGCTCGCGGCCGCCGGGCTGCCAGCGGTGCTCGTGCCCGGCGAGTTCGCGACGGGACAGCACCAGGAGAAGAACGCGCGCTGGTTCGTCGACGCCGGCGGCGCGGTGGTCGTTCCCGAGGCGGACGCGGCTCGCGCGCCCGGGCTGGTGGAGGACCTGCTCGGCGACCCCGACCGTCTCGCGGCCATGGCCGCGGCGATGCGCGCGGTCGCCAAGCCCGACGCAGCGGAAGAGATCGCGGATGAGCTCGTCTCCCTCGCAGCCGCTCGCCGGTAGGCGCATCTGGCTCGCCGGGATCGGCGGCGCCGGCATGAGCGGGTACGCGCTGCTCGCGCAGGCCTGGGGCGCCGAGGTCGCCGGCTGGGACCGCGCCGACACGCCGTACCTGCGCCACCTCGAGGGCATCGCCGTCGAGATCTCTCCCGAGCCGCCGCAGCCGCCGGCGGGCTGGGACGTCTTCGTCTCCACCGCGTTCGCCGACCGGGTCGAAGGACGGCCGCGCGCCGACCTGCTCGCGGAGCTCGTCGCGCAGCGGCGGACGGTCGTCGTCGCCGGCGCGCACGGGAAGACGACGACGAGCGCGATGATCGCCTTCTGTCTCGACCGGCTCGGGCTCGAGCCGGCGTTCCTCATCGGCGGCGACGTGCCGCAGCTCGGCGGCAACGCAGGCGCGGGATCCGGATGGCTTGTGGTCGAGGGGGACGAGTCTGATCGCTCGGTCGGCGCGTTGCGGCCGGAGATTGCCGTGCTCCTCAACGTCGACCTCGATCACCACACGACGTTCGCCTCCCGCGCGGAGGTCGAGGCGTTCTTCGCGGAGTGGCTGCGTGAGCGTGCCGCACGTGGTGCGGGCGGAAGAGCTCGAGCCGGTCGAGCTCGACCTGGGCGTGCCGGGCGAGCACAACCGGCGTAATGCCGCGGCAGCGCTGGCGGCCCTCGAGCTCGCCGGCGTCGTGCGAGCCGACGCCGCGGCCGCGATCGTCGAGTTCCGCGGAGTGGGACGCCGGCTCGAGCCGAAGGGCGAAGCGGGCGGCGTCACGCGTCCTCGACAGCTACGCCCACCACCCGGCCGAGCTGACGGCCGACCTCGCCGCTGTCCGCAACGGCGGCAAGGTCTTGGCGCTCTTCCAGCCGCACCTCTACTCGCGCACGCTCCATCTCGCGCACGGCTTCGCCAAGGCGCTCTCCGGCGCCGATGCGGTGTGCGTGACCGAGATCTATCCGGCGCGCGAGGAGCCGCTGCCCGGCGTGACGGGGAGGCTGATCGTCGACGAGCTCGCGCAGGTTCGTCCCGGCATGCCGATCGGCTGGGCACCGTCGCTCGAGGATGCAGCGCGTCTCGTCGCCGGCTGGGCCCGGCCGGGAGACACCGTCCTCACGCTCGGCGCGGGCGACGTCGATCGCGCAGCGACGCTGATCCTCGAGGCGCTCAGATGAGCGTCGAAGACGGAGTCCGGCTCGCCCGCTTCACGACGCTGGGTACCGGCGGGCCGGCGCGGGCCTTCGCGCGCCCGCAGTCGGAAGGGGAGGTCGGGGAGTTGCTGCGCTCGGCGCAGGAGCGTGCGCTCGGGATCGCGGTCGTCGGGCTCGGCTCGAACTTGCTCGCCGCGGACGACGGTGTCGACGCAGTCGTCCTCAAGCTCGGCGGAGAGCTCGCTGCCGTCGAAGTCGAGGGAGAGATCATGCGCGTGGGAGGCGGGGCGGCGAACGCCGTCGCGCTGCACCGCGCCCGCGCGGCCGGGCTCGGCGGCTTCGAGTTCGCCTGCGCCATCCCCGGGACGATCGGCGGCGGCGTGTGGATGAACGCCGGCGCCTACGGCGGCGAGTTTGCCGGCGTGCTGGAGCGCGCGCTCGTGGCGACGGCC
Source organism: uncultured Actinomycetes bacterium (assembly GCA_963743545.1). Lineage (GTDB taxonomy): Bacteria > Actinomycetota > Thermoleophilia > Gaiellales > Gaiellaceae > Palsa-739. The sequence continues at coordinate 400,785 of CAVUQB010000006.1, read as the reverse complement.
GACGGCAGCGGCTGGCTGACCCCCGCAGAGCTCGGGCTGAGCTACCGGCACTCGGAGCTCCGGCACGGCCAGGTCGTACTGCGTGCGGAGCTGCGGCTTGCGGCCGCGGCCGCCGGACGAGATCAAGGCCGAGGTCCGCGAGCTCAACACGCGGCGCAAGGAGGCGCAGCCGACGAACCGCCGCACCTTCGGGAGCGTCTTCAAGAATCCCGAGCACGAGCTGAGCGCAGGCCGGATGCTCGAGGCGTGCGGCCTCAAGGGGCACCGGATCGGCGGAGCCCAGATCTCCCCGAAGCACGCGAACTTCATCGAGAACGCCGGCGGGGCAACCACGGCGGACGCCCTCGCGCTCATGGCCGAGGCGCGCCGTCGTGCGAGCGAGCAGTTCGGCGTCCGCCTCCAGCACGAGGTCGAGTTTCTCGGCGAGCTCGAGCTGCCCGAACTGTAGGAAGGTCCGGACCGGCGCCGAAAACCGCACCATGCCTGCCAGGGCTCGTCTCGCTCGGTCAATCGCGCGCGTGGAGGCACTCCCGCTGCCTCGGCTACCGGCGTGGCCCGAAGTCCATCCCCGGGCGTGGCTCGGCCGCTTCGCGCCGACGCGGCGCTCGCTCGCAATCGGGCTGGCCGTGCTCGGTCTGGGGCTTGGCGGATACCTGCGTCGCGCGGGAGTCGTCCCTCTTCGCGATCAACCGGATCGAGGTTCGAGGCGGCTCCCGTCAGGTGACGCGCCAGGTGCATGCAGCGCTTGCCTCGCTCGCCGGCAGGCCGCTCGTCGGCCTCGACGGCTCGGCCGTACTGGCCAAGGTGGACGCGCTCCCGACCGTCGTCAGCGCGAGCTACGACCGGGACTTCCCGCACACCCTGCGCGTCATCGTCGTGGCCGAGCGCCCCGCGGCCGTCCTGCGGCGCGGCGCCGACAGCTGGCTCCTCTCGACTCGGGGCCGCGTGATGGGGAGTCTCCTGTCCACCGCCGGAGCGAAGCTGCCACGAATCTGGATCTCGACACGCACACCGGTTCGGACGGGCGCCTACCTCACCACGACCGGTGCCGCGACGGCTGCCCATGCCGCCGGAGTGGCGGGAGCGTTCGGGGCGCGCGTGGACTCCGTCTCGTACACAGACGGATCGGTCGTGTTCCATCTCCGTTCGGGCGTCGAGCTCCTGCTCGGCAACGGCAGCGACATCAAGCTGAAGGTCGCCGTGGCCGAACGAGTGCTCCCGCTGCTGTCGCCGGGCTCCACCTATCTCGACGTGAGCACCCCCGGACGGCCGGTGTCGGGGGCCGGGTCTCCGCTCGTTGTCACGACCAAAAGCTCAAGTAGAGGTTCAGGCTGAGAACCTCCACCTGCAGTTGACACCAAGGCTGAGTGCACGTACGCTCCGGCCCGTCGTTGCCGAAGGCAGGCCCAACCCTCCAGTAAAGGTTTAGGTTCGAACTCATGAGCAGCAAGGACACGACCGGGAACTACCTCGCAGTGATCAAGGTCGTCGGCGTGGGTGGCGGCGGCACGAACGCCGTCAACCGCATGGTGGACGCCGGCCTCTCCGGTGTCGAGTTCATCGCGGTCAACACCGACGCGCAGGCTCTGATGGGCTGCGACGCGGACGTGAAGATCCACATCGGCTCCGCTGCCACGCGCGGTCTCGGGGCGGGCGCGGATCCTGCAGTCGGCCTGGCGGCCGCGCAGGAGAGCCGCGACGAGCTCAAGGAAGCGCTCAAGGGCGCGGACATGATCTTCATCACCGCGGGCGAGGGCGGCGGTACCGGCACGGGCGCTGCGCCGGTCGTCGCGGACCTCGGCCGCGAGATCCATGCGCTGACGGTCGGCGTCGTCACGAAGCCGTTCGCCTTCGAGGGCCGGAAGCGCTCGCAGCAGGCAGAGCAGGGGATCGAGAGCCTGCGCGACAAGCTCGAGTCGCTGATCGTGATCGAGAACGACCGCCTGCTACAGGTGGTCGAGAAGCAGACGTCGGTCGTCGACGCGTTCCGCATGGCCGACGACGTGCTCCGCCAGGGAGTCCAGGGCATCACCGACCTGATCACCGTCCCCGGCCTCGTCAACCTCGACTTCGCCGACGTGCGGACGATCATGCGCGAGGCGGGGTCGGCTCTGATGGGGATCGGCATCGCGAGTGGCGACAACCGCGCGGCCGAGGCCGCTCGGGCCGCCGTGTCCTCGCCGCTGCTCGAGTCCTCGATCGAGGGCGCGACCGGGATCCTGCTCAACATCACCGGCGGCCCCGACATCGGCCTGTTCGAGGTGAACGAGGCTGCCGAGGTCGTGACGAGTGCGGCCGACGTGAATGCGAACGTCATCTTCGGAGCCGTGATCGACGAGGCGATGGGTGACGAGGTGCGCGTCACCGTGATCGCGACCGGCTTCGGTGCCGGCCGTCGTCGCCGTCGCGCGAGCGCAGAGCCGCAGGTCGTTGCCTCTGCAGGCAGCTCCGAGCAGGGCGAGAACGGGCTCGACGTGCCGTCCTTCCTGCGCGGCGAATAGCTCCCGAACCGTCACGTGACCAACTGAGTCGGGGCGCCGCCGTCACGCACTAGGATCGGCCGTGCCCATGGCCGCGACGCTTCTCCACACGCCGCTCTACGAGCGGCACGTCGCGCTCGGAGCGCGAATGGTTCCGTTCGCCGGCTGGGAGATGCCGGTGCAGTACGAGGGCGTCATCCACGAGCACCGGGCCGTGCGGACCGATGCCGGCGTCTTCGACGTCTCGCACATGGGCGAGCTCGAGGTGGAAGGGCCGCACGCCCGCGACCTGCTCCAGGCCGCGCTCTCGAACGACCTCGACAAGCTCTCGCCCGGCGAGGCGCAGTACACGCTGCTGACGAACGAGCGCGGCGGGATCATCGACGACCTGATCGTGTACCGCGTCGGCGAGTGCTCCTACCTCCTCGTCGTGAATGCCTCCAATCGCGCGACTGCGTACACGTGGCTGAAGGAGCGCGAGATTCCCGGCTCGGACGTGCGCGACGTCTCCGACGACTGCGGGCTGCTCGCAGTCCAGGGGCCGCGCGCCATCGAGCGGCTCGGTTTGCCGCCCGCCCCGGCGTTCACCTTCGCGGAGGCCACGATCGACGGCGTCGAGGTGATGGTGAACCGCACCGGCTATACCGGCGAGGACGGCTGCGAGTTGCTGTGCATGAGCGAGGACGCCGTCCGGCTCTGGGACGCCGTGCTCGAGCGCGGCGCCGTCCCGTGCGGGCTCGGCGCCCGCGACACGCTGCGCCTCGAGGTCTGCTACCCGCTGCACGGCAACGACATCGGGCCGGACACGGACGCCATCTCGGCCGGCCTCGGTTGGGCCTGCGGGCTCGACAAGGAGTTCGAGGGTGTCGACGTTCTGCGCCGCGTGAAGGCGGACGGTCCCGAGCGCCGCCTCGTCGCGTTCGTGATGGAGGAAAAGGCGATCCCTCGGCAGGGGATGGCGATCGCCGGGGGCGGCGAGGTGACGTCCGGGTCACACTCGCCGATGCTCGAGGTCGGGATCGGGCTGGGTTACGTTCCGGCCGCGCACGCAAAGCCCGAGACCGAGTTGACCATCGACGTCCGCGGTCGTCCGCGCCGGGCGCGAGTCGTCAAGAAACCGATCTACCAGAGGGAGGGTTGAGTGGCAGCCGCCGAGAGCTATCCCGACGATCTGAAGTACCACTCCGAGCACGACTGGGCACGGGTGGAGGGAGACGAGGCCGTGCTCGGCATCACGTGGTTCGCCGCCGATTCGCTCGGCGAGCTCGTCCACTTCGAGGCGCCGGAGGTCGGGTCGACCGTCACGAAGGACCAGTCCTACGGCGAGGTCGAGTCGGTGAAGGCCGTCTCCGACGTGATCGCGCCGCTCTCGGGCGAGGTGCTCGAGGTGAACGCGCAGGTCGTCGACGCACCCGAGACGGTGAACGAGGACCCGTACGGGAACGGCTGGTTGCTGCGTGTCAGGCTCGCGGATCCCGGCGAGGTCGACGCGCTGCTCGCCGCCGAGGCCTACCGGCAGCTGTTGGCCGAGCAGTGAGCGTAGGCTTGACGGAGCTCACCAGAGAGCGGAGGCACCGGCTTTGTCGGTGCTGGGAGCGGGAATGACGCATCCGTTCCTCGCCCTCACCGAGTCCGACCGAGAGGAGATGCTCGGAACAATCGGCGTCGGCACGGTCGACGAGCTGTTCCGCGACCTCCCGGAGGCGGTCCGCTTCGGACGGGAGCTCGACCTCGAGCCCGCGCTGTCGGAACAGGAGGTCTACGCACACGTCGCCGCACTCGCGGAGCGGAACGCCGACGCGAGCCGCGAGCTGTCGTTCCTCGGCGCGGGCATGTACGACCACTACGTGCCGGCGGTGGTCGACACGATCCTCCAGCGCGGCGAGTTCCTGACCGCGTACACGCCGTACCAGCCCGAGATGAGTCAGGGTGTGCTTCAGGCGATCTTCGAGTACCAGACCGCCATCTGCGAGCTGACGGGGATGGATGTCTCGAACGCGTCCGGCTACGACGGCACCGTCGTCGCCGCCGACGCGTGCTACGTCGCGAAGCACGTGACCGGCCGCGACAAGGTCGTTCTGACCGAAGCGACCAACCCGCAGGTGCGGCAGGTCGTGAAGACGTACGCGGTCGGCTTCGGCCTCGAGGTCGTCGAGGTTCCCCACCGGAACGGGGCGACCGACCCCGACGAGCTGGAACGTGCCGCCGTCGACGCCGCGGCGGTCTTCTTCCAGCAGCCGAACTTCTTCGGCTGCCTCGAGCCGGCGCCGGAGCTCACCGCCAGGGCAGCCGAGGCCGGCGCGCTGCCGATTGCGCACGTCGACCTCCTCTCGCTCGGCGTGCTCGAGGCGCCGGGCCGTTACGGAGCCGCGCTCACGCTCGGCGAAGGACAGGCTGCCGGGAACTTCCAGTCCTTCGGCGGGCCGCATTACGGCTTCCTCGCCGCCCGCCAGGAGTTCATCCGGCGCATGCCGGGCCGCATCGTCGGCGAGACGGTAGACACCGCGGGCGAGCGCGGCTATGTCCTCACCCTGCAGACCCGGGAGCAGCACATCCGGCGGGAGAAGGCCACCTCGAACATCACCACGAACCAGACCCTGCTCGCGCTCGGCGGGCTCGTCTATCTCACGTGGCTCGGGCCGCAGGGGCTGCGCGAGCTGGGGGAGACCTGCCTCTCGCTGGCCGCGTATGCAAAAGAGCGTCTTGCGGAGCGAGCGGGACTCGAACCGCTGTTTGCCGATCAGACAACGTTCAAGGAGTTTGCGGTTCGCGTCGGACGGAACGCGCGCGAGGTCGTCGCGGACGCGCGCAAGCTCGGCGTCCATCCGGGCTACGCGCTCGGTCGGGACTACGAGGGGATGGACGACGTCCTGCTGGTGGCGGTCACCGAGCGGCGCACGCCGGAGGAGATCGACCGGCTCGCCGACGTGCTCGCCGAGGTGGCCCGATGAAGCTCATCTACGAGAAGTCGCAAATGGGTCGCCGCGCGTCGGCGCTCCCGCACTACGAGAACCTCCCGGCTCCGCCCGAGCTTCCGGAGGAGCTCCGCCGCACCGAGCCGCCGCGCCTGCCCGAGGTGCCGGAGTTCGAGCTCGTCCGGCACTTCACCGAGCTCTCGACCCGGAACTTCGGCGTCGACACCGGCTTCTATCCGCTCGGCTCCTGCACCATGAAGTACAACCCGCGGATCAACGAGCGGCTCGCTGCGCTCCCCGGGTTCGCTCGGCTGCACCCGCTGCAGGAGGAGGACGGGGCACAGGGCGCGCTCGAGCTGATGTGGCGCCTGCAGGAGATCCTCGCGGAGGTGACGGGGCTCGACGCGGTCTCGCTCCAGCCGGCGGCCGGCTCCCAGGGGGAGCTGACCGGCCTCCTGCTCGTACGCGCGTACTTCGCCTCGCGCGGTGAGGGCGAGCAGCGGCGGAAGGTCGTCATCCCCGACACCGCGCACGGGACGAACCCGGCCTCGGTCACGATGGCGGGCTACGAGCTCACGCACGTGCAAACCGATGCGCGCGGGAACGTCGACATCGACGACCTGCGCGGCAAGGTCGACGAGCACACGGCGGCGCTCATGCTCACGAACCCGTCCACCCTCGGCCTCTTCGACGAGAACATCGAGGAGATCGAACGGATCTTCCACGGCGCCGGCGCGCTCATGTACTACGACGGCGCGAACCTCAACGCCGTCTGCGGGATCTCGCGGCCCGGCGACATGGGCTTCGACATCGTCCACATCAACCTGCACAAGACGTTCTCGCAGCCGCACGGCGGCGGCGGCCCGGGCGGCGGGCCGATTGCGGTACGCGACGTGCTCGAGCCGTTCCTGCCGGTGCCGGCCGTCGTGCAGCGGGAGGAGGGCGGCTTCGGCCTCGACTACGACCGGCCGCAGACGATCGGCAAGGTGCGCGGCTTCACGGGACCGTTCGGCGTCTTCGTCCGCTCGTACGCGTACATGCGGATGTGGGGACCGCGGCTACGGGAGATGTCCGAGGTGGCTGTGCTCAACGCGAACTACGTCCTCGCGCGCCTCAAGGACGCGTACGACCTGCCGTTCGACCGCCTGTGCATGCACGAGTTCGTCCTCTCGGCGCGGACGCTGAAGCGGGAGCACGACTCGACCGCCCTCGACGTCGCGAAGCGGCTGATGGACTACGGCTTCCACCCGCCGACGATCTACTTCCCGCTGATCGTCCCCGAGGCCCTGATGGTCGAGCCGACGGAGACCGAGGCGAAGGAGACGCTCGACGCGTTCTGCGACGCGATGCTCGCGATCGCGCGCGAGGCGGCGGAGGAGCCCGAACTGCTGAAGGAGGCGCCGCACCATCGCCCCGTTCGGCGCCTGGACGAGGTGCGCGCGGCGAAGAATCCGGTCGTCAAGTACGGATTCGAGGACGCGAAGGCGCCAGCGGGCGCCTGAGGCATGCGTCGCCGGCGGCAGCTCGCGGTCGCGGCAGCGGTATGCGTCCTCGTCGCGGATCTCGTGGATTCGGCGGCGGCCCGTTCGGCCTACTTCCATCCGCGTCCGCTGTGGTTGCTCATCGCGGGCGCTGCGGGCGCCACTGCGGTGCTCTTCTTCGCGCCACGCGTCCCGTCGCTGACGCTCTCGTTCGGAGCGGGCACGGCGGCCGGTGGTGCGCTCGGGACGTTCGTCGCCGCGCTGGTCTGGAGCCGAGGTGTTCCCGATCCGCTCGTCCGCGGATCCGTCGCCTTCAATCTCGCCGACGTGGCGATTGCCGCGGGCGACGCGATCCTGCTCGCGTCGGCGCTCTACGTCGCGTGGCGTCGTCGCCACGAGCTGCGACAGCCGGTCTGAGGAAGAGGCGCCGGCTCAGGGCGTGGGTTGCAGCGAACTACGCCTGCCTGCCCGAGGATCCGCGGCGAGCTGGCCGCAGGCGGCCTCGATGTCCCGGCCGCGGGTCAGTCGGACGGTGACAGGCACATGGGCGCGCTCGAGCTCGTGCCGGAAGGCCTCGATCCGTTCCCGCGACGAGCCCTGGAACAGCCCCGTCGGGTTGTAGGGGATGAGATTGACCTTGAAGTGGTCGCGGCCCAGTAGCTCCGCGAGCGCCCGAGCCTGCTCCGGCGCGTCGTTCACGCCCGCCAGCATCACGTACTCGATGAAGACGCGGCGCCTCGTCGCCTCCGCCTGCCGGCGACACTCGGCGACCACGTCCGCGACCGGGTACTTGACGTTGACGGGCATGATCCGCGACCGCAGCTCGTCGTCCGCCGCATGGAGTGAGAGCGCGAGGCGGATCGGCTCGTCCACCTCGTCCACGAAGCGCCGCAGGCCGGGCAGCCAGCCGACGGTCGAGACCGTCGTCCGCCGGTGCGTGATGCCGAGAGCGGGCAACCGCCGCGCCGCCGCGAGCACCTCGTCGAGGTTGAGCATCGGCTCGCCCATCCCCATGAACACGGCATGGTCGACCTCCGTGAGCCGCCGGAAGTGGAGAGCCTGGTCGAGGATCTCCGACGCGGTGAGGTTGCGCCCGAACGCCATCGAGCCGGTCGCGCAGAACGTGCACGTGAGCGGGCAGCCCGACTGCGAGGAGAGACAGAGTGAGCGCCGGCCGTCGCGGTAGCGCATCAGCACCGCCTCGACCGGATGGCCGTCGGCGGTGCGGAAGAGCGTCTTGACCGTGCCGTCGCGGGATTCGCGTTCTGTTTCGACTTCGAGGGTAGAAAACGGCACGGCCGCCGCGAGCTCCTCGCGCAGCGCGAGCGGCAGGTTCGTCATCGCGTCGTACCCGGCCGCGCCGCGGGCCGTCCACTCCCAGACCTGCCGGGCGCGGAAGGCCGGCTCGCCGCGCTCGCGCAGCATCTGTTCGAGGAGGGCCAGATCCATCGGGCTACGGTAGCGTCCGCCGTAGGTGCCCCTTCAGCAAATGTCCTCCGGGTTCCTGGCGGCTGCAAAGCGTCGCGATGCAGCGTCCTCGGTCGCCCCGATAGCTTCGGCTATCGAGGCTTCCTGCGTCCTTGCCTCGCTAGCTTTTCGCGCGCCAGAAACGCGGCAACATTCACTGAAGGGGCACCGGTGATCGATCTCCGCTCCGACACCGTCACCAAGCCGACGCCTGGGATGCTCGCCGCGATGGCGGCCGCCGAGGTCGGCGACGAGCAGGAGCGCGAGGACCCGACCACCAACGAGCTGCAGCGCCGGATGGCCGACCTGCTCGGGCACGAGGCGGCGCTCTTCGTGCCGACGGCGACGATGGCGAACCAGGCCGCGCTGCGCGTTCTGAGCCGGCCGGGCTGCAAGGTCCTCGCCGAGGAGCGGACGCACGTCCTGATCTACGAGTGGGGCGGCCCTGCGATCCACTCCGGCCTCGTAATGCAGGGCCTCACCGCCGAGGCGGGGCGGCCGACGCCGGAGCAGATCGAGGACGTCGACGAGTTCGGCCCGGGCAGTGTGCTCGTGCTCGAGAACACGCACCGCAGCTCTGGTGGCCGGATCTGGCCGCTCGAGGAGTTCCGCGCAGCCGCCGGGGCCGCGCGTTCGCGCGGCGCCGCCGTCCACCTCGACGGCGCGCGCGTCTTCAACGCCTCGGTCGCGGCGGGCCTCGAGCCGGCCGCCTGGGGAGCGCTTGCCGACACCGTGACGGTCTGCTTCTCGAAGGGGCTCGGCTGCCCGTTCGGCGCGATCCTCGCCGGCCCGGCGGAGACGATCGAACGGGCCTGGGAGGGGAAGTTCCTCTTCGGAGGCGCGCTGCGGCAGTCCGGCATCGCATCGGCCGCGATGCTCTACGCGCTCGAGAACAATGTTGAGCTGCTGGCCGAAGACCACTCGCGCGCGCGGCGGCTGGCGGACGGGATCGGGGTCGATCCCGCAACCGTGGAGACGAACTTCGTACCCATCCCCGACGAGCCTGGCCTGCGTGAGCGGCTCCTCGAGCGCGGCGTCGGCGTCGGCGATCTCCGTGCCGGCTGGCTGCGTGCCGTCACGCATCTCGACATCGGCGACGAGGAGATCGAGCAGGCGATCGAGCGCATGCAGGAGGTCCTGTCCGTACATGTCTGAGATCCCGGAGCGCCTCGCTGCCAGGCTCGAGCGCCTCGTTCGGCAAGCGCAGCGTGAGAAGCGCACGCCGAGCATCGCGGCGGCTGTCATCCGCGATGGTGAGCTTGTCTGGGAGACCGCGGTCGGCGCGGCGGACGTCGAGGCCGGCGTCGAGGCGACGCCGCACACGCAGTACCGCATCGGCTCGATCACGAAGACGTTCACGGCGGCCGCGATCATGCAGCTGCGCGACGCGGGCAAGCTCGATCTCGAGGACACCCTCGACCGGCACGTCGACGGCGCGGCCTACACGCCCAGCATCCGGCGGCTTCTCTCGCACGCGTCGGGCCTGCAGCGCGAGACACACGACGACTCGTGGCTGACCCTGCGCTTCGCGCAGCCGGACGAGCTGCTCGAGACGCTCGCGCAGGCCGAGCTCGTGCTGCCGTCCGGTGCGCGGTTCCACTACTCCAATCTCGCGTTCGCCCTGCTGGGCATCATCGTCGAGCGCGTCTCGGGCGTCCCGTACCAGGACTACGTGCGTGAGCGGCTGTTCGGGCCGGTCGGCCTGACGCGCGTGACGTTCGAGCCGGAGGCGCCGGTGGCCCAGGGCTACCTCGCGCAGCCGTACGCCGACGGCGTCTGGGACACGATCGGCGTGGAGACCGGCGCCTGGGCGTCCGCCGGCCAGCTGTGGGGGACAGCAGCCGACATCTGCCGCTGGGGCGCGTTTCTCGCGGATCCCGATGAGTCCGTGCTCGCGTCCTCGAGCGCCGAGGAGATGCGGACGGTGCAGGCGATCGCCGACCACGAGCGCTGGCTGTCGGGCTACGGGCTGGGCCTCGGGCTGTACCGCGACGGCGACCGGATCCTCGCCGGCCACACGGGCTCGATGCCCGGCTTCATCGCGCAGCTCCTCTTCTCGGCGCAGGAGAAGGTCGTCGTCGCGGAGCTCACGAACGAGAGCGAAGCGAACCTCGGCGAGCTCGGAGTCGAGCTCCTGGGGACGACGGTCGAGGAGTGGCCGGTCGCGCCCGAGACGTGGCGGGTCGGCGAGCCGCCACCCGACGACGTCGTCCCGCTGCTCGGGATCTGGTTCATGGAGGCGGCTCGGCTCGTGTTCCGCTGGCGCGAGGGCAAGCTCGAGGCGCGCTTCGACGGGGTGCCGGACTGGCAGCCGTCCTCGGTCTACGAGCGGGAGACGGACGACCGCTGGCGCACGATCTCCGGGCCGGAGCACGGCGAGGCGCTGCGCATCGTGCGCGCCGAGGACGGCTCGGTCGAAGGTCTGGTTTGGGCGGGCTACCCCGTCACCCGCGAGCCCGGGCCGTGGCGCGCGCCGGAGTAGCGGCTACTCGTACTGGAGCGCTTCGAGGACGTTGAGCCTGCCGGCGCGGCGGGCCGGGATGATGGCCGCGACAAGTCCCGCGAGAATCGCCGCGATCACGAAGACGATGAGCGTCCCCCACGGGATCGTGAAGGCCGGGTAGTCGATCGCCTTCCCGACCATTAGCGCGAGCGCGACGCCGACCGGGATCCCGAGCGCGGCGCCGATCAGGGCAGTGATGATGCTCTCATGCCGGATCATCCGGCGCACCTGCCGCCGCGTCATCCCGATCGCGCGGAGCATGCCGAGCTCGCGCGTGCGCTCGAAGACGGTCAGGACGAGCGTGTTCACGATCCCGAACAGGCTGATCAGGATCGAGAGCGAGAGCAGCACGTAGAGGAGGTTGAGGAGCGTGTTGATCCCCTGCTCCTGGTTCTTCTTGAACTCGCTCGCGGTCGCGATCTTCGCGTCAGGGAACGGCTCGAGCGCGTTCGTCAACGTCGCGGTGTTGGCGTCGCTGACGCCGCCGGCCATGTCGACGAAGGCGAAGATGTTCTGCGGGTTCTGGTACTCCGCGTCGAAGCGCTGCTGCGAGATCGTCACGTCGCCGTACGGCGAGCCGCCCTTCGGCGGTGCGAAGATGCCCTTGAGGACGAGGTGCAGCGTCTTGCCAGACGGCACCTCGACCGCGATGGGCGAGCCGATCGACAGGTGCTGGGCCTTCGCGTACGCCTTGTCGACGAAGGCACCGTTCTCGCCGAGCTGCCCGGGAGTCGCCTGCGAGCCGTGCTCCCAGTTGACGACGATGACCTTGGAGATGTCGGGGTTGACGGCGGTGACGTTGATCCTGCTGCCGAATGCCTTGCCGTCGCCGGCGCGGACGCCCGAGACGACCTTGACGCCCGGCACCTGCGCCAGAGCCTGCTCCGAGGCGACCGAGATGGGGGAGAAGTTGTCGGTCGCGGTCAGCGCGTAGTTGCCCTTGAAGACCGAGTCGACGGCGTTGTTGAACGTCGTCTTCAGCCCTGACGCGAGCACCGAGACGAGGGTGACGAGCGCGAGTCCGATCATCAGCGCGGACGACGTCGAGGCGGTGCGCTGCGGGTTCCGCATGGCGTTGCCGCGCGCGAGCTCGCCGGCGGCGCCGCCGAGCTCCTTCGCCGGCCAGCCGAGCACCCGCGCGAGCGGTGGAACGAGCGTCTTCGCCAGCATCGCCACGCCCACGAATACGGCGGCCGCGCCGACGCCGAGGGCGAGAAGCCGCTGCGTCGTCGAGAGGCCTCCGACGAAGAGGCCGACGAGCATGAGCGCGACGGCTCCGCCGATCGTGAGCAGCGCAGCGGTGACGCTGAAGCGGGCGAAGCGGGAGGTCGGCAGGACCGCTCCCTCACGCACCGCCGAGATCGGCGGCACGCGCGTGGCGCGCATTGCAGGTCGCAAGGCCGCGAGCAGCGTCACGAGGATGCCGACGGCGAGCGCGACGACGATCGTCCGCGTCGCGAACACCGTCCCAGCCTGCGGCAGGTCGATCCCGAAGTGCACGAAGAGCGCGTTCAGTCCCTTCGCCAGGGCGAGCCCGAGGAAGAGACCGGTGACCGACGCGAAGACGCCGATCACGAACGCCTCGAGCAAGACGGACATGAGCACCTGGCGGCGGCTCGCGCCGAGCGTCCGCAGGGTCGCGAGCTCACGCGTCCGCTGTGCGATCGTGATCGAGAGGGTGTTCGCGATCACGAACGTACCGACGAAGAGGGCGACGCCGCCGAACGCGAGTAGGAAGTCGTTGATGATCGAGAGGAAGCCGTTCGTGTCCTTGGTGGCCTGCGCCGCCTGACCCGCCGCCGTCCGCACCTCCGCGGTCGGAGGCAGGATCGGCTTGATCTCGTTGACGAGCTGCTGCGGGCTCGTCCCCTTCGTGGCAGCGATGTTGATGCCGTCGAGCTTCCCTTCCTTGTGGAAGATCTTCTGGGCGGTCGAGAAGTCGAAGACGGTGATCGTCGCCCCGCCGAGCGACGAGACACCGCCGATCTTGACGATGCCGGCGATCTTGTACGGCGTCACCGGGCCGTCCGCGACCACGCCGACCGTCTGGCCGACCTTGAAGTCCTCCTTGCTCGCGGTGTGCGCGTCGATCGCGACCTCGTGGTCGCCGACGGGCCACGTCCCGGAGACGAGCGTTAGCGGATTGAAGCGCTGGTCGCCGTGAGGGTGGACGCTGAACGCGAGGCCGGGCGAACCGCCGCTGGCGATCACCTTGCCGTCGCGGCCGACGATATGGGCCTCGTCGCTGATCCCCCCGTCGGCCTGGGCCACGCCCGGCAGATTCCGCACCTTGCCGAGCAGCGACTCGGGGAAGGACGGCGGCAGGTTGTTGCTGCTGTTGCTGTTCCCGAACGCGACCTTGCCGGTGACCACGGCGTCCGTCTTCGCGTACACGGTCGTGAAGACCGTGCTGAACGCCGCCTTGATCGTGTCGGTGAGGACGTAGGTGCCGCTGATCATTGCGACACCGAGCACGATTGCGACGGCCGTCAGCGCGGCGCGGACCTTGCGGCCCGCGAGACCCTTGAGCGCGACGAGGAACATCTACTCGCCGAGGTTGCTCATCACGGCGAGCACGTCGGCCGCCGTCGTGTCGTGGAGCTCCTTCACGATCAGTCCGTCGGAGAGGAAGAGGATCCGGTCGGCGGTCGCGGCCGCGCGCGGCTCGTGCGTGACCATGACGGTCGTCTGGCCGTACGAGTCGACCGAGTCGCGGATGAGGTCGAGGATCTCGCCGCCCGTCTTCGAGTCGAGGTTGCCGGTCGGCTCGTCGGCGAACAGGATCGTAGGCCGCGAGACGAGCGAGCGCGCGATCGCCACGCGCTGCTGCTCGCCGCCGGAGAGCTCCGAGGGCCTGTGGTCGCGCCGCTGGTCGAGCCCCATCCGCTTGAGCAGCTCGTCGAGCCACGCGCGATCCGGCTTCTCGCCGGCGATCGAGAGCGGCAAGACGATGTTCTCCTCGGCGTCGAGCATCGGGAGGAGGTTGAAGAACTGGAAGACGAAGCCGATGTGCTCGCGCCGCAGGAGCGTGAGCTTGGAGTCGTCGAGGTCGCTGATCTCGGTGCCGGCGATCTTCACCGTCCCCGAGGTGGGCTTGTCGAGGCCGGCGAGGATGTGCATAAGGGTCGATTTGCCGGAGCCCGACGGGCCCATCACGGCGACGAGCTCACCGGAGCGAACCTCGAGATCCACTCCGCGGAGCGCGTCGACTGCTGTCTCGCCGGAGCCGTAACGGCGCGTCAGTTCGCGCGCGTCGACCGCCGCGGTGGCGGGCACGGCAACGCCCCCCTTCGACTCCTCGGACACGGCCATGGCTTCGAGGGTAGACGAAGTCGGCGTGTGACGAAACCGTTGTTACAGGATCTTCATCGGCCGCCTGCGAAGTAGAAGCCGACGACGGCGGCGGCGTACGCGACGACCAGGAGCTTCCCCTCTCTCCGCCGCGAAGTGCCGTCCCAGACGGTCCCTGCGGCGACGACGGCCGCGCCCGCCATCACCAGAAGCTCCGACCAGCGGAAGGCGAGGGCGAGGTGATGCGTGAAGAACAGCGAGAGGAGCGTCACGACCGGGACGACGAGCAGCGCCACCTGTGCGCTGGACGAGATCGCGATCTCGGTCGCGAGCCGCATCTTCCCGTTCCGCGCGATGAGGATGGCCCCGCCGTGTTCGGCAGCATTGCCGACGATCGCCACGATCACGACGGACACGAAGAACTCGCTGAGGCCGACGGCCGTCGCGAAGGCATGGAGCGAGTGGACGAGGATCTCGCTCACCCAGGCCGTCGCGGCGGTTGCCAGAGCCAACATGCCGAGGGAAGTCGGCATCGACCAGGTTCCCTCGTCCGGCTCAGCACCCTCGCGCGCCTGCTCGCGGTGCAGGCTCAGGTTCCGGCCGACGACCGCGAGATAAACCACCAGCAGGACGATCGCCACAGCCACCGAGGCGACGACGACCGTGTGGCGCTCGGGCGGGCCGGTGTGGGCGAGCGTGGCCGGACACACGAAGGCGACGACCGCGGCGCCGACGAGGCCGATCTGCAGGAGCAGCGACCGGCGGTCGATCCGTGCGCCGTCTGGGCCGGCGATCTGCGTGACGCCGTACACGAGCAGCAGGTTCGAGATGACGCTCCCCGCGAGCGACCCGAGCACGACGACGGGCAGGTTCGCGGCGACGGCGAAGAGCGCGACGATCAGCTCCGGCGCGTTCCCGAAGCTCGCGTTGAGGAAGCCGCCGATGCCGGCGCCTGTGTGCTCGGCCGCGTGCTCGGTCGACTCGCCGATCAGCCACGCGAGCGGGAT
The DNA here is from genome assembly GCA_963743545.1 of uncultured Actinomycetes bacterium. GTDB lineage: Bacteria > Actinomycetota > Thermoleophilia > Gaiellales > Gaiellaceae > Palsa-739. The sequence continues at coordinate 385,641 of CAVUQB010000006.1, read as the reverse complement.
GAGCGCGATCGCGGCGAGCACGAAGAGCGTGACGTCGCCGGCGTCGGTGAGCTTGTCCACGGCGACCGTGATCGGCGCGAGAGCGAGCGACGCCCAGAGGAGCTTCCGGCCCACGCGGGCAGCCTAGAGAGAGAGTCCGCGGGCATGGGGCCGCGTCAGCCGCCGAGTCCCCGGCCGTCGCCTAGCGCCACCTCCGCGGTCTGTCAAGTCTTGCGTAGCCCTGCATCCGCGCGAACAATGAGGTCATGACGCCCGAGCAAGCGACCGCGACGCTCCCCCTGCACCCGCAGGACGAGGCTGAGTGCAGGCGCTGCGCCGTCCACTGCGAGAAGGTGATCTACCCGGCGGCGTGCCTCCAGCGGTCGTGTCCCTTCGTCTACGCGTACGAGGAGCACGGGCACACCTACATGGGCTGCCTCCAGAGGGTGTTCGAGGCGGAGATCGACGTCGAGATGCTCGCGGCCGCGGAACGGTCGCGCGAGGGGTTTGGCGCCGTGCGCGCGCTGCGCAGGCCACTCCCGATGTGCGAGTCGGCGGTGCAGTCGACGTTCTCGCAGCGCGAAAGCGAGCTCGGCTGCGTCAATCCGGAGTTCGGGGAGCTGCCGGAAGGGTCGCCGACGTTCCGCGTGTTCGCGCGGGTCTCCTAGGCGGCTCCCGCAGTCGCTGCAGGATCAGGACGCCGCAGGCCGGGCCGACCGCGGCGAGGAAGAAGGCGAGCCGCCAGCTGTGCGTGGCGACGAGGGCGATCACGGGCGGGCCGCCGGCGACGACGACCCCGAGCAGCGTTTGCTGGAAGCCGAGGGCCGCTCCGGTGCGTGCGCCACCGGCGGTCTCGGCCGCGGCTGCGTAGGAGAGGCCGTTCCAGGACATGCTGAGGACGCCGGCGACGACGAAGAGCGGGATGAGGAGCCCGAGCGGGGAGTCGGTCGCCGCCGCGACGGCGGCGGTGGAGATCGCGACGGCGACGCCGATCGTCCGTAGCGGCCCGAGCCGGCTGCCGAGGCGGTCGGAGATCCGGCCGGAGCCGATGCGCGCCGCCACGGCGAGCACGTAGATCACTGCCAGCACGGCGCCCGCGGCTTCCTTCGACAGGCCGCGATGCTCGTGGAGAAAGAGGACGACGAAGCCGATGATCGCGATCTGCGCCACGAGGTACAGGCCGGTCCCGGTGCCGAGCAGCCACATCCACGAGCTCCGCAGCGGCGCAGTGACGTCGCCCAGCTCCGGCTCTGCTCCGGCCCCGCTCTTGACGAAGGCGGCCGCGACGATCGCTCCGACGGCGCACGAGCCGGCGAGGAAGAGGAAGGCGACCCGGGTGCCGCCCGACGAGGAGAGCGCGGGCAGGGTTGCGGCCGCGACCGCGCCGCCGATCGGGATCGCGGTCTGCCGGATGCCGAGGGCCAGGCCGAGCTCCGAGGCGGGGAACCAGGCCATGATCGCGCGGCCGCTGGCGGCGTTCACGCTCGCTCCGAGGGCGCCGACGGCGATGAGGACGAAGGTGACGGCGCCGAAGGTGTGCGTCGTGGAGGCGACGATGAGCATCGCGCTCGCGCCGGTCAGCCCGGTCGCGATCACCCAGCGCTCATCGATGCGGTCGGCCACGAGCCCCCACGGCAGCAGGGTGAAGAGCATCCCGATCCCGATTCCCGCGAGCACGACGCCGGTCTCGCCGAGCGTCAGCCCGTACTCCGACTTCAGCGCGGGGCCGAGTGCGGGCAGCCCGACCGAGGAGGCGGAGAAGCTCGCCTGGGCGAGCGTCCCGGCCGCGAGCACCACCCAGCGGTAGCGATCTCGGCTCAATCCAGCCAGCGCGCTCGCAGCTCCTTCGTCTTCCGGATCTCGTTCGCGTCCGGGCCGTGGTTCTCGGGCCCCGCGGTCTCGAGCACGGCCGGCAGGCCCTGCAGGCGCGGATTGGAGAGGAACACGCCGAGCCTCTCGCCGAGCTCTCCTTCGAGGACGTTCGCGTGGCGGTCGCGGTTCGAGCCGAGCGGGGCGGCGGAGTCGTTGACGTGCAGCGCCCTCAGCCGCTCGAGGCCGATCGAGGAGTCGAGCTCGTCGAGGCAGGCGTCGAGCGCGGTCGGGTCGGTCACGTCGACACCCGACACGTAGAGATGGCACGAGTCGAGGCATACCCCGAGCCGCGGATGGGCTCCGACTCGCTCGTGGATCGCGGCGAGCTCCTCGATCGACCGGCCGATCGTGCCGCCGGCGCCGGCCGAGTTCTCCATCAGGAGCCACGTCTCGTCGGAGGTCAGCTCGAGCACCTGCTCCATGGCCGGCAGCACGCGCTCGAGCCCGGTCTCGAAGCCGCTGCCGAGATGAGAGCCGACGTGGAAGACGACACCGTCGGCGTCGATCCCGCAGGCAACCTCCATCGTGTTGCGCAGTGCGGCCACGGACTTCTCGTAGACGGCGTCGTCCGGCGCCGCGAGGTTACAGAGGTAGAGCGCGTGGCAGACGACGCCCCCGATTCCGGCAGCCTCGCGCTTCTCGCGAAAGCGTTCGAAGCTCGCGGGGTCGTGGTTCGTCGGTCGCCACGTGCGCGGGCTCTGGGTGAACACCTGCACCGAGTCCGCACCCAGGTCGACGGCGCGGTCGATCGCCTTGTCGATCCCGCCTGCGGAGGAGATGTGCGCGCCGATCTGCACCGCTGCCTACGCTATCCGCATGGCCCCGGTCGTCAGGATGGCTCCGAGCCCCACCGGCTTTCTCCACGTCGGCGGTGTCCGCACGTTCCTCTTCAACTGGCTCTTCGCCCGGCACGAGGGCGGGCGCAACCTCCTCCGCATCGAGAACACCGACACCTCACGCGAGGTCGCCGAGGCGGTCGACCAGATCCAGGAGTCGCTGAGCTGGCTAGGGATCGAATGGGACGGGCCGCTCACGTTCCAGCTCGACCGGATGGACGACTGCCGCCGCGTCGCCGAGCAGCTCGTCTCCGAGGGCAAGGCCTACGAGGACGAGGGCGCGATCCGCTTTCGTATGCCCGACGACGGGGTCACGGCGTGGGAGGACATTGTCCGCGGCCGAATCGAGTACCCGAACGAGAAGCTCGAGGACGTGGTGATCGTTCGTTCCGACGGCCGGCCGACGTACAACTTCGCCTCGCCGATGGAGGACGTGTGGGACGGGATCACGCACGTCATCCGCGGCGACGACCACATCTCGAACACGCCGAAGCAGATCAACATCATCGCCGCGGTCGGCGGAGACCGTCCGGCCTATGCGCATGCGCCGAGCATCTTCGGCGCCGATGGCAAGAAGCTCTCGAAGCGCCACGGAGCGACCGGCATCGACGAGTTCCGCGCCGCCGGCTACCTCCCCGAGGCGCTCATGAACTTCCTCGCGCTGCTCGGCTGGGCGCCCGACGGCGAGACGACTGTGATGTCCCGCGACGAACTCGTCGAACGGTTCTCGCTCGAGCGTGTCAGTCCCAGCCCGGCCCAGTTCGACTACCAGAAGCTCGACTGGCTGAACGGCGTCTACCTGCGCGAGCTTCCGCTCGACGACTTCGCACACCGGCTCCTCCTCTGGCTCGGCGAGAACGGCTACGACTGGGATGCCGAGCTGGTGGCCCGGGTGGCGCCGATCGTGCAGGAGAAGATCGCCAAGCTGGCCGAGTTCCCAGGCTTCGCGGGCTTCTTCTTCCAGGAGGTCGAGCCGCGGGCCGCGGACCTCGACGGCGGTGGGCCGATGCTCGCGGCGACGGAGGCGGCACTCGCCTCGCTCGAGCCGTTCGACGCCGAAGCGATCGAGACGGCGCTGCGCGCGACCGCCGACGGGCTCGAGCTGAAGCCGCGCCAGGCGTTCCAGCCGGTCCGCGTCGCGGTGACGGGGTCGAAGGTCTCCCCGGGCCTGTTCGAGAGCATCGAGCTGCTCGGCCGCGAGACGACGCTCAGTCGCCTGCGGGCGGCGGCCGCGATGGTGTAGTCGCGCGGTTACACTCGTCGCCGCAATGGGGGAACCAGCGGGTCATGCGGCGACCCGGATCCTGGTCGTCGACGACGAGCCGTCGATCAGGCTCTTGTGCAGGGTCAATCTCGAGCTCGAAGGCCACGAGGTCCTCGAAGCGCACTCGCTCGCCTCGGCGCGCGCGCTGCTGGCGGAGGAAGACGTCGACCTCCTCGTGCTCGACGTCCACCTGCGCCGCGAGCGCAGCGACGCGCTCGTGGCCGAGTGCCACGCCCGCCGGCCGCCGATCCCGGTGGTGCTCGTCACCGGCTCGGTCGAGCTCACGGAGCCGGGACTGAGCGCTGCCGACGCGGTCCTGCCGAAGCCGTTCGAGCTGGAGCAACTACTCTCGGCGGTGCGCGACCTCGCGCTCGCGCACCGATGAGCACAACCGCTGTTCGCACCCCGCAGGAATACGAGTCGCGTCTCCGCGACTACTACCGGGATGAGGGCGAGGAGGTTCGCGCGGTCAGGGTCGGCGAGAAGGAGGTCTCGGAGCTCGCTGCGATTGTGGGCCGCTACGCGGATCTCTTCACCCCCGCGCAGCTCGAGGCGCTCCGCGAAGCGGAGGAGTCAGCTGCAGTGGACGAGCGTGAGCGGCTCTACCGCCTGCGCATGACCTGCGAGCAAGGGCTCGTCGAGGCTGTCATGGCCGAGGACCAGGACGCCCTCGAGAACGCGCTGCTCGAGGCTCGGCTCACCTTCAACGGCGAGGATCTACCCCTGCGCTCAGCGGACGCGAAGCTCGCCGTCCTTCCCGATTTCGCGCAGCGCGAAGAGCTCGGTGAGCTGGCGCAGGAGCTCGATGCGAGCTTCAACGAGACGCGGCGTGAGCTCCTCGCCACCCGCAACGAGCTCGAGGCTGACCTCTCGGGCGAGCCGAACGCGGTGGCGCGAAACGAGGAGCGGAAGCAGATCTCGCTGCCGGAGCTCGAGGGCGTGCTGCGCCACGTGGCGGCTGACGTCGCCCCGGAGTTCGAGCGCCTCCGCGGGCGCTGGTTCGAGCGGCTGCTCGGCCCCGAGCGCGACGCGCTGCCAACGAGCGCGCATCTCCGCTGGCTGCGTCGCCTGTCGCCGCTCGAGTCGACCTATCCAAAGGAGCGTTCGGTCGAGGTGTGCGTCGAGACGGTTCGCGAGCTCGGTTTCGACATCGAGGCGATTCCCAGCATCCGCCTCGACCTCGAGGACCGGCCGCAGAAGAGCCCGCGCGCCTGTGTGATCGCATCCGACGCCCCCGAGATCGTCCACCTCATCACCCGTGCCCAGGGCGGCCTGTCCGACTACCAGGCGTTCCTCCACGAGGCGGGGCACGCGCTCCACTACGCGGGCGTCGGGCCGGAGCTCTCGTACACGTTCCGCAACATCTCGCGCGATCACGCCCTGACGGAGATCTACTCGTACATCGTCGAGGCGGTCACGCGCGAGCCGGGCTGGCATGCGCTCCACTTCGGGCTGTCGGACGCGGAGGCGGAGGAGAACGCCGAGGCAACCGGGTTCGTCGAGGTCCTCATGTACCGCCGCTACGCGGCCAAGCTCCGCTACGAGCTCGGCTTTTGGGGTGCGTTCCCGTCGGAGCAGGGGACCTCGTCGCGCGACTACGGGCCGCTGCTCACCGCTGCCACCGGGCTGCGCTACGACGCTCGGGGCTACCTCTCGGACATGGACGCCGCCTTCTACTCGGCCGATTACCTGCGCGCCTGGATCCGCTCGGCCCAGCTCCAGACTCACCTGCGTGGCGAGATCGGCGAGGACTGGTGGCGGAGCACCGCGACCGGGGAGATCCTCCGCGGACTGTTCGCCGAGGGCACGCGGCCCTCGACCGAGGAGATCGCACGCCGGCTCGGGTTCGACCCGCTCGACACCGGGCCGCTCGCCGCCGAGCTGTCCGGGACCTAGCCTCCGAGGCTGCCGAGGCCCTGCTTGGCCAGCTGGGTCATGTCGAAGACCTGGCTGCTCGGCGGCGCCGCGACCGTCATGTGGGCGCCGTAGTCGGAGAGGTCCATCGTCATGCCGAGATGGAGCGGCGTCGAACCTCTTGCGCCGTAGGCGAGTTGGATCCGGCGGACGAGACCGTTCCGGTCGACCCACACGTTCTCCGAGGGAGACTTCATCTGCGCGGCCACGCTACGGAACACCGGGCTCGTGAGCCCCTTCGCCCCGAGCGCCTTGGCCATGTCGATCTTGACGCGATAGTGCGTCGTCGCCGTGCCGTCCACGGTCGCGGACCCGACCTTGTCGACCTTGGCTCCTTCGGCCTTGAGCATCGAGAGGAGGTCGCTCGGTTGCAGCTGGCTTCCCGCCATCACCTTCGACATGTCGACGCCTGCTGCGGTGCCGAGCTTCGAGAGGTCGAGTTTCAGCCAGGCCTTGCCGCCCGGCAGCTGAGCCGAAAGGAACGGGATCCGCATGTAGATGACGTAGTCGCTGTTCTGCTCGAGCAGGATCTCTTTCACCGACGAGTGCTGGAGCAACGCGCCGACCGCGCCCGCCGCTCCTTTGGAGAGGCCCATCTGCTTGAGCAGCGGACCGAACTTGAAGCTCAGCTCCGCGCTCGAGCCGTCGATTGCGCCGGTGCCGCTCACGTGGACGCTCTTGCCCTGCAGCTGCGGACTGCTGATCGCCATCGCGAAGCGGATCCGCGCTGCGCCCGCCTGCTGGGTCTTCGTCGCGGCTGCCGCGACCGGGTCGAGTTGAAGTGCGCTGCTCGTGCCGCCGCCGCAGCCGGCTGTGACGGCCGCGACCGCTGCGGCTGCGAGCGCCGCTGCGATAGCTGCCCTGCGACGACGGAGCATGCCCGCATTGTAATCCGATCCGGCGGCCGGCAGGTGAAATTTCCGTGTCAGAAGGTGGGGGCGACTGCAATGGCCGTGGCAGCCGCCCCCTGCGAGGAGCGGGACGGCCGCTGGGAGGACGTTTGGGCCGCCCCTGGGTGGAGACACGGCCCGGGTCAAGGGGGCCGTGCTCTGTCGGTGCTCTCGGTACTACTCGGGGAGCGCGCGTTTGGATCTCCAGAGCTCGATTAGGTCGTGACCCGATCCATCGAACCGGCCTGCCGGGGCGAGCGTCGTAGTGTCGAGGGGCGGGCCCCGGAGAAGGGGGCCGCGACCGAGGCCCGCCCCCTGCGACGATACGCCTGCGCCGCCGTTTGTAAAAGGGGACGAACCGGCCGACGTTCGCGTAATGCGCTAGTTCCGTGCTTCGAGCCGGTCGAGCCGGTCGTGCACCCGGCGAAGCTCGGCGAGGATCTTCTCCTGGTTGTCGGTCGCCTGGCGGTGCTTTTCCTCCGCGTCCTGGTTGACGAAGTGGCTGGCGATCGCCGCCGTCGCGAGGCCGAGAAAGCCGATGCCGACGATCATCAGGAACGAGGCGGCGATTCGCCCGACGGGTGAGGTCGGGAAGGTGTCGCCGTAGCCGACGGTGGTGACCGTGACGATTGCGAACCAGAGGCCGCGCCATGGGTTCGGGAAGCGGGTCGGATCGGTCTCGTGCACCGCGATTCCCGTCACCGTGACGAGGAGCAGCGTCAGCGCTGCGACGTACGGCAGGTTGCGTCGGTGCGTGAGCAGGCCCTCGGCGCGGAAGATCCGAGCGGCGATCACCCAGAGACGCGCGAGCCGCCAGCCGCGCAGCCAACCCTGGCCGAGCGCTGCGAAGAAGAGCCCCCACAGCGGGAAGATCGCGACGACGACGACGACGTCGGCCCAGTGCGCGCGCAGCGCGGCGCGGCGGTCCTGCGCGTAATGCAGGGTCAGCGCGAGCTCGACGGTGAAGATGAGCCAGACGAGGGTGCCGAGGACCCAGGAGAGGATCGTCCACGGCGAGCGCAGGCTGGAGTCCTGGATCAGCACGGCCGGCAGCATCAGCAGCGCGCACGCGAGGACGATCAGCTCGAACGAGTGGCGAACCTTGCCGCTCTCCTCCTGGCACCAGTGCTCGGCTGCCCAGAAGGGCGCGGTCATTTTCGGCGCGGCAGCGAGGGGAGGTCCGGCATGCGGAGCCGCAGGTTGCCGCGCTCACTGTTGAGGAACCAGAGCAGGACGGCGATAAACGCGGCGAGGTCGAGGCCGAGGCCGAGCACCCAGAACGTCCAGCCGGGGCGGATGATCGTGCCGACGAGCAGCGTGAAGTTCTGGCCGAAGAACCCGGTGAGAAACGAGAGCGGCAGGAAGAAGGTCGCGACCCAGCCGAGCTGCTTCATCGTCAGGTTCATCTTGTTGCCGACGGTCGACTGGTAGAGATCGGTCGAGCCCGAAGCGAGGTCGCGGTAATCGTCGAGCTGCTCCGAGACGCGGATCAGGTGGTCGTAGACGTCGCGGAAATAGCGCTCGTGCTCCGGGGTCATTCCCGGCAGCTCATAGCGGCCGGCGAGGAGTGCGGCGAACATGTCGCGCTGCGGGTTGACGATCTTCCGCAGCTGCACGAGCTGCCGCTTCATCGTGATCGCCTGCTGCAGCGACGACGGCTGCGGGTCGGTGAGGATCGTGTCTTCGAGCTGATCGAACTCGTCGTCGAGCTCGGACAGCTGCGGCAGGAAGCTGTCGACGAGCTCGTCGACGACGAGGTAGAGGATCCCGAGCCCTTCCTCGTACTGCTTGAGGCGCTTGTGCGTCTGGTTCCGGAGGTCCTCGAAGACGGAGCACTCGCCCTTGTGCACCGTGACCAGCCACTTCTCGGAGTAGAAGCAGTGCACCTCGATCGGCGCGAGCCCGGAGCGGCGAGAGGGGTCGTCGATGGCCCCGAAGACGATGAGGACGGTGAAGTCGTCGTAGTCCTCGATCTTTGGCCGCTGCCCGAACTTGCGCGCGTCGTCCAGCGCGAGCGGGTGCAGCTTGAAGACATCGCGCAACAGGTTGAAGTCGGCCTCGCCGGGGCTGTCGATGTCGAGCCAGAGGAAGACGCCCTCGCGCAGCCGCGACTCGACACCCTCAGGGTCGACGTTCGGTTCGACGGTTCCCCTGGCGTCGATCAGATGGCTGGCCAAGCTCGGCCGAGCGTACTGCGATGATCGGACGAGCCTGGCCCGGCTCTACTGCTGGCCGACGCAGCTCTGCTTCGCGTAGTACGTGACCGACCTGCGGTTCGACCACTGCACGTAGCCGATCTCGTGCAGCTGTGACGACTTCTTGCGCTTGGCCCAGACCGTCACTGTCGCCGTCGCGGGCTTGCCGGAGCTCGCGAGGCCGATCCGGTACCGGACGAAGACGTGGCCGGGCGCCCCGCAATAGGCGATGAGCGATTGCTCGTAGCCGGCCTTGACGACTCCGGCCGAGCTCAGCCCGCGATGGGTGAACCGGATGGCCTTCTTCGCCGGGCTGCAGCCCGTGTCCACGTCGATCTTCGAGGTGTCGGTCTGGACGCCGAGGAGGTGGACGGTCGCCGAGGTGTTGGGGTAGCCCGTGAAGACGAAGGCACCGCCATACCCGAGCGACGGGCGGTGGGCGAAGGCCTTGATCTGCAGCGCGCCCTGCGACGTGGTGCACGAGACCGTGCCGGCGACGCTGGACTGCCGCAGGGCTGCGGGTGCGGGCCTGGTCCAGGCACTCGCAACCGCGAGCGCGGAGGTGACCGCGACCACGGCGCCGATCCTGATCTGGCGGCGACGCTGCACGTCCTCAGGGTTACACCAGGCACGCGTCGTGGTAAAGGCTTGAAACCCGAAGCCGTGAAGAGGCACCATGTGGAGCGTGGGCAGCTTCATCCTGCGGCGGGTCCTGTTCGGGCTGGTTGCCATCTTCGTGGCGCTGTCCGCGAGCTTCTTCTTCTTCGCCTCCAAGTACCCGCCGCTGCATGCGCCGCCGGGCGAACCTCCGACGTCGATGCTCCACGAGTACTGGACCTGGCTGCGCGGCGTGCCGACCGGCCAGAGCTTCGCGCACGGCCTGCTCGAGCCCCACCTGCTGGCGTTTGTCGGCCTGGCGTTCGGACGCACGATGCTGTTCCTCGCGCTGACTCTCTTCTTCGTGGTCGTGATCGCGGTCCCGGTGGGCTGCATCGCGGCTGCGAAGCGCGGCTCCGTCGTCGACTACGGGCTACGGATCAGCACGTACGTCGCCTGGGCAGTGCCCGCCTTCGTGGTCGCGATTCTGTTCCAGGAGGGGTTCGGCCGGATTCCGGGCGGCTGGGGTACCGGTTGGTTCCCCGCTGTCGGCTGGGCGGGGCAATGCCCGAACGGCCAGGGGATCGACCCGCACACGTACCAGTGTCCCGCAGCCGGCCATGGCTTCACCCACGTCGGCGAGGTGATCTACCACCTCATGCTGCCGGCGCTCGCCCTCGCGCTCGGGTTCATCGGTGTGGAGGCCCGTTACCTGCGCAACTCCATCATCGACGCCCTCGACGCCCCGTTCACCACCGTCGCCCGCGGCAAGGGGCTCAGCGAGCGCGCCGTACTCGTGCGTCACGCCCTGCGGAACGCGCTCGTGGCGTTCGTGCCCCAGCTCGTGTCCGACTTCGGCCTGCTCTTCGGGGTGGCGCTCGGGATCGACTACATCTTCCAGCTCGGAGGGCTCGGGACGCTGTTCATCGGCCTGCTCCAGCTGAACGCGGACGCGCTCGTCCCGGTCGACACCTACGCGCTCGTCTTCGCTCTCGCGCTCGGCGCGGTCTTCATGTTCACGGTCTCGATCCTCGGCGAGGTCGCAATCGCGCTGCTCGACCCGCGGATCCGGATGGACTGAAGGTCAGCCGGGAGCGGAGCAGGTCAGGCCGATATTCAGCGTGACCTTGTGCGGGTTCCAGTTGTAGAACGCGATCGGCCGGCTCTTGGCGTCGTCGTTCCGGACCGCCAGGAGCGCGTGCGTCGGGGTCTGATTGGCCATCGTGAGCCGGAGCCGTACGAGTACGCGCGCCTTCGTGTTGCACTGCTCGCTGTCGTAGCCGCGCAGGCTCGGCGTCACCGTGATCGCCGGGGTCGGCAACCCTTTCGGCTTCAGCGGGATCTGCTTCTTCACGCTGCGACACGACTTCGTATCGACCCTGAAACTGTCCTTGCGTGCCTGGAGGCCGAGCTGCGTCACCGTTGACGTGGTGCCGTTCTTCACGATCGTTCTCGCGCCCGTGGTCAGGAAGAGACCTCCGGGCTGCGGCTGGTTGTCGACCGGTGGGAGGGTGACGGCCGCGGCGAGGACGACGAAGTGCTGGCGGCGTACGCGGCACGAGTAGGTCTTGTCGATGGTGGATGCGGCGGTCGTGGCGCCGTCCGAGGCCGCCGAGCTCGCGTGCGCGCCGACGGCAGCCGCGACGAGGGCGGCCGGCAACAGGGCGAGGAGCCAGATGCGACGGTGACTGCGCACTCCCAAGAACCATACGCCTGTCCCCGTCCACTTTCTAGCGACCGCAAGTAAGACCCGAAGCGGCGTGAAAGGGGGTGAAGAGGCGCATACGGGATTCGAACCCGTGCCGCCGCCGTGAGAGGGCGGTGTCCTAGGCCACTAGACGAATGCGCCCGGCAGGGGGTCTAGTGTAGCGGCGCCTCGGGCGTGGACCGGACTAGCTCGCGGGGTCGGTAGGAGCGCTCGCCGTCCGGCGTCGCCGCCGGAACGTGAAGGCTCCCGCCACCACTGCGAGCGCGAGAACTCCTCCCAGCGGGCCGCCCACGAGCAACGGCACGTTGCCTTCCCCAGCCGTGATGCGCGCCGCGGTCGGGCGTACCGTCGCGATCAGCAGCGGCGCGGCGCCGGACGCTTCGAAGCTCAGCGGGTGCGGGAAGGGTTGGGCTGCAGCCGCCGTCGTCACCCCGAGCAGGTGGCGGGCCCCGAGCAACTGGCTGTCGATTCGCCTCGCGCCGACGTATCCGGCCGCGAGCCGTGGCTCGTCGAGACGGTCGATGCGCACGTACGAGCCCGTGTGCGGCGCGTCGATGAAGTACCCGTCGTCGACGTAGATACCGACGTGCCCGGGTGCCTTGCGCGTGCCGTCGGAGCCGACGAAGAAGACGAGATCACCGGGCTGCAGCCGGTTCGGCGGAACCCACACCCCCTCGGGGGTGTGCCATTGCGCGGCCGCAAAGTGCACCATCGGGACTCCGAACTGAGCGAAGACGTACTTGACAAGGCCCGAGCAGTCGAAGCCGGTCTTGGGGCTCGCGCCGCCCCACTGGTACCGGATGCCGAGGTACCGCATCGCGGTCGAGACGACGGCGTTGTGTCGCGCGGCAGGCGCGAGAACGCCGGGTGACACGAATGGGTCGGGCGCCGCAGGAAAGTCGGGCGACGGCTCGCGCTTCTTCTGCGCGCGGCCCGGTCCTTTCGCCTGCTTCGTGTCCGAGCCGTGGTTCGTGGTCGCGGCGGAGTGGTGACCCCGCTTGGACCTGTGGACGACCTGCGGGGACGCGGCGAAGGCGAACGTGATCGTCGTCCCGGCCGGGAGCGAGTGGTAGGCCGCGAGGAGCTGCACGACCAGCGGAGCGGTGAGCCGGCCGACCGTCTTCCCGAGCGTCACCTCTCCCCAGCCGCCGATGCGCACGGCATGCCCGGCCCGGAGCGTCACCGGCGAGCCGTAGATCTCGAAGCCGCTGACCGTCCCCGTCCCGCGCGTCGCCTGGATGCTGCTCGCCGTCACGACGCCTCCGAACAGCGCCACCGACCCGAGCGAAACGTGTGCGCTCGTGCACCCGGAGCCGGTCGCAGTCGCGTAGCGGAACCGGACGATCGGTGCCGCGGTCGGATACTCGGACGGTCCGAGGTTGGACGCAGGCGTGCCGAGCACCAGGACCTGGCGCCCGGGCTCCGCGATCGCCGCGACGCCGGCGCCGACACAGCTCTTGGACAGATACGACGGTTCGAGTCGCGAGTAGGTGATCGACGGCGTCGTCGTGGTCGTGCCCGTGGTCGTTCCCGTGGTGGTCGTCGTCGACGTGGTCGTCGTCGAGGTCGTGTCCGTGCTCGTCGTGGTCGTGCCCGTGGTTCCGGCCGCGTACGCCGACGCCGCACCCAGGGCAGCCAGCAGAACGCCGAGAACGAGGAGCCAGACCCCGCGCCGCATCGCCCTAGTGTGCCGATCCGGGCGGCTTTTCGTTGGAATCCGACGGAAGGCGGGTCGGGAGGCGGTATTGTGCTCAGTCGCTGAGGGCGTCGATGAGCGCCCGGCCGCGCGGCGTGCCGTGGCCGGTGCACGCGTCCCAGGCGCCCCGGCGGGCGCGATAGCCGCCGTTTCCGCCCTTCGGGACGTCGTTGAAGACGGAACGGTCGAGCTCGTACAGCAGCGGGTTGATGAAGCCCGAGCGCGTGCCGAGGTGCTGGTTCAGCTGCGCGACGAGGGCGGCCCAGAGCGGCGCGACCGCGCTCGTGCCACCGAAGGGATGGTCGTCGACGCCGTCTCCCACCAGCCAGCCGCTGTGCGGATCCGCGTTCCCTGCGACGTCCGGCACGCCGCGTCCGGCGGTCGCGCCTGCGTTGACGGAGGGCGGGATGCGGGCCGTCTTCTGCCACTCCGGCACGCCGTACAGGGAGCTCACGCCGCCGCCCGTCGAGTTGCCGTCGTGGTCGTTCCAGACGACCTCGTCGATGCCGTCGCCCGTCACCGCGAGGCGCGTGCCGCCGCAGGCGAGGACGTGCGGGCTCGAGGCGGGGTAGTCGACGTGGGCCACGCGGCCGGCGACCCCGTCCGTCCAGCCGTTGTCGCCCGACGCGGCGCAGACCGTGATGCCGAGCAGAGCCGCCGCACGGAACGCCTGGTCGAGCGCGTGCCGCCCCTGCTCCGTCCATTCCGCCTCGGCCTGGCCCCAGCTGATCGAGAGGATGGACGGGCCGCGCGGGTCGAAGAGCGCCGTCGTCACGGCGTCGAGGAAGCCGCGGTCGCTCGGGGGCGCGAAGTAGACGAGTTGCTCGGCGCCGGGAGCGATCGCGCCGATCACCTCGATGTCGAGCACGACCTCGCCGTCTGCGCTGTGGTTGACGCCCGGCCGGTTGCGGAAGCCGTCCACCGAGACGGCGGAGATCTTCGGCAGCGGCTTGCCGAGCTTCGTGAAGTAGCGCTGCAGGTGGGAGCGTCGGAAGCCGCCGCCGAGCTCGAGCACCGCGATCCGCTGACCGCTGCCGTCGAGGCGGCGCGGGAAGTCGTACAGCTCGGCGACGCGTGGCGGCGTGAACGAGGTCTTCTCGGCCTGCTCGGCGCGCTCCCGCGGGACGGCGCGACAGTCCGCGGTCGCCTGCGGCCGGTCGTCGAGGCCGAGCACCGCCTCGATCGCCGGCGCGACTGCGGCCGGGACGTGGAGGTGGCCTGAGCGCCCGCGGTAGTCGCCTTCCGGCGAGCGGTAGCGGGAGAGGCGCGTGGAGAACGCATCCTGCATCCGGGCGGCCGGCCCGGCGAGGACGACGCTGCGGCGCGCCGCGCTCGCCTGGCGGACGCGCAGCCCGTGCGCTCGCGCGAACTCCTCGATCGCGGCGAGGTCCTTGCGGGCGGCGCCGTACCGGGCGGCGAACTCGCGCCGGGTGAGGAAGCGGCGCTCGCGGAGCGGCTGCCGCCCGACCTCGTCGGGCGCAGGCAGCGGCTCGCGCGGACGCACGATCACCGTCACCTCGATCGGCTCGTCGGACGCGACCGCGCCGACCCGGTGTGCTCCCGGCAGCGGCCTGCGTGCGCTGCCGCCGACTCGTTGTCTACTCGTCGTGGTCGCCGGGCTCTTCCTTGCCGGGTTCTTCCTTGCCTTGCTCTTCGATCCCGTGCTCTTCGATCCCGTGTTCCTCGATCCCGTGTTCCTCGAGGCCGTGCTCTTCGAGGCCGTGCTCTTCGAGGCCGTGCTCCTCGAGCCCGTCGCCGCCGTGGGTCTCCTCGCTCATTCCCAACCTCCCTGTCCGCAGATTCCGAGCGAATCTATCCGGGGACGCGAAGCGCAGCAAGCTGCGCCAGGTTGGCGGTCGCGCCTTTCGCCTCGGCGATCGTGCGCGCCTCGGCCAGCAGCCGCTCGGCCTCGGGGCCGTCGTCGGCCGCCGCCGCCGCTTCGGCGCCGGCGGTGAGGGAGGCGATTGCCAGCTGGGGAAACTCGGCGTCGGCCAGGCGCCGGCGCGACTCGGCCGCCAGCTCGACCGCCTCCTGAACCGAGCCTTCGCCCGCCCGGACCCGCGCGAGCGCGGAGCGCCACAGCACCTGCGCGATGAGGTCGTCCGGAGATGCCTCCGCGGCGACCCGCTGCGCCAACTCCGCAGCCTCGTCGAACCGGCCGAGCCTCGCGACGACCTCGGTGAGGAGAGCGCGGTGCGTCGTCGCCGACGTGGCAGCGCCGATCTCGTTGAACGCAGCCGTCGAAGCGCGCAGCGCCTGCTCGGCCGCGGCGACGTCTCCGGCGAGCAGCTCGATCTGGGCGCGGACGAACGACTGGTTCGCCCGGCGGAAGCGAAGGCCGTATTCCTCGTACGTCGCCGCCGCGTCGCGGAACAGGCGTCGCGCCTCGTCGAAGTCGCCGCGCATGGCGAGCAGCCCGGCGAGGCTCGTGTTGACGGAGCCGCGCAGCGGCGCGTCGAGCCCGAGCTCGTCGCGCAGGTCCTCGATTCGGCTGATCGCCTCGTCCACCGGAGTCGGCCCGTGGAGCAGAGCCTGGGCGTAGAGCCCGGCCAGGGTTCCCACCATCTCGACTCCTGCCCGGGCCCGGCGGGCGTGCTCGAGGGCGTGCTCGATCCCGTCCGCCCGGCCTCGCCAGCGGCCGCCGGCCAGATCGCCGCTGCTGCGCAGCCACCAGGCACGGGCCAGCGCGAGCTCGTCGCCCAGCGGCTCGAGCTCGGCGATCGCCTCCTCGGCGAGCTCGACCGTCTCTTCGACGGGCGTGCTCTCGGCAAAGGCGCGCATGAACTGGAGCTCGATGCGGGCGTGCAGCTCGGCGGCCCGCTGGCCGAGCGCGACGGCGGCGTCGACGGCCTCGCCGAGCGCCGACTCCGCGCCGCGCAGGTCACCGCCGTTGAGGCGCGCGACTCCGAGGCTGGTGAGCAGCGCAGGCAGCTCGCGATCGTCGTCGGGGAGGAGCACGCGAGCCCGTTCGAGCAGCGAGATCGTGGCCGGCGCGTCGGTGCGGCTCAGCGTCTCCTCGGCCGCGAGGCGCAGGAGACGGCCGGCGCGCTTCGCCAGCTCCGCGTCGCGCAGGCCGAGCTCGCGGCGCAGAAGGAACGTGCGCTCGAGGTGGTAGCCGACGACGGCAGGCGCCGCGTCCGTCCCGTCGAGCTGCGCCGCCACCGTCTCGTGCAGGTCGGCGCGGAGCGCCTTCGGCATCCCCTCGTAGACGGCCTCGCGGATCAGCGCGTGCTGGAAGCGGAACCCGTCGGTCTCGCTCATCACGTCGGGGCGGATCAGCCCGCGCCGCACGAGCTCGAACACGCGGCCGTGCGCCTGCTCCTGCTCGTCGGCGGGGATCAGCTGGAGGACCGAGTCGAGCGCGAAGCTGCGCCCAAGCACCGAGGCGCGCTCGAGCACCGCCCGTTCCTCCGGGTCCAGCCGGTCGAGGCGTGCGTGGAGGACGCCGCGGATCGAGCCGCTCAACGCGACGTGCTCGCCCTCCTCGCCGGCAAAGGCCGCGAGCTGCTCGAGGAAAAGAGGATTGCCCTCCGCGAGCTCGGCGATGCGCTCCCGCACGGCGGCGGGTGCGTCGAGCGCGGCGAGCAAGTCCTGCGCGTCGAGGCTCGACAGCGCCTCGAGCCGCAGCGACGTCTCCGGTCGCGACAGCCACTGCGGCCGCCGCTCCGCAAGCTCGGGCCGCGCGATGCAGAGGAGCAGCACGCGCGCGGCGCCGAGGCGGACGGAGAGGTGCTCGATCAGGTCGAGCAGCGTCTCCTCGGCCCAATGGACGTCGTCGAAAACAGCGACGAGCGGCTGCTCGCGGGCGAGATCCTCGAACAGGCTCCGCGTCGCTGCGAACACCTCGTAGCTCGAGCCCTCGAGCACGGTCTCGTCGCGGCCGGCGTGCCGGAACGCCTCGCGGATCGGCGAGAACGTCGTCCCCTCGCCGTACGGCGGGCAGCTCGCGACGACGACGCTGGCCTCGCCCTCGAGGGAGCGGAGCAGCTCCCGCGCCAGCCGAGACTTGCCGATGCCCGAGTCGCCGACGACGGTCACGAGGCGAGTGCCGGAGGAGGAGGCTTCGCCGTACGCGGAGCGGAGCCGCTCCAGCTCGTGCGACTGGCCGACGAGGGGCGTGTCGTCGCGGCGCGGGATCGCCGTGGCGGCGGGGTCGACCGACTCGAGCCGGAACGCGAGCGCTGCCTCGGCCACGCCTTTCAACGTCAGGGGATCGAGCTGCGTCGCGTCCACGGCGTGCTCGACGAGGCGGTGCGTCGAGGAGCCGAGGACGATCTCGCCCGGGGCGGCCGCCTGCTCGAGCCGCTTCCCGACGTTGACGGCGTCGCCGCTGACGAATCCGTGGCCGGTGGACGGATCCCCGGTCACCACCTCGCCGGTGTTGACCCCGATCCGCACCTCGAGGTGCACGTCGCTCTCGCGATCGAGCTCGGCGACGCACTCCTGGACCGCGACGGCCGCGCGCACGGCCCGCAGCGCGTCGTCCTCGTGCACGACCGGCACGCCGAAGACGGCCATGACCTCGTCGCCGACGAACTTCTCCACGGTGCCGCCGTGCGCCTCGATCGCAGCCGCAGCGCGCTCGAAGAAGACGAGCATCAGATGCCGCAGCGCTTCCGGGTCGAGCCGGCCCGCGAGCTCGGTGTACGCCACCAGGTCGCCGAAGAGGACGGTGACCGTCTTGCGGCCCTCGACCGGGCGGCTGGAGCGCACGTCCATGTCCCGAACGTACACCCCCGGCCCTAGGATTTCGAGGTGATCGAAGCCGAGACCACAGGCCTGGCCGTCGAGGTGCTCGACCTCGTCAAGCGCTATCCGAAGTCACCCGTGAACGCGGTCGACGGCGTGTCGTTCGCCGCCGCCCCGGGTGAGGTGTTCGGCCTGCTCGGGCCGAACGGAGCGGGGAAGACGACGACTGTCGGGATGCTGACGACCCGCGTGAAGCCGACCGCCGGGACGGCCCGCCTCGGCGGCATCGACGTGGCCGACGACCCGGTGCTGGCGCGAGCGCAGCTCGCCGTCGTGCCCCAGCGGAGCAACCTCGACCGCTCGATCTCGATCCGCGACAACCTCATCTTCCACGCCGCCTACCACGGAGTGCCGGCGCGCGAACGGGTCGAGCGGGCCGACGAGATGCTCGACCAGTTCGGCCTCCTCGACCGCGCCGGCGACAAGCCCGACTTCTTCTCGGGCGGGCAGTCGCAGCGGGTGATGATCGCCCGCGCGCTCATGCACGCGCCGCGCGTGCTCTTCCTCGACGAGCCGACGACGGGACTCGATCCGGCGGCGCGCCTCTTCGTCTGGGACCGCCTCCGCGAGTTGAGCGACTCGAAGGTGACGCTCATCCTCACGACGCACGACATGGACGAGGCGGCGCTGCTCGCCGACCGGGTCGGGATCATGGATCACGGCCACCTGCTCGCGCTCGACACGCCTGCGGCGCTGATCAGCTCGCTCGAAGGTGAGGGCACGCTCGAACTGACGGCCGATCAGGCGGCCGACGGCACCGTGGTCGACGCGCTCGGAGCACTCGCGGGAG
Organism: uncultured Actinomycetes bacterium; assembly: GCA_963743545.1. Lineage (GTDB taxonomy): Bacteria > Actinomycetota > Thermoleophilia > Gaiellales > Gaiellaceae > Palsa-739. Next base: position 367,151 of record CAVUQB010000006.1, on the reverse strand, counting down.
TCGAGCGGGTCGAGACCGTCCACGTCGCCGCCGAGAACGGCAGCCCGGACGCGCCGCAGTCGGACTCGCAGCCGCTCCGCGTGCGCCTCTACCTCACGGGCGACGCGGCGCTGTGCGTGGCGCCCGCGGCTGCGGTCCTCACCGAGCACGGATTGGCGCTGCAGGACGTGAAGCTCGGCACGCCGACCCTGGAGGACGTCTTCATCCACCTCACCGGCAGGACGCTGAGATGAGCGCAATCGCCGCGCCGGCGCTGAGGCAGGGGGCGCAGTGGCGCGCGTTCCGGGCCGTGCTCCGCCGCGACCTCTACGTCACCTGGCGCGAGTTCCCCGCCTTCATGGCGCAGGTCATCCTGCAGCCGCTGTTCCTGCTCTTCGTGTTCGGGTACGTGCTCAAGAACCTCGGCTACACGAAGAACGGCTATACGAACGTGCTCTATCCCGGTCTGCTCGCGCTCACGGCGGTGCTCACCGCGATGCAGGCGCTCGCGTTCCCGCTCGTGGCCGAGTTCGGCTGGACGAAGGAGATCGAGGACCGGCTGCTCGCGCCGATGCCGACGAGCTTCGTCGTGGGGGAGAAGGTGCTGTTCGCGCTCCTGCGCTCGCTTACCGCGACGCTGATCATGATCCCGCTCGGGATCATCGTCCTCGGCTCGATCCCGTGGCGCTGGGACGCCTTGCCGCTCTTCCTGGCCGGGCTGATTTTCGGCGGGCTCGTCGGCGCCGGCTTCGGCCTGGTGATGGGAACATTCGTCCGGCCCGAGCGGATCAGCCTGCTCTTCTCCCTCGTCTTCACGCCGCTGCTCTTCACGGGCTGCACCCAGTACCCGTGGCCGAAGCTGGAGCACATCCGCTGGTTCCAGATCGTCACGGCCTGCAATCCGATGACCTACGTGAGCGAGCTCATGCGCGGCGCGATGGTGCCGGAGGTGCCGCACATCCGGCCTTGGGTCTGCATCGTCGTGCTGATCTTCGCGGTCACCGTTCTACTCGCTGCCGGGCTGCGGGGCTTCTACCGGCGCGCCATCGACTGAGCACGAAGAAAGGGCGGCCGTGCCGCCCTCTCCGAGGAACAGCGTTGTCGCTCAGCCGACGGTGAGCTTGAGGTAGTTGTCGTCAGGCGCCTGGCCGACCATCATGATCACGTAGCTCCCGTGGCCGACGGTGATCGACTTGCCGACCGGGACGTGCCTCATGCCATGGCGGGAGGCGACCTTCAGGGCGGCCTCGTCCTGGTCGACGAGCTTGACGCGACTCGCCTTGACGGTGTCCGTCTTCGCGAACTTCCCATGCACGCTGAACCAGTGGCAGCCCGGATCGTGCATGACGATCTTCACGGTCTTGGTCGTGGCGTGCTGGGAGGTCGTCGCGAGCGCCCGGCTTGTGCCGAAGGCTCCGGCGCAAATCGCCGCGGCGACGGCGAGTGCAAGTAGAGAGATCTTCATGGTGGCTCCTTCGGTGTCCGGTGGCATTGCACGCATGATCGACGCCTGCGCCGCCGGTGGGATCGGGGCGAACCGCGACGAGCCCTCGGTACTTCTCCGCAGTCTTCTGCGGCCGGTGCCTCAGGCAGCGGCGCGTGCGGCGACGAACTGCTCGACGGCGAAGTCGAGGTCGGCGAGCGAGTGCGCGGCGGACATCTGGGTCCGGATCCGGGCGGTGCCTCGCGGGACCACCGGGAAAGAGAAGCTCACCGCGTAGACGCCGAGAGCGACAAGCCGGGCGGAGAAGGCGGCGGCCGTGACCTCGTCACCGATCATCACCGGCACGATCGGGTGCTCGCCGGGGAGGACGTCGAACTCGAGCTCGGTCATCCGCGTCCGGAAGTGGCCGGTGTTCTCGCGCAGCCGGTCGCGCAACTCGGCGGAGCTCTCGATCAGCTCGAGCGCGCGAATGCTGGCTGCCGCCACGGGGGGGGCGACGCTGTTCGAGAACAGGTACGGGCGGGCGCGCTGGCGGAGGAGCTCGATGATCTCGCGCCGGCCCGAGACGTAGCCGCCGCTCGCGCCGCCGATCGCCTTGCCGAGGGTGCCGGTCACGATGTCGACCCGCTCGATCACACCGTGGTGCTCGGGCGTGCCGCGGCCGCCGGGGCCGACGACGCCGACCGCATGCGAGTCGTCGACCATCACGAGCGCGTCGTGACGCTCGGCGAGGTCGCAGATGCGGTCGAGCTGGGCGAGGTAGCCGTCCATCGAGAAGACACCGTCGGTCGCGATCAGGCGATGGCGCGCGTCGGCAGCCTCGCCGAGCCGCGCCTCGAGCTCGTCCATGTCGCCGTTCGCGTAGCGCAGGCGGCGCGCCTTGCAGAGCCGGATCCCGTCGATGATCGAGGCGTGGTTGAGCTGATCCGAGACGACCGCGTCCTCCTCGCCGAGGAGCGCCTCGAACAGGCCGCCGTTCGCGTCGAAGCAGGAGCTGAAGAGGATCGTGTCGTCGGTGCCGAGGAACTCGGACAGGCGCTCCTCGAGTTCGCGGTGCAGCGCCTGGGTGCCGCAGATGAAGCGGACCGAGGCCAGGCCGTAGCCCCAGCGGTCGAGCGCCTCGTGGGCTGCCTCGACGATCGCCGGATGGTTGGCGAGCCCGAGGTAGTTGTTCGCGCAGAGGTTGAGCAGCTCACCGCGCCCGGTCACGTCGACGTGTGCGCCCTGGGGTGTCGTGATCTCGAGCTCGGACTTGTAGAGCCCGGCCTCGCGCAGCTCGGCGAGCGTCCCGGCGAGATCGTCCCGCAGCGTCCCGTACATCAGTCCTCCTCGATTCGAGTCCAGTCGAGGAGCACTTTCCCCGACTGCCCTGAGCGGGCGACCGCGAATGCCTCCTCGAAGTCGCGGTACGTGAAGCGATGGGTGATCACCGGCCTGAGGTCGAGCCCCGACTCGACGAGCACGGTCATCTGGTACCAGCTCTCGAACATCTCGCGCCCGTAGATCCCCTTCAGCGTCAGCATGTCGAAGATCACGGGGTTCAGGTCGAGCGTCACCTCGCCGGCCGGGATGCCGAGCATCGCGATCCGCCCGCCGTGGGCCATCGCGTCGATCATCGTCCGCAGAGCCACCGGGTTGCCCGACATCTCGAGCCCGATGTCGAAGCCCTCGGTCATCCCGAGCTCGCGCTCGACGTCGGACAGTTCGCGCTCCGTCGGGTCGACCGCCACGGTCGCGCCCATCCGGCGTGCCAGCTCGAGCCGGTAGTGGTTCGGATCGCTGACGACGACATGCCGCGCGCCGGCATGGCGCACGACGGCGGCCGCCATGCAGCCGATCGGGCCGGCGCCGGTGATCAGCACGTCCTCGCCGAGCACGGGGAATGTCAGGGCGGTGTGCACGGCGTTCCCGAACGGGTCGAAGATCGCCCCGACCTCCTCGTCGATTCCCGGCTTCTGGTGCCAGAGATTCGTCATCGGCATCGCGACGAACTCGGCGAACGCGCCGGGCCGGTGCACGCCGAGGCCGATCGAATGTGCGCAGAGATGGCGTCGCCCGGCCATGCAGTTGCGGCAGCGGCCGCACACGACGTGGCCCTCGCCGCTGACGAGGTCACCGACCTCGAAGCCGCTGACGTTCGAGCCGCGCTCGACGATCTCGCCGACGAACTCGTGCCCGATCACCAGCGGCACCGGAATCGTCCGCTGCGCCCATGCGTCCCAGTCGTAGATGTGCAGGTCGGTGCCGCAGATCCCGGTCTTGTGCACCCGGATCAGGACGTCATTGATCCCGATCTTCGGGACGGGGACGTCCTCGAGCGACAAGCCCGCCGCGGCCGCGGCCTTGACCAGCGCCTGCACGCGGGCAGCCTAGGCGAGAATCAGGGTCCCGCGAGTGGCTACGCGCCGGCGACGGCGCCCATGGTGATCGCCGTCACGACGATCAGGGCCGCGATGGTGAACGCGATGAACAGGGCCGCGATCGTGAGGGTCGTCTGCTTCATCCTCCGGCTGTTCGCCGCCCGGCTCGTGAAACCTTTGCAGGTGTCCGCCGCTCGGCCGCGAATCGTCGTCGGGCAAGGCTCACTCCGAGGAGGTACACGGTGGACAGCTCGTTACGGTATTTCGGCTGCGTGGCAGGGTTCGGCTTCGGCGTCCTGTGGATGACGGAAGGGATCGGCGCGGCAATCCTGTGCCTGCTGCTCGCAGGCCTGGGCTATGGCGCGGTTTTCGTCGCGGAGCGCGCGCGCGAGAACCCGAGCATGCTGCGGCTGCCGGCCCGGATGCCGCGAGCAGGCGCGGACGAACTCCCGCTGCTCGCCGAGGAGCTCAACCACGATCTCGGGCACGTCTATGAGCCGTCCGACGACGCATCGAGCCCTCTCTCCGCCGAGGCCGACTACGGCTGGCCGACGGAGACGCCGGAGGTCGCTCACGCGCCGAGTGGATAATGCGGCCATGACGCACAAGCTCGGCGCCGGCGCAGTCGGCATCTGCCTCGCGGTCGTCGCCCTCGTGGGCTGCGGCGGAGGCGGAGGTGGGAGCTCGAGCGGCACGCACACGTACGTCGTGTCGCCTGCTCCGAACAACCCGAATGCGAAGAACTTCTACGTCACGATCGTGTCGCCCGTACCTATCCCCACGAAGCTCCTGACGGACGGCGGCGGGAAGCTCGTCAGCGAGGCGCAGGGCCCGGAGAAGTGCTCGTACACCAAGACGGTTCAGGGGTCACACGGCCCCGGAGCCTTCCTGAGCGGCAAGACGGTCACGATCAAGGTGACCGGCACGAACCCGTTCATCCCCCAAGCCTGTGCGGCGCTCAAGCACGCGCCTCTCAAGGCCTCGAACCTCGGGGGCTGACCGGCGCCCCAAGCCTCGGAGGGTCGGGAGGATGCTCGGGGCGCCGTTCGGCTTCGTGCTCGTGCCCAGGAGTTCGCCTGCGACGCTAACCGCGATCGTGGAGGCCGATGGGCTGCAGTCTGGTTACGGCCTGGCGTCCGCTTCCTTGAGCGCCACCTTGACGGTCGTATGATCGGCCAAACCGCGACAGGGAGGATCTGATGGCAGTCATCTACGTGCAGGAGTTCCCGATCGGCGACCGGACGACGACGAACTACGACTGGGTCGCGGATCAGGTGGGAGAAGGCCCGTTCCAGGGGCTCATCGCGCACACGGCCGGCTTCGACGACGAGGACGGTGTGTTCCGGATCCTCGACGTGTGGGAGACCCAGGCGGACGCGGAGCGCTTCCTGTCCGCGCACGTCCAGCCGCTGGTCGAGCAGGGCCCGCAGGCGTTCCCGAATGCCGACAACTTCGCCGAACCGACCCGTGACGGCTTCTACGAGCTTCACCACGTGGTGCAGTAAGCCTCGAGCTGCGGGGCAGGGATTCGAACCCCAACTTCCTGATCCGGAGTCACCCAAGCGCCGTGACGGCAGATATCGGTCCGTGCCGGGAAGTGACGATTAGCAGGCGAAAAGCGTGAACAGGGGAGAGGTTCCTATCGTCCCGACACGGCGGCTGCTAACAGATTGGTTTGCAGTCCGTTTGCAGTTTCCAGCGCGTGCCGACTGAGGATCGTCAGGTCGGCATGACGCCGGACGCGCTCGATGCCACGACCACGGGTTGCGCCCTGATATCGAACGAGACGCCCTGACCCGCCAATCCCGTAGAGGATCTCGCCGTCAATAGACGCAACCCGTAGCCGTCAAGGCGATCCTGACATCGGCTGTGGTTCGTGCCTAGGGCATTTATGCCAATAGGCGCTCGGGAATCGCAGCACGATTCAGTGCCGCAGGTGCGCTGCCGATACAAGAGTCGTGGACGAGACCGACTTCCACGCATTCCGCGAGGAGCTGGCGGCTCTGGAAGCGATCGAGGCCGGGTTGTCTGCGGAGCGGCGTCGCTTGCATCAACAGATCGACTTCGGCTATTCCGAGTCGGAGTCGCTGCGTGTCCGCGAGCGGGAGATCTCGGATGAACGGCGGGCTCTACACCGCCGGATCAGCGAGTTGCAGAAGCTCCTCGGCGTCGAGCAAGACGAGCGCTCGCTGGCTGGGAAGCCTGTGGCTGTTCGCGAGCTGGAGACCGAGTTTGAGCCGGAGCGTCCGCACGACCTGACCCCTGGTTAGACGAGTCTCAGGCCGCTTCGACCTGCAGCAGTCCCACGAGCGGCGACTCCTCTTCCTCGTCGAACGGGACGACGTCGAGGACACGGAACCGCTGGCCGGCGCCGAGGTGAGTCTCCTCGCCCGGCTTGATCATCATGGCGTAGGTCGCTTCGCCGAGATCGTCCCCGTCGGTCGAGTGGAGCCTGTGGCGGTTAGTGATCACCACGGGTAGCACGTCGCGTCAGCACAACCGCGACTCTTTGGATGCGGGGGTTGGAGGGGTTTCAAGTGCGCGGCGTGACGGGTCGGTTTGGGTTCACAGTTCTTGAGGCATAGTGGTTCTGGCGGTCGTCAATGTTGGGGGAGTCTCCGCACGGGTGACGGTGGCGGCCGCCATTCCTGCGATGGTCGCCGGCCTTCTCTTGTTGGGTTCTGGTGGCATCCGCATAGGTGGCCCGCTTGTGGGGTTGCTTCCGGTTTGGCGTGAGTGACTGACGACGAACCGCGCGCTGAGGTTCAGCTGAGAGGACGCTAGCCCAGGCGAGCGTCTTACGTGGCCGCGCGGCGCTGGTGTGTCAGTCCTATCTCCCGCTGTCGCGTACCGCGATGACAGCCCGTGTCTCGCTCCGGTCTAGCGTCACCTTGGCTCCAGCGTCGCTTGACCAAGTAAGGGCAGAACGCAGCTTCCCTGCCGCTGAGATCGCTGCGCGCTGCCGGGTGCGCTGCAGGAGCGCCTCATAGAGGTTTCGCGCGTCACTGTCCGCTAGTTCGAGCGTGTCTCCGTCGTCGAGTTCGAGCCGCGTAGACCGTCTGTAGTGCGCCGCAGGAGCGGGCGTCTTCTCACTCGCGGTGTGGGCGGCGCGCGTCAGGTCGGTGTCCGCGTGAGCAAGTAGAAGCCCAGCGCAGCCAGCGCCCAGATCGCGGCCAAGTAGCAGACGATCATGAGCCAGCCGCTGAGGAAGAACCAGTCGAAACGCCGCACGACCCTGGGATCAAAACAGGAAAACGAGCGTATCGCCGTCAGCGAGGGTCGAAACGTGCTGGGACTTCCCAGCGTCGCCCTCGGCGCGGCAAGCGTACCAACGAGTCGAGCCTCGCCATGCGGGGCTCACCGTCGTCATCCGCGGCCCGGTCTCGAGGAACCGAACAATGATGCATTTGCGCTAAGCCACCAGCAGCTCGCTGCCGATTCAATGAGAGCGTGAGTTGGACATCTCTCCTGGCCGTGGTGCTCCTGAGCTGGCTCACTATCGCCCTTGCAGTCGGGACGATTGTGGGTCACGGCATCGCTTTCGGCACCGGAAGCGACTTCGACTAGCTACGTCGCTCTCAGCAGGTCAGGCGTAAGGACGCTCGCCCAGGCGAGCGTCATGTTTCCGCAGGGGAGGGGTCCTGGAAGAAGACGAGCCTGTTGCCGTCGATGTCGCTGACCACAAGCCGCCGTGGGGCAGCGCCGCTGGCTTCCTCTGTGAAAGTAAATCCGGCCTCGCGTAGCCGTCTCTCATGGGCGTCGAGGTCGTTAAGCGCGAGGGTCACAAGCGCGCTCCCGGCTCGGTCCGAGTCCTGCGCCACGTAGATCGAACTGGTCGGAGTCAACTGCCAGACACACTCTGACTCATGCGGGAACATGTCGGCCTCTCGACCCAGGAGACGCATGTACCACTCATAGGCCGCGGTGTAGTCGGCAACCGGCAACCCAGCGAAGCTGTGCGTGATCACCACGGGATGATTCTGCCCCAACCTGCTCGGGGTCATTCCGGAACACTGGCCCAGGCTACGAGTAGACGGACGCGTCTCGATGCGCGCTAGCCTGTTGCGTGGTTATGAGAGCCCGTCGTTGGGTCAGGATGATCGCGGTGGCCATAGGCGTCGCGGTAGCCGCAACCGCGAGCGCGTACGCTGCGCCCGCGGCCTTGACTCGGGGGTTTGCAGCCTCGCGCGTCCTGGACAGCAGCTACTCCTGCCGGGTACGGGCGCAGGACTACTTTAATGTCGCCACGTCTGTCACGCTCCCGCCGACGCCTGGGGGTTTCCAGCGTCCGGCGCTGGTGTCGCTGGACACGGCGGGGAACTCCAACGGGACAACTCTTCCGCAGGTTTGGTTCCAGGCAATGGAGAAGGGCGTCAAGGTCAACAAGTCGGCCTGCCGGGCGTCGTCGCGCCGGGTCCCACTCAAGCCTGGGCTCCCGCTCTATGAGACGGTGACGCCGAGCTTCTACGGTCATATCAATGTTCGTTGCGCGAGCGCGAAGCGGGTACTCGTTCGCCTTCGCGTCGAGATGAAGGGTGGCCTACCGGCGCAGGCGCTGGTCGCCATCCGCAACGACAACCATAAGGCCAGTCCGGTCGCGTTCTTCAATTGGAACCCGCGCAGGATCAAGGGCTATATCGACAGCAGCTGTACCGACACGGGGTAGCTCAGGGGTCATTCCGGAACACTGGCCCAGGCGAGCGTCGAAGCCTAGGACGGCTGGGCAGGTCGTCGCTGGGTGTGTCGGCGGGTGCGCCCTACGGGTAGGTCGCTCTTGCCTCGATACGATCACGTCCTGATGGCGCGATTTCGGTTCATGGTCATCGACGAGGACGGTCAGCGCGTCGGGCGCTTCGAGTCAGGCAATCCAAACTGGCGTGCGGGCGACGCCTTCACTCTTGACGAGCAGGTGCTGCGGATCGTCGAGATTCTCCCTGAGGTCTCGACGATGGTCGCCTACAACGCTGTCTGGGTGGTAGCGCCAGCCACAGACGACGACGTACAGGCGACCGATCCCGCCGAGCCCGGGGCAGAGGCAGTAGGGCGGACTCGCACTTAAACGCTGCGCTCGGGGGTCAGCGCGAGATTTCGAGCGCAACCGGGAGCTTGCAGCCCTTCTCCAGAAGCGCCTCGATCGCGTGCCAGTCGACCGCGTCTTCAACCGCCCTGATCGCCTCGTAGCGGCCGAGGCCGAGCGCCATGAACTGCTCGATCTGGAACTTCTCGACTCTCAACATCTCGTCGCTGGTCATCACGAATCTCCGTAGACAAAGGCTCGGACGGCCGCACCCCCCGAATGGTTAGGTGTCCACACAGAATGTGTACAAGCGGCCTCGAGGTTGGACTCACCTATGTATGGAACTCAGAGGTAACGCGGTCCCCGGCCTAACCCTCGGAGTGCATGCCCGAGCTGCGCGTCAAACCGCTCAGGGGTCATTCCGGAACACTGGCCCAGGCGAGCGTCCTAGACGCCGTCCCACTCCACACCCGTCGAGAGCCCTTGCTGCACAGGCTTGCACACGGGTGGCGGCGGGGGCTGCGCCGCTAGAGCGAGACCCGTGCTAGACCTCAGCAGGGCTGAGGTGGCCGCAGGAGGATTCCGCTGTGTTCGGGAAGAGGCGCAGCCTCCGCCAATCTCAATATCGGGTCGCGGTCGGGCCGTGGCGCGCGACCTGTCGCTAGGTACTGCTAGCCGGACGTGCTGCGTACCCGGCGCGATTATGGTGCGTGGTACACCATCGAGGAGCGGTGGATGCCACGTGATGCGGCAGAAGCGGCCAAGGCGATCAACGAGTGACTCCGGCTGACCGCGGCATCGGTCGCAGGAAGCGCCAAAGGCGATCACGAGTACGGGTTCGTCTGCGAGTGTACGCCGGCGGTAGCGGCGAGCCGGCCAGCCGCGCAGCCGGCGGGAGAGGAGGTAGAGGACGCGCCTTCGTTCTCCGCGGCAAAGCGGGTCGGTGCCCGGAGTCCGTCGCGCTGCACTTACCTCGGGTGAGAGGACGCTGGCCCAACGCAAGGCTTTGTCGCCCGCATTGCCAGGGCTAGCTCCAGAGGGCGTTCGGGGCGGTGCCGGAGGGCGAGCACCCGGCACCGCCCCGAGCTGTGTCCTTTAGTGGAGAAGGTTGAGGGTGTTGCTGCCGTCGTCGACGAAGTAGACGCCCGTACCGTCGGGCACGACGGCGAGGCCGAAGAGCGTGCCGTTACCGGGTAGCCCGGGCGGGACCGGCGTGTCGTCGAGCATCTTGACCGTGACTTGGTGGCCGGACGGCGTGGTCTCGACCAGGTTGCCGTCGCCGCCGTTGACGGTGAGGATGTCGCCACCGGGAGCGATTGCGAGGCCGAGCGGGGCGTTCAGCTTGCCGCCGGTCGAGACCGTCCGACCCGCCTTGAGGGCCGGCGTGAGCCTGGTGGCTGCGTCGCTGATCGCCCCGATCCGGTTGAAGGCGGTGTCGGCGACGTAGAGGGTGCCGTTCCCTGCCAGCGCGAGCCCTGTCGGCCCGACCACGAGAGCGGCTGGGTCTGTTCGCTCGCCGAACCCCTTGCCGATCGTCGTTTCGGAGCCGACGGTCGGGATGCTGCGGTTTAGGTCTCTCAGGTCGATCCGGACGACGGTGCCACGATCGACCCTGTTCGGGCTGGCAGGGAGCGTGCCGTTGAGAACGTCCGTCACGAACAGGTCGGCACTGTTGCCGTGGTCCAGCGCGGTCATGTCCCAAGGGCCGTTGATCAGAGGCCCGGTGATCGTCTTGACCGGCGTCCCTGAGCTGTTGAGCGCGATCAGGCAGCCGGAGTTTGCGGTCGCCGAGCTGCCGTCCTTGGTGGGGAGGCTGCCCACGATCACCCAACCGCTCTTCAGCACCACCAGTGCCGTCGTCAGCCCGAGGCCGCCCGGGCAAGCGCCGGGAAGCTTGTTCGGATTGAGCGAGGCGAACAGGCGGGCCTTCCCGGACGGGGAGACCTCGACGATTGTTCTTCCGGTTCCCTGCAGGTTGCCCTTGTTGTTGAAGTTGCTCACCAGCACGTCGCCCTTCACCAGACGCCCAGTGCTGACCGGTGCGACGGCGACTCCGTACGGGTTGATGTCCCCGTTCGTCGGAACCGTCGAGGCGACCGTCTTGATCGTGTCGAAGCCACCGACGAAGCTGCTCGACAGCTTCGCCTCCGCAGACGGCGCTGCCACGGCAATCGCTACGACCGCGACGATCACCGGCATCAAACCCTTAGCCCTCGACCCGGATACCACTCGTACTAGCGCAGAGCGCATGACTACCTCCACCGGTTCGGTTTCAGGACCCTACGCGTCGCGACCGAGAACGGTTTCTCGTCGGAACTCTCGCCCAGCCGAGAAACCTCGGTTGCCGGCGTTCGCGCTGTGGCCCGGCGACACAGCTCGCGCGGGTGACACTCCCGAACACCGGCCCAGGCGAGCGCACGTGCTCGCTTGCGCGTGGAGGTTCAGAAGCGGTACGAGTGCTGGCGGCTGAAGAAGAAGCCGTGACCGTTTCGGTTGCTGCAGTGCAGGCCGACCGTGCGGGACCGGCACACGAAACCACCCTGGCGCCAGCGCGTGCCGTAGCGGAGGATCCGAACGTTCGGGAGAATGGTCGTGTCGCCGTGGCAGGTGAGGACAACGCGGCCGGTTGCGTTCATGGAATAGCTGTCACCCCAGGCGAGGTGGCATCCGGGCGGCCTGCGCGGGCGCGGCAGAATGCCACTGCGGATGTCGCAGCGGAGGCTGGTCAGTGACCCCGGCCCGCGCAGGTAGACGCAGCCGATGTTGCCCGACGGAGTCCGGAAAGAGATAAGCCGCGCGGACACGCCGGCCTGCGCCGCGCCGACCACGTGTGCGCAGACGACCACGCCGACCACAACAACAGCGGCCAGGAGATGACGACGGCGTCCAGGAGACCACACCAGCTCTCTCACCAGCAGAAGGATACGACGCGCACACCGCACATCGCCGACTGGCTCAGGGGTCATCCCCGAACACTGGCCCAGGCGAGCGTGCCCTCACCGCCTGTTTGGGGAGGGTCGGGCGGTGGCTCACGCTGAGGCAGCATCCGCCCTTCCACGATTCTGTGGCTCGGTACAGGGTGTTGGCGGCGTCGCAGTAGCTCCGGCTCGGATACCTTGATGATGCATGGGAGTGTTTTCGTCAGCTCCGGGAGGCGAGAGTTCGGACGCCGCCGATCCGGTCTCGTGGCTGCAGATCGCGCAGGGCTGGAGCGTGGTTACATCCGATGGCGTGTCGATCGGTTCCGTCAGCCAGGTCGAGGGTGACAAGCAGGACGACATCTTCGACGGCCTGGCCGTCCAGCCGGCTCAGCCGGGACAGATTGTCTATGTGCCGGGCGAGCAGGTAGGTCTGATTTACCCTGGCCGCGTGACGCTGAAGATCGCGTCCGCTGAGGCTGACGCGCTCGAGCCGTTCCAGGCTCCTCCGCCGGAGACGAAGTGGCTGCCGGGCAAGCCGCCGGGCCGACTCTCCAGGTGGATGCGGGGAGGGCGTTAGCCCCAGCACTAGGTCGGCGGCCGATGAATCCCGCCGCCCCGGTGACGAGCAGCCTGGTCACTTCGGGGACTCGTAGACGGCCATGTCGCGTGCGGAGACGATCGGCGTGTCGGTGCTGGTCCTCGTCCTCGAACGGCACAACGTCGAGGACGACTCTTAGTCCTGCCAGAATCCCCGCGTGGCGCCTTACACCTGGACCGTCCGCGAAGGATCACTAGATGGTCCTGTGGTCATGAGGGAGTACGTCTATGACGTTCCCGATAAGGAACCGGTGGAAGGCCAGGAGCTCTATCTATCGAATGGGTCCGGCCCATGGCGCGTCACAATTCGTGAAACGGTGCCAGAGGTGCCTCGCTCGCCGTACAACATTCTCGTGGTGGAGCGCGTGTACTAGCCACGCTCCTCGCCCCGGCGCGCGCCTACGCCGCCTCAACCTGTAGCAGCCCCACGAACGGCGACTCGTCCTCCTCCTCGAACGGGACAACGCCGACGACGCGGAAGCGCTGGTTGCTGCCGGCGATGATCTCCTCGCCCGGCTTGATCATCACCGCGTAGATCTGCTCGCCGAGGTCGTTCCCGTCGGGCGAGTGAAGGCGGAACGGAACATCTCTCCTCCGATCCGGGGCCGGACGGCGAGACGAACCTACCAGCGGGTCAGGCGTAAGGACGCTCGCCCAGGCGAGCGTCCTGTGCGTTGACGCCTGAGCGCGTATTGGGTATGAGAAGGCCCGTGAAGATGCTGGCGCTGCTCGCCGTCCTTGGCCTCGCGGTCGCAGGCTGTGGCAGCGGCGGCGGCAATGAGTCCTTCACGGTGAAACTGGACGTCTTCGGAAAGACGGCCTACCTCGCTGTGACGGTCCCGTCCGCTCACGCGACTGCGATCAAAGACGCCTACACGCGATATGTGCGCAGCGACAACAGGTCGATGGTTGTCAACGCCAGTCCTCAAGGCCCGCTCGACTGCAGCAAGTCAGAGAAGATCGAGCAGAATCATCTGCCTGCTGCAGGATTTGTGCCCTACGACGGGGATTCTGTGACCGTCAAGGTTTACGGCAGCGGCCTCGTTGCCGACGATATCTGCCATCAGATTCAGCAGAACGGTTTGTGACGGTGAAGTAGCGCGGGCGCTCAGGGTCATTGCGGAACACTAGCCCAGCCGAGGGTGTTACCCCTCGACCGGACCGTAGACCTCGGTGGATGTCCCGCTTACAGGATCCACGTCGGCCGGGTGGCGTCTCTCGAAGTTCGGGCCATTCGTCGTCGGATCAACGCCCGCAAGCCAGACGAGAACTTCACGGTCTGGCCCCGAGGTCACCGCGTACAGCGTGTACATGGCCGACCGGCGCTGGCCCTCCTCCTCCGCCCACGAGATGACCTGATGTACGTCCTCGGCCTCGCGAACGTACTGCTCGGCGGCCGCCCACATGATCTGCTCCTGCGTCGCTCCGGCCGCAATGTCCGATTCCCGGATAAGAGGCTGTCGCCAAAAGACCACGTAGTAGTCCTGAACGGGTGCGACAGCGGTGGCTCCGTTGGCCAGACCTGGCTCGATCCTCACTCTCACAAGTCTGACCGACCTCAACGGCTTCGCATAGTCCGCTTCAGGGGTCATTCCCGAACACTGGCCCAGGCGAGGGTGCCCTCGTCGGAGGCTGTTACTCGGGGCGGACGTACACCTCCAGCCGGTTGCCTGACGGATCGGCGAAGAACGACGCGTAATAGCCTCGGCTATACGGCATCTGCTTCGGGCCGCTGAGATCCGCTGCTCCTGCGCTGCCCGCAATCTCGGTAATGCGCTCAACCTCGGCATCGGTCGCAACCCAGAAAGCGATGCGGTTGCTGTTGGCGACATGGCCACGCTCCTCCGTAATCGCGAAGTACGCAGTTGAGGGAAGCGACTCGGTCGTCGCCCAGACCTTCCACTCCTCTCCGTGGTACCTCTCAGTGAACCCAAGTGCCGGAAGCAGCTGGTCGTAGAAGGCGAGCGCCGCAGCGATGTCCGATACGCGGAGGTCGATGTGGCCGAACTGGCTCATCGCAGCTGACCCTAATCGTCAGGGGTCATTCCGGAACACTGGCCCAGGCGAGATCACTGGCACCTGTGGGGACTCCCGAAGCTCCCACCGGCGTAGGTCCTATGTGCGCCCGGTTTGCGTTCTAGCGGTTATCGGACTCCTCGCCGGATGTGGGGGATCCCACGAGGCGCTGCGGCTTCACCGTGCTCCGTATCTCGGCCTCGCGTGTGACCGCACCACCGTTCATCGTTGCGACCGGGTAGGGCTGGCCGTCTGGCTCGTACATCCGGCGAGCGGCATTAGCGCTGTTGTAGACGGCGTTCGTGTTCGTCTTCATACCCACTCGGGTGGCTCGGGCCCGTACGGGAGCCACCTGTACTGGCAGGGCTTCTTCCGGGATCCTCACGCGCAGCAGCTCGCCAACAACTCGAAGTCGATCCCGGTACGAATAAGGGTCACCGCGCCTGACGGTTCGACCTCTGCAGAGACGCGCACCGTCCATGTCTCCAAAGGCTACGGGTAGCTCGCGCGCCCACTTCGTCAGGGGTCATTCCGGAACACTGGCCCAGGCGAACGTTGTGGGGCGAGCACGGTTAGGGCGATGGGTTCTGGCTTAGCGCGCGGCCCGGAAGTCCCCGATCCGCTGGATCAGATCAGCCAGCAGTGCGAGGGCCGCGCACACGAGCAGCAGCGGCAGCACGACGAGCAGGGCAACCAGCCTCATCAGCAAAGAAAGCTCGAGTTCAGCTGCGAGTGCGGCGAGCGGACGTGCGTGGCCCTCCCCTGGAGTGCCGAGCGGCCGCATCCTCGTGTTCGAGCCCTCGTACATGGACTCAACTTGTTATGCGCGATTCTTGGCGTCTACTCCGCGAAGGTCCAGGTGTCGCCGTCCTGAGGAGCAGCCGGAAATTCGCACTGATGGGCTACAGGCCCCGCCCTCGCCGAAACCGACGCATTACTCCGGCAGCCCAAACAGCCGCAACCTGAGACTCTCGCTGTCGTTCCGGGACAGCGTCAGGGGTCATTCCGGAACACTGGCCGAGGCGAGCGTCCTCTACATCTGGGCGATGACTTCGCACACGTCGGCGCTGAGGAAGGCGGCCGGCGCCTGTGGCATATCGCGCAGCGAGTTAAACACGGTCTCGGCCGCTCGCGCATCTTCCTCGGCCTCGAACAACCAAAACGAGTGCTGGATCACCTTGCCGCGCTCGTCGAGAGCCCGGGCCCAGTAGGCGGCCTTGCTGCCGGACATGCCACCGACGAGAGTCGGGCCATGCTCGCGCGCCATCATCGCTGTCTCCTCTTCATGGCCCGGTTTGATCTCGACGCGCCCGATGAGTGCGTACATCGATCCTCCTTCGAAGGTTGAGCCGATTCTTTCGTATCGAGTGCTCAGGGGTCATTCCGGAACACTCGCCCAGGCGACCGTCCCGGAGTTACGCCTCGTCTTCCCAGTACTCAACCGCGGGACCGGGTCTCGCGAACATGATGTCGTCGTCCTTGGCGTCCTTCGCCAGAACCTTTCCGGTGTCGAGGTACTCGATGACTTCACCGGGAGTCATCGAGGAGAGTATGAGGACGCGAATCGGCGATTCCGTTCGGTTGATGATCTGATGCGCACCGTCCTTGCCTCCCGGACAGCAGACGACATCGCCTTCCTTCAGCACATGCTCGCCTTCGGGTGTGCGGAGCGTCGGTCCGCCGCGGAGCACGATCACCCACTCCTCGTTCAGGTAGTGCGTGTGATACGGCCAGAGCCTGTTGCCAGGCTCGACCTCGGACATGGTTGCGCCGATTAGCTCGCCGCCGATGCGTTGCCCGACGAGCGCTGCTCTGATGCGCCAGCCGTCCCACTCGTCACTGTTGAGGTTGAAGGTTTTCAGCGGCGAACATAGCGCGATCGCGTTCAGGGGTCATTCCGGAACACTGGCCCAGGCGAGCGTCCTCGCTCCCTTGGAATGACGCGGCACCTCGCCCCTTCGGAAACACCGGCGGGAGGCGACGGCTATGCGGATGAGAGTGCAACTTCCCTGCTAAGCCGGGGTGCGTGACTCGACTCGTGATTCAGTCAGCCCAGCGATCCTGGCGGCCCTGTGCGAAATCAACCGGGACGTGCAGAAAGCGCTAGCGGACGAGCGCGCCCGGCTCAGCGAGCACGGCTACTCGGACGACCTCCCGCTGCCTGCTCTCTGGTGGGTCCCCGGCGCCGAAGCCGAGGCAGAAGAGCGGCTCATCTCGGGCGCCACGGTCACCGCCTAGAGGCGTAGACGAAGGAGCCGCTGCCGAGCAGCCGCCCGTATCGGGCCTGCGCCAGCTTCCCGAAGCCAGGCCAGACGTACCAGCGGTAGGAGCCGTCATGCAGGCGGTGGCGATGCCCCAGGTACGACCAGTTCACCGGGAGCGTAAGGCTCGTGCGCTTGGGCCATGCGCTCAGGATGCGTCCGCCCCGGTAGACCGAAACGTTGTAGTAGCTCGCTCCTTTCACGGGTAGCCAGGTGAGATGCGGCCGCCCCGCGACGCGCTCCCCCGGGACAGGTGACGTCAGTCGACCGGTCCCCGTGACCGCAAGCGTTGCCTCGCCCTTGTTCCCAGCCTCGTCGAATTCGGTGACCGTGTACTTGTACCTCGCGCCGACGCGGAGCCCCTTGTCGCTGACCTCGGTTCCCGCGCCCCGATAAACGTCCTTGGTGGGACTCGAGCCGCCACTGCGAGTGACTTGCGAGATGCCGGTGCCGCCTGATGCCTTCCACTTGAGTAACACGCTCCGGTTGCCGTGCTCGGCGGTCAGAGACCGCACGGTCGGCGGTGTGGAGTCGTACGAGAACCTGTACACGGCATCGCCGACGTTGCCTGCTTTGTCGGTGCAAGTGCCGGAAACGGACGCATTGCCCTTGTCAGGACCGCTGTAGGTGGTCGAAGAACAGGCCGCAACCCCGGAGGTCGCGTCGGTCCCTTTGAATGTGAACGAGACCGGCTTCGTGTACCAGCCATTTGCGTTTGGCGGGCGACTGGGAACAGCGTGGACCGTGGGCGGTGTCTTATCGATGTAGAGATCAAGGACGACTTCGGCGTTGCCTGTCGGCCCCCAGGACGCCTTGCAGTCGATGCGCGTGTGGCCTTCGGCGGTAACCGCTCCGACGAAGCATCCGTTCACCGAGAACGGAGGGTTGGGAACGAACGTCCAGCTGACGAGTACGTTGCTGATGTACCAGCCGTTGGCCCCCAGCGTTCCCTGCACGTCTGGGGCGAGCGATACCGACTGCGCGAGCGGCACCGGGGTCTCACCGGCGGCGCCGGTCGGGAGAGCCAGGCAGGCGAAAGCGACCAGAAGAAACAACAGCCGATGGTGAGCAGTTCTTGTGACCCTCGTCACGACTTCTCCCTGCCGCAGCCCCCAACAGGTTAGCCAGATTAAGGCTGTGTTTCCGGCCCCTGTCAACCCCATCCGCGTCGCCCGGCGACCGGCTGGCTTCAGTGCGGATGAGAGCACATTTTCGCTGCAAAATGCCGAGATCGTGACTCACGGTGTGACTCAGGCCGACTTTCGGCGCAGCGGGATCACTGTGCCAGGGGCGTCTTCGAGCGCTTCGTCGTCGAGGCGGTCTTGCACCGGCTCGACTCGGCAGCCTTGTAGCAGACGCTCGAGCGGGCCGCAGCGACTGGGCCGTCATCTGACGCGGTATAGGAGCGGGTGCAAGGTCTGCTCGTCGTGGGTGGCCGTCGATCACTAGTTCTGATTGCAGTGGTCCTCGCGGTTGCCGAGATCGTTGACGCGTTCTTTGTGAGTTTCCCCGCTGGCCCAGCGGTCTTCGCGGTCCTCCTCTTGGTTGGCGCGCTTTGGACACGGCGAGGTGGTGGGATGGCGGGCCAATTCTGATTGCAGTGCTCTGCTTGTTCGAGATCGCCAATGCTCCCTCCTGGCCCAGAGAGACGGTCGGTGACTGGATCAGCATGTTCGCGTTCGCCGCGGTCGCGATCGCCGGGCTCGTTGTTGCGATCCTTGTGATTCGCGCGACACGCTTAGCCCGCCGGGCGGCGGCTACTTAGACATCCAGCTGTAGGAGCTGGACAGCGGCATTGGCTGTCGTGCTCAGGGGTCATTCCGGAACACTGGCCCGGCGCGGACGGCGCTCCCCCGGTCGGGTGATTGCGAGGGAAAGGGGCCTCGACCAATCTGCGACCGGCCCTACATTCCCTAGCGGCCTACCAGGCGGGGGCTGCTCCCCCTCGACAACGCTAAGCGCTCCCGCCACCCCCTCTACGAAGAGGGGACTAACACGCTCCCGGCACGGCGTAGGGCGGAGCGCTCAGCCCAGCCCAGGCGCCATTCCCGAACACTGGCCCAGGCGAGAGTGCTATCCCTCGGGGCGTCTCGCCTTCGTCTTTGCGCGGGTCATCACGCCGACCGCTCCGAGTGCGCCGAGAGCGGCGATGACGACTGCGACGGGCAGCTGCCAGTCGTCGCGAGTGGCGGGAGCGCAGGGAGGCCGTAGGAGGCCGCCCTGGATTTCGAGGCAGGTTGGATAGTTCCCGTGCAAGTCGAGGCGCAGGCTCCGGAGGTAGGCGGCGCTCGCGAGCACGACAACGGCTAGTGCGAGCGCGGCAGCCTTTTGCATCACCCGAGATTACGACGCCGTACCGCCAGATCGTCACACCCGCCTCAGGGGTCATTCCGGAACACGGGCCCCCAGGCCATGCTGCCATGGCCCGTGTGAGGTCGAGGCGGTCGACGGGCTCCGGTTGAGAGCGCGGAGATAGGGATAGGCTCTCGACATGCTCGGCTTTGTCCGGGTCTTTAGGGAGTACGAGCGGGCGGTCTTGTTCCGGTTCGGCCGGCTGCTCGATCCGCCGCGCGGCCCCGGCCTCGTCTTCAAGATCCCGCTAGTCGACCAGTGGGTGAAGGTCGACCTGCGGACGATCACGCTCAACGTCCCGCCGCAGGACGTGATCACCAAGGACAACGTGCCGGCGAAAGTAGACGCGGTCGCGTACTTCAAGGTCGTCGACCCGAAGGACGCGATCGTCGAGATCGCGGACTACATGGAGGCGACGTCCCAGATCGCGCAGACGACGCTTCGCGCCGTGCTCGGCCAGCACGTCCTCGACGAGCTCCTGTCGGAGCGGGAGAAGATCAACGCGATCCTGCAGGGGATCATCGACGAGGCGACCGGACCCTGGGGGATCAAGGTCTCGATCGTGGAGGTGAAGGACGTCGAGATCCCGGGCGGGATGCAGAAGGCGATGGCACGCCAGGCCGAGGCCGAGCGCGAGCGTCGCGCGAAGATCATCAACTCCGAGGGCGAGTTCCAGGCGTCGGAACGGCTGAAGGACGCGGCGCTCGTGCTCGAGCAGCACCCGGTCGCGGTGCAGCTCCGCTACCTGCAGACGCTGATCGAGGTCAGCGGCACGCCGTCGACGACGATCGTCTTCCCGGCGCCGATCGACATCA
Organism: uncultured Actinomycetes bacterium; assembly: GCA_963743545.1. Lineage (GTDB taxonomy): Bacteria > Actinomycetota > Thermoleophilia > Gaiellales > Gaiellaceae > Palsa-739. The sequence goes on along the minus strand of CAVUQB010000006.1, from coordinate 347,389 downwards.
TCAAGCCGTTCCTCGAACGGGCCGAGCAGAACGACTCATAGCCCGAGCAGCGGCGGAAGCTCGTCCAGCGACTCGACGCGCGGCTGTGCTGCGCAGACCCGCTTAACAAGCGGCCGGTCGTCTTCACCGCACCAGCGTTCTAATCGGCTGCACGGCTTCGGGGGTCATTCCCGAACACTGGCCCAGGCGAGCGTGGTTACGCCTGAACCGGCAAGTAGCGGAGTGCGGTTGGCTCTTAGCCGACGAACGCGGCCATGCGGATTGAGACGAGGACGCCGGGAAGCTCGACGCCGAGCTTGGCCACATAGCGCGTTGGCGGCTCGGTCGGGAACCAGGTCGCGTACTCCTCGTTCATGCCCGCGAAGTCCGTCGGGTCAGTCAGGAGCACGCCGACCTCAACGACGTCGTCCAACGCCGCACCGGCCGCCTGCAGCACCGCCTGACAGTTGGTCAGCGCCTGCCGTGTCTGGTCCTGAATCGTCGGGCCTGCGAGATTGCCGGTGCTCATGTCTATCCCGACCAGGCCCGACACGTAGACGTGCGGCCCAGCCTTCACAGCCTGACTGAACAGCGGCGAGCTGGGCGCTTCGCCGATGCTGATGATCTCCCGCACGGGCGCAAGTATCGCCGACAACCTCACGCTTGGCGCCGTCCGTCAGGGGTTATTCCGGAACACTGGCCCAGCCCAGGGACCTCTCGCCCAGAGCGCGTGGACGGCCGCAGCGAGCACACACGACGCCGCCTCGAGCGATGACCCGAGCCCAATCCGCGCGGATCCGGCGATGCCCGCTCTTGTGGCCGTACTTTCGACGGTGCTCGGCCCTTTGCTCAGGACTCATGTCGCGGTAGTTCACGGTTTCGGGCCTTCCGCGGTCGCTGTTGCCCGTTCAGGTTACGGACTGGATCGTCTCGGGGGTGTTTGGCCAAGCCGTTCCTGGGGCGAGCGGCACGACTCTGGGCAGCCCCCGCATAGGTCACAACGACGTTTCCGTAAGTGGGACAAATGCGCGTCTCTGCCGTGATCTGGTCCGTGACCTCGGCGCTACTGGCTGCGATCTTCACCCTCGACGGGACGACCAGAGCTCGCTGTCGAGGTTCCCTCTTCAACGCGCGTGGCGTATTCTCGCCTCGATGGCAAATCTTCGGCCCGAGGATCTCGACATCTCGACCCTGCCCCGGACGCGGCTCGGACACCTCCAAGAAGACGCCGTGGCCGACATGCTGCAGCGCGCGGCGTGGAGTTACCGCGAAGCCCTGGCGGAGGGCCAGCAGCTTGCGCGGACGGTAGAGGAGCTGACGGCGCGCTTCGAGGACCTCTCGGCCCAGGTCGCGTCCCTCGAAGAGAGCAAAATCCGCCGGAAGGAGCCCGACGAGCTCGCACTCAGCCTCCTCGCCGCCGCTCAACGGTCCGCGCGCGAGGCGCGGGAATCCGCCCGCCGGGAATCCGAGCTGACTCTGAAGAAGGCGACGCGACGCGCGGGCCGTCTGGAGAAGGATGCCGCCCGGCGCACCGAGAACAGCCGGTCCGAGCTCGCGAGACTCGAGAAGCTCCGGGAGAAGGTCGCCGAGCAGTTGCGCGAGCGGCTCGAGACGATCGTGGCGCTGCACAGCGGCGAAGCGGAAAGCGGCAGCACCCCGGAGGAAACCAGGGTGCAGGTCGGTACCCAGCCGTGACCGGGCCGGACCCGGAGAAGCTGGTGCAGACGCTCAGGTCCGTGCAGCTCCCGGCTGCAGTCAACGGCGTCGACACCGAGCAAGCCCGAAAGCTGCTCGACGAGGCCGCCGACGCACTCGTGAACTCACTGCGGGAGCAGCGAGCGCTGCGCGACGAGCTGGAAGCGCTGCACGCCACGAAAGACGAAGAGGTAGTCGGTAAGGCACTGCTCGCAGCGACGCGCGCCGGCGAAGAGATCCTCGCGGAAGCGCGGGAGACGGCTGCGGTGACGACCGCCGAGGCCGAGAAGTCCGCCTCCGCCATCACGGCCGAGGCCGAGGCGCAGGCGGCGGCGTTGCTGGAGCGGGTGGCGGCGACCGCGGAACAGCGCGAGCGGGAGACGGCCGCCGCCAAAGAGCAGTTCGAGCGCGAACTCGCGGAGGTCAGAACCGCGTTCGAGAAGGAAAGCGCGTCGGCGCAAGCCCAAGCCAAGGCAGCGCTCGCCGATGCCCGCCGCGAGCTTGCTCGCCTCGAAGCGGACGCCGAGCGGCTGCGCGTCGAGATGGCCGAGGCGCAGCGCGACTTCGTCGAGATTACGCAGCTTGCTCTAGACGAACTCGAGAGTTCCCTCGGCAAAGCGCCCAGCAGACGCGAGAGCGCAGAACTGCTTCCCGATCTTCGGCTGCCCTAGGCCGTCGCACCAGAAAGCGCGTCTAGCCTGGGCGGATGCCCGAAACCCGCATCGAGCGAGTTCTGTTCGCGCTCGGCCTAGCGGCGATCGCTGCCCTCGGCTTCCTCGTCGCCCACTTCTGGCACAACACCCACGCTGATACGTCACCGCCTGCCCCGACGTCCGTCTCCACCCGCCCACTAACCGCCTCTCGAACACGTTCAGCTGCAACCACAGCCACTACGAGGACGGTCGTCACGCGCGAGACGAACACGGCACCTGCCGGCGGCGCCGTTTCGCTCCTGCTCACAGCGAAGGCAGACACCTGGCTGGAGGTTCGCTCCGGCTCGGCGAACGGCACTGTTCTGTACGACGGGACGCTCGCCGCGGGATCGAGCAAACGCTTCCGCGCGGCGTTGCTGTGGGCGCGCTTCGGCGCCGCCGGCAACCTCTCGGCCCGGGTCGGCGGCAAGCCGCTTCGACTTCCGGCGGGTACGTACAGCGCGACCGTCGACCGGCACGGGTTCCGCCAGGTCGGCGGCTAGACCGCGAGTCGGTTCGGTCCGTCCTGGTGACAAACTGGGGTCGGTCCAGGTCGGACCCCCGTACCTGATCGCGATTAAGTCTTCGCGTTCGGTGGTATGCCTTTAGGATCGGGGGGACGGCCTCGCATCCGCCGTCAGACCGTGGCGCCAAAAGGGGAGCTGCGCCAAACTCGAAAGGGGGGAATTCAGACGGGCGCTCACGACCTGGGACTCAGGGAGTACCTGCACATCCTGCGACGCAGGAAGTGGATCGTCCTGCTCGCCGTCGTGATCGTGCCGCTCGCGGCCGTCGCGCTCTCGCTGAGGCAGTCGCCCCTCTACCAGTCGTCGGCGAACGTGCTGCTTCAGCAGCAGACTCTCCCTTCGGGTGTGAGCGGGGTCAACGGAAGCCCTTCCGCTTCCATCAACCCGGCCGGCACGATCGACACACAGCTCCAGATCGCCGAACAACCAGTCCTGACTAACCGCGTCGCGGCAGCGCTGCACCTAGACCCCGTCAGTGTCGCCGGATCCACCAGCGTCGCCGAGATCGGCGACACAAACGTGCTTCAGTTCACGTCGTCGAGCGGCACCCCGACGCTCGCCCAACGAATCGCGAACGAGTACGCCCGCCAGTTCACGATCTACGACCAGCAGCTCGGCACGACCTCGATCTCCCAATCGATCAGCGGGCTGGAGCGGCGCGTAGCTCGTCTGCGGAGCCAGGGCGTCCCCCGGTCGGACCCTGAGATTGTCCAGCTCGATGCGGAACTCGGTCAACTCCAGACCCTGCTCAGCCTGCAGAGATCGTCGCCCACTGCGGCTGTCCTCACGAAAGCAACCGGCGCAACCAAGGTTCGGCCACAGCCGACGAAGTACGGCCTGCTCGGGCTGGCCCTGGGGCTCGTGCTCGGCGTCGGGCTCGCCCTCCTTCGCGACGCCTTCGACACACGTCTTCGCACTCCGGATCAGGTCAGCGCTGTGCTGGGACTGCCGCTGCTCTCCCGCGTGCCGGCGCCAACTCGCCAGCTTCAGCGCGACGGCAGGCTGGTGATGATCGCCGACCCGACGAGCCAGGGCGCCGACGCGTACCGGCGGCTGCGAATGAATCTCGAGTTCGCGACCGTCGGCAAACCGTCACAGGTGATGATGTTCGCGAGCGCACTGGCGGAGGAAGGGAAGTCCACGACGCTCGCGAACCTCGCGGTCGCCTCCGCGCTGGCCGGGAAGAGCGTCGCGGTCGTCGATCTCGACCTGCGGCGCCCCACGCTTGCCCAGTTCTTCCGCACGGGCGACGAACAGCCAGGCTTGTCTGCGGTTGTGCTCGGCTACGCGGAGCTCGACGATGCTCTCGTACACGTTCCGCTCGAGTTGCTGTCGCGCAACACGGCCGACCGGCTCGCACCTCACGGACCGGCGGGTAACGGCGGCGCCAACGGTGCCGGGGCGACGAGCGGATCGCTCATGCTGCTGCCGACGGGGATCCTGCCGCCCGACCCGGGCGAGTTCGTCGGGCTCGAAGGCGTCGGACGTGTGATCGCCGCTCTGCGGGAGCGCGTCGACGTCGTCCTGCTGGACGTCCCGCCGCTGCACGCCGTCGGTGACGGCCTCACGATCGCAGGGCTGGCCGATGCGCTGGTGGTTGTCGTCCGCTCCGACTGGGCTCGGCGAAGGGTCACGGGCGAGCTCGCCTCGATCCTCGCGCGGATGTCCGTCGAGGGTCTTGGCTTCGTCCTCTGCGGCTCCGGCGGGGACACCACGTCCGGTTACTACGGGTACGGCTACGGAGCACGTGGCTACGGCACAGCACCTAAACGTGACAAGGGGGCCGCGGTTTGACCGAACCCGCCACGAGCGCCGACGAGGGGACGCTGGCCGGGAGGCTGGCCGAGTGGGAGGCGCTCGAGGACGTCGTCGGAGAGCGGACACTCGAGATCCTCGAGCGGCGGCGCCTCTCGGCCAGCGTGCACCGCCGCGGCTGGGTCGTGCGGCGCTTCCTGGTCTGCGCCGATCTCCTCGGACTCCTCGTCGCCTTCTTCGCAGCGGAGATCGCCGACAGTGGACCGCTCACCGGCAAGTTCAGCTTCGGCGCAGAGACGCTCCTCTTCGTCCTCACGCTCCCAGGATGGGTATTCGTCGCGCGGCTCTACGGGCTCTACGGCCAGGACGACCGGCGCACGACGCACGCCACCATCGACGAGACCGCAAGCGTGTTCAACATGGTCACCGTCTGCACCTGGCTCTTCTTCGCGTTCACCTGGCTCACCGGGATCGCGCATCCGCCGGTGACGAAACTCCTGATCTTCTGGACGCTCGCGGTGATCCTGGTGCCGCTGGCCCGAGCGCTTGCGCGCTCCATCGTCCGCGGCCGCGAGAGCTTCGTCCAGAACACGGTCATCGTCGGCGCCGGCGAGGTCGGACAGACGATCGCCGAGAAGCTGCTGCGTCACCCGGAGTACGGCGTCAACGTCGTCGGCTTCGTTGACAGCGAACCGAAACAGCCGATGCGGGATGTCGAAGACCTGACCATCCTCGGGCCGCCCGAGCGGCTCGCCGCGATCATCCGCGCCTTCGATATCGAACGGGTGATCATCGCCTTCTCGGGCGGGTCGCATGAGCGGATCCTCTCCCTGATCCGCTCGCTCAAGGACGCCTTCGTGCAGGTCGACATCGTGCCGCGCTACTTCGAGCTGATCGGCCCCAACACCAGCGTGAGCAGCGTCGAGGGCATCTCCGTCCTCTGCCTACCACCGCGGGCGCTCGGCCTGTCGGCTCGCATCCTGAAGCGCACGATGGACATCGCAGTCTCGGCTCTCGCCCTCGTACTGCTCAGCCCGCTCTTCCTCCTGGCCGCCGTCGCAATCAAGCTCGACAGTGCCGGCCCGGTGTTCTTCCGGCAGCCAAGGGTCGGTGAGTCGGGCCGCGAGTTCTCGATTGTCAAGTTCCGGACGATGGTGGATAACGCCGAGGCCCTGAAGAAGACCGTTGAGCACCTCAACATGCACGCAGTCGACGATCCGCGCATGTTCAAGGTTCCGAACGACCCGCGTGTGAACCGAGTCGGGCGGATTCTGCGCCGGACCTCGATCGACGAGCTGCCGCAGCTCTGGAACGTCCTGCGCGGCGAGATGAGCCTCGTCGGCCCGCGGCCGCTGATCCCGGCCGAGGCCGACCACGTCTCCGACTGGGGCGAGCACCGCCTCGACCTGAAGCCTGGTATCACCGGCCTCTGGCAGGTGCTAGGTGGCAGCGACATCCCGTTCGCGGAGATGGTCAGGCTCGACTACCTGTATGTCACCAACTGGTCGCTCTGGCACGACGTCCGCCTGATCTGCGGAACCGTGCCGGCGATATTCAACGCCGATCGAGCGAACTGACATGGCGAGAGGCGCCGATGGCCGGCTGGTCCAGGGGATCAGGCGGGCCTGGGAGCTCGTCGCTCCCCGCGACCGCAGGCGTCTGCGGCTGGTCGCGCTCTACGGCGTCCTGATCGCCGGGCTCGACACGGTCGCCCTCGTCCTCATCTACGCGCTCGTCAGCCTGATGACCAAGCAACCCGTCAGCGGAATCGCGGATGACGCGATCCGGGCGCTCGGCCTCAGCACCTCCGACCGCTACCGGACCGCCCTGATCCTGCTCGCAATCACCTCGGCGCTCTTCATCGCCCGCAGCCTGCTCTCGGTGTTCGTGCTCTGGCTGACGGTCGGGGCGACCAACTCCGCGCAGGCCGGCCTCATCTCGCGGCTACTGATCGGCCACGCGCGAGCGCCGCAACTGCTGCGGCTCGAGCAGAACTCCTCCGAGACGCTGCGGACGGTCCTGGGCTCCGTCGACCAGGTCGTCAACGGCGTCGTCTTCTCCTCGGTCTCACTCGTGGCGAACGGTGCCGTAGCCGTCGCCGTCGCGCTCGGGCTGATCCTCGCGAGTCCCTCGGTCGCCGTGGCCGCGATCGTCTACTTCGCCCTTATCGCCCTTCTGTGGGTGCGGGTCGTCAGGGGCGGCCTTGCGCGGCGCGGCCGGGTCGTGCAGGAGCTGTCCGGCGAGCGCTACCGGCTCGTGATGCAAGGACTCGCCGCGGCGAAGGAGCTCCAGCTGCGCGGTCGTGCCCTCTTCTACGCCGAGGGCGCCGTTGCGCAGACACGCAAGATCAACGCCGCCCAGCGGGTGGCGACGGTCGTCAACGGCAGCCTGCGCTACATGCTCGAGACCTCGCTCGTCATAGGTGCCGTCCTCGTCGTCGGCGTCGCAGGCGCTGACCGGCGGGCGCGATGCGGTGCTGCCGGCGGTCGGCCTCGTGCTCGCCGGCGCGTTCAGGCTACTGCCCGCGCTGAACCAGATCCTGTTCCTCACCAACTCCGTCCAGTACAGCTACGGCGCGATCGACTTCGTCGAACGCGAGCTCGCGACCTTCGGCTCATACGCGCAGCCTGCCGAGCCGAGTGCCGAGCCCGAGCAGGCTCCGCACCGGCTCGAACGCGAGGTGCGACTCGAGAACGTCTGGTTCCGCTATCCGACCCGGAGCGAGCCGGCGCTGCACGAGGTCTCATTCGCTGTCGGCGCGGGAGAGTCGTTCGGAATCGTCGGGAAGACAGGGTCGGGGAAGAGCACGCTGCTCGACGTGATCCTCGGAATCCTCGAGCCAGACCGCGGCACGGTCCTTGTCGACGGCGCGCCGCTCGCCCAGCGACGCGAGGCATGGCAGCGCTCGATCGGCTACGTACCGCAGGACGTATACCTCGTCGACGACACGCTGCGCGCGAACGTCGCGCTCGGCTGGTACGGCGACGAAGTCGAGGACGAGCGGGTGCTCGAAGCCGTCCGCCTCGCGGAACTTGACGACGTCGTCGCCCGCCTGCCGGACGGGCTGGACACGCGCGTCGGGGAGCGCGGCGTGCGCCTCTCCGGGGGCCAACGGCAGCGGGTCGGGCTGTCTCGGGCGCTGTACACGCGCCCAAGCGTGCTCGTCCTCGACGAGGCGACGTCGAACCTCGACCAAGTGACAGAGCGGCAGATCGTCGAGACGCTGAACTCGCTCCACCGCGGCATCACGATGATCGTCGTCACCCACCGCGTGACGACCGTTCGAAACTGCGATCGAATCCTGTACCTCGACGGGGGCAAGGCGCAGGCGCTCGGCACCTTCGACGAGATCTGCGCGGCCGTCCCCGAGTTTGACGCACCAGGTCGCTCCCTCAGGCTGGCTCGGGCGAGATGACGAGCGGGACCTTCGCCGTCCCCAGATCTCGGACGATGCGTTCAGCCGGCGCATCAGGTCCGGACGGCGCCGTCACGCTCGCAGTGATCGTGGCTGGCGCTGCCGCTGCTCTAGTGGCGGGCTTTCTCGTCTTCCGCGGCGAAGTGCTAATCGCGGCTGCCTTTTGCGCAATCCCCCTCCTTGCCTGGCTGTTCGCCCAAACAGGGGCTGTGCTCTTTCTGCTCGGAGCCTCGATCCCGATCACGTACAGCCTCACCGGGGGTCGCGGCGGCTTCAACATCTCGCCGAGCGATCTACTCCTCCTGTTCGCGTTTGCGGGTCTTCTCTTCCGAGCCAGCGCGACAGGTTCACTGCCCGGCCTCGGGGCCTTACGAGTCGTGAAGGCGCCAGTCCTTCAGTACGGAGTCGTCATGCTGCTCTTGCTGACCGTACACCTGGGTGTGGGCGACATCCTCAAGACCGGGCAGCGCTACGAACTCTTCCTGCTTCCACTCATAGTCGGAGCGTTCGCAGCGATCTCCAACCAGCATCTCGTCGTGCTCAGGGCCTATGTCCTGGCGGCGACAGCACTCGCCGTCGTCTGGCCGTTTGCACAGAGCATCGGGCAGAAGAACCCGGTCGGACAGATGATCGGAAACGCGATTCTCGTGCTGATCGCGATACCTTCGCTGCGCAAGCTCTTCCCGTGCCTGCTGATCCTCGTGCCAGGGCTCCTCTACACCGAGAGCCGTGGAGCAATAGGGGCCACGATCGTGGGCGTGGTCGTGATCGGCATCTTCACCGGCCACGCCGCCCGGCTCGTCAGGCGACGGATCGTCCTCCTAGCAGCCCTCGCCGTGGTCGCCTTCATGTTGATGCCGAGCTCACTGCGAACGCGAGTCACGACCCTCTCAGCGGGCACGAACACACCCGCCGCCTACGACCTGAAGATCAGGCAGCAATTCTCCGCGGATGCGCACGCGATCATTGCGCGCCACCCGTGGGTAGGAGTCGGCGTCGGGAACTACCAGAAAGCGGATGCCAACAGCAAGCTGCCGAGCAATGACCCGCACGAGGTGCTCCTGCTCCAAGCAGCGGAGGGAGGCTACGGCCTCGCAGTGTCATTCGTTCTGCTCGTCTTGGGGTCTGCGGTCGCGCTCTTCACGAAGATGAGGGGGATCCCCCTGGCGGCAGCCGCGGCGGCCGTGCTGGTCGCCACCGTCACGCACGGCCTCGTCGACGTCTACTGGGTACGAGGAACCCCGCTCCTCGGCTGGCTACTTGTCGGAATGGCCTGCGGCGAGTTCGCACGGCAACGGCAGGAGGAGGTGCCCGACGCAGCTTGAGGATGTCCACGTCGTAGTTGTCGCCTACGGCCATGCGGATGCTCTGGACACCGCACTTGCACCCCTTGCGGGCCACGTCCCGTTGACTGTCGTGGACAACTCCGGCTCCGGCAGTGTCGCGGCCATAGCGGGGCGTCACGGCGCCGACTATCTCGACCCGGGCGCGAACCGTGGCTTCGGCGCCGGCGTGAACATCGCGCTCAAACATCTCGAGGCGACATCTCCGACAAACGTCCTCCTGCTCAATCCCGACGCAGTCATCCAGCTGGATGACTTGAAGATGCTCGTGGCATACGCCCGTTCATCCGACACCCTCGCAGCCACCGCCCCCCGCCTCCTCGACGCCGACGGGAGGGACGAACGCGTGGCCTGGCCCTTCCCGTCGCCCTGGCGAGCATGGCTGGAAGCCTTCGGACTCGGCCGTTTCCTGGGGTTCGGTCGGCGATTCGTGATCGGTGCGGTCTTGCTGCTCGACTGGGACGCGATCCGAGAGATCGGGTTCTTCGACGAGCGCTTCTTCCTCTATTGCGAAGAGACCGACTGGCAGCGGCGAGCAACTGACGCGGGCTGGCATTCGGCAGTCTGTGCCGAGGCGGTGGCCGTACATGCGGGGGCCGGCACTAGCGACGATCCGGCGCGACGCGAGGCTCTCTTCCACGCAGCCCACGAGACCTACATCCGCAAGTGGTTCGGTACGACTGGCTGGTCGAGCTACCGCGCTGCGGCTGGCTTCGGCGCGACTGTGAGGGCGGTGGTGCTGCGTGGCGAGCGACGCTCGCTCGCCAGGCGGCGGGCGGCCATCTACGTTCGTGGGCCGCGTCGCTGGGCGGAAGGTCTCCTGACTGAATGACTCCTAGCCGAGCAGCAGAACAGGCCGAGTTCCGTACTCGGTCACAAGCAGAAACAGCCGGGCCCGAGCTCCGCGAACTCGTCGTCTGTTCCTTGAAAGCATGGGACCAAGTCTGGAACCGCAACAACTTTCTCACCGACGCCCTTCTGCGCCGGAACCCGGACCTTCGGGTGCTCTTCGTCGAGCCGCCGGTTGATCCGCTCTTCGACCTCTCCGAACGGCGACGGCCGACGCTTCCACGCCTGAGAACGATCACCTCCGACGGACGTCTGCGCGTGCTGCGACCGATCAAGCCTTTGCCACGGCGGGTCGGACCCGTCAGCGACGCACTTCTTCGGATTCAGGTTCGTGTAGCTGCACGCCGGTTTGGTCTGAGCGAGCCGCTGCTCTGGATCAATGACGTCACCTACGCTCCGCTGATCGACCAGACCGGATGGCGCTCGGTCTACGACGTTTCGGACGACTGGCTTCTGGCGCCTTTCGCGACGCGTGAGATCGGGCGGCTTCGCGATCTCGACGAGCTCGCACTTGCTTCAGCCGATCAGGTTGTCGTCTGTTCCACAGCCCTAGCGGAGACCCGTGGGGCCGTGCGGCCGGTGTGGCTCGTGCCGAACGCCGTCGATGTCGCCCACTTCAGGAAGCCGCAGCCTCGTCCCAACGATCTCCCGCCCGAGCCGGTGGCCGTGTACGCGGGGACGGCACACGACGCTCGGATCGACGTGGGCCTTGTCGCTGAACTCGCGGAGGCGCTCCCCGAGGTCGGAATCGTCTTCGTCGGCCCGAACGCGTTGTCCCGTTCGTCTCAGCAGCTCCTCGGGCGATTTCCGAACGTCGCCTTCCTCGGGCCTCGGCCGTATTCGGAGCTGCCGGCGTACCTCCAACACGCCGACGTCCTGGTCGTCCCGCATCTCGTTACGCCGTTCATGGAGAGCCTCGACCCGATCAAAGCCTACGAGTGCATGGCGATTCCCACGCCGACCGTCGCCACGCCTTTGCCAGGCTTCCGCGAGCATCCGGACGTATTCGAGGTCGTACCGCGGGAGGAGTTCACCGCTCGCGTCGCCGAAGTCCTGTCCGCGCGCCCGTCAGCGGAGAGAGGCGATCGAGCCTCCGAGTTGGGAAGACCGGGCCGAAGTCTTCGAGGCTGCCCTTCGGGCGGCACTCGAATCGCCGACGCGCAGCCAGGGCTGATGGACGGAGTTCGCCGCTATGCGGGAATCGCAGCCGACGTCATCGCCGGGATGAAACGCCCCCGGGGTGGAAGCAAGGGTGTCCTCGTCCTCGGCATGCATCGAAGTGGCACTTCTGCGATTACGAGCGTCGTCGGTCTGCTCGGGCCCGAACTTGGTGACCACCGAGATCTGATGGCCCCAAGCGAGGCCAACCAAAGAGGTTATTGGGAAAGCACGAAGACTCTCAGGGTTCCAGGAGTCGCTCTTGGAGAAGCTCGGTGGGGACTGGAAGACACCACCTCCGCTGCAGCCCGGTTGGGAGCGCGATTGGCGTCTCGTGCGACGAGTTGGACTTGCGCGAAGAGTCTTCCGCGATGTCTACGGAGGCGCCGAGCAATGGGTCTGGAAGGACCCCCGCACCGTGCTACTGCTGCCGTTCTGGCTCCGTGCCCTGCGATTCGATCCCATCGTCGTGGGGATCTTCCGAAACCCCCTCGAGGTAGCAGACTCACTCGCGGCGCGAGACCGGATGCCGAAGAGACAGGCTCTAAGGCTGTGGGAGGCCTACAACCGTGCACTGCTCGCAAATGCCCGTGGGCTGCCTGCGTTCATCGCTGCCTATGAAGATCTGGTGGGCGACTGTGTGGCAGTGACGCTAGAGCTGAGCAGGTTCTTGGCAGCGCAAGGGCTAGCCACGCACCAACCGGGCGTCGAGGTACTGCGGTCGTGCGTCGACGCCGATCTCAGGCACAACCTGCACTCGGCTTCCGGAACCCATGCGGACGGCGACATGACCGAGGCGCAACATGAGCTCTTCCGGACGCTCCGCGATGTCCGCGGCGAGCACTCGGCCTTCGGAGAGCTCAGGGACCGCTTCCAGCCGCACCTCGAGAGCGTTCGACCAGGCTGAAGTAGAGACTCTCGTAGCTCTCCGCGACGCTTGCGAGGCTGAACTTCTCTACGTGCCGCAGTGCGTCGGCTGCGAGGTGCTCGCGGTCGGAAGGAGACTCGAGAAGCCGCAGGAGAGTCCCCGCCAGTTCATCGTCCCCGACCAGAGCGCCGTAGCGACCGTTCTCGGTGACCTCGATCGCTCCGGCGTTGCGCGTCGCGACCACTGGAGTGCCCGAAGCCATAGCCTCGATGTAGGGAATTCCGAATCCTTCGTAGGTACTTGGGAGGCAGAACACCCAAGCGCTGCGATAGAGCTCCTGAAGATCAGCTTCGGGAAGACGCGGGAAGACCTTCACTCCTGGCCGCTCCGGTGCGTCCTCGCTGACGAGCCAGAGTTCGGCATCCGGCACCTTGGGGCGAATTTCCTGCTCGAAGAGGTCGGCGAGGAGCCGGCCTCGCTTTCGCTGGAGGTACGTGCCGACGAACAAGATGCTCGGATGCGGGGACTTCTCGCCCGGGTGAGAATCGTGCGAGATCCACGCCGTTTGGAATTCGAGTGCGCACCCAGGGCAACCAGGTCTGCGTATTGCGAGAGACCGCGACTGAAGTGTCGGCGGCGAGTGACGCAGTGGTCTCGCAAGCCGCGTAGTAGAGCATCGCCGCTCTGCGCCGCAAGACCACGAATGTGGATCGCTTCCCTCAGTGAACTGCCGTGCACGCGTCCGAATGTGGGGCGGCGAGCCCGTGCCCCAGAGAAGAAAGTCGCTGCTGTGGGCGTGGAGGACGTCGAAGCCGGCCCAATCACTTGCGCGCAGGCGCTTCGCGAACTTGAACGTGCGCAGCGAACCCTCCACCCCGACGGTCTGGGTGCGGTAGCGCGCACCGGCTGAGGGGCTGCACCGAGTGAAGACGGTCACCTCATGGCCGCGATCGACGAGTGCGTTCGCCAGCGCGTGAACCTGGTGCCCCGTCCCGAGCTTGCTCTCCGAGGGCATGTAGTAGGAGACCATGGCAATGCGTAGCGGCCTCATCGTCGCTAGCTCTCCGTGGGCTCGCTGGGCGCCGATCTCGTCTGCCAGGGCCTCCAGGAACCCGTGTCCGTGGTCGAGATCTGGCTCGAGATAGTTGCCCTCCGCCCACTCGTTCCAGGACTTGATGAACAGGAGGCGATGCTCCGGCGAACGATGCGCGAGCGAGTCGACCGCGGCTCTCACGTGACGGCGAAAACGATCCGGCGACGACTCGGTGAGGACGAGACCGCGCCGACCCGACCGGGGAGTGTTGTCCCAGTTCGGATAGACACACGGATGAACGCGTGTCGCTTCGCAGCTGAGGCGGCGCAGCGATCGGGTCACGGCGCGTACTCGTAGTGCTCCGGCCGACGCAGCACCTTGCGGTCGAAGCGCATCCGCAGTACTGAGCGCGTGTTCACCACGGCCGGAATCCGCATGTAGACGCCGGCGTCGAATCCGTCCTCGGCGAAGCCGGCGTACTTCGGCCCGTCCCCTAGCAGGTCGCTGAGCTCTGCGACGAGATAGAGACCCTCGAGGCCCGCCTCGGCTGCCATTCTCTGCCACCGCTCGACGAATGCCGCCGGCTCGGGATGCAGCTCGGGGCGGAAGAGATAGAAGAGCGGCTTGCCGTCGACCCGGAAGTAGCGGCTGTCCCGGAAAGCGGGGAGGACGTGCTCGAAGTGCTCGCGGTCGTCGTCGGCGCCCGGGTACGTCTGCTCGATCAGCACCCGGTCGGCCTCGTCGTACCAGATGCCGCTCCAGGTCTGATTGGCCCACGCGAGACAGAAGGAGAAGTCGGGCTGACCCGATTCGAGCATCTCCGTGTAGGGGCGCTCGAGGATGCGCCGTCCGGCGAACCAGTAGTGCCAGTAGCAGAAGGCCTCGATGCCGTACTCCCGCGCCAGGGCGGCCTGTGCCTCTCGCGCCTCGGGGAGGCGCAGGTCGTAGAAGCCGAGGTCGGCGGGCAGATGCGGCTGCTGGTGCCCGCGAAAGAGCGGCCGAGCCTTCGCGGCATTCGTCCACTCCGTGAAGCCTTCTCCCCACCACGCGTTGTTCTCCGGGACCGGATGAAACTGCGGTAGGTAGAACGCCAGAACTCGTGCTCGGCGCTCGATCTTCGTCTCGGCCTCGCTCACAACCCTAGGATGCCGGGGATCGTCAGGCGCCGCGCCGGCCGGCTGCCGTGACCTTTGCTATATCGGGGCCGTGGCCGGAGACGAGTTCTCACGCCGCGACATCGCGTACCACGAAGCCACGGCGGCGTCCTACGACGCAGACGTCACGGAGGTCTTCGGGATCTACCACCGTCACCTGCTCGACCCGTTCCTCGACCGGGTCGCCGGCGCCGTGGGTCGTGGACGCGCCCTCGACCTCGGGTGCGGTACCGGCGTCATCACCGTCTCGCTTGCCGAACGAGGCTTCGACGTGGTCGGAGTGGACCACTCGCCCGACATGCTCGCGATCGCCGAACAGAAACTCGCAGACAGAGACCTCGCGGGCACGCACGAGCTGATGACGGCCGACGTCCGCGACCTGCCTTTCGCTGCGGACGAATTCGACTGCGTCACCTGTCAGGGGCTGCTGCATCACCTCGAGGACATCCGTCCGTGCATCGCCGAGCTCGTGAGAGTGCTGAAGCCGGGCGGGTTCTTCTACGTGTCCGAGCCGTGCGTGAACGCGACGCCGCTCAAACGGATAGGGGCGAGCGTCTGGCACAGATTGCGGCCTCCACCCGGGGCCGGTCAGGTCGACGTCCCGAAGTCGGTCGAAGCGCCGATCGACGCTGAACGAGCTCCAAGCTGCCCTCGCGGACGCCGGCTTGTCCTTCGAGACTCTCTTTCTCACACATCTCGAGCCGTTGCGCTTCGCGTTGCCCGACTGGCTATATCTCTCGATCGTCCGGGCCGCCTCATATCCCTGGCGACGCACCCGCGGCGACCTCGTCTTCGTCTTCGGGCGCAAGCCCTCACAGCCGGCCTAGGCCGTGCGTGGTCTAGCGTCGCTGTAATCGCGCCGCCCTCTCCAGCGATCGCATGACCGCGTCGGCCGATGCGTCCCAGGTGAACGCCTCGGCGCGCGAGCGCGCAACGCGACGCAGTCGCGGTGCCTGGTCGAGCGCCTCCACGATGCCATCGGCCAAGCCCGACGCAGTCGCGTCGCAGACTATCGCGCAGTCATCGACCACCTCGAGGACCGCGTCGGCGACGAGAGACGACCAGCGGCGCGGCGGAGGCCATGGCCTCCAGCGGTTGCAGGCCGAATCCCTCGTCCGACGAAGGCTGCACGACGACCGCAGCGTGACGAAGATGCGCTGCCAGCTCCTCGTCGCTGAGGCGCCCGGTGAGAACCGCGTCCACCCCTAGCTGCATCAGCTCGGTGTCGGACGTGTGCGGCCAGTTCCCCGAGCCCGCCGCCGATGATGAGCCTCGGCAGGTCACCGACCGAGCTCCGTGCCGCAGCCCATGCTTCGACAACCGTCACCGTCCGATCCCGGGGATCGGAGGAGCCGAGGTGGAAGACGCTGTCTGCGGCCGGAGCGCCGTCAGGTGAGAACAACGCCAGGTCCACTCCGAGCGGGATGATCGAGATGTCCTGGCGTGCGATGCGGTACCGCGCCGAGAGCTGCGCGGCAACGGCGGCCGTGCTCGTGGCGGCGACGGCTCGTGCGAGTGAGCGCCGCATAGTCGCCCGGCTGTACAGACGCCGGCCGCGCTCGCGAATCGAGCCGGGCGGATCTCGTTCCCAGCGAACCTCGGGATCCTCCGGCACGTGCAGGACGAGTGGCGGCCCCCAGAGCGCGCCGCTCTCGCGATGGCTGTACACGGCAGCCGCGCCGATCTTGCGCGCGAGCTTCGGAAGGCCCCACTGCTCCCAGGCGCTTTGCAGCTCCGGGCGGACGTGCACCACCCGACTCGCGGCACTCCAGGCATGGTAGCTGTCCCCCTCCGCCGTGCATGCGATGAAGACCTCGTCGGTCGCTCGAGCGACCAGTCGCGGCGCCAGGCTCGCGAGAACCTCGCGATCCCCTTTGGGTTCCGCCCGAGCTCAAGGGCGTCGACTAGGTATCGGCTCACGGGCTGCGTATACAAGCTGCGCAGCTGGCTGCCGCGCTTCACACACGAAGGCTCAGATCGCCAGGCGGGAAGATCAGGGCGCAGTCCGGGATGGGAGAATCCGGCAGTGGGCTCTACTCTCGTTCACGTGCCTGATGTAACGGGCGGTCCTCTCGTCAATCGTCCGGCCGAGCGTCTCCGGGAGCTTGCCGCACTTGGCCATCATCGTCAGTACGACCTTGTCGAGGACCCGGAGTGCGCTGACATCATTCTCTTCACGCAATGCCACATGCTGGGCAGCGATTGGCGCATGAACGCGATCCGCGAGCATCCGCTTGCGAAGCGCTTCCCATCGAAGACCTTTGTGTACGACGAACGAGATCGCCCGTGGCGTTCGCGCCCGGATGTCTACGTAAGCATGAGCGTCCGCAAATTCGACTCGAGAGTCCAACGCGCATCGGGCTATTACGTAGTAAGCGAGTTTCAGCATTCGCGTGACACTTCCACCGATCTCCTGCTTTCGCTAGTCGCCAGCCCAACGCACCCCTGCCGTCGCGCGCTGTTCGGGCTACATGAGCCCGATTCCGTCGTTGAGGAGGTTCGGGGTTTCACGTTCTTCGATGCTTCGTCATCTCAGTTCGAAGCGCGCCGCGAACAACGATCGGCTCCACGTTGTGCCGCTGGATCGGCACTTGAACCTCCTATGTCGCTCACAAAGCAACCCGGCCAGTCCAGACACCAGGAACCAGATCGGAAAGGAGGGCCTGACACCAAGTTATCTGGCTGGCTGAAAGCTCTGGGGCAGCCCGAAGCCCAATCCGCGATCTACGCCTGCGTCGTTGATGCTGACGCGAGGTTTCATCTCGACGCCCTGAGATGGTTTGCAACTGCGACCAGAATGGCGAAGATTCCTGCGGCTGATCTCATGGTGCATGCGATCAGCGCCTCCTCTTCCGATGTACTCGAGTACTTAAGCGACCAGGGTGTGCAGGTCAGGACTACAGACGCCTTCGATGCGCAGTCTCCGACCTGTAACAAGATCTCGGCAGCCGTAGCGCTAGCGTCGACTGCGATCCCAAACAAGCTCTATGTGCTCACCGACACCGATGTCGCATTAGCTCGCGACCCGAAACAGGCCCATCTCGGTGCAACTGTGGCAGCGAAAGTCGTCGATAGGGCTAACCCGCCGCTCGACATGTTCCGAGACGCCTTCGAATTGGCTCGGCTGGAACTTCCGAGATCGTTCCGAGTGACGATGCAAGGGATCGGCACCGAACTGGGGGAGCGGGCTTCAACCATCAAGCAACCGACACCCGTGGGTGGACTGTCGCCGGAAATGTGAACGGCGGGCTCTATCTCGTCCCGGGTTCACTCTTGCCGGCGCTAGCGCAGGCGTGGGAGAGGTGGGCTCGGTGGCTCCTTGATAAACGCGTTCTCGGACCTCACAGCTTCCACGCCGATCAGGTCGCGATGGCCATGGCCCTTAAACAAGAAGACTTGGAAGTTACGGAGCTCGGGCGAGAATGGAACTTCCCGATCCACGACTGGATACCGGCTGATCCTCCGGCACCATGCGTCATCCACTACCACGGATGTGTTGAGCCAACCGGGTTGATAGCCGCGACAGGGGTCGCGGCGGTCGATGCAGTCATCGTGCAACTCAACGATGCGATCTCGTCTGTCTGGCACGAGGCTTTTCCGAACGAGACGTTTTGGAATTGGCGTTACAAGAGCAACCCACTGCTTGGGTCGGGTATCGGGAGTAGAGGTAAGGCGCTTAGAGGGAAGCGTCGGCTCCTTACGAAAGTCGTTGAAAGGATCCAACCCAGGCGAGTTGTTGAGGTCGATGCGACCTTCGGACGGATCCGCGTCTTTGATAACGACCTCCTCGCCGAGCAGATCCGCGACTTCGGCGCACACACAAGACCCGAGCTCGCGTTCCTAATGAGCATCGTTGAAGCGACAGACCTGATTTTCGATCTCGGTGCGCACATCGTCAGCTTCGCGCTACCGATCGGCCGACGTGTCGAACGCGGCAACGTTGCTGTTGAAGGCATGCCACCGTACTTTGACTTGCTCGCGTGGAACGTCGAGGCGAATGAGCTTTCGGAACAGGTGGTCCCGGTGCTTGCCATCCTCGCACCACAAGGCCGGTCGTTCGTGGCTGCCGAAGACGCACGGAACTCGGGGGCGACCCACTTCATGCCTCGCCGGCCCTGGCAGCGCCGCTCCGGCGCTCCCACTACCAGTGTCGACGAGCTAGTGGACGCGTACGGTCGACCGAAAGTGATCAAGATCGACGTCGAAGGGCTCGAGCTTGATCTCCTCCAAGACTCCGAATTCGTGTCATGTGAACGGCCGATCCTCTATACCGAGGTGGCCTCAGCACAGCTGGCCCGCTACTCGCGGACGGTTGAGGAGTTCAACGACTTCCTTCATGACCTTAGGTACCGGCTCTACAGGAACGTCGGCGAACGGAACGGTGCGCACGACAGATTCTCGGCCGTCGAGGTGCGAGACCTAACAGAAGTCCCGGAACCGCTGTTCGACGTACTCGCGCTGCCAGCCGACTGTCCGCGGAGGGCCATAGGCGGCGATCACTAGGCCCGCGAGCTCTGCTTTAAGCGATGCGACCCGGTAGGGGTGCAAAACTGCAGAGGATGGATTGCTCACCACCCCGCGCACGCTCGCGCGATCGCGCTTCGTGCTTTGCCCACGCGGCCGCGGCACATCGTCCATGCGCCTGTATGAGACCCTTAGCGCGGGGCGTGTGCCGGTCATCATCTCCGACGACTGGGTTCCTCCTGTGGGACCCGACTGGAGTTCGATCAGCATCCGCTGGCCAGAGGGAAGGCTTTCCGGCCTAGTCGATTCCATTCGCTCGTACGACAGGGAATGGGAAGCTATGAGTCGCGCGGCATTCGATGCATACGAAGCCTTCTTCGCTCCAGCGGTGGCTTTCGACCGGATCTCCGCGATCTGTGAGGAGCTTCTTCCGGCCGCCACTACCTTTCGCCCCGCGACTCCGTGGAACTCGGCAGCGATGACGGAGGCTGCCGCGCAACGAACAACAAGGGGAGCCGTGCCTCTCCGGCGATTTCTGAGGCGCGTTCACGATCGGTTGGCTGAGGGCGTCCGCAGATGAGCGACAGAAGCGAGCGCAGCCTGAGTATCTCTGCGCGGTCGCGGTACGAGTTCATTCGGGATCTTGTAATCGAAGACCTCGAACTACCCGCAAGAATCGTCGAGCTCGGATCCGCACCAGGCGATCAGATCGCGGCACTCGCCAGGCTCGGATACGACGCGACGTCCGTTGACCTCGGGGAAGCCTCCGACGAGTGGGGTTCAGGGACGCCGGGTGTCTTCGAAGAGCTCCTCGCGAAATCCGGTGTGAAGAACGTGATCTGGAATCTCGAGGAAACTCCATATCCGCTTCCGGACGAATACTTCGACGCGGCTCTCCTGACCGAGGTTCTTGAGCACCTCCGAGAGTATCCAGCGCGCTCGTTAGCTGAAATTCGACGTATCCTCAAACCAGGCGGCCGCCTGTATCTGACGACCCCGAACGCTGCATACCTCCTCAACAGGCTGCGGCTTCTCGGCGGCCGGTCCGTCTACACCGAGCTTGACGATTGGATCGGGGGCTTGCCCCACGCGAGGCATGCCCGCGAGTACACATTCGCCGAAGTACGACGGTTGCTTGATCTCGTTGGCCTCGAAGTCACTCGAGCTGAGAGTCGGCACTTCTATCGCCAGTACGGCCGGTCCGGACGGTTCGGGCGGGCCGCGAAGCTCATATTGGACAACATCGCGCGCGTCCGAGCGCCGTTAGGCCCAGCGATCATCGTTGTGGCACAGCGACCTAAGTAACCCAAAGAAGGAGCATGCGAGTTCTTCGCGTCTACCACGCCGGACGAGACAGCGCACACCGCGCCCGTGAGCGCGCGCTGACGACGGCGGGCGCCGAGATCACTCTTGTGGTCCCGAGGCATTGGACATCCGTGGAGCGAGGAGCGGCTGAGACGCAGATCCCGGGGTGGACGTGATTGAGCTCGAAGTGGCGAGGGCGGGCGATGTTAACCGGCACCGGTACAAGGACGACGCAGCCCTAACGGGAGTGATCGAGCGCGTCGACCCGATCTGCTGGACATCCACGAAGAACCCTTCAGCATCGCTGCGCGCCAATGGCTACATGCGGCTCCTCCTGACTTGCCAGCGGTGATGTACACCGCGCAGAACATCGACAAGAGATTTCCGCCCCCTTTCTCGACCTATGAGCGCAAGGCTCTTGCTCGGGTGTCAGGTCTCTACCCCTGTAGCCGTCAGGCTGCGTCCGTCGCAAGAGGCAAGGGGTTCTCGGGGCAGATCGATGTGATTCCGCTCGGATTCGACCCGAGCCTGTTCCGGGTTGGGCACCAGTCGCTCACCGATTCGGAGCTCGTGCTCGGGCTGTTCGGTCGCCTCGTTCCCGAAAAGGGAGTGCGAGATGCCGTCTCCGTCCTCGAGCGCCTCAACCGCGTGCGGCCCGCCCGCCTCCTCCTTGCCGGATCAGGGCCCGAAGGCTCGGCCGCCTTCGCCCTCGCGGCCGAGCTCGGACTCGAGAGCCGCGTCGAGCTCTATGAGTGGTCGCTCCCAGAAGAGCTGGCTGAGCACTACCGCCGCTGCCATGTCGTTCTCGTTCCGAGTAGGGCAACTCCGACGTGGGCCGAGCAGTTCGGTCGCGTCATCGTGGAGGCGCAGGCTTCCGGCGCGGTGGTCGCCGGCTACGCGAGCGGCACGATTCCCGAGGTGGGGGGAGAGGCCGCAATCGTCGTGCCCGAGGGGCGCGCCGACTTGCTTGCCGATGCGATCTCGCAGGTCATGACTGATGCAGCCGATTGGGAGAAGCGCAGGAACCTCGGCCTCGGACTAGCTGCTACTCGGACCTGGGATCGTGTCGCCGCCCGGCAGCTCGACCTCTATCGACGAGTCCTCGTGAACCCTGCTGTCGAGGTGTCCTTGCCTCGAGGTCCTGCCGCGCGTCGAGAGGCTCGCTCGCAATGAGTTCGGTCCCCCGGCGACGACTCCGGCTGGCGACCGGCCGTTCGCTGTCTGGCCGTTACGGAGCGGGGGCCGCCTTGCAGAGGCGCTCGAAAGAGCCGTCGATCTTCCCGACCGGCTCCGCAGCCGCGCCCTACCACTCGAGTAAGGCAGTGGCGCAAGCCTTCCAGCGGTACGCACTCGCGAATCCCTGCCCCGCCGCGCCGCTGCTCGTCCGTGACGCCGGCGGTTGCGAGCAGTGGTTCGACCCAATCCGCGGGCTGATACGGGGACGCATAGTGGACTGCATCGCCGGCCCACGAATGAATCTCTGGCAGGTCGCTTGCGACAACCGGTATGCCGAGCGCGAGCGCCTCGATGATCGGTAGTCCGAACCCCTCGGCGAGCGACGGAAGCACGAGGGCAGTTGCGTGCCTGATGAGTCTGATCGTCTCCGCCCGATCGAGGTCGCGATGCACGAGGATCTTGCCGGCGGTTGTCGATCGAGCGATGCGTTCACCGAGAACGGCTTCGTAGCCGTGCGGGCTGCCGCCGACAAGCGGGCTGCCGCCGACAAGGTGGAGGCTGAAGCGGGCTCGAGCCGCTGCAGCTGCTCGAAGCTCTCGAGCAGTGACAGGAGGTTCTTGCGTTGCTCGAAGGCTCCGACCGCGACGAAGTACGGATCTCGCTCCGCGAGCGGGTCGCGCCGAGCGGCCTCTGCTTCGAGGTCAGAGAGCTGGCCACAACCGAATGGCACGACTCGGGCTTCGATCTCGAGCAGACGCTCGATCTGCTTCGCGTTGTGCTCGCTCGAGGTGAAAACGAGCGGTCGAGCGCGTCGCAGTGAGCGGAAGGCGGCCCTCTTGATCGCGCGCTTCGCGGGCGGCCAGAAGTGGGGATGCGTCAAGGGCAGCACGTCATGCACCAGAACTGCGTAATCGGCCCGACTCAGCCCGTCGCGCGAGCGGGAGTGGGACGTACGCGTCCAGGAGAACCACCCGGTCAATGGACGCACCCTTCCGACTTCAGTCGAGCCACGTCGAAGGGCAACAGAAGGCGCTGGTACAAGAGACGTCCTGGGCGTGTGCGTGCAATGTCCACCTTGTGCACCCCAACCTCGTCCGCGTGGACGCCCGGACCGCGAGCTATGAGGACACGCGCATCGGAGCCCATCGCTTCCGTGACGCGGTCGATGACCATGCCGATGCCGCGAGCGTGCTCGGCGGTCGTCGCATCGACAAAGGTGCTCATCGGAGGCGCTGCAACGTCAGCCGGCTTCCCCGAAACCAATAGTGTGAGCGTGGAGCGGAGGGGGCATGACGCGATTCTCAGTAGTTATCGCAGCGTACAACCAGCGTGAGCGCCTGCTCGAAGCCGTCGAGAGCGTGGCCCGCCAGACATTCCCAGCCCATGAAGTCATCGTGGTCGACGACGGGAGCTCGGATGGCACGGCCGACGCTGTTCGCACCCGGTATCCAGACGTGAAAGTCATCGTCCAGGAGAATCGAGGGAAAGGGATCGCGCGGAACCACGGTGCCTTCGTCGCCACCGGGGACTGGCTGTGTTTCTTGGACCACGACGACCTGTGGCATCCCGAGAAGCTTGTGGCGGTACAGGAATCCATCGTTGGGTCGCCGCACGCGGTTGCCATCGATCACGAAGTGTGGATCTTCAAAGAAGACGAGGACGGTCCGGACTCAGCTTGGAGTCTGAAGATCGATTTCGCAGCGAGAACGCTGGATGGCGCATTGGCACAAGCGGATCTGCTTGGGTCGCCTGCAAACGATTTCAGCTACCTCCAGCGCTTCGGGAACTCATATCGAGCCTCATTGAAGCGCGTGTTTTCGACGACTTCGGCGATCTGTGTGCGACGGGATGCATTTTTCAAAGCGGGGGGTTTCGATCCCTCTCACGCAAATGGCGAGGACTGGGCACTCTCCATGAAGGTAGCGCGGCTCGGTGAATGGGAAACCATCGCGAGGCCACTCAGCTTTCAACGCTTTCTTCCGACCTCGGGTACTTACGATCGCGCTGGACTTGTCATGATTCTCGCGACTCTTACCAACCAGTGGTATTCGGGACGACCGCTACAAGGCCCAACAAGAGACTTCGAGTTCCTAGCAGAACTCGGCAGGTATGGGCCCGAGTACCGCGCACTAGCACAGCGTGGATTCTGGGTGAAGTTACGCGGCGCCGATGTGAGAGGCGCCGCGTGATACTGTGGTTCTCCATGCTCTTGCTGCCCCGGTGGCGAGATCGGTTGTACGTGCTCGCTCCCCCGCAGGTGACCTGGAGGCTGAGCACCGCAGGCTCGCGAAATCGGATTCATCACGTATCGGGCGAGTCATTGGTTCTGGATGACGACACGTGTCCACGACCGTGCTAGGCGTGGTCGCCGCGTTCGGCAAGTAAACAGTCGGTCGCTGGATGCCGTGGACCTGCAACGGGGTCCCGGGTGAGAACGCGGACTGCTGGACGAGATTGGCAGCGGGCTCCCCGACGGCGGTCTGACGGCCTTCTTTCCGCGGATCCTGGATGAATGATGTCGCTACGGCATCGGTGCCCGGCTTCCGAAGGCACGTCCTCGCGGAGTGAGGTGGCTTCCGGGATGACTTCCTCGGCGTCGGGGGCGTCCGGGAAGATACGGATGCCTCTCTTTCGGGTCGGGGCATTGGGTTACCAGATCGTCTTTTCCCCGATGCCGCAGTTGAATCCGGGGCCAGTACGCGGTCGCAGGTTATTTCCGATAGTGTTCTGGGCGCGACATAATCACCGCGCTTCTCGGTCGCAACTTCGGGTTGGGGTAACCTACTTCCGTTCGTGGTTGCGAGGAGAGCTTGCTCGTCGATCAGGGTGTATCACGCAATCCACTGAGAAGAGGCGTGCGGATCGTGTTTGCGGTGAGCGCAATTGGTCGTCCGGAATCCTCTCGGCGGCGATGAAGGGGCGGTGGGGATCCAGCACCCCACTTCGCTCCGATGACGTAGGAGAACGGATCCGCCGTCATCTGTCTGCGGTCGACCCGTCGCCAGCCAGGCAGGCCCCCAGGTGAAGAAGGGAAGCGCAACAAGCTACACGCCGCACTGGTTCTGCCACCACGCCGAGCGCTCCCGCCGTTCGGCAGAACGTGTTCTGCCGCTCGTTCTCGCAGTCGTCCCTGCGGCTTCAGCCCTTGACGTGGGCTGCGGTATCGGAACTTGGCTCGCGGTCTTGCGAGCTCTCGGTGTCGAGGATGTCGTGGGCGTCGACGGCGATTACGTCGACCGCACCCTCCTCGAGATTCCGGCCGAGAGGTTCGTGCCGCTCGACCTGAGCGAAGCATTTGACCTTGGCAGAACCTTCGATCTTGCGCTCTCTCTAGAAGTCGCTGAGCATCTGCCGGGTGACGCGGCCAACGAATTCGTCGCATCACTTGTCCGGCACGCACCCACGATCCTTTTTAGCGCCGCCATCCCGGGGCAGGGCGGCACCGATCACCTCAACGAGCAGTGGCCGGACTACTGGGCCGAGAAGTTTGCGGCGCACGGCTACATGGCGGTCGACGCAATCCGTCCGCGGATTTGGGCCGACCCTGCGATCGAGTTCTGGTACGCGCAGAACGCGATCTTGTATTTGAGAGAGGACACCGTGTCAGGAGCCCTGCGGCGTCGCGTGGTCGATGACCTCGGTGCCCTCTCGCTCGTGCATCCTCGCCTCTTCGATGCATGTCGGGAGCAACTACGCGCGAGGCGGCGACGATTGCTTCTCGAGGCGACAGTTGGGCGCGCTGCTACCGAGCACCTCCGTCGCTTCCTCGGTCGTGGCGGCTGACGGAGCGTCGCTGGTGCTCGGTGGACGGCTTGCCTAGAGGCCGCTCACTCCGTATCACCGAGTGCGCAGGTCGAGGCGCCGCGCGTTGCCAGACCGCGTCGCCGTCGGCCGTGAGCGGCGGCGCGGCGGTTACGGCGGGCAGGTGGTCGGGTTGCCGTCGACGCCGACGATGTAGTCCGGCGGATGATGCTTCACCAGGTTTGTCGCGCCCTGCGGCGAGTGCTGTCACGGCTGCTGCGGCGAGGGATTCGGCGGCCGAAGATGGGGCCGGATACGCGTCCGTGCAGTCTCGAGTCGCTGGAGCAGCGAGGCGGTGAACTCGTTCCGCGGTTCGGCAAGTACTCGGCGCGCTGTGGTTGCCGTCCGCGGCGTGTCCGCGTACCGTGTCGGGGTGAGAGAGTTCGGTGCGCGGGGTGGGGGGCGCCGTGATCCGCTGGCGCAGCCGGAGCAGGCGATCCGGCGGCTCTACTCGTATGTCGCATATCGGATCGGTCCGGGTCCGGATGCTGAGGATGTCGTGTCGGAGACGATCGAGCGAGCGCTCCGCTACCGGGGCTCGTACGACCCTCAGAAGGGGTCGCCGGCGGCCTGGCTCGCGACGATTGCGTCCCGCGTGCTCCTAGATCGGTATGCCGCCCAGCGGGACAAGGTGCCGTTCGAGGAAACCGATCACAGCCCTCGGCAGGAGGATCCCACGTCTGGTTCGGCGCAGCGGATCGACTTCCAGCAGGCGATGGCCCGTCTCGATGAGCGGTCGCGTGAGGTGCTCGCGCTCCGCTACGGCGCGGATCTGAAAGCGCGCGAGATCGCGGACATCCTCTGTCTGCGCACGAACACGGTCGAGGTTGCACTCCATCGCGCACTCGAGCGGCTGCGCGCGATTCTCGAGGAGGGTGATGCGCCCTCGGGGCGGACAGAGCAACGCGGTCTCGCCACGGGAGGCGAGACCTAGAGTTACTCAGCGGCGTTTGTCGCCGGGCTGGTCGCGGCTCACGCTAGTGATCGTGGTCATGATGATGGTGGTGATGATGGTGGGGGCGCTGCGCCGTGCAGGTCGTGGTGCTGCCGTCCTGGGTGGCGGTCGCGGTGTACGTCGTCCCGGGCTCGTTATGGGTGCCATGGATGTTGGTCGACCAGTGGTGGTCACGGTTTACCGTGGCCGTTCCTGTGCCGTAAGGCTGTCCTGAGTCCCAGGTGACCGTTACGAAGATCGGCCCGGCGGTGGGGTCGCTCGTGTGTCCGAAGACCTCCACGTAGGAGCTGTGCTTGAACGAGAAGGCGCAGCTCAAGGTCGGATAGACGACCGACGGTGCCTTGAACTGATGGCTGCTCGAGGAAGGTGAGCCCGAGTTTCCGCCGTTCGCTACCTGTTTGATCGTGTGCAGCGTGGAAGACGCCGTGTTCTCGAGGGCCGTGCCGGCATACGAGAGCCCTCCGAACGCTGCGACGGTTGCCGCGAGGGCGACCGTGACCGCGAGCGCGGCGGCAAGACGTGGAACGCTGCGCCTGGGCCGCTCGGTCCCTCGCGATGCGCGCGGCCAACTCCGCGACGAACGCGTCGCGCGCCTGAGGGCGGTTACTCCGAAGTGCGTGGTCGAGCCGGTTCGGCTGTCGGTTCCCGAGGTGCACATTGCAGATACCGGCGCGTCATCGATTTCCTTACGGGCTTCGTGGCAGCGCAAGGTGCGGGTTAAGGCGATGAGCGGTGCGCAGTGCGTCCTCTCGTGCTTTCCCCAGGCTCACGTTCGCGAGCTCTACCCAGAGCTGCCAGTTCCGCGGGTCGCGCCTCGCCGCCCGCCGGTAGGCGACCCGCGCGGCACGACGCTCTCCCTTGGCCAGATCGGCGTCGCCCAGCAATTCGGCAGGATCCGAGGACCAAGGCGCCCATCGTGCTGCCTGTCGCGCGTCTCGCGCGGCCGCTGTCGGGTTCGTCTGAAGCGCTGCACGGCCGGCAGCGAGCGCATGGTCGGCGATGATGCCGGGGACCGCCGCCAGCGCCAGGATTGCGAGCAAGAGAGCGGCTGTGATACGGACGGAGAGCCTGAGGCGTCTCGTCGTCGGCGGCGCCGCGACCAAGCAGCCGCCAAGGATTACCGCCACCGCCGTGACACCGGCGAGCTGCCAGTCCCAGTCGACTCCGGCGTGTACCAGGAAGGCGACGTAGGCGGCGACGGCGGCCGGAACGAGCCGGCGCCTGCGCGCCCGAACCGCGGCAACGAGCGGTGCGACGAGCGCCGCTACGAGCAGGACGAGTCCGGGAACACCCAGCTCGGCGAGACTCTGGAAATAGATGGAGTGGGCCTGCGTCGTCCGGAAATAGGCGGACGGTGACGCTGCCCACAGCTGGTAGAAGGTGCCGGCTCCGTTGCCAAACACGGGATGCCGCTGAAATGCGCGCAATGCGGTGCGCCAAATCTCGACCCTGCCATTCGAGGAGAGCTGGAACACCCTGGCCGAGACGTTGTCGCCGGTTTGTTTCGGAACGCCGGTGAATTGGTGCCACGTGCTCTTGGCGACCTGGGTCGGCGAGCCGTAATGAACGAAGAGAGCTCCGACAGCCGCGAGCGCCGCGACAACGAGTGCAGCACTGAACGCTTTCTCGGCGGCTGAGGGCACGTGAAATCGGTGTGTCGCCAAGGCGAGGACTGCCGCCGAGACGCCGGAACAGACTGAGAGCACGAGCAGGACGAGAAGCAGCGAATGCCCCTGCTGCACGGCGTTTGTATAAGACGATCCGACGGTGATCAGAGCGGGACGCGCATGAGCAGATCGAAGCGCGAATACGCACCATGGGGCGAGCGCCGCGACGGCGAGGACGAGCTTCACCCGCTCGACCGTGACTGCAAGTAGAACGAGGAAGCCGCAGCCGAGAGCGATCCAGGCGCCCCGGCTAAAGGTGAAATAGAGGGTCACCGCCAGCGCCGGCAGCGTGAATGCGGCGGCGGCGCGGACGAGGATGCCGTGGCCGCGACGCGCGAACCCCAACATCAGGAGGAATCCCATCGCGGCGAAGAGCCCGAGCCCGTTCCAGTATGTGATGGGCGGCGAGAGCCGGTAGCCGTAGCTGGTCGAGTCGAACGCGCCGAAGTGATCGGGGGCGACTCGTGTCAGCAGCCCGTAGATCGAGAGGAAGAAGACGGCGGTTGCTGCGCCCCCCGCGATTCGGGCAATCGTGTCACGGTTCGCGATCGCGACCGTGGCGGCGGCGATCCCGAAGTAGGCGAGGTCCCTCTGAACCTCGTGCATGGTGGCTGTCTGGGAAGTCGTCCAAAGGTTCGAAAGCGCGACCCAGACGAGGAACGCAAGTAGTCCGCCCAGGAAGGCCAAGCCTTCGACTCCGATCTGGATCCGCTCCTGAACCAGCAGGGCGACGGCTGCGAGCCACAGCGTTACGAGAGCGCACCACCCCCAGGACGTCGCCAGGAATCCGCCCTCGTGGCCGGCAAGCAGACCCACTAGGAGAGCGCCGTACAGCCAAGCCAGAAGTTCCGGTGCGACGACTGGGAGACGGTCGACCAGCCGCTCGAGAACGCCGATCCGCGGCAGCGCAGCCGGTGCCGACCCCTTGATCATGCAGCGCCCCTGATCGATTCGCCTCGTGGCTGAGCGATGCGGTCTGTGATGGTCTCCAGTATTCGATAGTGGGCGGTCCTGCTGCAGTGCAAGCTCGTAGCTATAGGGCTGCAGCACATCACTCTTCCACTCCGACGATCGCGCGGATTCGGTCGACGAAGCGGGCCTCGGAAAAGCGGTCGGCCTGAGCACGGATCCGACTCGCATCCCAGCGGTTGCTGCGCAGTCCCTGCACCGCATCCGCGACGGCCCGCGGTTTGGGCGACTCGAAAAAGACCCCGGTTTCTCCCTCCAGGACGGTGTCGACGAATCCGCCCCACCTCAGAACCGCGGACGGGTGACCGAAGCCGGCAGCCTCGAGCGGCGTCAGGCCGAAGTCCTCGTGTGAGGCGGCTACGAGCCCGCTGCACTCCCGGTAGAGCCAGCGGAGCTGTTCGTCGGACACGGCGCCGAGCAGCGAGACGTTGCCTCCGGCACTTGCACGGAGAGCCGCCTCCTCGGGACCACTGCCGACAAGCACCAGCCGCTCGTCTGGCAGGTTGGCGAACGCGGCTATGACGGCGTCGAGGTTCTTGTAGGGCAGCAGGCGCGAGACGCAGAGGACGAAGCCGGGTTGGAGCCCGACCACGGGATTGGTGGGGCCGGCTGGTTCGAGCGCCGGCGGCGGCGGCAGCACTTCGGCGTCGAGACCGTAGATCCGGCGGATCCGCTCGGCGACCGCGGACGAGTTGGCGAGGTACCGGTCGGCCGAGGCAGCCGCGCGCCGGTCCCAGCGTTCGAGCGCGGGGCGGAGGACGCTCGCCATGCCGCGGAGGGCGGGACCGCGTCCACGGAGATAGCGCTCCGGCTGGTAGAGCCAGCGCGCCGGCGTATGGCAGTAGACGATCTTCCGTCCGGCGGCGTGGGCGCCGTGGGCCCAGCCGCTCGAGCTGCAGACCACGACGTCCTCGTCGAGGCGCAGGCGTGAGAACGCTGGCGCGAGCAGCGGCAGCGCCAGCCTGTGCCGTTCTCTGAGCGGCGCCAGCCGGTTGAGCGACAGCGGCCGAATGTCCACCGCCGCGAACTCCGGGAACGTCGTCGCCGGCTCATAGAGCGAGGTGTGAAGCGGCGCGTCCGGAAACGCGCGGGTAAGGGCGAGCACCACCCGCTCGGCGCCGCCACGCTGAGTCAGGTAGTCGTGAACGAGAGCGACGGACGACGGCATCTCCGGCCGCGAGCGTACGAGATCGACGCACGCGAGTCCCGAACCGGTCGAGGACTTGCGGCACTAATGGGCGCGACCGCCCGCCCTTAGCAGCGCTCATCAGCAGCTCGAGTTTGGGGAGATCGCGCCGAGATTCGCGCCAACGACCCGACCGCCCTTGATGCAGAGCGCCAGCCAGGAGTAGCTGGGGTTCATCAGCTCGACGAACGGCTCAAGATGGGCGGGGAGTGGGGGAACGAGCTCGACCTGGTCTTCACTCGCGAGGACGGTTCACCGATCCATCCGCAGGCGTTCTCGGAGGCGTTCGAGCGTCATGCTGTGGCGGCGAAGCTGCCGAAGCTAAGCCTGCACGGGCTCAGGCATACACATGCGACGCTCGCGTTACGCGCCGGCGTCCATCCGAAGGTCGTCTCGGAGCGGCTTGGTCATGCGTCAGTCGCGTTTCACGCTCGACACGTACACCGATGCGCTGCCGGACATGCAGGAAACCGCCGCTTCGCTGGTCGCCGCGCTCGTCTTCGACTGAGCGTTTGCAATCCGTTTGCAATCGGGCTTCTCGCGTACATCGCTAGGAGCCCGATTCGGCTTGGTTACTAGGCTGCGGGGCAGGGATTCGAACCCCAACTTCCTGATCCAGAGTCAGGCGTCCTACCATTAGACGACCCCGCAACGGGTCGCGCGCCAGTGTAGCCGGGCTCCAGGACCGGATCAGAGCGGGCTGACTAGATCTCGAGCCGGTACATCGGCACGAGGCGCTGCTCGGTCTCGGTGTCGATGTGGGCGACGACTTCGACGTACGGCTCGAGCCCGCTGCCGCGCAGCTTCGCCTTCAGGAGGCTGTCGACCTGGAAGATCCCGGAGCTGTTGTTCATCCGGATCTCGATCAGGATCGGCCGCTCCTCGCCGTCCGTGATCGTGACGTCCTCGATCGCGGCCGCGGAGAGCGAGTGCATCGAGATGCTGCCCCGCTCGAACGGGATCCGCGAGCGGCCCTTCGCCATGTCGAGCGCGTCGGCGACGCGGACGATGCCGGCGTCGACGGTCAGCGGCTCGCCGTCGGCGCGGTGGCTGATGATCGCCTGCAGCGCCTCCGACACGATCACCGTCTTGTCGGGCTCCTCGTAGAGGCCGTCGAGCAGCTCCCGCAGCTTCGGCTCGGCGAGGAAGAGCGAGAAGTCCTCGTGGCCGTGCCGGTGGATCGACATACCGACGCAATGGAAGAGCGCGGCGAGGACGACCACGATCTCCGCGTCGTCCTGCTCCAGCCCGAAGTCGCGCACGAGGCCCGGCTCGACGCCGTGCTTCGTGAGCTGGCGGAGGAGCTTGAGCGCGATGTTCGTGACGATCTGGACGTGCACCCAGGAGTGGTCGTTGATGGCCATCCGCGCGACCGCGTTGACGTTCGCGACGTGCCACCAGCCCTTGACCTGGTCGTCGGCGTTGACCCGTTCGACCAGCGTGCGCAGCTTGTGATTGCCGCGCACCGGGACGTTGATCTTCATGCGCGCGACCGCCTCGGCCGGCGTCATGCGGATCTCGTGCTCGGCCTCGGCGTCGACCGGCTGCTCGATCCGCTCTGTCGTCTCCTCGTCGAGATTCGCGTCGTCCATGCCTGGTCGCAGTCTGACGGATGGCGTATAGATGGGGATATGCACCAGCCGCATCCCATCCGCCTCGTCGTCGAGGACGACTGCCGTCGCAGCCGCGTCACGGTCTTCTTCCGGATCCTGCTCGCGATCCCGCACCTGATCTGGTTCTTCCTCTGGACCGTGCTGACGATTCTGGCTGCGATCCTCAACTGGCTGATCTCGATCTTCACCGGCAAGCCGCCGGCCGGCCTGCACCGGCTGCTCTGCGCCTACGTCCGCTACCAGGCGCACCTCGGCGCCTACCTCTATCTCGTCGCAAATCCGTATCCCAGCTTCTCGGGAGATCCCGGGTCGTACCCGATCGACATCCAGGTGCCTGCCGAGCCGGTCGCGCAGCGGCGCTGGACGATCCTCATCCGCCTGCCGCTCGCGATCCCGGCGCTGCTCGTGTCCGGCGCACTGGCCGGCCTGAGCGGCGGGAACGTCGGCTCGTCGCGCGGCAAGACGAGATACTCGTCGGGTGGCGGCGCGCTCCTGGTCGCATGCGCGTTTCTGGGGTGGTTCGCCTCGCTCGCGCGCGGCCGCATGCCGAAGGGGCTGCGGGACGCGGGGGCGTACTCGATCGGCTACTCGGCGCAGCTGACGGCCTACCTCCTGCTCGTCACCGACCGCTATCCGAACGCCGACCCGACGGAGCTGCTGTCGGCCGTCGAGCGGCCGGCGCTTCATCCCGTCCGCGTCGTCGGCGATCCGTACGACCTGCGCCGATCGCGGCTCACCGTCTTCTTCCGGCTGCTGCTGGCGCTGCCCCACCTCATCTGGGTCACGCTCTGGGGAGTCCTCGCGTTCGTCGCTGCGATCCTGCAGTGGTTCGTCACGCTCGTCCGCGGCACGCCCGCGCGTCCTCTCCATCGCTTCATCTCGACCTACATCCGCTACCGGCTCCACGTAATCGCCTTCCTCATGCTCGTGGCGAATCCGTTCCCCGGCTTCACCGGGACGCCGGGCACGTACCCGCTCGATCTCGAGGTCGAGGGCCCACGACGGCAGAACCGCTGGAAGACGGGCTTCCGGCTCGTGCTCGCGATCCCCGCCGTGATCGTGAACAGCGCGCTCGGCTGGGCGCTCTTCACGTGTGCGGTGCTGACGTGGTTCTACGCGCTCGTCAAGGGCTCGGCTCCGTGGGGACTGCGGAATCTCTCGGCCTACGCGTTGCGCTACGACGCGCAGACGAACGCGTACGTGCTGCTCGTCACCGACGCGTACCCGCACGCGAGCCCGCTCGAGGGAGAAGAGACGACGACCGAGGCGTGACCCGGAGCCGGGCGCCGCTACTCCTCGCTCTCGCCGCGGGGTGGGCGATCGCCGCCTGGCTGCTCTGGCGGTCGTCGCTGCCCGCGTACCACCTGCCGCACCTCGACGAGCACGCGCTGTTCCCGTTGCAGGCGCTGCACCGGGCGCAGCACTACAGCGCGGTGGAGCGGCTCTTCTGGCTGGGACAGACCGTCGCGCAACTCGTGGTGCTCGGCCTCTTCGCGCTGTACGGGGTGCGGTGGATGCGCGAGTCCGCGGCCGGGCCGATCGGCACCGGGATGCTGCTCGGGATGATCGGCTTCGCGCTCGTCTGGATCGCGGAGCTGCCCTTCTCGGTGCTGAACATCTGGTGGCGGCACCGCTACGGCCTCTCCGGGAGCTACGGGCAGGCCACGATCGGCAACTGGTTCGCGCTCGGCTCCCA
Organism: uncultured Actinomycetes bacterium; assembly: GCA_963743545.1. Taxonomy (GTDB): domain Bacteria; phylum Actinomycetota; class Thermoleophilia; order Gaiellales; family Gaiellaceae; genus Palsa-739. The sequence continues at coordinate 314,089 of CAVUQB010000006.1, read as the reverse complement.
GTTCCTGCTGCTGTGCGTGGCGCTCGCGATCGTGATGGGGCTGGCGCGGGCGCGCTGGGTCGGTGACCGCTGGTGGCTGCTGGCGGCGCCGGTGTTCGTCGGGCTGAGAGCCCTCCTGGCCTTCATCGCGCCGTGGCTCCTCGGCGGCAGCTCCTTCCACGCGGCGTATGTCGCGAAGCTCGAGCGCGTCGAGCACGTGCACGTCCCGGTGCGCGTGCTGAACGGCTTCAGCGAGCCGAACGCATTCGCCACCGGCCTCGGCGCCAGCCGGCGCGTCTTCCTGTGGCGGCCGATCGTCCAGCCTCCGTTCACGCCGCGGATGGACCGCTTCGTGCTCGCGCACGAGCTCGGTCATCTCGCGCACAACCACATCTGGAAGTCGATCGGCTGGTACGCGCTCTACGCGTTCCTGCTCGCGTTCGTGATCGCGCTGGTGACGAAGCGGCGCGGCGGGATGGGGCTGCCGGCGGCGGTCCCGCTCGCGATCTTCGTCTACGTCGTCCTGCAGCTCGCGACGTTGCCGCTGCAGAACCTCGTGACCCGGCACCTCGAGGCCGAGGCGGACTGGTCGGCGCTGCGGGCGACTCACGACCCGGCAGCGGGCCGGCAGCTCTTCCGGCTGTTTGTGTCGGAGACGCTCGAGGACCCGAATCCACCCTGGTGGGACTACGTCTTCCTCGAGAACCACCCGACGCTGATGCAGCGGATCGAGATGACGAAGTACTACGCGCAGACCCGAGCACCGTAAGGGTCTCGGGTTACGCGGCGGCCCAGTCGCCGTACAGGCTTGTGTAGAGCCCCTGGAGGGCGAGGAGCTCGTCGTGCGAGCCCTGCTCGATCACCTGCCCGTGCTCGAGCACGACGATCAGGTCGGCGTCGCGGATCGTCGACAGACGGTGGGCGATGACGAACGAGGTCCGGGCTGCGAGCAGCGTCTGCAGCGCGTGCTCGATCGTCCGCTCCGTCCCGATGTCGACCGAGGAGGTCGCCTCGTCGAGGATCAGGATGCGCGGGTCGGCGAGCAGCGCGCGCGCGAACGCGACGAGCTGGCGCTGGCCGAGCGAGAGCCGCGAGCCGCGCTCCCCGAGCTGGGTCTCGTAGCCGTCCTCGAGCCGCAGGATGAACTCGTGCGCGCCGACGGTCTGCGCCGCCCGGACGATCTCCTCCGGCTTCGCGTCGGGCTTGCCGAAGGCGACGTTCTCGGCGACGGTGCCGGCGAAGAGGAACCCCTCCTGCGGGACGATCCCGAGCTGGTGGCGCAGCGAGTCCTGCGCCACGTCGTTGAGGTCGACGTCGTCGATCGTGATCCGGCCGCTCGTCGGCTCGTAGAAGCGGGCGAGGAGCTTCGCGATCGTCGACTTGCCCGCGCCGGTGTGGCCGACGAGGGCGACCGTCGTCCCGGCGGGCACGTCGAGGTCGATCCCGTGCAGCACCTCGGCACCGCGGCCGTACGCGAAGTGGACGTCCTCGAAGCGCACATGGCCTTCGATCTGCGCGAGCGGTTGCGCGCCGGGCCGGTCGACGACGTCCGGTTCCTCGTCGAGCACGCCGATGATCTTGTCCAGGGCCGCAGCCGCCGAGAGGAACGTGTTGTAGAGCTGCGACAGCTGCTGGATCGGGTCGAAGAAGTTGTTGACGTAGAGCATGAACGCGAACAGCGTCGTGAGCTGGAGCGCGTTGTCGAGGTAGAGGTGCCCGCCGTAGCCGAGCACGATGGCGAGCGCGAGCGTCGCGAGCAGGCTGACGAACGGGAAGTAGAGGCCGTTCAGCACGACCGTCTGCATGTTCGAGTCGCGATAGTCGAGGGTGACCGAGCGGAAGTTCTCCGTCGCGCGCTGCTCCCGGACGAACGCCTGCACCATCCGCATGCCCGAGATGTCCTCGGCGAGGGTCGCGGTCACGAGCCCGAGCCGCTCGCGCACCGACGAGTACGCGCGGGCGGAGCGGGAGCGGAAGAGCACGCTCGCCAGGACCATGAACGGGATCACGATGAGCGTCGCGAGCGCGAGCCTCGCGTCGAGCACGATCAGGAGGAACGCCGTGCCGCTGAGCAGGAGCGTGCTCTGCGCGAGCGTCGTGACGCCGTCGGTGACGAGCTGGTCGATCGCCTCGACGTCGTTCGTCATCCGGCTGATCAGCACACCGGCGCGGTTCCGCTCGTAGAAGCCGAGCGACAGCTCCTGCAGGTGGCCGAAGAGCTGCTTGCGGAGGTCGGCCAGGACCCGCTCGCCGACCCAGCCGGTCATGTACGTCTCGACGTAGGTCATGCCCCAGTTCGCGAGCGCGAGGAAGACGAACAGGGCCACGAGGAGCGCGAGATTGGTTCCCGTCTTGCCGTCGATCGCGTCGTCGAGCGCGTACTTCGCGAGGAGCGGAGGGGCGAGCGCGGTCGCCGTCGCGGCCAGGAGCGAGAAGCCGGAGAGGAAGGTGCGGAAGCGGTACGGCTTCGTGAGCCGCCAGAGGACGCCGAGCCGGCGGCGGGTCGTGTTCCACGACCAGTCCTCGATGTCCGCGGCCGTGCGCCGCTGGATGATGCTGCCCGGCTGGTGGACGCGCACTACGCCACCTCCTCGACGTCCGCCCGCGCCTCGACCGCGTCCGCGAACTGGCGCTCGAGCAGGCCGTGGTCGTAGATCTCGCGGTAGATCGAGCTCGTCCCGAGGAGCTCCTCGTGCGTGCCGCGGCAGGCGATCCGGCCCTCGTCGAGCACGACGATTTCGTCCGCGAGCGCGATGGTCGACAGGCGGTGGGCGATGATCAGCGTCGTCCGGCCGCTCATCACCTCTCGCAGGCCGGCGCGTATGCGGGCCTCCGTCGTGGCGTCGACCGAGGCGGTCGCGTCGTCGAGGATCAGGATCCGCGGGTCGACGGCGAGGGCGCGTGCGATCGCGATCCGCTGCCGCTGTCCGCCCGAGAGCGTGATGCCGCGCTCACCGATGACCGTCTCGTAGCCCTGCGGCAGCCGCTCGACGAACTCGTGCGCCTGCGCCAGCCTTGCGACCCGCTCGATCTCCCCGTCCGTGAGGTCGGGTAGGCCGAACGCGATGTTGTCCCGCACCGTGGTCGAGAAGAGGAACGGATCCTGCGCGATCACGCCGATCGCGCGGCGCAGCGACGCGAGCTTCACGTCGCGCACGTCCACTCCGTCGACGAGCACGCGCCCCGAGTCGACGTCGTAGAAGCGCGGCACGAGCGACGAGAGCGTCGTCTTGCCTGCCCCCGTGTGACCGATGAGGGCGACCGTCGTCCCTGCGTCGAGCGCGAGGTCGAGGTGCTCGAGCACCGGCCGGTCCGGCAGGTACGAGAACGTGACGTCCTCGAAGTGGATCGCGCCGTCGCCGGCGGGCAGGTCGATCGCGCCGGGCCGGTCGGCCACGTCCTCGGGCTCGTCGAGGATCTGGAAGATCCGCTCGCCCGATGCCGTCGCGCGCTGCGCCTGGCCGACCCACATCCCGAGCGAACGGAGCGGCATGACGAGCATCGCGAGCAGGAGGTTGAAGACGACGAACGAGCCGACTGAGAGCGAGCCGCTCGACACCATCCGCGCGCCGACGAGCAGCACGGCCGCCTGTGCGAGCAGCGGCAGGAACGAGAGCAGCGGCACATAGGTCGCCCGCTGCCGGTTGGCGCGGATCGTCTGCGCGAAGAGCGCCTCGTTGCGGAGGCGGAACTTCTCCTCCTCGGCCGGCTCCTGGGCGAACGCCTTCACGACGTGGACGCCGACGATGTTCTCCTCCACGACCGTCGCCACGTCGGCGAGCTTCTGCTGCACGTCGCGCAGCGTCGGGTGCGCGACGTGGCTGTAGCGGTACGCGATCGCGACGAGGAACGGCGTCACCGCGAGCACGACGAGCGCGAGCTGCCACTCGAGGAAGAAAAGGACGATGGTCACCGAGACCACGGTGAGGGCGTTCTGGAAGAAGAAGATCAGTCCGTAGCCGAGGAAGAACCGGACGCCCTGGAGGTCGACCGTCGCGCGCGACATCAGCTGCCCCGTCTGGTTGCGGTCGTAGAAGCCGAACGAGAGGCGCACGAAGTGCGAGTAGAGGTTCTGCCGCAGGTCCATCTCGACATCGAGTGCCTGCTTGCCGGAGATGAGCCTGCGGCCGCTCATCAGCACCGCCGAGACGACGCCGAGCACGACGATCACCCCGACGAAGAGCCACAGCTGGTGCGTGTCGTGGTTCTCCAGCGCCTGGTCGATGACGTTCTTCCCGGTCACGAGGATGAGGGCGATCTGACACGCCTGCGAGCCGATGGCGAGAAAGATCGAGGCGATCAGGCCGCGCTTGTACGGGCGGAGGAACGAGAGAAGCCGCCCGAAGGTGCGGCGATAGGGGACCGCGCTCACTCCGTTGAATGTAGCGACGGAGTCCTATGCTCCTTCCGGAATGGAGGTGGCGCCCGACGGCAGCCCGGTCGAGCTCTACGCACGGCTGCCGGAGTTGGGGGAAGGCGAGGTCGTCGCGTCGGCGGTCCGTGCGGGAGCGTCGGTGCTCGAGCTGGGTTGCGGCACGGGCCGGATCACGCGACAGCTCGTCAGGCTCGGCTTTCGCGTGACGGCGGTCGACGAGTCGGCGGAGATGCTCGCGCACGTCGAGGACGCCGAGACGGTGCAGGCTCGGATCGAGCGGCTCGAGCTCGGCCGACGGTTCGACGCCGCCCTGCTCGCGAGCAACCTCGTGACCGCGGAGCCGGAGCAGCGTCGGGCGTTCCTCGAGACCTGCCGGCGGCACGCCGATCTCGTGGTCGTGGAAGGCCTGCCGCTCGGGTGGTCGCCGGAAGACGGCGAGCGCACGTTGGGGGAGGTCGTCTCCCGGTTGCGGGTGGGCCGACTCGAGGACGGCGTGGTACACGGCGAGATGGAGTACGAGTCGGGAGGCGAGCAGTGGCGGCATCCGTTCGCGATGCGCGTGTTCGCCGACGACGCAGAGCTCGCTGCGGCGCTGGCCGAGGCGGGCCTCCGCCTCGAGCGAAGGCTCGACGCACGCTGGTTCGTCGCCGTGCCTCTCGCCTAGAGTCGGTCGAGCTCCGAGCGGACGAGCGCCGTCGCTGCGGCGAGCCGCGAGCGGTTCTGCTTGTCGTTGAGCCAACCGCTCGCGCCGGACGGGTGGGGGAGCGGCACGACCGGCGTGCCTTCCAGCTGGAAGCGCTCGCCGACGCAGGGCGTCAGCGCCGCGAGCCCGAGCAGGCGTCGTAGCGCGAGCCCGCCGACCGTGACGATCAGGCTCGGCTTCAGCAGCTCGAGCTCCCGGTCGCGCCAGAATGAGCAGAGCTCCTGCTCGCGCGGCGTCGGCGTCCGGTCGCCGCGGCCGGACGCGGCGCGACCGGGGTAGCAGCGCGTGACCGAGGCGCAGTAGAAGGTCGCGTAGAACTCGTCCTCCTCGAGCTCGAGCCAGCGGCGAAGCGTCCGGCCCGCGCGCCCGCGCCACGGGAGCCGTTCCTCTCCTTCGACGATGCCCGGCGCCTGGCCGAAGAGATACGCGCGCTGTTGGGCGCCCGGCGCCCGCACGGGCAGCGATTCGAGCGGGAAGCCGGCCTCGGCGCAGGCGCGGCAGCGGGCGAGGTCCCGCTCGAGCGAGGCGAGCGAGCGGTACGAGGACTTGCGGGCCGGCATCCAGCTTGGAGCGTAGGGTCCGTGCCGATGCTGCCGCTCGAGGCCGTCCCCAACTTCTCCGAGGGGCGCGACCGCGCGACGATCGACGCGATCGGGGAGGCGCTCGCGGCGCACGCCCGCCTGCTCGACGTCCACTCGGACCCGGATCACAACCGGTCGGTGTACACGCTCGTGGGCGGCGAGGAGGAGCTCGTCGCGGCGCTGCTGGCAGGGATCGCGTGTGCGCGCGAGCGGATCGACCTGCGCGGGCACGAGGGCATTCATCCGCGGATCGGCGCCGCGGACGTCGTCCCCCTCGTTCCGATCCGGGAGACCGACGCCGAGCGTGCGCGGGTCGCGGCACTCGAGCTGGCCCGCCGGGTCGGGGAGGAGCTCGGGCTGCCGGTCTTCCTCTACGCGGACCTCGCACGCGGGGTTGGGCCGGCCTTCTTCCGGCGCGGCGGGCCCGCCGAGCTGCAGCGGCGCCTGGACGCCGGCGAGCTCGCGCCGGACTTCGGCCCCGCACGGCTCGATGAGCGGGCGGGCGGCGTGCTGATCGGAGCCCGCGCGCCGCTGATCGCCTTCAACGTCGATCTCGAGGGCGGTGATCTGGACGCCGCGCGGGAGGTGGCGCAGGCCGTGCGCGAGCGTGACGGAGGCTTCCCCGGCGTTCGCGCGCTCGGGCTCCGTCTGCCGCAGGCGGGACGTGTCCAGGTGAGCCTCAACATCGAGGACTGGCGGGCTGCGCCGCTGCACGAGGTCGTGGCCGCGGTGCAGCGGGAGGCGACCGCGAGAGGGCTCCGGGTCACGGGGTCGGAGCTCGTGGGCCTCCTGCCGGCGGGTGCCGCGGTCGCTGCGGCCGGCTCCCTTCTCGGGGTGACGGGTCTCGACGCTTCGCACGTGCTGGAGCTGCGGCTCCTAGCCGACGAGCAGGCGTGACGCCGGCATCCGGCGTGAAAGTCGTGTCGGAGCCGCGACGGACACGTGACACCCGGGCCGATACGGTGTCTGCAGGGGGTTGCGAAACCCCCCGGGGGCACGTAGGGCAACGGGCGGCGTGGGCCGCGTCCCTAGACTCGCGTCGTGGCGCAGCGGACGGCGATCGGCCTTACGGGCGACGACCTGAGCGTCGACGACGTCTGGGCGGTGGCGGTCGAACGAACGCGCGCCGAGCTCACCGACCAGGCGCGGGAGAAGATGCGCGCCGCCCGCGAGCTCGTGGAACGCGCGGCGCACGGCAGCCGCGAGCACACCTACGGCGTCAACACCGGCTTCGGCCGCTTCGTCGCGGTCGCCATCCCGGAGGAACAGACCGCCGAGCTGCAGCTTCGGCTGCTTCGCTCCCACGCGTGCGGGGTCGGCGACCCGTACCCCGACGAGGTCATCCGCGCGGCGATGCTCCTGCGCGCGAACGCGCTGGCGAAAGGCAACTCGGGCGCACGCGTGGAGACGGTCGAGCTGCTCCTCGCGCTCCTCGACCGCGGAGTGCTGCCGGTCGTGCCGAGCCGCGGCTCGGTCGGGGCGTCCGGCGACCTCGCGCCGCTCGCGCATCTCGCGCTGCCGCTCGTCGGCGAGGGGGAGGCCTGGTTCGAGGGCGAGCGGCTGACCGGCGCGGACGCGCTCGCGCGAGCCGGTCTCGAGCCGGTGCGCCTGGCGGCGAAGGAGGGGCTCTCGCTCGTGAACGGCACCCAGTTCATGGCGGCGACGCTCGCGCTCGGCCTGATGCGGGCGCGACGGCTCGCACACGCCGCGGACGTCGCCTGCGCGCTGTCGGTCGAGGCGTTGCAGGGCTCGCGCACGTCATTCTTGCCGCAGATCCACGAGCTCCGGCCGTTGCGAGGCCAGAAGACCGCTGCCGCGAACATCCTGCGCCTCCTCGACGGCTCGGCGATCATCGAGGCGCATCGCTGGTGCGACAAGGTGCAGGACGCGTACTCGCTCCGCTGCGCGCCGCAGGTGCACGGCGCCTGCCGCGACCTCCTCGATTACGCGGAGTACACCGTCGGCGTGGAGTTGAACGCCGCCACCGACAACCCTCTCGTTCTCGTCGACGACGAGGTGCTCGTGTCGAACGGCAACTTCCACGGCCAGCCGCTCGCCTTTGCGCTCGACGGTCTCGCGATGGCCGTCGCCGAGCTCGCGAGCATCTCCGAGCGACGGCTCGAGCGCCTCGTCAACCCGAACCTGTCGGAGGGCCTGCCTGCGTTCCTCACCACCGACGGCGGCCTCAACAGCGGCTTCATGATTCCGCAGTACGTGGCCGCTTCGCTCGTCTCCGAGAACAAGGTGCTCTGCCATCCGGCGTCGGTCGACTCGATCCCGACGAGTGCGGGGCAGGAGGACCACGTCTCGATGGGGAACGCCGCCGGCCTCCAGGCGTGGCAGGTGCTCGCCAACTGCGAGAGCGCACTGGCGATCGAGCTGCTCGCCGGTGCCCAGGCGGTCGAGTTCCACGCGCCGCTCGAGCCGGGAGCCGGCGGCCGGGCCGCCCGCGCTGCCGTGCGGGAGCTGTCGCCGAGGCTCCGCGACGACCGGTCTCTCTCGGGCGACATCGAGGCCGTGGCCGGAGCGATCCGCGACGGCTCGTTCCTCGCCGCGGTCGAGAGCGACGTGGGGGAGCTCGCGTGAGCACCACGGCGACGCTCGCGGAGCGGGTCGAGGCGCTCGTCGGCGATCTGTCCTCCATCCACGCACCGCGCGGCCCGGAGCTGAACGCGCGGCAGTGGTCGACCGAGGCTCCGCTCCGCATGCTCCTCAACAACCTCGACGCGGAGGTGGCCGAACGGCCCGAGGAGCTCGTCGTCTACGGCGGCTCGGGCAAGGCAGCGCGGAACCACGAGGCGCTACGGGCGATCGTCGGGGCGCTGCTCGAGCTCGGTCCCGACGAGACCCTCCTCGTGCAGAGCGGCAAGCCGGTCGGCGTCTTCACGACGCACGAGGGCGCGCCGCGTGTGCTGATCGCGAACTCGCTGCTCGTGCCGAAGTGGGCGACGTGGGACGAGTTCCGGCGGCTCGAGGCCGAGGGGCTGACGATGTTCGGGCAGATGACCGCGGGCTCGTGGATCTACATCGGCTCGCAGGGGATCCTGCAGGGCACGTACCAGACGTTCGCGGCGGCGGGCGAGAAGCACTTCGGGTCGCCGGATCTGCGCGGGCGGACGATCCTCACGGCCGGGCTCGGTGGCATGGGCGGGGCACAGCCGCTCGCCGGCACGATGGCGGGCGCGGCGATCCTCTGCGTGGAGGTCGATCCGCACCGGATCGAGCGACGGCTCGAGACGCGCTACCTCGACGAGGCGGCGGACTCGCTCGACGACGCGCTCGAGCGCGTGCGGCGGGCGGCCGCCGAGCGGCGTCCGCTCTCGGTCGGGCTGCTCGGGAATGCGGCCGACGTCGTGCCGGAGCTCGTGGCGCGCGGCGAGGAGTTCGACCTGATCACCGACCAGACGGCCGCCCACGACCCGTTGAACGGCTACGTGCCGCGCGGCTACTCGGTGGACGAGGCGGCCGCGCTCCGCTCGTCCGATCCGGACGAGTACCTCCGGCTGGCGCGCGAGTCGATCGTCCGCCACGTCGAGGCGCTGCTCGAGTACGTCCGGCGCGGCGCCTATGTTTTCGATTATGGCAACAACCTGCGAGGTGAGGCGCGTGAAGGTGGGGTAGAGGACGCGTTCGCATACCCGGGCTTCGTCCCGGCCTATATTCGGCCGCTCTTCTGTCGCGGGGTCGGTCCGTTCCGGTGGGCGGTGCTGTCGGGCGACCCGGCAGACATCACGGCCATCGACGACCGGCTGCGGGAGCTGTTCCCGGACGATCCGCTCCTGCAGCGGTGGCTCGAGCTGGCGCCCGGTCGGGTGGCGTTCCAGGGGCTGCCCGCGCGGATCTGCTGGCTCGGCTACGGCGACCGCGCCAAGGCGGGCCTCGCCATCAACGAGCTCGTGCGGAGCGGCGAGGTCAAGGCGCCGGTGGTGATCGGGCGGGATCACCTCGATGCCGGCTCTGTCGCCTCGCCGTATCGCGAGACCGAGTCGATGCGCGACGGTTCCGACGCGATTGCCGACTGGCCGATCCTCAACGCGCTCGTCAACGTCGCGGCGGGGGCGACGTGGGTGAGCGTCCATCACGGCGGAGGCGTCGGGATCGGCAACGCGATCCATGCGGGGATGGTCGTCGTCGCCGACGGCACCGACGCGCAGGCGGAACGGCTCGAGCGCGTGCTGACCACCGACCCGGGCACGGGCGTGATGCGGCATGTCGACGCGGGCTATCCGGAGGCACTCGCCGCCGCCGAGGAAGGCGGATTACGCATCCCGGCCGTGCCGGACGACGCGTGACGGCGACGAGCGGGCGGCTGCTCCTCCGCGACCTCGGGCAGCTCGCGACTCCCGCAGGAGCCGGTGCCCCGCTGCGCGGTGCCGCACTCGGCGAGGTCGAGGTGCTCGAGGACGCGTTCGTCCTCTGCGCCGGCGACACGATCGAGGCCGTCGGGCGGATGAGCACCCTGCCGGCGCTCGGGGATGACGTGGTCGAGGTCGACTGCCGCGGTCTGTGCGCAGTCCCCGGTCTCGTCGACTGCCACACGCATGCCGCCTTCGGCGGTGATCGCGTGGACGAGTTCTCGCTTCGGGCCGGCGGGGCGAGCTACGAGGAGCTCCACGCAGCCGGCGGCGGCATCCTCTCTACCGTGCACGCGACGCGTGCGGCCGGGGAAGCCGGCCTGCTCGCCGCAGTCGAGCTGCACCGCTCGTGGATGCTCCGCGAGGGCACGACGACGTTCGAGGCCAAGTCCGGCTATGGGCTCGACCGGGAGACCGAGCTCGCCTCGCTGCGTGCGATCCGGGAGGCGGGCGGAATCCCGACCTGGCTCGGCGCTCACGCCGTACCGCCGGAGTTCGCCGGTGCCGACGCCTACCTCGACTTCGCGCTCGCCGAGGTCCTGCCGGCAGCGGCCGGGCTCGCGGAGGCAGCGGACGTCTTCCTCGAGCGGGGAGCTTTCGACGCGGCCCAGGCACGGCGGTACCTGGAGGCGTGCCGTGAGGCCGGCCTCGCGCTGCGGCTCCACGGAGACCAGTTCACGGAGGCCAGCGCGATCCCGCTCGCCGTCGAGCTCGCCGCCCGCTCGGTCGACCATCTCGAGGCGACGGGTCCGGACGGGATCCGCACCCTCGCCGCGAGCGACGTCGTCGGTGTGCTCCTGCCTGCGAGCGCGCTCTTCCTCGATCGGCCGATGCCTCCCGCGCGGGCGTTGATCGATGCCGGTGCCGCGATCGCGCTCGCCACCGACTTCAACCCGGGCAGCGCCTTCTGCGAGAGCCTGCCGCTCGTCTGCTCGCTCGCGGCGACGCAGCTGCACCTCTCGCCGGCGGAAGCGCTCGCCGCGTGCACCGTCAACGCCGCGCACGTGCTCGGGCGCGCGGACCGAATCGGCCGGCTCGCGCCGGGATACCGCGCCGACGTCACGCTCCTCGACGCGCCCGACTGGCGCTACGTCGCCTACCACCTCGGCGGCCGTGTCGTGGCCAGGGTGGTCGTCGGGGGCGAGCTAGGCTAGGCCTCCATGCCCACGAGGAAACAGCGGCGCCGGATGCAGAAGGAACGCCGGCACGAGTACGAGACGGTCTGGGTCGACGAGGAAGGGAACGAGCTCGAAGAGCCTCCCGAGGAGCTCGTCGCCGCGAAGCCCGACAAGCGCAACGGCGCCACGCCCAAGCCCAAGGCGAAGGCAGCCGCACAGCGCGGTGGCCGCCAGACACGCGTTCCGCCGGCGCCGTCGTGGCGCCGCGCCGCCCGGCGCGCGCTGATCCTCGGCGCGGTCATCTTCGTGGCCTTCTACGTCCTCGGCTCCCGGAACAGCAGCGGCAGCAGCCGGCTGCTCTCCTCGCTCCTGATCACGGTCATCTACACGGCGCTCTTCATCCCGTTCACGTTCTACGTCGACCGCTTCTCGTACACCCGCTGGCAGCGGCGGACCGAGCAGCAGGGAGCGAAGGGCTCGGCCAGGAGACGCTGACGTCGGGCGACCGCCCGGAGGTCCACTAGACTCGCCGCGATGCCGCTGGCGGTCGACAGATACGGGCTCGGTCCGCTCCAGACGAACTGCTACGTCGTCCGGAGGGAGCGCGGCGCGGCCGAGTGCGCCGTGATCGATCCGGGCGGGGACGCCGCCGACCTTCGCCTCGAGCTCGCGCGGCTCGGCACCACCTGCGCCGGGATCCTCGTCACACACGGCCACTTCGACCACATCGGCGGCGTCGCAGACCTCGCCGAGGGAACAGGAGCGGAGGTCTGGATGCCCGAGGGCGAGCGCGAGCGGCTCGAGCGCTACCCGGAGTTCGCGCCATCCGACGTCGCGGGCCGGCCGCACGCCCCCGAGCACCTGGTGAGCGGCGGGGAGACGATCGACGTTGCGGGCATCTCGTTCGAATGCCTCGCGGTGCCCGGCCACTCGCCCGCCCACGTCGCTTTCCATGCAGACGGCGAGCTCTTCAGCGGCGACCTGCTCTTCGCCGGGTCGGTCGGCCGCGTCGACCTGCCGGGCGCCGACTGGGACACGCTGCTCGCGTCGGTCCGGATGCTCGCCGAGAAGCTTCCGCCTGAGACGGTCGTCCACCCGGGCCACGGCCACGAGACGACGCTCGGCGTCGAGCTCGCCCGCAATCCGTTCCTCGCAGAGCTCCGCGCGGAGGCGTGAGCACCAAGTTCCAGGCGCCGCGCGGGACGCATGACGTCCTGCCGCGCGACCACCTCTGGTGGCGCGTGATCCGCACCATCGAGGAGCAGTGCGCGCAGTACGGCTGGGCGCGTGTCTCGACGCCCGGCTTCGAGGAGACGGCCCTGTTCGAGCGCACCGCGGGCGAGGCGTCCGACGTCGTGCACAAGGAGATGTACTCGTTCGTCGACCGCGGCGACCGTTCGCTCACGCTGCGACCCGAGGGCACGGCGCCGATCGCGCGGGCGTATGTCGAGCACGGCCTGACGCAGGATCCGCAGCCGGTCAAGGCGTACACGATCGCGCCGATGTACCGCTACGGCCGGCCGGGCCGCGGCCGCTACCGCGAGCACTGGCAGCTCTCGCTCGAAGCGATCGGCTCGGCGGACCCGGCGCTCGACGCCGAGGTGATCCAGTTCTACGCGGAGCTGCTGCGGCGGCTCGGCGTGACCGAGTGGGAGCTGCGGCTCAACTCGATCGGCGACGAGAACTGCCGCCCGCACTACGTCGCGCTCCTCGAGGAGTGGCTCGACGCGCAGCCCGAGCTCGTGGCCGACGAGGAGATCGCGCACAAACGGGCGACGAGCGTCCTCCAGGTCTTCGACGTCAAGAACGAGCAGGTGCTCGCCGCGCTCGCCGCCGCCCCGAAGATCGGGGACTCGCTCTGCGAAGCCTGCCGCGAGCACTTCGACGCCGTCAAGGCGAATCTCGACCTCTACGGCGTCCCCTACGTGCTCGACCCGGCCCTGGTGCGCGGCCTCGACTACTACACGCGCACGACCTTCGAGTTCGTCGGGCCGGAGGAGAACGTCAACTCGACGATCTGCGGCGGCGGCCGCTACGACGGCCTCGTCGAGGCGGTCGGCGGGCCGGCGACGCCGGGCATCGGCTTCGGCGCCGGCCTCGAGCGGCTCCAGCTGGCGATGGAGCGGGAGGGCGCGACCGCGGAGCCGCCGCGGCTCGACGTCTTCGTCGCGTGCGAGGAGCCGGAGCTGCGCGGGAAGCTCCTGGCGCAGATCGCGGCCTGGCGCGCGGAGGGCCGGTCGGTCGACACCGATTACGCTGGCCGCTCGATGAAGGGGCAGCTCACCCAGGCGCAGCGGCTCGGCGCGGAGACCGTCGTCGTCGCGCGCAGCGACGGGACGTACGAGGTGCGGCGGCGCGGAGAAGAGGACCGCGTCGTGCCCGACCTGAGCGAGCTATGAGCTGGCGCGACGTCATGTGCGGCGAACTGCGCGCCGCCGACGCCGGCCGCAGCGTCACGGTCGCGGGCTGGGCGGACACACGCCGCGACCACGGCGGGCTCGTCTTCGTCGACCTCCGCGACCACACCGGGAAGGTCCAGCTCGTCATCAACCCGGAGCACTCGCCGTCCGCGGCCGAGACCGCGCACGAGATCCGCAACGAGTTCGTGCTCCAGGCGACCGGCGCGGTCGTGACGCGCGCGCCGGAGCTCGTCAACCCGAACCTCCCGACCGGCCAGATCGAGATCCAGGTCGAGGAGTTGCGGGTGCTCTCTCGCTCGACGCCGCTCCCGTTCCAGCTCGACGAGGAGAACGTCGACGAGACGCTGCGCCTGCGCTACCGCTGGCTCGACATGCGCACCGAGCGGATGCAGCGCAACCTGCGGCTGAACCACACCGCGATCTCCGCGATCCGGCACGTGATGGACGAGCGCGGCTTCGTCGACGTCTGGACGCCGAGCATGACCCGCGGCACGCCCGAGGGCGCGCGCGACTTCCTCACGCCGGTGCGCCTGCAGCCCGGGAAGTTCTACGCTCTCGCCCAGTCACCGCAGCTCTTCAAGCAGCTCTGCATGGTCGGCGGGATCGACCGCTACTACCAGATCGCCACGTGCTGGCGGGACGAGGATCTCCGGGCCGACCGGCAGTTCGAGTTCCGGCAGCTCGACCTCGAGATGGCGTTCATCGAGCGCGAGGACGTGCTCGACGTGCTGGAGGCCTGCGTCGTCGGCGCGTTCGAGGCCGCGGGCCGCGAGCCGCCGCCACGCCCGTTCCCGCGGCTCGCCTACGACGACGTGCTGCTGCGTTTCGGCTCGGACAAGCCCGACCTCCGGTTCGGGCTGGAGATCCAGGACGCGACCGAGGTGACCCGCGGCTCCGAGTTCGGGGTCTTCAAGAACGCGCCGTGCGTGCGCTATGTCGTCGTGCCGCGGACGTTCTCGCGCAGCGAGCAGTCACGGCTCGAGGAGGTCGCCAAGGAGTGGGGCGCCAAGGGGCTCGCGAACCTCACGCAGATCTCGAAGTTCCTCTCCGAGCGCGAGCTCGAGGCGTTCGGCGTCGAGGACGGCTCGACGGCGCTCTTCGTCGCCGACGACGAAGCGGTCGTCGCCCGCGTCCTCGGGCTGCTCCGGCTGCACCTCGCGCAGGAGCTCGGCCTGATCGACACGAGCCTCGACGTCTTCCACTGGGTCACCGATTTCCCGCTCTTCGAGCACAGCGAGGAGTTCGGAGGATGGACGTTCATGCACCACCCCTTCACTGCGACCGTGCCGGGCGAGGAGGAGCTGATCGAGTCCGATCCCGGGCGCGTGCGCGGCCAGCATTACGACCTGATCTGGAACGGCTGGGAGCTCGGCTCCGGCTCGATCCGGCTCCACGAGGTCGAAGTGCAGCAGGCCGTCTTCCGCGTGATGGGGATGCGCGAGGAGGAGCAGCGCGACAAGTTCGGCTTCCTCCTCGACGCGCTGCAGATGGGCGCGCCGCCGCACGGCGGGTTCGCGATGGGGATCGACCGCTTCATCGCGCAGCTCGCGAGAGAGCCCGACATCCGCCAGGTGACCGCGTTCCCCAAGATCGCGAGCGGCGCCGATCCGCTGACCGGCGCGCCGACGGCTTATCCGGACGATGCGCTCCGCGAGCTCGGCCTCCGTCTGCTCGAGCCGCCGCAGCCCGAGTAAGGGAGGCGCCGGCGGAACAGTGGCTGTGCCGCAGGCCGCGCTGGGCGTCGCGACTCCTCGCTTCGCTCGTCAGCCGGCGCTGCGGCGTCCTCAGTCGCGCCGATAGAACACCGCTATCGGCGCTCCCTGCGTCCTTGCCTCGCGACGTCCATCGCGCCCCTGCGACGAGCACCGTCCCGCCGGCACCTCCCGCGGCTAGAGTCCTCGTGCTCGGCCCCGTGCGCCGAATCGGGCACTCATGTAGATCCAACGCTACGTGAAAGGGAGCCGGCGTCCCGTCGAGGCATTGCCGAAAGCGGGCACGGCACCCACCTGGGAGACCAGGATCACATGGTTCGGTTTGGTCGCCGGGGCCGGGCACCTCTGTACCGTGGCCGCATGCGCGAGACCTTCGGAGACTCGAGCCGCAACGGCGACTGGGCGGCCGTGCGGCTGGTAGTGGACGGCGACCGGATCGTCGAGGCCGCCGCGCCCGGGCTCGAGCGGGATGTCACGGGCCTGACGCTGCTCGAGGCGGCGGCGGTCGGCGGCGAGACGCTCGCGGTCGACGCGCTCGCGAACGCGCTCGGGCCGGTCTTCCGCGCCGAGCCGTCGCCCGGACGCGTCGCAGTGGCGATGAGCGGCGGCGTCGACAGCGCGGTCGCGCTCCTGCGCTCGCTGCAGAATGCGGTCGGTGTGACCTTGCGGCTGTGGCTCGATCCCGACGGGCCGGATTCCGAGCGCGCCTGCTGCTCGCCCGAGAGCGTGATCGCGGCGCGCGAGACCTGCCATCGGCTCGGCGTGCCGCACGTGACGCTCGACCTGCGCGAGGAGTTCCGCCGCGCGGTCGTCGCTCCCTTCGTCCGCGGCTATGCGCGCGGCCAGACGCCGAACCCGTGCACGCGCTGCAACGGCGGCTTCCGCTTCGCGGAGCTGCTCGCGTTCGCGCGGCGGGCAGGTGCCGACCGGCTTGCGACCGGCCACTACGCGCGCATCGTCGAGCGCGACGGCGGGCTCCTGCTCGCCCGCGGCGCGGACCCGGCAAAGGATCAGAGCTACATGCTCGCCGCGCTCGATCCGCGCAAGCTCGCTCATGTCTTGTTCCCGCTCGGAGAGCAGGACAAGGACACGACGCGGGCCGAGGCCGAGCGCGCCGGGCTCGCCGCCGCCCACAAGCCCGAGAGCCAGGAGGCGTGCTTCCTCGCCGGCGACGACTACCGCGCGTTCCTCGGCCGCCACGGGCTCGCGCCGCAGCAGGGCGCGATCCTCAGCGAGGACGGGGACGAGCTGGGCCGTCACGACGGCTTCTGGCGGTTCACGCCGGGCCAGCGTCGCGGCCTCGGGCTCGCGGCAGCTGAGTCGCTCTACGTCCTCGGCACACGCCCGTCGGCGAACGCCGTGGTCGTTGGCCCGCGCGCCTCGCTCGCGCGCACGGAGATCACCGTCCGCGGTCGGCTCTACGCCGCCGCCGAGCGGGTTGAGGCGAAGCTCCGCTACCGCTCGCCCGCGGTTCCGGCTCGGGTGGAGACCACAGCTCGTGGCTTCCGGCTCGAGCTCGACGAGCCGGCGTACGGGGTCGCAAACGGCCAGGCGGCGGTGCTGTACGACGGTGACGCGGTCGTCGCTTACGGGCTGATCACGGCCTCTCACTAAGATCGTCGAGGATGCTCCTCGCGGCATTCACCTGGGACGACCTCTGGAAACTGGCTCTGGCCGTGTTTCTCTTGTCGATCGGGGTCACGGCCTCGTACCTCCTGGTACGGATGGCGGGAACCGTCGACCGGCTCTCGGACTTCATCCGGGGAGCGGAGAAGTCGGTCTTCCCGGTGGTGGACAAGGTCGGAGGCAGCGTCGACCGCGTGAACCTGCAGCTCGACAAGGTCGACCAGGTCACCGACAGCGCCGTGGACGCGGCGGACAGCGTCGACACGGCGGTGCGGGCGGTGAGCCACGCCATCACGCGTCCCGTGCAGAAGGTGTCCGGCTTCGCCGCGGGAGTCAGCTTCGGCGCCGCGGACTTCAAGGCGCGCCGCGACTGGCGCCACGCCGTCCAGGCCGGGAAGGAGGCTGCGGCCCGGCGCGAGAGCGATCTCCTCGACGAGCTGCGGGACGCGGGGAAGTGACGACCGAGGAGATCCGGCTCGTCATACCGGCGGAGGAGGACTTCCGGCCGATCGCCCATCTCGTCACCGGCGGCCTCGCCCTGCGGCTCGACGTGACGTACGACGACCTGGAGGATCTACAGGTCGCGCTCGAGGCCCTGCTCGCGCTCCGCGACGACGAGGACGAGCTCGTCGTCTCCCTCTCCGCCGCCGACGGCGTCCTGTACGCGTCGCTCGGCCCGCTCCCGCCGGAAAAGGTGCACGCGGACGACTCGGACGCAGGCCTCGACCTGCGCCGCATCCTCGAGACCGTCTGCGACACGCACGAGGTCGAGGAGCGCGACGGCGGCGCGTGGGTCGAGCTGAGCAAGCGGATCGCAGGCGCTGGAGCAACTGCATGACGCGGGCCGACGACAAGATCCTGCTCCGCCGCTACCGAGAGGAGGGCGACGTCCAGGCGCGGGTACAGCTGATCGAGCAGTACATGTCGCTCGTGCGCTCCCTCGCGCGGCGCTACTCGTACCGCGGCGAGCCGCTCGAAGATCTCGTCCAGATCGGCGCGATCGGGCTGATCAAGGCGATCGACCGCTTCGACCTCGACCGCGGCGTCGAGCTGTCGACGTACGCGACGCCGAACATCGTCGGCGAGATCAAGCGGCACTTCCGCGACAAGGGCTGGGCGGTACGCGTGCCCCGCGGCCTGCAGGAGCTGAACGTCAAGCTCTCGCGGCTCGTCGAGGACCTGACGGTCGGGCTGAGCCGCTCGCCGACGATCCCGGAGCTCGCGAAGGCCGCCGGCGTCGAGGAGGAGGAAGTGCTGGAGGCGCTCGAGTCGGGCCGCGCGTACACGTCCGTCTCGCTGTCGGCCGGCGGGGGTGGGGACGACGACGAGCTCGACCTGCTCGAGTCGCTCGGCGTCGAGGAGCGCCAGTACGAGGTCTCGGAAGACCGCGCCCTGCTCGCGCCGGGCTTCAAGGCGTTGGACGCCCGCGAGCGGCTGATCCTCCGGCTCCGCTTCTTCGACGGGCTGACGCAGTCGCAGATCGCGCAGCGGGTCGGGATCTCGCAGATGCACGTCTCCCGCCTGATCCGGCGGTCGCTGGAGAAGATCCGCGAGACGATCGCCGAGGACGAAGAGTCGCTGGCCCGCTAGGCGAGAGGACGCTGGCCCAGGCGAGAGTTGCCACCTCAGACGCAGCATGGTTCGCGGGCGTGCCGGTGTGTTTATGCGGGTAGCCGTAACGTTTGAGGGACGCTGCGGGAATAGGTTTCTTGGGCCGTGAGCACACGTATGTCGGAGCGAAGCGTCGGCTTGGGTTTGTTGATCGGCGCCGTGATGCTCGTGGGCGGGTTGACGCTGTTCGGCTTGAGCCGGTCAGCCGGTCGAAGCGGTTGGTGTTCGCGGTGAGCGACATGTTCCCAAGCGTGGTTCCGAGCGTGGGGTTCGGCTGCGAACGCGGCTGCAACGTCTGATCGACCGCCGCTTCAACCGCTCCCGCTACGACGCTGAAGCCACTCTCACGGCCTTCGCCAGCCAACTCCGGAACGCGATCGACCCCGACAACATAAGCGGGATGTTGGTCGCGGTCGTCGAGACGTCAGTCGCACCAGCTCACACCTCGCTCTGGATCCGCCCCGCAATTCCACAGCCCGACAAACAGCCTTAGCGGCGCCCGGCTCAGGAGTCATTACGGAACACGGGCCAAGGCGAGGCGGTGCGCCTGTCGTAGGTGTAATGATCGCCTCGCGACCTTGCGCGACTTTGCGCGGGACCATCGAGGAAGGGAAGTGTTGTGAGATTGCTACGTCAGCTTGGCCAGTTGCGGCTGCTTGGGTTGCTCGCGGCTGTTGGAGTCCTTGCCGCGGCCATCCCGGCGGCGTCCGGAGCGGGGCCTCTCGCGCCCGCAGGTTCCAAGGTCCTCTGTTCGCACGAGTGCTCTGCTGCCACTCTGTTCTCGCCTGCCGCGCTGAAGCGAGGCGAGATGAAGGGCGTCATCCACAGGAGCGCCAAGGCGGCCACCTGCGCGGGAGGGTCGATCGCCCCGGGTACGTACGGATCGCTGACGATCACTGGTTTCTGCACCGTCGACCAGGGGCCTGTGAAGGTCTGGCACTCCGTGTTGGTGGAGCCGAACGCCGGACTGATCGCCGCCTTCGGTGATGGCCCCCAACTCGCAATCGGCGGCAGCCTTTACGTGGAACGCAACGCCGTACTCGTGCTCGGCTGCGAGCCCGAGGCGTTCACGTGCATCAACGATCCCGATCAGACGGTTGGCACGTTCTCCAGCAAGGGCACGGTCTACGGAAACCTCTCTGCAACCAACGCGCTCGCCGTGATCGTGCACAACGCCTACGTTGGCGGGAACGTGAGAGTCCACCAGGGCGGAGGCGGGTACAACTGCAACCCGCAGGCCGCGCTCTTCGGATCGCCTGCCTATGCGACGTTCGAGGACACGTCGATAGGCGGCAACGCCACCATCAACGGCATGCAAACGTGCTGGCTCGGCTTCTTCCGCACCACCGTCGACGGCTGGGTCAGATACCAGAACAACAGCACTGCCGATCCCGACGGCAACGAGGTCGACACCAACGTCGTCCACGGCAACTTCGTCTGCAGCGGCGACAACCCGGCCGCCCAGGTCGGCGACTCCGAAGGCTTGCCGAACATCGCGTTCGGCAAGGCAAGCGGGGAATGCGCCAGCCTGACCGGCCCGTAACCACCTACGGACGGGAGCCGCCTCGAAAGCGGCTCCCGTCCTCCGCTCACCGTCGCCCGGGAGAGTGCCCCTAAGTGTCCCGCTTCGGCGGGGTCTCCCGATCAATCTCACTCCACCTTCGGACGCGCGTCGGTGCCCGGATTCACGTCAGGTGAGAGGACGCTGGCCCAGGCGAGGGTCTTGTAGTCCGAGTGGAGGCTTCGGCGCCCGAGGTTTTCCACTTTTCAACAGTGGGCTCCACGGCACACCCACCTCTGGGCGAGACCCGTGGGTCGGGCTGTTCGACTTACTTCTGGCGCCGCAGCTCGGCAATCCAAGCCTGCGGCGAGCCCGACGTGCCGGTATCCGTGTCCGATCCCGACTGTTCCACAGGCTCAGCTGCCGATCGTGCCTCGCGCCGAAGCACCCGACTCAGCCGGCCATGAAGACTCGACGTCACCGACTGCTCCTCGTCCTCGGTCTTCTCGTCTGGCGAGACAACGCCTTCCCCTCCTTGTGCCATGCGTGCGTGCCAGAGATCAATGTTCAACCGATCGATTTCTTCGACCAGCATCAGAATCGCGCGCCCCACGGCCGTGGACTCCTCGCCACCTGACTCCCGAAGCCGCTCCCCCCAACTCCGAAGCGCCTCAAGCTTTTCCTCATCTAGTCGCATGCAGTCATCGTGACAGGCGGCGAACGACGCTGCACAGCAATGCGAGGACTGAATGCGGATACGGCTCAGGGCTCATTCCGGAAGACTGGCCCAGCAGCGTGTTCTCCCACCTGAGGGCTTAACTAGCTAGCGGATCCCGTGCCACCCTTCTAGGTGTTCTCGAGCCTCCCGGGCTAGCGGCCGCTGGGGTTGGGGCTGCTCGGATGCTGTCTAGCCGTTGCGGTTGGTGGTCCGGCCAAGAAGGTCAGGCCGTCGAGTCCGATGGAACCTGCCCCGACGATCACGATTTCGCCGTTGGTAAGGATCTCGATGCTGCTCGCGTGGTTTCCGCTTGCGGCGAGGGTGAAGAGGTCGGTTGCGGGGCGGTAGCCGGCGGGAAGTTGGAAGGCGACTTTGTCCGCGCTGCGGCCAGTGAGCGTGCCTTGGAGGTGGACGACCCCGGAGGCGTCCTTCCAGAAGCCGGCGTGCGACCACGCGCCACCGTAATTCTTCCAACGGTTTCTGAACGCTGGCTCGCCTGTCCCTCCGACCAATTGGATGGCCTCGTGGCCCGCATGCGCGTAATAGGAAGCCGGTTGTGCCCCGAGTTCCGTCGCGTTGGTCGCGTTGGTCGCATTGGTCGCATTGGTCGCATTGGTGGCGTTTACGGCAGTGGAAGCGCTGCTCGTCGTCTTCGCGTACTTCACGCTCAGCGTCGGAGCTATCTTCTCGATCAGGGCCTTAACGGCCTTGGTGTCCGGCTGCGCCGCGGTATGGGCCGCGACGGCTGTCCCTCCCAACACGAGGCTCAGCGCGACCATCGAGATCACGAGTGCTGGGGACGGCAGACGCAGCCTACGCTTGAACATGGGAAACCTCCGCTAAAAGTTGTCGAAGCAGGCGGCAGCCTGTGAGGCGCAGAAGACGGCGCCGCAGACGGTGACCCACCCACGCGCGCAAACCTGTGCGCGAGCGGTAATCCCCTTGTCACCCTCTGACCCCGAGGGAATGCCCTTTCCTCAACATCGTGGCGCACCTTCCCCAGTCAGTCAAGCCCCTGATCGGGTCTTTCTTCGCCGCCGGCGCCGACGCGGCCGGAGCGGCGTTCCGAAACACGCGTCCAGGTTCGCGTGCCCTGCACGTTCGGTGAGTTCAGGATCGGGCCGTCCAGGGCGCTTCACATCCCCTGACGACCACCGTTCAGGGGTCATTCCGGACTGGCCCATGCGAGTGTCTAGCTCTCAGAGTGTGAGCTGGACAGCCAAAGGGAGACGTGGGTGGGCGCGATTGCTTGTTGCACGATATGCACCAGCTCGGCGCCGAGCGTGTCCAGGTCCGCTGCGTCGCGGGCACGCTCGGTGAACGCTGCGACCGTCTCCTCGGCGTTGTAATGGGCTCGGTTGAAGCGTCGATCGACTATGCGCTGTACCCGTAGCCGAACCGGGTTGAAGAGTCCCGCCACCGCAAGCGTCGAGGCGGCCACCCCGACCGGCGACGAGAACGGCAGGACACGAGTCGAGAGGAGGACGGTTGCGAGGAAGACGCCGACGAGGAGGCCGGTCACGATCGCGTACGCGAGCGTGCGGCTGATCAGCCGGTCGATCTCGAACAGGCCGTGCCGCAGGATCGCGAACCCACACGCGACCGGGACGGCTACTCCGAACCCGAAGACGATCGGGATGTTCCACGCGGCCGCGGAGATGTTGACGCCCGCGGTCCCGACAACGGCCGCAATCAAGATTGGAGCGATCGTCAGCGCCGCCGCGTAAGCCAGCAATTTGACCTGCTGGCGTTCGAGCGGCGTCGCGCGGCGCCCCCGGACGACGAGCCCGCCGATCGTGACCGCGATCAGAGCGAGCCCGAGCAGGAACGCGACTGCGCCGATCACGTCGAGGCCGGGGCCGCTCACGCCGACCGGGTTGGCGACTGACGGAAGATCCCCGGCGACGCTGATTGCGGCGGGGTCGAATGCCGTCGCGAGGATCGTGACGGCGACGAGCACCACCGCGAGTCTTGCAACGAAGCGCCAGCGCGGCGAAGGCAGCCGGCCACTCGGGAACAGCAGGAACGCGAAGAGTGCAAGCCCGGCCGGGAAGACAAGGACAGACACCCAGTTCGAAAGCCATGCCGCCCAGTCCGCACCGGGAAGCCCGCCGGAGATGACGCTTCGTCTGTAGTAGAGAGCGGCCAGCGGCTGCAGAGGCATCAAAACGGCGATCAGGAGGTAGATCCAGCCGATCCGGTTCTCCGGTCGCCGCGAGACGATGACCAGGCCCAGAACGGCGAACGATACCGGCAGCACGATCCCGGTCAACCGCGCATCGTTGAACGAATGGATCGTCGACCGGTCGAGGACGTCGAGCACGACGCAACCACAGGCGCCGGCCAGGGCCAGGCAACACAGACCCCAGGCAAGCAGTTGCCGGACGACGACGTTCGAAGGAGCGAGCATGGCTAGCACGGAGCATGCCTCGCACGCGTCCCGAGAACGTTACGGCCAGGCCCGAACCAGCCGAGTCTCTCTCGCCGACACCGTGCTAGCGGTACCCCTGCGTGCGGCCGTATTCCTCTGCGACGTAGAGAGGCACTGCCCTCGACCAGGCCTCCTCGACGAGGTCCCGCATCTCGTCGGCGTCGATCGCGTCGAGCCGCGGGCTAACGGCGAGCGCGCCGGGACCGGCGGCCGCCGGCCGAGCGGCGGAGCGCGTCAAGCTCGGAGAGTGCCGCTCCCGCGCCGCGCGCGACCGTGGTCAGAGGCTCGGGATCGCGGCTGACGGGCAGGCCGGTCTCGCGGTGGAGCAGCTCGCCGAAACCCGGCAGCAGGGTGCCCCCGCCGACCAGCATGATCCCGCGGTCGGCCAGGTCTGAAGCGAGCTGGGCCGGGGTCTGCTCGAGCAACTCCTTGAGCGCCAGGACGATCCGTGACAGCGGCCGCTCGAGCGCCTGGCGCACCTCGTCCTCGCCGAGCGTGATGCGGGCCAGCATGCCGGTGGACATATAGCGGCCGGCGACGTCGGCCTCCGGCACGACCGCGTGCCCCTCGAGCGCACTTCCGATTTCGAGCTTCACGCGTTCGGCCTGCTCGTGGCCGACGAGCAGCCGGTGGTGATCCTGGACGTAGCGGACGATCGCATCGTCGAGGTCGTAGCCCCCGACCGGCAGCGAGGTCGCGACGACGATCCCGCCGAGCGCGATCACGGCCATCTCGGTCGTCCCGCCGCCGACGTCCACCACGAGAGACGCAACCGCGTCCTCGACCGGCAGCTCGGCGCCGATCGCGCCGGCCATCGCCTCCTCGATCAGATGCGCCTCGCGCGCGCCCGCCGACAGCGTCGCTTCGACCACGGCATCCCGCTCGACCTGGGTCAGGCTGCTCGGGACGCAGACGATGATCGTGCGCCTGCTGCCGCCCACGAGGCGGATGAACTGGCCGAGCATCTGCTCGGTCGTCTCGAAGTCCGCGATCACGCCGTGCCGCAGGGGCCGCGTCGCGACGATCGTCGCGGGGGTGCGGCCGAGCATCTGCCGCGCCTTCTCACCGACGGCGTAGACCTGCCCGGTCTGCTCGTCCATCGCGACGACCGACGGCGCGAACAGGACGATGCCCTCGCCGCGGCGGAAGACGACCGTGTTCGCCGTGCCGAGATCCACGGCGAGATCGGTCCCGGCTGCAAACGACGGCAATCTCACCGCCCGACCGTAGCCGTCCTACCCGTGAGCGAAACCGAGGTTCAAGAGCCGCCCGGCGTCGGCGTACATGTTCGGCGAGTCCAGGACGACCGCGATCAGCCTCCGGCCGTGGCGCGTGGCCGCCGCGACGAGGCACCAGCCCGACTCGTGCGTGTAGCCCGTCTTGACGCCGTTCGCACCCGTGTACTCGCGCAGGAGGGAGTTGTTGTTGACGTAGATCTTCGAGTTCGTCGGCGCCGACCACCGCACCTGGATCCGCTTCGTCCGCACGAGCTGGTCGAAGCGCGGGTTCCGGAACGCGTAGCGCGTGAGGGCCGCGAGATCCCACGGCGTCGAGTAGTTGCCCTGGTCGCGCACCCCGCTCGGGCTCGTGTAGTGCGTGTCGTGCAGCCCGAGCGTCCGCGCCTCGTCGTTCATCTCGCGGAGGAACGCTCGCACCGTGCCGGCGCTCGAGATCGCGAGTTGGGTCGCGTCGTCGTTGCCGGAGTAGAGGAGCATGGCGTAGAAGAGCTTCCGGGCCCTGACGCGCTCGCCGGTGCGCAGTCCCTCACGCACGAGCGGCACCTCCGTCGGCGCGCGCGCGACGGTGATCGTGCTCTGCCACGGCACCTCGTGCAGGGCGAGGGTCGCGGTCATGATCTTCGTCAGCGACGCGATCTTCCGCCGCTCGTGCGGCCGCTCCGCCCAGAGGACTCGACCGGTGCCGGCGTCCACGAGGATCGCGGCCGGCGCGCGCACCCGAACGTGGTCGCCCGCCAGGAGCGGTGCTCCGTAGAGCAGGCGCGGCGGCGGCTGGGAGGGGGTGTGCGCGACCGTCGTGGTCGGCTGCGCCGTCGGCTTCGGCTGCCGGGCGACCGCGCGCTGCGGTGTCTTCGCGTCGGCGCGCCGCCCGAACCAGATACCCGCTCCGGCAACGGCCAGGACGACGAGAACGACCAGCAGGACCCTCCCGGCGCGGTAACGGCGCCTGCGGCGCCGCCGCGCAACCGGCGTCAAAACGTCGAGCGGCACTGACTCCGCTCCGGCGCCGGCTAAGCCGGCACCTCCGCTTCTGGCCGTGCTCCGTCGAGCCTACGCACGGGAGCGAGGTTAGCGACCTCAGCGGCGGGTCTCCCCGACCACGCTCCTAGAATGGCCGCCGTGCGCACGACGGCCGAGCTGCGGGAGGGATTCCAGGCGTTCTTCGTGGAGAAGGGCCATCTGCGGCGTCCGTCCGCCTCGCTGATCCCGCGCGCCGGCGACGTCTCGACGCTCTACACGAGCGCCGGTATGCAACCGCAGATGCCGTACTTCCTCGGCCTCGAACCGCCGCCCGCGCCGCTGACGACGACCTGCCAGAAGGTCTTCCGCACCCAGGACATCGACGAGGTCGGGCTGGATACGTTCCACCTCACCTTCTTCGAGATGCTCGGCAACTTCTCGTTCGGCCAGTACTTCAAGGAAGGCGCGATCGAGTACGCGACGGAGTTCATCCAGCAGCGCCTGAAGCTCGACTGGGAGCGCGTGTGGGTGAGCGTGCACGCCGGCGACCCGGGCCTGAAGCTCGGCCCCGACGAGGAGGCGATCGGACTCTGGGAGCGGATCGGCATGCCGTCCGAGCGGATCGTGCCGCTGCCGTCGTCCGAGAACTTCTGGTCGGTCGGCGGCCCGGGCCCGTGCGGCCCCGACTCGGAGATGTACTGGGACTGGGGCGAGGGGGCCGGTTGCGGCAACGACGACTGCCTGCCCGGCTGCACACGCTGCGAGCGCTTCCTCGAGTTCGGCAACCTCGTCTTCATGTCCTACGAGCTCCATCCCGACGGCACGCTCACCGACCTGCCGAGCAAGAACATCGACACCGGGTGGGGGCTGGAGCGCAACGCACGGATCGTGCAGGACGTCGCGTCCGTCTACGACACCGACGGTTACCAGCTGATCATGAACTGGGTCGCCGAGGAGTCCGGCGCTGCGTACGGCTCGTCCGAGGACGCGACGAAGGCCCACCGGGTGATCGCGGACCATGGGCGCGGGATGACCTTCATCGCCTGCGAGGGCGTCGCGCCGTCCAACGTCGGGCGCGGCTACATCCTGCGCCGCATCGTCCGGCGCGCGGTGCAGCACGGCCTGCGAATCGGCATGGAGTCGCCGTTCCTGCCGAGCCTCGCCGACGTCGTGATCGAGCAGATGGGGCAGGCGTATCCGGAGCTCGTCGAGCACCGCGGCGAGATCCATCGCGTGGTCGCGGCCGAGGAGGAGCGCTTCGGCGCTGACGCTCGAGCGCGGGATGGCGAAGTTCGAGGAGGTCGCAGCCAAGGGTGAGCTCACCGCCGAGGACGTCTTCGAGCTCGCGACGACGCACGGCTTCCCGCGCGAGCTGACCGAGGAGCTCGCGCGCGAGCGCGGCCTCGCCTTCAACGAGGAGGAGTACACCCGGCTGATCGAGGAGCACCGCGACATCTCGGGTGAGGGCGGCACCGGCCGCTACGAGCCTCGCTTCAGCGGCGCGCCGCGGACGGAGTTCGTCGGGTACGAGCAGACGGATGTACGCACGGCGATCACCGCGTACGCCGACCTGGGCGAGGGCTACCTCCAGGTCAAGCTCGCCGAGTCGCCGTTCTACCCGGCGGGCGGCGGCCAGGTCACCGACGCCGGCCGGCTCGAGCAGGAGGACGGCTCCCACGCGGACCTCGTCGACGCGCTGCGGCTCGAGCACGACCAGGAGCTCGTGTTTCGCGGCGACGGCTTCGCGGAGGGCGACCGCGTGCGCGCCGTCGTGCCGAGGGGCGTCCGCTATCCGACGGCGGCGAACCACACCGCGACGCATCTCCTCCACAAGGTGCTGCAGGAGGTGCTCGGCGACCACGTCCGCCAGGCGGGCTCGGCCGTGCAGCCGGACAAGCTGCGCTTCGACTTCACCCACCCGTCGCCGCTCACGCCGGACGAGCTGGCCGAGATCGAGCGGCGCGTCAACGAGCACGTCTTCGCGAACCAGCCCGTGCGGATCTTCGAGACGCCGCTGGCCGAGGCACAGCAGCTGGGCGCGATGATGCTCTTCGGCGAGAAGTACGGCGACGTCGTGCGCGTCGTCGACGTCGACGGTTGGTCCCTCGAGCTGTGCGGCGGCACGCACGTGCGCTCCACGGCCGAGATCGGGCCGTTCGCGATCGTCTCCGAGAGGTCGGTCGGCGCCGGCTCACGCCGGATCGAGGCCGTCACCGCCGGCGAGGCGTTCGCGCTGCTCCACGAGCGGGCGCGAGAGGCCGACGCGCTGCGCGGTGAGCTCGAACGCGCGCGGAAGGAAGCGAAGCGGCCGCAGCAGGCCGAGCAGACGGAGATCGTCTCCCAGGACACGGAAAGCGGCGTCCTCCTCGTCGAGGTGAAGAGCCTCAAGGGCGGCCCGCTACGCGACTTCTCCGACCGGATCCGCCAGCAGGAGAAGGCGGACGGCGCGATCGTCGCGTCGCGCGACGACGGCAGCGTGTTCCTCGTCGTCAACTTCGACGAGTCGCTCGTCGCGCGCGGCCTCGACGCCGTGCAGGTCGTGCGGGAGCTCGGCAAGCACATCGGCGGCGGCGGGGGAGGCAAGCCGACGCTCGCCGAGGCCGGCGGCAAGAACCCCGACGGCATCCCCGACGCGCTCGCGGCCGCGAAGGAGATCGTCGGCGCGTGAGGGTGCTCGCGCTGGACTACGGCTCTGCACGCACGGGAGTCGCCATCTCCGATCCGACCGGAACGCTCGCGCGGCCGCTCGGCGTGGTCGAGGGTGCCGCCACCGAGAGCGGGCTCGCCGAGCTGGCACGGCTCGCGCGCGAGGAGGACGTCGACCGCGTCATCGTCGGCCTGCCGCTGACGCTGCGCGGCACGCACGGCGAGCAAGCCGCCGAGACCGAGCGGTTCGTCGAGGCGCTCCGCGGCGTTCTCGCAGTCCCGATCGAGCTGTTCGACGAGCGCTTCACGACCGACCTCGCCCAGCAGACAGGCGGCGCTGCGCCCGAGGACGCGCTCGCGGCCGCTCATCTCCTTTCGACCTATCTCGAGTGGTGCGCGGCGCGCTCGTAGCGATCTGTGCGCTGCTGCTCGCGGCCGGAGCGACCGGCTGTGGGTCGAGCAGCGCGGCGCCGCCGACGACCACGTCGCGCCAGCTGCGGCAGTTCCGGGTCGTCTTCCCGGAGGGATTCACGCGCGCGCAGATGATCGCGCGCACCCAGGCGGTGGCTCAGATCGCCGAGCACGAGTCGCACCGGCCGGTCAAGCTCTCGGGCAGCACATACGCGGCGGCGACAGCCGAGCCTCGCCGCATCCCGGGCTTCGGCGGCAAGAAGCTTCCGCTCGAGGGCTTTCTCTTCCCGGACACCTACGACTTCGACCGCAAGTCGACCTCGGCCCAGCTCGTGCGGAACCAGCTGGGGGAGTTCACCTCGCAGTGGGGCCGGCTGAACCTCTCGTACGCGCGGAGCAAGAACCTGACGCCGTACGACGTGCTCAAGATCGCCTCGCTGATCGAGGGCGAGGTCAGCGTGCCGAGCGAGCGGCCGCTCGTCGCAGCCGTGATCTACAACCGGCTCCGCGACGGCATGACGCTCGGCATCGACGCCAGCCTGCGCTACGGGCTCCACATCGCGCCGACGCAGTCCCTCACCGACTCCGAGCTCGCGAGCGACAACCCGTACAACACGCGGAAGTTCCCGGGCCTGCCGCCGACGCCGATCAACAACCCGGGAGCGGCGTCCCTCGAGGCGGCGGCGCATCCCGCCAACGTCGGCTACCTGTACTTCGTGCGCAAGCCGGATCACCGGCACCACTACTTCACCTCGAACTACCAGGACTTCCTCCAGCACGAGGCGGAATACGGCTACTGAGGTGGCCCTCGTAGGGCATCCGGTGGCGCACTCGCTGTCGCCCCGGATGCAGAACGCGGCCTTCGCCGCGGCCGGGCTCGACTGGGAGTACGTCCTGCGCGACGTCCTGCCGGCGGAGCTGGAGTCGGCGGTGCGCGAGGTCGAGTACGCGAACGTCACGGCGCCGTACAAGCTCGACGTGGCGCGGATCCTCGGTAGCGAGCTGCCGTCGGTGAACACGCTCGTGCGCGGGGAGTGCTTCTCGACGGACGCCGCGATCCTCGAGGCGGTCGGAGAGGTGCGCTCGGCGGCGATCGTGGGGGACGGCGGGGCGGCGGCGGCGTTTCGGCGGGCCTTGCCGGAGGCGCGCGTCTTCTCCCGGCGCGGGGACTGGCCGCCGGACCTGGACGGCGCCCATCTCGTGATCCAGGCGACACCGGTGCGCGACGAGGTGCTGTTCGAGCTGGGGGAGGGGCAGACGCTGATCGACCTGCCGTATCCGCGCACCGCGACGGCCGTGGCCGCGGCCGCTGCGGGTGCCCGCGTGCTCGACGGGCTCGAGGTGCTCGTCGCCCAGGGAGCCGCGAGCTTCGAGCTCTGGACGGGGCTGACGGCGCCGCGCGACGCGATGCGCCAGTCCCTCGGCTTGACCTGACGCGCCGTGGGGCATAGAACGGGCACATGCGCCGCTGCCGAGGATGCGGGGGAGGAGTGCAGGACGAGTTCCGCTTCTGTCCGCACTGCGGCCAGGCGCAGCGGACGAAGATCGTCGAGTACTTCCGAGGCCACCCGGACGTGGGCGACGGCGGGCTGCGCGTCTCGCTCTACCTGACCGAGCCGCGACACGCCCGCCTCAGCGTCTGGCGCGGCGCCGAGGCGCAGGCCGTGATCTCGCTCGACCCGCGGGAGTCGGGCAGGCTCGGGCGCTTCCTCCTCGCGGCGGGGCGGCAGCGGCAGGCGGGGCTGGTCTCGCGGGTCCTCTCGCGGCTCTAGGCTCTCCGCCATGACACTCGAGCTGGCAACGGCCGGCGAGTCGCACGGCCCTGCGCTCGTCGCGATCGTCTCGGGTCTGCCCGCAGGCCTCGTCCTCGACCGGGAGGCGATCGACGCCGACCTCCGCCGGCGGCAGCAGGGCTACGGCCGCTCACCGCGCCAGCAGATCGAGACGGACGAGGTCGAGGTGCTCGCCGGGCTCCGCCACGGCCGCACGCTCGGCACGCCACTCGCGCTCGTCGTCCGCAACCGTGACCACAAGAACTGGACGTGGGGGATGAGCCCCTGGCCGCCCGAGGGCGAGCCCGAGGGCAAGGGAACGAAGCCGGTCACGCTGCCGCGGCCCGGGCACGCGGATCTCGCCGGCGTGCAGAAGCACGATCTTGCCGACGTTCGCGACGCGCTCGAGCGCGCCTCCGCCCGCCACACGGCGGTCTACGTCGCGGCCGGCGCGGTGGCGAAGGCGCTGCTGCACGAGATCGGGATCGAGGTCGCGGGCGAGGCGCTGCCCGAGGCCGGGGCGGATCCTGCCGCAGTCGACGAGGCGCGCAAGGACCAGGACACGCTCGGCGGGCGCGTCGAAGTGCGGGCGCGCGGCGTCGCGCCGGGCCTTGGCTCGTACGCGCGGCGCGAGGATCGGCTCGACTCCCGGCTCGGTGCGGCGGTGCTAGGGATCCAGGCGGTGAAGGGCGTCGAGATCGGCGACGGCTTCGCACTCGCAGGGCTGCGCGGCTCGGAGGCGCACGACGAGATCGGCGCGGACCGGCGCCGCATGACGAACCGCGCCGGCGGCATCGAAGCCGGTGTCTCGAACGGCGAGGAGATCGTCGTGCGCGCGGCGATGAAGCCGCTCCCGACGCTCATGCGCCCGCTCCGCTCCGTCGACCTCGAGACCGGCGAACCTGCGAACGCGCTCGTCGAGCGCAGCGACGTCTCCGCGGTCGAGGCACTCGCGGTCGTGGCCGAGGCCGCCGTCGCCTGGGAGCTGGCGCGAGCGGCGCGCGAGAAGTTCGGCGGCGACGCGCTCGGCGACTGCGTCGGCGCCTGGCGCGCGTACCTGGAGCGGATCGACTGGGCTCCCCGCTAGACAAGCACCTCGCGCTCGTCGGCTTCATGGGAGCCGGCAAGACCACCGTCGGGGAGTGGGTCGCGCACCGGCTGGGGCGGCCGTTCGTGGACCTCGACGACGCGATCGCACAGGAGCACGGTCCGATCCCGGAGCTGTTCGCCACCCAAGGTGAGCCGGCGTTTCGGGAGATCGAGGCGCGGTTCGTCCGCGAGGCTCTGGCGCGTCCGGCACCGGCCGTGATCGCGCTGGGCGGGGGCGTGGTCGAGATCCCCGGTCTCCTGCCGGACGAGCGCGCGATCGTCGTCCATCTGCCCGTCGACGTCGAGACGGCGTGGTTCCGGGCGCGTCGCAGCCACCGTCCACTTGCCCGCGACGAGACCGAGTTCCGGCAGCGGTTCGAGTTGCGTGCACCTCTCTATGCGGACGTCGCGGATGTGACTGCGCGCGACGGCGACGACGTCGTCCTCGCCGCGGCCGGTGTCCACGTCCAGCGGGGTGCGCTGCAGCGGCTCGGCGAGCTCGTCCCCGGCGAAGGTGCCGTCGCTCTCGTCTCCGACTCTCACGTCGCCGGCATCCACGGCATGGATGCGCAGCTCGCGCTCGGCTCGCGCCTCGCGGAGACGCACGAGCTCCCGGCGGGCGAGGAGGCCAAGACGCTCGCAGCGCTGGACCGCCTCTGGCAAGACCTGCGCCTCGACCGGAACGGGACGATCGTCGCGCTCGGCGGCGGCTGCACGACCGACGCGGCCGGCCTCGCGGCGGCCACGTACCTCCGCGGCATCGCCTGGGCTCCGGTGCCGACGAGCCTCGTCGCCCAGGTCGACGCGGCGATCGGCGGCAAGACGGCGATCGACCTGCCCCAGGGCAAGAACCTCGTCGGTGCGTTCCACTGGCCGGCGCGGACCATCGTCGACCCGGCGCTGCTCGAGACGCTCCCCGACCCGCAGCGCCTCGAGGGGCTGGCCGAGGTCGTGAAGACGGGTCTGCTCGCCGGTGAGCCGCTCTGGGAGCTTCCCGACGACGATCTCGTCCGCCGCTGCGCGGCCTTCAAGGCGGCCGTGTGCCTCCGCGATCCCGACGAGCAGGGCGAGCGGGCGATCCTCAACCTCGGCCACACCTTCGCGCACGCGCTCGAGACCGCGGCCGGCTACGAGGGGCTGACGCACGGCCGCGCGGTCGCGCTCGGCCTCCTCGCGGCGCTGCGCCTCTCCGGGCACGACACCAACGTGGTGGAGGCGGTGTTGCACCCGCAGCCCGCCCGCGTCGACCGGGAGCGCGCCTGGGAGGCGATGCATCGGGACAAGAAGGCGCGCGGCGGAGAGCTCCGCCTCGTCCTGCTGGGCGACGCCGGGCCGCGCTGGGACGTCGCCGTGCCCGGGGCCGACGTGCGCCGCGAACTCGATAGGTTGATCGCGTGACCACCCCAGAAAGTGCTTCGCACTTCCCGGGGGCCTCGGAGTGAGGGTCCTCGTCCTCAACGGCGTCAACCTCGACATCCTCGGCCGCCGCGATCCGAAGGTCTACGGCGGGCTGTCGATCGCCGAGCTCGAGAGCCGCATCTACCAATGGGCGCGCGAGCTCGAGCTGACCGTCCAGTGCCGCCAGACGAACGACGAGGGCGAGTTCGTCAAGTGGTGCCACGACGCGTACGACACCGTCGACGCGATCATCGTCAACCCGGCCGCGTGGACGCACTATGCGTGGGCGATCCACGACGCGCTCGAGTCGCTCACGATCCCGATTGTCGAGGTGCACCTGTCCAACGTCGACGAGCGGGAGGAGTGGCGGCGCCAGTCGGTCGTCTCCGACCTCGTCACCGCGCGTTTCGTCGGCCACGGGCCGGACGGCTACAAGCTGGCCCTCGAACATCTCAAGGAGGTGACCGCATGAGCTCCAGGATCGAACGCCTGCAAGGGCTCCTCGAGGAGCCGCTGCTGGTCACGAACCTCGTCAACGTCCTCTACCTCACCGGCTTCGAGAGCTCGAACGCCGCGCTCCTCGTCGAGCCGGACCGGGTGCGCCTGTTCACCGACTTCCGCTACATCGAGGTGGCGCGGGGCATTGAGGGGGTCGAGACGGTGCAGACGACACGGTCGGTGATCGGCTGGATCCGCGAGAACCTCTCCGGCCGCTTCGGCTTCGAGGCGAACGTGCTTCCGTGGTCGTTCGCCGAGCAGCTGCGTGAGGGCGGGATCGCGCTCGTGCCGCGCGAGGGGCTCGTCGAACGCCTGCGCGCGGTCAAGGACGAGGGCGAGCTCGAGAGGTTCCGGCGGGCATGTGCGATCACCGATCGGATGTTCGAGCGGCTCGTGAGCGAGGTGCCGTTCGTCGGCCGGGCCGAGCGCGACGTGGCCTGGGACATCGCCCGGCTCTTCCACGAGGAGGGCGCGGACGAGCCCGCGTTTGAATCGATCGTCGGCTCCGGCCCGACCGGGGCGCGGCCGCACGCGCGCGCGGGCGATCGCATCATCGGCGCCGGCGAGCTCGTGGTGATCGACACCGGCGCCAAGGTCGACGGCTACATGTCGGATTACACACGCACGCTCGCCACCGGCGAGCTCGACGCCGAGCTGCGGGAGGCGTACGACGTCGTGCTCGCGGCGCAGCAGGCCGGCCTCGACGCGATCCGGGCGGGAGAGACCGGCTTCGACGTCGACGCGGCCGCGCGCGGGGTCATCGAGGCCAGCGACTTCGCGGGCACGTTCGGCCACGGGCTGGGACATGGCCTCGGCCTCGACGTCCACGAGTCGCCTCGGCTCTCGCCCGAGAGCTCCGACACGCTCGTGGCCGGCAACGTCGTCACCGTGGAGCCGGGCGTCTACCTCGAGGGCCGCTTCGGGATCCGGATCGAGGACGATGTGGTCGTCACCCCGGACGGCATCGAGAACCCGGTCGCGTTTCGCAAGGACCTCGTCAGCGTCTCGTAGTGGAGGGGCGCCGGCGAGGGCGCCCCTCCACGAACGACAGGACTAGCAGAACGTCCCGAGGATCGTCCCCGTTCCCGCACTGCCCGGGTTGGGGCCGTAACCGTGGTCGGTCCGGACGACGACGATGCGGGTGTACGTGCCGGACACCGTCGAGCCGGACTTGCTCACCTTGCTCGTCACGACGACGCCCATGTACGAGGGCACGCCGGTCACCGGCTGCGGGCTGTTGCCGCCGGAGCTCGTCCAAGGGCTGGTGCAGATGTTCGCCGGCGTCGTCGTGGGCAGCGTGAGCATGCCGCCGTCGACGAAGCCCTTGAACGCCGCCGGCGCGCTGCCGCCGGTGAGCGCGTTCAGCTTCCACCAGTTGTCGCCCCACCACGTCACCTTGCTCGACCCGGCGGTCGCCACCGTCAGGTTGCCGAGCGCGAATGCGCCCCGGCTCGGGAAGGCGAACACGATCGCCGTCTTGCTGTCGCTCGAGGCCTGGTAAGAGGCGTCGCCCGCGAACGAGGCAGCGACCGTCTCCGGACCGAGCGGCACCGTGACGGACGGGATCGTGCACGTGACGTGGCCGACCGAGTCGGTCGTCCCGGAGCAGTGCTGCGTCCCGATCGAGAGCGTCACGCTCTCGGCCGGGTTCGGGGCGACCGACGTGTCGTCGCCGTCGTTGTCGTTCGCGCCGTCTTCGACGAGGGTCGCGGTCAGCTTCGCTCCTGACGCCCCGGCGAGGATGAACGTCGGGCCGGTGTACGTCATCGTCGTCTCCTCCGGCGTGATGGAGAACGACTCCGTGTCGCTGCTGGACAGGTAATCCGTGTCACCGGCGAACGACGCGACCATGTTCTGCGTCCCGGTCTGGGTCGGTGTGATCGGGCAGGACGCCACGCCGGAGCCGTTCGTCGTCGCGCTGCAGGTGTCGCCGACGCCGAGCGTGAACGTCACCGTCTTCGCGGAGATCGGTGCTCCTCCGTCGGGATCGGTGAGTGTCGCCTTCGCTGTCAGTGAGTCGTGGTAGTCCGACGTCAGCGGTCCGCTGTAGACGATCGCGCTCTCCTCCTTGTTGAGCGTGAACGGCGTCGACGAACTCTGCGAGGCATACGTCGAGTCGCCGGCGAAGCCGACCCCGACCGAGTACCCGCCGGGATCGTCGAGGGGAGTCACATTGCAGCTCGCCACGCCGCCGCCGTCCGTCACGCCGGAGCAGCTTTCGGCGCCGAGCGTGAAGTCGAGCGTCTTGCCGGGCAGCGGGTCGCCGCTCGAGGACGAGCCGGCACCGCTGTCGTCGTTCAGTCTCGCCGAGAGCGTGACCTGGTCGTTGTACTCCCCGCTCGTATCGCCTGTGTACGTGATCTTCGTGGGAATGTGGAGGACGGTGAATGTCTGCGTGTCCGAATTCGCCACGTAGGCGGCGTCGCCGGCGAACGCGGCGATGGCCAAGTAGGTGCCCGGTGGGCTCGAGACGGTGACCCCGCAGGAGGCGTTTCCGCTCGAGTCCGTCACGGCGGAGCAGGTGTCGAATCCCGCCGCGAAGTCGATCGTTCGCCCGACGACCGGCGTCGAGGCCCCCTGGTCGAGGAGCGTCGCCGAGAGCGTGATCGAGTCGCCGTTGCTCGCCGTGGTCGGGCCGGTGTACGCGATGTCGACCGGGTTGTTGAACAGCTTCTCGAAGTCGGCCGAGCCCCATCCGGTGTCCTCGTCCCAGCCGGTGCCGGCCGCGAAGCCGTTGTTGCCGGCCGTGATGTCGTGGAAGTCACGGGCGTAGGTCGTGGGATCGTTCGCGAGCCCGTAGATCACCGGCGCGTCGAAGCCGACGCCGGGCCTCCCGGTGCTCGCGTTGTGCTTGTTGTAGATGACGGTTGCGGCCGCCCAGATCGGCGTGGCGAGGCTCGTGCCGCCGATGCAGCACCGCTCGGAGCCGCCGTACCAGAGGAACGTCCCGATGTCCATGTTCGCGGCGACGTCGGGCTCGGCCCGGCCGGTGCAGCTGCTCGACGGGTAGACGAGCTCGCCGCTGATCCCGGTCTGCCACGACGGCCGCGCCTCGCCGTTGTCGCAGCCGCCGCCGGAGCCGCTCGAGCCGGTCTCCGACGACCAGTTGCCGGAGCCGTCGATGTTCAGCTGCGTCCCGCCGACCGCGACGACGTACGGGCTGTCCGCCGGGCGGGAGCGTCCGACCGACGCGCCGTTGTCACCGGTCGCGAAGTAGAACGTCTGTCCCGTCGCCGCTCCGGCCTGGAGAATGTTGTCCATGTTCGAGTCGGTGCTGCAGCCGTCGCAGCCCCAGCTGTCCGAGATGACCTTGATCCCCGACGACTCGGCCGCCTGGAGCGTGTCCTCGAGCGTCCCGTCCGAGTTGTCCTTGCCGAGCCAGTAGTCCATGTGCAGCCCGTCGGCCATGCCGTGTGCGATCTGGGTGTCGAGGGCGACCTCGGCGTCGCCGCTGTGATCGCTGCTCGACCCGTCGACGGGGATGAAATTGAGGTGGTCGTCGCCGGGGTTGCTGTCGACCACGATCTTCGTGGTGCCGGTCGCGGTGGCATAGCTGTCGTAGTCCGACTGGGGGAGAGGGGCCCCCCAGAGCGTCAGGCCGAGAGTCTGCCCGCTGCCGTTACCGACGACGTCGTACGCCTGGTGGAAGGTGCTCCCGTCGTAACCGCACTTGTTCGGCGGGTTCACCTCGCACGTGTCCGTGTGGAACGTCTTGTAGACGTTGAAGTTCGACAGGCCGCTGACCCAGTGCACGTCGAGACCGGCCGGGACAGTCGGGTTGCGGTCGTTCGCGTGGAACGGCCGGTCGTCGTGGTTGTAGTTGTTGATCGTGACGGCGAACGCGTTCTCGAGCGTCTTCACCGAGCCCGTTGCGTGGACGATCAGGTTCGTCGCCGAATGGTTGATGACCCTCAGGCCCTGGCTGCGGAGCCAGGACTCGACCGCGGTGACGTCGGCGGTCGTCGGCGCGTACCGCGCCAGGTACTGCTTCTGCGTCAGGTAGTGGCCGTAGTCCGGACTGCCGGGCGTGCTCGCTGCGCGGATGAGCGCGTCGAGCCCGGCCGAGTCGCGGACGCCGAGACCGACGTTGACGCGGAGGACTGCGTTCGAGTCGTGGTGCCCGTGCAGTTGTGCGTTCCCATGGACGACGGCGGCAGGCGTGTCGCCGACGACCTGCTTCTGTTTCGCCCCTGCCTGACGGGCGACTCCGGCGTGTGCTGCACCGAGCCCGAAGACGGCTGCGGCAGCGACGATGAGGAGGACAAGCCTCCCGCGCCACTCTCTCCGCTTCATGTCCGTGCCTCCTCCCGACGCGGCTCGCAGCCGGCCCTAAGGCCCGCGTCGCAGTCGAGAGATGTCCGAGTGCTGACCGTAGGCCGGGCCTCGGCGCCCTGTCAAGAGGTGCCGGGGAAGCCGGGCACGACCGCGGCGACCCGCCGCCAGCGCTCGATCTCGCAACTCCCCTGGACTCGGAGCAGTGCGTGGATGCGCCTGCCACGAAGGACTCCGGTGACGACGGCGTGTTGCGGGCCGAGCGAGATGTCGGAGCAGATCGTCCCGAGCGGCGTGGGCGCGAATGGATCTGCGACGGAGGCGAGCACGCGGCACGCTCTTGCAGGGTCCGGCACCGTCCCGGCGCGAGGGCCACACCTCAACCTGTAACGCTGCACCCCTCCACCGGGGCCTTGCGCATAGACGGCGATTCGAAGCCGCGTGGCGTTCGGGGCCGACGGCGCCGACCCGCAGGCGCATAGGAGCATCGCCGACGCAACGAGGATCGCGAGACGGGCCACGGCTTCGACAAGCTAGCGCGATGCACCTGGCGCTCGTGACGGTCTCCTAGACCATGGTGTATTGACAGCTTCGTCACGAGCCTTCACGGTCAGCGCATGCGGCGACTCGCGTACGTGCGCTGGGCGGCGCTCTCCCGGCGGCTCTGCTGCTGTCCGGCTGCGCAGTCCTGAACAAGCGGGAGCTGACGCCGACACCCCCGATGCTGACGCATGCCCAGCTGGTGCACGCCGCGAACGACGAGGAGCTGGTCGGGACCAATTTGCAGCTGGCGATCGAGGGTCGGCAGATTCAAGCCGCCAAGAACCACCTGAAGAAGCTCGAGCTCCTCGGCAAGACATTCGAGGTTCGCGCCCTCGGGCTCGGTCTGGAGGCCTGCGCCAAGGGTTAGCGGCGCGGGTACCCTCCGGCGTCGTGGCCGAGACCGTTGACACGAACAGCTTCAAGAACGGGATGCACATCGAGCTCGACAACAAGGTGTGGCGGATCGTCGAGTTCCAGCACGTCAAGCCGGGCAAGGGCGGCGCGTTCGTCCGCACGAAGCTGAAGAGCCTCGAGGCGGGCGCCGTCGTCGACCGTACGTTCCGGGCCGGCGAGAAGTTCCCGCGCGTGCACACCGAAACGAAGAACGTCCAGTTCCTCTACGACGACGGCTCCGACGTGCATTTCATGGACGCGGAGACGTACGAGCAGTTCGCGTTTCCGGCCGCCGACCTGACCGAAGAGCTGCCGTACATGCAGCCGAACGCGTCGGTGCAGGTGCTGAGCGTGAACGGGAAGCCGTCCAGCCTGCAGCTGCCGGCGTCGGTGGAGCTCGAGGTCGTGGAGACCGAGCCCGGCGTGAAGGGCGACACGGTCTCGAACGTCACGAAGCCGGCGAAGCTCGAGACCGGCGCGATTGTCAACGTGCCGCTCTTCGTCAACGTGGGCGACCGGCTGAAGGTCGATCCCCGCGAAGGCCGCTACATCTCGCGGGCCTGACGCCGCGTGAGCGCGCTCGCGCTCGACCTCGACCGGATCGCCGCCGCTACGGACTTCTCCGGCGTGGTCCGCGTCGACGGACTCGAAGGCATCGAGCTCGTCCGCGCGTACGCACTCGCCGACCGCGCGCATTCGATCCCGAACGAGGTCGACACGCAGTTCGGCATCGCAAGCGGCACCAAAGGACTCACGGCGCTCGTGGTCATGCGTCTCGTCGAGAACGGAGCTCTCGAGCTCTCGACGACGGCGCGTTCGGTGCTCGGCGCCGACCTCCCGCTGGTCGACGAGCGCGTCACGGTCGGGCACCTGCTGGCGCACCGGTCCGGGGTCGGCGACTACCTCGACGAGGAGCTCGAGCAGGACTTCTCGGCATACCTGATGCCGGTGCCGGTGCAGCAGCTCGCGACGACGGAGGGATATCTCGGCGTCCTCGCAGGGCACCCCCAGAAGTTCCCGCCCGGTGAGCGCTTCGCCTACTGCAACAGCGGCTACGTCCTGCTCGCCCTGATCGCGGAGCGGACGACCGGGACGCCGTTCCACGAGCTCGTTCGCGACCTCGTCTGCGTACCGGCGGCGATGGAGGACACCGCCTTTCTCCGCTCCGACGACCTCCCCGGGCGCGCGGCGGTCGGCTACGTGCAGGTGGACGGGACCTGGCGGACGAATGTCCTTCACCTGCCGGTTCGCGGTAGCGGCGACGGCGGCATCTACACGACCGCCGCGGACGTGGCGCGGTTCTGGCGTGCTCTCTTCGCAGGCTCGATCGTCGGCGAGTCGACGCTGGCAGAGATGCTCACGCAGCGAAGCCAGGCGAGCGCCGAGCGCGGTTACGGGCTCGGCTTCTGGCTCCCGGCGGGCGGGCACGCGGTGCTACTCGTGGGCTCCGACGCGGGGGTTGGCTTTCGCAGCGTCCACGAGCCGGACCGGGGCGCCACGTGGACGATCCTCTCGAACACCGGCGAAGGCGCACGAGAGATCGCCGCGCGGCTCGAGCAAGAACGTAGGGGCGGAACCTGAGGGCTTCCGCGCAGGGCGGTTCAGCGCCAGCGGTGGACGACGTGCCAGGTGTGGCCGGCGTCCGTCGTCTCGATCAGCCGATGTGCCTCGCCGGCGCCCAGTGAGTACTGGAGGAGCACGAAGGCCGTCCCGTTCCCGGGATTCACGTCGGCCCAATCCGCGAAGTCGACCTCTGGCCGCGCGATCTTCGGCAGGGCGTGCCAGTGGTGACCACCGTTACGAGTGACGTAGAGCGTGCCGCGCGACTCCCAGATGAGGGCGAATCCGCCGTAGGAGCCGGCGATCCCGACGGGATAGCCGTACACACTGATGCCGCCGTAGCCACCGTGGGCCGCAAACGGCGTGTAGGCGACTCGCTTCCTGCCGCGATAGACGGCCTTCGCCACGTTGCCGGCGCCCGGCTCCCCGCTGCAGACCGACCAGGGCCGGCCCAGGTCCGTTTCCAGGATGTCGGCCGTGAAGCCCGGGTGCCAACCCTGCGGGCAGTGCCCTCGGAACAAGACGGCGGCCTGGTCCCGCCAGTGCCGGCCCGAGCCCGAGAGGGTCTGTCCGTCTTCCAGCTTTGCGTAAAACGCGTCGTGGAAGAACGCCACGGCGACCACTGGACTGCGCGTGCGGTGCACGACGTGCCAGGTCTTTCCGCCGTCGGACGTGGCCGAGATCGTGCCCTGCGTGCCGAGCACTCCGTAGAGCCGGTCGCGAAAGGCGACGGCATTCGGCACGAGTGCCGAGCGCGGAAGCCGCGCCACCGTTCGCGCCGGCGCTCCGGCTGCCGCTGACAGGGAGAAGAGACCGACCGCAGCGACCAGCAGCGCCACCCTCGTTCTCATCGCCAAAGAGTACGCCTCCGGGACCGGGAGGTAGTCTCCGCGCCGTGCCGTCGCTCGCCGACACGACGATTCGCCTGCTCGGACAGGAGCCGCTCGCCGGGCGGGTTCCCGCGGCCGAGCAGCTCCGGCTCGCGGAGATCCTCGACCGTGCCGGCTTCGCGTACCTCGAAGTCTCGGGCGGCGGCTGCTTCGACGCGTCCGTCAAGCGCGGGGTGGAAAGTCCCTGGGAGCGGATCCGCGCGCTCAAGGCGCGGGTCAAGACGCCGCTCGGGCTCGCGCTGCGCGGCCGTTTCCTCGTCGGCTCGCGGCCGGTCGACGCCGACTTCTCCCGCCGCTTCGTTGCGTCGGCCGCCGCGAACGGCATCGACGTCTTCCGGCTCCACGATCCGCTCAACGACGTCTCGAACCTCCGCGAGGCCGCCGAGGCGATCGTCGCTGCCGAGCGGGACTTCGAGGCCGGTCTCGTTTACAGCCCCGGCCGCACCGGCGAGATCGAGACGCTGATCGAACGTGCGCGGATGCTGCCCGAGCTCGGCGCGGTGCGCGTCCTCCTCCACGATCCGACCGGCTCGCTGCAGCCGCACACCGCAGAGGATCTCGTCGGTGCGCTCGCCGACGCGAGCGGGCTGCCCGTCGGCATCTACGCGCAGGGAGCCGGCGGCAGCGCCCTCGCCGCCTCGCTCGCCGCGGCCCGCGCGGGCGCGCAGCTCATCGCCTGCGCCATCTATCCGCTCGCGCTGACGCTCCACCGGGTCTCGGGCGAGGCGCTCGCGGAGGCGCTGAGCGGCATCGGGCTCGATCCCGGCGTCGACGTCGACGCGCTCTGGCAGGCTACCGACCTCCTCGACGAGCACATCGGCGACGAGCTCGTGACGCCGCTTGTGCCGCGAATCGCCGTGCTCGCTGCTCGCCACGACCTGCCGGCGAGCGTCGTCGGCGGGATCGACCACGCCCTGCGGTCGGAAGGTGCCGAGGACCGCCTCGACGAGGTGCTCTCCGAGCTCGACCGGATCCGCGCCGAGACGGGCTGGCCGCCGCTCGCGTCGCCGATCGGCCAGGTGCTCGCCTCGCAGGCGCTGCTCAACGTCCTGTCGGCGAGCCGCTATCTCGTCGTCGTCGACGAGGTGCGCAGCCTCGTCGCCGGCGCGTTCGGCACGCCGCCCGCGCCGATCGACCCCGCGCTCGAGCGAGTCGTCCAGCTCACGGCCGACCCGGAGAGTGAGGAGGACGTCACGCCGCCGCTCGACGAGGTGCGCGAGCGTGCCGGTGACTTCGCGACGAGCGAGGAGGAGCTGCTCCTGCTCGGGCTGTTCGGCGAGGACGCCGAGCGGCTGCTGCGCGGGATCCGCAATCGCGGCCACCGCGAGGACGATCTCGCCGGAGTCGACGAGAGTCGCGCCCTGCGGATCCAGGAGATCGTCCGAATCGTCCAGGAGTCGGGCATCGGCGAGGTGACGATCGAGGAGGACGGAATGCGGATCTCGGTCCGCTCGACGCCGGACCTCCCTGCGGGCGTGCCCGGCGAGGCGCCGCTCGCCCTGCCCGAGCCG
The DNA here is from genome assembly GCA_963743545.1 of uncultured Actinomycetes bacterium. Taxonomy (GTDB): domain Bacteria; phylum Actinomycetota; class Thermoleophilia; order Gaiellales; family Gaiellaceae; genus Palsa-739. The sequence continues at coordinate 271,778 of CAVUQB010000006.1, read as the reverse complement.
GGCCTGCCGAGCTCGAGCGCGGTCAGCGGGGCGCTCATCCGGGTGGAGTCCCCGATGGTCGGCACCTTCTATCGCGCGGGCGAGCCGGGCGCGCGGCCGTTCGTCGAGGTCGGCGACGTCGTGGCGCCGGGGCAGACCCTCTGCATCCTCGAAGCCATGAAGCTCATGAACGAGGTCAAGGCGGACGTCGAGGGCGTCGTGCGCGGCGTGCACGCCGAGAACGCGGAGCCCGTCGAGTTCGGGCAGCTCCTGTTCGAGCTCGAGCCGCTCGTCGGCCGGCCAGCGCTCTGAGATGCCGCTGAGCGAGGTCGGGCCGGGACTGCGCCGCTGGACGGCGTGGCACGAGGAGTGGCGCGAGGACGTCGGCTGCGTCGCCGTGGACACCGACGACGGCCTCGTCGTGATCGACCCGCTCGACACGCCCAAGGAGCTCGGCCGACCGGAGCACGCGCTCGTCACAGTCTTCTTCCACGCCCGCTCCACGAAGGCGCAGCACGTCTGGGCTCACGAGCGTCTCGTCCGGCGGCTTGCCTCGCGCGGCGTCGAGGTCGACCGCCCGTTCACCGTGGGCGAGCCGTTGCCGGGAGGGATTCAGGCGTTCCAGACCGCCCGGAAGAGCGAGGTCGCCTACTGGCTGCCTCAACAGAAGGCCGTCGTCGTCGGCGATGTCCTCCTCGGTGCCGGCGCGAAGCCGCGTCCGACGGACGAGCCGTTGCGGCTCTGCCCCGAACGCTGGCTCGAAGGGGCGACGTACGACGACCTCCGCGAGTCGCTCGCACCGCTGCTAGAGCTACCGGTGACGCGCGTGCTCGTCTCCCATGGCAAGCCCGTGCTCCGTGGGGGCGGCCGCGCGCTCGCCACCGTGTTGGCGGGCTAGGCTCCGGCCGTGTTCAACCGAGTTCTCGTCGCCAACCGGGGGGAGATCGCCGTCCGCGTGATCCGGGCCCTGCACGAGCTCGGCGTCGAGGCCGTCGCCGTCTACTCGACCGCGGACGAGGACGCGCTCCACGTGCGGCTCGCCGACCGCGCCGTTCGGATCGGCCCGCCGGCCGCCGCCGACAGCTACCTCAGCATCCCGGCACTCATCGCCGCCGCCGAGACCACCGGCTGCGAGGCCGTCCATCCCGGCTACGGCTTCGTCTCCGAGAACGCCGACTTCGTCCGCGCCTGCGAGGACAACGACCTCGTCTTCATCGGGCCGCCCGCCGACGTGATGGAGCGCATGGGCGACAAGGCCCGCGCGAAGGCCGAGATGCGCGACGCGGGCGTGCCGCTCGTCCCCGGCACCGAGGGAATCGCAGGGCCTGACGACGCGCAGGCCGCCGCCGCGGAGCTCGGTTTCCCCGTCCTGCTGAAGGCCGCGGCCGGCGGCGGTGGCAAAGGCATGCGGATGGTGACGGAGCCCGGGGAGCTGCTCGCGGCCTACGAACGCGCGTCGGCGGAGGCGCAGGCGGCGTTCGGCGACGGCTCGCTCTACGTCGAGAAGGTGATCACGCCCGCGCGCCACGTCGAGATCCAGGTGCTCTGCGACGACCATGGCCACTACCTCACATGCGGCGAGCGCGAGTGCTCGGTGCAGCGCCGCCACCAGAAGCTGATCGAGGAGTCGCCCTCGCCGGCGCTCGACGACGAGCAGCGCGAGGAGATGGAGGCCGCCGCCGAGCGCGCCTGCCGGCACATCGGCTACCGCAATGCGGGCACGTTCGAGTTTCTCGTCGGGCCGGACGGCTCGTTCTCCTTCATCGAGCTCAACGCGCGCCTCCAGGTCGAGCACCCCGTCACCGAGGCGATCGTCGGGATCGACCTCGTCCGCGAGCAGGTGCGAATCGCGGCCGGCGACGCGCTCGCCCACGGTGGCCGCGCAGGCCCGCGCCGCGGCCATGCGATCGAGCTGCGGATCAACGCGGAGGATCCCGCGCGCGGTTTCGCCCCGGCGCCGGGACGGATCGAGCGCTTCCGGCCGCCCCTCGGGCCCGGCGCCCGCATCGACACGTTCGTCGAGGACGGCACCGTGATCTCGCCGCACTACGACTCGCTGATCGCGAAGCTGATCGTGGTCGACGGCAACCGCCGCCTCGCGATCGAGCGGGCTCGCCGCGCGCTGGGCGAGTTCGTGATCGAGGGCCTCCCCACGACCCGCGACGTGCTGCGGGACATCCTCGACAGCGACGAGTTCCGCAGCGGCGAGTACTCGACGTCCTTCCTCGAGGAAGCCGGGGCGCGGCTGCCGGCGCTGGCCGGATCTTGAGCAGGGTGCTGGTTCACGAGCCCGGCGGCTCGGTGCGCGTGAGCGAGGCCGCGCTGAGCGAGATCGTGCGGCGCGCCGTGGCATCGGTCGACGGTGCCGGCCTGCGCAAGGGACGCCGGCGCCTGGGCGTCGAGCTCGAGGACGGCCGCGCCCGCGCGGAGCTGCAGCTCGTCGTCGCCTACGGCCACGTCTTGCCCGAGGTCTGTTCCGCGGTGCAGCAGCAGGTCGCCGACGCGCTCGCGCAGATGTGCGAGGTCGAGGTCGACGCCGTCGACGTCACCGTGGAGGAGCTCGTCCGCCCGTGAACACGATCAGCCGCCGCGAGGCCCGGCGCGCCGCCGTCTTCATGCTCTTCCAGTGGGACGTCACCGGCCGGCCGCTCGGCTCGCTCTACGAGGGCGAGGTCGACAGCTACACGCTGCAGCTCGCCGACGCCGTGACCGAGCATGCGGCTGAGCTCGACGACCGGATCACGTCCGCGTCCGACGACTGGACCGCCGACCGGCTCGGCGCCGTCGAGCGCAACGTCCTCCGCGTCGCGCTCGAGGAGCTCGACGAGGGCGAGGTGCCGGTCGAGGTCGTCCTCGACGAGGCGGTGACGCTCGCGAAGCGGTATGCATCCGAGGACGCTGCGAGGCTGGTGAACGGGATCCTGGGCAAGCTCGTGCGGGAGGAGCAGAAGAAGTGAGCACCGACGAGTCGTTGAGTCGCGCGGAGGAGCTGCTGACGCGGGTCGAGGCCGCGCGCGCCGAGCTCGAGCAGGTCTCGGCGGGAGACGGCGCCTCGTCCGAACGCGCGATCGAGCTGCTCGGCGAGCTCTCGGAGCTCGCGAAGGCGGTCGAGGACGAGCTGACCCGTGCGCAACGGGCAGCGGAGGAAGATGCACAGCCCTGACGAGCTGAAGGCGCTCGTCGACGAGGCGCTCGAGCAACTCGAGCTCTGGCCGGAGCTGCACGGCCAGGCGACGTCCGTGCGCTACGCGCTCGAGGTCGGCGGCAAGCGGGTGCGTCCCGTGATCGCGCTCGCGGTTGGGGAGGCGCTCGGTGCGCCGGTCGGCCAGGTGCTGCCGGCGGCGCTCGCGATCGAGCTCGTCCACACGTTCTCGCTCGTCCACGACGACCTGCCGGCGATGGACGACGACGAGGAACGGCGCGGCCACCCGTCCACCTGGAAGAAGTTCGGCGAGGGCGTCGGCGTGCTTGCGGGGGACGCGCTGCTGGGGGAGGCCGTGCGGCTCGCCGCGTCCTACGAGTCGTCGGCGGTCGCGCGCGAGCTCGCCGAGGCCACGCTCGGGATGATCGGCGGGCAGTACCTCGACACGATGGTCGAGGGCTACGACCTTGCCGCCGTGCACCGGCTCAAGACCGGGCGGCTCTTCCACGCGTCGGTGACGATGGCGCTCTGGGCTGCGGAGCTGCCCGCAGAGGAGCAGGCGCCCTGGCGCGCCTTCGCCGACGAGCTCGGGCTCCTGTTCCAGATCGTCGACGACATCCTCGACGCGGACGGCTACGTGCGTGAGCACGGCGCCGAGGGCGCGCGGCGCTTCGCCGACGAAGCCGCGGAGCGGGCGCGCGGGCGGCTGGCCGAAGTCGACGCGGACACGTCCGTCCTGCGCGACATCGTCGACGGGCTCGCCGTCCGAACTGCGTGAGCTTCGAGGATCTCGTCGAGGTCGCGCGGGCACGCGAGGAGGTCCTCGGCCTCTACGTCTTCGGCTCCCGCGGCCGCGAGTACATGGTCGACGAGCGCTCGGACTGGGACGTCTGCGTCGTGCTCGCCTCTCGCGAGGCGCGCGAGGAGTTCGAGCACGAGTTCCCGTTCGTGCACGGCTCCAGGGTGGAGATCGTCACCGCGACGCTCGACGAGCTGCGCGCGAACCGCTCCGAGCACGGACGGTATGCCGCCGCCCACGCCGACGTCGTCCTCGACAAGACGGGCGGGGAGCTGGCCCGCGTCGTCGCCGAGCAGGAGTCGCTGCCGGCCGGCAGCAGGGACGCGACGGTCCGCGAGTCGCTCGACGACTACATCAACCAGACCTACCGCTCGCTGCGCTACGGGACGCGGCTCGACGCGGTGGAGGCGATAGCGCCCGCGCTGCGGACGATCTTCGCGCTCGGCGGCCGCGTGCGGCCGTACAACAAGTACCTCGAGTGGGAGCTGCGCCACCATCCGCTCGAAGGCTGGAGCGCCGACGAGCTCCTGCCGCTGCTCGATCGAGTGCTCACGGGCGAGCCGGAGGCGCAGCACGAGCTCTTCCGGCGGATCGAAGAGCCCGCGCGCCGCGAGGGCTTAGGCGACGTGCTCGACGGGTGGGAGCCGGACGTCGCCTGGCTCCGCGGCCGGGCCGAGTACCGGGCGTGAAGAAGCGCCTCGACGTCCTCCTCGTGGAGCGCGGGCTCGCCGAGTCGCGCGCGCAGGCCCAGGCGTTCGTGCTCGCGGGCCTTGTCCACGGCTACGACAAGCCCGGCCAGCAGGTCGCGGAAGATGTCGAGCTCGCGGTCAAGTCACCGCCGCCGTACGTCTCGCGCGGCGGCGAGAAGCTCGCGCACGGGCTCGATGGGCTCGGCGTCGACCCGGCCGGTCTCGACTGCGTCGACGTGGGCGCCTCGACCGGCGGCTTCACCGACGTGCTTCTCCAACGAGGCGCTGCGCGCGTGATCGCGCTCGACGTCGGCTACGGGCAGCTGCATCCCCGGCTCCGCTCCGACCCGCGAGTCACGGTGCTCGAGCGGACGAACGCGCGCCTGCTCAAGGAGCTGCCGTTCGCGCCGCGGCTGGCGGTCTGCGACGTCTCGTTCATCTCGGTGCGGATCGCGCTCCCGCCGGTGCTGCGGCTCTGTGCACCCGGCTGGGAGGCGGTCGTGCTCGTCAAGCCGCAGTTCGAGGCCGGCCGCGCGGATGTGGGAAAGGGAGGCGTCGTGCGCGACGACGACGTGCGGCGACGCGTCGTGCGTGAGGTCGCCGAGGCCGCGTTGTCCTGGGAGGCGAGCGTGCGCGGCGTCGTAGACTCGGGGCTCCCGGGGCCGAAGGGGAACCGGGAGATCTTCCTCCACCTCGCGCATTCCGAAGACCCGACGCTTCCCTATGACCTCGACGAGCGGATCGAACGAGCACTCGCCGGTTGAGACGGCGGCGGTCGTCGCGCACAGCCGCGTCGACGTCCGAGGCGCGGTCGAGCGTGTGCGGGCGGTCGCCGAGCGGGCGGGGGTCGAGCTCGTGGACGAGCCCGAGCGTGCGCAGCTCGTGGTCGCCGTCGGCGGCGACGGGACGATCCTCCGCCTGCTCGCGCGCCTGCTCGGCACGGGCGTCCCGGTGATCGGCGTCAACTTCGGCCGCGTCGGCTTTCTCGCCTCGATCGCGCCGGAGCGGCTGGAGGACGGCCTCGCGCGTGTGTTCGCGGGCGAGTACCTGACGATCGAGCAGCCGACGCTCGAGGCGCAGCTCGACGGGCAGGCGTTCGTCGCGGTCAACGACGTCGTTGCGACGAGCTCAACGCTCGGCCGGATGATCGAACTCGGCTGGGCGATCGGCGGCGAGGATCTCGGCGTCGTCTCCTGCGACGGGATGATCTGCTCCACGCCGTCGGGCTCGACCGCCTACAACCTCTCGAACGGCGGCCCCGTCCTCGTGCGCGGCCTCGACGCGATGGCGATCACGTTCATCGCACCGCACTCGCTGGACGCGAGGCCGCTCGTCGTGCCGCGCGGCACGGAGCTGACCCTGCGGAACGCGACCCCGGACGTCGACGCCGCCGTCCTCGCGGACGGCCGGAGGAGCGGGGACCTCGCACCGGACCGGACGCTGGTGATCCGGCTCGGCGAACAGCGCAGCCTGCTCGCGACGCTGCCGGAGACGACGTTCTTCGGCCGCTACCGCGAGACGTTCACGTCCTAGACGGACAATGGGCAGCGTCGGGCCGCGGGTCTACGATCGCTGCGTGCTTCGGCGCCTCCGCATCGAAAACCTCGTCCTCATCCGCGAAGCCGAGCTCGAGCTCGCGCCCGGCCTGAACGCGATCACGGGCGAGACCGGCGCCGGCAAGACGATCCTCGCGCAGGCGCTCGGCCTCCTCCTCGGCGCGAAGGGCGACGACTCGTACGTCGGGGCGGCCGGCGAGGAGGCGTACGTCGAGGCGGAGCTCGATCTCCCGGCGGAGCTCGAGGAGCTCGGCGACCTGCGACCGGAGGACGAGGACGCGCTCGTCGTCTCTCGGCGCGTCTTCGCCGACGGCCGGACGCGCGCCTACGCCTGGGGCCGTGCCGCCGCGCGGGAGGACGTCGCCGCCGCCGTCGAGCGTCTGGTCGCGATGTCGGGCCAGTTCGAGCAGCGGCGGCTGGCGAGGCCGTCGTACCAGCTCGAGGTGCTCGACCGCTTCTGCGGCGAGGAGCAGCTCGCCCGCCGTGCCGCAGCTCGAGCGGGCTGGCGCGAGCTGCAGGCAGCGCGTCGCCGGCAAGAGGAGCTGACCGCAGACACGGCGCTGGCCGAGGCTCGGCTCGCCGAGTTGCGCGCGCTCGTCGAGGACACCGAGGCCATGGAGCCCGGCGAGGAGGAGCGGCTCCGGGCCGAGCGAGAGCGGCATCGGCACGTCGCCGAGCTCGCCGAAGGCGCGGCCGCCGCCGCCGCGGCGCTCACGCCGGACGAGGGCGACGGAGCGACCGACCTCGTCGCGGTCGCGGAGCGCTCGGTCGCTCCCCTCGAACGCCTCGCGCCCGAGTTGCAGCGGGCCGGCGACGAGTTGCGCGACGTCGAGCTCCGCCTGCGCGAGACCGCGTCCGACCTCCACGCCTTCCTCGCGTCGCTCGAGGCGGAGCCCGGCCGGCTCGAGCAGCTCGAATCCGAGCTCGACCGGATCGCCGAGACCAAACGCCGCTTCCGCTGCGCGACCTTTGACGAGCTGCTCGCCCGGCGCGAGGAGGCGCGCGCCGAGCTCGCGGCACTGGAGGACGGCTCCGATCCTGCCGAGGTGGCGGCCCGCGAGCTTGCGCGGGCCGAGGAGCGTGTCCAGGCGCTGGCGCTCGAGCTCAGGGCAGAGCGCAACGCCGCCGCTCCCGCGTTCGCCGACGCCGTCGCTGCAGAGCTGCACGGTGTCGGGATGGGCGACGGCGAGTTCGTGTGCGAGCTGCGGGAACGGGAGGAGCCGGGGTCAACCGGGGCAGACGAAGCTGCCTTCCTCGTTCGCCCGAACGCGGGCCTCCCATTCGCGCCGGTCGCGGAGACCGCTTCGGGCGGCGAGCTCTCGCGCATCGCGCTGGCGATCGCGGCGGTGGCGGGCGGCGACACGCTCGTCTTCGACGAGATCGACGCGGGGATCGGCGGCGAGACCGCGCACGCCGTCGGGGGGCTGCTCCGGCGGCTCGCAGAGCACGCGCAGGTCGTGACGATCACGCACCTCCCGCAGATCGCCGCGCTTGCCGACCGGCACTTCCGCGTGGAGAAGACTCCCGGCGAGCCGACCCACACGCGAATCGAGCAGCTGGGCGACGACGAGCGGAAGGCCGAGCTCGAGCGGATGCTCGGCGGACAGGAGTTCCTTGCCGCGGTACGCGGCTAGCCGGACGCTGCCGGCGCCCGTCGAGGACGTGTGGGCCGTTCTCGCCGACCCGGCGCGGTGGCCCGAGTGGTGGCCCGACCTCGTCAGCGCGGAGTCGAGCGTCCGGCGCGCGCTCGCTCCTGGCGCGCACTGGCAGCTCGAGGGCACGAACCGTCCGAGCTTCCGCCGTCGCCCGCAGCTGGGCGGATCGATGATCTTCGTCGAGGTGGTGCCGCTGCAGCACGTCCGGTTCCTGTTGACGAGCGAGCATGCCGAGGTCGAGCTCGACCTCGAGCCGGTGGAGGACGGCGAGACGCAGGCGAGGCTCGGCATCGAGGCTCCGCGGTTCGGTGGCCTGGGCCGGACCTTCCCGTCGCAGGCGCTCGCCCGTCTCGCCGCGCTCGTCCGTCCACCGGCCGAGTAGGCACCCGCCGCTCGCGCTGCTACCCTGAAATCCCGTGAGCACGCGGGCCCCGAAGTACGTCTTTGTGACCGGGGGCGTCGTGTCGGCTCTGGGAAAGGGAATCGTCGCCGCGTCGCTTGGCCGGCTGCTCAAGGCGCGCGGTCTGCGCGTCCAGCTGCAGAAGTTCGACCCGTACCTCAACGTCGACCCGGGGACGATGAGCCCGTTCCAGCACGGCGAGGTGTTCGTGACCGAGGACGGGGCCGAGACCGACCTCGACATCGGCCACTACGAGCGCTTCGTCGACGAGAACTTTCTCCGCAGCGCGAGCCACAGCGCCGGCGCGATCTGGGACACCGTCCTGCGCAAGGAGCGCAAGGGCGACTTCCTCGGCGCGACGGTGCAGGTGATCCCGCACATCACGAACGAGATCAAGGCGCGCATCCGGCGCGCCGCCGAGGCGAACCCGGCGGACGTCGTCATCTCCGAGATCGGCGGCACGGTCGGCGACATCGAGTCGCTGCCGTTCCTCGAGGCGATCCGCCAGTTTCGCCGTGAGGTCGGAACCGAGAACGTCGTCTACGTCCACGTCACGCTCGTGCCCTTCATCGAGGCGGCGGGCGAGCTGAAGACGAAGCCGACGCAGCACTCGGTCAACGAGCTGCGCCGGATCGGCATCCATCCCGACGTCGTCGTCTGCCGCTCCCACGAGGAGCTCTCGCGCGAGATCCGCGACAAGATCGCGCTCTTCGCCGACGTCGACCCCGGCGCAGTCGTGGCGAGCCCCGATGTCCCGGACGTGTACGAGGTACCGCGCGTCCTGCACGCGGAGGGTCTCGACCGGCTGGTGGGCGAACGGCTCGGCCTCGAGCTCGGCGAGCCGGACCTGTCCGACTGGGACGAGCTGCTCGAGCGGCTGCACAGCCGGCGCGAAGTCGTCGAGATCGCGCTCGTCGGCAAGTACGTGAAGCTTCAGGACGCGTACCTCTCGGTCCACGAGGCGCTCAAGCACGCGGGGCTGGAGCACGGCAGCGCTGTTCGCATGCGCTGGGTCGACGCCGAGGACATGTCCTACGAGGAGACCGCCGAGCTGCTCGAGACCGTCGACGGCGTGCTCGTGCCGGGCGGCTTCGGCTCGCGCGGCTGGGAGGGCAAGATCCTCGCCTGCCAGGTCGCGCGGGAACGGCGGATCCCGTACCTCGGCATCTGCCTCGGCATGCACGTCGCGGTGTCCGAGTTTGCACGGCACGTCGTCGGGCTCGAGGGTGCGAACTCGACCGAGATGGATCCCGAGACTCCGCATGCGGTGATCGACCTCCTGCCGGAGCAGAAGGGGATCGAGGATCTCGGCGGCACGATGCGGCTCGGCGCGCAGGCGGTCGAGCTCGCCGAGGGCACGCGTGCCCGTGACCTCTACGGCGACGACACGGTCCACGAGCGGCACCGGCACCGCTACGAGGTCAACAACGCCTTCCGCGAGCGGCTCGTCGAGGCCGGGCTCGTCGTGAGCGGGACGTTCCAGGAGGGGCGCCTCGTGGAGATCGTCGAGCTCGCCGACCATCCCTGGTTCGTGGCGAGCCAGTTCCATCCGGAGTTCAAGTCCCGGCCGACGCGGGCGGCGCCGCTCTTCCGCGGCTTCGTCGGCGCGGCGCTCGACCGCGCGCGGACGCGGGCCGGCGAGCACGTCGCGGTCTGACGCTGCGCCTCTAGGATCGGCGCGTGTCCGACGTAGTCGATCTCTTCCTCGAGCTGGCGGCGATCCGGAGCCCGCCCGGCGAGGAACGTGGCGTTGCCGACGTCGTGCTGCCCTATCTCAGCGGCCTCGGACTCGAGCCGGACGAGGACGCCTGTGGGCCGCGGATCGGCTCGACTGCGGGCAACGTGTACGCCCGGGCCGAGCCAACGGCCGACGGGACGCCGGTCTTCCTCTGCGCGCACCTGGACACGGTGCCGCCGGACGGGAAGCTCGAGCCGGTCGTCGACGACGGCGTGCTGAGGAACGCGGGCGGCACGATCCTCGGCGCCGACAACAAGGCGGCCGTCGCCGCGATGCTCGAGGGCGTGCGCCGCGTGCTCGTCGAAAACGTGCCGCATGCGGGGATCGAGCTCGTGTTCACGCCGAAGGAAGAGGTCGGGCTCCTCGGCGCGGGCGCGTTCGACCACGAGCGGCTGCACGCGCAGGTGGGTTACGTGTACGACCAGGAGGGCGCGTTGGGCGAGGTCGTGCTCGGTGCGCCGTGGTCGCGCGCGTTCGAGGTGCGCTTCCACGGCCGCTCGTCCCATGCCGGCATGGCGCCGGAGGAGGGGCGGTCCGCGATCCAGGCGGCGGCGAAGGCGATCGCCGACCTGCGGCTCGGCCGTGTCGACGAGGTGACGACGGCGAACGTCGGCACGATCACGGGCGGCACCGCGGGCAACATCGTCCCGGAGTGGTGCACGTTCTCGGCCGAGGCGCGCAGCCACGACGAGGCGACGCTCGGCGAGGTCGTCCAGGAGATGCTCGACGCGTTCTCCTTCGCCGCGACCGAGACGGAGTGCGACGTCGAGACGACGGTGCGGAAGAGCTACGACGGGTACAGGCTGAAGCGGGACGAGCCGGCGGTCGCGCTCGCGGCGGCGGCTTTCGCCCGCTGCGGCGTCGAGCCTCGGTACGGCTTGTCGGGCGGCGGTGCGGACGCGAACGTCTTCAACGCGCGCGGCCTCCGCTGCGTGAACCTCTCCCACGGCGTCTACGGCTTCCACACGCCCGACGAGCGCGTCTCGGTCGCCGACCTCGAGGCGATGGTCGACGTGACCGTCGCGCTCGTGGAGGCGGCGCGGGCGTGAATCTCGAGCCGGACTCAGCCGTTCGCGTGTACGAGGGGCGGCTGGTCGGGCTGACGGTCGAGCGGTGGGGAGACCACGAGCGCGAGATCGTCGAGCATCCGGGTGCGGTGGCGATCGTTGCGGTGGACGACGCTGGATTCGTGACGCTCGTCCGGCAGCTGCGCGAGCCGGCACGGCAGCGCCTCCTCGAGCTGCCGGCGGGGACCGCGGAGCCGGGCGAGGAGCCGCTCGAAACGGCGCGGCGGGAGCTGCAGGAGGAGTGCGGCTTGACCGGCGGCGAGTGGCGCGAGCTGGCGGCGTTCTGGACGACGCCCGGCTTCTGTCGCGAGCGGATGCACGTCTTCGCCGCCGAGGGAGCCGAGCGCGGGGAGGCCTCCCCTGAGGCCGACGAGGATCTCGAGCTCGTGCACTGGCCGCTCGCCGACGTCAGGGAACGGCTGCACGAGATCGAGGACGCGAAGACGCTCGCCGGGTTGTTGCTCTACCTCAGCCTCCGGTCCGATCAAGGCCGCCTGGCTTAAGGAGGATCCCCGCACCCCCACCCAGGGTGGGGAAGTCGGTCCCGCCGCCCTCGAAGGCGACGGTACCGGCGGAACCGTGACGCAGCAGTGCTTTCGCGTCGTGAAACGCGACCATTTCCCTCACGGCTTCGTCACGCAACCGCGGCGAGATAGTGTCTTCGGGCCTTGCGCATCGGAGTTCCCAAGGAGATCAAGACCGACGAGTACCGCGTGGCGCTCACCCCGGCGGGGGCGCGTGAGCTGATCCAGCGCGGTCACGAGGTTCTCGTCGAGACGGCGGCGGGGGACGGGAGCGCATTCCCCGATGAGCAGTACGAACGCGCGGGCGCCCGGATCGTCTCGGTTGACGACGCCTGGGGCGAGAGCGACCTCTTGCTCAAGGTGAAGGAGCCGATCGAGCCCGAGTACGCGCGGCTGCGCGAGGGGCTCGTGCTCTTCACCTACCTTCATATCGCCGCCGACGCGCCGCTTACACGGGCGCTCGCCGACAGCGGCATCGCAGCTGTCGCGTACGAGACCGTCGAGACGGACGATCGCCGGTTGCCGCTGCTGGCTCCCATGAGCGAGATCGCGGGGCGGCTCGCGCCGCAGGCGGCGGCGCACTTCCTCGAGAAGCCTCTCGGCGGACGGGGTGTCCTCCTAGCCGGGACGCCCGGCGTCCAGCCCGGGCACGTCGTCGTCCTCGGCGGTGGAATTGTCGGCTACAACTCGGCGATCATCGCCCTCGGTCTCGGTGCTCGCGTCACGGTCCTCGAGCGCTCGATCGACCGGATGCGCCATCTGGACGAGATTCTCTCCGGCCGCGTCAGTCTGCTCATGTCGTCGAGCCTCGAGATCGAGCAGACCATCGCGCACGCCGACGTCGTCATCGGCGCCGTGCTCATCCCGGGCGCGCGCGCACCGAAGCTCATCAGTCGCGCGATGCTCTCCGAAATGCAGCCGGGCGCCGTGATCGTCGATGTTGCGATCGACCAGGGCGGCTGCATCGAGACCGCGCACGCCACGACACATTCGGATCCGGTCTACGAGGTCGACGGGATCGTCCACTACTGCGTCGCGAACATGCCCGGCGGCGTGCCAGTCACCTCCACGAAGGCGTTGACCAACGCGACGCTCCCATACGTCGAAGCAATCGCCGACCGTGGGCTCGCCGCGGCGGTGGCAGCCGATCCGTCGCTCGGGCGGGGCGTGAACGTCCTCGATGGGAAGATCACGTACGAGGCGGTCGCCGAGGCGCACGGGCTCGACTACACGCCACTCGACGACGTGCTGCCGCTCGCGCCTGTCTAGGAGAGCCGCCTAGCTGTTCGCCGGGTCGGCCGGCTTCGGCTTCTTCTTGGGCGTGAACCTGACGACGATCCAGGTCACGCCGGCGGCGAGCCCGATGATCGAGGCCACGTAGGCGGCGAATGCGAGGAGGCCGAGGATGGTCGCCATTGGCTACCTAGAATAGCCCGGTGCCCAGGGCGTGCGTCATCGTGCTCGATGCCGTCGGTGCCGGCGAGCTGCCGGATGCCGCGCAGTACGGCGACGAGGGGTCGAACACGCTCGGCAACGTGGCCCAGGCAGTCGGCGGGCTCGACCTGCCGAGTCTCGAGGCGCTCGGGCTCGGCAACGTGGAGCCGCTCGAGGGCTGCCCGCCGCAGCCGGGAGCACCTGCGGTGGCGGGTCGGCTCTTCGAGCGGTCGAAGGGGAAGGACACGACCACCGGACACTGGGAGCACATGGGGATCGTCACCGCCCAGGCGTTTCCGACGTACCCGCACGGCTTCCCGCACGACGTGATCGACCCGTTCATGCACAAGACCGGCCGCGGAGTGCTCGGGAATAGGGCCGCGTCCGGGACGGAGATCATCCAGGAGCTCGGCGAGGAGCATCAGCGGACGGGGAAGTGGATCGTCTACACCTCGGCGGACTCCGTCTTCCAGATCGCCGCCCATGAGGACACGATTCCGCTCGAAGAGCTCTACGACGGCTGCCGAGCCGCGCGGGAGATCCTCACCGGCAAGCACGCCGTCGGCCGCGTCATCGCCAGGCCGTTCGCGGGCGAGCCGGGAAACTACGTCCGGACGCCGAATCGGCATGACTTCTCGCTTGAGCCGCGCCGCCCGAACTACCTGACGCTCGTGCGCGAGGCCGGCCAGAAGGTGTACGGAGTCGGCAAGATCGGCGACATCTTCGCGGGCTGCGACATCGACGAGTCGCACCCGACGAAGTCCAACATCGATGGGATCCAGCAGACGGAGCGGCTCCTGCGCGAGATCGGCGAGGGCTTCGTCTTCGTCAATCTCGTCGAGACGGACATGCTCTGGGGCCACCGCAACGACCCCGTCAACTTCCACCGTTGCCTGCAAGATTTCGACTACCGCCTGCCCGACCTGCTCGACGCGCTCCGGACGGGTGACCTCCTGATCATCACGTCGGACCACGGCTGCGACCCGACGACGCCGTCGACGGACCACTCGCGCGAGTACGCGATGCTGCTCGCGTACGTCGAGGGGCGGAACGCGGCCGGACAAGTCCACGAAGGCGAGTTCTCGGACGTGGGTGCAACGGTGAATGCCTGGCTCGGCGGTAAGGCGCCGTCGCGCGGGATTCCCGGGCAGCCCATCGTGACGCCGTAGGCGGGTCGCGGCGCGTCGGCGCCTGACTACGCTGGTCGCATGCCCGAGCTGCCGGAGGTCGAGACCGTCCGCAGGGCGCTCGAGCCTGTGCTTGTCGGGCGGCGTTTCGAGCACGTGCGGATCGCCGATCCGCGACTCGTGCGCCCGTTCGAGCCGGCCGAGATGGCGGCCGAGCTGGTAGGCGAACGCGTCGCGGCGGTCGAGCGGCGCGGCAAGTATCTGGTTGTTCGGTTCGTGAGTGGTCACGTTCTCCTGATCCACCTCCGGATGACGGGGAGTCTTCTGTGCGCGCCGAACGGATCGCTCCCGGACGACCCGCATCGCCGCGCTGTTGTCAGACTAGACGACGGATCGGATGTCGCGTACCGGGATGTGCGGCGCTTCGGCACCTGGCTCCTGCTCGAGCCGGGCGACGCGGAGCCTTATCTCGCCGCCCGGGTTGGCGACGAGCCGCTCGACGCCGCCTTCACGGCCGCGCGGCTCGGCGAGTGCCTCGCCGTTCGCCGCACGTCGCTCAAGGCGGCGCTCCTCGACCAGCACACACTCGCCGGGCTGGGGAACATCTACGTCGACGAGGCGTTGTGGCGCGCCCGGCTCAATCCGCTGCGTCCTGCGGCTGGGCTCGACCGGAATGAGTTGCGGCGGCTGCACCGGGGCATTCGCGCGGCGCTCGAGCATGGCCTCGCACGTCAGGGCTCGACGCTGCGCGACTACCGGCTACCCGACGGCAGCGGAGGTTCGATGCAGGACGAGTTCCGCGTCTACGGGCGCCGCGACGAGCCATGCGACCGCTGCGGGACGCCCATCAGCCGCACCCAGGTAGCCGGCCGCACGACGTGGTTCTGCCCGACGTGCCAGCCGGAGAACCGGCTCAGGCGGCGAGAAGCTCGTCGAGGCAGCCGTCGCGGTCGAGGCGCGAGAGCTCGGTGTAGCCGCCGATCGGCCGGCCGCCGATGAGGATCTGGGGTACCGTCCAGCCGCCTGTCGCGTCGAACACCGTCTGCCGGAAGCCAGGGTCGTCGTCGAGCGAGATCTCCTCGTACGCGAGGCCGCGGGAGTCGAGGAGCGTCTTCGCGCGCACGCAGTAGCCGCACCATTGCGTCGTGTACATCTGGATCCTGGCCATTGCGCCGTTTCAACGTGCAAGCCGCGCGGAAGCTTCCTGCCCGGTGCCGTCCCTAGACTTGGCTGGGCATGGCCGGACGGGCGTACAGCACGGAGGCCGTCGTGCTCCGGTCGATCCGGCTCGGCGAGGCCGACCGGGTGCTTCACCTCTACACCGCGGCGCACGGCCGCGTCGGCGCCGTGGCGAAAGGCGTGCGGAAGACGATGTCGCGCTTCGGAGCCCGCCTTGAGCCGCTCTCGCACGTCGAGCTCATCCTCCATCGCGGTCGCAGCGATCTCCAAACGGTGACCGCCGCCCAGCTCGTCCGGTCGCACCGGGAGGCGCGCGAGGACTACTACCGCTTCTCCGTCGGGATGATCGGCGCCGAGGCGATGCTGCGCCTGTTCAGTGAGGAGGAGGCGAACGAGCGGGCGTTCAGCGCTTTGACGCGTTTCCTGGATCTGCTCGACGGGACGCCGCACGCCGCCGACCGGCCGACCCTCGACCCGCTCGGGCTCGCCTTCCAGCTCAAGTTGCTCTGGCTGGCCGGGTACCTGCCGCACGTGACCGCCTGCGCCGAGTGCGGCGCCGAGGATCGCCTGCTCGTCGGCTACTCGCCGCGCTCCGGCGGGGCGGTCTGCGAGCGTTGCGCGTCGGCGACCGAGGCTCTTGCGCTCGCCTCGGACGGGATCGCGGGGATCGAGGCGCTGCTCGCCCAGCCGCTTGCCGCCGCCTCGGGACTCGGCCTCTCGGAACGGGCACAGCGCGACATCCTGCGCGTGATCACCGCCTCGTACGAGTACCACGGCGGTTTCCGGCTGCGGACGCTCAGCGCCTAGCCGGCGTAGCCGAACGCCTCGAAGTTCAGCGTGCCCTGCTCGCAGACGCTCGTGGGCGGCTTGATCGGCGCCTCGGTCACGCCTCCGCCGGCGCTCGCGGTCAGCTGGAAGGTGTGCGCCTGAGGCTGGCACTCGCCTGACTGCGAGTCTCCCTGGCCGGCGACGTCGGGCGAGAACCGTGCCTGGGCCGTCGCGGAGGCACCGGGCGGGAGCACGACCGGCTTGCCGGCCGTTCCCGACGCCTTGACGTGGGTGGGCAGAGCCGTGCCGGTCGCACCGAGAAGTGTTCCCTGGGGGATCCCGCGGAGGGAGCACGGAGCGGAGGAGGTGTTCTTCACGGCGAGCGCGTAGGCGATCTGGCCGGCGCCCGCGCTGTTGGGGACGACCGCGAACACCGCCGCAAGGTCCGTCCCCGGCACGGCCTGGCGCCGCTCACCGACCCCGTCGTCGTCACCGTCTGGGTGGTCGTGACCGTCTGGGCCTGCGTCACGGTGACGGTCGTCGCGGCGCGACCGAGGCAGCCGGCGGCCGTCAGTCCGACGGCGGAGAGGACCAGTCCTGCTCCAGCGCGTCGTCCAGCCACGCGCGTACGCCGCCGAGCGGGAGCCGCTCCTGCGCGAGCGAGTCCCGGTCTCGCACGGTGACGGTCTCGTCTTCCAGCGTCTGTTCGTCGATGGTGAATGCCCACGGCGTTCCTATTTCGTCCTGGCGACGATATCGCCTGCCGATCTGGCCGCCTTCGTCGTGCTCGACGATGTGGTGCTTGCGCAGTTCCTCGTAGAGCGCGCGCGCCCGCGTCGCCATGCCTTCGTCGCGCGGAACGAGCGGTAGGATCGCCGCCTTGACGGGCGCGACCTGCGGGTGGAGGCGAAGGACGACGCGCTCGCGGTCGCCCACGACCTCTTCGTGGTATGCGTCGCAGAGGAGCGCGACGAAGATCCGCTCGATGCTCACGGCCGGCTCGATCACGTGCGGCGTGTAGCGGTTGCCGTCGGGGTCGATCCACTCGAGCTTCGTACCGGAGGCCTGCGTGTGCTGCGTGAGGTCGAAGTCGCCGCGGTTCGCGACGCCCTCGAGCTCCTGCCAGCCAATGGGGTAGAGGTACTCGATGTCGCTCGTCGCGCTCGAGTAGTGCGAGCGCTCGGCCTCGCCGTGGGCGCGCACCCGCAGGTTGACGTCCCGCAGGCCGAGGCTGCGATGCCAGCCGAGCCGCTGCGCGAGCCAGTACTCATGCCACCGCTCGGCGTCGGCGGGCGGCACGAAGAACTCGACCTCCATCAGCTCGAACTCGCGGACCCGGAAGAGGAAGTTCCCGGGCGTGATCTCGTTGCGGAATGCTCTTCGCCGACCTGCGCGATCCCGAACGGCGGCTTGCGGCGCGCCAGCTGGGCGACGTTCTTGAAGTTGATGAAGATGCCCTGGGCCGTCTCGGGACGGAGATAGGCCGCGGAGCTCTCATCCTGCAGTGCCCCCACGTGCGTCTCGAACATGAGGTTGAACTGCCGCGGCTCGGTGAGATCGCAGTCCGGCGTCTCGCCGGGCCGCTTGCTCGGCTTGCGCCCGCAGCTCGCGTGTTCGAGCTGGTCGGCGCGGAAGCGGAGCTTGCAGGTGCGGCAGTCGACGAGCGGGTCGGTGAAGGCAGCGACGTGGCCCGAGGCTTCCCAGACGCTCGGGTTGAGGATGACCGCGGAGTCGAGGGCGACGACGTCGTCTCGCTCCTGCACCATCGCGCGGAACCAGAGCGAGCGGATGTTGTTCTTCGTCAGGACGCCGTAGTGGCCGTAGTCGTACGTCGAGCCGAGGCCGCCGTAGATCTCGGAGGACGGGAAGACGAAGCCGCGGCGCCGGCAGAGGGAGACGATCGTGTCCATCGTCACGGGTTGCGCGAGTCTCGGCCATGCGCGGAGGTTACCCGGGCGGTCGCGGCGGGCTTTCGGCACAAAGTCGCGACCTCGCCGCGCGAAGCGCCGGCGTACCGTGGCATCCCCGGGGTGGGTGGGGGTTTGGGATGGTGAGAGAAAAGGCCTCCCGGTTAGGCTGACCGCCGATGCCGAACGCGCCGGTCGAGCTCCACGTCGTGTCCGACGCCACCGGCGAGACGGCGGCGCGGCTCGTCCAGGCGCTCGAGGCGCAGTTCCCCGAGCAGGACTTCGTCGAGATCCGCCACCCGCGAGTCGAGTCCCAGGACGACCTCCAGCTCGCGGTCAACCGGATGCGCGGCCGGCCGGCGGTCGTCGTCTACACGCTCGTCCAGCCGCAGCTCCGCGAGGCGATGCGCACGCTTTGCCGCCGGGCGCGCCTCCACTACTGCGACCTGCTCGGCCAGCCGATCGACGCCGTCGCCCGCGTCTCGGGCCAGGCGGCGACCATGACCCCGGGCTCGCGGCCGCCGCTCAACTCGGCGTACTTCAAGCGGATGGAGGCGATCGAGTTCGCCGTCCGCTACGACGACGGTGTCGCGCACGGTCTCCACGACGCGGACGTCGTCCTCGTCGGCGTCTCCCGCACCTCGAAGACGCCGCTCTCGATCTACCTCGGCTACCTCGGTCACAAAGCCGCGAACGTGCCGGTCGTGAAGGGGATCGCGCCGCCGGCCGAGCTGTTCGAGGTCGACCAGGCGAAGGTCGTCGGCGTCACGATCGACCCGAATCGGCTGGTCGAGATTCGCCGCGCGCGCGTGCGGGCGATGGGAGCCCCCGGCCGCAACCGGAAGTACGCCGAGCTCGCCGAGATCTACGAGGAGCTCGAACAGGCGAAGAAGCTCCACCGCCGGCTCCGCTGCCCGGTGATCGACATCTCCGAGCTGTCGATCGAGGAGACCGCGCACCGCATCCTCCGCGTGGTCGAGGAGCGTGCCGGCGAGACCACGGCGCAGGCCGCGCAGTGACCGCCAAGCCTCGCATTCCGCTGTGGCGCTGGGGGCTCTGGTGGTTCTGCCTGCTCCTCGGGGACATCATCTTCTACGTCGTGCTCACCCCGATCTGGATCGGGCTGCGCACCCTCGCCTGGATGGCGGAGTTCCGGGCCAGGCGCCGCTGACGGGCACCCAGCCTGCATGTGAGAACATCTGCGCCCCGATGACCCGTTACGTCTACGACTTCGACGAGCCCTGCGGACGGCGGCCGCGACCTTCTCGGCGGCAAGGGCATCGGGCTCGCAGAGATGACGCAGCTCGGCGTCCCGGTGCCGGCCGGCTTCACGATCACGACCGACGCCTGCCGCGCCTTCATGGCCTCCGGCGGCGAGGTCGAAGGGCTCGACGCGGAGGTCGACGACCACATCGCGCGCCTCGAGAAACAGACCGGCAAGCGGTTCGGCGACCCGGAGGATCCGCTGCTCGTCTCCGTCCGCTCCGGCGCGGCGGTCTCGATGCCGGGGATGATGGACTCGATCCTCAACGTCGGGCTCAACGACGAGTCCGTGGAGGGTCTCGCGCGCTCGACCGGGAACGAGGAGTTCGCGCGCGACTGCTACCGCCGGCTGATCCAGATGTTCGGCGAGACCGTCGAGGACATCCCAGCACGAGAGCTTCAGCGCGACGACTCCGCCGAGCGGGCGCGGGAGGTCTACGAACGCGACACCGGGCAGGGCTTCCCGCAGGACGCGCGCGAGCAGCTGCGCCGCGCGATCACCGCCGTCTTCGACTCCTGGAACTCCGCCCGCGCGCAGGTCTACCGCAACATGTACGGGATCCCCGACGACCTCGGCACGGCGGTCAACGTCGTCCAGATGGTCTTCGGTAACAAGGGCGAGGACTCGGCGACCGGCGTCTGCTTCACTCGCGATCCGTCGACCGGCGAGCCGGGCGTCTACGGCGAGTACCTCGTCAACGCGCAGGGCGAGGACGTCGTGGCCGGCACCCGCACGCCGCAGCCGCTCGCCGAGCTGCGCAAGCGTCTCCCCGAGGCGTACGACCAGCTCCTCGAGACGATGGCCGCGCTCGAGCGGCACTACCGCGACATGCAGGACATCGAGTTCACCATCGAGCAGGGCCGGCTCTACCTCCTCCAGACGCGCACCGCGAAGCGGACGGCCGCGGCGGCGATCAAGTGCGCGGTCGACATGGCGGCGGAAGGGCTGATCGACCGGGAGGAGGCAGTCGCGCGGATCGATCCGAGCCAGCTCGACCAGCTCCTGCACCCGCGCCTCGACCCGGACGCCGAGTTCGAGGTCGCCGCGCAGGGCCTGAACGCCTCGCCCGGCGCCGCGTCCGGGAAGATCGTGCTCGACGCCGACAGCGCCGCCGAGCTCGGCAAGGCCGGCGAGTCGGTGATCCTCGTCCGCTGGGAGACGACGCCCGACGACATCCACGGCCTGATCCAGGCGAAGGGCGTCCTCACCGCCCACGGCGGGATGACCTCGCACGCGGCCGTCGTCGCGCGCGGCATGGGCAAGCCGTGCGTCGCCGGCTGCGACGGCCTCGACATCGACACCGGCGCGAGGACCCTCCGCATCGGCGGGCACCAGTTGCGCGAGGGCGACGTGATCACGATCGACGGCGGCACCGGCCGCGTCATCGTCGGCGAGGTGCCGCTCGTCCCGCCCGCGATCAACGAGGACTTCGAGACGATCCTCGACTGGGCCGACGAGCTGCGCCGCCTCACGGTGCGCACGAACGCCGACAACGCCGACGACGCGGCCAAGGCGCGCGAGTTCGGCGCGCAGGGCATCGGGCTCTGCCGCACCGAGCACATGTTCTTCGGCGAGGAGCGGCTGCCCGTCGTGCAGGAGATGATCCTCGCGCGCGACGAGGCCGGGCGCCGCGACGCGCTCGACCGGCTCTTGCCGTTCCAGCAGTCCGACTTCGAGGCGATCTTCGAGGCCATGGCCGGGCTGCCGGTGACGATCCGGCTGCTCGACCCGCCGCTGCACGAGTTCCTGCCGCCGCTCGAGGAGGCGAAGGACGAGCGGATGCGCGCAGCGGATCAAGTCCCTCACCGAGTCGAACCCGATGCTCGGCACGCGCGGCTGCCGGCTCGGGATCCAATGGCCGGAGGTCTACGAGATGCAGGTGCGCGCGATCGCGCGCGCGGCGAAGGCGGTGCAGGAACGCGCCGGCGCGGCGCCGCTCGTCGAGATCATGCATCCGCTCGTCGGCTTCCGCGAGGAGCTGCGCAGGCTGCGCGAGCTGACCGAGCGCGTGATGGAGGAGGAGGCGCCCGGGCTCGAGTACCTCTGCGGGACGATGATCGAGCTGCCGCGCGCCGCGCTCCGCGCGGACGAGATCGCCGAGGTCGCCGACTTCTTCTCCTTCGGCACGAACGACCTCACGCAGACGACGCTCGGGATGTCGCGCGACGACGCCGAGGGGAAGTTCCTCACCTTCTACCTCGAGGACGGCGTGCTCGAGCGGAACCCGTTCGAGGTGCTCGACACCGAAGGCGTCGGCGACCTGATGCGGATCGCCGTCGAGCGGGGGAGGGGCACGAAGCCCGAGATCAAGCTCGGCATCTGCGGCGAGCACGGCGGCGAGCCGAGCTCCGTCGAGTTCTGCCACCGGATCGGGCTCGACTACGTGAGCTGCTCGCCGTACCGCGTCCCGCTGGCCCGCCTCGCAGCGGCTCAGGCCGCGCTGAAGGAAGCGCACCGCGCCGAGTACGTCCAGACCGGCGGGTGACAGAAGGCGCTGCGGCGCCGTATAACTGAGGCATGAAGCGTGCGTTCGTAGCCGTCTCGCTTCTTCTCGCCGTCGGTGGTGCGTACTCGGCAGGCGCGTTCGGCGGCTCACCGTCGCTGCGGACCGACATCCGCTTGACGCGGCACTTCGCCTGCCTCGACGCGAATCGTCACCGGGTCGACCGCCGGACGCTTCGACGCTTCCACGCCGTGACGGCCGTGTATTGCAGCGAAGGCCAGCGTGTCTATCCCGGCCAGGGACAGTGGGAAGTGCTCGTCCGCAAGGTCGCCGTCGGCAGCGTCGCCGGCCTGCAGCGGTACTACGAGCAGCCGGACCAGCGCAATCTGCCGAAGAAGGGCGGCTGCCTCGACAACCTGATCGGGCTCGCCATTCCCGCCTTCGTAGACGCGCACGGTCGCTGGGTCACCCCGGTGCGCTGGCCGGAAGACGGCTGCGGCCATCCGCTGGGCTTCGGGGTCGGTCACCGGCCTCCCGCAGTTCGTTGGCACGTCGTCCGCGTACACCGGATCAAGCAGCTCATCTCGGCGGCGGCGGTCGCGGCGAACTGCCCGATGAGGTGGGGGAACACCGTCGCCTGGGCGGGACCGCCGCGCGACTCCACCGGCGGACCGCTCTTCCCCGTCGCCCCGAAGACGGTGGGCATCTGTGTCTTCCGCACGCCGCGGAATCGACTCGCCGTCGGGAATTTCGTCCGCGGCTTCCGCCTCGATGCGTCCCGGACCCGGCGGCTGCTCCAGGCGCTCGCCGGTCCCGGCCCCAGGCGCGGCTGCCCGAAGCAACGCACGTTCGCAGTCGTCAGCAAGGGCCCCGGCTCGGTGGCGAGTGTCGAGCTCGGAGGCTGCTACCGCGTCGATCGAGCGGATCGCATGGCCGGTACTGCCAAACCCGCTGTGGTCAGAGAGATCCTCGGCGGATGAAGCGCGGAGCCCTGTGCACAGCCGTTGTGGTGGCGGCCGTGATCTGCGGCGGCGCCGCCGCAAGCCCGCATCACACCGTCACCAGGGCCGAGGCGAGAGCGCGGCTGGGCCGGCTACTCGGCGTGAAGCCGCAGCAGATGTGGCGCGCGTGGACCGCCGTCGGGACGAGCTCGGTCGTGCTCGAATGGCGGGCGTACGCGCCGCACGCCAAGATTCCGGTCGAAGGCGGCCCCGTCGGCACGACAGTCGCTCCCTACTACCGCGGGCCAGCGGTCGCCTGGATGGGCCTCGCACGGGATGGGCCGATCGGCGTCGGCTCCACCCGGATGCGGCGTCGTCCCGTTCTGCCGCTGCGCTCGATCAGCATCCCCGCCTCGCTCGTCTCGGCTCTCGCCAACCATCACGCAATGGTCAGCCTGGTACCGCTTCGCCTCCAGCCGAGGGTCGACCGGGTCAAGGCGATCTCGAAGCTGCGGAGCTGGGGCGACCGCAAGGGCCGGCTGCAGGGCATCTGGCTCGTCCGGTTCCAGCGTGGCGACGGCCGCGAACGGCTCGCCTGGATGTCCGTGACGCTTCACGCGCGGGTACCGATACTCGGCTGCCCGCGCGGGAAGAAGTGCCCGCACTGGTACACGTCGCCGCTCGCAGCGTTCCTCAACGCCCGCAGCGGGAAGTTGATCGAGGCGCTGACGATCAACGGCTGGAAGCCGCAACTCCCGCCGGGCTAGCGCTCAGGAATAACCGCGTGTGCGGAGGTACGCAATCGCGACGCTGCCGACCCCGACCGCGACCAGTCCGATCACGCCGCCGAGACCGAGCTGGCCGTACTGCGCCCGGCCGCGGCTTCCCCAATGTGCGTACGCGAGCATGACGAGGACGCCACCGATCAGGCCGCCGACATGGCCGCCCCAAGAGATGCCCGGGATCACGAACGACAGGCCGAGGTTGATCGCAACCAGGGCCGCCGCCTGGCCGGCGAGGCGGCCGGTCGCCTGCCACTCGAGGACCATCATCGCGCCGAGGATCCCGAAGATCGCGCCCGAGGCGCCGAGAACCGGCTGCAGCGGCGTCTGGAGGAGCGCTCCCGCCGAGCCGGCGAGGCCCGAGACGAAGTAGAGCCCGATGTAGCGGGTCGTTCCGAGGTACTGCTCGACCACTCTCCCGATCACATACAGCGCGTACATGTTGAAGCCGATGTGGAGGAGGTTCTCGTGGAGGAACATCGCGGTGACGAGCCGATACCAACCTCCGTGCGGCACGTACGGCCCGAACAGCACCATGTGTCGGTAGAGCGAGCCGGGCCGGTTGATGCTTGAGCCCGGATCGCTCAGGCCGCCGCCCTGGCTGGCTCCGACGAGGTAGATCAGGAGGTTCAAAGCGATCAGCGTGTACGTCACCGGTGCCTTGTTCGTGCCGAGCGCGATCCCGGGCGCGCGCAGCACCGGGCGCGGCTTCAGCTTCGCGGTGGGGGCGGCCTTGCGAACGCTGGCGTGATCCGGGCACCGAATGCCCACCGGGCCGAAGTTCGCGCAGTCGGCGCAGATGGGACGGCCGCACTCCGAGCACGAGAGGCCGGTTTCGCGGTCGGGATGCCGGTAGCAGTACTGGGTCTCGACCGTCGACATCCGGACTAGCCTAGTCCGGTGCGCGTTCACGTTGCCTTCACTCCCGGCGAGCTGACGCCGGCTCCGGTCGGGGTCGTCGTGGACGTCCTCCGGGCGACTTCCACCATGTGCCAGGCGCTCGCCTCCGGCTACCGGCGGATCCTCTGTTGCGCCGAGATCGAAGAGGCGCGCGCGCTCGCCGAGACGGAGGGACCGGCGAAGCTGGCGGGCGAGCGGCGGCTCGAACACATCGAGGGCTTCGACTTCGGCAACTCGCCGAGCGAGCTCGAAGGCGAGCCCGCGGCCGAGACGCTGATCCTCACGACCACGAACGGGACGCGGCTGCTCGTGGCGGCCGCCGAGCGCTTCGAGCGCGTCTACGTCGGGTCGCTTCTCAACGTCGGCGCGGTCGCGGCCGCGGCGCGCGAGAGCGGGGAGGACGTCGCCGTGCTCTGCGCCGGCGTCCTCGGCGAGCTCGCGCTCGACGACGCCTACTGCGCCGGTCGCATCGCGGAGGCCCTCGGCGGCGAGCCGGCCGACTCCGCGCGTGCGGCGATCCTGCTCGCGCAGAGCTTTCCGAGCGCCGTCGCAGGGCTCGGCGCGAGCCGCAGCGCCGCGAACCTGCGCCGGCACGGCCTCGAGACCGACGTCGAGCGGTGCGCGCGGGAGAACGTCCTCGACGTCGTCCCGCGCTACGTCCGCCGCGTCGGCCCCGCGGCCGAGGTCACGCTCTAGCTCGTCATGCGGACGGCGACGTCGTGCTTCGTCACTGACGTCCGCCGGCCCGGCGTGTCGGATGTGGGCATCGCGCTGAGGAACGCGTCGCCCGTCTGGTAGTCGTCGTCGTTGTCGAAGAAGACGATCGCGATCGCCTGCTCGCCTTCCTGATCGTGGAGGATCATCATCTCCGTCGCGGGCAGCCCTTCGGGCTTCTCGCCGCCCTCGATCTCCGACTTCATTGCGGCAATCCGCTCGGAGTCGATGTCCTCGAACGTCACGACACGTGCTAGTGCCATCGAAGCCTCCCTGTCGCTTGCTCTCGTGACTCTACGCGGCGGCGAGCTCGGCGAGGGCCGCGACGGTGCGCCAGTTGCGGTGCGTCGCCGCCACGCCGAGCAGGCGCTCGAGCCGTGCCGCCGAGAGGCGCGCGTTCTGGGCGCCCGCGCCGTACTGCACGTAGACGTCCTTGCCCGCGAGGATTCCTCGGTCCGGCGCGTGGTCGGCCTCGGCGAGCCGCTCGGCTGCCGCAGCAGTCGGCTGCTCGGCGAGGAACACGACCTGCGAGCGCGAGGTGTCGAGCCCGAACGGGTGGGCGCCGACGAGGCCTGTCAGCTCGGCCGGCCTGCGCACGATCGCAGTCGTGTCGACGCCGAACGCGTCGGCGACGATCCGCTCGAGCTCGCGGGCGACGACGGCTCCGCTCCTCGGGCCGTCGAGCAGGACGTTGCCGCTCGCGATGTACGTCCGGACGTCTCCGTAGCCGGCCTCCTCGAGCAGCGAGCGCAGCTGCGCCATCGGCACCTTGTTCCGGCCACCGAGGTTGACGGCGCGGAGGAGGACGACCCACCTCATCGCCGGCGCTGCCCTCGGCGGAGCGCATCGAGCCGCCGCCGCTCCTGCTTCGTCGGCCGTGCCCCGAGGTCGGCGCCGAGCGGGCGCGCCAGCCGGCGTTCGAGTGAGAGCCGCTCCCGCTCCTCGTGCGACTCGGGCGTCTCCTCGTAGAGCGTCGCGGCCACCTTTGCCGACGCGCGCCGATCGGCCAGGCCGGTCACGACGACGACGCGACGAACCGCGCCGAGCCGGATCTCGAGCGTGTCGCCGGGCGCGACCTCCCGCGCCGGCTTGACCCGCTCACCGCCGACCTTGACATGCCCGGCGAGGACGAGATCGGTCGCCGCGCTCCGCGTCTTCGCGAAGCGAGCGGCCCAAAGCCACTTGTCGACGCGCACTCGATCCATGGTCGAGATCTTGACAGGAGAACACGTGTTCGTATAGAACATACGTTCCTGTGATCGCCTGTCTCGCCATTCCCGGTCTCGAGCTCAAGGCAGCCTTGCGGCGGACGCCGACGCTCGCGCTGCGCCCGGCGGCGCTGGCACCGGAGCCGCAGGGAGAGCCGCTGCTCGGGCCCGTGACCGCGGCCGCCGAGGCGGCAGGCGTGCGGCCCGGGATGCGGCTGGGGGAGGGGCTCGCGACCTGCCCGTCACTGGCGCTCGTCGAGCCCGATGCCGCAGGTGCCGAGCGCGCCTGGGAGGAGATCCTGCACGCGCTCGAGGACGCGGGCTTCTCCGTCGAGCCGGCCTCGCTCGGCGTCGCCTACTTCGAGACGCGGGGAGTCGAGCGGCTCTACGGCGGCCTCGAGCCGGCGCTCCGGCGCGCGCTCGCGGCGGTCGGGACCGAGTGGGACGCGCGCATCGGCGCGGCCGGCCGGCGCTTCGCTTCGCTCGCGGCAGCTTCGGTCGCGCGGCCCGGGCAGGTAGTCGTGGTCGCCGACGAGGAGCTGCCGCAATTCCTCGCCCCGCTGCCGCTCACGCTTCTCCCGCTCGAGCGCGGCCGCTACGAAGAGCTCGAAGCACTCGGAGTTCGCAAGCTCGGACAGCTTGCCGGGCTCCCAGGAGGCGCCGTCGCCGAACGTCTGGGGCCGGACGGCCGGCGCGCCTGGAGCCTGGCGAGAGGCGGGACGGCCGCGCGGGTGCGCGGCCGTCGCCCGCCCGCTCCCGTCGCCGCCTCGCTCGAGTTCCCGGAGGCCGTCGGCAACGAGCTGACGCTGAGGCGTGCGCTGGCAGGGCTCGTCGAGACCGCGCTCGCCCGGCCGGAGCGGCGCGACCGCTTCGTCCGCAAGCTCGCGTTGGCCGCCCGGCTCGAAAGCGGCGGCTCGTGGCGGCGGACGCTGACCCTGCGCGAGCCGAGCGCCGACCCCGACCGGATCCGCATCGCGCTCTCGCCGCGGCTCGCCGAGCTGCCGGCTCCCGTTGCAGAGCTCCAGCTCGAGCTCGTCGAGCTGACCGAGCCGACCGGACACCAGCTCGAGCTGCTCGCCGCCGGCGCCGAAGACCGCTCCCGCCTGCGGGACGGCCTGCGCCAGGTGCGGGCGAGCACCGGCTCCGGCTCCGTCTGCACCGTCGTGGAGGTGGCACCTTGGTCGCGCGTGCCGGAGAGCCGCGCGCTGCTCGTGCCGAAGGACGAGTAGCCGCACGCTTCAACGCGCCGCGGGCGGCGCGCGTCGAAGCCGACGCTAACGGACGGCCGCTCGAGGTGAACCATCGCACCGTCGCGCTCGTTCGCGAGGAGTGGCGCGTTGTCGACCGCTGGTGGACCGAAGAGCCCGTCGTCCGCGGCTACTTCGAGGTCGTGCTCGAGAGCGGCGAGACCACCGTCGTCTTCTTCGACGGCGCGGGAGGCGGCTGGTATACCCAGCGCGGCGCATGACCGACTTCACCGAAATCGAGCGCGACGAGATTGCCGTGCAGTTCGTCCGCGTCCCCGACGGGCTCGAGCACATCCGTCGCGCGTGGGACGAGCTCGAGGCGGCCGTCCCGTTGCGCGGGCGTCACTTCTACGGTGCCTTCGATCCGGTGGCCGACGACTACCGCGCCTGCGTCGAGGTGCGCGAAGCAGACGACCTCGTGCCCGGGCTCGAGTCCGGGACGCTGCCCGGCGGCCGGTTTCTGCGCGCCCGGCTACACGGCGACCCGCCCGGCGTCTACGAGCTGATCGGGCCGACCTTCGACGAGCTGACGAAGCGGGCACAGCCCGACACGAGCCGCCCGAGCCTCGAGCACTATCGCCGCCACGACGAGATCGACCTACTCCTGCCGATCTAACGCGGCCCTGAGCGTTCGCGCCGCCGCCTCGGGATCGGCTGCGTCCCGGATCGCGCGGACGACCGCGACACCAGGAGCCCCGGCAGCGGCGACCTCCGCCACGTTCGAGAGGTCGATGCCACCGATCGCGAACCAGGGAATCGTGAGCGCCAGTGCCGCGGCACGCAGCAGTTCAAGACCGCCCGCGACCGCATCCTCCTTCGTCGGCGTCGCAAATGCGGTCACGCCGACGTAATCGGCCCCGGCGACGTCGCCGAGCTCGTCGACGGTCGACGCGGAGACCCCGACCAGGCGGCCGGGCCCGACGAGCGCCCGCGCCTCGTCGACCGCCAGATCGCTCCGGCCGACATGCACGCCGTCGGCGCCGCACGCCTCCACGAGATCCGGACGGTCGTTGAGGACGAACAACGCGCCGTGCTCCTCGCACGCCGCCCGAAACGGCTCGGCCGCGGCGACGAGCGCCTCGTCCGCGAGCTCCTTGTCGCGCAGCTGGACGATGTCCACACCGCCGCGCAGCGCGGGCTCGAGGACGTGAGCGTCGCCGGCGGCAAGCACGAGATAGAGCCGCGAGCTGGCTAACCTGTCGCACACGAACATGTGTTCGCCTAGACTCCTCGGATGGCGCTACCCGTCCCGCAACCGCTCGATGAAGCCCGCGTTCGGCGTGTGAAAGTTGAGCAGGCGGACGGACGCACCGCAGGGACGGAATCCGTGCTCGACGTTGGGTGGCACCGAAAGGAACGTGCCTGGTCCGACGCGGTGCCATTCGCCGTCGCGGAGGAACTCGGCTTCGCCTTCGAGGAAATAGAACGAGTCGGTGTGGTCGGCGTGGGTGTGCGGGTCGACGCCCTCGAAGTCGGCCGGAAAGTAGAGCTCGAGCGCCTCGATCTGGGGCAGCTCGGCGAGAACGCGGTGCTGCCGGATGCGCTCGCCCTCGCCCGGTGGCGTGAAGAACGGCTCGTCCATCGCAGCGGATCATGACCTACGCCGAGCTGCACGCGCACTCGGCGTACTCGTTCCTCGACGGCGCCTCGCAACCGGAGGAGCTCGCGGCTCGCGCGGCCGAGCTCGGCTACGAGGCGCTCGCGCTCACAGACCACGACGGCGTCTACGGCTCGCTCGAGTTCGCGCACGCCGCGAAGCAGTTCGGCGTGCGTCCGATCACCGGCGCCGAGGTCACGCTCGCGGACGAATCGCACGTCACGTTGCTCGTGGAGAGCGCAAGCGGCTACGGGAACCTCTGCCGGCTGCTGACGGCGGCACACGCACACACGCGCGACACGACGAACCGCGAGCCCGGGCCGCCGCAGCTCGACCTGGCGCTGCTCGAGGAACAGAACGAGGGGCTCGTCTGCCTCTCGGGCTGCGCTCGCAACGGCCTCGCGGTCCGCGACCCGAACGCGGCCGCCCGGCTCGCACGCGCCTTCGGCCGCGACCGCTTCTACGTCGAGCTGCAACGCCCGTACGAACGCGGGGACACGCGCCGGAACGCGCTCCTGCGCGACCTCGCCGCCTCGCTCGGCGTCCGGACGGTCGCGACGGGCGACGTCCACGCCCACGACCGGCGGCGAGCCGTGCTCCAGGACGTCCTCGTCGCCGTCCGCTGCCGCACCTCGCTCGAGGGCTGCGAGCAGGAGCGGCGCGGCAACCACGAGTCCGCCCTCCTGTCGCCGCAGGAGATGCGCGAGCGCTTCGCCGATCATCCGGAAGCCGTCCGCGAGACCACCGAGCTCGCGCAACGGCTCGAGTTCGCCCTGACCGAGGAGCTCGGCTACCGCTACCCCGACTTCTCCGACGGCGAGGAGCCGGCGATCGTCCAGCTGCGCCGGGTGTGCGAGGCCGCGTTCGCGGAGCGCTACTCGAACCTCAACGGCCACAAGCGGCGTGTGCGCAAGCGGCTCGAAGAGGAGCTCGCGCTGATCGACGAGCTCGGCCTCGCCGGTTTCTTCCTCCTCCACTGGGAGGTGCTCGAGCTCGCGCGCGAGGTCGCGCTCGAGGTGCGCGGCCCCGGCTCGATGCGGCACGTCCTGCCGCCCGGCCGCGGGCGCGGCTCCTCGGTCGGCTCGCTCGTCTGTTACCTGACCGGCCTCTCGCACGTCGATCCGGTCGCGAACAACCTCTCGCTCGGCCGCTTCCTCAACCGCGAGCTCGCGTCCATCCCGGACATCGACCTCGACTTCCCACGCGACATCCGGGAGAAGCTCATCGTCCGCGTCGTCGAGCGTTACGGGGCGGAGCACGCCGCGCTCGTCGCTGCCTTTGCGACCTATCGCTCGCGCGGCGCGATTCGCGACGTCGGCAAGGCGCTCGGCCTCCCGTACGCCGACCTCGAGCGGCTGGCGCGCCTCACGGACGGCTGGAACGCGCAGCGCGTCGCCGACGAGATCGCCGCGCTGCCGGAGGCGGCGACGAAGCTCCGCTCGCCGCGCTGGCGCGCGTTCGGCGCCCTCTGCAGCGAGATCGCCGGCCTGCCGCGCCACATCTCGCAGCACCCGGGCGGGATGGTCATCTCCTCGCGACCGCTCGTCGAGCTCGTGCCGGTGCAGCCGGCGGCGATGGAGGGCCGGCAGATGTGCCAGTGGGACAAGGACTCGTGCGCCGACGCCGGCTTCCTCAAGATCGACCTGCTCGGGCTCGGGATGCTGTCGGCGGTCGAGGAGTGCGTCGACCTGATCGCGCGGCATCGTGGCGAGCGGATCGACCTCTCCCGCGTGCGGCTCGACGACGCGGATGTGTTCGCGGAGATCCAGCGCGCCGACACGGTCGGCTGCTTCCAGATCGAGAGCCGCGCGCAGATGCAGGTCGTCCTCCGCACGCGGCCGGAGACGATCGACGACATCACGGTGCAGGTCGCGCTCGTGCGGCCGGGGCCGATCCAGGGGAAGGCCGTGCACCCGTATGTCGAGCGGCGGCAGAAGCTGCGCGACGACCCGGGCTACCGCGCGCCGGCCGACCATCCGCTGCTCGAGGAGCCGCTGCGCGAGACGCTCGGCGTCGTCGTCTTCCAGGACCAGGTGCTCGACGTCGCAGTCCATCTCGCCGGCTTCACGGTCGGTGAGGCGGAGGGGTTGCGGCGGGCGATGAGCCGCAAGCGCTCGCACGCGGCGCTCGAGGCGTGGCGGGAGCGGTTTGTCGCAGGCGCGCTCGAGCAGGGGGTGGAGGACGCGAAGGCGCACGAGCTCTACGACAAGCTCGTCGCCTTCTCGGGGTTCGGCTTCCCGAAGTCGCACGCGGCCGCGTTCGGGCTGCTCGCGTACCAGTCGGCGTGGCTGCGGCACCACTACGCGCCGGAGTTCCTCGCCGCGCTCCTCAACGCGCAGCCGATGGGCTTCTATCCGCCCGCGACGCTCGTCCGCGACGGGCAGAAGCACGGGGTGGAGACGCGCCCGCCCGACGTGAACCGCAGCGAGGCGGGTTGCACGATCGAGGACGGAGCCGTGCGCGTCGGGCTGAAGTACGTGACCGGAGTGGGGGAGGACGACGCGGAGGTGGTCGCCGCGAACCGCCCCTATTCCTCCGTCCGCGAGCTCGCCCAGCGGACCGGCCTGTCGGAGGACGAGCTGCGCGCGCTCGCGGAGTCGGGCGCCTGCGACTGCTTCGGGCTGCGGAGACGGGAGCTCCTCTGGCAGCTCGGGCTCGTGCCACGGCCCGCCAGCGTCCCCGGTACCGCAGGCGAGGCGAAGCAGCTCGCGCTACCGCTCGAGCCGACCGTCGCGACACCGGACCTGCCCGAGCCGACGGTGTGGGAGCGGATGCTCACCGACTACCGGACGACGAGCCTGTCGGTCGGCGTCCATCCGCTCGAGCTGCTCCGCCCGCACCTGCCGCGCGGAACGCTCTCGAGCGCGGAACTGCGCGAACGGCCGCACAGAGCCGAGGTGCAGCTCGCCGGGCTCGTCGTCGCGCGGCAGCGGCCTTCGACCGCGAACGGCGTCGTCTTCATGCTCCTCGAGGACGAGCTCGCGCAGGTGAACCTCGTCATCCTGCCGCAGGTGTACGAGCGGTTCCGGGCGGTCGTGCGCAGCGAGCCGCTCCTGCTCGTCCGCGGGCGATACGAGCACTCCGACCGCAACCGGAACATCCTCGTGGACGAGCTCGTCTCGCTCGCGCCGCTCGCGCGGTCGCTGACCGACGGGGCGGACGTCCACGCCGCTCTCCCGCGCGCCCACCACTTCGGGCATCGCTAGCGGGAAACCATTCGCGCACGGCTAACGTCTGAGTTCACATCGCGTCTCACTTCTGCGATAGGTGTGTCGGGCCGCGCTGAGGGGGGCGGCAGTCGCCGTGCGATCGGGAGGAGCTTCATGAGAAGGGTTCTGGGCCTGCGGACGCTCGTAGCGGCGCCGCTCTTGGCGCTGGTGTGCTTCGGGATCTCGGCGGCCGGTGCAGGAGCCGCCGCCCCCACGGGCACGAGGATCATGGCGCCCAAGCCGTTGCTTCCCCGTGGTGCCAAGCCGCTCGGCGCGGTCGATCCGGCGACGACGGTGTCCGGCGCGGTGGTGCTGCAGCCCCGTGACGAGGCCGCCTTGACGCACTTCATCTCGCAGGTGACGGACAAGCACTCGCCGCTGTTCCATCGCTACCTGACCCCGGGCACCTTCGCGGCGAGATTCGGCCCGACACCCTCGACCATCGCAGCCGTCA
This sequence comes from uncultured Actinomycetes bacterium, assembly GCA_963743545.1. Taxonomy (GTDB): domain Bacteria; phylum Actinomycetota; class Thermoleophilia; order Gaiellales; family Gaiellaceae; genus Palsa-739. The sequence continues at coordinate 239,055 of CAVUQB010000006.1, read as the reverse complement.
AGTCGCAGCTGCAGAGCTCCGGGCTCACGGTCACCGCTGTCGCCCGAGACGGCTTGATCGTCCACTTCACGGCTCCCGCGAGCCGGGTCGAGACCACCTTCGGCACGGGACTGGAGCGCTACAGGCTCGCCAACGGCTCGCTCGGCCAGGCGCGCACCGCGCCGCTCCGGGTGCCGACCGCGATCGCGAAGGACGTGACCGCGGTCGTCGGCCTCGACACCACCCAGCGCCTCCATCCGTCGGCCGTCCTCCACGCGTCGAGGTCGGCGCGGGGCAGCCACGCCGCCGCGAAGAGCGCCACGTTCCCCCACCCGGCGGGCTCGCCTACGCCGTGCCCCGATGCCCAGACCGTCGCCGAGGAGTTCGGCGGCCTGACCGACGATCAGATCGCCAACGCCTACGGCGTGTTCGGCCTCTTCGGCGCCGGTGACACCGGCTCGGGTCAGCACATCGCCGTCTACGAGCTGGAGCCCTTCGCCAAGAGCGACCTCCAGACCTTCGACACGTGCTATTTCGGCTCGGCGCAGGCCACGACGATGCTCGGCCGCGTGGCCGTCAAGAACGTGGACGGCGGCCAGCCGGCCGGCTCCGGCTCGGGCGAGTCGATCCTCGACGTCGAGGACATCTCGGCCTTCGCCCCTGGCGCAAACATCGACGTCTACGACGCCCCGAACAACACCTACGGCTCGCTCGACGAGTACGCGCAGATCGTCGACGACGACGTCGACCAGGTCGTGACCACGAGCTGGGGACTGTGTGAGCAGGCGATCCAGCAGGGCTCGCCCGGCATCCAGCAGGCCGAGAACCTCATCTTCCAGCAGGCCGCCGCCCAGGGGCAGACGGTCTTCGCGGCCTCCGGCGACGAGGGCAGTAACGACTGCAGCCTCACGGGGGCGCCGGTCAGCCCGGTCCTGTCCGTCGACGACCCGGGGAGCCAGCCGTACGTCGTGGGGGCGGGCGGCACCACGATCGACAACGCCACCCAGCCCGCGCTCGAGCAGGTCTGGAACGACGGCGCAGCGTGGGGCGCGGGCGGCGGCGGCATCTCCGAGTCCTGGCCGATGCCGGCCTGGCAGCTCGACTCGCACGTGCCGGGCGTGAACGACGCGAGCGCCGTGTTGGCCGCAGACAGCTTCGAGGCGACCGACCTGGGCAACCCGGACTTCGCGTTCTGCACGTCGGACAACCCCGTCGGCCCGGTCGAGGGCGGCTGCCGTGAGGTGCCCGACGTCAGCGCGGACTCCGACGAGTGGACGGGCGCGATCACCGTCTTCAGCGCCCTCGCCGACGGCGGCTGGTTCACGAACGGCGGCACCTCGTCGGCGGCCCCGTTGTGGGCGGCCATGCTGGCGGACGTCAACGCCTCGACCACCTGCCAGGGCAACCAGCTGACGCAGAACGGCGTCGGCTTCGCCAATCCGCTCCTCTACTCGGTCGCGTCGAACCCGACTGCCTACGCGGCGTCGTTCAACGACGTCACGCTCGGGAACAACGACCCGTACGGCGACTCGAACCTCTTCCAGGCCACGCCCGGCTACGACATGGCTTCGGGCCTCGGCAGCCCGCAGCTGACGCAGCCGAACGGCGGCGCCGGCCTCGCGTTCTATCTCTGCAGCCAGGCGCCGGCCACAACCAGGCCGACAGTGACGAACATCTCACCGGACACCGGCCTCACCTCGGCGCCGGACACGCCGGGCATCACGATCACGGGCAGCAACTTCGAACTGAACGGCGTCCCGGACGTCGCGAGCATCCAGGCGGGAGATGTCGCGTTCCCGGCCGGGGCGTTCAACGTCACGAGCCCGACGACGATCGTGGCCGACTTCCCACCGGCCGCATTCCTGAGCCCGCCCGTGGATCAGACGGACGGGGCCGGGCCCGAGGCCGTCAGCGTGACGCTCACCGACGGGGAGACGAGCGCCGTCAACGTGAACAGCTGGTTCACGTACGTCGACGACAACGGCTCCTCGCAGCCGCTCCCGACCGTGACGAGCGTCCACACGTACGCCGGGCCCCAGGCGGGCGGCAACACGGTGACCGTCTACGGAGCGGGCTTCACCGGTGCGACCGGCGTCACTTTCGGTGGCATCGCCGCGTCGACCTTCACCGTGAATCCGAGCGGGACGAAGATCTCGGTCCAGGTTCCCGCCTTCCAGGGCGGGACGACGACATGCGACCAGGACGGTTCGAGCTTCGGCACGGGCGAGAACGCCGGCAACGACATCTGCCAGACGCAGGTCGTCGTGACGAACCCGAACGGCGCGAGCCACACGTCGACGATCGACCCTCTTTACGAAGGCGCGTTCAACGTGGCCGCCGACGGTGCGATCCCGGCCCCCCCGGGCCAGGAGCCCGCGCCGGCAGCGACCGAGTACGACTACGTGCCCACGCCGACGATCACGTCGATCTCCACGAACACGGGCGGGGCAGGCTCGCTCGCCAGCGAGGAAGGAGGCTCCGTTGTCACGATCGAGGGCAAGGGCTTCAACCTCGCCACGCTCGACTGGGTGAACTTCGGCGACCCGACCCAGGCGGCCTCGCAGCAGTTCAGCCTGGTCAGCGTGACCGGCACGACGATCCAGCTCCTCGCGCCGGGGCTCGACGCGGTCACCGTCGATCCGAAGACCGTCGCGGTCACCGTCCAGTCGGTCGCGGGACTGTCGAACGCGACGAACGCGACCTATGCCGGAATCCCGACGGTGTCGGCCGTAGGGGCGACCGCGGGCCCGACCGCAGGCAAGCCCGCTGCTCCGGACACGGGCGGCACGCCGATCGAGATCGACGGCACCGGATTTGCGGATCAGGCGCTCGCCGTGACCTACTTCGACGTCTTAGGTCCCTCCTTCGGGCTGACGACCAACTTCACGGCGGTGGGCGATACGAAGCTCAACACGAGCACGGTCGGCCAGCTCCCGGCGGTCGTCGACACCCAGGTGTGCACCGTCACGGACTGCTCGGCTCCGAGCTCGTTCAACAACGACCTGTCCGACGTGCTGTTCCTCTTCCCGCCGGGCGATCCGAAGATCGACTCGATCACCCCGAGCTCAGGGCCTGCGAACGGCGGCACGGCCGTGACGATCACCGGCGAGAACCTCGGCTGCGCGACCAGCGTCTCCTTCGGCAGCGTGGTGGCGAGCGACGCCACGAACAGCCAGGCGCTGCTCGACTGCGGCTCGACGGACACGGTCACGGTGACCGCGCCGCCGGGTGCGGTAGGCACCGTGCCGGTCACGCTGACGACGGTCGAGAGCGACTCGACGGGCGCGCCGGCCGCGAGCGGCTCGTTCACCTACACCAAGCCGTTTGCGCTCACGGTCAAGAGGTCGGGGAGCGGCTCCGGGACGGTGACGAGCTCGCCGGGCGGCGTCAACTGCGGGAAGACCTGCTCGCACGCCTACCCGTTCGGAACGCCGGTCGTCCTCAAGGCGAAGGCCGCCAAGGGCTCGAGCTTCGTCGGCTGGTCGGGCGTGTGCACCGGTAAGTCCACGTGCAAGGTCCAGACCGACACGCCGCTGACGGTCACCGCGAAGTTCGCGCTCGAGAACTGCGTCGTGCCGAACGTCGCGGGCAAGAGCCTCTCCGCCGCGAAGCGGGTGCTCACGTCGCACTTCTGCTCGACGGGGAAGATCAAGCACGCCTTCTCGAGCACGGTGGCGGCGGGTCGCGTGATCTCGGAGAGCCCGAGGGCCGGAACCCACCTCAAGCACAAGGCGAAGGTGAGCCTGACGATCAGCGAGGGTAAGAAGCCCTAGCCGGGGAGGTCAGCGGTGCGTCGCGTGTCGTCGCCGCATCGGCGACGGCAGGTGCGGCGCGAGGTTGAAGGCGGTGTTCACGAGCGCGAGGTGGGTGAACGCCTGCGGGAAGTTCCCCAGCAGCCGCTTCGCCTGCGGGTCGTACTCCTCGGCCAGCAGGCCGAGATCGTTGGCGAGCGCGACGAGCCGCCCGAACAGCCCGTGCGCGTCGTCATGCCGCCCGAGCAGCTCGTAGCAGTCGCAGAGCCAGAACGAACACGGCAGGAACACGCCCTCGCCCGGCGGCAGCCCGTCCGCAGCTGACTCGCTCGTCCGGTAGCGCAGGACGAAGCCCTCGTGGAGGAGCTCGCGCTCCACCGCCTCGATCGTCCCCCGGATGCGCGGGTCGGAAGCCGGTAGGAAGCCGACGAGCGGCAACAGCAGCAGGCTCGCGTCGAGCTCCCGGGAGCCGTACGACTGCGTGAAGCTGCCGAGCTCGGCGTCGAAGCCGCGCTCGCACACGTCCTGGTGGATCTCATCGCGGATCGCCCGCCAGCGGTCGACGGGCCCTGCGAAGTCGAACTCCTCGACCGTCCGCACCGCGCGATCGAACGCGACCCACGCCATCGCCTTGGAGTGGACGAAGTGACGGCGCCCGCCGCGGATTTCCCAGATGCCGTCGTCCGGCTCCCGCCACGCTCCTGCGAGATGGTCGAGCAGGCCGCGTTGGATCGTCCACCCCTGCGGATCGACCGGCAGGCCGTGCTGGCGCGCCTGGTAGAAGCAGTCGAGCACCTCCCCGTAGACGTCGAGCTGGAGTTGCTCGCTCGCCGCATTGCCGACGCGCACCGGTTGCGAGCCCTCGTAGCCGTCGAGCCAGGGGAGCTCGAACTCGCTCAGGCGCCGCTCTCCCGCGACGCCGTACATGATCTGGACGTCCGCGGCGTCGCCCGCGATTGCCCGGATCAGCCAGCGCCGCCACTCTCCCGCTTCGTCGGCGTGGTTGCAGTGGAGGAGGGCGAGCAGCGTGAGCGTCGCATCGCGCAGCCAGCAGTAGCGGTAGTCCCAGTTGCGCACGGAGCCGATCCACTCCGGCAGCGAGGTGGTGGGAGCAGCGACGATCCCGCCGGTCGGCTGGTAGGTGAGAGCCTTGAGCACGATGAGCGAGCGCCGGACGAGCGGCGTCCAGTCGGCGGGGATGTCGAGCGGGCACGCCTCGCTCCACTCCCGCCAGAACGCCTCGGTGTCGGCGAGCGCCTGCTCGGGCTCGACCGCCTCGGGCACCTCCTGATGCGACGGGAACCAGGTGAGGACGAACGGGACCCGCTCGCCCTCGTCGACCGCGACCTCCGAGATCGTGCGCAGGTCCTCGCCGCGGGTCTCCGCGGTCGTGCGGAAGCAGAGCGCGTCCGGCCCGGCGAGCGCGACACGCGTGTCGTCCTCGTGCGTGCGCTTGCGCACCCAGGGGACGATGCGCCCGTAGTCGAAGCGGATCGTCAACTCCGAGCGGAACTGGACTCGGCCCTTGACGCCCTCGACGATGCGCACGATGTCGGGCGCCTGGCCGCGCGGCGGCATGAAGTCGAGGACGCGGGCGACGGAGCCGTCGTCCGTCGTCCAGGTCGTCTCCAGCACGAGCGTGTCGTGGAGGTAGCGGCGCGTACTGGTCGCGGGCGCCGAGGGGGCGAGCAGCCAGCGGCCGTCGTCCGGCCCGCCGAGGAGCGCGGCGAAGCAGGCGCCGGAGTCGAAGCGGGGGACGCAAAGCCAGTCGACGGAGCCGTTGCGACCCACGAGCGCCGCTGTCTGCAGGTCGCCGAGCAGGGCGTAGTCCTCGATGCGGGCGGTCACGTCAGCGATTCTCGATCTCGAGGCCGAGGTCGGGCCAGCGCTTGCGGACGGCGCGGTTGAAGGACTCCTCGTACGTCTCGGCGGCATCCTCCTCGAGCGTACGGGCGAAGCGGTCGCGCATGTCCGCGAGGGCCTCGGTCGCAGTCTCGATCACATCGGACCAGTCGCCGTACGCCTCCTCCCGGTCCTCGCGGTCGGCCTGCTCGTAAGCCCGGGACTTCTCGCGGGCTTCCTCCAGCAGATCTGCCTCGTCCTCGACGAACAGGTCGAGCTGGCGGGCGATCAGGTCGTGGAACGGCTCGCGGCGCAGCCTCACGTGATCTCCTCGTAGAGGGCGAGGTGCGCCTGCGCGGCGGCGTCCCAGGTCAGCTCCGCGCGCGCCCGCCGTGCGCCGGCTCGGGCCTCCTCGAGCGCGGCGGGGTCGGAGAGGAGCTCGTGGACCGCCTCGGCGAGCCCGGCGACATCTCCGGCGACCACGACCCGGCCGGCCCCGAAGCGCCGCACGGGCTCCGCGATCCCACCGACGTCGTAGGCCACCGCAGGCACCCCGGCGCCGAGCGCGCGCAGCAAGGCTCCGCTCTGGTCGAGCTCCGGCCGGTACGGGAACACGGCGACGGTCGCGTCGCCGAAAGCGCGGTCGATCTCGGGTTGGGCGAGATAGCCGAGCCGCCAGTCCACGTCGAGCCCGTTCGCGGCAGCGCGGTACGGCTCCACCGGCTCCATCGCGTCGCCCGCCACGAGCAGCCGAGCGTCCCCGGCGCGCCGCACGGCCTCGATCGCGTCCCCGAGCCCCTTGTACGGCCGGATGATCCCGAAGGCCAGCACGGTGCGGCCGTCGTCGTGCCGCTCGGGATCGCTCGGGAACACGGGATGCGGAATCACGCGCAGGCGCTCGGGTTCGACGCCGAGCCCGGCGAGCGTGTCCCGGCCGTTCTCGCTGTGCACGACGATCCGGTCGAAACGCGCGAAGAGCCGGCGCCACAGGTCGATGCGATGCGCCGTGCGGCGGGGGAGAAGGTCGTGGGCCGTGAGCACCGACGGCAGATGCGAGCGGAAGAGGAGCGCGTCGAGCTCGGGCGCCGGCAGCCACTGCATGTGGAGCACGTCCGCCTTGAACCGGCGGAGCGCGGCGAGCCCGAACGGATGCTCCGCCACCTTCAGCGGCACGCGCAGCGCGGAGCGGCCGAAGACGCGCGACGAGACGGGGTAGAAGACCTCCCGCCGCCGGTATCCCTCCGGCTCCGGCGCGTCACCGAAGCGAAAGCGCGACGTGACGAGCTCGACGTCCGCGCCCGCCCGCGCCAGCGCCGCAGCGAGCTCGTGGTCGTACGGCGGCGTGAAGGCCGGCGGATCGGCGAGCAGGACGCGCACTGGCTCGTACGCTACGCCGTGACCATGCTCGTGCGGACTTGGAACCTCTTTCACGGCAAGCCGTCTCCGCCCGGGCGGCGGCGTTCCTCCGCCAGATGATCGAGCTCGTGACCCGAGACCGGCCGGACGTCGTGTGCTTGCAGGAGCTCCCGGTCTGGGCCTTGCGGCATCTGGAGAACTGGAGCGGCATGCACGCGACGAGCGCCGTCGCGCGGCCCCCGCTGCTGCCGGTCGGCGCGCGTACGGTCACGGGGCTCCACCACGGGCTGCTCCGCTCGGCGTTCACCGGGGAGGCGGACGCGATCCTCACGCGCGGCCCGGCGCGCGACCTCGGCGAGCATGTCGTCGGCGAGGCGAAGCTGCGCCGGATCGCGCACGCTGGCCGAGTTCGCAGGCGTGACGGTCGTGAACTTCCACATCGACGGCGACCGCGCGCAGCTCGACCGCGTCCTGGCGCTTGCACGCCGAGCGCTCCATCGTCGCCGGCGATGCCAACCTCGTGGCGCCCGTGGCCGACGGCTTCTCGGCGCCGCTCGCGGGCAGCATCGACCAGATCCTCGTGCGCGACCTCGAGCTGCGCGACCGCCCCTCGGCCTGGCCACTCGAACGGCGCCTGGTCGACGGCCGGGTGCTCTCCGACCACGCTCCCGTGGAGGCGGTCGTGGCATGACGCCCGAGGAGGCACGCGGGCAGTTCCCCGTCCTCGAGCGCGTGGCGTACCTCAATGCCGGCTCGGCGGGACCGCTCCCGCAGGCGACGGTCGACGCGCTGCGCTCCCGGCTCGAGCGCGACCTGGCCGCGGGCCGGAGCACCACGGTCTACAAGGAGGAGCTCTTCGACCTGCGCGACCGCGTCCGCGCAGGCTTCGCGGCAGTCCTCGGCACGTCCGCGGAGCTCGTCGCCCTGACCGACTCGACGACGCGCGGCTGTCAGATCGTCGTCGCCGGGCTCGGCCTGGGTGCCGGCGACGAGGTCGTCACCACCGACCAGGAGCATTTCGGGCTGCTCGGCCCGCTCCGCGCGAGCGGCGCCTGCGTCGTCGTGACAGAGGCCGACGAGGACGCGCTCCTCGCCGCGGTTACACCCCGCACCCGGCTGATCGCCGTCTCCCACGTCCTCTGGACGACGGGACGCAGGCTCGACGTCGCGCGGCTCCGGCGTCCGGACGGACCGCCGCTGCTCGTCGACGGCGCCCAGTCGGCCGGCGCGATTCCCGTCGACCTTGCGGGCGCAGACTTCTACACCGTCTCGGCGCAGAAGTGGCTCTGCGGGCCCGATCCGTCGGGCGCGCTCTTCGTGCGCGATCCGGAGCGACTCACCGTCGCGCTGCCGACCGCGTTCTCGCCGCTGACTCACGAGAACGACGGCTCGTTCGTGCCGAAGGACGGCGCGCGCCGGTTCGACTCGGGCTGGATCGGGGCTCCCGCGCTGGCCGGCCTCGAGGCTTCGCTCCAAGTGCATCCGGACTGGCGCTACGAACGTGCCGCGGCAATGGCCGCCCGCTGCCGAGAGCTGCTCGAGCCGCTCGTCGAGACCGTCACGCCGCCGGAACACTCGACGCTCGTCTCCTTCCGCCCGCCGGACGACCCTACGGAGCTCGTTCGCGCGCTTGCCGAGCGAGACGTGATCGTCCGGGAACTGCCGGGCTTGGACCTCGTCCGCACCTCGTGCGGCTGGTGGACGAGCGAGGACGACCTGCGCAGGCTCGCCGAGGGTCTAGGAGGGTAGGCCGAGCTCGCCGGCAATGGGCTGCAGCGCCGCGACGATGGTGCGGATGTGGTCGTCGAGCTCGACGCCGAGATCCTCGGCGCCCTGGTAGACCTCGTCCCGGTGCACGCCGGCCGCGAAGGACGGCTGCTTGAGCTTCTTCTTGACCGACTTCGGTTCGAGCCCTTCGAGCCCGGTCGGCCGCACGAGCGCGCACGCGTGGATGAAGCCGCTCAGCTCGTCGCAGGCGAAGAGCGCCTTCTTGAGCAGCGTGTCGCGCGGCATGGCGAGGTGCTCGGCGTGGGAGAGCACGGTCTCGACGACTTCCTCGGGATAGCCCTCCTCGCGCAGGATCGGGGCGCCGTCCTGCGGATGCTGGTCGAGCGTGGGGTGGATCTCGTAGTCGAAGTCGTGCAGGAGCGCGGCGACGCGCCACAACTGCTCGTCCTCGTCGAACTTCCGCGCGTACGCGGCCGTCGACGCCTCGACCGCCAGCGCGTGGCGCAGGAGCGACTCGCTCTTCGTGTAGCGGGTCAGCGTCTCCCAGGCCTGTTCGCGAGTCGGTTCCAAGGCCCGGCTATCCTAGCCCGGCATGTCCGTCGCGACGGCCCCGGATGCCCTCGTCATCGAGGGTGGAAACCCGCTCAGCGGCCGCATCCGTGCCTCGGGGAACAAGAACGGCGCGCTGCCGATCCTCGCCGCGTGCCTGCTCGCCGACGAGCCCGTCACGCTCTCGAACGTCCCGCGGATCCGCGACGTCGAGACGATGATCGAGCTGGTCGCCGGGACGGGAGCGAGCGCGGAGTGGACCGGCCCCAACGAGGTGCGCGTCGACCCGCAGGGTCTCTCGACTCCCGAGGTCGACGCGGTCCTGGCGGAACGGATCCGGGCCTCGTTCCTGCTCGCCGGCCCGCTGCTCGCGCGGCTCGGCCGGGCGAGCGTACCGCCGCCGGGCGGCGACGTGATCGGGCGGCGCCGGCTCGATCCGCACATCCACGCGCTCGAGCGGCTCGGCGCGCGCATCGAGGTCGAGAGCCGCTACGAGATGCGGACGGACGGGCTGCGCGGCGCCGACATCTTCCTCGACGAGGCGAGCGTGATGGCGACCGAGAACGCGGTGATGGCGGCTGTCCTCACGCCGGGCGAGACTTCGATCGGGAACGCCGCCTGCGAGCCGCACGTGCAGGACCTGTGCCGCTTCCTCGTCTCCCTCGGCGCCCAGATCGAGGGCATCGAGTCGAACGTCCTCCGAATCCACGGCGTCGAGAAGCTGAGCGGAGGGGCGTGGACGATCGGCTCCGAGCACATCGAGGTCGGCAGCTTCATCGGCCTCGCAGCCGTCACGAACAGCGACCTGACCATCGACGGCGTCGGGCCGCACGACATGGTCTCGATCCTCACCGCGTTCAGCCGCCTCGGGATCGAAGTCGAGCTCGGGGACGACTGGCTGCGCGTGCCGCCGAACCAGGAGCTCGTGATCCAGAACGACCTCGGCGACCAGGTGCCGAAGATCGAGGACGGCCCCTGGCCGGCGTTCCCGGCCGACCTCACGTCGATCGCGGTTGCGGTCGCGACGCAGGCGTGGGGGACGATCCTCGTGTTCGAGAAGATGTTCGAGAACCGGCTGTTCTTCGTGGACAAGCTCGTCTCGATGGGAGCGCGGATCATCGTCTGCGACCCGCACCGCGTCGTCGTCAGCGGCCCGTCGCGCCTTTACGGCCAGCGGCTGACGAGCCCCGACATCCGCGCGGGGATGGCGATGCTCATCGCCGCGCTCTGCGCGGACGGCCGCTCCGTGATCGGCAACGTCGCCGAGATCGACCGCGGCTACGAGCGCATCGACGAACGGCTCCGTGCCGTCGGCGCGCAGATCGAGCGCGTCGAGGCCTAGAGCCGCAGTACGCTCCGGGAGATGAGCGAGCAGGCTGCGGCAGGCGTGCGCGTCAATGTCTACGGGCACGGCGACGCGACGGTGGAGACGGGGCTTCCCGTCCTCAACCGCTTGCTCACGCGCCTGGCGGAGACCGCGCACTTCGACCTCATCCTCGACATCGAGCCGGGCGACACGCAGGCCGAAGTCGATGCCGCGGCGGCTGCGCTCGGGCAGGCGCTCGCGGGACCGTTGCGGGCCGAGGGCGCGCGCGGCCACGGCGCCGGCGCGATGACCTCGGCGGAGGCACTCGCCTCGGTGGTGCTCGAAACGAGCGACGAGCCGCTGTTCGTCACCAATGTCGACCTCACCCAGGCCCGCATCGGCGGGCTCGGCACCGATGTGGCGCGGCGGTTTCTCGAGGTGCTCGCGGAGAACGCGGGGCTCGTGCTCCACGTGCGGCTCCTCAACGGAACCGACAGCAGCCACGTGCTCGAGGCGATCTTCAAGGGGCTCGGCGAGGCGCTGGCCCAGGCATGCGAGAGACAGGAGGCTCGGCCATGAGCGACAAGCGCGTCATCCGCAGCGAGGCCGCGCCGGCGCCGTTCCAGGGTGCGCCGTACTCGCAGGCGATCGCAGCCGGCGGCTTTGTGTTCGTGTCGGGCCAGCTCGGCCTGAAGCCGGGAGACACCGCGATCTCCGGCGGGATCGAGGAGCAGACCGAGCAGGTCTTCGCGAACCTGCAGGCGATCCTCGAAGAAGCGGGGACGGGCCTCGACCGGCTCGTGAAGACGACCGTCTTCCTCCAGCACCTCGACGACTTCCAGGCGATGAACGGCATCTACGCGAAGCACGTCGGCGAGCAGCCTCCCGCGCGAGCGACCATCGAGGTCTCGCAGCTGCCATCCGGAGCGCTCGTCGAGATCGAAGCGATCGCACGGCTGTAGGGCGCTCCGCCGGTCCGGCGAGAATGGCCGGATGCGCGAGGAGATCGAGAACTACGTCCGCTCGCTCGGGCTCGACGCCTACCTCGTCGGGGGCGCCGTGCGCGACGAGTTGCTCGGGCTGGACTCCAGGGACGCGGACTTCCTCGTGCCCGGCCTCGACACCGAAGGACTCCGGGCGGCGCTCGCCCCGCACGGGCGCGTCGAGGATCTCGTGGTCGCCGACCGGCTCGTCGGCATTCGGTTCCACCCGGACGACGGCCGGATCCGGCAGCTGACCCCGGCCGGGATCGAGTTCGCGCCGCCGCGCAAGGAGGTCTCCACCGGGCCTGGACGGCACGACTTCGAGATCGTCGCCGACGCCTCGCTGTCGGTCGAGGACGACATGCGACGCCGCGACTTCACCGTCAACGCGATGGCCCGCCGGCTCGAGACGGGCGAGCTCGTCGATCCCCTCAACGGCAAGGCCGATCTCGAGGCGGGCCGCCTACGCACCGTCTCGCCGCAGAGCTTCCGCGAGGATCCGCTGCGGCTCGTGCGCGCACTCCGCTTCGTCTCCCAGCTCGGCTTCGAGCCGGACGAGGAGCTGCTCGCCCAGATGCGCGAGGAGGCGCCGGCAGTGAAGCTCGTCTCGGGCGAGCGCATCGGGGGCGGTCTCTCCGCGGACGGGATGGGCGAGCTCTCGAAGCTCCTGCTCGGTGCCGAGCCGGCCCGCGCGCTGAGGCTGGCCCGCGACACCGGAGTCCTCGTCGAGCTCCTGCCCGAGTTCGGCCCCGCGATCGGGTTCGACCAGGAGAGCCGCTACCACGACCTCACCGTCGACGAGCACACGTTCGCGGTCGTACAGGCCGCCGCCGATCAGGGCTTCTCGCTGCCCGTGCGGCTCGCCGCGCTCTTCCACGACCTCGGCAAGCCGATCGTCGGCTGGCGCGGGCACGACGGCCGCCTCCACTACTACGCGAAGCCCGGCTTCGCCGCGCACGGACACGACCAGGCCGGCGCCGACCTCGCCGCCGGAGCCCTGCTCCGGCTCCGCTATCCGAATGCGCTGCGCAAACGCGTCGTCCGCATCGTGCGCCACCACATGTTCCAGCCGGGGAAGGGCGACCCCCTCCGCGCCCGGCGTTTCCTGCGCCGCAACGGGGACGAGATCGCATTCGACCTCCTCAACCACAAGCTCGCCGACCTGCTCGGCAAGCGAGGAACCGACGGCGAGCCGCCGCCCTTCGAGGAGATCGAGCGGCTGGCGCGATTCCGCGAGGTGGTCGAGCAGGAGCAGGCGAGCCCGCACCGGCTGCGCGATCTCGCGGTCGACGGCAACGACCTGATCGCACTCGGCTGCCAGCCGGGACCCCGGCTCGGGCGCATCCTCCACGAGCTCCTCGACGTCGTCGTGGACGAGCCAGACCTGAACACGCGCGACCAGTTGCTCACGCTGGCCAAGGAGCGGCTGTGATCCGCTGGCAGGTGGACGGCTACGAGGTCGCCTTCACGACCCGCGTCGGCGGCGTGAGCGAAGGTCCGTACGCGTCGCTCAACCTCGGCCGCAAGAGCGGGGACGACCCCGAGCGCGCCGACGAGAACCGGCGGATCGCGTGCGAGGCGATCGGCGCCGACGTGGAGAGGCTCGCGCTCAACTACCAGGTGCACTCAGCCAGCGTGCTGCGCGCGGTGTCCGCGCTGCGGGGCGAGCACGCGGACGGCCTCTGGACCGACGAGCCGGGCCTGCCGATCCTCGCGATGTCCGCCGACTGCCTGCCGCTCGCGGTTGCGCGCGTTGGCGCGGGCGAGCCCGCCGTCGCCGTCCTCCACGCCGGCTGGAAGGGCCTGCTCGCCGGCATCGCGGGGGCAGGCGCAGACGCGCTCGGCGGCGGGACGCTGGCGGCCGCGATCGGGCCGGGTATCGGCCCGTGCTGCTACGAGGTGGGGGAGGACGTGGCGGCGCCGTTTCGCGCGCGGTTCGGCGACGACGTCGTCCGGGACGGCCGCCTCGACCTCTGGACGAGCGCCGAGCGCGCGCTGCGAGCGGCCGGCGTCGAGCAGATCCACCGCGTCGACCGCTGCACCGCCTGCGAGCCCGAGGCGTTCTTTTCGCACCGGCGGGATGCAGGGCACACCGGCCGCCAGGGGGTGATCGCGTATGTCGCCGGCTGAGATCCGCGAACGCTACGAGCGCATCCGCGAAGAGGTCGGTCCGGACGTCACGGTCGTCGTCGCAACGAAGTACGTCCCGCTCGAGGACTTGGGGGCACTGGCCGACGCGGGCATCGAGGTCGTCGGCGAGAACCGCGCTCAGGATCTCGCCGCGAAGCACGCCCGCTACGGCGACGCCTTCCGCTGGCACTTCATCGGCCACCTGCAGAGCCGCAAGGCGCCGCTCGTAAGCGAGCTCTGCGAGCTGTGCCACTCGCTGGCCTCCGGGTCGGCCGCGCGCAAGCTCACGATTCCGGCGCTGGTCGAGGTCAACCTCTCGGGCGAGGCGACGAAGTCGGGAGTCGGCCCCGAGGACCTGCCGGCACTGCTCGAGGCGTACCCGGACGTTCGCGGGCTGATGACGATGCCGCCCGCGGCCGCCGACCCCGAGGCGTCGCGGCCGTACTTCCGCCGTCTCCGCGAGCTCGCCGCGCGCCACGGGCTGCACGATCTCTCGATGGGGACGAGCCAGGACTACCGGGTCGCCGCCGAAGAGGGAGCGACCTACGTCCGGGTCGGCGCAGTCCTGTGGCAGCGCTAACATCGGCGGCGCCATGCCGCTTTCCGACGTCTGGGCTCGTACCCTCGTCTACTTCGGCATCGCCGAGGAAGAGGACTGGGACGAGACGGGCTACCTCACCGAGGACGAGCTCGCCGCCGAACACGAGAACCCGAACGTTCGGCGCTTCCCGGCCCGCAAGTCGCGGCATGACTACGACGACGACTGGACCGACCCCGAGCCCGACGGGCAGCGGACGAGCATCCTCCGCCCGCGAGCGTCGCAGCGTCCCGTACGCAACCTGCAGCCCGTGCAAGGCCCCGGCGCGTCGCGCGTCCACCTGATCCTCCCGCGCAGCTTCAACGACGCGCAGCAGGTGGCCGACCGCTTCAAGAACGGCGTCCCGGTGATCCTCAACCTCCAGTCGGCGGACTCCGAGCTGTCGAAACGACTGATCGACTTCGCCAGCGGCCTCACCTACGCGCTCGACGGCGGGATGCAACGCATCGCCGACAAGGTCTTCCTGCTGACGCCGAGCGACGTCGAGCTGTCCGCCGAGGACCGGGCGCGGATGCTCGAGCGCGGCTTCTTCAACCAGGCATAGGAGAAGGGCCGGCCGAGGCGAACCACGCCTGAATGGGCGTGTCAGCCACGTTCGCGCTGCTCGGCGACGCGATTTCGAGCGTCGAGACGTTCATCAACGTCTTCATCGGGCTCTACTGGCTCGTGATCTTCGTCTACATCCTCACGAGCTGGCTGCGGCTGCCCTATTCGCCCACGCTCAACCGGATCCAGCGGTTCCTCTACGACGTCTGCGAGCCCTACCTGCGCGTGTTCCGTCGCCTGCTCCCCTCGACGGGGGCGATCGACCTCTCGCCGATGCTGGCCCTGATCTTCCTGATCGTGATCGACCGCTTCCTCATCTGGGTCCTCAACCACTTCAACTAAGGAGAGAGCGATGGCACTCACACCGGTCGAGATCAGACACCTGACCCCACAGCGCGCGCTGTTCCGCGGCTATCGGGTCGACGCCACCGACACGCTGTTCGAGGAGATCGCCGTGAGCTTCGAGGACGTGTGGCGCGAGCGAGCCGACCTCGCTGACAAGGTCGAGCAGCTCGAGACCGACCTCGTCCGCTTCCGCGAGCTCGAGAGCCTGTTGCGAACGACGCTCGTCTCCGCGGAGCACGCATCGGCGCAGACGCGCGACCAGGCGCGGCGCGAGGCGGAGCTCATCCTCAGCGAGGCGCACGCCGAGTCCCGGGAGATCCAGCGCCGCGCGATCGCCGAGAACGACCGGCTCGAGCAGGAGTCACGGCGGCTGCGATTGCAGCTGCAGGAGGCCCTCGCCGCGTTCGGGGAGCCCGAGGCCACGGAGACGAGCCAGGAGCCGGCGACGACCGTCGAGCCTGAGTCGAACGAGGCGACCGCCGAGGAACGGAGCTGGTACGGCGTGCCCGACGCAGACGCTGCGTGAGGTGCCCCGACGTAGACTGAGTGCGTGAGTGCGGAGACGACTCGACTGCGCTTGCGCGTCAGCCCGGGCGCGGGCCGCACGGCGCTCGTGGGCAGACACGGGGACGCCTGGAAGGTGCGCGTCACCGAGGCGCCCGAGCGCGGACGGGCCAACGAAGCCGTCCTCCGCCTTCTCGCCGACACGCTCGCGCTCCCGCGCACGGCCCTGAAGCTCGTCTCGGGGCACGGCGGCAGGGAGAAGATCGTGGAGTTGACGGGGATGGGCCCGGCGCTGATCGAACGGCGCCTCGCCTCGGCCTCAGGGGACGACCGGGGCAGAAGGGAACGGCGGTGACGAGCTTCGACACCGAGCACTTCCGTGGCGCGCTCCTCGACGAGCGGCAGCGGGTCGAGCACGCGATCGCGTCCCTCCACGATGAGCATCCCGGCTCGCTCGACGACGAGGTCGATGAAGTCGCGGCATCGGGCGGCAACCACCTCGCCGACACCGCCAGCGCGACTCTCGGGCGTGAGATCGACTACACGCTCGAAGACAACGCCGAGCAGGTCCTCTCCGAGATCGACGCCGCGTTGCAGCGCATCGACGACCGGACGTACGGCATCTGCTCCAACTGCGGCAGCGAGATCCCGCAAGCGCGGCTGGAGGCGAGCCCGTGGGCCTCTCTCTGCATCGACTGCAAGCGCAGAGCCGAGGGAGGATGAACGAGCCGGCCAGACAGCTCGAGGTACGAGTCGGCTCCGCGACGGACGCCTTGACCCCGGTCTCTCGAGCCACCCGCTCGTTCGCGGCCACGCGCGCCCAGTGGCTGGCGCTCGCCGCGATCGCGCTCACGGCGGTCGTCGCCGACCAGGTGACGAAGCATCTCGTGGTCTCCCACCTCGTGCTCGGCGAGGGGTTCCACGTGGTCGGCCCCTTCACGATCCGCCACGTCCAGAACTCGGGCATCGCGTTCGGCCTCTTCTCGAACGCGACGGCTGCCGTCATCGTCGTCACCACGATCGCGATCGCCTGGATGCTCGCCTACTTCGCGCGCTCCGGGGCACGCCATCCCGTGCTGCCCGTGGCGCTCGGTCTCGTGATCGGCGGCAGCGTCTCGAACCTCGCCGATCGCGTGCGGCTCGGCTTCGTCACCGACTTCCTCGACTTCCGCTACTGGCCGGCCTTCAACCTGGCGGACAGCTTCATCGTGATCGGCGTCGGGATCCTCCTCGCTGCGCTTCTCCTCTCCGAGCGAGAGCCGCGGACACCCAAGCGCTGACCCGGCTCGCCGTTCCCGCCGAGGCCGCGGGTGAGCGGCTCGACCGCTATCTCGCCGGGCTGCCCGAGGTGCGCTCTCGCGCCGCGGCGGAACGGCTCCTCGCAGCCGGCGCCGTGCTCGTCGACGGAGAGCCGCGCGGGAAGAGCCACAAGCTCGCGGGTGGGGAGGAGCTGACGATCGCGGCACCGGCCCCGGCCGCCGACGAGCCGGCGGTTGCGCTGCCGGAGCTCACGATCGCCTACGCCGACGAGCATCTCCTCGTCGTGGACAAGCCCGCCGGTGTCGTCGTGCATCCGGCGCCCGGCCACCCCGGTGGCACGCTCGCCCAGGCGCTCGCAGCCGCCGGAGCGCAGGGCGGGGCGGAGGGCCGGCCCGGGATCGTCCACCGCATCGACCGCGACACGTCGGGGCTGCTCGTCGTCGCGCGCTCGCACGAGAGCTACGAGAAGCTGCAGCGGCTCGTGCGCCGCCGTGCGCTGACGCGCGAGTACCTCGCGCTCGTCGTCGGGAAGCCACAGTCGCTCCGCGGCACGATCGAGGCGCCGATCGGACGCGATCGACACGACCGGCTCCGGCACTCGCTCGACACGGCGACGCCACGTGCGGCGGTGACGCACTTCGAGCTCGAGGAGCTGCTCCCGCGGCACGCGCTGCTGCGCGTGCGGCTCGAGACGGGACGGACGCACCAGATCCGCGTCCATCTCGCCGCAATCGACCTCCCGGTCGCCGGCGATCCTGTCTACGGTGTCACGCACGATCTCGGCCTCGAGCGGCAGTTCCTGCATGCCGCACGGCTCGCCTTCGACCACCCGATCACCGGCGCCGCAGTCGACGTCTCCTCGCCGCTGCCGCCCGACCTCGCCACCGCGCTCGCTGCGGCCCGCAGCTAACCTTCCCGCGTCCCGTTCCTCCTCCCCGGCGGCCCAGCGTGGCGCGCGTGCCTCCCCTTGCGGGAGGTGCGCCTCGACTCCCGCCGGCTTTGCACGACAAACCAATCTGGAAGGAGCTTCCATGGCTGTCTCTACGAGCGCCGGCGCTGTCTCCATGCGCGAGCTGCTGGAGGCCGGAGTCCACTTCGGCCACCAGACACGGCGCTGGAACCCGAAGATGCGCCGCTTCATCTTCGCCGAGCGCGGCGGCATCTACGTCATCGACCTCACGCAGACCGCGGAGCGGCTCGAGGAGGCGCGGCAGTTCCTGCGCAACGTCGCCGAGCGCGGCGGCACCGTCCTCTTCGTCGGCACGAAGAAGCAGGCGCAGGACGCCGTCGAGAGCGAGGCGAAGCGCATCGACATGCCGTACGTCAACCACCGCTGGCTCGGCGGGCTGCTGACCAACTGGCGCACGATGGCCGACCGGATCGACCGGCTGCACGAGATGCGGCGCCTGCGGGACGACGGCCAGATGGAACTCCTGCCCGCGAAGGAGCGCATCGCCATGGGCGGCGAGCTCGAGAAGCTCGAGGCGAACCTCGGCGGCGTGGCCGACATGCGCAAGCAGCCCGACGCGGTCGTGATCCTCGACCTCAAGAAGGAGGCGCTCGCGGTGCGCGAGGCGCGCCGGCTCGGGATCCCGGTCGTCGCCCTGGTCGACACGAACTGCGACCCGGACGAGGCCGACTACGTCATCCCCGGCAACGACGACGCGATCCGTTCCTGCAGTCTCGTCGTGCATGCGCTCGCCGAGGCCGTGAACGACGGGAAGCAGAAGGTCTCGGCCCGGGAGCTCGAGCAGCAGCAGGAGCAGCAGGCTGCGGCGGCCGCAGCCGCCGCGGCGGCCGAGAACGCCCCGGAAGGCGACGTCGAGGACGTCCAGGCCGGCGAGGAGATCCAGCCGGTGACCGAGGGCGAGAGCGTCCCGGTGCCGACCGGCGAGGATCCCGCGAAGGAAGGCGCAGAGGAGACGAAAAGATCGGAAGCCGCCCTCGGCGACCCGACGAAGGCTGGAAGCGTCGCCGGCGAAGCCGACGACGCCCGGCCGGAGGACCCGACCGCCTCCGGCGGCCGTGGCGGCGAGAAGGAGGAGGCCTAGATGGCAGCGGAGATCTCAGCCCAGCTCGTTCGCGAGCTCCGCGAGCGCACGGGCGCCGGGATGATGGACTGCAAACGCGCGCTGCAGGACACGAACGGCGACATCGACGACGCCGTCGTCCTCCTCCGCGAGAAGGGCATGGCGAACGCGGCCAAGCGGGCCGACCGCGCGACGACCGAAGGGCTCGTCGGCTACCGCCTGGCAGCGGACGGCTCGCGCGGCACGATGGTCGCCGTCGGCTGCGAGACCGAACCGGTCTCCAACAACGAGGAGTTCCAGGCCTTCGGCAAGAAGGCGCTCGACCTCGTCGAGGCGGAGGGCATCGACGCCGTCTCCCAGCTCGACGAGGAGCGCGTGGCGCTGTCCGGCAAGCTCGGCGAGAACATCGCCGTCGCCGGCGCCGCCCGCTTCGAGGCTGTCGACGGTGGCCGCCTCGGCGCATACGTCCATCCGCCGGCGAACAAGCTCGGGGTCCTGCTGCAGATGCGCGGCGGGGACGAGGAGCTCGCTCGGAACCTCGCGATGCACATCTCCTGGTCCGATCCGCGCTGGATCGGCCGCGAGGACGTGCCTGAGGATCTCGTGACGGCCGAGCGGGAGATCTACCTCAACTCCGACGAGGTGCAGTCGAAGCCGGAGGAGGCGCGTGAGAAGATCGTCACCGGCATGCTCGACAAGCGCTTCTTCGCCGCACGCGGCGGTGTGCTCGCCGACCAGCCGTGGATCCATGACGACGATCTCACGGTCGGCAAGGTGCTCGCCGAGGCGGGGGCCGACGTGCTCGAGTTCGAGCGGTTCTCGCTGGCGGGATGACGGCACAACCCGAGACCGACACCGGCCCCCGGCCGACCGTGCCCGCCTTCCGGCGGGTGCTGCTCAAGCTCTCCGGCGAGGCGCTCATGGGCGAGCGCGAGTACGGGATCGACCCCGGTGTGACGCGCGCGCTCGCGAAAGAGGTCGTCGGGATCCGCGACGAGAGCGTCGACGTCGGGGTCGTGGTCGGCGGCGGGAACTTCTACCGCGGTCTCGCAGCCGCGGCCGAGAGTGGGATGGACCGCGCGACCGCCGACTACGCGGGGATGCTCGCGACGCTGCTCAACGCGCTCGCGCTCCAGGACGCGCTCGAGCGCGAGGGCGCCGACACGCGCGTCATGTCCGCGCTCGAGGTCTCGGAGGTCGCGGAGCCGTACATCCGGCGCCGGGCGATCCGCCACCTCGAGAAGGGCCGCGTCGTGATCTTCGCCGCCGGCACCGGCAACCCGTTCTTCACGACGGACACGGCCGCGGCGCTGCGCGCGCTCGAGATGGGCGCCGACGCGATCCTGATGGCGAAGCACGGCGTCCGGGGCGTGTACGACGGCGACCCGCGCAGCGTCGCGGACGCCGAGTTCCTGCCGCGGATCACGCATCTGGAGGCGATCGAGCGCGGGCTCAAGGTGATGGACACGACGGCGCTGTCGCTCTGCATGGACAACCGCCTCACGATCCACGTCTTCGAGCTCGTCGAGGGCAACGTCGCGCGCGTCGTCAACGGCGAGGAGGTCGGGACCATCATCGCGACTGATGCTGGAAGCGACGGCGGCGAAGCCGCCGCCGCCCGGCGAACAGACCGCGCCGCCTCCGGCGGCGCCCGGGACAAGGAGGGCTGACGGCATGGCCACTGCGGAAGAAATGATCAACGGCGCCCAGGACAAGATGGTCAAGTCGGTCGAGCACGCACGGTCGGGCTTTGCGACCGTCCGCACCGGTCGTGCTTCGGCGTCGCTCCTCGACCGGATCGAGGTCGACTACTACGGGACGCCGACGCCGCTGCGCCAGCTCTCGACGATCAACGTCCCCGACCCGCGCATGCTGACCGTGCAGCCGTTCGACCCGGGCTCGATCAAGGCGATCGAGAAGGCGATCCAGGAGTCGGATCTCGGCCTGACGCCGTCCAACGACGGCAAGCTGATCCGGCTGCCGATCCCGCAGCTGACCGAGGAGCGGCGGAAGGAGCTCGTCAAAGTCGTGCGCAACATGGCCGAGGAGCACCGCGTCGCCGTGCGCGAGATCCGGCGCGACGCGATGCGGCACCTGAAGGAGCTGGTGGACAACGGCGACGTCGGCGCCGACGACGAACACCGCGCTGAGGGCCGCGTCCAGGAGCTGACCGACGAGCACACGAAGCAGATCGACGAGCTCCTCAAGCACAAAGAGGCCGAGGTGATGGAGGTCTAGTGGCCTCCGTTCCGGGTACCGGCACCGACGTCAGCTCCGAGGAGCACCTGCCCGAGGTCGCGCACGCGGTCGCGATCATCATGGACGGCAACGGACGCTGGGCCGCCGAGCACGAGACCTCGGTCGCCGAAGGCCATCGCGCCGGCTCGCGGGCGCTGCGGCCCGTCGTCGAGGGGGCGATCGACCTCGGGATCGAGTCGCTCGCGGTCTACGCGTTCTCGACCGAGAACTGGAGCCGCGACGCGGGCGAGGTCGAGGCGTTGATGGAGATCTTCGGCGAGACGATCGACCGGGAGCTCGAGGAGCTCGCCGCGCAGGGTGTCCGCTGCCGCTTCGTCGGGCGGCGCGATCGTGCCCCCGACTGGTTGAAGGCCAAGATGGCCGAGCTCGAGACGGCGACCGTGGACAAGTCGCGGCTCCAGCTCTGGATCGCCTTCGACTACGGCGGCCGCGCCGAGCTCGTCGACGCCGCACGCCGGCTGCTCGAGAGCGGCGCCGACCCGGATGACGTCGACGAGGCCGCGCTCGCCGCGTGCCTCTACGAGCCCGAGATGCCCGACCCGGATCTCGTCATCCGCACCTCGGGCGAGCGCCGCATCTCGAACTTCCTGCTCTGGCAGTCCGCGTACGCCGAGTATGTCTTCACCGACACCCTCTGGCCCGACTTCGGACCGGACGAGCTGCGGACCGCGATCGAGGAGTACGCGAGCCGGCGCCGTAGATTCGGCGGGCGATGACCAACTTTGCTTCGCGCCTCCTGGTCGCGGTGGTCGGCCTACCGCTCGTGCTCGGGATGCTGTGGCTCGGCGGCTGGTGGCTCTTCGCGCTCCTCGCCGTCGCAGCCTGCGTCGGGGTGCATGAGTTCGTCACGACGGCGAGGCCACTCCGCCCGCTCGCGCCCGCGGTCTACGGCGGGGCGCTGCTCGCGCTCTTCGGCGCGGAGAAGGGCGGAATCGAGTGGCTGCTCGGCGGCTTTCTCGCGACCTTCGTCCTGGCGTTCGTCCTGCACGCGGTCTCGAGCACGCGCGCGCCCACGACGGCGGCGGTCGGCTCCACGGTCCTCGGCTCGGCCTGGATCGGGTTGGGGCTCGGCTTCATCCTCCTGCTGCGCGAGATGCAGGACCACGGGCGCCTGATCGCGTTCACGGTCGTGCTCACGGCCTTTGCCGCCGCCACCTTCGCCTATTTCGGCGGCCGGCTGATCGGCCGGCACAAGCTCGCACCCCGCCTCTCGCCGGGCAAGTCGTGGGAGGGCTTGCTGGTCGGCGCCGTCGCGGGCGTCTTCGTCTCGTTCATCGCGCTCTACGACACGCGCAAGGACTACCTGAGCGTCTCGCAGGCGATCGTGCTCGGCCTCGTCCTCGTGGTCGCGGAGGTGATCGGCGACCTGTTCGAGTCGGCGGTGAAGCGCGACCTCGAAGTGAAGGACACGGGCAGGTTCCTCGGCGGGCACGGCGGGATGCTCGACCGGATCGACGGGCTCCTCTTCGCGGCTCCCGCGGCGTTCTTCCTCGTCACCGCCTACGGCTTTCACTAGCCGACTCCCTACACTGAGCAGGTGAAACGCGTCGCGCTGCTCGGGGCCACCGGCTCGATCGGCCGCCAGGCGATCGAGATCGTCGAGGCCCACCCGGAGCTCGAGCTCTGCGCGGCGGCCTCCGGCTCGACGCCGCTCGACGACGTCGACGCCCCGCTAAAGGAGGTGGGAGGCGATCTCACCGACCTGCTGGAGCGGGCGCAGCCCGACGTCGTCCTCAACGCGGTCGTCGGCTTCGCCGGGATCCACGCGACCTTGTGGGCGCTCGAGCAGGGCGTCGACCTCGCGCTCGCGAACAAGGAGAGCCTCGTGGCCGCCGGCGAGCTCGCTCTCGCCGCGCGCGAGCGAGGCGGTGGCCGGATCCTGCCGGTCGACAGCGAGCACTCCGCGCTGTTCCAGTGCCTCGAAGGACGCGAGCCGGAGCAGGTCGACACGCTCGTCCTCACCGGCTCGGGTGGGCCGTTCCGCGGCCGGACGCGGGCCGAGCTCGAGGACGTCACGCCCGAGCAGGCGCTCGCACATCCGACCTGGCGGATGGGCCCGAAGATCACGGTGGACTCCGCGACGCTCGCGAACAAGGGGCTCGAGGTGATCGAGGCGCACTTCCTCTTCGGCGTTCCCTACGACCGGATCGAGGTGGCGATCCAGCCGACCTCGATCGTGCACTCGCTCGTCCGCTTCCGCGACGGCGCCGCGCTCGCGCACCTCGGCTACCCGGACATGCGCGTGCCGATCTCGTACTCGCTCACATACCCCGAGCGTGCCGCGACGCCGCTCGCACCGCTCGACCTGACCTCGCTCACGCTGGAGTTCTCGCCGCCCGACACCGACACGTTCCCGCTGCTCGCGCTCGCGCGTGCCGCGGGCGGTGAGGGCGGCAGCGCGCCGTGCGTCTACAACGCTGCGAACGAGGTCGCCGTCGCTGCATTCCTCGCCGGCCGCCTGCCCTTCCTCGGGATCCCGGAGGTCGTGGGGGAGACGCTCGCCGCCGCGGACACCGCTCCCGCTCGCGACGTGGCCGACCTCGTCGAGACCGACCGGGCCGCGCGGGCGCTCGCCGCAGGAGCGCTGGCTCCGGCATGACGTACGTCGTCGTAATCGCCGGCCTCGTCCTGCTCGTCTTCCTGCACGAGCTGGGGCATTTCTGGGTCGCCCGCGCAGTCGGGATGCGGCCGAGGAGCTTCTACATCGGGTTCCCGCCGGCTCTCTACAAGATCCAGCGCAACGGCATCGAATACGGGATCGGGATGATCCCGCTCGGCGGCCTCGTCCGGCTCCCTGGCATGAACCGGCCGGCCGCGCGCGATCTGCGCGTCTTCGTCGAGCCCGCGCTGCGTGAAGAGCCGAGCCTCGTGCCGGCCGTGGCGACGCTGCGGCGCGCACTCGAGGTGGAGGACTACGACGCAGCTCGTCGCGACTGCTTCGCGCTCGAGCGCGAGGTGAGCGCCGCAGCGCTGACGCCCGGTGCGCGACGCTCGGCGGAGCGAGGCCTGCGCGAGGTCGAGGAAGGCACCTCTCAGGAGGCGTACTGGCGCGGTGCCACGTGGAAGCGCATCGCCGTGATCGCGGCCGGGCCGTTCGCGAACGCTCTCGTGGCGTTCGTGATCCTCTTCCTCGTGCTCGCCGTCAGCGGCGGACCGTCGAACCAAGGCACGGCCGAAGTCGCCGGGGTCCTGAGCGGCGCTCCGGCGGCCAAGGCGGGGCTACAGCCCGGCGACCGGATCGTCGCCGTCAACGGACGGCCGACCGACTTCAACTCCGTGTCGCAGCAGATCGAAGCGAGCCACGGGCGTAAGGTGACGCTGACGGTCTCGCGTGACGGACGACGCGAGCAGGTCGGTCCGCGCCGCACCGTCAAGGTCGACGGCCACTGGAGGTTCGGCTTCACGGCCGAGCGACCGATGATTCCGTACTCCGCCGGCAGAGCGGCACGAGCGGCGGGCTCGAACCTCTGGGGCGTCGTGACCGGCACCGGACGTGGGCTCGCTGGCCTGTTCTCCAGCCACGGGCGCAGCCAGCTCTCGGGCCCGGTCGGGATCGTCGAGGTCTCGCAGCAACAGCTCCAGGCCGGCTGGAGCCACTATCTCGAGATCCTCGCCGTCGTGAGCATGTCGCTCGCGCTTCTGAACCTCCTGCCGCTGCTCCCGCTCGACGGGGGTCACATCCTGTTCTCGCTCATCGAGGCCGTGCGCCGCCGCGCCGTCGCACGCGAGGTCTACGAGCGCGTCTCGGTCATCGGGTTCGCCCTGCTCCTGCTCCTGCTCGTGATCGCGTCCTCGAACGACGTCTCCGGTGTCCCGCATTGAGCCGCTTCAGCGTCCTTTGAGGCCGGGATTCGGGCAGAACGTGCCTGGCTAGACTCAGTCCTGGATGGCGAGCAAACGGCAGATCTCGGTCGGCGGTGTCGCCATCGGCGGCGGCGCGCCTGTCGTCGTGCAGTCGATGACGACGACCAAGACGCATGACGTCGAGGCGACGACCGCGCAGATCGCGGCCCTCGCGAGCGCCGGCTGCGAGATCGTCCGCGTCGCGGTGCCGAAGACGGAGGACGCGGAGGCGCTCTCGAAGATCGTCCGCTTCTCGCCGGTCCCGATCATCGCGGACATCCACTTCAACGCCAGCCTCGCGCTGAAGGCGATCGACCAGGGCGTCGCCGCCGTCCGGATCAATCCCGGCAACATCGGCGGCTCGGACAAGGTCGCCGAGGTCGTGCGCGCCGCGAAGGCGAAGGGGACACCGATGCGGATCGGCGCGAACTCCGGCTCGCTGCCGAAGCATCTCGAGGAGCTCGCGCAGGCCGACCAGGCCGAGGCGCTCGTCGAAGCGGCGCTCGAGGAAGTGCGCCTGCTCGAGAGCCTCGACTTCTACGAGTTCAAGATCTCGGTCAAGTCGAGCCACGTGCCGACCATGATCCGCGCCTACCGAATGCTCTCGGAGAAGGTCGACTACCCGCTCCACCTCGGCGTCACCGAGGCCGGGACGGTCTTCGCCGGCTCGATCAAGAGCGCGGTCGGAATCGGCACCCTGCTCGCCGAGGGAATCGGCGACACGATCCGCGTCTCGCTCTCCTCCGACCCGGTCGAGGAGCCGAAGACGGCGTACGAGATCCTGAAGGCACTCGGGCTGCGCGAGCGCGGACCCGTGATGATCGCCTGTCCGAGCTGCGGCCGCGACAACGTCGGCGTCCACACGCTCGCCGAGGAGGTCGAGCTGCGCCTGCAGGACTACCCGCAGGCCTTCGAGGTCGCGGTGCTCGGCTGCGCGGTCAACGGCCCGGGCGAGTCCGGCGACGCGGACTTCGGGATCGCAGGCGGCCGCGACGTCGGCTTCATCTACGCGCACGGGCGCGTGCTGAAGAAGGTCGGCTCCGACATCCTGATCGACGAGCTGTTCCATGAGATCGACAAGTGGATCGCCGACGGGATGAACCGCCCGAAGCGCCTCAAGATGGCGAAGCCCGCCGCGCTCGCCATGGCCGAAGCCTCGCTGATCCCGCTGGACTAGGGTCTCGCGAGACCCGATGATCCACCGAGCCTCACAGCTCTTCCTGCCGACCCTGCGCGATGCGCCCGCCGATGCGGAGGCCGCCTCGCACCGGCTGCTCGTGCGCGGTGGCTTCATCCGCCAGATCGGCGCCGGGCTGTGGGCGATGCTGCCGCTCGGCTGGCGTGTGCACATGCGGATCGAGCAGATCATCCGGGAGGAGATCAACGCGATCGGCGGCCAGGAGATGCTCTCGCCGACGCTCACGCCGGCGGAACTGTGGGAGACGACCGGGCGGATCAACGTACCGATCCTCTTTCGCCTGAACGACAGCGGCGGCCGGCCCTTCGTGCTCTCGTGGACGCATGAGGAGTCGATGACGTTCCTCGCGCGCGAGATCCAGTCGTACAAGCAGCTCCCGCAGGTCTGGTACCACTTCTCGACCAAGGACCGGGACGAGCCGCGCCCGCGCGGCGGCCTGCTGCGCGTCCGCGAGTTCATCATGAAGGACTCGTACACGTTCGACGCCGACGAGGCCGGGCTCGATGCCGCGTTCGCGAGGCACGAACAGGCCTACAAGCGGATCTTCGAGCGCTGCGGCCTCGAGGCCTACCTCGTCGAGGCGGAGTCGGGAGTGATGGGCGGCAAGGTCTCGCGCGACTTCCTGGCGCCGACAGGCTCCGGCGAGAACGAGCTCATGCGCTGCGACAACGGCGACTACTTCGCCGACGCCGAGGCGGCGCGCGGCACGCCGCCTCCCGCCGAGCTACCGCACGACGCTCGACGCGCCCGAGTCCCGTCGACACGCCCGGCGTGACGCACGATCGACTGAGCTCGCTGAGTTCCTCTACGATCGCGGACTCCGCGACCGCGAAGGCGCTCCCGGTTGTGACCGGGGACCGCCTCGTGCTCGCCCTCGTGCGCGGCGACGACAAGTTGAGCGAGGGGAAGCTCGAGACCTTCTTCGAGGCGGCGTTCCGCCCGGCGACCGACGAGGAGATCCGCGCCGCCTTCGGGGCCGGCGGCGGCTCGCTCGGGCCGGTCGGCGTCGACCTCGAGGTGATCGCCGACGAGGCGCTCCGCGAGGGCCAGTACGTC
Source organism: uncultured Actinomycetes bacterium (assembly GCA_963743545.1). Classification (GTDB taxonomy): domain Bacteria; phylum Actinomycetota; class Thermoleophilia; order Gaiellales; family Gaiellaceae; genus Palsa-739. The sequence goes on along the minus strand of CAVUQB010000006.1, from coordinate 211,791 downwards.
GCGGGTGCGAACCAGGACGGCAAGCATCTCCGCGGCGTCCAGGCCGGTCGCGACTACGAGCCGACCTTCGCCGACATCCGCCAGGCAAAGGACGGCGATGCGTGCCCGGAGTGCGGCGGCACGCTCCGCATCGAGACGGCGATCGAGGTCGGCCACATCTTCAAGCTCGGCACCTTCCACTCGCAGCCGTTCGGCGCGACGTTTCTCGACGAGGACGGGCGCGAGAAGCCGCTCGTCATGGGCAGCTATGGCATCGGCCTCGCGCGCACGATGGCGGCGATCGTCGAGCAGTCCCACGACGAGGACGGGATCGTCTGGCCGCAGTCGGTCGCGCCGTACGACGTCCATCTCGTCGGCCTGAGGGGTGCGGAGGAGATTGGTGAGCAGGCGGCGCAGGTGCTGTCCGACGCGGGGTACGACGTGCTGCTCGACGACCGCGACCAGCGGCCCGGGGAGAAGTTCGCCGACGCCGACCTGATCGGTTGCCCCGTCCGCGTCACGGCGGGCAAGAAGAGCCTCGAGGACGGCAAGGTCGACGTAAGGAACCGCGCAGAGCGGCGACGAGAAGCGATTAGATGTTGCCGAGCTCGGCAAGGAGGCCTAGCGGTGGCGAAGCGGAGGCGGTTCAGCGAGGAGGGGTTCGGCGAGACCGTCGAGCGCCTGATGGACGAGCAGGCCGTCACCTACCGGCAGCTCGCCGCGCGGACCGGGCTATCCGCCGGTTACCTCAACCACCTCGTGCACGGGAATCGTCCCGTCCCCTCCAACGACGTCGTGGCCACGCTCGCCGACGCGCTCGAGGTCGAGCCCGAGCACTTCCGGGAGTACCGGCTCCGCATGATCACCGAGCGGCTCGAGGCGATGCCCGCGCTGATCGACCGGCTCTACCGGCAGCTCAACAAGCCCGGCTAGCGAAGCCGGTAGCGGAGGAACAAGTGCGAGCCGTGCGCTCGCGCCGAGCGAAGACGCCCCGCCACGCGCGCGTGCGGAAGAAGTTCGACGCCCTCGACGAGCCCGAGGCGCGCCGCCGTGGCGCGGCCGGCCAGGACGGGGGAGACGGTGAGGAACAGCTCGTCCACCAGCTGCGACGCGACGAGCGAGCCGAACATCGACGGCCCGGCCTCCGTGAGGACGACCGGGCGGCCGCGGTCGTGCAGGAGCGCCAGGGCACGCGCGAGATCGACCGTCTCGCCCTCGTTCACGGCGACGACCTCGGCGGCTGCGGGAACCGCCGTCCGCAGCCGAGCCGCTGCGCCGTCCGTCGTGAGCACGAGCGCACCGGATTCGAGCACCGGGTGGGACGGATCGAGCGACGCGCCGGTGGTCATGACCACGACGAGCGGCTGCTCGGGACGGCCCCGTTGCGCGCGCAACTCGGCCAGAGCCTCGGCGGCCGGCGGATAGGCGCGGTCGATGCGCCAGGTCCCCTGCGGCGAGGCCCGCAGCGTCCCCGAGCCGACGACGACCGCATCGGCGCAGGCGCGCAGCAATGCGAGCACGAACCGGTCCGCCTCGCTCTCGTCGCCGATCACCGCGTGCGAGCGCTGAAGCCCGGGCACGGCCACCACACCGTCGAGAGACTCGACGAAGTTCGCCACGACGCACGCCTCGTCGAGGCCGATCGCGCCGCCGTAGAGCGCCGCGAGCTGCCTCGGGCACGTCCCACCGTGGCAGGTCCTCGTCTTCCGCGAGAACCGTGAAGGCTTCGATCACGCGGTCAGCGTAAGGAACTCGGAGCGCAGAGACTCGTCCTCGTCGTACAGGCCGCGCCAGACGGTCGTGACCGTGAGGGAGCCGTCCTCCTCGACGCCGCGCATCGCCGTGCACATGTGCGCCGCCTCGAGCTTGACCGCGACGCCGCGCGCGCCCGCGAGCTCGCGCAACCCGTCGGCGATCTCCTCGGCGAGCCGCTCCTGGACCGTGAAGCGGCGGGCGTACAGCCGCACGAGACGCGTGAGCTTCGAGATGCCGAGGATCTCGTCCCCCGCGACATAGCCGACGTAGGCACGCCCGTGGAACGGCAGCGCGTGGTGCTCGCACAGCGCGTAGAAGCCGACCGGACCCTCGACGATCTGCGCATGGCGGCCCTCGACACCCTCGGGGCGCTCGGCCGGGAACACCGTGCGCAACTTCGGATCGCCGTCGTAGCCGGCGGTCGCGTCGAAGAGCGCCTGCACGAACCGCCGCGGCGTGTCGCGCGTGCCCGGCGTGTCGAGGTCGAGCCCGAGCGCCGCGAAGATCTCGGCCGCGCTGTGCTCGAGCCGCGTCCAGTCCGCGGGAGTGAGCTCGCGCGCCGCCTCGCCGTCGTGGGCGGGAAGCTCGAAGACGTTGCCGCTGCTCACGCGATCTCCTCCTGTCTCCGGGGCGCGCGCCGCGGCACGAGCACGAGCGCGATGAGCAAGGCCTCCGCAACTGCGAGCCAGGCGAAGGCGCTGGGGTGTCCGAGGACCATCAGGAGACCAAACGCGGCGAGCTGCGTCGACATGCCGAGGTTGGCGAGCAGCGACACGCCAAGCGGGCTCGTGAGAGCCGGACGCCGCGCGACGAGCGCCTCCGCGAGCCGGTCCTGCGGCGCGTAGGCGAAGCGGTAGAGCCGGCGCAGGATCGCGGTGGCGCCTCCCTCGGCCTCAACCTCGGGCTCGGCCGCGCCGGCCCGCGACAGCCGTTCGACGTTGAAGTTGAGGCTGAGGACGCTCGTGAGCGCGAGGAAGCCGGCGGCAGCGACCGTCGGGCGGCCCGTCGTCCAGGCAAGAGCAGCGAAGAGCGCCGCGTTGACGAGCAGGTCGACCTCCGAGTCGAGGTAGCGGCCGAACGCGCTCGTCCGGCCGGTGAGCCGCGCGAGCTGGCCGTCCGCGTTGTCGAGCAGCGTCTTGAGCTGGACGAGCAGCGCGGCGGCGAGCAGCGAGCCGCGTCCGAGCTCGACGGCGCCCGCGAGACCGGCCGCGCCGGCGGCCACGACCACGAGCGGCGGTGGCACGCGCAGGCGCGCACACAGGAGGACGAGCGGGTGCGCGAGCGGCCGGAAGACCTTCTCGCATACGAGCTCCGTCCCGTGCCGCGGCTTGCGCGACCGGGCGAGGGCGCTAGACCGCAAAGACTCCCTCTCCCGCGCGGAGCAGGTCGCGGGCGGCGTCGATCTTGTCCCAGACGTTCCAGAGGAGCACGCCGCGCGGCTTGCCGTCCTCGACATACGTGACGACGCCCTTGCGGTTCGGCTCCTGCCAGTCCTCGACGACCTCCAGCCGCGAATCGACGACCCCGACCGCCTCGTAGCCGAGGTCGAACAGGTCGGAGTAGAAGAACGGCAGGTGGTCGTACGGAGCGTCGGCGCCGGCCATGTTCGCGCCCACGGCCTTGCCGTGCGAGTTGGCGTGATCCTCGTGCTCGATCCGCATCGTCGTGCCGAGCGCGCGCACGGGGAAGCGCGCCACATCGCCGGCGGCGAAGACGTTCTCGTGCCCGGATACGCGCCCGTACTCGTCGACGACGATTCCGTCGTCGACCTCCAGGCCGGCGGATTGGGCCAATTCGGTGTCCGCGACGACGCCCAGACCCGCGACGACGGCGTCCGCGTCGAGCGCGAGGCCGGACTCGGTCTCGACCCGGCTGCCCGAGGCCGAGGCGACGCGCTCATCGGTGCGCACGTCGACGCCCTTCTCCCGGTAGTAGTCGGCGACGAACTGCGAGAGCCCGAGCGGGAAGAGGCGGAAGCCGATCCCCGGCTCCGGGAAGAGCATCGTGACGCCGCACCCGTTGCCGACGAGGCCGGCCGCGATCTCGGAGCCGATGAAACCGCCGCCGATCACGACGACGTGCGACCCCTCGGGCGCGAGCTCGCGCAGGCGGTGGTAGTCGTCGAGGGTGCGGAACCAGATGACGCCCTCGGCGCCGGGAATCTCGCGCGGCTTGGCGCCCGTGGCGAGCAGGAGCTTCTCCCACGAGTACTCCTCGCCTGCATCGTTCGTCGCCGTCTGCGCCGCGAGGTCGAGCGAGACGATGCGGCAACCGGTGACGAGCTCGACGCTCTCCGCCGGCTCGCGCCAGAGCTTCTCCTCGGGCGCGCCCTGCCACAGCCCCTTGGTCAGCAGCGGCCGCTTGTAGGGCGGGTGTGGGTCGGCGCCGATCATCGTGATCGAGCCGTCCGAGTCGTGCTCGCGGATGCCCTTCGCCGCCATGTCACCGGTCATCCCGGCGCCGACGATCAGGTACTTGGTCGTTTGCATCTCTTGCCCTCTCTTCAGGAAACGGAGTCGAGTTCGAGGAGCGCGCGCAGGCTCTCGTGCTCCTCCGCGCACGCGGGACAGCCGACGAGATGCGCCCGCAGGCCCGTGACGAGCTCCTCGGCGCGAGCGCCTGCGAGCTGGAGCTCGACGTAGCGGTCGAGCTGCGTGAAGCACTCGTCGCAGCCGATCTCCAGCTCGTTGCTGCCGAGCAGGCGCTTGAGCGTCGGATCGAGGTCGCGGCCGGTCATTCGTTCACCTCCGGGAATCCCGCCGCGGCGACGTGCGCCCGTAGGCTCCGTCGCGCGTCGTGGAGCAGCTTGTAGAGCGCGTTCCGGTTGGAGTCGAGGCGGTCCGCGAGCACGTCGATCGGGACGCCTTCGAGCACGGCCGCGACGAGGACCATCCTCTGCCGCGGGGTGAGCGCCGTCCGGATCCCGTCGCGCACGGCCGCGAGCAGCGCAGCGCTCTCGGCGTCGTCGTCCGGGCCGGGCCCCGCGTGGGCGAGGCTCTCCCAGTGCTCGGGCCCGAGGTTCACCTCGCGGTCCCGCCAGGCGCGCCGGCGCACCTTCACGGCCGCCTCCAGCAGCGCGAACTTGTACGCCCAGGTGCGGAAGCTGCTCTCGCCGCGAAAGTCGTCGAGCCGACGCAGCACGGACACCGCGGCGTCGGCGGCGGCGTCCTGGGCGAGCTCGTCCAGCTCGACCGCCGAAAGCTGGGAGAGCGACTCGCGGCGCCGGAAGACCTCGAAGCGAGCCGCCCGCAGGAGCAGCCCGTGCAGGTGGGCCACCGCGTCGTCGCCGCGCGCGCCTTGCGCATGGAGGTCGCGGTGCCACTCCTCGAGCACGGGAGCTGTCGCCACTGCACTCACATCAGGATTAGTGTCCGAAGCGGCCAAGGTCTTACGTTCTACCGCCGTCACCGCGCGCTACGCGGAGGCAAGAGCGGACGTCCGCTCCGCCAGCTCGCGATCTCGCTCGGTGATCCCGCCCTCGGAGTGCGTCGTCCAGCGGACGGTGACGCGGCGGTAGCGGACGTCGATGTCGGGGTGGTGGTTCTCGCTCTCCGCGAGCTCGGCCAGCCGGTCGACGAAGTCGATCGCGGCGACGAACGAGGGAAGCTCGAACTCCCGCACGAGCGCGTCGTCCTGTTCCTGCCAGTCGGTCACGCCTGGAGTATCCCCGTTCCGGGACGCGCAAACGCCGCTCGTTCGTACCAGACTGCAGAGAGTGCGTGAACCGAGTGACCGAGATCTCGTCCGGCGGGCGCGACGCGGCGACCGAGCGGCTGCCGCTGCGCTCTTTCGTCGCTACTGGCGCGACGCCTGGCGGGCTGCCTACGCGATCACGGGACGTCGCTCGCTCGCGGACGACGTGGCCGCCGACGGGTTCGAGCGCGCGTTCGCGGCGCTTGGCGGGTTCGACGAGCATCGCCCCTTCGGGCCGTGGCTGCACCGAATCGTGGCAAACCGCGCGCTCGACGTGCTGCGGGCCGAACGCCGCCTCTCCGACGCGGAGCTCCCGGACACTCCAGACTTCGCGCCCGCACATGCGACGGGCGACCGGAGCCTGCTCGCCGTGGTCGCCGAGCTCTCCCTTGAGCGGCGCGTCGTCGTCGTCCTGCGCTACGGGGTCGGGATGACGCCGAAGCAGATCGCGGACGCGCTCGATCTGCCCGTCGGCACCGTCAACTCACGGCTCGCGCGGGCGCTCGAGCAGCTGCGCGAGTCGGTGGAGGTCGAGCATGCCGAGTGAGTTCGAGCGGCAGCTGGAGGCGATGTTCGCCGACGCGCCCGAGCCGGACCCGGGAGCGGGGGAGAAGGCGCTCCACCGTGCGCTCCGCGCGCTGCAGCCCGTGGCGGCTCCGAGGCGCAGCGTCCGCACCGCAGCCCTCGCCTTCGCCGCGGCCGTCCTCCTGTTGGCGATCGCGGCAGGATCGCTCGCCGCCGCGGGCGCGCTCCACGTCAGCATCGGTGCGAAGGCAAGGCAGCGACCTGTGACGACGCAGCTCTCGCTGCCGAACGGAGCGAGTGGCATCGCCGCGATCGTCGACGGACGGCTCTCGGTCGTCACGCGGGGCGGGTTCCGCCTGCAGGTGCCGGCCTCCGCAGCCGCGCTCTCTCCACACGCGCTCTTCATCGCCGCGGGCATCGGCCATTCGCTCGTCGCCATGGCGCCGAACGGCCGCCGTGCGTGGTCTCACCCGGTCGGCGGCACGATCGTCGCCGTTGCCTGGGCGCCCGACGCATTGCGTATCGCGTACGTCGTCCGGAACGGTCATCGCCTTGCGCTGCACGTCATCTGGGGAACCGGGACGGACGACAGGACGCTCGACGACTCGGTACGGGCCGTAAAGCCGTCGTGGCGGGCAGACTCACTGGCGCTCGCCTACGTCGGCGCAGGCGGCAAAGCGGTCGTTTACGACTTCCGCCACGAGTCGCGGAAGGTCGTTCCGGTGAGCCCGCCCGTTACAGGCGTCGCCTTCGCGCCTCGAGGGGCCTCGTTGGCCGTGGAGGAGCCGAGCGGCGTCTGGGTCGTGCACCAGAGCTCCGCCGGCAAGATCGCCGGCAGGCCCGAGGCATTCGGCTGGCTCCACGGCGACCTCGCTGTCGCAGACCACGGCCTCCGCGCATCCGTCGTGCACGTCTTCGCCCCCGACGGCGCCTCGCGCGGCTCCTATCCCGTGCCTGGGATCGTCGCGTCGATCACCCCGAAGCTCGTGATCGTTCGGCTTGGGCAGAGTCTCCTCTCGGGTCGGACGACGCTCGCCACCATCCCGGCCCGCGCGACCGTGCGCGATCTCGCGGTCGGCTAGCGCGGCCAGAGCGAGATTGCGACGTACCGGGTCTCGGGCGCGACCTTTGCCGTCCAGAACCGCGTCAGCGTCCCGGCCTCGAGTTCCACGATCTGGCCGGTGAAAAGCGACGACGTCACGACCTGCCCGCCGAACGTGGCGAGGTTGAACGAGCCGTACGGCATCGGCACGGTGCCGAGCCGCCGGTACGTCCGCCACAGCACCGCCTCGATCGACGAGCCGTAGCCGCTCGTAAGCAGGGCCTGCGCGCCGGAGAAGGCGATCTCCTGGGGGGCGCGCCCGGAGCGGACGACCTTCACAACCTTCCCCGTTGTCGCGTCGTAGACGGTGACGTACGGCACTCGCGCGGAGCTGAGCCACGCGGTGCGACCGTCGGGCGCGAAGCCCACGCTGTGTGCCGGGAAACGCGGATGGAGCCGGCCGGCGATTCGCGGGTGCGCCAGGTCGGAGGTGTCGAGCCGCACGACCGTCGTTGCAACCTCTCCGAGCGCGATCCAGAGCCGGCGCCCGTTCGGGCTGAACGCCATGTGGTGCGCCTGCGGACCGACGTGGACGCGGTCGGTGATCCTCCGCTTCGCGAGGTCGATCACGGAGACCGTGCCGCTGCCGCCGTCCGCGATGTAGGCATAGCGGTCTCCAGGGGCGATCCGCGCAACCTGCGGATCGCTGAAGCCGTGGAAGACCTTGAGCGTTCGGAGCGAGTGCCAGCCGAGCAGCGTCACCGTCCCGTGCGGATCGAGGACGACGGCCGGGCCGTGCAACGGCGCCGCGATCATCAACGGGTCCGCGAGGCGAACACGCTTGAGGACGTGGCCGCCGTGCGGGCCGAGCGAGACGGCAAGAACCTCGTTCGCGGTCTCGGCCGCGACGAGCGCGACGGGGCGGTTCTCCGACGGGTGGGCGGACGCGGCCGGAACGAGCAGGAGCACGACGGCAAGTACGAGGAGTCTGCCCATGCCACTCTTACGGCGCGGCCGAACGAGGAGGTCCCATGAGCTACGGTTTGCCTCGCCTGCGGGGCGTGGCGCAGCCTGGTTAGCGCGTTGGTCTGGGGGACCAAAGGTCGCGAGTTCGAATCTCGCCGCCCCGATTCGGATTACGACCTACTGCAGGTCGAAGCTGCGTGGACCACCCGGTGCGCCGCCGGCGGTATGGCCGGATTCGGGGCAGAGGTGGCGCCGACCATCGGGCTCGACGGCGAAGTGACGGCGGTAGAGGCCCGCGCGATTGAGGTAGACGAGCCGACCGCAGGTCGGGCAAAGCTTCGGACGGCCGCGTCGATGCGGCGAGGCCATCTTCGAATCGCGGGGTGTCGAGAACGTCACCCCTCGAAGGTAGGCGCCGCCGGGTGCGCCTGGCTTGATCTCTCTTGATCAAGCGGGGATCCGGAGGACATCGGCCGAGCAGCCGGCAACAAGCGCGCTCCGCCAGTCGTCGACGCCCGCGAGTTGGGGGTGGCTCACCTCGACGGCCGTCTCCGGCCACGCGTCGAGCGCCAGCGCGGCGGCACCGCCCTCCGATCCAATCGCGAGCAGCTGGTCGACCGAGAACACGTCGCGCCGGCCCGACTGGCGCCGCGCGATGCCGTCGAGCTCGCGCAGCTCCTCGAGCGGGTCGATCCGCACGTTCGAGTCGGAGCCGATGCACAGCCCGATGCGGCGGTGGAGGAGGCGCTCGACCGGCAGGAAGCCGTCGCCGAGGTTCGCCTCCGTGGTCGGGCAGGCGCACACGCGCGCGCCCGCCGCCGCGAGCAGGTCGAGCTCGTGGCCGTCGGCGTGCGTCGCGTGCACCACGGTCGTGCGCGGGCCGAGGCAGCCGCACGCGTCGAGCAGCTCGATGGGGCGGAGGTCGTGCTCGGCAAGGCACTCCTCGACCTCGCGCGGCTGCTCGTCGGCGTGGACGTGCAGCGGCAACTCGTGCTCGGCGGCGTAGCGTCCTAGCTCCTCGAGCCAGTCACGGGGACACGCGCGGACGGAGTGGGGGGCGACGCCGACGCGGATCCCGTCCGCGCGTAGCTCCTCGAGCTCACGCAGGTACGCGGCCACCGACTCCTGCCGGAACCGCTCGATCCCGCCGCGTGCGTAGGCCACGTGGAGAAGGACGAGCTCGATCCCCGCCTCGGCCGCGGCCTCCGCCGCCGCGCGTCCCGCCTCCGGACCGAGGTAGTGGAACTCGCCAACCGCCGTGTAGCCCGCGGCGCGGAGCTCGCGGTAGACCTCCGCGTACCCGCGCCTCACGGTCGCCAGCACCTGCGCGGCCGCGAGCTCGAGCATCGTCTCGCGCCAGGCCCAGAAGTCGCCGCCCTCGGCGCGCCCGCGCAGCGCGCGCTGGAACGCGTGGCAGTGCGCGTTGACGAAGCCGGGGATCCGTGGCAGCTCTGGCACGCCCGTATCCTTTACACATGGAGGCCCAGGCTCCCGCAGTAGCGACGCCGCTCGCGCAGGTTCCGAACGCGCTGACAATCGCGCGGCTCGTCCTGATCCCGATCTTCGTCGTGCTCATGGTGCAAGCCGGCCACGACCCGAGCTGGCCCGCGGGCATCGTCTTCGGCATCGCAGGCATCACGGACCAGGTGGACGGCTTCCTCGCGCGGCGCTGGCACGTCGAGTCGCGCTTCGGACAGATCGCCGACCCGCTCGCCGACCGGCTGATGATCGACGCGGCCGTGATCCTCCTCGCCTACTACGGCCGGCTGCCCTGGATCGGCCTCGCGGTGATCATCGGGCGCGACCTCATGCTTTTCGTCGGCTCGCGGCTCCTCGCGCCGCGCGGCATCGAGCTCGAGGTGAACACCATGGGCAAGGCTGCGACGTGGGTGCTCTACGCCGCGATCGGCTTCCGCATCGTCACGCATGAAGCGACGCAGTGGCCGCTGTACCTCTTCTGGGCCGGCATCGTTCTCGCCGTCGTTGCCGCCGCGTTCTACATCCTGACCGCCCGGAAAGAGCTGCGCCGATGAAGGCCGTCGTCATGGCCGGGGGAGAGGGCACGCGGCTGCGGCCCTTGACCTCGAACCAGCCCAAGCCGATGGTGCCGATCGTCGGCAAGCCGTGCATGGAGCACATCGTCGAGCTGCTCAAGCGGCACGGCTTCGAGGACGTGATCGTCACGGTCGCCTTCCTGCCGCAGGCGATCCGGAGCTACTTCGGCGGCGGCGAGTCGCTCGGCGTCGACATCGGCTACTCCGTGGAGGAGTCGCCGCTCGGCACCGCCGGCTCGGTCAAGCGCGCGGCCGGGAGGCTCGACGACACGTTCCTCGTGATCTCCGGAGACGCGCTCTGCGACGTCGACCTGACGCAGCTCGTCGCGGCGCACCGCGAGAAAGGCGCCTCCGTCACCATCGGCCTCAAGTCGGTCGAGAATCCGCTCGAGTTCGGGATCGTCGTCACCGACGAGGACGGACGCGTCGAGCGCTTCCTCGAGAAACCGTCCTGGGGTCAGGTCTTCTCCGACACGATCAACACCGGCATCTACGTGCTCGAGCCGGAGGTGCTGAAGCACATCCCGCAGGACCGGCCGTACGACTTCTCGAAGGAGCTCTTCCCGCTGCTGCTTGAGATGGGCCGGCCCATCTACGGCCACGTCTTCGACGGCTACTGGCAGGACATCGGAAACCTCGACCAGTACCGGCAGGCGAACTTCGACGCGCTCGACGAGAGCGTGCAGCTGGAGGTCCCGGGAATCCGCATCCGCGGCAACGTCTGGCTGGGGGACGGGGTGGACCTCGACGACCTCGACGCGATCCAGGGGCCGGCCTTCCTCGGCAACTACTGCCGGATCGCGCGCGGCGCACACGTCGGCCCGTACACGGTGCTCGCGTCGAGCGTGACGGTGCGGGAGCGCGGCCGCGTCGTCCGCTCGATCGTCGACACCTCGACCTACATCGGCCGGAGCTGCGAGATCGAGGGCGCGATCGTCGGCCGCAGCTGCGACCTCCGCGCCCACGTGCGCGTGCACGAGGGCGTGGCGATCGGCGACGAGGTCACGGTCGGCGCCGAGAGCGTGATCCTGCCCGGCGTCCGGATCTACCCGTTCAAGGAAGTCGAGACCGGCTCGCAACTGCACGAGAGCCTGATCTGGGAGTCGCGCGGCACGAGCCGCGTCTTCGGCAAGAGCGGCGTGGCCGGGATGGTGAACGTCGACCTGACCCCGGACGTGGCGGTCAGGCTCGCCGCGGCGCTCGGCACCGCTCTGAAGCGGGGCACGCGCGTCGTCGCGAGCCGCGAGGGGTCCGCCGCCTGCCGGATGATCAAGCGCGCGATGATCTCCGGGATCTCGTCGACGGGCGTCCACGTCGCCGATCTCCGCGTCAGCCCGGCGGCCGTCGCGCGCCACCTCGTGAAGTCGGAGGCGCACGGCGCAGGCTTCCACGTCGGCGTCAGCCCGAACGACCCCGAGGTGATCCGGATCCAGTTCTACGAGCCGTCGGGAGTCGAGATGAGCGCCGCGATGGAGAAGGAGGTCGAGAAGCACTTCACCCGCGGCGAGTTCCGCCGCGTCGCGGCCGGCGAGGTCGGCGGCATCTCCTATCCCGCACGAGTACGGGAGACGTATGCGGCCGAGCTGCTCTCGACGATCGACGCCGACGCCGTGCGCGACCGCCGCTTCCGCATCGTCGTCGACTACGGCTTCTCCGGCGCCTCGTACGTGCTCCCGCTCGTGCTCGGCCCGCTCGGCGTGGAGGTCGTGTCCGCCCATGCCTTCGCCGGCGAGGGACCTGACTACACCGACGCGACTCCCGGGCTCGCGGCCTCGATCGGCCAGACGAAGCGGCTCGTGTCGGTAGTCGGCGCCGATCTCGGCGCGGTCTTCGATCGCGCGGCCGAGCGCCTCCATCTCGTCGACGAGCAGGCGAACGAGGTCCCCGTCGAGCAGGCGCTCCTGCTCTTTCTCCGCCTGCTCGGATCGAGCGGCCGCAGTGGGAAGCTCGCCTTCCCGGTGACCGTGACGAGCCAGGTCGAGCGGCTCGTCGAGAACTCCGAGCTCGAGGTCGTGCGGACGCCCGCATCCCTGCCGGAGCTGACGCGCGCCGCAGCCGAGGGAGGCGTCATCTTCGCGGGCGGTGTGGGCGGCGGCTACGTGTTCCCCGAGTTCCTGCCCGGCTACGATGCGGTGGCGAGCCTCGCAAAGCTGCTCGAGCTCCTGGCGCCGGTCAACCGGCCGCTGTCGGAGCTCGTGGCGGAGCTGCCCGAACCGACGCTCGTCCACCACCAGGTTCCCTGCCCCTGGGCGCTCAAGGGGCTCGTGATGCGCATGCTGAACGAGCGCCTCGCCGGCCGAGACGTCGACCTCACCGACGGGATCAAGGTGTTCGACGAGCGCGGCTGGGCCCAGGTGCTGCCGGATCCCGACGAGCCGGTCCTCCATCTCTACGCCGAGGGCGAGACACGAGAGGCCTCGGACGAGCTCGCACGCGAGCTGCGGGCGCTCGTCAACGAGATCGAGCAGGGCGAGGCCGCCGCAGTCCGCACCTAGCGCCTTTTTGCTCCAGCCGAGGGCAAAGGCTAAAGTTCAGCTTCACCCTCGACCGAAAGGGCCTGATGGAACCGCTGCCGGATCTCGCGACACTCTCCGACGAGAATCTCAAGAAGCTCATCGACGAGCTCACGCGCGAGGAGCAGGAGGTGTCGTACCGCCGGCGGCTCCTGCACGGGAAGATCGACATCCTGCGGGCAGAGCTCGTGGCCCGGCTGCAGGAGACGCAGGGGAGAAGCGTCCTCGACTCCGTCGACGTCGACTCGCTCACGGACATCCTCACCGGCAAGGCCGCTCCGCCTGCCTGATGGCGCGCGTCTACTGCCCTGAGTGCGGGTACAACAACCCGGAAGCTGCGCACTTCTGTGCGAAGTGCGGCGCGGCGCTCGTCGTCCCCGAGGAGGGCGAGTCGACCGAGTCGTTCGACGCGCCCGAGGTGCCAGAGAGCCTCGACCCGCTCGACGACCTCGGGATCATCCACGGCGCGGCCCTCATCGTCCGCTCGGGCGGCGGACGGGCCGGGGAGACGTTCGCCCTCGACGACGGCCCGACCACGATCGGGCGCTCGCCGGAATGCGCGATCTTCCTCGACGACGTCACGGTCTCCCGCAAGCACGCCGTCTTCACGCAAGACAGCGAGCGCTGGCAGATCGAGGACCAGGGCAGCCTGAACGGGACCTTCGTCAACCGCGAGCGCGTCGAGACGGCCGGCCTCAGCGACGGCGACGAGATCCAGATCGGCAAGTACCGGCTCACCTTCCTCCAACGCTGATGGCGATGACGGAGACACCCTCGCGCCGCCGGCTCCTCACGATCGGCACGGTCTGCAACCGGCTCCGCGACGAGTTCCCGGACGTCTCGATCTCCAAGATCCGCTACCTCGAGGATCAGGGGCTGCTGACCCCGCGGCGGACGCAGGGCGGCTACCGGCTCTTCTCCGAAGACGACGTCGAGCGGCTGGAGACGATCCTGCGCCTGCAGCGCGACGAGTTCCTGCCGCTGCGCGTGATCAAGGAGGAGCTCGACGCGGGCGCGGGCAAGCAACGGCGCCGGCGACGCAGCGCCGTCGACGTGGGGGAGGAGGAGCTCGATCTCGACGAGCTCTGCGAGCGCGCCGGCATCACCGCCGACCGCGCGCGCGAGCTCGAGGAGTACGGGCTGCTCGAGCCGCGCGTCGAGGACGGGCAGCGGATCTACGCTGAGAGTGAGATCGAGATCGCCGCGGCGTGCGAGGCACTCGCCCGCTTCGGGATCGGGGCGCGGAACCTGCGCGCCTTCCGCACGGGCGCCGACCGGGAGAGCAGCTTGCTCGAGGCGGTGATCGGGCCTGCCCTCCGCTCGCGCAGCGCAGAGCGCCGGCAGGCCGCGCTCGGCGACCTGCAGCAGCTCACGCAGAGCGCGCAGGAGCTCGCCGACCTGCTGCTCCGGCGCAACGTGCGCCGCCTCGTCGAGTAGCCTCGGGCACGTGGCGGGCATCGATCTCACGACCCGGGTGCGCGAGGTCGCGGACTTTCCCGAGCCGGGCGTCGGCTTCAAGGACATCTCGCCGCTCCTGCTGGACCCCGAGGCGCTGCGGCAGGCCGTCGGCCGGCTTGCCGACTGGACGCGCGAGCGCGGGGCGGACCTCGTCCTCGGCGCGGAGGCGCGCGGCTTCTGGCTCGGCGCGGCGATCGCGGTCGAGGCCGGCTGCGGCTTCGTCGCGGCAAGGCGGCCGGGCAAGCTACCGCCGGCGACGGTTTCCGCGACGTACACACTCGAGTACGGCCAGAACACGCTCGAGGTGGCGGCCGACGCGATCGGCGGCGGCGCCCGCGTCGTCATCCACGACGACGTGCTCGCGACCGGCGGCACCGTGGAGGCCATCGCCGGTCTCGTCGAGCACCTGGGCGGCACGGTCGTCGGCGTCAACTTCGTGATCGAGCTCTCGTTCCTCGGCGGCCGCGAGCGCCTTGCGGGCTACGACCTGTTCGCGCTCCTCACGTACTGAGTCTCCGTCCGGCGTCGTCTCTACAACGTCCCCATGTACGACCCCCTGACAGGGCGCTACGCGTTCGCCTGTCCGGTGCGGGGCGAGACTCACGTGCCGCTCTCGGCCTTCCGGAGCATCGCGCAGCTCCCCGGTGCCGCCCATCCTGCCGTCTTCCGCGTCCGGTTCGGCTGCGACTGCGGCGACGAGCACGACGGCCTCCTGACACACGGGGAGCTCGACTGGGCGCCACTCGGCCTCGCCGCCGGGGAGTTCCTCAACCTCATGACCGCCGGCCTCGACCCGGTCGGCACCGAGCTGGGCGAGCTCGCGGCGCTGCACATCAAACGGGGCGAGTGGCCGTGGAGCTTCTTCTGCTTCCCCGAGGAGCAGCCGCGTCCCGTGTTCCCGTCTTCGTTCAGGCTGCTCACGGCGACGGACGGGACCGTGGGGCTGGCCGTGCGTTGTCCGAGCTGCCGCCGGCTGTCGCTGAACCTCGTCTCGCATCCGCACGTCGATATCCCGTTCCACAACGACCGCGAGATCGGAGTGGTGGAGCACCTGTTCGCCGAGGACGCGCTCGCGACGCTCGACGAGTTCCGCGCGGAGCTGTGGTCGGCCTCGTTCGACGCCCGCAGGCTCGCGCTCGAGTAGTCCCCTTCGCGGCGGATCCCTGCCGGGAGGGATCACGCCACGGGGTGGGTTCCCCGATATACGAGACACGATGAACGTCGTTGCCCCGAAGACGACTCACCGAGGAGCACGGCTCCTCGCCGCGCACCTCGAGAGCCTCGATCCGCAGGCTGTCCCGGCGCGCGAGCGGCTCGAGGTCAAGCTCGGCGACGACCTCGCGCGCATGCTCGTCTTCGCGCTGGCGGCGCCCAGAACCGGCCGCCGGGCCGCCTAGGGCTGGGAGCGCCGGCGCCTCGCCCGGCGCAGCGGCCTCTCCTCGCCGCGCAGGCGCACGAGCAGCCAGATCCCCGCGAACGAGACGAGCGAGATCACGATCGCGATCGCGCCGCTCTCGCCAACGGCGATCAGCCCGAAGTAGATGTACAAGCCGAGCCCGATCGCCCAGATGAGGGCGATCACTCCCTGGTCGATGCTCGGCGGGCGGGGCGGGTGCATCGCGGCGATCGTAGTCGACCCGGAGACCGCGCGCCGCACCTTGCGGCGGACCAAAAAATTCGCCGAGCCGGTCGCGGTTTCGTCCACAACCCCGGTCGACTTTCCGTTTCGGCCCTTGCGAGCCGCCCCGTACGACCTCCCGGTGCTGCTTCGTCCTACTCCCGCGCCCTGCTCGGCGCAAGAGGGAATGTATGGCCTCACGGGACAAGGCGCAAGGGGTCGGGAAACGGAAAATGCCGCAATTTGCGAACGTTGAATAATCAACATTTCCACAGCACTCCGTGCATCCTGTGGATAACTTCCCCGCAGCCTCGGCAGAAGGGCACAGGGCTCCGCAGCGACAAGTCCGGTCGAGCTGCGCGAACGACGCGGCGAAGATCCGTCGCGCGTCCATGACTCGCGTGGACCCGGCTGAGCCAGACGCAGGGAGGGGGACGGCCGGGCCGACCAGATGCTTCTCCTGCTACTTGACATAACACTGCTTATCGTGCACGGGACTTGACCTGAGCAGGGTCGGCGTGTTTCGGTAGGTTGACCAGGCGGGAAGAGCTCCAGGAGCACCACGATGAGGGGGATCCGGTAACCACCGTCGAGATTGAGTCGATCTTCGCCAGCGAGGAGCTCACGACGCTTCTCGAGGCGTCGGAGTCGAGCGGCCAGGTGCGGCAGGTGGAGCTGGTCGAGGTGCTGGAGCCGCTCGACCTCGATCCCCTGGAGACCGAGGCGGTCTATCAGGAGCTCGACCGGCGCGGCATCGAGCTGCTCGCGGAGCCGGAACGCGAGCGCGAGCCCCAGCCGCAGCCCGAGAAGGCGCCGCCCGTGCAGCCGCTGGAGACGACGACCGACGCGCTCCAGCTGTTTCTACGCGAAGCCGGCCGGCATCAGCTGCTCACGGCCGCGCAGGAGGTCGAGCTGGCCAAGCGGATCGAGCGGGGCGACGGCGCCGCGAAGCAGCGCATGATCCAGTCGAACCTCCGCCTCGTCGTGTCGATCGCGAAGAACTACCGCAACCAGGGTCTCCCCTTCCTCGACCTGATTCAGGAAGGAACCCTCGGCCTGATCCGCGCCGTCGAGAAGTTCGACTGGCGCCGCGGCTACAAGTTCTCGACGTACGCGACCTGGTGGATCCGCCAGGCGGTCGCGCGGGCGCTCGCCGACAAGGCGCGGACCATCCGGATGCCGGTCCACATCGTCGAGCGGATGCAGAAGATGAACCGGGCCGAGCGCACGCTCTGGATGGAGCTCGGCCGCGAGCCGACACTCGACGAGATCGCCAATGAAGCGTCGCTCCCGGTTGAGCAGGCGCGCGAGGTGCGCGCTGCGGCGCGGGCGTCGGCGAGCCTCGACCAGCCGGTCGGCGACCAGGACGACGCCGTATTCGGCGACTTCGTCGCCGGCGACGATCCGCTGCCGGAAGAGTGCGTCGAGGGCGCGCTGCGCAGCCAGGCCCTCGCCGTCGCCCTCCAGGCGCTGACCGAGCGCGAACGGCAGGTGCTCGTCCTGCGCTATGGGCTCGTCGACGAGGAGCCGAAGACGCTCGAGCAAATCGGCAAGCGGCTCGGGCTCACGCGCGAGCGCGTCCGTCAGATCGAGCTCGACTCACTCCGCCGTCTCGCGAACCTCCGCGAGATGCAGATGATCGCGACCTAGCCCGCGAAGCTACTCGGCGCGGAGGTAGTGCTCGAGGCCGGGGTTGGCCGTGCGCAGCTCGCGGAGCGCCCGCGTTTCGAGCTGGCGGACCCGCTCGCGTGTGATGCCGAGCTGGCTGCCGACCTCTTCGAGCGTCTGCGGCGGCTCGCCGTCGAGGCCGAAGCGCAAGGAGAGCACCCGCTTCATGCGCGGATTGAGCGCCTCCAGGGCACCGGCGAGCTCCCTCCCGCGCGCATGCTCGGCGGTCTGCTCGTGCGGGGCGAGCGAGTTGACGTCCTCGATCAGATCGCCGTAGAGGCTCTCGCCGTCGCCGACGGGCGTCTCGAGGCTGACCGGGTTCTCGACGAGCTCGAGCAACTCGCGCACGCGCTCTTCGGACTGCTGCGTCTCGCGCGCGAGCTCGGCGAGCGTCGGCTCGCGGTTGTACTTCTGCGCCAGCTGGCGACGCGCGCGGAGCAGCCGCCGCACCTGGTCGGCGACGTGCACCGGCAGGCGAATCGTGCGGCCCTGGTCGGCGAGCGCCCGCGTGATCGCCTGGCGGATCCACCAGGTCGCGTAGGTCGAGAGCTTGTACCCGAGCTTGTAGTCGAACTTCTCGACGGCGCGAATCAGGCCGAGGTTCCCTTCCTGAATCAGATCGAGGAGCGGGACGCTGGCCTTCGTGTAGTTGCGCGTGATCGCCATCACGAGCCGCAGGTTCGACTCGATCAGCTTCCGCTTCGCCAGTTCGTCGCCCTCGTCCTTCCGGCGCGCGAGCTCCCGCTCCTCCTCGCGCGTGAGCAGCGCGCCGCCGCCGATCTGGCGGACGTAGAGCTTCAGCGGGTCTTGGGAAGGTGCCGCCTCGGAGGTCGGACCCTCAGCCGCATAAGAGTGTTCCATCGCGGCACTTATCGGCTCCGTCCGGACTTGGCTTTAGAAAGCCCTAACTGACTTGGCCTACGGTGGAAGGGAACGAACACCGATACGGAGAAGAGGCTTAACGAGAGCGAATGTGCGGAATCGCGGGATATAGCGTCTCACTGCGGAGCGGCGTCGACCGAACGCTCGCTGCGCAGGCGCTGCTTGCCGGAATCGCCGATCGAGGCGCCGACGCGGTCGGGTATGCGTACCGCGGCGGGGACGACGAGTATCCCGTCGTCACGAAGCAGCGGACGCCGGCAAGCCGGCTGCTCGAGCGCATCACGGTGCCCGCGCACGCCGACGAGCTCCTGATCCACGTGCGCGACTACACGAAGGGCCATCCTTCGATTCCGGCCAACAACCATCCGGTCCGCCACGGTCCGATCGTCGGCATCCACAACGGCATCATCGCCAACGACGACGAGTTGCTCGCCCCCCACTCCTGCGCGCGCTCCGAGCCGCGGATGAGCGTCGACTCCGAAGCGATCTTCGCCCTCGCCGCGCACTCGCAGAACGACCCGCGCGCACTCGAGGCGCTCTCCGGCACGATGGCCACCGCCTGGCTCGACCAGCGCGAGGTGGGAACCGTCTTCGCCGCCCGCGGCATCGGTCGGCCGCTCTGGCTCGGCCGGGGCCGCAACGAGGTCTTCTTCGCCTCCACCCGCACCGCGCTCGAGATCGTCTCCGAGTACACGGGCGTGCGACTGCGGATGAGCGAGGTGCGGGACGGGACGTTCCTCGCCCTGCGCGACGGCCGCGTAGCCAACACCACCCGCTTCCGCCCCGACCGCGACTACGTCGAGGAGGGCTCCCTGCCTGCGGTCCGGGCACCGGGCCAGAGCGCGTACTGCCTGTCCCGCCTCGCCGCCCTCGTGGCCGCCGCGGCGTAACTCGCTAGCGCTGCAGCGTCCCGTCGCTCGCGACGTCCCGGCCCTGCTCCGTCAGTCGCCGGCGAACGAGGAACTGGAACGTCGACCAGGCTCCGCGCCGCGCGTCGAACATTCGATAGACCTGCCACTCGGTCAGGAGCGAGTCGTCCTCGCGCCGGGCTGCGGCCCAGTCGGCGAACTTCGGCAGGCGGCCGAGCTTCTCCGCGAGCGCGACGCCCTGGTCGACGGCCCGCTCGAGCCGCTCCTCCCCCACCGGGACGTCGAAGCCCGCCTCCCGGAGTGCATTCGTCAGCGAGCCGAATGTGTGCCAATAGAGCGACTTCGACGGCATGCGGCCCTTGCGCTCGTCGATGTCGCGTGCCGTGGGCGGACGGCCGAGCTCCTCGCCGAGCGTGCGCAGGAGGCCGAGCAACTCCTCGCGCGTGGCGAACCGGCGCGGGACGAGGCCGGCGGCGCGCTTCGCGGCGTTCCACGAGCCGAAGTGCTCGATCACGGTCTGGGGATGGACGGCCGTCTCCGGGTCGGCGGCGAACTCGCGCATCGTGGGCGAGCGCCCGAGCCGCTCGGCGCAGGCGACGATCTCGGCCACGATCTGCACGTCGGTGTAGCGCTTGCGGATGCCGGCCTGGAATTCCGCGAGCTCCTGCGGATCGATCGAGGCGAGCGCCCGGTAGCGGGGCTTCCCGGCCATGTCAATAAGTGTAGAGCAGGTTGAAAATTCCGCAAGTAGTCCCGTGCGGGCGCGTCTCAACTACGCTCGCCCGGATGCGTCCCCGTCCCCCACTCTCACTCGAGATCGCCGCTGCGCGCGGCGTCGCCGCACTGTCGAGACGCCTCGGAGCCGGCGGCGGTACGACCATTCCGGGCCGGCTCCTCGCGGACTTCGACCGCGACGCGATCGACCGTCTCGCCGACCGGCTCGCGACCGGGAGCGCGGTCGTCTCGGCCACGAACGGCAAGACGACCACCACGGCGATGGCAGCCGAGATCCTGCGCCCACGGCATCGGCTCGCGCACAACGCCGCGGGTGCGAACCTTGTCTCGGGCGTCGCCTCGACCCTGCTGACGGCCGGTGACGCCGACCTCGGGCTGTTCGAGGTGGACGAGGCCGCGCTGCCGGAGCTCCTACGACGCCTGCGGCCGCGGGCGGTCTGCCTCGGCAACCTCTTTCGCGACCAGCTCGACCGCTACGGCGAGCTCGAGCTGGTCGCCGAGCGCTGGCGGGACGCGGTTGGCGCCTTGCCCGCGGAGACCCGGCTCGTCTACAACGCCGACGACCCGCAGCTCGCGGCGGTCGGCGAGGCGCACGCGGGCGGGAGCGCGTTCGGCCTCGACGATCCACGGGTTGCCCGCCCGTCGCTGCAACACGCGGCCGACTCGAAGTACTGCGTCCGCTGCGGCACGCCGTACACCTACGCGGCTGCGTACGTCGGCCACCTCGGCGACTACCGCTGCCCCCGCGGCGACCACGCCCGTCCGCCGCTGGAGGTGGCGGCCCGGGACATCGTCCTGCAGGGGCTGGAGAGCGCATCGTTCGAGCTCGACACGCCGGAAGGATCACGCCGGATCGAGCTCCGCCTGCCCGGGCTGTACAACGTCTACAACGCGGTCGCGGCCGCCGCGCTCGCCCGCGCGCTCGGCGCGGACCTCGACGAGATCGCGGGCGGGCTCGGACGCTTCTCCGCCGCGTTCGGGCGGTTCGAGCGCGTCGCGGTCGGCGGGAAGCGCATCCTGCTGCTGCTGATCAAGAATCCGGCCGGCGCCAACGAGGCGGTCCGCACGCTCGTGGACGGCGGGTCGCCGCGGGTGCTCGTCGTCGCGCTTAACGACGAGATCGCGGACGGACGCGACGTGTCCTGGGTCTGGGACGTCGATTTCGAGCCGCTGCTCCAGGCCGGAAGCGCCGGCGGCGAAGCCGCCGGCGCCCAGCGGGACTCGCGAAAACCTCTGGAACGCTTGATCGCGAGCGGCGAGCGGGCGGCCGAGATCGCGCTCCGCTTCCGCTACGGCGGGCTGGACGACGACGCGATCGAGCTCGAGCCGGACCTCGCCCTCGCGCTCGACCGCGGACTTGCGCTGACACCGGACGGAGGCGAGCTCGTCCTTCTTCCCACCTACACGGCCATGCTCGGCCTGCAGCGGCTCCTCGCGTCACGCGGGCTCGCGAAGCCGTACTGGGAGCGCTCATGACTGCGATCCGCGTCGGGCACCTCTATCCCGACTACCTCAACATCTATGCCGACCGCGGAAACATCGCCGTGCTCGCGCAGCGAGCCGCGTGGCGCGGTCACGAGCTCGAGGTGACGGCGCTCGGGCTGGGAGACCCGATCACGCCCGGCGACCACGACCTGTACTACGTCGGCGGCGGGCAGGATCGAGAGCAGCTCCTCGTCGCGGAGGACCTCGTGGCGAAGTCGGATGCGCTGCACGAGGCCGTCGACCGCGGCGCCGCCGCCCTCGCGGTCTGCGGCGGCTACCAGCTGCTCGGCCGCGGCTACCGCGGCTTCCACGGCGAGGACATGCCGGGCATCGGCCTGCTCCCGCTCGAGACCGTCGCAGACGAGCGGCGGATGATCGGCGACGTGCTGCTCGAGTGCGAGCTCGAGCCCGGGGAGAAGCAGACGCTCGCCGGTTTCGAGAACCACGCCGGCCGTACGCGCCTCGATCCGGGAGCCGAGCCGCTCGGCCGGGTACTCGCGGGCTTCGGCAACGACGGCGAGAGCGGCTTCGAGGGCTGTCGCGCTGGGCGCGTCGTCGGCACCTACCTCCACGGCCCGCTCCTGCCCCGCAACGCCTGGCTCGCCGACTGGCTGCTCGCGCAGGCGCTCGGGCACCGCCTCGGTAGCGACGAAGCTCCGCGGCTGGAGCCGCTGCCCGACGAGCTGGAGCGCCGCGCGCACGAGGTCTCCGCAGCACGGGCACGCTCCCGCGGCGGCAGGTTCGACTAGCCGGCCTGCGCGATCTTGAGGATCTTTTCGACCGCGACCCGGAGGGGCTCGGGCACGTCGCCGTTGCCGCGGTAGCGCTGCCACGCCTTCTGCGGCTTGCGGCCGCGGGGTGCCCGCCCGCAGGCCGGAAACTCTCTCGAAGTCCGGCGTGAGCACGACCGTCCGCCGGCTGCCCGCGACCTCGCGGATCTGGCGGTTGACGACCCGTTCCGACTCGACGGGCGGCACGCCGCGCGGCGCGTCGCGGTCGTGGACGACGACGTACGGGACACTGCAGGCGTTGGCGACGCGGGCGAAGAGGGGCATGTTCCCCTTGCCGCCGCACTCAAGCACAAGGATGCCTTCCTTGTCGGGGTCGACGCCGAGCGCGTCGAAGACGAGCGGGAACGTGAGCTTCTCGGTGCGTCCCTCGACGAGCACCGCGCAGCGTGCGAGGAAGAGCTCGGCGCGGTCGCTGTCGAACTCCGAGAGCGCGCGAAACATCTCTGCCTCCGCCAGCGGCTCGGGCTGGAACAACGACGTCCCGCCGGTCGGCGTGTGCCGGACGAGCGCGAGCTCCTCGAGCTTGTCGACGCTGAGGAGTAGAGGATCTGGTTGCCCGCCTGGGCGAGGGCACGCAGGAGGCTGTAGAGGCGGCGCTGGACGTGCGGGCTGAGGTAGAGCTCCGGCTCCTCGATCAGGAGCACGAAGTGGCGCAGGTGCGAGGCGAGCAGGCGCTCCATGCCGGCGACGAGCGCGAGACCGCCGTCGGCGGCGGCCCAGTGGCGGTCGACGGCCGGAGGCGGGAACAGCGCCGCCACCTCGGGGGCGCCGCGCCCGGTGGCCGGCGCGACGAGCGTGCGCGAGCGGAGGTTCGCGGGCAGGAAGAGCACCGGCGGCGCGCCCGCGCGGTTGAGGTTGAGCGTGTCCGGCGGCCGGGCGTCGAGGAAGATCGTCCCCTTCGCGACGTCGGCTTCGAGACGGATCCTGCCTCGGGCCCCATCATGGGCGACATCGTCGATCGTGGGCGGCGGCGCGGCCGCCTCGAGCAGCGTCCAGATCGCTGTCAGCACGGTCGACTTGCCGCTGGAGGCCTCCCCGACGAGCGCGCACACCGAGCCGGGAGTGAGCTCGAGCTCGCGGGCGGCGCGATACCCCTGGATCGAGACTCGCCGGAGGGGTGGCGCCACCTACGGCCTCACGGTGCCCAGAGCGCCCCAAGGTAGACGGCCGGGTCGCCGGGCTGCCAGCGGCCGAGGAAGCGCTGGAGCGGCGGGTGCAGGACGACGCCGTCGAGCTCGCCCGGGTCGAACAGGCGATGACCGCGGACGGCCGCGTCCGTGGAGGTGACGCGCTCGAGCGAGCGGCCGGAGAGATCGGCCGCGAAGATGATGTGCACGACGTGCTTGCCGACGAACGCGCGCTTGGGCGCGATCGAGTCGACGACGGCCACCGGCCCCTCGAACGTCAGGTCGTCGCCGATCGCGACCTCCTCCTCCAGTTCCCGCCGCAGCGCCTCCACGAGGCTCTCGCCGCTGTTGACGCCGCCGCCCGGCAGGAGCCAGTACTCACGGCCGGACTTCTCGTGCCGGCAGAGCAGGACGCGGTCCTCCCACCGGAGGACGGCCGAGACCCGGATGCGCGGCTCGAGCGGCATCAGTGGGCCGAGCTGCCGAAGCCTTTCTCGCCGCGCTCGCTGTCCGGGAGCTCCGTGACTTCCGTCGGCTGCGGCAACAACACCGGGACGACGACGAGCTGGGCGATTCGCATGCCGGGCTCGACGACGAACGCCTCGGTGCGGTCGGTGTTGAGCAGGACGACCTTGAGCTCGCCGCGGTAGCCGGCGTCGACGAGGCCGGGCGAGTTGAGGACGGCGATGCCGTGGCGCGCCGCGAGCCCCGAGCGGGGCTGGACGAAACCGGCGTGCCCGGCCGGAATCGCGACCGCCAAGCCGGTGCCGACCACGGCGCGCTCCCCCGGTCCGAGCTCGACGCGCTCGCACGCCGCCAGATCGAGCCCGGCGTCGCCCTCGTACGCCCGCGTGGGCAGCGTCGCGCCGGCGTGGAGGCGTTGCACCGGCAGCCCCGTCATGCGCCTTTCCGGCGGCGTTTGGGAGCCTCCTCGGCGATGAGGTACGACGCGTAGCGGTGCAGCTCGCGCCGCGGCAGCCGCGCGACGACGAGGACGCCTTCGGGCGTGTCCTCCCGCTCGTCGATCGGCGCGCCGAGCGCGTAGAGCTCGTTCAGGCGCGCTCCCTCGTCGTATGGCAGCAGGAGGCGGACGCGTTCGAACCGCTCGCCGAAGAGCTCCGCGATGCGCTCCCGCAGCTCGTCAAGGCCCTCACCGGTCAGCGCGGAGATCTGGAGCGCGTCGAGGTACCGGTTCGCGAGCCGGCGTCGCCCGAGCGTGTCGACCGCGTCGATCTTGTTCACGACGAGCTCGACGGGCAGGTCGTTCGCCCCGATCTCGCGCAGGACCGAGTCGACCGCGGCCACTTGCTCGACGAGCTCCTGCTCGGAGGCCGAGCCGTCGATGACGTGCAGGACGAGGTCGGCGACGAGCGTCTCCTCGAGCGTCGCGGCGAACCCCTCGACGAGTTGGTGGGGCAGGCGCCGGACGAAGCCGACGGTGTCGGTGACGAGATAGCGGCGTCCCTCCTGCTCGAAGCCGCGCGTGACGGGGTCGAGCGTCTCGAACAGCCGGTCGCGCACCGAGACGCCCGCGTCCGTGAGCGCGTTGAGGAGCGTCGACTTGCCGGCGTTCGTGTAGCCGGCGAGCGCCACTGTCGGCGTCTCGGTGCGGCGCCGCTCCTTGCGCCGCGTGTCGCGCTGGCGGCTCAGCTTGCGCAGCCGCTCGCGGAGCTGGGTGACGCGGCGGCGTGCCAGGCGCCGGTCCGTCTCGAGCTGCGACTCGCCGGGGCCGCGCGTGCCGACCCCACCGCCGAGGCGCTCGAGGTGCTGCCACATCCCCCGCATGCGCGGCAGGTTGTACTGGAGCTGCGCGAGCTCGACCTGGAGCTGTCCCTCGGCGCTGACGGCGTGCTGGGCGAAGATGTCGAGGATCAGCTGCGTCCGGTCGACCACCCGCGCCTGGAGCGCGTTCTCGAGGGCGCGCTGCTGCGGCGGCGTCAGCTCGTCGTCGACGATCAGCACCTCTGCTCGACTCTCGGAATAAGACCGCTTCAGCTCCTCGAGCTTCCCTTTGCCGACGTAACTGCGTGGGTCGGGGAACCGCCGATGCTGGACGACGCGGCCGATGGGTTCGACGAGCGCCGTCCGCGCGAGCTCCTCGAGCTCGGCCAGCTCCTCGGTGCCATCGGCCCCTTGCGCGAGCACGGCAAGGAGGAGCCCGCGCTCGGGCTCGGCCGCCGAGGAGCGATCGGGCTGTCTCACCGCCATCCGGCGGTCATTATGACTCCTGCCATGCCCACTTCCGATCTCGCGGCCCGGACACTCGAGCTCGTCGACACTCCCTCGGAGAGCCGCCGGGAGGGTCCCGCGATGGACCTCGTGCGGAGCCT
Source organism: uncultured Actinomycetes bacterium (assembly GCA_963743545.1). GTDB lineage: Bacteria > Actinomycetota > Thermoleophilia > Gaiellales > Gaiellaceae > Palsa-739. The sequence continues at coordinate 186,301 of CAVUQB010000006.1, read as the reverse complement.
CTTGCCCGGCGAACCGCTCTACGACGACGGCGAGGCGATCGTCTGGGGAGACGCGGCGGCGCCGGTCGCCCTCGCCGGTCACGTCGACACGGTGCCGGCGCAGGGGAACCTCCCGGGTCGGATCGACGACGACGCTGTGCACGGGCTCGGAGCGAGCGACATGAAGGGCGGCGTGGCGGTGATGCTCGAGCTCGCGCGCGCCTCGGCGCCCGCGCGCTACGTCTTCTTCACACGCGAGGAGGTTCCGCTCGAAGAGAGCCCGCTTCCCGCCGTCTTCGCGAGCGGCGTGCTCGCAGGTACGGAGCTCGCCGTCGTGCTCGAGCCCACGGACGCGATCCTCCACGCCGGCTGTCTCGGGAACCTGCAGGCGCGGGTGGAGTTCCACGGCGAGAGCGCGCACTCCGCCCGGCCGTGGACGGGCCGCAACGCGATCCACGAGCTCGCGGAGAGCCTCGCGCCGCTCGCGCGCCTCGAACCGCTGGAGGTCGAGCTCGATGGGCTCGTCTACCGCGAGGTGCTGAGTGCGGTGCGCGTCGAGGGTGGAATCGCGCAGAACGTCGTCCCCGCCCGCGCCTCAGCCGAGCTCAACTTCCGCTTCGCGCCCGGGCGCTCGCGCGCCGAGGCCGAGGCGCGGCTGCGCGAGCTCGTGCCGACCGGCGAGCTGCAGGTGCTCCACAACTCGCCGTCAGCCCCCCCGGCGCTCGGGAACCCGCTCGTCGAGCGGCTGCGCGAGCTCGTTCCCGAGGTTGCGCCGAAGCAGGCGTGGACGCCGGTGGCGCAGTTCGCCGAGCAGGGGATCGACGCGATCAACTACGGCCCGGGGGCCACGGCGTACGCGCACCGGCAGCACGAGCAGATCCCGATCGCGAATCTGCACGCTGTGTACGACACGCTGGCTAGGTTCCTGTCGTGATCAACCCTGTGCTGACCGAGATGGCCGTGTATCCGTTCACGCGACTCGAGGAGGAGCTGCGGAGGCTCGTGGCGGCCGGCATCGACGTGATCGACTTCGGCAAGGGCGATCCGAACGAGCCGACCGATCCGCTGATCCGCCAGGCGCTCGTCGACGCACTGCAGGAGCGGGCGCCGTATCCGCTCGCGCAGGGGCTCCCCGAGCTGCGGGAGGCCGCAGCCGGCTGGCTCGACCGGCGCTTCGGGGTCGCGCTCGATCCCGAGCGCGAGATCGTGCCGACGTACGGCTCGAAGGAGGCGATCTTCTCGCTCGCGCAGGTGCTCGGCACGGAGGGGCGCGTCGTGGCGTTCGGCGAGCCGGCGTACCCGGTGTACGAGCGCGGCGCGCTGTTCGCCGGGGCGCGCGTGCAAACGCTGCCGCTGCGGCGCGAGAACGGCTTTCTCCCCGCGCTCGACGAGCTCGACGACGACGTCGCGCTGGTCTGGGTCAACTACCCGCACAACCCGACCGGCGCCGTCGCCCCCCGCGAGTTCTACGACCAGCTCGCCGAAGCGGCCGAGCGCCGCGACTTCGTGGTCGGCTCGGACGAGGCGTACACGGAGCTGTGGTTCGACGAGCCACCGCCGTCGGCCCTACAGGCGGACGACCGCTCACGCTTCGTCGTCTTCCAGACGTTGAGCAAGCGCTCGTCGATGACGGGCTACCGCTCGGGGTTCGTCGCGGGGCCGCCGGAGATCGTGGCCGCGCTGAAGGCGTACCGTCCGTCGGCGGGAACCGCTCCGCAGGAGTTCGTGCAGCGCGCCTCGGTTGCGGCCTGGAACGACGAGCGGCACGTCGAGGAGACCCGCGCGCGCTACCGCGCGAAGCGAGATGTGCTCGTCCCGGCGATCGAGGCCTGCGGCTGGGAGATCGTGGCGAGCGAGGCGACGATGTACCTCTGGGTCGTCGGGCCTGATCCCGTGGCGCTGCTCGAGCGCGGGATCATCGTCTCACCGGGCGAGATGTTCGGGCCGAGCGGCGAGGGCTACGCCCGCTTCGCGCTCGTGCCGACGCTCGAGGAGTGCGCACGGGCGGCCGAGATCCTGCGGGAGGTTGCGTGATGGACGTCGAGGAGACGATCGCCGCGCTCGATCGCGGCGAGGTACGGGTCGCGGAGAAGGTCGACGGCGAGTGGCGCGTGAACGAGGAGGCGAAGGCCGCGATCGTCGAGTACTTCCGCGTGCGGAAGGTCGAGCCGATCGAGGTCGGACCGTTCGAGTACCTCGACAAGATTCCGCTCAAGCGCGACCACGCCGAGCGCGGAGTGCGCGTCGTGCCGCCGGCGACCGCGCGGTACGGCTCGTTCCTCTCGCCCGGCGTGATCCTGATGCCGAGCTACGTCAACATCGGCGCCTGGGTCGGCCCGAACACGATGGTCGACACGTGGGCCACGGTCGGTTCGTGTGCGCAGATCGGCGCCGACGTGCATCTCGCCGGGGGCGTCGGGATCGGGGGTGTCCTCGAGCCGGTCAATGCGCGGCCGGTGATCGTCGAGGACGGCGCCTTCATCGGCTCGCGCTGCATCGTCACCGAGGGCTGCATCGTCGGGGAGGGCGCGATCCTCGGCGCCGGGGTCGTGATCACGGCGTCCGTGCCGATCATCGACGTCACCGGGACGGAGCCGGTCGAGCACCGCAGCGTCGTCCCGCCGCGCGCGGTCGTCGTACCCGGAGTCCGGCAGCGCGACTTCCCCGCGGGCAACTACGGCCTGCCGACGCCGCTCATCGTCGGCTGGCGGGACGAATCGCACGATCGCATGTCGCTGAACGACGTCTTGCGCGAGTTCGAGCTCGGCACCTGAGACGAGCCGATCCGCCACGCCCCCACCCAAGGGCGGGGTAGCTCCCTCCGCCCTCGTCGGCGACGATAACGACGGAAGCGCTACGCGTCCGTGTCGATTTCCTGGCGGGAGTCCGGCAATTCCTCGAGCCGCTCCGCGGGCCCGATGAGCCACGCGCGGCCGCCGGCGAGGTGTACGTGCAGATCGCCGCCCGGGAAGTGGACGAGGACGTCGCCGTCGCCCTCGCCGTGCGTCGCGGCCGCAACCGCGACCGCGCTCGTCCCGGAGGCGGTCGTCTCCCCCACCCCGCGCTCCCAGACGCGTGCCGTCACCTCGCCCGGCCGCTCGACGCGCGCGACCTGCACGTTCGTCCGCTCCGGCCAGCGCGGATGCCCCTCGAGCCGCGGGCCGAGCTCTTCGATGCGGTTCGGGTCGCCCAGGACGACGGCGTGCGGATTCCCGACCGAGACCGGGATCAGCTCGATCCCGTCGACGACCTCGGGTGCCCCGACCTCGACCGGGCCGAGCTCCGACTCGTAGAGGCCGTCCTCCGTGCGCCGCACGGCCACGGTCAGGGATCCCACGTGCACCCGCGCCGTGGCCGAGCCGGTGCGAGCCATGAGCCACCCCGCGGCGATGCGCGTCCCGTTGCCGGACATCTCGGCCCGGGAGCCGTCCGGGTTGACGATGCCGATCGTCACCTCGTCGCCCTCGACCGCCAGCACCTCGATCGCGCCGTCCGTACCGGACAGGTCGACGTCGCCCGCCGGCCCCTCAAGGACGAGATAGATGTTCCCGTGTGCGTGCCAGCGCGACGATCTCAGCTGCGGTCTCCTCAGGCGGCCGGTCGGCCGCGACCATAACGAGCCCTTCCAGTCGGCGCAGCCACTTGCGTTGATAGGCGGCGTAGCGCCGGGTGCGGACGACCAGCGCCTCGATCGCTTCCTCGCGCGAGAGCGTCGCGACCTCGTCGAGCCCGATGACCTTCAGCGCGGTGACGGACAGCTCAGCTTGCAGCGCGTCGCGCACCTCTTCCTCGACGCCGGCTTCGAACATGCGCCTCGTCCGCTCCGCGATCCGCCGGTCGAGCTCGCGCTTCGGGACGTCCAGGCCGACGAGCAGGGTCGGATGCCGCCAGGCGCCGCCGAACAGGGTCTCCACGCCGGGGACCAGTGACCACCCCGCCTCAGCGAGCTCGAGCGCACGGACGACGCGCCGGCGGTCGTTCGCGTGCACTCGCGCCGCGGCAGCGGCGTCGAGCTCCCCGAGCCGGGCATAGGCCGCGGTTGCGCCTTCCTCGTCGTAGAGCCGCTCCCACCGCTCGCGCGCGCCGGGCGCTGGCGCCGGAGGCAGCTGGAGCTCGGCCAGCGCCGCTCGGAAGTAGAGACCGGTTCCGCCCACGACGAGGGGCGTCCGCCCGGCTCCGAGGATCTCGTCGACCGCCCCGTGGGCGAGCGGCGCGTACTCGCCCACCGACGCCACGTGCGAAAGCGGCCAGATCCCGACCAGGCGCTCCGGGTTGGGCGACCGGTTCGTGAGGATCGACAGGCCGTCGTAGACCTGCATGGCGTCGGCGGAGACGACCTCGGTCGGGATCAGCTCGGCGACGGCGGCCGCCACGTCCGACTTCCCGCTCGCGGTCGGCCCGAACAGGCCGATGACGAGCATGGCCTAGACCGCGGCGAGCGCGAGCTGCGCGCCGGCCAGGGTGGTCGACGTCGCGCTCTCGATCGCGACCCGGACGAGCTCGCCCGGCCCGGCCTCGCCTTTGAAGTTGACGGTCGTGTTGCGGCGTGTACGGCCGCGCAGGATCTCGGGGTCGGTGCGGCTGGGGCCCTCGACGAGCACCTCCTCGACCATCCCCACCCGGCCCGCGTTCCGTTCGGCTGCGACGCGCTGCACGACCTCGACCAGCCGTTCGATGCGCTCGCGCTTCAGCTCGTCGGGCACCTGGTCCGGCATCGTCGCCGCCTCGGTGCCCGCCCGCGGCGAGTAGACGAAGGTGAAGGCGCCGTCGTAGCCGACCTCTTCCACGACCTCGAGCGTCTCGTGGAAGTCGTCCTCAGTCTCGCCCGGGAAGCCGACGATGATGTCAGTCGTGAGCGCGAGGTCGGGGATCGCGGCCCGCAGCTCGGCGACGAGCTTTGCGTAGCGCTCGCGCGAGTACGTGCGCCGCATCGCCTTGAGGATCCGGGTCGACCCCGACTGGAGCGGCAGATGTGCGTGCTCGCAGACGGCGGCACACTCAGCCATCGCGGCGATCACGTCGCGCCGGAAATCCTTCGGGTGGGGACTCGTGAAGCGGATCCGCTCGATCCCGGGTACGGCATCGACCGCGCGGAGGAGCTCCGTGAAGCTGGAGCCCACGTCGCGGCCATACGAGTTGACGTTCTGGCCGAGCAGCGTCACCTCGCAAACGCCTTCCGCAGCGAGCCGCCCGACCTCCGCGACGACCTCGCCCGGGCGGCGGGAGATCTCCTTCCCGCGGACCGCCGGCACGATGCAGTAGGAGCAGACCGAGTTGCAGCCCATCGAGACCTGCACCCACGCCTGGAAGCGGCGCTCGCGCCGGACCGGAAGCTGCGCCGCGAAGGCACGCTCCTCGCCGGTGCCGAACGAGCCGCGCGCGATCCCCTCGCCGCCCGCGCCGAGCCAGTCGCCGAGATGCGAGATCGTGCCGGGCCCGAAGGCGACGTCCACGTCCGGATAGAGCGAGAACAACCGCTCGCGCTGCGCCTCCGCGTAGCAGCCGCCCGACCGCGACGACCGTGCCCGGCCGATCGCGCTTCAGCTTCGCCGCATTCCCCATGTAGGCGGCGAAGCGCGTGTCGGGCTTCTCGCGGATCGTGCAGGTGTTGAGGACGATCACGTCCGCCTGCTCCTGCGAGGAGGCTTCGCCGAGCCCGAGCTCCTCGAGCAGGCCCTTGATCCGCTCGGAGTCGTGCGCGTTCATCTGGCAGCCGAACGTCGTGACGTGGTACCGCTTCACGACGCGTAGGGTAGCCTTGCTCCCGAGCCGGGCTCAGGTCGCCTTGTGGAGGTCGTCCTCGACCTCGTGTTCGAACCGCCTCAGCCGCCCGCGGAGCGGCATCTTCGACGCCCGGTTGGAGCGCAGCGTGTCGAGAGCGCAGGCCAGGAAGCACGCTGCGCCGAGCGACGTGTTCCAGTTGGCGGCTGCCTGGTCGATGAGCGATCCGGTCGCGGGCACGAGGTACCCGGCGACCGCGGAGATGCCGAAGAAGATGCAGCCGAACAGGTTGACGGCCGGCTGCCACCAGCCGTCGCCGCCGCGCACCGGCAGCCAGCCGTGCCACCCGTGACGACGCGAGGCCCGGTACGCGATTGCGCCGGACACGAGGAAGCAGACCGAGCCACGCCAGTCCGGCCGCCAGACGAGCTTGTCGTACTCGGGGCTCGTGAGCGCGACGTGCATCGCCTGGTACGTGGTGACGTTGAAGAAGAGCGTGCCCGCGGACTGGACGATCGCCGCCCACCAGGCCGCCCTTCCACCGCCCGGGAGCCGTCGCTCCGGCCAGGCGAGCCAACTCTGCAGCCCTCCGCCGGCGGTGAACAGGATCGAGCCGACGAAGAACGTGATCGCGTCGGCCGACTCGCCGACGAGTTGCGCGTAGCCGGGAAACGGGCCGATCAGAAAGCAGGTCGACCCGAGGGCGAAGCAGAGAGCCATCCAGCGGTCGCGAGTCATGGCAGCCCTCCCGGTCGGCGTCGCGGCCGCCGAGACTCTACGCGGCCTGGATCGGCGAGTCGGCCGGCTGCTCCCGCTGCTCGCGCACCGGCGGATGCGCCGTCGCCGCCGGCTGATTCTTCGCCACGTCGATCGCGCGGCTCTCCCGAATGACGGTCACCTTCACCTGGCCGGGGTACTCGAGCCGGTCCTCGATCTCACGCGCGATCTCGTGGGCCAGAAGCGCTGCCTCGTCGTCGCCGACGTCACCCGGACTGACGATGACCCTGATCTCGCGTCCCGCCTGGAGCGCATAGACCTTCTCGACGCCCGGTTTCGAGGCCGCGAGCTCCTCGAGCGCCTCGAGACGCTTGATGTACTGCTCGAGGCTCTCGCCGCGCGCGCCGGGCCGGCTCGCCGAGACGGCGTCGGCCGCGATCAGGAGGACGGCCTCGACCGTCTGGGGCTGGATCTCGTAGTGATGGGCCTCGACGGCGTGGACGACGCCCTGCGTCTCGCCGTAGCGGCGTGCGAGCTGGGCGGAGATCAGCGCATGCGACCCCTCGACCTCATGTGTCATCGCCTTGCCGAGGTCGTGCAGCATCGCTGCGCGTTTCGCGGTCTGGACGCTCGCCCCCAGCTCGGTCGCCATGATCCCCGCGAGGTGCACGACCTCGAGCGTGTGCTTGAGGACGTTCTGCCCGTAGCTCGTGCGGAAGCGCAGTCGTCCGAGGATCTGGACGAGCTCGTCGGCGAACGGCCCGCAGTTCGCTTCGAAGACCGCCTGCTCTCCCGCCTGGCGCACGACCTCCTCGACTTCCGCCTTCGACTCGTAGTAGGTCTCCTCGATCCTCGCCGGGTGGATCCGGCCGTCCTCCAGGAGCTTGGTGATGGTCAGGCGCGCGACCTCTCGCCGGAGGCCGTCGAACGACGAGAGTACGACCGCGTGCGGCGTGTCGTCAACGATGAAGTCGACGCCGGTGAGGTGCTCGAGCGCCCGGATGTTGCGGCCCTCCCGCCCGATGATTCGGCCCTTCATGTCGTCGGAGGGAAGCTCCACGACCGTCACCGTCGTCTCGGCCGTGTGACTGGCTGCGACACGCTGCAGGGCGTCGGCCACCAAGTTCCGCGCCCGGCGCTTCGACTCTGCGCGCGCCTCGTCCTCGAGCGTGCGGACGCGCCGCGCGAGCTCGTGCCGTACCTGCTCCTCGCCGCGCTCGAGCAGCAGGGCGCGCGCCTCGGCCTGGGTCAGTCCCGCCACCCGCTCAAGCTCGGCGAGCTGGGAATGCTTCGAGTCCTTGAGCTCCTCCTGGAGCTGGCGGATGTGCTCTTCGCGGTCGGCGAGACCCTGGTCGCGGCGCGAGAACTCCTCGAGCTTCCGTTCGATCTCGATCTCCTTGGCCAGGACGCGTTCCTCGATCTTCAGCACCTGCGCCCGCCGGTCGGTCAGCTCGGCGTCGATCTCGCTGCGCAGCCGGACGGCTTGCTCGCGGGCCTCGACCTGCGCCTCGCGCCGCACGGCGTCGCTCTCGCGGCGCGCATCCTCGAGCAGCTGCTCGCGGATCCGGCGTGCCTTCGTCGCCCCGGTCGTGCCGAAGACGGAGACCGCGAGCAGCGCGAGGGCCGCTCCCACGGCGATCCCGATGGCGATTCCGATCCCGATCAGCACGTGCCGGCTCCTCGTTCGGGGGACCCAGCCGCCTCTGGCGGCGCGTCCATCCGGCACCGAACCTACGCGGTAGCTATCCGAGAAAAGCCGTATCTCCGGCAGGCAGCGACCCGCCGGAAAGCCGCTGCGCTACCTCGCGCGCGACCTCCGAGTCTTCGGGTCTGAGGGGTTGATCATGGGATTCGGTTTCGGAAAAGCTGTGTTTGCAGGCAAAACGTCGAATGGAATGCCTTCAGATCGTAACCGGCTCACGCTTCCAAAGCAAACGACGACGCGATCTCGGCCAGCGTGTCGCGTGAAAAGCCGCGTCCGGCGAGGCGCCGCAGAAGCGCCGGGGTGACGCTCTGGCCCTCCAGCCGCAGCCGCAAACGCTCAGCTCGGGCTCGAGCGCGGCGACGGCAGCCGCGGCCGCGTCCGGCTCGAGCTGGCGGCGCCGGAGGTCGGCCCGGATCGCCGTGTCGCCGTAGCCGCGCCGCGCGAGCAGCTCGGCGCGTCGCTCCGCCAGCCGCACGTCGTCGAGAGCACCGGTGCGAGCAAGTGCTGCGATCGCCTCCTCCCGTGCTGCCGCGGAGTGTCCCGCCCGCGCCAGGCGCTGGTCGAGAGCTTGCTCGGAGCGGTCGCTCGCCGCCAGCGACCGGGTGGCCGCGGCGAGCGCCTTGGCCCGCCGGACTTCGCGCGCCAGCTCACGCGCCGTCGTCCGCTCCAGCGGACGCCCAACCGCGAGACCCGCGCGCACGACCACAGCCGTGGGCAGCACGCGCCACGGCCGGCCGTCGAGCTCGACCGCAACCCGGCCGCGTTTCCGCTCGCACAGCCCGGTGACGACCGGGGTCACGCCTCGGCTTCGGCCGCCGCGAGCGCCTCGGCCGCCACCTCCGCCTTGCCGTTGCTCTGCTCGACCTCCTCGACGGCGACCGGCAGCAGCCGTGCGGAGGCGATCGCGTCCGGGCCGAGGTCCACCTGGATCGCCTGCAGGATCCCCTGCGTCACGTCGGGGTGCTCGCGCAGGAATGCCGCCGCGTTCTGGCGGCCCTGGCCGAGCCGCTCGTCGCCGAAGCTGAAGTACGAGCCCGACTTCGTGACGACCTTCCGCTCGAGCCCCGAGTCGAGCACCGTGCCTTCCCAGGAGATGCCGGAGCCGTAGATGATGTCGAACTCCGCCTGCTTGAACGGCGGCGCGACCTTGTTCTTCACGACCTTGACGCGCACCCGGTTCCCGAACGCCTCGACGCCGTCCTTGAGCGTCTCGATGCGGCGGATGTCGAGCCGCACGGACGAGTAGAACTTCAGCGCGCGACCGCCCGGGGTCGTCTCGGGGTTCCCGAACATGACGCCGATCTTCTCGCGCAGCTGGTTCGTGAAGAGGCAGATCGTGTCGGTGCGGTTGAGCGTGCCGGCGAGCTTGCGGAGCGCCTGGCTCATGAGGCGTGCCTGGAGGCCGACGTGGGAGTCGCCCATCTCGCCTTCGATCTCGGCCTTCGGGGTCAGCGCCGCGACCGAGTCGATCGCGACGACGTCGAGCGCGCCGGAGCGGATGAGGAGCTCGGTGATCTCGAGCGCCTGCTCGCCCGTGTCGGGCTGCGAGACGAGGAGGTTGTCGATGTCGACGCCGATCCGCTTCGCGTACGCCGGGTCCATCGCGTGCTCGGCGTCGATGAAGGCGCAGATGCCGCCTCTGCGCTGCGCCTCGGCGATCACGTGGTAGACGAGGGTCGTCTTGCCGGAGGACTCCGGGCCGAAGATCTCGACGATGCGGCCGCGCGGCAGGCCGCCGATCCCGAGCGCGAGATCGAGCGCGAGGGAGCCGGTCGAGACGGCACCGACCGAGACCGCGGCGCGGTCGTTCATCTTCATGACCGAGCCCTTACCGAACTGCCGCTCGATCTGGCCGAGCGCTACGTCGAGTGCTTCGTGCTTGTCCACCTCAGCCTCCTAGAGCGACAGATTCCAAGACGTCGTACCGCGCCCCGTCGGGGTGCAGCCGGGATAGGTAAGCAGCCGCGTCGGACGGAACGAACGTTCGTACCGGCGGCGGCTCGAGCCGGAGCCGGGGACGCTCACGCCAGCGCGCGACCGTGATGTGCGGCAGCCAGGGCCGATCCTCGCGGCGGTACACGCCGAGCCGCTCGAGGCGCTCCTGGAGGTCCGCGGCGAGGAGCGCCGCCCGCCCTCCGTCGTCCTCGAGGACGAGCATGCCGACACTCCGCGTCTCGCGGTAGCGACTCGGTGTGAAGCGGATCTCCCCCGCTCCTGTTGCAGCGTCGCGCAAGGCGCCGACGATCCCATCGACTTCGCCCGCGGGCCGGTGTCCGAGGAACGCAAGCGTGACATGCAGGTGCTCCCGCCGAACGAGACGGACGCCACGCAACCACTCTCGCTGCCAGCGCTCGACCCCGTCGAGGACGTCCGCGGGCAGACGCAGGGCGAGAAAGAGCCGGAGCCGTTCATCGCCGCCGACGCTAGCGGCCGAAGTCATGCAGATGCGTCGCGACTTCCCGTCAGAAGCGCACGCAGGAGGTGCAGCGCGGTGACGGTGGCCCGGACGCGGATCTGAGCGCGCTCGCCGGGCAGGTCGAGCATGCGCGTGAGGGAGCCGTCAGGGCCGGAGGCATGGATGTGGACTCGCCCGACCGGCTTGTCGGGGGTCCCTCCTTCGGGGCCTGCGACGCCGGTCACCGCGACGGCCACGTCGGCGCCGAGCCGCCGCCGCGCGCCCTCCGCCATCGCCTCGGCGACCTCGGGGGAAACGGCGCCGTGCCGCTCGAGCAAGTCCTCGGGCACGTCCAGCTCGGCGCTCTTCACCTCGTTCGCATACGCGACGACGCCGCCGACGAAGCTCTCGCTCGAGCCCGGCACGTCCGTGATCCGAGCCGCGACCATGCCTCCCGTGCAGGACTCGGCGGTCGCGAGCCGCAGGCCACGCGCGCCCGCGAGCGAGAGCACGAGCTCTTCGACCCGCCGCTCGTCGCGCGCGAAGAGGAACTTCTCGAGGCGCTCCGCGAGGCCCGTCTCGAGGGCCTCGGCGCGCTCCTCCGCGCCCGGCTCGACGACCAGGTCGACGTGGATCTCGAAGTCGCGGGCGCAGATCGTCACCTCGACTCCCTCGCCGTCGCCGCCGGCCTCGTCGAGCGCCCGCGCGACGGCCGACTCGCTCACGCCGAACAGCCGCAGCACATGCCGGCCGGGCGGTCGGGTCCGCCCGAGCAGCTCGCGCAGCGGCTCGCTCGCAAGCGCGTTCGGCCACAGCCGCTGCAGCTCGCTCGGCGGTCCGGGCAGGACGACGACGACGCAGCTCGTGGGCGCCCGGAGGACGAGCCCGGGAGCCGTGCCCGCGAGGCCGAGGGAAACGGCGGAAGCCGGCCGCGTGGCCTGCTTCGTCACACCCGGCTCGAAGTCGGCGTACGGCCGCCGCAGGCGCTCCGCGACCAGGCGGGAGATCGACTCGATCTCCTGCTCGAGCGTCTCGTCCACCACGAGCTCGAGCCCGGCTGCCCGCGCGACGAGCTCCACCGTCCGGTCGTCGTGCGTCGGGCCGAGACCGCCGGACACGAAGCACGCATCCGCCTGCAGTCCCTCACGCAGGACGGCCTCGAGCTCGGCCGGGGCGTCGCCGACGATCGTGATCCGCGCCGGCTCCAGGCCGTGACTCAGCGCCTCGGCCGCGAGGAAGGGGCCGTTCCGGTCGGTGCGCTCGCCGCGGACGAGCTCGCTGCCGGTGACGACGACGACCGCGCGCGGCCGCCGGCTCACCCGCGCTGGCGCGTCGTCCGGCGAGGCGTGACGAGGACGCGGAGGTTGTGCTCGGCCGGCAGCGCGACGGCCCGGCCGTCGAGCGTGAGGCGCAGACCGGCGGGCGAGCGCACGAGGAGATAGAAGCGGCCGCCGGGGATCGTGTCCGTCTCCCCCGCTTCCACGGTCCCCGACAGGCCGAGCTTGCCGGCGCGGCTGTTGTGCCGCACCTCGACGTACGTCCCCCGGCCGACGCCGCGCAGGACGAGCTGGCGGGCGGGCGCCGAATGCTTCTGGTTCGTCGTGACTCCGGGTACATGCGTTGAGGAGCCGGGGATGCTGAAGGCCGCGAAGATAAGGATCGCCACGATCACGATCCCGGCCACCACGAGGAGCACCGCGCGCCGCTCGAGCGGCCGCTCGCGCCGCGGGACCCGCCGCCGTTCGGGCTTCGGCGGCAGCTCGTCACGCCAGCTCGTGATGAAGCGGGACGCGTACTCGTCGACGTAGACGTCGCCGTCGAGCCCGAGATACTCCGCGTACGACCGCAGGAAGCCGCGGATGTACGCGTCGCCGGGAATCGACGTGAAGTCCTCCTCCTCGAGGGCGCGGATGTACTTCGCGCGGATCTTCGTCGCGAGCTCGATCTCGGGATACCCGAGCCCCTGCCGCTCGCGCGCCTCCCGCAGGCTGTTGCCGATGTCGAACACAGCGGGAGTCTAGAGCTACTTCTCGAAATGCAGGAGAAGCTGGTACAGCCCGACGGCGATCGAGGCAGAGAGCGTGATGCAGATTCCCGCCACGGCGAGGATGCGTCCGAGCCGGATGCAGGTTGCGCCGCCGACCGGTTCGAGCGTCCGCGCGATCGCGCCGCGCGCGCCGCGGGCGAACAGCAGCGACAGGGTCGCGGCGACGGCGGCGACCGGAATCCCCCACACCGCGTCGAGGAGCGAGGCGCCGGGGATCTTCCGCGTCAGCTCGATGGCGACCGGGATGGCGGCGGCGGCCACGAGGCCCAGCAAGAGCGCGAGCCACGCGCGGACGTTGAGCCGCCGCGGCTGCGAGAGAGTCTGGGTGCGCACGGCCACTTAGTGAGCAATTGTAGGCGGACGGAGGACGGCGAACGGGTCGGTGACCTCCAGCCGGCTCGTGCGGAAACGGTAGATCGCTGCCGGCCGGCCGCCGCCGGCCCCGTAGTGCCGACGCTCCCCGGTTTCCTCGAGCAGACGGCGCCGCAGCAGGACGCGCTGTAGGTTCGTCGCGCTCACCGGATGGCCGAGCGCCGCGGCGTAGAGGTCGCGCAGCTCGGCGAGCGTGAAGCGCGGCGGCGCGAGGGCGAAGCCGAGGTTCGTGTAGGAGAGTTTCGCGCGGAGCCGTTCACGCGCACTGAGGAGGATCTCCTCGTGGTCGTACGCCAGCTCCGGGAGCTCGTCGAGCGGATGCCAGCGCGTGTCCTCCGGCACCTGCGGGTCCACCCCACTCGGCACCAGCCCGAGAAACGCGGTCGCGAGCTCGCGCCGCGTCGGATTGCGAGCCGGGTCGCTCAGCGTCTCCAGTTGCTCGAGATGCGCCACCTCCTGGACGTCGACCTTCGCGGCGAGGTGGCGCCGCATGGACTCCTCAAGCGTCTCGTCCGGCGCCAGCGTCCCACCCGGCAGCGCCCAGCTCCCCGCGAACGGCTCGCGCGCGCGCTCCCAGAGCAGCGCCTGCAGCCGTCCACCGCGCACCTGGAGAACGGCCGCGAGCACGGCATGGGCTGGAGTTTTCGCCTGAGAGTCGTCAACCATGTACACTCAACCTCGAGGTTATCGCTTATGAGGCTAAAACGCGAGGAATCTGCCGTCGTCGTCGCGGGAGCCGGGGTCGCCGGCCTCTCCGCCGCCCTGGCTGCGGCCGACGCCGGAGCTTCGGTCCTGGTGCTCGCGAAAGCCTCGCACACGAGCTCGAACAGCTACGTCGCCCAGGGAGGCGTGGCCGCAGCCGTCGGCCCCGGTGACGATCCGGCGCTCCACGCCGCGGACACGCTCGCCGCCGGACGCGGGCTCTGCCGACCCAGCGCGGTGCAACTCCTCACCGAGGAGGCTCCAACCCGGATCGCGGAGCTGCGCCGGCTCGGGGTCGCGTTCGACGACGGCCTCGGCCGCGAGGGTGGCCACTCCCACGCTCGCGTAGTGCACGCCGGCGGCGCCGACACCGGGCGGTACATCGCCGACGTCCTGACGAAGCGCGCCCGCGCGCATCCCCGGATCCGGCTCGTCGAGGGCGAGCGGATCACCACGCTCGCTACGTTCCGCGGCTCCGCCGTCGTGCTCGCGACCGGCGGCTACGCGGCTCTCTGGGCCCGCACCACGAACCCGCACGGCGCCGTGGGAGACGGTCTCCTGCTGGCGCAGGCTGCGGGCGCCGACCTCGCCGACCTCGAGCTCGTCCAGTTCCACCCGACGGCGCTGCGGGACGAGAACGGCCACGACGGCTTCCTGCTTTCGGAGGCGCTGCGCGGTGCCGGCGCGACGCTCCTCGACGGCGGCGGTGAGCGCTTCGTCGACGAGCTCGCGCCGCGCGACGTGGTAGCGCGCGCGGTCGCGGCTCACTCGGGAGCGCGCCTCGATCTGCGCCCGGTCGAGCGAGACCGCTACCCGAGCCTGATGGCGACGCTGGCGGAAGCGGGCTACGACCCCGCCGACGAGCCGGTGCCTGTCTCCCCCGCCGCGCACTACGCGATCGGCGGCGTCGTCTCGGATCTCGACGGCCGCACGTCGGTGCCGGGCCTCTACGCGGCGGGAGAGTGCGCGTGCACGGGCGTGCACGGCGCGAACCGGCTCGCGTCGAACTCCCTGCTCGAGTGCCTCGTCTTCGGGCGCCGCGCCGGACTCGCCGCGCTCGCAGGTCCGCGCTTCGACGCGGAAGCCTCTCCGCTCGCCGCTGCCCCGGATCCGGGTGCCGCGCTCTGGCGTGACGCCGGGCTGATCAGGAGCGCCGAAGGTCTCGAGCGGCTCCTCGACTCGCCGCATCCGCTCGTCCGCGAGATCGCGGCGAACGGGCTCGCGCGGGAGGAGAGCCGCGGCGTCCACTTCCGCGAGGACTTCCCTGTCGAGAGCGAGGCGTTCGCGGGCCACCTCGTCGTGCGTCCCGGCGCGGAACCGGAGCTGGAGCGATGGAACTGACGCAGGACGACATCGAGCGTGTGGTCGCGGCTGCGCTGGCCGAGGACGTCGGCTCGGGCGACACCACGACGCTCGCGCTCGTGCCGGAGGACGCGCGCTGCCGGGCGGAGCTCCTGCTCGAGGAGCCCGGCGTCGTCTGCGGCGTCCCGGTCGCTGCTGCCGTCTTCCGCGCGCTCGATCCGGCAGTCCAGGTCGAGGCGAGGCTCGAGGAGGGGACGGCGGTCTCCGAGGTGCCGGCCGTCGTCGCCGTCGTCGAGGGGCCGGCGCGCGCGATCCTCAGCGGCGAGCGTGTCGCGCTCAACCTGTTCGCGCGGCTGTCCGGCATCGCGTCCCTCACGCATCGTTTCGTCGAGCTCACGGAGGGAACCGGCACGGCGGTGCTCGACACCCGCAAGACGACGCCCGGGCTGCGGGCCTTCGAGAAGTACGCCGTCCGCTGCGGCGGCGGCCGCAACCACCGCGCCGGGCTGTACGACGGCGTGCTCGTGAAGGAGAACCACCTCCGGATCGCCGGCGGCGTCACCGCCGCGCTCGCGGCGCTCGACGGCCGCGTCAACGGACTGCCCGTCGAAGTCGAGGCCGAGACGCTTGCCCAGATGCGCGAGGCGATCGACGGCGGCGCGCCCCGCATCCTGCTCGACAACATGAGCCCCGAGGAGGTGCGCGAGGCGGTCGAGGTGACCGCCGGCCGCGCAGAGCTCGAAGCGTCCGGCGGCGTCTCCCTCGGCACCGTGCGCGCCTACGCCGAGACCGGAGTCGACTTCGTCTCGGTCGGCGCCCTCACCCACTCCGCCCGCTCGCTTCACGTCTCACTGGAGGTCACATGACCGTCGCCCCGTCCACCACCGAGCTCCATGAGGAAGTCCGCGCGCTCGCGGCCGCGAAGGACGCCGTGATCCTCGCCCACAACTACCAGCGGCCCGAGGTGCAGGACGTCGCGGACTACGTCGGCGACTCGCTCGGCCTCTCGCGCCAGGCCGCCGCGACCGACGCTCAGACGATCGTCTTCTGCGGCGTCCACTTCATGGCCGAGACGGCCGTGATCCTCAGCCCCGAGAAGACGGTGCTCCTCCCCGATCTCGGCGCCGGCTGCTCGCTCGCCGCGTCGATCGACGCCGACGAGTTGCGCGCGTGGAAGGCGCAGCATCCCGGCGCCGTCGTCGTCTCCTACGTGAACACGACAGCGGAGGTGAAGGCCGAGAGCGACTACTGCTGCACGTCGGGGAACGCGAAGTCGGTGATCGACGCGATCCCACCGGAGCAGGAGATCCTGTTCCTGCCGGACATGTACCTCGGCCTCTGGCTCGAGAAGGTGACCGGCCGCAAGCTGACGATCTGGCTCGGCGAGTGCCATGTCCATGCGGGCATCCGCCCTGCCGACATCGAGCGCTGGCAGGCCGAAGCGCCCGACGCGGAGCTCCTCGTCCACCCCGAGTGCGGCTGTGCAAGCCAAGCGATGGCGTTCGGGAACGAGCGGACGCAGATCCTCTCGACGGAGAAGATGATCGACTACGCGAAGCGCTCGCCGAAGCAGCGGTTCCTCGTGGCGACCGAGACGGGGATCATCCACCGGCTCCAGAAGGAGGCTCCCGGGAAGCGGTTCGAACCCGTGCGCGAGGACGCCGAGTGCCGCTACATGAAGGTGACGACGCTCGAGAAAGTGCGCGACTCGCTGCGCGACGGTGTCCACCGCATCACGGTGGAGCCGGAGCTCGCCGAGCGCGCGCGCCTCGCGATCGAGCGCATGGTCGCGATCACATAGCCCGCGCGTGCTGGGCGAACAGGCTCAGGTGAGAGGACACTGGCCCAGGTGAGTGACCACCGCGAGCCACTGAGCGCCAGCCACGGTCTCAGCCACGCTCACGCTACGCACCTGGGTTGCAAGTGAAGAACCACGAGCCCGACTGAGCGCTGTTTTTCGGATCGGACGGATGGTCGGTGAAGACAACGATGGCATAGGGGGCGTTCTGGCAGCCGCCGTCCCACTGGCTCGGATCGAGTGTGACCGTGCTCGACCACCTGTCATCTGCCGGTAGTGGTTTGGGGTTGGAGGTCAGGTTGGTTAGCGAGGTCTGTGTCTGAAAGACGATCTGTCCTCCTGGCCCAGAGACGAGCTTGCCGTTGACAAACTGCTGCTGCTCAAAGTCGGGGTTACGAACGACAGAGATCTGGGCGGTCGCATCCGGCCACGGCGCCCGCACCGTGGCATCTACGGAGGAGACCGCCTGTCCGCTGCGATTCACATTCATCGAGAACCATGGGAAAACGGCATTGCTCGGTTTGCCATGCGAGACGGTATTGCCGCCTCCAAGTGTGGCGGTGAGGACGACTGCGGCGACTGCGGCGGCACAGACCGCTGCCACAGCAGGCAGTGCAAAGCGGAGGCGAAGCGGAGGAACAGAGAGTCGGCGCGACGCGTCGTGCCACCGGCTTGGTGCTGGGTTGGTCGCGTGGGCGTAGATCCGGCGGCGGGTCTCGTCGTCGGGCGCGGGGATCTCGGCTCGGAACTCGCGAAGAAGTTGCAGGTCGTCGGTCGTCATGGTCGTTCCTCCAGGGTGTTCAGGGTCTCTACCTCTACTTGCCCGATAGCGGCGAGACGGTTCCGCATGTGATCCCGTGCCCGAGAGAGGCGGGATTTCACTGTTCCGGTGGGGAGCGAGAGCGCGTCTGCAATCTCCGCGTCGCTCAACCCGGCCCAAGCGTGGAGGAGGAGAACCTCGCGCTCCTCCCGTCGCAGTTCGGCGAGGGCGGTCGAGAGTGCGAGCCGCTCGGCCTTGGCATCGAGGCGGTCAAGAGAGGTCTCCTCTTCGGCCAGCACTGGATCAACCCCGCTCCGGGCGTAAGCGCGGAGCATGCGGGGCTCCTTGCGCCACTGGTGCCGCATGATCGAAATCCGGGGCGGAAACTGGGCAGACGTCTTCTTGCAGGGCAACTTCAAGGGTCAGTCCGCGAGTCGCGCCCGACTGGGCTTTGCTCTGCGCGACCCCAGGCACCACTGGACCGTGAGCTATGACTCCGGCCAGGGCTTTCCGGGGTAGCTCGACTTGGAAGCTGTTTCACGTGCGTAGGTGCGGGTGGGCGACGTAGGAGGTCGCCGCGCCGGTCGGGGGTCATTCCGGAACACTGGCCCAGGTCAGAGTCCTAGCCCCCGGACTCCCGTCTCGGGGTCGGACGTGCGCTTCTACTTCACGGGGCAGGCGGGAGTCTCAATGAGGCCGCCGTGCGTGATCGGGCTGCATTGGTCGAGTGCGGGCTTCACGTAGAGGGAGCCCGTCCTGGTGCGAAGCGTCCATTCGAGAATCTTTGCGCCCTGGTCGTTGGCAACTTGCAGGTAGAGATAGCCGTGGTCGAATGGCGCGAGGACGGCGCTGAGCCGGTGCCGGAGATACACCGCGGGGTGCCCGGTGGCAACTACGAGTTCAACCGGCGGGTATTTGGTATTCCCCTCCCAGACCTTGAGCCGGACGAGGTTGGCTCCACTGGCCGCGACAGCCGACTCCACGCGCCGTCGCAGGCTGGTCACATCGGGCCGCGGCCCGACAGTGATGCCGAAGCCGTGCGACAGAACCCAGGCCCGCCACAGCCGCTCCGTGTTATCGACGGGAACACCGACCTGCGGCGAATTGCTGCCCGAGCGCTGAACGTCCTGGCCACGAACAGGCCCGGCCGAATGCGGCCCACCCGGCGAGCGTGACGCGAGGACTGCTGCGACCACGATCGCCCCGATCAGGATTAGCAGAGCAACGCCGAGGATGCGTCGGCGTCGCATCCGTCGCTTTGCCTCTTCCATAAGCGGATCGAGGGAGAAGGGCAGCCGCCGTGCGCGTGTCGTCATAGAGCCATTATCACTAGCACTACAAGAAACGTCAAGAGCGCTCGCCTCAGGGGTCATTCCGGAACACTGGCCCAGGCGACGCTCCTATCCTCCGAGCTGTGGATCAACCGTTGACGCTGGCAAAGGAGGACGAAGTTGCTGTCGGCTACGTCTCCGGTCTCGCTGCGCTCCTGCGGGGTATTGACGAAGTTATGCCTCGAGACGCTGTGCTGTCGCTTGAAGGGGGACGCTCGGTTGCGCCCGATGTAGTCGCTTTCCTTCGGTCAAGAGAGGCGGCGCATCCAGCGACGATCGCGCCGAACACCGTGGGACCGAACCGCCGGTTCTTTCACCTGCCGCTGACCGGCACGAACCTCGGTGACCTGCGCGACCTCGCGGAACACCATGCCGCGCCCGAAGTCGCAGACCACCTCGTCGTCTACCGGGAGCGCCAGATCCTCATGTGGGCGGGCAATGCAGGCAGTGGGTACATCGCGGTCTCACGCCAGCTCCCCGAGGCCACAATCAGAGCCTTCCGTCAGACGCTCGGGGATGCCCTGCATCCGGCGGACTGGTAAGTCGCGGCCCAGCGCGCGTCGGGGGTCATTTCGGAACACTCCCCAGGCTAGCGACCTCTCGCCCGCGGAGCACCGCACATCGAGAGATGGACGCAGGCGTGTGCGCTCTGAGTTGAAGATAGAGGCTCAGGCGACATAGGCTCGGTCGGGTGAGGCGCACCGACCGCCTCCGTGACCTCAAAACAAGGAGCAATTGCGTGCCGACAATCATGGGCCACCACGACGTGAAGGACACCGAGCATTGGCTTGCCTCGCCGCAGCGGGAGCAGGTGTTTGGGCCGCTCGGGGTCAGCAACATCCGGACATTCGTCAACCCCGACGACCCGAAGAAGGTTGGCGTAGTCATGGACGTCGCTGACATGGACGCGCTCTCGGCCTTCATGGAAACTCAAGAGGCGGCAGACGCAATGGCCCACGACGGCGTCCTGCCTGAGACGCTCGTGCTCCTCGTCGAGCAAAAGCCCGTGTAGGCGCTTCGGGTTCCTGCGCGCCCCGGAGCACGTTCTCTGCTGTCCCGGGCTCAGAGGTCATTCCGGGACACTGGTCGCCGAATGTGCGCGCCTCAGCGGTGCTCGGCTGCCTCCGAGTCGGTGTGAAGGCTTTCCAGTACCCCTCGGAGACGACCTCGACGATGTCGCCGTCCACCTTGATCGCGGTCTCGTCGTCCATCGCATAGGCCGGAGTCCCGAGCTCGGCCGCCCAGCGTTCCGCGAAGGCCAGCGAGTTGCCCGGTCGCCCGTCCTCGGCCACATGGGGACAGATCGAGAAGTCGACGAAGCCCAACGTCTTGTCGTCGCCGGCCGGCGATCTCCACTGGACGAAGTCCATCCCGATCCTGGGAGTCAGCACCATGCTCCCGGCGCTCAACCCCACCCAGACCGTGTCCTCGAGCGACGGCAGCAGGCCCGCCAGCCCGGACTCCCGCAGCCAGTGGCAGAGGTAGACGGCGTCGCCGCCTGACACGAGCAGGACGTCCGCGTCCCGCACCAGAGGCACCCACTGCTCTTCCTCGATGCTGGGCAGCGCGGTGAGCTCCAGCACGCCGACGGACTTCCAGCCCAGCTCGACCATCGGGTTCTCGGAGGTCCCGCTGATGAACTGCCAGGCCTTGACACCCGGGCCGGCCCACGGATGCCCGTACATCGCGGTCGGGATGCAGAGGGCGCTGCACTCCGCGATCGGCTTGCGGGAGCAGGTCGACCAGCGCCCGATGGATGGTCGGGTTGCTGACGCCGCCGGACGTGAGAAGGAGTTTCATGCGATCGGCGTTCGCGGGCTACTGCTTCACGTACGGCTTGCCCTCGGCCGCGGGCGGGACGGTGCGGCCGATCACACCGGCGACGGCGACCAGGGTCAGGACGTACGGCAACGTGGCGAACAGCGTCGACGCCTGCGGCGAGTAGACCTGGAGCTTCAGCGCCAGGGCGCTCGAGAAGCCGAACAGGAGCGCCGCTGCGAACGCGCCTGCCGGGCGCCAGTTGCCGAAGATCATCGCGGCGAGCGCGATGAAGCCCTTGCCGCTCGTCATGTCGAAGATGAACGTCCCGTTCCCCTGCGGGCCGAGCGAGAGGTACACGCCGCCGATCGCCACGAGGCAGCCCGAGAGCACGACGCAGGCGTAGCGGATCACGTAGACGTTGATGCCGACGGTGTCCGCGGCGCGCGGGTGCTCGCCGCAGGCGCGGATGCGCAGCCCGATCGGCGTCTTGAAGAGCACGACGTACGCGACGATCACGAGGGCGAAGCTCGCCCAGGTGAGGTAGGCTCAGGTCGCCTATCGAGCCTTCGAGGAAGTTCCCCAGGCCCGCGATGTGCAGGTTCGGAACCGTGGAGATCTCGCCCGAGACCTGGCCGTTGTAGATCAGCTGGAAGAAGTAGCCGGTGATGCCGACCGCCAGGAAGTTGACCGCCGTGCCGCCGACGATCTGGTCGGCGCGGAGGTGGATGGCGAAATACGCATAGACGAGCGCAAGCAGGCCGCCGGAGGCCATGCCGATCAGGAGCCCGACGACCCAGCTGCCGCCCTTGTCGGCGCCGTAGACGCCGAAGAAGGCGCCCATCAGCATCATCCCCTCCAGCCCGATGTTGATGATGCCGCTGCGCTCGGCGAACATGCCGGCGATCGCGCCGAAGACGAGCGGGGTGGCCAGCCCGAACGTCTGGTCGATCAACGTCGCATCGAAGACCGTCTCGAGGTTCGCCGTCCCGGAGCGCGTCGCGAGGATGCCGAGACCGATCCCGAGCACGCCTCCCACGACGGCGCCCCAACCGAGCTTCCGCCGGCCGCGAGTCGCCGTCCAGATCCCGAGGGCGACGGCGAGGATCCCCACGGCGACCGGCCAGGTCGGCGAGCGAGCCTCGATCGGCGGGATCGCGAGGAAGGCGGCGAACGCGCCGAGACCGACCGCCACGTAGCCGGTCGTCGCGGGATCGCGCAGCCGCTCGCTGACGGGATTCTCCAGCTTCTGCGACCAGGCGGTCATGCCGCCGCCTTCGCAGGAGCCGACGCGGGCGGCTTCCGGCGCAGCTTCTTACGCGAGTTCCAGACGGAAAGGATGAGGAGGTCCGCGCCGATGAACAGCACGACGAGGCCCTGGATGATCAGACGTCACGTTCGAGGCGAGCTCCGGCTGGATCACGTTCGAGCTGAGGCCCTGGTTCGTCCCGTAGATCAGGCCGCCGAAGAGCACCGAGCCGAAGAACACCCCGACTGCCGTGTTGCGGCCGAGGAGGGCGACCGCGATGCCGATGAAGCCGACACCGCCGGCCGCGGAGTTCTGGACGTCGAGCGCGCCGTAGTGGTAGAGGTAGCCGAGCATGTCGACGGCCCCGCCGAGGCCCGCGAAGGCACCGGAGATCGCCATCGCACGAATGATGTTCTTCTTGACGTTGATGCCGCCGTACGCCGCCGCCTCCGGGTTGAAGCCGACGGCGCGAACCTCGTAGCCGAGCGTGGTGCGGTTGATCAGCGCCCAGAACACCACGAGCGCGCCGATGGCCATGAAGAAGCCGATGTCGAGACCCTGGAAGCCCTTCGACCCCCAGAACACCGGCAGCTCGGCGGTGTGCACGATGTCGGCGGAGACCGGGTTCGTCGACTGGCCCGGAGCACTGGTCTGCAGCGGCCCACCGGCGCCGAAGAGCCAGGTCGCCGTGTAGATCGCGATCCAGTTGAGCATGATCGTCGAGATGACTTCGTTGGCTCCGGTCGTCGCCTTCAGCACGCCCGCGATGCCGGCCCACGCCGCGCCGGCGAGCGTGGCGCCGATGACCGCGAACAGGACATGCGGGAGTGTGCTCAGGCCGGCGAAGCTGACGCCGATCCAGTTCGCGACGACCAGGCCGACGATGTACTGGCCCTCGCCGCCGATGTTGAACATCCCGCAGCGGAAGGCGAAGGCGACGGCGAGCCCGGTGAAGATGAGCGTCGTCGACTGGAGCAGCGTCTGCGTGAGGTTGTACGCGGCGATGGGCTGGGTGCTCGTCGTCGGGTGGAAGATCCAGTTCAGCCCGGCTCCGTTGAAGATGTCGCGGTAGGCGAGCAGCGGGTTGTGGCCGGTCGCGAGGACGACGAGGCCGCCGATCAGGAAGGCGAGGATCACCGTCGCGATCGGCACCCCGATGCCGCCGGCGCGCTGGCTGAGCGAGAGCCGGGCGGCGAGGGACCGGCCCGGCGCCGGCTGCTCGGGCGGGGCGACCGGGTTCTGCGTCGGCTCGCTCACGCCGGAACCTCGCGGTTCACACCGACCATCTCGAAACCGATCTGCTCCTCCGACACGGCGCCCTCGTGCCGCCCGGCGATCTCGCCTTCGAAGAGGACGAGGATGCGGTCGGAGAGCGAGAAGATCTCCTCGAGCTCGAGTGAGACCAGAAGGATCGCGCGGCCCTCGTCGCGCTCGGTCACGAGCCGGCGGTGCAGGTACTCGATCGCGCCGACGTCGAGACCGCGGGTCGGTTGCGCCGCGATCAACGCCTTCGGGTCGCGGGAGATCTCCCTCGCGGCCACGAGCTTCTGCTGGTTGCCGCCCGACAGCGCACCGGCCCGCGTGAACGGGCCGCCGCCGCGGACGTCGAACTCCTCGATCAGCGTCTTCGCCCGCTCGACCAGCCGGGACGGGAACAGCCAACCCCACTTCGAGTCCGGGGGCTTGGAATAGTCGTGCAGGGCGATGTTCTCGGCGAGCGAGAACTCGAGCACGAGCCCGCGGCGCTGGCGGTCCTCGGGGATGTGACCCAACCCGGCGTCGAGGGTGTGTCGCGCCGACGCGTGATGGAGCTCGCGGCCCCCGACGCGGATCACGCCGCGCTCCGCCCGGCGCAGGCCGGTGAGCGCCTCGATCAACTCGGTCTGGCCGTTCCCGTCGACTCCGGCGATCCCGACGATCTCGCCGGCGCGCACCTCGAAGGACACGCCGCGCACCTTCTCGATGGCGCGATCGTCCTTGACCCAGAGGTCCTCGACCTCGAGCAGGACATCGCCCACCTCCCGCGGTTGCTTCTCGACGCGCAGGAGGACGTCTCGGCCGACCATGGCCCGGGCGAGAGACTTCTCGGTGGCCCCTGCGCGCGAAACGGTCTCGATCGTCTTGCCGCGACGGAGCACGGTGATGCGATCGGCGATCTCGAGCACCTCGCCGAGCTTGTGCGTGATGAACACGATCGAGACGCCCTCGCGCTGCAGCGTGCGCAGGATCTCGAACAGGTCCAGGGCCTCCTGGGGCGTCAGGACGGCGGTCGGCTCGTCGAGGATCAGGATGTCGGCGTTCCGGTAGAGCGCCTTCATGATCTCGACGCGCTGCTGCTGGCCGACGCCGATGTCCTCGACGAGCGCGCCCGGCTCCACGGCGAAGTTGAACGTCTTCGCCATGTCCGCGACCCGCTTCTGCGCTGACGACTCGTCGAGCAGGACGCCGCCCTTGATCGGCTCCGTCCCCAGCACGACGTTCTCGGCGACGGTCATCACGGGGATGAGCATGAAGTGCTGGTGCACCATGCCGATGCCGGCCTCGATCGCGTCGCTCGCCGAGCCGAAGGTGACCGGCTTGCCGTTGACGCGGATCTCGCCCGCGTCGGGCTTGTAGAGCCCGTACAGGATGTTCATCAGCGTCGACTTGCCGGCGCCGTTCTCGCCGAGCAGCGCGTGCACCTCGCCGCGGCGGACCTCGAGCGACACGTCGTCGTTGGCGACGACGCCCGGAAACTCCTTGCGGATGCCCCGCATCTCGAGGACGAGCTCGTCGCTCACCGCTGCCGATGCTATCGCCCGTCGGCGGGAGGGCGAAATCGAAACGCCCTCCCGCCGTTAGCAGGCAGTCGCTACTTGCTCAGCGCCGCCGGCGGCGTGAGCGTGCCGGCGATGATCTGCGACTTGTACTGATTCATCTCGTTGATCCACGCCTGCGGCACCGTCGGGCTGATCGTGCCGACGCCGACGCCGTGGTTCTTCAGGTCGAGGCTGATGTCCTTGCCGCCCGGCCAGTGACCGGAGTTGGCGAGACGGATCGCAGTCTCGACACCGACGTCCGTCTTCTTGGTCGCGCTCGTGAGGATCCGCGACGCAACGTGGTACTCGTCGACGTCGACGCCGACCCCCCACTTGTTCAGCTTCGACGCCTCCTTGAGCGCGCCGTCGCCGCAGAGGCCAGCGACCTGGAAGACCACCTGGGCCCCGGAGCCGATCTCGTTCTGCGCCACGTTCGAGCACGCGGACTCGTCGGTGAAGCTGTTCGAGTACTGGACGAGCGTCTTCGTACCCGGCACGGCCTTGTTCGCGCAGTACTGGTAGCCGGCGATGTACGAGTCGACGGGCGGGATCTTGATGCCGCCGACCGCGCCGATCGTGCCGGCCTTGCCGCCGTTCATCTTCTGCGCTTCCTTCGCCGCGAGGACGCCGACGAGACAGCCGCCTTCCTGCGTGGCGTACGTGATGCCGATCTCGTTCTTGTATCCGCCGATGGCACTCACCGGATCGTCGGTGATCGCGAACTTGATCTTCGGGTACTGGTGTGCGTACTTCTTGACCGTGTCGCCGAGCAGGAAGCCGGCGGCGATGATCAGGTTGGCGCCCGCGTGAACGGCCGCGTTGTAGTTCGGGACGTAGTCGCTCGACGAATGCGAGACCTTCGGAATCGCGGTGATCCCGAGCACGGCCTTCATCTTCTCCAGGCCCAGCAGCTGGTTCTTGTTGAACCCGTTGTCGTTGAACCCGGCGACGTCGCTGATGAGCGCTGCCTTGAAGTTGCTCGCCGCCGACGTCGTGGTCCCACTGGTTCCCCCGCTGCTGCCGCCGCCGCCGCAGCCTGCCGCGACGAACGCGACGACCGCTGCCGCCGCGAACAGGACCGCGAGCGTGCGTGTCCTCGATCTCAAGATGTTGCCTCCTCTTCTCCCCATGGTCTGACCGGCCCGATCCTATTGCCTCGGGCGCCCATGTTCTAGGAGAACTACTCGGCCGCGGCGTACGAGTGGTACTGGCTCTCGTCCACCAGGACGCGCCGCGGCTTGGAGCCTTCGTAGCCCGAGACGATCCCGCGCCGCTCGAGCATGTCGATCAGCCGGCCGGCACGCGTGTAGCCGACGCGCAAGCGGCGCTGCAGGAGAGAGACGGAAGCGGTCTGGGTCTGGACGACGATCTCGATTGCCTTGTCCAACAGCGGGTCGTCGTCGGGGTCGAACTCGCCGTCGTTCGCATCGTCACCCGGCTCGGCGAAGACCTCGGGCAGCTCGAGGTAGCTCTCGTCGAGCTCCTGCTCGCGCTGCCGGGTCTGCTCCACGACGAGCGCGATCTCCTCCTCGGAGACGTACGCGCCCTGCACGCGCTGGAGCCGTGAGGTGCCGAGCGGCTTGAAGAGCATGTCGCCCTGGCCGAGCAGCGACTCCGCGCCGCCCGAGTCGAGGATCACCCGCGAGTCGGTCTGCGACGAGACGGCGAACGCGATGCGCGAGGGGACGTTCGCCTTGATCATCCCGGTGATCACGTCCACCGACGGGCGCTGCGTGGCGAGGACGAGGTGGATCCCGACGGCGCGCGACTTCTGCGCGAGCCGGATCACGGCGTCCTCCACGGCCTGCGGCGCGACCATCATCAGGTCGGCGAGCTCGTCGATCACGACGAGGACGTACGGCAGCGTCGGCTCGCCGCGCTGGCGGAAGGCGCGGTTCGCCTCGTTGAGGTTGCGGGCCCGCACCGACGAGAGGCGCTCGTAGCGGCGCTCCATCTCGGCGAGGCAGTTGGCGAGGACGGCGCTCGCCTCCTTCGGGCTCGAGACGACCGGAGTGAGCAGGTGCGGCACGGACTCGAAGTGGCTGAGCTCGATCCGCTTCGGGTCGATCAGGATCAGCCGCACGTCGTCGGGCGTCGCGCGCAGGAGGACGGACGTGAGCACCGTGTTGAGGCAGCCCGACTTGCCCGAGCCGGTCGTGCCGGCGATCAGCAGGTGCGGCATCCGCGCGAGGTCGGTCCAGACGGCGGCGCCGGAGATGTCCTTGCCGAGCCAGACGGCGACCGGGCTCGCCGTCGCGGGCAGCGGCTCGTAGATGTCGCCGAGGGTGACGAGGTTCGGGGAGAGGTTCGGGAGCTCGACGCCGACCGCCTGCTTGCCGGGGATCGGCGCGAGGATCCGGATCTCGGTCGTGGCGAGCGCGTACGAGAGGTCGTCCTTCAGGGCCGCGACCTTCGCGACCTTCGTCCCCGGCGCCAGCTGGAGCTCGTAGCGGGTGACGCGCGGACCGGAGATCTGGCCGATCACCGTCGCCTCGACGCCGAAGTGCGCGAGCGTCTGCACGAGGAGCTCGGCGACGCGCGCGGCGGTCTCGCCCGAGTCATCGCTCTGTTCCGGCGAGACGCGGAGGACGCCGGCGTCGGGCAGCTTGTACTCCGCGTGCTCGGCCGTGACCTCGTCGAAGAGCGTCGGCGGATCCTCGAGCAGCGCCGGCGGCTCGGTCTGGAGTGGCGCCGGCTGCGCGCCGGCGTACGGCGGCGGCGCAAGGTTCCCGCCCACGACGTCCGGGAACGCGGAGACGGCGTCGACCGGCGGCGCGAGCCGCGGCGCTGCCGGCTGAGGCGTGACTGTTTCTTGACGGTGCCTGCCACCGGTACGTCTCTCTCGCGCCTTCCTCGCGGCTCCGTGCAGGCCGCGCCCCGAGCGGCGCAGGATCGCCCCGAGCGAGGCTCCCGTCAGGAGCAGCGCGCCGACGAGCATCAGAAGGCCGCCGAGCAGCAGCGACCCGGTGGCGCCGATCGCGACCCCGACCGCGCCGCCCAGCAGCTGACCGACATAGCCGCCCTGGTCCTTGCCGAGCGTGAGCATGAGGCCGCCGGCGAGCACCGCCATCCCGGTGCGGAACGGCCGGACGTCGACGAGCGCGCTCCTGGTCACCACGAGCACGCCGACCACTGCCAGCGCGACCGGCACGACGTACTTCGCGTCGCCGATCAGCCTGTCGAGGCCCTCGCCCAGCCAGCCGCCGACGTAGCCGCCGCTCCAGCCGAAGTAGAGGACGGCACCGAGATAGAGGCCGAGCGCGATCGCGCCGAGGCCCCAGAGCTCCGGGTGTTGGTTGCGCGCGCGGGCGCTCCGTTTCGTCCGCGTCTTCTTGACGCGGCTCGGGAGCTTCGGACGCAGCTTCGACTTCCGCTTACGCGGCATGCGCTTGGTTTTCGCCCGCGCCCGTCCTGCTCCTGCTAGGCCGTCACCTCGGCGACGAGCATCCCGTAGTACGTCGGCGCCGCGTACGCGAGGACGTCCGCTCGAGCCGACTCGCCGACGGCGCCCTGGAGGACGAGGAGCTGCCAGAGCGAGTCCGCCTTCGCCGGCTCGACGAGCTCCGCGAGCGGCCGGAAGTCGAGGCGGTCGGAAGCGAGGATCTCCTGCAGCCGCGCGTCGTACTCGGCCGCGGCCGGGTCGAAGCCGTAGGGGCCGTCGGGGTCGTGCGCATGGCCGTTGTCGGCGCTCGCGATCAGCGCGACGCGGCCGGGCAGCGCGGCGATCGTCTCGCCGAGCCGCAGGTGCTCCTCGAGCGGCCGGTCGCGGGCCGGCGCGACGACGACGATCCGCGGCGCCCGGACGAACTCGAGCGGTACCTCCGTCCCCCAGTCGAGCGGAAACTCGGCCGTCGCCGGGTCGTTGCCGCCGTACGAGACGCCGAGGATCGGCAGCGGCGCCTCGAGGATCTGCGCGGCGAGCGCGCCGTCGGTCTCCCACTCCCCCACGCTTGCGGCGGTGACGACGGCGAAGTGGCCCTCGACGTGGACGGAGTGCGGGGACACCACCACCGCGACGTCCGGGGCGGCGTCCGCGCAGCGGCGTCCCAGCTCCTCCATCGCGGCGCGCAGCTCGGGCGCGAGGTCGACGTCGCCGTGCGGCGCGATGCAGGCGAAGGCGAGGCTCACGGGAGCGACTCGATCCGCGATACCAGCAGCTCGAGGAACCGCTCCGCGTCGACGTCGACGCCCACATCCGCGTTCGGCTCGCGCCCGGTGACGCCGCGCAGGTCGACGACGGTGCGGCCGTCGCAGAAGTCGGAGCGCGTCTCGACCGCGACGTTCGCGGGCCGTGTCGTCAACAGCGTCGGGTCGATGACGTGCGCAACGGCCATCGCGTCGTGGATCGGGGAGCCGTCGAAGCCGTACGAGCGCTCGTGGAAGGCCTGGAAGAAGTCCGACAGCTCGGCGACGAAGCGGCCGGCGCGGCCGGCGCCGCGCAGGCGCTCGGCGTGGGCGCGCGTGAACAGCGCCTTGTGCGTGACGTCGAGCCCGACCATCGTGCTCGGGATCCCGCTCGCGAACACGGCCGCTGCGGCCTCGGGATCGACGAAGGCGTTGAACTCGGCGGCGGGCGTGACGTTGCCCTCCGCGATCGCGCCGCCCATCCAGACGATGCGCTCGAGCCGGTCGGGCACGTCGGGATGCCGCTCGAGCATGAGGGCGAGGTTCGTGAGCGGCGCGGTCGGGACGAGCACGACGCCGGGCTCGACGAGCTCGGCGAGGAAGTCGGCGGCGTGCGCGTCCACCGGCTGCGCCGAAGGCACGGGCAGCTCGGGGCCGTCGAGACCCGTCTCGCCGTGGACGTGAGCCGCCGTACGGAGATCGCGCCGCAGCGGCGCCTCTGCGCCCGCCGCCACGGGGATGTCGCTCCGGCCGGCGATCTCGAGCGTGACGAGCGCGTTCCGGGTGGTCTTGTCGAGCGTCTGGTTGCCGGCGACGGTCGTGACGCCGATCAGCTCGACCTCGGGCGAGGCAAGCGCGAGCAGGATCGCGATCGCATCGTCGTGGCCGGGGTCGCAGTCGATGACGATGGGTGTCGTCACAGCAGCTCGTCCACCTCCGCGGCGGTCGGCAGCGACGTTTGCGCACCGAAGCGTGACGCAGCGAGGGCTCCGGCTGCGCAGGCCCGTCGCAGGGACTCCTCGCGCGGCCGGCCCTCGAGCAGCGACACGACGAGGCAGGCGCTGAACGCGTCGCCGGCGGCGGTGCCGTCGACCGCCTCGACCCGAGGCGGCTCGGCCCGCGCCACCTCCCGGCCGTCCTCGAGCAGCACGGCACCCTCGGCGCCGAGCGTGAGGCAGACGAGGCGGGGCCGCTCGCCGAGCGCGTCGAGCTCGAGCCGGTTCACGATCGTCAGCTCGGCCTCCGGAGCCTCTGCGCGGGCGGGCGCCGCGTTGAGGAAGAAACGCGAAGCGAGCTCGGCGGCCCGCACTACGGTCTCGGCCGGGATCTCCTGCTGGCAAAGGACGGCGTCGGCGGCGCCGAGCGAGAGGTCCTCGGGGCGCAGCTCCCCGTTCGCGCCGGGTGCCACGACGATGGTGGTCTCCCCCGCCGCGTCCACCGTGATCAGCGCGATCCCGGTCGGAGCATCTCTCGCGAACCACCGCTCCTCGACTCGCGCCGTGCGTAGGCCGGCGAGCGCCTCCTCCGCGAGCTCGTCGCGGCCGACGCAGCCGACCAGCCGCACCTCGGCCCCGAGGCGGGCGGCGGCGACCGCCTGGTTCGCGCCCTTGCCGCCCGGCACGCGCGAGAAGCGCGCCCCGCTGACGGTCTCGCCCGGACGCGGCAACCGCTCCGCCTGCACCACGAGGTCGAGGTTGATCGAGCCGACAACGGTGAGCCTGGGCGCAGCCGGAGTAACGGTGCTAGACCTCGACGATGACGGGCAGCACCATCGGTCGCCGCCGCGTCCGGTCGTAGACGATGCCGCCGAGGGCGTCGTGCAGGTGCTCCTGGAGGAGCTTGATCTCGGTCACATCGTCGGCGATCAGCTCTCGCAGGACCGTGTTCGCCTCGGCGCGCAGCTCGTCGAGGAGCGGCTCTGCTTGCTCGCCGAACCCCCGCGCGATCAGCTCCGGCGGAGCCGTCAGGCCGCCGCCGTCCTGCGCCGCAAGCGTCGCCACGACGATGAGGATGCCGTCCTCAGCGAGCTTCCGCCGGTCGCGCAACGCGACGTCGTGGACGTCGCCCACGCCGAGCCCGTCGACGAACGTGACTCCCGCCTCGACCTCGCCGACGATCCGCGCAAAGCCGTCGTCCAGCTCGACGACGCTGCCGTTCTCGGCGAGGATGATCCGCTCCTCGGCGACGCCGCCCTCGCGGGCGAGCTGGGCGTGCGCCGCGAGCATCCGGAACTCGCCGTGCATCGGCATCACCGACTTCGGGCGCAGCAGGCCGATCATCGTGCGCAACTCCTCGGCGCAGGCGTGGCCGGAGACGTGGACCGGCGCGTTGTCCTCGTGAAGGACCTCGGCGCCGATCTTCGCGAGCCGGTTGATCGCGTCGTGAACACGGAGCTCGTTCCCCGGGATCGGCTTCGCGGAGATGATCACCGTGTCGCCGCGCTCGACCTTGACCGCGGGATGGTCGTTGTACGCGATCCGCGTCATCGCCGACATCGGCTCGCCCTGGCTGCCGGTGCAGAGGATCAGCTGCTCGTTCCGCGGCAGCTCGGCGAGCTCCTGGGGCCGCAGGATCAGATCCTCGGGAACGTCCATGTAGCCGAGGCTGCGCGCGATGTTCCCGTTCTTGCGCATCGAGCGGCCGACGAAGGCGATCTTGCGGCCGCAGTCGACCGCGACGTCCGCGGCCTGCTGCATCCGGTGCACGTTCGAGGCGAAGGAGGAGACGAGGATCCGGCCCTCGCGGCTCGGGAAGATCTGGCGGAACGCCTCCCCCACCACGCGCTCCGACTTCGTGATGCCGGGCCGCTCCGCGTTCGTGGAGTCCCCGAGGAGGAGGTCGACTCCGAGGCTTCCGACCTCGGCGAGCCGGCCGACGTCGGTGCGCTGCCCGTCGACCGGCGTGTGGTCGAGCTTGTAGTCGCCGGTGTGGACGCAGCGGCCGCCCGGCGTCTCGAGCACGACCGCAGCCGCGTCGGGAATCGAGTGCGCCATGCGGATGAACTCGAGCCGGAACGGGCCGACCTCGATCGGGGCCGTCTCCCGGCATCAGCTCCTGCAGCTCGGCGGAGCGGAGCAGCCCGTGCTCGTCGAGCTTCGACTTGATGAGCGCGAGCGTGAGGCGGGTGGCGATGACGAGCGGGATGCGCACCTCGCGCATCAGATACGGGAGGGCGCCGACGTGATCCTCGTGGCCGTGCGTCAGCACGACCGCGCGCACCATCTGCTCGCGGTCGCGGAGGTAGGAGAAGTCCGGGCAGGACGAGATCGACCCCGAGGTGCTCGTCGCGCGGAAACGCGAGCCCGGCGTCGACGACGACGATCGAGCCGTCCGCCTCGTAGACGGTCATGTTCTTGCCGACCTCGCCGAGGCCGCCGAGCGGGATGATCCGGCACACGCCCATCCACTGAGTCTAGGGCGACGGCTACGCGGACGCGGCGGCGAGAAGGCCCGCCCGCTCGAGGCAGGTGCGGATCTGGACGAGCTCGTCGTCGTCCGCGTCGATCATCGGCAGCCGGTGGCCGCCGACCTCGTGGCCCGTGAGGTTGAGCGCCGCCTTGATCGGGATCGGGTTCGTCTGGATCCGCAGGAGCTCGTACGACGGCTCCTGTTCCTCGTGCAGCGCGCGCGCACCCGCGACGTCGCCGTCGCGATGGCGCCGGATCATCTCCGCGATCTGCGGCCCCCAGAGATGCGCCGTGACCGACACGACGCCGACCGCGCCGAGCTCGAGGAAGGCGAACGTATTCGGGTCGTCACCCGAGTAGAGGTCGAGCCGCGTCTCCTCGGCGATGAACCGCGCTTCCAGCGGGTCGTCGTGTGCCTGCTTCACGGCGACGACGTTCTCGATCTCGGCGAGCCGCGCGATCGTGGCGGACTCGATGTTGACGACGACGCGGCTGGGGATGTTGTAGGCGACCACCGGCAGGTTCGTCGCGCCGGCGATCTCCTCGAAGTGACGGACGATCGCCCGCTGCGGCGGCTTGTTGTAGTACGGCGTCACCACGAGGATCCCGTCGACGCCGAGCTCCGTCGCCTCCCGTGTCAGGCGCACCGAGTGCGCCGTGTCGTACGTACCGGCTCCCGCGATGACCGTCGCGCGTCCGCCGACCTCGTCCACGGCCACCCGGAAGAGGTCGAGCTTCTCCGCGTCGCTCAGGGTCGGCGACTCGCCGGTGGTCCCGCAGACGACGAGCCCGTCCGAGCCGTTCTCGACGAGGAAGCTCGCGAGCTCGCGAAACCGCTCGTAGTCGACCGCACCGTCGGCACGGAACGGCGTCACGATCGCGGTCAGGACCGAGCCGAGCATCTCGAGGAAGTCTACGAGAGCTGACCCTGCAACTCCTGCAAGGCGTAGAAGACGCCCTCGGAGAAGGTCGGGTACGGCTGGATCGTGTCGAGGAGCGTCTCGACCTTGACCTCGGCGCGGATCGCGAGCGTGAACTGTCCGAGCCATTCCGCGGCCTGCGGGCCGACGCAGACGGCTCCGACGAGCACGCTCTGCCGCGGATCCGCGAAGACCCGCACGAAGCCCTCGCGCTTCGGCCGCTCGTAGGTGGTGAGGCGAGGGAGGGAACCGAGCGGAACCCGCGCGCTCACGAGACCGTCGCCATCGGTGCGGCCGACGGTCGCGACCTCCGGGTCGGTGAAGATCCCGGCCGGAATCGCGCGGTAGTCGGCCTTGGCGCGGCGGTTCGCGATGTCGGCGGCAGCGATCCGAGCCTGGTACTTCCCGACGTGCGTGAACTGCGCGACGCCGGTCACGTCGCCGATCGCCCAGACGTTGTCGACGCCGTCCGCACGCAGCCGCTCGTCGACCTCGATCCCGCGCGGCGACGTCCTGACGCCGAGCTCTTCGAGACCGAGCCGCTCGACATTGGGCCGGCGTCCGGTCGCGACCAGCAGGCGCTGGGTCTCCAGCGTCGAGCCGTCGGAGAGGTGGAGCGTGATGCCGGGCTCTGCCCGCTCGACCCCGACGCCGAGGCGGAGGTCGATCCCCTCCTCCCGGAAGTGCTTCGCCATCAGCTCGCCCGCGTCGGGATGGACGCGCCCGAGCAGGTGCTCGCCGCGCTCGACGATCGTCACCCGGGAGCCCATGCGGGAGAAGAACTGCGCCAGCTCGGCGCCGACGGGGCCGCCGCCCATCACCACGAGGCTCTGCGGCACCGTGTGCGTGCGGACCGCGTCGCGGTTCGTCCAGTACTCGACGGAGTCGAGGCCGTCGATCGGCGGGATCGCGGGCCGCGACCCGGTGGCGAGCACGAGCCGGTCGTACGTGAGCTCCTGCCCGTCCACCTCCACGACGCCGGACCGCACGACACGGCCCTCGCCGCGCACGAGCCGGCAGTTCCACTCCTCGAGGTAGTGGAGTTGGCCGGCGTCGTCCCAGTCGCTCGTCATCCAGTCGCGCCACGACCAGACGCCTTCAGGGTCCGGACGCTCGCCGTGCAGCCCCGGCGCCCGCTCGAGCGAGGCGCCGAGCTCGGTCACGCGCAGCATCGTCTTGGTGGGCATGCACGCGAAGTACGAGCACTCGCCGCCGACGAGCCGGCTTTCGACCAGCGTGATCTGCGCCTCGTCGTCGAACCGGCGGAGGGCGCCGACGAAGTGCTCGCCGGTCGACCCTCCGCCTAGGACGACGACCTTCACTACTTGGTCAGCAGCCCGTTCGCGGCGAGGAAGCCGTGAGCGATCTGCTTCGGCGTCGCCTTGTCGACGTAGTACGCCTTGTTCATCGCCTGCATCGCGGCCAGCGTCAGCTTGGACGTGACGGCATTCGAGGTGCTGACGAGCAGCGCCCCGTTCGGTCCGGTGATCAACGTCTTCTTCAGCACCGGTGCGACGTTCTGGAAGCCGAAGATGTGCTTGTTGTCGACCAGCGCCGTGTACTTGTTCTTCTGGAGCTGGGCCGGGTCGGTGGAGAAGCCGTCTCCCCCGGTCGCCTTGCCCTGGTCGAGCAGGGTGTAGACGCTGATGCTCCCGATCGGGATGAACGAGATGTTCTTGAGCCCATAGATCTGCTTCATCCCGAGGATGCAGGTGATCCGCGTCACGCACTCCGGATAGCCCGCGTACGAGAACGACTTCAGCTTGCTCAGGTCGCTCATCGTCGTGAGGCCGTCCTTCTTCGCGGTCGACGTGAGCACCGTGAACGTGTCGGTGTCCGCGAACGGCGTCGGGTTGAGCATCGTCAGGCCACGCGTGTTCTCGAACTTCTTCGCGACGACGTAGGTCTGGTTGGCCGACTTCGGCGCGTTCGCGACCTTCGCGAGATCGAGCGCGACGACACCCGTGTACTCGGGATAGAAGTTCATCTTCCCGCTCGTGATCGCCTTGTCGGCGAGCTCCGACGAGCCGAAGCTGCCCTTGTAGACGACGTGGAACCCCTTGGCCTGGAGCGCCTGGCCGTAGAGCTGGCCGAGGATGTACTCCTCGCCGAAGTTCTTCGTGCCGAGGTTGATCGTCACGCTCGACGGCGACGCGGCGGTCGTCGTCGGGCTGCTCCCTCCACCGCCGCAGGCGGTGAGGCCGATCAGAAGCGCGACCCCGAAGGAAATTGCAAACGCCGCCTTGGCAGCACGGCGTGTGTGCTTGCGGAACATCTGTTGCCCTCCTCTCGTGGCTGCCCGGTTCGGGCTACTCGTCCGCGAGACCCTACGCCCTCGGTGCCATCCTGCGCGAGGCCGCGTGTTCTGCGAGGCCGAGCACGGACGCGGTCAGAACGGCGATGGCCGCGACGCAGAACGCGGCCGCGAGCACACCCGCGAAGCCGTACTCGACAGGCTCGACCATGATCTGGCCGAGGCCGCCCCGTTCCACGCCGGCGATGCCCGCGATCGTCGCGGTCGCAATCACGAAGACGGCGGCGATCCTGACCCCCGCGAGCAGGAGCGGCAGCCCGAGCGGTAACTCGACGCGCGTCAGGATCTGGCGCTCGCGCAGGCCCATCCCCCGTGCCGCCTCGACGGCGTCCCGGTCCACGCCGTCGACC
The DNA here is from genome assembly GCA_963743545.1 of uncultured Actinomycetes bacterium. Classification (GTDB taxonomy): domain Bacteria; phylum Actinomycetota; class Thermoleophilia; order Gaiellales; family Gaiellaceae; genus Palsa-739. The sequence continues at coordinate 150,551 of CAVUQB010000006.1, read as the reverse complement.
GCGAAATAGGAATTCGTCAGCAGCGGCGGGACGGCGATGATTACGAGCGCGACGGTCACGTTCCAGAAGCCGACGCCCAGCCACGCGATGAAGACGCCGATGACCGCGATGGTCGGCAGCGCACGTCCGATCGAGGCCGTGCCGAGGGCGAAGAAGAGCCCCCGGTGGCGGTGCCCCAGCCACAGCCCCAGCGGCACTGCGAGCACGAGAGCGATCGCGAGCGCCGTGAACGCGAGCTCCGCCGTCTCGGCCGCCTTCTCCAGCAGCAGGGCGGCGTGCTCGGGGATGAACTGGAGAGCGTCGATGAAGACCGATGCAAGTATCAGCGGATCCGGCTCCACGGCGTCAGGGCGCGTTGGAGCAACGCGAGCAGCGCGTCGGCTCCGAGCGCGAACAGGATCGCGAGAGCGCCCCCGGCGACCAGCTCCGTGCGGAAGATGTCCGGCTGCTCGAGGGCGTCGAAAATCGGGGCGCCGAGGCCGTAGTGGATGAGATAGGCCGCGACCGTGGCGATCGCGATCGTGGCCACCGTCGCGACCCGCAGCCCGGCCATGATCGCCGGCACCGCGAGCGGCAGCTCGACGCGCCAGAAGGTCTGGGTACGGGTCAGTCCCATCCCCCGCGCCGACTCGAGCACTTCCGGCGGCACGCTGCGGAGGCCGGTGAGGATGTTCGGATAGAGCACGAACAGCGTGTAGGCGATGAGCGGGAGCACGATCGTGGTCACGCCGATCCCCGTGACCGGGAGCAGGATCGTGAAGAGCGCGATGCTCGGGAGGCAGTAGAGGAAGTCTCCGAGCGCTCCCAGCGGTGGGCCGAGATAACGGAAGCGGAGCGCAAGGACCGCGAGGACGAAGGAGATCGCGAAGCCGATCGAGACGGCGATCAGCGTGACGTAGATGTGCTGGACGAGCGCCGGCTGGAGGATGTCGCTCCAGTGCTCGCGCACCCAGCTCGGGCAGAACCAGTGGTTGTGCAGCAGGCACGCGCTGGCGCGCTGGTAGTGCGGGATGACCGGGCCGCCGCCCGCAGCGAGCAGGCCGCTCATCGCAGCAGGTCCTCGCGGGTCGCGACGCCGAGCGGCGAGCCGTCGGCCCCGACCACCACGAGCGCGTCGCGGCGCTCTGCCACCAGGAGCGCGAGCGCGTCCCGCAGGCTCGTGTCCGCCGGCAGCCGCGGCAGGCCGTCCTCGACGACCGCCGAGAGCTCGAGGTCGCCGAGCGTCCGGAGGGTGAGCGCCTTGAGCGCCCGGTCGCGGCCGACGAACTCCGCGACGAACTCGTCGGCCGGCTGCTCGAGGATCTGCTGGGGCGTGTCGTACTGGGCGAGCCGCCCGCCCTCGCGGAGGATCGCGATCCGGTCGCCGACCTTGATCGCCTCGTCGATGTCGTGGGTCACGAAGACGACCGTCTTGCGCAGCTCGCGCTGGAGACGAAGGAACTCGTCCTGGAGCCGCGCACGGACGATCGGGTCGATCGCGCCGAACGGCTCGTCCATCAGCATCAGCGGCGGATTGACGGCGAGCGCGCGCGCCAGGCCGACGCGCTGGCGCTGCCCGCCGGAGAGTTCCGCCGGGAAGCGCTTCCGATCCTGCTCCGGGTCGAGCCCGACGAGCTCGAGCAGCTCTCCCACCCGCTCCCGGATCCGCTGTCGCTGCCAGCCCAGCAGCCGCGGCACCGTGCCGATGTTCGCCTCGATCGTCATGTGCGGGAAGAGGCCGACCTGCTGGATGACGTAGCCGATCGAGCGGCGCAGCTCGATCACGTCGTAGTCGCCGATCTGCCTGCCGTCGATCCGGATGTAGCCGCTCGTGAGCGGGATCAGCCGGTTGACGAGCTTCAGCGCCGTCGTCTTGCCGCCGCCCGACGGCCCGACGAGGACGCAGATCTCCCCGGCAGGCACTGTCAGCGACAGGTGGTCGACCGCCGCGCCGTCCCGGCCGGGGTAGACCTTCGTCGCCTCGTCGAAGACGAGCTCGGCCGCCTCGGTCGGCATGAGGGAATCTTCTACGAGATCAGGGTCTCGAGGCCGACCGTAAGGCCCGGCGGCAGCTCATCGAGCTTGGCGAGGGCGAGCAGGACGCCGTCGCCGAACGACTCGCGGCCCGTCGTGTCGTGGCGAATCGTGAGCAGCTGGCCCTCGCCGCCGAAGATGACCTCCTGGTGTGCGACGAGCCCCGGCAGGCGCACCGAGTGGATCGCCGGGTCGCCGCCGATCGCCTCCGCGGTCGCCCTGGCCGTCCCGGACGGCGCGTCCTTCTTCGCCTCGTTGTGGAGCTCGACGATCTCGGCCCGCGGGAAGTGGGCGGCCGCCTCGCGCGCGAAGCGCATCATCAGCACGGCGCCGAGCGAGAAGTTCGGGGCGACGAAGAGCTGCAGGCCTTTCCCCTGCGCGAGCGCGCCCAGCTCGGCCGGGTCCCAGCCGGTCGTGCCCACGACGCAGGAGACGCCCTGCTCGAGGGCGGCGCGCACGTTCCCAGGCGCCGCGTCCGGAGTCGTGAAATCGACCGCAGCGTCGCAGCCGGCGACCTCGGGCTCGTCGCCCAACTCGATCCCGTGCACCTCGTGCCCGGCCTCCTCCAGCCGTCGCACGACCGCGCTGCCGGTCTTGCCTTCCGCGCCGAAGAACGCGACCTTCATGCCGCCGCCTGCTCGCCGAGGCTGGAGCTCGCCCGGCCGACGGCGGAGCGGAAGCGCTCCTCGTCGGGCCCCACTCCCGCCGCCGCAAGCCGCTCGGGCGGCAGCAACACAGTGGCCAGCTCGGCGAGCTCGTCGGGCTCGACCGCGTCGATCTCGGCGATAACCCGCTCGAGCGTCAGCAACTCGGTGTCGGTTACGAGCGACTTCCCGAGCCGGCTCATACGGTTGGACGTGGATTCGAGTGAGAGGACGATCCGTCCTTTGAGGTTTTCCTTCGCCCGCTCCAGCTCGCCCTTGCGCAGGCGGCCGGCCGCGATCTCGCCGATCTGCTCGGCGCAGATCTCGACGCAGGCCGCGAGGTTCTCCTCGCGGGTGCCGACGTAGACGCCGAGGATCCCGGTGTCGGTGTACTGCGCGCCGAAGCTGTAGACCGCGTAGGCCATGCCGCGCTTCTCGCGGATCTCCTGGAACAGCCGCGACGACGCGGACCCGCCGAGGATCGAGTCCAGCAGCGAGGCCGCGAAGCGGCGGCGGTCCGAGCGCGAGATGCCCGTGGCGCCGAGGCAGAGGTGGTACTGCTCCGTCTCCTTGCGCTGGAAGCGGAGCCCCGGGCCGGGGAGCTGCGCGAGCGGCCGGCGGACGCGGGTGCCGGCGCGCGCGGGAGCGCCGGCGCGGCGCTCGCTGCGCTGCAGGAGCGCGACGAGGCGGTCGTGCTCGAGGTTCCCGGCCGCGGCAACGACGACGTTCCCCGGGGAGTACGCGGTGCGGTGGTAACCCGAGAGCGCGCGGCGGCTGACCGAGGAGATGACCTCGGCGGTGCCGATCACCGGGCGTCCGAGCGGGTGGTCACCGAAGACGGCTGCCGAGAAGAGGTCGTGCACGAGCTCCTGCGGCGTGTCCTCGTACATCGCGATCTCCTCGAGCACCACGTCGCGCTCCTGGTCGACCTCGGCGAAGGAGGGCGCGAAGACCATGTCGGTCATCACCTCGAGGGCGGTCTCCACGTGGTGATCGGGGACGCGCGCGTAGACGACGGTGTTCTCCCGCGAGGTCGCGGCGTTCAGCTCGGCGCCCATCGCGTCGAACGTCTCGGCGATCTCCTGCGCGTCGAAGCGACGCGAGCCCTTGAACAGCAGGTGCTCGATGAAGTGCGAGACGCCGGCGCGGTCGGCGCGCTCGTCGCGCGAGCCGACGTCGATCCAGAAGCCGAGCGATACCGAGCGCACGCTCGCGACCCGCTCGGTGATGACCCGCTCCCCGGAGTCGAGCTCACTTAAAACGACCTTCTGCACGCGCCGATCGTAGGCGAACTACGCGCGCGCGACGAAGCGGAGGACGGTGCCGTTCCGCTTCGCGTCGTACAGCGCCTCGTCGGCGAGACGGAACAGCGTCTGCGCGTCGGTCGCCACCTCGGGGCAGGCCGCGCAGCCGAAGCTCGCGCTGAGGTTGGCCGCCCACGGCTCCCCGTCGACGGCCAGCTCCGCGAGGAACGTCTCGACCCGGGTGGCGACCTGCTGCGCGTCCTCCTCGGTCGCCTCGGCCAGCAGGACCGCGAACTCGTCGCCGCCGATGCGGAAAGCATCGTCCGGCTTCCGCAGCGACTCGACGAGCACATTCGCGAACGCGACGAGCGCGTCGTCGCCGCAGGCGTGGCCGAAGCGGTCGTTCAGCTGCTTGAAGCCGTCGAGATCCGTGACCACGAGCCCGAAGGTCCGCTCGTAGCGGACGGCCCGCGCGACCTCGCCTTCGAGGCGGTCGACGAAGGCGCGCCGGTTGAGGAGGCGCGTGAGCGGATCGTGGTCGGCGAGGAACCGCAGCTCGCCGAGGTGACGCCCCGAGACGAGCGCGGCGGCTGCGTCGTTGGCGAAGATCCGGAGGGCCTGGAGACGATCGGCCGACGGCACGAGGCGGTCGGAGGGGTTGTTCACCCAGATGATCCCGAGCAGTGAACCATGGCCGTCCTGGAGCGGGACGAGCAGCCAGTGTCGGTTCCACGCCCACGGCCCGTGGCCGTTGAGCTGGGACGGGTAGACGTCGACGTCGTCACCGAGCCGCGCGCGCGCCTGCTCGTGCGTGAGGAGGTAGCAGCCTTCGCGCAGGAAGATCTCGTCGAGCAGCGGCTCCGCCTGGGCGAGGGTCACCGGCTCCCGCCGGCGCATGTCCTCCATCCGCCAACCCGCCGTCGCCAGCGGCACGAGCACGCCGGTCTCCGGATCGACGAGCGCCCCGCAGACGTTGCGGAAGTCGAGCGCCTCGCAGATGCCGGTGCACACCTGGCGCAGGATCTCGGCGTTCGAGGTCTCGCCGGTGATGCGGGACGATACGGCGAGCAGCTCCTCGAGCGCGCGCTGGTGCCGTTCCGACTCCGCCGCCTCTCGCGCCGCCTCGACCGCGAGCGCCGCATGGTCGACGAGCGAGACGAGCACCTCGAGCTCGTCGTCGGCCGGTCGCCGGCCGCTGATCGGCTCGTCGACGGAGACGATTCCGAGCAGCAGCCCCCGGTGATCGCGCATCGGGACGAAGAGCGCGTCCTCGGGATCCCAGGCGTCGGGATGGCACGCCCGCCCTCCCTCCGGCAGGTAGCTCGGCCCGAGCGATTCCCAGTCGACCGATCCGGCCGGCACGACGTAGGCGCCGCGACGCTCGAAGCGGTCCGCGAGCAGCACCGTCCAGTCGTCGCCGGGCCGCGCATTGCCGAGCAGCATCCTCCGGGCCTCGTCGTTCCCGTAGACGGTGATCACCTCGAAGTCGTCCCACTCCGGCCGGTAGACGTTGAGCGCGACGGTCCGGTAGCCGAGGGACTCGCCGATGGTTCGGGCGACGGCATCGAGCAGCGCGGGAAGATCCTCACGCGCCCGCAGAAGGCGGGTCACCTCGACGAGGCCCCGCAGCGGTGAGATGGTCGGAAGGCTCACAGGTCGGTCACTCGAGGTCATCGGCACGAGCCGACCGTGCAATGAGCCGATTTCGGGCGGACCCCAACCCGAACGGGGGATTTGAACGCCGGAGGGACGAACGGCGCATGCCGCCCGCCCTCCGGTGTTCAGCTAACCGCTACTCGTCGTCACGGCGCTAGCCGCGCCCCCGGCCGCCGCGGCGATCACCGCCGCGCGGGCGGTCCTCCTCCGGAGGCCGCGGCGGTGCGTCCTTCGCCCGCTCGATCAGCTCCTCCGGCTGGACGAGACCGTCGCCCTCGTGCTTCGCGACGAGCTTGAGACCGATCCGGCCGCGGGCCTTGTCGACCTCCTGCACGACGACGTCGACGACGTCGCCGCGGCTCATCACGTCCTCGATGTGCGCGACCCGGCCCGGGCCGACGTTCGAGACGTGCAGGAGCCCGTCAGTGCCCTTCTTCAGCTCGACGAAGGCGCCGAACTGCGTCGTCTTCACGACCTTGCCGGTGAACGTGTCGCCGACCTCGGGCTCCTTGGTGAGCCCCTCGATCGCGGCGACGGCCTCCTTGGCCTTCGTGCCCTCGGTGGCGTAGATCAGGATCGTGCCGTCCTCCTCGATGTCGATCTGCACCTCGTAGTCGGACTCGAGGCCGCGAATCGTCTCGCCGCCCTTGCCGATGACCATGCCGATCTTCTCCTGGTCGATCTTGATCGTCGTGATCCGCGGCGCGTTCTCGCTGAGCTCCGAGCGCGACTCGGGAATGACCTCCAGCATCTTCTCGAGGATGAACTCGCGCGCCCGCTTCGCCTGCTCGAGCGCGTCCCGCATGATCTGCTGGGTGACGCCGGTGATCTTGATGTCCATCTGGAGCGCGGTGATCCCGGTGCGGGAGCCAGCGACCTTGAAGTCCATGTCGCCGAGGTGGTCTTCCGCCCCCTGGATGTCCGTCAGGATCACGTAGTCGTCGCCCTCCTTCACGAGGCCCATCGCGATGCCCGAGACCGGCGCCTTGAGCGGCACGCCGGCGTCCATGAGCGAGAGCGTCGACCCGCAGACCGAGCCCATCGACGACGAGCCGTTCGACTCGAGCGTCTCCGAGACGATCCGGATCGTGTACGGGAACTCCTCGGGGGTCGGAATGACCGCCTCGAGCGCCCGCTGCGCGAGCGCACCGTGGCCGATGTCGCGCCGCTTCGGGCCGCGCATGAAGCCCGTCTCCCCGACCGAGTAGGGCGGGAAGTTGTAGTGGTGCATGTAGCGGCGCTCCTCCTCGAGGGAGAGGTCGTCGATGCGCTGCCCCTCCTTCGCGGTGCCGAGCGTGAGCGACGAGAGGATCTGCGTCTGGCCGCGCGTGAACAGGCCGGAGCCGTGGGTGCGCGGGTTGATGCCGACCTCGACCTCGATCGGCCGGATCTCCTCGGCGCCGCGGCCGTCCGGGCGGCGCTTGTCGACGGCGATCTTCTGCCGCACCATGTCCTTGTAGATCGCCTCGCACGCCTTCTTGATCTGCGACTTCGTCTGCGAGTCCTTCGCCACCGGCTCGTCGGTCTCGGAGTCGCTTGAGGAGCCTCCGGCCGGGAACGACAGCTCGACCTCGTCGATGACCCGGTCGAACAGGAGCTGACGCTTCGCGGACTTGAGCGCCTTCGAGTCCTGCTCGGCGTCGGTGAGCGCCTTCAGCTCGTCGCCGAACTGCTCGCGCACCGGACCCTCGACCGCGACCGCCCGCTGCTTGTCGAGCAGCATGGCGAGCGCCGACTTGACCTGGATCTGGCGCTGGATGTCGTCGTCGGTCGACTCCATCGTGATCGGCGGCGCGAGCTCGGCGAGGAGCTCGTCGACGGCCGTGCTGGACTCCTTGATCCCGACCTGCTGGATCCGCTCCCAGATCGTGTGCCCGTGGTCGCGCTCGAGCTCCGCGAGGAGGTCGAGGTCGAGCCACTTCGGCTTGCCGGCCTGGCGGCGCAGGTCCTCCTGCGCCTCGCACAGCTTCACGATCTCGCCGTGGGCGATCTCGAGCGCCTCGAGGATCTTCTCCTCGGGGATCTCGTTCGCACCGGCCTCGACCATGGTCAGCGCGTCCTTCGTCCCGACCACGATCAGGTCGAGCTCGTTGTTGTCCTCGCTCTCGCGCAGCGTCGGGTTGATGACGAGCTCCCCGTCGACGAGAGCGATGCGAACCGCACCGACCGGGCCGAAGAACGGCATCGGCGAGAGCATCAGGGCAGCGGATGCGCCGTTGATGCAAAGGATGTCGTGGGCCGTGACGAGGTCCGCGCTGAGGACCGTGCAGATCACCTGCACCTCGTTGCGGAAGCCCTTCGGCCAGAGCGGCCGGATCGGCCGGTCGATCATCCGTGCCGTGAGGATGGCGCGCTCGGTCGGGCGCCCCTCACGCTTGAAGAAGCCGCCCGGGATCTTGCCGGCGGCGTACATCCGCTCTTCCACGTCCACGGTGAGCGGGAAGAAGTCTGCGCCCTCGCGCGCCTCGGCGCGTCCCTGGGCTGTGGCGAGCACCATCGTGTCGCCTCCGCGAACGACGACGGCGCCGTCCGCCTGCTTCGCGAGATGGCCGGTTTCGAAGCTGATCTCCTGCGTCCCGATCTGGACGGAGACCTGCGCCCGGCGCTCGGTCGCGATACTCATCAATTGTCCTCCACTCTGCTTGTGGAGGGCGGGAGCTCGAGCCAGGCCGTTGGTCTCGGGCTCGCTCGAACTTCCACCCTCCGTGTGCTTTGGGAGCTAGCGGCGCAGGCCGAGCTCCTTGATGAGGGCTCGATAGCCCTCGAGGTCGTGCTTCTGCAGGTAGTTCAAGAAGCGGCGGCGCCGACCGACGAGCTTGAGCAGCCCGCGCCGCGAGTAATGGTCGTGCTTGTGGGTGCGCAGATGCTCGGTCAGCTCGTTGATCCGCTGGGTGAGCATCGCGATCTGCACCTGTGGCGAGCCGGTGTCGGCCGCGCTGCGCCCGTGCTTCGTGATGATCTCCTGCTTTGCTTCCTTGGTAAGGGCCATCTGCCCTCTCCTTCCGTTCGCCTCCTCAGGCTCCGCCCACGGCGCTGCGCTTTCTCGAAGCCGGGGAAAACGTGGCGCGAGCCGGGCCTGGGTCGCCGGGTAGGGTAGCGGAAAGCGGCATGGCGAGCGCGATTCCGCAGGGACGACTGGCCGAGATCGTGCGCGGCGCGCGTGCGCGTACCGGCGTGCCGGGGGTGGCGGCCGGGCTCCTCGTCGGCGGACGGGTGGAGCTGGCTGCGGACGGGCCGGTCGACGTCGAGACGCCGTTCCGGATCGCGTCGATCACGAAATGGTTCACCGCGTCGCTGGCCGCGCTCGTGCTCGACCTCGACGAGCCCCTGGACGGCGGCGCGACCGCCCAGCATGCTTCTCTCGCACACCGCGGATCTGCGCCAGAACTCGCGGGAGCTCCTGCCCGAGCGGTGCCGCGGGCTCTGGTCCTACTCGAACGCGGGGTTCGTGCTCGCGGGCCGGGCGTGCGAGGCCGCCGCGGGAATGTCCTACTCGGACGCGGTGCGAGAGCGGCTGCTCGAGCCGTTGGGTCTCGAGCGCACGAGCTTCGAGGAGCCGGCGGACGCGGTCTCCGGCCATGTTCAGGACGGCGCGACGGGACACCGGCCGAGCCCCGAGGTCGTGTACCAGGAGTCGCGCCGGGCGGCCGGCGGGCTCTGGTCGACGGTCGGCGACCTGCTCCGCTTCGCCGCGCACCAGATCGGCGGTCCGGGCCCGCTGTCCGGCGCGCAGTTGAGCGCGCTGCGCGAGCCGCGGGCCGAGGCGCTCAGCGGCCGCTACTGCCTCGGCTGCTGGAGCAGGCAGCTGGCCGGCGGTCGCCCCGCGTTCGATCACGAGGGGTCGGTGGGCGGATACCAGTCGCTGCTCCTGCTCGTTCCAGACGAGGAGGTGGCGCTCGTGGTGCTGACGAACAGCTGGCGCGGCAGCGGCCTGATCCGGCGGGTCGTGCAGGCGCTCGGGCTCGTGCCTGCGCCTCTCGCTGAGGCGGGGGACGAGCGCGTCGAGCCGGGCCGCTACGAGCTCGACGACGCCGTCGCCGTGGTCGAGGAGCGCGGCGGGCGCTGGCGCGTTGCGGAGAGCGAGACCGATCCGCTGACGGGGCTGAGGATCGACCGCCCCGGCTATGCGATCGACGCGCTCGGCGGCGGCGTGTACGGCTTCGCGGGAGGCCTTCTGATGAGCCACCGCGTCGACTTCCCTCGGCCCGGCGTCGCGCGCGTCGGCTGGACGGCCCTGCCCGCCGCCGGTTCCTGACGCGCCCGAGGCGGCTCAGCCGGGACGGACGGCGCTACGCGTCTGCTCGACGTCGTCGCCGATCGCGGCGACAAGATCATCGAGCGAGTCGAAGCGGCGCTGTTCGCGGATCGGGCTCCAGAGCTCGACCACCAGCCGCTCGCCGTAGAGGTCGCCGTCGAAGTCGAGCAGATGCGCTTCGACTCGCCGTTCGACGCCGTCGAAGTGAGGGTTCGCCCCGATCGAGACGGCCGCCCGACGGTCGCGGGCCGCTCCCGCGTAGACGCCGTCCGGCGGCACGAGGAGCCCCGCGGGGACCTCGAGGTTGGCCGTCGGGAACCCGAGCTCGCGGCCGCGCGAGTCGCCGCGGACCACGATCCCCTCGACCTCCGGAGGCCGGCCGAGCAGCGCCGCGGCCCGCTCGAGCTCACCCGCGTGCAGGAGCTCCCGCACCCGGCTGGATGAGACCTGCTCGAGAAGAGGGACGCGTCGCACGTCGAAGCCCAGCCGGGTGAGCAGATCGAGATCGCCCTCGCGGCCTCGTCCGAAGCGGAACGTCTCCCCCGCGGCCACTGTCTCCGCTCCGATCCCGCGGAGCATCCGCTCGGCGAACTCCTCTGCCGGGAGCGCTGCGAGCTGCTCGTCGAACGGGAGGACGAGTACGTCCTCGACGCCCGCGTCCGCAAACAACTCGAGCCGACGCTGGAGGGTGGCAAGGAGCTCGACCCGCCCGCCGAGCACAGCGCGGGGATGCGGATCGAACGTCACGACGCCCGTCCGCAGCCCGGCCCTCCCGGCAGCGGCGATCACCTGGCGGTGGCCCCGGTGGACGCCGTCAAAGGTTCCCACGGCGACCGAGCGCCGCGCGACCGGCAGCCCGGACGGATCCCGAGCGACGTTCACGTGCCCGTCCCCGCGCGCGCGGCCTCGACTCGAGCGAGCACGTCGGCTTCCGACAGGAGCCGCTCGGCCCTGAACGCGTCCGGGGTGACCGCGTCGTCCACGAGGAACGGCCCCACCGCGGTTCGCCGCAGCGTCGCGCAATGCCCGCCGAGTGCGATGGCAAGCGACCGCACGTACGTCCCCGAGCTGACGTGGAGGTCGAGCGTCACCTTCTCGCCCGTATACGCGATGACGTCGAGCGCGTGCACCGTCGAGCGGCGGGACGGCATCTCCACCTCGACGCCGCGCCGTGCGAGCTTGTACGCGCGCTCACCGCCGATCTTCACCGCGGAGGCGGCCGGGATCGGCAGCTCGACCTCACCCCGGAGGCGCTCGAGCCGCTCGCCCAGCTCGTCCTCGCCCAGCGGCGCATGAGAGCCCACGACCTCCCCCTCCGGATCGCCGGTGGAGGTTCGGCAGGTGAGATCGATCTCGGTGAGGTAGCGCTTGTCCAGGCCGACGAGGCATGGTGCGAGCTTAGTTGCCTTCCCGGACAACAATAGGAGAAGCCCGGTCGCAAAGGGGTCGAGCGTTCCGGCGTGACCGGTCCGCGCGCCCGTAACCCGGCGGATCTGCGCGACGACCGCGAACGACGACGGGCCGTGCGGCTTGTCTACGAGCGCGACGCCCGCCGGCTCAAGCGCGCGCGGCGGCACGTTGGTCGAGGAAGCCTTGGCGGATCTGCTCGACGATCTCGCCTAACGGGAGATCGGTGGAGAAGCCGGCTGCCTGGCGATGCCCGCCGCCGCCGAAACGCCTGGCAATCGCCGAGACGTCGAGCTCGTCGATGCTCGAGCGGAGGGAGCCCTTTTGCGCCGGCGCCGCGCGGCTCAGCTGCTCGCGGATCAGCACAGCCAGCTCGGCCCCTTCGACCGCGCGCAGGTAGTCGATGATCCCCTCCGAGTACGGCTCGGCAGCACCCGCCTCCGCAAAGTCGCCACGAAGGAGATGCGAGACCACGATCCGACCGCCTTCGAGCACCTCGGCGCGATCGAGGGCACGTGCGAGCAGCTTCAACTTTGCGAACTCGACGGATTCGTACACCTGCTGGAAGACGGCGTGGATGTCGGCTCCCGCGTCGACGAGCTCGGCCGCGAGCCGGAGCGCCTTCGGCGTCGTGTTCGCGTACTGGAACCGGCCCGTGTCGGTGACGAGCGCGATGTAGAGCGGCTCCGCCAACTCCGGCGTCAGCTCGACGCCCAGCTCGGCGAAGACGTCGCGCAGCACCTCGCCCGTAGACGAAGCGTCGGCCACGATGAGGTTGACGGCGCCGAAGCGGGTGTTGTCGTGGTGGTGGTCGACGTTCAGGACGAGCGCGGCCGCCGCGAGAACGTCCAGGTCGCCGATCCGGTCCTCCTTGGCGCAGTCGACGGCGAGCAGCACGCGATCCGACACGTCCTCCGGCGGTTGGCGTATGAGCTCGGCGAGCGGCATGAATGCATACTCGCGCGGCAGTGGCATCTGGCCGGCGAGGTACATGACTGCGTCCTTGCCGAGTTGCCGGAGAGCGAGCGTCGCCGCGAGGAGCGATCCGAGAGCGTCTCCGTCCGGGTTCTCGTGGGTGACGACGAGGAAGCGGTCGTGCTGCCGCAGCGCATCTGCGATCGCCTCCAGTTCAGTCGTCTGAGTCATCGTGATCCGGCGCGAGGTCGTCGATCAAGCGGGTCATGCGGATGCCGCGCTCGGGCGTCGGATCGTACTCGAACGTCAGTTGGGGGGTTCGTTTCAGCCTGAGCTCGTGCGCGAGCCGCGACTGCAGTACGCCGTGCGCGGCCTCCAGCCCGAGCAAGCTCGCGCGCTGCTTGCGGCTCGAGCCGAGCACGCTGACGTAGACGGTGGCGTGCCGTAGGTCGGGAGCGGTGTCGACGCCGGTCACGGTGATGAGCCCGATCCGCGGATCCTTGAGCTCGGGAACGGCACCGGCCAGCACGTGCCTGACCGCCTCGTTCACTCGCCGCATGCGCTCGCTCATGGCTCTATTCAAGCGCCTTTGGCGCGCGAGCCGCCGTCCGCCTGCGCTTCTGTTCGCAGCCACAGAGCCGCGCACGCCCCACCCAGGGTGGGGATCGCTTCCCTCCGCCCTCGGCGACGACGCTACCGCCCAAGCCTTCACGAATGCGTGTCGGTTGATCGCGAAGTGCCGGAAACTGCGGAGGAGCCGACGACCACGGCGCCGGCCAGGGCAACCTCAGCGGATCACGTCGAGCACGAGCGGCTGTGGTTCGGGCTTCTCGCCGATCTCGTACGCAGCGAGCAGTGCTGCCTCGGCCGCCTCGGCCGCCGCGTCGTCACGCGCGTGGATCTCGGCCAGCGGCTCGCCCGCGGCGACCTCGCCCCCCCGCTTGCGGAGGCAGACGACGCCGACCGCATGGTCGATCGGGTCGCCGGCACGCTCGCGGCCCGCTCCCAGCTCCATCGCCGCGACAGCAACCTCTCTCGCCCCGAGCGCGCGAACGTAGCCGCTCGCCGGGGCCGCAACGAGCCGCACGACCGGCGCCGACGGCAGCCGGGCCGGGTCGGGGTCGCCGCCCTGGGCGCGAACCCATCGGTCGTACGCCGCCAACGCGGAGCCGTCCCCGAGCGCCTGCTCCGCGCGGAGCCGCCCCTCCGCCTCGTCCACACCGAGATCCGAGAGCGCGAGAAGTTGGGCCGCCGCATCGACCACGAGCTCCCGGAAGTCGGCCGGCCCGCCGCCGCTCACCGTCTCCCACGCCTCGCGCACCTCGAGCGCATTGCCAACCGCACGGCCCAGCGGCTGATCCATGTCCGTCAGCACACAGACGACGTCCAGCCCCGCGTGCTCGCCGAGCGCATGCATCTCCCGGGCGAGCTCGCGCGCGTCGCCCAGGCTGCGCATGAACGCGCCCTCCCCCACCTTGACGTCGAGAACGACCGCGCTCGCGCCGGCGGCGATCTTCTTCGACATGATGCTCGCCGCGATGAGCGAGACCTGGTCGATCGTCGCCGTCACGTCGCGCAGCGCGTAGAGCTTCTTGTCGGCCGGGACGAGGTCGGCGCTCTGCCCTGCGACCGCGATCCCGATCTCCCGCACCTGCTCGACGAGCTCGTCCGTGGTGAGCTCGACACGGAAGCCGGGGATGGACTCGAGCTTGTCGAGCGTCCCGCCTGTGTGGCCGAGGCCCCGGCCGCTCATCTTCCCGAACGGCACGCCGCACGCGGCGACCACCGGACCGACCGCGATCGTGATCTTGTCGCCGACGCCTCCTGTCGAGTGCTTGTCGACGACGCGGCGTCCGAGCCGGGTCGAGAGGTCGACGGTCTCGCCGCTCGCCACCATCGCATCGGTCAGAGCGAACGTCTCCGCCGGCGTCAGGCCGCGGAACCAGACCGCCATGAGGAACGCAGCCGCCTGGTAGTCGGGCACGTCCCCGCTCACGTAGCCGGCAATGAACTCGCCGACCTCGACGGCAGAGAGCTCCTCGCCGTTCCGCTTGCGCTCGATCAGCTCGGCGGCATGCATCGGCGCGAGCCTAGTCCTCGGGATCGACGACGAGCCGCTCGGCGAGCGCGACCTCCCACTCCTGGCCCCGCAGCCAGCGCTCCGCCTCGTCGAGCAGCCGTTCGACCTCGCCGTGCTCGCGCGCGACGCAGGCCGCCGTGATGCGAGCCCGCTGCCAGACGTCGTGGTGGTCGACCTCCGCGACCGACGCGCCCACACGGTTCTGGAGCTGCGCCTTCGCCGAGCGGAGGTGGTGCCGCTTCTCCTTCAGCGAGTGCGCCTCCGGAAAGTGGAGCTCGCAGGTGAGGATCCCGACCCAGCCGCTCGCCACTCGGCCATTCAAGCCGATTCGAGGGCCTGTTCGAGGACCTCGGCCGCCGAGCGCACAGCGTCGACCTCTGCGGGGGAGGCCTCGGCCAGCAGGTCCTCGAGCACGTCGAGCCGCCGCGCACGGCCGCGCTCGAGAATTCGGCACGCCTTTGCGGTCGCTTCGAGCCGGATCGCCCGCGCATCGTTCACGTCGGGATAGCGCCGAACGAGCCTCTCGCCTTCGAGCGCGGCCACCAGCTTGCTCATGGTCGCAGCCGTCACCTGCTCCGCCTCGGCAAGCTCTGTGAGCGAGCGAGGACCTCCGAAGACCAGCACGGAGAGCGCGGAGGCACGAGCGGGCGAGATCCCCATCGCCTGCGCGTCGACCTCACGCACCCGGCGGAGGAGATGGATCGCCGCCGAGTGGATTCGGTCCGCCGCTTCACGTCGGTTGCAAGCTGCCATACCATTAGTTAGGCTACCTAAGCATGGCGCCGACCGAGACTCCCGCCGCACTGGACAGCGACCTCGTTCGTGAGTTCGTCGCGAACGCTCACGCCGATCTGGAGGCCGTCCGTGCCGCCTTGACCAGCCATCCCACCCTCGCGAACGCCGCCTGGGATTGGGGCGGCGGCGACTGGGAGACGGGCCTCGGAGCCGCGGCCCACATGGGCCGCCGCGACATCGCAGAGCTCCTGCTGGCGCACGGCGCGCGGCTCGACGTCTTTGCGGCTGCGATGCTCGGCGAGGTCGAGATCGTCCGCGCGATCCTCACTGCACATCCCGCCATGCGCGACGCGAAAGGGCCGCACACGATCCCGCTCCGCGCGCATGCCGCAGCGGGCGGCGCGCAGGCAAGCGCCGTGCTCGAGCTTCTCGACTCGAACGACTGCGAGCGCTAGTCGGAAGAAGCGGAGGGAGCTTCGTCGAGCGACGTCCGCTCGACTTCACGCGTCTCGAACATCTCGAGCACGTCCCCTTCCTTCACGTCGTTGAAGCCGTCGAGGAGGATGCCGCACTCGAAGCCCTCCGCAACCTCGCGGACGTCGTCCTTGAACCGCTTCAGCTGCGAGATCGTCGTCGTGTAGATCACCGCGCTGTCGCGGATCACGCGGACGCTTGCATTGCGCCGCACAACGCCGTTGGTGACCATGCAGCCGGCGATCGTGCCGAGCCGGGAGACGCGGAAGAGCGCGCGAACCTCGGCCTCGCCGATGGTCTCCTCCGTCGAGATGGCGGCGAGCTTGCCCACGAGGGCCTGCTCGATCTCCTCGGTGAGCTTGTAGATGACGTCGTAGGTGCGGATCTCGACGCCCTCGCGCGACGCGAGCTCGCGCGCCTCGGCGTTCGGGCGGACGTTGAAGCCCACGATGAGCGCGTCGGAGGCGGACGCAAGCATGATGTCGTTCTGCGTGATCGCCCCCACGCCCTCGGCGATCACGTTCAGCCGCACCTCCGGGTGCTCGAACTTCGACAACTCCGAGACTACGGCCTCGACCGAGCCGACGACGTCGCCGCGGACGATGAGGTTGAGGTCCGACACCTCGCCCGCCTGGAGCTGCTCGAACAAGCCCTCGAGGGAGACGCCGCCCGTCGGCGCTGACGCGAGCTGCTCGCGCCGGAGCCGCTCACCCCGCCGGTTGGCGAGGTCGCGAGCCTCCCGGTCATTCTCTACGACCCGGGCGAGCTCACCCGCTCCCGGCGGCTTGTCGAAGCCCAGAATCTCGATCGGATCGCCCGGCGCAGCGCTCTCCCGGCGCTCGCCGTTGTAGTCGAACAGCGCCTTGACGCGCCCGTACGCGTCGCCGGCCACCACGGCGTCGCCGACCTTCAGCGTGCCGCGCTGGACGAGCATCGTCGCGACGGGCCCGCGCCCGACGTCCAGTCGCGACTCGATGATCGGGCCCGAGGCGTCCGCGTTCGGATTGGCCTTCAGCCCCTCGAGCTCGAGGTCGGCGACGAGCAGCACCTTCTCGAGCAGCTCGTCGAGGTTCTGCTGCGTCTTGGCTGAGACTTCGGCGAACTGCGTCGTGCCGCCCCAGTCCTCGGGCTGGAGGTCCTCCTGCGCCAGCTCACCCTTCACGCGGTCGATGTTCGCGTCGACGAGGTCGACCTTGTTGACCGCGACGACGATCGGCACGTCGGCCGCCCGCGCGTGCGCGATCGACTCCTTCGTCTGCGGCATGACGCCGTCGTCGGCGGCGACGACGAGCACCGCGATGTCCGTCACCTTTGCGCCGCGGGCGCGCATGGCCGTGAACGCCTCGTGGCCCGGCGTGTCGAGGAACGTGATCTTGCGGCCGTCGACGTCGACCTGGTAGGCGCCGATGTGCTGCGTGATGCCGCCCGCCTCGGTGGCCACGACCCGCGCGTTGCGAATCGCGTCGAGCAGCGTCGTCTTGCCGTGGTCGACGTGGCCCATGATCGTGACGACCGGCGGCCGCGCCTGCAGCGCCTCCTCGGGATCGTCGAACGTCTCGGGCTCCTCCTCGTCGTCGGCGGCGTGCTTGATCGTCACCTCGCGCCCGAACTCGGCGGCGATCAGCTCGACCTCCTCGTCCGAGAGGGTGGCCGTCTGCGCCTTCATCACGCTCATGCCCATCAGGAACTTCAGGATGTCCGGCACTTTCACCCCGAGTGCCTGCGAGAGGTCCTGCGTGCTGACGCCCGACTCGACGGAGACCGGTCCGGTCTGCGGAGGCGCGGGCGGGCGCGGCTCGCGGCGCTGGGTATCGGGGCGCGCCTGCCGCTGGTCGCGCGGACGCTGCGCGCCCTGGTCGATGACCACGCGGCGCCGGCGTCCGCCTGCACCGCCTCCGCCGCGCGGGCGGAGCGGACGGTTCGGTCTGTTGCCTCCGTTAGCCATGGCTCGCATCAGTGTAAAGGCGCCGTAGCTCGGGGCCGACGCGGACTTGCCTGCGGAGGACGCGTGCGAACATGCCGCGCTCGGCGGCGCGCTCGAAGCACGCCAGGTCGCGGCACGTATAGACGCCGCGTCCCGGCTCTCGGTGGCCCGCCACGAGGACTGCGTCGCGAGCGGTGAACCGGAGCAGTTCGCGCTGCGGCGCCCGTCGGCCGCAGCCGGCGCAACGCCGCAGCGGCTCCGAGCCTACGACTCCTCCTCCGGCTGCTCGGCCGAGATGCCGGCGGGGACTTCCTCCGCCTCCGCTACCTCAGCCTTGGCCTCCGGCTGCACATCCTCGACCTCAAGCACGGCCTCCGCCTCGACCGCAGTCTCCTCGCCCGTGGCCTCCTCGCCCGTGGCCTCCTCGCCCGTGGCCTCCTCGCCCGTGGCCTCCTCGCCCGTGGCCTCCTCGCCCGTGGCCTCCTCGACCTCTCCCTCGGCGGCTTCTGCCTCCTCCGCCTCGGCGGGCGGTGCTCCGGCGACGTAGTCGCTGCCGGTGCCCTCGAGCGCCTGATGGGCCGGGACCCCGCAGAAGCGGGAGCCCGGCAGCGCCGCGTTCGGGCAGCGCTTGCCGTTGGCCAGGACTGCCGCGCAGCGGCCCGAGAAGTCCTCCGCACCCGGCTCGCCGCCTCCGAAGGCCGCCTCGGCCTCGGCCTGGGCGAACTCGGTGTCCGACTGGATGTCGATCTTCCAGCCGGTGAGGCGCGCGGCGAGGCGGGCGTTCATGCCCTCCTTGCCGATCGCGAGCGCGAGCTGGTCGTCGGGAGTGACGACGGTCGCCTCGCGCGCCTCGTCGTCGAGGTAGACCTCGCGCACGCGTGCCGGCGAGAGCGCCTTCGCGACGAAGCGGGCGGGCTCCGGATTCCACGGGATGATGTCGATCTTCTCGCCGCGCAACTCGGACACGACCATGCGCACGCGCGAGCCCCGAGGCCCGACGCAGGCGCCGACCGGATCGACGCCCTGGGCGTGCGATTCGACGGCGATCTTCGAGCGGTAGCCGGGCTCGCGGGCCACGCCGCGAATCTCGACCAGCCCGTCCGCGATCTCCGGTACCTCGAGCTCGAACAGCGTCTTGATCAGCTCGGGATCGCGCCGCGACAGGATGACCTGCGGGCCTTTCGTCCCGGAGCGAACCTCGGTGATGACCGCCTTGATCCGCGAGCCCTGCTCGTAGCGCTCGCCGTCGACCTGCTCGGAGCGCGGCAGCAGCGCCTCGACCTTGCCGAGGTCGACGAGCACGTTGTTGCGGTCGCCGGCCTGCTGGACGATGCCGGTCACGACCTCGGTCACGCGGTCGATGTACTCGTCGTACATCATCCGGCGCTCCTCCTCGCGGATCCGCTGCAGGATGACCTGCTTCGCGGTCTGCGCGGCGATGCGGCCGAACCCCTCCGGCGTGACGTCCTCGCGCTTGACGTCCTCGTCCGGGACGTCGGACCAGTCGATGTCGAGATCGTCGTCGGAGATGAGCGTGTGCTGGCGCTCGCCGGTCTCCTCCTCGAGCTTCTCGAGCTCGTCGAGCTTGCGCTCGCGGGCCTCGTCGAGCAGGCGCTCCTCGATGTCGGCCGGCAGCTCGACCGAGAAGACGCGGAAGTCTCCGGTGTGGTCGTCCATCTCGACGATCGCGTGACGCGACGCACCCGGCGTCTTCTTGTAGGCCGCGAGGAGCGCATCCTCGAGCGCGGAGACGAGCGCGCCTTCTTCGATTCCCTTGTCGCGCTCGATCTCGCGGACGGCCTCGATGATCTCCTGGCTCATGTCACGCTCCCTCGTCAATCAGATTGGCCCGCACGATCTCGGCATACGGGATTTCGGTTTCAACGCCGTCGGAGGCGGCGACCAGCACGCTCTGCTCGCCGGCGGAGAGGACCTCTCCGCGCAGCTTTCGTCCGGAGGTGCGCAGCTTCACGCGGCGTCCGAGTGCGGCCTCGAAGTGCTCCTGCCGGCGCAGCGGCCGGTCGACTCCGGGTGAGGACACCTCGACGCTGTACTCGCGCAGGTAGTCGCGCAGGACGTCGGTGACGCGCTTGCACAGGGCGTGGTCGACGCCCTGCGGGGAGTCGACGTAGACGCGGAAGCGCGACGGCGTCAGGAGCTCGACCGCGAGGACGTCCACGTCCGGCAGGTCGTGCTCGACCTGCGGTGTGATCTCGCTCTGCAGCTGGCGCTCCTTCTCGAGTGTCGTCGGCATTCGTCCGTCCCTTTCACAAAAAATGGGCCCGCAGGCCCATTTCTCCAGACAGGTGAAATGTGGTGACGCGAGTGTAGCAACGGCGTTCAGTCGTGCTGCCGCAGCGTGGCCGGCTACGCGTCGAGCACGATCGTCACCGGGCCGTCGTTGACGAGCTCGAGCTCCATCTTGGCGCCGAAGACGCCGGTCTCCACCGGGACGCCGAGCGCCCCCAGCTCCGCGCAGAAGCGCTCGTACAGCACCTCCGCGTCTTCGGGTGGCGCCGCCTCGGCGAAGCTCGGCCGGTTGCCCTTCGCGGTGTCCGCGATCAGCGTGAACTGCGAGACGACGAGCACCGCGCCGGCGACGTCCTCGACCGAGCGGTCGAACCGGCCGTCGTCGTCGGGGAAGATCCGCAGTCGCGCGACCTTGGCCGCGAGCCGTGCCGCCTGCTCCTCCCCGTCTCCGCGCGCCACGCCGAAGAGGACGCAGAGGCCGTGCCCGATCTCGCCGCCCGGCGAGACCCTGGCGCGTGAGACGCGCTGCACCACCGCCCGCATCGAGGCCGGAACCTAGTCGAGCTCGCGGATACGCGCGCGGTACTGGTCCGACTCCGGGCGCAGGGAGCTCGCGAGCTTGTAGTGCGTGTTCGCCTCCGCGACGCGGCCTTGCTTCTCGAGGCTGCGGCCGAGCGCGTAGTGCGCGTAGTCGTTGACCGGCGAGAGCTCCAGCAGCTTGCGGAACTCCTCCTCGGCCTCGCTCCAGCGCCGGATCCGGAAGTACGCGATCCCGAGCGCCTCGCGGATCGAGGCCTTGTCCGGCTCGCGTCGCTTCGCCTTCTCGAGCGACACGGTGGCCTGCGCGGCCAGGCCCGCCCGCAGGTGGCGGCGGCCCTGCTGGAAGAGGCTGTAGGTCGACTCGCTCACGCCGCCGCCGGGCGCGTGAGGGAGCGGAGCGAGACGAGGCCGCGGAGGCGATCCCGCCGGGTGAGGCCGCGGCGCGCGCCCGCGAGCAGGGTGCGCAACTCGCGCCTGGCCGCGACCGAAGCTGCGGCCGCGCTCTCGACGGGGCCGAAGCGGGCCGAGGTCGCCGCCGCCACGAAGGCGTCCGGATCGACCCCGAACTCGTGCTGAACGAGGTCGCCGAGCTCGCCGAGCGTCGCGCTCCGCGGCGCTTCGATCCGCTGGTCGAGGAGGAATGCGGCGAGCTCCTGCCGGCAGGCCGCCGCAACTCCGCGCGGATCCCGGCGGGCGCTGCGCCTCAGGCGGAAGGCGGTCTTGGTCAGCACGATGGCTCCGACGCCGGCGGCGAGTACGGCGAGCAGAAGCAGCAGCGGCCGGCTGCGACTGCTGCTCCCGCCGCCGACGGTCACGGGCGGAGCCGGTGAGGAACCCCGCGGACGCGACCCGTCGGCGAACCCGTTGTCGCCGTTCAGCTTCACCTCAGCGGGCGACGTCTTGTGGGCGGCGCCGGCCGCACCGGCACCGGACGCGCCGTGTCCACGGGAGCCGTTCCCCGCCGCCGCGGGAAGCCCCGCCTGCGTCTGCCGCGGCGCAGCTCCGGGAGCGGCCGGCGTCGGGTCGAACGGAAGCCAGCCGTAGCCCTTGAACCAGACCTCGACCCACGCGTGCGCCTCGCGGTCGCTGATGTCCCAGACGCGCTGCTTCGGGTTGTAGGTCCCGCCGGCAAAGCCCACGGCCACGCGCGCCGGGATCCCGAGGTAGCGGAGCATGAGCGCCATCGCGCCCGCGAAGTACTGGCAGTAGCCCGCGTGCGTCGTCGTGACGAAACCGACGAGCGCAGGCTTGAGCACGGGTGGCTGGTTCGAGTAGTGGAACGTGCCGGACGCGAGGAACCACCGCTCGAGGTCCTCGACGGCGTCGTACGGGGTGCGCGCGCCGCCGGCCACCTTCTCCGCCAGCCGCGCGAGCGGCCGATACGGACGGAGTCCCGGCTGCCCGGCGACGAGCGCGGCGGCACGGAAGCTGCGCAGTGGCGAGCCGAACCGCGGCAGCGTCGTGCCCGCGCCGACGTCGAACAGGTCGTCGAGCGTCAGCTCCGACGGATAGTCCGGCGGCGAGCGCCGCAGCGCGGCCACGCTCGGGCGGGTGGTGTGGCTCCAGACCGTGTAGCGGAAGCCCTGCGGGAGGTTCTGGTCGAGGGCCGCGAATCCCGGCTCCGACCTCACGAGCGGCGCCCCGCCGGCCTTGAAGCGGATGGGGACGCTGCCGCCCGCGAGGTGCGTGTCGGCGAGCTCGTCGACCGTCACGACCTCTCGCGTCTGGTTCTGTGGCCGGAGCGCGGCCGGCGGCTCGAGTGAGTCGGCCGGGCGCGGCGGGCCGAGCACCCAGGCGTCGCCCTGGAAGTCGTCGAGAACGGCTGCGCGCAGGTAGGTCGGCGGCCGAGCGGACTGGACCTCAAGGACGGTGGTGGGCCGCCCCGAGAACTTGAGGCCGCCGTACTGGGCGTTCCAGACGAATCCCACATCCGTCGGCGGGATTGCGATATGCGCGAGGTTCCACGTCTGCCAATTCACGAGCCCGTGGCGCGCTGCGGTCGCCGAACCGACCGCCACTGCCGCAATCACCACGACCGCGGCCGCCGGCAGCGCGAGGGACGAAGCCCGGCGCGAGCCCAACCCGGCGAGCAGGACGAGCGCCGCACCGAGGATCGCCGCGCCCATCGCGACTCCGTGCGCCGGGCCGAGCAGCGTCGTCGGCCACCCGGCACCGACGAGCAGGACGAGCGCGCTCGCGACGGGTTTCCGTGCGGCCACGAGCAGCGTCACACCGAGCGCAAAGAGGAAGACGCCCGAGAGCACGAGCTCGTGCATTGCGGTATGGACGCGCGGGTCGAACGGCAAGTGTGTGCCGTAGAAGTCGCTGAAGCCGTTCCCGAAGCGCGTCCCGAGCGTGGAGAACGAGCCCGAGAGGCCGAACGCCGAGCCGGGGTGGCCGAGCCGCCAGGGAACGAGGTCGACTCCCACCGCGATGCGCGCTGCGACGACCGTCGCGACCACGGCTGCCGCCAGCCGCAGCCAGCGGCCGCGTGGGAGAGCCGCGGCCAGGACCAGCGCGAGGAGTGCCAGCACGGACCACAGCGAGCCGACCGGCTGCTCGAGCCGGAGCCACGCGACTGCGACGACGACGAGCGCCGGCCCGCTCACCGCGGCGGTCCGCCCCGCCCTACGCACGCACCACCTCCGCGGCGGTTGCGCCCTGCAGCGCCGCGGCGAGGTCGTCTCCCCGGCGCACGACGGCGATCGGCACGCCCGCCGCCTGGAGGCGCAGGAGCTCGGGGTCAGGCCGCCGTGGGCGGCCCGCGAAGCTCTCGGGCTCGACGTGGACGAGCGCGACCGGGCGCCGGGTGCCGGCTCGCTGGAGCAGACGGTCGACGAGCGACCGCTGGACCCGGGAGGTGACGACCACGAGCTCGAGCGAGCGCGCGGCCGGAGCGCCCGCCGACCGGAGCAGTGCCGCTGCCGGCCCTGGCGCGTCGGGCTCCGCCGCCGCGAGCAGCTCGAGCGCGCGCCGCCACTCCGGCCCCTCCGAGGAGACGACCTGCGTCTCCCGGCCGGCGGTGTTGAGCAGAAGCACGCAGCGGCGCCCGCTCCGTACCTGCGCGCGGAGGATCGAGCCGGCAGCGCGGACGGCGACGTCGAAGGACGAGTCGGGCGGCGAGCCGATGAGCCCAGCGGGATCTCCGTCGAGCAGGACCGCGACCTCGTCGCGCGGCGAGTCCTCGAGGTCCTTCACCATCAGCGCGCCGCGCCGTGCCGTCGAAGGCCAGTGCACGCGCCGCAGCGACTCGCCCTGCTGGTAGTCGCGGACGCTGTGGAGGTCGAAGCCGACCGGCCGCCGCAGCAGCAGCCGTCGGCCGTGCTCGGGGCCGGCGCCGCCGTCGAAGAACAGCCGCTCGAGCTCGACGAGCCGCGGGTAGACGACAAGCGCCTGCTGCTCGTCGAGCGTCAGCCTCGCCTCTGCGAGACCGAACGGGTCGGTGATCGAGAGGCGGACCGGCTCGAAGCGGTGGCGTCCTCTTGGGACGTCGTGGAGGTGGTACGAGCCCCAGTTCCGGGCTCGGCTGTGCGACTGCAGCTCGACCTCGCGTTCCCCGAGCTGCCCGATGCGCTCCCGGGCGACGACGCTCGGCAGCGGGATCCCCGGCTCCCGCTCGAGCTCGATCTGGATCCAGACGTCGTCCCGCTCGAGCAGGTCGTCCTTCCGCCAGACGGCGTCCTCCTGCCGCCAGCGCCGGGTGACGCGCGGCTGCCGGAGCGTGATCCGAACCCAGGCGACGGCGAACGGCACGACAAGCACGAGCCCCGCCGCGACCGGGTACAGCGCGCGGGAGCCGAAGACGAAGGCGGTGATCCAGCAGAGAACGCCGAGGGCCAGTACCGCTCGGCCTCGGGCGGTCATCAGACCGGAACCGGGGTGTGCGCGAGCGCGTCCGCGACGAGCTCCGCCGGACCGAGCCCGGCCGAGCGGGCCTCCGGCGCGAGAATCAGCCGATGCGCGAGCACGGGCGCCGCGACGGCCTTCACGTCGTCGGGGGTCACGTAGTCGCGCCCCTCGGAGAGCGCCCGCGACTTCGCCACGCGCAAGAGCGCGATGCCGGCCCGCGGGCTGGCGCCGAGGTACAGACGCTCGTCGTTGCGGGTCTGACGCAGGAGCGCGACGACGTAGCGCCCGACGCTCTCCTCGACATAGATGCTTCGCGCGGCCTCGACCAGGCGCAGCACGTCGGCCGCGTCGGCAACCGGAGCCAGGGACTCCAATGGCGGCTCACTCGTCTGCTCGTCGAGCATCCGAGCCTCTTCGGCGAGCGGCGGGTAGCCGAGCGAGACGCGCATCGTGAAGCGGTCGAGCTGCGCCTCCGGGAGCGGGTATGTCCCCTCGTACTCGATCGGGTTCTGTGTCGCCATGACCATGAACGGCGGCTCGAGCGGGTACGTCACCCCGTCGACCGAGACCTGCCGTTCCTCCATGCACTCGAGCAGCGCCGCCTGTGTCTTCGGCGAGGCGCGGTTCACCTCGTCCACGAGCAGGAGGTTCGCGAACACCGGGCCCGGCCGGAACTCGAACGCGTTCTGCCGCTGGTCGAAGACGTTGACGCCGGTCACGTCCGACGGCAGCAGGTCGGGCGTGAACTGCAGGCGCGAGAAGTGGCAGTCGAGCGAGCGGGCGAGCGCCTTGGCGAGCATCGTCTTGCCGACCCCCGGGAAGTCCTCGATGAGCGCGTGCCCCTCCGCGACGAGGCAGAGGACGACCAGGCGGAGCGTCTCGTCGGGCGCGTGGACGACGTGGCCGAGGTTGTCGGCGATCGTCTCGATCAGCCCGTTCGGGACCCGTTCGACCGCGCGCTCAGCCATGTCCGATCAGTGCCTCCACCTCGTCGAGAATCGCCGCAGCAATCTCCTCCTTCGGTGCTTTCGCAAGCGGTCGCTCTCCGGATGCCGCGAGCAGGGTCACCTCGTTGTCGGGGGCGTCGAAGCCGATGCCCGGGCGAGAGACGTCGTTGAGGACGAAGAGGTCGGCGCCCTTGCGTGTGAGCTTCTGCCGCGCGCGCTCGAGGCCGCCTTCGCCCGTCTCGGCGGCGAAGCCCACCAGGAGCTGGCCGTCGCGACGCTGTTCGCCGAGCACCGAGAGCACGTCAGTCGTCGGCTCGAGCTCCAACGTCCAGGTCGCCGCATCCTTCGGCCGCTTCGCCGCGAGCGCCTCGGCCGGGCGGTAGTCGGCCACCGCCGCGGCCATGACGACGACGTCGGCCTCCGGCGCGCGGGCGAGCGCCTCCCGCTCGAGGTCGGCGGCGGTCGGCGTCTCGACGAGCTCGACCCCGGCCGGCACCGGCACCGTGAGGTTCGCGGCGAGCAAGGTCACCTCGGCGCCGCGCCGGCGCGCCTCGGCCGCGAGCGCAACGCCCATCCGCCCAGACGAGCGGTTGCCGACGAACCGGACCGCGTCGAGCGGCTCGCGCGTGCCCCCTGCCGAGACCAGGACACGCTTTCCGCGCAACGGACCGGTGCCCAGGAGAAGGTTCCGGGCCTCGCGGAGGATCTCGTCCGGCTCCGCCATCCGCCCGACGCCGAGCTCACCCTCGGCCGTCTCGCCCTCGTCCGGCCCGACGAGCACGACGCCGCGCGCCCGCAGCGCCTCGGCGTTCGCGCGGGTCGCGGGATGCGCCCACATCCGCGGGTTCATCGCCGGCGCGACGAGCACCGGCCCACGATGCGCGAGCGCCGCCTCGGTGAGGACGTTGTCGGCGAGGCCGTGCGCGAGCTTGGCCAGCGTGTTCGCCGTGCACGGCGCCACGACGAGCAGGTCGGCGCGTGTGAGGTGGAGATAGACGTCGTCTCCGGGAGGCCGCCGCGCGAGCGCGCGAAACGTCTCGGCGGTGACGAAGCGCTCGGCACCCGGGGTCACGAGCGGAACGACGTCGTGGCCGTCCTTGACGAGCAGCCGGCACAGCTCGCACGCCTTGTAGGCGGCGATGCCACCGGTCACGCCGAGGAGGACGCGGGACATGCCCGAATGATGCCTACCCGCAGCAGGCGGGGCTAACGCGCGTTACTTGGCGTAGGTGTACTTCAGCATGCCGTCGGAGACTTCCTCGAGGGCCATGGTGAGGTAGTTCTTCGACCGGCTCTCGACGAGGGGCGGCAGGTTGTCGCCGAAGGTGCCCTCACCGAGCTGGTGGTGATAGTTGTTGATCTGCCGGGCGCGCTTCGCCGCCACGATCACGAGCGCGTAGCGCGAGTCCACGTTCTCCAGCAGGTCGTCGACGCGTGGTTCGATCATCGCTGCGGCATGGTAGCTGCGGGGGTCAAGAGGCCGCGCACCAAGGTCGTGAGCTCGCCCGACGGCGCGGTCGAGGTCGTCGTTCTCGATCACGTGGTCGAACTCGCCGGCCTGCTCGAGCTGCTTGCGCGCAAGCTCGATCCGCTCGTGGATCTCGCCCGAGCTCTCGGTCGCGCGCTCGCGCAGGCGCCGCTCGAGCTCGTCCACCCGGGCCGAGATGAAGATCGTCACGGCGCCCGGCACCTCGTGCTTGACGCGGAGCGCACCCTCGGTCTCGAGCTCGAGCAGCGGCACGTGACCGTTGCCCGCGATCCGGTCGAGCTCCGAGCGCAGCGTGCCGTAGCGGTGGCCGGAGACGTACTCGACGTACTCGAGGAACTTGCCGCGCGCGACCCGCTGCGTGAAGTCGTCGTCGGAGAGGAACCAGTACTCGCGGCCGTCCTCCTCCCCGCGCCGCCGTTCGCGGGTGGTGGCCGAGACGGTCGCCTCGATGGCAGGCACGCCCGCCACGAGCTCGTGGATCAGCGTCCCCTTGCCGGCACCCGACGGGCCCGTGACCACGAGCACCGCCGGCATTCGCACCGCCTCCACTACCTGCTGTTGAAGAGGCCGATCAGCTCGCCGCGCTGGCGCTCGGACAGTCCGCCAACCGTCTTCGACTGGCTGATCTTGCACGTGGTGAGGAATCGTGTTGCCTTGACGCGGCCGAACTTCGGCACCGCCATCAGGATGTCGAGCACCTTCGCCGTCTCGACGTACTCGGGCGGCTTGCCGAGGATCTGCTCGATCTTGACCTTGCCCTCCTTGAGGTCCTTCTTCAGCTGCGCGCGCTTGACGCGAACGTCATTCGCTCGCTTGAGGGCGTCCATCCGCTGGTCGAGGGAACGAAGCGGGGCATGGACCTGCGTCTTGGTCGGACTCACGGCCGGCCGATCTTACCAATGCACCGGCGAGCTTCAAGCGGGGACTTTTTGTTCGGTTTCCGGGCTTTTTGCCAGGCGCCTCGCGTCGTCTGGATCGGCAACACCGGCGTCGGCGCATGCGACGGCGAGCTCGGCGCGCACGCGTGCCGGGCCGCCGGGGTCGGCGAAGAGCACGGTCCCGAGCGCGGCGTCGCGGGCCCCACACGCCGCGAACTCGAGCGCATCGCGGCCGGTCTGGATGCCTCCCATCCCGACGATCGGAAGGCCGGTGGCCTCGTAACAGACGGTCACGGCGTGGAGCGCGACCGGCTTGAGCGCCGGGCCGGAGAGGCCGCCGCTGCCGCGCGCGAGCACCGGGCGGAGCCGCTTGTCGAGCGCGGTCCCGCGGAGCGTGTTGATGAGCGAGAGGCCGTCGGCACCGGCCGCTGCGACGGCCAGCGCGACCTCCGCGACGTCGGGATGCGCGGCGGACAGCTTCGCGTAGAGGGGCAGCTTGGTCCCCTGCCGGCAGGCTGCGACGATCTCGGCCGCCGAGTCCGCAGCCTCGTCGACGTTCGGGCACGAGAGGTTGAGCTCGATCGCGTCGAGGTCGGCCAGGCGCGAGCAGGTCTCGGCGTAGTCGCCGGCGCAGAAGCCGCCGACGCTGACCCAGAGCGGGATCCCGAGCTCACGCAGGCGCGGCAGATGTTCGGCGAGGAAGCGCTCGCGGCCCGGGTTCGCAAGGCCGATCGCGTTCAGCATCCCGTGTGCGGTCTCGGCGATACGCGGCGGCGCACTCCCCTCCCGAGGCAACGGCGTGACCGTCTTCGTCACGAAGGCGTCGAGCTGCCGCGCGACCTCGGGCGCCGCGAGCGCGTCGAGGCAACCGCTCGCGTTGAGGATCCTCACGCGATCGCCTCCGCGTGCGCGCGGACGCGCGCCGCGTCGAGCACGGGGCCCTCGAGGCAGAGGCGCTTGAGGACGCCGTCGATCTCGACGACGCAGCCGTAGCAGGCGCCGTAGCCGCACGCCATCGGCGCCTCCCACGCGAGCTGCGCGCCCCCATGTGGCCGGGCGGCGGCGGCTTCGCCGCCGTCGCTTCCAGCCGCAGCGCAGAGAGCAGCCACGGCCTGGAGCATCGGCTCCGGCCCGCACGCGAGCACGTCGAACCCCGGCTCGATCAGCTCGGTGACGAGGACGGGATCGATCACCACCTCGGCGCCGGGCACCAGCACCGCCGCTTCGGCGTACTCGGCGCTGCGGAAGCCGAGGACGGCAGGCGGCGAGCCGCCGAGCTGCTCGGCGAGATAGGGCAGCGGCGCAATGCCGATGCCGCCGGCGACGAGGAGCGGCCGCTCGACGTCGAGCCGGTAACCATGGCCGAGCGGCCCGAGGACGCCGATCTCGTCGCCGGCGCGGAGCCGGCACAGCGCCTCCGTCCCGGGCCCGATCGGGTCGACGAGGAAGGCGAGCTCGCCGGGCGGTGCGAGGCAGAGCGAGAACGGCCGCGGCAGGAGCCGGCCCGGAGCCTCGAGCATGAAGAACTGTCCCGGCACGCCCGGCTCGAGGTCGCCGCGCTCGAACCGCAACAGCGTGTACGGGCCGATGCGCTCGGAGGAGGTGACCCTATGCCGACTGGGAGACGCCGAGCTCTGCATCGATCCGCTCCTGAAGAGACATGGCCTGCTCCGCCCGCGCCGTCGCGATCGCGTGCACCGCAGCGGCGGCGCCCGACAGCGTCGTGATGCACGGCACGCGCTTCGTGAGCGCCGCCTCGCGGATGGCGTAGCCGTCCGAGCGCGCGTTGCGGCCCTCCGGCGTATTGATCACGAGGTCGCAGCGGCCGCGGCGGATCAGGTCGACGACCGTCGGCTCGCCGTCGGTTGCCTCGCTCAGCTTCCGCACCGGCTCGACCGCGATCCCCGCGGCCGCGAGCGTGGCGGCCGTCCCTTCGGTCGCGTAGAGCTCGAAGCCGAGGCCGACGAGCGTGGCCGCGATCGGCACCGCCTGCTGATGGTCGGGCTCACGGATGGAGATGAAGACGGAGCCGGAGCGCGGCAGCCGCCGTCCAGCGGCGCGCTCGGCCTTGTCGAGCGCGGTCGAGAGGTCGGCGGCGCTCGCCATCACCTCGCCGGTCGAGCGCATCTCCGGCCCCAGCACCGGGTCGCTGCCGGGGAAGCGCGCGAACGGCAGGACCGCGGCCTTGACGCTCCACTGCCGCGGCGGCCGCTCGGACGGCAGCCCGAGCTCCGCGATGGTCGCCCCGAGCGCGAGGCGGCACGCCGCCTTGACGAGCTCGAGTCCGGTGGCCTTGCTCACGAAGGGCACCGTCCGTGACGCGCGCGGGTTCGCCTCGATCACGTACACGTCGCCGTCGCCCGTGAGCGCGAGCTGGACGTTGAGGAGCCCGACCACCCCAAGGGCGCGCCCGAGGATCCGCACGATCCGGGCGATCTCCTGGCTCTGTGCGAACGAGAGGCTCGGCGCGGGCAGGACGCACGCCGAGTCGCCCGAGTGGATACCGGCCTCCTCGACGTGCTGCATGACCGCCGCGACGTACGTGTCCGCTCCGTCGCAGAGCGCGTCGACGTCGACCTCGACCGCGTGCTCGACGAAGCGGTCGACGAGGATCCGCTCGAACGCGGGCATCTCGCGAACCTCGTCGGGCGTGTAGCAGACGCGCATCGCGCGGCCGCCGAGAACATACGAGGGCCGGACGAGCACCGGGTAGCCGATGCGCTCGGCGATCTCGACGGCCTCGTCCGGCGAGGCGGCGATCCCCCACTCCGGAGAGCGGAGCCCGTGCGCTAGGAGCAGGCCGGCGAAGCGCTCGCGGTCCTCGGCGAGGTCGACCGCGTCGAACGGCGTGCCGAGGATCCGGTAGCCGGCCTCCTCGATCGCGCGCGCGAGCTTGAGCGGCGTCTGACCGCCGAATTGGATCACGACCCCGTCGGGCTTCTCCCGCTCGCAGATCGCGAGCACGGACTCGGTGTCGAGCGGCTCGAAGTAGAGCCGGTCGGACGTGTCGTAGTCGGTGGAGACGGTTTCGGGGTTGCAGTTGACCATGACGGCCTCGTAGCCGAGCTCGCGATACGTCGTGACGGCGTGGACGCAGCAGTAGTCGAACTCGATGCCCTGCCCGATCCGGTTCGGGCCGGAGCCGAGGATCACAACGCGCGGGCGCTCGCCGGCCGGCGGGGCTTCGTCCGCCTCGCCCCAGGTCGAGTAGTAGTAGTTGGAGGCGGCCTCGACCTCGCCCGCGCAGGAGTCGACGCGGCGATACGCGGGACGGACGCCGCAGTCGCGGCGGCGCCGGCGCGCAGCGGTCTCGGTGGTGCCGGCGGCGGCCGCGATCTCGGCGTCGGAGAGACCGAGCCGCTTCAGGCGCAACCAATCGCCGGCGACGAGCGTCTCGGCGTCCCCGATCCCTCCGAGCGCCTCTCCGATCATGGCGAACTCGCGCTGGAAGAACGGGTGGACGTCGTCGGGGACGTCGGTCGCGAGCTGCTGCCACGGCGTCGCTGCGCCGGGGTCGAGCTCGCGCGAGCGGTACGCCTTGAGGAACGCCTCGGCGAACGTGCGGCCGATGCCCATCGTCTCGCCGACCGACTTCATCTGCGTGCCGAGCGTCCGGTCGGCGCCGGGGAACTTCTCGAAGGCGAAGCGCGGGAACTTGACGACGACGTAGTCGAGCGTCGGCTCGAAGCTCGCCGGCGTCGTCCCCGTCAGGTCGTTCGGGATCTCGTCGAGCGTGTAGCCGACGGCAAGACGTGCCGCGACCTTCGCAATCGGGTAGCCGGTCGCCTTCGACGCGAGCGCGGACGAACGCGAGACGCGCGGGTTCATCTCGATCACGCGCACATCGCCGGTCTCGCGGCTCCGCGCGAACTGGATGTTCGAGCCGCCGGTGTCCACGCCCACCGCGCGGATGACCGCGGCGGCGGCGTCGCGCAGCTCCTGATACGCCTCGTCCGGCAGCGTCATCTGCGGCGCGACGGTGACGGAGTCGCCGGTGTGGACGCCCATCGGGTCGAGGTTCTCGATCGAGCAGACGATCACCACGTTGTCGATCCGGTCGCGGACGACCTCGAGCTCGAACTCGTCCCAGCCGCGTACCGACTCCTCGACGAGCACCTGCCCGATCGGCGACTCGGAGAGGCCGCGCTCGACCTGGCGGTACAGCTCCTCCGCGGTGTAGGCGAATCCGCCGCCGTGACCGCCGAGCGTGAACGCGGGCCGCACGACCGCCGGAACCATCAGACCGTCGAGCTCGTCGAGGGACGTGACGATTGCCGACCGCGGCACCTTGAGCCCGCACGACTCGACCGCCTCCTTGAACTTCAGCCGGTCCTCGGCGCGCTCGATTGCCTCCAGCCGAGCGCCGATCAGCTCGATGCCGAGCTCGTCGAGCACGCCCTCGTTGGCGAGTTCACGCGCGAGGTTGAGCGCCGTCTGGCCGCCCATCGTCGGCAGGAGCGCGTCGGGACGCTCGAGGCGCAGCACCTCCGCCACCGACTCGGCGTCGAGCGGCTCGATATAGGTGCGGTCGGCGAAGCCGGGGTCGGTCATGATCGTCGCCGGGTTCGAGTTGACGACGATCGTGCGGAACCCGTCCTCGCGCAGCACCTTGAGCGCCTGGCAACCGGCGTAGTCGAACTCGGCCGCCTGGCCGATCACGATCGGGCCCGAGCCGACGATGCAGATCGACTCGAGGTCGTTACGCCGCGGCATCCGCCACCTCCCTGACCCAGGCTTCGAGCAGCGGCCACGCGTCGTGCGGACCGGGGCCGGCCTCGGGATGGAACTGGAGCGAGCGGGCGCGCAGGCCGGGCAGGTCGAGCCCCTCGACCGTGCCGTCGTAGAGGGAGACATGCGAGACGTCGGCCGCCTCGCTCGGCCGCACCGCGAAGCCGTGGTTCTGGCTCGTCACGAGCACGCGGCCCGTGAGCCGCTCGTGCACCGGATGGTTGGCGCCGCGATGACCGAACGGGAGCTTGTACGTCTCGTGACCGGTCGCGCGCGCGATCAGCTGGTGGCCGAGACAGATGCCGAGCACATGTGCCCGCCCGATGAGCTGCCGCACGGTCTCGGTCTCGGCCTCGAGCGGCTCGGGATCGCCCGGGCCCGGCGAGAGGAGGACGCCGTCGTAGCCGGCGAGCTCGTCCGCGTCCGTGTCGTGCGGATGGACGGTCACCGCCGCGCCGGCCTTGGCCAGTCGCCGCAGCACCGAGTTCTTGACGCCGTAGTCGACGACGCCGATCCGCACCCGGCCGTCCTCCGTGAAGACGTACGGCTCGTCGGTCGAGACGTCCTCGACGAGCGCGCGCCCGAGCATCGGAGGCTGTTGCGCGGCGAGCTCGACCGCCTGCTCGACCGGGAGGTCGGACGCGACGGCGATCGCCGGTGCCGACCCCGCGTCGCGGAGATGCAGGACGAGGCTCCGCGTGTCGATCCCCGTCAGAGCCACGAGGCCGTGCTCGCGCAGCCAGTCGGTCCACTCCGGTCCGCGCGCCTCGCGCATCAGCACCGCGCGGGCGTGCGTGCGCCCCGATTCGCTCCGCTCCTCCGCCACGCCGTAGTTGCCCACCATCGGCGCGGTGAAACAGATGAGCTGATCCTCGAAGCTCGGATCGGTGACCGCCTCCTGGTAGCCGGACATGCCGGTCGTGAAGACGGCCTCCCCGAGCGCATTGCCCTCGGCGCCGACCGACTCGCCGGGCCAGACCGTGCCGTCCGCGAGCGCGAGGTAGCTCATTCGGCCACCACCGCTCCGCCCGCAAGCGTCAGCCGCACCGCGCCCTTCAGCGTCGAGCCGAGCAACCAGGAGTTGCCGGAGCGCGAGCGGAACGGTTGCTCCCCGACCGTCCATTCGCGTTCGAGATCGAGCAGGACGAGGTTCGCGCGCGCGCCGGTAGCGATCCGCGGCCGGTCGAGCCCGAAGATCCGCGCGGGGCCGGCCGACAGCCGTTGGAGCAGTGTCTCGAGCGGCAGCAGGCCCGGCGCCACGAGGTGCGTGTAGAGCGAAGCGAACGCGGTCTCGAGGCCGGTGACACCGAAGGGCGCGGCCTCGAACGGCACGTCCTTCTCGTGCGCGGCGTGCGGTGCGTGGTCGGTCGCGATCGCCTCGATCGTCCCGTCCCGCACGGCCTCGAGCAGCGCGGCCCGGTCCTGCTCGGCGCGCAGCGGCGGGTTCATCTTCACGTTCGGATCGAGCGAGCGAACCGCGTCGTCGGTCAGGACGAGGTGGTGTGGCGTCGCCTCGCCGCTCGCCGCGATTCCCGCCTCGCGAGCCCGGCGCAGAGCGTGAACCGATTCCGCGGCCGAGAGATGAAGGACGTGGATGCGGCCGCTCTCGTACCCGGCCAAGGCGAGGTCGCGCTCGACCGCGACGGACTCGGCGACCGACGGGTAGCCGGTGAAGCCGAGCTCGGCCGCCACCCGTCCCTCGTGCACGTGGCCGCCGTTCGAGAGCGTCGGTTCCTCGCAGTGGAGCGCGAGCGGCCGGTCGGTGGTCGAGGCGTACTGGAGCGCGCGCCGCATCATTCCCGCCGACGCGACCGGCATGCCGTCGTCGGAGAAGGCGACCGCGCCGGTCTCGGCGAGCTCGCCCATCTCGGTCAGCTCCTCTCCGCGCTGGCCGCGCGTGATCGCGGCGAGGAAGCCGACCGGCACCGCGGCCTCAGCGCGCGCCGTCTCGACGAGAGCGCCGAGCGTCGCCGCGGAATCGACGATCGGGTCGGTGTTCGGCATGGCGAGGATCGCGCAGAAGCCGCCGGCCGCAGCAGCAGCCGTACCGCTCGCGACCGTCTCCTCGTCCTCGCGGCCGGGCGTGCGCAGGTGGACGTGCGGGTCGATGAAGGCCGGCGCGAGCACGAGGCCGTCCGCCTCGACGACGCGGTGCTCGTTCGCGTCCACCTGCGGCCCGACCTCGGTGATCGTCCCGCCGTCGATCCGCACGTCGAGCCGTGCGTCGATCCCCTCGGCCGGGTCGAGGACGCGCGCGCCGCGGATGACGAGGTCGGCGCCCAGAAGCCCGCGCTGCCAGAGCATC
This sequence comes from uncultured Actinomycetes bacterium, assembly GCA_963743545.1. Taxonomy (GTDB): domain Bacteria; phylum Actinomycetota; class Thermoleophilia; order Gaiellales; family Gaiellaceae; genus Palsa-739. The sequence goes on along the minus strand of CAVUQB010000006.1, from coordinate 116,218 downwards.
ACGCGACCTCCGCGGCGGCGAGCGCCTGCACGCCGACGGGACCGCCGGTCAGCACGTCGTAGAGGACGGCCATCCGCACCACCAGCCCCGAGCGGACCTGTCTCGTGATCAGCGAGTCGGGCGAGTCGGCGACGAGTGGGTCGATCTCGACGCCGCGGTTCATCGGCCCCGGATGCATGACCTTCTGCCCGGGCCGCAGCCGCTCGGGCGTGATGCCCCAGCGCGCGGTGTACTCGCGCAGGCTGGGGACGAAGTTCGCGCCCGGCTCCATCCGCTCGTTCTGCATGCGGAGGACGTAGACGACGTCGGCGTCCCGGATCGCGTCGATGTCCGTCGTCGCCTCGGCCGGCAGCTCGCGCGGCAGCAGCGCCGGCGGTCCGACGAGCGTGGCCCGGATCCCGACCAGCGCGAATGCCTGCAGCAGCGAGCGCGCGACGCGCGAGTGGAGGACGTCGCCGACGATCGCGACGTGGAGCCCGTCGAGCCGGCCGATCTCCTCCCGGATCGTGTAGAGGTCGAGCAAGGCCTGGGTCGGGTGCTGGTGCTTTCCGTCGCCCGCGTTGACGACGTGCGCGTCCGTCACCCGGGCGACGAGCTGCGGCGCCCCGATCTGCGGATGCCGGATCACGATCACGTCGGGGTCGTAGGCGCCGAGCGTGAGCGCCGTGTCCTTGAGCGACTCGCCCTTGTCCACCGAGGAGCCGACCGACTTGACGGTGAGCGTGTCCGCCGAGAGCCGCTTCGCCGCGAGCTCGAACGAGGACGACGTGCGGGTCGAGGACTCGTAGAAGAGGTTGACGATCAGGTGCCCCTTGAGCGTCGGCAGCTTCTTCACGTGCCGCTCGAGCGAGGTCTCGAAGGTGCGCGCCGTGCCGAGCAGGCGCTCGACGTCGTCGCGCGTCAGGTCGCCGACCGACAGGAGGTGCCGCTTCGGCGGGGCCGTCGGTGGCCTCAGGTCGTCCGTGACGAGGCGAATCATCGGCTCTCCTCCTCCGGGGTCGAGACGAGCAGGACGGCGTCGACCTCGTCGACCTCGACGAGCTGCACCTGGATCCGCTCGCCGCGGGCGGTGGGCAGGTTCTTGCCGACGTAGTCCGGCCGGATCGGCAGCTCGCGGTGGCCGCGGTCGACGAGCACGGCGAGCTGAACGCGCGCGGGCCGGCCGTAGTCGAACAGCGCCTCGATCGCCGCGCGGATCGTGCGGCCGGTGTAGAGGACGTCGTCGACGAGGACGACCGTGCGTCCGTCAAGCGGGAAGTCGAGCTGCGTCGCGCGCACGAGCGGCTGCGCGGCCAGCGGCGCCTCGCCGCCGCGGACGGTGACGTCGTCTCGGTAGAAGGTGATGTCGACGGCGCCCAGCGCGGGCTCGACGCCGGCACGCTCCTCGATCAGGCGCGCGAGCCGCCGCGCGAGCGGGACGCCGCGGGTCTGGATGCCGACGAGCGCGACGTCAGCGAGTTCGGGGTTGCCCTCGATGATCTCGTGGGCGATCCTGGAAAGAGTCCTCTCGAGCGCGTCGGCGTCGAGGAGAGGCTTGCCGCCCTGAATGGGCGCGTGCGTATTCATCCGACTCCTTTCCGGCCTCGCTGGACCGGGTTAAAGGGGCTCGTGCTGCGCGCACCTTAGCGGCCACGGCGGACGGCCGTCGCGAGCAGCTCGAGCGCGGTCCATTGTGCCGGAAAGCGCTCGTCCGCCGCGAGGACGACAGCGACGGCGTCGACATGCGGCGCTGCGAAGACGGCCGTGGCATAGCCCGGGCCACCACCGCCGTGACCCACGACGAGCCCGAGCGGGCTCCCGGGATCCACCATCACCCCGAGCCCGTAGCAGGGCCGGACGAAGCCCGGCGCGTCGGAGCCGATCGGGACGAACGTCGCCGGGTCGAGCAGCTCGGCCGGCAGGTCGCGCCAGAAGCCGACGAGATCCTCGGCCCGCGCGACCAGCGTGCGGTGCCCGACCCAGCGAGGGTCGTAGACGCCGCGGACGTCGTCGACACCGTCGAGGAGCAACTCGCTCGGAGCGAGCACGGCGGCGCCTAGGTGGTCGAGCCGCTCGGCGATCGTGACCTCGGCGAGGCCGAGCTGCGGCAGGAAGGCCGCGAGCCCGCCGTGCTCGTCGAGCAGCCTGCGCAGCAGCAGGTAGCCGGTGTTCGAGTACGCCCAGCCCTGCCCCGGCTCGAAGAGCGGCCCGGCCGCCTCGGTGCGAGCGAGGAACTCCTCGTCGGCCCACGCGGATCCCGGGCTCGTCCGCACGGCTTCGTGGTACTCGGGGAACGATCCGTAGTCGGCGACGCCGCTCGTGTGGTCGAGCAGGCTCCGCACCGAGCCGGGGTCGACTGCCCCGTCGCGCACGAGCTGCAGCACCGCGGCCGCGACGACCGTCTTCGTGACGCTGTAGATCGGGTACCTCGCGTCCGGGTCGCCGGTCACCTCGATCTCGCCGCGGGCGGCGACGAGTCTGGTGCATTCCGCCACGACTCGCGACGCTATAGCGTCCCGGCGGTGCAGGAGGAGCTGCTCGACCGCTACGCCGACCTGATCGTCGACTTCGGCGCCAACGTGCAACCGGACCAGGTCGTGGCCGTCGAGGCGGCACCCGAGGCCGCGCCGCTCACGCACCGGATCGCCCGCCGCGCGTACGAACGTGGCGCCCGCTACGTGGAGATCGCCTACTTCGACCCGCTCGCGAAGCGAATCCGCGCCGAGACGGCTGCGGAGGGCTCGCTCTCCTGGGTACCGCCCTGGCTCGGCCGGCGCATGCTCGACCTCGGCGAGCTCGGCGCGGCCCGGATCGTCCTCACGCCGATCGTCTCGCCGGGGCTGCTGGCCGGGATCGACCCGGCGAGGACGAGCCGCGACCGGCTGCCCGGGCTGAAGGAGACGCTCAAGCTCGTCGACGACCGCTCCGTCGCCTGGACGATCTCACCGTACGCGACGGAGGCGTGGGCGCAGGTCGTCTTCCCGGAGCTCGAGCCGGCGGCGGCGGTCGACGCCCTGTGGCGGGATCTCGAGCACGTCTGCCGGCTCGACGAGCCCGACCCAATCGGCGCCTGGGAGGAGCGAATCACGGAGATCTGGGAGGCGGCGTCGCGGCTCGACGCGCTCGACCTCGACGCGTTGCGATTCGTCGGGCCGGGCACCGACCTGACGGTCGGCCTCCTCCCCAGCTCGCGCTTCGCGAAGGAGGGCGGCCGTGCGACCACCCGCACCGGCATCCACCACGTGCCGAACCTGCCGACGGAGGAGCTGTTCACGACCCCCGATCCCGAGCGGACGGAGGGCGTCGTCTCCGCGACGAAGCCGCTTGACCTCGGCGGCTCGCTCGTGACGGGCCTGCGGATCCGGTTCGAGGGCGGCCGCGCCGTCGAGATCGAGGCGGGCGCGAACGCGGAGACCCTGCGCGAGCGCTGCGCAACCGACGACGGCGCCGCACGGCTCGGCGAGGTGGCGCTCGTCGACGGCCAGAGCCGCATCGGCGGTCTCGGCCGCACCTTCTTCAACACGCTCCTCGACGAGAACTCGGCGAGCCACCTCGCGCTCGGCGACGCCTACGCGCACCCGATCGCGGACGCGGCCGACCTGCCGCGGATCAACGAGAGCGAGATCCACATCGACTTCATGATCGGCTCCGAGCAGGTCACCGTCAGCGGCGTGACCCGTGGCGGCGACGAGCTCCCACTCCTCGTGGGCGGGACGTGGCAGATCTGACCACGGCGTAGAGCCGAGCCCACTGCCGGACGTCGAGATCGCGCGCGGCGGCGTGCGGGTCGAAGCCCAGCTCGTGAGCCGCCCGGTGGACGAGGGCGCGTGGGAGGGCCTGGTCGAGTGGCCGGCGGGCGGAGAACGCGCGCTGGAGCAGCGCTCCGTACGCGGCCGCGTCCTCCGGCGCGACGAGCGGCTCAGGGCGCCGGGTGGCGCGCAACACGGCCGCGTCGACGCTCGGCGGCGGCGCGAAGCACGCGCGCGGCACCCGCCGGACGAGGCTCAGCTCGAACCAGGCGCCCCAGGCGCAGCCGAGCTGCGTCGCAGGCCAGACGGCGGTGCGCTTCGCGGCGAGCCCCCACTCCACGATCGCGTCGAGCTGCGTCAGCGGCACGCGCGGATCACCGAGCAGGCGGCGCAGGATCGCGGTGCCCACGGCGAACGGCAGATTGGCGACGACCGCGAACGGCTCCTCCGGCAGTGGCAGCAGCGTCGCGTCTCCCTTGACCACCTCCACGCGCGGATCCGCCCGGAAGCGCGTTGCGAGCTCCCGCAGCGCCGCCGGATCGAGCTCGATCGCGCGCACGCGGGCGCCCACGTCAGCGAGCGCGCGCGTCAATGCGCCGCTGCCGGCACCGAGATCGAGCGCAAGCGTCCCGGGCGCGATTCCCGCGTCGCGGACCAGCTCGTCGGCGAAGACGCGACTACGAAGTGCGTGGCGGCCGGGCGGCCGCGCCTGCGGTGAGGCGCGCCCTGCCACGGAGGAAGCTCATCGTCGGCATCGGCGTCAGTTTACGCCTAGGGCTCGGAGATGAGCTCGTCGGGCTCGGTGAGCGCCTCGATGGCGTCCTGCGCCGCCTCGCGCTCGGTCTCGAGGACGAGGACGTTGACCGCGTCGTCCTCCGGCGCCTGCTCGAGCGACGAGTCGATCCCCGCGTTGCGCAGGATCTCCTGCATCTCCTCCGCCTCCGTGACGTCACCCGCCGTTGCGAGCTGAACCATTGCGGTCATGACGACTCGATCATAGGGGCTTCGGCCGCTTCGCTTCGCGGCGGCCGAGCGCCGCTCTTCACGAGGAGCGGGGCGCCTCGCTCCGGGAACGGCACCTCGATCAGGTCGAAGTCGCGCGGCACGACCGTGTCGGGGAACACGGCGCGTGCCTCGTCGGCGAGTTCCGGGCCGAAGTAGCGCGGCGAGACGTGCGTGAGCGCGAGCAGGCGCACCTGCGCGAGGCGGGCCACCTCGGCGGCGTCCGCGGCCGTCGAGTGCATCGTCTCCTTCGCGCGCTCGGCCTCGTCGGCGAGGAAGCTCGCCTCGTGGACGAGCAGGTCCGCGTCGTGGGCGGCCTGGACGACGAGCGCCGACGGCGCGGTGTCGCCGGTGAGCACGACCTTCCGCCCGGGCCGCGGCTCGCCGAGCACGTCCGCCGGGCCCACGGTGCGGCCGAAAGGCACCGTCACCTCCATGCCCGCTTGCAGCTGCCCGCGGGCGGGGCCGTCGGGGACGCCGAGCGCGTCGGCCGCGGCGACGTCGAACCGGCCGGGCCGTTCCGGCTCTACGAGCGCGTAGCCGAGCGCCTCGGCGCCGTGCTCGACCGCGAACGCCTCGATCGCGTAGTCGCCGCGCTCGAGCCTCTCCCCCGCCTCGAGCTCGACGAGCGTGAGCGGATACGGGAGCCGGCCGAGGAACGGATGCAGCCGCTTGAAGAGCTCGCGGAGGCCGTGCGGCCCGTAGACCGTCAGCGGCGTCTCGCCGCGGCCGCGCAGCGCGAACGTCTTCAGCATCCCGGGCAGGCCGAGGAAGTGGTCGGCGTGGAAGTGCGTGAGGAAGATCTCCTGCAGGTCGGGCAAGCCGACCGCCGAGCGCTGCAGCTGCCGCTGCGTCCCCTCGCCGCAGTCGAAGAGGAGCCGCTCGCTGCCGCGCCGGACGAGCAGCGCCGCAGGTCCGCGCTGCGCTGTCGGCATCGAGGCGGCGGTACCGAGGAAGACGACGTCGAGATCCACGCGGCGATTGTAGGATCGACGCGTGCCCGACCCAACCGTGCTCGAGGTCTACCGTCGCGAGATCACGCCCGAGCTGTACCGCGAGGTCCGGGAGCTGTACAAGACCCACTCGATCGCGGAGGACGCGCGTGACCTCGAGGGCCTGATCTCCACGCTGACGCCCGACTGCGTGTACGAGCTCGTCCAGACCGGCCATCGCTGGGAAGGACACGACGGGGCGCGCCGCTTCTACACCGAGCTGCTCACGGCCTTCCCGGACATCGTGTTCAACCTCACCGACATCGTCATCGGGCCGCAGGGCGTGTGCGAAGAGGCGAACGTCTCCGCGACCCAGCAGGCGCCGTGGCTCGGCCAGGGACCGGTCGACGGTCGGCTCGAGTGGAAGGTCCTGATCTGGTTCCCGTGGGATTCCGAGCAGCGGCTCTTCCGCGGCGAGAAGGTCTACACCTTCGGGATCGAGCTCCCGCCCGTCGCTTAGGGCAGGACGAGCTTCTCGCCCGGGACGATCGTCGCCGAGGCGAGGTGGTTCCGCTTCTGCAGCTCCCAGACGCCCTGTCGCGGGTCGCCGGAGTACGTGTGCTCCGCGACCGACCACAGCGTGTCGCCCGGGCGCACGACGTAGGTGCGCTTCGGCCCGGCGCCGTTCGAGCCGCGGGCTGCGAGCCCGACGGCCAGGGCCGCGAGGCAGACGAGGATCATGAGTTTCCCGAACATCTGTTCGCATGGTAGACGAACAGGTGTTCGGTTGTCAAGGGGCCGCTGCGAGCACGGCGTCGACGAGCCTCGCGGCCCCGAAGCGAACGGGATCGTCCGCCGGCAGGCCGGTCTCCTCCTCCGCCGCGGCGACCGCCGCGCGCGCCCCCTCTTCTCCCAGCGCGCGCGTGTTGAGCGCGACGGCGGCGACCCGCGCCGGGCGCGCCGGCAGCGCGAGTCGCTCGTGCAGCTCGACGAGCTCGCGCAACGATGGAATCGGGTGCGGGCCGCCGCCGGCGCCCTCGATCTCGGTGCGTCCGGCCTCGTGGCAGAGCACGAGCAGATGCGGGACGCTCCCGTGGTAGAGGCCGAGTGTGACGCCGGAGTAGACCGGGTGCAGGAGCGAGCCCTGGCCCTCGACCCAGAGCAGCTCGCCGCCGCGCTCCGCCCCCTCGACGACGAGGCGCTCGGCGGCTCCCGCGAGGAAGTCTGCGACCACGGCGTCGACCGCGATCCCCCAGCCGGCGATCGCCATCCCGGTCTGCCCCGTCGGCACGAAGACCGAGCGGAGACCGCGCCGTCGAGCCTCGAGGTCGAGCTCGCACGAGACGGTCATCTTCCCGATCGCACAGTCGGAGCCGACCGTGAGGACGATCGTCGCGTCGACCGCCAGGTTCTCGCCGGTCGCGGTCGAGAGCCCGGCCGGCGGGCGGCGCAGGTCGCGCAGCTCGACGCCCCGCTCCGCGGCGAGCGCGCTGAGCGCGGGATCGTCCGCGAGGAAGACGTGCAGGCCGTTCTCGACGTCCAGCCCGTGCTCGACGCACGCGCCGAGGAGCTCCAGCCATGCCGGCGGGAAGTGCCCGCCCTGCGTCACGACCCCGACGAGCGCCGTCGTCGGCCCGTACGGGAGCGCGTCCTCGACGCTGCCGACGATGGGCACGCCGTCCACGGTCTCCCCCACGCGCGTCGAGTCGAGGATCGCCGCGACGTCCTCCCGCCGGTAGCGCAGCACGCCGCGCATCGTCTTCCCGTAGAGCGGGTCGCCGGACGAGCCCTCAGCGAGCAGCAGATACCGCATGGACACCCAGCCCGGGTTCCTCCGGTGGCAACTGCACGCCGTCGACGAACGGGACGCCCGGCCACGGATCGTGCGCGAGCAGGAGGTTGCCGTCGAGGTCGACGTGGTCGAAGAGGGACGCGATTTGCGCACCCGCCGAGATGCCGAGCCCCGACTCGACCATGCAGCCGAGCATGCAGCCGAGCCCGAGCGCGCGAGCCGCGTGCACCATCCGCACGCCTTCGCGGATCCCGCCGGATTTCGCGAGCTTGACGTTGATCCCGTGGGCGCGCTCGGCGCACCCGGCGACGTCGGCGAGCGTGTGGCAGTCCTCGTCGACGTAGATCGGGATGGGCGAGCACTCCTTGAGCTCGCGGCCGCCCGGGTCGCCGGCGGGCAGCGGCTGCTCGCAGTACTCGACGCCGAGCTCGGCCAGTGCCGGGAGCGACTCGAGGGCCTCCTCGAGGCTCCACGCCTCGTTGACGTCCACCTGGAGCGGCAGGTCGCCGGCGACGCCGCGGACGGCGCGCACCCGTTCGACGTCGAGCCCGTCGCCGCCGCCGAGCTTGAGCTTGAGGCGTTGGAAGCGGTCGAGCGCTTGCTCGGCGCGGCGCGCCATGTCGTCGGGCTCGCCGAGCCACACCGTCCAGCTCGTCGGCGGGCCGGCCCGGCGCAGCCCGAGCAGCCGCCAGACGGGCTGGCCGAGCAGCTTGCCCTGCAGGTCGTGGAGCGCAGCGTCGATCGCCGCCCGGGCGGCGAACTCCCGGGCCGGCAGCCGCTCCATTACCTCCTCGAGCGCGAAGGGGTCGTCCCCCACCAGGTCTGCGTGCTCCTCGAGATACGCGAGTGCCGACTCGGCGGACTCGCCGTAGCGGTCGATCGGCTGCGCCTCGCCGAAGCCCGACACCCCCGAGTGCCGCAACTCGACGACGACGACGTCCTCGCTGTCGCGCGCGCTGCGCGAGATGACGAACGTCTCGGCCAGGTCGAGCGTGACGAGCCGCGCGGAGACGTCCACGGGCGGAACGTACCAACGCCTGACCGCCGCTAGACTGGCCTTCCCTGGCGCCAGTAGCTCAGGGGATAGAGCGCGCGCCTCCGGAGCGCGAGGTCGCAGGTTCGATTCCTGCCTGGCGCATGAACCTGCGGCATGAGACGTGAATGACCCAAACGCGTCGCTCGATCGGCTCCCGACGGCGGGCACCGTGGCCCGGGGCGGCAGGTTCTCCGGCTGGTTCGAGTAGGGGGCGCCGAGGACCGAGGAGGGCCGCCCCACTACTCCGGCCTCGGCAGCGCACAGTTGGCTCAGGTGCGCCTAGCGACGGGCGCCGAACGGGCGGCACTGTGGCGTGGGGCGGCGGACAGGGTTCTCGACGGGGGCAGAGGTCGCCGCCCCACTCAGATCCGCAGGCGGCTCGACCGGCGGCTAGTGCCGTTTCGGAGGGCGCAGGGCATCGGCCAGGCCGTCGCCCAGAAGATTCACACTGACGAGGATCAGGAGCAGCAAAGCCGCCGGCCCGGCCCACGGCCACCAGCCCTGTCCAAGCGCAAAGACGTTGCGCTGGCCGTCGCCGATCAGGTTCCCGAGCGTCGGACTGACCTCCGACGGGACGGCGAGGCCGAAGAACTCGAGCGTCGCTTCGAGGATGAACACCTGGCCGAGCAGCGAGGTGGCGGCGATGATGATCGTGCCGCTCCCGTTGGGCAGCAGATGGCGGAAGAAGATCCGGCGGTCCGAGGCGCCGAGGGAGAGCGAGGCCTGGACGAACTCTCGCGTGCGCAGCGACGCGATCTCGGAACGCACCACGCGCGCCACCGGAACCCAGAGGTACAGCGAGAAGACGACGGTCGCCTTCCAGACCGTCACCGGCTCGAAGTACGTGTAGATCGCGAGCAGGAGCATCAGCGCGGGAAAGACGTTGAACAGGTCGGTGATCCGCATCATCGTCGCGTCGAGCCAGCCGCCGCGGTAACCCGCCAGGCCACCGAGGGCGACCCCGATGACCGTCGCGAACACCGTCGCCAGCAGGGCCGACTGCTCGCTCGTGTGGAGCCCTTCGAGCATCCGCACCAGGACGTCGCGGCCGATGGCGTCGGTACCGAGGAGGTGCCAGCCGCTGAACTGCGGAGGGTGATTGCGCCACTCGGCCGCGAGGTTGATCGTCGCCCTGGGCACGAACCGCGGCACCAGCGCGCCGATAACGAAGATGACCGCGAGGATGATGCCGGCGCACATGGCGACCGGCTGCCGCACCAGGCGGTGCCAGGTCCCGGTGGAGCCGGTCCGGCGGGGCTCCGGACGTGCCGGTGCGGACTCGGCTTCGAGCACGCCCGCCACCTCAGTCCGTCCTCAGCCGTGGGTCGAGCAGCACGCGCGTGCCGGAGACCACCCGCCGCAGGATGAAGCTCCCCATCGCCTACATCATGTTGCTTCCGGGGGCCGAAACAAAATCGCAGGCGAAGTAGGTTCAGCCCGTGCGTCCGGTCGTCGCCTATTTCCGCAGCCTCGACCCGCGCCTGCCGCGGCGGGTCTACGTGCTCGAGCTCGGGGCGCTCGTCAACGCGTTCGGGAACGGCGTCGTCCTGCCGTTCCTGCTCATCTACCTGCACGACGTGCGCGGGATCCCGTTCGGGCTGGCCGGGACGGCGGCCGCGGTCCAATCGGCTGCCGCACTCGCGAGCGGCTTCCTCGGCGGGACGCTCTCCGACCGGGTCGGCCCGAAGCGCGTGCTGCTCGCCTCGCTCGCGGTGATGACGGTCGCCTTCGCGCTGATGCCGACGATCCGGACGGCGTGGGAGGCATTCGCGATCTACACGCTCTGGGGCATCGGCAGCGGCGCGTTCTGGCCGTCCCAGTCCGCCCTGCTCGCGGCGCTGACGCCGGCCCCGCGCCGCGCACCCGCCTACGCGCTGCAGCGCCTCGCGATGAACGTCGGCGTCGCGCTCGGCGGCCTCGTCGCAGGCCTGATCGCCGTCGTCGGCGATCCCGAGACGTTCACCGTGCTGTTCGCGATCAACTGCGTGACGTTCGTCGGCTACATGATCGTGCTCGCCTGGGTTCGCGCCCCCGCGCTGCACGAGGGACGGCTCGGCGGCAGCTGGCGCGCGGTGGTACGCGACCGGGTCTTCACGCTCTACACGCTGCTCAACGCCGCCTTCATGACGGCCGCGATCTCGCTCGTCGTCGAGCTGCTGCCGGCGTTCGGCAAGAACATCACCGGGATCAGCGAGAAGGAGGTCGGGATCGTGTTCGCACTCGACGCGCTCGGCGTCGCGCTCTTCCAGCTCCCGGTGGTGAAGCTCTTGGAGGGCCGGAGCCGGATGCGCGGCCTCGCGCTCATGGGCGTCCTGTGGGCCGGGACGATGCTTGCGGTCTGGGCCGCCGGCTCGTGGACGACGGCCACCGAGGCGTTCTGGATCCTCGCCGCCGCGGTGGTCGTGTTCGCGATCGGCGAGTGCCTCCACGGCGCGATCCAGGCTCCGCTCAGTGTCGACCTCGCGCCGCCCCAGCTCGTCGGCCGCTATGTCGCCGCCGCGAGCATCTCGTGGCAGATCGGCTGGATCATCGGCCCCGCCGCCGGCGGCTTCCTGCTCCAGCACCGGCCGCTCCTGCTCTGGCCGATCGCCGCCTGCGTCAATCTCGCCTGCGCCGCGGGCGCGCTCGCGCTCGAGCCGCGGCTGCCGGAGCGGGTTCGCCTGACGCCGCACGGAGAACCCGCCGCGATCGTGCCGGTTGCAGCCAGCGGCTAGCATTCCCCGGCCATGCCAGCGACCGCAGACCCCCTCAGTACCGGTGCCCAACCTGCCGCGCATCCGTTCCCGGCGCCGGATCTCTCCTGGTCCGGCTCTGGTCGACGCGCGGCCGCGCATCACCGAGCTCGCTAGCGACGGCATCACCTGGGTCCACCACCTCGCTCCGACCACGGAGGAGGCGCAGGAGCTCGCCGCGCGGTTCGGCTGGCATCCGCTCGACATCGAGGACGTCCTCTCGCGCCGCCAGCGGCCGAAGGTCGACCTCTACACGGGCGACGAGAACGGCCACGGCGGCTACCTCTTCACCGTCCTCCACTTCCCGGTCTACGACAAGACCGTCGGCCGCCTGAACGCGGGCGAGCTCGACGCCTTCATCGGCCCCGACTACCTCGTCACGCTGCCGACCGTCGAGCTTCGGCCCGTGACCCTCCTCTTCCGGCGCGCGTACGAGAGCGAGGAGTTCCGCCACAACCTCCTCTCCCGCGGCTCCGGACGGCTCTTCTACGAGGTGCTCGACGACCTGTACGACTACTGCTTCCCGATCCTCGACAAGATCGGCTTCAAGCTCGAGCAGATCGACGAGGAGATCGGGGCGGCCGAGGGCGCGAAGGGGCTCGTCACCGACATCCACCGGGTCAAGCAGGAGATCATCTCCTACCGCAAGATCATCAAGCCGCAGCGCCCGACGCTGCGCCAGCTCGAGCGCTCGATCGAGCGGTTCCTGCCCGGGGAGCTCGAGCTCTACTTCGACGACCTCGTCGATGCGAGCGAGCGGATCTGGGACCTCCTCGACAACTACAAGGAGGTCGTGGAGGCGCTCGAGGACACGAACGAGTCGCTCATCTCGCACCAGCAGAACGACATCCTCTACGTCCTCACCGTCTTCATCGTGGTGCTGACCCCGCTCACGTTCATCACCGGCTTCTTCGGGATGAACGTCGGCTTCCCCGGCTTCAACGGGCAGCCCGCCTTCTTCGCCTCGCTCGCGATCATGGCCGTGACGGTCGTCGGCATGCTCGGCTTCTTCCGCTGGAAGAGGTGGCTGTGATGCAGGAGGGCGACCGTAGGTGGCCGCTGCGGCCCCGCTGGTGTTCCACCTCTCGCTCGTCGTCGGCGGCGAACTTCGCGACGCTGCGGGCGAGCGGCTCGGGCGCGTAGACGACCTCATCGTCCGCCTCGGCGACGAGGACTATCCGCCGGTGACCGGCGTGGTCGCCACCGTCGCCGGCCGGCCGGTCTTCGTCGCCGCCGAGCAGGTCGTCGAGATCGCGCCCGGCTTCGTGACGCTGATCGGCCAGCAGCTCGACCTGCAGCACTTCCAGCGGCGGCCGCAGGAGGTGCTGCTGAAGAAGGACGTCCTCGACCGGCAGCTGATCAACGTCGACGGCGCCCGGCTCGTGCGCGCGAACGAGATCGAGCTCGCGCGGCTCGAGGGCTGGTACCGCGTGGTCGGCGTGGACGTCAGCCTGCGCAGCCTCGTGCGGCGCGTGCTGCCGCGCACGTTCGCGGCGCGGGTCGAGCCGGGCGACTTCCTCGACTGGGCCTCGGTCGAGCCCTTCACGGGACACGTCCCGACGGTGCGGCTGCGGGTGCCGCACCCGAAGCTCGCGAAGCTCCATCCCGCGCAGGTCGCAGACCTCGTCGAGGCGGCGTCGCACAACGAGGGCGAGGAGATCATGGCCGCCGTCGCCGCCGACCCCGAGCGCGAGGCCGACGTCTTCGAGGAGCTCGAGGACGGCCACCAGCGCGAGTTCGTCGAGGACCGCAGCGACGAGGAGGTCGCCGAGCTGCTCGGCCGGATGGAGTCGGACGACGCCGCCGATCTCGTGCTGCAGCTGCCCGAGGAGCGGCGCGAGGACGTGATCGAGCTCCTCTCCCCCTTCCAGGCGCGCCGCCTGCGCACCCTGCTCGGCTACGACCCCGCGACCGCCGGCGGCCTGATGAGCCCGGAGTTCGTCTGCGTCTACGCCGACGCGACGCGCGAGGAGGCGCTCGAGCGGGTTCAGCGGTCGACGCTCCCGCCGGAGTCGCTCTCCTGGGTCTACGGCATGAACACGCACCGGCGCCTGCGCGGCGGGATCGCGCTCGCCGACCTCGTCCGCGTGCCCGCGGAGGAGCGGCTCTGGAACGTCCTCCGCGCCGTGCAGACGGTGCGGGCCGACGCCGACCTCGAGGAGGTCGCGCGGCTGATGACCGACTTCGACCTGACCGTCGTCCCGGTCGTCGACGAGGAAGAACGGCTGCTCGGGATCGTCACCGTCGACGACGTCCTCGAGCTCGTCCTGCCCGAGCCGTGGCGCCGCCGCTTCGGGCTCCTCGGGAGCGACTGACATGAAGCTCCGGCTGCGCCCGCCGCGCCTACCGCGCGGCCGAGTCCGGCTGCGGCCGCGGAACCGGCTCGCGCTCCGGCTGGTCGCGCTCCTCGCCTTCATCGGCCCGGGACTGGTCGCCGCGAACGCGGGCAACGACGCCGGCGGCATCGCCACCTACGCCTCGGTCGGCGCGAAGTACGGCTACGACCTCCTCTGGATGATGGTGCTGATCACGATCAGCCTCATCGTCGTGCAGGAGATGGCGGCGCGGATGGGCGCCGTGACGGGCAAGGGGCTCGCCGAGCTGATCCGCGAGCAGTACGGCCCGCGCTGGTCGCTCTTCTCGACCTGCGCGGTGCTGTTCGCGAACCTCGGGATCTGCATCTCGGAGTTCGTCGGAGTCGGCGCGGCGCTCGGGCTCGCCGGCGTGCCGCCACAGATCTCGGTGCCGATCGCGGCGGCCGTGATCTGGCTCCTCCTCGTGCGCGGCTCGTACAAGCTCGCGGAGCGGGTCTTCGTCGCGATGACGCTCGTGTTCTTCGCGTATCCGATCGCGGCGATCCTCGCGCACCCGCACTGGGGCTCGGTCGGCCGCGCGGTCGTCGAGCCGAAGGTCCACCTCAGCAGCACGTACATCATCCTCTTCGTCGCGACTGTCGGGACGACGATCACGCCGTTCATGCAGCTCTATCTCCAGTCGGCCGTCGTCGAGCGCGGGATGGGGCCGGAGGACATCCCGGCCGAGCGCGCGGAGGTGACGATGGCGTCGATCTTCGCGAACCTCGTGGCCGTCTTCATCATCATCGCCACGGGCGCGACGCTGTACGTGCACGGCGACCACAGCGTCTCGAGCGCCGCGCAGGCGGCGAAGGCACTCGAGCCGTTCGCGGGCCGCTTCGCCGAGCTGCTGTTCGCCGTCGGGCTGCTCGGCGCGAGCCTGCTCGCGGCCGCGATCCTCCCCGTCACGGCCGCCTACGTGATCGCCGAGACGTTCGGCCTCGAGAAGGGAATCGCGCGGCGGCCGCGCGAGGCACCGGTGTTCGTGACGACGCTGACCGTGCTCCTGCTCGTCGGTGCGGCCGTGGCGATGATCCCGGGCCTGCCCGTGTTCAAGCTGCTCGTGTTCGTCCAGGTCCTGAACGGTGTGCTGCTGCCGGTGACGCTCTTCTTCCTCTGGCGGCTCGCCCGGAACGAGGAGCTGATGGGCGAGTACCGCAACGGGCGCGTGTTCGACGCCATCGCCGCCGTGACCGTGGTCGCGACGAGCGGGCTCTCGCTCGTCCTGGTCGGGCTGACGGTGGCCGGCAAGGCCTGACCCGAGCCGCCGGGAGTAGCCTCCGCGGCGTGAAGCGGCTGTGGGCGCCGTGGCGGCTCGAGTACGTCCAGCACGCGGACGAGGGAGACGAGTGCGTCTTCTGCCGCGCCGCCGGCCTGCCGGAGGACGAGCCGGAGCTCGTGATCCACCGCGGCGAGCTCGCCTTCGTCCTCCTCAACAAGTTCCCCTACGCCTCGGGGCACCTGATGGTCGCGCCCTACCGGCACGGCTCGGCGTTCGACGACCTCACCGACGCGGAGGCGCTCGAGACGCACCGGCTGGCGGTCGAGGCGATCGAGGCGCTGCGCGCCGTCTTCGCGCCCGAGGGCTTCAACGTCGGCTGGAATCTCGGTCGGGTCGCCGGCGCGGGCATCGTCGACCACGGCCACCTGCACGTGGTGCCGCGCTGGAACGGCGACACGAACTTCATGCCGGTGCTTGCCGACGTCAAGGTGATCCCCGAGCACCTCCTCGAGACGCGCCGCAAGCTCGCGGCAGCATGGCCGTACAACGTTCGCTGATCGAAGCGCCGATCCAGGCCGAACGGGCAGGGGTCGAAAGTGCGCTCGGGGGTATAACGAAAACGTGCTTGTCGACGTCGTTGCCGTGCTCGTGATCGTGCTGATGGCTGCAGATGTGTTCCGCATGCTGTTCGTCGACACCGAGCCGCCGCGCGACTCGACGCGCCGGAAGAACTCCTAGCTCTCACGCCTTACCGCACCGGGAGTGAGAAATGCCGCGAGGACGGCGAAACCGCCCTTTACGCGCCGAGACCGGACCGGTTCTCCACAGGGTGCGAAACATCTTCCACAGTAGTAAGGTCCGCCGGACCCGGAACACCGGGAACACAAAGCAGGGGAAAAAGGGGGCAAGGCATGTTGGGAAGGCGACTTCTCGCGCGCGTTACAGCAACGCGCGGGTTTTTGCTCGTCGGAGCGACGATCGGGATGGTGCTGGTCGCCGGAGCGGCGTCGGCATCGGTTCCTTCGGGTCTGCAGACCCACGGTATGCCGTTCGCCGCCGGGTCGACCAAGAAGGTCATCGTCCTGCTACGCGACAAGGCCGCAGGCCTGGGCGCCCGCTCCGCGGCCCGTTCCAGGGTGATCAAGAGCCAAGTGGGACCGCTGGCTCAGACGCTTCGCTCGCATGGAGCGACGCACGTGGCCTCCGGCCACGCAGTTCCGTTTCTCGTCGCATCGGTGAGCTCCGCGCAGCGGGCCGCGCTGGAGCAGAACTCCTCGGTCCGAGCCGTCTTCCCCGATGCGGTGATTCCGGCCCCGCAGCCGGACGTTCCCTCCGATTCACAGCTTTTCTCGCCGTTCCATCCAACTCATTCGCATTCGAGTCCGACCCCGCCGGAGGGCGGAAACATCTGCGGAACCGCGAGCTCGCCCGAGCAAGATCCCGAGGCGCTCTCGGTGATCAACGCCGACGGTGCGACGGCCCACGGCATCGACGGCGCCGGCGTCTCGACCGCCTACATCGCGGGCTCCAACGACACAACGATTGCCGACTTCCAGCGCAACGCAAAATACGCTTCGGTTAGTTCTCCGACCGGCTCGCCAGTCGTGTCGCAGG
Organism: uncultured Actinomycetes bacterium; assembly: GCA_963743545.1. GTDB lineage: Bacteria > Actinomycetota > Thermoleophilia > Gaiellales > Gaiellaceae > Palsa-739. The sequence continues at coordinate 99,806 of CAVUQB010000006.1, read as the reverse complement.
TGAACTTCGCCGGAGACACCCTGACGGCCCCGTTCGATGTCGAGGCGTTCATCGACTCGAGCTCGATCGCCTCGCAGGGAAACACGGTTTGGGACCTCAGCAAGTTCGTCAACGCCGCGCATCCGCTGCCGTCCGGATGTGACATCACGATCACGGGTTCAGCGCCCGGCGCGACCGTCACGGGTCTCGACACGTTCTCGAACGAGCACGACACCACCACGTCGAACTTCGTCCAGGCGATCGACTACGCCGTGACCAACGGCGTGAACGTGCTGAACGAGTCCTTCGGCTCGCAGCCCTACCCGGACACGGCACTCGACGCGGTCCGGATCGCCGACGACGACGCGGTCGCCGCGGGCGTCACGGTCGTCACCAGCAGCGGTGATTCCGGAGTCACCAGCACGACCGGTTCGCCGGCGACCGACCCGAACGTGATCAGCGTCGGAGCGTCGACGACCTTCCGCATGTATCAGCAGAACACCTACGGTGGCATCAACGCAACGACACCGAACGCGACCAACGGAACCTGGATCAACAACAACATCTCGAGCCTCTCTTCCGGTGGGTTCTCCCAGTCCGGCCTCAGCACGGTCGACCTCGTCGCGCCGGGCGATCTCAACTGGATCGACTGCAGCACGAATACGTGCACCGACGAGAACGGCAACCCGTCGGGCATCACGTTCTCGGGCGGTACGAGCGAGGCGTCCCCGTTGACCGCGGGAGCCGCAGCCGACGTGATCCAGGCGTATCGCAAGACGCACGGCGGAACGAGCCCGACGCCGACGCTCGTCAAGCAGATTCTCATGAGCACCGCCACCGACATCGACGCACCGGCGGAGCAGCAAGGAGCAGGTCTGCTGAACATCGGCGCGGCCGTCAAGGAGGCCGAGTCGATCAACCACGCCAGTGGCAAGCCACACGGCGGCCTGCTGGTCAGCCCGAACCAGATCAGCATCACGAAGCACGCCAGCTCAGGACCACCGCAGCCGTTGAGGATCACCAATACGGGGAGCCACTGGACGACGGTCAACCTCTCGTCGAGGACGCTGTCCGACAAGGTCGGGAGCAAGAGCGGCTCGTTCTGCCTGAACCCGAGCTCCACGAACATCTCGTGCGGGCCACCCACGGCGAACTCGTTCGTGATCTGGAGCGGGTTCACCGAGGTCTACCAGGAGGAGACGTTCAGGGTGCCCAGCACCCACACGCCCTCCCGGCTGAACTTCTCCGCCAACTACCCGTACACGGGCCAGACCTCGCTCCTGCATGTGGCCCTCTACGACCCGTCCGGCGCCTACGCCGGGTACTCGCTCCCGCAGGGCCTGGCGAACTACGCCAACATCCAGGTCGCCGACCCGAAGCCCGGGACGTGGACCGCGGTGTTCTTTACGGTGCAGAACGACCTGAGCGGGGATGTAGGAACGAGCGGGACGATCCAGTGGCAGGCCGACACCTGGACCTACGGGTCGGCCGGTCACGTCTTCCCCGCCACCCTGCACATCGCACCGGGGGCGACGAGGACCGCCGTGTTCCTGCCGACGCACTCGCACGACCCGGGCGACGCGGCCGACTCGATCGTCCTGAACAGCAGCAATGGGACGACGAACACCATCCCGGTCACGGTGCGCACTCTGGTCGACACCGGGTTCGGACCGTGGGGAGGCAAAGGCATCTTCAAGGGCGTCCTCACCGGCGGCAACGGCCGCGGCAACCCGTCCCAGAACAACACCTTCGCGTTCGATGTGCCGAGGGGCCAGCACGACATCGACGCGAGCGTCAACCTCGGCATCTTCGACGACGGAGTAGTCGCATATCTGGTGGATCCCGAGGGGAACGCGGTGGCGAGCTCGTCGAGCATCACGCTCGACAACACGCAGTCGTGTTGCCTCGGTACTCCCACGGTGGACGTCTACAAGGACAATCCGCAGCCGGGTCGGTGGATGCTCGTCCTCGACTGGCTGCCAGTCGAGTTCGGGACGGAGTTCCCCGTGCTGTCCCAGCCGTTCACGGGACATATCGGGTTCAACCACGTCCACGCGAACTCGAACCTGCCGCAGCACTCGACGAAGCTCACGCAGGGGCAGAGCTACACCTTCGACGTGAGGGTCAAGAACACGGGTCAGTCGCCCCAGACCTACTTCCTCGATCCGCGGCTGGGAACGACCACCACGATGCAACTGCCGGATCTGAACGGCAGCGACCAGAACATGACGCTGCCGCTCCCGCCGGGAACGTCGTTCCCGATCTACGACGTGCCCACCAACACGAGCTCGGTGAACGCCACGCTCACGGGCTCTGCGCCGGTGACGTTCGACACCGGGCCGTTCTCGGGAGACCCCGATGTCCAGGCGGTGCAGAACGGCGACAGTGCAAGCGCGACCTACAGCACCGGTGACGAGGTCCAGCCAGGGCTGTGGTACGCGAATCCGAGCGAGATCGGGCCCTATAGCGGCGAGCCGCCGGCAGTCACCGCCAGCGGCGACTTCAGCATCACCACACAGGCGTTCGATCCGACGGTCGATCCGGCGACCGGCGACCTGTGGCTCGTCAACAACGGGCTCTCGTCGACCTTCGCCCCGGTGTACCTCAACCCGGGCGAGAGCGCGACGATCCCGCTCACGATCACCCCGAGCGCAAGCCCGGGTACGCACGTCTCAGGGTTCCTCAACCTGGACGACGCGTTCCAGGTGAACTTCGGGATCGGCGGGCAGGCGTTCGCCAGCGGCGACGAGCTCGCCTCGTTCCCATTCAGCTATACGGTCAAGTAGGAAGCAGCACTCTGTGGGTGGCGGCGGTTTCGACCGCCGCCACCCACACCCTTCCGCGGACCACCGCCCCTGGTGATCCCTGCGTCGCGATCAATGTCCGCCTCGACGACTCGAGGCCGGCGCGCGCGATCGCCTCGCGGTCCATTGCATAGACCGACTCACACTGCCACGGCGCCATGTCTCCGGTGAAGGTTTGCAGTTCGGGCGGCCACGGCTTGATCGCAGCGAGCCGCTCGTAGGTGCCGGGTGCGTGTCGCTGGGAAGCAGCACGGCGCGGCCGTCCGTCATCACCATGAACAACGCGAACTCGCTCGGGTCCTCCACGAAGGCGATGCGACACTCCATCGCCTCTCGCACCATTAAGCCGTAGCGGTCGAGGATCTCGGCTCAGGTTCTCGGATCTGTCTTCGGACGGGCTCGAGGTCCTCACGCAGGATGTAGAGGTAGCCGAGGGTGGCGAACGCGACGAGATAGCCGACGCGCAGCCACCCCACCGCGGCCTGGCGGACGTCCGCACCTTCAAGCGAGACGGTCATCGACTGCATCGGCTCCCCACTCGACGCCGCCTTCCGCAGGGCAGCGTTCACGGCCGCAGCGGTGTCGGATGATTCCGCTCGGGGACGCCGACGATCGAGAGCCGCTCCGGGCCGAACGTCAGATCGACGCGCTGCTCGACAGCGTCCCCGTAGTGGACCGTCGCCGGCATCGGCTTTGTCATGGTGCGCGACGCGAACGCGAGCAGTCTCTCCGCCCTCCGGAGTTCGGCGTCGATCGAGTGCCCGCTGGTGCTGTTGCATCGACGGCACTTGACCGCGACGGGGCGACCTCCGACGCCCTCGGGTGCTCGAGGCTGAGCTCGTCGAGGGCCTCGCCACCGGATGCAGAGTGGGCAGAGGTGGCGGCCGTTGCCTTCCTTCGTGACCTTGTCGGTGATCGCGATTGCCTCGCGCGCCCACCGCTCTCTCTTCTCCCGGTCTCTCACTTCCCCCATCCTGCCTAACAACCGGGGTGCCCCAGTTGCGCCCCAGTTGTCGCCGGATTCCAGCCGTTTCGAGCGGCTTCCAGCCTTGTGGGCGAGGTGCCCTATGAGCGAGCGGAGAGCGGACGATGGGACTCGAACCCACGACCCTTGGCTTGGGAAGCCGCGGGCTAAACGCCCGGTACCGACTCAACCATGCGGCACCGCGGCCAGAACGGGCCGTTGAGTACCAGTCTGAGTACCAGTCCTGCTCGCGAGGAAGGCGTCGAAGGCGTCGGCAGCCTCGGCCCGCTGCCCCTCGATGAGGTGCCGGTAGCGGTCGGTCATGTAAGAGCTCGAGTGGCCGACGTAGTCGCCAATTTCCTCGAGCGACCGGCCGGCGGCGTGCATGAGCGAGACGTACGTGTGGCGGCACTCGTGCAGGCCGATCAGGTCGACGTCGGCCGGGAGCCGCTCGCCGGTGAGGAAGGCGCCAACGGCGGCCGCCGCCCAGCATCCGAGCGCCCGCTTGCGGACCCACGTCGGCGTGAACGGCTCGTGCCGGTCCCGGCCGAACACGAGATCTCCCCCACGCCGACCCGTCCGTGCCATGTGCTCGAGCAGTAGCCGGCGGAGCTCGCCGCCCATCGGGACGGTGCGTGCCCCCTTGCGGCTCTTGGGGTCGATCGCGCCCTCCTTGTCGTCCCAGCCGCGGCGGACGTGAATCAGCCGGGCGTCCGTGTCGACGTCATCGCACTCAAGACCGCGCAGCTCGCCGCGCCGAAGGCCGGCGTAGAACGCGGTCGCCCACAACGCGCGATCGCTCTCCGGGAGGAGTTCGAGAGGACGGCGGCCTCTTCGGGTGAGGCGACGCGGTCGCGGACGCCGTCCGCCACAGGCAGCTCGAGATTCGCCGTCGGGTTCACGACCAGCTCGTCGGTGCGAAGTGCGCGCCGGCAGATCGCGCGGAGTGGCATGAGCGTGCCGCGGACGCGCGAACCGGAGAGCCCGTCACCGACGAGCCGGTCGGCGAGCCGTTGCACGTCGCGCCGGTGCAGGGTCGACAGGCGGATGTGGCCGATCTCTGGGAGGAGCTTGTTCTCGAGGTCGGCCTCGTATTGGCGGAGCACGGACGGCTTGTAGGGGCTGCCGTCCGGCTTGCGGATCTCCCCCTCTCTTGCACCCTTGAGCCAGGCGCGGGCGGCCTGTTCGACGGTCTGACGGCTCGGCGTTGGCAGCGGTCCTTTGCGAAGCGCGCTGCCGGTGTCCTCACGCCAGTTCTTCGCGGCGCTCTTCGCACCCTTGCCGCTGAACACCTTCTGACGCTTGCTCTTGCTGCGCGGGTCGTACACCCACGCGACGTAGCTCGGCGTGCAGTTGCACGCTCCGTCGTTGTGGGACCGGCAAGAACGCGAGTGGCGCTCGACGATCCCGGGCGTTGCCTTAGGCACCCTTCTCCTCCTTTCGTTCTTCGCCGGCGCGGCCCGGGCTCGCCGGACCGAGGAAGCCTCTGAGCCGAGCCTCGCGCACGACACGGCGCGCGCTCGCCGGCTTGTACCCGAAGTGCTCTTCAACGGCCTTCGAAGGCTTGCGCGTCGCGACGTGTGCGCGATAGACCCGCGCGACCTCCTCGAGAAACTCGTCAGTCAGCCGGCGGCCCGGCCGCTTGCGCAGTTGCGCCTTCACACGCCGAACCTGCTTCGCGTCCTTCTTGATCAGGGGTCCGTGCTGCTCCCGAGGGCGCGCCACCGTTAGGACGGCTTCCCGGATTACGCGGCCAAGTGGGAAGCGGTGAAGTTGCTCCGACGTAACCCACCTCGCCTCGAACCGCTGGCATTGGGGCCGGCCAGTCTCGTCGATCGCGATGGCAACCCTCCACTCGAACGGCTCACTCCCTGAGCTCACGAACCAAGCCGGGATCTCGAGCCCGTCTCCGAAGGGCACAAAGACCATGTCTCCCTCTGTGCCGTCGTCAAGGACGACGGAGCCGAGACGTGCGCCCGGAAGCATCTCGAGCATCCACTTGAAGTGCTTCTCGAGGTCAACTGTATCCGTGTTGGGTACGGTCATGGCGAACGGTTCGGTAGGACTGTAGCGTGACTCTCATGCAAATGCAAGCGCGTACGTCACTCATGGTCGACCGCCCTACTTTCGACCGGCTGGCTGCCCTCGCCCGAGAGAACGAGCGCAGCGCCTCCGCGGAGGCGCGGGTCGCGATCCGGCGCCACCTCGCACTCGAGGAGGTCGGAGATGTCGTCCCGCAGCGCCGTGATGAAGCGGCCAAGCGCGATGAGTCCGTGCGTGAGAAGGCAGCGGCGTGAGTTGACCCTAGAAAGAGCGACGCCACATGCCAACTAACACCACCAGCGTCAGAAAGGCCACCGTCGTTCTGCGGGCGGGTCCACTTACCGAAGTCGACGACGGGTACGGCCGCGAGTCGTGTCACATGAGCGGCGTCGAGATGAACGAGGTCGGCGTCTGGTTCGACTGGGGAGACGAGCTCGGCGGCAAGAGTTTCTTCCCCTGGTCGAACGTCGTCCGCGTCGACGTCGAGGGGTGCGTGTGCGTCGACTGCCTGCGGGACGCCAAGGAGCTTCGGCTCGCGTCGTGAGCGCGCAACCCGAACACGTCGATGACCCCCTCGCCGCCGAGATCGCGGCGGTCGGTGCCCGAGCACGAGCCAGCTTTCGGCTCACCGACCTCGGCAACGCCGAACGGCTCGTCCACGCCCACGGCAACGACCTCCGATTCGCGGCTGGCCTCGGCTGGTTCGCATGGGATGGCCGCCGATGGCGACGCGACATCGACGGCGAAGTGACTCGGCGCGCGAAGCAGATGGTCCGCGCCATGTACAAAGAAGCCGCACTCGTCGATGACACCGGGCAGCGAGAGCGCCTCGTCAAGTGGGCAATCTTGAGCGAATCGGAAGGGCGGCTGCGGGCGGCCGTGAAGCTCGCAGAGACGGCGCGCCCGGTGGTGATCTCCCCCGACGAGCTCGACGCTGACGGGTGGCTTTTCAACGTCGCGAACGGCACAATCGACCTCCGAACCGGCGACCTGCGCGAGCACCGCCGCGAAGATCTTCTCAGCCGTCTCTCTCCCGTCGTTTACATCCCGGAGGCACGTTCGTCCGTCTGGGAGTCGTCGCTCGAGAAGATCACCGGCGGGAACGGTGAGCTCGCGTCGTTCGTGCAGCGCGCCGTTGGCTACAGCCTGAGCGGGCACACCTCGGAGGAGGTTCTGTTCTTCGGGCACGGCCCTACAGCGACCGGAAAGTCACAATGCTCGAGGCTATCCGCGCGGTCCTCGGCGAATACGCCGCGACCGCCGACTTCGAGACGTTCCTCAAGCGCCACGGCGACGCCGGCGTCCGCAACGACATCGCCCGGCTCGCCGGCGCGCGCTTGGTCGTCTCGATCGAGGTCGACGACGGCAAGGCCCTCGCCGAAGGGCTGATCAAGCTCCTCACCGGCGGCGACACCGTCGCCGCCCGCTTCCTCTACCAGGAGACATTCGAGTTCCGACCCCGGTTCAAGCTCTGGCTGGCCGCCAACGACCGGCCCCGCGTCAACGCCGGCGACGCCGCCATGTGGCGCCGCATCGTCCAGATCCCGTTCGTGCACGTCATCCCCGAAGCCGAACGCGACGACCGCGTCAAGCTTCGACTCCGCACCGACCCGGACGTTCAGTCCGCGATCCTCACGTGGGCCGTCCAGGGGCTGCCTCGAGTGGCAGCGCCGCGGCCTCGACGTCCCCGACGTCGTCCGCGACTACACGGCCGAATACCGGGCCGAGAACGACCCCTCCGCGACTGGCTGGCCGACCGCTGCCACCTCGATGGTGGCGCCTGGACGAGCAACAGCGACCTCCGCGCCAGCTACGAAGCCTGGGCCGATGCGAACGGCGAAAGCCCGATGAGCGCGAACAAGCTCGCGGCCGCCCTCAAAGCCAAGGACTGCACATCCGAAAAGCGCGACGGCGTACGCGGCTGGAAAGGCATCCATGCCTAGCCCGGCGGCGCACCCTGGACAGCACGGACAGTCCAGACAGCAGATTAGGAATACCTCCCTTGACACACGCCGTGTAAGGGACTTTCCCGAAAGCGACGTCCGAAGCGTCCAAGGTGTCCACGAGCACGCCAAAACAGCCCGCAACGCTCGCGACAGGCTCCACGCGCGTGGGCGCGCGATCGCGCCGCTCGCGCTATCGCCCGATGAGGCTGCGGCGGCGCTTGGTGTCTCGCGCGACTACCTCGACGAGCACGTCTCGCACGAGCTGCGCTGGGTGCGTCGCGGCCGGCGGAAGTTCGTCGCCGTCAAGGAGCTCGAGCGGTGGCTGGACGAGGCGTCCGAGCGGGTGGTCCGGCTGTGAAGCTACTGGTTGCCGTAGTCAGTAGTTGCCCGGAAGTGCCTGCAAACCGAGGGGTGCGTACCAGTCGCGTACCAGTCTTGGAGGGCCGGTGACCACGCGGCCGATGACGAAGCGGCAGCGGCAGCGATTCCTCGAGCACCTCGCCGAGACGTTGAACGTGACGGCGGCGGCGAAGGCGGCCGGCGTCCACCGAGCGACGGCCTACCGCCTGCGTGATCGCGATGCCGTGTTCCGTCAGGAGTGGGACGCAGCCATCGCGGAAGCGGTCGATCGCCTCGAGGCGCAGGCTTTCAAGTTCGCGATCGAGGGCGCCGAAGAGCGGACGTACGACGCCGACGGGAAACTCGTCTCGCGTCGCGTCCGCGAGGATCCGGCGACGGTCGCGCGCCTGCTTGCCGCACACCGGCCGGACCAGTATTCGGAGAGGCGCAGAGTCGAGCTTGCTGGCCGCATCGACGTCGACCACCAGGTCGCCGCCGCCGGCCCGGTCATCTCGATCGGTGACGTGATCGCCCGGCACCGCGAGCTCGAGACCGCCGGCTCCCCCACGACTGCCGAGGTTGTCGACGAGGGTGACGAGGCGATCGACGACGAGTCGGAGAGTACGGCGTGACCCTCCGGTCCGGCCGGCACCGAACCCAACACAAACGCGGCGACGCCGACGACGTGTGCGTGCGTGCCGCGCAAAACCGATCCCCCGCAGCGCCGCGTTCGGCTGCGCTCGCCGGCTCGCGCGACGAACTACGCCGAACGGGAGCATAGTTGTGATGATTGATACGAATCTTCATGACTCGGCGCCGGTCTGGCGCGTGGAGCTTGATGCGGTGCTCGCTGACGAGTGGCGGCGTGAGATGGGGTCGGATCAGCGGGCGGCAGAGATCGAGTCGGATTGGGAGTCGAAGTTTGGGGATCCGATGCCGGTTGATGCCCGGCTGCTCCGAGTGGAGCCGGACGGGCCGGTCGGAGTGTTCGTTGAGCGGTCGTGGCCGACCCCGGACTACGGCTATCGGAACGCGATGCTGTGGCGGTACTTGCGCGGGGTTGTCCCGGAGCGGAAGCCGGAGGGCTATGAGGGGCCGACGCTGGTTTCCCACGTCGTATACATCCTGCGTGAGGCTGGCGCGCTTACGGACGAGCTGCGGCCGGTGGAGATCGAGTATGCGTGCCGCGCGGCGGGTTCGCTGACCAATAAGCCGACTTGAGCCCGCAAACCCGTCGGGCAGAGACGGTCTGGCGAGGCAGAAGACTCTCGACTACGCAAGTGTTCGGGAATGACCTCCGACGAAGCACGCAGGTCGCTCGGGACCTCGCCCGGCCACTCGGGCGTAGCAACGCTGTGAAACGACGGACACTTGTGCTCGCGGTGGTGTTCATCCTGGTCGGGGCAGGCGCTGTCGCTGGCTGGCTGGCTCTGGGGTCGAGCGCAGCCGTAACCGGGCTTTGCGGCTCCGCACCGGCCGGTCTGAAGGAGCGCAGTTTCCCGAAGAACCGACAGTCCGAGGCGACGGTCGTGCTCACGAACTTCCGATTCGGAACCGTCGATGACTTCTACGGAATCGGTGCCTCCGCGGGCCGCCACTGGCCCCGGGGCGGAGTCACAATCGTCGTCATCAACGAAGGGCCGGATGTGACGCCTCCCTTTAGGCGGGTGCTGCGGATGCATCGAGCCGACTTCCGAGGCATGGAAGGGTCGGCCTGGCCGGCGGCTCTGACTGCCGTTCGCTCTCAAGGTCGGTCCGTGGTCGCATACGCGGAGGTCAGGGGGGTCACTCCGGTCGCGGTCGCGACCGTGAACCGTGCGCTCGCAGGCGTTCGGGTTTGCCACGCATAGAAGCCGTCCCCGGGCTCAGGTGAGCTAACACTCGGCTGGGCCAGTGTTCCGGAATGACCCGGCAGCTAGAGGAGGTCGAGGTCTGCGAGCAAGCGCTTATCCAGCAGATTCTTCTCCTCGCGCGCCGTCCGAGGTGCGGTGGCGAGCGCTTCTAGATCGAGCTTGCCGTCTTCGTCTCCGAATAGCTCAACGGCCTCACGCTTGATCCGCTCGGTTTCGTCCTTCGAACGCCGCTTGACAAGCCAGGCGAGGATCGTCGTCGCGCGCAGTAGCCGCGCGCGGAAGTCGGGAATCCCGCTGATCCGCTCCCAGAAGGCGTCGGAGCTTAGGACAGTGATGTCGGAGTGCTCGCGAACGACACCGGTTTTCGCGCGACCACTGAGCACCGCGACGAACAACTCGACGCGTTGTTTGTGGGCACGGAGCGGCTTCGCGCCACGTCGAAGCGCGGCTATGTCGCTTGCGCGCCCTCCTGCGTTCTTGGTGTTCGGCGCTGACTGGATCGCGTAAAGCTGCACCACGCCCTCGCCGTCGGTCAATTGGAGATCGACGCCACTGCCAGGCTTGATCCCGCCCGAAACGAGCCGCGCGACGTCCTCCAGCCAGGTGCCGATGTGTGCCTCAATAGCCGACGTCTCCTTGTCGGCGAGCACCTGATCGGCCCACTCCTCGACCGTTTCGACCCCGCGCACCGTGTAGATCATCGGGTTCCGCTTGGCGAGGTCGCGCCCGTGCAGTTTCGTCAGGTTCGCGACGAGTGGCTGCGCGACGAACTCATCGAACGCCTCGACGATCCCCTCGGTCTGCCGCCGGGGCAAACCGAGTGCTGCGTGCACTGCGTCAACGATGGCCGTCCGGGGGATCTGCGCGAGCAGGTCTCCGACAAGATCTGCCTGCTCCTGCTGATCTTCACCGGTCACCGTCGAATTGTCCGCAGGCAGCGCCAGAAGGTCAAGCCTCGCGCTCCGATGCGCCAAGGCTCGCGTAGTGTGGACTCATGGCGCGGGGCGCGAGACTCGTGGCTGGTGGGTTGCTCGTTGCAGCAGTGGCGGCTGGCTGCGGTGCCGTTTCCCGCGTAAGCCAGACTGTCGTCTGCAATGGTCCCGCGCCGGTTCGCCCTTGACCTTCGCGCATCCGCTGCCGTGTTTCGCCAAGCGCACGACGCTTGCTCGCGCCGCCGCCGCCTCGGGGGTTCGGCTTGTCCTTCCGAACACGGCCCTCGTCCGAGCATCCGATGCCGGTCCGGTTTGGATCGATGGTTTCTCACATCGGGACGGGCACAAGACCATCGGCACCGTGGCGATCACGTTCCCTGCTCAGCGCGTAATCGTCGCGTACACCTGGCCGACACCCTTTTCCGGCGATGCTCGGAATCACTATCAGCGGGTGGCGCTAGGGGTGCGAGATAGCAAGGTGATCGATCAGAAGCAGAGACCGGCTCTTGTCATCCACCAGGACTCCGAAGCAACAGGCCATAACTTCGGCGTCGTCATGTTCAAGCTCGATCACACCGAGGTAGGTCATCGGTCATCGCGATCAAGCGTCCCTGGAGCGCCTGGCCCTTTCGATCCTCAACCAGTCCTCGGAGTCGAGGAGCAGCTAGTCCTCGACTCGAGTGAGAGTGCGCTGCCCTGGCCAGTGTTCCGGAATGACCCCTGAGCGGAGAAGGTGGCCGATCCCGGGCCTAGCCCCCGAGGGTGCTGCATGTGTGTGCAGCCGAGTGCGGCTCGTCGCGCTTGCAGGAAACGGCAGGAGACGGCACGCTTCCGACTGAGCGACGATGGACCACTACACCCACACCACCTGGCGCGTGAAGCACGGGAGCGGGGCGGAGTTTGTTCGCCGCTGGGGCGAATGGGCCGAGTGGAGCCGCCGCCAAGGACTCGTCGAGGACGCGCTCCTGCTGCAGGACACCGACGATCCTCGGAGGTTCGTCAGCTTCGGGCCGTGGGAAAGCGTGGCAGCAATCGCTGGTTGGCGCGCGCTCCCGGGCTACCAGGAGCGGGTCGACCGGCTGCTCCAGGTCGTCGACGGGTTCGAGCCATGCACACTCGAAGTTGTGGCGCGACGCTGAGACGATGGGCGGCCGCTCGCCTGGGCCAGTGTTCCGGAATGACCCCTGAGCGCGGTCGGGTAGACGGGTTGTGTCGCATGGGCCAGAACCGCTCTATGAGGCGCGCGAGCAGTTTGGCCAAGCTCGGTTACAACCTCTACATCGGCATAGGCTCTCTAGTGATCCTGATCGTGGCGCTCATGTACGAGAGCTGGGGTCTCGCAACCCTTGCGGCAGCGGTGTTGGCGTACGCGACATGGCGGCTGTACGTCCTGCGTACCGATCCCGACGAGTGACAGGCCGCTCGCCTGGGCCACCGTCCTCTCATCGGAGGGTGCGCGGGCGCCGCGGCGTTGGTCTCCACGGGACCCGTGGAGGCGGGAGGCATGCGGGACGGTTTGTCCTCTGACCCCGGGGTATGATCGCCGCGGCGGAGAGGTGGCTGGCGGCGCGGTTCAGGTGCTCAGGTGCATCGGATCCTCATCTCGCTCTCAAGAATGCGGCCTAGGCTGCGCGGGTCTTGAAGCGGGTCGTCTTGGCCTTTCTCGCGGCGACCTCGCTCGCCGCGCTGCTGCTGGGCTCGGCCGACATCCCGGGTCACCGGCGCGACGCCGATGCGGCGCCCCTCAAGGGGATCCACAAGATCCGGCACGTCGTCATCATCATGCAGGAGAACCGCTCGTTCGACTCCTACTTCGGCACGTATCCCGGCGCGGACGGCATCCCGATGAGACACGGCGTGCCGACCGTCTGCATCCCGACCGACGAGACACTGCGTCAGCGTCCGTACCACGACACCTCCGACCAGCAACGCGGGCGGCCCGCACGACCACGGCGACGCGATCGCGGACATCGACGGCGGCAAGATGGACGGCTTCATCGAGCAGGCCGAGACCAGGCGCAGCTCGCGTGCTCGGTCAACATCGACGCCCCGACGTGCTCGCTCGACGCCGAAGAAGCCGGACGTGATGGGCTATCACGACTGGCACGAGATCCCGAACTACTGGGTCTACGCGCGCAACTTCGTCCTGCAGGACCACATGTTCGAGTCGGATACGTCGTGGAGCCTGCCGGCGCACCTGTTCATCGTGTCCGGCTGGTCGGCGAAGCTGCACGACAGCAAGGCGATCCGATGAGCTGCCACGCCGCGGTCCAGGCTCCGGGATCGCCGCCCGGCAATCCGGCAGACACGACGGGCGCGGCTCCCGACTACGCCGTGGACCGACCTCACCTATCTCCTGCACAAGCACGCACGTCAGCTGGGGCTACTACGTCGCGAAGGGCTTCCAGCCCGACTGCGACGACAACGCGATGTTCTGCCCGCCCGTGCCGCAGAACGCGACGACGCCCGGAATCTGGAACCCGCTGCCGTGTTCGACGACGGTGCAGAAGGACGGCCAGCTCGCAACATCCGAGCCGCTCGCGGACGTTCTACACGGACGCGCGGCAAGGGAACGCTTCCCGCCGTCTCCTGGATCACGCCCGCGCAGGCGGTCAGCGAGCACCCGCCCGCGCTCGTCACCGCGCGGCCAGACGTACGTGACCGGGCTGATCAACGCGATCATGCGCAGCCCCGACTGGAACTCGACGGCGATCTTCCTCGCCTGGGACGACTGGGGCGGCTTCTACGACCACGTCAAGCCGCCGAGGTCGACGGCCAGGGCTACGGCCTGCGCGTGCCGGGCATCGTGATCAGCCCCTACGCGAAGCAGGGCTACATCGACCACCAGGTGCTCAGCTTCGACGCCTACCTCAAGTTCATCGAGGACGACTTCCTCGGCGGCGCGCGGCTCGACCCGAAGACGGACGGCCGGCCCGACCCGCGGCCCGACGTGCGCGAGAACGCGAAGATCCTCGGCAACCTCGCGCAGGACTTCGACTTCAACCAGAAGCCCCGGCCGCCCGATCGTCCTGCCGCTCCACCCGCCGTTCAGCTGAGCCCCGCTCCACTCCTCGCACTGCTACTCGCGCTCGGCCCAACCGCAGGTGGCGCGGCAGTTTCCCGGGCGGCTCGCCTCATTGCGAAGCGTCGCCTGGGCCAGTGTTCCGGAGTGACCCAGAGCGCGTCTGGGCTTGTGTGGTTGAGGTTGAGGGAGGTCGGCTTTCGGGTCGCCCTTCGTCGTTCTAGGATCGGGCGTGATGGCGTTGGTCTTGCGCTTGGAGTGCGACAGCGTCGATTGCGTGAACGCGGTCGAGGTTCCCATCGGGCCTGACCAGACGCCGGGCGAGGTCGTTGCGGCCGTGGGCTGGGGCTTGGTTCGGCTCGGCGACGAGGAGGTTCTGCGTTGTCCCGAGCATCCTCTTCGACAGGGGTTGATCCCTCCTACGCCGCCCGCCGCGTGAAGACGGTTGTCGAGCACGGTTGGCGCGAGCGGCTCTCGCCGCTGCCGGTGTGGCCAGTGTTCCGGAATAACCCCCGAGGCCTGCGAGCTATAGCCCTGCCTTCGAGCGCGACATCCTGCCGCTGATCCAGGGCGTCCCGCTCAGCCGACTCCAACGGGCGACTGGTCTCTCTCTACGCTATGTCTCGCTGATCCGGCGCGGTGAGCGGACGCCTCATCCGCGGCATTGGCAGGCGTTGCTCGCTGCGTCTGGCTGGCGCTCGGTGGAGAAGCGCAGCTCAGTCGCAGGTATCTGAGGCAAAGGCGGTAGGCGTCATCCGTCTGATCGCAACGGTGACCGCTAGCTCATGAGCGGCACTAGGGTCGATTCGCAAGCACCGTGGTGCCGGCGGGCGATGAGGCCTGCTGCGACTAGATCCAGCGCTTCGAGCGGGCGACTCCGAGCGTCGCTGCGGCGATCAGCAGGATTGCCGCGATCGAGCCGAAGAAGATCGGCGAGTGCACGAATGTGCTGGCGCTGAAGTTCACGTTCATTCCCATCACACCGGCGATCAGGGTTCCGGGGAGCAGCAGGATCGAGGCCACGGTGAGGACTTTGATGATTTCGTTCGTTCGGTGCTCGGTGCGGGCGATCAGCACATCGAAGGATCCGTTGATCGCATCCTTTGCGTCGCGCGCGGCGGTGAGACTCGCGTCGGTCTTCACGGCGAGCTGACTGAATCGCTCTGCGGAGTCCTCGGTTGACACCAAATCGAACTCGGCTTCGCTCAAGGCCGCGAAGAGGTCGCGGTGCAGTGCGAGCGGCCGGCGAAGCCGGCCAACCCGCTGACGAATCTCGACCAGGACGCCGATCTCCTGCTCGGCGTCTCTCCGAGGACTGCGGAGCACACGGACGTCGAACTCCTCAAGCTCTGTTTCGATTCTGTCGAATGCTTGCAGATAGCTCGTCACGACCCAGCCGAGGAGTACTGCGAGGAAGGATGGCGCGTCGAGGATGCCGATCTCGCCTCCTCCTTCCACGCGCTCACGGAAATCGTTGACCACGGCAAGCTCTGATGCGTGGGTTGTCAAGATCCAGTTCTTACCAATGAAACAAGTAATGGCGACGGTTTCAGGCGACGAGTGGTCTCCGGCATCGGTCACGACGACTGTCTTCACCTTGAGATAACCGTCGCGCTGATGAGCGACGGGCTCTCATCGGCTTCCGCGAAGA
Organism: uncultured Actinomycetes bacterium; assembly: GCA_963743545.1. Classification (GTDB taxonomy): domain Bacteria; phylum Actinomycetota; class Thermoleophilia; order Gaiellales; family Gaiellaceae; genus Palsa-739. The sequence continues at coordinate 84,273 of CAVUQB010000006.1, read as the reverse complement.
CATCCTCGCCGCTGAGCTCGAGCGCGGCTCTAACCTCGCTCGCTTCCTTCTCGGATGGCTCTTGGAGATCGAGCCAGAGCATCTGGCTTTCGGTGAGGCCGTGAAGCGCGTCTTGCCACGCTTCGATCCGCTCGCCGTGTCGCTGATCGAACAGGCACGCGCTAAGCAACTAGACCTCCGTAGCTCGAGGAAGAACACAAGGCGGCCCCACACTCAACGCCAGGGTTGCCGAGGTTCCCGATTCCCCCGGGGGCGCGGAAACCGGAACATGATACTTCCGATCTCGATGCCGATCGGTGCTGCCAAACGCGGCGGAGGAACGGGTGTGATTCGCGCGAACGCTTCTGGCGTGGGAGCGATAGGTGAGGAGGTTCAGCGTCTTTTCTCGTTCGAGGAGCGGCATCGACGTTTGCTCGCGCGGCTGACGCTGGTCGTGGCTGCGACTGGGCGGCAAGCCTCTCTCCGGCGCTCGCGGAACGGCGCGAGGCGCGTGCAGCCGGTCCGTCTGGCAAAGCCGAGACTAAGGACTCAATCCCCTAACCGCGCACGTCCGGCCGAGAGACTGGATCGGCTTTCCCAGCGCGAGCACACTCGCCTGGGCCAGCTGACCCCTGAGCACTCGATGCGAGAGAATCGGCTCAACCTTCGAAGGAGGATCGATGTACGCACTAGTGGGGCGCGTTGAGATCAAACAGGGCCATGAAGAGGAGACTGCGATGATGGCGCGCGAGCACGGTCCAGCTCTCGTCGCGGGCATGTCAGGCAACAAGGCCGCGTACTGGGCTCGCTGTCTCGACGAGAGCGGCAAGTTGATCCAGCACTCGTTCTGGCTATTCAAGCCCGAGGAGGATGCGCGAGCAGCGGAGACCGTGTTCAGTTCGCTGCGCGATATGTCACAAGCGCCGGCCAGCTTCATCAGCGCCGACGTGTGCGAAATCATCGCCCAGATGTAGAGGACGGTCGGCTGGGCCAGTGTTCCGGAATGACCCCTGATTGGCGAGAAGCGGCTGCGACTCAACGGGCGAGGAGTTTTGATGCGCCGCTTACTCACCGCCGGGCTGAACGAGGCCCGACTCGTAGGCGAGGACGACGGCTTGGGCGCGGTCGTGGAGGTCGAGCTTGGAGAAGATGCGCGCGACGTGGGTCTTGATGGTGGCGTCGCCTACGACGAGCTCGCGGGCGATGTCGGTGTTGGACATGCCGCGGGCGACGAGCCGGAGCACTTCGAGCTCGCGCGGTGTCAGCTCTGCGAGTGCCGCGGGCTGGTGCGGGGCGGGGTCGGCGCGTGTAGCTCTCGATCAGCCGGCGGGTGATCGAAGGCGAGAGGAGCGCCTCGCCTGCGGCGACTGTGCGGACGGCGCTGCAGAGTTCTTCGGCGCGGGCGTCTTTGAGCAGGAAACCGCTGGCGCCGGCGCGTAGCGCTTCGTAGACGTAGTCGTCGAGGTCGAAGGTGGTGAGGATGAGGACGCGCGGCGACGCCGTCGCTTGCGGCGATCCGTCGCGTCGCCTCGATCCCGTCGAGGTTCGGCATGCGGATGTCCATCAGGACGACGTCGGGCTGGAGCGACTTGATGGCTTCGATCGCGGCGAGTCCGTCGGCGGCTTCGCCGACGACTTCGAAGTCGGGCTCGGCGTCGAGGACGACCCGGAAGCCGGTCCGCACGAGTTCTTGGTCGTCGGCGATCAGGACGCGGGTCATGTCGATCTCGGCGAGCGGGAGTCGCGCGCGGACGGAGTAGCCGCCGCCGTTACGCTGCCTGTTTCGAGCTTGCCGCCGTAGAGGCCGACGCGCTCGCGCATACCGATCAGACCGTGACCGGCGCCGTTCGCGCTTGCGCCTGCGCCACGACCGTTGTCGACGACGCCGAGCTCGAGCGCATCGCAGCCGGTAGCGAACCTCGACGTCGGCGGAGGTCGCCTGGCGTGTTTGACGACGTTGGTGAGCGCCTCCTGCACGATTCGGTAGGCGGAGAGGTCGATCCCGGCCGGCAGATGCACCGGCTCGCCCTCGATCCGCAGCTCAACCGACAGTCCCGACGCGCGCACCTGCTCGACGAGAGACGCCAGGGAGGAGAGTCCCGGTTGCGGTCCGATTGCCAGCTGCTGGTCTTCGGAGCGCAGGATCCCAAGCAGGCGGCGCAGTTCGATGAGCGCTTCGCGGCCGCTTGACTCGATCGCACCAAAGGCGCTGGTGGCTCGCTCGGGGTCATGGGCAAGGTGCGGGCCTGCGCGTGCCTGAGCGACGATCACGCTCACGCCGTGCGCCACGATGTCATGGAGTTCGCGCGCGATCCGCGCTCGTTCCTCCGAGACCGCGAGCTGCGCCTTCTCCTCGCGTTCGCGCTCCAGCTGTTCTGCGCGGCTCTCCAGGGCAGTGACCCGTCCGCGTCGCCGTCGCATGTCGCGTCCGACCAGCCACGCGATCGCGAACGCCAGCCACGCCCCCGGACGCGCACTGCCGCTGCCGTTGAAGAATCCAGGCCGGGCGAGATCGACCGTGGCGATCGCTGCCAGCGCCAGCGCACCGACAAGTGGCGCGCGGCGGTCGTCGCAGTGGGCTCCAACCGAGTAGAAGGCGACCAGCATTGCGAGGAAGACCTCGACAGGGACTCCCTGCGAGTGCCGGACGACAAGCGAGGCGACGACAAGCGAGGCAGCCGCGATCAGCAGTGCCGCCGCCGGCGCGCGACGGCGCAGAGCGAGCGGCACCGTCACCAGCACGAGGAGCACCGCGAGGACACCGCGGCCGCCGACAACGCGCAGCGTGGCCGGGGCATTCCCCCAGAGATCGAACTGCGTCCACAGCACGAACACAACGGCGAGCACGATGTCTCCCCAACGGTCGAGCAAGACCCGGACGCGGGCGCGCATGGATGGAACGTACTGCGGACCGCGCAGCGCCCGCATCAACCCAGGATCTGATCCGCCTCCCCCTGCAGGACTACGACGAAATAGCACCGCCGGGCGACGACGAATCCCCGCAGCGGCCGACGAAATCGAGCCGCTCCCGCCCTAGCCTCCGGCAGCACAACCTCGACCGAAGGAGACCACGATGACCAAACCACTGCTCCCGCGACTCGCAGCCGCCTGCGGGATCGTCTTCCCGATCGCCATGTTCCTCGCCGTCGGCAACGGCAACAACTTCAACCCCTGGCGCGCCATCGTCTCCACCTGGGCGCTCCTCCTCTTCCTCCCCTTCCTCGCCTACCTCTGCAGCCTGCTGCGCACAGCCCAGGGCGACGGCGGCTGGCTTTCCACCCTGGCGCTGGTCGGCGGCCTTCCGGCGTCCTGCTGAAGCTGATGAGCCACGTCCCCGAACTGGCGATCCATCAGGACCACCTCGCCAAAGGCACGCCGCTCTACAAGGCACTCGACCACATGGCCGGCGCGGCCAACAGTCTTGAGCCTCTACCCGCTCGCAATCTGCTCGCCGCCGTCGCAGTCGTCGCATTCGAGAACCCACGTCCTACCCGCGCTGGATCGGCGTCTTCGCCGCGGTCACAGCCGTAGCCCTCGCCATCAACGGCGGCTTCCTCTACGCCAGCTTCGTGCCCGCACTGCTCCTCTTCCTGCTCTGGACGCTCGCCACCGCAGTCGTACTCCTCCGGCGGACCTGGTCCACCGCAAGGCAGCTTGCGTACGCGACGTAGGCGCTCGGAGACGGTGGGCCGCCCCGGGCCGTGAGGCGCCGTGTCACTACGAGTCCCGCCAGCCCTCGGGTGGTGGGACTCGGGTCACACTCCCTTGCCGCCTTCTTGTTACCCGCACTCTCGCCTGGGCCAGTGTTCAGGAATGACCCCTGAGCGAGCCTTGCGGAACTCCGGCGGGGCCGGGCCTGTTAGCGGCGCTGAGTCAGCAGCGACTGGCCGCAGATAGCGAAGACGAGGATGCTGAGCATGCCGGTCATGTACTGAGGGACGGTGGTCACCTCTCCGGCCTTTAGGAGGTCGTGGAAGAACAAGAAGTCGACGGCGAGAAAGCCCAGGATGAGTGAGATGTCGAGTGCTCGTCTCATGCAGGAACTCTAGCCCCGGCCGCCAGGAACGAGGGCTCTCGCTTGGGCCAGTGTTCCGGAATGACCCCTGACCCGACGGCGCTACCCACCCCAGTCGGGGCCGCGGCTTCGATCCACGCCCTCGGCGTGGCGTTCGCGGCGATCGCGATGTTGGTGCGCGAACCAGGCTCGACCATCGCCACCGTGGCCGCAGTGGTCGGCGGACTCGCGGGCTTCTGTGGTGGACTCGCCAACGTCCTGGTCGGATACGACCTGGCGGCGGCTGCCACCGCACACACCTCGCCGTTCGGCGGGTTGCTGCTGCACTGTTCTTGGCGATCTATGTCAGCGGTCGCCGTGCTCGAGGAGAAGCGTTTCGAGCCGGTTGAGGCGCTCGGCTAGGTCCTCGTAGCGGGCCTGGTTGCGGGCCTCCTCGTGCTGCTCTTCCGCGGCGGCGGCGAGCCCTTGAAGGTGTGTTGCCCGGGCCACGAAGGTCGAGGTGATCGCCGCGGTCACGATCGCGACCAGCGCGATCCCCTCGAGCATCACGAGGGCGGCGACGACGCGGCCCGCGAATCCCTCGGGTGACGTCGCCGTAGCCGACGGTCGTCACGGTCTGGATGGCCCACCACATGCCGACTCGCGGACGCCGCGGTTCCGGCGGAGCGGGATGTTGGGGGAGAGCGGTATCCGATCGAGTTGGCGACGGCGCCGCCGCATCGGGAGGCGTCGATCGCGTTCGTTCATCCGGTGATGCAGGAGGGTTTGCTCGCGGAGGCCGCTGCGGCGGGAGCGAGCGTCTTGCGGCCGGCGAAGCTGCGTTCGTTGCGGCTCTGGGACCCGCCAGCGGCGACGATCCTCGTCGACGGATCGGAGCAGATGCTCCATGCGCGCTTGATCGTCGGGGCCGATGGCCGCGAGTCCCAAGTCGCCCGCCTGGCCGGCTTCCAGCGCCTGTCCGACCCTGAGGAGCTGTATTCGACAGGCCTGCTGGTGGAGGGTGAGATGAACACTGGGGACGCGGTGCATTTCCTGCTCGCCCCGACCGCGGGCTGCTCGGCAGTCGTCTGCCCGGTCGCGAGCGGCCGCTACCGCCTCTACCTCTTCCGCCACGCTGCGCTTGCCCATCCTCGACTCTCCGGAGCAGCCGACTTCCCAGCGGCTCTGGACGCGATCCGTCGTGCGGGTGTGCCCGCAGACTGGCTCGACGGAGCACGGCTGGCCGGGCCGCTAGCGACGTTCGACGGGTCGCATCGCTGGATCGACCATCCGCATGTCCGCGGCGTGGTGCTCGTCGGCGATGCTGCCGCCGCCAGCGATCCCGCCTGGGGCAGCGGCCTCTCCCGCACACTTCGCGATGTCCGTCTGCTTCGCGATGCGCTCATCGGCGACGAGGACTGGACTCGAGCGGCCGACGCCTACGCGGAGCAACACGACCAGTTCTGGGCGCGTCTACGCGACCTCGAGCACCTGAACGCAACAGCACTGATGTCACCCGGCCCGCCAGGACTCAAACGGCGCATACGAACACTCGAACTCGTCGAGAACATCCCCGAGTTCGAGACCTGGACATACGGCCCGGAAGCCTCCTGCCCCAACGACATCCGAACGCAACTGCTCGCCCCACTGGCCGAGAGATAGATCCTTCATCCGGCATGGCACGCCAACTATCCCGGCGAGACACTCGCCTAGGCCTGTGGTCCGGAATGTTCCCCGAGGCGATGCGCTCGGATGGGCGCACTACTCCCGATGACCGACCCGGGTTCCGTAGTTCGACGGCCGTTGCCCCTCCGATTCATCGGCCGGTCGTCATTACGCTGCCTGCCGGTGACCACAAGAGGAGGCGGCAATGAAGCTCAGCACCCGTAACCAGCTCGAGGGAGCCGTGACCGCCGTGTCGCTCGGCGGGATCATGGCCGAGGTAACCGTCGACATCGGCGGCCAGCAGATCGTCGCCGCGATCACCCGTGGCAGCGCCGAGGAGTTGGAGCTGGCCGAGGGTGACGCGGTGACCGTTCTGATCAAGGCGACGGAGGTCATGCTCGGGAAGTAGCCGAGCGACCCGCTACCTCCAACGCTCGGGGCGAGGACGCCGGGCTGAGTCAGTGTTCCGGAATGACCCCTGAGGCGGCATATAAGCAGAGCTTCTTCCTGCCGAGCAGTGAAAGTCGAAGACCTGCGGGCGTTGGTCGCCGAGGCGATCGGGACTTTTGCGCTCGTTTTCGCGGGGTGCGGAGCGATCATGGTCAACTCGAAGACGAGTCAGCTTGGGCATGTCGGGGTGGCGATTACCTTCGGCCTGGTGATCGCGTTCGGCATCTACTCGGTGGCCGAGCCACTCGCCGCGATCCGCGACCTACTCGCGTAGCGCGACCGTCGCCTGGACCAGCGTCCTTACGCCTGACCCGCTGGCGGGCGGTTTGCTGGTGTCGCCGGTTAGGAGGCGATTAGGTAACAAAGCGATAAGCGGTTGGTGTCGCCCTTGGGGTTCGCGCCTTCTGTGTGTGAGAATCGGGCGACATCTACCGAAGGAGCTGGGACAGTGGCGGTTGGCATGCTTTTGGCGGGCGAGGGCTTCACACGTGAGAGCTATAGGCAGTTGACGGAGGCGATGTTCGGGGCCTTTCCGATGCCTGAGGGTGACGCTCCAGAGGGTCTGATCCTGCACACAGCCGGCGAATCAGACCAGGGGTGGTACGTGTACGACGTCTGGGAGTCGAAGGAGCAGTTCCAGCGTTTCGTCGACAGCAAGATTGGCCCGGCGATGGAGGCGTCCGGGGCGGGAGGCGGAGGGGGCGCCCGACCTGAACCGCAGTTCTTCCCGGTCGAGACACTCGTCAAGGGGCCGGCGCTCTAGGGCATCGCGCACGGAAGACAGCACAGCGCTAGCCAGCCCCTGGCCGTTCGCTCTCGATGCGGAAGACCGGGTGGTCGGGCGCGATCCTCGCAAGCTCGTCGGCGGGCGACTCGTGCCCGACGCCGCCGAAGAACTGTCCGACTTCCCACTTCCATCGGCGCAGGTACTCGCGGAGGATCGGCTCCTTCTCGGCGTCCGTAACCTCGACCGCCGAAAACGGTTCGCGCCGCCGCCCGAGCAGCAGGTTCCCCCGGCTGGCTACGCGCAGGTTGCGAACCCACTGCGTCTGCCCGCGAGGCGCGACGAGGTAGCGATTCCCGTCAAACGCGAGCAGTTGACGGGCGTCCGCCTCGGTTCTCCGCTCTTGCGACCGGACACCTCGAGGACACGCGACCCAGCAACACTGATGCCGAGGCGCGTAGCCGACGCCACAGCCCGGTTGAACACGTTGCGCGTGAACCAATCCGGCTTGCGGTAGTGCGGCCGGGATGCCATTCCAAGCACCGTACCGACCCGCGAGTGCCTGGCGAAAGTGACGTCTATCGGGCCACCGCGAACGCAGAGACCATCGGCTGGGCCAGTGTTCCGGAATGACGCCTGAGCGACTTGATGGCGTCCTGCGGCTAGCCGAGAATGCGAACAGGGTGCTCTCCAGGGTAAGAGCCAGCATCGACGCGGTCTCGCAACGGGGCCAGGACTGGGTCGACCGACAGAATCCGGGCTCGCGGAGCGGAGTCGCGATTGGGGCGTGGCGCTCCTACCGGGAGGTGGAAGGCCCCCTGCAATCGGCCCTTCTCTCCCTGTATGTACTCGTCGCGGTGCTGCCTGCGCTGCTGGTCCTCGAGGCCTATCTCGACGCGCACCCCAACTCTCTCGCTCGGAAGCTCGTGCATCACTTCCACCTCAACGCCCAGACTGCCTCCCTACTGCGCGGGGTGCTCGGTTCGGACCGAAAGCACGAGCTCGGCGCGGTGCTCTTTGCGATAGCGGGCGCACTGTTCTTCGGACTCGGGTTCGGCCGCGTGCTTCAAACCACACACGCGCGAGCCTGGCAGCTCACCCTACCCACGAAGACAGCGGACCAAGCGCGCTACGCAGCCGTGCTGCTCGGACTGTACGGGCTGATCTTCCTGCTCCTCGTCCAGGGGGACGAACTGCGCGGAGACCCGTCCTGGGTCGGTCTGACGCTCGCCCTGGGTTGGGTCGGCCTACTCGTGCTGTTCTTCATCTGGGCGCCGTGGATCCTCGTCCACAGGCTGATCGCGTGGCGAGATCTGGTCCCCTCCGCCGTCTTGACCGGCTTCGCGCTCGTCGTCCTCGTCGTCGTCTCCCGCTGGGTCATGCAGTTCTGGGTTGACCTGTACGCGAAGGACTACGGTGGCCTCGGCGTTGTCCTGGCGATCTACTTCTGGCTCGCCCTAGCCTCCGGCGGCATCGTCTGGGCTGCGAGCCTCTCTCCGGCGCTCGCGGAACGGCGCGAGGTGCGCGCAGCCGGTCCGTCCGGCAACGCCGAGAACTAAGGACTCACTCCCCGCCGGGCACGTCTTCCTGAGAACCGACTGACTCTCCTTCTGCCAGCACACTCGCCTGGGCCAGTGTTCGGGAATGACCCCTGACGTTTACGCGACGAGAACCTGCAAGGCGTACGACTCGTCTATGCAGTCGTTTAGTCGCACGACTGCGTCACTGGGGTCGAACGTGAAGACCCGGTAGAGGGTTACCGAGTCCGACCACTCCGGCGAGAGCACCGTGACCTCCACAGCCACCCGGTCGCCTCCCTCGATCACCTTCCCAACACGAAACCGGCGGCCGTTCTCGTGGACTCGCTTGAGCCGATTGAGTATCGCCGCGCGATTCACGCAAGTCGGAGTCTCCGCCACGTTTTCGCCTTGCGGGATCGCGACCCACTTAGCGTCCGGGTCGAGCAGCTTTTTGAACGGCTCTAGCTCGCCCTTGTCCAGCGCTGCGAATGCTTCTTGTACGAGTTGTTGGCGTTCTGGCATGCCGCCGGAATGATCACTGACGACAAGACCACCCGCAAGCCATCCTGCACGTCAGGGCCGAAGGCTCTCACCTGGGCCAGTGTTCCGGAATGACCCCCGATGGAAGCGTGCCTAGTCCACCGCGGGCGTCGCGGTCGCCGGCCCTGAACTCTCCGGCGAGTCCGCGAGAGCTAGAAGCCAGACCAGGCCACAGAGGGCAAAGCTGCAAGAGGCGAGCAGCGCAAGGTAAAGCCCGAGCCCACTTGCAAAGACCCAGCGGTGTAGATGTGGACGCCTGGAACAGCGGGGATGAGACGTGTGAGATGCCAGCGGTCATAGAGCGGTATCGCCAGACCCACGAGTCCGGCGAGAAGCGCCGCAACGCCTGCCATTCGCCGCCGCCGCCAAACCATGAGCACCCCAGCCCCGACGATCGCCGCGACGAGCACGAGCCACACGTCTCCTTGCTGGATGCCACCGGCAACGTCAAAGCGTCCGGCTCTGAGCCACGGGGCTGCGGAGCCGAACGCCATGAACAGCGCGCTCAGCAACCCCCGCAGCAGGAACCAGCCTCGTCGGTCGGTAGGCCGAACGAAGATCGTCCCCGCACCCGATGCTCGCTGAACCTCCGGACTCGGCTCACTCATCTAGCGGTGAAGCGTAAGGACCCTCGGCTGGGCCAGTGTTCCGGAATGACGCCTGAGCGTTCGTCGGCGCGGAGCGCCTGGGCTGCCTAGGACTCAGGTTGGTTCGTCGGCGAGGGCCGGTTCGAGCGCGACCGTCTCGACCTGGTCGCTGCGGCTCGCGGTTAGATAGGCGACGCCGGCGATGATCAGGAGCGCTAGGACGGCAGCTACGGGGCCGTCGCCGATCCCGAGTCCTCCCGTGCTGCGGCTCTTGCCGGTCCAATCGGCGAATGACGCGCCGAGCGGACGCGTCATCACGTAGGCCGCCCAGAAAGCAAGGATCGCGTTGATCCGCAGCGTGTAGAAGGCGAGGCCGGGGAGCGCGAACAGCACGGCGAAGAGGATTCCGGCGGAGAGGAAGCCGAGGTTCAGCGTGTAGGCGGCGAGGTCGCCGAGCGCGGTGCCCATTGCAAACGTGGCGAGAACCGCGGCCCAGTAGAAGAGTTCGCGTCGGGTCGTCGTGATGCTGTGGATCGACAGTGTCCGTTCGACCCGCGACCAGCTCCAGAAGACGGCGATCAGCAGGACGGCGAACAGCATGGACGAGACCGCATAGGGCACCCGGAACTCGATGTGGGTCACATCGGCGGCCATCGTCCCGAACACCGCAACCATCGAGACGGCCAGCCAGTAGATCCAGGGCACATAGTGATCCGCGCGGAGCTGCAGCGCCATCGCCAAGACGAACACGACGAACCCGCCGAAGACCGCCAGATACGGGTTGACGGTATGCACCAGGTAGTCCGACGTCGACTCGCCGAAGGCGGTCGTCAGCAGCTTGATCACCCAGAAGATCGCGGCAATGCGCGCGGGCACCTTGAGCGATACAGGTGTGCGGATCAGTGTCATCCAGCAGCGACTCCGAGGCGCAGGGCGCGGCAATCACGACCCCTTGGGTGGGCCAGCGTACGGCGCCTCCCTGAGAGCGAGGTGAGGATCAGGTGCGCGCTCGGCCCGACAGCTCGCACAACGCAGGTACACAGGCGCGAGCGCACTCGCATGGGCCAGCGTCCTCTCCCTGAAGTGTCGAACGGCGCCCGGGGGCGGGACACGGCCTTGAGGAGCAGAGATCCGCGGTGTGTGGACCGGTCGTGGAACGGCGGCTGAGCTAGGGGTTTACGGCTTTGCGCCTGGGCGCACGAGTCCGGCTTCGTAGGCGTAGATGACGACTTGGACGCGGTCGCGGAGGCCGAGTTTTTGCAGGATTCGTGCAACGTGGGTTTTGGTGGTTGCCTCGCTGATGACGAGGCGTTCGCAGATCTCGGGGTTTGAGAGGCCTGTGGCGAGCAGGTCGAGTACTTCGCGCTCGCGCGGGGTTAGCTCTTCGACGGCGGCTGGAATTGCCGGTAGTGGTTGCTCGCTGCTGTGCGCGAACTCTTCGATCACTGAGCGTGTGACGGCGGGAGCGAGTAGCGCCTCGCCGGAGGCGACGATGCGTATGCCGGCGACGATTTCCTCGGCTGGCGCGTCTTTGAGCATGAACCCGCTTGCGCCGGCGCGGAGCGCGGCGAAGACGTAGGTGTCGAGGCCGAAGGTGGTCAGGATCAATACTTTCGAGTGGCTGCCTGCGGAGACGATGCGTCGCGTCGCCTCGATGCCGTCGAGGGTTGGCATGCGGATGTCCATGAGGACGACGTCGGGGCGGAGCCGGCGTGTCTCGAAGGTGGCGTCTTGTCCGTCTTCGGCTTCGCCGGCGACGGTGAGGTCGGGCTCGGTCTCGAGGATCTTGCGTAGACCGACGCGAACGAGTGCCTGGTCGTCGGCGATCAGGATGGTGGTCATCTGATTGGCAGGGCGACGCGCACGGCGAAGCCGCCGGCCGCTTTGTGGGCTGCCTCGAAGCGGCCGTTGTAGAGAGCGACGCGCTCGCGCATTCCGACCAGTCCGTGGCCGCCGCTTTCCAGCGGCGAGGCGCCTGTGGCGCCTGCTCCGTTGTCAGAGATCTCGAGTTCGAGCGAGTCGGGGCCGTAGACGACCCGGACCGTTGCGCTCGCGTTGCCGGCGTGTTTGAGGGCGTTCGTGAGCGCTTCCTGCACGATTCGGTAGGCGGAGAGCTCGACTCCGACCGGCAGCTCGCGCTGGTCGCCCGAAACCTCGAGCTCGACGGGCAGGCCGGCATCGCGCACTTGCTCGACGAGCAGCGGCAGATCGCGCAAGCCGGGCTGGGGCGCCAGAGGTTCCTCAGAGTCCGAGCGGAGCATTCCGACCAGTCGGCGCATCTCGGTGAGCGCGCCGCGGCCGATCTGCTCGACGGTCTGGAGTACCTCTCGTGTTGAGGACTGGTCCTCGGGTAGGACGCGCCGCTCGGCTCCGGCTTGCACAACCATCATCGACACGTTGTGCGCGATCGCGTCGTGCAGCTCGCGCGCGATCCGCGCCCGCTCCTCGACCACCGCCTCGCGGGCGGCAACGTCGCGCTCGCGCTCGGCGAGGCGCAACCGGCGGTCGCGGTCGCCGAGGACTCGCCGGATCAGCAGCATCACGACGAGCGTCACGAGTGCGAAGGGAAAGATGCTGCCCGCCGTGCGATACCAGGCGAGCGGCAGGAGGTTCGTAACGGTGACATAGGCAGCGCCGATCACGAACTGCCGTTGTGTTGTCCAGACGGTAAGCCCGTAGAGGACGCAGAACCACGCGATCGAGGTGGCGATGATCTGAACGTCGCGCGTGACTATGAACTGGGCCAGCGTCGCGGTCTGGGCGGCGACGCCGGCTGCGAACGGGTAGCGGCGGCGAAGCGCGAGACACCCGGTCACGATCGGCGCGACGATCGCCGCGAGGAGCCGGTGCCCGCCGGCGTCCTGGGTCAACCACACCTCCAGCTCGGCGATTACGAGCAAGAGGATCGCAAGGATCCTGTCGACGGTCACCGGTTTCACAGAGCGGACGCTAGACCGCACGGCCCGCAATGTCATCAGCCGATCGGCTGACGCCAAGATCGGCGGGCCGGCTGACGACACCGGTGCGACTGCCTCCTAGGGTCGAAGGCGTCACCGAACCCGGAAGGAGCAATCACATGAACCTGCAACTCCATGACCGTTGGTTCGCCGCCTGCGGCATCGCATCAGTCGTCGTCGAGCTGGTAGGCACATTCGTGCAGCTCGGCAGCAAGGACACCCACAGCCTCACCTGGACGAGCAGCCAGACCGCGATCGCCAAGGCGTTCTCCCATCACGCGACGACCGTCGTCTGGGCCGGCGCCTACCTCGAGATCCTCAGCATGGGGCTCTTCCTCGCCTTCGCGCTCTGGGCCGCACGCAAGCTTGGCGGCGGACTGCTCGGCTCGATCGCCTCAGGCTTCGCCATCGCGAACGTCGCCGTGAGCATGGTCTCGCTCGCGCTCCTCGACGGCTCCGCCTATCTCGCCGGCAAGAACCTTCCGCTCTCAACAGCCCGCACTCTCGTCGTAGTCAACGGCGCGACATACGTCACGACCTGGTTCCTCACGGCCTTCTTCCTGCTCACCCTCGCCCCGCTGGCCATCGCCGGAGGAAGACGCATCCTCGGCTGGAGCGCCATCGGCATCCCCGCCCTAGTCCTCGTCGCGACAGCCGCCGACACGAGCAACCTCGGCCAGCTCAGCGGAACCCTGCCTCTTCTCTGGATCATCGGCGCAAGCATCGCCCTCGGCCGACGCAGCCCGCGCGAAGCAGCCACACCGGCAATCGCATGACCCGCGAGCTGCACTCCGATATTCCTCCCGGCGGACCGGATCGAACTCAGACCATGCGAGAAACACACCTTCGGCTCCGTCTCCCTCAAGCTGAATGGGAGCGAGGTAGTTGTACTAGGCCACTAGAGCGAGGCTCCGTGGCTCTCTCGATCATCAGCCGGTCCGCGGGTCTGCGCCGATCGCGCTACGCCCGAGCCTCTCGCCTGGGCCAGTGTTCCGGAATGACGCCTGACGAACACGTGACAGACGTGACGCCTGCGACGTATAAAGGGTCGGATGGAAGGCGCTACGGCGCAACCCTGGACGCTGCGGCTCAGATTTAGGCCGCAGGTTGTCGCGGCGAGGCGATTCGCCAGGCGGCACCGAGTGCTGCTCGCGGTCGCCGTCGTGGTGGTGCTCGGCGGCGGGGGTGCTGCGGGAGCGATCCTCGCATCCGGTTCGTCTTATGTGGCCACGCGACCGATTGGAGCTGCGCTCGTCAAGTCGCGGATCGTCGGAGCGGGTGGTCTGCCGTACCGCCGCCGCAGGGTGCTTGTTCAGATCGGAGTTCCGACGATCGTCAACTTCGTCCCGGGCGCAACCTTTGCGATTGCAGTCATCGTGACTAACAAGGCCGCAGCCCCGATTACGCTGGAGCGAACCGAGGCTCTTCTTTCGCGTCGCTCGCCTCTGCGCCAGATCGGGACACGCCTAATCGCCTACAAGCCGTTCGTCTGCCCGCCTGGAGCATCGTGTCCCTTCATCGACCCCATTGGACGGCCGCCCTATGGTGCCGAACGCCCCGTTCCGCTCACCGTGGCACCCGGCCATGCGGCGCTGGCCCGGTTGAACTTGCAGTTCCGCAACTGCAGCCCAGTGGCCGGAGCAGCACCCACCACGAAGCGCGTCACCGTCGTGTACCGCACCCCTGACGGCACCACCGTCCAGCAGCGACTCGCTCTCGGCGCCTCGACGCCACAACTAACGCGAATACGTCGCGCGAACGCCTGTCACTAGACGTCAACACTCGCCTGGGCCAGTGTTCCGGAATGACCCCTGAGTTGGCGGCCCGCCCGGCGTAGAGTCTGGTGGAGGCTATGTCCCCGACTGACCACGAGCACACGTTTGTTTGGGATGGCCAGGAGCTGCGGCCGTGCGCGTGTGGCGCGAACCACTCGGCCATTCAGACGATGCTCGGTGAGGCAGCGGGGGATGCCAGGAGGGCGGTTGGAGAAGCGCACTACACCGGATGTCGGGTTCGCCAGGAGTCGGAGACCCTGGAGCAGCTGTGGCTGCTCAACGCTCCTTCGCAGGTCTTGCAGGAGTTGGAAGCGATTCGCCCCGGCGTCTATCTGACCCACAACGACGCGCCCCGGCCGAGAACCACCGTGGATGACCTCAGGGATTCGTTCGACTGGGCAGCACGGAAGTCCGAGGGAATCATGGCGAACGTTGTCGGCCCAAGCGAGGACGGCTACCTGCGAGTCGGCGTCCTGGAAGACGTGCAAGGGGCACAAGAGAAGCTCGACGTGATCTACGGCAGCGACGTTGTCCAGGCCTACGAGAGCAGCCCGATTTTCGCGCTTTCCGCTTCGCGTGATCGCTAAGCCGGGAGCCGACGACCGCGTCGCTCGCCTGGGCCAGTGTTCCGGAGCGACCCCTGAGCAGCCATGCGCTGATCCTGAAACGCTGGAGGTGTGGATGTCGTCCAGATCGTGTTCGAGACGCACTCGACCAGCGAGGACAACGACGCGGAAACCAACGGGTGGCCGGTGGGAAGCTCTCGATAGCTGGTCAGGCGCAGGCCCGCAGCTCGGCAAGCGGCGCCGCCCGATAACCTCGCTGCCGTCTACTCCTCCGACCTAAACCGAGCGGTCGAGACATGCCGGATCGCCTTCGCGGGAACCGCCATTCCAGTTTCACTCGACTGGCGTCTCCGCGAGTGCAACTACGGAACCCTGAATGGGATGTCGCGCGAGCAACTGGACATGGAACGGTCGCGGCGACTCGACCAGCCCTTCCCGGAGGGCGAGAGTTGGCGTGAGGCAGTGGACCGCGTCGTCTCACTCCTTCACGAGGTCGCAGCGGAGTCCGAGGGAAAGCGTGTCTTGCTGATCGGCCACGTCGCTACGCGCTGGGCGCTCGATCACTACGTCCTCGGGATTCCCCTCGAACAACTAGTGGCCGCTCCTTTCCAGTGGCGAGAGGGCTGGGGAGTACCCGCTCCGCGCGACCTCAGGCAGTTAGCACTCGCCTGGGCCAGTGTTCCGCGATGACCCCTCAGCGTCTGAGCGTCTGAGCGTCTGCCGCCCCTCCGTGGCGACGGCAGGCGCGTTCCCACTCGCTACCCGGAAGGCTGCGACCAGCCGGTCTAGCTGTAGATCGTGGGCAGTTCCTGAACCTTCGTCAGAGCTTCCTCCAGCGTCGAGACCTGGTATAGCTCGATTGTGTTCCACTGACCGAGCCTCGACTGGAACGCGAACTCTCGCACCGAGTCCATGTGCGCACGTCTCGGGCTGCCGGGAGGCGCTGGAACGGGAGGGGCGGCCTACAAGCTGCCCCTCCCGCCAAGCCTGTGTTGGGTTGGTTAGGAGATGCCGTGTCCGAAGCAGGTTCCGCCGTCGGTGTCGCTGTTCGTGCCGTCGGGGCAGGTGGTGTTGCTGAAGAGCGCCCCCGTGAAGTCGTTCGATCCCGTGACAGTCGCTCCGGCCAGATCGGCTCCCGTCAAGTCGGCGAAGTCGAAATCCTCCGACCCGCTGATGCTCGCACTGACCAGGCTGGCCCCAACCAGGGTCGTCGTCGGCGGGGGCGTGAGGGCGAAGGTGCTGAAGGCATCGTTGGCGCTGATCGCGGCGCCTTTCAGATCCGCACCATTCAGATTCGCGTAGTTGAAGGATTCGTCGCCTGCGATGCTGGCTCCGCGCAGGTTCGCTCCGTCGAGTGTGGCGAACTGGAACGCCAGACTGAACGAACTGCTGGGGATCTGGATGTTCTTCAGGTTGGCGCCGGTCAGGTTGGCGGCAACGAAAGCGTCGACGCCGCCGATCACCGAGTTCTTCAGCGTCACGCCTAACCCGCCCGCGGAGTCGAAGGAGTCGTCACCGCCGATCGTGACGCCAACCATCCTGGCGTTGGTGAGATTGGTGTCCCTGAGCGTCTCGTCCACCACGCCGACGCCGATCGTCGCCCCATTCAGGCTCGCCCCAGTGACGTTCGAGTGCTGCATCGCGTCACCAGGAAGATTGCTGCCGGTGATCGTGACACCGTTCATCTTGCAGTTGGTGAGATCCTGGTAGTGGGTGTTGAAATCGAACGGCTTGACACAGTTCACGCCAACCGAGGCTGCCGCGGTACCTGCCGCAACCAAGGCGATCGCGACCACCGCGCAGAACAAGCCGGTGATATCGCGAGGCTCTTCATCGTCAACCTCCTTCTCCCCCCTTCGGTGAATCGAGTCCGCGCACCGCCTAGTCTCTTCCCTTCCACCAAGCACCGCAACCGCCGGCCACCGCAAGGACAGGCCGCGCTGCCAGCTACCACGACCAGGCCCGAAGCTGGGAGCAAACTCGCCTGGGCCAGTGTTCCGGAATGACCCCTGAGCACAGCCCGGTTACTGAGCGCTGTGTGGCGGGAGGTCTCCTTGCTGCCTGACTAGGGTGACGCGGCCGTGCGGGCTGCTGCGGCAGGGAGGTAATCGCTGCGATCCGTGATCACGGCTTGCCCGAGATGAACGACACATGCTCTAGCGCCTCGTGCCGTCAGGCGTGAGCACGCAAAGCTGGGCGACCGTTCGGGAATGACCCCTGACCCCGCCTGGAGCGTCGGGCGGACGGGCTGGTTCGGGTCGCGCGGCCCGGGCGTAGGGTACGACGTCGTGGTTCCGGAGACGCGGTACGCAAAGAGCGGCACCTGAACATTGCGTATCAGGTCACCGGCGACGGCCCGTTCGACCTCGTCTTCGTCCCGGGCTACGTGACACCCTCGAGCCCACTGGGATATCCCGAGCTTCGTGCCGGTGCTCGAGAAGCTCGGGTCGTTTACGCGTCTGATCCGCTTCGACAAGCGCGGGACTGGGATGTCCGACCGCGTCAGCGACGCCCCGACGCTCGAGACCCGGATGGACGACGTTCGCGCCGTCATGGACGCGGTCGGCTCGGAGCGGGCCGGGATCTACGGCCTTTCTGAGGGCGCAGCGATGGCGCTCCTGTTCGCGGCCACCTATCCCGACCGCACGGCGGCGCTCGCCCTGCGCAGCGCGTTCCACGGCGGATGTGGGCGCCGGACTACCCGTGGGGACGGACCGAACAGGACTACGAGCGGGAGGTCACCGATGCGCTCGAGATCTTCGGCCCGCGGGAGCGAGCGCTCGCGGACGTACACCGCCTCGGTCGGTTTGACGAGGCAGAAGCTGCGTCGTTCCTCCGCCTGCTCCGCTGGGGCTCAAGCCCGGGCGCGCTCGAAGCGCTGCACAGAATGAACAGGGAGATCGACGTCCGGCATGTGCTCCCTGCCGTGCGGGTTCCGACCCTGCTCCTGCACGGCTCCGAGGACACACTCGTCCCCCTCGAGGTCGTGCAGTACATGGCGGCGAAGATCCCGATCGCGCGGATCGTCGATGTCCCGGGCGCAGGCCACCTCGCGTTCGGTAAGGCTGCGCTGGACACGGCCGCCGAGCTGGAGCGGTTCCTGACAGAGGCGTGGGAGGGCGGCGCGTGGGAGGAGGCCGAGCCAGAGCGGGTGCTTGCCACCGTCCTCTTCACTGACATCGTCGGCTCGACGGCGAAGGCCGGGGAGATCGGAGACCGCGCGTGGCGTGAGCTGCTCGAGCAGCACCACCGGCTGATCCGCCGGGAGCTCGTCCGGTTTCGCGGTGCGGAGCTCGATGTCGCTGGCGACGGCTTCTTCGCGCGCTTCGACGGCCCGGCACGGGCCGTCCGCTGTGCCTGCGCAATACGTGCGGGCGTGCGCGAGCTCGGGCTGGAGCTCCGCGTGGGCCTGCACACCGGGGAGTGCGAGCTGATGGACGGAAAGGTGGGCGGGATCGCGGTGCACATCGGCGCGCGGGTGGCGAAGGAGGCGCAGCCCGGCGAGGTGATCGTCTCGAGCACGGTCAGGGACCTCGTTGCTGGCTCCGGCCTCCGCTTCAGCGACCGTGGGGCCGCGACACTGAAGGGCGTCGCCGACGAGTGGCGGATCTTCGTGGTCGAAGGCGACCAACCCTGAGGCTTCGGCGGAGGACCTGGTTAGAGGACGCTCGCCTGGGCCAGTGTTCCGGAATGACCCCTGAGGCTCTAGGGGGCAGACGAGACCCCCAGGCCCGAAACGGATTCCTATCCAGCGACCAATACCTCGGCGAGTTCGCGTCACTTCCCGCACCGCCGACAGATGATGACGGGATACGTCTCCTTCGAGTCAGGATCGGGTTCCCAGTCGTGGCCAGTCATGCGCGAAGGTCGCGTTCGTAGACGTACATGAGAGGCCCGTCCGCTCCGCCGCTTCGGTTCGCGAAGCCGAGGCTTTCGTAGAGATGGCGTGCGACAAGGTCTGGTTCGTCGACGCCAATCTCCATCGAATCTGCACCGCGGTCGCGGGCCTCGCGCAGAGCTGCTTCCACGAGCGCACGACCGAGGCCGCTCCCGCGTCGAGCCGGTATGACGTACAGCTCCGCGAGGTAGCACTCGAGACCGCTGCTCCAGATCGCCTCGCGAAAGCGGAGAACCCCGAGCCCGTCGGGACCGTCGCCGATGAGCAGAACGACGGTGTCCGCACCGCGGAGCAGATGCGCGACTCGCTGCGCCAGTATCTCGACCATCGGTGTCGGCTCATCGAACTCGCGGTTGAAGTCGTGCAGTAACCGCGCGATCACGCCTGCGTCATCAACCGTCGCGTGACGCACCGATGGCAGACCAGCGCGATTCATCTGCTTAAAGCACCCCAGCAAGCAGCGTGCTCTGGGAGAGCCGGGCGATCCGTCTCACGACGCGCGTTATACGCCCGGCGGCACCGCAGTCGCCTGGGCCAGTGTTCCGGAATGACCCTGACGCGGCTAGGAGCGATTGGCGAAACGAGGGTTCAGGTGGACGCCTGGAGCGCGTCCGCCGCCGCTTGTAGGCGCGCACTGACCTCTGCTAATTCTCGCGCTGCGAGATCAATGCGTTCTTGTTGTATTTCGGTTCGGTTTCGTTGCTGGTCCGCGCGCTCTTGCTGATTCTGAGCGCTCTCGTAAAGCGTCCGGGACCCGCGCCTCGATCTCCGCCACCGTCCGCGTAAGGTTGGCCAGCTGACCAGCGACAAGGGCTAGGTCCTCCTCGGCTGTCATTCCGCCCAGAAGTCTATTGCCGGCGGGGCAAAATCAGCCGAGCCGGACTATGTTGCAGGCGCTATGGCACGCAGCCGGGCGAGTTCCAACGCCAACCGACCGAGGGTCGTCAGGGAGTAGCGCGCTCGCCTGGGCCAGTGTTCCGGAATGACCCTGACGGAGTGGGCCTCCGTTAGCCGTAGCCTTCCGAGACGGAGACCGTGCGGGTTCCGGCGGAGACCGAGCCGTCCAGGGCGGTAACCCTCACTCGAATCGGGATCGAACGTGAACGGTCGGCGAGCCGTGGCGCGCGAGCATCGCGGAAGAAGCCCTGCCAGAACAGGCGGCGTCTGTAGGAGCCGGTGCCGCCCGAGTGAGTGCGTAGACGGATGCTGACGCCGTCAGCGATAGCCGTTACGCCGGTCGCCGGATGTGCAAGCCAGACGCCTAATCCAACGCGGTCGCATCGATGGACGGCGACGCGATTACACGCAAGCCCGAGGTACGCCCTGACGCGGAACCTCAGCGCGTGCTGCGATCCCCCGCATCCGGCGAGTAGGAGGCTGACCGCGAAGGCACCGAGCACGCGTCGCACGTAAGACATTACGACCGGCGCGCGATCTGAAGTCCCGTCGGGGGGGAGCGCACTCGGCTGGGCCAGTGTTCCGGAATGACCCCTGAGGCTCAGGCGGAGCGCGCGGGCCGCAACTCGCGCGCTCGCGCTCAATCGTCCGACGCTCAGATAGGAGCTTCCTAAGTGTCAGCGGCTTGCGCCGGAGGAGAGGTTGCTCGGCTGGGCCAGCGTCCTTACGCCAGACGGCGCTCAACGGCGCTCAAAGAAACGGCGACGACTCTATCGGCGGGGCTTCAGCAGCGACTGGCCGCAGACCGCGAAGACCAGAACGCTGAGCGAGAGCGTCTCGGTTTGCCGGCTGCTGGCCAGCGAGCCCTCATCACAAGCCAAGCCTCGAGCAGATCGACTGGTCCCGTTCGATCCAAGAGCTCTGATCAGAGCCCGCTCCAACCAAGACTTGACACTCCGCTAACCCTGCTCTCACCCCCCGCCTCTACGGTCACCGCGATGGCGATGGAGACCCAGCCCGGGCCGCGCGCCGAGGTCGCAAACACGCGCCGCCTGAACCAGGCCATTCGAGAGGCGATCCGGAAGCGTGTTGAGAAGTTCCCGCATGAAGGCGACGAAGATTACGAGTGGAGCTTCTTGTGCGAGTGCGGGTGTCTCTCGTGGGTGCGGCGGACCTCCGCGACGTTCGACCTGGAAGGCGCCTGGCTGGAGGGGCACAAGCCGAATTAGCCGCTTCGCCGGCATCGCGGGCCTGGCACCTCGGCAGAAGATGCGGGCCGCGCCACCTGTCCGGCGAGGCTGGGTTACGCCAGAGCGTTACGCCAGAGCGCAGCCCGCCTCGCGATCTTGGTTCGACCCGATGAGCGGAAGATGACGTGGACCACGAACTAGGCGCGGCCTCTTCGCTATAGGCGGCGCGTTGACTCCCCATCGCAAACCGGCGTAGGGTCGGCAACGAACCCTCTCGTGGGTCCCAACAGCGCGAACAGCCAGGTCTTTCGCGGGATCCTGGCCCTTCGGCTTTTCTGCGCCGGACGGCGGTGGCGTCCGCCTTCTCAGGGACACGGCCGACGGGGTCGAGTCAGGAGGGCACGTCCCCGGTTTTACTAGCCCTTTCGCAACCGGGCGTTACTGGCTAGTCAACGTGCCACTGCCGTAGGTCCTGACTCTTGCAGCTAGATGTAGGTGGGCAGGCGTAATTCATCCTCCCCAGGATGGACGGGATGCTTAGTCCCTCTGGCTCGTCGGTTCAGGTCCCCGACCTCGTCCCGCACGAGGAGGAGGACGAGTCGCCGTTCGTCGGGCTGCTACAGGTCGAGGCGGCCTAACGTGCCTTATCGGCTAACCCTCGGAGCTTACCAGTCGCTTCTGGTGCTCTCCGGCGCGTGAGCCCCTCCCGCCACACATCGGCTATCTCTCGGACCTCGAGCTGCTCGTCGCGGGTCGTGACGGCGCGCTGGTGGAGCTCCTGCGCAAGGCTCGTCCCGTCGCCGGCCGACAGGCCGTAGGAGCCGACAAGCTCGATCACTTGGCGGACGTTCGTTTCGTTAACCGCTTTCTCGGCGTCGCGGCGGCGGCCATGCGGTCTCAATGGCATGGGTCAACCGAGAACACTAGGGGCAAAAGGGCGGGTTGCGTCGAGATGTCGAACAAGACGCCCTGACCGGGGGAGTGGCTGGTCCGAAAGGATCTCGCTGCGGGCGGCGCGTAGTGCGGTCTAGTGGAAGTGGCCCCAGCGAGTGGCGATGATCAGGAGTATGAAGCCGATCGCGAGCGTCATCCCGCCGAACGTCTGGCCTGCCCGCCTTCCCAAGGGCGTCATCCCGCCAAGCATCAGGAGAGCGCCACCGATCGCGCCGGCCAGAAAGCTGATTTCGGCGAGCCTGATTCCCGTGTGAGCCTTGATAGTGATCGTCAGGAGTGTCATGCCGCCATGATCGTTGCGGCGGCGGACGATGAAGGCGGCGAAACCTAGCCTGCTGAACTAGCCCGCTAGCTCCATGGCCCCTAGTTTTCGTCCGCTAGGTCGGGCGGATCATCCCTTCGTCCGATGGCCGCGCCCGAGAGTCGCGGTTTAGGCTCGCCACGCCGTCCGGCCCCGGATCGGAGGAGAGGTGTTCAGGTACAGGCTCCACTCGCCCGACGGGGACGATCTCGGCGAGGCGACCTACGCGCAGATGATCCACCCGGCGACGAGATCCACCTCGGCGCGGGCCAGCGGTTCCGGGTTCTCGACGTTGTCCCGTTCGAGGAGGAGGACGAGTCGCCGTTCGTCGGACTGTTACAGGTCGATGCTGCCTAGCTCGCTAGGGGGATTCGACGAGTCAGTTCATCTGCCCGAACAACGCGTCGACTCGCGACTGCGTCAGATGCGCGTCGTCGGCGATCGCGAGAACGTAGCCGAGGCCACGCGGCAACGTACGAACGACGAACGCGATGACGTCCAGTCCGTAATCGCTCGGATCAACGTCGCCAAGTACGGACTCAGCCTGCTCCAAGTGTGCGGGGTGGGTTAGATCTTGGGCGATCGACGTGCCCATCAGATAGACGACAAGGGCGCGCGTCTCGGCCCCCACGGTGTGTGTCTGGCGCTCCTGCGCCTTCTTGATGACCCGCCCTTCGACGATCCTCCGGAACACCTCGGCTGGCGAGTAGCCGCTGAAGCCTGGGTGCGAGAACGCCCCCTCCCTGACAGGTCCCGCCTCAGGTGCCGAGCGCACGTGGTCGAGAGTGACCCTGGTGATCATCGGTGTTTCTGGGTGGCGGTAAGTCTTGTCGAGCGGTCGCAGGTCGCGGAGCACATCCTCGAGGTCGCTGCTGACCTCGGCTATCACGGCCCCGCGAGTTCGTTCGAGCATCAGGTCGGGCGCCCACGGGTCAAGCTGCCTGCGGTCCGGCGGGATCGACTTCTCGATCAACGTGCTGACGTTCGAGTTGAAGCTCGCCCGCACATCGACGTACTGCAGCAGGTCGGTTACCTCGTGCGTCCACTCGTCGACAGCCACTAGCTCACGTGGGCTGTACACCTCGACGGCCATGTCGATCCCCACGCCGTGCACCCTGAGGTCAGGTGACCGATCCTCGGAGCGGTCGATAGTCTCGACCGCGTAGCCGCGTCGAAGGAGGTCGTGGGCCACCAAGACCTCGGCGCTCAGGCTGACGAACTGTTCCCGGCTCGTCGTCTTGAGCATCTGCTCGAACGTGCAGCCGGCGGCGTGGACCTCCTCGAACTGCACAACCGGCTCGCGGAGGTGCTCGTAGTGGGTATTGGCGATCCACCGATACAGCTCCCGTTCGGTCTTGCGGAGCACGCCGGGGAACGCCTGCGACTCGACGCCTTCGTCCTCGGGGGCGGGGATTAGCGGGGCGAGCGTCGGAAGTTGCGCCAGCACGCTCTCGATCCGCGCGGGTGAGAACAGGATTGGCGTGCCCCGGTAACTCACTCGACGGATGATGACGCGCGTGACTTGAAATCTGGGCTGGACCGCGCTGCGTACCAGTCGAGTACCAGTCGAGCCCGTCGCGAGGCAGTCTTGAGCGGTCTTGAGCGGAGAACCGAAAGGGAGTCTGAAAAAGCACGAAACCCCCGCTAATGTGAGGGTTTCGGCTCAACCATTGGAGAGCGGACGATGGGACTCGAACCCACGACCCTTGGCTTGGGAAGCCAATGCTCTACCAACTGAGCTACGTCCGCCCGCTCTCTCGATTGTAGCCCGGCCATAATGGAGCCCCAGACAGCGATCAGCGAGAGAGGGAGTTTCCATGCCGAACACCGAGCTCCACGAGACCGCGGCCGCGCTCGTCGCCGAGGGGAAAGGCATCCTCGCCGCCGACGAGAGCACCGGCACGATCAAGAAGCGCTTCGACACGATCGGCGTCGAATCGACCGAGGAAACCCGGCGCAGCTACCGCAACCTCCTCTTCACCACGCCGGGCGCCGAGCGATACATCAGCGGCGTCATCCTCTACGACGAGACAATCCGCCAGCGCGCGGACGACGGGACGCCGTTCCCGCAGCTCCTCGCCTCGAAGGGGACCATCCCCGGGATCAAGGTCGACGAGGGCGCGAAGCCGCTTGCGCACGCCAAGGGCGAGACTGTGACCGAGGGCCTCGACGGGCTGCGACAGCGGCTCGAGGAGTACCGCGGCCTCGGCGCGCGGTTCGCGAAGTGGCGCGCGACCTACTCGATCACCGACACGCTGCCGAGCGAGTACTGCATCTGGACGAACGCGCACGCGCTCGCGCGCTACGCCGCCCTCTGCCAGGAGGTCGGGATCGTCCCGATCGTCGAGCCCGAGGTGCTGCAGGACGGGACGCACTCGATCGAGCGGAGCGCCGTCGTCACCTCCCGCGTCCTCGCCGCTCTCTACACCGAGCTGTTCGACCAGCGGATCGACGTCGAGGGGACGCTGCTGAAGCCCAACATGGTCCTCTCCGGCTACGAGGCGACTGAACGGGCCGGCGTCGGCGAGGTCGCCGCGACGACGGTGCACACGCTGTCCAAGCACGTGCCGGCGGCCGTACCCGGTGTCGTCTTTCTCTCGGGTGGCCAGTCCGACGAGGACGCCACCGCCCACCTCAACGCGATGAACGCGCACGGGCCGCACCCGTGGCAGCTCTCCTTCTCCTACGGCCGCGCGCTGCAGGCGCCGGCGCTGAAGGCGTGGGCCGGCAAGGAGGAGAACGTCGAGGCCGGCCAGCAGGCGTACTACCACCGCGCGAAGATGAACTCCGCGGCCCGCACCGGCGTCTACGCGCCCGAGCTGGAGCAGGAGGCGGTCCCGGCCTAGCCGCTACTTCACCGGCCAGGGCAGGCGGACCGGGGCGAACGATCCCGGCCAGTCCGCGTACGCCTCGCGCGGGCTCGGCGTCTCCTGCTCGACCGAGGCGCCGTGCTTCGCGGCGACCTCGCTCACCGGATAGTTGAGCGGCTCGTCGGGCCGGGCGCCGATCATCAGGATCGCGCACGGCCCATCGCCCGCACCGACGAAGACGTGGCGCGTGCCGGCCGGGCAATGGAAGAAGTCCCACGGGCGGAGCTGGCGCTCCTGCTCCTCGACGATCAGCGTGCATTCGCCGGAGAGGACGAGGAAAGCCTCCCGCACGCCCTCGGAGTGGTACATCGCGTTCGGCTCGCCGGGCCAGACGACGTGGACGTTGACGCCGAAGCCGGTGAACGGCTGTCCCTCCGGCTCCAGCGGATAGACCGCGCCGCCCTTCGCCTCGTTGCGCACCGCGAGCGCGTCCCCGAGGTTGAGCACGAACCAGCCCTCGCCGGAGGCCGGGTTGAGCCCGTACGGCGTGTCGTCGAACTGCGCCTCGTCCACCGGCATCAGGTGTACTCGAACCCGGTCAGGGCCGACAGCTTGGCGAGCGACTGCTGCGCGACGACGCGGCGCACCGTCCCCGAGCGGGAGCGCATCACGATCGAGTCCGTGACGGCGCCGCCGGGCGTGTACCTCACGCCCTGGAGGAGCGAGCCCGTGGTGACGCCGGTCGCGGCAACGAAGACGTCCTCACCGGACACGAGGTCGTTGGTGTGGAGGACGCGCGCCGGGTCGAGCCCGACGTCGAGCAACTGCTGCCGCTCGTCGTCGTTGCGCGGCCAGAGGCGTCCCTGGATGCCGCCGCCGACGCACTTCAGCGCGGCCGCGGAGATCACCCCCTCGGGCGTGCCGCCGATCCCGTAGAGCATGTCGACGCCGGTGCCCGGCTGGGCCGCCGCGATCGCGGGCGCGACGTCGCCGTCGCGCACGAGGCGCACGCGCGCGCCGGCTTCGCGGAGCTCGGCGATGAGGCCGTCGTGCCGCTCACGCTCGAGGACGACGATGTCGACCTCGCGCGGCGTCTTGCCGAGCGCCTCCGCGACGGCGCTCACGTTCTCGCTCGGGCTGCGCTCGATGTCGATCGCGCCGATCGCCTCAGGCCCGACCGCGATCTTCTCCATGTAGAGCGCCGCTCCCGGGAAGAGCATCGTCCCGCGCTCGGCGACCGCGATCACAGCGATCGCGTTCGGCTGCCCCAGCGCGGTCAACCGCGTCCCTTCGAGCGGATCGACGGCGACGTCGACCTCGGGGCCCTCGCCGTTCCCGACCTCCTCGCCGTTGTAGAGCATCGGCGCCTCGTCCTTCTCCCCCTCGCCGATCACGACGACGCCGCGCATCGAGACGCTGTCGAGCACGAACCGCATGGCGTCGACCGCCGCCCGGTCGGCGCTCTCCTTCTCGCCCCGGCCGATCCAGCGCGCGGCCGCCATCGCGCCCGCCTCGGTGACGCGGACGAGCTCCATCGCGATGTTGCGATCGGGCGCCGTGCGGGCGCTCACGGAGCGGGTCGCCACAGCGCCGCCAGCCGCAGGACCGCCAGGGCGACCAGCAGGATGGCGAACACGAGAGCGAGCCACGCGCCGTACTGGAATGCCGAGAAGCCGCTCGAGATGAGACCGCCCCAGCGCAGGTCGGCGACCGCCGAGACGCCGAGCACACCAGCTCCCGCGATCAGGCAGAAGGAGACGAGCGCCGCGCCGTGCGAGGCCCAGGCGCGCGCGAGGACGAGCAGCTCGACGAGCACGACCGCGAGCGCGACGAGTCCGACATCCCGTCCCAACTGGAGGTTCCAGCCCGACACGGTCTGACCGGCCTCCCCGAGCCACGGCAGGAAGAGGCAGACGAACGATCCGGCGGCCGCAACGAGCGCCAGCAGTGAGTGCCCCCGGGCCTCGTCGCCGCGGCCCGCCCAGCGCCCGGCCGCGCGTCCGTACCCCTGGACGGAGTCTCCCAGCCCGGCCGCGCTCTCCTCAGGCGGTGCTTCCGGTGTCTCCACAGCCGGGATCCTACGCCCTACATCCGCTCGGGTGCCTCGACGCCGATCAGGTCGAGGCAGCGAGCGATGACCGTCTGTGTCGCGAGGCAGAGGCCGAGCCGGAACGCCTGCTGATCGCTCTCGAGCACGCGGTGCTCGTGGTAGAAGCGGTGGAAGTCGTCGGCGACGCGGATCGCGTAGGCCGGGATCGCCTGCGGGCCACGCGTCGCGAGCGCGTGCTTCGTGAGCGCCGGCAGCTCGGCGAGCCGCTTGACGAGATCCCGCTCCTCGGGTGCGAGCGGGCTCGCGTGCTCGGCAGACACCGCCGCGTCACCGGCGTTGCGGAGGATCCCGGCGATCCGGGCGTGCGCGTACTGAACGTAGTAGACGGGGTTCTTCTGCGACCGCTCGGCCGCGAGGTCGACGTCGATCTCCATCGTCTGGTCGGGGCCGCGGTTCGCCAGATACCAGCGCGCGGCGTCGACCCCGATCTCGTCCATGAACTCGTCCAGGAGGACGACGTCACCGCGCCTCTTCGACATCTTCGTCTGCTCGCCGCCTCTCGTCAGGTGGACGAGCTGGTAGAGGACGACCTCGACACGCTCGGGATCGAGGCCGAGCATGCGGGCAACCGCCGCGTACCAGTTGCGCGTGCCGTGGTGGTCGGCGCCGAGGACGTAGATCGCACGGTCGAAACCGCGCTCGAGCTTGTCCACGAGATACGCGACGTCCGCGGCGCGGTACGTCGGCGAGCGGTCCTCCGAGCGCAGGAGTACCCGGTCCTCGTCGTCGCCGTACGCCGACGAGCGCGCCCAGAGCGCACCATCCTTCTCGTACGTGTCGAGCTTCGGCAGGAGCTCGGGCAGCCGCTGTTCGAGCTCGCTCTGCAGGCGGAAGCTGTCGAAGTGGACGCGGAACCGCTCGAGCGTCGTCTCGATCCCTTTCAACATCAGCGGCACCGGGTCGCCCCGCAAGCCGGCGAGGTCGTGGACGTATGCCCCCTGATAGCCGTCCTCGGGCGGCTCCTCGCCCCGGCGGACGGCCTCGACCGACGCCCGGAACCGCTCGATCTGCGCGCCCGAGTCGTTGTAGTAGTACTCGCGCTCGACCTCGTGGCCCGCGAGCTCGAACAGACGGGCGAGCGAGTCGCCGTAGGCGCCGTTGCGAGCGGACGAGACCGCGATCGGCCCCGTCGGGTTGGCGGAGACCATCTCGACCTGAACCCGCTCCCGCGGCTCGGGAACGCCACCGCCGAAGGCCTCGCCGTCCGCGAGCATCGCGCCGAGCGCCGCCGCGAACCACTCGTCGCGCAGGAAGAGGTTGACGAAACCCGGCCCCGCTACTTCGGCGCGCTCGACCGCGTCCTGCCCGGCGACCGCCTCCGCGATCTCGGCCGCGATGTCCCGTGGCGCGCGCCGCCGCGTCCCCGCGAGCTGCAGCGCGACGTTGGTCGCGTAGTCGCCGTGCTCGGCCTCAGCCGGCCGCTCGAGCTCGAGCTCGGCTCCGACCGCGACGGCGAGCGCGGCCGCGAGCGCGTTGACGGGATCAGCGGGCAACGGTCTCGCTGGGGGCGAAGAGGTCTTCCAGGGCCTGGATCTCGTCCGGCGAGCCGACGCCGATCAGCACGTCGCCGACCTCGATCGGGCTGTCCGGCTCCGGGGTCGTGTCGAAGCTGCCGTCCGGCTTGCGCAGCGCGATCACGATCGCCCCGGTCTCGTGACGGATGCGGAGCTCGCGGATCGTCTTCCCTGCCGCCCCGCAGCTGCCGCGCACCTCGATCTCGGCCAGCTGGAGGTCGGGGCCGGTGGCGGTCGTAACGGCGTCGAGGAACGCGGTCACCTGCGGCTTGAGCACGAGATTCGCCATCACCTTCCCGGCGGTCGTGTACGGGAGCACGACGCGGTCGGCGCCGGCGAGGGTCAGCTTCCGCTCCGCGTCCGCGCCGGAGGCGCGCGCGACAATCGTCAGCTCGGGCCGCTCCGAGCGCCCCGAGAGGACGACGTACAGATTGTCCGCGTCGGAGTCGGACGCGGCGACGAGGCCCTGAGCGCGCTCGAGGCCCGCCTTGCGCAGGTGCTCGTCGTGGGTCGCGTCGCCTTGCACGAGGAGCACGCCGTCCTCTTGCGCGGCCGCGACCGCGTCCTCGTGGATGTCGACCACGACGTAGGGGACGCCTGCCGCCTTGAACTCCTCGCCGACGCGCCGCCCGACGCGGCCGTAGCCGCAGATGATGAAGTGGTCGTGCAGGTGCTCGATCGTCCGCTCCCTTCGCCGTTGGGCCAGCGCGCCGGTCAGGACACCGCCGGCGATCGACTCGAAGATAACCGCACCCGCGTAGGCGATGATCGTCACGCCGGCCACGACGAGCACGAGCGAGACGATCCGGGCGCTGTCATTGCTCGGGATCGAGTCCAGTCCGGTGAGCGTCACCGTGACGACCGAGCGGTAGAACGACTGGAACCAGGGCTCGTGCAGCGTCTCCCGGAAGGCGATCGTCCCGACGAGAAGCGTGACGCCGACCGCAACGAGCAGCCGTGCGACCTGACGCGGACGGGCGTTCGGAGCCATGCTCCTAGTATGTGGGCATGGAAGACGAAGAGCTCGGCCAACCCGAGCCGGATTCGGAAGAGCGGCGGCTCAACATCCAGATGCCGGCCGAACTGGTCGGCGGCACGTACGCGAACTTCGCGAACGTCAGCTTCTCTCCCTACGAGTTCACGCTGACCTTCGCGCGGATCGAGCACGAAGTCGAGGAGGGAGACGTGCCCGGCGCGGTCGTCGCCAGGGTGAACGCCTCCGCGCGGTTCATCCCGGAGCTGATCGCGGCTCTCCAGGACTCCTACTCGAAGTACGTGACGCGCGAGGGCATCCGGAACCTGCCCGAGGCGCCGGGGCACTCGGACGACGCCCCGGACGAGAGCTGACGCTCTCCCTCGTCCCGTCCTACGCCGTGCTCTGCGCCGCGCAGGCGGCGACGGTGGCAGCGCCCGCGCGCCAGGCGCGACCGACCGGACGGAGCCTGGTGTGGCTCGCCGTCCCGGCCGCGCTGCTCGGCGCGGGCGTGCTGATCATCAACACCGTGCCGCAGGGGCCGCATTGGCTCGCGCGGCTCGCGACCTTCGGGACGCCTGTGCTCGCGGCGACCTACGGCTTCTTCCGCGGCAGCCCGCGTTGGTGGCTATGGCCGCCGGCGGCCGCCGGCCTCTGGTTCGCGGTGTGGCTCGCGAGCGGGCTCGTGCAGGACGCGGCGGGCCTTGCGCTGGTCGCCCTCGCCTGCCTCGCGGCCGCCTCGGCGATCGCCATGGTCGCTCCCGCGTGGTCGATCCGCGTCGGCCTGGTCGTGCTCGCGGGCCTCGACATCGTGCTCGTCTGGGCGACGCCGAGCGTGCAGAGGGCGACGGACACGCTCGAGCACGTCGCGAGCCCCGTCGCCGCGGGGACCCCCCTGCCGAACCTCCAGCAGGCGATCTTCGGCTCGGCGCTCATGGGCTGGCTCGACCTACTCGCCCCCGCGCTGCTCGGCGTGGTCTTCGTCGGCCGGAGGAAGGTCACCGCGGCTGCGATCGTCGGAGTGACCGCCTATCTGTGGGGCTACCTCCTCTTCACGCACACCACGAACGAGGTCGCGGCGACGGTGCCCGTTCTCGCCGGGCTAGCGTACGCCGCTGTCGATGCGCGTCGCAGTCGTCTCAGACATCCACTCGAACCTGCACGCGCTGGAGGCGGTCCTCGCGGCGATCGACGAGGAGGCGCCTGACGAGCTCTGGTGCCTCGGCGATCTCGTCGGCTACGGGGCGCGACCGAACGAGTGCTGCGCCGCGATCGCGCAGCGGGCCGACGTCTGCCTGGCGGGGAATCACGACCTCGCGATCCGGGGGACGATCGACCTCGAGGAGTTCGGCGGCGAGGCGGGTGTCGCCGCGACCTGGACCCGGAGTATTTTGGCGCCCGAGGCGCAGGCTTTCCTCGACCGCCTGGAACCGGAGGGCTTCGCCCACGGCGTCGCGCTCTACCACGGCTCGGCCCGCGACCCGATCTGGGAGTACGTCCTCGACGACGAGGGCGCGCTGGCAACATTCGAGCTCGCCCGCTCGCCGCTCGTGCTCGTCGGCCACAGCCACGTCGCGCTGCAGGTCGTGCTGTCTGCCGACCTCGCGGGTGGCGTTGCTCCGGCCGGCACCGAGCTCGCCTTCGACGGTGTGCGGGCGCTCCTCAATCCCGGCTCGGTCGGCCAGCCGCGAGACGGCGATCCGCGGGCCGCATACCTCCTGCTCGACCTCGAGACACACCGCGCGAGCTTTCGCCGCGTTGAGTACGACGTCGAGCAGACGCAACGCGAGATCCGGGACGCAGGCCTGCCCGAGCTGCTCGCCGCCCGGCTCACGCTCGGGCTGTAGCCGCGGCTCTAGGCCGCCGGGAGAGCGGGCGGTGCGAGCACGGGCACGGGCACGAGGCTGGGAGCCGGGACTGCCGCCGCAGCCGCAACCGTGGGAACCTCGCGCTCCTCGTAGAACTCGATCCCCTCGCGGGCGAGAGCGAGCTGGACGTCTTCGCGCGCCTTCCAGATCCGCCACTTGACCGTTGCGAGCGTCACTTCGAGCGAGTCGGCGATCTCGGTGTAGGAGAGCCCGACCACGTCGCGCAGGAGAAGCGCCATCTTCAGGTCGACGCTGAGCCCCTCGACCGCGCGCCAGACGGCGCTGATCGCCTCGTGCCGCTCGAACGGTGCGTCGACGACCTCGAGCGGCGGGATGTCGTCGAGATCCACCACCGCGCGCGGGCGGCGCTCGGTCGCCCGTAGCTCGTCGAGAACACGGTTCTTCGTCACCTGGAACAGCCAGGTCGTGAACTTCGAGCCGTGCGAGAACCGCGGCAGCCCCTGGAAGACGCGCAGGAAGACCTCCTGCGTCAGGTCCTCGGCGAGCGAACGGTCGCCGCCGACCATGCGCAGCACGTAGTTGTAGACCGGAATTTGGTAAGCGCGGACGATGAGCGAGAAGGCTCGTTCATCGCCCCGCTGCGCCTTCCGCAGTACGCCGAAGTCTGGCTGGGGCAGCGACAAGGTGGCGGCAGTATAGACCGATTGTTTACGGGATTTGTACGAGATTTTTACCGGACATCTCGGTTGACGCATCTAGGCCCAGGAGGCCCAGAATCGTCGGAGCGACGTCGGAGAGCTCGCCGTCACGCAAACCGGCCCCGGGCGCGGTCAGGATCACCGGCACCGGGTTCGTCGTGTGGGCCGTGTGCGGGCTGCCGTCCTTCTGTAGGAGCGTCTCCGCGTTGCCGTGGTCGGCGATCACGAGCGAGACGCCGCCCGCGCGTTCGACCGCGTCGAGGACGCGTCCGAGGCACTCGTCGGCCGTCTCCACCGCCTCCACGACGGCCGGAATCACGCCGGTGTGCCCGACCATGTCCGGGTTCGCGAAGTTGACGACGACGAAGCCGTACCCGTCCTCCTCGATCGCGCGCACGACGCGGTCGGCGACCTCGGGCGCCGCCATCTGCGGCTTGCGGTCGTAGCTCGGCACGTCGCGCGGCGAGGCGACGAGGATCCTGTCCTCGCGGGCGAACGGCTCCTCGCGACCCCCGTCGAGGAAGTAGGTGACGTGCGCGTACTTCTCGGTCTCGGCCGAGTGGAGCTGGCGGATCCCGTGCGCCGCGAGCACCTCGGCGAGCGTGTTCTCGACGACGTGCTCGGGGAAGGCGACCGGGAACTCGAAGTCGGCGCGGTAGCGGGTCATCGTCGTCAGGTCGACGCCGAGCTCGGCGAGCTTCTCGGAGAGCTGCCGCGTTCGGTCGGGGCGGAAGTTGAAGAAGATCGCGGTGTCGCGCTCGGGGTCGAGGCGCGGCCGACCGTCGATGACGACCGGCTCGATGAACTCGTCTGTGACGCCGCGGTCGTAGCTCGCCTGGACGGCGGCGACGGGATCGTCGGCATGCTCGCCCTCTCCGTCCACGATCGCGCGGAGCGCGCGCTCGGTGCGGTCCCAGCGCTTGTCGCGATCCATCGCGTAGTACCGCCCGGCCACCGTCGCGATGCGGTCGACCGGCAGCTCGGCCAGGTCGTGCACGGCCGAGTGCGGCGACACGTCGCGCCCATCGGTGAATGCGTGGATCCAGGTCTTCTCCGGCGCGAACGTCAGCAGCGCCCGGAGGTGGTCGATGTGCGAATGGACGCCGCCGTGCGAGACGAGCCCGAGCAGATGGACGTTGTCGCCGCGCTCGAAGGCGCCGCGCAGGACGTCATTCTCGAACAGCTCGCCGGACTCGATCGCCTGGTTCACGCGCACGAGGTCCTGGAAGAGGATGCGGCCCGAGCCGATCGTCAGGTGCCCCACCTCGGAGTTCCCCATCTGCCCTTCCGGCAGGCCGACGGCCGGGCCCGACGCGAGGAGCTGCGCGTGCGGGAAGTCGCGCCAGAGCCGGTCGAACACGGGCGTGTCCGCGAGCTCGATCGCGTTGCCGGGGCCGGGCGGCGCGATTCCCCAGCCGTCGAGGATGACAAGCGCTACGAGGGGATACGTGCTGCCGTCTCGCATATCGCCTTGAAGGAGTCGACATCGAGCGAGGCGCCGCCGACAAGGGCGCCGTCGACATCGGGCCGGGCGAGCAGCGTGCCGGCGTTGTCGGGCTTGACCGACCCGCCGTAGAGAACGGGCGCCTCGAGCAGCGACTTGATGAAGGCGTGCGTCTCCTGCGCCATCTCGGGCGTCGCGGTGAGGCCGGTGCCGATCGCCCAGACCGGCTCGTACGCGAGCACGAGCGCGGGATGCGGCTCGAGCACCGACAGCTGGCGGCGGAGGACGTCCTCCGTCTCCCCCGCCTCGCGCTGCTCGTGCGTCTCGCCGACACACGCGATCACGCGCAGGCCGGCCTCGAGCGCCGCAACGGCGCGCTGGGCGACGGTCTCGTCGGTCTCGCCGAAGTACTGCCGCCGTTCCGAGTGGCCGACGAGGGATCCGACGACGCCGAGCTCGAGCAGCAGCGGCGCCGAGATCTCGCCTGTGAACGCACCTTCCTGCTCCCAGTGCACGTTCTGTGCGTACGTCGTCAGGCCCGCGTCGACACAATCGCGCAGGCGGGTGAACGGCGGGCAGACGACCGCGTCGAGTCCCGCGAGCGCGGCAGGATCCGGCCCGCGGAACATCTTCCAGTTGCCGGCGATCAGCACGGGTGGATCCTAGGCGGACGGGATGGCCGCCACGCCCGGTAGTTCCTTCCCTTCGAGCAGCTCGAGGCTCGCGCCGCCGCCGGTCGAGACCCAGGAGACCCGGTCGGCGAGGCCGAGCTCGTTGAGTGCGCGCACCGAGTCGGCGCCGCCGACGACCGAGAACGCGTCCTGATTCGCAGCGACGGCGTGGGCGACGTCCTTCGTGCCCTCCGCGAAGCGCGGCCACTCGAAGACGCCCATCGGCCCGTTCCAGAAGATCGTGCGCGCCTCCTCGATCCGCTCCACGAACCGGGTGCGGGTCTCGGGCCCGATGTCGAGGCCGAGCCAGCCGTCGGGCAGCTCCTCGTAGGCGTAGAAGCGCGATTCCGCGTCGCGGGCGAACTCGGCGGCCCCGACGACGTCCACCGGCAGCTCGACGTCGAAGCCGAGCGGGCTCCCGTGGCGTAGCTCCTCGGCCATCTTGCCGCCGATGAGCACGGTGTCGGCCCGGCCGCCGAGGTTGCGGAGGACTCCGAGCTTGTCCTCGACCTTGGCACCGCCGGAGACCAGCACGAAGGGCGGCTCGACCTCCCCGAGCAGGCGGCCGAGATGCTCGAGCTCGTCCAGCAGCAGCAGGCCCGCATAGGCCGGCAGCAGGTGCGTGACGGCCTCCGTCGAGGCGTGCGCGCGGTGCACCGAGCCGAAGGCGTCGTCGACGTAGAGGTCGCAGCCGGCCGCGAGCTCGCGCGCGAAGCGCTCGTCGTTGGCCGTCTCGCCCGGGTCGAAGCGTGTGTTCTCGAGCACGTGGACGCGCGCGTCCGGCAGGAGCTCTCGCAGCCGCGCCGCGACCGGCGCCATCGCGTACCTCGCTCGGTCCTCCTCCGTCTTCGGCCGGCCGAGATGCGAGCAGACACGGACCGCGGCCGCGCCCTGCTCGAGCAGCAGCTGGAGCGTCGGCAGCGAGGCGCGGATGCGGGTGTCGTCGGCAACCCGGCCGTCCTCGAGCGGCACGTTCAGATCCGAGCGGACCAGGACGGTCTTGCCCGCGACGTCGGCGTCGCGGACCGAGCGCGGCATGCGCATCGCTCGTCCTACGCCTCGACGGCGGCCGGCAGCGTGGCCCCGATCTTCTCCACGAGGTCGACGAGGCGGCAGCTGTAGCCCCACTCGTTGTCGTACCAGGAGAAGACCTTCACGAGCGGGCCGTTCGCCATCGTCAGGTCGCTGTCGAAGATCGACGAGTACGACGAGTGGACGATGTCGCTCGAGACGATCGGCTCGTCGGTGTACCGGAGGATCCCCTGGAGGTCGCCGGTGTCCGCCTTGCCGCGGAAGAGCTCGTTGACCTCCTCGGCGGTCGGCTCGGCGCGGAGCTGCACCACGAGGTCGACGATCGAGCCGGTCGGGACGGGCGCGCGCATCGACATCCCGTCGACCTTCCCTTTCAGCTCCGGGAGCACGACACCGATCGCGCGGGCAGCGCCGGTCGAAGTCGGGATGAGGTTGATCGCTGCGGCCCGCGCACGGCGCAGATCCTTGTGCGGCAGGTCGAGGACTTGCTGGTCGTTCGTGTACGCGTGGATCGTCGTCATGAAGCCGCGCTCGATCCCGTAGGCCTCGTGCAGGATCTTCGCCACAGGCGCGACGCAGTTCGTCGTGCAGGAGGCGTTCGAGACGATGTGGTGCTGCTCCGGGTCGTACTCGCGGTCGTTGACGCCGAGGACGATGGTGAAGTCCGGATCGGTGGCCGGGGCAGAGATCACGACCTTCTTGGCGCCGGCCTGGAGGTGCTTCTCAGCGTCGGCGCGCTTCGTGAAGAGCCCGGTCGACTCGATCGCGACGTCGACGCCGAGCTCCGCCCAGGGCAGGTCCGCGGGGTCGCGCTCCGAGAGGAGTTTGATCTCGTGG
Organism: uncultured Actinomycetes bacterium; assembly: GCA_963743545.1. Taxonomy (GTDB): domain Bacteria; phylum Actinomycetota; class Thermoleophilia; order Gaiellales; family Gaiellaceae; genus Palsa-739. Next base: position 48,358 of record CAVUQB010000006.1, on the reverse strand, counting down.
CCGCCGACGGTGATCGAGTCGTCGCCGGCTTCGACCGGCGCGTCGAGGTTGCCGAGAACGGAGTCGTGCCTGAGCAGGTACGCCATCGTCTTCGTGTCGCCGATGTCGTTCGCGGCCACGATCTCGAAGTCGCCGCCCTGCTGGAGCTGGGCGCGCAGGAAGTTCCTGCCGATCCGGCCGAAGCCGTTGATGCCGACCCTCGTCTTCGCCATCTCGAAAGCCCCTCTCGTCGTCGGTTGCCCTTCGAGTCTAACCGCGCCCAAGCGGGAGAAATCCGTAGCTCTCCGCAGTCTTTCGTGCGGCTCCGACGCCAATCGGCGGGCGGACCGGGAAGCTCCGAGGACGACCCTCCCGGCCCCTCACCCGCTCGAGACCTGACGGCAGACGGGGTCTGAATCCGCCGCCGGACGAGCGAGAACCCGCCGAGGCGAGTATGACTCGCGCACTGTTGCCGCGCTAGGCGACCTACAACGCATAACGAGATTGTTCAGAAGCGGGAAAGCTCCTGCAAACGACGCAATCTCCGATAGGCCGCGGCCTTCGACAGGGCGGGCTTGCAACGGCGCGCCAGCTCCGCGGTCGAGGCGGTCGGGTGGCGCAGACGAAGGAGCGCGATCTCGTGCAGGTCGTCCGGGAGCGCGTCGACGTCGAGACGGTGCAGCGCCTCGAGCTGCGCGTGCGCGGCCCGGCCCGTTCGCACCAGGTTGGCGTGGTCGGCGTTCGCGAGCCGATTGGCGTCGGCACGGGTCGCGGCGAGCACGGCCTGCTCCTCGAGCACGAGCACCACGTCGACGGACCCGGCGGCCACCAGGACGTCGGCGATCGCCTCGGTTCCCTTGGCATAGGCGGTCGCGTGCGAGCTCCGCTCCTGGACGTGGAGCTCGGCGCCGAGGCGGGTCACGATTGCGGCGAGGAAGCGGGCTCCGTCGGTCTCCGCTGTGCGGATCTCGAGGTGCGGATCTCGCGGCCCGCTGAGCGTTCCCGAGCCGAGCAGAGCGCCGCGGAGGTAGGCGGCGGCGCAGCAGCGCCGGGCGACGACGCGGTTCGGCGGGCGGCCAAGCGGCCGATGGGAGCGGTCGAGGACGCCGGCGCGATACAGCGTCGTGTGGGCGTCCTCCGAGCCCTCCACGTGGAGCTGGTAGCGGGTTGCCCGGTCGAAGGCTCGGCGCGGGTAGGTGCGGATCTCGGACCGCACGTCGCAGGCGCGCAACAGCGCGAAGGCGCGGCGCGCGACGGTCGAGGTCGAGACATCGAGGTGGACATCGACGCTGCCGCGGCCGCGCAGATGCGCACGGCCGGCGACGTGGAAGAGACCGGAGAGCTCGGCGAGCCGGTCGCACTCGTTCACCGGAGCGATCGCCGCGAGCTCCTCCCGCAGGTCGTCAGACAGCGTGGGCATAGCCCTCGAGCGCCAGCAGTCGCCGCTTGTACCCGGTGCCGTAGGAGCCGTACGGGCCGAGGCCGCCGGCGGAGACGACGCGGTGGCACGGGACGAAGATCGAGAGATGGCTGCGGGCGCAGAAGCTCCCTGCAGCCCGCGCCGCCCCCGGCGCCCCCGCCAGCGCTGCAAGCTCCCCGTACGTGACGACCTCGCCGCGAGGGACGGTGCGGAGCGCGGTCGCGCAACGCGTGAGGAAGTCGGTCTCGTACTCGAGATCGACCGGCACCTCCTCGAGCAGCACGGGCTCGCCCGCGAAGTACGCCTGCAACAGCCGCACGACTTCTTTGACGAAGCCTCGATCTCCGCGCGACGCGTTCTCTGGTACAGCAGTGACGGCCCCATGCCCCGGGTGGGTGGGGGTTTGGGATGGGTCCGCCGATGCATCCGCGACGCCCGACTCCGGCCGCGACGCACGCGGCCACGGGAGGTCGTGCCAGACGACGCGCCCGCCCGCGATCACGAGCTCACCTGCGCCCCAACCCTCCGCCTCATAGGCCACCTGCGTCACTACCACGACCACGAATCCTAGAATCGCTACCAATGAGCGCCCACGGCATCTTCCGAGTCCCCGAGCCCCACAACGAATCGGTGCTCGGCTACGAGCCCGGCAGCCCGGAGCGCGACGAGCTCCGGCGCCGCCTCGACGAGCTCTCAGCCCAGCGCCTGGAGATTCCGCTCGTCATCGGCGGCGAGGAGGTCCGCACCGGCGACACGTTCGAAGCGGTTATGCCGCACAAACGCAGCCACGTCCTCGCCGACGTCCACAAGGGCGGCGCCGCCGAGGTCGACCGCGCGATCGCCGCTGCGGCCGACGCGTGGGAGGAGTGGTCCCGAACGCCGTGGGAGGAGCGCGCCGCGGTCATCCTTCGCGCCGCCGAACTCCTCGCCGGCCCGTGGCGCCAGACGCTCAACGCGGCCACGATGCTCGGCCAGTCGAAGACTGCGCACCAGGCCGAGATCGACTCCGCCTGCGAGCTCATCGACTTCTGGCGCTTCAACGTCCAGTTCATGACCCGCATCTACGAGGAGCAGCCCATCTCCTCGCCCGGCGTCTGGAACCGGCTCGAGTACCGGCCGCTCGAGGGGTTCGTCTTCGCCGTCACGCCGTTCAACTTCACGGCGATCGCCGGGAACCTCCCCACCTCGGCCGCGCTGATGGGCAATACCGTCGTCTGGAAGCCGGCCTCGACCGCCGCCGTCAGCGCGCACTTCCTCATGAAGCTGTGGGAGGAGGCCGGTCTGCCGCCGGGCGTGATCAACCTCGTCTCCGGCTCCGGCGCCGCCGTCGGCGACCCCGCCCTCGCGAGCGAGCACCTCGCGGGCATCCACTTCACCGGCTCGACCCCCGTCTTCCAGGGCATGTGGAAGTCGGTCGGCGAGAACATCGCCCGCTACCGCAACTACCCGAGAATCGTCGGCGAGACCGGCGGCAAGGACTTCATCGTCGCGCACCCGAGCGCCGACGCCGAGGCGGTGGCCACTGCCATCCTCCGCGGCTCCTTCGAATACCAGGGACAGAAGTGCTCCGCCGCCTCCCGCGTCTTCGCGCCCGCCAGCCTGTGGCCACAGGTGCGCGATCGGGTCGTGGAGGAGATCGGGGACATGAAGATGGGAGACGTCGCCGACTTCTCCAACTTCGTCGGGGCAGTCATCGACGCCGGCTCGTTCGCCACCCAGAAGGAGGCGATCGAGGAGGCCAAGGCGTCCGGCGGCACGGCGCAGGTGATCGCCGGCGGGAACTACGACGACAGCGAGGGCTGGTTCGTCCAGCCGACGGTGATCGAGACGTCGGACCCGAACTTCCGGACAATGAGGGACGAGCTGTTCGGGCCCGTGGTCACGGCCTTCGTGTACGACGACGCTCGCTACGAGGACACGCTCGACCTCATCGACAACGGGACGACCTACGGGCTGACGGGCGCCGTCTTCGCGCGCGATCTGGCGGCGATCGAGGGGACGAAGGACCGGCTCCGTTACGCCGCGGGCAACTTCTACGTCAACGACAAGCCCACCGGGGCCGTCGTGGGGCAGCAACCGTTCGGCGGCGCACGTGCTTCCGGCACGAACGACAAGGCCGGCTCGATGTGGAACCTGATCCGCTGGGTCAGTCCGCGCACGATCAAGGAGACGTTCGTGCCGCCGCGGGACTACCGCTACCCGTTCCTGGGGCCAGATTCCGAGTAGCTAGGCGCGCCCGGCCCCACCACCGGCTTTGTGCAGCTGGGCGTAGACGCTGCGCGCGACCTTTGCGGGGACGCCCGGCACGCCCTCGAGCTCCTCGGGCGTCGCAGCGAGCATCGCGTCGACCGAGCCGAAGTGGTTCAGGAGCGCCCGCCGCCGCGCCGGGCCGACGCCCTCGAGCTCGTCGAACAGCGAGGCGAAGCCGCGCGACTGGCGACGCTGCCGGTGGAAACCGACGGCGAAGCGGTGCGCCTCGTCGCGGATCCGCTGCAGGAGCTGGAGCCCCGGGTCGTGGCGTGAGAGGACGACCGCCCGCGACCGTCCGGGCACGAACACCTCCTCCTCGCGCTTCGCGAGCGCGATCACGGCGACACGCGGCAGGTCGAACGCCTTCATCGCCGCGAGCGCCGCCGCGAGCTGACCCTTGCCGCCGTCGACCACCACGAGGTTCGGGGTCGCCGCGAACGACTCGTCGTACTCGTCCGTGGTCACTCCTTTCGCCAAGCGCGCGAACCGCCGCGAGATCATCTCCCCCATCGCGGCGAAGTCGTCCATCCCCTCCTGGCCGCGGATCGTGAACTTGCGGTAGTGCGCCTTCTTCGGCAGCCCGTCCTGGAAGACGACCAGCGAGCCGACGTTGTCCTGCCCCATCGCGGTCGAGATGTCGAAGCACTCGATGCGGATCGGCAGGGACTCGAGGTTGAGCGTCTCGCGCAGTTGCTCGAGCGCCTCGACGCGGCGCAGCCGGCGCTGCTCGCCCTGTGCGAGGTCGCTCGTCAGCACGTGGAGCGCGTTCTCGTCGGCGAGCCGCTGCAGGCGGCGCTTCTCGCCGCGCTCGGCCGTCCGGATCTCGACCCGCGCCCCGCGCCGCTCGGAGAGGAGCTCGGCGAGCGCCGAGAGGTCTCCGGCATCGCTCGGCACGACGATCTGCGGCGGCACGCTCGGCGCGCTCCCGTAGTACTCGAGCCCGAAGGACTCGAGGATCGTCGTCACGTCCTGCCCGCCGACGTTCTCGAGATGGAAGGAGTGGCGATCGACCATCTTGCCGCCGCGCAGCGGGAAGATCTGCACGACGGCACGGTCGGCTTCGGCCGCGAAGCCGATCACGTCCACCGTCCCGACCGACTGCCGCTCGACCGCCTGCCGCTCGACGAGATGCTGCACGGAGAAGAGCCGGTTCCGGTAGCGAGCCGCGTCCTCGAAGCGCTCGTCCGCCGCCGCCTCCTGCATCCGCCGCTCGAGCTCACGCTGGATCGGCTTCACGTCGCCGGAGAGGAACTCGATCACGTCGTCGACGATGCCGCGGTAGTCCTCCTGCGACACGTAGCCGACGCAGGGGGCCAGGCAGCGGTCGATGTGGTAGTCGAGGCACGGAATGCCGCTGTGACGGCCGGGCTTCGGCCCCTCGCACGGGCGGTAGCGGAAGACGCGGTTGAGGACGTCGAGCGTCTCACGCACCTTCTTCGCGTTCGCGTACGGGCCGAAGTACCAGACGCCGGGCCGGTGCCGCTCGCGGGTGAACATCACGCGCGGGTACTCGTCCTCGACGGTGACCGCGATGTACGGGAACGACTTGTCGTCGCGCAGCCGCACGTTGAACGGCGGCCGGTGGCGCTTGACGAGGTTCTGCTCGAGATGCAGCGCCTCGACCTCGCTCCCCGTCACGATCACCTCGACGTCCGCGACACGCGCGGGCAGGCTCTGGATCTGCGGACGGCCGTCCGACGTCCGCTGGAAATAGGAGCGGACGCGCGGGCGCAGCGATTTCGCCTTGCCCACGTAGAGCACCTCGCCGTCCTCGTCGCGGAACAGGTAGACGCCCGGCCTCGCCGGGAGCGACTTCAGCTGGTTTTCGACCCGGGCGGCCACGACGGCCACCGTAGCCACCACGGCCGCCGGAGGCGGGCGGGTCTTCGGGGCGGGCGTCGTCGGCTTTGCCGACGGCGCTCCCAGCCTTTCTAGACCGCTGCGATCACCGGCTCGGGCTCGGCCTCGACGACGAGCCGACCGTCCTGGTAGACGCGTTCGATCCGCCCGGCGAGGTCGCCGAAGTCGAACGGGTCGCCGGCGACGACGACGAGGTCGGCGCGCTTCCCGGGCTCGATCGTCCCGAGCTCGTTTTCGAGACCCATCAGCTCAGCGGCGCTCCGCGTCGTGGCAACGAGCACGTCCTCCGGGCTCATGCCCTGATCGGCCATCAGCTGCAGCTCCTCGAGGTTCGTGCCGTGCGGGACGACCCCGGCGTCGGTGCCCATCGCCACCTTGACGCCGGCCTCGACCGCGCGCCGGAAGGAGTCCTGGTGCGCCTCGATCACCTCGCGCGACTTGGTCACGGCCACGTCGGGGATCGACGCGCCCGCCTCGGCCGCCTTGATCACGCCGTGCGGCGCGACGAGCGTCGGGACGAGATACGCGCCGCGGTCGAGCATGAGCTGGATCGCCTCGTCGTCGAGGTAGATGCCGTGCTCGATCGAGCGCACGCCGGCGCGGACCGCGTTCTTGATCCCCACGATCGACTGCGCGTGTGACATGACCCAGAGCCCCGCGGCCGCGGCCTCGGCACAGATCACCTCGATCTCCTCGACGTCGAAGCCGGGCTGCTGCGGCTTGTCGCGCGGCGAGAGGACGCCGCCGGAGGTCGCGATCTTGATCACGTCGGCGCCGGCACGCACGAGCTCGCGCACCCGCCGCCGCGCCTCGTCAGGCCCGTCGACGATCGACCCCGGCGCGCCGGGGTACGCCGGGAACGGCTCGGCCAGAGCGCCCGAGGGAAGCCACCCGTCACCGTGGCCGCCGGTCTGGCTCAGCATCGTGATCGAGATCTGGATCCGCGGCCCGGCGATGATCCCCTCCTGGAGCGCCGTCTTCACGCCGAGGTCGGCACCCCCGGCGTCGCGGACGGTCGTGATGCCGATGCGCAGGGTCGCGTCGAGGTTCCGGATCGCGTCGTAGAAGCGGTACGAGAACGGCTCCTGCATCATCCGCCAGAAGTCGACGTGGCCGAACATCACGTGCACGTGCGTGTCGAAGAGACCCGGCAGGAGCGTCGAGCCGCCGACGTCGACCTGCTCGTCGCCGTCGAGCCCGACCCCGACCTCGACGATCTGCCCGTCGACCACCGCCACGTCGGCCTCTGCGACCGCCGCGCCGGTCCCGTCGAACACCCGTCCGCCGGCGAATACCGTCCTCACGTGGGCTCCCTTCGCTCGCTCCTGCAGGAGAGCCAAGCCTAGCGCCGTGGCTAGCATTCGCATCGTGGAGGGCCAGTACGTCGCGTACACGTTTTCTCGGGTCGATCCCGCCTGGCGGCGGCTCCCCGTCGAGGAGCGCCAGGCGCACAAGGACGAGTTCGCCGAGGTGGTGGAGTCGTTCGCCGACCGGTTCGAGCACCTGCGCGCGTACACGACGGCCGGCGTCCGCCCGGACTCCGACTTCTTCCTCTGGAAGATCACGGAGCGCTACGACGCACTCGAGGAGCTCGGCACCGCGCTGAACGGGACGGCGCTCGCCGGCTGGCTCGAGACGCCGTACTCGTACCTCGCCACCACGAAGGCGTCGCAGTACACGAGCGCCCGCAAGGCGCGGAAGATCACGCCGCACGGCCTCCCCTACCTCGTCGTCTACCCGTTCGTGAAGGTGCGGCCGTGGTACGCGCTGCCCGAGGCCGACCGGCAGCGGGCGATGGAGGAGCACATCCGGATCGGCCACGAGGAGTTCCCCGGGATCAAGAATCACACGACGTACTCCTTCGGAATCGACGACCAGGAGTTCATGACCGCGTTCGAGTGCGAGGAGCCGGCCGACTTCATGCACCTCATGCTGCGCCTGCGCGACAGCGAAGCCTCTCGCTACACCGAGCGCGACACGCCGATCTTCGTCGGCCGCTACGTGCAGATCCGCGAGGCGCTCGCGGCGCTCGACGGCGCTTCGGCCCGCGTCGAGGCCTAGCTCCCTAGACGTACGTGTGCTGGTCGCGCCACGTGCGCCACATGGCGAAGCCGCAGAGCACGAGGATCGCGACGAACGCGAAGACCTCGTAGCCGACGGCGCCGCCGTACCAGTAGACGCCGACGTCGGCGACGGCCACGACCGCCGCGCCGTAGAAGACCCACTGCGCACGCTGCGGCCAGAGCGAGATCCCCTCTCGCCGCTCACGCCACATCAGGAAGATGAAATAGGCGATCGCGAGGATGAAGGCGACGCGCGCGATGATGCCGAGCGCGATCAGCGTCTTCTCGAGCTGAAGCACGACGACCACCGCGGCGACGGCCCCGAGGATCAGCATGCCGCGCAGGAACGGGTTGAGGCGGGAGAAGAACCGGCTCATGTGGCAGTCATGTACGCCCGCACGGAGAGCGCTCCTGCCACCAATGTCGCCCCGGTGAACCAGAGGAGTCGGCCGCGTCGCTCGGTCGGCGCGTACATCCACGGCGCAAGCACCGCGAGGAGCGCGAGCGTCCCGTACAGGTAGTGGAGCTTGTCGGCCGCGCGATGGTGGCTCGACAGAAGCAGGAGGCCGAGCCCGACCTGGGCGACGAGCAGCGTCTGGGCGAGCGCCAGCAGGTGCGTGAGGAGCCCGTGCGCCTCCCGGCGGCGGTAGTACGTCCAGGCTCCGACGGCCGCCGCCCCGAACGTCACGGCCAGGACTGCGAACGCGACCGCATGGTGGACGCCGACCATGGCCCGGCGGAGCCTAGCGGCGGCGTCGACCGGCGCCGGGAGTGAGCGCCTCGTCGCACCTACCGCACGTGCTGTCCCCGATCGGCGAGGCGCTCACGCGGGGCTTGTTCCCGCTGTTCCAGCGCTCGTAACATCTCCGCCGCCCGCCTGCGCAGCGGCCCGACCTGCGCCCGGTAGTCCTCGTCCGAGACCTTCCCCGTCCGGTGGTCGAACTCGAGCTCCTTCAGGGCCGAGAGCGCGTGGTCTCGCTCCTCCGCGAGCGCGAGCCGCTGCCGCGCCTCGGGCGCGAGCTCGTCGAGCCGGTCGCTGGCGGGAGACGGTTCGCGCAGGAACGGGCGTGCGACGAACACGACGGCGACGACCGCGAGCATCGCCGCCACGGCGAGCGCCCACTCCACGGCTAGATCCCGGCCGGCGCGGCGCCGGCCGCGTAGCGCGCCGCGAGCCGCCGCTGCTCGACTGCGTCCGGCCACATCGCGATCAGCGCGCCCGCGACGAAGACGAAACCTGCGACCCAGATCAGGTTGATGAGCGGCTTCACGAGGACCTGGAGGTCGATGTTGGTCGTGTGCTTCCCCGCGACCTGGGCCTTGGTGAAGACGTCGCCGAGCGACCGCGGGTCGTGGTAGATCGACGCCTCGTTCGCGGGACCCTCGATGTTGTAGTTGTTCTCTCCCGGGTGGAGTTGGAAGCGCTCACCGTGACCGGACACGTCTACAACCGCGCGGTAGCCCGTGTAGTCGGGGCCTTTCACGCCGGTGAGCCCCCTGTACGTGAGCGTGTAGCCCGCGGCCACGATGTGCTGACCGGGCCGCAGGATCTGCTCCCGCTCCGTCTGGTACGCGCTCGAGCCGGCGATGCCGATCGCGAGCAGGACGATCGCGGCGTGGACGATGTAGCCGCCGTACCGCCGCCGGTTGCGCGCGATCAGCTTGAAGACGGAGCCCGTCGCCCGCCGGCCGCGCACGAACTCGAGCACGATCGACGCGGCGACGAAGGCGCAGAACGTGTACGCGAGCAGGCCGGGCCACGAGCTCCCGAAGCCGAGCAGGAGCAGCACCACGCCGGTGATCGTCGCGGCGGCGAACGGGATGATGAACGTCTTCCCGAGCGAGCGGAGCGACGCCCTCCGCCACGCGACGAGCGGCCCGATCCCCATCAGCAGCAGCAGCGGCAGCCCGAACGTGTGCAGGAAAAAGTCGTAGTACGGCTTCGAGACCGAGCGCGTCTCGCCGCGCACCGCCTCGGACAGGATCGGGTAGAGCACCCCCCAGAGGATCGTCAGGCAGAGCGCGACGAGCAGCAGGTTGTTGTAGAGGAAGGTCGCCTCGCGCGAGACGAGCGACTCGAGCTTCGTCTTGGTGCGCAGCAGCGGCAGTCGCCAGTAGATGAGTGCGACCGAGAGGACGACCATCAGCACGAGGAAGGCGAGGAACCAGCCGCCGATCGAGCTCTTCGAAAACGAGTGGATCGAGTCGATCACGCCCGAGCGCGTGAGGAACGTGCCGAACAGCGAGAGGTTGAACGCGAGCGCGACGAGGATCATGTTCCAGACCTTCAGCATCCCGCGCTTCTCCTGGATCATCACCGAATGCAGGAACGCGGTCGCCGCGAGCCACGGCATCAGCGCGGCGTTCTCGACCGGATCCCAGGCGTAGTAGCCGCCCCAGCCGATCTCGACGTACGCCCAGTGGGAGCCGATCAGCTGGCCGACGCCGAGGAACATCCAGGCGGCGAGCGTCCAGCGGCGCGTGGCGATGATCCAGCGCTCGTCCGTACGGCCGGACAGGAGCGCGCCCATGGCAAACGCGAACGGGACGGTGAGCCCGACGTAGCCGAGGTAGAGCAGCGGCGGATGGGCGAGCATGTACGGGTTCTGCAGGCTCGGCACCATCCCCTGGCCGTCCGGCGGCGCAGGCTGGACGTTGAACGGGCTCGAGACGAAGCAGAGCATGAACGCGAAGAAGACGGCGACGAGGCCGAACACGGGCACGGTCCACGCGATCAGCTCGCGCGAGCGGCGGTTGAGCCAGACCGCGAGCCCGGCATAGCCCGTGAGCACGAGCAGCCAGAGCAGGAGCGAGCCCTCCTGGCCGCCCCAGAACGCCGAGAGCGCGTACCCGAGCGGCAGCTTGTGGCTCGTGTGCTGCCAGACGTAGACGAAGGACATGTCCCGGCGCGCGAGCGCGACGAACAGCACGATCGCCGCCACGAGCGTCACCGGGAACGCGATCAGGAGTGCGTTCTGCGCCGAGTGCGCGAGCCGCCGGCGCTTCTTCCACGCGGCGTACGAGCCGGCGACCAGCGCGTAGAGGACGAGGCCGAAGGCGAGGAGGAGCGCCGCGCGCCCGAGCGGGGCCATCAGCGCGTGGCCACTAGGTCTTCGACGACTTCGCGGGCGCGTAGTGCGACGGGCACTTCGTGATCAGGGAGTTCTTCTGCGCGACGAAGACGCCGTTGACCAGCGCTCCCTGAATGACGACGTCGCGGCCGGTCTTGAACTGGTCGGGCACGGTGCCGTGGTACACGACCGGGACGCGCGCCGGCGTCGCGCTGCCGATGTCCTTGAGGCGGAAGCGAAGGCCGCCGTGCGAGTACGAGTCGCCCTGCGTCCGGCCGACGACCTTGCCGATGAGCGAGACGTTGCCGGTGTGCCCGGCAACGCTGCTCGGCGTCAGATCGGCGACGCCGTTGCCGGCGAGTGCCGTGTAGACGACGAAGATGGCGAGCGCGGCCGCTACCGAGAGGGCAATCACAAGCCGCGCAGGACTCGATCCCACGCGCGCATCGTAGCCCCGCTCGCCGCGGGCGAGCGCCGGTTCTGCCGCTACCGGCTCAGCGGTTGGGGCTCTCGGCCGGCTTGCGGGCCGGAATGCGGTACCCGTGCTCGTGGCAGAGCGACCCCGGTGCGTCCTCGGTGAGCGCGTCGCAGTAGCCCTTCCCGTACGCGGCGCGCAGGAAGGCGGCGACCACTTCGAGGTTCCAGTCCGTCACGTCGAGCGTCTCGCGCCAGAGGTCGGCCAGACGCAGGTCGATGTCGAGCTCGAGCAGGTCGATTCTGGAAGGGCGCTTGGGCATGGCAAAAACGTAGAAACAGGGTCGGACGACATAGCCGGGCGGCATAGGCTGCCCCTGTGGGCGAGATCCGCTACGGCCCGAGCGGGCTTCCCGAGGCGCCGACGTTCGGGGACTCGTTCGCTGCTCTGACGGCGGAGCGCTACCAGGCCTGCGAGATCGGGTTTGCAGGCGGTTTCTGGCTCGACTACGAGACGGCACCGCTGTTCGGCGCCGCCGCGGAGGACGCCGACGTGGCCCTCTCGGTGCACGCACCGCTCGCCGCGTTCATGGGTCACGCGGATCGCGGCAAGAAGTTCAAGATGGCGCTCGGGATGCTCGACCACACCGCCGGCCTCACGAAGGCCTGCGGTGCGCGGATCATCGTTTTCCACCCCGGCTTCCTGCTCGGCCGCGAGCGGGAGCAGACGATCGCCGACGTCGTCGACCAGCTCGGCGACCTGCGGGCGCGGCTCGAGGCGAAAGACCGGCTCGTCCCGTTCGGCGTCGAGGTGATGGGCCGCGTCCGCGATTTCGGCACGATCGACGACGTGCTCGCGATCGCCGCGGAGGTCGACTTCGTCCGGCCGGTGCTCGACTTCGCCCACATGCACGCCACGAGCGACGGCGCCTTCCTCGAGCCGGACCGGTTCGCCGACGCTCTGACCGGCGCGGACGCCGTGCTCGAGCCGGGGGAGCCGTTCCACATCCACTTCAGCGACATCCAGTACGCGAACCGGAACGAGACGAAGCACCTGCCGTACGGCGAGGGGACGCTGCGGGCCGAGCCGCTGAGGGATGCGCTCGCGCGGTTCGAGCGCGCAGCGGTGGTCATCAGCGAGTCGCCGGACGCCGCGTCGACGCGCGCGATCGGCGACGTCCTGCTTGGGGCTCCCTAGGCCGGCTCGTGGCAGACGGCCTCGACGTTGTGGCCGTCGGGATCGAGGACGTAGCCGCCGTAGTAGTCGTCGTGGTACCAGCGGATGCCGGGCGCGCCGTTGTCGGTGCCGCCGGCCTCGAGCGCGGCCGCATGGAACGCGTCGACCCGATCGCGGCTCTCCGCGGCGAACGCGAGATGGAGCCGGCCGCGCGCGGGCTCGCCGTGCGCCTCGAGGAAGAACGAAGGCCGGCCTCCGTCGTCCTTGCCGAACCCGGCCGCCGCACCGGAGAACTCCAGCAGGAGCGAGTAGCCGAGCGGCGCGAGAGCCTGCTCGTAGAACGCCTTGCTGCGCTCGTAGTCGGCGACGCCGATGCCGACATGGTCGAGCATTCCCATCACGTCTCCTTTCGGTAGGTTCGGGCCGGTGCTCGATCCGAAGGTCTTCAAAGCGTACGACGTGCGCGGGATCTATCCCGACGAACTCGACGAGGCCGGCGCCGAGGCGATCGGTCGCGCGTACGTCGAGCAGTTCGAGCCGCGCCGGATCGCGGTCGGACGCGACATGCGGCTCTCGTCGCCCACGATGCAGGAGGCGGTGATGCGCGGCGCGGCGGCGGCCGGCTGCGACGTCCTCGACCTCGGCCTCGTCGGCACCGAGATGGTCTATTTCGCCGTGGGCTCGTTGGGCCTCGAGGGCGGCATCATGGTCACGGCCTCGCACAATCCGAAGCAGTACACGGGAATGAAGCTCGTCCGCCGTGGCGCCCTGCCGGTCGGCGGAGAATCGGGCCTCCTGGATGTCCGCGACCGCGCAGCGACCAATGGGACACGTCCGGACGGGGCACGACCTGACGGCAGTCACCATGACGTCTCCGTCACGGAAGGGTCAGTGGAAACTCACGACATCTGGACGGCGTATGTCGAGCGGGTCATGTCGTTTGTGGACGTCTCGTCGATCAAGCCCTTGAAGGTCGTGATCGACGCCGCGAACGGAATGGCCGGCACGATGCTCCCGCCCGTGCTCGAACGGCTGCCGATCGAGACCGTCCGCTGCTACTTCGAGCCCGACGGTTCGTTCCCGAACCACGAGCCGAATCCGCTCCTGCCCGAGAACCGCGAGTTCATCGTGAGCAAGACGCTCGAGGAAGGCGCCGACCTCGGGGTCGCGTTCGACGGCGACGCCGACCGCTGCTTCTTCGTCGACGACACGGGCGAGTTCGTTCCCGGCGACTTCGTGACCGCGCTCTTCGCCGAGAGCGTGCTCGCGAAGGAGCCCGGCGCGAAGGTCATCTACGACGTTCGGGCGAGCCGGGCCGTGCCGGAAGCGATCGAGCGCGACGGCGGCGTGGCGCTCATGAACCGCGTCGGCCACGCTTTCATCAAGGCGCGGATGCGCAAGGAGGACGCCGCGTTCGCCGGCGAGGTCTCGGGCCACTACTACTTCCGCGACTTCAGCCAGGCCGACTCCGGCGTCGTCCCGTTCCTGCTCATGCTCGAGCTGATCTCGAAGAGAGGCCGGCGGCTGTCGGAGATCCTCGCGCCGCTCCGCGAGCGCTACTTCATCACGGGCGAGCTCAACACGCCCGTTCCGGACGTTGCGCTCAAGCTGCAGGAGTTGAAGGAGCGGTACGCCGGCGGGCGGGTCTCGCACCTCGACGGGATCTCGGTCGACTTCGACGACTGGCACTTCAACGTGCGCCCGTCGAACACGGAGCCGCTGCTTCGCCTCAACCTCGAGGCAACGTCGGAGGAGCTGATGGAGGAGAAGCGCGACGAGGTGCTCGAGGTGATCCGCTCGTGAGCGGCGAGTACGCCTTCGCCACCCGGACGCGCGTCGGCTTCTCCGACACGGACGCGCAGAGCGTCGTCTACTACGGCCGTTACAACCCGTTCTTCGATCTCGCGCGGACGGAGTACCTTCGCTCGCTCGGCCTCCTCCATCGCGAAGTCGGCGGCGAGTTCGTGATGCGGGCGAACGACGTCGAGTACTTCGCCCCGGCCGGCTTCGACGACGAGCTCGAGATCCACATCCGGGTGGCGCGGATCGGGCGGACGAGTATGACCTACGAGTTCGCGGCCTTCAAGGCGCCGGAGGAGACGCTGCTGGTCACGGCGCACCAGACGCTCGTGTTCATCGACCGCGAGACGCGCCAGCCGATCCCGATCCCCGACGAGTACCGGGAGCCGTTCGATGTCCGCTGACGCCGACGAGCAGCTGCGCCGGACCGTGGCCGAGCTCGCGGCGCGGGAGGACTGCGCCTGGGCCGGGATCTTCTTCGTCGAGGAGGACAGCCTCGTGCTCGGGCCCGAGGCGGGCACGCCGGATCCTGGACGGCGCACCGCCGTCCCCGTGGTGTGGCGCGACACGCGGGTCGCCGAGCTCGCAGCCGACGGAGACGTTGCGCAAGCCGACCTCGAAGCCGTCGCGGAGAGCATCGCCGACCTCTGCCTCGTCGGCTGGGACACGGGCGGCGAGGTGTGGCAAAGCTGACAAGCCCGTCCCTCGTTCGAGGGACAGACCCCGCATCAGCACTCGCGTGTCCCTCGAACGGGGTAACCCGCGGTTGGTGAGCCTGGATCCCTCGAACGAGGGGACTCAGGACGGCGTGACGCGTCGCGCGTCGAAGACGCCGTCGACATTGCGGAGCGAGCTGAGCAGGCCGCGCAGGGCCTTGACGTCGCCGACCTCGGCGACGTACCAATTCCGCGCCATCTGGTCGTCGACGGTCCCGCCGTACGAGACGATGTTGGAGCCGTGCTCGGCAAACGTCCTGGCGACGTCCTCGAGCAGGCGCGGGCGATCCCACGAGTCCACCGCGATCTGGACGCGGAAGCTCTGGCTGCCGCCTCCCTCCCACTCGACCGGCGTGAACCGTTCGGGGTTGCGCCGTAGTGCGCGCACGTTCGGGCAGTCGCCGCGGTGGATCGTGATCCCCTTGCCAAGCGAGATGTAGCCGACGATGTCGTCACCCGGCACCGGGGTGCAGCACTTCGCGAGCCGGACGAGTACGTCCTCGACGCCGATCACGTTGATGCCGTAGCTCTCGCTGCCGAGAGCCTCCCGCGCGCGCGGCTTCTTGACCGGCACCTGCTCCTCGGCGACCTCGGCCACCTTGAGCTGCTGCAGGACCTTGTCGACGATCTTGGAGGCGGTCAGCTTCCCGGAGCCGAGCGCGATGTAGAACTCCTCGGCCTTCTTGTAGCCGGATTCCCGGATCACGCCGGCGAGGACCGCCGAGCCCGCGAGCTTCTTGTACGGGAGGTTCTGGCCCTTGAGCGCGTTCTCGAGCGACTCGCGGCCCTTCGCCTCGAGATCTTCCTTCTGCTCGCGGGAGAAGAACTGGCGGATCTTGTTGCGCGCCCGCGACGAGGCCACGAGTGAGAGCCAGTCGCGGGACGGGCCGCGCGCGGCGGACTTTCCCGTCAGGATCTCGACGCGGTCGCCGTTACGCAGGCGGTAATGGAGCGGGACGATCCGGCCGTTCACCTTCGCGCCGACCGTGCGGTGGCCGACGTCGGTGTGGACTGCGTAGGCGAAGTCGATCGGGGTCGCGCCGACCGGGAGCGTCTTCACCTCGCCCTTCGGCGTGAAGACGAACACCTCCTCGTCGAAGAGGTCGGTGCGGAAGCTCTTCACGAACTCGGCGGCGTCGTCCTCGTCGGCGTTGTCGTCCATCAACTGCCGCACCCAGGTGTTCCACTCCTCGTCGGCGCGCTTCGAGCGCCGTCCGTCCTTGTACGCCCAGTGCGCGGCCACGCCGAGCTCGGCCGTCTGCTGCATCTCGCGTGTGCGCACCTGGATCTCCAGCGGCCGCCCCTCCGGACCGATGACCGTCGTGTGGAGGCTGCGGTAGCCGTTGAACTTCGGCATGGCGACGTAGTCCTTGAAGCGGCCGGGCATCGGCTTCCAGAGGGAGTGGATCAGGCCGAGCGCGCCGTAGCAGTCGCGCGTCCCCTCCTCGCCGTCGCGCTCGACGATCACGCGCATCGCGGTGAGGTCGTAGATCTCGTTGAACTCGCGACCCTTGCGGGACATCTTGTCGTAGATCGAGTAGAAGTGCTTCGCGCGGCCGGAGATGTCGACGGGGATGTCGACCTTCTCGAGCTCGCGCAGGAGGACGTCGGCCGCCTCCGCGACATGGCCTTCGCGGTCGGCGCGGCGCTCGGCGACCATCGTCTTGATCTCCGAGTACTTGCGCGGGTGCAGCGTCTGGAACGCGAGGTCCTCGAGCTCCCACTTGAGCGCGTGGATGCCGAGCCGGTGCGCGAGCGGCGCGTAGACCTCGAGCGCCTCGCGCGACTTCTGGATCTGCTTCTGCTTGCCGAGGTACTCGATCGTGCGGAGGTTGTGGAGGCGGTCGGCGAGCTTGACGAGGATGACGCGGACGTCCTCGGCCATCGCCACGACCATCTTGCGGTAGTTCTCGGCCTCCGCCTGCTCGCGGGTCTGGAACTGGACGCGGGTCAGCTTCGTGACGCCGTCGACGAGCAGGGCGATCTCGTCGCCGAACTCCTCGCGCAGCGTGTCGAGCTCGACGCCGGTGTCCTCGACGACGTCGTGGAGCAGCGCGGCGGCGATGGTCTGCTCGTCGAGGCGCAGGCCGGCGCAGATCGTGGCGACGCCGACGGGATGCGTGATGAACGGCTCGCCCGAGCGCCGCTGCTGACCTTCGTGCGCGGCGGCTGCGAAGCGGAAGGCGCGCGTGACGAGCTCGACGTCGATGTCGGCGCGCTGGGCGGCGAGCTCTGCGAGCAGCCCTTCGAGGAGCTCCTCGTGCCTTTCGCCTGCTCCCAGGGCCGTCACTGTCTCAGTGTACTCGCGGGTTTCGGGGCTAATCCTCCTGGGAGGAACGGCCGTTAAGGGAGCGAAGTCACGCGTTCCATGGCTGCATTTCGCCGTTATCGCGCCGCTTTGCGGCTCGCGCTTGCGCTCGCTCAGTGCCTGAACGGCTCCGAGTAGACGACGCGGCCCTGCGGCAGCGTCGCCGCGGGCTCGAGCACCGCAACCTGGAACGCCCAGTCGTACAGCGCCTCCGGCGGAGGTAGCAGGCCGAGCTCGTCGGCGCGCACGAAGCCGAAGCGGCCGTAGTAGGCGGGTGCGCCCTCGACGAGCAGCAGCGGCTCGCCGGTGGCGCGCACGGCCTCGAGCGACGCGCGTACCAGCGCGGAGCCGTGGCCGCGGCGCTGGTGCGCCGGCAGCACGCCGAGGGGCGAGAGCTGGAGCACGCGCTCGTCCGTCTCCTCCAGCCAGCTCCACGTGTTCATGACGTGACCCACGACGATGCCGTCCTGCTCGGCGACGAAGGAGAGTTCCGGGACGTAGAGGTCCGACCGCTCGTGGAGCTCGGCCGCGATCCCGGCGACGTCTTCCTCGCCGAACGCGGCCCGGTGCACCTCGAGGATCGCGGGCCAGTCGTCCTCCGTCGCAAGCCGGATCACGCCGCGTGCGCGAGCGGCGGCTCCGTTGCGAGGAGCGCGCGGAAGCGGGGCGATTCGAGGAGGTCGCGCCGAGCGCCATCCTCGAGGCCCAGCTCCGCAAAGATCGCCGCCGCTTCTGTGTCGCGCGCGGCGGCCGCCTTGCGCCACTCCTCCGCGAGCCACTCGCGCAGTTCTCGATAGCGCGGAGCGGCTGCGAAGACACGGCGGATCACGAGTTGCGGCGCCACCGTCCCGTTCCAGTGGTTCTCCTCGAGGCGGAACGCGAGGTCATAGAGGCCGTCGGGGTGGATCGACTCGAGCCGCGAGCCCTGCCCGAACGCGATCGCGCTGCCGGCATCGCGGCCGTCGCGCCGGACCCGGAAGCGAAGATGCTTGCCGTCGCCCACGGTCGCCAGGTTGGTGAGCCCGCAGCCGGGAACGAGCAACGTCGGTGCGGGGTTCCCGAGCCCGAACGGCGCAAGCCTCCGGAGCTCGCCGCAGAGATCGAGCGAGAGGTCGGTTCCCCGTGCAACGACGGCATCGATCGAGGTCAGCGGATCGAGGTCCTCGTCGGCGAGCACCATTGCGGCCTGTTCGGCGAAGGCTTCGGCGAACGCGTCGACGTTCTCCTTTGCAATCGAGAGGCCGGCAGCCGCACGGTGGCCGCCCCAGCGCCCGAGCAGGCCGGAGCATGCGCCGATTGCGGCGTGCAGGTCGAAGGTGGCGATCGACCGGCCGGATCCCTTCCAGTCGCCGTCGGTGCCTGCGATGAGGACGACGGGACGGTGGTAGCGCTCGACGAGCCGCGAGGCGACGATCCCGATCACGCCCTCGTGCCAGTCGGCGCCGGCCACGGCGTACGCACGCCGGGCGCGTTGGTCGGGCGGCCAGGTCTCGACCTGGGCCACGGCCTCGCGGAGGATCCGGCCCTCGACGGCCTGCCGCTCACGGTTCAGCTCCTCGAGCGATGCGGCGAGCCGGCGGGCCTCCGCCTCGTCCTCGGTGAGAAGCAGCTCGAGCGCCTCCCGCGGGTGCCCGAGGCGTCCGGCGGCATTCAGGCGGGGAGCGAGCCGGAAGCCCACCGACCCGGCATCGACCGTGGCCGGATCGACTCCTGCGCTCTGCATGAGCGCTCGGAGCCCGGGCTTCGCGGTACGCGCGAGGGCGCGCAGGCCGGCGATGGCGAGCGATCGGTTCTCGTCGACGAGCGGGACGACGTCGGCGATCGTCGCGAGGGCGACGAGGTCGAGATGACGTCGGGGAACCTCGGAGTCGAGACCGAACAGGGCCTGGCCCAGCTTGTAGACGACTCCCGTCCCACAGAGCTCGGGGAACGGATACTCGGACGGGCGAGTGGCGACGACGGGGCAGTCGGGCAACGTCTCGCCAGGACGGTGGTGGTCCGTGACGATGACTTCGAGGCCGCGCGCTCTCGCCTCCGCGACCTCGGCGGCGGCCGTGATGCCGCAGTCGACCGTGAGGACGAGCCCGCAGCCGTCCTCCGCGAGCCGGGCCAGCGTCTCGCTGCGGACGCCGTAGCCCTCGTCGAAGCGGCTCGGCAGGTGCCAGGCGACGTCGGCGCCGAGCTCGCGCAGGAGGAGGACGGCGAGCGTGGTGGCGGCGATCCCGTCCACGTCGTAGTCGCCGTGAACGCAGACCCGCCGGCCCGCCTCCACGGCGGCGCGGATCTGTGCGCAGGCGGCCTCCATGTCACCGAGCAGGAACGGGTCATGCGGCGGTTGCTCACCGTCGAGGAACCTGCGCGCGGCGGCGGGGTCGGAGTAACCGCGCCGAACCAGAACGCCGGCCGTCAGGTCGGAGATTTCGAGCTCGCGGACGAGTTCGGCCTGGGCGTCAGGCGGGCAGTCGGCGAGTGTCCAGGTACCTTCGTGCATGCCCAGCCAAGCTACGGGGGCGGGCGGACGGAATCGGCCTGACGACCTGACCGAACCGGACAGCCACCGCCGGATCGCGGCGCTCTCGTGACGCAGTCACGACCCATTCGTCACCGGTGAAGCGGCACGCTTCCCCGGTCCCCAGGTGGGTGGGGGTTTGGGATGGAGTAGAAGAGGCCCATGGCCGCGCCGATCCCGGAGGAGCTCCGCCGCGAGTTCCTGCTCGACCCCGCCGTCGCATACCTGAACCACGGCTCGTTCGGCGCCTGCCCGCGTCCGGTCTTCGAGCGCTACCAGGCCTGGCAGCGCGAGCTCGAGTCCGAGCCGGTCGACTTCCTCGACCGCCGCCTGGCCGACCTCCTCGACGCCGCACGCGCGGCCCTCGCCGACTACGTCGGCTGCCCCGCGCACAATCTCGCCTTCGTCCAGAACGCCACGACCGGGGTCAACCTCGCGGCCCGCTCGCTCGACCTGAGAGCCGGGGACGAGGTGCTGTCCACCGACCTCGAGTACGTCGCGTGCGACCTTGCATGGGAGCGGGTTTGCCGCCCCGCGGAGGCGCGCTACGTCCGGGCGCCGATCCCGCTGCCGGTCGGAGAGCCGAGCGAGGTGGTCGAGGCGCTCTTCGCCGGCGCAGGCGACCGGACGCGCGCGGTCTACGTCAGCCACGTCACGTCCACGACGGGGCTCGTCCTGCCGGTGGAGGAGATCGTCGCGCGCGCCCGGGCGCTCGGTTTCGTCACCGTCGTCGACGGCGCGCACGCGCCGGCGCACGTCCCGCTCGACCTCGCCACACTCGGCGCCGACTTCTACTCGGGCAACGCCCACAAGTGGCTCTGCGCGCCGAAGGGCGCGGCGTTCCTCCAGGTGCGCCCCGAGCACCAGGAACGCATCGACGCCGCCATCGTCAGCTGGGGCTACGGGGCCGGAAACAGCTTCTGCGAGCGCATCGAGAAGCAGGGCACGCGCGACCCGGCGGCTTGGCTCAGCGTCCCGGACGCGATCCGTTTCCAGACCGAGCGCGACTGGGACGACGTCCGCGTCCGTTGCCGTGCCGTGACTCGCGAGGCGCGCCGGGACCTCTGCGACCTCCTCGGGACGGAGCCCATCGCGCCGGAGTCGATGGTCGCGCAGTTGGCAGCGGTCCGCCTCCCCCGGCCCGCACCTGAGCTCACCCGGCGGCTGTTCGCGCGCCACCGCGTCGAGATCCCCGTCGACGGCGCGGAGCAGAACTTCCTGCGGCTCTCCGTCGCCGCCTACACCACGCGCGACGAGATCGACCGGCTGCTAACCGCCCTCGCTCGGGAGCTTGACGCCGAGCACGGTCAACACCACGAGTAGCCCGATCCCGAGCAGCCAGTACGCGAGCACCCGCCGCGGGTGGCGAGACTCCCGCAGGGAGCTGACCGCGACCTTCCCCCACAGGAGCAGGAGACCGATCAGGGCGGCTCCGCCCACCACGATCACGGGCGCGAGAAACGCCGCCTTCTCGAACGACCAACCGAGCGCCAGGGCGGTCAGCGCGACCAGTGCCAGAACCACCGCGAACGCGATCAGATAGCGGAGTACCCGCATGCGGTCAGGGTACGCTGCCGCCGTGGAAGCGGCCGGCAACTACCACTCGGGCGACGACTACGTCGTCGAATTCCTCGGGTACCGCTTCTCGTTCAGCAGCCTCGACTTCGAGGAGCGGGTCATCGCGGCGGCGGTGCGGCTCGGGCTCGTCTCCGGCCCCGAGCTGGACGAGGACGAGACCGCCGATCTCGTCGAGCTGGTCGAGCGCGACGCGATCGCGACGCCGCGTAGCGCGCTCGGCGAGTACCTCGTCCGCCACTGGGACGAGCTGGCCCTTGTCCGCGGCGAATCGCTCGTCTACTGGCTCAAGAAGCTCGTCTTCCGCGGCGCGTGGCTCGACCACCGCGTGAAGGAGGGCTTGCTCGAGGTCGACTGGGACGAGGAGCGGCAGGACTTCACGTTCGCGGACACGAACGGCGGCCGCGCCCTGCTCGAGCTCCTCCCAACCCCGAGCTGGCACGAGCTCCAGTACCGGCGATGATCGTCCCCCGCAGGTATGCGGTCGTGTTGCCGGCCTTCCTGGCGGCGCTGCTCGCGGTCGACACTCAGGTCTCGCTGCCCGGGCAGCTCGCACTCGGCGTGCTCACGTTCGTCGTGCTCGGAGTGGCGCTGTGGCCGCTCGCGCCGCTCGTCCGGGCGCAGGCGGTCGGCGTCGTGCTCTTCGCGACGGTGGGAGAGGTGACGGGCTCGCTCGTCTGGGGCGTCTACCACTACCGGCTGCACAACCTGCCGCTCTTCATCCCGCCGGCGCACGGGCTCGTCTACCTGAGCGGCGTCGCGCTGAGCCGCAACCTCCGCGAGCGCGCCGTCGTCTGGGCCGCGCTGGTCGCCGCTACCGCCTGGGGGATCGCCGGCCTGACCGTGCTGCCGCGGCTCGACATCGCCGGCGCCGTCGGCGTGCCCCTGTTGCTCGTCTTCCTCTGGCGGTCGCGCTGCCGGGCGACATACGCCGGCGTGTTCCTCGTCGTCGGCGCGCTCGAGCTGTACGGGACGTCGATCGGGACGTGGCGCTGGGCGTCCACGCTCCCCGGTCTCGGGATCCCGGACGGGAACCCGCCGAGCGGGGTCGCGAGCGGCTACGTCTGGTTCGACGTGATGGCGCTCCTCATCGCGCCGTGGCTCGTCTACGTGGCCCGCGGCACGCTGAAGCCGATGCTCTCGGCCTTCTCGGGCGCGCTGCGGAGCTCGATCCGGCGCAAGGAGCCGATCGGGATGATCAGCGCGTCGGGCGCGTCGTCGCGGGCGTCCGTCACGTAGAGCGTCACCATCCCGAAGCCGGGCTCCGGCTCGATCCGCTCGAGGACGAACCGTGATTGGTCGGCGAGCTCGACCTCGACGATCGGCTTCTCCACCCCGGCGGCCTCCGCGAACGACGCGATCGACTTGTGCAGCCGCTCGACGAACGCCTCATGCGGCAGCTCGGGAGTCGGTGTCCAGAGCTCGGGCATCAGTCTCCCGTCGGAACGACGCCGGCCGGCTCGACCATCAGCACGACCGTGCGGCCGTGCGCGGTCGGCCGGTGCAGCACGCCGCGCGGAATCGTGATCGCCTGGCGCGGCCCGAGAACGGCCGGCTCGCGCCCTTCGATCTCGATCTCGAGCCTGCCGTCGAGGACGAAGAAGAACTCGTCGTCCTGTTCGTGCTTGTGCCAGTGGAACTCCCCGTCCAGCACGCCGAGCCGGACGACGGAATCGTTCACGGTCGTCAGCGTCTGGTTGAACCACGGCTCGTGCTCCGCAGCGAACGCGTCGACGTCGAACTCGCGCAGCTGACCGAACTTGTCGTCGAGGTGGATGTCGTACTCGACCATCCGGGAAACTATGTCTGGACCGCGGCGGCCTGCGCCTAGAAGAGACGCGCGTCCGCTTCGGGCTCGGGCACCGCGCCCAGGTGCGCGCGGCCGAGCGCGGTGATCGTGCGGCCGCGAGGCGTGCGCTGGAGGAAGCCGAGCTGCAGGAGATACGGCTCGTAGACGTACTCGATCGTGTCCGGCTCCTCGCCGAGGGCCGCCGCGAGCGTGTTGACGCCGACGGGGCCGCCGTCGTACTTCTCGGCGATCGAGCGCAGGAGCTCGCGGTCGAGCCGTTCCAGCCCGGCCTCGTCGACCTCGAGCAGCTCGAGCGCCTCGCGCGCGATCGCGGTCGTGATCGCGCCCTGGTGCCGCACCTCGGCGACGTCCCTGACCCGGCGGAGAATCCGGTTGCCCACCCGCGGCGTCCCGCGGGCGCGACCCGCGATCTCGTCGGCCGCCTCGTCGGCGATCTCGACGCCGAGGATCCCGGCCGAGCGGCGGACAATCGTCGCGAGCTCGCCGTCCTCGTAGTAGTCGAGCCGGAACGTCATCCCGAAGCGGTCGCGCAGCGGTGACGTGAGCAGACCAGTGCGGGTCGTCGCGCCGACGAGCGTGAACGGCGGCAGGTCGAGCGTGAGGGTGCGCGCGGCCGTCCCCTGCCCCATCACGATGTCGAGCCGGAAGTCCTCGAGCGCCGGATAGAGGATCTCCTCCGACGCGCGGCTGAGGCGGTGGATCTCGTCGACGAAGACGACGTCGCGTGCCTCGACGGCGGTGAGGATCGCCGCGACGTCCTTGCGCTCGAGCGCCGGGCCGGCGA
Organism: uncultured Actinomycetes bacterium; assembly: GCA_963743545.1. Taxonomy (GTDB): domain Bacteria; phylum Actinomycetota; class Thermoleophilia; order Gaiellales; family Gaiellaceae; genus Palsa-739. The sequence continues at coordinate 24,622 of CAVUQB010000006.1, read as the reverse complement.
CCGAGCGGATGCCGACGCCGAGCTCCTCGCGAATGATGTGCGCGAGGCTCGTCTTGCCGAGCCCGGGCGGGCCGACGAGGAGGACGTGGTCGAGCGCCTCGCCCCTCCCCTTCGCCGCCTCGAGCGCGATCGCGAGCTGCTCCTTGATGCGCGCCTGCCCGACGAACTCGTCGAGGCGGCGCGGCCGCAGGCTCTGCTCGACCTCCTCCTCGTCGTCGCGAAGCGCCGGAGTCAGGAACTGGGTGGCGTTCATGCGGCTCTCTTCAACGCGAGCCGGACCCGTTCCTCCGGCGGCAGCTCGGGATCGACGTCGGCGAGGGCGCGTTCGGCGTCGAGGAGCGACCAGCCGAGCTCGACAAGCGCGTCGCGCGCGACGAGGTACGGGGTGTCCGGGCCGGCGTCCTGGGCGATCGCCTCCTCTGCGCCGAGCTTCTCCTTGAGCTCGAGCACGATGCGATCTGCCGTCTTCTTCCCGATCCCGGGGATCGCCTGGAAGCGCGCCGAGTCCTCGCGCGCGATCGCGCGGCGCAGGTCGGCGGCCGGCGAGCCCGAGACGATCGCGAGCGCGACCTTCGGCCCGACGCCGCTCACGGCAAGCAGCTGGACGAACAGCTCCCGCTCGCCGCGGTCGGCGAAGCCGTAGAGCTGGAGCGTGTCCTCCCGCACGTGCGTGTACGTCTCGACCGTGATCTCGTCCGCGGACTCGCCCTTGCGGACAGCGGTCGGCGTCGCGTGGACGAGGTAACCCACGCCGCCGACGTCGAGGATCAGCCCCTCGGGCGTGTTGGCCACGGGCTTACCTCGCAGGCGCGCGATCACACCAGGAGAGTACGCACGGGAACGGACGTTCCCTCTAGCCGGCCGCCGCGCGCAGCAACGGCGGCGCGAGCGCGTGGCAGATCGCGACCGCAAGCGCGTCGGCGGCGTGGTGCGGCGTCGGCAGCGCGTCCAGCGAGAGGAGCATCTTCACCATCCGCTGCATCTGCGCCTTGTCGGCGCGCCCGTAGCCGCAGATCGCCTGCTTCACGCTGGCCGGGGCGTACTCGCGGCAGTCGAGCCCCGCGTTGGCGGCCGCGACCAGCACGGCGCCGCGTGCCTGCCCGACGGAGAGCGCGATGCGGGCGTCGGCGCCGACGTACGACTCCTCGAGCGCCACCGCATCCGGCGCGTGCTCGGCGATGAGCGCCGCCACCGCGTCGTGGATCGTCTTCAAACGGAGGACGGTGTCCTGTCCGGCGGGCGTCGACCAGCATCCGTGCGCCACCTCCCTGAGGCGGCCTCCGCTTTCTTGGACGACTCCGTACCCGCAAGCAGCAGTCCCCGGATCGATGCCCACGACCTTCACGAGAGAAAGCTACGGACCCGGTCGGACGAATCCTGTTCAGGCCGCGACCGGTTGGGGGATGGCCCAGTAAGCGCTCGGCCTCCCAGCACCGTGACGACGAGCAGACTGAGGACGAGCAGGGCAAGTGTTCGGGGCAGTCCCGCTTGGTCGGAAAGGAGGCCGATCACGGGCGGACCGACGATGAAGCCCGTGTAGCCGAGAGTGAATGCGGCCGCGAGCGACGGGCCCGGTGGGTTGATGCGGCCTGCGGCACTGAACAGGAGCGGCACGGCGTTGGCGATCCCGAGACCGCAGAGGACGAAGCCTGCAACGGCTGGACCAGTCCGGCCGACGATGAGCACGGCGCCGAGCGCGATCGCCACGAGTCCGGTGCCTACTCGAAGCAACCGGCTCGCGCCGATTCGCTCGTTGACGACGTCGCCGCCGAGTCGCGCGATCGCCATCCCGAGCGAGAAGCCGGTGAACGCCAGCGCCGCTGCCGCGGGGGCTGCTCCGGTGTTGTGGCGGAGGTAGATGCCGCCCCAGTCGCCGATCGCGCCCTCCGCGAGCATCACGAGGAAGCAGAGGCCGCCGATGAGGATCACGGGGCGGGTCGGGAGCGCTAGTCCGTGTCCTCCCGAGGAGTGCGTGGACGAGGCACCGAGCCGCCCGGTGATCCAGAGACTGAGAAGGAACAGCGCGAGGCCGACGACGAGGCTCTCGACGCGGGGATCGACTCCTCCGGCGGTCGCGAGGACGACCAGTCCGGCGGCCGTGAACCCGCCGACGCTCCAGCCGCCGTGCAGCGAGGACAGGACCGGCCGGCCGAGCCGCTCCTGGATCGCGACCCCGTGAGCGTTCATCGCAACGTCCATCGCGCCGTTGCTCGCCCCGAAGACAAAGAGGATCGCCGCCAGCATGAACGGACTCGTCGCCAGCAGTGGAAGCGGCAGCATCAGACAGAACACGAGCGCTGTCCACCGCGCGACCGACGCGCTCGGGAGCCGATCGAGGATGTGGCCCGTGATCGGCATCGAAACAAGAGCCCCCGCCGCCATGCACAGCAAGCAGAAGCCGAGTGTCGCCTTCGAGATCCCGAGATGATCCTGCAGCCACGGAATGTGCGCGACCCACGTCCCGACCATCGCTCCGTTGACAGCGAAGACGAGAAACGTCGCGACCCGTGGGCTCAAACTGCCACCACGGCCGCTCCGGCCGCAGCGAACGGACTCGTCACGTCCTCGGCGCCGTCCGTGATCAGATGGTCGATCTCCGAGATCGCGGCGACCACCCACGGATACGACGCGTTCAGCTTGTCCGTTGTCGCCAGCGCGACGACCGTCGTCGCACAAGCGACCATCTCGCGCTTCACCTGCGCCTCCTCGCCGTTCGCCGCGGTCGCCCCGACCTCCGGATGGAACGCACAGACTCCGAGGACGCAGACGTCCGCCCGGAGCGCCCGAAAGGCGTCGACTGCGACTGGCCCGACCGCTACCTGCTCGTCCTTGAGCAACCGACCGCCCACCAGCACGACCTCGGCCCGCGGATGCGCCGCCAACGCAGCAGCGACAGGTGGCGCGTTCGTGACAACCACGCCGCTCCAAGCCGAAGGGAGGCGGCGCGCGACCTCGACTGCGGTCGTCCCTCCGTCGATGACGAGTGTGCGGGCAGATCCCAGCAGCGGTAGGGCCGCCTCCGCAAGCGCGATCTTCGCCGTCGCGGAGACCTCCGAGCGACGCTCGAACGGCAGCAGATCGGGAGCCACCGGGAGCGCACCGCCGTGAACCCGACAGAGAAGCCCCAACGCGGCCAGCTCCTGCAAGTCGCGACGAACCGTGTCTTCGGAAACACCCAGAGCCGCGACAAGCTCTGCGACCACGACCCGGCCGTCGCGTCGGAGTCGCGCGAGGATCTCGTCTCTGCGCTCCGCAGCCAGCACTGCTGCGGGTTATAGCAGGGACGTGCGTGTTTTTGCCGGTTCTAGCCGGCCACGCTTTCGAGGACGCGTTCGGGGATGTCGAAGTTCGCGAAGACCTCCTGCACGTCGTCGTTCTCCTCGAGCTGGTCGATCAGGCGCAGGATCTTCTTCGCCTCGCCCTCGTCCTCGACCTCGACGGTCGTCTTCGGCAGCATCGTCAGCTCTGCCGACTCGATCTCGAAACCGGCGCCCTCCACCGCTTCGCGCACCGTCGCCAGCTCCTCGACCGCAGAGAGCACCTGATAGCTCGAGCCGTCGAGCTCGACGTCGTCGGCGCCGCCCTCCGCCGCGGCGAGCATCAGCTCGTCCTCGTCGGTTCCGTCGGCAGGGACGACGACGAGCCCGCGCCGCTCGAACAGCCACGCGACGGCCCCCGGCGTGCCGAGGTTGCCGTCGTTCTTGTCGAACGTGTGCCGCACCTCGCCCGCTGTCCGGTTGCGATTGTCGGTCAGCGCCTCGACGATCACGGCCACGCCTGCAGCCCCGTAGCCCTCGTAGATCACGGTCTCGTAGGTGGCCGCGTCGGAGTCGGTGCCCGAGCCCTTCGCGATCGCGCGGTCGATGTTGTCCTTCGGCATCGAGGCGGCCTTCGCCTTCTCGATCGCGTTCTGCAGCGAGAGGTTCGCGGCCGGGTCGGGCCCGCCCTCCTTCGCCGCGACGATGATCGCCCGCGTCAGCTTGGAGAAGAGCTTGCCTCGCTTGGCGTCGGCTGCGCCCTTCTTGTGCTTGATCGACGACCACTTGCTATGCCCGGACATGTCCCGCCTCCCGCACGATGCTCAGGAACTGCTCGTGGACGCGAGTATCGTCGGTCAGCTCCGGGTGGAAGGCGGCGACGAGGAGCCGTCCCTCACGCGCCAGCACGGGGTGGCCGTCGACCTCCGCGAGCACCTCGACGTCCGGCCCGGCTTCTTCGAGCCACGGCGCGCGGATGAAGACGGCGCGGAGCGGCTCTTCCCCGTCCCCACCGCTGTTCGGCAACATCTCGAGATCGGCCTCGAAGCTACGGACCTGGCGGCCGAAGGCGTTGCGCCGCGTCCGGTAGTCGCCGAGGCCGAGGTGGTCACGGTCGAGGACGATCATCCCGGCGCAGGTGCCGAGGATCGGGCCGCCGAACCCGCGCACCGCGTCGTCGAGGCCGTAGAGCCGCATCAGGCGGCCGATCGCGGTCGACTCGCCGCCGGGGATGATCAGGCCGTCGAGCCCGTCGAGCTGTTCGGGGAGCCGGACTTCGATCGGCTCGGCGCCGAGCCGCCGCAGCACCGCGGCATGCTCACGGAAGTTCCCCTGCACGGCGAGGACGCCGATCCTGAGCGGCTTCTCCACGCTGCGATGGTAACGAGGCTCAGGCGGGCGTTGGATCGGCGGGCGCGCGACGGCGCCTGCCGAGCAGCCCGAGGAAAACGAGCCAGAAGCCGAGGAGGCCGAGAGCGAGTGCCGGCGCCCAGGGACTGATCGAACTCCCCGTCGACGTGCAAAGCGGCCCTCCCAAAGGCCCCCTCGGATTGCAACCGACGCCGCTGCCGCCGAGGCCGAAGAAACTCTCCGCGAGCTGGGTCGGCGAGCCGACCACGTAATGAGTCGTCGCGATGAAGAAGCCGATCGTGCCGAAGACGGCCCAGCTCGACCGCCTCGTCGCGTAGCCGATCAGCACGAAGAAGAGCGAGACGACCAGGACGACGGCGAAGTCGAAGTCGCTCGTGTGGAACCAGTGCAGGATCGGCACGCCGATGAGCAGCCCGCCCACGAAATGGAGCCAGAACGCCGACGGCTGATCGGAAATGCTCCCGGCCAGGAGATAGATCAGGCCGATCACGAGCGTCACGGTGTACGTCCACCAGCCGCCGTTGGAGATGAAGTCGGTGACGAAGAACCAGCCGATCACGGCCGAGATGAGCGCGATGAACGGGAACCGCGAGTGCCACCGGAAGACCAGAGCCGCGGCGAGAACCAGGAACTCGAACGTGAGGCGTCCCAGCGACCAGCCGGCGAACGCGGAGCTCCCGCCGCCGTTCAGCCAGCCGAACCAGTCCCAAGCCGACCCGACGAGGTAGCCCCAGGCAATCACCGCGATGAAGGCAAAGATCCCGGCGGCGACCCACGTACCGGCGCGCCGCAACACCTGGCCGACCAGCACCAGCACGATGAAGATGAGCAGCGCCCAGGCCGTGCGAGCTCCGCCGCCCGGGTACTGCGTCGAGAGGTACGTGAGGGCGGCGAGCCCGCCGAGGAGGACGGTCAGCCCACCGATGTAGACGAGGAAGCTCGAGGTCTTCCAGACCGGCTTGAGCTCGCGGTCGGGCACGGGGGGATCGTCCCTCCCGCGTCGGACGGACTAGGCCCAGGGCAGGAGATCCCAGCCGGAAGGCCGCTCGCGGCGCGACGGCTCCCAGTCGGCGTACGCCTCGTCCGGGCTCGACGTCTCGCGCTCGACGCTCGCGCCGTAGCGAGCCGCGAGCTCCGAGACGGGGTAGCGGACGGTCCACTCGCCGGTCCGCGAGCCGACCATCAGGATCGCGCACGGCTCGTCGCCGGCGCCCACGAAGATGTGCTCGGTCCCGGCGGGCGAATGGAAGAAGTCCCAGGCGCGCAGGGTCCGCTCCTCGCCCTCGACGAGCAGCGTGCACACGCCGGAGAGAACGAGAAAGTCCTCCTGCTGGCTCTCGGCGTGGTAGCAGCCGTTCGGCTCGCCGGGCGGCAGCACGTGGATCCGGACTCCAAGCTCCGCGAACTCCGCGCGTGGGCTCTCGAACGAGCACTCGGAGCCCGACGGCGTCTTCTCGCCGCCCTCCGTCGTGAGCCACATCGCCTCGCCGACGTTCACGACGAACCAACCGGGCCCGGTCGGGGCGGCGCCGGAGCCGGACTCCTCGAGCGGCGCCTCGCTCACGGCCGGGGGCGGCACTACCAGCCGCGGGTCTCGAGCAGCTCGCTCGGGTCGAGCGACTGCGTCGAGATGCCGACCATCGGCTCGCCGAGGCCGGACGAGACTCGGGCGAGGATCTCCGGATCCTGGAAATGCGTCGTTGCCTCGACGATCGCCTTCGCCCGCTGCTCGGGGTCGCCCGACTTGAAGATGCCCGAGCCGACGAAGACGCCGTCCGCGCCGAGCTGCATGCAGAGCGACGCGTCGGCGGGCGTCGCGATCCCACCGGCGGTGAACGTCACGACCGGCAGCTTCCCGTTCTCGGCGACCCACTTGACGAGCTCGTACGGCGCGCGCAGCTCCTTCGCCTCCGCGTACAACTCCTCCTCGCGCAGGACGCCGAGCCGGCGGATGTGGCCGAAGACCGAGCGCATGTGCGTGACCGCATTGACGATGTCGCCGGTGCCGGCCTCACCCTTCGTACGGATCATCGCCGCGCCCTCCGCGATCCGGCGCAGCGCCTCGCCGAGGTTCGTGCAGCCGCAGACGAAGGGGACGGTGAACTGCCACTTGTCGACGTGGTGCTCGAGGTCGGCGGGCGTCAACACCTCCGACTCGTCGATGTAGTCGATCTCGAGCGCCTGCAGGATCTGCGCCTCGGCGAAGTGGCCGATGCGGCACTTCGCCATGACCGGGATGGTCACGGCCTCCTGGATCTCGCGGATCTTGTCGGGGTCGGACATGCGCGCGACACCGCCGTCGCGGCGGATGTCGGCAGGAACGCGCTCGAGCGCCATGACGGCGCACGCGCCCGCCTCTTCGGCGATCTTCGCCTGCTCGGCGTCGACGACGTCCATGATCACGCCGCCCTTGAGCATCTCGGCGAGACCGCTCTTGACCCGCATCGTCCCGTACTCGGCCATGCCCTGAGTCTAGCCATGCGCGACCTGATAGAACCGCCGCGTGGAGCCGTGGTCGCGGGAGCCGGTGGGACGCTTCGACGAGCTCGAGATCGAGAGCGAGGTTCTGCGCGGCAACCCGCTCGGCGACCCGCACGTCCGCCCGCTCTGGGTCTACACCCCGCCCGCGTACGACGCCGAGCCGGACCGGCGTTTCCCCTCGATCTACCTGATCCAGGGCATGACCGGCCAGGTCGACATGTGGCAGAACCGCAGCGCCTTCCGCCCGAAGGTGCCGGAGCTGATCGACCGGCTCTTCGCAGAAGAGGGCTGTCCGCCGGCGCTCGTCGTCGCCGTCGACTGCTGGACGTCGTACGGCGGTGCCCAGTTCATCGACTCTCCCGGGACGGGACGCTACGGCGAGTACCTCTGCGACGAGGTCGTCTCCTTCGTCGACTCCCGCTATCGGACGCTCGCCGAGCCCGGGCACCGTGGCCTCACGGGCAAGTCGAGCGGCGGCTACGGCGCGATGGTGGTGCCGATGCTGCGGCCCGACGTCTTCGGCGGACTCGCGACCCATGCGGGCGATGCGCTGTTCGAGCTCTGTTACCTGCGCGAGTTCCCCGACACGCTGCGCGCGCTCCGCTACGAGTACGACGGCTCGTACGAGCGCTTCTGGGAGGACTTCCGCTCGCGTCCGGCGTTCACGAAGCAGTCCGACTACCCGCTCGTCAACACGTACGCCATGGCCGCCTGCTACTCGGCGAACGAGGACGGCTCCGTCGACCTGCCGTTCGATGTCGACAGCGGGATGCTGCGCGACGATGTCTGGCAGCGCTGGCTCGCCTGGGATCCGGTGCGCATGGCGCGCCGCCACGCCGAGGCGCTGTGCAGCCAACGCGCGATCTACATCGACGCCGGCAAACGGGACGAGTTCTTCCTCGACATCGGCGCGGACGCGTTCCGGCGCGAGCTCGAGGCGCTCGGGATCACCGACGTCTTCTTCGAGCTGTTCGACGCCGGCCACGGCGGGATCGAGTACCGCTACCCACTCGCGATCCGCTACCTCGCCGAGCGGCTCCAGTAACCGAAGGGTGATGCTCGAGCTCGACGTGATCCGCGAGGCGCCGAAAGCGCTGCTGCACGACCACCTCGACGGTGGCCTGCGCCCGGAAACTGTGATCGAGCTCGCCGCCGAGACCGGCTACGACGAGCTCCCGACGGCCGACCCGGCCGAGCTCGGCCGCTGGTTCCTGCGCGGCGCCGACCGCAAGAGCCTCGAGCTCTACCTCGAGGGTTTCCGCCACACGGTCGCCCTGCTCCAGAGGCAGGACGCGATCGAACGTGTGGCCTGCGAATGCGCCGAGGACCTCGCGGCCGACAACGTCGTCTACGCCGAGGTGCGGTACGCGCCGGAGCTCTCCACCGTTGGCGGTCTCACCCTGGACGAGGTGGTGACGGCGATCCTCAACGGGTTCCGGGAGGGAGAGCGGCTCGCCCAGGCACAGGGACGGAGGATCGTGATCAAGCTGCTCGTCTCGGCCATGCGCCAGGCCGCGCGCTCGGTCGAGGCCGCCGAGCTGGCCGTGCGCCACCGCGACGAGGGCGTGGTCGGGTTCGACATCGCAGGCCCCGAGGCCGGCTTCCCGCCGACGCGGCACCTCGACGCGTTCCAGCTGATCCAGCGCGAGAACTTCCACGTCACGATCCACGCCGGCGAGAGCTTCGGGCTGCCGTCGATCTGGGAGGCGTTGCAGTGGTGCGGCGCCGAGCGGCTCGGCCACGGCGTCCGCATCGTCGACGACATCACGGTCCGGCCGGACGGCTCGACCGAGCTCGGACGCCTCGCGGCGCTCGTGCGCGACCGTCGCGTGCCGCTCGAGATGTGCCCCACGTGCAACGTCCAGACCGGAGCGGTGGCGTCGATCGAGGACCATCCGATCGACCTCCTGCGCCGGCTCCGCTACCGGGTCACGGTCAACACCGACAACAGGCTGATGAGCGGCGTGACGCTGAGCTCCGAGTTCCACGCCCTCAGCGAGGCGTTCGGGATCGGCCTCGACGACATGGAATGGCTGACGACGAACGCGCTGAAGAGCGCCTTCGCCCCCTTCGACGAGCGGCTCGAGCTCATCAACCAGACGATCAAGCCGGGGTACGCGCGGCTGCGCGCACGCGAAGCGCGCGTGCTCGGCGCCGCCTCACTCGGGCCGTCTGACCGGTGAAGGGGAGCTCCTCTCTCGGACGCGTCATCGGCGGCGGCGACCGTGGGATCGCCGCGACCGTGTACGGGACGGTGCTCGCGATGGCCGCCCTGGCGGCCGGGGCCGTGGAGCATCTCTCGCCGGACCAGCTGATCGTCGTCGTCGCGACGACGTCGGGGGTGATCTGGCTCGCGCACGTCTATGCCGGCACGCTCGGCGAGAGCATCGAACGCGGCCGCCGGCTGGACTGGCCCGAGTTCACCGGACTCGCCGTGCAGGAGATGCCGATCCTGGTCTCGGCGGCGGCCCCGATCAGCATCCTGTTGCTCGGCGCGTTCGGGGTCATCGCGGAGACACCCGACATCTGGCTTGCGTTCGGCCTCGGGTTCCTCGCCCTGGCGGTGCAGGGCGCCCGCTATGCGCGCGTCGAACGGCTCGGCGCCGCCGGCACGATCGCGGTCATCGCGGCGAATCTCGCCCTCGGCGGAGTCGTGGTCCTGCTGAAGGTGCTCATCTCCCACTGACGACCGGCAGCCGCGTGCGATCATGCGTCCATCGGAAGATTCATCGTCACCGTGGAGGGACCCGGCTGGACTGACGTCGAGGACATCGAGCTGCCTCGCCTCCCGGATGTGGGCGAGTCGCTCGAGACGAAGTACGGGACCTTGCTCGTAGCTGAGGCCGAGGTGGCGCCCGACCTGGCGACGTACGCCGGCCGGATCGTCTGCCGCTTCTCCTAGCGTCCAGTCGGTGAGACCGGTCGAGCTCGTCTTCGTCGTCGGCTGGGCGGCGTTCTGGGTGTACTGGGCTCTGGCGGCGTTCTCGATGAAGCGGGGCCGCGTTCAGTGGTCGCGCGAGCTGCGGATCAGGGTCGTGCTCATCGCTGTCGCCGTCGTCCTGTTTCGCTTCGGGGCGTTCCATCACAGCCACATCACCACGGCGCCGTGGCGGGAGGCGATCGGGCTCGTTCTTTTCGCCCTGGGCCTGGGCTTCGCGATCTGGGCGCGCGCGCACATCGGTCGCAACTGGGGCACGCCGATGACGCAGAAGGCCGAGCCCGAGCTCGTGACGAGCGGCCCGTACCGGTTCGTGCGCCATCCGATCTACTCCGGGATCCTGATTGCCGGCTTCGGCACGGCCGTCGGGGTGAGCTGGCTGTGGCTGGCTGCCGTGCTCCTGGGCGCCATCTATTTCGTCTATGCCGCGACCGTCGAGGAGCGCTATCTGGCCGGGGAGTTCCCGGACACGTACCCGGCGTACAAGCGCTCCACCAAGATGCTCGTCCCGTTCGTCTTCTGAGCATGTGACAGCGCCGTGCCCCGGCGACGTATAGAGACCAGGATGAAGCGCTTTCTCCTCCCGGCGAGCGCGCTCGTCCTCGTCGTCACCGCCTGCGGCGCCGGTGCGAAGCCGGCGCCGCGGGTGACGCTGGCGGGAGCGCACGTACCGCGAGTCAGCGTCGTCGCTGCGCGGCGCAAGGAGGACGCGAGTCGCGAGGCGAGGCTGCTGCTCCGCGAGTTCGCGCCTCCGCCGAGTGCCCGCGCGACTCGCGAGCCGCGCGGGTACGGCGGCGTGCTTCGCCGCTACGGGTCGGCACCCTGGGGAGAGATCGTCGACGTGCATCGCTTCTGGAGCGTGCGGAAGCCGCTCGCGGCCGTCGCGGCCTTCGTGAGGACGCACCGGCCGCCCGGGCTCCGAGACTCCGGCGCCACCTACGGCAGCAACGTCCCGCACTACCTCATGTGGAGCTTCTCGTCGCCGAGCCGCTATCTCGACGTCACCGCAGTCGCACTCCGCGGCAGAACCGGGCTCCGGGTCGACGCTCTGGCCCTGTGGGTCTACCCGCGCTCGCCCAGCGAGAGGATTCCGCCTGCGACGCGCACGATCGTCGTTCGTGGGCCGAAGATCCGGCGGACCGTGACGAGCCCGGCGCAGGTCGCGCGGATCAGCCGCTGGTTCGACGCCCTCCCGGTCTCGCCGCCCGGGATCGCCGTCGCGTGCGCGTTGGTGCTCCGCCCGAATATCACCCTCTCCTTCCGCAGCGCCGGCGGCGCCCAGCTCGCACGGGCAGGCGCGCCGGAGCCCAGGGCCGGCATCTGCGACCAGATCGGGTTCAAGATCGGCTGCAAGACCAAGAAACCGCTCATCGACCGCAGCTCCGGCGCGAGCTTCGCCGAACGCCTGGAGCACCTACTCACTCAAACGAGGTAAACGCCACGGAAGCTTGCGGGAGGTTTCGGCAGAAACTCCTGCTGCTCCCTCGTTGACGTCCGAGAGGCGCCGCTTGTCCTACGCCCGGCACCGGCCGACAGAGAACGGAGAAGTTGCCGTCAGCAGAGGGGGTTCCGACGATGGGCCGCACGCGTCGAGTCTTGGTCATCGACGACGACCGGTTGCTGTGTGAGCTGGTCCGCACGACGTTCGAGCTGGAGGGGTTCGAGGTGGACACCGCCTACGACGTGATCGAGGCCGAGCGCGTGCTCGTGGGGAAGCGTCCCGACGCGATCCTGCTCGACATCGGGCTCCCCGGGATCGACGGGATCTTTTACATCGAGCGCCTGCGCGAGACACCGCAGACGAGCAAGATCCCGATCGTGGCGATCAGCGGCTCGGACGAGGCCGGCCGCGCCGCGCGGGCCGTGGGCGCCGAGGCGTTCCTGCACAAGCCGTTCAGCCCGCTCGAGTTGATCGCGCTCGTCACGCCCCTGATCCGACAGGCGGACCCCGGCGAGACGGACGACGGCGGGGATGTCGTCGACGTCGCCGACCTGAACCGCCTGATCGAGATCGGCCGCCGCCAGCATCAGCTCCTGCACGAGGCCTACGCGCAGACCGTCGCGGTGCTCGCGTCGGCGCTCGAGTCGCGCGACTTCGGCACGAGCATGCACTCGCGCCGGGTCACCTCGTACGCGACGAGGCTCACCCTCGAGGTCGCGCCGTCGCTGCTCGACGACCCGAGCCTCGAATGGGGCTTTCTCCTGCACGACGTCGGGAAGATCGGCATCCCCGACGGCATCCTCCTCAAGCCCGGGCGGCTCACCGCACCCGAGCGGCGGCGGATGCAGGAACACGCGGAGCTCGGCGAGCGGCTGCTCGCCCACGTCCCGCTGCTCAACCACGAAGGCGCGCGCGTCATCCGCTCCCACCACGAGCGATGGGACGGGAACGGGTACCCAGACAGGCTCTCCGAGGAGAGCATCCCGCTCGGCGCGCGGATCTTCGCCGTCGTCGACTCGCTCGACGCGATGACCGACCAGCGTCCATACCGCTCGCCGGTCAGTTGGGAGGTCGCGGTCGAGGAGATCCGCCGCTGTCGCGGCTTGCACTTCGACCCCGACGTCGTCGACGGCTTCGAGGCCTGCGAGCCCGATCTCTACCGCCTGCACACGGCGGAGCTCGCCGCCTGAGGGCAACGAGGGAGGGCGGCCGTCACGACCGCCCTCCCGAGAGTCGACGTCAGTGCGAGTGCACGGGGAGCACGAACAGGTGGCCCATCCCCGAGTGCGCCTGGCGGTGCAGAGCGCCGGCGGGCACGCAGGCCGGATCGACGACCGCCACATACAGACCGGTGAACGGCGTGGACGGATCGAAGTCGAGGGCTGTCGTGTAGGTGTCGGCTGCCGTCGAGGTCGGGTCGGCGCCCGTCCCGTAGTGGTACCCCTGCGCGGTCCCCTGGGAGCCCGAGGGATCGCCGAACTGATTGATCGGCAGGACGCCGCTGTTGCTGCTGATCAGACAGCTCCGCACGAAGCCGTCGGCGTCGTTCGCCTCGGCCTTGACCGTCTTCAGGGTCTTGCTCAGGCTCGCGACCTGCTTCTTCAGCGCCGAGAACTGCTTCGCGGTCGGACCGCTGGCCTGCCCAGTCGCACCCGAGGCCGCCACGTACATGGCGGCCGCGACCACCGCGACCCCGACCAGCAACATGAAACGCTTCATCGTCCCTCCTTATGGCCCCCCGCTCCATGCGGGAAAGTGCCTGGACTCAACAGCGCAGGTGGCTGGATGTCAAATCGGCGGCCGCCCGGGCCGGGCCTGCTGCCGCTACGAGGCGGGAAGGCCGACGGGGCAGGAGACGCCCGTGCCGCCGAGGCCGCAGTAGCCGTTCGGGTTCTTGGCGAGATACTGCTGGTGATACGCCTCGGCGTAGTAGAAAGGCCCCGCCTCCGCGATCTCGGTCGTGATCTCGCCGTAGCCGGAGCGCGTGAGCTCGGCCTGGAACATGTCGCGTGACGCCTCCGCGGCTGCCCGCTGCTCCTCGTTCGCCCAGTACACCGCCGAGCGGTACTGCGTGCCGACGTCGTTGCCCTGCCGCTGCCCCTGGGTCGGATCGTGGTTCTCCCAGAACAGCCTCAGCACCCCGTCGAGCGAGAGCACGGCCGGGTCGAAGACGACGAGCACCGCCTCCGTATGGCCCGTCCGTCCGCTGCAGACCTCCTCGTACGTCGGGTTCGGGGTGTAGCCGCCCGCGTAGCCGACCGCGGTCGTGTACACGCCGTCGGCCTGCCAGAACACGCGCTCGGCCCCCCAGAAGCAGCCCAGGCCGACGACGAGCTGCTCCATCCCCTCCGGGAACGGCGGCTGGAGCGGCGTGCCGAGCACCTCGTGCCGGTCGGGCACCTGCATCGGCGTCTCGCGCCCGGGCAGCGCATCCTCGGGCTTGACCATCTCGGCCTTCTTCGTGAAGAGGAACATGCGTACAGCTTAGGCGGCGGAGTCCTCCTCACCGAGCTCCTGGGCGACCGAGCCGCCGACCTCGCGCTCGGCGCGCTCGAGCAGCTCGCTCTCCTTCCGCTTCGTCCAGACGATGAACGCGACGACAAGGGCGACCCCGGCGACGCCGACGCCGATGTCGATCGCCGTGCTCAGCCGCTGCACCGCGCTGCCGAACACGTAGTAGACGACGCCGAAGAAGGTCGCCCAGACGACGGCGCCGGCGGCGTTGAAGACGAGGAAGCGGCCCCACGCCATCCGGTTCGTCCCCGCGAGGAACGCCGCGTAGGTCCGCAGGATCGAGACGAAGCGGCCCCAGAAGACGACCTTGCCGCCGTGGCGGCGGAAGAGCCAGATCCCGATCTTGAGCCTGCCCTCGTCCAGGCCGATCCGGTGGCCGTGGCGGAGCAGCACCCTGGCGCCGCCGTAGCGGCCGATCGAGAAGCCGATGTTGTCGCCGATGATCGCGCCGGCGATCGCGGCCAGGATCACCCACTCGATCTCGAGCTTGTGCGTCGAGCCGGCGTAGAGCGCCGCGCCGATCAGAGCCGTCTCGCCCGGGACCGGCACGCCGATGCTCTCGATCAGCACGAGCAGGAACACGACGAGGTAGCCGTAGGACTCGAGCCACGTGTCGATCGTGCTCGTCGAGAGGAAAAAGCCGAGCGTCACGCCTACATCTCACCTGAGACTCACCCGCGGCGGGTACGTTCAAGGAAGTGATCGAAGCCCGGGACCTCACGAAGGACTATGGCGAGAAGCGCGCCGTCGACGGGCTCAGCTTCACCGTCCAGCCGGGCGTCGTCACAGGCTTCCTCGGCCCGAACGGCTCCGGCAAGTCGACCACGATGCGCCTCATCCTCGGCCTCGACGCGCCCACCAAGGGCGACGTCACCGTCAACGGCCGCCACTATCGCGAGCACACCGCGCCGCTGCACGAGGTCGGCGCGTTGCTCGAGGCGCGCTCCGTGCACACCGGGCGGTCGGCCTACAACCACCTTCTCGGCCTCGCCCAGACGCACGGGATCCCCAAGCGGCGCGTCTCGGAGCTCATCGACCTCGTCGGCCTGCACGAAGTGGCGCGCAAGCGCAGCGGCCAGTTCTCGCTCGGCATGGGGCAGCGGCTCGGCATCGCTCAGGCGCTCCTCGGCGACCCGAAGACGGTCATGCTCGACGAGCCGGTCAACGGCCTCGACCCGGAGGGAATCCACTGGGTGCGCAACCTCCTCAAGGGGCTCGCCGCCGAGGGTCGCACGGTCTTCGTCTCCTCCCACCTGATGACCGAGATGGCGCTCACCGCCGACCACCTGATCGTGATCGGCCGCGGCAAGCTGATCGCCGACATGAGCGTCGACGACTTCGTCGCGCGCGCGTCGCAGAAGGTCGTGGTCGTCCGCTCGCCCGAGCTCGAGCAGCTGCGGGTCGCGCTGACCGGCCCGGGAGTCACGTTCGCCGACGCCGAGCGCGGCGCGCTCGAGGTGCACGGACTGACCCCGGAGCAGGTCGGAGAAACCGCAGCCGCTGCCGGCATCGTGCTGCATGAGCTGTCGCCGCAGCAGGCGTCGCTCGAGGAGGCGTTCATGAACCTGACCCGCGACGAGCTCGAGTTCGCGGCCGAGCTGGAGGAGGCGGTCGCGTGAGCGCGATCACCCCGCCCGTGCGCATCCCGCACCTCGACGTCACCGGCCGCGTCACGTTTCCCCGTGTGCTGCTCTCGGAGTGGACGAAGCTCCGCTCGGTGCGGTCGACGAAGTGGTCGCTCGGCGTCGGGTTCCTGCTCACGATCGTCTTCCCGGTGCTCTTCTCCTTCGTCACCCGCTCGCACTGGAGCTCGATGTCGCCCGGCGACCGCGCCGGCCGCCACCCGCTCGACATCGCTCTGGCCGGCGTCAACGTCGCGCAACTCGCGATCGCTGTCCTCGGCGTGCTCCTGATCAGCGCGGAGTACTCGACCGGCTCGATCCGCTCCACCTTCACGGCCGTGCCGAAGCGGCTGCCCGTGCTCTGGGCGAAGCTCCTCGACTACGCAGTCGTCTCCCTCGTGCTGATCGTGCCCGCCGTGCTCGTGAGCTTCTTCGCGAGCCAGGCGATCCTCAAGAGCATTCCGCAGCTGCAGATCTCGTTCACGCAGCCGGGCGTCGCCCGCGCGGTGATCGGCGGCGCCGTCTACGTGATGCTCGTCGGCGTCTTCGCGCTCGCGGTCGGCGCAATCGTGCGCAACACCGCGGGCGGGATCGCCGCTTTCGCCGCCATCTTCTTCGTCCTGCCGCCGTTGATGTTCACGCTCCCGACGAACTGGAACAACGCGATCAGCCAGTACCTGCCGAGCGAGGCCGGCCGCCAGCTCTTCGCCCTCCAGCACGCCTCGCACACACTGACTCCGCTGGCCGGCGGCCTCGTCCTCGTCGGCTATTGCGCCGCCGCGATCCTGATCGCGGCCGTTCTGCTCGTCCGCCGGGACGTCTGAGCGCGAGCAGGCGGACCTGCCTGCGACCATGCGGGCGTGAGCGCCGACGAATCGCGCACCAAACGCGTTCTCACCGATGCCGCCGCCATGGGCTCGGCGGCCGCGGGCGCCTCCGCGCGGCGCCTCACGGTCGCGCTCGGCGGGCACGAGCGCACGCGCGTCATCATCGTCCTCGCCGCGATCCTCGGGCTGAGCGGCGCCGACGCCGCGACCGTCGGCGCGTCGGCGCAGGAGTTGCGGCAGGGCCTCCACATCTCGAACACCGACATCGGGCTGCTCGTCGCGGTCAGCTCCCTCGTCGGCGCGTTCGCGTCTCTGCCGTTCGGCGTGCTCGCCGACCGCGTGACACGAACCCGGGTGCTCGGCATCACGATCGTCACCTGGGGCGCGGCGATGCTCTGGAGCGCCACCGCCTCGGACTTCAGGGAGCTGCTCTGGACCCGGCTCTTCCTCGGCGCGGTCACGGCCTCGGCAGGCCCGATGGTCGCCTCGCTCGTCGGCGACTGGTTCGGCAGCTGGGAGCGCGGCCGGATCTACGGCGTCATCCTCGCCGGCGAGTACGTCGGCGCCGGCATCGGCTTCGCGATCACCGGCAACGTTGCCGCACTCTCGTGGCGCGCCGCCTTCGTCATCCTCGCGCTGCCCGCGTTCGTGCTCGCCTACGTCGTCTGGCGGCTGCGCGAGCCGGAGCGCGGCGGCAAAGGGGTGCTCGCCTCCGACAAGGGAGGCGGCCCCTCCCCGGAGCTGCTGGCCCAGGCAGCGGAGGGCAGCCAGACGACCGACGCGCAGCGGCTCGCGCGGGAGAAAGGCCTCGTCCCCGATCCCGAGCTCGTCGTCGACCCGGGCACCGCGCAGCGCATGAACCTCTGGCGGGCCACCCGCTACGTGCTCCGCGTGCGGACGAACCTCATCCTCATCGCTGCGAGCGTGTGCGGCTACTACTTCCTCGCGGGCCTGCAGACGTTCGGGCTGGAGTTTTCGAAGGAGCAGTACGGGATCGACCAGGCGCTCGCAAGCTCGCTCCTGCTCGTGGTCGGAGTCGGCTCGTTGGCCGGCGTGCTCGCCGGCGGCGCGCTCGGCGACTATCTGTTGAAGCGCGGCGTGCTAAGCGCGCGCGTGTGGACCCCCGCCGTCGCCGCAGGGGCCACGACGCTCCTGTTCATCCCGGCGCTGCTCACGCGCGGCGCGGTGACCGCCGTGCCCTATCTCGTCGCAGCGGCATTCTTCCTCGGCGCCCAGAACCCACCCCTCGACGCCGCGAGGCTCGACATCATGCCGCCGCTCCTCTGGGGACGTGCGGAAGCGGTGCGGACGATGCTGCGCTCGCTCGCGATGGCGCTGGCCCCGCTCCTGTTCGGCGCCGTCTCGGACCACGTCTTCGGCGGCGGCCGCCAGGGCCTGCAGATCACGTTCATCGTCATGATCCTCCCGCTCGGGGCGAGCTCGTGGCTCCTGTTCAAGGGCCTGCGGACGTATCCGGGCGACGTCGCGACGGCTGCCGCGAGCGCCGAGGGCGCGCCCGGGTACCCTCAACCGCGGGACCACTGGGGTCTGTGATGAGCACCGGCGACGGCTTCCTCTTTCTCTCTGCGTTCCTCGCCAGCGGCGTCGAGTTCGTCGAGGCGCTGACGATCGTGCTCGCCGCCGGGCTCGCGCGCGGCTGGCGCTCGTCGCTGGCGGGGCTCGGTGCCGCGACCGTCGTGCTCGCGATCGTGGTCGCGGTGCTCGGGCCGGCGCTCACCGCGATCCCGCTCGATGCGCTGCGGCTCGTCGTCGGCGCGCTGCTGCTCGTCTTCGGCTTGCAGTGGCTGCGCAAGGCGATCCTGCGCGCGAGCGGCTACAAGGCGCTGCACGACGAGGACGCGATCTTCGCGCGCGAGCTCGCCGAGGCCGAAAGCGCGGGTCGGGTCGAGCGCGCCGGCGTCGATTGGTACGGCTTCACGCTCTCGTTCAAGGGCGTGCTGCTCGAGGGGCTGGAGGTCGTGTTCATCGTCCTCACCTTCGGCAGCGCGCAGGGCTCGATCCCGCTCGCGGCGGCCGGAGCCGTTGCGGCTCTCGTGCTCGTCGCGGGAATCGGCATCGCCGTGCGCGCGCCGCTCGCCCGGGTTCCCGAGAACGCGATGAAGTTCGCAGTCGGCGTGATGCTGACGACGTTCGGGATCTTCTGGTCCGCCGAGGGCGCCGGAGCCGATTGGCCCGGCGGCGACGCCGCTCTGCTCGGCGTGCTGGGCTTCGTGATCCTCTGCTCGCTCGTGCTCGTGCGGCTGCTGCGGCGGGATCGGCTCGAGGCGGTGCCCGCATGAAGCGACTCGCCGCTTTCGGCCGCTTCTGGTGGGACTTCGTGATCGGCGACGACTGGCTCGTGGCGGCGCTCGTGGTCGTCGCGATCGGCGCAACGGCCCTGCTCGCCGCGGCGGACGTCGCGGCCTGGTGGCTGCTGCCGCTCGCCGTCCCGTTCGTGCTGTGGCTCTCGCTGCGGCGGGCGATACGCTCGGCCTAGCGCCACGCGGGGCCCGTAGCTCAGCTGGTCAGAGCAGCGGACTCATAATCCGTTGGTCCCTGGTTCGAATCCAGGCGGGCCCATAACCCACAGCGTTGTACCCTGAGCTCGATGCGTGCGCTACGCGGTTTGCTTCTTTTCAAGCTCGGCGCCTTCGCGGGGATGATGGCCGCGGCGGCGTACGTCCGGCGGACCGTGCCGTCCCGCGGGGACGAGGAGAGCGACGAGCTCGCCCTCGTCGCCGTCCTCGACGGCATCGAGCTCAAGAGCCGCGCCGGCGCCTTCACGGGAGGCTCGATGCTGGCGTGGTTCGGCGGCATCGCAGTCGACCTGCGCGAAGCCGAGCTCGCACCGGACGCGCGGCTGTCCCTGAACACCCTGTTCGGCGGGATCGCAATCAAGACGCCGCCGGGCTGGCGCATCGAGTCCGAGCTGAAAGCTCTGGCCGGTGGGGTCGATACCCCGTCGGCGGCGGCGGACGGCCCGCACGCGCCGACACTGACCCTCACGGGGACGGCACTCCTGGGCGGGATCGCGGTCGGAGCCAAGGCGATCGCCTCGGACCTCGACGGTCGCACTCCCTAGCTCGAGCCGGGCCGGCCGTGCAGTGCGCTTGCCTACGGGCTGGTGATCGAGACGGTCGTCTGTCCGATCGTGCTGCTCCCGTCGCCGTAGCTCACGAGGCCGAGCCAGCGGCCGGACGCGAGGGCCGACCAGTTCAGGGACCGCCTGCGAGGGTCGGCGTGGCAGTCAGGTTGCCCGCCGCGCTGTTCGGCACGAACACGTTCGGCTTGACCGTCCGGGCCGTGCCGTTGCCGCCCCGTGCGAACACGTTCGTGAACAGAACGTAGTTGCCGCTCGGGTTGCTGTAGCGGGTCGCATTGCCGGTGTGCGTGTTGATGCGCGTACCTTGAGCGGCATCGTCGCATGGAAGCCGCGCACGCAACCGGCGTAGGTGGATCAGCGCAGGATCCGCTGAGGGTGTACCGGTTCCGCCGCCGGGTCGGGTAACGATTCCCGCAGAATGGCGACCACGATGAAGGTGTTCCAGCACGAGACGCGCCTCCGCACCGCCGGCGGCCTCACCGTCACCGACATCACCGAGGAAGTGCAGAACGCGGTGCGCGAGAGCGGGGTCGGCCACGGCATCGCCTGCGTCTACTCGCCGCACACCACCTGCTGCGTGCGCGTGAACGAGCTCGAGTCGGGCTTCCTCGAGGATTTCTGCGCCCTGCTCCGCCGGCTCGTGCCGAGCGAGAGCTACTACGCGCACGACGACTGGGACCGGCGCACCGAGAACATCTGTCCCGAGGACATGGATCAGGGCAACGGCCACTCCCACTGCATGGCGATGCTGCTCGGCACCGCCGGGGAGTCGGTCCCGGTGCGCGACGGCGAGCTCCAGCTCGGAACGTGGCAGCGCGTCCTCTTCATCGAGCTCGACCGCGAGCGCGACCGGCGCTGGCTCGTCCAGGTCGTCGGCGCCTAGCTAGCCACCGAGGCCGGCCGCGTCGATCCGGTTCGCTTGGGACGCAGCGTTCGCGTCGAGACGGGGCCGGAGGCTTGCGAGAGCGAGAACGACGCCACCGCCGAGCCGATCACGGACTTCGGCAACGGCACGAGCGCCAGGTTCAGCGCAGGCGGGCGGCTCGCGACGCCGCCGACGGGACGAGAACGCCGGCGGCGAGCACCGCATCGAGCAGAACTCTCTTCCTCACCAAACTGGTGGGCTCCTAGTGGCCGTTGATCGAGAAGTGCATGTAGTCCTTCGTCGAGCCGACCCAGGAGCCTCCCCAGCCCCAGCCGATCGAGGCGAAGGCTCGGCGCACGGCCGGTGTCACCATCCCCGGCCGGTGCCGGGAGCGGTTCAGGTACGAGCGCGCGGTCTTGTCGCGCGTCATCCCGCACCCGACGTACGGGTTCTCGCGCGGGTCGAGGTCGACCGCCTCGCCGAAGGCGTGCATCGACCAGTTGTGCGTGGTCGACGAGCTGCTGCACGGCGACGCGGCGGCGTTGCGGCACTCGAAGGACGCGGTCACGTCTCCGTTCGGGTGGGGATGCGGGCCATACATCGTCGCGAAGGCCCCGTCGCGGATCGGGAACCGCAGCCGGTAGAGCTTCGCGAAGACCGTGGCGAGCGGGGACGCGACCTGCTGGTTGACGACGATCTGGCCGAGGTGCGTCTGCCGGTCAAAGCCGTAGTAGCGGTAGCTGAGCACGCGCAGCTGCGACAGCCAGACGGGGCAACCATGGTGCCACTCGCCGGCCGCCTTGATCGCCTGCCGCTGCGCGGGCGTGAGCCGGGCGACGCCGGTGCCGCCGGCTGCTGCGTGGGTCGTCGCGGCGGTGAACGAGACGACGGCGGCGAGGACGACGACGGCGAGGATCTTCATCCGTCGGCCTATGGTGCCAGCGATCGGCCCGGGCCGCAGCTCAGGCAGCCGCAGCCGCGGGCTTCTCGACCACGGCTGCGTTGCGCGTCTGCTTGGCCTGCTTGACCAGCCGGCTCGCCGCCTCGAGGGCGTCCTGGGCGAGACGCGTCTCGTCGAGTAGCACTGCGCCGACGCAGCCGGTGATCGTGCGCGGCCGCCCGTCGATCGCGAACGGCCGGGTCGCGAGGAGCAGGCGGAGACGCTCGGCGAAGTCGGCCAGCTCTGCGGCGTCGACGTGCGGGGCGAGCACGACGAACTCCTCCCCGCCCCAGCGGAAGACGAGGTCGCTGGCGCGCAGCTCGCTCCGCAGCCGCTGATGGACGTCGACCAGCAGCTTGTCTCCGGCCGCATAGCCGTAGGTGTCGTTGACCGTCTTGAAGCGGTCGAGGTCGAGGAAGCAGAGCCCCGCCGTCCGTCCGCCGCGCTTGATCCGCGCCTGCTCGGCCGTGAGCGCCTCGGCGAGCGCGTAGCGGTTCGGCGCGTCGGTCAGCGCGTCGACCCGCGCGCGGGAGCGTTCCGCCGCGATCGTCCGCTCGAGGCGGCGGCGGAACCGGTTCGCCCAGGCTGCAACGAGCAAGAGGCCCGCGGCGAACGCGAGCGCGAGCCCGGGCGCGGACGGGAAAAGATAGAGGAACACGACGAGTAGCGGCACCGGCAGGAACCAGCTGACGGCGAGCGGGCGCCACGCCGCCCGACGCTCGCGGCGGAAGCCGGGACCGAGCATCCGCAGCGCAACCCTTGCGTTCAGCGCGAACCCGGTCACGAGGCCCAACGGTCGCGGCCACCACGGCACCGGAAACGCCGTGTTGCGCGAGCTGCTGTCCGACCACGCCGACCACGAACCCCTGCAGCGCTCCGGCGATCGCGCATGCGACGCGCTTGCGCCGGAGGCCGCTGCCCGCGAACGCCTCGGTCGAAGCGCCGGCAACGGCACCGACCAGCGGCCCGCCGACGAGCGCCGCGGCCACGAGGAACGGGCCGGCGAGAGAGACGCGCGTCCGCCTGCCTGCCACGAGGTCGAGCCGTTCGGCGAGCGCCGTCAGCGCGACGAGGACGAGCGCGGCCGGAACCCCGCTGTGGAGGCCGATGACGGCAGGCATGAACGCATTGAACAGCCGCCGTCGGACGCGGACGGGCCGCCCCTGAGGGCGGCCCCGTGCGTCGGACGCTGCTACTACGTGCCTACGGAGTGACGGTGATCGCCTGTGGTGCGATCGCCGTCCCCGAGGTCACGGAGGACGTCATCTTGGCGTCCGAGTGCCACGTGCCGGTCTTCTTGCTGAAGATGTCGAACGGAATCGACACCGGAGTCACGGTCGCTCGTGCCGGATGGCGTGCTCAGATCAGGGCTCGTTCGAGCGCCCGGCGCCATGCTTCGCGGTGTGCTTCGGCGGTCGACCGATCCATTCGCGGCTCGAACGTGGCGCCGCGGCGGACGAGGCGAGCGACGCCGGTCGGTGACTCCCACAGGCCGACGCCGAGGCCGGCGAGGGCCGCCGCGCCGAGAGCCGTAGCCTCCTGCTCCGACGAGACCTCGACTCGCGTGCCGATGAGGTCCGCCTGGAGCTGCATCAGGAAGCCGTTCGCGCTCGCGCCGCCGTCCGCGCGCAGGACACCGACCTCCAGCGGAAGAACATCGAGCACGTCCGCCACCTGGTGGGCGATCGCCTCGAGCGCGGCGCGCACGAGATGCGCGCCGGTCGAGCCCCGCGTCAAACCGCAGATCAATCCACGGGCGTTTGGATCCCATTGCGGCGAGCCCAGACCCGTCAGCGCCGGGACGAAGAACACGCCTTCCGTCGAGGCGAGTCCGGCCGCGAGCGCCTCGGACTCCGCTGCGGTGGCGATCACTCCGAGCCCGTCACGCAACCACTCAAGCGCGGCGCCGCCGACGAGCACGGAACCCTCGGCGGCGAACTGCGCCGGCGCCGCCGGCGCGACGGCGGCAGCCGTCCCCAGCACACCGTTCGAGAGGGGCACGAGACGCTCGCCGAGGTTGACGAGCACGAACGTCCCCGTGCCGTAGGTCGCCTTCGCCTCTCCGGGCGCGAAACACGCCTGGCCGAAGAGCGCGGCCTGCTGGTCGCCGGCGATCCCGGCGATCGGCACGCCCGCCGCCAGCAGCGAGGCCTCGGCGACGATCCCCGACGAGCCGACGATCGACGGCAGCACCGACTGCTCGACCCCGAAGAGCTCGAGCAACTCGTCGTCCCACTCGCCGGTCGCCAGAGCGAGCAGCATCGTCCGCGACGCATTCGTCACGTCCGTGATGTGAGCCGCGCCGCCGGTTAGCTTCCAGACGAGCCACGTGTCGACCGTCCCGAATACGAGCTCGCGCTGCGGGATATCCGTGCGCCCGAGGATCCATTCGAGCTTCGTCGCCGAGAAGTACGGATCTGGCACGAGGCCGGTCCGCTCCCGGATCAGATCGGCCGGCAGCTGCGCGCACCGCGCGGCAGTGCGGCGGTCCTGCCACACGATGGCGCGGTGGACAGGGCGGCCAGAACGTCGCTCCCAGACAAGCGTCGTCTCGCGCTGGTTTGTGATCCCGATCGCGGAGAGCTCATGCGGCCGCACGCCCGCGTCCGCCAGAGCGTCCGCGGCGGAGCCTTCCACAGTCGCCCAGATCTCATCCGGATCGTGCTCCACCCAGCCCGGCTCCGGAAAGTGCTGCTCGAGCGCGCGGTAACCGCGCCCAATGGGGCAGAGCGCCTCGTCGACAACGAGACACGTCGTGCCCGTCGTGCCCTGATCGATCGCCAGAATCACAGCCAGCCAAAAGGTAACGCGACGCTCGGGGTGGGCGGGGTCGGGGTCAGGTCTTGCGGGGTCGGGGTCAGGTCTTGCGGGGTCGGGGTCAGGTCTTGCGTTCAAACATCGTGGTGCTCGACATGCCGGTCAGGTCTTGCGGGGTCGGGGTCAGGTCTTGCGTTCAAGCATCGTGGTGCTCGACATGCCCGCGGCGGGGTTCGATCAGTAGCGCCTCCGAGTTCGCGCGACCGGAGGTTTCTGCCGCCCCGCGAGCATCGTTCGGGGTCAGGTCTTGCGTTCACGCACGGTGCCGGCCGACATGCGCAGGCGTCACTCGGAGGCGTGACGCCTGCGAGCGCTGTCCAGCGAGCGGAAAGCACAGCGCATATAGCCAGGCGCGCCGGAGGCGTGCCTGGCCGCGCGAGGCGGGCGAAGCGGCAAAACATCAGCCGACACAAGGAAGCCGGCCTACAGCCGACTTCCGAAAAGTG
>CAVUQB010000005.1:0-1482592 GCA_963743545.1 uncultured Actinomycetes bacterium | reverse complement strand
CTTCCGCTCGACGAGCCGGCTCATGATGAACGGCTTGAAGAGCTCGAGCGCCATCAGCTTCGGCAGGCCGCACTGGTGCAGGCGCAGATGCGGGCCGGAGACGATCACCGAGCGGCCGGAGTAGTCGACGCGCTTGCCGAGCAGGTTCTGGCGGAAGCGGCCCTGCTTGCCCTTGAGCATGTCGGACAGCGACTTGAGCGGCCGGTTGCCCGGGCCGGTCACCGCGCGACCGCGGCGGCCGTTGTCGAACAGGGCGTCGACGGCCTCCTGCAGCATCCGCTTCTCGTTGTTGACGATGATCTCCGGCGCGCCGAGATCGAGCAGTCTCTTCAACCGGTTGTTCCGGTTGATCACGCGGCGGTAGAGGTCGTTGAGGTCGGAGGTGGCGAAGCGGCCACCGTCGAGTTGCACCATCGGGCGCAGCTCCGGCGGAATGACCGGAACGGCTTCGAGGATCATCCACTCGGGCTTGTTCTCGCTCGTCGTGAATGCGCTGACGACCTTGAGCCGCTTGATCGCCCGCTGCTGCTTCTGGCCCTTCGCCGTGCGGATCGTCTCGCGCAGCAAGCCGGCCTCGGCGTCGAGGTCGAGGTCCTTGAGCAACTCGCGGATCGCCTCCGCGCCCATGCCGCCGTTGAAGTAGACGCCGAACCCGTACGGCGAGCCGAAGCGGTCCTTGAGCTCGCGGAAGATCTGCTCGTCGTTGACGATCAGCTTCGGCTCGAGCTCGCGGAACAGCCGCCACGTCTCCTCGAGCCGGTTCACGGCGTCGACGGCGGCCTCGCGGGCGTCCTCGCGGCGGGACTCGATGTCGAGGTACATCTCGCGCACCTTGAGCGCCCACTGGACGATCGCGTCGAGATCCTCCTTCTGGATCCGGCCGTCCGTCTTCAGGCAGAGGTCGTTCGTCAGCTCGCGCAGGTCGGTGTCGGCCTCGGCGCCGTCGAGCACCTCCTGGAGGAGCCCGTTGCCGAGGTCGCGCGCCTTCTCGAGGTTCTTGCGGTCGACACCCTCGGTGAGGGCCATGTCGTCCTCGTTCAGGTCCCCACCCTTGAGCAGCCCCTCGGTGACGCGGTGGATGTGCTTCGTGACCGCGCCCTTCTTCGAGCCGGTCGCCTTCTCGGCTTCCTTCTCGAGCGGTGCGATGGCGGCCCTGATCTGCTCGGCCGCCGAGGCGACGACTTCGAGCTCACGGGGCGCCAGGCGCCGGTCGTCGCGGATCGCGGAGTTGCGGACGAGCTCACGGATCTTCTTCGAGTCCTCCGTCGTGATCTTCGGGACGAGCTCGACGAACAGCCCCCCGACGAGCGTCCGCGAGTCCTCGAGAGTCGGCAGAACCTGCTCCTCGGCCCAGGTCGAGAGGCCGCGGCCCCAGAAGTCGTCGTCCTCGTCGAAGTTCCGCTCCTTGCCCTTCGCGAAGTAGTCGCGGCGGCGGGCGAGCCGGTCCTCGAGCGCGGCGAGTGCCTCGTCGCGGTCGACGTCGATCCGCTCCGCCTCCGCCCGTACCTGGTCCTCGAGCCCGTTCAGGTCGGCCGCGCGCTTCTCGTTGTCGACGGCCGTGACGATCGAGGCCGCGAAATAGAGCACCTTCTCGAGCTCGCGCGGCGCGATGTCGAGGAGGTAGCCGATGCGGCTCGGAACGCCCTTGAAGAACCAAATGTGCGAGACGGGCGCCGCCAGGTCGATGTGACCCATCCGCTCACGCCGCACCTTCTGCCGCGTCACCTCGACGCCGCAGCGTTCGCAGATGATGCCCTTGTAGCGAACGCGCTTGTACTTGCCGCAGTAGCACTCCCAGTCGCGCGTCGGCCCGAAGATGCGCTCGCAGAACAGGCCGTCGCGCTCGGGCTTGAGCGTGCGGTAGTTGATCGTCTCCGGCTTCGTGACCTCGCCGGACGACCAGTCGCGGATCTGCTTCGACGACGCGAGGCCGATCCGAATTGCGTCGAAATCGTTGATGTCGATCAAGTCTCTCCCTCGCCTCAGTCTTCGATTTCCAGATCAGCGACAGGCTCGCCGAGTGGACCCACTTCAGCCTCGGCCTCCTCCTTGGCTTCCTTCTCCGAGGAGACCTCTCCGTCGTCGATGTCGCCGAGCGACTCGTCGGCCGGCAGGACGAGGTCCTGGTCGACCCGCTCCTGCCCTTCCTCGACCTCCTCGGTCGTCGGCTGCTGGCCGACGGCGCGGAGCGAGCCGGGCGAGAGGTCGATGCCGAGCTCCTCCGCGGCGCGGAGCAACTCGTCCTCCTCCTCGCGTACCTCGACCTCGCGGCCCTCGTCCGAGAGGACGTGAACGTCGAGGGCGAGCGACTGCATCTCCTTCAGCAGCACCTTGAAGGATTCGGGGATCGACGGCTCGGCGATGTTCTCGCCCTTGACGATCGCCTCGTAGGCCTTCACGCGTCCGACCGTGTCGTCGGACTTGATGGTCAGCATCTCCTGCAGCGTGTACGCGGCGCCGTAGGCCTCGAGCGCCCACACCTCCATCTCGCCGAAGCGCTGGCCGCCGAACTGGGCCTTGCCGCCCAGCGGCTGCTGTGTGACGAGCGAGTACGGGCCGGTGCTCCGTGCGTGGATCTTGTCGTCGACGAGATGGAGCAGCTTCAGGATGTACATGTAGCCGATCGTGACCTTCTGGTCGAACGGCTCGCCGCTCCGCCCGTTGTAGAGCTGCGCCTTCCCCGAGCACTGCCGTCCCTTCGGCCGCTTCGGGTCGACGAGGAACTTGATCGGCGAATCGGGGTTCTGCTTCGTCCACTCGATCAGGGCCTCGTCGACGTCGTCGGGCGTCGCGCCGTCGAAGACGGGCGTCGCGACCGCGCTGGGGTTGCCGCCGTTCACGATCTGGCGGCGATGGCGCCAGTCGACGTCGCCGTTCTTGCTGCCGTTCGCGGCACCGTCCTCGGCGAAGACGCCGTGCGCCGCCGCCCAGCCGAGGTGCGTCTCGAGCACCTGGCCGATGTTCATCCGGCTCGGCACGCCGAGCGGGTTGAGGACGATGTCGACCGGCCGGCCGTCCTCCAGGAACGGCATGTCCTCCTCGGGGACGATCTTCGAGATGACGCCCTTGTTGCCGTGACGTCCCGCGAGCTTGTCGCCCTCGGCGATCTTCCGCTTGGTAGCGACGTAGACGCGGACGAGCTCGTTCACGCCCGGCGACAGGTCGTCGCCGTCCTCGCGCGCGAACGTCTTCACGTCGATCACGACGCCGCCCTCGCCGTGCGGCACCTTGAGGCTCGTGTCGCGGACCTCGCGCGCCTTCTCCTTGAAGATCGCGCGGATCAGCTTCTCCTCCGCCGTCAGCTCGGTCTCGCCCTTCGGGGTGACCTTGCCGACGAGCAGGTCGCCTGCGCCGACCTCGGCGCCGATGCGCACGACCCCGCGCTCGTCGAGCTGCGACAGCGACTCCTCCGAGCGGTTCGGGATGTCGCGCGTGATCTCCTCGTCGCCGAGCTTCGTCGAGCGAGCGTCGATCTCGTACTCGTGGATGTGGATCGACGTGAGGATGTCGTCCTTCACGATCCGCTCGGAGATGACGATCGCGTCCTCGAAGTTGAAGCCCTCGAACGGCATGAACGCGACGAGCAGGTTCGCACCGAGGGCGAGCTCGCCGTTGTCGGTCGAGCTGCCGTCGGCGAGCACGTCGCCGGCCTTGAGCTTGTCGCCGAGCTTCACGATCGGCTTGTGGTGGATCAGCGTGCCCTGGTTCGAGCGCATGAATTTCGTCAGCGTGTAGTCGTCCCTGCCGTCCTTCGTCTCGACGACGACGCGCTCGGCGTCGACGTCCACGACCGTGCCCGGCCGCAAGGTGATGACGACGTCGCCGGAGTCGAGCGCGGCGCGGTACTCGAGGCCGGTGCCGACGAGCGGCGACTGGCGCACGAGCAGCGGCACCGCCTGGCGCTGCATGTTCGCGCCCATCAGCGCGCGGTTCGCGTCGTTGTGCTCGAGGAACGGGATCAGCGCCGTCGAGACCGAGACGATCTGCGCCGGCGAGACGTCCATCAGGTCGACGTCCTTCGCCGCCGCCATCACGGCCTCGCCCTCCGAGGAGCGGCAGAGAACGGTGTCGGTGACGAACTTGCCGTTCTTGTCGAGCTGCGCGCTCGCCTGGGCGATCACGTAACGCGACTCCTCGACCGCGTCGAGATAGACGATCTGGTCGCTGACCTTGCCGCTCGTGACCTTCCGGTACGGCGTCTGGATGAAACCGAACTCCGAGACCGTCGCGTACGAGGCGAGGTAGCCGATCAGGCCGATGTTCGGGCCTTCAGGCGTCTCGATCGGGCACATGCGCCCGTAGTGGGTCGGGTGGACGTCGCGCACCTCGATCGGCGCGCGCTCGCGCGTGAGGCCGCCGGCGCCGAGCGCCGAGAGGCGGCGCCGGTGCGTGAGACCTGCGAGCGAGTTCGTCTGGTCCATGAACTGCGAGAGCTGCGAGGAGCCGAAGAACTCCTTCAGCGCGGCGACGACTGGCCGGATGTTGATGATCGTCTGCGGCGTGATGGTGTCGACGTCCTCCGTCGTCATCCGCTCGCGGACGACCCGCTCCATCCGGTACAGGCCGACGCGGAACGCCTCCTGGATCAGCTCGCCGACGGTACGCAGGCGGCGGTTGCCGAAGTGCTCGTACTCGTCGAGGTCGTTGACGATCGGGGCGCGCGAGAGCTGAGCCCCGTCGGCGGCGAAGTCCTTCGAGTCCTCCGGGACGCCGATCTTGACCGGGAGCTCGAGGAGCTTGCGGACGAGCGACACGATGTCCTCGGTCGTGAGCACGCGCGTGTCCTCGGGGACGTTGACGCCGAGCCGCTGGTTGAGCTTGTAGCGGCCGACCTTCGTCAGGTCGTAGCGCTTCGGGTCGAAGAACAGCGAGCGCAGGAGGTTCCGCGCGTTGTCGAGCGTCGGCGGCTCGCCCGGCCGCTGCTTCTTGAAGACCTCGATCAGGGCCTCCTCCTCGCGCGTGGAGGGGTCCTTGTCGAGCGTGTTGACGATGTAGTGCGAGTTGTCGAAGAGAGCGAGGATCGCCTCGTTCGTGGACGTGTCGAGCGCGAAGCCGGTCGAGGGATCCTCGGCCGGGAGCGCGCGCAGCAGCGTCGTGATCGGCAGCTTGCGCTTGCGGTCGATGCGGGCGTAGACGATGCCCTTCTTGTCGATCTCCAGCTCGAGCCACGAGCCGCGGCTCGGCATGAGGTTCGCGGTGAAGACCTGCTTCGTCGCGTCCTTCGGCTCCATGAGATAGGCGCCGGGCGAGCGAACGAGCTGCGTCACGATCACGCGCTCGGTCCCGTTGATGATGAACGTGCCGAACTCGGTCATCATCGGGAAGTCGCCCATGAAGACGCCCTGCTCCCGGATCTCGCCCGTGTCCTTGTTCACGAAGCGGACCTTCATGTTGAGCGAGGCCTGGTAGCGTCAGGTCCTTTTCACGGCACTCCTTGATCGAGAACTGCGGATCGCCGAACTCGAACTCGCCGAACTCGACGGCGAGTGTGCCGGTGTAATCCTCGATCGGCGAGATGTCGTCGATCGTCTCCCGCAGACCTTCGTTCTTGAACCAGGCGAACGAGGCCTTCTGGATGTCGATGAGGTTTGGTAGGTCGAGAACGTGCTCGAGACGGCTGAACGTCGTACGAGCGCGGGGCGAAACGACCGTGGTGGTCAAGAAGAACAGCCTCCCTTGAAGCGTGCGAAAACGGGCAAGAAACGGCGTCGGGACTGCAAGCGGCCGAACGTTGGCGCAACCTGCCAAGGTACCGGAACGACCCCCCTCACCGCAAGCGGAAGCTGCGGCGGTCGCCGGTATCGGCAGAAACCTTAGCGCGCGGACCGCAGAATCGCCACCTATCTGCAGTGGCCCGCGAACCAAAAGGCCCGTGCCTGCCACCGGAAGAGCGAAAGGCCGGTGGCAGGCACGATCTGCGGTAGGTGCGTTACTTGAGCTCGACCGTGGCGCCGGCTTCCTCGAGCTGCGCCTTGATCTGGTCGGCCTCTTCCTGGGTGGTGCCCTCCTTGACCGGCTTCGGAGCCGAGTCGACGAGGTCCTTCGCCTCCTTGAGGCCGAGACCGGTCACCGCGCGCACGACCTTGATCACCTGGATCTTCTGGCCGCCCACCTCGGTGAGCACGACGTCGAAGGCGGTCTTCTCCTCCGCCGCGGCGCCATCGCCGGCCGCCGCGGGCGCCGCGACGGCCACGGGAGCGGCAGCGGTGACGCCCCACTCCTCTTCGATCTTGTTCTTCAGCTCGACCAACTCGAGGACCGACATCTTCCCGAGCTCGTCGAAGACCTTGTCGACTGCCATCTAACTCTCCTCCTGGGTTTCCGAATCTGCAACTTCGACTTCCTCTTCGGCCGCGGGCGCTTCGGCGTCCGCCTCCGTGCTGTCTGCCGCCGGTTCCTCCTCGGCGAGAGGCTCAGCCTCGGCCGAGGCTTCCTCCGCCGCGGGCTCTTCCGTCGCCGGTGCCGGCTCCTCGCCCCCGAGCTGCTCGATGCGCGCGTCGATCAGGCCGCGGAGGTTCTGCAGCGGCGCGTTGAGCAGGCCGGCGAGCGTGGTGAGCGGGGCGACGATCGCGCCGAGCACCTGGCCGCGCAGGACGTCCTCCGGCGGCAGCTTGGCGAGGCTCTCGACCTCGGCCGCGGTCAAGGCGCGTCCCTGCATGATGCCGCCGCGGATCTCGAGCACCTGGGTCTCGCGTGCCGAGTCGGCCAGCGCCTTCGCGGCGGCGACCATGTCGCCGTCGGCCTCGAGGAACGCGATCGCGCTCGGGCCGTCGAGGAGCGCCAGAAGCGCGTCGGCGCCTGCGGCCTCGGCCGCGCGGCGGGTGAGCGTGTTCTTGACGACGGTGAAGCGCGCGCCGCTCTCGAGCAGCCGCGAACGGAGCCCGTCGATCTGCGGCATCGTCAGCCCGCGATAGTCCGCGACGAGCAGCGTGTCCGCAGCCTTCAGCCGCGCAGTCAGCTCGTCGACAACTTGTTCTTTCTGATCTCTCTTCATCTCACCTCGACTGGTCTTCCGCCCACTCAAGGAGGGCTGCCAGTGGTCTTAGGCGGGTCAGTTGCTAGGACGGAACTGTAGCGGCCCCCTGCGGCTGCTCGTCCAGTTCCTCGACGATGTCCCGGATCCGGGCCGGATCGACGTGGATACCGGGGCCCATCGTGCTCGTCAGCGTGATCTGCTGGATGTAGCGGCCTTTCGCGGCCGACGGCTTCGCGCGCACGATCTCGTCGAGGACTGTGGCGTAGTTCTCCACGAGCGCCCGCTCGTCGAAGCTCTTCTTGCCGATCACGACGTGGACGTTCGCGCCGCGGTCGGTCCGGTACTCGAGCTTGCCGGCCTTCGCCTCGGACACGGCCTTGCCGACGTCCATCGTGACGGTGCCGGTCTTCGGGTTCGGCATCAGGCCGCGCGGCCCGAGGATGCGACCGAGCTTGCCGACGTTGCCCATCTGGTCCGGGGTCGCGATCGCGACGTCGAACTCGGTGAAGCCCTCCTCGATCTGCTTGGCGAGGTCGGCCGAGCCGACGATGTCCGCTCCGGCCTGCTCCGCTTCGCGCGCCTTGTCGCCCTCGGCGAACACGGCGATCCGGACCTCCCTGCCGCTCCCGTGCGGGAGCATGAGCGTGCCGCGCAGCTGCTCGTCGGCGTGGCGGACGTTGAGACCGAGCCGGAAATGCAGCTCCACCGTCTCGTCGAACTTCGTCTCGCCCATCGCCTTGAGCAGGCGGACGGCGGCGACCGGCGAGTACAGCTCCTCGCGGTCGAAGCTGGCGCGGGAGTCGCGATAGCGCTTGCCGTGCTGAGCCATTACCAGTCCACCTCCACACCCATCGAGCGCGCCGTGCCCGCGATGATCTTTGCCGCCTGGTCGATGTCGCGCGCGTTGAGGTCGGGCATCTTCGTCTCGGCGATCCGGTTGACCTGCTCGCGTGAGAGGCGTCCGACCTTCGTCCGGTTCGGCTCGCCCGAGCCCTTGTCGAGCCGCAGCGCCTCCTTGATCAGGACGGCGGCCGGCGGCGTCTTCGTGATGAACGTGAAGGAGCGGTCCTCGAAGACGGTGATCTCGACCGGGGTGATGCGGCCGTTCTGGTCGGCCGTCTGCGCGTTGAACGCCTTGCAGAACTCCATGATGTTGACGCCGTGCTGGCCGAGCGCAGGGCCGACCGGCGGGGCCGGGTTCGCCTGGCCGCCGGGGATCTGGAGCTTGATCAGAGTGAGAACTTTCTTCGCCATCTACTTCCCCAACCTACTCGCTCAGTCGAGCTTCTTGACGTTGTCGAATCCGACCTCGACCGGCACCTGCCGCTCGAAGATGTTGACCATCACCTGGAGCTTCTGACCGTCCGGGTTGACGTCGGTGATCTCGCCGTCGAAGTCCGCGAGCGGGCCGGAGGTGATCTTGACCGACTCGCCGAGCTGGAACTCGACCTGCGACCGCGAAGGGGTGGCCGCACCGGCTCCGGTGTGGAGGATCCGGTCGACCTCGGGCTGCGACAGCGGCACGGGCTTCGCGCCGGCGCCGACGAAGCCCGTCACGCCGGGCGTGTTCTTCACGACCGTCCAGGCGTCGTCGTTGAGATCCATGTTCACGAGCACGTAGCCCGGCAGCGTGCGCTTCTCGGCCTGCACCTTCTGGCCGTCCTTCGTCTCGATCACCTGCTCGGTGGGGACGACGACGCGCCGGAAGCGGGCGCGCTGGTTCATCGACTCGATCCGGTGCTCGAGATTGGTTTTCACCTTGTTCTCGTGCCCGGAGTAGGTGTTGATCACATACCAGCGGAACATTGCGTCTGTCTCGGCCCCCTACCTCAGCAAGATGTGTTGGATGACCCACTGCCAGATCTGGTCGTTCAAGTACAGATAGGCGCCGGTCACGAAGGAAGCGATGAGGACGACCGCGGTGCCGGTGACCAGCTGGTGCTGGTTCGGCCACTCGACCTTGTTCAGCTCCGCCCAGGACTCCCGGAGAAAGCGGACGCCGGGAACGCCGGACCGTACTTCGTCGCGGCGCTCAGGGCGCGGCTCGGCGGCCGGCTCTCTGGGCGGCTCCTCCTCGGTGGTCGGGCGCGGCCGTGGCGCGGGCCGCAGCGGCGGGGTGCCGGCAGCCTGCGCGCGGCGCTGGCGGCGCTGTTGACGGGTCGAGCGGGCCATTGCCTACCGGGTCTCCCGGTGCAGCGTGTGGCTACCGCACCAGCGGCAGTACTTGCGGAACTCGACGCGGTCGGGCGAATTGCGCTTCGACTTCTGCGTCTGGTAGTTCCGGCGCCTGCACTCCGTACAGGCGAGCGTGATTGCGACTCTGACTCCGGTTGCCATTTCCTTATCTCACTCCGAGGGACGCGCCCAGTAGCGCCGGGTGGGCTCGAACCACCGACCTCTGCATTATGAGTGCAGCGCTCTAACCAGCTGAGCTACGGCGCCTCGCGCCGCCGCATAGTAGCGGAGACGATCGGGGCCGCCAGCGCGGCTGCGCTGCGGGCGCACCTCGTAGTAAAGACGCTCCGGCTTCGGCCCGGCCGGACCGGCAGCGCCGTGCTCGTGCGCGAGCTGCAGCACCTGCGCGACGTGCAGCGCCCGCCGCCCGGTGCCGCCCTGCTCGATCTGCGTCTTGCAGGAGAAGCCGTCGGCGACGACGAGCGTCTCCTCGTCGAGCTCGCGCACCCTGGGCAGGAGCCCCTGCTCGCCGCACGTCAGCGAGACGTCGTAATGGGCCGCCTCGAAACCCCAGGAGCCGGCGAGCCCGCAGCAGCCGGCGGCCAGCGTCTCCACCTCGACGCCCATCTTCCGCAGCAGCCCGATCTCGGTGTCGATCCCGCCCGTCGCCTTCTGGTGGCAGTGGCCCCAGACGAACGCCCGGCGCTCGAGCCGCGGCGGCTCCACGTCGAACTCCTGGAAGAACTCGGCGAAGTGGTAGACGCAGTCGGCGAGCAGCTTCGCGTCGTCGTCGTGCGGGAGGAGCCTCCCAAGCTCGTCCTTGAACACGGCCACGCAGCTCGGCTCCAGCCCGACGATCGGCGTTCCCTCGCGATACCACTCGCGCAGCTGGTCGAGGCTGCGGCGGAGGTAGCGCTCGGCCTGGTCGAGGAAGCCGTAGTCGTAGAGTGGCCGTCCGCAGCAGACGTGGCCCTCGGGCATCACGACCTGCCAGCCGGCCGCCTCCAGCGCCTCGACCGCCGCGACGCCGACGTCCGTGTGCAGGTGGTTGTTGAACGTGTCCGGGAAGAGGACGACCTTGCGCCCGGCCGGGTTCGTCGTCCCGCCGCGCCGCACGAACCACTGCTGCAGCGTCAAGGGGGCGAAGGTCGGCACCGTGCGCTCCTGCGCCATTCCGGCAGCGAGCTTCACAGCCTGGGCGAACGGCGGCGTCTGCGTGAGGAAGTTGACGAGCCTCGGCGCGCGCGACGCGATCCGGGCGACCCGGTCGATCAGCCCGAACGCGTACGCGTGACGCGGGCGGAGCCGGTGCTGCCAGCGGTGGTGGAGGAACTCCGCCTTGAACGTGGGCATGTCGACGTTCGTGGGGCAGTCGTGCGTGCAGCCCTTGCACGCGAGGCAGAGATCGAGCGCTTCCATCACCTCGTCCGACTGCCACCGGTCGGTGATGACCTCGCCCTCGAGCATCTCGAACAGGAGTCGCGCGCGACCTCGCGTCGAGTGCATCTCCTCGCGCGTCGCCATGAACGAGGGGCACATGACGTCGACGCCGTTCGGCGTGCGGCACTTGCCGACGCCGACGCAGCGGAGGGTCGCGTGCGCGAAGTCCCCGTCGTCGCGCGGGTACGCGAACTTGACCTGCGGCCGCCACGGGTCGTAGCCGGCGCCGAGACGGAGGTTCTCGTCGACGCGGTACGGCCGCACGACCTTGCCGGGGTTCATCTTCCAGTCGGGATCCCAGATCGACTTGAACTCCTCGAAGGCGCGGACGAGGTCGTCGCCGAACATCTTCGGCAGGAGCTCGGCGCGCGCCTGGCCGTCGCCGTGCTCGCCCGATAGTGAGCCGCCGAGCTCGAGCACGAGGTCGCTCGCCTCCTCCAGCCAGCGACGGAACTTCGCGATGCCCGGCTTCGTCTCGAGGTCGAAGTTCCAGCGAGCGTGGACGCAGCCCTGGCCGTAGTGGCCGTAGAGGGAGCTCTCGTAGCCGTACGCGTCCCCGAGCTTCGCGAGGCGGCGGAGGTACTCGCCGATCCGCTCCGGCGGCACGGCCGAGTCCTCCCAGCCCTCGGACGCGTCGTCCCGGCCCGGGACGAACGCCGACGCGCCGAGCCCCGCCTCGCGCACCTGCCAGATGTGCTGCTCGGCCGCCGGGTCGTCGTAGAGCTTCAGCGCGGACGGCGGCCGTCCGTCCCGCGCGAGGTCACCTATCAGGGCGCGCGCCTTCGCGTCCGCCTCCTCCTTCGTCTCGCCGCCGAACTCGACGAGCAGCCAGCCCTCGGCGTCGGGAAGTTGCGAGCGCTCGTAGGCGTGGATGCCGAGCAGCGTCATGTCGTCGATCAGCCTGCGGTCCATCCCCTCGATCGAGATCGGGCGGCGCTCGCGTGCGAGCATTACGTGGTCTCCGGTGCGGAACTTGTCCGGGTAGCCGAGCGCGAGCAGCGAGACGCACGCTGGTTGCGGGATCAGCTCGAGTGTCGCCTCGAGGATCGTCACGCACGTCGACTCGGTGCCGACGAGCGAGCGGGCGACCTCGAAGCCGTTCTCCGGCAGGAGCTCGTCGAGGTTGTAGCCCGAGACGCGGCGCGGGATCTGCGGATAGCGCGCGCGGATCTCGTCCGCGTTCGCATCCGCCAGCACACGCAGCCGCCCCGCGATCGCGTCGGACACCCCGGCGCCGCCGCGGCCGATGCGCAGCCGCTCGCCGCGGTACGTCAGCACCTCGAGCTCGACGACGTTGTCCGCGACGCGCGGCCCGGGCCCGTGGAACTCCGCCTGGATCGAGTGGCGGCCGCAGGAGTTGTTGCCGAGCATCCCGCCGAGCGTGCAGTAGGCGTGCGTGGACGGGTCCGGGCCGAACGTCAGGCCGTGCTCGCCCGCGGCGGCGCGCAGGTCGTCGAGCACGCAGCCCGGCTGCACGCGCGCGACCCGCCGGTCGGGGTCGAGCTCGAGGACGCTGCGGAGGTACTTCGAGCAGTCGATCAGGACCGCGGTGTTGCAGCCCTGGCCGGCGAGGCTCGTGCCGCCGCCGCGCAGGACGATCGGCGCGCCGTGCTCCTGGCAGACACGGTGGATCTCGGCGAGCTCGTCGACGTGACGCGGGACGACCACGCCGATCGGCGGCATCCGGTAGTTCGAGGCGTCGGTCGCGTAGAGGGCGCGGCTGCCGGTGTCGAACCGAACTTCGCCCTCGATCGCGGCGCGCAGGTCGGCGGCGATGCTGCGGCGGTCGATGCGCCGAGTCTACGAGTGCGCTGCGATGAAGGCGAGCGTGCGCTGCCAGGCGTCGTCGGACGCCGCCTGGAACTCCTCCTGCTTGCGGTCGAAGAAGCTGTGCGGCGCGCCTTCGAACTCGACGAGCTCGTACTCCTTGCCCGCGCCCTCCAACGCCTGCTCGAACTCGACGTTGTCGGAGTGCGGGATGCCCTGGTCGGCGCCGCCCTGCAGCGCCAGGATCGGCGCAGCAAGCTGCGGCACGAGCTCGATCATCCGGCTCGGCCGCCCGTAGAAGCCGACGGCGCCCGCCAGCCCATGGTCCGACGCGGCCGCCGCCCACGAGCCGCTGCCGCCGTAACAGAAGCCCACCGTGAAGATCGTGCTGCAGCCGGTGGCACGGAGGTCGCCGGCACAGGCTGCGACGTCGGCCTGCACCTGCTCGTGCGTGAGCTGCTGCACGAGCGGCATGTAGTCCCAGTCGTCCGGCCGCTTGTCGACCCCCGCGGTGCGCCCGAAGTAGTCGAAGGCGATCGCGGCGTGCCCGCGCTCGGCGAACCGCAACGCGAGCTCCTCGTAGAAGCGGAAGAGGCCGCGGACGTCCGGCAGGATCACGACGCCGGTCGAGACGCCCTCCTCCGGCACGGCACGGAACGCCCCGAACCGGTTCCCGTCGGACGCTTCCAGGACGAGGTCGTCGTGCGAGACGGCCGCGCCGGAGATCCGCGGGACCGGCGGCTCGGAGTCGAGGTCGAAGCACATGGCTCTGAGCCTACGAGAGGAGGCGTGTCCTGTGCGGCGTACCCTGAGAGCGGTGGAGGACGAGTCGCAGCGCGACGAGATGAACGCCGCCATCCGCGCCCAGCGCGAGCGGGGAGCGGTGCCGCGTTCGATCCTGCCGCCGGAGGACGAGCTGCAGCCTCCGGCTCAGGAGCCTCCTGCCCCCGAGCCCGAGCCTGAGCCGAAATCGCCGAAGCGCGGCCTGCTCGCCCGCATCTTCGGCCGCTGACCCGGTCTGCGCCGGAGGAGCCCGCCGGCGGCCGCCGATCGGACCCCTCCACCGCCGGGCGCTGCGCGCGGCTAGGCCGCCTTCTTCTTCCCGAGCATCTTGTTCCACCACTCGTCCTCGTCGACGAGCGATGCGGTGACCTTCGGCCCACTCGGCCAGCGCGGCATCGTCACCCGCCGCTGCTTCGTGAGCTCTTCGAGCACGATCGCGCGCAGCGTGTGCAACCGCTCGTGCTGGGCTTCCACGTCCCGGGCGAGCTCGCGCCGCTCCGCTTCCCTGTGGGCGACGTCGTACTCGACCTCGAGCAGGCTGTCCCTGTGGGTGATGCTCTCCTCGATGGTGCTGGACATTGCGGCGCTCCTCCTCGACTCGCTGGTGCGGACGCCGCAGTCGTCCTGGCGCAATCGTCGTCAGTAGCGGCCCTGCGGGCCATCCCTCGAACAGGCGTTTCTGCGCCGGAGCCCGCTCGATTCAAGATCGCTCCTTGCCAGGCCGATAGAACCTGCGTGACTTCCCTGCGGCTGGTCGGGATTCGGGCATGAGCGCTTCCGAGAGAGAGCGCCTGCCACAGCGTCAGCTCGGCGAGCTGATGACCGAGCTCGGGCTGATCAGCCGAGAGCAGCTTGCGACCGTGCTCGAGGTGCAGCAACAGTCGAACCGCCCGCTCGGCCAGATCATCGTGGAGCTCGGCTTCGCGTCGGGCGCTGCGGTCGCCCACGCTCTGGCGATGCAGAGCGGCGGCGC
Source organism: uncultured Actinomycetes bacterium (assembly GCA_963743545.1). Lineage (GTDB taxonomy): Bacteria > Actinomycetota > Thermoleophilia > Gaiellales > Gaiellaceae > Palsa-739. Next base: position 1,468,478 of record CAVUQB010000005.1, on the reverse strand, counting down.
CCTGCGCACCGAGTACGGCTTCGCGCTCGGCATTCCGCCGAAGAATGAAGAGGACGGAGAGGCTCAGGCGAAGCCGGAGAAGACCGGTGCCGATCTGCCCAAGCTCCGCCTGGCGCCGACAGCCGTAGCGCCGGTCCGGACGACCGTCGATCCGAGCGAAGACGCAGACGAAGAGCAGCCCGAGCCGGAGGCCGTCGAGGTCGCGGAGGTCGAGGCGGACGCAGAGCCGGAGGCGACCGTGACGGAGCCCGAGGTGCCGGCGAACGCTCCGGAAGAGACCGCCGAGACGCCGACCGCCGAGCCTGAGGACGTGCCCGAAGTGGCCGAGGTGAGCGCGGAACCGCCGCTCGCCGTCGAGACCGACCCGGCCGAGCTGGAGCAGCTGCGCGGCGAGATCGAGCGCCTAGAGGCCGACCTGGCCGAGGCGCAGACGGCGGCGGGCGAGCAGGAGCGGCTGCTGGCCGACGTCGAGAAGCTCGAGACCGCCCTCGCCAAGACGCAGGCCGAGCACGAGCAGAAGCTCGCCGAGCTGCGTGAGGAGCAGGAGCAGGCAACCGGTGAGCTCGAGCGGCTGCAGTCCGCAGCTGCTGAGCAGGAGCGGCTGCTCGCCGACATCGAGCGACTCGAGTCAGCTCTTGCCGAGAAACAGGCGGCGCACGAGCAGAACCTCAGCGTCCTGCAGGACGAGCACGAGCGCGCGACGAGCGAGGTCGAGCGCCTGCAGGCCGTCCTCGCCGAGTCCGGAAGCGAGCGCGAGCAGGAGCTCGCTCGGCTCCAGGAAGAGCGAGACGAAGTCGCGGCCGAGCTCGACGGCCTACACGCCTCGCTCTCCGAGGCGCAGGCTGCCGCGGCCGGGCACGAGCAGCGGCTCGCGGAGGAACAGGAGCGGCACACCGCCAGGTTGAACGAGCTTGCCGCCGAGCGCGACGGCATCCAGGAGGAGCGCGACCGCATCCAGCAGGAGCTCGCCGAGGCGCTCGCCGCCGCCGGCCCCGCCGCCGAGGAGCGGGACGAGCTTCGTGCCAGGGTCGGGCGGCTCGAGTCCAGCCTCGCCGAGGCGCAGGCTGCCGTCGCCGAGCACGAGCGCCGGCTCGCCGAGGACCAGGAGCGGCACGCCGCCGAGCTGGACGAGCTCACCGCCCATCGCGACCGGTTCCAGGCCGAGCTCGGCAACACGCTCGAACAGCTCGCTGCGGCCGGCGCCGCCGTCGAGGAGCGAGACCGGCTTCGCAGCGAGATCGAGCAGCTCGAGACCACATTCGCCGAGGCCGAGAGCGCCGCAGCCGCCGAGCGCGAACGGCTGCTCGCCGACGTCGACAGGCTCCAGACCACCTTCGCCGAGGCCGAGAGCGCCGCAGCCGCCGAGCGCGAGCGGCTGCTGGGCGACGTCGACGGGCTCCAGACCGCCCTCGCCGACTCGCAGTCCGCGCACGAGGAGGAGCTCGGCCGGCTGCGCAAGAAACGGGACCGCCTGCGCGAGCAGCTCGACGGCGTGCAGACCGCACTGGCCGAGGCACAGGCTGCCACGGCCGAGCAGGAGCGTCGGCTGGCCGAGGAACAGGAACGGCACGCGGGCGAACGCGACGACCTCACGGCCCAGAGCGACCACCTCCAGGCGGAGCTCGGCGCTGCGCTCGAGCGGCTCGGCGTGCTCGGCCCCGCCGCCGAAGAGCGCGACGAGCTGCGCACGGAGGTCGAGCGGCTCCAGCACATCCTCGCCGAGGTTCGGGAGACCTCTGCGGCCGAGCTGCGCGGTGTCGTCGAGGAACGCGACGCCCTCGCGGCCGAGCTCGAGGAGGCCCGGGTGCTGCTGGAGCAGGCCGAGCGCGTGCGCGAGTCGCAGATCGCGCTCGAGGCCGAGCGCGACCGTGTGCTGACCGAGCTCGGGCGGGTTCAGCTCATCGCTACCGAGGCCCAGGCGGAGGCCGAGGAGCGCGCGCACCTGCTCGCCGAGGAGCAGGACCGACACCAGGCGGAGCGGGAGACCCTCCTCGCGCAGCGCACGCTGCTCGAGCAGGAGCTCGGCTCCTCGATCGAGCAGCTCGCCGCCGCCGGCTCCGCCGCCGATGCGCGGGAGGCACAGCTTCAGGGCGACTCGCAGCGGCTGCTCGAGGCGCTCGACACGGTGCGCATGCTCACGGCCGAGCTCGTCTCGGGCAGCGTGGACTTGCCGGAGGAGGCCGTATTCGACGAGCCGGAGGCCGAGGTCGAGGCCGAAGTAGATGCAGAGCTTGAGGCGGAACTCGAGCCGGAGCTCGAAAGCGAAGAGCCCGCAGCCGCCGCGGACGAGGCTGACACCGAGGGCGAGGAGATCGAGTATTCCCTGTTCGTCCCGGGCCCGAACGGGTACGAACTCGTTCCGCAGACAGGGGTGCCCCCGCAGGCCGGGCAGACCGTCGAGCTCGACCTCCCCGACCACGACGAGCCGGCCCTCTTCGAGGTCGTACGCAGCGGCCGCACGCTCCCCGACGGGGATGTCTGCGTCTATCTCGCGCAGGTTTAGAGCACTCCACGCCTAAAGAAGGGCGCCGGGAGAGCCGATAACTCCGCAGATACGCGAACTGGAGGCCATGCCGTGGACGACTACTACTTCGAGACCGAGACCACGTTCGACGACGAGCAGCACGTCGAGCCGGGCGACGAGCGCAGCGAGGCCATCGCGACCGCTCGCAGCTGGGAGCTTCCCTACCTCGACGACGAACCCCTTGTGATCGACAGCGAGTCGGCTACCCGCGTCGGCGGCGAGGAGCTGGCGCGCATCGGCGCCGTTCCGGTCCGCTGTAGCGACCGGAACGTCCGCGTCGTCCTCGCCGACGCGACGCCCGAGCGCATCGCCGGCATTCGCGAACACTTCTCCGGCGCCGTCGACATCGGCGTCGTCAAGGCTTCGACGCTCGCTTCCCTGCTCGACGCCGCCTCGATGGCCGTCGTGTCCGCCGGCACCGACCAGGTCGCCAACGGCGCGGCCGCCGCGGCGCCGGTGTGGGGCCGGTCGCTCGAGCGCGTCCTCACCGCCTTCGACACCGAGGCAACGCGGCTGCAGGATCTGCGCAACAAGCTGACCGAGCTCGGCGGCGAGATGGCCGCGCGCGAGCAGCGTGTCCAGGAGCTCGAGACCGAGCTGCAGCGGATCGGCATCGAGCGGCTGCGCGACCAAGAGGCCGTCGACCGCCTCCGGCACGAGCTGGGCGACCGCAACAACCGCCTCGAGCGCGCCCTCGCGAAGACGCAGGAGCTCGCAGCGATCATCCAGGGCGGTCACCTGCAGTGAGAGAAGCGCCGGCACGGACGCTCGCCGCGGCGGGCATCGCCGGCGCAGGAGCTGCGGCCGCCGCGGCGGCCTTCGTGATCGTGCGCGGCATGCCGGGTCTGCTCTACGCCGCCGGGATCTGCCTGGCCGCATTCGTCGGCGCAATCGCGGTCTTCGCCGGCAGGCCTGAGAAGGAGTCGGTCGTCGCCCTGGCGGAGAAGGCGCCCGCGCCCGCCGCTGCCCCGAGCAAGCCGCGTCGACGCCGCAAGTCGAAGATCATCGCTGAGCTTCAACTCGAGCTCGCGGCCACCGGCTCGGAGCTCGAGGAGCATCGCCGCGCACTCGCGAATCTCGCGGCGCAGCGCGCACGGGAGTCGGACGCGGCGGACCGCCACGCGCAGGAGCTCGACCGTCAGATCCGTGGACTCGAGGCCGAACGGGACGGCCTCCTGCAGATCGTCGCCGAGGAGCGGGAGCGGTTCGAGCGCACGCTCGACGAGCTCGGCGGCGGCCTCGGGCGCCACGGCAACGAGCTCGCGGAGCTCGAGCGGGAGCTCGAAGCGCTGCTCACGCGCTAGCTCGCCGGAGAGAACGATGTTTCTGAAGATCATCATCGTCGGCGCCCTCGTCATCGGGGTGATGGCCGCCATCAAGGACGGGCGCATCCTGCGGGACGCCGGTCTCCTGAGCCGTTGCTCCCCGGTCATCGTCAACGGCCAGGCCGACTCGACGTTGCTGACCTGCACGAAGGGCCGCCTCGACGGGTGGCCGGACATGACGAACAACTCGTGCAACCTGATCGCCGTCCACCCCACGCACGAGTTCTGGCGCTGCCAGGCGCCGGTCGTCTCGTCGCGGACGCCCACCGGATGAGCCCCAGGACAGACCCGTCCGGGGGAATCGACGCTAAAGCCGATGCCCTAACCGGCCGATCGTGACGGTGCCGATGGATCTCGAACTCGTGCTCAGGCGCGCCGTGGAACTCGGCGCCAGCGATATCCACCTCAAGGTCGAGAGGCCTCCGATCCTGCGCCGCGACGGCAACCTCGGTGAGCTGGAGGGCGAGCCCGACCTTTCCGAGCGCGACCTGGAGCTCGCGCTGGAGGAGGTCTGCGCGGCCACCCCCAAGCGGCTGCAGACGTTCCTCGAGACGGGCGAGCTCGACAGTGCCTTCTCCCCGCCCGGCCTCCCGCGCTTCCGCGTCAACGGCTTCCGGCAGCGCGGCTCGATCTCGATCGCCTTTCGCGTCATCCCCCGCGAGGTTCCGAACTTCGACGATCTCTCCCTGCCACCCGGCGTGAGGCGACTGGCGGAGGAGCACCGCGGCCTCGTCCTCGTCACCGGCGCCACGGGCTCGGGCAAGACGACGACGCTCGCCGCGATCATCGACCACATCAACCGCGCCCGACGGCAGCACATCGTGACGATTGAGGACCCGATCGAGATCGTCCACGGCGACCAAAACTGCATCGTCAACCAGCGTGAGGTCGGCCTCGACACCGCCTCTTTCGCCCAGGCGCTGCGCCGCGGCCTCCGCCAGGACCCCGACGTGATCCTGATCGGCGAGCTCCGCGACGCCGAGACCGCGGAGACCGCCCTGGCCGCGGCCGAGTCGGGCCACCTCGTCCTCTCGACGATGCACACGGTCGACGCCTCCGAGACGATCGGCCGGATGGTCGAGTTCTTCCCGTCCGTCAAGCAGCAGCTGATCCGCTCCATCCTCGCCGGCGTGCTCCGCGGCGTGATCAGCCAGCGGCTGCTGCCGCGCACCGACGGCGGCCGCGTCCCGGCGGTCGAGGTGATGATCGCGAACGCCCGCATCGCCGACCTGGTCCGCGACAACAAGCCCGACGAGATCACCGAGGCGATCGCCGAGGGCGACTTCTTCCAGATGCAGACCTTCAGCAAGGCGCTGATCGAGCTCGTGCTCGCGGAGAAGGTCGACCGCGAGATCGCGGCCAACGCCGCCTCGAACCGCCACGACTTCCTGATCGCGCTCGATCGCGCCATGAAGGAGCAGGCAGCCGCGGCGCAAGTAGAGTCCGTCGAGAGCGCGGGTCACGACGAGCGCGAGCCGGTGGCCGAGGAGGCTGTCGACCTTGACGAGAACCTGCCGCGGCTCCGCGTCGCCGGCCAGCCCTAGCCATGAGACGCCTTCTTACCCTGCTCGGGGCAGTGCTCGTGCTGGCCCTGACGGTCGCAGGGACGGCCGGCGCGGATACGTTCAAGGTCGTGCGGCACCAGCACGCCGCCGCTCCCACCGGCTCCGTAGCGTTCTCGCACGGAGGCGGCGCCGCGATCCCCTTCAACCAGAGCCAGGCCGGCGGCATGTCCTTCGCGGCCCTCGTCCCCATCTGGCAGGCGGCGGGCAACGCCTACGGCATCCCGTGGCAGGTGCTCGCCGCGATCAACAAGGTCGAGACGAACTTCGGGCAGAACCTCGGGCCGAGCTCGGCCGGTGCGATCGGCTGGATGCAGTTCATGCCGTCGACGTGGGCCCGCTGGGGAATCGACGCGAACGGGGACGGCGTCGCCGACCCGAACAACCCGACGGACGCGATCTTCAGCGCCGCGCGCTATCTCGCCGGCTGCGGTGGCCAGTTCGACATCGCCCGCGCGGTCTATTGCTACAACCACGCCTCCTGGTACGTGAACGAGGTGCTGGGGCTCGCCAGCCTCTACGGCCAGGACGGCGGCAGCGGTGGGGCGATGGGCTTCGGCTTCTCTCCCAAGCAGCTGCAGGCGCAGCTCGCCTCGGCCCGGAGCCGCGTCTCGGCCTCGCACGCGCAGCTCGGCACCGCTCGCGCGCAGGCGAAGAGGCTCGCGCACGCCGAGCAGAAGTTCCTGCGGGCCGCCGACACCGCCCGTCTCCTCTCGAACCGGCTCGACGCGCACAAGCGCGCCGTCCAGTTCGGCGTCCGCCGGCACGCGGCCGCCGCGCGCGTGTCCGAGTTGCGCCGCCGCCTCGACGCGGCCACGACGCAGCTCGGCCGCTACCGGAGCGAGGCCGACGGCAGCGCCTTCGCGACGAATGCGCCCGCGTTGCTGACCAACAACCTCTTCGCGGGGGGCGGCAGCTCCTCGGCGCCGTACAGCGGCGTCGTCTCGATCGCGATGCAGTACCTCGGGATCCCGTACAAGTGGGGCGGCGCGAGCCCGGTGACCGGCTTCGACTGCTCCGGCCTTGTCCAGTACGTGTACGCCCAGGTCGGGATCTCGCTGCCGCACTACACCGTCTCGCAGTGGAACTTCCCGGGCGCCGTCCCGGTGCGCAAGAACCAGCTGCAGCCGGGCGATCTCGTCTTCTTCAACGGGCTCGACCACGTCGGCATCTACATCGGCTACGGCGACTTCATCGACGCGCCGCACACCGGGGCGAGCGTCGAGATCGACAGCCTCAGCGAGCGCTGGTTCGCCTCCAGGTACGACGGCGCGAGGCGGATCCTCGGGAGTACGGGCGGAGGCCGGCAGGCCACGTTCGCGCCCACCAGCGGCACCACGTTCAGCTCCGACGTCGTCTACTTCACCCATTAGGGGGTCATGGGCATGTTCCAACGCTCCGATGCACGAATCGTGTCCCGCCGCATTCTCACGCTGCCCCGCCTGACGGCGGTCGCCGCTGCCGGCCTGCTCGTCAGCGCGACGATCAGCCTCGCGGCCGACAAGCCGGCGCAGGCGACGAAGCCGGCGACGCACGCCAGCAAGCCGCAGGCGGTGATGGTCGTTCCGGACGTGCAGGGCCAGCTGTTCGTCTTCGCTTCCGGGACGCTCGAGGACGGCGGCTTCGGCTGGAAGGTCCGCGGCTCGGTCGAGGGCTATCCGGCGAATGTCGTCGTCGCCCAGGCACCGAAGCCCGGCACGCACGTGCTCGACACGGGCGCACCGACGATCACGCTGCACCTCGAGCGCGGCAAAGGTGCCGAGCTGGGCCAGCCCGAGAACCGTTCGCCGTACGGCGCGAGCCTGATCCGGCGGCCGGCGAAGCAGAGCTCCAAGTAGCCCCCGCTCCGCTTCCTCCGCCTCGACCACCCGTCCTGACAGACGCTGCAAGCTGCTCTCAAGCGGCGCGGCGTGAATGTCGATAACAGCAGGGATGGATTTCGTCCTCCCGCTTGTCTTCGTGCCCGGGCTCGCGCTCGGCAGCTTCCTCGGCGTTGTCGCCGCCCGCGTTCCCCTGCGCCGCTCGATCGTGCGGCCGGGCTCGGCGTGCATGAGCTGCGAGACGCCGATCAGCTGGTACGACAACGTCCCGGTGGTCTCGTACCTGGCGCTCCGCGGCCGCTGCCGCAAGTGCAACGTCAAGATCCCGCCGCGCGACCTCGCCATCGAGCTCACGACGGCGCTCCTCCTCGTGGCGTGCGTGCTCGCGTTCGGGCTCACGCTGCGAACCGCCGCGGCCGCGATCGCCTGCGGCGCGCTCGTGGTGGTGACGGCCACCGACCTCGAACGGCGGATCGTCCCCAACCGCGTCGTGCTGCCCGCGGCTGCCGTCGTCCTCGTGCTGGACACGCTCTGGTATCCGTCGCCCGTGTGGGCGATCGGGGCGCTCGGCCTCGCGGGATTCCTGTTCCTCGCAGCGCTCGCCTACCCCGGCGGCATGGGGATGGGAGACGTGAAGCTCGCGCTGCTGATCGGCGCGCTCCTCGGCCGGACTACACCGGTCGCGTTCATGCTGACGCTCCTCCTCGCCATCATCCCGACCGTCTTCCTCATCGCCCGCCACGGCAGCGGCGCGCGGCGGCTCGCCATCCCGTTCGCGCCGTTCATGGCCGCGGGCGCGGTGATCACGCTCTTCGCCGGCCAGGCGATCCTCGACGCCTACCTCCACCACCTGACGTGAGACCCCTGCGGTGTCTGCCCAGCCCGTAGCGGGCGACGGGAGCCCGCCGCCGAAAGGCCCGGTCGCTCCCGCGCCGATCTCGCAGCTCATGGGTGAGCTCGTCGTCGACCTGCTCGAGACGACGGGTCTGGTTCCCGAGGCCAAGTTCGACGTCCTGCGGGAGAAGGCGAAGCACGCGCCGGTCGTGCAAGTGCTGATCGACGAGGGGCTCGCCTCGAGCGAGGCGATCGCCCGCATCGTCGCCGCGCAGTACGGGCTCCCGGTGGTCGAGCTCGGCAGCATCGGCATCGACCCGCTGGCGGCCGAGACCCTGCCGCTGCACGTGCTCGAGCAGGTCAACGCCCTCCCGTACGCCTTCGAGGACGGCTCGCTGTGCGTCGCGATCTCCGACCCGCAGAACATCCACGGCATCGACTCGCTGCGGCTCGCCAGCCGCCACCCGATCTCGCTGCGCGTCGCCGCGAGCGAGGAGATCTCGACCGAGCTCGGCCGCCTCGCGCGCACCGCAGAGGCCTTCGGAGGCAGCCGCTCGTCCTTCAGCAACGACGTCGTCGAGCTCGAGGTTCTCAGCGAGGGAGACGACGCGGACGACCTCGAGATCGAGGACGGAATCTCGGACGCGCCGCTCGTCCGTCTCGTCAACTCGATCATCTTCGAGGCGGCCGAGGACGGTGCCAGCGACGTCCACTTCGAGCCCCAGGCCGACTCCCTCGTCGTGCGCTTCCGGATCGACGGCGTGCTCCACGAGACCCAGCGGATCCCCAAGCGCAGCTCGATCGGCGTGACGACACGCCTGAAGGTGCTCGCCAAGCTTGACATCGCCGAGCGCCGGAAGCCGCAGGACGGCCGGATCTCGCTGTCCGCCTCCGCCGCCGGCCGGATGCTCGACGTCCGCGTCGCCACCCTGCCGACGGTCGAGGGCGAGTCCGTCGTGATGCGCCTGCTCGACAAGTCGAAGAAGCCGCCGACGATGGAGGAGGTCGGGCTGAGCGCCGCGATGCAGGAGCAGCTGAAGGCGATGGTCCACCGACCGACCGGCGCGCTGCTCGTGACCGGGCCGACCGGCTCGGGCAAGTCGACCACGCTGTTCTCCGCGATGACCGAGATCAACCGCCCGGAGATCAACGTGATCACCGTCGAGGATCCGGTCGAGTACCGCCTCCCCGGCCTCAACCAGGTGCAGATCAACCCGCGCGCCGGGCTGACGTTCGCCACCGCGCTGCGCTCGATCCTCCGCTCGGACCCCGACGTCGTGATGGTCGGCGAGATCCGCGACGTCGAGACCGCCAAGATCTCGATCGAGGCGGCCCTGACAGGCCACTTCGTCCTCTCGACGCTCCACACGAACGACGCCCCGGCCGCGCTGTCGCGCCTGAACGAGATGGGCGTCGAGCCGTTCCTGACCGGCGCGGCGGTGACCGGCGTGCTCGCGCAGCGCCTCGCGCGGCGGCTCTGCGAGCACTGCAAGGAGCTCTACACGGCGAGCAAGGCGGAGCTCGACACGGCGCGCATCCCGGACGAACTCCGGCAGGGCAAGACCGAGCTCTTCCGCCGCAACGGCTGCGTGCGCTGCCGCCAGACCGGCTACAAGGGCCGCGTCGGCATCTTCCAGCTCCTCGAGATGGATGAGGAGCTCTCGACCCTCGCCGCCCGCAAGGCGAGTCACGAGGAGATCGAGCGGGCGGCACTGGCCGCCGGCATGTCGACGCTGTGGGGCGATGGCGTCGAAAAGGTCCTGGCCGGGCTCACCTCGCTCGAAGAGCTCGCCCGCGTCACGACCCTCTAGCCCGCTCCCGCTCTGCCCGCTGGGGGAAGATCACCCGCATGGAGCTGGGCTGGGCTGAGGTGCGGGCGCGCCGGCTGGCGCGTTCGTCATTGACCGAGCGCGCGGGCGGCGACCGGCTCGTGGAGGTCGCGGGCGTCGTCTGCGGCGTGCAGGCGCAGGTGCAGGCGGCCGCCGAGCTGCAGCTCGCGGTACGCGTGGACGGCGTCACACAGGCCGACGTCCGCTCGGCGCTCTGGGAGCGGCGTGAGCTGGTCAAGGCGTGGACGCTCCGCGGGACGCTCCACCTCCACCCCGCCGGCGAGCTTCCGCTCTGGCTCGCCGCACGGCGCGCGGTCCTCGGCCCGGCCGGCGAGGCGCTGCCCCCGTGGCCCGATCCGGCCGGCGTCGTCCACCCGGCGGTCGGCGCCGACGAGGTCGAGGCGGTTCGGACGGCGGTCTGGGAGGCGCTCGACGGCCGCTGCCTCCTGCGCGAGGAGCTCATCGAGGCCGTCGTCGAGCGCGTGGGAGCCGCGGCCCGGGAGCGGTTTCGCTCCGGGTTCGCCTTCTTCCTCTCCGACCTGTGCCAGGGGCCGCCGCGCGGCTCGCGGATCACGCTGGCGCGCCCGGACCAGTGGATCGAGGGCTGGACGGAGGTGGACGAGCACGCGGCGCTGCGGGAGGTCTGCCGGCGCTTCCTGCGCGCCTACGGCCCCGCCCGGCCGGTCGACTTCGCCCAGTGGTTCGGCGGTGCGGCACTGAAGGTCACGGAGGCGCAGGCCCTGTTCGACGAGCTCGCGGGCGAGCTGGAGGAGGTCGGCGTCGACGGTCGCGCCTACTTCGTCCTGGCGGGCGACCGGTCGTTCTCGCCGCTGAGCGCGCAGGCGCGGCTGCTGCCCGAGTACGACGTCTACGTGTTGGGGTTCCGCGAGCGCGAGCAGCTCGTGCCGGAGCCCGTCCGCGAGCTGGTCGCGAGCCACCGCCGCGGGCGCTACGAGGGGCCCGCCGCGACCCGTCTCGTGCTCGTCGACGGAGTCGCCGCCGGCCTGTGGGAACGAAAGAAGCGCGGCAAACGCCTCGAGGTCCGGATTCGCCTTACGCGCCGCGTGGCGAAGGCGGCCCGCGCAGAGCTCGAGCATGAAGCCGAGCGTTTCGGCGCCTGTCTCGGGCTCGAGCCCGAGACCAGCGTCCACGCGGGCTGAGAGCGGCGCTACTTCTCGCCGAGGCTGAGCTTCGTCGGCCGGGCGGCGGCGAGATCCTCGAGCGAGCTGGGCGGCGGCGTGAAGCTCTTGGAGGGGGCCGGCTCGGCCGGCTTCGGCTCTGCGGCTGGAGCCTTCGGCTCCGCGGCGGGCTTGGCTGGCGGCTCGGGTCGTGCGGCCTCCGGCTTGGGCTTTGCTGCCTCGGGCTGCGGCGCGGGCTCGGCGGCCTTGGCGGCTGCAAGCAGCTGCTCGGCCTCGCGGCGTGCGCTCTCGGTGATGCCTTGCGCCTCCGCCTGCGCCTTCTCCAGCAACTCGGTGGCGGTGGCACGCGCCGTCTCGACGCCTTCGCCGGCCTCGGCGGCGGCGCGGGCGAGAGCCTCCTCGGCCTCCGCGCGCGCCGTCCCCAGGATCGTCTCGGCCTCGGAGCGGGCGTTGCTCAACGCCGTCTCGGCTTCGGTCCGGACGTCCTGCGAAGCGCCCTCGGCCTCGCTACGGGCGGCGGCGACGATGCCCTCCGCCTTGGCGCGCGCGGCCTCGACAGCCATGTCCGCCTCCGAGCGCGCGGTGCCTGCGACCGCCTCGGCCTCGGTGCGCGCGGCGGCGACCAGGCCCTCGGCCTCGCCGCGAGCCTCTTCCTGCAGGGCCTGGACTCGCTCGTTCGCAGCCGCGATCGTCGCTGCGGCCTCTTCCTCGACGGACGCGAGGCGAGCCTGCGCCTCGGTGGTGGCCTCGGTTGCCTGGCGGCGCTGCTCCTCGAGCGCCTGCTCGGCCTGCGCGGCCTCCTGGCGAGCCGTGTCGAGATCGCGCTTGAGGTGGTCGAGCTCCTTCTCGCGCTCGTCGAGGGCGAGCCGGCGCAACCGGACCTCCTCCTCGGTGCGCGCGAGCCTGTCCTTCGCCGTCTCCTGCGCGTCGCGCTCGATCCGGTCGGCGAGCTCGACCGCGGCGCGGACAAGCTCGAGCGCCTCGAGCCTGGCCGAGCGGTTGTCGGAGGTGAAGCTCGGACTGCCGTCGGGCGCGTCCGGGTTCGGAGGCAGCCGCTCGAGCTGCGGGAGCGCGATCACGTCTGCTCCGAGCTCCTCGTGCCGAAGTTCGCCTTCTTCTCTCACGGGACCCTCCTCCCCCCGTTCGCGGCTCTCAGGCGTGAATCTCGCAGCCGAGGTAGACCAGCGCCTCGACGGCCTCGGTCACAAATGTGCTCGCCTGCTGGGCGTCGGCGAAGCTGTACGAGCGCGGCTCGGCGCCCTCCTCGCGAGCTTCCACCTCGACGTCGACGACGCAGGCATCGCCGAGATCACGCGCCCGCATCGTCACGACGGGACGCCCGTACCGGCTCGCGCTGCGGACGAACAGTTCCCGCGGCTGCGGCTCGGGCTCGGGGGCCTGAGGGCTGTTGCCCTTCCTCATCAGCGCGCGTCGGCGACGGCTTGCGCGACCACGTCGCGGTCGACGAAGCCCTTGAACTGCGCGGTGATGACGCCCGGGCGCTTGACGACGAGCACCTCGGGCGTGTCGACGACTCCGAGCTTGCGGAGGATCGCCGTGCCCGAGCGCTGGTGGAAGACGTCGATGGAGACGTAACCGACCTTCATCGCGTTCGCACCCGCCTGCGCCTCGGTGCCGGTGAACTGGTCGTCTGACCCGCGCGGTGCGGTGAGAGAGACGACAACCACGGAATGCTTCTGGAGCGCGTGCACGACCGAGACCGGCAGCCCGTGCGTGTTGACCGGGACGGGGGTCGCGGTGTGCGTCTTGCTTGGGGTGGGCGTCGTCGTCGCATGCGTCGTCCGCGCCGGCGTGGTCGGCGCGGTGGTCGTGGCCTTCTTGTTGTTCGTGACGACCAAGAAGCCGCCGACAGCGACAACGACCAGTGTGAGGACGGCGACGAGCCGGATCTGGCGCGTGCTCAGCGTCGCGTTCATGGCCTTCCTATCGGCAGCCCCGGCGGTGGGGGCCTCCCTGGAACGGGGGATACGACGTGGAGGCAAAAAGAGAGGGCGCGGTTGCCCGCGCCCTCGGTCGTGCAGTTACTCGGGAACCCTACGGACAGGGGTCCGCGGTTGCCGTGGAGTCGTTCTGCACCTGGCCGCCAGGGCCCACGATGTGCGCCCAGTGACCACCGGACACAGCAGAGATGCAGTACGACTGGCCGCTCGCGACGCCGTCGTTGTCGGCGGTCACGATCCCGGTCGAACCGGCGGTGGAGATCACCAGGCCGGAGTCGTACGTGGTCTGCAGCCCGCTCGCGGTCATGCCGGTGTAGTTGTTGTTGTCGGAGTAGTACGCCTCGGCGTCAGGAACCGCCGAGCGGACGTCCGACATCGCCGCAGTCTGCTGGGCCTTCTTCTGGAAGCCCAGGTACGACGGAATGGCGATCGCAAGCAGGACGCCAATGATGATCAGGACGACGAGGAGCTCGATGAGCGTGAAGCCGCTCTCGTCCCGTGCGTTGATCCTCTGTCTGAGGACGTGCATGCAGTTCTCCTTTGTGACGGGTAACCCAGACCCGCCGTGTATCGGCAGCGACCGCGCCGGCTCGTCCCCCCTTTACGAGTGATTCGTCTCACTCACGGGATCGCCCGCCGTGGGGGATGCCTGCTGGGGTGGACTCGCGCCTCTCCCTCGATCGAGTGATTCCCGGCGGCGTCCCTAAAGCGAGCCACATCGGCCGCCGATAGCTCGACTCGCATGACGCCGCAGCCTTTCTCCATCGACACGCTCCTCGAGCGCGTCGCCGCCGAAGACGCCTCCGACCTCCACATCACGTCGGGGTCGCCGCCGCTTCTGCGCATGCGCGGGCGGCTCGAGCCTCTCACGGAGTACGAGGCCTTCACTCCGGAGGAGACGCGCGACCTTCTCTATCGCGTGCTCTCGACCGACCAGCAGAAGCGGCTCGAGATCGACCGCCAGATCGACTTCTCCTATTCCGTCCCCGGCGTCGCCCGTTTCCGTGTCAACGTCTATTTCCAGCGCGACACCCTCGCGGCCGCCTTCCGCCTCGTGCCGAGGCTGATCAAGTCCGCCGCCGAGCTCGGCCTCCCGGAGGTGCTCCTCCAGCTCGCGCAGGAGCCGCGCGGCCTCGTCCTCGTGACGGGCCCGACCGGCTCGGGTAAGTCGACGACGCTCGCGACGATGATCGACTGGATCAACGAGAGCAAGCCGATGCACATCGTGACGATCGAGGATCCGATCGAGTTCCTGCACCAGCACAAGACCTCGGTGATCAACCAGCGCGAGGTCGGCGCAGACGCCAAGGGCTTCGCCGAGGCGCTGCGCGGCGCGCTGCGGCAGGACCCCGACGTGATCCTCGTCGGCGAGATGCGCGACCTCGAGACGATCTCGACCGCCCTGACGGCGGCCGAGACCGGCCACCTCGTGCTCGCGACGCTGCACACGCAGAGCGCGCCGAGCACGGTCGACCGCATCATCGACGTCTTCCCGTCCGCCCAGCAGGGCCAGGTGCGGATGCAGCTCGCCTCTTCGCTCCAGGGCATCGTCACGCAGACGCTGCTCCCCAGCAGCGACGGCCGCAAGCGTGTGCCGGCGCTCGAGGTGCTCTTGCCCGACGACGCCGTCCGGAACCTGATCCGGCAGGGCAAGACCGAGCAGATCTATTCCGTGATGCAGACGAACACGACGCGCGGCATGCAGACGATGGAGCAGTGCCTCGCCGACCTGGTCATGCGCAAGCAGATCTCGCAGGAGACCGCGCTCGGCGTCACCAGCCGGCGCGAAGAGTTTGAGGCGCAGCTCGTACGGAGCGGCGTCACCCCTCGTTCCGATGACCACCTTCCCGAGGCCCTCCGTGGCCTCCGAGTCGCAGGAGCCTCACAGTGAGCGGATTTTCCGAGCTGATGAAGAAGGACATCTCCTTCAAGCGCGAGCCGAAGGCGCCGAAGACCGAGGCCAAGGAGCCGAAGTCGCAGGAGCCGAAGGCCGAGAACCCGAAGCCCGAGACCCCGAAGGCTGAGGCCCCCAAGGTCGAGGCCCCCAAGGTCGAGATGCAGAAGGCCGAGACGCCGAAGGCCGAGAACCCGAAGCCCGAGGCCCCGCAGGCGGAGACGCCGAAGGACGACACCCCGCAGGCGGAGGCCACCGAGCCGACGCAGGAGAAGGCGGACGACAACGCGCCGGAAAAGAAGTCGTCGAAGCGCAAGTTCTCGCTGAAGCACGAGCTCACGCGTCAACGCGACCTCCCGCTCCCCACGCCGGCGCAGTCGGCGAACGCGAGCAAGCACAAGCAGGTCGTCGGGCTGAGCATCGGCTCGTCCCAGCTCGCGGCCGCAGTCGTCGTCAACAACGGCCGGCCCAAGCTCGTCAAGGCCGCCCAGCACACGCTGCCGCCCGAGGTCGTGGTGGGAGGCGAGGTGCGCGACTCCGAGGCGCTCGCAAACGAGATCACCGCGTTCTTCACCGCCGCCGACCTGCCGCGCAAGAACGTGCGCCTCGGCATCGGCTCCAGCCGCACCGGCGTCCGCCTGTTCGAGCGCCCCGAGGTCGACGACCCGCGCCAGCTCGCGAATGCCATCCGTTTCCGCGCCTACGAGACCCTGCCGATCCCGATCGAAGAGGCAATGCTCGACTACCACGTCGTCGACGACGCGAACGCGCCCGACCGCGTGCTCCTCGCCGTCGCCTACCGCGACCTCGTGGACCGCTTCGCGGCCACCTGCGCGCTGGCGAAGATCGAGCTCGTCGGCATCGACATCGAGGCTTTCGCCCTGCTCCGCGCCGTCGGCGGCGAACCGCTGCTCGCCGGCGAGCGGGCCGAGGCCGCACGCGTCGCCGTCTCGGTCGGAAACGACCGCACCACGGTCGCCGTCTCCGACGGGCGCGTCTGCGAGTTCACGCGTGTCCTCGACTGGGGCGGCGCCCGCGTCACGACCGCGATCGAGCGTGCGCTCGACGTCGACGTCGAGGAGGCCGAGCGGATCAAGCGCTCCGTCAACATCTCCACCGAGACGACGGACACACCGGCCGACGAGCGCACCACCAAGGCTGTCGAGGCAGCGCGCCGCGAGGTGAGCGGCCTGGCACGCGAGCTCGCCTCGTCACTCCACTTCTACCAGGATCAACCTGACTCTCTGGGCTTCGCCGAGATCACCGTGACCGGCGGCGGTGCTCATCTTCAGGGGCTCGCCGAGCAGCTCGAGGAGCTGATCGGCATCAGCGTCCGTGTCGCCGACCCGTTCGCACGCGTCGGCTCCGGGCACGGCATCAGCTCCAACGGCCAGGACGGCGCGCTCGCCGTCGCAATCGGACTGGGAATCGAGGACTGATGCGCGCGGTCAACCTTCTCCCCCGCCAGCACGTCGAGCGGAAGCGCGAGCGGCCGAACGCGGTCGTCCTCGTCGCCGGGATCGGCGGCGCGGCGGTCGTGCTCGCACTCGTCGCCGGAACGCTCGTGGCCAGCCGTAGCGTCGACCGCGAGAGTCAGCAGCTCGCCTCGGCGCGGGCCGTGCTCGCGGTGACTCCGCAGCACCACGTCTCTGCGACCACGCAGGCGTTCCGCCAGCAGGTTCTGACCCAGCGTGAGCAGCGGTCGCTCGCTCTCGCGTCGGCGCTCTCCAAGCGCGTCGCCTGGGATCGCGTCCTGCGCCGGTTCGCCCTCGTCCTCCCCAACGACGTCTGGCTCACGGGTCTCTCCGCGGCCGTGCCGCTGGATCCTGGGCCGACGACGCCGACGACCCCGAGCGCCCTGCCGGCGGCGGCCACCGAGCTCAGCATGGAGGGCTACACGTACTCCCAGGAGAGCGTCGCCCGGCTGCTCGAGCGCCTCTCGATCGTGCCGGATCTGAAGAACGTCCAGCTCCAGAGCAGCACGTCGTCGAACGTCTCCGGCCAGAACGTCATCAACTTCACGATCTCCGCTGACATCCGGACCGGAGGAGGTGCCTCGTGACCGCCCGTCTCACGAGCCTGCCGAAGTGGGCCCAGCTGACGCTCGTGGCGGCCCTGCTGTTGCTCGTCGCGCTCATCGGCTACTTCGCCCTGATCGCGCCGAAGCACTCCGAGGCCGCCAACCTGAAGCAGCAGACGGCCGCCGTGGAGGCTCAGATCAACAGCAACCGCTCGTCGGCGTTCACGCAGGTGTTGCCGGCCGTGCGTTCCGCCAGCGTCTTCAGCGAGACGGAGGCGATGCCGAACACGCTCGACACGCCCGACGTACTGATCTCGCTCAGCCAGCTCGCCTCGGACTCCGGGATCTCGTTCGACCAGATCACGCCCGAGGGCGCCAGCAGCACGAGTTCGACGTCGACCAGCGCCTCCAGCGGTGTAGCCGTGGCCACCACCACCACCGACCCGTTCGCGGTCGAGCCGATCCAGGCCAAGTTCACCGGCAGCTTCTACAACCTGCTCTCGTTCCTGCAGCGGATGCGCAACCTCGTCCGCGTGCAGAACGGCCGGCTCTTCACGGCCGGACGGCTCTTCGACGTCAGCAGCGTCACCCTCGCGGAAGGCCCGCAGGGCTGGCCCCAGGTCTCGGCGACGCTCGTCATCAACGAGTTCGTGCCGCAGGCCGTCACCGCGCCGGCGGCTCCCAGCAGCACTGACACCACCTCGACCACGACGTCCACGACGACCACCACCTCGGACTCCACGTCGGCGGCTCCGAGCACGAGCGGAGGGACTTCATGAACCGCAAGCAGCAGAAGAGGATGGAGGACCGCCGGACCGCGAAGGACAAGAAGATGAAGAAGGTCGCGGCCGCGCTCTCGGTCGTGCTCGCCCTCGTCCTCGCCTTCGAGGTGCCCTCGCTCCTCAAGGGCGGCGGCAGCAGCAGTTCGACGCCGCCGGCCGCGACGACGGACGCCTCCACCGGCGTCACGCCTCCGGCTACCGGCACCCCGACGACGACTCCGCCCGGCACCGCCGCGGCCGCAGGCACCCCGGTGGCGAGCGCGAACACGGTGCTGCCGAACTCGGACACGCTGCCGAAGGTCAGCAAGGCGCAGCTCTACTCCTTCAGCCACTTCGCGAGCAAGGATCCGTTCGTCCAGCAGGTCGTGGACGTGGCACTCAGCCAGCCGGACAGCGGAGGCTCGACGACCAGCTCGAGCTCGACCAACTCCACGAGCATAGGCACGACCGCGGCGGTGACCCACCACCAGCACACGAACCGCACGCTCGCCGTGCGGGGCGCTGCGCGGATCGTGGTCAACGGCCGGGTCCAGGTCGTGCGGGTCGGAGCGAGCTTCCCGAGCGCCGACCCGCTCTTCAAGCTGGTCGCGGTCAGCAACAGCGGCGTCGTGCGAATCGGCATCGCCGCCGGCTCGTACTCGAGCGGGGCGAAGACCATCTCCCTCGTGGCCGGCCGGACGATGACGCTCGTCGACACCGCCGACGGCATCCGCTACCAGCTCCGCCTGCTGGGCTAAGACGACCGATGGCCGGCTTCTCCTACACCGCGATCAGCATCGAGGGTCTCGAGACCGTCGGCGAGATCCACGCGCCCGACCTCGAGTCCGCACGCGAGCAGCTCCGCATCCGCGGCCTGCTGGCACAGACGCTTCGCGAGCAGCAGGCGAGCGGCACGGAGGGGCTGCGCACGACGTTCAAGAAGATCAACCCGCGCTCGATGCAGGTCTTCTCGCGCCAGTTCGCGACGATGATCGAAGCGGGCCTGAACATCGTCGCCGCGCTTGTGATCCTCGAGCAGCAGACCGACGACACGTATCTCGCCGAGGTCATCGGCGAGATCCGCGCGGACGTCGAGGGAGGCCTCCTCCTCTCGCAGGCGATGGCGCGCCACCCGAAGGTGTTCGACGAGCTCTACGTCTCGATGGTGCAGGCAGGCGAGGCGTCGGGAATGCTCGACAACGTCCTCGACCGCGTCGCAGACCAGATCGAGAAGGCGACGAAGCTCAAGCGCCGCGTCAAGGGCGCGATGGTCTACCCGACCGTGGTCTTCGTCTTCGCCTCGCTCGTGCTCGTGGCGATGCTCATGTTCATCGTGCCGATCTTCGCGAAGATCTTCACGGAGCTCCACGGCCAGCTGCCGACGCTCACGAAGATCGTCCTCGATATGTCCGGCGCGTTGCGCTCGTACTGGTACATCATCTTCCCGGCGATCGGGCTCCTGATCTGGGGCGCGCTCCGCTACAAGAAGACCGATTCGGGACGGCAGAAGTGGGACCGGTTCAAGCTGCACGCCCCGGTGAAGATCGGCGACGTCGTGCTCAAGGTGACGATGGCCCGGCTGCTCCGCACGCTGGCCACGCTCGTCGCCGCGGGTGTCGACATCATCAAGGCGCTCGACATCGCCGGCTCGACGGCGGGCAACTGGATGGTCGAGAAGGCGATGGCGGAGGCGCGGATCAAGGTGCAAGAGGGCATCCCGATCGCGGAGCCCCTGTCGGACGACCCGATCTTCCCGCCCATGGTCTCGCAGATGGTCCGGATCGGCGAGGAGACCGGTGAGCTCGAGCAGATGCTGTCGAAGATCGCCGACTTCTACGAGGACGAGGTCGACAGCGCGATCCAGTCCCTGACCTCGATCATCGAGCCGCTGATGATGATCGGCGTCGGCTTCATGGTCGGCATCATCATCATCTCGATGTACCTCCCGATGTTCAAGCTGATGCAGCTGATCGGGAACCAGGGCAGCAACTAGCAGCTAGCTAGCCAGCAGCTGGCGCACTAGCTCGCCCGCGGGGCTCGCGACAGGACATAGATCGCCCGGATCGCGGCGAGCTCGCTGCCGCGTGCCGCGGCGGGGTGCGGCAGGTCTCCCCGCAGGAGCTTCTCGAGCGCCCGGAACGTGACGGGCAGCCTCGCCACCGCGTACGTCGCGCGCGGGAAATGCTCGAAGGCGCGCTTCGCCCCCCAACCGGCGCGCGTCAGCGGCGTGATCCGCCGTTCGACCGCCGCCTGGTACGCGTCGAGGTTCTCGGCGCGGCCGGCCAATACCTCGAGCGCCGCTTCGGCGACGAGCTTGGCGGAGTAGAACGCCTCGTACATCCCGTCGCCCGACAACGGGTCGACGAGGCCGGCGGCATCGCCGATCACCGCGGTCCGGCCGCGCGCGAGGCGCGTCCCCGGCAGCCGCATCGGCAGCCGGTAGCCGCGCGTCTCGCTCGCCGCGTCGGGATCGATCCCGTATGCCTCGCACATCCGCCGCAGCTCGGCGCGCAGCTTCGGCCCCTCCTCCGCGTTCCCGCCCACGCCGACGTTGACGTGGTCGCCCTTGGGGAAGATCCAGCCGTAGCCGCCGCGGATGACCGCGATCTCGAGCACCATCGCGCCCGCGTAGCGCCGCTCGTAGGGGTAGTTCGCCTCGAGCGCCACGCCGTGCGCAATGCGGTCGGCGAGCCCGAGCTGCTTCGCCGCCGACCCATTGCACCCGTCGGCGCCGATCACGATCCGCGCATCGAGCTCCCGGGCGTCGGCGGTCTCGCCCTCCCGTACCTCGGCGCCCGCCTCGGCGGCCTGCTGCAGGAGGAAGTGGTCGAGCCGCCGCCGCTGCGTCATGTAGGCGAGCGGCCCGCGGGCGCGGCGCGTGAAGCGGTGGCGGTAGCGGAGGCCGCACTCCAGCCGCTCGACGACGTCCTCCACGACCGGCTCGATCGAGAACGGAAGCAGCCGCGCCGCGCGGCCGGTGACCCCGCCGCCGCACGGCTTGTCGCGCGGGAACGTGGCCTTGTCGAGGAGCAGGACGCTCGCCCCCGCTCTGGCGAGGTGGTACGCGGCCGTCGAGCCCGCCGGCCCGCCTCCGACGATCGCAACGTCGTACATGGGCACGGGGAAACGGTACAGCTCAGGTGACGACGCGCTGGCGGAACGTCCGCAGCGAGAACAGTCCGAGCCCGATCGAGCCGCCCACGAGCGCCAGCGAGAACGCCCAGACCGGCATGTGCGGGAGCTGCGGCGTCAGCGCGGTTCGCAGCGCCTCGCTCATGTAGACCATCGGATTGAGCAGCACGAGCAGCTTGAGCCAGAGGATCGGCGTCAGCACCGCCCACGGGTAGTAGATGCAGCCGAGGAACGTGAGCGGGAGCACGACGACCGCGAACAGCAGCGTCACCTTGCGCGGATCGAGCACCGTCCCGATGAAGAGCCCCATCGACGCCGCGAGGAACGACGCGAAGATCAGCGCGAACGCGAACAGCCACGGGTCGTAGACATGCACGTCCGGAGCCTCGCCGGGCGCGTGCACGAGGAAGACGATCGGGAAGACCACGCCCGCGGCCATGAGCGACTGCACGGCGCCGGCGAAGATCTTCTCGAAGCCGACGACCCAGACCGGCACCGGCGCGAGCACGCGATCCTCGATCTCGCGGCTGACGCTGAACTCCTGCACGAGCGGCAGCGCGACGGCCGAGATCCCCTGGAAGTTGATCGCGACCGCGATCAACCCGGGCACGAGGATGGTGGAGAACGAGACGCCGGCCACTGCGCTGTGGAAGCCCTGGCCGATCTTCGGGAAGACGTAGGCGAACACGAACACGAACAGGAGCGGCTGCATGACCGTCCGCACGAGGAACTGGCCGAAGTTGCGGCGGAGCACGCGGATGTCGCGGGCGAGCAGCGCGCTGAACGTCTGCAGGTAGGCCCTCACTCCCTGTACTCCCGGCCGGTGAGGTTGAGGAAGACGGTCTCGAGGCTCGGCGGCAAGCTCGAGGCGTCGCGCACGTTCAACCCGAGCCCGACCGCCTCCTGCACGAGCTGGACGAGCACGCCCTCCGAGCGCGCAACGTGCACGCGCACGACCTGCTCCTCGCGCTCGACCGAGCGGACGCCGTCGAGGCGCTCGGCCCGCTCGGCGAGCGGCGCGGGGTCGCCCTCCACGGTGAGCGTGATCACCGTCTCGGAGCCGTGCCTGCGCTTCAACTCGGCCGGTGTGTCGACGGCGAGTGCCTTGCCGTGGTCGATGATCGCGACCCGCTCGCAGAGCTCGTCGGCCTCCTCCATGTAGTGCGTCGTGAGGAGGATCGTCTGCCCGGCGCGGTTGAGGTCCTCGAGGATCCGCCAGAGGTTGATCCGCGTCTGGGGATCGATGCCGGAGCTCGGCTCGTCGAGGAACAGCACCTGCGGCTCGTGCGCGAGCGCGCGGGCCATCATCAGCCGCTGCGCGAGACCGCCCGAGAGCTCGAAGACCATCGAGTCGGCGCGCTCGGTGAGCGAGAACTGCTCGAGCAGCTCGTCGGCCCGCGCCCGGGCGCGGGCGCGCGGGACGCCGAAGAAGCGGCCGTGGTAGTAGAGGTTCTCCCGGACGGTGAGCGCTCGGTCGAGCGTGTTCGCCTGCGAGACGACGCCGATCTGGCGCTTCACGTCGGCCGCGTGCCGGCTCACGTCGAGGCCGGAGACGAGCGCGCGCCCGCCGGTCGGCACGACGGTGGTCGTGAGCATCCCGATCGTGGTCGACTTGCCCGCGCCGTTCGGGCCGAGGAGGCCGAAGAACTCCCCCTTCCGCACCTCGAGATCGAGCCCGTCGACGGCGACGAGCGTCCCGTAGCTCTTGCTCAGCTGCTCGGTCCGGATCGGAGCGTCCCCCACGTCGAGAACGTATCCGCAGCGGTCGGACTACAATGCGCACCCCCCGGGGGTGTGCCCGAGCGGCCAAAGGGAACGGGCTGTAAACCCGTCGGCTCAGCCTACGGAGGTTCGAATCCTCCCGCCCCCACTCCTCATTTCGCGACGGCCTACTCGTGCTGGAGCTCGCGGACGCGGAACGCGAACACGATGTCCCGCACGCCCCGGATCAGGGCGAACGCCGCGACCCAGGCGATCAGCAGAACCGCGCTCCGGCCGTAGTCCCCACCGGCCCAGATGGCGAGGAGGACGAGGATGATCCCGCCGATCAGCTGCACCCACCAGACGTCGATCTCGTGCCGGGCGGCGATCGCGAAGATGATGTCGAAGATCCCGGCGAAGAGCAGGACGAAGCTGAAGACCGCCGCCAGCGCCTGGAACGTGTTGCCCGGGTGCACGAGCGCGACGATGCCGGCCACGATGAACGCGAGGGCCAGCACCCCGTTGAGCAGCTTCCACCAGCCCGGCGCGAGGAAGGTCATCACGACCTCGAAGAAGCCGGCGGCGAGCGCGACGAGCCCGAACAGCAGCGAGACCGCGTGCACGGACGAGTAATTGAAGCGAAGGAGGATCAGTCCCACGATCGCCCAGGCGATTCCGAGGATGAGGAACAGCCACCACGGCGGCATTGCGTCCCCCACCGCCCGGTCGGCAGAGCTGTCGATTGCTGCAGCGGTCATGGCATCGAACCTCCCGAGTCGCGTCTGGATCCTCTCAGGCACGCACTTTCGCGACCTCACCGGACGGCGCAGCAACTCGACCGGCGGCGGCGCGGAGCGGGGCTACAATCCGCGTTCCAGCCCTCTTAGCTCAGCTGGTAGAGCACCTCCATGGTAAGGAGGGGGTCGACGGTTCGAGTCCGTCAGAGGGCTCTCAGAGAATCGGTGTCTCCGCGTCGCCTGTGTTCGGTCGAAGGTGACGACAGCCGGACTTGCGATACTCGCGCTCGTGAGTGAGATCGATCCGGGAGGCGCGCGCAAGGAAGGTCTCGACGCGTTCCTCGACCAGAAGGTCGCCGAGGGTTACGTGATCGAGACCCGAACCGACACCCATGCGATCATCTCGCTTCGCCCGAAGGGTCTGAAACGCTTCACCAGCGGCGCAGACCCCGGACGCTTCGTCGTCGAAGTCGACGAAGATGGAAGCGCAACGATGCGTCCGGCCGAACCGCGACGCAGCTGACGTCTCACTCCCTCCACGAGGAGGTCATGACATGGCGAACAAGGACAAGAACAACAAGAAGAGCATGGAGAAGAAGCCGGCTCAAAAGACGCTGAAAGAGAAGCGGCAGGCCAGGAAGGCGAAGAAATAGCGCATCGCTGCTAGGCTCGGTCGACTGTTTGAGCGAGTACCGGATGCGCGTTAGGTGCCTCCTCTGCCCGTTCCCGAAGTAACAGGGGAGGTGTTTCATCTATGGCAACCGGAACCGTGAAGTGGTTCAACGCCGACAAGGGGTATGGCTTCATCACTCCTGATGACGGCGGCGAAGATCTGTTCGTCCATCACAGCGCGATCGTCGGCGAGGGCTACAAGTCGCTCGCCGAGAACGCGAAGGTGCAGTTCGAGCCCGAGCAGGGCGACAAGGGGCCGCAGGCGACGAACGTCACGCCCGCGTCCGCCTGATTCGTGGAGTGTCAGCTGCGGCAAGCGCACGAGGCTGCAGCTGACGCTCGACTACCGGAAGGAGCTGCGGATGAGGGCGAAGAACCAGCAGACGCATGCAAAGCGGGCGCGCGAGCTCGCAGTCAAGGAGCGCCGCGAGCGCAAGCGAGAGAAGAAAGCAGAGCGCGCGATCGCCGCCCAGGGTGTCCCGACGGACGCGGACGACAACGGCGCGTTCCCGGAGACTCCGGAGGACGAGAGAGCGGCGGAACTGGCGCCGGTCGAAGGCCGATGAGCATGTCTCAGTCTCAGGAAGGTGGGATCCCCCGTCGCCGTGAACGGCTGAGCAGGCCGGTCGGCGCAGCGTCGCGGGAGGAGAGTTGGCCCGGCGCGAATGAGGAAAAGCAGCAAAAGCTGCAGCGGAACAAGCTGCAACGGCTCGCCCAGGCGCAGGGCCTCGAGCTTCGCCACTCAGCGTACGGCT
Organism: uncultured Actinomycetes bacterium; assembly: GCA_963743545.1. Lineage (GTDB taxonomy): Bacteria > Actinomycetota > Thermoleophilia > Gaiellales > Gaiellaceae > Palsa-739. The sequence continues at coordinate 1,443,812 of CAVUQB010000005.1, read as the reverse complement.
ACGCGCTGTTCGACTCGGGGCGCAAGCAAGTCGATGATCGAAACGACATGACTCTCGACGAGGTCGCGTCGTGCCTGGGACGCAGCTGAGGCAGGGAAGCGGGCCAGGACACGGGTTCAGCCGACTCGGACGACGAAGAACGCGATCGCGACGTACTGGCACGCGAGCGCGACCAGCGTCAGCGCGTGAAACATCTCGTGGTAGCCGAAGACGGCGGGTAGCGGGTCCGGTCGGCGCCGCGCGTAGACCACTGCGCCCACCGTGTAGGCGATGCCCCCGGCCGCAAGCAGGGCGACCGCCGCCGGTCCAGCTGTGTGGAAGATCTGCGGCATCGCGACGACCCCGACCCAGCCGAGCGCGAGGCCAAGGACGGCGGAGAGCCACTTCGGCGAGGCGACCCAGCAGAGCTTGACGAGAATCGCGGCCCCGGTCCCGACCCAGACCACGGCGAGCACGACGTGCTGCATGCTGCCGTGGAGGGCAAGGAGACCGACCGCTGTGTACGTACCCGCGATCAGCAGGTAGATGCCGGCATGGTCGACCCGTCGCATCCACAGGCGAGCGCGCGCGCTCCAGGTGACACGGTGGTAGAGCGAGCTCGCGCCGAGCATCGCGACAGCCGAGGCCGCGAACACCGCGGCCGCGACGAGCCGCCGTCCCTCGAGCGTGCTGACGAACACCGCGCCGACGCCGCAGGCGACGACGAAGCCGGCCTGATGCAGCCTCCCGCGCAGCAACGGCCGCGGCGGCAAGACAGCTTCAGACACCGGTCTCTGCCTGCCCGGGGCAGTCGGCGACGACCTGCTGCAGGATCCAGGCGTCCGCCTCCTCCTGCTCGATCCCGCGACAGGCGGCGATCTCGGCTGTGAGCAGATTGCGGGCCCGACGGAAGAGCTCGTTTGCCATCGGCTTGCTCGACCGGGTGGTGAGCCGCCGCTCGCGCTGCAGACCGTCCCGGACGATCTCGGCCAATCCGCCGATCTCACCGGCCGCCAGCTTCTCTTGCGCGAAGCGGCGACGGCGCGACGAGTGCTCGACCGTGGGCGCCGCGTCGGCCGCCAACGTGAGCCGCACATCCTCCAGCTCCGGCTCCCCGGAGAGGCTTCGCAGGGTCTCGTGTGCTCTCACGAGCGGGAGCGTCACCCTCAACCCGCTCTCGAGCACGAGGATGATCCTCGCGGCCTCCGTCCCCTCGGCGGCGTGGGTCGATTCGATCTGCCCGATGCCGTGTGACGCGTACACGACCACATCGCCGACTGCGAGGCGCAGCGACGACCGGCCGGAGGGGCCGGCTGACCGCATGGGCAGCACTTTCATCGGCCTAGATACCACTGGTTTTCATAGCTGCCGAAGGCCGAGCGCGTCAGCCGAGCGGAGAGGCTGCATCGCGCCTCCGATCCCGCCACGGCTCGGCGGCCGGCGGCCGGAAGTCGCGACGCTCGTGTACTCGCACTCTAGCCGCCCGCACGGTCCGTCAGAGGGCGCTCGAAGACCTGCCTCGACTCACGTCGTCGCAGCCGCGCCCCCAGGGCCTCCACGCTGGTAGGTGGCGCCCCCGAATCCCAGGATCGGGACGAAGATGAAGCCGAGCAGCCAGAGCCCCACTCCGAACCCGTTTCCCTTCCCGAAGCTCTTGGCCAGGTCGAGACTGATGATCAGGGAGATGACGATGTTCAGGAGCGGGATGAGGAGCAGGATGATCCACCACAACGGCCGCCCGATGATTCGGAGCAGCACGATGATGTTCCAGATCGGGATGATCGATTTCCAGCCGGCCTCGCCCGCCTTCGTGAAGACCTGCCAGAAGCCGGCGATGACGAGGACGATGACCGCGAGATAGATGAAGATGAGAGAGTCGTTCACTTCCCAACCTCCGTTGACTCGGTCGATGGGACCCGCCACGAGCGTGACAGGTCGCCCGGATGGGTCGGAGCCTCGGGGCTCAGGCTAGGACGCCGTAAAGCTTTCGCGGCTGACCCGGTCGAGTGAGGGACACCGTCCGGATTCGGGCCTACACTCGGGCGCGTGAAGATTCGTCGTCAGGCGATCTGGGGCTTGCCTCTGCTCGCAGCGCTCGGCGCATCGGTCTTGACCGCTGCGCCCGCCAAGTCGGCGCCGGCCGCGGCCAGGCCACACGGCCTGAAGCTGCTGATCAACGGTAAGCAGCTGCAGATCACCAAGGGCGGGGCCGACATCTACAACCCCATCAAAGGACCGAAGCTCCGCGTGGTAGCGCGCTGGAAGGGGAACATCACGGGCACGGGATACAAGATCCAGGTCACCAGCACCGAGCCGGTGACGCGCACCTGGCGCATCTGCAACACCGGCACGTCGTGCCCCCTCCGGTTGGCGGTGCCGATCCGCAAGGGTCAGCAGTTCTCCTGGACCGTGTACATCGTCCACAAGGTCAATCCGCACTTGACGAAGATCCTCGGCCACGTCATGGTCTGCCTCGTCCGGAACGCGAAGCCGTCGTAACGAGCTCAAGGCTCACCGCATCACGCGAATAGTCCCTCGGCGACGACGCCGCCGGGCCTGATCGTAGCGTCCGCCCAAGTCACGTTGACGCCGCTCACAGCTGCCGATCTAGGACGCGGCCACCGTCGCCGGCGGCTCGACAGGCGAGGTCGCCGGAGCGTCGGCCCGAGGGAGCGAGATCCAGACGTCCGCGCCACCCGATGGGGGCTCGCCCACCCCCGCCGCGCCGCCGTGAGCGCCCGCAACGAGCTCGACGATCGAGAGCCCGAGCCCCGAGCCGCCGCCGCTGCGCGCCCCGTCGGCGCGGCTGAAGCGATCGAAGGCACGGTCTCGGAACTCGAGCGGAAAGCCCGGGCCTGCATCGCGGACGTGGAGCTCGACCAGGCCGTCCCGCCTCTCGGCGCTGAGCTCGACGGTGCCGCCACCGTGTGTGAGGGCGTTGTCGACGAGGTTCGCGAGCGCCTGGCCGACGCGCAGCGGATCGGCTTCGACGTGGAGGTCCGTCTCCACGACTCGGAGCTCACGCCCGAGCGACGTCGCCCGGTTCGCGAACCGCGTCGCTGCGTCGGCCAGCAGGTCACCGGCCGCGAGGACCTCTCGCCGCATCGGCAGCGGCCCCTGGTCGGCGCGCGCGATCAGGAGCAGGTCGTCCGCGAGCCGGGACAGGCGCTGCGTCTCGACCGCGGCCGAGCGCAGCGCGCTCTCGAGCTCCTCGCGCGAGCGTGGGCGGCGGAGCGCGAGGTCGAGCTCGGTTCGGAGCAGCGCGAGTGGTGTCCGCAGCTCGTGGCTCGCATCGGCGACGAAGCGTCGCTCGTGCTCGACCGCCGCCTGCAGGCGAGCGAGCATCTCGTTCAGCGTCTGGGCGAGCCGGGACAGCTCGTCCCCGGCCGGCGACACGGGCAGCCTGCTTGGCTCGCCCGGCTTCACGGCCTCGGCACGTCTGCGCAGGAGCTCCACCGGGCCTAATGCGCGGGCCGCAAGCGCGTAGCCGCCGAGCGAGGCGGCGAGCAACGCGATCGGCAGGAAGATCAGGAGCTCGTGTCGCAGATGGTCGAGCGACTCGTCTCGGGGCTCGAGCGAGCGCGCGAGCACCACGGCCCCTCCGGACGGCGAGACCGGGGCGACGAGGATCCGCCAGTGACCACTTCGGTGCGGGAGCGGCTCGTCGAGCCAGACTCGCCGGCCGGCGAGCGCCTCGGCGAGGACCCGGCGTCCGACGAGCGGCGAGATGTGCGGCGGCTGCGAGTTGCGCAGTTGCCCGAGGGCCCCGAACGACTGCGCGAAAGTCGGACCGCTTCCCGTGTCGACGTCGACCTTCCCCGAGTGGGCTTCGTCGTGGACCTGCCCGAGGAGCGCCTGGTCGACGGTTCCGAGTAGCTCGTGGGCGACCCGCTCGTACACGAAGAGCCCGACTCCCGCGAGCACGACGGCCATCGCAGCGGCGAAGCCCAGGGTGAGCCGGACGCGGATCGGGATCCTGCTCACGGCTCAGCACACAGCCGGTACCCGACGCCCCGGATCGTCTCGATCGAGTGCCGGCCGAACGGGCGGTCGATCTTCTCCCGCAGGTAGCGGACATAGACGTCGATCACGTTCGACCGGCTCTCGAAGGCGATGTCCCAGGCGCCGTCGAGCAGCTGCGTGCGGCTGAGCGTCAGCCCCGGCCGTCGCATGAACAGCTCGAGAAGCGCGAACTCCTTCGCCGACAGCTCGAGCTCGTGGTCGCCGCGCCAGGCCCTGTGTGCAGCCGGGTCCAGCCGCAGATCCCCGACCTCGAGCACGGGCGGCCGCTCCGCGGGCGCCCGGCGGGTGAGAGCGCGCAGCCGCGCGAGCAGCTCCTCGAACGCGAAGGGCTTCGTGAGGTAGTCGTCCGCGCCTGCATCAAGGCCGCTGACCCGGTCGTCGACTGCGTCACGCGCCGTGAGCATCAGCACCGGGGCCCAGACTCCGCCCTCGCGCATCCGGCGGCAAGTCTCGAAGCCGTCCGCTCCCGGCAGCATCACGTCGAGGACGATCACGTCGTAGTCGACCGCCTTGACCATCCAGAGCGCCTCCTCACCGCGGTCGGCCAGATCCGCCGCGTAGCCCTCCTCGCCCAGGCCACGGCGGAGGAGCTCGCCCAGCTTTCTCTCGTCCTCGACTACGAGAACCCGCATCGCGTAGCCATTGTCGCTCCGCGGGTGAGAGCCGGATGAGTCACCCGGTCGTCGGATGCGTCGGCGTCTTGCCGCCGGGGGCGAGCAGGTCGAAGCCGTCCGGGGTGTTGAGATGCCCCGGTGTCGTGCCCGGCTGCCCGTCCACGCCGTATTGCCAGACCAGCGCCCGGGTCGCCGGGTCGATTGCGACCATCCGGTCGTTGTAGTCGTCGTTCGCCATGAAGACGCCGGACGGGAGCCGTTCGACGAGCGACGGGTGGTCGAGCATGCCGGGGCCGCTCGTGGGCTGGTAGCGGTAATCGATCCGGCCTCGCCGGTCGAACTCGACGATCCCGCCCGGGCGCTCATAGTCGGCGACGAGGTAACGGTCAGGACCGAGCTGCTGGGGGTCCGACGGGTAGCCGATGGCGAGGTGGACGGCCCAGACGCGCCGTCCGGAGGGCGTGAGCTCGTCGATCCAGCTTCCGTTGATCTCCGAGACGAGCAGGTTGCCGTCCGCGAGAGGCGTGTCGCCGTTCGGCGATCCGAGCGCGGTCGGAGGGTCGTGCAGACAGCGGCCGGGAGTGCCGATCTGATGGACGACGCGCTTCGTGCGCGGGTCGATAATGACAACGCGGCAGTTCCCGGGGTCGGCGACGGTCATCTCGCCGTTGCCGAGCAGGTAGGCGTCGTCGGGAGTGTTGAGGAAGCCACGGGCAGTTCCGGGCGTGCGCGGGTGCCCGTATTGAAACGTGATCCGCCCCGACGGATAGGCGATCTCGACGATCGTGTCGTTGTCCTCCTGGTTGGACACGATCGCGCTCCCGTGCCGGATGAAGAAGGCGTCGTCGGGGAAGTAGAAGCCGCCGGGTGGCGCCGCCCGCCCCGGGGACGGGTATCGCCAGACGACCTTGTCGCGGTCATTCAGCAGGAGCAGCCGGTCACTGCCACGGTCCGCGATCAGCAGCTTGCCTCCGGCGAACGGCGAGCCGGCACCTAGGTCTCCTGCTGTCCCGAAGCCCCGGTTCGGAACGATCATCTGGACGTCGGCGATCGGCCGACCGCTGCTCGTCTCGCCGCCGACGATCCAGAGCCGGCCGCCGCTCACCGCGGTGCCGGCGTTGGCGGTGGGGACTCGCAGCGAGCCCGCGCGCAGGAACGAGGCTTTGCCCGGCTGGAATGCGTAGACGGCGCTGGTCGCCCCTCTCGCCGTGCGGCCGCCGGCGAGGTAGACCGTGCCGCCGAGCACGCCGGCCGCAGCCCCGTCGACCGGCACGGGTAGCCGTCCGACCACGCGCGCCGTGCGCTTGGCCGGGTCGACGAGCTGGACCGCCCCGCTGGGATGACCGTTCGCTTCGAGGCCGCCGAAGACGTAGATCTGCGAGCCGAGGACGGCGAGCGCCGGATAGCGAACAGGGACCGGAAGCGCGACGACCGGGCGATAACTGCGGCCGTCGGTCGTCGAGGCGACCTCGGCATCCATCGCCGATCCGTCGTAGCCGCCGACGAGGTACACCGTGTGACCGACGGTCACCGCGCTCGCGTCGGCGCGCGCGCTGGGGAGCGCGCCACCAGAAACCGTCGTCCCTCCTCGCGCGATCTGGATCGATCGGGCCGGTGTCGCGGAACCGCCGCCGATCACGAAAACGTGCCCGCCGAGCTCCGCTACCGCCGCGTCGTGGGTCGGCTGAAGAAGTTGCCCGTTCGGCGAGAGTCGTCCGTTTCGCGTATCGAGAACCTCGATTGACGACGTCGACGAGGCACCTGAGTCGAGGCCACCGAGAACGAGAAGGCCGTGCGTCCCGGTCCGCGGCACCACCACCTCGCGGCTGACGGACGCGGGGAGCTGCCACGGAAGCAGGCCGGCCTCGACGGCGGGTGGTCGTACCGGCTGAGTCGCCGTTGCGTCCTGTGTGGACTGTGTGCGAGGAGGCTTGTCCTTGTGCCCCGTTCCGAGCGTGAGCGCCAGCACGATCGCGACGACCACCACGACTACAAGCAGCACCAGGCGCGCCTGCCGTCTGCGACGCCTTCTCGCCCTCTCCCTCGCCCGCGGCCGCGAGCTCATCGCACCAACCCCAGGAACCAAGGGCCGGCGAGTGAGTACGCCGCGAGTCCGAGGCTCTGCCCCGTGCAGGGAGAGCTTGTCCCGCCGCCGCGCATCTCGGTCTAGTGCATCAAATGTCCGTGAGAAGGGCCTGAGCCTCGTTCTCAAGATCCTCCGAGCCGCCTCACATGGGCTTCTCATCGCCTGCGGGCACGCTGCCGCCAGCAATGGTGAAGCAATCCCGCATCGAGCTTGCGCGAGCGCGGGCGCGGAGCGCGAAGAGGGCTATCGGAGTACTGACGGTGGTCGTCTTCGGCGTCGCCTTCGCGGGCGCGAAAGTCCACGCACCCGGCCACGCGAAGGGCAAGGCGAAGTCGCTCGGCGCTCCCTCCTCCTTCAAGCACGCCGTGCGGCGCAGCGTCGCCCAGGGCGGCGGCCAGATCGCGCCGGCAGTTCAGGCTCCGCCCGTCGCCAGCTCGACGTCGTGAGCGCCGGCACGGTGCACCGGTCTCGCGCCATGGGTTGCGAGGTCGCCGTCGCCGGGGGCAGCCACTCGGCGGTGGCCGGAGTGCTCGAGCGCTGGGAAGCGGCGTTCAGCCTGTTCCGGCCGGAGTCGGAGCTGTCGCGCGTCAACGCGTCGCAGGCGCAGATGCTCCGCGTCTCGCGGCTCTTTGCGAGCACGCTCGAAACGGCCCTCGACGTCGCCGCCGAGACGGCAGGACTCGTCGACCCGACGCTCTGCGGCCGCTGGCCCGAGGTCGTCGTCTCCGGGCGAATGCTCTCCCGGCCGCCGGGCCTGGCGCTCGACCTGAACGGCGTCGTCAAGGCGCTGGCCGTCGACGAGGCGGTTGACGCGCTGGACGTCCCCGGCTTCGTCTCGGTGGGCGGCGACCTCGCGGTGCGTGGCCCGGTCGACGTCGCGCTGCCGGCCGGAGGCGCGATCCGGGTCGTGTCCGGCGGTCTTGCGACGAGCGGCACAGCCTCGCGCGGCGCTCACCTGATCGACACGGCAACGGGCGTCCCGAGCACGTCGCGCTGGGAACAGGTGACCGCGTCGGGGGCGACGTGCCTGGCCGCGGACGTCGCCGCGAAAACCGGCTTCCTCCTCGGCGACGGCGGCCCCGACTGGCTCGACGCGCGCGGCATCCCGGGCCGCTTCGTCACCGCCGGCGGCGAGATCGTCGAGAACGAGACGTGGTCGCGCTCGACGCGGGAGATGCAGCCGTGCACGTGAGCTCGAGCCCGGCGATCTGGTACGCGGCGCGGGCCTCCGGGGTCGCGGCGTACGTCGTGCTCAGCATCGTCGTCTCACTCGGGCTGACGCTCGGGGGCAAGGCCCAGAGCCGGCGGTGGCCGCGCTTCTCGGTGGAGGACGTCCACCGTTTCGGCGGGCTGCTCGTCGGCTCCCTCATCGGCGTGCACATCCTGGCGATCGCGGCGGACTCGTACCTGCCCTTCTCGCTCACGCAGCTGCTCGTCCCGTTCACGGCGACCTATCGACCGATCTGGACAGGCCTCGGCATCGCCGCCACCGAGCTGCTCGTCGCCCTCGCGATCACGAACCACTACCGGCGCCGGCTGCCGTACCGCTTCTGGCGGAGAGCGCACTACCTCAACTTCGCCGTGTGGGGGTTCGCGTCGCTGCACGGGCTCATGAGCGGAACCGACCGGGGCGCCCCCTGGCTGGCAATCCTCTACGGCGTCTCCGTCGCCACCGTGCTGATGCTGCTGCTGTGGCGCTTCGGCGGGCGGCACGGGACGCGGATCGCGACGACGGGCGCCGTGACGGTCATCGCGCTGCCGCTGCTGATCGTCGGCCCACTGCGCCACTCGCCGCCGCTGTGGAATGCCGCGAACGTCGACGAGAGCCTCACGGGAACCGTCATCCGCAACGGCACCCAGCTCCAGCAGATCGTCTCCTTCGTCGGGCAGGCCCAACGCCCGCAGAAACTCGTCGTGCGCGCCGACCTCCTCGTCGCACCGGGCCAGCTCGAGAAGACCTCGCTGCAGCTCGAGTACCTCCCGAGCGGCGACGTCTGCCGCGGCAGTGTCACGAACGTCGGCGGCACGAGCTTCAGCGGGACGTGCCGGCTGCCGAACGGCGATCACCGCTCGCTCGTGGCAAGTTGGGTGCCGAACGCGGCCGGAACCGGCGTCGTCGGCGACATCCGGCTGCGCAGCTGACCTATTCGTCCTCGCAGGCCACATTGACATAGCCCGAACGGAACGGGCTCGCCTCCCCGGACGCAGGATCGAACGAGTGGCGCCAGACGCAGCCCGTGTCGTTCGTCAGCAGGTGGATCGAGACGGACGTCTCGGCCGAGGTCGTGCGCACACGGTGGATGTCGTCGCGGGGCGGGATCAGGACGTAGAAGTCGCCCGGGACGAGGGAGCGTCGCTCGACGAGCTCGAGCGCATCCTCTCGCTGCGCGTAGATCTCCTCGTCCTGCTCGCCACGGTAGAGACCGACGAGGCCCCAGGCGAGATGGTCGTGGATCGGGGTCTCGGAGCCGGGCGGGACGACGAGGGAGAAGAGCGACAGCGAGTGATCGTCGGCGCGATAGAGGAGCCACTGGCCGATGCCGCCTCCCATCCCGCTGTCGGGATCCGCGGCCCGGTACTCGGCGGGGAGCCAGTCCGCGTCGGCGAGCAGCTCGGCGAACCGCGGGCGGAGGGCCTCGCAAGCCTGCGCCGGCGAGGAGGCGGCGGCGATCGTCGCCTGGACGTCCGCGACAAAGGCCCGCACCAGGGGTGTGCCAAGGACGAACTCCTCACCCATCGCCGTCAATTCTGGTCCACCGACTCGAGCGACGCTCGCGGACGGGAATAACCGTGGCCGGCGGGGGTCCTTCTCCGTGACAGCAGCCATTGCAACGCGATGGCCAAACGCATCCGGAAGGAGCACGAAATGAAGGGCTTGATTCTCTCGATCGGCGCCATCGTCGCCGCCTTGTCGCTCACCTACGGGCTGGGCATCGCCTCGGCGTCGTCGAGCTCGGCGAGCGGCGGCACGAAGGTCGCCGTCGCAAGCTCGGCGCTGGGACGCATCCTCGTCGACTCGCACGGTCGCACGCTGTATCTCTTCGCCAAGGACAAGCACCGCAAGAGCGCTTGCTCGGGCTCGTGCGCGGTCTACTGGCCGCCGCTGATCGCGTCGGGCAAGTTGCTGGCGGGCGCGGGCGCGAAGGCGTCGCTGCTCGGCACGATCCGCCGCTCCGACGGCCGCCGGCAGGTCACCTATCGCCACCACCCGCTGTACAGGTACGCGGCCGACACGGCGAAGGGTCAGACCACCGGTCAGGGCCTCAACGCCTCGGGCGGCCTGTGGTGGGTGCTCTCACCCGCCGGCAACAGGATCGTCAAGAGCGCCGGCTCGGGTTCCGGCGGCTATTGAGGCGACGGCCTGCACGAGGAGTCGCTGTTCAGGGGCCGTCCGACTGGGGCGGCCCCAACCGAAGAGAGAGGAGTGTGATCATGAGTGAGCAGGTTGATGAGCGGTTCGTTCAGTACGACCGCGAGCTCGCGCGCCGGACCAGCGGCGGGATCGAGGTGGCGCTCTACTGGAGCCCGCTCGACGACAGCACGACGGTCGAGGTCTGGGACGCCGCGTCCGAGGCGATCCTCGTCTTCGCCGTAGCGCCCGAGCGTGCCCTCGAGGCCTTCTACCACCCATTCGCGCAGCTCGCCGCCTCGTTCGACGAGCTCGCCCCGGTCGCCGACGCGTGAGCATTCGGGGCTGCACGTTGCAAGCAGGCCGCCGCGTATTCCCCGCCTGAGGGGGACGACTCCGCCCTGGATAAGCGGCGCGGCGGCCTGCGACAATCGCAACGTGAGCAACGAACTGGGTGACTTCCTCAGATCGCGTCGGGCGCAGATCCAGCCCGAGGACGTCGGGTTCAGATCCGGCGGCGGCCGCCGGGTCAAAGGGTTGAGGCGCGAGGAGGTTGCTGCGCTGGCCTCCGTGAGCGTCGACTACATCAAGCGGCTGGAGGTGGGGAAGATCCGTCCCTCCGAGCCCGTGCTCGACTCTCTGGCGCGCGCACTCAGGCTCGACGACGTCGAGCGCAAGCATCTCTTCGCCCTCGCCGGCCGGGCCTCGGTGCACGACATCGACCCGTTCGAGGAGGTTCGCCCGGGGCTGCTCCGGCTGCTCGCGGCGGTCGAGCCGCTACCCGCATTCGTCGTCGGGCCATGGCTCGACCTGCTCGCCTGGAACCCGACCGCATCGGCTCTGTTCTGTGGCTTCGAGCGGCGGCCACCCGAGGAGCGGAACATGGCGCGCCTCATCTTCCTCGATCGCGAGATCCGGGAGCTCTTCTTTGCCGGCAACTGGGACGGGTCCGGACTCGTCGCGGCGCTGCGTGTCCGGTACACGCAGGGACAGCCCGACCGGCGTGTCCAGGCGCTCATCTCCGAGCTCGTCGAGCGCTCGCCGCAGTTCCGGCGGCTCTGGGAGGAGCACGGCGTGGTGAAGAGGATGAAAGGCCGCAAGACGTTCAACCACCCGGAGGTCGGCGAGATCGAGCTCGACTGGGATCGGCTGACCGTTCCCGGATCGAGCGGGCAGGTGCTGATGGTCTACAGCGCCGAGCCGGGCACCCCGGCCGCGACCGCACTGACCTTGCTGGCAACCCTCGCAGCCACGGCGGCTCAGCCGGGCTGAACACGGTTCTCGAGGATCTGACGAGAGATGAACCAGCCAACCCTCACCCGGGTAATGTCCTCCGCCGAGCGCGTGCGACTCGATCCGGAGCAGGCGAGCGACCACATCGACCGGCTCTTTCGGGCCGCCTGGGCGCTCTGCGGCTCGCGCGAGGACGCCGAGGACCTCGTGCAGGAGACGTACGCTCGCGTGCTGGCAAAGCCCCGCTTTCTTCGGAGCGACGACGACCTCGGCTATCTCCTGAGGACGCTCCGCAACACGTTCCTGAACCAGAAGCGCACCGAGAGCCGGCGACTCCGGACCGCGCCGCTGCCGGACGAGCTCGACGTCGTCGCCGACCCGCGCGCAGCAGACCCGGCAGCGGCGGTCGAGACCGGCGAGGTCTACACCGCGGTCGCCTCCCTGCCCGCCGACTATCGCGACGTACTCGTCGCGGTCGACGTCACCGGGCTCTCCTACAAGGAGGCGGCCAAGGCCCTCCGGATTCCCGAAGGGACTGTCATGAGCCGCCTCTACCGCGCCCGCCAGCAGGTCGTGCGGCGGGTCGACGGCGGCTCGGAGTGAGCAGCGTCAGCCGGAGCGAACCGGGCCGACGAGCACCTTCTGGCCCGACGAGGCCTCGTTGCCGTCCGCGCGCTCGCGGGTGACGGTCAACACCTTGTAGCTCGCCGGTGAGACCCCCGCCCAGAGCGTCACGTTCGTGCCCTCGTTGAACGTCCCGATCGGCACGAGCACGCCGGTCGAGCTCTTGAGCCAGGCCTCGTAGAAGCGGTCGCCCGAGCGGCGTGGAAGTCCGGTCGCGTGAAGGTGGATCCGCCACCCGGAGGACGTCTTCGTCAACGTCGCCTCCCCGCGGGCTGCCGGCACGAGCTGGGTCGGCCCGAGCGCGGCCTGAAAACGCGGCCCGGGCGAGCCTGAGCCGCGGACGAGGACTACGGCGACCGCCGCGGCTGCCACCGCGGCCAAGGCGACTCCCCCGAAGGCCAGGCGTCGGGGGGTGCGAGCGGTGCCTGCGGATCGTTGCGCTTCGAGGCGCGTCCGCAGTCCGGCCGGAGCTTCGACCTCGTCTCCGGCGCCGCGTACGAGCGCGACCGCCCGCTCCTGCTCGGCCAGTCGGTCGGCCAGGGTCGGAGAGGCGTCGATCTGAGCCTCGAGCTCGGCGCGGCGTTCGGGCGCGAGCGATCCGTCCGCGAGCGCCGCGAGCTCTTCCTCGCCACCCCGTCTCATCCGCATGACGGCCCCCACGCTACCTCTGGCACCGAATGCGTTTGACCGGTCACGCTTCAAAGGACCCCGCGCGTCGCTCCTTATTCCCGGGAATAGACGCGCGCGGGCGGGGTCTTTAGGCGGCGGAAGGGTCAACGATGCAGAAAGGAACGGACATGAGGAACCTTCGATTCACGAATAGCATAGGAGGGCTTCGGCGCTTCGCCGCCTTGTCGGTCGCGGCGGTAGGCGTCGCCGTGGCGACAGCCGCTGTCTTTCCCGCTCAGGGAGCCGCCGCCAGGCACCGGCACCACGTCGCGCGTGCGCGCGTGCGGCTCGAGCAGCATGCCCTGCGCGTGCAGGGGACCGAAGCGAGCGACTCGATCGCGCTTCGGCTCGCGGCCGGCAACCCCACCGTCCTTCAGGTGGACCTCGGCGACGACGGGACGGCCGACTTCAGCTTCCCGCGGGCCGGGATCAAGAGCATCAGCATCGAGGCGCGCGGCGGCAACGACCGCGTGCGCATCGACGACGCGAACGGCACGTTCACCGACGCGATTCCGACGACGATCGACGGGGGACCGGGTAACGACACGCTTGCGGGCGGCGCAGGCCGGGAGACGCTAATCGGCGGTCCCGGCAACGACACGATCGACGGCAACGGCGGCAACGACGTCTCGGATCTAGGCCCCGGTGACGACACCTTCGTCTGGGATCCCGGTGACGGCAGCGACACGATCGAAGGCGGGCCGGGCACCGACTCCCTGGAGTTCAACGGTGCCGCGGCTTCCGAGACCGTCGACCTGTCGGCGAACGGGAACCGGCTGCGGTTCTTCCGCAGCCCGGCGAACATCACGATGGACACCCACGGCGTCGAGCAGGTCGACTTCAACGCGCTCGGCGGCGCCGACACGGTCACGGTCAACGACCTGAGCCGCACCGACGTGAAGAACGTCAACGTCGACCTCGCCGGCACCCTCGGCGGCATCACCGGCGACGGCCAGGCCGACCGCGTCGTCGTCAACGGCACCCCTCGGAACGATGCGATCAATCTGGCCGGCGACGCGTCCGGCGTCACGGTGTTCGGCCTCCGGACGGAGGTTTCGCTCCAGCATCAGGAGCCGACCGACCAGCTCTTCGTCCAGGGCCTCGGCGGCGATGACTCCATCTCCGCGACCGGTCTCGCCGCGGGGGCAATCAGCGAGTTCCTCGAAGGCGGAGACGGAAACGACACGATCGCAGGCGGCCCGGGCGCGGAAACGCTCCTCGGCGGCAACGGCAACGACACGATCGACGGCAACGGCGGCAGCGACCGCGCGGCTCTCGGCGCGGGTGGCGACACGTTCGTCTGGGACCCGGGCGACGGCAGCGACACGATCGAGGGCGAGGACGGCACGGACACGCTGGTGTTCAACGGAGCCGCCGTCGCGGACACGGTCGACCTGTCGGCGAACGGGGACCGGCTGCGGTTCTTCCGCAACCCGGGCAACGTCACGATGGACACCCACGAAGTCGAGCGGGTGCTCTTCAACGCGCTCGGCGGCGCGGACGCCGTGACGGTCAACGACCTGACCGGCACCGGCGTCACGAGCGTCGACCTCAACCTCGCGGGCACCCTCGGCGGCGCCACGGGTGACGGCCAGACCGACCACGTCGTCGTCAACGGCACCAACGGAGACGACGCTGTCGCCGTCGCCGGCGGAGCGGGCGACGTGAGCGTGAGCGGCCTGGCGGCGACGGTCGAGCTTCTGCACGCGGAAGCCGCCGACCAGCTCGACGTCGAGACCCTCGCAGGCAATGACACGGTTTCCTCCGCCGGTCTTGCCGCGAGCACGATCCAGCTGTTCGTGGACGGGGCGCTCGTTCCGTAGCGCGACTCGACGGCGAGAGCTGCGGGGCCTCCACTCGGGGGCCCCGCAGTGCATCCTGTGCTGATGTCGACCGGCGACGAGATCCAGATCGGCCGGCGTACGGTCCGGCTGACGCATCCCGAGCGCGTCCTCTTCCCCCGCGCCGGCGTGACGAAGGGCGACCTCGCGCAGTACTACCTCGCCATCGGGGACGTGATCGTCCCGCACCTGCGCGACCGGCCGTTCACGCTGAAGCGCTATCCGCACGGCATCGACGGCCAGGCGTACTTCCACAAGCAGGCGCCGAAGGGCAAGCCCGAGTGGATCCCGACGCGCCAGTTTCGGACCTGGCCGCGCGAGGGGGAGTCGCGGCTCGTCGACTTCACGCTCGTCAACGAGACGGCGGCGCTCGTGTGGATGGTGCAGATGAACTGCGTCGACATGAACGCGTGGTACTCGCGGGTCGACAAGCCCGAGCGGCCGGACTACGTCGTCTTCGACCTCGATCCGCCCGACTCGCGCAACGGCTTCGTGCAGGCGATCCGGGTCGCCCACCTGATCCGCGAGGCGCTCGAGGAGCTCGGACTGCGGTCGTACCCGAAGACGAGCGGCGCCGACGGCATCCACGTGCTGGTACCGATCACGCGGCGGTCGTCCTACCGGGACACGTACGACTTCGCCGAGCTCGTCTCGCGCCGGCTCGAGACGGACAATCCCGGCCTCGTGACGACCGAGTGGTTGAAGAAGAAGCGCCGCGGCGTGCTCGTCGATCACCGCCAGAACGGGCACGGGAAGACGATCGCCTCCGCCTACTCCGTCCGGCCGAAGCTGGGCGCGCCGGTCTCCACGCCGCTGCGCTG
The DNA here is from genome assembly GCA_963743545.1 of uncultured Actinomycetes bacterium. Classification (GTDB taxonomy): domain Bacteria; phylum Actinomycetota; class Thermoleophilia; order Gaiellales; family Gaiellaceae; genus Palsa-739. The sequence goes on along the minus strand of CAVUQB010000005.1, from coordinate 1,428,573 downwards.
GGAGGAGCTCGGCGAGAACGTGCGCCCGCGCGACTTCGGCAGGCGCGAGGCGCTGCAGCGCGTGGAGCAGCACGGCGACCTGTTCGAGCCGGTGCTCCGCGGCGGCCAGGCGCTCGGGCCGGCTCTGCGCCGGCTCCGGCAGCAGTAGAGAGCAGGAAAGATGCCCGGATGGCGTCCGTCGACCTGAGGGCCTTCGTCCGCGCGAACCTGCCCGCCCCGCCCGCGCGCGTGCTCGAGATCGGCGCCGGCGCCGGCCGCCTCGCCCGCGCGCTCAGGGCGGACGGCTATGACGTGGTGGCGATCGACCCGAAGTCGGACAGCGACGACGTCCGCGCCGTCGCCCTCGCCGATCTCGACGAGCCCGCGGCCTCGTTCACGGCCGCGGTCGCGATCGTCTCCCTCCACCACGTCGAGCCGCTCGAGGAGTCCTGCCGCCGGCTCGGCGAGCTGGTCGAGCCCGGCGGGACGCTCGTCATCGACGAGTTCGACGTCGGCGCCTTCGACCTCGGCGCCGCCGCCTGGTGGCTCGAGCAGCGCGCCGCGATCGGCGAGCAGCAGCCGCAGACCGCGGAGGAGCTGGTCGCGGACCACCGCGCGCACCTCCATCCGCTCGAGCGGATCCTCGCCGCTCTCGAGCCGCAGTTCGAGCTCGGCGCGCCCGTGCGGGGCGCCTTGGCTCCATCACTGGAACCTCGGCGACTCGCTCCGCGTAGTCGAGGAGGAGGCGATCGCCCGGGGCCGGCTCTCCGCCGTCGGCGCGCGGCTCGTCGGCCGCCGCCGGGCCTAGTTCAGCGACCCGCCGCGACCAGGTCGCCGCGCGCGACCGCGACGGCCTCGAGCCTCGAGGACGCTCCGAGTGCATGGAGCAGGTGCCGAACATGGTTCCGCACCGTCTCGCGGCTGAGGTGCAGCTCCTCGGCGATCTGCACGGTCGAGCGGCCGCGCTCGAGCAGCTGCAGCACCTCCGCCTGCCGCGGGGTCAGGTGGAGGTCGGGATGCGGGTGCGGCTCCTCGACCACCTTGGACACCTGGCCGAACACCCCGATCACGTGCTCGCCCTGTCGCAGCGGCACCGAGCTGATCTCCACGCCGACGCGCCTGCCGTCGGCATCGACGACGGCCACCGGGGCATCCGTCACCTTCGTATTGCCGACGATCTTGCGGACGAACAGCTCGCGGGCCCGGCGCGTGTCCTCGGGCGCCACGACCGATGTGAACTGCCGCCCGACCTGATCGCCCACCATCTCTCGGGCGGCGAGGTTCATCCAGCGCACGACGCCGGCGCGGTCGATCACGTAGCTCGGCACGTTCACGTGGTCGAGCGCCCCTTCGAGGTCCGCTCCCATCGCCTTGAGCGCTTCGACGGGCACGAACGCAGTCTCGCGGATGCGGCCGCGTCCCGGCAAGAGAACTCAGGGTGGGACAGCCGCCTCAAAGAATCCGAAGCGCCGACGCGGACGTAGATCCCTCCGTCGCCATGGCGCAATCCACAGGGGAACGCAACGGCAGCGCGCACGCCACGGAGGCGCTCTACCGCGAGCATCGCTCCGCGGTGGCGGCGCTCTGCCGGTCGCTCCTGCGTGATCGCGGCGACGCCGAGGACGCGACGCAGCAGGTCTTTCTCTCCGCGCATCGCGCGCTCCTCAACGGGTCGGAGCCGCGCGAGCCGCACGCATGGCTGCTCGCGGTCGCCCGTCACGAGTGCTACGCGCGCTTCCGCCAACGCGCGACTTCTCCGCTCCCCGTCGGGGATGCGGCCGCGGAGGCGGCGCCGGACGCCTCGGTGCCCGTCCTGCGCTCGGGGGAGCTCGCAACCATGTGGGACGAGGTCGGGCGGATGCCTGCGGCCCAGCGTCACGCCTTCCTGCTCCGGGAGGTTCGCGGGCTCAGCTACGAGCAGCTCGCAATCGAGCTCTCGCTCAGCCAGCCCTCGGTTCGTTCGCTGCTGCTGCGCGCGCGCATGCGGCTGCGCCACCGCCTCCGAGACGTGGCCGCCGGCTTCGGCGGTGTGCCGTGGATCCAGTCGCTCGTGCGTCTGGTCGCCGGCGGCGACGGAGCGTCACCCCTGCCCCAGGCCACGAAAGCGGCCGCCGTCGGCATCGGCGCGCTCGCGCTCCTCGGCGGAACCGACGTCGCACGAGCCCCGCACCACGTCTCGGCGACGCCGGCGCGCACGGTCCAGCACCGTCAGGCTCAGGCTCGGGTGCGTCACACGGCCGAGGCCGTTGCGCTCGCGACCGCGCCGGCGGAGGATCGCCCGGGCCGCGAGGACCGCTCTCGGAATCCGGGTTCCGGCACTTCCGGATCGGACAGCGGCCGTGGCGGTGGACAGTCCTCCGCTTCCGGCGAAGGCTCAGCCGAGGGCGGCGACGACCGCGGGAGCTCGGCCACGCTCGCGTCCCAGCCGCCGACGGACGTTCACGACGGAGGCCGCGGGCCGTCGTCCGGCAGCGGCTCGGCGCTCGAGCGGCTCCAACACCGGCTCCGGCTCCGACAGCGGCTCCGGCTCGAGCGGCTCCGACGACCCGGGAAGCTCGCACGGCTCCGGCAGCGGCGACGACGGCTCCGGCGGGGGCTCGGACGGCGGCGACAGCGGCTCGAGCGGCAGCGGCGGGCCCGGCGGCTGAGCGGCCGCCGCGACCTTTTCGGGCGTACGGACTCTTCCTTGGTACGGACCGCGAGCGCGGTCGCCCAGTACCGAGAGAAGGAGTCAGCGATGAAATGGACAGCTCTGCTTGCGATCGCCGTCGTACTGCTCGCCGCCAGCCAGGCCACAGCCGCGTCGAAGCCGATCAAGGGGGTCGTGGTCGCGAAGCACGCGCGCACCGGGACGATCGTCGTAGCGACCGGCCGGAACGGGCTCGCCGTGAGTCTTCGCGTCGCGTCGCGCCGGGTGCGCCTCGGCGACCGTGTGAGCGTCGCCGGCTCGCGGCTGCGCGTCCTCTCGCACGTGAAGACGACACGGCTCCGCGCCGTGGTCGTGAAGCGGCTCCCGCATGCCTTGCGAGTGGCGAGCGGACGCAGCGTCCTCACGATCCACACGAAAGGCCGCGCGCTCGCCTCCCACGACGACGGCCCGCAGAGAGGGGAGATCGGTGAGTTCGAGATCGAGTTCGAGCACAACGGCCTCTTCGACCACGGCTTCTCGGCACCCTCGCCGGCGGGCACGGCTCAGATCGAAGGAATCCTCGTGAGCATCTCGCCGCTCGTCGTCTCGCTCGAGGGCCTGCCGGTCGAGATCACCGTGCCGGACGGAGTGACACTGCCCGCCCTGACGCCCGGACAGAGGGTCGAGGTCGTCGTGCAGACCGGCGCCGGCAACACGTTCACGCTCGTCTCGATCGAGTCGGACGCCAACGAGAACGGGCAAAAGGTCGAGGCGAAGGGGACCGTGACGAGCTCGACGACGGCCCAGATCACGATCGACGCCGGCGGGGCGATGATCACGTTCGCCGCCCCCACCGGGACGACGCTGCCCGTGCTCGCTCAGGGCACCTTCGTCGAGGCGCGCGGCGTGACGGTCGACGGAGTGCTCACGCTCACCCGGCTCCGCGTCGAGGACTGCAACCACGACGGCGGCGGAGGCCCCGGCCCGCACGACGGCGGCTGCGGCCACTGAGCAACCGAGGCAGCACACACCGGGGCCGCGGCGGAAGGCGTCGCGGCCTCGGCGTCTCTACGCCGTCTTGCGCGGGTCGCCGTCGACCACGCCGTGCGGCTCGCCGTAGTCGGCGAGGAGCTCGAGGAACGGGTCGGGCGGGAACGACTCCGGCCCGAGGACCCCCGTCCCCTCCCACGTCCCGGCGGCGAGCAGCTCGAGCGCGACCACCGGATTGAGAGCGGTCTGGAGCACGACCGCCTGGTGCCCGTACTCGCGCATCGTCCGCTCGTTGTCGGCGACGTGGTAGAGGTAGACGGCGCCGTCGCTGCCGTCCTTGAGCTTGCCGGTGACGAGCGTGCCGGCGCAGGTCTTGCCGCGCATCCGGTCGCCCAGCGTCGCCGGATCGGGAAGCGCGGCCGCGACGACGTCCCGCGGCGCGACGTCCATCCCTCGCACGCGCACCGGCTCGGTGGAGTCGAGGCCGAGCTTGTGCAGCGTCTGGAGGACGTCGATGAACTCGGCGCCGAGCCCGTACTTGAAGGTCACGCGGTTGCAGTCGATCTCGCGCGGCACGAGCACGACCTCCTCGTGCTCGACGTTGACGCACTCGATCACGCCGATCCCCTCCGGAAACTCGAACAGCTCCGGCTCGGAGAACGGCTCGGTCGTGTAGAAGCCGCGCTCCTTCTCCCAGATCAAGGGCGGGTTCAGGCACTCCTCGATCGTCGTCCAGATGGAGAAGGTCGGCGCGAAGTCGTAGCCCTCGACGACGAGGTCTGCTCCGTCGCGCACGCCCACCTCGTCGATCTCCGCGAAAAGGCGGTCGGCGGCGTAGCGGGCGAAGACGTCGGCGAGCCCCGGCTCGACGCCGATCCCGGCGAGCGCGAGCAGGCCCCGCTCCTGCCAGCGCTCGTGCATGTCGAGCTCGTCCTGCCCGAGCTGCACGTCGGGCCCAGACAGCGTCATTGCCATGTCGAGGTACGTGCAGCCGTACTCGAGCGCAGCATCGAGGATCGGCGGGTTGAAGACGGGGTCCGCGGCGTTGAGGATCGCGTCGGCCTCGGTTTCCCGCAGTAGACCGAGCAGCGAGCCCGTGTCGCTCGCGTCGACCTGTGCCGCGGCGAAGCGGCCGTCGCCCTCGCGGTCGACGAGCGCCTGCGGACGGGCCGGGTCGAGGTCGGCGAAGGTCATCCGCTCGAAGAAGTCCCGCCGCTTGGCGACTGCCGCGACGGCCGAGCCGACACCCCCGGTCCCGACCACGAGTACCTTCATCAGCGACGCCGGATCAGCGTCACGCCGTCACGGAACGGGAGCAGCACCGCCTCCACGCGCTCGTCGTGCAGCACGTGCTCGTTGAAGCGCGCGATCGCGGCCGCGTTCTCACCCTCCGTCTCGAGCCCGAACAGCGTGTTGTCGGCGGCGATCGTGCCGCCGGGCGCGAGCTTCGGCAGGACCGCCTCGTAGTAGTCGATGTAGCCGGGCTTGTCGGCGTCGATGAAGGCGAGGTCGAACGGCCCCTGGAGCGTCGCGAGCGTCTCGACCGCGGGGCCGAGCCGGTACTCGATCCGGTCGGCGACGCCGGCTTCCTCCGCATAGCGGCGGGCGACGGCGGTCGTCTCCTCGTTGACGTCGCACGTGACGAGGCTTCCGCCCGGCGGCAGCGCTCGGGCCATCGCGATCGACGACCAACCCGTGAAGGTACCGACCTCGACGATCCGCTTCGCGCTCGTCATCGTGACGAGAAAGGAGAGGAACGCACCCTCGACGTCGCCGACCATCATCTGCGGCGCGCTATGCGTCGCCCGGGTCTCGTCGGCCAGGCGGCCGAAGCCGTCCCAGCCGGCGGTCGTGTACCGCTCGGCGTAGGCCTCGATCTCTGCAGGGATCCTGGGCGCCATGGGCTCGTGGGAGCCTAGGCCAAACCACCGGTAGAGGTCGTGCGTGCCTCGTGGCGTGGTTCTCTACACGGTCGTCTCGGGCAGCGCCTCGACCTAGCTCGCGACGGCCGTAGCCGATGATCAGCGGCTTGACGAACTTCGGCGCCTTCGGCACCTCGCTGTGCTCGAGCTCGGAGACGGTGAAGCCGGAGGCCTCGATCGTGGAGAGGGTCGGCCGGTTGCAGTCGCACTGGACGACGAGGCGATTCAGCCAGTTCATCCGGTCCTGGAAGCGTGCGAGATCGGGATCGTCCGACCGCACGTGCTCGAGGAACAGCAGGCGGCCGCCGGGCTTGAGGACGCGGCGGATCTCGCGGACCGACCGCGCCTGATCGTCGACCCCGCACAGCACGAGCGTAGAGACGACGGTGTCGAAGCTGGCGTCCTCGAACGGGAGATCCTCGGCAGGCGCCCGCAGGATCTTGGCCAGAGGCGCCTGGTCGCGGGCCTTCGCCTGCAGGCGCCGAAGCATTGCGGGCTCCGGCTCGGTGAAGACGAGCGACTCGAGGCTCCCGTTGTAGTGCGCCAGGTTCGCGCCGGTGCCGGCGCCGATCTCGAGAACCGACCCGCCGGCCTCGGCGATCAGGCCGTGGCGCATCTCGCGCAGTCCTGCTTCTTCGGCCTTGCGGGAGAACGAGTCGTACGTCGCTGCGAAGAATTTCTTTCGTAGGCTCATACGGCGAGGTTACGGCGGGGCGGTCGCCGCCGCCTGAGGCGATTGCCTCATCTTTCAGAGGAGACCGTGCTCGGTCGCGTAGAGGCTCGCCGCGACGCGCGAGGAGGCGTCGATCTTCGTGTAGATGTGCTCGATGTGGTTGCGCGCGGTCTTCGGCGTGATCACGAGCTGGGTGGCAATCTGCTTGCTCGACAGGCCGCGGGCGAGGAGCCGCAGGACGTCGACCTCGCGGGTCGTCAGTCCCGCCGGCCACTTGCGGCGGCGGCCCACCGGATGCCCGGCCGCGGCGAGAACCGCCGCGACCGCCTCCGCGTCGAGCTTCCCCGCTCTCACGTCCGCCTGCAGCTCCGCAGCCGCCTGCTCCGCGCCCAGCGGCGGCCGATAGGGGCGCGGCTCGCGCATCGACCGATACGCGTCCACTGCCCCGAGGATGCGCGCCGGCCGGGTGATCGCACCGCCCGAGAGTCCCTTCGGATAGCCCGAGCCGTCCAGCCGCTCGCGGTGCTGGACCGCGATCGCCGCGAGCGGCGCGAGAGCCGTCGACTGCTGCAGGATCCGCTCGGTCAGATAGGGGTGCAGCCGCACGCGCTCCCACTCGCCCGCGCCCAGAGGTCCCGGCTTGTCCCAGATCGCGTTCGAGACACCCAGCCGCCCGAGGTCGTGGACGAGGCCGGCGCGGCGGAGCTCGCTCGTCTCGTCCTCCGCGAGGCCGAGCTGCACGGCGGTCGCGGCCGCCAGCTCCGACACGGCCCTGGCATGCCCGAGCGTGTACGGCGACTTGAGGTCGACGAAGTCCGCCAGCGCGAGCAGCGCCTGGTCGAAGGCGGCGCCGGAGAGGGTCACGCGCAGGGCGGGCTCGGCGTCGATCACCGAGTTCCAGGTTCGCCCGAAGTCGAGCCCGCCGAGGATCTCGTCCGGGGCGACGCAGAGGGCTGCCGCCAGCCCGGGATCGAACTGCAACCCGGCGCGGCGTTCGGCCAGGGCGACGGCTGCTTCGACCCCGCCGAGCCGGTGCGCGACCTCGACGAACTCCGCGAACTGGGCCAGGCGCGCCGCGATCGGGATGCGGTTGCCGGCAAGGCCGCCGGGCCAGCCTTTGCCGTCCCACTGCTCGTAGGAGGCGCCGACCGCCTCCTGCACCTCCTCCGGCAGGCCGAGCCGCTCCGCCAGGGCCTGCGCAATCGCCGAGTGGCGGGCGACCATCCCGTCGAGATCGTGGCGGCCCGAGACCGCGAACTCGAGCCCCACCCGGACGCGGTGCAACGGGGGGTTGCCGCTCCCGACCAGCGACAGCGTCGCGGCGATCGCGCGCACGCTCCGATAGTCGCCGTCGTACTTGGTGGACTTCAGCGCGATGTCGTCGCCGAACCACTTCGCCTGCTCGTGCGCGTCGGAGTGGCAGCCGACGTTGACGAGGAGCGCCGTGTAGTAGACGGTGGAGCGCTCGGCCTCGTCGAGCCCGATCCGGTCGGCGAGCCGGAGCGCGATCATGCACTCGCGGAGCACGTGCTCCATCGGCTGGCCGAAGCCGAGATCGACGCCGAGCGAGAGCGCCGCGACGAGCTCCGCGAGCCGCACCTCCGTCACGGGCCAACTATGGACCACTCACACGCGACCGGTGCTTGGCTACAACTGCTCCAACGACGAAGGGAGCCTGATGGCACGGAAGTTCACTGCCGAGGAGAAGGCCGCCGCGAAGGCGGCCCTGCAGGACACCGAGGGTGAGAAGGCCGTCCTCGCGGCGATCGCAAAGATGGCCGAGGCCGACCGGGGAATCGCACAGCGGATCCACGCGGTCGTCCGCAAGGTCGCCCCGGAGCTCACCCCGCGCACGTGGTACGGGATGCCGGCCTACTCGAAGAACGACAAGGTCATCTGCTTCTTCAAGGACGCCGGCAAGTTCAAGGAGCGCTATTCGACGTTCGGCTTCAACGACAACGCGAACCTCGACGACGGTTCGATGTGGCCGACGTCGTACGCCCTGCCGAAGCTGACGAAAGCCGACGAGAAGAAGATCGGGGACCTCGTGAAACAGGCCGTGAGCTAGGCGCGGGAGGTAGCGCGACGCCGCAGCTCCTGCTGCAGCTCGCGCGCAGCCGGCCCGAGGCCGAACGTTGCCCCGTCGACCGACGCGCCCGGCATCACCTCGCGGATCGAGGAGCAGACGAACACCTCGTCCGCGGCGAGCAGCCGGGCGAGCGGGAACACGCCCTCGACGACCTCGCGCTCGGTGGACTCGAGCACGAGCCCGCGCGTCACGCCGGCGAGGATCGGGAGATCGAGCGACGGCGTGACGAGTTTGTCTCCCTCCCGCCAGAAGACGTTCGCGGTCGGCGCCTCGAGCACGGTGCCGTCGCCGGCGACCAGCAGGGCGTCGTCGGCGCCGGCGGCGACCGCGGCGTCCTGCGCCGCCATGTTCTCGGCGTAGCTCGTCGACTTGGCGCTCGCGAGCGAGCCGGTCGACCAGGGAAGCGGGACGAGTCGCAGTCCGCGGGCGCGCAGCGTCTCGAGCTCCGGGTCGACCAGGCCCGCGGTGACGGCAAGCGTGTGGCCCGTCCAGTAGAGGCGGAGCGCGAGATCCCGCTCGGCACAGGCTCCGATCACGAGCTCCGCGAGCCGCTCGCCCTCGGCTGAGTCGGGCGGCGGCAGGCCGACGCGCTCGGCCGAGACCGCGAACCGCGCGAGATGCCGCTCGAGCAGAAACGGCCGGCCGTCGTAGACCCGCGTCGTCTCGAAGACCGAGCGCCCGCGCAGCAGCGCCTCGTCGTCGGCGGCGAAGACCGGCTCGTGCGGATCGACAAGGCCGCGACCGGCGACCGCCACGGCGCGCACGTCCATCAGGCGAGGGCCAGCAGCGGTCGAGCCTTGACCCACGACTCCTCGATCTCGGCCTCCGCCTCCGAATCCCAGACGATCCCGCCGCCGACCCAGAGATGGATCGCGCCGTCGGCCACGGCGAAGGTGCGGATCGTGAGGGCGAGGTCGAGATCCCCGTTCGCGTAGATGCGGCCGAGCGCCCCCATCGACGCGCCGCGGCCGACGGGCTCGAGCGCGGCGATCAGCTCGAGCGCGCTGCTCTTCGGGCAGCCGGTCACGGAGCCACCGGGTAGCACCGCGTCGAGCAGCTCGGTCAACGTCACCTCGGGCCGGAGCTCTCCCTCGACGGTGGCGACGAGGTGGGTGACTCCCGCGAGTTGGCGCTCGGCGAGCAGCTCGGGCCAGCGAACGGTTCCCGGGACGCAGACCCGCGAGAGGTCGTTGCGCTCCAGGTCGACGATCATCACGTGCTCGGCGGTGTCCTTGGCGGACTCGATCGGGACGCCGGCGGGACGCGTCCCCTTGATCGGCGACGTGCGGACGATCCGGCCGCGCTTCTGCAGCAGCAGCTCGGGCGAGGCGGAGACGATCGTCCAGCCGTCGCCCTGCAACGGCACGGGCTCGAGCGGCCGCAGCGGTGCGAGAGCGGCCGCGAGCGCGAGTGGGTTGCCGCTGAACTCGGCCCACAGGTGCTGGACGAGGTTCACCTGGTAGACGTCGCCCTCGCGGATCGCCCGGCGCACCGCCTCGATCGCCGCGGCGTACGCGCCCGGGCTCCAGGTCTCGTGCCACTCGCCCGTACGGAACGACCCGGTCGGCGCCGCGGGCGGCTCGAGCGAGTACGCCACCTTCGGCAGCGCGCACGGCTCCGGCGCCGAGGGAGCGGACGCCCCGTAGCCGACGAACACGCGCGCAACGTCGAACTCCTCGCTCGCCAGAGCCGGCTCGAGCTCCGCGAGGAAGCCCAGCTCGACGGTCACCCCCGCCTGCGGTTCTGCACGTAGCGGTAGCCGAAGCGGCCCTTGATGCAGAGGTTCCCGCGGGTGACGTCGTGGTCGTCGGGGGAGGTGACGTTGACGATCGCGTCGTCCTGCACGTGGAGCGTGAGGTTGCAGCCGACGCCGCAGTACGGGCACACCGTGTCGACCTCGGTCTGCTCCTCCTCGCGCCAGTCGCCCGCCTCGCGCAGCTCGAACTCGCTCTTCGCCATCAGCGCGCCGGTCGGGCAGACCGCGACGCAGTTGCCGCAGTAGACGCACGCCGACTCGGGCAGCGGCACGTCGAGCTCGGTCGAGATGTGGGCGCCGAAGCCGCGGCCGGCGACGGTGATCGCGAACGTGTTCTGGTGGTCGACGCCGCAGGCCTCGACGCACTTGTAACAAAGGATGCACTTCGAGTAGTCGCGGACGTAGAGCTCGTTGTCGTCCTTGACCGCCTGCGCCACCGTGAGCGAATCCGGGCCGAAGCGGTCGGGCTGCGCCTCGTACCGCTCGATGTAGGCGAGCGCCTCGGGCGCCGTCGAGAGGTCGGTGGCCGAGCCGAGCAGCTCCATCACCAGCCGCCGGCTCGTACGCACTCGCTCGGAGTCGGTGAGCACGACCATCCCGTCCTCGACCTTGCGCGAGCAGGCCGGGACGAGCGTGCGGGCGTTCTCGAGCTCGACCACGCAGACCCGGCAGACGTTGACGGGCGTCAGCGTGTCGCCGTAGCAGAGCGTGGGCGTGTCGATCCCCATCTGCCGCGCAGCGTCGAGGATGGTCGAGCCTGCCGCGACGTCGGTCGTGACGCCGTCGATGGTGATCTTCACGCGAGCACTCCGAGGTTGTGGATCGCCGAGTCGACGGCGTTCGCCGCAGTCTGGCCGAGGCCGCAGATGGACGCGTCGCGCATCACCTGCGTCAGGTCGGCGAGCACCGCGAGCTCGTCCCCGTTCGGCTTCCCGGAGGCGAGCCGGTGCAGCGCCTCCTCCTGGCGCACGGTGCCGATGCGGCAGGGGACGCACTGGCCGCAGGACTCGTCGCGGAAGAACTCGGCGATGCGGAGCACCGCGTCGACGAGGTCGGCCTGCTCGCCGTAGACGATCACGACGCCTGAGCCCAGGGTCGCGCCGGCCGCGCGGGCACCCTCGAACGAGAGCGGGAGGTCGAGCTGGTCGGGGCGCAGGAACGAGCCGGCCGCGCCGCCGAGCAGGACGGCCTTCGGCGGCTCGCTCCCCGCAAGCTCGAGCAGCTCGGTGAGCGGCGTGCCGAGCTCGAGCTCGTACAGGCCCGGCCGCGCGACGTGACCGGAGACACAGAAGAGCCGCGTGTCGCGCGCGTCGTCCCCCGCAGTTCGCCGGGCATCGGCGGCTTCGCCGGCGATGCTTCCAGCGTTCAGCACGACGTGCGGCACGTTGAGAAGCGTCTCGACGTTGTTCACGACGGTCGGCTTCCCGTAGAGCCCGACCTCGACCGGGAACGGCGGCTTGTTGCGCGGCTCGCCGCGGTAGCCCTCGATCGACTGGAAGAGCGCCGTCTCCTCGCCGCAGACGTACGCGCCCGCGCCGATGCGCAGCTCGATCTCGACGCCCACGTCGGAGCGGTCGATCGCGTTCTGCAGGCGCTCGTGCGCCAGCGGGTACTCCGCGCGCACGTAGATGAAGGCCCGCTCGCAGCCGGTCGCGAAGGCGGCGATGCCGATCGACTCGACGAGCGCGAACGGATCCTGCTCCATCAGCACGCGGTCCTTGAACGTCCCCGGCTCCGACTCGTCGGCGTTGCAGACGAGGTAATGCGGCCGCGCGGGCTGGCGCGCGACGGCCTCCCACTTCACGCCGGTCGGGAAGGCGGCGCCGCCGCGACCGAGGAGCGGGGACGCCTTCACGAGCTCGATCACGCGCTCCGGACCAAGCTCGCGCGCGCGCTCGAGGGCGCGCAGCTCCGGCGGCGACTCGGGGTCGGCGCCCGCGGCGATCCGCCGCAGCAGCTTCAGCTCACCGTTCCCCGCCTGAGGCAGCGGCGGCGAGGCCGCCGGGATCTGCTCCTCGCGCGGCTCCGGGCCGGCGATCGTGCGTAGCGCGGCGGGCGCGCGCTCGCACAGGCCGAGGCACGGAGACGGCGAGGCGCCCTCGGGAACCTCGGCGCCGGCGAGCCGGCACGAGAGGTCGGTGCAGACGTGGAGCACCTCCGGCGGACGCTCCTCGAGCGCGAGCAGCGCGTAGAAGGTCGCCACGCCGTACGCATCGGCCGGGGGCACGTCGAGGCGGCGGGAGGTGTAGCCCAGCGCTCCCGGCGTGACCCAGCCGACGCGCCGCTGCGCGGCCCGGAGCGCCGGCAGGAGGAGCTGGCGCCGGTTGCGGTCGCGCCGCGCGACCCGGTTACCGGTCGGCGCCTCGACCCCCACCACGGCGTCGACTGCCTCGCGCTCGGCCTCCGTGGGCTCCGCGTCGAGCAGCTTGAGATCCAACTACACCGCCTCCAGCCGGATCGCGGTCGCCTTGAACTCGGCCGTGCCGGACTTGGGATCGGTCGCGTCGATCGTGAGCACGTTCGTCGCCACCACGTCGGGGAAATGGAGATTCATGAACGCGAGCCCCGGCCGCAGGTTCGTGTCGTAGCGAACCGGCGCCTCGACCGAGCCGCGCCGCGACACGACCCGCACGCGCGCGCCGTCGGCGACGCCGTAGCGCTCGCCATCCTCGGGCGCGAGCAGGAGCGCCTCGCCCCCGACGTGCAGCGGCGACGCGTACCCGCCGGTCTGGACTCCGGTGTTGAACGACTCGAGCCTGCGGCCGGTCGTCAGCCGCAGCGGGAAGTCGTCGTCGAGCAGGTCGACCGGCGGATCGTGCTCGACCGGCTGGAACGGAGCGGGCTCCTCGACGACCTCGTCCCACAGACGGCCGTGGATGAACAGCGAGCCCGGATCCTCCTCGTCGAGGCACGGCCACTGGATCCCGCCGAGCGCGTCGAGCCGCGCGTAGCTCATGCCTCCGTGCATCGGGGAGAGCGTACGCAGCTCGTTCCAGATGTCCTCGGCGCGCGGTGAGCCGAGGTCGTGGCCGAGGCGGCGGCCGAGCTCGTAGACGATCTCGATGTCGTCACGCGCCTCGCCCGGCGGGTCGTAGGCCTTGCGCACGAGCTGGACGCGGCGCTCGCTCGAGGTCACGGTTCCGTCCACCTCGCCGAGGGTCGCCGCCGCGGGCAGGACGACGTCCGCGAGCTGAGCCGTGCGTGTGAGGAACAGGTCCTGGACGACGAGGTGGTCGAGCCCCAGCAGCAGCCGCTCGGCCCGCTGTTGGTCGGCCTCGCCCTGCGCCGGGTTCTCGCCGACGACATAGGCCGCGCGGAGCTCGCCGTGCTCCATCGCCTCGAACATCCCGGTCAGGTGGAGCCCGTACTCCGCAGGGATCGACGAGCCCCACGCTGCGTCGAACTTCGCCCGGGCGGCCTCGTCGAGGATGTCCTGGAAGCCGGGCAGCTTGTTGGGGATCGCGCCCATGTCTCCCCCGCCCTGGACGTTGTTCTGCCCGCGCAGCGGCTGCAGGCCCGATCCCCACTTGCCGACTTTGCCCGTCACGAGCGCGAGGTTGATCAGCGCGAAGACGTTGTCGACGGCGTTGTGGTGCTCCGTGATCCCGAGCGTCCAGCAGAGCTGCACGTTCTCGGCGGTCCCGTAGGCGTGGGCGAGGTCGCGGATCGCGTCCGCGGGGACGCCGGTGACGCGCTCGGCCTCGTCCAGCGTCCACGGCTCGACCGAGTCGCGGTAGGCGTCGAAGCCGGTCGTCGCCCGCTCGATGAACTCCATGTCGGCGAGACCCGCGGCAATGATCTCGCGCCCGACGGCGTTCGCCAGCGGGATGTCGGTGCCGACGTCGAGCCCGAGCCAGAGATCCGCCCACTGCGCCGACGGCGTGCGGCGCGGGTCGACGACCATCAGCTGCGCTCCGCGGTTCACGGCCTTCAGCACGTGGTGGAAGAAGATCGGGTGCGCGTCGCGCGCGTTCGAGCCCCAGAGCACGATCAGGTCCGCGGCTCGAGTCTCCTCGTAGGAGCTTGTCCCGCCGCCCGCACCGAACACCGTCGCCAGACCGACGACGCTAGGGGCGTGTCAGGTTCGGTTGCAGCTGTCGACGTTGTTCGTGCCGAGGACGACCCGGGCGAACTTCTGCGTCGCGAAGTTCAGCTCGTTCGTTGCCTTGGAGCAGCTGAAGACGCCGGTCAGAGCGCCTTCGTCGCGCGCGCTGCGAAAGCCGGCCGCGGCGCGATCGAGCGCCTCGTCCCAGCTTGCAGCCCGCAGCTCCCCGTCCTCGCGCACGAGCGGTGTCGTGAGCCTGTCGTACTTCATTGCCATGCGCCGAAATCTAGTGGTCGGCACGGCGCCCGTTCCTTTCTAGACTCCACGCCGTGCTGGGCGAGCTGAGCGTCGACGAGCTGCTCGCCGCGATCGGGACGCGGACCCCCGCACCCGCGAGCGGCGCGGCGACTGCCCTGACCGCCGCTCTCGCGGCCGCTCTCGCCGAGCTCTCGGCCCGCTACGCGGGGGATGAGGACGACGCGGCGCTGGCCCAGGCGCTCGTCGCCGAGCTCGTCCGGCTCGGCGACGCCGACGCAGCTGCGTACACCGCCTTCATGGCGGACCGGAACGAGGAGACGCGCGCCGAGATCGTGCGGATCCCCGAGCAGATCGCCCGCGACGTCGAGGAGGCGGTCGCGATAGCTCTGCGCGCGGCCGGCAAGCTCGGTCCGAGCGTGGCGGGAGATGCCATGGCCGCCGCCGAGCTCGGCCGCGCCGCCGCGGCAGTCGCCCGCGGGCTCGCAGAGCTCAATCGCGCGGGATCTTGAGCTCGCGCCCGAGGTAGAAGCCGGAGACCTCCTCGAGCACGTACGGGGCCATCGCCCGCCGCCGCTCCGACTCCACCTCCGACCGCCGGTAGCGGTCACGGGCCTCGCTCGACTCCCAGACCGACACGCCGACCACCTCGTTCCCGTCGGGCGAGACGAGCTCGTAGGCGCGGATCATTCCGTCGGGGAACTCGCTCGGCCGCCAGCAGCGGCTGAACTCCTCGCGCGCGCCGGGCTTGAGCTTCCTGCTCGTGACCCAGACGTAGCCACCGTCGAGATCCATGGTGCGCAGAGTCTCACAGAACCCCGGAAACGCCAAAGCCCGCGAACCGCTTGCGCAGTCCCCGGGCTTTGACGCCGCGTAACCTCTCACAGGCAGGAGGGGTTCGTCAAGTGTGGAACTTCGCGCGGTGATCAACGGCGCGAACACGGGCTTCATGCTCCTCGCCGCGGCCCTGGTGATGCTGATGACCCCGGGGCTGGCCTTCTTCTACGGCGGCCTCGTCGGCCGCTCGAACACGCTGACGATCATGATCCAGAGCTTCGCGTCGATGGGGATCACGACCGCCCTGTGGTGGCTCGTCGGCTACTCGCTCTGCTTCAGCGGCGGCACCAACGGGATCTACGGCAACTTCAACTACGCGTTCCTGCGCGGCGTCACCGTCCACTCGGTCTACGAGCCGTCACACATCCCACTCGTGGTGCTGATCGCCTACCAGATGATGTTCGCGATCATCACGCCGGCCCTGATCACCGGCGCCTTCACGAACCGCGTCACCTTCAAGTCGTACCTGCTGTTCCTCGTCGTCTGGCAGCTCGCCGTCTACTACCCGTTCGTGCACATGTTCTGGGGCGGCGGCCTGCTCGCGCACTGGGGCGCGCGCGACTTCGCCGGCGGGATCGTCGTGCACGCGAGCGCGGGCTTCGCGGCGCTCGCCTCGGTCCTCTACGTCGGCAAGCGGAAGTTCGTCGACACGCCGCACAACATCCCGTTCATCGCGCTCGGCACCGGCCTGCTCTGGTTCGGCTGGTACGGCTTCAACGCGGGGAGCGAACTGAAGGTCGACGACATCACGTCACTCGCGTTCCTCAACACCGACCTCGCCGCCTCGTTCGCCGCGATCACCTGGCTGTTCGTCGAATGGCGCGCCGCGCGCAAGCCGCATTTCGTCGGGCTGCTCACCGGCGCGGTCGCCGGCCTCGCGTGCATCACGCCGGCTGCCGGGTACGTCCCGATCTACGCCTCCGTCGTGATCGGGATCGCGGCCGGCCTAGTCTGCTACTACGCGATCCAGCTGAAGAACAGGCTCAAGTGGGACGACGCCCTCGACGTCTGGGGAGTGCACGGCGTCGGCGGCCTGCTCGGGATCGTCCTGCTCGGCGTGTTCGGCAGCCTCGCGACGAACCCGGCCGGCGGACAGGGGCTCATTCACGGCAGCGCCGCCTTCTTCGGCAAGCAGGTAGCGGCGGGCATCGGCTGCTCGGCCTACGCCTTCGGGTTCACCTACGTGATGCTGCACGTACTCGACCGGGTCACGCCGGTGCGCGTCGGCGAGGACGCGGAGAGCGGCCTCGACGAGTCGATGCACGGCGAGATCGCGTACGCCTGATCGCGCCGAGCGGCCGATGAGTTCTCCGCAGGTGGGCAGTCGTAGCTGCGACACCCACCGACGAGGAGGCTCAGGATGTCCACCGTGGCGTCGAAGCTCAACATCAGCAAGGTCGGCCGCGTCTGCGTGACGGTCGCCGACACCGACCGGGCGCTCGACTTCTACACCGGCAAGCTCGGCTTCGAGAAGGTCGTCGACGAGCCGATGGGGCCGGATATGCGCTGGGTCGAGGTCTCGATCGCCGGGGCCGAGACGACGATCGCGCTCGCGCCGCCGCCGCAGGGGCAAACCGCCGGAGCCAGCCAGACCGGAATCATCCTCGACACGACCGACGTGGACGCTGCACACGCCGCCCTGAAGGAAGCCGGCGTGGACGTCGACGACGAGGTCACGCGCCACGGCGAGCCGGTGCCGCCGATGTTCTGGCTCCGCGACCCGGACGGCAACTCGCTCATCATCGTCCAGCCGTCGAGCTGATCCCACGACCACAGCCGATCTGCGCACGGTCGACTTCCTCGCGCGCCTCCGGCTCAGGTCGGGGGCGCGCCTCGTCCGCGCGCCGCGCGAGCTCTGGCAGCTGCTCGACCTCTGCGGGCTACGCGAGCCGCTCGGGCAGGCCGAACAGCGGGAACAGCCGCTGCGTGTCGAGGAAGAACGTCAGCTCGACGATCCGGCCGTCTGACACCTCGGGGACGATCAGCGACCACGGTTCGCGACCGCCGTCCTCTGCAGGCTTGTACTGGGCCCAGGCCGGCATCCCGTTGACGAGACCGACCGGGACGAGCTTGGAGCCCTTGCAGCCGATCCCCGGACCGAACCACCAGGTGAAGATGTCGTCGCGGCCCTGGAGCCACAGGCTGAGCGGCGGCATCGACTGCACGGCGTCCTCGTGCAACAGCTCGGTGAGCCGGTCGATGTCGTAGGCCTCGAACGCGGAGACGTACCGCTCGAGCAGCGCGCGAGCCTCGTCGTCGAGCTCGCTCGGAGCGGCGATGTCCGCCGTGGCGAGCGTCGCGCGAGCACGCTGCAGCGCGCTGTTGACCGAGGCGACGCTCGTCTCCAACAGCTCCGCCGCCTCGCTCGCCCGCCACTTCAGGACCTCGCAGAGGATGAGCGCGGCCCGCTGCCTCGGCGGCAGGTGCTGGAGCGCGGCGACGAACGCGAGCCGCAGCGTCTCCCGCTGCTCCGCGAGCTCGTCCGGCGTCGGCAGCGGCGTGATCCAGGTCACCTCCGGGAGCTCGGCGAGGTTCTCCAGCAGCGGCTCCTGCGCCGGACCGAGATCCATCGGCCGCGCGCGCCGCTCCCGCCCCGCGAGCGCGTCGAAGCAAACGTTGGTCGCGATCCGGTACAGCCACGACTTGAGCGCCGAGCGCCCTTCGAACCGGTCGAGCGACCGCCACGCGCGCACCATGGTCTCCTGCACCGCGTCCTCGGCGTCGAAGGCCGAGCCGAGCATGCGGTAGCAGTAGCCCGTCAGCTCACGGCGGTACTGCTCGAGCTCGGAAGTCGTCGCGGACTCGACGGTTGCCATGCCCTGATCCTAGACACGCTCGAGGTTCAGCCAGGAGGCGAGATCGTCGATCTCCCTGCGCACCGCCTTCGTGAGGGCCGGGCTGAAGCTCACGTCCTCGTGGATCGCGTGCACGCGCAGCACCGAGGACTTGCGATCGGCAGACGCGTCCAGCTTCCCGACCAGCCGGTCACCGTGGAGGATCGGGAGCGCGAAGTAGCCCCAGCGGCGCTTCGCCGCCGGCTTGTACATCTCGAGCGTGTACTCGAACTCGAACAGCTCCTCGGTGCGGGCGCGATCGTGGACGAGCCTGTCGAACGGCGACAGCAGCGCAGTCCGGCCCTTGAAGCTGCCGCCGAGGTACGCGGGATCGACGCGCCACTCGCCCTTCACGCCCTCGACGACCGCGGGCTCGCCCGCCTCGCCTGCGTGGATCGGCTCCATCGGCATCGCCCGCGCCTGCGCCCGCGCGAGACCGAGAGCCGCCAGGCGACGCGCGTTCCGGATCCGCTCGGCCTCCGCGACCGTCGAGATCGCGACGTCCGCGGGATAGACGCGCTCGGGCAGGTCCCAGAGGCGCTCCCGCCCGACCCGACCCGAGATCGCCACCTGGCCCCGCGCCTGCAGGAACTCGAGCATCTGGGTGACGTTGCGGTCGTTCGTCCAGCCGCTCGAGGCCCAGGGCACGACGCACGTGTCCGGAATGTCCCGGGAGGTGAGCGGCCCCGAGCGCTTCAGGAGCCTGAGGATGTCTTTCCGGGCGCGGTCGTTGTCGCGAAGCCAGGTGTCCACCCTCCCATGCCCGCGCCGTCCGCCGGCACCGGCGAGGTAGAGGCCGACATCGGTCATCGGCCGGATGAGCGCGTTGAACTCGAACAGCGTCCGCTGCTGCTCGAGCGCGCGCGTGAGGTGCTCGGGCCGGTACGACGAGCCGAGCCGGCTCCACAAGACGAGGTCGGCGTTCGGCGCGATCGCCGCCGTGGGATCGACCTGCAGCAGCGTCAGCCGCTCGACGACCGCGAGCAGGTCGCGCGGGCGCGGCGCGTCGAGCAGCTGCGCGCGCACCGCGATCTGCCGCGCCTGCTTCTTCGCCAGCTGGTGCACGCGCCGGACGCTATCTGCGGGGAACCCGCACCCGGCCTGCGCCTCGCACCCGATGCGGCGAGCCGCGTCTCGGCCGATCCTCGGTACAGCCAAGGAAAGGAACGGAACCATGTTCAAGACGATCGTCTGGGCGACCGACGGCTCCGAGCTCGCCGATGTCGCCCTCGACCACGTGCGCGAACTGGCCCAGGAGGACGGCTCGAGGATCGTCGCCGTGCACGCGAACGAGCTGTTGCGCGGACGCCCGAGTGGTCATCCGGCCCTCGCCGACGAGCCCGAGCTGGAGCAGAAGCTCCAGCGGCAGATCGAGGAGCTGAGGAGTGTCGGGATCGACGCGACGCTCCTCGTCCGCACCGGCAACAAGGGCGTCGCCACCCTCATCGCGGAGGCGGCGGACGAGGTCGACGCGGACCTGATCGTGGTCGCGACGCACGGCTCCGGCGGCGTGACCGTGGCCCTGATGGGCAGCGTCGCCCGCGCCTTGTGCCACTCGGCGCGGAGGCCGCTGCTCGTCATTCCACCGGCGCCGAAGTACGGGCAGGCAGCTACGCCGGACGACCGCCTCGCGGCGGTCTGAGCACACCGAGCGGCGGGCGGGACCGGAGCCCGCCCGCCGCTCGCGCGAGTCCTACGCCTGGCCCGCCGGCGCGGCCGCCGGAGCGGCCGGCCCGTCGAAGCCGGCCTCGATCTCGGCGATCTCCTCCGCCGAGCCCTGCCTGACCGGTCCCTTGAACCACTTCCGCGCGCTGAGGACGTACCAGCCGCCGAAGAGGAGGAACGCCCCGAACACCGGGAGCGGCGTGTAGTTGAAGTCGACCCAGAGGAAGTTCGACTTGAACGGAATGCCTCCCTGGTAGGCCGGGAGCATGAAGATGATGCAGATGAAGAAGATCCAGACGATCGCGATCCAGTCCACGATCTTGTACCACTTGCCCAGGTTCCAGGCCGTGCGCTCGAACGAGTCGCCAGCCCGCAGCCGGAGGATGATCGGGATCACGAACGCGATGTAGAGCCCGATCACGGCCACCGCGGTCGCGGCCGCGTAGCCGACGTAGCCCCACCAGAGCGCGGGCAGCGGCGTCAGGAAGGCAAGGACGACGATCGCCCACACCGTGTTGACCGGGATCCGGTCGCGCTTGGACACCTTCCGCCAGAGCTGATGCCCCGGTACCGCCCGGTCGCGCGAGAACGCGAACATCATCCGCGACGCCGACGTGGTGGAGGCGATCGTGCAGAAGACCTGCGCGACCACGGCGATGAAGATGAGGAACTCCGCCCAGTTGTTCCCCATCGAGTCCTGCCAGATGTGTTGGACGATGAACGCGGACGTGTCCGACGGTCCGCCGGCCGGGATCACGAACGTGACCGCGACGAGCAGGACGAAGCCGAAGATGACGGAGACGACGACCGACATCACCATGCCCCAGGCCGCGCCGAGCGACGCGTTGCGCGTCTCCTCGCTCATGTGCGCGGAGGCGTCGTAGCCGGTGATCGTGTACTGGGCGAGCAGCAGGCCCGTGAGGAACACGTACAGGTAGATGAACCCGTGCGTCACCGTGCCGCCCAGGCCGGTGTTGTTGACCGTCTGCCCGAAGACGTAGCCGAACGACTGATGGTGGTCCGGGACGATGAGCAGGACCACGACGATCACCGCGACTCCGACCATGTGCCACCACGCCGAGAAGGCGTTGAGCACCGCCGTGATCGACACCTTGAACATGTTGATCAGCCCGGAGCCGAGCATGATCAGCCCGTACGTGAAGTAGACCCAACCGTACGAGTTCGGGTAGCCGCCGGACGTGAGCAGGTTGAGAAGCGACGTCATGAAGAGGGCGCAACCGAAGCCGATGGCGGCGGTGACCGCGATCTGGCCGATCAGGTTGAACCAGCCGGTGAACCAGCCCCAGCCTGGCCCCCCGAGCTTCGAAGCCCAGTAGTAGAGCCCGCCGGCGGTCGGATAGGTCGAGGCGATCTCGCCCATCGCCATCGCCACGAACGTGCACGCGAGCCCGACGATCAGCCAGCCCCAGGTGATCGCGACCGGCCCGCCCTGGTTGAACCCGATCGAGTACGACGTGAGGCAGCCGGCCAGGATCGAGATGATCGTGAAGGAGATCGCGAAGTTCTGAAAGCCGCCCATCGAGCGGTACAGCTCCTGTGCGTAGCCGAGCCGGTGCAGCGTCGCCTGGTCGTCGAGCACCGCGCTCGGCTCGGCGGGTGTGTCGCTCATCGAACCCTCCAGTGGTCGGGGATCGCCTATTAACCGCCTCTTAGACAACCGCTGTCAACCCTTTTCGTAGAAGATGAACGCGATGCTGAGCCTCGACGAGCTCCGGGCCGACGTCGAGTCGGGGACGGTCGACACCGTCATCGCCTGCTTCACCGACATGCAGGGCCGCCTGATGGGGAAGCGGCTCGACGCCGAGTTCTTCCTGGCCGAGAACGCGGCGGGCCATCCGGGCGAGGGCTGCAACTACCTGCTCGCGCTGGAGATGGAGATGGACCCGGTGCCCGGCTACGCGATCGCGAGCTGGGAGCGCGGGTACGGCGACTTCGGGCTGCGGCCCGACCTCTCGACGCTGCGCCGGATCCCGTGGCACGAGGCCACCGTGATGGTGCAGTCCGACGTCGAGTGGCACGACGGGACGCCGGTTGCGCCGTCGCCGCGCCAGGTGCTGAAGGCGCAGGTCGAGAAGGCGCGGGCGCTCGGGTTCGAGCCGATGTTCGGCTCGGAGCTCGAGTTCTTCCTCTTCCGCGAGAGCTACCTCGAGGCGCACGCCAAGCACTACCACGACCTCACGCCCTCGGTGCCGTACATCCTCGACTACCACATCCTCGCGTCGAGCTTCGACGAGCCGTTCCTCCGCGCCGCGCGGACCTCGATGAAGGCAGCCGGGATGGTGGTCGAGTCGTCGAAGGGCGAGGCCTGGGCCGGCCAGCACGAGATCAACTTCCGCTTCCAGGACGCGCTGCGCACCGCCGACGACCACGTCGTCTACAAGACCGGGCTCAAGGAGATGGCGTACCAGCGCGACTGCTCCGTGACCTTCATGGCGAAGCCGCACCACGAGTGGGTCGGCTCCTCGTGCCACATCCATTCCTCGCTCTGGCAAGACGGGAAGAACGCGTTCGCCGACGAGACCGAGGTCTTCCGCCATTACCTCGCAGGGCAGATCGCCTGCCTCGGCGACCTCGCGATCTTCGTCGCACCGGTCGTCAACTCGTACAAGCGCTTCGCGGCCGGGAGCTGGGCTCCCACGACTCTCGCCTGGGGGTACGACAACCGCACGTGCGGCTTCCGCGTCGTCGGCCACGGCTCGGCCACACGGCCCGAGACGCGAATCCCCGGCGCCGACGCGAACCCCTACCTCGCGTTCGCCGCGCTCCTCGGGGCCGGGTTGTACGGGATCGAGGAGAAGCTCGAGCTCAAGCCGGCGTTCGAGGGGAACGCGTACGAGTCGGACGTGGAACGGTTCCCTCATGCGCTGCGCGAGGCGATCGCCCGGCTGGAGTCGAGCGCCGTCGCCCGCCGGCTGTTGGGCGACGAGGTGGTCGACCACTACCTCAACTACGCGCGCACCGAGCAGGAGCTGTTCGACAAGACCGTGACCGGCTACGAGCGCGAGCGCATGTTCGAGCGTGGCTAAGAAACCGCTGATCGGCATCACGACGTACGTCGAGCCGGCCGCCTGGGGCCATTGGCAAGTCGAGGCGGCGCTCATCCCGTACGACTACGTGCGCGCCGTCGAGCGGGCCGGCGGGCGCGCGGTGCTCATCCCGCCGGACGACGAGGGGATCGACGAGGTGCTTGATGCGCTGGACGGGCTGATCTTCTCCGGCGGCAACGACCTGGAGCCGGAGTCCTACGGCGCCGAGCCGGATCCCACGACGAACGGCACCAATCCCGCCCGCGACCGGGGCGAGCTCGCGCTCCTCAAAGCGGCGCTCGAGCGCGACCTGCCCGTGCTCGCGATCTGCCGCGGCGTGGAGGTGCTGAACGTCTTGCGCGGCGGCGACCTCGTGCAGCACCTGCCCGACGTCGTCGGACACGAGGAGCACCGCGCCGTGGCGGGGGAGTTCTCCGACCACGCCGTGCGCGTCGACCCGTCGTCGCGGATCGCGAGCGTCGACGGCGACGTCAAGTCACATCACCACCAGGGCCTCGGCCGGATCGGCGAGGGCCTGCGCGAGGTCGCCTGGGCCGAGGACGGGATCGTCGAGGCCGTCGAGGACCCCGCGAAGCCGTTCCTCGTCGGCGTGCTCTGGCATCCCGAGGCGGGCGAGGATCAGCGCCTGTTCGAGCAGCTCGTGGAGGCGGCGCGCAAATGACCGCCATCGTCAATCCCGCGACCGAGGAGACGATCGCCGAGGTCGAGGCGGCCGGCGTCGAGGAGACGGACGCGGCCGTCGCCCGCGCGAAGGAGGCGTTCCCGGGTTGGCGCGACGTCGCGCCCACCGACCGGGCCGGGCTGCTGCGGCGGCTCGCGACGCTCGTCGAGGAGCACGGCGAGGAGCTCGCGCGGCTCGAGTCGCGCAACGTCGGCAAGCCGATCCAGGGCGCGCGCGGCGAAGTCGGCATGGTCGCGCAGGTCTTCCACTACTACGCGGGCGCGGTCGACAAGCAGTTCGGCGAGACGATCCCGGTCGCGGGCGGCGTCGACCTGACCTTCCGCGAGCCGCTCGGCGTCGTGGGCCTGATCGTCCCCTGGAACTTCCCGCTCAACATCTCCTCCTGGAAGCTCGGGCCGGCGCTCGCCTGCGGCAACACGGTCGTGCTCAAGCCCGCCGAGCTGACGCCGCTCACGGCGATCCGGCTCGGTGAGCTCGCGCTCGAGGCCGGCATTCCCGAGGGCGTCGTCAACATCCTCCCAGGCAAGGGCTCGGTCGTCGGCACGCGGCTCGTCGAGCATCCCGACGTCGCCAAGATCGGCTTCACCGGCTCGACCGAGGTCGGGCAGGAGGTGATGCGCGGCGCCGCCGGCACGATCAAGCGCGTCACGCTCGAGCTCGGCGGCAAGTCCGCGAACGTCGTGTTCGCCGACGCCGACCTCGAGCGCGCCGCGGCCGCCGCGCCGTACGCCGTCTTCGACAACGCCGGCCAGGACTGCTGCGCGCGCTCGCGGATCCTGGTCGAGGCGAGCGTCTACGACCGCTTCGCGGAGCTGCTCGTCGAAGCGACACGCGGCGTCAAGGTCGGCGATCCGGAGGACGACGCGACCGAGATGGGACCGCTCATCTCGGCGGCGCATCGCGAGACGGTGGCGAGCTTCGTCGAGGGCGAGCCGTTCTTCCGCGGCGACGCGCCCGACGGCGACGGCTTCTGGTATCCGGCCACGCTCGTCGAAGCGCGGCCGGACGACCGGATCGCGCACGAGGAGGTCTTCGGGCCGGTCGCCGCTCTGATCCCGTTCGCCGACGAGGCCGAGGCGATCCGGCTCGCGAACGACTCCGAGTACGGCCTGTCGGGCTCGATCTGGACGGAGAACGGCGGCCGCGCGCTGCGGGTGGCGCGCGCGATCGAGACCGGCGTCATCTCGATCAACTCGAACTCGTCGGTGCGCCCCTCGACGCCGTTCGGCGGCTTCAAGCGCAGCGGCTTCGGCCGTGAGCTCGGTATGCACGGCCTTGCCGGCTACAGCGAGGTCAAGAACGTGTTCTATTCCACGGCATGAGCGGGCGGCTCCAAGGCAAGGTCTGCGTGATCACGGGCGCCGGCGGCGGCATGGGCGCCGACGCGGCCGTGCGGTTCGCGGAGGAGGGCGCGCAGGTCGTCGTCGCCGACGTCGACGGCGGCGCTGCCGAGAACGTTGCCGCTCAGGTCTCCGGCCTCGCGGCGCAGGTCGACGTCTCGGACGAGGCGTCGGTTCAGACGCTGTACGCCGCCGCGGCGGAGCGGTACGGCGGCATCGACATCCTTTACAACAACGCCGGCATCTCCCCGGCCGACGACGCCTCGATCCTCGAGACCGGCCTCGACGCGTGGGAGCGCGTGCAGGCCGTGAACACGCGCGGCGTCTACCTCTGCTGCAAGCACGGGATCCCGCACCTGCTCGAGCGCGGCGGCGGCTCCGTGATCAACGTCGCCTCCTTCGTCGCGCTCGTCGGCGCCGCGACCTCCCAGATCTCGTACACGGCGTCGAAGGGAGCCGTGCTCTCGCTGAGCAAGGAGCTCGGCGTCCAGTTCGCGCGGCAGGGGATCCGGGTCAACGCCCTCTGCCCGGGGCCGGTCGAGACCCCGCTCCTGCTGCGGATCTGGGGCGAGACGCCCGGAGCCGCCGAGCGCCGGCTCGTCCACCTGCCGATGGGGCGCATGGCGCAGCCGCGCGAGATCGTCAACGCGGCGCTCTTCCTCGCGAGCGACGAGTCGAGCTACGTGAACGCGGCCACGTTCGTCGTCGACGGCGGGCTCAGCGCCGCCTACGTCACGCCCGAGTGATTTAAGGAACCCGTAAGGGCCCGCTCATCTCGCGGCAACGTGCGCCGCCGATCCTTCAGGCATCGGAGTCCTCGCGTCGAAAGGAGCACGGATGCGCACGAAGAGATGGGCGGCTGCCTTGGTCGCCGCGGTGGCGCTCGCCGCCGTTCCCGTCGCAGCGGCCGGCATGCACGCCACGCTCGGAGCACACCTGTCGGGCATGGGCGAGCACGGGATCGTCAACCTCCAGTCGCACGCCACGAAAAACCAGCTCTGCTGGAAATTCGAACTAAGTGTCATGCACGTCCTCGGCGCGACGATCCGTGACAAGAACGGGATGACCGTCGCCAACCTCGGCCACATGTACCGTGCGAAGGGCTGCGCGATGGTGCCGAAGAAGTCTCTCCAGCTGATCGAGACGAAGCCCGGCAACTACTGGGTCTGGGTCGCCACCAAGGGTCATCCGGGCGAGCTGCGCGGCAAGCTGTTCGCCGGCATGGCGCACATGTAATGGACTCATCGCCCACCACCGAGCCTGACCCCGAGCAGCCGCACCGCTACGGGCGCCGGCTGTTCCTCGTCACCGTGGCGGGCGGCATCACATCCCTTTACTGGGGCAAGGCCGCGTGGGACCAGGTCACCGGCGTCATCTCACCGATCGCCGGCGCCATCGCGCCGATCCTGCCGACCGGCGGCTGGCGCATCTACACGATCTCCGGCCACATGCCCGTCTTCGATCCCGCCACCTGGCGACTGCACATCGGCGGCCTCGTCGAGCAGCCGGTCTCACTGACCTACGACGAGCTGCGAGCCCTGCCGCGCGTCGACCAGGTCTCGAACTTCCACTGCGTCACCGGTTGGAGCGTGAACAACGTCCGCTGGGGTGGGGTCCGGATGCACGACGTCCTCGCGGCAGCCAAGCCGAGCTTCTCGGCGCATGCCCTCGAGTTCGTCTCGTTGGAGGTGCCCTACACCGACTACCTGACCCTCAAGCAGGCCTCGGTGAAGGACGTGATGCTCGCGTACGAGATGGACGGAAAGCCGCTGCCGCGCGAGCACGGCGCCCCGCTGCGGCTGATCATCCCGGAGATGTACGGCTACAAGAACGTCAAGTGGCTGACGGGGATCAACCTCGTGCCGGAGGAGCAGCTCGGCTACTGGGAGCAGCTCGGCTACGACCAGAACGCCTGGGTCGGCCGCTCGAACGGGTACGGCACGTGAAGAAGGCCGGCTACGTCCCTCGTTTCTCCCGGATCGAGCGCCTGCTCCACTGGCTCAATGCGATCGGCTTCTTCTTCCTCCTCGTAACCGGGCTGATCCTCTACCTCCCGCGCCTCTCGGTCCTCGTCTCGCGGCGGCAGACGATCCAGTACATCCACTTCTGGGGAGGCGTCGCCTGGCTGGGCGCGCTGGCGGCCGTGATCGTCCTCGGCGGGCGCCGGCTGCTCGCCACCGCGCGCGAGCTCGACAGCTTCGACGGGGACGACCTGCGCTGGCTGCGCGGGCGCAAGGCGCCACAGGGCAGGTTCAACGCCGGCCAGAAGATCAACGCCACGCTCACCGCGGCCTTCGCGATCCTGTTCGGCGTTTCCGGCCTGCTGCTCTGGTTCGGCGAGCAGGACACGCGGTACCGCTTCGCGAGCACCGTGATCCTGCACGACGGCCTGATGTACGTCTCGCTCGGGCTCCTCGTGGGGCACCTGTATCTGGCGCTGATCCATCCTGCGACCCGGCATTCGCTGCGTGGGATGACGCTCGGCGACGTCCGCGTCGAGTGGGCTCTGAAGCACCATGCGAAGTGGGAGCCGGAAGGTGTCCGCATCGACCGTGGCCCGCCGAGCCCCGCGACGCTCGACCCGAAGCCACACTAGGGAGATGCAGCAGACCGTGTTGGTCGTCGACGACGAGCCGATCGTGCGGGACGTGGTCGTCCGCTACCTCGAGCGCGACGGCTTCCGGACGCTGACTGCCTCGGACGGCGACGCGGCCCGAGCCCTCATTGAGCAGCGTGAACCGAGTCTCGTCGTGCTCGACGTGATGCTCCCGGGAACCGACGGGCTGTCGCTCTGCCGCTGGATCCGCGGGCGCTCGAGCTTGCCCGTGATCCTGCTCACGGCGCGCGGCGAGGAGGCCGACCGCATCGTGGGCCTCGAGCTCGGAGCCGACGACTACGTCACGAAGCCGTTCTCGCCGCGCGAGCTTGCGGCACGGGTGCGCTCGGTCCTCCGGCGCAGCAACGGGGGCTCGCCGCCGCGCGAGACGATCGCCTTCGGCGAGGTCGAGCTCGACGGCAGCAGTCGCGAGGTCCGCCGGGCAGGCAGCACGGTCCCGCTCACCGCGAAGGAGTTCGAGCTGCTCTGGTTCCTCGCCTCGCACCCCCGCCACGTCTTCTCGCGCGACCAGCTGATGGCCCGCGTCTGGGGCTACGAGGCGGCGGTCGACACCGGCACGGTGACCGTCCACGTGCGGCGGCTGCGGGAGAAGATCGAGCCCGAACCGGCCCGGCCCCGGCATCTGACGACTGTCTGGGGCGTCGGCTACCGCCTCGATCCATGATCGAGCTGGCCCTCGTCGTCGCCGCCGGCAGCCTCGCCTCGGGGCTCGTCCTCGCCTTCCTGCTCCGCCGGGCGCCCACGGTCTCGCTGCAGCTCGCCGGGCTCGCCCTCATCGCCGTCTGCGTGCCGCTCGCCGCCGTCCTCTTGTCGGGCTGGGTCATGTTCCACATGGGCGCCGATGTGAAGATCCTCGCGGTCGCGGCCGGCTCCGCGTCCGCCGCCGTGTTCGCGTCGCTCGTCCTCGCCCGCTCGATCACCGGGTCGCTACGACGGGTCGGCTCGGCCTCGCGGTTGCTCGCGGCCGGTGAGCTGTCGACGCGGGCTCCGGCAGGAGGGCCCCGGGAGATCGCCGAGCTCGCCGAGTCCTTCAACGCGATGGCCGCTGCGCTCGAGCAGCTGTTCGACGCGCGGCGGGAGCTTGTCGCCTGGGCGAGCCACGACCTCCGTGCCCCGATCTCGTCCCTGCAGGCGATGCTCGAGGCGATCGAGGACGGGCTCGTGTCCGCCGAGGACTACCTCCCGACGCTGCGGGAGCAGGTGCGGTCGCTCTCGGTGCTCGTCGACGACCTGTTCGAGCTGGCGCGGATCGATGCCGGCGTGCTCACGCTCGAGCTGCGGCGCATGCCCGTCGCGCCGCTGGTCGCCTCCGCGCTGCGGCTTCTGCAGCCGGAGGCCGAGGCGCGCGGCGTCGCGCTGAGCGCCGAGGTCGACGAGAAGGTCGAGGCGCGGCTGGCACCGGACAAGTTCGAGCGCGTCCTCTTCAACCTCGTGACGAACGCGCTGCGGCACACGCCGTCGGACGGCTCGGTCGCGGTCCGCGTCGAGCGGCGCACCTCCGATCTGCTCCTGCGCGTCGAGGACAGCGGTGAGGGCCTCCCGGAGGAAGCTCCGGCGCGGATGTTCGACCGCTTCTGGCGCGCCGACCGCGCACGAAGCGGCAGCGGAGCCGGTCTCGGGCTGGCGATCGCCCGCGGCCTCGTCGAGGCGCACGGTGGCCGAATCTGGGCCGAGAACCGCCCCCAGGGCGGAGCCTGTGTCTCGTTCACGCTGCCGGCGGCATAAGCCGCACGGCGCTGGCTAGGCCGGCGAGGTCGTGCCGGTCTCGGCCGTGAGCAGCGCGACGACCTCGGGGCGCGTCGAGACTCCGAGCTTCCGCTCGACCGAGCCGACATGGCGGCGCACCGTCACGGGCGCAACGCCGAGCACCGCGGCGATCTCCGCCGTGCTCGCAGAGCGCACCAGCATCTCCGCCACCTCCCACTCGCGCGCAGTGAGAGCAACGCGGCCCTTGCCCGCGAGCACGACGGTGCGCCGGCGTTCTCGCGTCCTCAGCTCGTCGAGTAGCCGGGAGACGAACCGGCGCGGCACGGCAGGCTCGCCGCGCATCGCGCCCTGCACGACGTACGGCAGACGCGCGGGGTCGAGGCTCTGTGTCAGATAGCCGCTCGCGCCCGCCCGTATCGCGGCCATGAACTCCTCCTCGTCGAGCGTGTTCGTGAGGAGGATCACTGCGGCCGATGGGACTCGCGTGACGATCTCGTTGACCACCCGGAGGTTCTGGCCGGACGGGTCGAGCCCGAGCAGGCAGACGTCGGGACGGTCGCGCACGGCCGCGTCCACCGCCGACTCGGCGTCGGCGGCCTCGGTGCAGCGCGCCTCAGGCTCGAGCGCCAGGCGGAGCCCGACGCGGGTCGGCAGGCGCTCGGCCGCGATGAGCACGTGAGCGCGTCTCGTCGGTGCAGAGGTGGTCACAGCCTGCCGTCCTCGAAGACGACAGGTCCACTGACTACGATACGGTCATGCGCGTTCTCATTGCGGACGACCATAGACTGATCGTGGAGGGAGTCAAGCGCGCGCTCGAGGAGGCGCCGGACTTCGAGGTCGTCGGCGAGTGCAACTCGGGCTCGCAGGTGCTGCCGCTGGTAGGCCGTCTGAATCCCGACATCGTCCTCCTCGACCTGCGCATGCCGGGCGCCGACGGGCTCGCGTGCCTGAGCCGCATCCGCAAGCAGCATCCGGAGGTGAAGGTTGTCGTGCTCTCCGTCTCCACCGACGAGAACGTGATCCAGACCGTGCTGAAGCGCGGCGCGAGCGCCTTCATCGTCAAGAGCATCAACCCGATCGACCTGCCCTCGGCACTGCGCCAGGCCGTCGACGGGACGGTCTACAGCGCGATCGGCCTGCCCGATCCGGGCGAGAGCGCGGCGCGCGCCGCCGGCCTCACCGAGCGCGAGACCGCGATCCTCGCCGCCCTCGCGCGCGGCCTCTCGAACGAGGCGATCGGCAAGGAGCTGTGGGTGGCGGAACAGACGGTCAAGTTCCACCTCACGAACATCTACCGCAAGCTCGGCGTGTCGAACCGGACCGAGGCTGCGCGCCTCGCGTACCAGAACGGGCTCGTCGAGAGCCCGATCGACGACCGCTGAGCTGGCGCGACGTTCAGTGGGTCGCTGCGGGCCTAGGCCGGGTCGAAGGCTCCTCGGCTCGCTCATCTCTTCGCCTGCTCCTCCCGGTCACGCACGGGCAGGAGCGCGCTCCTACCGCAGTCTCTTGGACATCCAAGGGAAGTCGTAGACCTCGCGGGGTTCGGAGAGGCCCTTCGAATGGCTAGTCGGCGCCGTCCTTCGGCCTAGAACGCCAAGGTCCGGCTCCCGAGCCGTATGAAGCAATGAAGGCGCCGGCGACTCAGGCAGTGGCCGCGTAGATGGTGGTCGTGGCCGGTGTCGACGGCCGCCACTGGGGCAGGGTCGCGTGCACCGTCGTCCCCGTGCCCTGGCTCGTCTCGATCTCAACCGCTCCTCCGAGGAGCCGCACCCGCTCGGAGATGCCGCCGAGCCCGAGTCGGTCAGTGTCGAGCTGCCGCGAGTCGAAGCCACAACCGTCGTCGGCCACCGCGACGTCGACGAAGGTGCGCCTGCTGCGCAGCACGACCGAGACATTCGTGGCCTTGCTGTGCCTGCGCACGTTCGACAGCGCTTCCTGGACGACGCGGAACAACACGATCCTCTGCGAGTCGCTGAGACCGGACAGGTCGCCCTCGACCTTGAGATCCGCCTCGATGTCGGTCGCGTTCTCGAGCGCACGCAGCTCGCCCTCTACGGCATCCGCGACGGGACGGGCAACAGCCGTCGTCGAGCGGATGGAGTGCGCGACCTGGCGCAGGCTCTCGTCAAGCGCGCCGAGCCGGGCATGGACGTCGTTGAAGCGCCCCCGCACTCGGTGCCGGAGGTCGTCGGGGACGACCTCCGAAATCTGCGTCGAAGCCATGCGCACCTCTTCGGCCAGCGCCACGATCTCCTGCAGCGGACCGTCGTGGAGGTCGAAGCCGAGGCGCAGAAGACGCCGCTCGCCGGCCGCCACGAGGTCGTGCTCGCGCTGAACTCGGCGGTCGAAGAGAGAGGAGCGCTCGAGTAGCGGCGCGAGAGCGGTCGCAGCCTCGTCGAGGTACGTCCCGAGAAGCTCCGACTCGGCGCCCCGCCCCCGCACGACGAGTGCGGCGTGCGGACGATCCCACCGCTCGACGACCCGGACCTGCACCTGGGCCGAGCCGGCGATCACACCGTCGAGCGCGGCCTTCGCCACTTCACGCAAGCGCCGGCTACGCGGTGCCCTACCGTGCGAGACGAAGCAGGTGGTCGATCCCCTGACATCGAGGACCCATAGCGAGCCGGCGGCAGCCGGCGCAAGCTCAACGAGGAGAGCTAATGCGAGCTCAGCGGCGCCGACAGGCGAGAGTTGCGCGAAGTCCTTGCTCGCGAGCGCGCGCCGGAAGACCGCGAAGGCTGCCACCTCGGGCGGCAGCCCGAGCTGGTCGGCCGCAGCAGTGACCGCGACCCGCGCCTCCCCAGGCTCGAAGTGGTACTCGACCGCGACCGCTACGACCGCGTCGCCGAGGAAGTCGAGCGCAGCTCCATGCCCCCAGCCGTCAGAGAGCCTCCGCGCCCTAGCCTCGCAAGCACGGAGCGCGGACCGCAGGTCCGTCGGAAGGAACTCGGCCTCGGCGGACGGTGGCTCTCCGCTAGCGATCGCCGCCGCACGGGCGATCAGCTCCGAAGCGAGCGTGGCGCCAACCGGAACGTCCTCCCGATCCGCCGTCGCGTCCACAGTTTCCACAGTCCCATTCTGCGTTCAATGGACCGGCTGAGCAATGATCCACTTGGCCCAAGCGTCGATCATCCCCATGAACACCCTGGAACAGTCGCTCTCCGCCGGTCTGCACAAGGGTTCTGGGCAGATGCGCTGGCTCTTCGCAGCGCTCAACGAAGCCACTTGCGCGGTTCCGTGACCGGGCCTGACGCGTTCAAGTTCCCCGCATCTCGAGACGCCGAGCAGGCCCCACCGGAAGGCCACTGTCCACAATGGCTACTCGATGCGTTCAGCAATTGAACGCTATTCACCCGTTCTCGCGGTCGGCGACATCCTCGAAGACGAGCCTTTGCCCCTTTTCGACGCCCACTTCCGAGGCCCTTCCTGCGGGGAGCTCGAGCGAGGCGACAGCGCGTCGTGCGCCCGCGACGCGCCAGGGCGCAAGGCGGTGCTTGACGCCGACGACCGTGCGGTCACGGGAGAGGAAGACGACGTCGATCGGAAAACGCATGAAGAACATGTGTACCGAGCCGGCCCGGTCGATGAGCATCCCCTCGCCCGGCTCGAGCCCGTCGCGGCCGAGAAGGCCGCGCACTTCGCCCGAACGCGCTCTCGGGTATCTCGCAACGCTCGCAGACGACGGCACCGTCCGCAGTACGGCGGACGCGCGCGAGCGATGCACGGGCCATCGCTCGAGCATGCCAGCTATCGACAAGCTGGGGGTCACTGGTTCGAGCCCCAGTACCGCCCACCTTAGAAGGCGTCGGAAACGGCGTCTTTCTCTTGCATCTAATCGTCGGTCAGAGGACCCGCCGAGTGGTTGAGGGTCGCGTAGTAGTCGCGTAGTTGTTGCGGAGGTTGTGGGCTGCGCGGAACCTACGCTTTGTCCCCCTTGGGCACATCGGGGAGCGTGGTGTTATTCGAACAAGTGGGGGTGCGACCAGATCCGGTCGAGCCCGCTGTCTTCGTAGAAGGAGCCGCGGGCGACCCCACTGCCGTAGGTGACTGTGCGGGTGCGGCCGATGGCGTGGTGGGCGCCGCTGAGGGCATCGACGCAGTCGTCGTAGCGGCCGTAGGGGAACTGGCTGACCTCGTCGAGGAACTCTCGGGCGTTGGGGACGGCGACGAGCTTGACGCGTCCTTCTCCGGCGGCGGCGGCGACCGGCAGCGCTCGCGCTTCTTTACTGCCGCTGGGCCGATGCATGGAGACGTGGTAGCCGGCGAGGAGTTCGTACTTGAGGTGCTTCTCGAGGTATCCGCCCTGTGAGCCTGGTTCTTGCTCTACGTAGATGCGGACGCCAGGGCCGTCTTCGGCTGCGGTTGCGAGCATGATTCGGCCGGCGTGGCAGCGCTGGCGGACGAGGCTGGCGTCGTGGCCGGGTTGGCGTAGCACCCGTTGCATGCGGTGATAGCTGAGCTCGTCAACCTGGGAGAGCTCGTCGAAGCCGAGGTAGGAGTAGCTGCTGCCGCTGTAGCGGTTGACGTCCCGCTGTCCGTCGAAGTAGCCGAACCGGATCGACGTGCCCCCGGCGCCGCTTCGGCCGGGGCCGGGGAAG
This sequence comes from uncultured Actinomycetes bacterium, assembly GCA_963743545.1. Taxonomy (GTDB): domain Bacteria; phylum Actinomycetota; class Thermoleophilia; order Gaiellales; family Gaiellaceae; genus Palsa-739. The sequence continues at coordinate 1,394,887 of CAVUQB010000005.1, read as the reverse complement.
CGCCAGGCCCGGAGTCGCCCGACCAGGTCGCCTTGCTCACGCCATACCACTCGTGAGCGAAGTCGAGCAGGCCGCCGGGCTGTTCAAGTTCTCCCAGCGTCGGCCGCAAGAGAAGGGCGTGATAGCCGGGCACGTCGACGTACTGGCCAGCGTCCATCAGGAGCGCGACAGACTTGCCGCCCCCTGCCGCTCCACCGAACAAGGCCTCTCTGCAGGTAAGCCGCAGGAACGCTTCCTGGCGGGGCGTCGGAGTCAGAGGGCTGTGGCGGAGCCGAAGCGGACCGACCTGTTCCAGCAATGCGTCGAGCAGCGGCAGCTGCGAAGGGTCGATGGTGCTCATCAGGCAGCTCCTTCCGGGTTCGTTTCGCTCGCCTCAATAGGCGGCGCCGGTCTCCGCCAATGCGGCGACAACTGCCTGGGCGTGCTCGACCGTCCGCTCCTGAGGCTTGGCAACCGATGCAGCCGCGTCTGCCGTCGCCGTCTCGTCCAGTTCGTCCAGCAGGGCGCGCGAGAGCCTGTTCAGCCGCTCCAGGTCGGCCGGGGTCATCCGCATCCCTTCGCGAAGGCGCTGCGAGTAGCCGAGCAGAGAGGCGTCGATCAGCTCCTGCATCCTCTGTACCTCTTCGACGCGTCCACTCACGAGTAGCTCCGGGTGCGCGCCGCTGTCTGTTGCTTGATCTCGCGCAGCTGCTGCTTCCAATGGCCGTCGCGACCATGCTTCTCGACCGTTCTGGGCGAGACGTCGAACTGCCGCCCGACCGACGCATAGGAGCGCTCCCGAGGTGGCTGGGCAGCGTAGAAAGCGAAGGCCTCCTCCCAGTCGATCGCAGGCCTGGCCCCCCGTTTGGCATCTGCACGTTCGTCCATCCACACAAATCGTGGCACGCGAGGCTGTCCGCGCTAGAAACCACTCCTGATGCGGCTTTGCGAGGCATTGGGTCGTCTAACTAGACAACACTAGTTCAGCGAGAACCGCGTGCACGCCTGGGCATGAGTGTCGCCGATAGGCCGAGTTGATCGGCTTCCTCGCCGTCACGCCGACAGGTCGGACACGGAAAGAGGTAGCCGAAGCATGGTGTGTGCCAGACGGTGCCCGTTGGCTCGTCGTAGTGGTTCGAGATCGGCCGTCGGATCCGTCGCTTGTCGCATTGAGGGCAGGGAATCCCCTTACAGATGCAGATCACAGGCAGACGGACGATGCCCTCGCACCGATCCTCGATGACCGCTTCACCCTTGAGTTCGCCACATTCCGAGCAACGTCGGAGCCGCAGCTGATCCACTCGAACCTCCATCGCGCAGCGTTCGCACCGTTCCTGAGGGTCGGTTGCGGCGGTGTCGTCGGCCTGCGTGCCTCGACCGCTCTGGATGGACGCATCACGATATCGGCCTGACCAGCGAGGCGACCGTGGAGCGCCAGCGGTCGCAGCTGGGGGTTACACCTGGAGTCAGCGGTCGCTCGCTCTCACCCGATGTGAGTGAATCGGGTTACAACCCCCGCACTCCTGAGCGGCCGAAACCCTGCCGCCGCCCGTATTATCGCGCTGTAGACAACGAAAATGGCCCGGCGGCGCGCCAACGCCCCGGGCCCGGCACAGGAGGTAGTAGCTCCTATGCAGGCGGCATCTTCACAACTTCTCCTCACAGGCGTGTCGACTCGCAGGCTCGGCACCCCGCCCCCGAACTCGGCTAACCAAGCGTCGAGGGCGGTACCCACACTCACCCAATATGCGGTCACGTGGCTCGAGTCCATCGAGGGGATCGTGCTTGGCCGTACTCGCGAGGCCTACAGGTCGCGGCTGGAGCTGCACGTCATGCCCCGGTTCGGCGAGTGTCGACTCGACCAGGTCGGGGTCGACGAGGTTCTGGCACTGATCAGCGACATGCGGAAACGCGGCTACTCGGGCGCCACGATCTCCGCCGTCCTGATCCCGCTCTCCCGCCCGTTCGCGCACGCCGTCCGCCGCGACGTGATCCAGGTCAGACAAAGCGAACTCCTCGGCCTCCACTGGCGAGACATCGACTTCGACAACCAGGTCATCCATGTCCGCGGGGCGCTCGACCGAGAGCAACAGGAGGTACCACCCAAGACCGAGAACGCGCTCCGCGATGTCATCCTCATGCCCGCGCTCGCCAAGCTGCTCCGACAGCACCAACGAGAATCCCGCTTCCACCAGCCCGACAACTACGTCTTCACCACCCGCGTCGGAACACCCCTCCAGTGGGCCAACCTCTCCGCACGCGGCCTCCAACCCGCCCTCAAGAAGGCCGGCATCCAACCGCTCCGTTGGCACGACCTACGCCACACCTTCGCCAGCCTGCTCATCGCCGGCGGCGCCAACATCACCTTCACCTCCCGCCAACTCGGCCACAGCTCAAGCCAGATCACGCTCGGCGTCTACGCCCACCTCCTCGATAGAGAAGAACAAGCCCAACGCACCCGCGACATGCTGCAAGACATGCTCGGCAGCGCCGTCGAATGATCTCAAGCAGGAGCGCATCGGCGAGGATCGCGCTCACGCTGTCAGGTGATCTCGGAGATCTCGAGGCGGCGCAGAAGGTGGGATGCAGCGGCCAGATGGTGAGTCATGCGAGCCGGGCCGGAGACGACGACATAGAGGCAGAACGCGCGGCCGGAGATGGAGAAGAAGCGTTGCATACCGCGCTGGCCGGGTCGGGCCCATAAGAGCGCCCGGCTGTGGAAGTACGCCGCGTCGAGCGACGTCGGCGGCGGGTGTGCAAACAGGCCGTGACGCGTGCCTAGTCCTTCGCCCGTCCGGTATTCGGTGAGGCTGAGGAAGAGCGCCTCGGAAGGCATGCGTCCGGTGGCGCGAGTTCCGAACTCCCCGTCTTTGGGCGGGAGGGGGAAGGTGGCTGCATGGAGCGTCGGCTCTCCGTCTTGGTGGCGGTGGATGCGGGCTTCCCAGCCGTCGGGGATCGCGGCCGAGATTCCGAATCCGCTGATCTCTCTCATAGGACGACCGCGATGGCTACCGCCGCGAGTACCGCCTGGACTGCGAGCGTCACCGCCGAGGCCGGTCGTTCGAGCGTTGAGATGCGACGGTGAAAGTCGAGAAGGGAGGCCGGCGTGTTGATGCGGGCGGCGAGGAGAACCGAGGCTCCGCGGATGCCGCCGAAGGTCGCTCCGATTACAGCGCCCGCGAGGATGGATGGGGCCAGGGCCTCGCCCAGGATGGTCAGGTACACGGCCGAGGTCGTGACGACGGTCGCGACGGCGACACCGAGTTGGGCGCCGAACCCGAGCCCGTAGACCCAACCGCGAAAGCGGTGCAGCCAGCGCTCGTCGACTTGGCGTAGATGGGTTGGGACTCCCCGTGGCAGCAACAGGTCGCTTGCAAGGCCGAGCACTGCGGCCACACCGAGTGCGGCCAGACGCTGTGCGGAACTGAGGGGCAACTCGGAGCCGAGCTCACCCAGGAGCGCTCCGAGCGCGGCGCCGGCACTGGACGCTCCGACGAGCAGGAAGAGAGCGGTGATTGCGAAGTGTTGTCTGCGGCTCCGCTCCCCGAGCGGAGTGATGCTCGAGAGCATCGAGGTCCCTCAGGGCGACCAGGTGGATCGAACCGCGGCGAGGATTGCCAGCGAGGCGGCAAGGAGCGGCTCCCGCATCAGTTTCCGTTCTCCCCGGCGGAGCCCGTGGGCCGCAGACTCGGGTGTTCCGGTCCGATCCCGGCCGCCGCGAGTGTGTCGTCGATTCGGTTCCGATTCACGCTGTCGGGTGCGGTACGCTCTTCGCCGGCGTCGACGATCAGGCTCGCCACCTGCCGCCAGTTCCCCGCTGAGCCCTCCCCGCTGACCTGGCCGGTCGAGCCGTCGAGGTGAAGGAAGTACGGGCTCCCCGGGACGCGGTAGTCGTCCCAGGCGGCCGACGACATCAAGACCTCGACCCGGCCGACGAGCGGCCGGAACAACCGCAGCCGCTCCAGGCGGCGATCCTTGGCCACGACGACCAGGCGCAGCCCCTGCGGCAGCGGCAGCTCGTCGTGCTGGAGAGCCTCGAGGAGGTCGACGCAGGTCGAGCAGCCGCTGCTCAGGAACGCGAGCAGGGTGTCCGGACCCGGCGAGAGAACAATCCGCCGGCTTCCTCCGTCGGGCGTGGCGCCTTGGAGATCCGTTGTCCCGAGCTGGTCCGGTGCACGCTCGTCAGGTTGCGGCAGCGGCGCCTGCGGTGCGAGTTGCTCGAGGCGGCGCAGGATCTCGGCGTGGCTGCGCAGGAGCGCGATCACGAACAGCGCGACGACCCCGAGGAGCAGCGTCTCTGCCGCAACGACGACGATCACCAGGCGAACTCCCGCGCCGTCTTGGAGGCGGTGAGACAGGGAGCTTCGTGGCCGCAGGTGCGGTTGTCCTCCTTGTACGTCGAGTTGCAGTTGAGGGCGGGGATCGTCGCGGGGTGTTCGCAGACGACGACGCGGCAGACGATGTCGGTGATCTCTCCGATCTGGGTGTTGCACTGCCCGTAGCGGAAGTGGTTGCAGCCGACCCGGCGGTGGTCGCAGTCCCCGGTGGCGCAGTGGCAGCCGCCGGGAGCGTTGTGGCCGGGCAGACGGTTGCAGTCGACGTAGTAGCGGACGCCCTCACCTTCGCATAGCTGGCGGCCCCGGTAATCCGTGCACTTCCACCAGCCGCCGACGAAGGAATAAGACGGGCAGACGTTGAGACCGTCGTTGATCACACAGCAAAACTCGGTCCAGCCGTCCGTGCACAGGCCGCCCCCGCAATCCTGCGGCCGCACGATCGCCGCCAGCGCCGAGACCGGCTCGAGCAGGTAGCGGAGCGGCGCGACAGCGAGCGCCGAGCCAAACACGGCCGCACGCACGAGGAAGCCGCGCCGCGAGCTCCGGCGCTCGAGCGTCTCCGCCGCGAACCGAACGGGATCCGTCACGCGCGGCCTCCCTGCCAGGCCCTGAGCGTCGGTGCGAACACGAGCCCGCCTGACTCAACAGCGCAACGACAACCGCCGTGAACCCGACGAGCACCGCAGCGAGCGGCCGCGCCGCAGCGAACGTCGCGAAGGCCGGCGGCGGCGCCAGGGCGACGAGGCAGGCGACGCAGATGCAGGCGCCGTTCACGAAGAGGTGCAGCCGCGACGGCGCAACCTCGCGCGCGCCGAGACAGCCGCAGGGGATGCCGCCTCCTCGCCGAAGCTGCCGAGCCACCAGCCCCGTGAAGACCGCATACACGAGGGCGATCGCGAACGCAGCCGGCTTGGGTCGGAAGAGCGCCCCCGCCCCGACCAGGATCTCGACAAGGGCCGCCGCTCGGACGAACATTCCCGGCATCGGGATGGCCAGCGTCGCGGCGAATCGGATTGCCGGAGCCGGCTGTTGCAGCTTCGCTACGCCCGCGAGGACGAGAATGGCGGCGGCTGCGAGCAGCGGTGGAAGCAGGACCTCCCCGGTCATCAGCCGCCGGCTACCTTGATCTGCTGCAGCATCGTCGACGTGCGGCCGCTGCTGTCCGTGACCGTCAGCGTGGCGTCGTAGGCTCCGGAGGTCGCGTAGACGTGCGACGGGTGCTGCCCGACCGCGGGATTGGTGGTGTCCAGCGTGTCGGCTGCTCCACTCGACGGATCTCCGAAGTTCCAGGCCCAGCGCATGACCGAGCTGTTTTGAGCGGTGGACGTGTCGGCAAAGGTCGTGGCCGCGCCGGCGGCGGCTGCGTCGACCGTGAAACCCGCGATCGGGCCGCCGAAGGTGTAGGAGATTGCGTCGGTCGAGAGCGACGCCCGTCCCCATGTGTTCAGGGCGAAGGCCCGATAGCAGTCGTTTTCCCCGGTTCGCGGGAAGCTCGAGTCGACGACGAGATGCGAGCCCGCCGAGGGCGGGGCCCGGTAGATCGTGGTCGCGGTTCCGGCAGCGACGTCACGGTCTGTCGGGCAGGCCGCGGCTGTGCGGGCCACCACGACGGAGGCGGCAGCCGAGCCGGCCGGCTCGACCCAGGTCACCCTGGGTATGCCGGTTGCATCGACCGAGAGTGCGAGCGGCGCCGGCACCGGCGGAGGCGTGTAGATGCGCCGCGCGAGCGCAACCGTTCTCGGGTCGATCAGGTGACGGATCCACGAGGGCGGGTGCTTACGCGGGCACTTGGCGGGCACGACATACGTCAGGCCGTCGCTGACCGCGTGGCTGTTCATCAGAGAGCAGTGCTTGTTGTCGACGGGCAGGCCAAGCACCCGACCGAACTCGTGTGCGAGGAGCAGCGGTCGGACGAGCGCCGGGCAGGTTCGAGCGACGACCAGATGCGCGCCTGCGTCTCTGAAACCGCGAGGTGCCGTCCCCGCACGGCCGAGCAAGCAGCGCCCGCGACCCACCGTGATCGTCGCGGCCGCCGGCCCGCGCGTGGGCTGGAGCTCGACACCGAGATCCAGCCTGTTCCAGGCCGCGACGGCCGAGGCGACGGCACCGTGGTACTTCTTTCCGTGGGTGAGGTCTCGGAAGAGGAGAGTCGAGCCCGGCCAGGCGACCGCGGCGGGCTGCGTCGCGCCGGAAGCAGCCGACACGATCACGAAGACAGAGCCGGCGAGAACCGCCAGCGCCCGAAACCCCCTCGCCCGCATCCAGCCAGTGATACGCCTTCGATCGGACAACAGTGCGATCGGAGGGCGTGCTCGTCTGGCCCCGACCGGTGCGCGACGCCGCAGCTCTGGAGCCTAGAGCTGCGGCGTCTTGAGCGGAACCGGACCTACGTGTCTGTGCCCGTGTGTGCCGTCCGGGAGTGGTGCTGCGAGCCGAACCACCCGAAGCCGGCACCGTGGTGCGACATCTGCGGCGCCCAGGCGTGCGGAGTGCCGTTCACCATGGCCTTGACGAAGGTCTGCGTCCTGGCGAGGATCGCCTTCTCCTGCGCTGCCGTCAGGTGCTTCGCGGCCACCGCCTTGTCCAGCTGGCTCTTCGTGGCCGCCACGATCGCCGCGACCAGGCCGGCGGAAGTCTTGCCGTTCGCCTTCGCGATCTGAGCGAGGCTCTTGCCCGAAGCCAGAGCGCTCCTCAGCTGTGCCTGCGTGACCCCGAGATACGAGGTGACGGCCGTGGAGCCCGCACCGAACATTCCGCCCACGTGGCCCACGCCGAACATGCCTCCTCGCTGGCCGAAACCATGACTACCGAAGCCGTGACCGAAGCCCGCACCGTGCCCGAAGGCCGGCGCCTTGCCGTTCACGAAGTCCGTGATGAACGTCTGCGTCCTGGCGAGGATCGCCTTCTCCTGTGCCGCCGTCAGATGCTTCGCGGCCACCGCCTTGTCCAGCTGGCTCTTCGTGGCCGCCACGATCGCCGCGACCAGGCCGCCGGAAGTCTTGCCGTTCGCCTTCGCGATCTGAGCGAGGCTCTTGCCCGAAGCCAGAGCGCTCCTCAGCTGTCCCTGCGTGACCCCGAGATACGAGGTGACGGCCTTGGAGCCAGCACCGAACAAGCCTCCCGGATGCCCGAAGCCGTCACCACCGAAGCCGTGAACGCGGAAGCCAAACCCGTAGGCAGGGCCGCCGACGAGCGGCATCTGGCCCTTGTCGATCTGCGCCTTGAGCGCATCACCCTGCTGCTTCGTCAGCCGGCCGGCCTTGACCGCGCTGTTGATCTGGTCGACGCGCGCCTGCTTGAGCGCCGAGGAGAGTGCACTCGGGGCGACGTGGAGCCGGCCTGCCGCATCATTGATGATCGCCTTGCTCTGCGCGCTTGGTGACTCGAGCTTCGTTGCCGCAACCGCGCTGCCGGCGGCAAGGACAGCTAACGCGATCACACCCGCAAAAATCCAGTAACGACGCCGCATATGTAGTCCCCCTTTCACGCCAATCGTGGCACACAAGAGGAGCAAAGTCCATGGATCGGACCAATTCACAGCGAAGTCTCAGCCCGGCGCACGGCGTCCCAGCGCTCGCATTCAGGCCCGACCACGCTCTTCGCGCAGCCTCTTTGCCTAGACCCGTTCAGGAAATGGATCGCCGGCGCGCTTGCGGGCGATGGTGACCCGGACAGACATTCGAGGTCCGTAGATCGTCCGCGTGCACACAAACAGGGAGAGGTGCCGGCAGGGCGATCCGGCTCAGTCACTCGAACTAGGGAGTGACCGCACTGCGGCGCGGCCGATTTCTTGGCTGCGGCTAACCGCCGACCCGCTCGAATGGTCAAGACCCTCCGCCTCCTCTTCCTCTTCGCAGCTGTCGCAACCGCTGCCCTCGGCGCTGCGGCACGTGCCGGAGCCTGCGGGAACAGCGGTGGTTACTCGTACGCGGGCATCGGCGCCCCGAGCGCTGCCTACGGAATTTCGGCTCTGATCACGCCGCTCAATGCCTTCGATGTCCTCAGCGGTCACGTCGCCGGCTGGGTCGGCGTCGGCGGCCCGGGCGAGGGCCCGAACGGCACGAACGAGTGGCTGCAGATCGGCTACAGCGGGTATCCCAGCCTGACCGGTAGCGACATCTACTACGAGGTTGCGCTGCCCGGCCGCCTCCCGACCTATCACCAGGTCGCCTCCGGGCTGCCGGTCGGGACGCTCGCGAAGGTGACCGTGCTCGAGCTCCGCAACCGGCCGAACTGGTGGCGCGTGTGGCTGAACCGCAGGCCGGTGTCGCCGCCGCTCCGCCTACCCGACAGCCACGATCGCTGGAGCCCGATAGCGACGGCCGAGAGTTGGGACGGCGGGACGGGCGGCACGTGCAACACCTTTCTCTATCGCTTCCGCCGCGTCTCGATCGCCCACACGCTGGGCGGCGGCTGGCATCAGCTCACGAGCGGTTTCCCAATCGAGAGCGCCGCGACCCGCGTCCAGCACGCCCCCGGCTCGGCAGGGTTCCTCGCGGCGGAAGGCCGGCCGGCCTTCCGGTTCCTCTCCGGCACTTCCTGATCCAATCGGCGTGGCCGTGCTGTGCTTGCGCACGCGTTCGACAGCGCTTCGGGCACGACGCCGCAGAGCCCCGGAAGGAGGGCGAGCGCTAGCTCCGCGCCGCCGGTAGGCGGAAGTTGTGCTAACTGCTTGCGTGCGAGCGCGCGCCGGTAGACCGCGAAGGCGGCCGCCGAAGCGGATCCTTCGGTCCGTCTTGCCTGAGTGATTGACTCCAGCTGCGGAGGTTCGGCGAGGGGTCGTGATGCGGTCGGAGGCAGCCGGGCCGACCGATGGACGATTCGCGGTTCACCAACATGAGAGGACGATTAGAGTGAGGTATCCGAGGCGCGACGATCTTGGATTCTGCGCACCTGAGGATCGTGCGCGCAGGAGGATCTCAACGGCTCGTCGCGTCATGCAAGCGAATCCCCTCGCCGATAGCTTCACTGTGATCACGCCGTCCGATCCCGCCTAGGTCGCGAGTTCGCATGCCTTCCCCCGTGAGGGTCGTCGTTGTCTTACCCGGGCCCCCATATCTGGAGGGGAGTGCGGCAGGCCGTTGTGCCGCCGCTCTGCTGAAGGGACTCGACGCGGACGAGCGCGTCGAGCTCTCGACGATTGCCGCGCGTTTACCGAGGAGCCCGGAGGGAATCGCTCCAGGCGTCCCCGTGGAGATCGTCTCGGTGCCTGTGCAGGATCGCCTGCAAGCTTGGTCGGAGCTCGTGCGACGGCCCGTCGCCTATCTGAGCCAGGGCGAGTTCGGTGAGCGCGTCCGCGGACTGGCGGCGAAGGCAGACGTGCTCCATCTCGATCAGGTGGAGACAGCTCGTTGCGACGTCGGCAGCGGCGTCCCGTCGCTTCTGCATCTGCACTACCTCACCTATCTCGACCAACCCCAACTTCCCAGGAGCCTGCGACGCGCGGTCGTGCGGTTCGGCTATGGAGCGGCCGAGCGGCACGCGGCGCAGCGACACAGGTTCCTGCTCGCGAACTCCTCGGTCGTGGCGAGCGAGCTGCGCCGACGGGCGCCCCGGGCCGAGGTCACGGTCGTTCCGCTCGTCCTCGATCCCGACCACTACCTGCCCTCGCTCAACTCGAGGGAGCCTGTCGCGGGCTTCATCGGTACCGCCACATGGCCGATGACGGCCGCCGCCACCCGTCGACTCGTCAAACGGGTCTGGCCGCTCGTTCGGCGCGAACTCCCCACGGCGAGGCTTCTCGTGGCCGGCCGCGGCTCGGACGCACTCGGCTTAACCCCCGGGCCTGGCGTGGACGTTGTGGGCGAGGTGGAGTCGGGGGCCGAATTCTTCCGCGACGTTTCGCTCTTGCTGTTCCCAGCCGAGGCCGGCAGCGGTACGAAGGTCAAGACGCTCGAAGCGCTCGCCTCCGGCGTGCCCGTCGTCACGACCGCAGTCGGAGCGGAGGGCATTGCCGGAAACGACGGAGTCGTTGTCGCCGACGACGACGAGGCGCTCGCTCGCGCGGCGGTGTCGGTCCTTCGGGACGACGAAGAGCGGAAGCAACGCGGCGCCGCCGGCCTTCAGGCGTTCAGGGAGGGCCACACGCCCGCGATCGCTGCCGGGATGCTCGTTGAGCTGTACTCCCGGATGGCGAGCTCCATTTGACGCCGCGAGAGATTCGCCTCGCGGCTTACACCGACGCCGGGACTGTAGGAGGGGCCGAGCGCTGCCTGACGACCGTCCTGGCCGGGCTTCCGCCTTCGTTTCGCGTCATGATCGTCGCGACAGACGCTGCGGTCGCCGAAACGGTGGCGGACGGTTGCGACGCATCGGAGATCACGCTCGTCGAGCCGCCTGCGCGGTTCTACGACATGGGGGCGGTGGCAGCGCACCGGGGGGCGCTGCGACAACTGCGACCCCAGCTCTGCCTTGTCAACCTGCGAACGCCCTACACGGGACTGCACGCCACGGTCGCGGCAATGCTCGTCCCTCGCCTCCGCGTCGTGGTCGTCGAGCACTCATCGGTGCTCAACCGCTCCCGCGCGGCGCGGGCGCTGAAGCGGATGACCTCCCGCCGGCTCGCGGCGCACATAGCCGTCTCCGAGTACACGGCCCGGACGGTCGCCGCCGCCGCGGGGCTACCAGCCCGCAGGATGATCGTGGTGCCGAACGGTGTCCCCGAGCCGCCAGGCGTGGCGGCCGAGTTCGGGCTGGGCCGTCCGGTCGTCGGTGCGCTCGGGCGTCTGGACCGAGCAGAAGGGATTCGACGTCCTCGTCGATGCGCTCGCACAGCTGCCGGAGGTCACTGCGGTGATCGCGGGCGACGGACCGGAGCGAGAGGCACTTCTCCAGCGGGCACGTGACCGCTCCGTGGTGGACCGCTTCGAGATTCTCGGCTGGCAGCAGGAGATCGGGCCGTTCCTTCGTGCGCTCGACGTCTTCGTGCTGCCGTCCCGCGGCGAAGGGCTGCCGCTCGCGTTGCTCGAGGCGATGGCAACAAGAGCCGCCGTCGTGGCCACCGATGTCGGCGGGATTCATGAGGCCGTCGTCTCAGGAGAGACGGGGCTGCTCGTGCCTCCGGACGATGCGGACGCCCTCGCGGCCGGCATCCGACGGCTCGTCGAGGACGGGCAACTGCGGGAGCGGCTCGGCGCCGGGGCACACGACGCCTGGCTCGCGCAATTCACCGCGCAGCGGATGCAGGAGTCGTATCTGGACATCCTCACGGAGCTCCTGCCCTGAGCATGGTCTTCGCCGACGTGCCCGCCGGCTGAGCCCCTACCGCGGGCGGCGATTCCGTCAGCCGGCGTCGGGGGCGGTCCACCGAACCGGCTGGATCAAGTGTCCGGCGGACTCTGCGAACGAGATCGGGCGGCCGCGGACGACCCCGTCGACCACGTCGAAGTAGGCGGCTCCCTCGATCAGATCCTGCAGGCCCCCGCCGTAGATCTCGAGATCGATCCGATACCGGCCGGGAACGAGTAGGAGCTCGTCGATGTGACACTCGAACCGGGGCTCGTCCTGGTGCGCGAAGACGTCCTCGGGGGCGGTGTGTAGAGACGAGAGCTCGGTCACCGGATGGCCAAGCTGGTCGTAGATGCAGATCACGCACGAGAGCCCTCGGATCGTCCCCGACAGTCCCAGCGCGATCTCCACCGCAGCGCCACTCGTGATCGACTGCGAACCGCTCCGATCCCTGATGTCGATCGTCTGCACGCGGACGTCCTGAGCACCGCGTCGGTCGACCCGCTCGGAGACGTCGAGCGCCTCGGCCTTGTCCTCGAGCGCACGGAGGTAATCGGCGACGGCGACGGCGATCGGGGCATCGGTCTGCACCGAGCCGTGCTCGAGGTAGACGCCGCGGCGGCAGAGCGACTGGATCACCGCCATGTTGTGGCTGACGAAGACGACGGTCCGGCCCGCGGAGGCGACTTCGTTCATCTTGCTGAGGCACTTGCGCTGGAAGGCGAGGTCGCCGACCGCCAGCACCTCGTCGACCAGGAGGATCTCGGGCTCGAGGTGCGCGGCGACCGAAAAGGCCAGCCGCACGGTCATGCCGCTCGAGTACCGCTTGACCGGTGTGTCGAGGAACTCCTCGACCTCCGCGAACGCGACGATCTCGTCGAAGCGCCGGTCGATCTCGCGGCGCGTGAGGCCGAGCAGCACGCCGTTCAGGTAGACGTTCTCCCGGCCGGTCAGCTCGCCGTGGAAGCCGGTGCCGACCTCGAGTAGCGAGCCGACGCGCCCGTGGAGCATGGCGTGGCCCTCGGTCGGCTTGGTGATGCGCGAGAGGATCTTGAGCAGCGTGCTCTTGCCGGCCCCGTTGCGGCCGATGAATGCGACCGTCTCGCCCTGCTTGATCTCGATCGACACGTCGCGCAGCGCCCAGATCGTCGGTGTCTCGGTCTTGGGCCGCCGGGGGCCGCGCACGAGATTGGCGAGCGACTCACCGATGGTCGCGTAGCCGAACACTGCGGAGCCGCCGAGCACGTAGCGCTTCGACAGCCGCTCGGTCCTGATTGCGACGTTTGCCGGGGACGCCATCAGATCACGTCCGCCATCGACTGGTCGACCTTCCGGAAGTAGGCCGTCCCGCCGACCAGCATCACGACTGCGGTTCCGGCCGACACGAGCGTGACCAGCCCGGGAGAGGTTCCGGCACCGGTGATCGCCCAGCGAAAGCCGTCGACGACGCCGACCATCGGGTTGAGGCCGTACAGCGTCGCCCAGGGCTGGTTCAGCGATGCCGACGAGTACACGACCGGCGTGGCGAACATCCAGAGCTGGGTCAGGAACGGGAGCACGTACTTCACGTCGCGGTAGCGGACGTTGAGGGCGGACAGGAGGAACGACATGCCGAGCGCCGCCGTGCTCGCGAGCAGGAAGAACAGCGGCAACGTAAAGAGGCGCAACGACGGCGCGATGCCGTACCACGCCATGATCGGGATCAACATAACGGAGGCGCACAAAAGGTCGAAGGCGGCGCCGAGCACGGCCGAGATGGGGAGCGCGATCCGCGGGAAGTAGACCTTCGCGATCATCGTCGCGGCGGAGACCAGGCTATTCGAACCGGCCGTGATCGCGTTCGAGAAGTAGGTCCAAGGCAGCGTTCCGGAAAAAGAGAAGACCAGATACGGAAGGCCGTCGGACGGGAGATGCGCGACCCTCCCGAAGAAGATCGTGAAGACGATGGTCGCCAGCAGCGGTTGCAGGATCGCCCAGCTCGCGCCGAGCACCGTCTGCTTGTACCGCACCTTCAGGTCGCGCCAGGTGAAGAAGAACAGCAGCTGGCGGTATTCCCAGAGCGGTTTGAGGTCGAAACCGATCGCGCCTCGCGGGGGATCGATCGTGACGGTCGGGACCTCGACGACTGGCTCGGCAACGGCCATGCTCAGTGCGTTGTAGCGGATGAACCGGCGCCTCTCTGCCTCGCTTGGGGGATTCGACTCCTCCCCCGAACCCAGTGGCCGGGCCGTACGGAGCCCGGTGTACTGTCACGCCGGTGCAGACGACTGCGCGGCCGATCCTCGCGCCGGTGCCGCCGGAAGATCTTGTTCCCCGCGCGGGGACGCCGTCGTTCAGCGTCGTGATCGCCGCCTACCGCGTGGCCGAGGTGGTCGAGGACGCGATCCGCTCGGTGCTCGAGCAGACCGTCCCTCCACTCGAGGTGATCGTCGTGGACGACGCCTCGGGTGACGGGATCGAGGACGTGGTCGCCCGTCATGCCGGCCGGTTGCGGTTCGTACGACACGAGCACAATGCGGGGGCCGGAGCGGCGATGAACACCGGAGCACGTGCGGCGGAGGGCGACTACGTCGTCTTCATCGGCGCGGACGACGTGTACGCGCCCGAGCGGCTCGAGGCCCTCGGCGAGCTCGGCCGGCTGAGGCCTGATCTCGGCGTGTTGACCACCGACGCCTGGGTCTCCGTCGGCGGCGAGGTCTTCCGCCGCTTCCACGACCGGACGTTCCCGTTCGAGGTTTCGAATCAGCGTCGCGAGATCCTCCGCCGGAACTTCGTCTTCGGACACGCGGCGGTGCCACGCGGCACCTTTCTCGAGCTCGGAGGCTTCGACGAGACCATCCGCTGGACGAGCGACTGGGAACTCATGGCGCGAATGATCGTCTCGGGCTGGTACGTCGGGATGGTGGCAGAGCCGCTCGCCACGTACCGACTGAACGAGCGGGCACTCTCCTCCCAACCCCTGCAGCAAGCGCGGGGGCGGCGGGCCACGCTCCAGGCGATCTCCCGCTATCCCTCCTTGACCGCGCAGGAGCGAGGCGACGTCGAGCGCGAACTCGACGAGGCTGGTCGGAGGATTGCGCACTTGGAGGCAATGGAGGCGCTCCGCGAGCGTTCCGCCGGAGCGCGGCGCCGTGCGTTTGCAGTCTTCACAAATCGAGCCAACCCCCCCGCCGTACGCCTGCGGGCGCTGCTCGCCTCCGCGTTCCCCGGGCCGGCAGGTCGGGTGATCGCGCGACGGCACGAGCAGCTCTGGGTGGGGGCCGGTGGCGTCACCGTTCCCCGCCGGCGATGACGGAGCGCGCAGCCGTCCTGCACGAGCTCGCGCTCCCGGGGGGAGCCGCGTTTCGTCCGCTCGGCGAGCCCGAGCTGCGGATCGCAGCGCGCGTCGAGGCGGGCGGCCCGGAGTTGCCGGCAGGACGCGAAGGAGGCGATCCCGCCTGGGCGGAGGCCGCCGGTGCGAAGCTGCAGGGAGCCGGAGCGCCGACCGTCTGGGCCGAGGCAGTCGTACCCGAGTCCCTCGGGGCACTGGAACGGCTCTGCTACGAGCGAGGACGGTCCTCGGTCGAGGTGCTGCGGGCGGAGCCGCAACTTCTCTCTTCGCTCCAGATCGGAACCTGGTTCAGCGCCGCCTGGCACGGACGCCTGCTGCGCCGCCTGCTCGTTCGCGTCCCGCGGGCAGCACGACTCGCCCGCAAGGTTGTGCGGCGGCCGCAGGCGATCCGGCTCGCCGCCGACGCATGGTTCTGGGCCGGCGTGCGTTCGCGGGCGACTGCGGACGAATGGCGCCGGCTCACGAGGAGCTCCTACGTCGCGCTCTGCTACCACCAGCTTGCCGGCACCGACCTCCGATCGGAGCACGACACCGACCTTCCACCGGAGCGCTTCATACGGCAGCTGACGCTGCTGCGGCGACTCGGCTACCGGCCGCTCTCGGTCGAGGACCTGTATGCGTTCCACGTCGCTGGCGGAACCTCGCTGCCGCGGCGGCGCTACCTGCTGACAGCCGACGACGGGTACGCCGCCGCGGTCGAGGTGCTCGTGCGCCAGGTCGAGCACCGGCCGATCGCCTTCGTCGTCACTCGGTTCGCGGTGGGCGAGGAGCTCTCCGTCGTCGGCGCCGCCCGGGCGAGCCGCGAGCAGCTCGAAGCAGCTCGACGGGAAGGCGTGGTGATCGGAGTGCACACCCGCACCCACCCGTCGCTGCCCGGCTGCGACGACACGGAGCTCACTGAGCAGCTGGCCGGGGCGCGGCTCGAGCTCGTCGAGGCGGGGCTCGAGGCGGAGCCGGTCGTCGCGTATCCCTATGGGCACCACGACGCAAGAGTCCGTCGCGCGGCGATCGACGCCGGCTACCGCCTCGCGTACACGACGCGGGTCGGGCGTAACGGAGCCGGAACCGATCCGTGGCGGCTCCGCCGGATCACGATCCACGGTCGTGATGGTCTCCTCGCTTTCGGCTGGAAAGTCCTGACCGGCGAGGCGCTGCCCGGACCGTTCGACCGCCGTCAGAAGCGCCGGCACGGCCGGAGCGACCGATGACTCCGTCCGTCGTCGTCCGCCATCCTCCGGGATACGAACCGGAACGGCGATACGCGTACGAGGTCGTCCTGCAGGAGTTCCTCGGTCTGGAGACGACGCTGGTGCGCGAGAGTCGCAGCGACGTCGAGCTCACGCTGACCGACGCGACCGGCGGACCGGTGACGGTCCCGGACGTCCTCTTCGCGACTCCGGAGGATGCCTGGCTGACCGCGGCATCGCTGCCCTCGGAGCCGCTCGCGCACTGCCGAGACGTGGATCCGCTGCAGCCGCTTCCCGTCCTCTACGGCGAACCGACAGCGAACGGCATCGACGTCTTCGGCTCCGTCTTCTTCCTCCTGACCCGCTACGAGGAACTCGTCGGCGACGTCCGCGACGCTCACGAGCGGTTCCCCGCGAGCGCATCGGTCTCCGTGCGGGAAGGCTTCCTCGATCGCCCGCTCGCAAACGAGTATGCAGAGCTGCTGTGGTCCCGCCTGACCGCGGCCTGGCCGCGCCTCCCGCGCCGCCAGCGGAGCTACGCGCTACGCCTCTCGCACGACGTCGACTTCCCGCTGTATCGCGTTCCTCCCCGCGAGGCGCGCGCGATCGCGAGGCGGGACCTGAGGCACGAGCATGCGCCGCTGCTCGCGCTTCGCAGGGTCGTCAACGCCCTGGTGCCGGACCTAATTCCGAAGTCTCTCGACCTCAACAACACGTTCGAGTGGCTGATGCGCGCCAGCGAGGACCTCGGGCTGCGGAGTGCCTTCTACTTCATCGCCGGTCGGAGCGCCGGTCCGATCGACGGCTCGTACGAGATCGACGACCCGTGGATCCTCGGCCTGCTCTCCCGCATCCACGCACGCGGCCACGAGATCGGATTCCATGCGAGCTACAACACGTTCCTCGATCCGGACCGCACCCGCTCGGAGGTCGAGGGGCTTCGCCGGGCGTGTGCGGCCGCGGGTCTCGACGACCCGGTGCGGGGCGGCCGGCAGCACTACCTCCGCTGGCAGAACCCGGTCACGTGGCAGAACTGGGAAGACGCGGGGCTGGAGTACGACTCCACGCTGACGTTCGCCGATCACGTCGGCTTTCGCTCCGGAACGTGCTACGAGCACCCGGTCTTCAACCTGCGCACACGCACGGCCCTGCGGCTCCGCGAACGCCCGTTGGTCGTGATGGACGCGTCGCTGCTCGAGTACCAAGACGTCGCCCTCGATGCCGTACCGGAAGAGATCGTGCGGCTCGCCCGCACGGTGCGGCGCTTCGACGGCGAGATGGCGCTGCTGTGGCACAACGACCGCCTGGGCTCGCAACGGGCCCGCCGCGCCTACTGGAACGCAATTGCTGCGGCCAGCGGCGCGAGCGGTCTCGCGTCCTGACCATTGCCACCGTCAGGTGTGCGTGCCGCGAATCACCACATGACCTGCGCGCGCGGGTGTGTCCGCCACGCCCGCCCGAGCCAGACGTCGATGCCGGCCGGTCGGTAGGCCGAGTTTCCCCCCGACGGATAGGCGGTGAGCTCGCCGACGAGCACCCGGTCGCCGAGGTCGTAGAGGTCGACGCGGACGAAGTCGAGATCCCGCCCGAGCAGCGCTGCCCAGTCGAGCATCACGTCCAGGTTCGCGGGCACGCCGCCATCCTGGTTCGGGAGCAGGCCGGGCACGTCCAAGACACTCCAGTCCGGACGTCGAAAGTCGATGCGATAGTCGGCGCCGAATCGGCCGATGTGCACCTCGATCGCCTCGACCGAGCCGTCGAAGACGAAGAGCTTGAAGTCCGGCGGCGGCGCCGCCGTCGCCGCCGTGGACTCCGCAGGAACTCCTCGGCGAGCAACAGCCGCCGCGCGTCGAGGTAGCCCCACTCGAGGTCCTCCCAAGCGTATTCGGTTGCGAGCCACTCGTCCGCACGGGCGAGCTCCTCGGGCGACAGCCTCTCCCCCGGCTGCACGAGGGTCACCATCTGCGAGCCGTGGTTGGCCTTCAGGACGAAGGGGCCGACCCGCTCCGCGAACGCGGCAGCTCGATCCGCGACCTCGAGCAGCTCGGGAAGAGCATCCTGACCGAGGCGGTCCGCCACGAACTCGCGCATCGCCAGCCTGTCGGAGAACACCGCGAACGACGGGTCGCGGACGCGAAGGCGCCGGTAGGTCACCTTGTCGTTGAAGGTCATGCGATGCCACGCCCGCAACGAGAGCGGCTGCCCGAGCAGCGATCGCGCGAGCCGCTCGAAGCGAAGCGTCGCGTCGAACGACAGCACCCGGCGCCGGCTCATGTTCCGCACGAGCGGACGGACCACGTGACCCTGCCAGCGTGGATCTTCCCCAGACCAGAACCGTCGACGCAGGCGGCGTGCCAATGTCCTCATCCAGCCGCTCCGGTACAGCAGGCCACCTCCCTCGAAACCGCCGACTCTCACTCAACCCTCTAAGTAGCATGCGGCCGGCGCCGTGAGGACGAGGCTCATTCGCACCCGGTTACGCCGTCGCGCGCGCGAAGAGCGCGGCTGCGCGGTCGTCCTGATGTACCACAGCATCTCTCACCGTCGACCCGACCGATTCAACATCTGTGTCGACCCCGATCTCTTCGCCGAACAGCTGCAGCTGCTGCACGACCGCTTCCGCGTCGTGTCGCTCGGCGAGCTGCGCAGCGCGCTGGTCGGCGAAGAGCCGCCGACGCGCACCGTCGCCATCACGTTCGACGACGGGTATCGCGACAACCTTCTCGTCGCGAAGCCTCTGCTCGAGCAGCACGGTTTGCCGGCCACCGTCTTCGTCGCTACCGGCTTCGTCGGCTCGGGTCGTGACTTCTGGTGGGACGAGCTCGATGCGGTCTGCGCGTCCGGCGGTCTCCCGCTGTGGCCGCTCTGGGAAGAGCTTTGCTCGCTGTCACACCAAGAGCGCCTCGAGCGGCTCGATGCCCTGTGGGCGTCGACCGACGCGACGAGGCCCGAGTCGTCCTCGACTCTCGACAGGGGAGAGCTCGAGCGCCTGGCCGACGGCGAGTTCATCGGCCTCGGGGCCCACACCGTGAGCCATCCCCACCTGTCAAAACTGCCCGGCCCTCAACAGCGGCAGGAGATCGAGGAGAGCGCCGCCTACCTGACCGAGCTCGTCGGCCATCCGGTACGGGAGTTCTGCTACCCACACGGCGACATATCGTCGGAAACGGCCGCTCTCGTCGAGTCTGCTGGATTCGAGACCGCCTGTACGACACGTTCGGCCCCGGTGACCCGCGAAACGAGCCCCCTCGAACTGCCGCGGATACCGGTCATGAACTGGGACGCCGAAACCCTCGAGCAGGAACTCGAGCGTCGCCTCGCCTGAACGGCCCGCGAACGGGCAGGTTGGCTGTTGCGGAGAAGAAGGAGTCGTCGTACATTGCAACTGTATGCGGGACCGCGCTGCCAAACAGGGCTCAGCCAAACGGCCAACCTCCGTTGAGGCAGTCGGCGCACTCGTCGCATTCCTGGACACGACCGGCCTCGACCAACGTCGCTACAGGATCCTCAGTCGACTCCGTGCGCTGCGCGACAGCGACGAGTTCGCAAAGCTTCCCGAGGATCTCCGCGACAGGGTTCGGGAGATCGTCGCAGACACGGAGCGCTGAGAGCTCGTTCGGTCGCGGCTGCCGCTCGAGCAGGAACGGCGCGCCGCACAGACTGCCGCCTGATCGCGAAGACGACAGCCTCGGCCGTCCCGAGTTTGGAGGCTCGCCCCGGCCTCCCACTCGGCCGGGGCGAGCTTGACTCCTTTCATCGGCGCTTCCAGGGCCCGGCTGAAGTGCGGGTCCGGCCAGGCGACTAGCCTCTGAGCGGGCGGATCTGCGTCGTCTACGACTGCCCGCCTACGGCGTCGAGCGGCTCCTCGACGGATACCAGGAGAAACCCGCGGTATCGCCAACGCGCGCTGACTCGCCCAACGGTTCGTTTGCTGCGGCTCAATCCGGGGATTTGGAAATCGGGTTACGACGCCCGGAAGCGGCCGAGTCAGACAGGCTTCCGCTCGCGGCAGGGACGGATAGCTCCGCCCCTACCCCGTGACTCGACCGCGGCACGAGTTGCCTATTGAGCTCACCGATTGTTCGATGTACGGAGGGCAGTTGCGATCCGAACTCCGCTTCGACGTAACTCCGATTCCTACGCCAGTTTTCCGCTCGTTTGCCGCCGCCGAACAGCATCGTTCCTTGACCACCCACCTTCCTCGCGAACGGTTCCGTTTCATAGAGTCCCACTTGGAGACCAGAGGCCCAAGCCCTGAGACAGATCTCGTAATCGAGCCAGATACCGGGTTCGCCCGGTGCGCTCAGGCTGAGGTTGAATCCGCCGAGTGCGTCAAAGTCCTTTCGCCGACAAAACACAGATGACCGATGCCTACGACGTCGATGAACATGAAGGGGATCTTCAACTCAGGATCGAGCGATGGAATCGAATTCTCACGACGCTTCCAGCCGGCGCCAAGGTCCCAATTGTTAGGACCGTAAGGAACGGACCACTCTAGATCGCCTAAATCCAAGACACACCCGTTCCAACAGCCCAGCAGTGAAAGTTTCGGATGCTTTCTCAGCAGACTCAGCGCGTTAGAGAGCCATTCGGTGCTTCTCGGTGGTATGTCGTCGTCCTGAAGAAAGACGATGAATTCACCGCGTGCAAGATCTGCGGCGCGACTATAAGTACGAAGCTCATGCAGATCATTTGTAAGGATGAGAAAATCGTTCGGCCGATCAAGGTGTCGTCTCCATACCCGCTCAGATCCGTCGCTCGAACCGTCCTCGCAGACGATGAGCTCATCCGCAGCGGTCCGCCTGACTGACTCGACGATGGCTGGAATGTTGGCACGGTGATTGAAAGACTGGATGAGGACCGACACAGTTGGGGTATGTGTGTAGTTCCTGGCCGCGGCGGCACTCGCACGCTTTCTCGCCATGACCTTTCGTACCAACAGCTTCTGACGCGCGCTCCACAGTCGCTTCCGCGGCAACTCCAAGAAGACTGGGCCATCGATCTCATCGACACATCGCGCCACCCGAATCTGCCGCTCTCGGCCGAAGCATACGTCCGCCAGTGGCAGCGACGGCCGATAGGCTCTTCTAGAGTGCGCCGAGGGGATTTGAGGCCGATGCCGCAGCCACTCCGCTAAGACGAGTGTGGAGGAGACAGAGCCTTGGCGGATGGCCGATGAGTGGTGTGCGCGGCGGTACCGCGTCGGCGGACTCGTCTGTTGTGCCGTGGCGACGGTGAGCTATCTGCCACGCGCCCGGGTGGCTGCCGAGTCCTGGCGGCGGCACCACCCCGATTCGCCGTTCGTGCTGCTGCTCATCGACGGCCAGGATTGGCCGCACGAGGGCGAGCCGTTCCAGGTCGTGCTGCCGGAGGAGATCGGACTAGCACCGGAAGAGCTGGAGATACAAAAGGCGATTTACAACGCGTTCGAGCTTTCCTGTGCGCTGAAGCCGCACCTGTTCCGCCTGCTGCTCGACCAGGGCGCCTCGGCGATCGTGTTCACCGACACCGACACGTTCTTCTACGCCCCGGTCACGGACTTGGCAGACACGGCGGCGAGCGCCGGGCTCGCGCTCATTCCACACGCAGCGAGACCCCCTGCAGCCGTACGCAGCTATCTGCCGCTCGCCCACGTCGAGTACCGCAGGTTCGTCGGCGGCCTGTTCAACCTCGGCTTCATCGCCGTCGGGCAAGGCGGAGAGGCGTTCCTCGAATGGTGGGGGGAGCGACTCGCGCGCGACTGCCTGACCGAGCCTGCAGGCGGCATGTACGTGGACGAGAGATGGGTCGATTGGGTGCCGGTGTACTTCGAGCACGCGGTCGTCCGAGACAGCTCGCTCAACGTCGCATTCTGGAACCTCGACGAACGAGAGCTGAGCGAACTCGATGGCAGGCCAATGGTCGATGGTGCCCCGCTTCGCCACTTCCACTTCGCCGGCTTCGACCCGAGCCAACCGGACCGCCTCTCGAAGTACCTCGACGACGCCTGGGCACCTCCGGTTGCCAACCCTGTGCTCACGCGACTGATGCAGGAGTACGCGGAGCGCCTGCTCGAGCGCGGGAGCGAGGAGCTTCGGAAGCGTCCGTACAAGTACGGCGCGAGCGCCGGAGGACGACCGCTCGGTCTCCGTGAGCGCGCGGTCTATCGGGAGGCGGTGCTCGCCGCGGAGGCGCGCCACGCCGAGCCTCCTCCGAACCCGCTCGATCCGTCCCGGGTCGACGACTTCGAGCGGATGGTCGACGACCCGGCGACTCTCGGCCCGCTCTCGGAGCAGGCCCAGGCCCGACTTGGACAGGTGCGACCGTCGGGCGTCTCGCGTTCCTCCTTCGGACGCCTGAGGAGGCGGCTCGTACCGGCCACTCGCTACGCACTCTTCGGACGCAACCCACCCGCTCTTGACGCCTTGCGAGTGGAGAGCGAAGTCGTCCGGCGCGAGTACTGACGCGGACACGACGATTCGCAGGGGTCGGACCGTCCGTTCGACCGGCGGGCGGCGCGGAAGGCATCCGGTTAATTAGGGACAGCAATGTTGGAGGCGAGCCAGGTCGGCCGAGACCGTGGCGACGTGGCGGAGTTGACATGTCGGAGCTGAGGAATGTCCGTGCCCTACCGGCCCCGCCCCCTAGGCTGGGCCGGACGCGCGCGTCGGTTTAAGCATGGGCTTCGTCTGGTTCACGCTCGGCTCGGTACTGGTCGCCGCGACAGCGGTGCTACTCGCCGCGAGCTTCCGGCTCCGAACGCTGCCGGCGTTTCTGCTCGCCGCATACCTCCTCGCCAATGCCGAGCTGGTGGCTGTGGCGGAGATCCTCTCCCCCTTCCACGCCGTCACGCGCAGCGGCTACCTCGCGGCGGGCGCGATCGCCGCCGCGGTTGCGATCGCAGTTTGGTGGGCGCGAGGCCGCCCGCTCCCACCGCTCGGGGGACTGCGGCACGTTCGTGAACTCGGTGCGCATCCGGTACTGGTCATTCTCGCGGTAGTCGTGTCGCCCTCGGCCTCCTCTACGCGCTCGTCGTTGGGGTCACGACGCCGCCGGACAACTAGGACTCGCTGTGGCATCACCACTCGTTCGGGTCGCCGCCTGGCGTCAGTACCACGCGGTCGCGCCGATTCCGAATGCGACGGCGCCGCTCGGCATCAACGCCGATCCCCCGGACGCGGAGATCGCGATCCTTTTCAGGTGGTCCTCGATCGGCCGGGACACGCTGGCGACGATGCCGCAGTTCCTCGCCGAGTGCTCCCTGCTCGTGTCGGTGTTCGGCATTGCGCGGCGGTCGGCTTCGCAAGAGCTCCGTCCGCCTTCGCCGCACTTCTTACCGGCACGCTTTCGCGAGATCGCGCTCCAGTCGGCGACGACCCAGAACGATCTCGTCGTCGGTGCGCTCGTCGCCGCGGCGGCGTTCTTCGTCTCTCGGGAGCAGTCGAATCGACATCGTCCTCGCCGGGCTTGCCGTCGGGCTCGCGCTCGGCACGAAGCTCACAACGCTTTTTGTTCTTCCCGCGCTCGCCCTGCTCGCGTTCGCCGCCGGAGGCGTCCGGCACACCGCGATGGTGGCCGCCTCGTCAGCCCTCGCCCTCGCGGCATTCGGGGGTTCATCTACTTCCGATCGAGCGGAGATGTCAGCACCTTGGCAGTACCGCGACGAGCGCATCGCCGGGAACCAGCTCGCTCAGGGCGCAGCCCTCGCTGCTCGACACCGTTTCCACGGCCGCGCGATGTTGTACGGCTTCCTCGACTTCTCGGGATTCCGTTCCCCCTGGATGACACCACCGCGATGCTCGTCCTGCTGTTCTTCCGTGCCATTGGCCGCGATCGTGGTCGCGCGCAGGTGGACGGCGTCGATCGTGTTGGCGGCGGCGGTACCCGTGATCGGGTTCTTGCTGTCGCGCGCGGGACATCGGGCTGTTCCCGCTCGTCCACATCCCCCTGAATCCGCCGAAGGCGACCGGGGACGGCACTTCACGTTCCGCGTGACAGCAGTACGCCAGCGAGAACGTGTCGTACTACGGGCCGGTCGGGCATGCTGCTTCTATGGCCGCTCTCGATCTGGGTCTTGCGCGAGTGGTTCGTCGGCGAGATCGACCGGCGGACCGCCGCGCTCGCCGCGGCCCTCCCGATCTTCCTCACTGTGTTCGCCGCGACCCTGAAGCTGGGACGCTTCTGCCGGCCGTTACTTCATCTCGGCCGTGGCGCTTCCGATGCCCTTGGCGGCGCTCCTCTACGACAAGCGGTGTTTGCACGTGCCGCTGGCCATTTCGGCGTCCGCCTTGCTGGTCGCCGTCCACGCGTTCGACGCGGCGAAGCCGACCGGGCTTGAGGAACGCAGCCGGTCTGGTCCATGTCCCGCATCGACGCACTCGCGCTCGAGCGGCCCGGCATGGAACGCGTCCTCGATCGAGTCGCGGTTCGGGTGCCTCAGGACGCTCGTGTCGGCCTCGTCCTGGCGTCCGACACACTGGAGCTATCCGTTCTACGGGTCGGAGCTGGGGCGGAACGTCACGTTTCTCAAGTCGGGCCGCCTGCACAAGAACGCCGTCGCAGATCGCCTCTCATGGCTCATAGTGCATGCGCCGCCCTCCTGGCGCTGGCGGATCATCAAGGTGGCGCGGGACCGCGCGGGCGCCGACGGCTCGGCACACATGAGTCGCGAGCCGTTCGGTGACTCGGGCCAGGAGGCAGCTGGAGTGCCGCAACGACATGAAGAGGAAGAGCCAAGAGCTACGATGCGGATCCTCCTCGTAAGCGCCAACTTCGCTCCGCACGTCGGGGGGATCGAGCGGTTCACGGAGGTGCTGGCAGGCGCTCTGAGTCGACGCGGCCACGATGTTGCCGTCGTCTGCTGTCAGTCCGGAGACGCTCCGGCCCGTGAGGCCCGGGACGGCTTCTCGATCCACCGCATCCGCTCGACGTACGTCGTCGACCGGATGCTGAACGTGCCGTATCCGCTCCCCAATCCGGTGGAGCTCGTGACCACGCTCTCCCGCGCATTGGCCGGTGTGGACGTCGTCCACGTCCAGGACACCCTCTACGCGACATCTCTGCCTGCGCTTCTCCTGGCCCGCCGACGCGGAGTTCCAAGCGTCCTCACCCAGCATGTCGCCTTCGTGCCTCAGGCCAAGCCGTTCGTGGACGGGGCTCAGCGCGCCGCCATTGCGACGCTCGGGCATTGCGCCCGGCTCGCGTCGGCAGTCGCGACGTACAACACGGCTGTCGCCGAGTGGGTGGCGCAGCGCTGGGGGATAGAGGAGGTACGAGTGTTGCCGGTCGGAGTAGACGCCGCGCCCGGCGGGCCTGTCGGCGCAACCAGGAAAGAGGTTCGTTTGGCTTGCCCGAGAACCGGTTCGTCGCGCTGTTCGTGGGCCGTGACGTTCCCAAGAAGGGTCTCGATCTGTTCCTAGGCGCTCATGACCCCGCGTACGAGCTTGTCGCCGTCACCGACCGATCGCCCACCTCGACTGGGGCCAAGCTCCTCGGCTTCATGAGCCCTGAGCGACTGCAGTCGCTGATGGGCTGCGTCGACGCCTTCGTTCTGCCGTCCGAAGCGGAAGGCTTTCCCCTTTCGCTGCAGGAGGCGCTCGCCAACGGCCTGCCCGTGGTGACGACGCGGCAGCCCGGGTACGAGCACTATCTGGGGCCCGATGATGTCCTCTTCGTCGACCGGGATGCAGGGTCGATCCGAGAGGCTCTGACCCGGTTGGCGGCGGACGAGGACTTGCGCATGCAGCTCTCCGCCCGGTCGCGCGCAGCGGCGGATCGCCACTTCGGTGTCGAGCGGTTCGCCGAGGCCTACGAGGAGCTCTATGCGGCGGTTTCGAGCGAGGCGGGGCCCACTCGCTGAGGCCGCGAGGCGAAATGCGCCACGCCGAACGTTGCGGCTCCGCCAGAACGAAGGTCAGGGTCGAAACGCCAGTGGCTGTCTTACGATCGAGAGGTGCTGGAGATTCAGGCAGCTGACCGTCCCATGCTCTCGACCCCCACTCGCGGTCCGGCCGCCGCAGCCGAGGCGCCCGAGCCGGCCCGCGAGGTCTGGTTTCGGCGCCGGGTCGGCGTCCGTGAGGCGGTTCGCGAGCTGTGGGCGTTCCGCGAGCTGATTCGGGCCCTAGCCGAGCGCGACCTTCGCACCCGCTACAAGCAGTCGGTCCTGGGGATCGCGTGGGTTGCCCTCGCTCCGATCGTCCTGATGCTCGTGTTCACGCTCGTGTTCACGAACATTGGGCAGGTGGCGACCGACGGCATTCCGTACCCCTTGTTCGCGTTCATCGGGCTCGTTCCGTGGACGTTCTTCTCGTCCTCGGTCTTGACGGGGGGCACGAGCCTGACCGTGAACACTCTCGCTCCTCAACAAGCTCTACTGCCCGCGCGAGGTCTTCCCTCTCGGCAGCATCGTGGCTGCCTCGGTCGACGCTCTGGTCTCCACCGCCGTCTTCATCGTGCTTCTCGTGATCGAGGGGTGGCCACCTGCACCTCAGTCGCTCTACACGCCGATCTTTCTCCTGATCCTCGTGGCGTTCACCGTCGGCGTAACCGTCGCGGTCTCGGCGATGGTCGTCTATGTCCAGGATCTTCGAGTCGCCCTGCCGCTCGTGATCCAGCTCGGGCTCTTCGTGACGCCCGTCGCGTACGGCGCGGGCGTCGTCGCCAAGTCGGAGACCGCGCAGGTGGTCTATTCGGCGATTAATCCGCTCGCCCCGGTGATCGACGGTCTACGCCGAACCGTGCTGCTAGGCGAGGCGCCGAACTGGCCGACCGTGATCGCCGGGGGTTGCTCCGCACTGCTTTTCCTCGCGGGCGGATCCGTCCTGTTCAAGCGCCTTGAGACGGGGCTCGCGGACATTGCATAGCGGCACGGTCACCGCGGCCGACGTCTGGAAGCGCTTCCGGGTCGATGGCCGACCCACGTATCTCCAGGATCAGCTCGGGCGAGCCGTGGATTACGTCCGCCGGAAGGACACCTCGACGTGGCGTTGGGTTCTCCGGGACGTTGCGTTCCGGGCGGAGCCCGGCGAGTCGTGGGCACTCGTGGGCGCCAACGGCGCAGGCAAGTCGACGTTGCTGAAGCTGATAGCGCGGGTGATGTACCAGACCGCCGGACAGGTCGACATCGCGGGCCGGGTGGGGGCACTGATCGACATCCGGGCCGGCATGGCGCCGCTCCTGACGGGCAGGGAGAACATCTACTTCACCGGCACTCTCATGGGATTGAAGCGGAAGGAGATCGCGCGCCGCTTCGACGAGATCGTCGAGTTCGCCGGCCTGGAGTCGGCGGTTGACCGACAGGTCAAGCACTATTCGTGGGGGATGCAGATGCGACTCGGATTCGGAGTCGCCGCGTATCTCGAGCCCGACGTGCTCCTCGTCGACGAGGTGCTGGCGGTCGGCGACGCGACGTTCCAGCAGCGCTGCCTCGAGCGGATGAGATACGTGATCAACCGGGGCACGACGCTCGTGTTCGTATCTCACGACCTGCCGGCGATCGAGGCCACTTGCACGAACGCGATGTGGCTTGACGAGGGCTCGGTCCGGGCCGTTGGACGAACGCGCGACGTCCTCAGCGCGTATCGAGGGTCCGTGGAGGAGATCGCCGTTCAGGGCCGGACCGGCGGTCCACTCCGGATCCGCGATCCCGAGGTTGGAACGACGACGGGCGGAGGCGTGCAGACGGGCTATCCGCTGGACGTGAGCGTCGTCCTCGAGAGCGACGACGAGTGCCTGGCGTTCCTCTACCTGGGAGTCAGCGAAGGCGCCGCGACTCCGATCTTCCTTCTCAACCCCGGCCGTGAGGTGGCCCTCAGACGCGGCGGGAATCGCATCTCCTGCACGGTGCCCAGCCTCCCTCTGCCGCGCGGCCGCTACTTCCTATGGGGAGCTGCCTACCGGAACTCCCCCGACGGCCAAGAGCTGCTGGCCTGGCAGCCGATCACCAGCTTCGATGTGTTCGGGCCGGACCTCGACGCGGGCCCGAGGGCGATCGTGCGCCTCTCGCCCGTCTACGTAGATTCGCAATGGCAGATCAACGCCGCCGGTGACGGGTAGCGCCTCGAGTGTCCACGCGGGCACCGAGGCGCGTGTACCTCCGACTCGCCCCATGACGAGAACGGCGCCAGCGCCCGGCGACGACATCTCGAAGCTGGAGCACGAGCTCGCCGAGCGAGTGGGCAGGAGCCACTGCATCGCCACCGGCTCCGGAACGATGGCGCTCACGATGGCGCTCGAGGTACTCGGCCTTCCGCCCGGCTCCGAGGTGATCGTTCCCTCGGTGTGCTGTCCGTCCGTTCCCTTCGCGGTGGCGTATGCCGGCCTCGTCCCCGTCTTCTGCGACGTCTCGCCGGACGACTACGTGCTCGACGCCGCCTGCGTCGATGCCGCGCTCTCCGACAGGACACGCGCGGTCGTCGGGGTCCACCTCTTCGGCAGTCCTGCGCCGGTCGACGATCTCGTGGCGTATGCACGATCTCACTCGCTCGCGTTCATCGAAGACGCTGCGCAGGCGTTCGGCGGCCGCTATCGCGGCGAGATGCTCGGCGGGTTCGGAACGATGTCGATCACCAGCTTCGGACACGCAAAGATCCTCTCGGCCGAAGGAGGCGGAGCGGTCTTCACCGACGACGCCGACACGGCGCGTGCGCTTCGCGACAGTCCACGGCTCTCCGGTAGCGGAAATGCCGCCCTCGCGACGCTGAGCCGCAGGCTGTACGAACATGTGGATCCGACGCACCCGGGTAGCACCTTCCCGTCGAAGGCTGCCCGGATCCGCCTTGCTTCCCGTCTGTTCAAGTCGATGTCGCTGCGCCGGCTGCAGCCACGTCAGGCGGCTCTCGTCTCCGAGCTCCTGCCCCACCTCGACGAGAACATCGACGTGAGAAATCATCACGCCTCTCTGTATCGAGACCTGCTTTCCGGCGCCGGCGTGGTCCATCCGAGCTTCCGTGCGGGCGGAGCCTGCTTCCGCTACACCGTTCGCCTGGAAGACGACGTTCGCTCCCACGTCAGGCGCGAGCTGATCCGTCGAGGCATCTGGGTGAGCGCGCTCTATCCCGCGCTGCACGACTGGTACGGGTCTGCCCGGCCCCTCCCGGTGGCCGAGAGCGTCGCGCCGCGCCTCTTGAACCTCCCCGTCGCCCCACCTTGCGACGTCGACGACGTGAAGCGCATCTCGTCGGCGCTCTCGGAACTCCTCCGACCGGCTGCGTGATGTCGACGGGCTATCGTGACGAGCAGCGGCGGCGTTGGGACTCTCTTGCCGCCGCCCACGGAAGCACCGAGCCGTTGCGGGCGGTGATCGGCTCCACACCGCTCGGCAACGACTACCTGGACCAGACAACCAAGAGGTTCCTGGGCAAGCTCCTGCGCGTCGAGGCAGACGAGGTGGTGCTCGACTACGGCTGCGGTGTCGGGCGTCTAGCCCTCTGGCTGGCGCCTCAGGTGCGGCAGGTGATCGCGATGGACATCTCGCCGAAGATGATCGACGTCGCGACGACGGAGAGCGTGACGAGGGGCATAGACAACGTGAGCTTCTCGGTCGCCGACGGCTACAGGCTGCCGTTCGAGACGGCGAGCGTCGATGTCGTGATCTGCGGCGGTGTGCTGAAGTACGTCCTGGACGACGACGATCTCGCCGTCCTCGTCGAGGAGTTCGGCCGCGTCCTGAGCGCGGGGGGCCGAGTGGCGGTGATCGATGAGATCGATGAAGACGGACCGGTAGTCCTGTCCGGATCCGAGGAGATCGGCGGGACGTCTCGGCTGCGCCCCGCGAGCGAGTATCGAGACCTCTTCTCCCGCCATGGCATGTCGGCGCGTGGGGATTGGCCCCTCTATCGCCAGCGTATTCTCCGCCTGTACTCGCGGGCCGGCGGGAAGGGAAAGCCTCCGCCATGGCTTGCGAGCGTGCTGGTGAGGAGCGAGATTCGACTCGAGAGCCTTCTGCGCACACGCGTGAAGGCGAAGCGGGGATTCCGGCTCCTGTACTTCGTGCGGGATCGAGAGCGCTAGCTCGAGCCCCGCAGGCTGCGCGCAGGCGCCGAGACCAGGGAGTCAGCGGCCCGCCGGGCGCGGCCGAGCGCGGCCAGCCCGGTCCCGCAGCGCTGGGTGAGCGTGAACCCGATCCCCGGGCGCAGCCACCACGGCACATCGTTCAGCGCCAGTGGCAGTGCGGCGTCCTGCCCGAATGCGACCCGCGGGAACACCCTGACATACGGGTCGGGCGTGCCCAGGCGAACGCGGCCCTGACGCGACCATACCTTCGGCCTGGCCCAGTGGTGGAGCAGCGACACCTGGACTCCTTCGCGGAGGCACACGAGGCGGTCATCGTCGGCGACGACGACCTCGTCCCCCGGTGCGGCCTGCAAGCCGTCTGCCGGCAGCACGACCGACTCGGGGTCGACTTCCGACATCAAGATTGCGTTCAGCGCGTCCGAGTCGCCGAGGCGCAAGGCGTGCTCCTGGCTCGTGAAGACGCTCCCGGGAGGTATGCGCGAGCAGGCCACCCACCAGTCCTCCAGGAGGTGCGGCCACTGTTCGGTCGAGAAGACGACGAAGCCGTTGTTGAGATACGGCTGCCGGCGGAGCGGTGCCCGGAGCGCGAAGAGCTCGTGCCACTCCGGGAACCATCGAGCGCGATCGCTCGGCCAGTCCGGCGCGGCGTAGAGGCAGATCTTGCCTTCTCGTGCCAGCGAAAGAGCCGGCGCCAGCGAGGCGCAGACGATCATGTCGCTGTCGATGATCGCCACCGTGCCGGTCGCATCGAGCAGGTGCGGAAACGGCTTCAGGGTCGGCGGAGGCATCGAACCCGATCCCTCCGGAACGTCCACAACCGTGGCGACCCGGTCGAGTCGCTCACGTTGCTCCGGCGTCAGCCCGTTGTCCAGAACGACGAGCGGTTCGCGATGGCCCACGAGCCGGAGAGAGTTCAGCAGGGCGACGGTTCCCGGAAAGAACTCGGCATCCGTGACCGTGTAGAAGGTCGCGGGAGCGCTCATCGTTCCGACTCACCGGGGTCGTGGCCCGGGCCTCTGACGCGGACAACAGAGCGGAGCAACCAAGTCTGGTAGCGGAGACGCTCGATCGCCCTGCGCTCGCCGCCGAACCGGCTCTTGAAGGCAGCGACTCCCTCCAGCCCCCCGCTCGGATTGAGATCGAACCAGGCGAATCCACGGTCGCAGGCCTCCTCCACCGCATCCGCGACCAGCACCGCGAAGGCATACGAATCGAGCGCACGCGTGTACGCCGCGGAGTGCCAGCCGACTGCGTGGTGGTTCCAGTAGAAGTTCAGGGCGCCGCCGAGAGTCTCGCCGTCTCGCTCGGCCAGCCACAGCTTCACGTGCATCGGATATCGGCGCGCGAGATCGTGGCAGACCTCAAACAGATCCCACGGGTAACGCAGGGTGACGCCTTCCCCCCAGCGGCGAAGCGAGTCCTCGTAGGCGCCGAAGTAGCTCCGATAGTCGTCCAGCGTCGTCGCGACCCTCGTCCGTACGCCCGACTCCCTCCCCTTCTTGATCTCCCGGCGGCGCTCACTCGTGAACCGCTCGACGACGGCCGCGTATCCCCGCGCGAGCGACAGCAGGTCGGTGAAGTCCTCTCGCACGCCGACCGCACGAAAGCGCGGCGCCGGGAAGGGAGCGAGTGGATTCTGCGTGACCTCGAGCTCGACGATTCCGCTCCGAAGCGCGCCCCGATGGATCCGAGCTCGGGCCGGCTCGTCCACCGGACCGTCCGCGATCAGGCCTCCGTAGCACCCGAAAGCGGTGGAATGTGCGATCGCGAGGCGGCTTCCGAGGCGTCGCGCCACCGCTACGAGCGGCAGTACGACGCGAACGCCGTCACGCAGTGTCGTGTACCGAGTGGCGTCCTGAAGGTCCGGAAACGCGCGCGTGACGAGCTCCGACCAGATCGGCGTGTGGAAGAAGGTCGCGTACTCGCAGTTGCGGGCCACTTCAAGCCACGCGTCGGTCTGCCGAGGCTTGTCGACCCGCGTCACGTCGACGAGCGGTCGAGGCCGCGGCGGGCCGCCGTCGAGACCTTCAACGCGTCGATGACGTCATCCTGGTCCTCGAGAGAGAGCTTCGGACCGAGAGGCAGGCTCAGGACCCGCTCCGAGATCCGAGTCGCCACCGGGAACTGCTCCGGGCGCAAGCCGTACTTCTCGCTGTAGTACGGCTGCAGATGAACCCCACGGTAGTGGACGCCTACGCCGATGTTCTGACGGGTCAGCGAGTCGAGAAGCTCGTCCCGAGTGAGCGGGCAGGAGTCTCCGACCTGCACCGGATAGAGATGCCACGCGTGCGTCAGCTCGGGAGCCGGATCCGGCGGGAGGTCGAGCGGCAGGTGAGCGAGGTGATCCGCGTATCGTCGCGCGAGCTCGGCGCGCCGGGTGATCCAGCGGTCGAGCCTGGGCAGCTGGTGGATACCGAGAGCCGCCTGCACGTCGGTCATGTTGAACTTGAAGCCGGGAGCAGCTGCTTCGTAGTGCTTGAACCCGGCGTCCGAGAAGCGCTGCCACGCGCCGAGGCTGAGCCCGTGGAGGGCGAGCTGCTCGACCTGCACAGCAAGGTCCGGGTCGTCGGTGGCAAGCGCGCCCCCTTCGATGGTCGTGATGTTCTTCGTCACGTAGAACGAGTACGCGGTCAGGTTCCCGGTCGAGCCGATCGGCCGCCCGTGCCAGCGCGCGCCGATCGCGTGCGCCGCGTCCTCGACGACGAGCAGCCCGAACCTGTCGCGGAAGCCGTTCAACGCGTCGATGTCGACCGGGCGACCCCACAGATGGACGGGCACGATCGCCTTCGTCTTGTCTGTGACGGCTGCCTCGGCCGCTCCGAGGTCGATCAATCCCGTCCCGGGCTCGCAGTCGACGAAGACCGGTCGGGCGCCGGTGTGCTCCACGGCATTCGCCGTCGCGACGAAGGTCATGGCCGGAACGAGCACCTCGTCACCCGGGCCGATCTCGAGGAGCTTCATCGCGAGAAACAGCGCAGCCGTACACGACGACACGCAGCGCACGTGCTCCACCCCGAGGTACTCCTCGAGCATCTGCTCGAAGCGCTGCACCTTCGGCCCGGTCCCGATCCAGCCCGAGCGCAGGCTGTCGACGACTTCGGCGATCTCCGCCTCTTCGATGAGCGGGCTGCCAAAGACGAGGAACTCCTCCCGCACCTACGACGCTCCGTTCACGGCCGGGGCGACCCCTGAAAGCTCGGCGTAGAGCCTCTCCCGGGCCGCCGCGTTGGCTTGCGGCGAGTGACTCGCTTGGACGAAGGCGGCTCCTGCCTCCCCCATCTCCTCAAGGACGGCCGGGGTCGTCGTAGAGGGCGCGAAGGGCATCTGCCCAGGCAGCCACGTCGCTCCGAGGCAGGGCCTCCATCGCACCGGGGGCGGTCACGAACGGGAGGTCGTCGTGTTCGCTCACCAGCGCCGGCACTCCAAGCCACTGCGTCTCGATCAGAGTCACCGGCGCCCCTCCCTCGGTGTCCCCGTCCGGTGCCGGCCGGCTCGGAAAGACCACCACCGACGCGCGCGCGATCTGCGACATGAACTGCTCGAACGGAAGCGACCCGACCCACGTCACCTGCTCCGTGATCCCCTCGTCCCGGGCCAGACGCCGGTACTCGGCCTCGAGCTCCCCGCCGCCGATCATGAGGAGCCGCGCGTCACACCCGCGGAAGGCCCTCGCGAACGCCCGGACGGCCGTGTCGAAGCCCTTCTTCGCCACGAACCGGCCGGCCACGACCACGAGGAAGGTTTCGGCGGGGCGCCGGACCACTCGGCCGAGGCCCGCTGCGTCGGCCGGCAGGCGGATAATGCGCAGCTTCTCCGCCGGGCAACCGAGCGCGGCGACACGCTCGGCCATGCACGGACCCTCGACGAGGACGGCGGCCACGTCGCGGAAAGAGCCGCCGATAGCGAGCGCGCCATAGCGCGCGCCTCGATGAATCGATCCATCGATGCGTCGAAGCCGTAGAAGCTCGCGATGAGGGGGCAGCGAAGACGCCGCGCCAGATGCCGGTGTTGTGTTGCGACGCCTCCAAAGTGCGCGTGAACCGCGCTTGGCGGATCGGAACGGAAGCGACGCTCCAACAGCGCGAGGCTGTAGCCACCCGACATGTACATCCCCCTGTGATAGGCCCGCGTCCTCCAGTCGTCCGAGGCGACTATCCAACTCGACGGAGGCTCGAGGCAGGGGGCGGCTGTACGGCCGAGAATGCGCGCACCGAACGCGACCTGCGAGTCAACCTGAGTCTGAATCCACCGCTCGGTGAGCGATCCGAGCTGCATTGTCGAGTGGAGGACCCATGGGCGCGCAGGTACAAGCTGCGGACCACCTCCTAGCCCGTCCGCGGCCCCCGAATCTGAGAGCTCCCTCATCGACGCCATCAACGGCGTGGGGCCACCAGCCCGCGGAGATAGCCGAGACCCTGGACAAGGTTCATGGAGACAACGGCCACCGGTCGATTACCAGCATTCTTCAGAAGCGGCATCAGGAGAAGAAGCGGATAGCTCCTCAGCCGACGGGTGAGTGGAAGTCCGAGGATGAACGCCGCGTAGGCGGGGTAGACCAACTCTGGGCCAGCCAAGCGGCGACGCGCCCACCCGTGCTTCTTGTGCAGGCGCGCGTGGGCCTCGCCGTAGAGAAGAGCCCGTGGGATATTCGCTCGAACACCTCCCCAGTCGTGCAAGACGACAGCCTCGGGCACGTAGCGGATTCGAGCTCCGCCCGCGACCATTCGCCCCGTCAGCTCGATATCAGACCCGAAGCGGAGCGAGTCATCGAACCCCCCGTGCCGTTCAATCATTTCTCGGGTGACTGCGAGGTTGAGGGTCGGTGCCTCGTCGAGATACCGCCTCACACTGGCGCCCATCGCCCATTGCCGATCATGAATCGATGAGCCCTCCAGCGAGCGAACGCTTCCGGCGGTGATCGACTCCGCGCCGTCGAGGATCGCTGCCGTCAGCGCGCTCAACCATTCCGATTCGGGAACACAGTCGGAGTCGATGAAGACGATCACTTCGCCTCGAGCTGCGCGAACACCGGCGTTTCTCTGGGCGGCGACGCTGATCCGGGTGTTGGCCGAGAAGGGAATCCAGCGCACGTTCGGATGAGCAGCCCTGATGTCGTCCAACGCACCGCGCGATGCGTCGACCACGACGATTTCACGCATTTCAGCATGCCGGAAGTCGCTCCAAGCGATCCAGCAGGCGAGCGATCCGGCGATCGTTCTTCACGACCACGATCACCGATACGAGGGGAGTGGAGGCTGGGCTCTCGGCAGCCGATCGCCTACCCATCGTTCTCACCGCTCCCGAGGACGAGATTCAGGCATTCCACGACGGATCCCGCCCCGTGGGCAAGGTTGAGCAGCTGCCTCCGGACGCTGCGCGGGCGTCCGACGAGGTACGGCGCGACGATGGCGAACCCGAGCACGGGGCGTCTGATCACGAGCGGCAAGCCCGCCACGTACAGCGCGTAGAAGGACGTGTAGAGAACATGGCTGTCTCCCAAGGATCGGATCGCCCTCGGATGCCGCGCATACAAGCGGACTGCATCTCGCCCGTATCGGAAGGCGTGGTCGAGCGACTTGCGGAGAGGATCGGCCGGATGCTCCACGACCGCGTCGGGGGCGAAGAGGATGCGAAAGCCCGCGGCCCCCGCTCGCAGACAGAGGTCGTAGTCGTGTGCGCCCGGAAGACTCTCGTCGTAGACGCCGACACGATCGACGACCTCACGAGTCAGGGCGAAGCTCTGGGTACCGGCCTTGGTCAGGTAGGCACGGCTTCGCGGCTGCCGGACGGTCGCGTAGCCGGCGAAGCGGACCGACCCGGCGACCATGGCCTCCCCCTGATCGCGAATCGGCCTCACCATCGCCTCGAGCCAACCGGGCGAGGGCGCGCAGTCGGAGTCGACGAATACGAAGACGTCGCCGCGAGCGGCAGCGAGTGCCTCGTTCCGCTGGTGCGGAATCGGATGCGCCCACGGAGAGCGGGGCGCAGAATGGAGCCAATGGACGTCCGGATGTTTGGCCTTGATCCAGGCCAACCGCCCCGCGGACGCGTCGACCACCACGATTTCGGCCTCCTCGGAGAGAGCGGCGCGCTGGGCCTTTAGCTCTGCCAGCAGGCCGTCGAGCCTTGGGTCGTCCTTGACCGGGATGAGCACCGAGATCATCGGAGGACTCCCGCCAGGATCTCGTTGGTTGCGTCGATCCTCGCCTCCCAAGAGAACTCTGTCCTGGCCCGCTCCGCGGCCCGCTTACCGAGCGATCGTGCGAGGTCGTCGTCGTTCAGGACGACGGTAAGCGCCTCGGCAAGCGCTTCCACGTCGCCCGGCGGGACGAGAAGACCGGTCTCGCCGTCGAGAACGGCGGAAGGGATCCCGCCGACGCGACTCGCCACGGCCGGCCGGCCGCACGCCGCAGCTTCCAGGAGCACCATCCCGAACGACTCCGCGGCCATGGTGGAAGGAAGGACTACGAGGCTGGCGCTCCGATACCTTTCGACCAGCCTCTGTCCGGTGAGCGCTCCGTGGAAGCTGACGATTCCGTCGAGGCCCTTCGAGCTCGCATAGCGCCGGAGGGACGGGACGTCATCGCCTGTGCCGACCAAGTCGACCGTCAGCTCGGGCACCGACCCCCAGACCCGGGGGACCGCGTCGATCAGGTGACGCACGCCCTTCCACTGCGAACTCCGCTCCATCCTGCCCACGTAGAGCACGCTGTGCTTCTCGGGCTGCGCCTGTCCGTTCGGCGAGAACTGTCCGAGGTCGACGCCAGGAGAGACAACATGCGCCTTGCCTTCCAGCAGACCCGCGTTCACCCGACCGAACTCCGGCGAGTAGTGCACGACGGCGACGGCCTGCTTCAGCAGCCGACGCAGCCCCAGCCTCTCGTAGGTCGCCGCCGCGACATCGAACACGGGCTGCCCCTTTGCGAGAGGGCCAGCGTGATAGGTGAGCACGAAGGGCCTACCTCGGGAGGCAAGTGCCGCAACATCGGCCATGAACGGAACCGGCGAGTGCGCCACGACGATGTCGGGGGACTCGTCCTCGAGCAGCCGTCCCAGCCGCCGGTACCATGAGCGATCGACCGGCGTGTTCGAGAGGACGGTGCGAGCCGGCATCCGGTGGACGACGACACCCTCGTCGTCGGAGATCCCCGCGGGCGCATCGATCGCCGAGGTCGCGACCACGACGCTCCAGCCGTGCCGTCGCCGCAGCCCGACGCAGATCTCGCGGCAATAGCGCTCGGCGCCGCCTAGATGCGGCGGGTAGTACGGCGTGGCCACGACGACCTTCACACGCGTCGCCCCCTGCTGCGACGCGCGTGCCCGTTCCACGCCGAGGCCACGGCGATGAGTGGACGCAAGCCGCACATCGTCCCATTAGGGCTCAAACACGGGCTTGGCGCAAGAGTCGTTCGGCTGGTCCCGCACCCGACGTCTGGTCGCGGCGCGTCAGGAGACGCTGGTCGAGGCGGCCGGGACACCTGGATAGCGCGTTGAGCACCGTGGACGAGAGGACGGCTAAAACCCGACGACCCGGCGGGGTGCCGAGTTCTTCACGCGCTGATACTGCGACGACGATGGGGACGTTGCCCAGGTCGCCTGGACCGGCTGAAGAGGTAAGAGGAGTGAGCGGAGCGTGGGCGCAGCTCAACGTCCTCGTCACGGGCGGCGCGTCGTTTATCGGCTCGCATCTGGTCGAGGCTCTCGTGGCTCGGGGCGCCCGCGTGAGGGTCGTGGACAACCTCAGCAGCGGCCAATTCGAGAACATCCGCCCCCTGGTCGAGGGCGGACAGGTCGAGTTTCGCGACGAGGATCTGTTGGACCCCGAAGTGGCCCGCGGTGCCGCCGAGGGCATGAAGGTCGTCTTTCACTTGGCCGCCGATCACGGAGGGCGCGGCTACATCGACACGCACCCGGTCGAATGTTCGACCAACCTGGTGCTCGACGGCCTGGTGT
Source organism: uncultured Actinomycetes bacterium (assembly GCA_963743545.1). GTDB lineage: Bacteria > Actinomycetota > Thermoleophilia > Gaiellales > Gaiellaceae > Palsa-739. The sequence goes on along the minus strand of CAVUQB010000005.1, from coordinate 1,356,881 downwards.
TCAGGGGGGCTCACCAGGCGGGCGTGAACAAGATCGTGTTTGCTTCGTCCGGCTGCGTCTACCCAACCTCGAGGCAGATGGACACCTCCGCCGAGGTCTTCTTGTCGGAAGATCTCGTACGGCCGCCGTACGAAGCCGATGATCTCTACGGCTGGGCCAAGCTGATGGGCGAGCTCACGCTCAGGGCCTATCACGAGCAGTACGGGATGAAGGCGGTGAGCTGCAGGTACTTCACCGCCTACGGACCCCGGTGCCCCGAGAACCACGCCGTGATGGCCATGATCGCCCGCGCGTTTCTCGGACAAGACCCCTTCGAGGTCTGGGGCACCGGTGAGCAGATCCGAAACTGGACCTACATCGACGACATCGTCGAGGGGACGATCCTCGCGGCCGAGAAGATCGACGACGGCAGCGGGGTCAACATCGGAACGACAGAGCGCATCCGCGTGATCGACTGCGCACGTCAGGTCCTCGAGCTCGCCGGCTACGACGCCGAGCTGAAGACGCTCCCGGACAAGCCCACCGGCCCTCTGAATCGGGTTGCGGACAGCTCGTTGAGCCAGGCGAGTCCTCGGCTGGCAACCGGAGGTGCGGTTCGAGGACGGGCTCCGGCGGGCCGTCGAGTGGTATTTCGCGACGCACGAACGTGACCGTGTGGCGCAGCTGGTCGAGCAGGGCGGCCTGATGGAGCGCCGGCCCGCGCAGTAGACGGGCTCCGCCTACGCCGGGCCGGGTGAGGGCTGCGCCTCGACGACCTGGCCGAGGCGAGCGCGGAAGCCCCGGCGGAGTGGCCTCTCGATCTTGTAGTAGCAGAGCGTCGAGACGGCGAGTGCGACCGGGAGCGCGAACTGAGCTCGCCAGTTGAACAGCTCCAGAAAGAAGAAGTGCCAGAGGTAAAGGCTGTAGGAGATGAGTCCGAGCCAGACCAGCGGGCGTGAAGAGAAGCAACGGGACAGTCGTCCCTGTTCCAGCACGGCTCCGGTGAGCAGCGCAGCCGCGATCGAGACCGGCGCCAGCCCGAACGCCGGCCGCCCCGCGAACGAAGGAAGCGCGAAGGCGACGACCAGGACTGCGAGCCCGAGCCACCCGGCAAACCCGGGGATCCGCAGCCCGCGCCGCCGAAGCAGAGCGAACAGGCAGCCGAGAACAAGTCCGTCGGCATGGGTGTCGGGCGCGTAGTAGAGGCGCGTCGCGGAAGCTCCTCCGAGCGCGAGACCAACCCGGTACGCCGCCAGCGCGATCGCCAGGCATGCGAGCGCCCAGGCGACCCGCGACTCGCGTACGCGCCGCTGCAGGAGCAGGACGAGCAGTACCGGCCAGAGCAGATAGAACTGCTCCTCCTCGGCCAGCGACCAGAAGGGCACGAACGGCGTGCCGTCGAGGACGTGGGAGCCGGACGCGATGACGAAGTTCGCCGCGTAGAGGCCGGCGGCGGCAACCTGCGAGAGCGCACTGGACGACGCCAGCATCAGCGCCGCGTACGCCGCCAGCACGGTGAACAGGCCGGGCAGAAGGCGGTACGCGCGGCGTCGGTAGAAACCGCGCAGTGAGATGCTGCCGACCCGGTCGTGCTCCTCGAGCAAGAGCGTCGTGATCAGGAAGCCGGAGAGGACGAAGAACAGATCGACGCCGTAGAAGCCGCCGAGCGGCGCGTCGAACGTATGGAACGCGATCACGGCGAGGATCGCGAGGCCGCGCAGACCGTCGAGGGCGGGCACGTAGCCGACGCGCTTCACATCAGGATGGTCTATTCGAGCCTGCGCCGGCGGCAACCGTCGAAAGTCGTGGCGCCGTTCAACAGAAGTACGGCGGGGCTTCGCTACGCGGTCTCGGGCCGTAGCGCCCGCGAGCGCAGGCGCGGCCTCCAGTCGCTCATCGCCAGAACCAGCGTCGCCGCCACGACGATGAAGACATGCACGCTCTGCGGAAACGAGACCTCGTTCGGTCCGGGAGCTCCCCAGATCAGCAGCGGCGCGAGCCAGGCGGCACCGAAGCGAGCACGGTAAAGGGCGACCACGACGAGCAGCACCGCGAGGTAGTGCATCTCGACCAGCGGCGTGAGCACGAGGACGGCGACGATCGTCAGGGCAAACGCGTCGCGGTCACGGCCGCGCCATCCCAACGCCGCAGCAAGCACGAGGATGCCCAGACCGATCGCCGTCTCCGCCGCAGTCGCCGCCGTCCAGCTTGGCAGAGCCGGGTAGAGCAGGGCGGCGACCGAGTAGCTGTGAGGCCCTTCGATGCGCGATACGCCGGCCAGTAGGTGCGGGTATCCGCGCAAGCCGGCGAACCCGATGCCCGCCCAGGGCACGAGGACGAGAAGCACAGACGCTGCCGCTCCGAGCGCGGCGCTCCGGTAGCGGCGGGTTGCGACGAACCAGACGAGCAACGGCCAGAAGAAGAGCTTCACGGCGATGACGAGTCCGGCGACGAGAGCGCCGGCCGCCGTCCTGTTGCGATAGCGCCAGACGAGCGCAAGTCCGAGCACGAGCGGCAGCGTCGCGTTCGCGGTCTGAATGCCGAAGACGACCGGGAACCAGAGGAAGGCGCAGGCGTAGCACCGCCAGTCACGGACATCCAGCGCCAGCAGCGTCGCCGGCACCATTGCCACGACAGCGGCGGTTGCGAGCAGCCCGGAGACGGTGGGCGAGAGCAGCGTGAAGGGCGCGAGCACGTAAGCCGTCAGCGGCGGATACAGGAACGCAATGCCTTCGGTCACGGCCTTCGAGCCGACCGCGCCGTAGGGCGAGACCCCGTGAAGCACTGCCTGGGCGCCGGGAAGGAACGCTCCCCGAAAGTCGACCGCAACCGAGTGTGCGCGCGCTGCGAGGACGAGAACCCAGATCGGGACAGCAACGGATGCGACGGCCAGGCCGTGTGCGAGCGCGTGCCGCAGCGGGTCGGCCTCGACGCCCGCCCTTAGGCCTTCGTTCGGCGCGCTGCGCTTCACGCGGCCTCGGGCCGCAGTGCCCGCGTGAAGGGCCGCGGTCGCCAGTCGCTCATCGCCAGGAAGACGGTGACGGCGACGACTGCGAGAACGTGCACGTTCTGCAACGCCAGTCCTCCAGGTCCGTTGGCGGAAGCTCCCCAGATGAGGAGCGGAGCCAGCCACGCGGCATCGAGCCGGCGGCGGTAGAGCCCCACCACCACGAGGAGGAGCGCGAGGTAGTGCATCTCCACGAGCGGCGAGAGCACGAGGATCGCGAGGACGGTGAGCGCCATCGCGTCGCGGTCCCGCCCGCGCCGAGCGGCAACGAGCACGGCCACGAGGATGAGGGCACCGATCACCGTCTCGAGCGCGGTCGCCGTCGACCAGTTCGGGAAGACCAGGTTTAGCAGTGCCGCCACCGAGTAGCTCCGCGGTCCTTCTCTGCCTGAGACGCTCGACAGCATGTGCGAGTAGCCGTGCAGGCCTGCAAACCCGATGCCCGCCCAGGGCACGATGACCAGGACGGCCGACGCAGCCGCAGCGAGCGCGGCGGTCCGGTAGCGACGGGTGGCGACAAGCCAGACGAGGAGCGGCCAGAAGACGAGCTTGACCGCGATCACGAGCCCGGTCGCGAGGGCCGCGACGGCTCGACGATCCCGGTAGCGCCAGATCAGCGCGAGCCCGAGCACGAGCGGCAGCGTGACGTTCGCGGTCTGGATGCCGATGATCGTCGGCCACCAGAGGAAGGCGACCGCGTGACAGCGCCAGTCGCGGACACCGAGCACCAGCAGAGTCGCCGGCACCGTGGCCGCGACGAGCACAACGGCGAGTATCTCGCCGGGGAGCACGGGGAGCAGGGTGAACGGGGCGAGCAGGTATGCGGTGAGCGGCGGGTAGAGGAAGGCCGTCCCCTGTGCCAGCGCCCGCGAGCCGATGGCGCTGTAGGGGGAGGCTCCGTGCAGGACCGCGTGCGTCGCGGGAAGGAACGCATGGTGGAAGTCGAGCGCGAATCGATGCTGGAACGCGGCGCCTACGATCACCCAGACCGGAGCGGCAACGGCCCAGAACGCGAGACTGTGCTTCAGCGCCTTCCGCAGCGGGTCGACCTCGACGGAGGTCCGCGCCGAGTCTGCGGATCCACGCATAGTCGCCAGCGTGACTCTTCCACGGCCCGGCAGCCTCCGCCGAAGGGCGGGACGGTTCTCGACCTTAGACAGAGGGGCCGCGGAGGCCTAGCGGCCCGCCGGGCGTGACCTCAGTCCCGCGCGCGCGAACCAGGAAGCTCGATCGTCGGCCGGCGTGTCGTCCTTCGGGGCAGGCGCAGTGTCTGTGGGGCTCTTGCCGATACCGAGCCAGTGGTAGACCGGCGGTGCGTCCTCCGGAACCTCGACCGGAGCAGGGGGACTCTTGACCGCCCCGCGGCGGCCTAGCCTCTCCTTCAGCGCCTTCGCTCCATCGATGTCCATTCACGGGCTCCTTCTGACGACGTTCGTATCGTTCTCAGCTTGGGCGAGAGTTCCTCGCCTGCCGCGTTTAAGTCGTATCACGATTGAACTGCTGGTGTTCCAGCCAACCCAGCCTGGCAGTGGCGACCACCGTCGTCGCCCACCGTCCGGCCGGGATTCAACTCCACACACGGCGGGCTCCACGCTCCGCGCCCTGCGTCACACTGAGCCGATGGGCGCGAAAGGCCGCTACTGATGCTGGGCGAGGCCGAATCTCGCGAGCTTACGGCCGTCCGCGCGGATCGGGCGCCGACGAGCCGCGTCGCAGCGCTGCGCGCCCACCCCGCAGCTCTGACATTCGCCGCGCTCGTCGGTCTGGCGGCGGCCTCGGCAGCCTTGCGCGCGATCGTCGTCGGCCATGTGCACGGCCCTCTGGTCTTCATGGACGAACTCGGCTACGAGCGGATGGCGTGGAGCTTCGCGCACACGGGCCACTTCTCGCTCTTCGGCAAGGGCGGCCTCGCCTACTCGCCGCTCTATCCGATTCTGCTCTCCCCGATCTACAGGCTGACCTCGTCGATGCACACCGCCTACGAGTGGGCCAAGGTCGAGAACGCGGTCCTGATCTCGCTCTCCGTCTTCCCCGTGTACGCGATCGCCCGGTTCGTGCTGCGGCGCGGCCCCGCGCTGGGCGTAGCGGCACTGTCGCTGCTCGCGCCGCTGATGCTCTACAGCGACTTCGAGATGAGCGAGAGCCTCGCCTACCCGCTCTGCCTCATCGCGATCTGGGCGATGCTTCGGGCCGTCCGCCGGCCGGGTCTCCGGAACGACGCGATCCTGCTCGCCGCGATCGTGCTCGCTTCCGCCGCGCGCCTGCAGCTGGTCGTGCTCGTTCCGGCAGCGGTTACAGCCGTCCTGCTCGTCGCGGTGCTGGGGCACGAGCGAGCGGAGGGACGCGGCGGTGCCGTCGGCCGGGCGATCCGGGCGCACGGGCTTCTCTTCGGCACCGCAGCCGTTGCTCTGGTCGCGGTGCTCGTGCGAAGGGCGACGAACGGCGGACATCTACCCCTCGCCGGCCGCTACGCGAATCTGGGCACGACGCACGCGGATCCAGTCCGGGTCCTGGAGCTCTTCTTCCAGCACCTGGCCGAGCTGGACTTCGCGGTCGGCGTCGTCCCGTTCGTCGCAGCGCTGCTCGCGGGCTACGCGCTGGCGCGCGGCGGCTTCCCTCGCAGGGGGTTGGTCTTCGCCTCGGTCGCGCTGGCCACGACGTTCTGGATCCTGCTCGAGGTCGCCTTCGCCGCCGCGGAATTCGACGCGACGAGCCTGCAGCCGCGGCCTGGTTCGGGTGCAACCGACCTGCCGCGGATCCACGAGCGGTACCTCATCTATCTCATCCCCCTCTTCCTCGTCGCGCTCTTCGTCGCGCTGCCGTTGCTGCGCAACCGGTTCCCGCTGCGCGATCACTTCGCGGTCGCGGCGATCGCGATCGCCTTGCCGGCCGCCATTCCGTTCGGGACCGTCATCAACAACACGAACGGCGTTGACTCCTTCGCGCTGCAGATCTTCGGCAAGGAGTTGGCCGGGAAGGTGGTTCCCGTCTCCCACGCGACGGTGCTCATCCTCGCCTTGTCGGCCTTCGCGGCGTTCGTCTACCTGTGCGCCGCAGCCCAGCCGCTCCCTCTCCTCGCGGTGGCGATGACTGCGGTCGCGCTCGTCGGTCTGTCGACGGTGGAGCTCGGACGGCAGCTGGGGCGGATCAGCCCGGCCGCCGTCGGATTGCCCGTCCACGCGAACTGGGTCGATCGAGCCGTGGGGAGCCGGAGCAAGGTCGTGCTCGTCGCGGGTGCCGGGGTGCGCGCGCTCCCGCTCGAGGAGACCGCGTTCGCGAACCTGTCGATCGCCCGCGTCTACCGCACGTGTGGAACCGTCTTCGGCTCGGATTTCGGTGAGCAAGAGCTCACGCTCGACAGCATGACCGGTGCCCTTCTGACCCCGTCCGGTCCGCTCCGCGTGCGCTACGTGGTCGCGCCCGCCGCGTTCCGCATCTCCGGTCGGGTGCTGGCGCGTGATCCTGCCGGGCACCTCGTTCTTGTCGCCGCCTCGGGGGGAGCGCCGAGAGTGCCGCCCCGCGCACGTTCGCACGTCGCCTGCGCGGGCTGAAGGGTCAGCCTCTGGGGCCGCCGCCGCGGCGCAGTCCGACCAGCGAGAGAAGGAACGAGGTGAAGAAGATCTGCATGCCGACGATCAGGAGCGTCACCGCGACGATCGACATCGGCGACTCCGAGACGGTGTCGACACCGCCGACGAGCCGATGGTCGGCGCCCAGGACGCCGAGGGCAAACCCGGTCCCGATCAGGGCGACGCCGAGCAGGAGCCCGTGCTCCATGCGCAGCCGCCGTCCCATCCATTCCACCAGCCGATCGTGGTCCCCGAGCTGGTAGACGGCGTAGGCGCGGCCGCAGAGGCCGAAGCCGACGAGCTGCGCTCCGACCACGACGAGCAGCGAGCCACCGATCGTGTGGACGAAGTACAGGTGCCCGAATAGTGCCGCGTGGGTGAAGGCGAGCCCCATCAGGACCGCCCCCAGCGCTGCGAACCCGAGGCCGGGCACCAGGAAGAGGAAGTTCGGCTTGTAGACGAGCATCAGGCGCAGCGAGCGCCAGCCGTCCCTGAACGGCGAGAGCTTCGACTGTCCCTCTCGCGGATGGAGGGCGATCGGCAGCTCGCGGATCTCGAGGCCGCGCCGCGCCGCCCGGATCACCATCTCGGACGCAAGCTCCATTCCCGTCGCCCGGAGACCGAGCTCGGGAAGGACGTCGCGCCTGAATGCCCGTAGGCCGCACCACGTGTCGCGGACGGGGGTGCGGAAGAGCAGGTTGAGGAAGCGCGACATCAGCGGGTTGCCGATCCGGCTGAGCATCGACATCGCGCCCGGCTCGACCGCGCCCATCCGGTTCCCCATCACCAGCTGGGCTCCGTTCTCCAGCTCGCGGATGAAGCGCGGAATCTCCTCGAAGTCGTACGAGAGGTCGGCGTCGATCATCACGATGTAGTCGCCGCGGGCGGCCGCGAACCCGGCGAGATAGGCGCTGCCGTAGCCGCGACGCGGCTCCTCGACGACCCGTGCGCCTGCGAGCAGCGCGAGAGTCGCGCTGCTGTCGTCCGACCCGTTGTCGACCACCAGGACCTCGCCGTCGAGTGCATGCTCGTCGAGGACCCGGCGTGCTGCCTCGACGCACTGGCCGATGCTTTCGGCCTCGTTCAGGCAAGGGATGACGATTGACACCGAAACGGTGTCAGGAGCGGCCTCCAAGCGGCGCTCCGAGAGAACGTTGACCGCCACGTCCAGACTTAAGTACTCAGGCCACGTTTTCACACCATCCGCACGGCTGAGGTCATCCGCCTGGAAGTCTGGGCAGCGCCTGAGAGCAGCGTGGACAAGAGGACGGCAAAACCTCGACAACCTGCCGGGGTGGTGAGGCTTGCCGGGGGCCGATACTGGGACGACGATGGGGACGTTGTCCAGGTCGCCGTTGGTTCGCGTGCTCGAGTTCTGGTTCCTCGGAGTCCTGCCCGTCTTCATTCTGGCCGGAACTGCGAGAGCCGCACTCGCCGCGCACACCCTCGCGTACGACTTCGACCGTTCGTACGTACCCGCCTCGCATCTCGTCCTCCATGGATCGTCACCGTACGGGCCGTCGACCTACGCCGCCCTGAGCTCGCAGACGGCTTACGTCTACCCGCCCCTCGGAGCCTTTCTCGCTGCGCCGCTCGCAGTGTTTCCCGGGCAGACGGGAAGCATTCTCGTCACGTTGCTGGCGACGCTCGCAGTGCCAGCGATCCTCTTGCTGGTCGGCGTGCGCGACTGGCGCTGCATCGGGGCGGCGCTTCTCTGGATGCCGACGTCCTCGGCGATCCACCTCGGGACGGTGAGCGTGCCGATGGCGCTCGGCGTGGCGCTGATGTGGCGGTGGCGGGATCGTCCGGCCCGGGCAGGTGTCGTCCTCGGACTCGTGATCGCGCTCAAGCTCTTCCTCTGGCCGCTCCTCATCTGGCTGGTGATCACCAGGCGTTACCGGGCCGCGACGGTGGCGGCCGTTTCGACGATCGCCCTTGTCTTCGTCCCCTGGATCCCGCTCAGGGGCGCAGGGCTCCTGTCCTACCCCCACCGGTTGAGCGTCCTCACGTCGCTCGAGGCGAAGAGCGGCTTCTCGCCGGCCGCCCTGCTCGCACACCTCGGTCTCGGCTGGGGCGCCGCGGAGATCTTCGGCTACGTGCTGGGAATCGTGCTGCTCGTCTGGGCCTACCGGCGCAGGGACGCCGAGTCGAGCGCGCTCGGACTGGTCTGTGCAGCTGCGCTCTTCTTGACGCCGATCCTCTGGCCGAACTACCTCGTGATCATGCTGGCGCCGCTCGGTCTGCTCCGCCCGCGCTTCGGCGTCGTGTGGCTGCTGCCGACGATCCTCGTGGCGCAGGCTGCCTTCAACCCGCCGGTGTGGGAGCTAGCCGTCTTCCTCGCCACCGTCGCCGCTGTGACGGCGACCGTATGCACGCCCATCCTGCGGAGGCGGCATCCGCAGCCGGTGCTTGCATGATGGGCAGGTGAGCACGGAGCAGGAGACGGTTCCCGCGCCGACGCCGGCCGTCCGTCGACGCACTCTCGCAGCGCGACTCTCGCTCGGCCTGGAGGAAAACGGCACACTCGTGATGGCCGTCGCGGCGTTCGGCATCGTCCTGATCACGCACCTCCGCACAGCGCTCGCGGCCGACGGCTGGATGGCACTGCTCTCCGGACGGGTCGTCGCCCAGCACGGGTTGCCGTCGCACGACACGCTGACGATCTGGGCCCACGGCCGGCAATGGGTCGACCAGCAATGGCTCGCGCAGCTCCTCCTCTACGGCCTCGACCGCCTGGGCGGCCTGCCGCTCGCTCTGCTCGTGCATGCCTCTCTCGTGATCGCCGCTCTCGGCGGCGCTGCCGCTCTCGCCCGTCGGCGCGGCGGCTCGGCGCGCTCCGCGACGTGGGTCGCCGTGCCGGTGCTCATCGCGTACTGGCCGGAGGCCGTGGTAATGCGACCGCAGTCGTTCGCCTATCTGCTCTTCGTGGCGGTGCTGTGGCTCCTAGTGGACGAACTTCGACAGCCGTCGCGCCGCGTCTATCTCGTGCTGCCGATCCTCGCCCTGTGGGCGAACCTGCACGGCTCGGTGGTCGTCGGCGCTGCGGTCGTGTCGGCGTTCGCCGTGCCGGCGATCGCCGCGTCTCTCCGGTCTCGTCCCCGGACGGTGCACGCGCGGTCGCTCGTCCTGCTGCTGGCGCCGTGGCTGTGCGTGCTCGCCTCTCCGTACGCGACCTCGCTCCTGCACTACTACCGGCTGATCTTCTCGAGCGGGTTCGGGAGCTACGTGACCGAGTGGGCGCCGACGACCTTGACCCTGGCTCATGCGCCTGTCTACCTGCTCGCCCTCGGCGGGCTCTGGCTGTTCGGGCGCACGGGCAACCGGGCGTCGTGGTTCGAGAAGCTCGCCTTCCTCGGCCTGACACTGCTCGCCTTCGACGCCGTCAGGAACGCCGTCTGGCTCGCGCTCTTCTCGCTCGTCGTCCTGCCCCGCCTCATCGACGCCATCCGGGCTCCGGCCGTCGAACCGAAGCGTTTGAACCGGCTCCTCGCGCTGGCCATGCTCGCGCTCGTACTCGTCGCGACGCTCGGCGTCGCCTTCGAGCCGGAGTCGTGGTTCACCCAGGGCTATCCCGCGGCGGCAGGGAACGCAGCCGTGGCGACCGCCGGAGCGCACGGCCGGATCTTCGCCAACGAGAGCTACGCCGACTGGCTCGTCTTCGAGCACCCGCAGCTCGCCGGCCGCATCGCCTACGACTCGCGCTTCGAGCTCCTCACGTCGCGGCAGCTCCGGTCGGTGCAGGGGTTCCGCAACCTGGTCGCCGGGTGGCGCGGGACCGTGCGGGGCTACTCGGCCCTCGTCCTCAATCGACAGGACGACGCCCGACCGATCGCAGCGCTCGTCAGGACGAAGGAAGCGCGCGTGGTGGCTCGGCGTGGCCCGGTTGTTGTCCTGCGGCAGCCGTAGCCGCCGGAGCGACCGTTCGCCAGACCACGTAGGCCGAGACAGCGAGCACGAGGCAGATCCGCCAGATGCTGCCGCCCGAGTGCGCGAGCGGCGTGATCCAGAACGCGAGCGGGGCAAACCAGATCGCCGACAGGCGCGGGCGGGCGAGAGCGATGGGGACGAACAGCAGATCGAGGTAGTGCAGCCACAGGACCGGCGTGGCGAGGAGCGCACCCGCGACGGCGACGGCGAGCGCCCGCCGGTCACCTTCCGGGCCGCGGGCGGCCAGGAAGACGGCGCCGATCACGGCGATCGCCAAGAGGCCCGAGAGAGCGGTGGCTGCACCGCCCTCGATCCGCAGCAAGCCCGCGAGCGAGTAGCTCTGCACGGCTTCCACCTTCGAGAGGGCCTGCATCAGATCGGGGTAGCTACCCAGTCCGGCGAAGTCGATCATCGCCCAGCCGCCCACGAGCAGGGCCACGGCGACTGCCGCAGCGACGAGCGCCGTCCGGAAGCGGCGCGTGGCCACGAGCCAGACGAAGAGGGGCCAGACGAAGAGCTTGGCCACCGCGGTGACGGCCGTGACCGCGCCGGCGACGAAGGGCCGGTCGCGGTAGCGCCAGACGGCCGCGACGCCCAGCAGCAACATGGAGCTGATCGCACCGAGGCTGACCGTGTCCAGAACCGGCGCCGTCAGGAGTGCGAGCCCGTAGCAGCGCCAGTCGCGGACGCCCAGGAGGTAGAGGGCGAGCAGCACGCAGGCAAGCGCCAGCAAGAGGAAGAGCGCCTTGCCGGCTTCGACCGGCAGGAAAGCGAGCGGGGCGAGGAGCACAGCGGTGATCGGCGGGTAGACGTACTTGTCACCGTGCGCCAGCGCAGCCGTGGTGGCGGGCGGGAAGGGCGACTGGCCGTGAACGACCGAGTGGGCCGCCACACGGAAGATTTCCCAGTCCTTGAGCGAGTTGGCGAGGTGCAGCTCGGCGCCGGTGACGACGGCGAACAGGATCAGGGGCACCCAGAGGAAGACCGCAAGCTCCCACGGCTGTCCCAGCGCGCGCATCGAGGCGGCGACTCTCTCGCCGACAGCCTTCATGCAGCTCATTGAAGTCGAAGCTGGTCAGGGCCGCCACCTCTGAAGGCACAGGTCGAAACCCGACCTTCAGAGAACTGGGGCGCCTCCACGTGGTTCGACCGAAGGATGGGGTTATCCCACCCGTCCGGAAGGAGACGACGCGCTCGAGACGAGCTACATCTGCAGGGACAGAAGGCATCTCGCAGTCGTGAGGTGCCGCAAGCGGCAGGGCTCCGACCCTGCACGACCAGGGCGCGACGGCAGAGCCGGCGGCCCTCAGAAGGAGGACACAGGTGGAGATGCTTCGTTCCCTCCCCATGCGGGCCCTGTTCGCGGTTACGGCCCTGCGGGATCGCGAGGACGGGCAGGCGATGGTGGAGTATGCGCTCCTGCTCTCCCTCATCGCGGTCGCCTCGATCGCCATCCTGACCACGTTGGGTCACAACGTGTCGGGAATCTTCAGCAAGATCAACGCCGCGGTCTAGGGCCGAGGACCGAGAGCTGAAGCTGCTTTGACCGAAGGAGTGGGTGATCCCAGCCTTCTCGGAGGAGATTCCGAGCTCGTCTGGGTCTACACCTGCTAGCGACAGAAGGCATCTCGCAGCGGCGAGATGCGACGACAGCAGGGCGCCAACCCTGCATGACGGGCGCGACGGCCGAGCCGGCGGGCCTCAAAAGGAGGACACAGGTGGAGATGATTCGTTCGCTCCCCATGCGGGCCTACCTCGCGGTTGCGGCCCTGCGGGATCGCGAGGAGGGGCAGGCGATGGTCGAGTATGCGCTCCTGCTCTCCCTGATCGCGGTTGCTTCGATCGGAATCCTGACGACGCTGGGTCACAGCGTGTCGGGGATCTTCAGCCAGATCAACCAGGAGCTCTAGGCAGTACGACGGACCATGAACGAGGGGGCGACTTCACACTCGCTCGAGGACGAAGTGCCCCCTCGCGTCACCTGGTCGCGCACGCACGTCGAAGACTCTGACGCGACCCTGACGCGACAAGGAATCTGAGGAGGAATTCAGCAGTGGAAAACATCACGTCGAGCAAGCTCTTCAGGACGCGCCAGGGCACGATCTTGCTCGGCGTGGTGGCGGCAGTGCTCGCGGCGATCGCGCTGATCGTCTACCTGAACCAGTATCGCAACAGCATCAGTAAGGGGACTGTGCCGCAGACGGTGCTCGTCGCCCAGGGGCCGATCCCGGCGGGCACGTCGGGTGACGTCCTGGCGTCCTCGCATCTCGTCAAGCCGGCTTCGGTCGAGCAGAGCAAGGCCGAGGCGGGGGCCATCACGACCGCGTCCGAGCTGCAAGGCCAGGTCGCAGCTAAGGACATCACCGCCGGCGAGCAGCTGACCACGGCCGACTTCACCGCATCAGGGACTACGGGAATCGTCTCGCAGCTCCCACGCGGGCAGCGCGCGGTGGTCGTCCCCCTCGACTCGCCGGGCCAGGTGGGCGATCAGATCGTCGCGGGTAACGAGGTCGACGTCTACGCGTTGGTCACCACGGCAAGCGGTGCGCCGGTCGTCCACGAGATTCTCCAGAACATGTACGTGCTGAATTCGACCTCCGACGGCAACGTGACATTGCGTGCGACGCCGGACGCAGGCCGGAAAGCTGATCTACGCGAGCGGGAACGACGAAGATCTGGCTCACGCTGCGGCCGCCGAACGGCTCCGTGACGAAGCCGCCGCTCATCACCTCGAACTCGCTTCTGGGAGGATGACCATGGACGACACGATTCGCATCCTCGTAACCCTCGCTGAGCACGCTGACTCCGGGCTCGTCGAGTCGGCACTCGAAGGCGAGCCGTCGCTCGAAGTCGTCGGCTACTCCGACTACCTCGACGACTGGCGCGAGTTCCTCGCGCAGCAGGCCGACCTCGTCATCGTCGCGTGCTCCGGGGCCGACGACGACACGACGGCCATGGTCAACCGGGCCGTGAAGCATCGGCCGGACCGGCCGGTGGTCGTCATGAGCGAGGCGTCGCCCAACGGCTTCCTGCGGGAGGCGTTCGAAGCCGGCGCAGACGACGTGATCACTCTCCCGCAGCCGCCCGACGCGGTCGCATTCACGCTCCGGAAGGTGATCGCACGTCGCAAGGGTATCGCCATCCCGGGAAAGCCCACGGCTCCGCTCATCGCCATCCTCGGCCCGAAGGGCGGCACCGGCAAGACGCTCGTCGCGACGAACCTCTCGGTCGCGCTCGCCCAGCGGGACGCGAACGTCGTCCTCGTCGACCTCGACTTGCAGTTCGGCGACATCGGCCTGGCCCTCGGTCTCTCGCCCGAGCGGACGATGTACGACCTGATGAAGGCCGGCCCGCCCTTCGACCACGACAAGCTCGACCGACACCTGATTCGCCACTCTTCCGGCGTCAAGGTGCTGATCGCGCCTACGCGGCCGGACCAGGCGAGCGCCGTCTCGATCGACTACCTCCGCGACATCTACGCGTCGCTGCGGTCGATGTGCGACTTCGTGATCGTCGACACGCCGCCCGGCTTCACCCCCGAGGTGATCGCGACGATCGACGTCTCGTCGGAGATCTGCATGGTCGGGATGCTCGACTCGCTCTCGCTCAAGAACACGAAGCTCGGCGTCGAGACGCTCGACCTCATGGGCTACGACTCCGAGCAGATCGCGCTCATCCTCAACCGCGCCGACTCGCGGGTCGGGATCACGCCCGAGGACGTGTCGACCATCGTCGGCAGGACCCCGGACATCTTCATCCCGAGCGACCGCGAGATCCCGCGTTCGATCAACGAGGGAACCCCGATCGTCGCCGTGAAGCAGGCCTCCGGCGCCGCGAAGGCGTTCCGCGATCTCGCCGACCGCTACGCGAAAACGGCGACGCCCCGGACGTCCACGACCTCGTCTGCGTCCGGCGGACGCAGTCTGATCGGACGGAGGCGCTAAATGGACCTGCGCGAGCGCCTCAACACGTCGAAGCTGGTCGCTCCGGACCAGGATCCCTTCGCCGAGGTCAAGAGCCGTGTGCACTTCACGGTGATCGGGGACCTCGGCCCCCAGATCTACAACGTCAACATGGATCCCGATGACCTGCGCGAGCGGGTCCTCGCCGACGTCCGCGACCAGCTCGCCCAGGAGACCGGCATCTCGCGCGACGACCGTGCACGCATCGCACTCGAGATCGCCGACGACATCCTCGGCCACGGTCCGCTCGAGCGGCTACTCGCCGACGACAGCGTGACCGAGATCATGGTCAACGGCCCGCACGAGATCTGGATCGAGCGCGGCGGGCGGCTCTATCCGAGCGACGTCCAATTCAACGACGAGTGGCACCTGAGACGGATCATCAACAAGATGGTCGCCCAGGTCGGCCGGCGCATCGACGAGACCTCGCCGATGGTCGACGCGCGCCTGCCCGACGGCAGCCGCGTCAACGCCGTGATCCCGCCCCTCTCGCTCGGCGGTCCACTGATCACGATCCGCAAGTTCAGTCGCAGCCGTCTCACGCTCGACGACATGATCAAGCTCGGCACGCTCAACCAAGAGGCCGTGGAGTTTCTCCAGCGCTGCATCCGCGCCCAGCTCAACGTTCTCATCTCGGGCGGAACCGGCTCGGGCAAGACGACTCTGCTGAACGCACTCTCGACGGCGATCCCGAACGAGGAGCGGATCGTCACGATCGAGGATGCGGCCGAGCTGCGGCTCAACCAGACGCACGTGCTGAGGCTCGAGTCTCGCCCGAGGGATCTCGGCGGTGAGAACGAGGTCCCGATCCGCGACCTCGTCCGGAACTCGCTGCGCATGCGGCCCGACCGGATCATCGTCGGCGAGGTCCGCGGCGCAGAGGCGCTCGACATGCTGCAGTCGATGAACACGGGCCATGACGGCTCTCTCTCGACGATCCACGCGAACAGCCCGCGCGACGCGCTCGCCCGCGTCGAGACGATGGTGCTGATGGCCGGCTACGACCTGCCGGTGCAGGCCATCCGCGAGCAGACCTCCTCGGCGCTCGACTGCATCATCCATCTCGAGCGGCTCGAGGACGGTTCCCGCCGCGTCACCTCCATCACCGAGGTACAGCGGATGGAGTCGGAGGTGATCACGCTTCAGGAGCTGTTCAAGTTCCGGATCGACGAGGTCACGCGCGACGGCGCGATGATCGGCGGCCTTCATCCGACCGGCCTTAGGCCGACGTTCCTGCAGAAGTTCGAGAAGCGGGGTGTCGCGCTGCCGCTCGGCCTCTTCCAGGCAAACGAGCCGGAGCTCGGCGCGGCTGCGGTCGGGACGGCCGGCAGGTGAAGCGTCTTCCGCTCGTAGCGGCGTCTCTGGTGGGGGCGGTTCTCGCCGTCGGCGCTCTGGCCGGCGGAGCCGCAGCAGCCGGATCCTCGACGGCAGAGCCTTACAGCCCCTCCCTGTTCGACCGCATCGTGACCTCGCCGATCACGATGGTCGTGGTGGCGTTGCTCGTGGCCGCCGCGGTCGCGTTCCTCCTGGTCTCGGTCTTCGCGCCGCGGCGGAGTGGACTGCCGGAGCGCATGTCCGAGTTCGTCTCGATCCGTGCGCTCCAGCAGGACCAGGGAGCGCCGGTCACCGCCGGGGACGACACCGACGAGGAGCACGAGGACACCTACTGGTCGGGCATGGCGGAGACGCTCGAGGTCGCCGAGATCGACATCAGTCCGCAGCTCCTCGTGGGCACGACCATCGCGGTGACGGTACTGGTCTTCTTCCTCATCTGGGCAGGCACGGGATCACCCTGGTGGGCGCTCTTCGCGTTCGCCATCCCGTACATCTCGCGAGAGTGGGTCGTCCGCAAGCTGGCCCGCAAGCGCAAGCGTTTCGCCGAGCAGCTCCCGGACGCGCTCCAGGTGATCGCGTCCGCCCTCCGCTCGGGTCACAGCTTCGCCGGGGCACTGGCGGTCGTGGTCGACAGCTCCGCGGAGCCGATGAAGAGCGAGATGCAGCGCGTGGTGGCCGACGAGCAGCTCGGCGTGCCGATGCAGAACTCGCTGCTGGTGGTTGCCCAACGCATGGACAGCCGCGACCTTGAGCAGCTCGCCCTGGTGGCCGAGCTGCAGCAGGAATCCGGCGGAAACGCGGCCGAGGTGATCGACCGCGTCGCCGAAACCGTGCGCGAGCGGTTCGACCTGCAGCGGCTCGTCGATACGCTGACCATGCAGGGGCGCATGTCCCGCTGGATCGTCTCGGCGCTCCCGATCGGCATCGTGCTCATCCTCCAGATCGAGAATCCGCACTACCTGCACCCGCTCATCGAGTCGACCGCCGGGAAGGTTGCGCTCGCCCTCGTGGTCGCCTGGGCGGTGGCCGGATCGTTCGTGATCAAGAAAATCATCGAGATCGAGGTCTGAGGTGACGCCGTGACCGTTTTGCTCGTACTTGGCCTCCTGCTTCTCGGGACCGCCGTTGCGTTCCTCTCGCGGGCGATGATCGCGTCGCGGCTCCGCGCGACGGACACGCTTTCGCAGATCGGCAGCTACGGCTTCACCGCTCCTGCCGACCAGGGACGCGAGGAGGGCTTCCGAGGCCTCTTCGAATCCGGTGCCGCGTGGCTCGGCCACTTCTTCACCGAGGGGCTGCATCTCGTCAATGCAGAGCGCTCGCAGAAGACTCTCGTAGCGGCAGGCATCCGCGGGACGACGCCGGACATGATCGCCGGCTACTCGGTGCTCTGCGCCGTCGCGCTACCGCTGATCTGGATCGTTATCGCTGTCGCGGTCGGTGCGTCCACGGCAGTGGCCGTCCTCCTCACCATCTTCTTCGGCGCCGTCGGCTGGGTCGCCCCCGGCTTCGTGCTCCAGCGGAAGGCGGAGAGCCGCCTCTACCAGATCGACCATGCGATGCCCGAACTGATCGACCTGCTCGTCGTCACCGTCGAGGCCGGCCTCAGCATCAGTGCCGCCTTGCAGCTTGCCGGCGACCGGATGGGCGGTCCGCTCGGCGAGGAGCTGCGGATCGTGCTCCAGGAGCAGCGCATGGGCCTCACGCCCGTCCAGGCGCTCGAGAACATGGTCGGCCGTACGCCGACGCCCGCGGTCGAGTCGTTCACCCGCGCGATGATGCAGGGCGAGCTGCTGGGCGTGTCCATCGGCCAGATCCTGCGCAGCCTCGCGATCGAGATGCGCAAGCGGCGGCGGGCTCAGGCCGAGCAGCAGGCGCAGAAGGCGCCGATCAAGATGCTCTTCCCGCTCGTGTTCATGATCTTCCCGGCCCTGTTCTTCATCATCCTCGGCCCGGCGCTGATCTCCATCTTCCAGGCGCTGAACAACCGGTGAGGCGCCTGCCGGACATCCGCCGCGAGGACGGCCAGGGACTGGTCGAGTTCGCGCTCGTCCTCCCCGTCCTGCTGATGATCGCGACCGGGATCACGAGCTTCGGCATCGTCTTCTACCGCTACATCACGCTCACCGACGCTGTCCGCGCCGGTGCGCGCACACTGTCGCTCGGACGGGGCCTCACGGACGCGTGCACGCCCGCCGTCAACGAGACGGTGAACTCGGCTATCGACGTTAACCTCCCGCCCAGCCAAGTCAAGATCATCGTGAACAATAACGCCAACAGCTGCAACGGAGCCGACGGCACCGACTGGATCCAGGGCAACCAGGCGACCGTGAGCGCCTCGATCCCGTACAGCCTCAACATCTTCGGCGTCATCAGCATCAAGTCCGGGACCCTCACCGCGAGCGCGACGGATGCGATCGAGTGATGTCCGCATAAAGGGGCTCGCCGGGCGTCTACGCGAGGAGCGCGGTCAGGTTCTGCCGTTGACGGCGCTGATGATGGTCGTCCTGCTCGGGTTCGCGGGGCTCGTGATCGACGTCGGCCGGGTCTATCTTGCGCAGCGCCAGCTGCAGAATGCGGTCGACTCCACCGCGATTGCGGTCGCGCAGAACATGCCGAACGACTATGCGGGTTGGTGCCAGTCGGCCGGTAGCACCGCGTCGACCGACTGTGCGAGTCTCACGCCCGCGCCGCCCCCGCTGGGCTTTGGCGGAGCGACGGGAGCACGTAATGCCCTCTTCGGCTACGGCGTGACGGCGAACGGCCCGACCCTCACGTTCATCTGCTCGCCGAACGGGCCGGGGTACCAACCGGGAGCCAACCCCCCCGCCACCGCCACGTGCCCGCAGGACGCGAGCCCGCAGGACGCCAGCAATCTCTGTAACCCGGGCAACATGGCGAACCCACCCCCCGACGGCTGCAACGCCGTGACCGTCTCCGAGGCGGCGACGGTCAAGACGACGTTCGCCGGCATCTTCGGCTTCAGCAACTTCAACCTGAGCGTCAGCGGAACCGCCACGGCGCCCGACCAGACGATCACGCCGATCGACGTCGCGGTCGTCCTCGACACCACCGGCTCGATGAGCCAGTCGGCACCCGGGTCCTCCACCGTCTGCCCGGGAGTCAACAACCCCGACAAGCTCGACTGCGTCAAGGTCGGGGTCAAGGCGCTCCTGCAGACCCTGTACCCCTGCAACCCGGGCGCATCGTGCAACGGCCAGCCGCCGCTCGACAAGGTCGAGCTGCTCGCCTTCCCCGGCCTGACCAGCGCGGCCGCGGTGGCCGCCGAGAGGACCTGCAACGCGCTCCCGGCGAATGCCAAGGCCTACGACGATCCCGGGAAGCCTGCGGTCGACCCGTTCCTGACGGAGGGCTACACGTTCACCGTCTTGCCCTGGGAGAACACCTACGCCAGCTGGAACGGCACGAAGTTCGTGCTCAACGCGAACGATCCGCTCTTACAGACACTCCAGACAGGCGGCAACTGCGGCCTGAAGGAGGGAGGGGACACGTCCTACACTTCGGTGCTCCAGGCGGCGCAGGACTCGCTCGACGCGCTCGGCAACGACGGCGCAACGCACGCCATCGTCGTCCTCGGCGACGGCGAGGCCAACTACGGGCCGATCTACACGTCCCCCAACGAATCGTCAATCCCGACGACCTCGGCGGAGCGCCACACGCCGTGCCAGCAGGCCGTGAACGTCGGCGCGTCGGCGACGGCCACCGGCACGGCGATCTACACGATCGGCTACTGGTCGCCGCCTCCCCGGTCGGGGACGCCGGACGAGGACACCCAGTGCCTCGGGATGAACGGCGTGCGTGGAAGCTGCCCATTCCGGTCGACAAACCAGTTCAACGGCTGCAACGAGACGTCGTTGGGCAATCCGGCCCGGCCCTGGCCTGCCGCGTGCCCCGGCGCCTTCGCAGCCACGCCGATCCGCGGCTGCTGGACGATGTACTACCTGGCGAGCGACCCAAGCCAGTTCTACCCGGACGCGAGCAATACGAGTTTGACGGCGATCTTCAAACAGATCGGCCAGAACCTCGGGAAGACGCGGCTGATCAACTCGCCCTAGCTGCCATGAAGAGTCGCTCCCGCCTCGGTCTCGCATCGGCGCTGCTCGTCGGCGTCCTCCTGCTCACGTGGGCGGGCGTCTCGCAGGCGAAGACGCGCGCCGCGTGGATGACCCCGCAGGCGATGGCGAAGAAGATCCACGGCTTCATCCCGCAGATCCCGACCGACAACACGAGCGCCCCCTCGATCATCTCTGCGGCGAACTGTCACGGCCTCGGCAAGGCACGCAGAGCCGGGATGGGCAAGAAGTATTCGACGTTCCGCTGCACCGCGACCTGGGAGCGCGGCAAGTCCCGCGTCTGGGCCCGCGCGCTGCCGCGCGGCCGATTCTGTGCCAGCAGCACCGGACTCAACGCCTGTCCCGCGGCCCCACCGGTGGCCGGCGACCCTCGCATCTGCAGCAACTCGCCCGCGCCTCCCACCGCCGACCCGAACAACTGCGCCATGTCGGCGACCGAAGCCGCCTTCATCCGTGCGATGAGGATGGCGTCCAACAACCAGGGCTGGGAGCCCGGCAACGTCCACTGCAAGGGCTCGAACCTCAAGCGCACCTGCACCTTCCAGCAGCTCAACGTCTTCGGCGTCTACTACACGGCGAAGGTCACCTTCGTGCTGCAGAACGGCGCCTGGACGGCCACCATCGGGATAACCGGCGGCAACGGCCCGTGGACGTGCACGGTGCCGCCCAACGCGCACACCGCCGCCGGCCAGCCCTCGAACTGGAAGACCGGACCGACCCCCACCTGCACATGACCGAGGCGAGCGCAACAGCCGTGTCTCCGCAGCCGACCGCCACCGAGGGCCAGGGCGCGCCGGCCGCACGCCCGCGCCGCCCGCTGCGCGAGGTTCTGCCGCGGGGAGCGCGGGCGGTGGCCGTCGTCGCGGTCTCGGCGGGGCTCGTCGTGGCCGACTTCGTCCACTTCGGCGTGACCGGTTGGGCGTTCATCGGCCTCGTGCTCTGCCCGGTGATGGTGCTGCTGACCGCGATCGACCTGGAGCACCGGCTCCTGCCCAACGTCATCGTGCTGCCGGCATCGCTCGCGGTCCTTGCGATCGTCGCCGTCTCGGATCCGCACAAGCTCGTGATCCACATCGCCGCGGGCGTCGCCCTCGGCGGCTTTTTCTTCGCCAGCGCAGCGTTCTTCCCGGGCAGCATCGGCTTCGGAGACGTGAAGCTCGGCCTACTGATCGGACTCGCGCTCGGGTCGCAGACGTTTCCCGCGGTCGAGATCGCGCTCCTCTGCGTGCTCGTGGTCGCACTCTGGATCGTCGCGACCCAAGGGGCGGCGGCCCGCAAGAAGGCCATCGCTTTCGGGCCGTTCCTGGCGTTCGGCGCAATTCTCGGCTTCTTCCTCGGTTGACGGAGGTTTCTCATGACTGAACTGATCGATGACACCACCAAAGTGATCCGCGAGGGCGAGGCCGCGGAGCGCCTCCGCGACCTCATGTCGCAGGCGCGGGCCGAGGTCGCGAAGGCGGTCGTCGGCCAGGATCAGGCGGTCGACCTGATGCTGGTCGCCGCGCTCGCGCGCGGCCACGTGCTGCTGGAAGGGGCTCCCGGCACCGCGAAGACCCTGCTCGCGCAGGCGATGGCGCGCGTCCTCGGAGCGAACTTCCAGCGCGTCCAGTTCACGCCCGACACGACGCCGAACGAGCTGATCGGGACGATGGAGATGCGCGGCGGGGAGCTCGTGCTCGATCGCGGGGCGATCTTCACCAACGTCCTGCTCGCCGACGAGATCAACCGCACGCCTCCGCGCGTGCAGGCCGGCCTGCTCGAGGCGATGCAGGAGCGGCACGTGACCGTGCGCGGACGCACCTACTTCATCGATCCGCCGTTCTTCGTGATGGCGACGCAGAACCCGTACGAGCACGAAGGCGTCTTCCCCATCACCGAGTCGCAGCTCGACCGGTTCCTGATCAAGGTCGACCTCGGCTACGCCGACGAAGACACCGAGCTGCGGACGCTCGACCTCCCGCACCGCGGAGTGATTCCGGACATGCTCGGGGATATCTCGCCGCTCTTGGGCGAGCGCGCCTTCCTCGTCGCACAAGAAGTCGTCGACGAGGTGGACGTGAGCGAGGACGTCGCGCGCCTCTGCGTGCGCATCGTCCGCGAGACACGGGCGGC
The DNA here is from genome assembly GCA_963743545.1 of uncultured Actinomycetes bacterium. Lineage (GTDB taxonomy): Bacteria > Actinomycetota > Thermoleophilia > Gaiellales > Gaiellaceae > Palsa-739. The sequence goes on along the minus strand of CAVUQB010000005.1, from coordinate 1,334,896 downwards.
GGACGCGGTCGAGCTGGGCGCCAGCCCGCGCGCGGCACGGCACCTCATGACGGCCGCGAAGGCCTGGGCCGCCAGCCAGGGAAGGCAGAGTGTCGAGGTCGCGGACGTGACCTGGCTCGCCCCGTACGTGCTCAGCCACCGGGTCAGCGCCGAGAACGCGACCCCGACCGAGATCGTCGAGTCGGCGGTCGAGAGAGCCCAGGCGCGCTAGTGGCAACTACTCGCGCATGGTCGGTTCCGGACCCGCCGGAAGGGTTGGACGTTTTCGCGGAATTCGACGATACTTGGGCAGGAACCCGTAAGCGAACCCAGAAAGTCGGAGCCTCATGTTCTACGTGATTCTCGCCATCATCTTCGTCGTGTTGCTCTTCGCCTACGTGCGTGTGCGCGGACGGCGAGTGAGTCGCTAGCACCTCCGCGGCCGCTCCGTTGCTCTGACAGCTACGGCTTGATAGCCGCTGGGCTGATCGAGTAGCTTGAGTCGCAACATGGCACCACCTACGCACGGGAAGGGGACAACGGGCGTGCCCGTTCGGGTTCGGGTCACCATCGAGGCCGCCTCGAAGGCCGAGGCGGAACTGATTGCCCAACAGCTGCCGATCAAGGCGCGGGCACAGTCGTGGCGCGGATTCGGTGTGATCCGTCTCGGCCGGCGGAGCACCGAGGAGACGAGGGATTTCATCGATGCCGTCTCGCGGAGTTTCCGGCAGCACCAGCTCCAGTGGGCCCGCGTGCGCTACGACGACGAGGAGCGCGTCTTCAAGGCGAACGGCCGGCGTCGATAGAGTCGCCGCGGGTGGGCGCGATCAGTCGACCGGCAGCGTCTCGGGCTCGGCGAGACCGGCGATGCGGTACGCGTCGATCTGGTCGAGGGTCTCGCGCTCGAGCAGCGCGTCCGCCAGCGCATCCAGGCGCGACCGCTCGGCGGTGAGCAGCGCTATGACGTTCACGTAGGCGTCCTCGATCGTCCGTCGCACTTCCTCGTCGACGAGCTCGAGCGTCCGCGGCGATATGGGTTCGCTCCACGGTTCGGCGCCGTCGCGCGGCAGCACGGCGACCAGCCCGACTTCCGTGCTCATCCCCCAGCGGCCGACCATCTGACGGACGAGCGCCGTCACCTGCGCGATGTCGCCCTCGGCCCCGGTCGTCTGGTCGCCGAAGACGATCTCCTCCGCGGCCCGACCGCCGAGTGCGAGCTTGACCCGAGCCTCGAGCTCCGCGCGTGAGTAGTTGAAGCGGTCGACATCCGGTGACGACAGTGTCACGCCGAGCGCCTGGCCGCGCGGCACGATGGTGATCTTGCGCACAGGGTCGGCGCCCGTGGTCAGCATCCCGACCAGCCCATGACCCGCCTCGTGATACGCGGTCCGGCGGCGGTCGGCGGGGGTCAGCATGATCTTGCGCTCGGCCCCGAGGATGATCTTCTCGAGCGACTGGGCGAAGTCGGCCGCTGCAACCTCGCTGCGGTCCGAGCGCGCCGCGAGAAGAGCCGCCTCGTTGACGAGGTTCGCGAGATCGGCGCCGACCATCCCCGGCGTCGTTGCCGCGATCCGGTCGAACTCGACATCCGCCGCCAGCGGCACGTCGCGGGTATGCACCTCGAGGATGAGGCGGCGTCCTTCCCGGTCGGGCGGCAGGACGGCGACGCGGCGGTCGAACCGGCCCGGCCGCAGCAGCGCGTGGTCGAGCACGTCGATGCGGTTCGTCGCGCCGATCACGATCACGCTGGTCATCGTGTCGAAGCCGTCCATCTCGGTCAGGATCTGGTTGAGCGTCTGCTCGCGCTCGTCGCTGCCGCCGAAGCTCCCGCCGGCGCTGCTGCGGGCGCGGCCGACCGCGTCGAGCTCGTCGATGAAGACGATCGCGGGCGACTCCTGCTTCGCCTGCCGGAACAGATCCCGCACGCGTGAAGCGCCCACGCCGACGATCGCCTCGACGAACTCCGAGGCCGACATCGAGAAGAACGGCGCACCTGCCTCGCCTGCGACGGCCCGCGCGAGCAGCGTCTTTCCGGTCCCGGGTGGACCGCTCAGGAGGACGCCGCGGGGGATCCGTCCGCCGAGTCGGCGGTACTTCTCCGGGTCGCGCAGGAAGTCGACGATCTCGGTCAACTCCTGCTTCGCCTCGTCGATGCCGGCGACGTCGGCAAACGTCACGGGCTCGCGGCCCGGCTGGTAGCGGCGCGCACGGGAGCGGCCCAGCGCGCCTGCTGTCCGAGATCCGCTCATCCGGCGAAAGACCCAGAACAGGAGCAGGAGCAGGACGATCGTCGGGCCGAGGCCGAGGAAGAGCCGCTCCCAGAGAGGGCTGCCGTTGTCGATCGGCTTCGCGTTCACGACCACGTGGTGCTGCTGCAGCAGCTGGGAGAGCTGGTTCGTGTTCGCGAACGACGGGATCTCGGTGACGAAGCGGACCGAGGCAGTCGAGGCGCTGGCCGGCTTGGTGGCGTGCTTGAAGTCGCCCTGGAGCTCTGAGACGGTCGAGGTGACGGTGACGACGTTGCCGGCCCGGACCTGCTTGAGGAAGAACGGGCTGTAGGGAACGCGGACGCGCGTCACCTGCGTCGCCCGGTGCGCGGCCCAGTAGTTGACGCCGAGGAGCGCGGCGATCACCACGACGTAGAGGGCCATCCGCCAGGGGCGGCTCGGCAAGTTCGGGAATCGTCTCTCGTTCATGGGCTCAGAGTGCCAGTCGATTCAGAGCGCCGGCTTCTTCCAAGGCGGACGCGGCTTCTGTCGACCCTTGCAGTCGTCGAACTTTGGGCCTCAGACGGCGCACCTCAGCGGTTTTCGACCGTCCCGGATCTCCCCCTGCCTCGAGCCGCAGCTCGAACGAATAGCCGTAGAAGAATCGGACGATCTAGAAGAGGCGAAAGCCGAGGTAGACGAGGACGCCGGCCCACACCAGCTGCACGCAGATGACGACCGCGACCAGAACCTGGCCGTACAGGCGGTCATTCGTGAGATCTTCACTAGCTCTCGACGCCACGCGCTCTCCTCTGACGACCGGACGCATTCGCGCCGGTGATCCCAGCTACTTCTATCGTCGGCGGAAACGCCTCGGTTTCCCTAGCCGATCGGCTGGAACCTGCAGTAGGTGTCGGTGAAGTGCCCCCGCTCCCGCTTCCCTTCGGGGCCTTCTCGGCGTAACATCACGCCGTGCTCGGGAAGGTGCGGCCCACTACGCACCGTGGAGACGAACCCACGCTTGAACCGGAAGTCGGCCTTTCGGACGGTCGGTTGGCGCTCGTACACCGCTACATGATCGACGCCGAGGAGGCGGAAGCGAGGCGCGCAGCGGCCGAGACCGATGCGGGGCCCGCGCAGGCACCGGCCCGCCCGAGACCGTCGGCGAGGACCGCAGCCGAGGTGCAACAGCGGCGTGCGAGGACGGACAAGCGGCCTCTCCCGCCCCGGCGGGAACAACGGCAGGCCGAGGAACGGCTCGCCGAACCAGACCGGACCGAGCTGGAGCCCGACGGGGCAGGCCAGGAGGCACTTCGGCCGGCCCGAAGCAGCGTCAACGGGGTCGCCGCGGTCGCAGTCGAGGCAGTGCCGGAAGTCATCCGTCCGGCCCATGCCGAGGAGCAGGCCCGGGCACGTCGAGCGCTCGGCCGAGACGAGAAGCGAGCGGCCAAGCAGGCGGCCCGCGTGGTCGCCGCTCTCGAAAAGAGGGAAGCGCGCGAGCGAAAGGCGCTCGCCAAAGCGGCCGCTCGCCGAAGGTGAAAGGGGTCTCCCGAACCTGAGCGTGCGGCTGTGGCCCGCGGAGGTCGCAGCGGCGTCTGGTTCAGCCGAACCTAGGCATAGCCTCGACCTCGGCGGGCCTTGGAACCCCCTTCCCTAGGCCCGCCACCTCTATCGGCCACCCCCCGCAGGGGCTTGAGAGGAGCGGAGCCCAGCCGAGGTCGGACCGGCCCCGCCGTTGCCGCTGACTGGCCGACGATCGCAGGTCGGACAGAAGGGGTGAAGCTGATCATCTCCACAGAGACGGAGCGTCCAGCCCGCCTGGTCTGTCGAGCTCCGCCGACCACATTCATGGCAACGCAGGCCCTCGGCGCTCGCCTGACCGATGCGGCGCCTCGAGGCCGCAGGAGCTGCGTCACGGATTCCCCCGTCGTCCTCGCGGAGGTCACTCAGGCCGGCGAGTATCCGGTCGAGATGCTCTCTCAACTCCGACAGCTGCTCGGCGAGCTCACCCAGGGTTGCCCCGGCCCCCGAGGCTCTGCCCACATCTGGGTTCCGGACCTGGTTCATCGCCGACCCGCTCGACTCGCTACTCGGCCCACGTCCAGACACGCACAGGACAATGTATGCGACAAGGCGAGCCTCACCCACAAGGGGTGCACCGAATGTCGACTTCGACCGGGAGCGTGACCCCTGGCCAGAGAGCAGAACGGCCCGTGAAAGGGGAACACGGGCCGTTCGCGCAGGAAGCTGTGTGGAAAGCATCCACGGTGCCGCTTGCGGCGGCGGCCGCAGGCACAGCTGCCCGCCTTGTCCAGTTCGCGCTCCAGGAGCCGATCCCTGGTAACGGATCAGCGCGGTGGATGCGGAGCAGCATCCAGCGGAATCCGGAAGATCGCCGCGTCGTACTCGGCCGTACGAATGGGGTTCACGTGAACGAAGCCGTCTGCAGTGCCCGCCCTCTCCGTGCCACCGCGGCCGAGTCGGACGCCGGGCGCCGGCCCGCGTGGCGGTCGCGCAGGGACTGGCCAGCTGAGCCATCGAGAAGCGTTTCCGTCCACGCTCGCCACCCAGATCTCGGCGACATGGTGGGCCAGGCCGAGAAGAGCACGGTTCTCGTCAAGCTTGCGATGGTAGAACGTGACGTCCGGAAGGTCAGCAAGCGAGTCGATCGTCCCTTCCTCACGCCGCAGGCGAATGACGTGATTGGGCTCCTGACCGGCGTCCATTCCCCACAAGACGACATCGGGGAAGAAGACGAATCCGCATGTGCGGCACTTCTGGCTCCCCTGGGCAATCCAACTGAAGGTGGCCGCACCGTCGTGCGAAGCGCCGACGTAACAGTGTTCGTCGCGGTCGCCGGTACCCACCCAGATCGCTCCGCTGAAGTGGTCGAACTGGACGGTGTGGATGTGGCGGACGGTGCCGGCCGGGAACTCGAAGGCTTCGTGCCAGGTTCGACCTTCATCGTTGCTCTTCCATATGCAGACGGGATGCAAACCGGGTTCGGTGGTGTACTCCCCGAAGTAGATCGCTCCCTGTTGGTCGCTGGTCACGCCGAACGCCATCAGCCCACGGCCTTTGCCTGGCCCGAAGTAGCGAAGGCGGTGCGTTCGCTCGGTCACCCTCGTGCGTAGATCGACACGGTGGATGTCGCCCGCCGCGAACACGACCAAGCGTTCGTCTCCCACCGGCAAGAGCTCGACGAGCTCCTGGTAGCCGAAGCGAGACCGGAGGCTTGCCAGATAGCCGCCCCAGGCTCTCCCGAGTCGAGGGCGAAGGCTGAGGACTCGCTCGAACGCGCTTCCGCCCCGACTCCTGTAGATCGCAAAGCCGCGTGTTGCCCAGACGGTATGGCCGTCGTCGTGTTGCAGCACGAGGCCGTCGGCGAACGTGGCGGATAGGCCGTTGATCGTTGTCGGCCGCCACGAGATTCTGCGCGGGGTGCGAACCTCGCGAAACCACACGATGAGAGCTGCGGCTAGGCAGGCTGCCCCGATCCCGACTCCCGTTCCTAGCACTGGTCGATCGTAGCGTCGTCGCGGCGCGCGATTCCGCGTTGTCCTTCCGAGTCGCTCAAGGGATCTCGCCCATGAGCACCGTCAGCCCTTACGCGGGGCTTACGTCCACCCCGCGAGACCGCTTACATCGATGAGTCAAGCTCAGGGCACGCGGCGCGCTCCGGCGGCGCCGTGTTGACGAAGCGGTCGCAAACCAAAGGGGGGCGGCCGCTTCGTTTTGAAGTACGCTGAGGAAGCGCCCCTACCAGGGGCGGAAACGTCCACGGCGCCGCCCTTGGGCCCTTGGCGGCGGAGGCCGGTCGTCAAGCGAGACCCCGTGCTGAACCTCAGCAGGACTGAGGTGGCCGCAGAGATTCCGCCTGTGCTTGGGGTTGGACGCAGCCTCCGCCGATCCTCAATATCGCCCCACGACCAAGTCGGGACGCGCTACCTCACGCTAGGCCCTGCCAGCCGGAAGTGCGGTTCGGGGGCGGACAAACCGCTGCGAATCCCGAGCACCCAAAAGAAGCGAGTGAGAACACAGGACGGAACTCAGTTGCTAGAAATTGCTGCGCGCCGGACAACGACGGCCGGCGAGAAGAAAATCGAGAGAAGGGGGAAAGGCTGCGGCACCTTTGACCTCGTTCTACATCGCTCTCGGCATCTACTTTGGAGTTCTTTGCGGCTTCCTGAGCTGGTGGGCTCGCTTCCCACGCTGAGAGTAAGCGTCTTAGCCGCGCTTGCGCCTTGGGGCAGGTCGGACGCTCTGGTAGACCTCGCCGAGTCGATCGGACCATGGATTCTGGCCCGCGTAGCGCGGGTTCCGGTTCGTATTCCTTGCGCGTCCGTACTCGATGGTGACGCCCCTTAGACTCGTGCCCGAGTTCATGCCGTCGTCGAATAGCGCGTAACCAGTTGCGTTCCTCACCTGAATGAACTTGACGTTTGCGGACTGGCCGTTGACACCCCAGAACTGGATGCCGTTGCCGCCGGTCTGGGTCTTTGCCTCATCGGTCAGATCGACGGCCAGGAGGTAGATGGTGTTGTCCACCGGCTTGGGGTAGGCGCTCTTCGAGGCCCCATATTCGATTGCCGCGCCGGTCGGGATGTCGTGGCAGAAGAGGGCGAAGCGATTGTCGTGGAACGGGTAGAGGTTGCGGTCGTCCAGGTTGGCGCAGTGAAGGCCCGTCCCCTTCTCGGCGTGTGGGTCCCAGGCAAGGTTCTGGCCGACCTTCCAGATGGTTCCGTTGAAGTCGTCATGCTGGGTAGGCGCCACTGCGCCGGAGAACCTAGCGCCCGTGCCGCCGCAGTCGTGGGCGGTGAAGTACCACCAGGTCACATGCTGGCCGCCGTAGTTCGCGAGACAAGCTCCGCCCGTGTCGGACGTCGAGAGGTCGCCGCCGTAAATGCGGATGTTCTGGGGGTTGTCGAGCCAGACCGCGCTCTGGTTTTCGCGGCCGGTGTAGACGAATCGGACGCGGTGCCCGGTGAGAGAGATGACCGCCGGCGCGGTGAGCCGGTTCTTGATGACCAACGCGCTGGATGTCGAACTGGAGACCGTAAAGCCGGCGGTTGCCCTGACGAGATCGCCGGGGCGCAGGCTGGAGATTGCTGACCTGAGCTGTGATGCGCTACTGACGTCGATGGTGCGGACAGGAGCAAAGGGAGCGCGTCTGTGGGTGTAGGAGATTGCCTTCTCGTACGGTGAGCTCGTCGTCGTAACGGCTTGCTGGCTCCCGCAGCTGACGCCGGCGAGAGCCGTGAGTCCGACGAGAACGGCCACGATGCAGCGTCTGGTCATCGACCTCAGCGTGAGCGTCTTTTCGTCTCGGCAGGTCACGGATGCAATCGCACGTGAGCGGAGCCGCCGGGTCAGCGACGGGCGTAGCCGACTCCGTAGCGGTTTGTCGTCGAGATTGGTCTTCCGTTGCGCCAGTCGATCTCGAGGAAGTCAGCTGTAGAGCCGAGGGCTGGCCGGTACGCGACGATCTTGTCCGTCCGGGTGTCGATCACATCGCCGGAGCGCCCGACGTAGAGGTACCGTCCGTTGCGGCTTACCTGGAGCCAACCGTCATTTGGAGGCGCATGCTTGAGCTTGATGTTCGCTAGCAGCCGCGGAGGCGAGGTGGGAAGGCCCTGAATGTTGAAGACGTGGACATATCCGTTCGGGGTGTCAATCAGATAGAGCCGACGTTCGTCGGGGGAAAGCGCGATGCCGTGGTCGGGCGTTCGCCCGAACGTACCCAGATCGAAGGAGAAGCCGGGCACCGGGACGGTGTAAAGCACCTTGCCGGTGCTGATGCTGCTGACCTGGAAACCGAGGAAGCTTCTCGCGGTGGTGAAAGCGAGCGTCTGCGAGCCGTTGATCGTGAACGGCCTCACTCCCGGCCCGTTGAGCGGGCCGATCTTGCGCACTACCTGGTTCGTTGCGGTGCTCGCCACCTCGAGGAACGGGTAGTCGACGCCGCCCAGGTACAGGTAGCGGCCGCCCGGCCCCATGATCGTGTTGTGTGCCCCGATTGGCCCCGTGATGGATCGGCCTGAGAACCTGCCATCGGAGGCGGCGATGATGCGCCATGTGCCGTCCCGGGTTCCTTCGCCTGCCGGCATGTAGATCCAACGTCCATTCGGGCTGATCGCCATGCTGTCGATTCCGAAGGAGTACGTGCGGTGCCAGAGGATCCGTCCACGGCGTAGGTCATAGGCGAGCAGCGCGCCGCCCGGCGGCTTCTGCTGCCCGTATGCGATGTACAGCCTGCCGGTGCGCGGAGATGCGACGACGCCGTGGATCGAGCTGCCGACCTGGGGCAGGCTGATGGTCTGGACGAGCCGGTTCGCCTGGTCGATTGAATACACGTAGACCGCTCCATCCGCAACCACGTATTCGAAGTGCCTGAGCGCGGCGGAGTGCCTGGTCAGCTGCGCGGGTGAACGACCGGAGTTGTGCGCCAGCGGTTCCGAGCTCGATCGACCGACGAGCAGCGCGAGCACGGCCAGGACGAGAACTGCGCCCACGATCGCGACTCGTCCCCAGACGCCACGCATAGGTCATCCATAGCAGCCGCTTGTTAGAGACTCCTGACTTCGTCCACGGGTGGCTGAATGTCGGGACCTGCTCAAGCCTTCTCGGCCGCCTGCCGACAAGTGGGTCATGCGGAAGCAAACTGTGGTCTTCATCGTGTTCATGCTCGTGTTCGCGGGCCTGAGTTCGGCAGCTCTTGCCAAGCAGTCTTCGGCCCGCTCTGAACAGTCCGCCGCGGTTCGTGCAGAGAAGCGGGTCGGCCCCAAGTCGCTGCCCCACTGGTACTGGCGCTGGGTCGATTGGCGGCTGGGAGAGGGCTACGCCAGGGGCCATGGCCTGCAAGCCCGCTTGCGCCCGAGCGACGCACCGCTTCTCATCGAGCACTGGGCATGGCGGCGCCTGCACCTCTTCTTGCTCGCTCGGGGCTCGCGGGGCGGAGGGAACGGTCCGGTGTCGAGCGGAGCCAACTCCTATAACCATGCGATCGCCTACACGCGTCACCGGCCTGCCTTCACCGCGAAGCGAACTATCGCGGTGCGCAACGCCGCTGAGCTAGAGGCGGCCATCTCGAACCTGCGGCCGGGCGACCTCGTCAAGGCGACGACGAGGTTCAGGGTCACCGGTGGAATGGTGATCAGGAACCGCCTCGCGGCGCCGGCCGAGCTCGACCTCAGTGGTGTCAGCTTCGTCTACTCGGGGGGCCAGAACAACCCGGCCGTCTTGGTGAACAACGCCGCGAATCTCTACATCTTCGGCGGCGATGCCAGCACCGCCGACACCGGCGGCCAAGGCATCCTCGTCTACGGGTCGCAACACGTCCTGTGGTGGGGCTTCACGATCCACGACACCGGCAGCACCGGCTTCGGCGCCCGGGCGATCAACGGGCCCGTCGACCACGACGACTTCCAGGGAACGATCTCGAAGATCGGCCAGAACCTCGCCTGGGACACGCACTGCGTGAACGAGTGCGGCACCGGCCTCCACGGCGCCAACCTCTGGGACGGCGCCACCGCAGGCAACTTCACCAACAACCGGTTCGCCTTCTACGCCCACGACATCCCCACCGGCGCCTGCGTCGAAATCGGCAACAACCAACCCACCTCTCACGCAACCGGCAACATCCTCTACCTGAAGTGCGTCAACGAGACCGAGGTCTCGGTCAAGCAGACGGGCGGGAACGGCCTGCAGCTGTGGGGAGACACCGACAATCTCGGCCTCGACATCAAGTACCTCGAAGTCGACCATGCCGAAGGCCGTGCTCTCGAGACGGGCGGGCTCTCCTCAGGCCAGTCAGTCGCAGGCGTAACCGTCGAGTACGGTCGCGCAGTGAACACGAACTTGAGTCCTCGTTTTGCCGGACAGAGCGCGTGGGACACGTACGGCGGCGTCGTCTACAAGCGCGTTCGAACAACTCGGCACTAGCTAGCCAGAGCTCAGCCAGCCGGCCGGCGCTGCGCTCACCAGACCAGCCGCCGTACAACCGTGTTGCCGGCCCGATCTCGCAGGCTCAGTTGAGCGTGCCGGACGCTGCCGGGAAGCGTCGCCCTGATCAGCTTGTGCCGGGCGACCCACACCCACTGCCGGTACCTCGGTCCGCCGCCCGCGATCCGCAGCTGCGACTTCTCGCTCACCCGGAACCACACCAGGCGGCCACTTCCCGTGCTGCGCGTCCGGAGGTAGAGCAGGCGCGGCGGAGTGTTGTCGACCTTGAGTTTGAAGTAGAGGCTTTGCGTGCCTTGACTGTTGCTATACGTCACCACCGGTCGGGAGACGTGGTTCGTTGGCATCGGTCGCGTTTTTACGCGAAGGTGGACCAGACCGTTCGTTTCCGCGCCGGAGGCGAGGACCGGCCCTGAGGGCGTCAGCTGCACCTTGGCGCTGATCCCTGCAGCAGGTTTGCACTTCAGCCAGATCGAGACGCGGCCGTGCACCCAGTGGGTCGGGGGTCGGTTCTTGAAGGTGCACTGAGGACCGCCGCCCACCTTATTAATGGGCGGTGGCGGCGCAGGGCAGGTTGGCGCGCACGACGTGTCGGGCGTTGTGAAGAAGGGCGCCTTCAGCTCCAGTGCAAGCTCGGTGATCTCGTCGTTCGGTTTGAGCTGGGTGTTGTCGATCGCATCCGCATCGAGGCCGGAGTAGATGGTCAGCCCGGTGTGATTGCCGATCGCGCCGTACGACCAGGCGAGCGGCCAGCCGCCGTGCACGATGTTCGAGTTCTGGGCTATGAGGCCCGGACTCCAGTTCTGCGTCCCGGTCTTCATCGCGTTCATGTCGTTGATCATGCTTGGGTCGCTGACCAGCTGGGACGGATCGAGGTAATACGGGCTGCTCGGGCTGTTGCTGGCGAGGAAGTCCTGGACAACGTCTTTTGCGAACTGTGGGAACGTGACGACGGAGCTCTGGGGTTTGCCGCTGGCGTTGCTGGCCAGGGTCGAGAACGGCTGAATGAACGTGCCGTAGCTCTGAGCGCCGGTACCGTCCGCGTCCCAGATCATGACCTTGTGGGTGGCGGCGAACGTGTTCAGCGCTGCTTGCTCGCCGGCGGTAAGAGTGTTCCACCTAAGTCCGTAGAGAATCACGGTGTCGTACGGAGCAAGGCCGCCTGCGGTGAGCTTGCTGGTGGCCAACTCGCTGAAGTGGTAGGCGGAAAGGCGCGAATTAGCGGCGGGAAAGTTCCCTACGCCGGCGTAACCCGGATAGATCGGTGCTTTGAACCCGGGCACGACCGCGACATGGACGCTCGCCTGCGTAGCCGTCGCGGCACCCCGGCTATGGCCCGGATATCCAAGGAACGCCGCCGACAGAATTAGCGCAGCGAGCGCCGCAACCGTGAGACGCATGGTGCGTCGCTGAACCTGACTTCTCGCCAACGTCCTGCCCCCTTCTAAAGCTGTTTGCCGCAGCGGCCCGATCTCGGCTCAAGGTAGCGGATTGCGGCGCCGGTTGGTGTCGAACCTTGCGAATCCCTCGAACGAGTGATCGAGTGGAACCGGCGGCCGGAAGTCGGGCATTCCCCGTGGAGCGGCCCGTACCCCTTCACGGGCGGCTCCATGGCGCCCAACACCGATCCATGCCGGTTCCAGCCCGACACGAGCGGTACCGAGGCATCATTCGCCCGTGCCGCCCGCCTTCGTCCTCGCCAAAGCGTTGTCCGACTATCACGCCCTCGGAGGGGCCACCGCCGGCGCCGCGAAAGCGTACGCACACCCCTTATGTCAGCTCAAGGCGGTTAGGTCATAGAGAAGGTCGAGGAGTCGCCGCCGGTTGAGAGCGCGAGCCCGACCGGGTTGCGGAAGAGCATTTCCGGGGGCGTGCGTTGGCGGCTGGTCGGACAGGCCACCGCGCAGGCGACGTCTGCGGCGGCGTCCATCATCCTCGCGCACCTGCTCACGCCGCACGAGTTCGGTCTCGCAGGCATGGCGCTCGTCTTCGTCGGTCTCGGTGCGACGTTCGGCGATCTCGCGCTGAGCGCCGCTCTCATCCAGCGGCCCGTCCTGAATGAGGAGGATCGCTCGACGGCTTTCTGGACGAACGCGGCTGCCGGGACTCTCCTCATGCTTGTGGGCATCGGCGTCTCTCCGCTCGTTGCCGACTTCTTCGGACAGCCGTCGGTGGCGCCGCTCTTCGCCGGGGCCTCAGTCCTCTTCCTGTTGTGGGCGCTCTCCTCCACGCAGAACGCATTGCTCGTACGCGAGATGAACTTCCGCGGCCTCGAGATCCGAGTGATCGTGGCCGGGTTCGCCGGTGCGGCGGCAGCGGTTCTGCTGGGAGTCGCCGGCGCCGGCGCGTGGGCGCTGATCGGCCAGGGAGTCGTGCAAGCGGGCACTTCGCTCGTGCTCCTGTGGACGTTCTCGTCCTGGCGGCCGAAGCTCATGTACTCAAGGGCGAGCCTGCACGAGCTCGGCTCCTACAGCGGCAAGACGCTCGGCTCCCAGAGTCTCGGGTACCTCGTGAACAACGTCGACAACCTGCTCGTCGGCCGCTTCCTCGGCTCCGTCGCACTCGGCCTCTACAGCGTCGCGTACAACACCATGTTCCTGCCTGTCAGCCGCATCTCCCAGCCCCTGCAGCAGGTTCTCTTCTCCGCCTTCGCCAAGATCCAGCGCGAGCCGGCGCGGCTCAGCGAGGCCTGGGCGCGCGGCAACGAGGTGATCACTGCGGTGAACGTTCCCGCGTTTCTGGGCATGGCGGTGGTCGCGCCTGACTTCGTACCCGTCGTCCTCGGCCAGAAGTGGGTGGCGGCCGTGCCCGTGTTGCAGTGGCTGAGCCTCGCCGGGGTCGGTACGACACTGCAGACGCTCAATTGGGCCACCACCCAGGCTATGGGCCGGCCGGGCGTGATGCTGCGCTTCCGCCTGTTCTCGACCCCGGTCACATTGCTCGGGTTCGTCATCGGCTTGCATTGGGGGGTCGTCGGCGTCGCTGCCTCGTTCGCCATCACCCGATTCATTCTCGCGCCTATCCAGACGTACATCACCTGCCGGGCGCTCGGCTGTTCGCCCTGGTTTGTGCGAGGCGAACTGTTGGTCCTCTGTCTCGGAGTGGCCATGGCGGCTGCCGTGGCCGCGGCGCGCCTCGGACTCGTTCATGCCGGCGTCCCAGCCGCCGCTCGACTCGCGATAGTCATCCCGTTCGGCATCGCCGTCTACGGCGTACTTCTACTCCTGTTCGCACCACGAGTCGTCGGCGAACTGCGAACGCTGGCTCATCGGCGCGCCTGATGGCTCTCGAAGTCGCGAAAGGGATCGTTCGGCTCGAGGCGGGCTCCACCCACGTTGAGAAGCTGAACTTCCGGCCTCGGGCCCTCGTGCTCTGGTGGTGTCGCGAACAGAACGCCGGCTGCGCCGGTGGGATCGGTTTCGCAACCGACGGTGCAGGTGCGGCGTCAACAGCCTGGGCCGCGGACGACGCGCTCGCTCGCGGCGTGTTGAGTCGCTGCGGCGCCGATGCGCCGCTGCTCTTCCACGCTGACCCGCGAACGCCCGATGTCTCCTTCCGCGGTCACGTCCGTTTCGCCGACCGCGGCTTCTCCGTCGACTGTGACCGAGAGCCGAGGCACCCATGGCTTGTCCACTATTTGGCTCTGGGCGGGTCGGACGTGCACGGCGCGGCCGTTCGGACTCTCGCCCTCGACGCCACGGGCACCCGCACTGTCACCGGCCTCGGGTTCGCGCCGGGCGTCGTGCTGGCGGCAGTGGGGGCAGGATCAACGGCCGGCGAGCCGCAACCCGATCTCGCGGTCGCGTTCGGCGCGGCCACGCTGCACAGCCAGGTGGCCGGAGGCTTCGTCGCGGAGACCGCAGCCGGAGAAACGGTCGTGCGCGGGGCTCAGTGCACCGATGCGGTCGCCGTACTTCCCGCCGCAGCCCCGAATGAAGTCGCAGCCCTCACCCGGGTCGTGTCGTTCGACCACGACGGATTCACGCTCGAGACCACGCACCTGTCGTCCGAGCTTCCGCTCGCGGTCCTCGCGCTCGAAGTGGGCAATAACGCGGTCGGGCTTGGCGCCGCGTCGTCGCGGTCTACGACAGTCGGCTTCGAGCCGTCCGGAGCGCTCGTGTTCGGCACCGGGCTCACTGCGATGTCGCATTCGCACGACTTCGGACGCCTGTGCATGGGCGGCTTCTCGCGCGATCGGCGGGCGGGCTGCATCTCGTGGTCCTTCCGCGCCTACCCGTTCGGGCCCCGCTCACGCTCCACCAGCGAAGCCCCCTTCGAGGTTATGGACACGACATCGGGAGAACTGCATGCCCGCGCGACGCTCTCTGCCATCGGCCGGCGTCGCTTCTCGCTCCGCTGGGTCCGAGATCGCCCTCCAAGAAACTTCGGCTTCGTCGCGTTCGGGCCGCGGCTTCGCAAGCCCACGCTGGGCGGTCGGTTACGCCTTCTCGGCCGCGGCGGCTCGCTGCGCGAATAGTGCCTCGAGCACCAGAGCGGCCACCGGGGTCGCTGCTTCGGGGTCTGCAACGTTGTAGTGATGCCCCAACCCGGGAATCGGATTCACCTCGAGAATGACGCCGTTGCTCGAGGTGAGCGATCTCTCGACGTCTGGAGCGACGACGTCGACTCCGGCCAGCCTCACGCCGACGGCAGCGGCTGAAGCTCGCACCTCACGGACGACCTCGGGAGCGACGGGCTCCCTCACGGTGACACAGGCGCGGCCGCCGCTGATGTTGCTCGCGCTCTTGACGACGACAGTCGTTCCTTCCGGCGGTCGGGTCGAGAGGCCAAGGCCCTGCCTTTCGAGGGTGAAGAGGCAGTCGAGATCGACCGGGAACGGCTTCATCCCCTCCGCCGTGTCTGTCGCCAGGCGGCGGTCGTATTCCGCGAACATGAGCTCCTCGATGCTTGACGTACCGTCGCCGATGACCTGTGGGCGGTCGCGGCGGATGACGTCCAGCACCTCGCCGTCGAGCAGGAGGAACCGGAACTGCTCGCCGACTGCTTGACGCTCGACGATGAGCCGCTCAGACCTGGACCCGGCGCGGCGCAGTGCACGCTCAAGTTGTGACGCGTTCTCTATTGACGGTGTGACGCCGCGGCCTGCCCCGCCCCCGCGGGCTGGTTTGACGACGATTGGCGCCGGGCCTGTCTCGAGGAACGACCGTGCGGCCTGGCGATCGCGTCGGTCGACGACGATGTGCTCCGGAACATGCACGCGGGCGTGCCTAAGGAGCGCATACGCGAGATCCTTTGCCTCTGCGAGTTCGATGGAGACGGGGTCGGCAAAGGGTGTCCGTTGCCCGAGGACGTGAACGGCCAGTCCCTCCCGGACGAACTCGAACAGGCGCGGCGCCGGTTCGGAGAATGATGCGCCGACCGCCCCCGCTGCCTGCTCCCACATCGTGCGGGTGAAAGCCTCATGGCGCCCCGGCACCACTTTCCCGAGCTGCCGGTCGGTTCGCCAGCGCCGAAGGCTGTGTGCGACACCGAGCTCGCGAAACAGCGATGCGCGCGTCCGCGCAGTGTAGAACTGCTCCGCAAGGCCGATTCCAGGTCGCACCGGGCCGCGAGTGTAGCTGCCGGTCCTGGGGGGTCTCGGGGGCCCGATCTGCGGCTCGGCGGCTGTTGGAAGGCGGGGAGAGTGCGGAGCGGTCGCCCGCAAGCCACAATGCTCGAATCGAGACGGAAGCGACCTCGATGAGCAGTGAGGAACAGGCGACATCGGGCGCCCGCTTCGGCCTGCCCTTCTCCACTACGGGGGTCATCCAGGCCGGGTTCGCCGCCACCGGGCTCGGCGTTTGTGTCGTTTGGACGTGGCACGACGGCGGATTCGCGCCAGAGGAGTACCTGCCCGGAGGCCTCCTTCTGCTCGCCCTCGTGTGTACGGCATGCGCATCGGCCGAGGTCCGTGCACGGCTATCGGCGCAGCCGCTGCCGCTCGTCTTCTTCGGCCTCTACGTGGCGTGGAGCTACCTATCCATCCTCTGGGCGCAGGTTCCGGCGGACGCACTCGACGGTGCGAACCGGACGCTTGTCTACTGGCTCATCTTTGCGCTCTTCACCGGCCTCGGGCTCTCCGAGCGTCTGGGTAGAGCCGTCGTTCTCGCGTGGGGAGTTGCCCTCGCCGCGCTCGGCTTGATCGAACTGATCCGGGTGGCGACCGCCACGATGAGCACGAGCCTCTTCGATCAAGGGCGTCTCTCGGCACCGATCAGCTACGCCGACGGCGACGCAGCTCTCTTCCTCTCGGCGTGCCTCACCCTGGTGGTTCTGGCGTCCCGACGTCAGGCAAATACGCTGTCGCGTCTCGTCGCTTGCGCTAGCGCAGTCGTGCTCGCCGAATTGAGCGTGCTCTGCCAGAGCCGCGGCTCGCTGATCTGGTTTCCGTGCGCGCTCCTGCTCTACCTCGCAGTCGCCCGCAGCAAGCTGCGGGCGTTGGCGTATCGTCGTTCTCCTGGCGGCTGCGGTCGCCCCCGCCGTGCCGGCCCTGCTGCATGTCTACTCCTCTTCCGTCTCCGGGCACGCAGGGGTGGGCGCGGTACGGCACGCTCTGACCTGGATCGTCGGCAGTGTGGGGTTGGCGCTGATCGGTTTCGCAGTACTGGTGCTCTTCGAGCGGCGGGTGACACTATCGCCGCGGGCCCGTCTCCTCATCGGGACGAGCGTGTCGGTCATCGTGGGAGCCGCAATCGTCTCCTCGGCCGTCATCGCGGCCGGCCCCCATCCCTTGGGCCGCGCCGAACGAGCCTGGCGCGACTTCACGACGAACAAGGCAGCCGCCCCCACCAAGAGTCTGCACTTCAACTCAGGATTCGGCACGAGCCGCTATGACGTCTGGCGGATCGCGATCGACCAGTTCCTTGCACACCCGGTCACCGGAGTCGGGTCTGACAACTTCATCGTCGGCTATCTCCGAGATCGGCGGACACACGAGACATCGCGCTATCCCGAGAGCGTGGAGCTACGGGCCTTCTCCGAGACAGGGATCGTCGGGGCAGGGCTGTTTCTCGGTTTCCTCGTGCTGGCCTTCTTGCGGGCGGGGCGCGCTGCACGGCGAGCACGCGCGCCGGGACTCGCGCTCGCCTGCTTCGTGGGCGCCGGTTACTGGGTCTTACACGCCTCGAGCGACTGGTTTTGGGAGTTACCCGCCCTCACGGGCGCGGGGCTGGCCCTCCTGGCAATCGCTGCGGCTCCAAGCCCCGCCCGGCAATCCTCCGCACGAAAGGTCAGGATCGTCCGTCTCAGGGTCGCTGCCGCGGCGGCAGCCGCCTTTGTCGCAGCGGCAGCCCTCGCAGTTCCCTGGGCAGCCGTCAGCCTGATTGACGCGGCGGTGGCTCGCGGCCCGGCGCGAAACTCCTATTCGCTGCTCGACACCGCGGCGACACTGAACCCGTGGAGCGAACAGCCGGCGCTCGCCCGGGCGTCACTCGATGCCGAGGCTGGCAGGAGTGGCCAGGAGCGGATCGCGTTGCTCGCGGCACTGCGTCGCAACCCCAACGACTGGTACCCGTATCTCATCCTGGGCATCATCGCTGGCCGTGAGCATCAGACCGCGCTGGCGCGGGCGGAACTGGCGCAGGCGCGTCAACTGTCACCACAGGCGCTGGTGATCTCCTGGGCGCAAACGCGACTGCGGTGGGGCATCCCGCTCACTCAACACCAGGTCAACCGGGCCCTACGGGGGGACTGAAGTCAACCCTTCGGGGGGCTCGGCAGGTGTCGATCACAGCCAGGATTCGCTTGACGTCCCCTGCTTGACGTAGTGTCGGGGAAGATCTTTGTATTGGTTTCGACTTGGGGAGACGAGGACAGTGAAGAAGATTCTGGTTTTTGCCGCCGTCGCGACGATCGCTCTCGTCTTTTCCTCCGGCGCGTTCGCCAATTCGCTCAAGTGCGCCCACGGCTCCATGTGCGGGGCGGGCACCTTTCAACCACCCCACACCACCGACGGTAGTGGGACCCTGCCGTTCACCGGACTTGACCTGGCAGGGATTGCCGTCGTCGGCGGATTGCTGCTGCTCACTGGCTTGACGCTGCAGCGGGCGAGCCGCGGCCGCCGCTAGGCATCCAGCTTGGCTCCCGTTCTGCCGCCGCCTGGCGCACCGGAGCGGGTTCAAACAGAGCAGCCGGTTCGGCCAGGTCGGCTGCTCTGCGTCTACCAGCACGCACCGACGCCAGACGCACCCGGCATCTACCGCCATCGCCGCTATTTCGCGGAACTGGTAAGGCGCGGCTGGCAGGTCGACCTGGTTTCCACCCCTCGCAACTACATGACCGGAGAGGTTCCTGCCTCCTACCGAAGGCACCCCTTCTGTACTGAAACGATCGAGGGCATCGCACATCACTGGGTCTGGACGCCAGGCGGCATCCACCGTTCGCGCAAAGCCCGCGTAGCGAACTACGCCGAGTTCGTTGCGGCTGCGGCAGCGCGGGCAGTCACGTTGCCGCGCCCCGACGTGGTGCTCGTGTCGTCTCCGCCGCTCCCGGTGGCCGGGCTTGGGCCCTTACTCGCACGCCGGTTCGGCTGTCCCTGGCTGCTGGAGGTTCGCGATATCTGGCCGGAGTCGGCGGCCTCGGTCGGCTGGCTGCACTCGGAGGGAGTCGCTTACCGGGCATTAGCACGCTTCGCGCACTCGGTTACACAACGGGCACCGACGGTGATCGTGCCGACCCCCGGATTGGAGCCACTCGTCCGCGCCCACGGCGCGCGGGCGGTCTGCGTCCTCCCGGGGATCGTGAGCGCCCGACAGGCTGATCCCGAACAGCGTCGACGCACGAGAGCACGGCTCGGAGTCAGCGACAATCAATGCGTCTTCCTCTACCTGGGCGCGATCGGCGTCGCGAACGGGCTCGACCTCCTCCTCGACGCAACCGAGTCGCTGCGCGCTGACATCCCGGCGCACGTCGTCGTCGCCGGGGATGGCAGCGCACGCCGCTCATTTGCAGAAGCGGTCACCTCCCAAGGCTTGAACCGGATCACCTTGCTTCCGCCGGTAGACCAGGAAGGCGTCGGCGAGCTGCTCGCAGCCGCCGACGTCGGGCTGCACTTGCTACGCCCCGATCCGGTCTTCGGCTCGGCCCTCCCGACCAAGGCGCTCGAATATCTCGGCGCCGGGCTGCCCTTCGTCACAACCGTGCCCGGCCTGCCCGCCGAAGTGGCGGTCGCGAGCGGCGGCGCCGCGGTGTCCACTGCAGCCGAGCTGACAGACGAGCTCGTCTCCTGGTCTGAAACCACGAACGACATACGACGAACGCGCGGGCAGCAGGCCCTCCGCTACGGCCTCGACAACTTCGGGTTAGAGGCCAACGCCGACCGGCTCGAACGACTGCTCGAGAAGGTTTGCGACAAGCATCCGCGCGAGTAGCAGACAGCCGACACGCCCCTGGACGTTCTAACCTAGTCTCCGATGGTGCCCAGAGGAGAGCCAGGCGACAGCTTGCGCACGCACCGTCTAGGTGACGGCGGGCCTGAAGGACGCCATTTGCCGCACGGAGAGCGTGACTGCCTCGGCGCCGAGCGCACGGTAGGTCGTCTCGGCGACGAGCGACTCGTGGATCCGCAGCTTCGTCCCCTCGTAGTGGGGCGGACCTAGTAGACGCCTGGAGAAGGAAAACGGCTTCCGCTGTGCGCCGGGAAGCCCGACAAGGCCGACGAGCCCGACGCGTGTTAGTGGCTCCAGCATCTCTGCCGTCACGTCGTCGCGGCAGACGGCATCGAGCGCGCTGTAGTCCTCCAGGAGGAACGGCGTTTGCACGGGGTCCAGGCTCCGAACACCGAGGCAACCGAAGGCGCGGGTGCCGGCCCAGCCGAGATCTGCGTGGTTGCGCCCTAGGGCCGCGACCGTTGCTGTTTCCTCCTTTACGTTGTCGGCAGTCGTCCAGGAGTCGACGAAGCTGACTTGAAGCGTGCCCGCTGAGACGCGGTCGAGTTCCTCGGCGAACCACGTGAGCTCGGGCAACTGCGACGCCTGTGCGTTCGCGAAACGAAGCACGAGCGGCTCGTGCCGCGGGGGAAGCGACCGCGCAGCCCAGACGGCGCGACCATCCACCGCGCGACGCGCATCGGAACGCCCGATCGGGTCCCAAACTCTGTGCCAGCGCCAATCGAGCGCCGTCGCTAGACGGCTGAGCGAACTCGCGCGGGTCCGTGACGAGAGTGAGCCGCCGACCGCAAGTCCATCAGGCTGCCGAGCCTAGGCGCGAAAGGCATGGGCTGCAAGTAGCTGCGCACGGGTCCCGACCGGGCCGGCCCAGTACAGGCCGAGATCCGAGGGTTCTGCCGCTGGGTCTAGCCTCCGAAGGCGGCACGGGAGGCCAGCACTGCGACTTTCTGCTCCGGGCCGGGGGGACTCAGTCGTAGGAGTCGGCAATCGTGGCCGCAGCAACCCGCACTTCAGCCCTGCTCGCGGAGCGGTCACCTTGCAGCACTACCAGGACCGTGCGTAGGAGGATCGCCAGGTCGACCGTGAGGCTTCGGTGTCGGAGATACCAGAAGTCGTAGGAAAGCTTCGTGGCCGTCTCGTCCGCACTGGCGGCATAACCCTGGCGGACTTGAGCCCAGCCGGTCAGGCCCGGCTTGATCAAGTGTCGACGGGTCCAGTAGGGAAGGTGTTGGCTCAGCGCAGAGACGAACTCGGGCCTCTCTGGGCGCGGGCCCACCAGCGACATGTCACCGCGGAAGACATTCCAGAGCTGTGGTAGTTCGTCCAGTCTGAGGCGACGCATCACGCCGCCCGTTCGCGTTAGCCGCGGGTCTTGGGCAGCCGCCCAGACGGCTGTTCCGGCCGCTTCGGCGTCCGCACACATCGTCCGGAACTTGTAGATCGTGAACAGCTTGCCGTGCTCGCCAAGTCGAATCTGACGCAAGATCACCGGGCCGTCCGTTTGCTGAACGAACAGCGCCAGCAGCGGGAAGAGAGGCAGCGTGAGGAGCAGTAGCACGGAAGCGCCCGCGAGGTCGAGAACACGCTTGACTGCACGCGAGTAGCGGCGCTGATAGAGGTGCAGGACGCTCATGAACCAGTCGTGGGGAAGATCCTCGATCGGCACCCGACCGAATGCGTACTCGTAGAACTCGGTGAGCTGAACGACCCGAAATCCTGCCTGCGCCGCGTCGAGCAACTGCGAGAATGTCCCCGCGGGCTCGTCGCGACCCGTGAGGACGACAAGATCAGGCAGGTATTCCGCGATTACGGAACCGAGCTGAGCCGGCTGGCCCAGCCACGGCGCCTGAGGGTCCCGCTCCCCCCGAGAGTCGGCTTCGCCGACGACCCCGATAACTTCATAGCCACCGCCGCGGCCACGGCGAAGGTCCTGGAACAAGGTCGATGCATCCGAGATCTCGCCGACGAGGAGCAGGCGAACCGCCGGGGCGACCTTCCGCAGGACGAATGTCTCCCAGCACGCGCTCGCAACGAAGACGGTCAGCGCAAGGACCCAGATTGTCGCCGGAGAGAAACGTGCGTCCGGTAGCCAGGCTGACGCGGTCGCCGAAAGGACAACAGCGATCAGGACGCCGCGTGCTACCGCCACCCGCGGTCCGAGCGCTGTTAGTGCCGCGCCACCGAGACTGTATCCGATCATCATCGACAAGGCCCAGATCGCCGACGCTACGCCGACAGCGACGATCCGCTGAGTCCAGCTCTCCCCCTGAGAAGAAGCAAGAACGACCGGGACGACGGGGCCGATCGCCACAACGACTCGCCCGGTTTCCCGGATCGCCGCAGCGCGGCGCGGTGGCAGCCGACGCGGCGGCGCGCTATCCCCTTCGTGAGCGCGCACCCTACTGTCGATTCTAGGCCGGACACGCTTGCCGCAAACCCGTACGAAGGACTAGCTGGGCCAGGCTAAGTGGCGGGAGGTCGTTGGCTCTCGAAGGGCCTCACCGCGGTCGGCGTCTCATCGCTGAGCCCAGACCTACCCAGACATGCGGTCGCCGGTGACGGCTTCGGCGTAGAGGCGCTCGTAGAGCGCTTCGAGGAGACCCACCGCCCGCTGGAACCGGAACTGCGACTGCTGCCGCAGTCGTGCAGCATCCCCGAGACGCCGCCGCTCGAACGGATCGTCGAGCAGGCGCGCAATCTCCTCCGCGAACCCAAGATAGTCTCGCGGCGGGACGAGTAGCGCTTCTCGCTCATGCTCGACGATCGATGGAATCCCCCCCACGCGGCTCGCCACGATTGCCTTACCCGCAGCCATCCACTCGAGCAACGCGAGCGGCATCCCCTCGAATCGCGACGAGAGAACCAGGACGTCCATCGCGGCGATGAGATCCGGCACCTCGTCGTTCGGCCGGTGCCCCAGAAAGAGTGTCGGCACGCCGAGTTCGTCGGCGAGCCGCTCCAGGCTGGCCCGTTCAGACCCGTCACCGACGACGACGAACCGCAGATTCGGCCGCTGCGGCGCGAGCATCCCGAGGGCCCGGAGTGCGGTCTTGAGCTCCTTCTCAGGTCGCAGGCCGCATACGGTCCCGACGACGGCGTCCGACGGCGCCAAACCGAGTTCGCTCCGGGTCCGGTCCCCGTCGCCCTGGGGCGGGTCGGGAATGCCGTTGGGGATGAAGACCACCTTGTTCTCCGGGATCCGCTCGAGTTCGATCATGCGCATCCGGTCCCTCGGCGACACGGCCACGATCCTCCCAGCGCGCCGCGCAATCAGCTCCCGATCGATGACCCGGCGCACGGTCCCCTCGTAGGACCAGGAATGCTCGTGCGCGAGCAGGACCGGCAACCGGGTCCTCGGCGTCAGCACCGCCCCCCAGAGATTCGAGCCGAACTTGTGGGTGTGCACAATGTCGACCCTGCCGCTGCGGAGCAGCCGAACCAAGGGCCGCCAGCGCCAGACATCGAGCTTCGAGCGGCGGTTCAGCTCGAGCACCTGGACACCCGCCGCGCGAGCTGCTGCAACGTGCTTCCTCGAGGACGGACGCGTCGAGCAGATGATGCTTTCGAACCGGCTCGGGTCGAGACCGAGCGCAATCCGTGTCGCCACTGTCTCTGCGCCTGCCGTCATCAGGCCGTCGATCACGGTGAGCACGCAAAGCCGTTCCTTGCCGCGAGGACGGCTTAGTAGACCCTCTCCGCGAGTGTCGGCTGGATGTGACCGGGACGTTTCGTCGCCGGGTGGGCTCTTCGGAACGCTCATGAGTGATGGTGTCCGCGGCCGACGATAACGGCTGCACCACCGATCTACTCCGACCGATCGGCTGGTCCGGCCTCGAGCCTGCGCGGAGCCCGAGGATGGTCGACCCGCGGCTTTACCGCCCCGTGAGGCCGCCGTAGCGTGCGTCGCCAGACCCGCATCGCCACCGCCCCGGCAAGCCGTACTGCGTCGACAGCCGCCGGTCTCAGATCGCGGAGCTCGAGGTCACTGCGAACCGATCTGCTTCCAAGATCACGCAGAAACGGTCCCACCGACCTCGGACGGGCGAGCACGTGAAGCAGGTCGTCGAAGAACCACTGGAAGCGAATGCCCACCTCGTACTCAGCAATGGCAGGGAGCTCCTGGCCGAGCGCGAGGCGGGTAGCGAGCCACGGGAAATCGACGCCCGCCGCACCCGCGAGGTCGAGCGAACCCCAGAACTTGGGGTTGATCTCGATCAGCTTGTACTCGCCGTCGCGCTCGTCGTACTTGAACTCGGCCATCGCGACGCCGTGCCAGCCCAGGGCCCGCAGGAGCCTCAGGCCGTGGTCTCGCAGCCGCTCGTCGTAGAAGCTCTCAGCCGCGGTGCTCGCACCGCCCGTGACCGGAAACTCACGGACTCGCCGGTGCATGAAGAACGCCTTCTCGACACCGTGATCGAAGAGGGCGGAGAAGCCGTAGCCGGTACCGGCGAGGTACTCCTGGATGGTCGAATCGGGCGTGAACGCTTCCTCGAGTTCCTCTGCGGTATTCACATACCGAACGATCCCGGAACCAAAGGTCGGCTTGACCACGACCGGGAAGTGGTCGACGTCACTCGGATCGGCGAAGACCGTAGGCGTAGGCACGCCGACCGTTCGTGCGAACGCGACCGCGGCCGCCTTGTCGGCCGCCACCGCGAACTTATTCATCTCAACGATCGGAATCTGGACGTGGTCGGGCAGACGGCTCCTGTTCCTGACGAACACGTCGACAAGGTCGAGACTCATCGGCAGGATCACGTCGATGGAGTAACGCTCCACCGCACGGCTGATGACCGCAAAGAATTCGTCCTCGCGCGCAGGCGGCGGGTACACGATGCTTGCGGTGGCGAACCGAGACGACGCACCGGCCGCAAGTCGCCGAGGCGCTGCGGCAACCACGGTGGCTCCGCGGCGGCCGAGGCTGCGAACTGCGCACAGACCGTTCTTGTAGTGGGTGTCGGTGACGAGGACGTTCACTCGCTCATCTCAGACGTCGCGGTCAGCTGGTCGGCGATGAACCGCGCGAGGCCTTGGCATGCGACCTCGATCGCGTCATGCGTCGCGGCGAAGACGGAAGGGTCGCAACCGTTTGGATCGGTGATGTCGGCTCCGACCCCGAAGTTGCCCAACAGGATAGGCGCTTCCGCATCGGCGACCGAAAGCTCGCGGCTTGTGCGCTCGTCGACGGCGATGACGAGATCGAAGGCCGCAAGATCGAGCCCTTCCAGCCCACGGGCCCGGTGGCCCCCGATATCGACTCCCCGCCGCAGCGCCTCGCGGCGCGCGTACTTGTGTGGGCGCCTACCCTCGTAGTAGGTGCTCGTGCCGGCGCTCTCGACCCTTACCGCGCCTTCGAGTCCGAGCTTCGCGAGCTCGGTGCGAAGGACACCCTCCGCAACGGGTGAGCGGCAGTAGTTGCCGCGACAGACCACGAGAACGCTGTAGGCGGCTGGTTGCCGCGAGGGACGGACTTCTGACCGCGCTCGCGAGAGATGGGCGCCCATGCGCCAGAGCGTCCGTTTCAGCTTGTGACCGAGCTTGGATTCTGCCGTGCTCTGCCCCATCACGCCGGAGCCGCAATCGCGTGGTCAAGTCGCGCTGCCCGCTCCCGCCACCAGCTCTGAAGCGCACTCAAGCTTGCGACCCAGGCGCCACGATCCCGAGCGTAGTCCAGCGCCCATGAGAACAGACTGAGATACGCGGGCTGCGCGAAGCTGTGCGGGTGGAAGAGCAGGGTCACGACCCCTCCTGTCTCCGCAACGCAGTCGCATAAATCCTTCAGCGTCTCCCGCGCCAGCGGCCCGTCGAGCTCGAGGGCGTTCGCCGCCAGCAACGGCGACTCCTGGATGATCAGCGGCACTTCGAGCACGTTCAGCGGCTCGTCGGCCCGGAGATCGAAGAGCCGGTATGGGAGCGCGGTCCCCGCACGGAAGCCGACGTTTCGGTTGAAGCCGACCGTGGAATCGACCAGGATCCCCGCCTCCGACTGAATCCGCGGAGTCACCCCGATTTCCCAGTGCAGGTAGTGCTGCCGGCAGGACACCACATCGGCGCCGATGTAGTCCTCGACGATGCCCTTCTCGTACTGGAAGGCATCGAGGTCGGTAGCGCTGGCGTACCCCGCGTGCAGGCCGACGTCGAACCCCTCTGCCCGAAGCTCTCGCGCAATTTCGCGAACCTTCCGCGTCCTCCCCCGGAATCGGCAGCGATCATCGCCGGCGTACACGGCGTCGTAGATCGTCTTCCGCTTTGGGGGATACACGGTGAACAAGTACGACGCTGTGACTCCGCGTGATCGCTCGAGTTCGACGCATCGCTCGAGCGTGTCGGTCGCATCGGGAGCGCGCGAGACACCAAAGTAGGGAGCGCGTGCGGCTGCGCGCGCGGCCGCCCAGGCCCGCCGTCGCGCTGCTTCCTCGCCGGTGTCGCCTGTCGAACCACGCAACGCGACCGAGAGCGATCGAAGGTGCTGGCTCGCCGTCCAGCGCCGGGCAACCATGTCGACGTCGTGCGTTAGACAAAACGCGAAAGGAGCGCCTCCCGGCCAAAGTGGCTCCAACCGGGTCTCCTTGGCAAGCCTCCGACGCTCTGCGGCCACCCAGAGATCGACCTCCGGAACCCAGAGCCGCCCGCGCCTGAAGTTCTCGGAGAACCCGTGTTCCCAGCACCCCCACTGGTCACGGTGGGCCTGCTCGGACTCCTCAATTCGCAGGAGAAGGCGAGCGAGGTCGTCCGGAAGATCCTCCACAGCGACAGCCGGCCGCGCGCCTACCCAGGCGCGAACGACGTCGGCGACGTGGCTCGCCGCCCGGGGCGTCCTCCATGTGTTCTCCTCACCCACGGCCAAAAGAGCCAGCGACGCGGGCGCCGGAACAGCACCCTACAATCCGCGACGAGGCTGGATCCTCGGATCAACGGTAGCGAACACGTGTCTTCCATCCTGAGTCGGCTCAACCGTCCTCCACAGCTCCAGGCGCCGTTTGTCGCCGGCGACCCCGCGTCCGGGTACTACAACGACCTGCGCGTCGAGCTCGCCAGCGACGATCCGGTCGAAGCGCGCCGGCTGCTGCAGGGGTTTGTCGCCGACCGGGAGCGGGCCAACCACGTCACGATCGCACAGCTCGCCCTCGGTGCGTGGCAGATGCGAGAGCAAGACGAGGCCTGGCTCCGTGTCTTTACCGACGGAGCCGAGTGGCTGGCCGAGGCGCTGGACGATGGCGGCGGTCTTCAGTACCTGTTCGCGATGCCGCACACCTTCGAGATCAGACCGCCCTGGTACTCGGCGATGGCGCAGGGCGAGGCGGCGAGCCTCTTCGTGCGTGCCGCACTGACCCTCGGAGATGACAGCTTCGCCGACGCCGCCGAACGCGCAATCCAACCCCTACTGAGGGAAGACTCTTCGATCGTCGCGCACACACCTGAGGGGCCGGTCCTGCAGGAATATCCGACGCAACCGCCGTCGCACGTCCTGAACGGATGGATGTTTGCCCTCTGGGGACTCTACGACGTCGCCAGGCTGGCTGAGCGTGCCGGGAACGGAGGGTCCGAAGCACAGGGCTCGTTTCTCGACGGCACGGCAGCTTTGGTCCGCCGAGTCGATCTCTACGACGCCGGCCTCGGCTGGTCGCGCTACGACCTCTACCCGCACCGCCTGACGCACGTCGCCAGCCCCTTCTACCACCGCCTGCATGTCGCGCTGCTGAACGCGACAGCCGACCTCACGGGCGAGCATGCCCTTCGACGCAAGGCAGCAGTATGGGAGACGTCCGCCGGCCGGTTCCCGCTGAGGACCGCGGCCGTCGCGCGCAAGGTGGCCTTTCGGCTCGTCTATCCCCGGCGCCCAATTTGACCGCTCGAGTGAACTCCCGGCCGAGCGCACCGCCGCGTTTCCTGGTCTAGGTACTCTCCCTCGCCGTGTGCGGCATCGTCGGTGCAGTGGGTCTGGACGCCGAGCCGACGCCGGAGACGGCGGCGACGGTGCTCGACTCAATCCGGCACCGTGGACCAGACGCCGCGGGCCACGCGTATCGTGACGGCGTCTGGCTCGGCTCGCGCCGCCTGAAGGTCCTCGACCTGCGCGACGACGCGAACCAGCCGATGACAGAGGAAGAAACCGGCGTCACGCTCGTCTACAACGGCGAGATCTACAACTACGTCGAGCTGCGGTCCTCGCTGGAGCAACTCGGCCACCGGTTCGAGACGAGCGGCGACACCGAGGTCGTGCTGCATGGATACATCGCGTGGGGCGAGGAGCTCTTCCGGCGTTGCAACGGCATGTGGGCGCTGGCGATCCACGATCCCGCTCGCGGCGGCGTTCTCATCTCGCGGGACCGCTTCGGAGAGAAGCCGCTCTACATCGGCAGAGACGCGGGTGGAGCCTGGTGGTTCGGGTCGGAGGCCGCTGCCCTCCATACGGCCGGCGTCGGGACTGGCCGCTACGACCGTGCGCGGGTTCTGAACTTCCTCGCCTTCGGCGACGCCGAGGATCCCGGCGGATCCTTCTTCGAAGGCATCTCTCAGCTTCCCCCGGGGCACTCGGCTCTCCTCGTCCCAGATGGCTCCCTCAACGCGCGAAAGTGGTGGGATCTCGCTGAGTTCGCCACCACATCCTGGCTGGACGGAGCTGATCCGGCGGATTCACAAGAGATATTCGACGATGCGGTTCGGATGCGCCTCCGTAGCGACGTGAAGGTCGGAGCGAGCCTGAGCGGTGGGGTTGACAGTTCAACGATCGTCGCGTCGATCCGAAATGTCGATCCTTCGCGACCCTTGCATGTCTTCACCGCGAGTTTCCCCGGTCAGGCGATCGACGAATGGGAGCGGGCGAGCAGTGTCGCCACACGCTTCGAGGCGCAGGCGCACAGAGTGGAGCCGACTCCTGAGGGCTTCCTCGAGGAGCTGCCTCTGCTGGTGCGTCGGCAGGGCGGTCCTTTCGACTCGCCGTCGGTGTACGCGCAGTGGTGCGTGATGCGCGAGGCGGCCGAGCAGCAGGTGACCGTGCTGCTCGACGGACAGGGGGCGGACGAGACCTGGGGCGGCTATCGAAAATACGTCTGGTTCGCTGTAGCGGACGCAGCGCTGCGCGGTCAGTTCAGAAGCAGCGGCCGGATTCTCAGGAGCTGGAAGGCCGCTGCGGACCTGCCGGCGCCGGATCCTCTGCAGATTTTGGGTCTTGCGCTTCCAGCCCGCGGGCGGGAGGCAGCTCGCATGGCCCTGCGGCGGTCAGCGCGCTGGATCGGTCCTGCGTTGCGCGAAGGCCAACTTGTCGATCCGCAGGGCTCCAAGCTGCGGGGACCGCTCCTGCTGCAAGCCGCGGTGGCCGATGGATCCCGCGTGATATTGCCGCGGCTCCTCCGCTATGCCGATCGAAATTCGATGGCGTGGAGCCGCGAGCTGCGACTGCCATTCCTGGACGAGCGGGTCGTGAAGCTCGGTCTCGGCGCGGGGTGGCGGCCGAGCCTCGAGTCCGGCTGGACAAAGGAACGGCTCCGCCGCGTCGCGGCGCATCGTCTCCCCGACGACGTCGTGTGGCGGCGAGGCAAGACGGCGTACGACGTCCCGGATCGCCTCTGGCTCTCGCGGCCTGGTGTCCAAACCCAGGTGCGCGAATCGGTGGAGTTTCTCCGGTCGCGGCAGATCCTGGCAGCTCGGCGAGAGCCGCAGACGAGCCCATGGCGTGCACTTGCGCTCGCGACGTTCCTCACCGAGTACAACCTCGCCGCCTAAGATAGTGGCGTCCCCACGGCTCCTCTTCCTCTCGTCTTCGTTCCCGTATGGCCTGATCGATCGGTTTTTCGCGCCGGAGGTCCGCGAACTTGTCCGCCAGGGCGTCGACGTGCTGGCCGTTCCCGTGCGACCCACCGGGACGCTGACCACCAGCGACGCCGAATCCCGAGCTATACGGCGGCCGCTCTTCGACCTTGCGATCGCGCGTGGCGCTATCGCCGAGACCATACGCGCCCCGTGGGCTGTGACACGCTCGTTCGCGCTGTTATTCCGCAGCCCTTCACCAAACGTGCTGCTGCGGAACCTCGTTGCATTCCCCAAGGCGCTGTGGATCGCACGGCTCGCCCGCTCGTGGAGTGCCGATCACATCCACGCGCATTGGGCCGGTCCTCCGTCGACGGTCGCGTTCATAGCGTCGCGGCTCTCGGGAGTGCCGTTCAGCTTCACTGCGCACTTTGCCGACATTGCCGCCAACAACCTGCTCCGCGAGAAGTCGGCGTCAGCGCAGTACGTCCGGTTCATCGCCACAGCGATGATGAAACTCGCACGGGAAACCGCCCCCGGAATCGACGACTCTCGCTGGGTCTTGGTGCGTTTTGGCGTCGAGATGCCCGAGGGAGGTGCGCCACGCGAAACCCTCGGCGACCCGCCGGTCCTCCTGATGGGCGCACGCTTCGATCAGGAGAAGCGGCACGACCTCCTCTTTCAGGCCACACGCCGCTTGCTCGAGGAGGGCCTCGACGTCGAAGTATGGCTCGCGGGGGCAGGCCCGACCGAGGAGGACACGAAACAACTCGCTCACCGAGTCGGAGTCGACCGTAGTGTGCGTTTCCGAGGCTCCGTTCCGCGCGCCGAGTTGCTCGAGTGGCTTGCCTCCGGACAGGTCGACGTTGCTGTGCTTCCCTCGGACGGCGAAGGACTCCCCGTCTTCCTGATCGAGGCACTTGCCCACTACGTCCCCGCGATCGGCACGGATGCCGGAGGAGTCGCGGAGCTCCTTGGCGACGGCTGCGGAGAGGTCGTCCCGCTCGACGACGCCGACGCCCTCGCTGACGCGATCGCACGCGTGCTCCGCACTCCTGAGCTGCGCGAGCGCATGGCGCGAGCCGGACGGGCGCGCGTCGAGCGCGAGTTCGCAATCGAATCAGTGGTCCGGCACCTGAGACAACTGCTCGGATTCGCGGAAGACGCAAAAGTCCGGTAACCGCGGGCCCCTCTTCGCCTGACTGACCTACTGGTGAGATTCGTCTCTTTCTGCCCACCAAAGCTCGACGGCAGCCCATAAAATCATGAACCCAGTACCGGCAGATTAGCTCCTCGACCCGTGCAGCCCCGATTGGGGGTACTCCGGATGAGGGGTTCAGTGCTTCGTCGCTCCTTCCGAGTACCGGGATGTGCGCAAGCAATTGGCCGTAGTGATTTTGCTGATGCTCGGGTTTGCGGGGGCCGGCTCTTCAGCGGTCCTTGCTCGCGCTCTCGCCGGGCCGAAGGCACTCTCCGCTGTTCAGAAGGAGAAGCTCCTCGGGCCGAGGCCCGCCCCCCGCTGGTATTGGCGCTGGGTCGACTGGCGTCTGGGCGAGGGGTACGCCAAGGGGCGTAAGCTTCAGCCCGACTTTCGCCCGGCGGGTACGCCACGCCGGATCCCGACCTGGGCCTGGGAGCGGCTCCACTTCTTCCTGCTCGCGCGCGACGAGCAGCCGAGCTTGGCGGGAAACCGAAGGAAGCACGGGCGGCCGCCCGGGACAACCACGACGGACACCACCACTTCCACCGCCTCTACGACGACGACAACCGGCACGACGACCACCACGCCAACAGGGGGCGAGACTTACGAGCAGGCGATCGCGTATACCCAGACGCCTCCTTCGTTCACGCCGAGCCGAACGGTGAACGTGAACAACGCCTCTCAGTTGCAGGCGGCCCTCTCGGATCTGCAGCCGGGCGATCTCGTCCAGGCGACGGGAAGCTTCACGGTCAACGGCACGACGGTGATCAGGAACCAGCTCTCATCCCCCGCTGAGCTCGACCTCAGTGGTGTCAGCTTCGTCTACTCGGGGGGCCAGAACAACCCGGCCGTCTTGGTGAACAACGCCGCGAATCTCTACATCTTCGGCGGCGATGCCAGCACCGCCGACACCGGCGGCCAAGGCATCCTCGTCTACGGGTCGCAACACGTCCTGTGGTGGGGCTTCACGATCCACGACACCGGCAGCACCGGCTTCGGCGCCCGGGCGATCAACGGGCCTGTCGACCACGACGACTTCCAGGGAACGATCTCGAAGATCGGCCAGAACCTCGCCTGGGACACGCACTGCGTGAACGAGTGCGGCACCGGCCTCCACGGCGCCAACCTCTGGGACGGCGCCACCGCAGGCAACTTCACCAACAACCGGTTCGCCTTCTACGCCCACGACATCCCCACCGGCGCCTGCGTCGAAATCGGCAACAACCAACCCACCTCTCACGCAACCGGCAACATCCTCTACCTGAAGTGCGTCGACGAGACCGAGGTCGCCAAACGGCAGACGGGCGGGAACGGCCTGCAGCTGTGGGGAGACACCGACAATCTCGGCCTCGACATCAAGTACCTCGAAGTCGACAACGCGCAGGGCCGGGCACTCGACAACCAGGGACTCTCCTCGGGCCAGTCACTCGCAGGCATCACCGTGGATTATGGAACGGCTTCGAGCACGAATCGGAACTCGGAGCTGAACGAGCCGAACAACCAGCTGCCGTGGGACTGGCGAGGCAACGTCGACTACCAGAACGTTTCACCTGCGCCCTGAGCCGACGCTCTCAAGACGATCCCAGAGCTCCTCGCAGAGCCGGCGTACATCCGAGCTGAGCTGAAACTCGTCCTTACGGCCCGCCGATCCGCGGTGGACACCGCGGGTGATGTCCTGCTCGGGATACGCCACGCCGACGAACTCGTAGAGCGACTGCATCGCTTGCTCCGGGTCGTTGACCAGCCGTTCGTACGAACAGAGACGAACATCCGGACGCTTGTCGAGCCGTAGGTCGAAAAAAAGGGACGTCCGGGCCCACCAGAAGAGCGCCGCCGCATCGCGAGGATCCATCCCCGGCTGATAATGACGCGACAGGATCGACCGGGTCGTCTCCGGAACGACCTCGCCTCGCCAGTTGGGCGGCTCGTTCGACAGCAGAAGACGGAGGTTGCGCTCTCCGTTCCCCACCCCGAAGTACGAGAGATCGGACGCGGCGACATTTTCGGCGCGGCGGTACATCCAGATCGCGTAGGAGTTGTCGAGACCTTCGAGCCAGGTCGGAACGTATTGCGACTCGACAAGAGGCTTGAGGACGAGGAGAGGCGCACGGACACGCTCGAGCCGGTGCTTCACCTCTGGCAACGGCTTGAGTCGGAGACGGTTTTCGGCGGGTGAGGACAGACGGCTCTGCTCCGGGAAAGTCACGCTTCGCCGGTCGGCGTCGAAGAGTTCCAGCATCAAAGTCGTCCCGGAGCGTTGACAACCGACGACCAAAACGACCGCTTTGCGACCCTCGCGCGGAAATGGATGCCTAAGACGGAATGCGCGCTTCTGCGCCAGATGCCGCTCGCGTCGCGCCCGAAGCCGGATGCGTGTCGGCAGACTGTCAGCCATGGGTAAAGACCGACGCCTCCCTGCAACGGCTGCCGCTCACGCGGAGGACTCTAGCCAGGCCGTCGAAATCCAGTAGCAATGGCAGCCACTCGCTTTCTCTTCGTGCTCGGGACCGGCCGCTGCGGGTCGACGCTCCTTGCCGAGATCCTCGCGGCCCATCCCGAGATCGGCTGGATCTCCACGCTGCCGGACCCGCTCGGGCGTGTCGCGCGGAGCCTCCGCCTCGAGCCCCGGCCCTCCGAGGCGTACGCCTTGCTCCGGGCGGAGGTCTCACCCATGCTTGTCGACCCGTTTCGGGATCTGACCGCGGCCGATGCGGCGCCCTGGCTCGAGCGACGGTTGCAACGGTTCTTCGGCCGGCGCGCGGAGGACCAAGGCCGCCCGGTGTTCATGCACAAGTTCACCGGTTGGCCGCGCGCCCGTCTGCTCGCCACCGTCTTCCCGGAGGCGAAGTTCGTCCACGTCTTTCGTGACGGCCGCGGCGTGGCAAACTCCTTGGTGCAAGTCCACTTCTGGCAGGGCTACCGCGGCGCCCCCGGCTGGACGTTCGGTCATCTCTCGGAAGAAGAGCGACGAGACTGGGAGGCGACGAACTTCTCGTGGCCGTACCTCGCCGGTCTGGAATGGAAGCGACTGATGACCGCGTTCGAGGCCTCCAGGGACGAAATCGGAGCTGAGCGCTGGCTCGACGTACGCTACGAGGACCTAGTCGCGCGGCCCGCGGAGGAGACGGCGGCGATCCTGCGATTTGCTGGGCTCGACCAGTGGACGGGCCTGGAGCGTCGCCTCGCAGCGCTCCGAGTATCGGAAGGACGAACGGATGCCTATCGGGAGGAGCTTCGACCGGAAGACGTTGCGCAGCTCGAGAGCGCGCTCGCGCCGACGCTCGAGCGTTGGGGCTACTTAGCCCCTGGGAGCTAGGTGGGAACCTCCTCGACCCGGTCATCGCGGAGCACCGTGGGGACGCTCGCAAGGAGAGCGAGCAGGAGCCAGAGCGGCTTCTCGAATTCCCCAGAGAGAAAGACGTAGGCGCCAAGCAGGCCGATTGTCCCCGCAAAGAGCCCGCGGGCCTGAAACTCGAGCTCGCCGAACGACCGGTCGAGCCGAGCGAGCGCTCGGCTTGTCAGACGCAGTGGAATCACGAGCAGGGTCAGGAACAGGAACAAGCCGACGACGCCCAGCTCGGACAGGAACTGAAGGTACGTGTTGTGTACCACCAGCGGAGTCGTGACGATCTGGCGGACCGTTGTGAGGTTCAAGTCGTGAGTCGCGTACGAGGGCTCTACAACCTGGTAGTTGCCGAGCCCGACCCCACCCACGGGGTGACCCGAAAAGACAAGGAGCGCGACCCGCCACTCGTCGAGTCGCCCCGACGTCGTGCCGGAAAGACCGGCACGTGAGGTGGTCTGAAAGACGTGGGCGGGCTTGTAGCCGAAGTAGTAGCCGAGCCCGATCGCGGCCAGAAGCAGAACGAGCGCGAGGATGCGCGGCCGCGCAGGGCCTGCTACCGCGACGGCCGCGACAAGACCAATCGCGAGGCCGACGATCCCACCACGCGACTGCGTCAGCGCGAAAGCGGCCAGATCGATTCCGACCACAGCAGCGAACAGCCAGCGCAGTCGCGCCGAGGGCGTCGTTGCAAACAGAAATGCTGCGATCAGGATCGCCGGAATGAGTTCGGCCGCGAAGTAGTTGGGGTCGAAGAGCCCAGCCAATCGTCCCGCAGCTATGTACTGGCCGGAGGCGATGCTGTACAGCGAGGTGACGACGCTGGCGACCAGGTAGCCGCGAACGATCGTGCGAAAGCCCGACCGAGTGCAGGCCGCCGTGTAGGTGACCAGAAAAAGCGCGGCGTTCAGGAGGAGGCGTTCCACCCCGGTGCGCGTCGTGCCCGAGCTGACAGCCCAGAGCATCGAGGCGCCCGAGAACACAAGCAGTCCCACGATCGCCCAAAACAGCAGCGGCTGTGCCTGCGCGAGCAGCGGGACCGTCGCCCGACGGGTGAGTACGGCCGCTCCCCAGGCGAGGACGAGGAGCGCCCCGACGGGCTTCGCCAGCGTGGCGCCCACGCCGAACGCCCCGGGCAGGTGCGCCGGGAACGTCAAGACCGTGAAGACGGCAATCGCCAACGCGAGCCTCGACATTGCGAGCACGACGAACCCGGCCCCGAGCAACGCGTACATGGCGTATTTCGGCGAATAGACCGCAACGACCGCGATCAACCCTGCCAAGCCGGCGGCCGTCGTGGTGACGGCGCTACGGGCGTAGAGATCCGACGTCAGGCGCGAACGAGCTTGCCTGTTCACGGCGGGATCAGGAGCGCTCAGAGGATGGCAACGGATCCGCCGGCGAGAGGAGGTAGTCCCCCGGGATCACGGGCAGGTCGCCCGGATAGCCGTCGTAGGTCCGCTTGCCGCTCCGGCTGGGACGGCGACGACCGGTGACGAAGAAGCCGAGCGGTGTCACGCCGCGGCGGCCGAGTAGCTCCCGCAGCTCCGCGAGCTTGTCGCGACGTGTGTGGCCGATCCGGACACACACCACGACCGCCTCGCTCGCGTCGGCGAAAGCGACCGCTTCCGCGACCTCAGGCAGCGGGGGCGTGTCGACGACGACGACGTCGCTCTCCTTGCCCAGCCTGCGGAGCAGCTCCTTAACCCGCTGCGTGTCGAAGAGGTGGAGCTCGTGCATCTGCTCCTCGCTTGCGAGCAGGAGTTGTAGCCGCGCATGCAAGGGCGCGGGGACCGCGCCCGTGGTCGGCGCATCCGGGTTGTTCAGCAGGTGTACGACGCCGTCACGGTGGCCGACGATGTTGAACACGGTGCCGACCGTGGGCCTCGGCAGGTCGGCGTCGACCAGGGTCACGTTCAAGCCCGCACTGCTGAGCGCAATCGCGAGGTTCACGGCCGTCAGCGTCTTGCCGTCTCCGGAACCTGAGCTGGTCACGACGATCGATGCAGGAAAACGATCGCCGTTCCCGCCTGCGTTCGCCAGCACCGCTCGCAGCGTCCGGTATGCCTTCCAGGCCTCGCGCGGAAGCGGTCCTCGCCCGAGGAAGTAGCCCTCCACCGCGCGGCCGGGAAGCCGCGGGATCCGGGCGAGCACCGGGAGCCTATGCGCTTGTGTGAGCTCCTCCTCGCGGGTGAAGCGTGGATTGAGGACCTCGAGCGTCACTGCTGCGGCGAGGCCGAGCAGCAGACCCACGATGAGGGCGACTGCGAGTGTCTCCGTCGGACGCGGCCATGCGGCGGACTCGGGGGCTGTCGCCGGGGTGAGCTTGGAGACCGTCGGATCGGGCGAGCCGGCGTAGAACCTCAGCCCGGACAAAACGGCCGCGAGATTCGCGTGCGTATCACTTTGCGGCGGCACGAGGCGCAACTGGGCCCCGACGTCCTGGATCTTGGCCGACAGCCAGCTCTGGAACTGCTTTGTCCGCTGCGCGAGCACGAAGTCTGCGAAGCGGTTGGCGACCTGCGCGGCGACGATGGCGTTCGGAGCGCTCGCCTGGATAGCGACGAGGTCGGCCTGGGACAGCGGGGTCACGCTGATCGACGCGCTGTCGGCTCGCGCTCCCAACTGCCGGTAGAGAGCGCTCCGGTAGAAAGCACCGAGGTAGGCCGGAGACGAGAAGAGGTCGGCCGCGGCGGTTGTGACGGAGGATCCGTCGGCAGGCTGATAGAAGACGGCGGTAACAGGGGCCCCCGCAAGAGGATCGGCGCCTGCGCCGAATGTGGCCCGCGGCTGGATCGACAAGTCCGAGCTTGTGTCGTACCGCTTCGTGGCCGTCTGCACGACGACAAGCGCGACGACCACCGCAATCAAAGTCACGGCAGCGATCAGCAGACGATGGGTCCGCAACGCGTGCCAGTACGGCACGCGGCCTGCCACCGTCTCGCGACTCCCGTTCAACTCCCCTTCTCCACGACGCGAACTCCGTCCATCATGGTAATTGTCTCCAAACTCGCCGACCTTGCAACGGCCCGTGAGCCAAAGGAGCGCTAGTCGAGGTCGCCAAAAGTGCCGAGTGCGATGCCGTGCCCGACGATGGTACCCACCCCGAGCGCAACGGCGACCCAGCCGAACAGGCAGAAAGTGAAGACCTGCGGCCAGTCCATCGCACCCAGCATTCCGCAAAATCGAAGCACACGCATCGGTCGGAAGGGGTAATTTGACTGCAGTGCTGAACTCGCTACGGGAGAGGTGAGAGGTGCCCGCCGAAGGTCTCTGGGAGGGCGTGGAACGCCTTCTCGAGCGACTGACGCCCGAGCTTGCGTCAGAACACGGCCTCGGTCCGCTCGAGGCTCGGCGGCTGCGCCTCGCCGGCGACGAGGCGCCGAAGCACCTCCTCCGGGAGGAGCGCGCCGGACGGACAGCTGCCCTCGTCGCACCTGCGGTGCTGAAACGAGCTCGCGAAGCTTACGACGGACCGCTCCTGCTCGTGAAGGGTCCGGAGCTCACGGCGCGCTATCCGGATGGCGCTCGTCGCTTCGGCGACCTCGACCTCGTGGCCGGGAATGCGGAGGAGGCCCAAGCCGCCCTGCTGGCAGCAGGCTTCCGCCTGCAGGATCGCGACTGGCCTCCCGAGGGATACGACGATGTTCACCGGCCGCACTACCACCTTCAGCCCCTCGAGTTGCCCGGCCTCGCTCTCCGGATCGAGATCCACAAGCACGCGAAGTGGCCCGAAGATCTCCGCCCGCCGACCAACGCTGAGCTGTTCGAGGCGGCTGTGCCGTCGGTCGTCGGCATCGACGGGCTGCTCACGCCCCACCCGGACCATCACGCGGTCTTGCTCGTCTCTCACGCCTGGGGAGAGGTCCCCATGCGGCGGCTGCGACAACTCGTCGACGTCTTCTGCTTCGCCGACGACAGCGAACGTCCCGAGCTCCGCCGACTGGCCGCCAGGTGGGGTATCGAGCGTGGCTGGTCATCGACGCTTGCCATCGGTGACTGGCTGTTGCGAGGGCAAACTCAGCCACGCTTCGTCGGCGTCTGGGCGCGGTACCTGCGAGAGCTGCGCGAGCCAACCGTGCTCGAGATGCACGTACAGGAGTGGCTCTCCCCATTCTGGCTGACGACGCCCCGCCCCGCTTCCCGTAGAGCGCTCCATGCAGTTCTCCGCGATCTCCAGCCGAAGCCGGACCAAACCTGGCAAGCCAAGGTGCGGCAGACGGGCCGGGCCCTCACGCACCCGCGGAGAACGAGGACGGAACATTACGTCCGCTCCGGGTACCGACGCACCGCCACTGGACAGTGGAAACGTCCGTCCTAGCTGTGGCCCGAAGCTCGTCCCCAGCGTTCACCGTCGTCATGCCGACACACGACGACGTCTCGACAATCGGCGGGGCGATCGAGTCCGTGCTCCGGCAGACGCGACCGGACTGGGAGCTGATCGTCGTCGACGATTGCTCGCGCGACGGAACGGCTGACGTTGCTGAGGCTCTCGATGACCCTCGCATCACGGTGGTGCGGCAAACCGAAAATCGCGGACCCGGCGCAACCCGCAATCGGGGTATCTCAGTCGCGCAGTCACCGATCGTCTGCCCTCTCGACAGCGACGACCTCTGGGTACCGGAGTTTCTCGAAGCGATGGCGAGCGCCTTGGAGT
The DNA here is from genome assembly GCA_963743545.1 of uncultured Actinomycetes bacterium. Lineage (GTDB taxonomy): Bacteria > Actinomycetota > Thermoleophilia > Gaiellales > Gaiellaceae > Palsa-739. The sequence goes on along the minus strand of CAVUQB010000005.1, from coordinate 1,296,414 downwards.
CCAATCCCACTGCGGCTGTCGTGTACTCAGATGCGTGGGTCTTTGACGAGCGGACTGGGCGTGTCCGGAAGAAATCCGCAGTTGCTCAGCAGAATCCGCCGGATCCCATCCCCGACGACCCACAGACCTTTCTGGTCGAGCTCTTGCGACGCAACTTCGTCTACTACTCCGTCGCAGCCCGACGCGAGTCGATCCTCGCCGTCGGTGGGTATGACGAGAGGCTGTGGGTCGGCGAGGACTGGGAGCTCTGGCTACGCCTCGCCGCTGCGGGCTTTCGTTTTGCCTTCGTGCCGCAGCTGCTTGGCTTGCACCGGAAGCGCGACGGTTCGCTGACGAGCACGCTGGAGCGCTCGCTCGAGGGCAGACGCGAGGTCTACCGCGTCGTCGCAGAGGACTGGGACGCGAGTCCAGAGATTCGCGAGCTCGCGCTCAGCATGAGGCAGCAAAGGGACCTCCGCGGGCAGCGCCGCGCCGCAGCGGCGGGGGTTTTCGCGCCTCTGGCCGCGCTCCGCCATAGGTTTCGGCGGGCGATGCACTGGCATCAGGAACCTCCTCGGGACGTCGCCGACCTGCTGTTGACGCTCGCAGGAACACGCCAAACGTAGGAGGTTCCCTCGTGCGAGTGCTTGTGACGGGTGCAAGAGGGCTGATCGGAAACGTTCTGTGGGAAGACCTCGCCGGCGAGCACTCGTTGCGAGGAATCGACCTCCGCGGAGACAGGGCGGCGGGAATCCGCCGCGGCGACGTGCGCCGGGGTCGCGCGCTCCGCGGCGCGTTCGACGGCGTCGACGCAGTCGTCGACCTCGCGACCGGCTCCACCGTGGATCTCCCGTGGAATGTTGTCCAGGCAGACATCCAGGGACGCGTCAACCTGCTCGAAACAGCCCGCCACCACGGCGTGCGCCGTTACATCTTCGCGAGCTCGAATCACGTCACCGGCATGTACGAGCTCGACCAGCCGTATGCATCCATTGTGGCGGGCGCGTACGAGGGGCTCGATCCCCTCTCGATACCTCTGATCCGGACCGACTGGCCGGTCCGGCCGGATAGCCCCTACGGCGTAGGCAAAACGTTCTTCGAAGCTGCCGGACGGTACTACTCCGACCAGTACGGGATCTCGTGCATTTGTCTACGAATCGGCACAGTACTGGCGGAGAATCGGCCGAAAGAGCCGCGTCACTACGCGACGCTACTGTCGCACAGCGACCTCGTCCGGCTTGTCGGCTGCGCCGTCAGAGCCCCCCTCGAGCTGCGCTACGGCGTCTATTACGGCGTCTCGGCCAACACCTGGCGCTTCTGGGACATCGCAAACGCGACGGAGGAGCTGGGATATGAGCCTCAGGATGACGCGGAGCGGTTCCGGTCCGGGTCCGAACGCCGTGCCTGAGGTCTGCTGCTGAGACGGAGTGTCTTCTGCAAAGCGACAAGTGGCAGGCCGGCGAGGCTTGCAACCTCCCAGCGTTCCTGCAGATGGCGTGGTAGACCTGCCGCGGCGCGGAGGGGTGGATCGTTGGCAGTGGCCTGCAGGTAGAGGGCCAGAACCTGCGCCGTCCCGGCGACACGGCTCCCTCCCACTCCGGACAGCGCGAACGCAATTCGATCCCGCGGTCCTATCGGTTCGGCGTCGAACGCAGTGATGTAGTCGTGCAGGACCTCGTCGTCAGTGATGTCGGCGAGGTAACGCAGAGTCGCGCGGAGGTGCGCGACAAGACGGACGGTCCGTGCCCGCTCGAGCAGCGAGCCCGGCGTCGGGGCCTCCGGCGAGTGGAGTGCGCTGTACACGTCGACGAGCCACTGGCACGTCTGTATAGGCAGTGTTCGCGCGCCCATGGCACAGGCGAAGAGGAGTTCGTCGGCCGCATCGAGCACAAGCGGAGTCGCATCATTGACATCGAGCTCGAGAGCGTGCTCGCGCAGAGCGCTCGAGGCGCTCTCCCCTAACGGCCCCGCAACCTCGGGCGGTGCGCCGTGCCGAATGACGAGCACCCGACCGCTCTCATCACGGAGAACCGTCGAGGAGCGCGTCTGCCCGGCGGGTCGCCAGCCGGCATAGGTCGAGACCTTCACGGTTTCAACTGCGGTCTCACTGTCGACGATCAGATCGAGTTGCGGAACCGGGCGTAGGCCAAGGCGCGGATACCACCGCAGAAGAGCGGACATGCCGCCCGCTAGCAGCGGCTCGACGCGGGCACGCTGGCGGAGAAGCGGAAGGAGAACCGTGAGGCGGTCGAGCAGCAGCTGGTTCCGGTACCAGACGCTCCGGTACGTGCCGAAGAGGCGCGGCAGCTGTGGCTCGTCGGGCGCGAGGTCGCGTAGCCGTTCATAGAGCAGTGGCAGGAGACCGAAGCTCCCCGTCTCGAGCGTCGCCACATCGAGTGGTTGCAGCCCCCGCCAGCGCGCTGCAGCCTTCTCGACCGGACCGAGAGCGACTTCCAAGAGCGCCCGCTGCTTCGGAGTTGGCCAGAAAGAACCGCGCGGGCGGCTGTCGCTCAACTCTCCTCCGCTTGGGCCACCTCTGCGGCTGCCCGGCGGCGCTCCATCGCCTGCCGGATCACTTCGAGATACTGTGACCGGGAAGCGCGCTCTCGCAGCCCGTTGTTCTGGGTGTGAAGGCGACGCTCGAGCACGACCTCGGGAAGCATGGTGTAGCGAAGCCCCGCTTCCGCTGCGCGCGCAAACCAGTCGACGGTCACGCCGACTCGGACGGCGGTGGTGAAAGGCCCGACGCGCTCAAACGACTCACGCCGGATCAGCATCAGATTCGGCGCGGTCCATGGCATCGGCTCAGGAGCCGGCGGCCGCAAGCTCGCGCGGACTTCCTCGTCGAGCTCGGGGCTCAGGAACTCGCGCACGTGACCGAAGACCATATCTAGGCCGGGATCGGCGTCGAGTGCCGCCTTCTGCAGACTCAACTTGCCGGCGGTGAAGCGGTCGTCGGCATCGAGAAAGGCGTACAGCTTTCCAGATGCCTCCTCGACGGCGCGGTTGCGGGCCGCGCCGTTTCCCGCGTTTTCCTGGCGCACCACCCGTACCTGGGAGTAGGCGCGGGCGACATCGGCGCTGCCGTCGGTCGAGCCGTCGTCGACCACGATCAGCTCGATCGGCTCGTAGTCCTGCGCAAGTGCGCTTTCGATCGCCTCGCCGAGGTAAGGGGCGGCGTTGTAGACGCCGATCATCACGCTGACGAGTGGATTCACGCTTCTCTCCCCTGCTCGGGCTGCTGCTCACGCGCGAGTTTCGCGCGCAGCGAACGCAGGAGCGGCTCGTGCGATGGCCGTCCGCCCGTGAGGCTAGAGGCCTGGTGGCGGCGGTAGAGCACGATCTCAGGGATGACCTGGTACTCGATCCCGCGCTCGCGCATCCGCATGAGTAAGTCCATGTCCTCGCCATGGACGAACGACGTGTCGTACCCACCGAGCTCGAAGAAGACTTCACGGCGAAACATCACCGACGAGAGCGGTATCCCGTCGACATCGCCGTAGACACTGTCGCGCGCCATCCACTCAGGTGCGTTCAGCCACTCCTGTCGCCCGAAGACGGCGCCGACTTCGGGATGGGCTAGCAGATAGCGCGCCTGATCGCCGACTCTGGTTGCCGGCAACAGGTCGTCGGAATCGAAGTTCGCCACGAACTCTCCGGACGAGTGCTCGACGGCGGCATTGCGGGCGGCAGACGGGCCTTGGTTGTCCTGGTGCACGTAGACGACGTCCGGGTAGCGGCCGACGATCGCCGCGGTGTCATCGATCGAGCCGTCGTCGACTACGACCATCTCGAGCGGCTGCCAGTCCTGAGCGAGGACGCTCTCGAGCGCTTCCGCGATGTGCTCGGCGGCGTTGTATGCCGCCATGATCACACTGACGAGCGGAGCGCTGTTCGCCCTCGCTTCGGTCATGCGGCTAGCCCACCGAGCAGACCGGCGATGGTTGGAGGGATGAGCTCTGTCGGGCCTCCGACGTCGAGGCCGAACGCCGGGATGTCCTGGAGTAATGCCGCCATGGCGGACAGCGCCCCTTGGCGGGCCGGCACGAGTTGGAGCAGCGTGCTCGGCGCGAGAGCGGCCAGCACCTGCGCCGGTGCCCGCTGCTGCACCTGCGGCTCGTTGCCTCGTACACGCGGCGCGACGATCGCTCGAAGCGGAAAGCCCCGGCACATTCGTTCGGGGAACCGCTCGGCGACATAGAAGACGGACTTCTCTTCGAGTGCACCGTCGCCGGCGAAGCTCGGAGACGGAAGATGGGGAAGCAGTGTCGCGTGACCAGGCTCGAGCTTCCCGGAGCAGAAGAGACTGAGGACACGCGGTTCGGGCCCAAGCTCGACCGCCACGTAGTCGTCTCCGGCATACAGGAGGCCGGAGGTGAGACAGGAGAGCGCGCACGTGGACTTCCCCGACCCCCCGGCGCCGACGAGGAGCACGCCGCCGGCCTCTTCGCCGACCGACGCAGCATGCAGAAGCAGCGCGCCCCGGTCGGGGAGCCACCAGTGGAGAATTTGGCGAAACGGCGCCGCCGGCTCCCAGAACGGCAGTTCATTCGCGTTACGGGACCAGAACCACGCTCTCGACGTGGCCCGGTCGTAGGCGCTGAGCTGGCCGAGCGCGGGACGCGACGCGAAATGCCGGCCGTCGTCAGCTGTGTAGATGGTCGTCCCGCGCGGGCTGCCGGGAGTGAGCGACGGCAGCGGCGGCGGCGGAGTCCTCGAGTCCTCCGAGTCCCACACGTCGATCGTCAGCTCCGGTTCGGCGACGCTCTCGTCGGCCAGGTGGTCGAAGGCGCGGCTCAACTGCTCGGCCAGGGCGACTCCTGCGAAGCGAAGCCGTACCGGCGCTTCGCCAATCCGGATCGAGCGCTCCACGAGGCCACCGGCCCGCGCCGCCCGCTCGAAGCTTCTCGTGAGCTCCTCGATCGACCTGTCGAGCGCGCCGCCTGTGGTCTCAGGCGCCGGCAGAGGCATGCGGCCACCCCTGCGTGTCGACCTCGTGAACCGGGTCGAGCAGGATGATGTCTTGCATGTCGGTGAACGTCGTGAAGGTCGGCGGCACGAAGGGGGCACGATCTCCTCCGGCCTGCGAGGGCGGAAGAGTGACACTGTCGGCTTCGTCGCCTTCTGCGACCAGGAGCTCGGCGGCGACAAAGTCGTCGAGCAGCTTCGTCACCGACGCATTGATCGCATCGCCGCCTTCCGTCTCGTACCGTTGCTCGAGCTGGTGCACGATGGTTTCGGACCTGTCTCCGCGCTCGACTCCGTCCCAGACCTCGACCGCTGTCCCCTGCAAGCTGAAGTAGTGCCCGCTCGCGAGATTGACAATGATCGTCTCACCGCCCACGGTTTCCGAGATCACCTGCGGGCTGTTGACCCGGTACCTCACCGCTCGACCCCCTTCGAGGTTCTCCAATTCTCAGCCATCACGTAAACACCTTAGTCAGGAATTCGTGCTTAACCTTCGTGTGACCCCGCAACAACAATCTTAGCTCGGATGCGCCGATTCGCTCGAATCTCAGGAATTGCCCTGGCCGGCCTCGGTGTTCTCACCATCGCCTGGGTCATAGTCGTCTGGCAATGGCAGGACCCCTTCACAGGGCTCTACACCAGATGGGAGCAGCACAAGCTCGCCGAGCAACTCCAACACGAGTTCGCGACCTGGCCTGGACAGAATTTCGTAGCGAAGGAATCACTGGCTGCCGAGGCCCGGACGATCGAGCTGTCCGCGGCGAAGTTCCGACGTACCGCGACGGAAGGACAGGCGATCGGTCGAATCATCGTCCGCCGCCTCGGTTTGAACATGGTCCTAGTCAACGGAACTGATGAAGCCTCGCTCGAGCGGGGGCCGGGGCGAGACCTTCGCTCATACATGCCGGGACAGGACCGCCTCGTCTACATCGCGGGACATCGCACGACGTTCCTCGCTCCATTCGCAGAGATCAACGAAATCCAGCCCGGCGACTTCATCCGACTCGAAATGCCGTACGGCGAGTTCGTCTATAGGGCGTTCCGCCACCGGATCGTGCCAGCCAACGACCTTGGGGTTCTAAGGTCCCCCAGACACGAGCTGCTCATTCTGCAAGCGTGCCACCCACGCTTCTTTGCCACCCACCGTTACCTCGTCTATGCCCATCTCATTGGCGTCGAACCGAGACAAGGAGGGCGGCCCGTGCCGCCCGCGCTCCTCGCTGCTCCCTAGTCGCAGTGACGTTCGCGAGACCGCGGTAGAGTCTCTCTCGACACCGTTTCGGCCGGAGGGAGGGAAATCGAAGCTGGCAAGACCCCGCGGCACGCCGCCCCCGAGCATCTGACAGTTCTTCTCGCGGATGACGACCTGCCGCACCGTCGTAGCGTTCGCGAAGCGCTCGAGGCGCACGACTTCTTCATCGCCGGCGAGGCGGATGACGCGGCCTCGGCGATTGCCGTAGCTCCCCGGCTGCGGCCAGACATCTGCCTGATCGAGCTCGAGCTGCCCGAAGGCGGTCTTTACGCGATCGGCAGGATCGCGAGGTCTTCACCTGAGACGCTGATCATCGTCCTGAGCCGGTCGGACCGCCCGGACGATGTCGTCAATGCGTTCATGCGCGGCGCTTCCGGCTACCTCTTGAAAGGAATCAGCGGCGACCGGCTCGCCGCGAGCCTCCGAGCCGCGCACCGTGGTGAGCCCGCCGTCTCGCGGTCGCTTGTGCCATATCTCGTCGATGAGTTCCGCCGCGACTCTGAACGCCGTCTCCCGCTGCCAGGCGGGGCGGTGACGCTCACGCGACGCGAATGGGAGGTCGGGGAGATGCTCTGCGAAGGGCTTTCGACCAGCGAAATCGCCGATCGGCTCGGCGTCTCCCCTGTGACGGTGCGCCGGCACGTTGGCCTGCTGGTACAGAAGCTCGGCGTGGGAAGCCGCGAAGCAGCGGTCGAACTGCTGCGTACCTATGGCCGCCGCTGAGACGAGCGCTGCGATCCGACAGCGCTTTTCGCGCTGACCAGGACCTGAGTCCACGCCGATCTGGACGTCCGATGGTCGGCCCTGGCGGGTCACGACCGCGATCATCGGCGGCGACAGGCACGCTCCGACGCAGACGGTCAGATCTCCTTGGGCCCGTGCGGGTCAGGACGTCGATTCGAGCGCTAGACGTGCCTGTCACTTTCCCCCATTCCAAGCGCACGCCTAGACCGATGAGGGGGGCGTCCTTGGCCGAAAGGCTGATACTCGCGGCTCGGTTGCCCGCTTCAGTTGGCCTTTCCGAACTCCAATTGGGATCTCCTGACGGCGAATTTTGAAGAACGTGAAGCATCCAGCGACAATTCTCGCGGCACTCGCGCTGTTTGTTGCGCTCGGGAGCGGATCTGCCGTGGCGAGTGGGCTCATCCCTGGTAGCCGGCTCGTCAACCACTCGGTCCCGGTACGGAAGCTAACGGTCGGCGCACTGGCTAGCCTGCGCGGACCGCAGGGGTCGGCCGGTGCGCAGGGCCCGACCGGGCCGAAGGGTGCTACCGGCCCCACCGGCCCGAAGGGTGCTACCGGCCCCACCGGCCCGAAGGGAGCGACCGGCCCCACCGGCCCCACCGGCCCCACCGGCCCCACCGGCCCAACCGGCCCAACCGGCCCAACCGGCCCGACCGGCGCGACCGGCCCGATGGGGCTGACCGGCGCCACGGGGGACACAGGCGCGCAAGGCCCCGCAGGTTCCCAGGGTCCGCAGGGGGACACCGGCGATACCGGCCCGCAGGGGGCCCGGGGTCCGAGCGGGCCTCAAGGGCCCGGGGGGCCGAGTGCAGTCAACGCGCTCGCGCAGTCGCTCGGCCTCGTCGCCTGGACCTCCGACCCGGCACTGGTTTCGAGCAGCATCACCGACTCCTCGGGCTCGATCCACGGTGCGGCCGTCTGGCTCAACAAGGGCGACACGGTCAACTGGCTTGCCGAACTGGTGGTCTCCGCCGGGTCGGGGATGACCCACGGCGGCTTCGCGATCTATGACGACGATCTCAACCTCGTCGCGCAGACCCAGGACAGCCCGTCCGCGTTCCAGAGTGCCGCTGCCGACTCGTGGGTAAAGCTGCCGTTCACAAGCCCGTACACCGCCCCCACGAGCGGTCTCTACTACTTCGTCGACCTCCTCGCGGGCTCGACCATCCCGAAACTCGGAATCGTCACCAGCAACGCGTCGATCCTGACCGGAGCGAACCTGCTGCCCAACGGAGTTCCACGCGAAGTCGGCGGAGGCACCGGCTTTTCGAGCTTCCCGTCGACCCTCACGAACAAAGGCAGCGGCTTGACGCGCTGCATCGTCGCTGGCTAGATCCGAAGCCGGCGGAGAGCTCTACGGCTTTAGCCGGTCGCGCCGGCGTTTTCCAGCCCGAACTCGGCAGTAAGAGCGCGATAGGTCGTGGCGAGACCTTCCTCCACGCCGACTCTCGCCTCCCAGCCGAGCTGTTGTCGCGCCCGGCCCGGGTCGATGCAGCTGCGCTCCAGCTCGCCGGCCCGCAGTGGTGCCAGCTCACCCTCGACCGTCGAGTCGGCCGCGGCTCGCAACAACTCGAACAGGCTGGAGACGGTGGTCTCGACGCCGGTCGACACATTGAAGACCCCGGCCTTCCCTCGCGCTGCGAGCAGCGCCCGCGCGACGTCGTGGACGTGCACGTAATCGCGGGTCGGCTTCCCGAACCCGTACAGCGTGGGCGAGTCGCCGCGCCAGAGGCAGTGGCTGAATACCGCGACGACACCGGCTTCCCCGTGCGGGTTCTGCCGCGGCCCGTAGACGTTCGCGAGTCGGCACACGGCGTGGGGGATCCCGGTCGCTTCTCTCCAGGTGGTCACGTAGGCCTCGGCTGCCCACTTCGAAGCACCGTACGGCGAGATCGGAGCAGGCGGCACGTCCTCGGGGGTTGGCAGCGGTGCGCGGTCGCCGTACAGGGCGCCGCCTGTCGAGGTGAAAACGACGGGAGCGCGATGCCGCGTGGCGGCGTCCAGGACATTCAGGGTGCCGCGAACGTTGATCTCGCAGTCTCGCTCCGGGTCGGCGACGGAGCGGGTGACACTCGCCTGCGCCGCGAGGTGGAAGATCGCCGCCGGCCGCGCCGCATCGATGACTGCGTCGAGCGCACCTCGATCAGTGATGTCGACGACCTCCAGAGTCGCCTCCGCCGCCAAGCGCCTCACCTCTCCGGCGGAGAGATCGTCGACGACCACGACCCGCCACTCTTCGGCGAGCAGTGCGTCGACGACATGCGAGCCGATGAAGCCCGCGCCGCCGGTGACGATCGCGCATCTATCCGGCATCGGTTGCCTCCTGGAGCGGGCTGGGGCGCCAAGGGTAGCGATCGACCTGGAGATCCGACGGCCGACGGCGGAGCGACGCCTCGCAGATCTCTAGAGTCATTGGCATCTCCCCCTTCGCGGACCGTCGGTTCATCCAGGCCTGTGCGAGTCAGGATGCCGACTCGAACGCGAGAGTCAAGGGGCGTGCCTGCCCTGCCTTCCTCCGCACAGAGGAGAGATGTCGGCGGACAGTGACTGCCGAAAGGTCGAGTTCGTAGGCGATCTCCTTGGTGGTCATTCCCTCCTGGCGCCGCTTGACCACGTCTGTCTCACGGCGGGTCAGCCGGAGCGGCAGCCCCTCGACCGCCGACTGCCTCTGCACCCCGCCGCGCAACTCGTCGATGAGAGCGGCGACCCCGGCGCGCGGGATGACCGATTCCCCGGCGAGTGCTACCGCAACCGCGCGGATCAGACCGCCGGCGCCGTGGGTTTCGGCGATGAAGCCCAGCGCACCGGCACGAACCGCCGCAAGCAGCTTCTCATGGTCAAGCTCGGGCGCGATCACCAACACCGACGCGCCAGGCGCCCGCTCCGTAATGCGGCGCACAGCAAGGACGCAGCCTCCGGGAATGTCGGAGTCGACGAGAACAAGACCGGCTTCATAGAGCTCGGCCGCCTTGACCGCCCGCGACGCATCGGCGACATCGGCGGCAACCGCGACGCCAGCGCGTGACAGGATGCTACGCCTCGCCGCGCGGATGAGCGCTGGGCCGCCCGCAACGATGACGGCTTCTGCCACCCGTTGTCCAGGGCGAGCCGGAACCGGTTCGCGGGCAGTCGAGGAGGATGTCAGGGAAGAGGCCAATTGCCGCAGTCCGCATGGTCGAGCCCCGTCGTTAGGTGTCTCGATCCGCCTCTAGAGCATGCTGAACAGGGCGCCCCTTCCGCAATCCCTCGCACGGGGGAACGGCGAACGAGTGTCGGCTCGCCGTTGCTCGGTCGCTTCGCGGAGGTCGGCATCCGCGAAAGTGACGCTCAAGCCGTTGCCTTCGTAGATACTCAGCAGAGAAAGCTGCGCCGCGGAGGATGCCGACGACCGTGAGACGGGAGCCGAAGCGGTCGAGGCGATCCTGGCGCGGCGCAGGAGTCTGGGGGGGTCGGAGCGAGTCGAAGAGGTTCCGCTAAGGAAGGGAAGGAAAGCGAGTCGAGCGTTTCCTTGAGGCGTGCGTTTTGCCTCGGGGGCGGAAGGCTCGAGAGGTGGTTCTCCTCAGGGGATGAAGGAGAGGCCCGCGGATGGGGAGGATGGCAGGTTGAAGCTGGAGAAGCTGATCGATCTCGCAGCGGCGACCGTCCCCTGCCCCTACTGCAGCGTCGCGCTGACGCCGACGGCGGTGCGCGTTGCAGGCATGCCGATCATCGTCGACGCCCGCTGCCCCGACTGCAGAGGCGAGTTCGCATTCGACTGGCCTGCGGGACACGCACTCCTGCACCCGACGCTTGTCGATCGCAAGACCGGAGCTCTACACGCCTCCGGGGCCGACTGGTACGCGCGGCGATTCGCGCACTGCCTCGCCTCGGAGGCGGCACCGGCAACCCCCGAGATCACGGTCAACGGGTCGTGCCATGCCGACCGGGCCGCGATCCTGGTCAACTGTCTCGACTTCCGTTACAGCCACGTCCTGCTCAAGCTGATGTCGGAGCCGAGACACGCCCGCGAGCACCCCGACGACGACATCGTCGTGATCGTCCCCAGACTGCTGCGTTGGCTGGTCCCCGCCGGCGTCGTCGTGATCGAGGTCGACATGCCACTCGGCAGACCCGGAACCGACTGGATCGAGGGACTCGACGCGACAGTCGACGAGGTGCTGGCGCCCGCCGCGACGGTCCAGATCTCTCCCGCCGTCTCACAGCCCAACGTCAGGCTGCAAGATCTCACCCGGCTCGCCCAGGACCTCACACGCGCACCGAACATGCACAGCGGCACCGCACCACCCCAGATCGGCTTCGCCCTGCGCAGCGACCTCCAGCACAACCTCGGCGACCGCCTCTGGCTCGGCCCACAAACCCTCTGGCTCCGCACCGCCCGCCACTTCTTCCCCGACGCTCTCAGCCAGAGAGTGCTTCTCCGCCGCCAACACCGCAACTACGCACGCCTGGCCGATCGCATCCGAGAGCAGCACCCCGATGCTCGCTTCGTCGCCTTCGGCATCGGCGAGCCACGCGGGCTGCCCGACTACGTCCATGACCTGCGCACCGCCGAGCCAGTACGCGAGGAATCACCCTGGCTCGACGAATACCGCCGCTGCCGCGTCGTCGTCGGAGTTCACGGAGCCAACCTGCTCCTACCATCGCTGCTAGCCGGAGCGGTCATCGACCTGCTCCCCACCTTCAAGCTTCCGAACATCAATCAGGACCTGCTCATCCCCGAAGACGCAGCCACAAACCCCAAATCCATCCTCTTCCACTACCGCATCATCCCCGAGGAGTCCACCCCCCACGCCGTCGCCGCAATCGCACTCTCCATCATCGACGACGCCGACGGATTCCACCACAACATGATGGACAACCTAGAGACCTACCAAACCCCGGGCTGGCCTCGAACAATCAGCTGGCGACAGATCGCCTGAACCAACCAGACGGCTCGCGCCGCAACGGCGCCGAAGGCCAACGAGCACCCCCGCCCCAAGCGGTGCATCCGGGTGCAAGACGAAGCGCCGGTCCGACCCCATCCTTCGGCAGGCGACGGCGTCTTCGCCGTCGGGAAGGCTTATAGACGCGCACGTCGGGCTGCGCGCTAACGAGTCTTCAGAGAAGGGGGCATGGAAGTGCCGAACGGCAGAGTCCTGCGGGGAGTCGGACACACGTCGATCGCGGCCTTGGCGGCGGTCTTGCTGGCGGCCGGTCTGTTGTCGTTCCCGAGCCACAGTCGCGGCGCGACGCGAGCTACGGGCACGCAAGCGAGCCTCAACGTCGCTGTCGTGCCGGGCTACGCGCCCCCGAACTATCCAGGTCTCAGCGGCGGAGGGAAGTTTCCCGCCGCTAATTCGCGCCTTTCCGCCTACCACTTCAGCGAACTGGCCACCAGCAAGCTCACCGCAGGCGGCCTTGCTCCGTACGACACCGTGATTCTCTACGGACTCAGGTGGAACACCCTTACCGCCGGCGAGCAAGCAGCGCTGAACACGTTCGCCGCCACCCACAAGGTCATGATCTGGGACGCGGACGGTACCGGCGCTCAGAGCTACAGCACGTTCATTCACCCGTTCTCGACCCTGGCCAGCAACGCGAGCGGCCAGGCCCAGGGCTCCGTGGTCACGTACCCGGCAGGCAACGACCCCAATGGCAACGACTTTCTCGCCAGCGCCAACCCGAGCAGCCCGTATTACCTCGATCCGGCTCAGCTGGTCAGCGACCCGAGCATGATCAACGACATGAACGCGATGAAGACCGGGACGGCGAACTGGCTCCCGGGACTCGTGGCCAAGAACAAGAACATCCCCCAGGGCGGCTGGCCGCTCGCCTGGTCGTACGGCGTGATCGGCAATCGAACCGGCCTGACCATCTACTCCGGCCTCGATGCGGATGCGATCGACAACACCCAGCTCAATCCAAACGACGAGATCACCGAGCTGGCCCTGGAACTGCAGGCGCCGTTCAGCACGACCCCCCAGCCGTGCGGTCCAACCTGTGCCTGGCCGCCCGCCGGCCCCCCGCCCCCGCCCCTGCCCCCGATCAAGTGCAGCTTTGCCAAGCACGTCCCGACCCACTGGGTGCACGGGCGTGTCTCGATCTGGCTGAAGTGCAGTCCTCCTACCGGGATCACCGCATCGGTGGGGGCGAAGGTCTCAGGGCCGGTCCTCGCCTCCGGCGTGGAGCACAACGGTCTGATCCACCTCCGCGTGAACACGCGGCTGCTGCCGACGAATCACGTCTCCCGCCTAGTGGTGGCCCTGGTCTATACCAGCGGTCAACAGAGTGAAAGTGAGAGCAAGTTCTTCAAGCTCAAGGTTGACAACACTCCGCCGCGCCTGGTCTACCTCCGCACCGGCAGCACAGCGAGGGGCCGGCTGGTGTGGTTCCGGATCAGCGAGAAGTCGCAGCTGCGGATCGTGGGCGGCGGGCCGAGATACCGGCACTGGGTCTGGGTCGCACGGCACCGGTTGATCAAGGCGACCCTCCCGGGCAGCATCCGGCACGCCCGCCTCATCTTCCGGGACCGGGCGGGCAACACCATCGCGCGGAAACTCGCCTGGTGACCTCCTCCCGGAATCAATCCGACCAAACGGAATGAACAGCGAGGACAAACAACCGCACCGGCCAAGGCGGGTCGACCTGTACAACCTCAGCCGCGGCAAGGACCTGCTGCGGTCAAACCTTCCCGACGACCCGATGACCCGCATCTGGGCCAACGCCGAAGACCGCGACACCGGCGCCGCAGCGGTCGAGGCGATGCGGGCCCGGCGGCGTACTCTGGGGCGAAAACAGTAGATTCAGCGGCGCGACCGACTCCACCGACGTCGCGCCGAAGCACCAGGGCGGCACAACCAAGGACTTCGCCGGCAACGAGGTCGGCGTCAGCGGAACCGCCGACAAGTCCGCCGGCGACCTCCAGGGACGTCGCCGCACTGGCAGCGCTGCCCTGACGATCACCTCATCGGCGCTTGCCGGTTGGGTGCCCGGGCTAGTAGCGTTGCGCACGATGCCGATTCCGAACCGGCTCCGGGCAAGACGGAGACAGAAGGCGTAGGTGGCTGGCCAACCTGACCGCTGGGACGAGTCGTGGGCGTTGCTGGCGCCAGTCGACCTGCGCGGGCACGATCTGCCGTCCCAAACGGCGTTCGGCTTTCATCGCGGCCGCACCCAGGAGTTGCTGAACCGGGCGGCTGACACCATCGAGCGGCTGAACAGCGAACTGGTTCAGATGCGGGAGACACGGGAGACGTGGAGGCGCGAGCGGGACCGGCTGGAAGCGCGTGTGGAGGAGGAGAAGACCCGGGCCGAGTTGCTGGTGGGTGAGGCGATGCTCGACGCCCACAAGGCAACGCAGGCATTGAGAGCCGAGGCGGAGGCCGACGCGGCAGCGCTCAGGGCCGAGGCGCATGCGCTGCTCGAGGCGGCCAAGCAGGAGGCGCAACGGCACGTGGGCAGGGCGCGCGATAGGGCCAGCGAGCTCGTCGCCGAGGCTGAATCGGAATCCAAGCGGCTGGCCGTTGAGGCCGAGCAGTACAAGCTGCTCGCTACCGACGTCCAGCGCCGCTCGATCGGCTTCCTGCAGCGCGCCCTCGAAGCACTCGGAGATGGAGCCGACAACGAGAGCGCCGGCGACGAAGTCGCACCCTTCCGCACCGCCAACCGCCGGCCGGAGGAGCAGATCCCCGAGGCGGCCGCAGAGTGAGCGAGCCGACGTGGCCGAGCTAGCCCACGTCCGTCGACCCAGTACCGCACTCACGCTCGGCAAGTACGTGCCCGAGGAGGCCCGGCCGGGACGACCCCATGATCCGGAGCTGACGACCGACGAACGCGACACCGCCGCGGAAGCCGTCGAGGCGATCCGAGCCCGCAGCCAGAACCTAGGCCAGGCCCACAGCCGACTCGCGGGTTGCCCGGTCCGCCTCGACTGCAGGCGAGGCCTGCCCATCCAAACGGCGGAAGCAGAACGGCGAGCTTCGCACGACGCTGAGGAGGTAAATGCTCCGCGCAACTCGCCGACTGCTCGAGAGTCAGTTCGTCCGCTTTTGCGCGGTCGGCGGGTCGGGCTACGCCGTAAACCTGGCCGTCTACGCGGCGCTCCTCGCCGCGGGGCTGCACTACCTCGCGGCGGCGACTATCTCATTCCTGGTAGCGGCAGGAAGCAACTACCTCTTGAACCGTACGTGGACGTTCCAGGCATCCGGCTCGCGTCTCATGGGGCAAGGCGCGCGCGCTCTTGCCGTCTCTGCGCTCTCGCTCGGCGCGAACCAGCTCTTTCTGCTCGTGTTCGTCGGCGCCGGGGCCGGGCATCTCGCCGCCCAGGCAACCGCGATCGTGCTCGTGACGCCGTTCAGCTTCACCGCGAACAAACTGTGGGCGTTTGCCGAAGCCGAACGCGCCGCGGCGGCGAAACCGGTATCGGTCGCAGCACGCGACCGCTAGTGGTCGTCAGCGGCGCTTGTTCGCGTTCGAGAACTGAGCGGGCTGCCTCTACTCGCCGGTCGTAATTCGGAACATCTCGACGGCCTCTTGCCGGTTACGGACTCCGAGCTTCTGGACAACCGCGGAGATATGTGCGCGGACGCCGCTCGGCTTGAGCTGGAGGCGCTTACCGATTTCTCGGGTCGAGAGCCCTTCGGCGAGGGCAGCGAGCACATCCCACTCTCGACTCGTCAGCCGCGGCCCGAGTTCCGTCCCGACCTCGGTCGTGCGGAAGCGGGGGTCGTTGGAGTGAAACTGGAGCACCATGCGAGCGACGAGCTCGGGAGGGATCGCTGCCTTTCCTTCGGCCACGTCGCGTAGGGCCTGCGGCAGGGCGCTGAGATCGATGTCCTTGACGAGGTAGCTCACTGCGCCAGCACGAAGAGCCCGGAAGAGGTCTCCGTCCTGGTCGGAGACCGTGAGCATCACGACCTTCGTCGTCGGGAGACGAGCGGCGATTTCCCAGGCCGCGGCAACGCCACCGCCCGGCATCCGAACGTCGAGGAGGCAGACGTCGGGTCTCGTTTCGAGGGCCTTCTGCACCGCGTGGGCGGCGTCCGCCGCCTCCGCACATACGACCATGTCCGCCTCCTTCAGCGCCCGCCTGACGTCGTCGCGTGTCGGCGCGTGGTCGTCGGCGATCAACACGCGCAGTGCCTGCGTCGAGGCCGCCGCACTCACAACTCGAGCTCCACTTCAGTTCCGGTTCCACGCTGCGAGTCAACGCGCAGCTTCCCTCCCAGCGCTTCGGCCCGGTCCTTCATCGTGACCAGTCCGAAGCCGCTCCCTGCTTGCTCGTCATCGAAGCCGACTCCCTCGTCGACGATCTTTAGGCGCATTCCCGCCTCGAGACGCTCGAGGTAGAGGCGCAACACGTCGGCGCCGCTGTGGCGCGCGGCGTTCGTCACAGCCTCGGAGGCGATCCGCACCACGGCCTCTCGTTCGCGTGGCGAGAGCGCGATCCCGCTCGCCAGCTCCATGTCGACGGTGGCGCCGTAGCGTGCCGCCGAATCGCGCGCCGCGTCCGCGAGCGCCTGGTCGAGCGGCTCGTCCGCGCTGGCCGCGAGAGCGCCGACCACGCGACGCGATTCCTCCTGCGCACGCGCGACCGCGTTGAGGATCCTGTCGACGAGCTCTGGCTCGGCACCGTACTTCTTGAGGAGCCGGGCGTTCCGGGCGATGTACGCAATCTCCTGAGCGAGGCCGTCGTGCACATCGCGCGCAAGCCGGCGCCGCTCTTCGAGCGAGGCGGCTGCGACCACGCTCGTCCAGTAGGAGGCGACCTCTCGAGCGGCTCCTATCAAGAGAGCGAGGAAGAAGCCGAGGCGAAACACGTCGCCGGTGTAGACCCAGCTTGGATGGAGCGCCGGGTGGAAGAAGTAGTTGACCCAGCTCGCTCCCGAGAGGATGCACGCGATTGCGAGCCAGCCGCTGAGCTCGTCGTTGGTGAGACGGTTGCGTCGCGCAAAGCCGAGCGCCGCCAGGATGTACAGCAGCGCCAATACGAGCTGCGTGGCGGCGAGGCTGGGATGCCGGGTGCCTGACACGGGCCACGAGTCGATGCCGTGCGGCAGGAGGTCGGGATGCACGGCCGCCAAGAGAGATCCGCCGATCGCAAGGCCAAGCGTGCCTCCGTAGACCACGAATAACCAGCGTCGGCCGGCGGCGGGCCTTCGGCGCGGTAGGAGCGCTGCAACAGTGATGAGGAACGCCGAGAGCGTGGCCGTGAAGAGCATGCTCCAACCGGACGAACGATTGGACTGCAGGTGGAAGACGGCGGGAAGCGCGGTCAAGGCGAAGGTCGAGAGCGCCAGCAGCGAGAGCCCGGCGGAGAGGATCAATTCGTCGATGTAGCCCGTGCGCCAGAAGCGGCCGAGGAGCAGGAAGGCGGCGGCAAAGGCGGTTATTGCGGCCGTCGTCTCGAGCGCTACGTGGAGCGCCGGAGCTTGGAACGAGAAATTGAGGCTCTCGACGAGGACGAACGCGACCGTCGCGCCGGCGCAACCCAGCGCGCAGCCAACCACCAGCCTCCTCAGCCGCAGCACAACGTCTCAGCTTCACCCCGCGGGGGTGTGAGCAACCAGCCTCTTTGGCTGGTCCAGGCTCCCGGTTCGGCTACCGATGGTAGTCGAGTGGCGAGGCGGAATCCGCCATGCGACGCCGAAAGGAGACGGCTGCAGAGGTGTTGACGTGAACTCCGTTCCCCAGCTTGCGCCCGACGAACCGCTCTCGCCCGAGCTCGTTCTCGTGCTCCCGGCCGAACTTCGCGCGCAGGTTCTCGCCGATCTCGGCCCCCCCGCCTGGCCGCGGCCGGCCTCGCAGCCAGCTTCGCTTCCTGTCGCCGACCCGGTGGCGCAATCCGAGCCCGTGTCGCAATCCGTGGCCAAGCTTGTCGTCGCCCGCTTTGCTCAGCTCGCTTTGATCTTCGTCGCCGTCACGATCCTGACTCTCGCGATGTCGCTCGTTGCGCAAGCGGTTCGCTGAGGGGCACGCCGCGGACGCGGCCGATCGATCAGCTGGGATGGCTGGCCCTTCCGGCCACCTAGAGTCCCCGCTGCGAAGTAGAGAGAAGACATGGAAGCTCACCTGACCCGTGGCGTCTCCTGTTGTGCGCAGCATCCCTCGTGACTCTGACGACCGGCGGCGCCGGCGGGAGCGAAGCACGGGCCGCGCCGAAAGATCCGCCGGCGACCGCCACATACCGAACTCCGTCGTTAGCTTCACACAGCGGCGGAGTGGAAGACGTAGTCATTCCGGTGGGCCGGCGGCCCGCACTTCGAGCCGCAGAGCCAACCGCCTGCGTGCGGGGCCTGGGCAAAGGGGCCGAACAGAAGGTCCTGCCCGGACCAGACCATGGTCCGGGCCGAGATGCCGCCTGCGCGCCGAAACCCTGACTAGACGCGGACGATGCACGGCATCCACAGACGGTGATGTCTCCTCGGACCCGGCGGGTCAGGACGTGTCACCAGAACTCGATGCCGTGCGCGGGCCGCGCTCCTCGCCTCTAGCCGCCTGCCTCCGCCGGCTCCGTCGTGGCCTCGGGCGCCTCCTTCTTGAGCGCGTGGAAGAGCCATGCGTACAGGACGAGGATCAGGATCGCGTTCACGGGATGGAGCGCGGCGGCCCAGCGTCCGGTTCCGGGCAGGATCATCTGCACGAACGTCAGGATCGGTACCACGATCGAGATGATCCGGATGCGCTTGTTGGGGACCCACGCGATGAGCGCGCAGATCAGGAAGAGGAGCGCGCCGGGCAGCGTGAGGAAGAACCCGAGCGCGCGATGCGCATCGAGCGTCTTCGAGTTGCCGTTGCAGAGCGCGAGGTCGTGCAGGGTGGCGCCCTTCTTGTCGCAGTCGTCCGAGTGCTTGATCACGTTCAGGCCGAAGATGCCCTCACCTGCGAGATAGACCTGGATCACGATCAGCACCACGTAGAGGAGCGAGAACCACTTCAGTACCGCTGTTGCGCCACGCCGCATCTCTGACTCCTTTGCCCTCGGTTGCTCCGACTGCGCGGGAGGCTACTCCTCTCAGCGTCCCGGAATCGTTACGGCGCCCCGCGCACCCAGACGGTGACGTGCGCGGGCTCGAGGGAGCGGCCCGCCGCGCCGGCGAGCTCGTCGAGGACGGTCTCGACGTCGACGGCGTCGCGGAGGCGGGCACCGAAGGCCGCAACGGTCGCCTCGGCGTCGTAGCCGGCGCGGTTGAAGCGACGATCCACCAGCCGCTGCACGCGTCGGCGCAGCGGGTTGAACAGGGCCGCTGCGGCGAGCGTGGACGCGGCGACGCCTACCGGGCTCGAGAACGGCAGCACGCGGGTGGTGAGGAGCACGAGCCCGCCGAAGACGCCCACCAGCGTGGCCGTGACGATCGCGTACGAGAGCGACCGGCTGATCAGCCGGTCGACGTCGTAGAGGCGGTACTTGAGGATCCCGAAGCCGATCCCGAGCGGCAGAAACACGATGAAGACGAACAGGAAGCCGAGCGTGTTCGACTGGGTGGCCACGATCAGCCCGCCCACACCGACGCCGCCGCAGGCCAGGAACCACTTCAGCTGCTGGCGCTCGTCGCCCCGTGCGCTTCGGAAGCGCACGATCTGGTAGGCGATCATCGCGAGGAAGCAGACGGCGTAGGCAACGAATGCCGCCGTATTGAGCGCAGCGGCGATTCTCCCGTACGGCCCATTCAACGAGTCGAGCGCGCCCTGCGAGTTCAGCACCACGTGCTGATCGGTGAAGGCTTTGAGATCCCTCTCGCCGATCGCCAGGAGGAACGCCACGGCGAGGGCGACATACCCCCAGAACACCCAGCGCCACCGCCCGAGCGGGATGTGCCCGTCGGGGAAGAGGACGATCGGAAGCGGCACCAGGATGAGCACCGGGACCCACGCCGGGGCAAGCGCGACCGCGAGCCGGCCGAACGGCAGGGCGTCGTGGACGCGATAGACGAGCACGGCATAGTTGGCAGCGTCGACGCTCAGGAGCACGGCGAATGTGAGCGCGAGGAGGATCCAGCCAACCGAGTTCCGCGGCCGGCGGCGGACGATGAGCAGACCGACGACGGCGAAGGGGAGCGTGATGATCCCCACACCTTTCAAGCCGAGGCCCGCAGGGATCTTGGCCGAGAGCACGATGTTGAGCGCCGCGAGCCCGAGAAACAGCCCGACCATGGCCAGGGTGACGGGCGAGACCCGCGGCACGACGAGTCGTCTCACGACTTCACCCAGACGGTGACGTGCGCGGGCTCGAGCGAGCCGGCCGCGGCGGCCGCGAGCTCGTCGAGCACGGTCTCGACGTCCACGGCGTCTCTGAGGCGGGCGCCGAACGCCGCGACGGTGGCCTCGGCGTCGTAGCGGGCGCGGTTGAAGCGGCGATCGACGAGCCGCTGCAGCCGGCTGCGCAGCGGCGAGAAGAGCCCCGCCGCGGCAAGCGTCGAGGCCGCGACGCCGACCGGGCTCGAGAACGGCAGCACCCGCGTCGTCAGCAGCACTAGGCCGACGAAGACGCCGACGAGCAGCCCGGTCAGCAGCGCGTACGAGAGCGTCCGCGAGATCAGCCGGTCGATGTCGTAGAGCCGGTAGCGCAGGATCCCGATCCCGATCGAGATCGGGAGCGCGATCAGCCCGAGGAAGCCCACCTTTCCGATCGCCGCGAGAACTCCATGGTTGCTCGAGCCGACCGAGATCGCGATGAGGAAGCCGAACACCGACAACGAGCCCCCGGCCAGCAACCACTTCAGCTGCTGTCGCTGGTCGCCGCTCGAGCGGCGGTAGCGCACGACCTGGCGGATGACCCACGAGAGCGAGATCCCGAGGAAGAGGAGCACGACGACGGCGAACCCGGCGCCGCCGCCGTTGCTGGTGCCGAGCTGCTTGAGCTCGCCGGATGAGTCGATCCGGACCGTGTGCTCAGTGAAGGCGCCGAAATCCGTCCTCACGACGTGGTCGATCAGCACGGCCGTGAGCACGGTGTACGTCCCGAGCGTCCACCACCACCGCCGCGAGATCTTGCCGTCGGGGAAGAAGAGGATCGGCAGAGGCAGGAGCACGAGCATCGACACCCACCCCTGGGTCAGGAAGACGGCGACACGTGAGAGAGGAAGGCTGTGGTGATCGATGTGGTAGGCACGGACGGCGTAGAAGCCGGCGTCGGCGCCGTACGACGCAGTGACGGCGATCGTGAGGAGCAGCCAGCCGATCGGGTTCCGTGGCTCGCGGCTGGCGACGAGAGCGCCGACGGCGGCGAACGGGATCATCAGCAGCAGCTGCCCGACCGCGCCGAAGGTGAGCTGATGTGCGAGTGACGACAACGGAAAAGCCGCCACGACCAGCACCGCCGCTGCAGCGCCCAGCCAGAGGGCGAGGTTCGAGTGCGGACGTGCTTGTGCGGTCATCGCTTGATCCAGACGCTGACGTGGGCGGGCTCGAGCGAGGCGCCTGCGGCCGCCGCGAGCTCGTCGAGGACGGTGTCGACGTCGACGGCGTTCCGCAGGCGCGTCGCGAACGCCGCGACGGTCGCCTCGGCGTCGTAGTGCGCACGGTTGAACCGCCGGTCCACCCCGCGCTGGATCCGGTGGCGGAGCGGGTTGAAGAGCGCGAGCGCCGCGAGCGTGGAGGCAGCGACCCCGACGGGGCTCGAGAACGGCAGCACACGGGTCGTCAACAGGATCAGCCCCACGAAGACGCCGACCAGCAGCCCCGTGAGCAGTGCGTACGCGAGCGTGCGCGAGATCAGCCGGTCGATGTCGTACAGCCGGTAGCGCAGGATCCCGACGCCGATCGACAGCGGCAACGCGAGCAGGGCCACGAACCCGACGACGCCGAAGACGCCGGACGTTTCCGCGACCGTGAGCACGCCACCGACGAGCGCGATCCCGGCCCCACTGAGGACCCACTTCAGCTGCGCCCGCCGGACGCCGGTCGCCCGGCGATACGCCGGAATCCGGCTTACGAGCCACGCGAGGCAGATCGCCGCGAGCATGATGAAGAAGACGTTCTGGGCGAGGGAGTCCCAGGCCCAGGCCCCGGCGGGGTGATCCTCGAGCAGCAGGTTCCCGGTCGCATCGATATGGATCCGATGCGACGTGATGGCGTCGACTGCAATGCCGTACGAGCCGACGAGCCAGACCGCAGCGACGACGACGAACGCGCCGATCGGAACGCGCCACCAGCCGGGCGGCAGGTCTCCGTCCGGGAAGAGGAGGAGGGACAGGGCGAAGAGCACGATCGCCGGCGACCACGAAGGTTGCAGGAGAACGGCTACAGGCCCGAGCGGCAAGTGGCCGTGGTGGCGCCGATAGTCGAGCACGGAGTAGCTGGACACTGCGCCGTCGAGCGCGAGGAAGACGGACGCGCCGAGCATGCACCAGCCGATCGGGTTCTGGGGCTGGCGGCGCGCGACAATGAAGCCGATCAGCCCGAAGCCGGGGATGAGGAGCGCGATCGCGTTGTCGCCCGCTTTCCCGCTGTGGTTCAGCGCGCTGAAGACGGCCGCCACGACGAACAGCGCCGCCGTGAGCAGGGCGAGCAGGAGGGCCGTGCGCGGCGTCGCCAGCCTCGTGGCCATGCGCGGGAATCTATTCCTGTGCCGTCCCGGAATCGTTACGGGGCGTAACGATCCCGTAGCGGCGCGGGCGTAGATTGCGACCGTGGTTCCGAGCCACCGCCGCATCCGCGTCACGGCTGCCGGAGCGATCCTGCTGTTCCTCGCCGCCGGCCTGGTGCTGACCGCCGTGACGCACGATCCCTGGCCGACGAACGACGGGATCGCGTTCATCGTCCTGACCGCGTACGGCGCTGTCGGCTACGTGATCGCACGCGCGGAGCCGCGCAACCCCATCGGCTGGATCTTCATCGGGCTCGCGCTCTTCACCCTGTTCGACTACTTGGCGCGGCTGTACCTGGTGCTCGACTACCGGGAGCACGGAGGCCGGCTGCCTCTCGGACACGCTGTCACATTCTGGCGGGGGAGCTGGTCGATCTTCCCGCTCATCCTCGCGATGCCGGCAATCGTCCTCTTCCCGGACGGACGCCTCTCACCGCGGTGGCGGCGGTTCATGTGGGTCTACGTCGTCGCTGCGGTCGTCTTCGTGGCGCTGCAGGTCGCCGGCCAGATCTTCGACGGGGTCTCCGCTCGAGCCGCCGTCGACATTCGTGGCAACCTTCCCAACGACAACGGAGGGCCGATCGCGGGTGCGGGCTGGTTCCTTGGTCCGTTTTTTCTGCTCGCCTGGGGATCCTTCGTCGTCCAGCAGGTCCGGGCATGGCGATCCTCGTTCGGCGTGCGCAGAGCGCAGCTGAAGTGGCTGGCTGCCGGGAGCGCAGTCCTCTTGGTCTCGTGCATCGTGGTCGTGATGTTCGGCGACGGCTCTTCACCGGGGGCCCGCGTCGCTGCGGACCTGGCGACGATCGGCATCGGCGTCCTGCCGGTTGCCATCGGGGTGGCCGTTCTGCGGTTCCGCCTCTACGAGATCGATCGGCTCGTCTCGCGCACGCTCTCCTACGCGCTGCTGACCGGTCTGCTCGTGGCCGTGTTCGGCGGCGTCGTGCTCCTGACGACGCGCGTGCTGCCGTTCTCCTCCCCGGTCGCGGTCGCCGTCTCGACACTCGCGGCCGCGGCGCTCTTCAACCCGCTACGCCGCCGCGTGCAGCGGCTCGTCGACCACCGCTTCAACCGGGCGCGCTACGACCGCGACGCGCTCGTGGCCCGGTTCGCGGCCAGCCTGCGGGACGCCGTCGACTCGGACACCGTCGTTGCTGAGCTCACGGGCGCGGCGGCCAACTCGGTCGAGCCGGCGCACATCTCGGTCTGGGTGCGTCTCCTAGCTACCACTCGACGAGCTTCCAGATCTCCGGTTCGCTCGGGCCGCCTTCGCCGATCTCGGCGAAGATCGCGACCGCGGACTTGAGGTGCTCCATCGCCTCCTCCCGGCGGCCGGCGGCGTTCAGGAGGTCGGCGACGTTGTTCGCGAGCGCGGCTTCGCGGTGGCGGTCGCCGACGGCCGCACAGAGCGCGAGCGCCTCCTCGGTCAGCTCGAGCGCCCGCTCCAGCTCGCCCTCGGCTCGCAGGTCGAGCGCGAGATTGTTGAGCGCAGCCGCGCGGGCCGACGGGTCGTTCTCCTCGCTCGCCAGCTCGAGGCTCCGTTCGAGCTGGGAACGCGCCTCCGCGTGGTCGCCGCGGCCGGTGGCGAGGATGCCGAGGATGTTGTGGGCCTGGGCGAGGGCGCGGCGGTCGCCGGCGGCGTCGGCGAGCTCGAGCGCACGCCGCGCCAGCTCCTGTGCCTCGCCGTCGTGGCGCCGGTGGGCCGTCAGGCTTCGATCGGCCAGGAGCCGCGCCTCGAGCACGTCGGCGCCGTCCGGCAATGCGGCGAGCGCCTCGGCGAACGAGCTGTCCGCGAGCTCCCAATCCCCGCGCCGCAGGTGGACGAGTCCGGTGCGGTGCGCGATCGAGGCGAGGCGCTCCGCCGGCGCCAGCGCGGCCGCCGCCTCGTAGCTGTCGAGGGCGCCGGCGTAGTCACCGGCGAGCGTGAGCAGGTCGCCGATCTCCTCGTGCAGCACCGCGGGATCGTCGTGGCCGAGCCCGAGGGCTTCGCGAAAGTGGGCGAGCGCCTCGGCGTTCGCGTACAGGCTGCGCGCGCGGACGCCGGCGAGGCGGAACCACTCCGCAGCCTCGGCCTCCCGCCCGGCCGCGCGGAGGTGCTGGGCGATCGCACCCGCCGAGGCGCCGCTCCGGTCGCGCGCGGCGAGCGCCTCGGCCGCGCGGCGATGGAGCAAGCGGCGCCGGCCCGAGCTCGTGAGGTCGTAGGCCACGCGCCGTGCCTGTTCGTGTCTGAACGCGTACGTCGCGCCGTCCGCCTCGACGAGCAGCCCGCGCCGCATCAGGTCCTCGAGCGCGGCCACGCTCTCCTCCTCGCTGCGGCCGCTCACCTCACGCCCGAGGTCGGCGTCGAAGGGACGCCCGAGGACGGCGGCGGCCGCGAGCACCTGCCCCGCCACGTCGCCGACGCCGGCGATCCGGGACTCCACGAGCCCGCGCACGCCCGGAGGCAGCGTCTCGTCGCCGTCCTCGTCCGGCCGCGCGTCGAGGTACTCGGCGACGAAGAAGGGCACGCCGCCGGTCTCCTCGTACAGCCGCCCGGCGAGCTCGGGCGCCGCGCCCGCCGCGGCGGCCAGCTCGGCGACGGCGTCGCGGCCGAGCCGGTCGAGCTCGATCGACGCGCCGAGCCCCTCGCGCGCGGCGTCGGCGAGGATGCGCCGCGCCGGGTGGGCGGCCGGCGCCTCCTCCGAGCGCCAGGTCAGCACGAGCAGGAGCGGCCGGCCCGCGAGCCGGTGCGCGAGAAAAGCGAGCACCTCGAGCGAGGAGGCGTCGGCCCAGTGCGCGTCGTCGACGACAAGCACGCCGGGACGATCGCCGGTGGCCGCCTCGAGCAGCGTCCGCGCGACGCCGTCGACGAAGCGGACCTGCGCACCCGGGCCGTCGAGCGAGGGCGTGGGCGGAGTTCCCGAGCTCCGGCACGAGCCGCGCCGCCTCGGCGGCCGCACCCGCAGACACCGCGGCCGAGTCGCCGTCGCGCAGCACTCCCCGCACGAGCTCGATGGCGCAGCCGTACGCGAGCCCGGCCTCCTCCTCGACGCAGCGGACGGACGTCGCCGCCGAGCCCTCCGCGCGCGACCAGGCGACGAGCTCGGCGGCGAGTCGGGTCTTGCCGATCCCGGTCTCGCCCTCGAGGACGAGGAGCCGCCCGTCGGGGCCGACGGCTCCGTAGAGATCGAGCAGCGCAGCCCACTCCCGTGCGCGGCCGACCAGCGGGAGCGGCGAGCGCGCAGCTCGACGCACGGGCGCTGCCGGCTCGGGTGCCGCGCGCGCGACTCCCTCCCGCACCGCGTGGTAGGCCGCCGTGGTCTCCTCGGTCGGCGCGACGCCGAGCTCACGATGGAGGGTGCGAACGCACTCGCGGTACTGGCCGAGCGCGGCGGCCCGCTCGCCGCTCGCCCCGTAGAGCTCGATCAGCCGCCGATGGGCCGTCTCGTTCAGCGGCTCGAGCGCCAGCCGGCGGCGGGCGTGCTCGATCGCGCGCACGTGGCTCCCGCGCGCACCGAGCCCCTCGGCGAGGCGGTCGAGCACGGACCCGAGCTCGCGCGCGAGCGTTCCCGCCTGCAGCGACTGCCAGTCGTCGAACGGCGCGCTGTCACGGAGCCCGAAGCCCGCGAGGAAGACGCCGCGCTGCAGCGCCGCGGCCTGCTCGAGCTCCGCGAGGTCTCCCCCACCCGCGAGCCGCCGGAACTCGTCGACGTCGAGGAGGACGCCGTCCCGCTCGAGCGAGACCGAGTCGCGCGCGACTCCGAGCCAGCGGCCGCCGAGCGCCGAGCGCAGCGTCGAGAGCGTCCGCCGCAGCGCCGCGCGGGCCCGATCGGGCGCGTACTCGGGCCACAGGAGCTCCGCCAGGACGTCGCGACCGTGCCGGCCCGGCTCGACCGCGAGGTACGCGAGCAACGCGGTCGCCTTCCGCGTGTCGACGGCCAGCGGAACACCGTCGCAGAGCGCCTCCGGAGAGCCGAGGAGCGACAGCCGCAGCGTCGAGTCGCCCACGACTCCGATCGTAGACGCAACGGCTCGAAGCGCATAGCGTGTCGCCGTAACGATATGCGGACGCACCACCCCTAGCCTCGAGGCCGATGGAGCACGTTCTCGTCAACCGTCAGATGTGGACGCGGCCCACGACGTGGCTTGCGGCGGCGCTCTGGGCTCTGATTCTCGGTATCGCCGCGGTGATCGTCGCGCTGAAGACCGCCGGCTGGCAGGGCGCAGGGAACACGAACGACACGACGGGAATCGCGCTCTTCCTCGCGCTCTTCGCCTTCGCGACCATGGGCGCACTCGTGGCGGCGCGGGTGCCGAGCAACGCGATCGGCTGGATCTTCCTCGCGATTCCGCTCGGCGGCGCGCTGGCGGGACTCACCGAGAACCTCGCCTTCCAGGGGCTTTACCACGATCCCGGCTCGGTTCCGGCTGCGACCGCATTCGCGTGGGTCTACGCGTGGGTCTGGTATCCGACGATCGGCCTCCTCGGCTTCGTGCTCCTGCTCTACCCCACGGGCACGGTGCCCGGGCCTCGTTGGCGGCCGGTTGCGTGGGCGCTCGGCGTGGTGCTCGCCGTGATGACGCTCGGCTACATGCTCTACCCGGGCCCGCTCGACAAGGACACGCGGCTGCCCGACAACCCGCTCGGGATCGCGTCGCTGAAGAGCGTGTTCGACCACAGCGACACGGCCGCCGCCTTCTCGATGGTCGGGCTGCTGGTCGCTGCGGTCCTGTCCGTGATCGTTCGTTTCCGCCGCTCGCGGGGCGACGAGCGTCAGCAGATGAAGTGGATGGCGTTCGCGGCAGTCGTTCTGGGGGCCGGCTTCGTCTTCCAGAGCGCCCTCGGTCTGGGTGACGTCTCCTTCGCGATTGCGATCTCGATGCTGCCGCTCGCGCTCGGGATCGCGATGTTCAAGTACCGGCTCTATGACGTCGACCGGGTCATCAACAGGACTCTGGTCTACGGCGCGTCCTCTGCCCTGCTCGCCGGCGCCTACATCGGGCTCGTGCTCGCGAGCGAGGCCGTGTTCGCGCCGATCGACCGCGGCTCGAGCGTTGCCGTGGCGCTCTCGACGCTCGTCGTCGCCGCGCTGTTCCTGCCCGTGAGGGCGCGGGTGCAGCGGTTCGTCGACCGGCGCTTCTACCGGAGCAAGGTGAACGCCGAGGAGATGCTGTCCCGGTTCGGTGCGCGGCTCCGGCGCGAGGCCGACCTCGACACCCTGCGAAGTGAGCTGAGCAACGCCGTTCGCGACACCTTCCAGCCCGCGGAGGTCTGGCTGTGGCTGCGCGCCGACGATCTCCGGCCTCGTAACGATCCCGAGACGGTCGCGGAGTAGAACTGACGTCGATGAGCGCCTGGCCACAGTCGATTGCGAGGGTGATCCGCCGGAGCGAGCGTCCCGCGGCGGCCGCGGACGCCCCCGTCGAGGCGGCGTCGCCGCAGCAGGAGCAGCTCGATGTGCGCCCTATCGAGATCTCGCCCAACGACCCGATCGTCGCCTACTTCCAGAGCGCGCCCGGCGCGGTCGACCTCGAGGAGCTCGAGCTCGACTCGCCCGCACTCGTGGCGCTGCGCGAGGCGGGCGTGAAGCTCGCGGTCCCGCTCGTCAGCCAGGGCGAGCTCGTCGGCCTGCTCAACCTCGGGCCGCGGCTCTCGGATCAGGACTACTCGAGCGACGACCGCAAGCTGCTCGACTCGCTGGCCGCCCAGGCCGCGCCGGCGCTGCAGGTCGCGCAGCTGGTGCGCCGCCAGGAGGCCGAGGCGGTCTCGCGAGAGCGCATCGAGCAGGAGCTGCGGGTCGCGACGACGATCCAGCAGAACTTCCTGCCCCGCCACCTGCCCGACCTGCCCGGCTGGGACGTGTCCGCCTACTACCGACCGGCGCGGGAGGTCGGCGGCGACTTCTACGATTTCATCGAGCTGCCGGAAGGCCACATCGGGATCGTGATCGGCGACGTCACCGACAAGGGCGTCCCGGCCGCGATGGTGATGGCCGCGACCCGGAGCGTCCTCCGCGCCTCGGCTCAGCGCGTCGTCTCGCCGGGCGAGGTGCTCGGGCGGGTCAACGACCTCATGTGCCCGGACATGCCGGCGAAGATGTTCGTCACCTGCCTCTACGGCGTGCTCGAGCCGGCCACCGGCCGCTTCACCTTTGCGAACGCCGGCCACAACCTCCCCTACGTGCGCACCGGGGACGGCTCGGCCGAGCTGCGCGCGACCGGGATGCCGCTCGGGCTGCTGCCCGGGATCGTGTACGAGGAGACCGAGGCGCAGCTCGAGGCCGGCGAGGTGATGCTCCTCCACTCCGACGGTGTCGCGGAGGCGCACGGGCCCGAGAAGGAGATGTTCGGCTTCCCGCGGCTGCAGGATGTCGTCGGCGCGCGGAGCGGGCGCGGCGCGGTGATCGACCGCGTCCTCACCGAGCTCGGCCGCTTCACCGGCGCCGACTGGGAGCAGGAGGACGACATCACGCTCGTCGCGCTCACGCGCTACGGCGCGGCGCCCAGCGCGCTCGCCGGCGAGGTCAACGTCTCCTTCGAGGTCGCGAGCGAGCCCGGCAACGAGAAAGAGGTCGGCGAGCGCGTCGCCGAGGCGGTCGCGCCGCTCGGGCTCCCCGAGGCGCGGCTCGCGCAGCTCAAGACGGCCGCATCCGAGGCCGCGATGAACGCGATCGAGCACGGCAACGAGGGCCGAGCCGAGCTTCCCGTCGACGTCTCGGTACGGACCGCAGCCGGCGAGCTCGTGGTGGCGATCACCGACCACGGCGGCGGCCGCGAGATCCCGGAGGCCGAGGAGCCCGACCTCGAGGCGAAGCTCGAAGGGCTGCAGAAGCCGCGCGGCTGGGGCCTCTTCCTGATCAAGAACATGGTCGACGACGTCCGCGTCTCGAGCGACGAGAGCCGACACACGATCGAGCTCGTCATGCGCCTGGAAGGAGGGGACGAATGAGCACGACCCAGTTCGCAGCCGAGGTGCGGCGCGAGGACGGCGTCGCCGTGCTCGAGCTCTCCGGCGACGTGAGCTCGGCGGCCGAGAGCGGGCTGTCTGGCGCCTACGCAGAGGTGACGGCCGAGCCGGTCGTCGTGCTCGACTTCGCCGCCGTCGAGTACATCAACTCGACCGGGATCGCCCTGATCGTCGGCATCCTCGCCCAGGCGCGCACGAGCGGACAGGAGGTCCGCGCACGCGGCCTCGCCGAGCACTACCGGGAGATCTTCCGCATCACGCGGCTCTCGGACTTCATGACCATCCTCGACGAGGAGGAAACGGAATGACGCAGGACACTGCGGCGATGGACGTGCATGTCGCCGGCGACGCGCTGGGCGTGATCACGGTGCACGGCGACGTCACGGCCGGCTCGGAGGACGCGCTGATGGACGCCTACACCCGGGCCAGCGAAGGCTCGCCCCGGGCCATCCTGCTCGACTTCTCCGGGCTCGAGTACATGAACAGCGGTGGAATCGGCCTGCTCGTGACGCTGCTCGTCCGGGCCAACCGGGCCAAGCAGCAACTGCTCGCGTGCGGGCTCAACGACCACTACCGCCAGATCTTCGAGCTGACGAGGCTCGACGAGGCGATCTCGATCTTCGCGGACGAGACCGAGGCGCTGGCGGCGGTCTGAGGAGGAGACGATGAGCGAGCAGCAGAACACGGCACGCGACGAGGGCAACTGGGCGAGCCCGGTCGGGCGGCTGGAGGTGGGCGACGTCCCAGCCGGAGCGCTCGACACGGTCGGCGGGAAGCAGGTGGTGTCGCCGATCCAGGGCTTCGGGAAGATGTGGCAGAAGACGTACCGCATCTCCCTGGCCGGAGCAGACGTGACGCCGGCCGAGCTGATCGAGACCTGGAAGACCGAGTTCTCGAGCTTCTGGCCGAAGGGCAGCCAGTTCCACGCTCCGCTGACCGGGATCGCGCCCGGCGAGGTGGCGCTGCTGCAGGCCTCCGTGGGCGGCGGCATGAAGCTGTCCACCGGCGTCTTCGTCCTCTACGCCGACGAGGAGTCCTTCACGTTCATGACGCCTCAGGGGCACATGTTCGCGGGCTGGATCACGTTCTCGGCGGAGGAAGTGGCCGGCGCGACGGTGGCGCAGTGCCAGGTGCTGATGCGGGCGCAGGACCCGCTGACCGAGATGGGGCTCACGCTCGGCGGCCACCGCAAGGAGGACCGCTTCTGGCAGGACACGATGCGGGCGCTCGCGGCGCGGTTCGGCGTCGAGGCCGAGCCGGAGACGAGCGTCGTGTGCGTCGACAAGAAGCGCCAGTGGGGACGGGCCGGGAACGTGCGCCATTCGAGCGCCTTCCGCTCGAGCGTCCACACCGCGACGGCACCGCTCCGGAAGCGCAAGTAGCCTCACCGCATGCCTGACGCGATCGTCGTCGGCTCCGGGCCGAACGGGCTCGCCGCGGCGATCGTGCTGGCGCGGGCCGGGCTCGAAGTCCGCGTCCTCGAGGCCGCCGACACGATGGGCGGCGGCGCCCGCTCGGCCGAGCTGACGCTGCCGGGCTTCGTGCACGACGTCTGCTCGGCGATCCACCCGCTCGGAATCGCGTCGCCGTTCTTCCGCACGCTGCCGCTCACAGAGCATGGCGTCGAGTGGCTCGACCCGCCGGCGGCGCTCGCGCACCCGTTCGACGACGGGACCGCGGTTCTGCTCGAGCGCTCGCCGGAGGCGGCGGCGCCCGGGCTCCTGGCCGACGAAGCCCGCTGGCGGAAGCTCTTCGCGCCGCTCGTCCGCGATGCCGAGCCGCTGTTCGAGGACCTGCTCGGCCCGCTCCACCTGCCGGCGCATCCGGTCACGCTCGCCCGCTTCAGCGCGCGTGCTGCACCGCCGGCGACGCTGCTCGCGCGGCTCTCCTTCCGCGGCGCGAAGGCACGTGCGGTGTTCGCGGGCCTCTCGGCGCACTCGATGCTGCGGCTCGACCGCCCGCCGAGCGCGGCCTTCGGCCTGACGCTGGGAGTGCTCGCGCATGCGGTCGGCTGGCCGCTGCCGCGCGGCGGCTCGCAGCAGATCTCCGACGCGCTCGCCTCGTACCTCCGCTCCCTCGGCGGCGAGATCGAGACGGGACACAGGGTCGAGTCGCTCGCCGAGCTGGGCGAGACGCGTCCGGTGCTGCTGGACGTGACGCCGCGCGGCCTGCTCGAGCTGGCCGGCGACCGGCTCCCGTCCCGCTACCGCCGCGGGCTGGAGAACTACCGTTACGGGCCGGGCGTGTTCAAGCTCGACTGGGCGCTCGACGGGCCGATCCCCTGGCGGGCCGAGGCCTGCGCGCAATCAGCGACCGTGCACCTCGGCGCCACGCTCGAGGAGATCGCGGCCTCGGAGGCGGCGCCGGGACGGGACGAGATCGCAGAGCGGCCCTACGTGCTCCTCGCCCAGCAGAGCCTCTTCGACCCGACGCGCGCGCCGGCGGGGCAGCACACGGCCTGGGCGTACTGCCACGTCCCGAACGGCTCGACCGTCGACATGACCGAGCGGATCGAGGCGCAGGTCGAGCGGTTCGCGCCGGGCTTCCGGGAGCGGATCATCGCGCGCTCGGCGCTCGGCCCCGCCGACCTGGAGCGCTACAACGCGAACTACGTCGGCGGCGACATCAACGCCGGCGCCGCGACCCTCTCGCAGCTCTTCACGCGTCCCGTCGCGCGGGTCTCTCCGTATACGACGCCGCTGCCGGGAGTCTTCCTCTGCTCCGCCTCGACGCCACCCGGCGGCGGCGTGCACGGGATGTGCGGCTACCACGCCGCCCGCGCGGCGCTCCGTCAGATCTCGGGCTACTCGAACCCGAACTGACCGGCCCCGAGCGGCTCCTCCTCAGCCTCGCGCGCGACCGTCGTCCGCAGCGGCTTCTCCCTGAGGAACCACGAGAGGACGAACGGCACGAGTGCCAGCGCCATCCCGAAGAGGAACACGCCGCTGAGCGCGTGGGCGAACGCGTGCAGAACCACGTCGTGCACCGCCGGCGGCAGCTGGTCGATCTGCGTCGGGTTGAGCTGGACACCGCTGCCGAGGTGCGCGGTGACGGACTGCGGCAGGCCTGACAGCTGGTGCGCGAGCCGCGTGGCGAAGATCGTCCCGAAGAGCGCGACCCCGAACGCGCCGCCCATGCTGCGGAAGAACGTGGCCGAGGCGGTGGCGACGCCGACCTCCTCCGGCCGCGCGTCGTTCTGGACGGCGAGCACGAGCACCTGCATCACGAGGCCGAGCCCGACGCCGACGACGACCATGTATGCCGAGGCGACCCAGGGCGGCGTGTGCACGCCGAGCAGCGAGAGCAGGAACATGCCGACCACGAGAATCGCCGTGCCCGCGATGGGGAACGGCCGGTAGCGGCCGATGCGGCTGATGGCGCGGCCGGAGAGGACAGCGGTGATCAACAGCCCGGCCATGAGCGGGATCGTCCGGAGGCCCGAGCTCTGGGCGCTCACGCCGTAGACGATCTGCAGGAAGAGCGGGATGAAGATGATCGCGCCGAACATCGCCATCCCGATCGTGAAGCCCATCGCGTTCGCGACGCTGAAGATGGGCGAGCGGAAGAGCTTGAGCGGTAGGAGCGGCTCGGCCGCCCGGCGCTCCTGCCAGACGAAGGCCAGGAGCAGGGCCACACCCACGATGCCGAGCCCGATGATCTCGTTCGAGCCCCACTTGTACTGGGTGCCGCCCCAGGTGGCGAGCAGGATCAGCGCGCCGACGCCGCCGGTGAGCAGCGCGGCGCCGAGGTAGTCGATGCGGTGCGACCTGTGCGGCGTGTGCAGATGGAGGCGGGTGGTTACGATCACCACCGCGACGATGCCGATGGGCACGTTCACGTAGAAGACCCAGCGCCACGAGAGATGGGTGACGAGGAAGCCGCCGATCAACGGGCCGGCCACCGACGCGATCGCGAAGACGGAGCCGATCAGCCCCATGTAGCGACCGCGCTCGCGCGGCGGGACGATGTCCGCGATGATCGCCTGCGCGCCGACCATGAGGCCGCCGGCCCCGATCCCCTGTAGCGCACGGAAGCCGATCAACTCGGTCATCGTCTGCGACAGACCCGCGAGCATCGAGCCGGCGAGGAAGATCAGGATCGCCACGAGGAAGACGGGCTTGCGCCCGTACATGTCGCCGAGCTTGCCGTAGATCGGGGTCGAGACCGTCGAGGCGAGCAGGTACGACGTGACGACCCAGGAGAGGTGATTGAGCGCCCCGAGGTCGCCGACGATGTGCGGCAGCGCGACCGACACGATCGTCTGGTCGAGCGCGGCTAAGAACATGCCGAGCATCAGCGCGATGAACACGGTGCGCAGCGCGGCCCCGGTCAGCGTTCCGTCCTGCTGGGCGTTCACGTTCTTGACAGTACCCACCCGCCCCGAGGCGGCAAGCGCCTGCCGCCCGGGACGCGCCTCGCTCTAGCCCGTCTGCTGGTTCTGAACCGGGAAGGCAGTCTCGTGCGGCGGCGTGGGGAATCCTCCGTCGATGCCGGCACCCATGGTCGGCATCAGCGTCTCGTCGCGGAAGCGCTCCCAGCTCTCCTGCGACTCGTGAACCGCGACGATCGTCCAGCCGTCGGCGGACGGACCGGCCGCGTGAAAGACCTGTCCCTCCGGGAGGCTGCCGTCACTCGGATGCACGGCTGCGATCGAGGCCTCGTACTGCTCCTTCGTACCGCCTTGGAACTGATGCACGATCGCGTACGCCATCTGAAGCTCCTTTCGACTCCGGTCGGCCAGACCCCGCACAGCGACTATCTCACGTGATCACCGGACCAAGCACGTTCGGCACTAACGGGCCTGACGATCCGCTACGTCGGAAGCCGCCTGGGGCAGGTGACCTGCCCGAAGGTTGTGCTCGACCGGCGGAGCAACTACGTTCCGAGCCTCTCGTCGTTTCTACAAGCAGAGGTGATGAGAAGGCGCGATGTCTGCGTCGCCCTCGTGGCGGTCCTCGCGACAGCCGGGGCCCTGATGACAGCGGCCGTGGCTCGGCCGGCGTCAGCTCGCATACGCAGGCGAAGGTGTCGCTCCCGCGTCCGCCCGGGTTTGAACACCCCTGCATAGTGGGGAAATGTCGCTTTCGGGCACGCACCAGTGCACGCACACCACGGGCACAGATGACACGTAACGGCCCAGGTCCCCGGGCGACGAGCGGTTCGAGCCGCGCGCCTCCGCCTGGTAGCGCCCGCAGACCCGACTCCGAACTACCTGAGCAATAAGCCCTCCGGTTTGTACGCTTGAGCTGGATGCGTCGACTCCGAGGTTCACCCTCTTCGCGCTCGGCGCTTGGTCAGGGATGATCGGCGCGGCCGCGCCGCGGCGCACTTTCGGTCAACTGGGCCTGGATCGCGCGGGTGCTGGTCGCCTCAGCCCCGCTGGAACCGCCACGCTGGCGGTGCGAACGGGAAAGGGCGGCTTCACCGGATGGGCGTGAGCCGCTGCTGTGTTGTTCGCTGCCGGAGGCCTGCCACCGTCGTGCACGAGGTTGGCCCTTCGCACATGGACGCCGACGACGCGAGAAGAACGGGCAAGGTACGCCGTTACGAGGTCTGCGACGATCACGACGCCGACTACTTCGGCCGTGGCGGTTTCCTCAACACCCAGCAGCAGGAGCGCATTCGCACGGACCTGGTGCCGCGGTAAAAGCACGGGTCGCGACAGTCCACGAGCGGTTAACAGGCGTCTAGGTCTGCTGTCCGGCTGCGATCAAGCCGACGCAGTCGTCGCCCTCGGCCCTGTGAAGCCGGGACCTCAACATTGCTCCTCCGTTTCCGGGGCCGGACGGCAATGCGCGCAGAACAGCGCCCCTAATGACCCACTCGGGTCCAGCGGCCATCAATGACTGCGACCGACCATGAGACCGTGAGCTGGGAATTGGTAGTGGCTGGCCTGCTCCTGGGCTGGTTCGTGATCGCGTTCGTAGTCGCCACGCTGGTCGGTCACATGACTGTCTTAGGCACCCGAAGCGACTCCGACTCCGAGTAGCGACGTCGCCTGACCAGCCGCGGGTACCTGCCGGTGACATGCAGGACGAGCGAGTCGTTCGCGCGTTCCGCGATCTGCGGTGCCGAGCAGCGTGATGTTGGAAGAGGCGAGCTCGCGCAGGGCTGTTTCCTGGGGGCCGGTGCCGACGAGGACGAGTTGCTCGTCGGGCAATCGTGCGAAGGCATGCACGATCGCGTCGAGGTTCTTGTAGGGCAGCAGGCGCGAGACGCAGAGGAC
This sequence comes from uncultured Actinomycetes bacterium, assembly GCA_963743545.1. GTDB lineage: Bacteria > Actinomycetota > Thermoleophilia > Gaiellales > Gaiellaceae > Palsa-739. The sequence continues at coordinate 1,260,737 of CAVUQB010000005.1, read as the reverse complement.
GAAGCCGGGTTGGAGGCCGGCTGCGGGTTCGGTGGGGCCGGCTGGTTCGAGCGCCGGCGGCGGCGGCAGCACTTCGGCCTCGAGACCGTAGGCGACCGCGGATGAGTTGGCGAGGTACCGGTCGGCCGAGGCAGCCGCGCGCCGGTCCCAGCGTTCGAGCGCGGGGCGGAGGACGCTCGCCGTGCCGCGGAGGGCGAGACCGCGTCCACGGAGATAGCGCTCCGGCTGGTAGAGCCAGCGCGCCGGCGTATGGCAGTAGACGATCTTCCGTCCAGCGGCGTGGGCGCCGTGGGCCCAGCCGCTCGAGCTGCAGACCACGACGTCCTCGTCGAGGCGCAAGCGTGAGAACGCAGGCGCGAGCAGCGGCAGCGCCAGCCGGTGCCGTTCTCTGAGCGGCGCCAGCCGGTTGAGTGGCAGCGGCCGAATGTCCACCGCCGCGAACTCCGGGAACGTCGTCGCCGGCTCATAGAGCGAGGTGTGAAGCGGCGCGTCCGGGAACGCGCGGGTAAGGGCGAGCACCACCCGCTCGGCGCCGCCACGCTGAGTCAGGTAGTCGTGAACGAGAGCGACGGACGACGGCATCTCCGGCCGCGAGCGTACGAGATCGACGCACGCGAGTCCCGAACCCCGGAGCCAATTTGGCCGGCCAGTGCATCGATCTGCAGTAAGGCCGGCCTGCATGCCGGCCTTCGGGTGGACGATGCTGAGCTCGAACCGGTTCATCCGAAGTGGACGACCTCGCTGTCCGGCAGCGTCCCTAGCATCGGTCCCGCCGAGTAGGGAAGGGCCGTGACCTCAAGCGAGCGTCATGGCGACGAAAGGAGACTCATGAAGTGGGTCGTCGGAGCAATCGTGATGGTCAGCGTCGCGGCCGCCGCTGGCGCCGTTGTCCGCAGCAAACGGAATGCGAAAGCGCCACGCTCGACTTGGACTCGGGCGGCGGACGCAGCCACGAGCGCCGCATCCGCAGCAGCCAACGGAGTGAAGGGCGCCGTAACTCACCACTAGCCCGCAGGTGGATTAGCGGCAGCCAAGTAGCGGACCGATGCCCTCGCGTGGTTCAGGCGAGGGCGGTCCCGCTCGTCGCCTGAGCTTCAGCACGAGTGCGGGCGAACGCATCCGCACCAAGATGCCGCCCAGATCTTCAACCGCACGCGGAACCCACCGGTCAGGTCTGCAGAGCTGGGCGATGGCGGCGGTGCGTTCGGCATCTTCCCGCTCGCCTCGGATCCGATGACAGCCGCGGGTGGTTCGTCGAGTCTCTGATCACTGTAGATCTCCTGGTCTCGGTGCTCGGCGAGGTCGTATTCTGCGCGAACCGCGTTCGCATGTGGGCCGACGATGCCGGTCACCCGGTACGGAGGTACGAGATGTCTGTGCTGATGATGCTTGAGGTTCCCGGAGGGACGATCGAGCAGTACGAGCGGGCGAACGAGATCATGGGGATCGCCGGCGACGGCGACGCGCCCGACGGACTCCTCTACCACGTCGCAGGCCGCTCCGACGACGGGATCGTGATCGCCGACATCTGGCGCTCCGAGGACGACTTTGAGCGGTTCTTCAGTGAACGGGCGAGCGCCGCACTGGCCAAAGCCGGGATGCCGGAGGCACAACCCGCCTTCGCCAGGTTCACAACCACACCGATGGAATGGGCAGCGAGCCCAGCACGCTCGTGATCATCGACGTCGAGGACCTCACTCCGGACATGTACGACCAGATGGCGGCGAACATGGACGCACACACCGAGGGCAACAGCCATCCGGCGGTCACCCATATCGCCGCGGTCAAGCCGAACGGCAGCGTCATCGTGGTCGATGTCTGGGAGTCGCCGGAGGCGTTCGCAGCATTCGCGCAGAGCGAAATCGAGCAGGCGGGCTTCGGGCCGGTCGAGCCTCGGATCCATCCCGTCCACAACACATTGACCGGCGAGGCCGCAACTGCAGAGCAGAACTTCGTTCAGAAGCCGCGCATTTGCAGCGGCTTCGTCGGGCCTTCTGACGATTCGCGTCGCGCCCTGTCATGGAAGTTGACGCGTTAGCCGCTGGCCGGACGCAGACCCGCCACCCGCGGAGTGCCAAACGGGCCGGGACCGTCGGGTGCACTTCCCGTGTTCACGTCGGGCGTAAGTCACTGGCCAAGACGACTGGCCCTCTCTGTTGGGCAGAACGGGCAGATTTCCTACTGCCCGTCAGTTGCGCCGCACTCCTGGGGTGAAACCCTACTAGGTTCTCGTTTCTATTTGACGTCGCTCGCGACCCGAACGACGATCGCGGGCGGAGCGGCGTTCGCCTCCGGGGGGTCTCCAGTCAGCTACGGAGCGGCGATCGCGACCTGAGCGGCGGTCGTGGCCGGTGCGACGGTCGGGCTTGGCGAGCCGTGCCGCCGCCGCACTCTGGAGCGCCCGCTCGCGTTCGATCTCGCCGAGGCTGCGGCTGTTTAGCCTCTCGAGAATGTGCTCCCGATCTCGCGAGCGAAGCGTATGAAACACGTCGTCGGTGCTAACGACACTCACCTCGACGCCGACTTCATCCTCTAGGAGCAGCTCAGCCATTGCCGCGGCAAGCTCCAGGTCGTCAACGACAGCAATCGGAGTCCACACCCCTAATCGTCGAACGGAGCCCTGTTGCCACCGCCGCCGCATGATGACCACGAGATCACGCCTACCGAGAATCGTGGCGGGATGATCGCACGCCGCGCGGATGGCTGGGGAGACTCCGCAGGCCGGAGCGCCGGACCCGGCCTCGCACTCGGCCCCTAACCGCGACCGAGGGGCCAAGCTGCTACGTCGCCCTCTCGAAGGTCCGGGGCTGCGTTTGACGCTCTAGATGAACCAGAACCCGAACAAGACGAGCGCGGCGCACCAGCCCAGCAGAACCACCGCGACGCAGGCGGCAAAGAAAACGCTCGGCAAGGCGTCCCTCGCCACATCCGCCCTCGTTCTCATTACCACGACAGCAATCAGCCTAGGGCATAACGACTTGCTCGCTCGGCAGGCTCGCTACCCCGCAGCAAACAAGCGCACCCCCCAAGGTGCGCCGTCAGGGGTCACTCCGGAACACTGGCCCAGGCGAGCGCGCCGCAAGCCGAGCCGCGAGTGGCTAGCTGTCGAGGCGCGACAGCCGCGGCGGAGCCTGAGGATTCGGAGCCGCGGTCGGGTCGCGTCCCAGGCCGGTTATCGCCTGCGGTCGCCTACGAGGTAGGCGACAAGGAGCGCGAGCGGGAAAAAGATCAGGCTGAAAATGAAGAACAGCAGGAAGCTATGACCCTTGCGTCTCGCGACGCGGGCTGGCCAGAAGGCGATGGCGACCCAGAGGATGAACAGAAGGATCGACCCAACCCACCAGCCGGCGGAAACAGCAACAACCATCTCGACCTCCTTTTGCGTGCGTCTCTGGATTAGCGCGACCTGTGCGCGCGCGGAGGGAAGAGGGCATCGCGATGACCGTCCGCTCACGGCTCGTGTCTGCGAGCGCGATGACTGACAGAGTCGGCATGTCCGCCGACAGGGACGGTGAGACACGAGCGAGGGCTTCGGCGGTGCCCCCTAATCAGCTACAGCGCCTTTGGTCTCGTCGGCCACGGCGGACGCGGCGCTCGCGGCGTTGTCCGTGACCTCGCTGACCTTGTCGGCGGCGGTCTGCGCCAAAGTGGAGGATGTGTCCGTAGCGTGAGTCCAGGCGGAGCTCACCGCCCGCGGGTTCCTTCGCCAGAAGAAGACGCCGACTGCGGCGGCGCCGATCGCTGCGAGGAACCCGAGAAGCCACTTCATGACTTTCCCTTCTTCACGACTCTCCCTTCGTCGCCGGCGATGCTACCGCTGCCTCTGACCAACGAGATCGTCCTGTTCGGATGATTGGCGAGTTGAGCGTCGGCTAGTTCGCTCAGGGGTCATTCTGAAACACTGGCCCTGGCGAGCGAACGGCAGTGCGGCCGAACCGCGACTCGAGTCGCGGGGGCCAGCTCCGCTGCTGGCAGCGTCAGTGGGCGACAACGCAACGGGTCAAGCCAGTGCTCTTATTGGTCAGCGTCGTCGGAAACGCCGAGAAGCCAGCGCCTGTGGTGACTCCGCGCGGAACGCCGGTGGGAAGAACATTCGCTCCCGTCAGAACAGATGCGCTCCTGGCGACGATCCCGATGCTTGGGAGCTTCGTGCCCGCGAGCAGGTCGACGAAGTAGTAGCGGCCGCTCGCAGTGACCGTGTACGGGCTTGTAAGCGACAGCTTGACCCAGGAGTCGGCCCGGGCGGACTGAAATGCGGATGGGTTGTCGCCTGTCCGGGCGACGAGATGGAGGCTCGCGTCGTAGATCGCGAAGGCACCATGCGTCATGCCCGAGCCATGAGCAACCACGAGCTCAGCGAGCCAGCTGATCTTGTCGCTCTTGTGTAGCCACACCGACCCCCCGTGGATCGAGCCCGAGGAGTCCACCACACTGGCCGATAACAACGCGGGATCGGACGTCCAGGCAACGAGGGCCGATGCCTGCGCGAGCGCGTTGGCCGCGCTCGACCCCGCAGGCCCCTTAGGCCCGGCGGGACCTCGAGCGCCGACCCGCAAACTCCTAATCGCCCGGCGTGTCAGCTTCCATTCCGGTATCGAATGATTGGCGATCTGCTTTCCCGAGACGAGTCCACTCGCCAGCGCCGCTCCGCTTCCCAGTGCCACGAATAGGGCAAGCAGCGCGATGATCGTTGCTGGATGTTTGAGACCGTTCACCGACGTTCCGATCGTGTCGTGATGTAGACCGAACCTGGGCTCGCCCGGCCGAGCGCCTCGCTGACGCGACCACTAGTTCGCGGACACGGTCGGGCTTCCTGCGGCGCCTTTCCGAGAGTCACGCCGCCCGGCTGCTCTTACGCGCAGCCTCGCGTGCGTCTCGCGCGTCGCCGAGGATGACCCGGTAGCGCTGAAAAGCATCGCCGACATAGAGCGAGGCGCAAGGACAAGGCTGACTCGCCGTCCGGCAGACGATCGGAGCAGAAGCGTTGCCGGTTCGTTCCGCCGCGTGAGGACCGCGACCCGGAGGCGCAGCTCTTTGCCGGCGCGACCGGCGACCGCCTCCGCACCGCGATCGCGCGCGCCTGCAAGGTCGCCGCGGTGCCGGTGTTCAGCCCGCACGGGTTGCGGCACCGCCGAATCGGCCTCCTGCACGCGCAGGGCATCTCCTGGGCGGAGATTGGCCGCTTGGTTGGACAGCGGAAGCTCTTGATCATATGCCGCGCTGCTCGATTCCGTGGTAGCACCCGTGCAGGCACGCGGTGTCGAATTCGGTGTCTCTTGACAGAAACGACCCGCATGGTTGAGCCAATCGGCGCCGCCATGCGGGTCGAAGTGGGGCCGCTCGGCTTCAAGACCGTCCAGCACGCCAAGGCGGCCAGACCCGGGCCGCATTCGAAAAACCTCGCCCACCAAGGCCGCATCTCCAACGGAACGGCCGGAGTCATCGCCGTCGAGACCGCCCGAAGTCTTCGTCGTTCTCTGGGGCTCCTGGTGGACGAACAACGACCCGTCCGGCGAAGCCGGGATCCTGAACTTCTACGGCGCTGCCGGCGGCAGCCGCTGGCTCAACAGCGTCACGCAGCACTGCCAGGGCGTCGCGAGGGGCACCATCACGTGCGGTTCCAACGGAACGCAAGCCGGAAACCCGAGTGGGGTCTACGTCACGACCTGGTCGGACAACACCCTCGGCGGCGCCGTCGCATCCGTCGGATTTGGAGCTCGCTGCCGAAGCCGTCAAACCAGCCGAGCACTTCGGCAACACGACGGTCGGCTCGAACGCCTCCGTCAAGTATGTGATCGCCACCACACACAACAAGAACGCGTCCGTCGGGACGCAGTACTGCGCCTGGCACAGCGCAACCACGCCCTCGTACGGGGACGTCGCCTATACCTGCCGTACATCACCGACGCGGGCGCCTCGTGCGGGGCGAACTTCAACAAGCTCGGACCGAACGCCGGGATGACGATCGTCGGCGGCCACGAGATGGCCGAGACGATCGGCGACAGCGCCCGAATGGTGGCTGGCTCCACGGGAGCGGTGAGGAGAACGGCGACAATTGCGCCTGGAGCTCCGCGACCTCCAACCGGTCGATGGGTGGAGGCTCGTTCCTCGTTCAGCCGCTCTGGAGCAACGCCTTCAACAACAACGGCGGCGGCTGCGTCCTCGGCGCCCGGGCTCTGCCGCTGGATCTCCGTCGAGCGGCGTAGAGTTTCCTCATGGACGTCACCGTCGGCCTCCCGACCGACACGACCGAGGACGCGGGCACGCACCGCACCAGCGCCAAGATCGGGCGCCTCCTGCAGGAGATCGACGGGCTGATCGCCGACGACGAGGCCGCCGACCGGCAGATCACCGGCGGCTGGCGCACCTTCGACGACATCCTCGCGGCCGCCTACGTCCACACGTGGGACGCCTACAGCGTCGACCTCTCCGCCGACGCCGCGAGCTTCCGGGGCTTGTCGCACCGCCAGCAGGAGGCCGTGAAGCGCGTCTTCGGCACGATCTACCGCGCGGAGTCGGTCGTCGACGACTGGATGGACAAGATCGTCGCCGCCATGCCGCGCGAGCCGAAGTACGAGTCGATGCGGGCGGCACTCATGACGCAGGAGCACGACGAACGCATGCATCGCGGCAGCCTCCTGCGGATCGCGTCCGAGGTGCTCGGCATTCCCGTCGCCGACGCCGACCGCGTGGCGAAGAAGTACAACAACTTCGTCGCCGAGATCCTGTTCGACCGGTTCGAGCACCAGATGCAGCACCTGCTGCGGCCGAACCGTCCCATCGAGGACGTCTACGTGGCCATCTTCATCTACGGCGTGCTCAGCGAGGACGTCGTCGCGAACAGCGACGTCGTGATCCGCCGGGCCAAGGGCAACGCGCTGTACGACCTCTACGACCTCCCGGGCATGAAGGAGGGGCAGACGAAGGTCCGCCGCGACGAGGGCCGGCACGTCCGCATCGCCGTGCTCGCGACACATCGCTTCCTCGAGGAGTTCGACAGCGCGGCCGAGCGGCTGCTCGCCATCTCCACCTACTACATGGACCTCGCCGACCGGATGGTGCGGCGGGCCAAGGCGTCACGCGGCCTCATCGACGCGCACCTCGCCGAGTCGTACGGGCCCGACGTCGACTCCCTCTACTACTACGTCATGAACATGAAGCGGCTCGCGGTGCGGCTCGACGAGCTCGGGCTGCGCGCGGGCGTGCTCGAGGTGAAGCAGCGGGTCGACGCGTCGATCGCGGAGCTGAGCGGCGAGGACGGCGAACCGATCGTCGAGACGCCGAACCGGCTCCTCCGGATCGTCGGGCCTCGCGTGCTGAAGCTCGCCGGTGTATCCCGCCTAACCCTCTAGTACGCGCTCGTAGCAGGCGGCGAGCCGCCGGGCGAGGAGCGGCCATGCGTACTCGCTCACGGCGCGCTCGCGGGCGGCGCGGCCACGTGCGGCGCGCACGGGCTCGTCGAGGAGCAGCGCCGCGATCTTCTCGGCGAGCGCCTCGGCGTCGCCCGGCGGGACGAGTGTTCCGGTCTCCTCGGTGACGACCTCGCGATAGCCGGGGATGTCGGAGGCGACGACCGGGGTCGCGCACGCGAAGGCCCGGGTGATCGTCATACCGAAGCTCTCGTTGCCGAGGGACGGCGCGACGAGGAACTTCGCCGCCGCGAGCTCCTCCGTGAGCTTCGCGTCCTCTACGAAGCCGAGGATGTCGATCCCCTCCTCCGAGATGCGCAGCCGGGCGAGCAGCAGACGCACGGCGAGCGGATCGGCGCCGAGCACCCGCAGGCGGAGCCCGCTGTCGCGCAGACGCGGCCAGGCGCGCAGCAGCACCGGCAGCCCCTTGCGCGGGTCGTGGCGGCCGGCGAAGACGATGCGGTCGTCCCGGTTCCCCGGATCGATCTCCTCCGGGATCTCGACCCCGTTCGGGATCACCTCGTAGTGGCCCGGCGCGTAGACCGCGGCGGCGAGGCGCGCCTGCTCCGAGACAGCCACGCGCAGGTCGACGCGACCGAGGAGGAATCCCCACAACGGCTCGGCGTACCGGCGCCAGGACGAGTTGCCGGCCGCATGGAACGTGGCGACCGCCGGCCCGTCCCAGAGGGCGAGCGCGGCCGGGCTGAGCATCGGCGCGAGCGGCTCGTGCACGTGGATGAGGTCGAAGCGCTCGCGGGCGAGCGCGCGGCGCAGCCGCGGCAGCGTGGCCGGGCTCAGCACGAGATTCGAGAGCGCCCCGTTCCCCGGCACGATCACCGAGCGGCCGAGCGGGATCACGCCGGGCGGCGGCGGCCCCGGCCGGCCCTCACGCGGGTGGAGGACCCGGCTGAAGGATCCGGGCGGGTCGTTGCCGATCAGCAGGCGCGTCTCGATCCCGACGGCCTCGAGCGCACGCACCTGCGCGTCGGCGTGGTCGACGACACCGCCGCCGAACGACCACGAGTAGGGGACGACGATCCCGACCTTCATCCCGGGCGAGGCTACCGGCGTCGGGCGAGCAGCAAGCCGAGGATCGCGCCGGCGAGCAGGAGCTGCGCCTCGACCGAGATCCCGGCGCCGTGGCGGCCGCCGCCGCGATGGAAGACCTTCTCCCCGCGCAGACGGAACCACGGAACGAGGTGCTCGAGGTCGGGCATCGACGCCGCCGCGCCTCCGAGCACGGCCGGGTCGAACAAGCCCCGCCGCGCAGCGAGCAGCCCGAGCGCAGCGAGGCCGCCGGCGATCTCGAAGCTCCGGTCGGGAATGTCCTCGTGCGGCACGCGGTCGCCGGCGACGTGCAGCGCCGGGCCGAGGAGCAGCGCGAGCGGCCGCGAGCGGACGGCGGCTCCCAGCGCCGCGCCCGTCGCGACGTGCAGCGAGACGATCACACGCCGGATGATCGCTTATGCTCCTCAGCCATGGGACTCACCGACTGGATGCGGCGGCTCTTCTCGCCGTCCGCGGAAGACGGAGACGCTCAGGATGCGGCCGAGGCGGCGCCCGGCACAGTGGTGACCGGAGGGCTCCCGGGACTTGCGGGCCTCGAGGTGGCAGAAGCGGCCGAGGCGGAGGCCGAGGCTACCGAGGCCCCTCCGGATCCGGCTCCCTAGGTCACTCCTTCGCTAGCGTTCGGTCCGGTGTGCCGGGAAGGCTGGTCGGCGTGAGCCGATGACGCCCGCAGCCGCCGCCCCACTCTTCCTCGTTTCGATCGCGCTGATGCTCGGTGCGTCGGCCGTGTTCGCGCGGCGGCTCGACCACGTCGGGCTGCGGCTCGGCCTGCCCGAGGCGCTGCTCGGCCTGCTGACCGCTCTGGCGGCCGACGCTCCGGAGATCTCGTCCGCGATCGCGGCGCTCCTCCAGAACCAGCACGCCATCGCGGTCGGGGTCGTCGTCGGCTCGAACGCCTTCAACCTCGCGGCGATGCTCGGCGTCAGCGCGGTCGTCGCCGGCCGCGTCAAGGCGCGGCACGAGACGCTCGAGCTCGAGGCGTTCGTCGGGCTCTGGCTGCTCGCGGTGATGCTCGCGGTGGTCGCGGGCGGGCTGGGCGCGACGTCCGGCGGCGTCCTCGTCGCCGTCGTCGCGGTGCCGTACGTGGCGCTCCTCGCCGCCGGGCCTCGCCTTGCGCGCAAGCTCCCGCTCGGCCTGGCCGAGCTGCGCTTCGTCCGGCGAAGCTTCGGCGAGCGCCACCGGCGGGAACGGTCGCTCGACTCCCGCCGGGAGGTGGTCGGCGTAGTCGTCGTCCTCCTCCTGGCGCTCTGTCTGATCGTGGCGGGCAGTGTCGGCGCGGTGCGGGCGGCAACCGACCTCGCGCAGGCCTGGTCGGTGCCCGAGGCGCTTGTCGGCGTGGTCGTGCTCGCGATCCTGACGAGCCTGCCCAACGCCTGGACCGGCGTGCGGTTCGGCCTCCAGCGGCGGGGCTCGGCGCTGATGAGCGAGACGCTGAACTCGAACTCGATCAACATCGTGGCCGGCCTGGCGATTCCCGTCGCGCTCGGCACCCTCGCCGGCTTCCCGGGTCTCGCGATCTTCGACCTCGCGTGGCTGATCGCGATGACGGCGGCCGCGCTCGTCCTGTTCGGGAAACGCGGCGGCGCCGGTCGCGGCGCCGGAGCCTTCCTGATCGTCCTCTACGCGATCTTCCTCGTCGTGCAGTTCGCGAAGCTGAGCTAGTCCCGGACCGCGGCGGACTGCTTGAGCGCGGACTCCTCGGGCGCGACGACGCGGCCGCCGCGTGACCACGACGCAAGCGCCGCGACCAGGCAGGCGGCGATCGCGAACGCGAACGCCTCGTCGAGACCGCTGCGGAACGGCGCCGCGATCAGGTGCGGGAAGAAGGCGCGCCCGCGGATCACGGCAGCGCTGTGTGCCGGAAGCCGCGCGAGGACGTGCGGGCCGAGCAGCTTCTGGGCCGGGTTGTAGCCGAGGAAGGCCGCAAACAGCACCGAGACCGGCGGCAGGTTGCTGACGCGCGCCGCCACGTGCGGAGGGACACCGTGCGCCTGGAGACCGGCCGCGAGCGAATGCGGCAGCGTCCCCGAGAGCCCGACGATCATCAGCGTGAAGAAGATCCCGATCGAGAGCACCTGGGCCGAGTTCTGGAACGTCTGGTTCATGCCGCCGCCGGCTCCCCGGTGCTCCGCAGGCAGGCTGTTCATCACGCCCGCCCGGTTCGGCGACGCGAAGGCACCCATCGACAGCCCCATCAAGAGCAGAATCGCGGCCAGCTCCGCGTACGAGAAGTCGACGGGCAGCATCGCGAGCAGGAAGAAGCTGAGCGCCGAGACGAGCATCCCGCCGGTTGCGAACGGCCGCGGCCCGTAGCGGTCGGAGAGGATCCCTGAGATCGGCCCGGCGATCAGGAACCCGAGCGTGAGCGGCAGCATCCGGATCCCGGCCCAGAGCGGCGTCGAGGCGAAGCCGACGCCGTGCTCGGGCAGCCAGATTCCCTGCAGCCAGATGATCAGCATGAACATCAGGCCGCCGCGCGAGATCGCCGAGAGGAAGCTCGAGAGGACGCCGAAGGTGAACGCGCGGATCCGGAACAGCTGGAGCCTGAACATCGGCGCCGCCGAGCGCAGCTCGACGAAGGTGAACAGGCCGAGCAGCGCCCCGCCGGCTGCGAGGCACGCGTCGACGGTGGGAGACGTCCAGCCCATCGGGTGTCCCCCGTACGGACGGATCCCGTACGTGATCCCGACCATCACGAGCACCAGGCCGGCCGCAAAGGTGATGTTGCCGGCCCAGTCGATCGGATCGCGGGTGCGGACGCCGATCTCGCGCAGGCTCCGGTACGACCAGATCGTCCCCGCGATGCCCGTCGGCACCGAGACGAGGAAGACGAGCCGCCACGAGATCGGCGCGAGCAGGCCGCCGAGCACGAGCCCGATGAACATGCCGCTGATGCCGACGACGTTGTTGATCCCGAGCGCCATCCCGCGCTGGTTCGCCGGGAACGCGTCGGTGAGGATCGCGACCGAGTTCGCGACCAGGAAGGCCGCACCGACGCCCTGCACGATCCGGAACGAGATCAGCCAGTCGGCGCCGGCCCGCCCCTGCAGCCAGTCGATCGTGAGCAGCAGCGAGGCAACGGTGTAGATGACGAAGCCGAGGTTGTACATCCGGACGCGCCCGAACTGGTCGCCGAGCCGGCCGAGGCTGACGACGAGCACGCTCGAGACGACGAGGAAACCGAGGATCATCCAGAGCAGGTAGAAGCTGTTCCCCGGCCGAAGCGGGTCGAGATGGATGCCACGGAAGATGGCCGGCATCGCGATCAGCACGATCGAGCCGTCGATCGTCGCCAGCAGCATGCCGAGGGTCGTGTTGGAAAGCGCGACCCACTTGTAGTCCGTCTTGCTTCGTTTGACAGGCAACCTGATGATCAGGTTACCTGTCTACAATCTCCCTATGCCCCAGCCCTCGACGCAGGTTGTGCAAGGCGCGAGCGAGCTCCGGCTCGTGCTCGGGCAGCTCGTGCGGAGGCTGCGGGCGGAGTACTCCTTCCCGGTCGCACAGGCGAGCGTCCTCAGCCGGCTCGATCGTGACGGAGCGCAGACCGCAAGCGCGCTTGCGGCGGCCGAGCATGTGCGGCCGCAGTCGATGGCGCAGACACTCGGCGAGCTCGAGGCGGCCGGCCTGATCGAGCGGCGGCCCGACCCCGGCGACGGGCGGCGCAACCAGGTCGAGCTCACCGCGGAAGGCCGCGAGCGAGTGCTCGAAGGACGCGGCAGGCGCGAGGACTGGCTCGCCGCGGCGATCGCGGCCGAGCTGGGCGAGAAGGAGCAGCGGACGCTCCTGGCGGCGATCCCGCTCCTGCAGCGGCTGGCGGGCCATTGACCCCGCAACCCCAGTAAGCATCGCGTAAATCTGGTGGGCGACGACCACTGTCCCGGTTACGCTCGACGCACCAGAGGCCTTGGGGGTAAGGCAGTTTTGTCGTCGCCGGAAAGACGGTTCGGGATAGCGCTCGTTGCCTTCTTGGCAGCGCTCGCCGTGCTCGCCTCTCTGGCCGGCGCAGCCGGAGCCGCGACGACCTCGTTCGACCGCACGCACACGATCCTGTTCAACGGGGAGCCGACGTTCCCGATCGTGCTCTCGCCGGGACCGCCGCTCGGCGCGCAAACGCCCTGGGGCACGGACGGTCTCACCGAGACGGCTGACGCCGGAGTGAACGTGTACCGAACCGGGCCCGCACCGGGGCGGATCTGGACGGCCGGCGACACCAATCTGGCGCTGGCGTGGGATCAGGCGGCGGCGGCGCTCCACGTGTACACGTGGCCGAACCTCGGCGGCTACGCGCAGGCGCTCCCGGGCTCGTTGGAGGACGAGGAGCTCCAGCAGGTGGTCAACACGCTCACGGGCGACCCAAGCGGCAGTGCGATCGCCTTCTGGAAGGGCCGTGACGAGCCCTGGAACTCCGACACCGCGCCGACCGCGCTCCAGTTCGCGTACTGCCGCGTCACCTCGCGCGGCGACCCTTCCTGGTGCGACGGCGAGACGCCCCTCGACCCGGACCAGCTTTGGGTGACGATCGAGGCCCCGCGCGGCACCGCGTCCGAGCTCGCGCCGTACTCGAGCGTCACCGACGTCCACGGCGTCGACATCTACCCGCTCACGGTGGCGCATCCGACGCCCAACCTGCAGGCCGTCGGCAGGTGGACGAGCACACTCGACTCGATCGCGCCGCTGCAGCCGGTCTGGACGACGATCCAGATCTGCGCGAGCGGCAGCTGGGACAAGACCACCGGCGCCTTCGTCATTCCCACCTACAAGCAAGAGCGGTACATGGCCTACGATGCGATCCTGAACGGAGCCAAGGCGCTCACGTTCTACGGCGGCGACAATTCGCACTGCTTCAGCGGCAGCGACGCGACGTACGGCTGGAACTGGAGCTTCTGGCAGAGCGTCCTCGAGCCGCTCGTGAACCAGCTCTCGGCCTCGAGCCCGCTCGCGCCTGCCCTGGTCAGCGCAGCGACGACCGCACCCGTGACGACCGGCGGCTCGGGCACCGAGACGATGCTACGACAGGGAACCTCGGTCGACGACCTGTGGCTGATGGCCGCCCGCAACGGGGCGGGCACGAAGACGGTGACCTTCAAGGGACTGCCACGCTGGGTGCACCGCGGCAGCGTCTACACCGAGGACCGCACGGTAACCGCCTCGGCCGGCTCCTTCTCCGACCGCTTCGCGCAGTGGGACGTCCACGTCTACCACTTCGTCGAGCCGCTCATCCTGCGCAAGGTCGCGCCGGCCCGAGCGACGGTCGGCTCCCGTATCACGCTGCAGGGCAAGGGCCTCGCCGCAGTGACGGATGTCAGCTTCGGCGGCGTCAAGGCCAACTTCACGATTGTCAACGATGGGAAGTTAACGGCCACGGTTCCGCAACAGGCGCACAGCGGAGCGATCACCGTCACCTCGCCGTTGACGCAGGTCACGACGAAGACCGCCTTCGCGATCCTCCCGAGCGCGGCGGCGCTGCCGCGGATCACCGGGACCGTGCGCATCGGCCACAGGCTGGAGGCAACGACGGGAGACTGGTTCGGGGACGCGCCGACGAGCTTTGCGTACCACTGGCTCGCGTGCAACGCGCACGGGGCCGGCTGCCGGCCAGTGCCGGGCGCGACGGGCCGGACGCTTGAGCTCAGGACGGGTCAGCTGGGCCGGCGGCTGCGGATTCTCGTCACGGCGCACACCGACTCCGGCGCGGGCAGCGCCCGCTCGGCGGCGACCACGGTCGTCAAGAGCTAGCCCTTGGTCTTGATGAGCTTGCCCGAGGGTGAGAGGACGTACCAGAGGCCGCCGTTCAGCTTCTGCGCCTGCCCATTTGCCTGACCGGGCTTCGAATCGCCGACGTAGGTGTAGAGCGGCCAGCGATTGTAGGTGACGACACGGCCGTCCAGGCCGAGCAGGTTCTTCTTCGCGCCGCCGCCGGCCGTGGGCTTCTGCCCCTTCTTCACCTTCAGCGGCGGCCAGGCCGCGGCGCACGAGCCGTGGCAGGTGACCTTCTTCTGCTTGTCGGGGACGAACATGTAGAGGGTCCGGCCTTTGCTGTTCACCAGCACGGTGCCGAGCTTCTTGAGCGTCTTCGTCTGCACCGTCGCCGACTTGACGACATGCGGCGTGGACGCCTTCGAGTTCGCCGCCCCACTCCAGCCGACCGCCACAACCGCTACCAGGGCCGCGAGCGCGGCGTTGCCGCCGATCCGGAGGGATGTCCTGCGCGTAGCCACTGCCGTTCACTCTAGTGACGGAGTGAGCAGGTGCGCCGGATCTTTTATCTCGGCCTCATACTTTTCGGCGCGACCGTCGCGGTGGCCGCAGCAGCGAACGGCGGCCTACCGAGGGAAGGCGGCGAAAGGCCGACGCTGATCGTCCCCAGATGGGCCGAAGCGGCGGGCAAGCCCGCCGCTTCCAAACTCCGCCGCAGAGTTGTTGCCGTCAGCCCCGAGCGGGAGTCAAGATGATCATCTCGCGCTTCGCTCCCCATGGGCCTCCCCCTTTTGGGGGATCTGTGGCGAATCCGGGCAAACGGCCTGGTTAAGCGGATTGTGAGGCGCGGACGAGCGAGAGACGCGGCCTGGCCAGCGCGTCCTGGTACAGCAAGCGCTCGACCTCCTCGGCGGGCGCCGGCCGGCCGAAGAGGTAGCCCTGGCCGAACCGGCAACCCAGCTGCCTCAGCCGGTCGGCCTGAGCGGGCTGCTCGATCCCCTCGGCCACGGCGGCGAGGCCGAGCGAGTCGGCGAGCCGCAGGATCGCGTCGACGAAGGCCTCGTCCGCGTCCTCGCCCACCAGCCTGTCGACGAACGGCTTGGGGATCTTCAGCGACTCGATCGGGAACTCGGCGAGACGGCTGAGCGACGAGTAGCCCGTGCCGAAGTCGTCGATCGTCAGCCCCACGCCGAGCTCGCGCAGCCGCTGCATCGCGACGAGGGCGCCGTCGCTGCCCTGGATCACGCCCGACTCGGTCACCTCGAGCACGAGCCGGCTCGGCTCGATGCCGTAACCCTTGAGGGCCTCGGCGAGGGTCTCGACAAGGCGTTCGTTGGCGAGCTCCGCCGCGGCGAGATTGAGCCAGATGGTCAAGCGCTGCGGCCAGCGGCGGGCGGCTTCGAGAGCCTGTTGAAGCACGAGGCGCCCGAGCTCGATCGTCAGCCCGGTCTCCTCGGCCGCCGGCAGGAACTCCGCGGCGGTGAGAAGCCCGCGCTCCGGGTGCGGCCAGCGGGCCAGCACCTCGAAGCCCTCGATCTCTCCGTCGGCCAGCCGCACGACCGGCTGGAAGTGGACACGGATCTCGCGGCGGTCGATCGCCGCCTCGAGGTCGAGGCCGAGCTGCCGCTGGACGCGAAGCTTCTCGTGCAGCTTCGCCTCGTACAACGTGTACGGACGCTCCGACCGCTTCACGCTGTACATGGCGATGTCGGCGTTGCGGATGAGATCCTCGCCGCCGGTGGTGCCGGCTGCGCCGACGGCGATCCCGACGCTCACGTGGCAGGCGACGTCACCGCAGCCGAGGCGGTACGTCCCGTCGACCGCGTTCAGCATGCGCCGCGCCACGCTGACGGCGGTCTCCGCATTCGCGTCGCGGACGAGGACGGCGAACTCGTCGCCTCCGATCCGTGCACCGAGATCCTGTGCCCGGATCGCGCCGGCCAGACGGCGGGAGAACTCGGTCAGCAGCTCGTCGCCGGCGCTGTGGCCCCACGTGTCGTTGACCGTCTTGAAGCGATCGAGATCGACGTAGAGAACGGCCGTCGAGCCGGTGCTCCGCTTGAGCTCCTCCTCCACCGCCTCGAGGAGGTTGAGCCGGTTGGGCAGTCCGGTGAGGGCGTCGTGGTACGCCTGGTGGGCCAGCTGCTCCTTGAGTTGCGTCACCTCCGCAAGCGAGTGCTCGAGCCGGCCGTTCTCGAGCAGGATGCTCGCGTGGCCGGCGAAGGTGACCAGCAGCTCGACGTCCGCCTCGGCGAACGTGCTGACGTCGCCCAGGCGCTCACCGACGACGAGCAACCCGAACGTCCGGTTCTCGCCGCGCAGCGGGGCCACGATCGCATCCTCGAGCCCACGCGAGCCGAGGAACGCATCGAAGGCGTGGGTCGCGCGACGCCGCGCGAGCAGCGTCGCCGAGCCGATCGAGGCGATCTCGGCGAACGCCAGGGCATCCGCCGGCGAGAACCGCTCCTCGGGGTGCATGAGCAGCTCGCCGCCCGCGCCGCTGACGCTCCGCAGCGGCCCTTCGTCGTCGGAGGGGGGCAGGAGCAGGATCTCGGCGTACTCGGCCCGGAGCAGCCGGCGCGCAGCCACCAGGAGCTGACCGACCGCGAGGCCGAACTCCGGCGCTCCCTGCGTCGCCCGCATCGACTCGTAGAGGAACTCCACATGCTCCCGCTGCTCGCGCTGCTCCATGTAGCCGCGGAACGCCGCGACCGTCGCGAGGACCGGCACGACGAGCAGGAGGACGGCGAGCGGCCGGACCCCGAGCAGCGTGACGACGGCGAGTCCGAGCGATGCTGTCGCAAGCGCACCGAGCGTCGACGTGATGAGCGTCCGCCCGAGCTGCGGTGCCTGGAAGCGCTCCTCGGCGATCGCGATCACCGTCGAGACGAGGAGGATGCCGACGATGTGGGCCACGGCGCAGGCCAGCAGGACGAGCACCCACAGGTGCGGCGCCGAGTCGGTCGGCGAGGCCATCGAGCGGAAGACCAGGAGGGCGACGCCGCTGCAGAGCGGTAGCTCGGCGAGATTGAAGGCGAACTTGGCGAGCTGGCGTAGCTGGCTCCTGCGCCGGTTGACGACGAGCGCGATGAACGTGCCAACGAGTTGCCCGATCAACAGCGCCGACGGCGCCGAGAGCAGAAGGCCCAGCGTGAGCCCGATCTCCGTCAGCGAGAGCGTGTGCGCCTGCTTGCGGAACTGGAGATGGACGACGAGTACCTCGGCGAGGTAGAAGGCGAGCGCGAGCCAGTACCAATCGAGGACGGGGGTCTTCCCGAACGCCGGGACGTCGGAAGTGCCACGGAGCGACGACCGTCCACACGACCACGCAGGCGACGGCGAGTACGCCGTTGAAGGCCCAGACGCGCCACGGCGCACGGAGAGCCTCGCGCACGGAGGCGCCGAACGGGGGCAAGCCCTCGTTTGGCGCGCGGCGCGGGAAAGGCCGGTTCGAGATCACCGGCCTCTCCCTCTGCTCGTCAACCCCAGCTCGCTCCGAGCCATCCGGATTCCGTATCGGTATGCATCAGCGCCAACCCGCTCCCTGCCAACCGTCACCCGACCAGCTCGAGCCGCTCCACGAACTGCCGCTCCAGGAACTGCCGGACCAGCTGGAACCGCTCCACGAGTTTCCGCTCCAGGAGCTGCCCGACCAGCTGGAACCGCTCCACGAGCTGCCGTTCCAGGAGTCGCCCGTCCACTGGGAGTGGTTCCACGTGCCTCCCGACCAGCTGGAGCCTTGTGCCTCTAGCGCCGTCATCCTCAGCGAGTTGAACGGCTGGCCGAAGATGTCCTCCGGGCCCTGGAGCACGACGCCGTTCAGCGAGAGGTGGTTCGAGCCGCGCGATGCCTCGAGTGAGCCTGTCCCGATCGACGACCAGTGGAACTGCCTGGCGTTGCTCGGGGGCGAGTCCGCGAGCAGCGCGGCCAGGTCGAGTTCTCCGGAGCCCTGCCAGAGCTTCGAGTAGCCGGGCAGCGAGTCGGAGCTCTCCTTCAGCATCTGCTTCACCTGATCCGGTGACAGCTGCGGGTCCTCCTGGAGCAGCAGCGCGACGGCGCCCGTCACGTACGCCGCGGCCTCGGACGTGCCGCTGCCGCGGAAGTACTGGTCGCCGAGCTCCGCGCTCGGGTTGTTCTGGTCGACGTACGAGCCGGGGTCGAGCAGGCCCTGCATATGGACGCCCGGCGCGAGCATGTCCGGACCGCGACAGACGAGGAAGCGGCAACCCGAGGCGCCGGCCGTGAACGACGCGGGCTGGTCGTCCGAGATGGACGGCGTACCCATCGTGTCCGCGGCTCCCACCGCGATCACCCACGGATCGTAGGCGGGATCCGCCAGACCCGACCCTTCTCCGGTGTTCCCGGCGGCTGTGACGACCACGATGCCGGCCTTCCACGCGCGCTCGACGGCGTAGGCAAGCGGGTCGATCACGAACGGTTGCGAGGAGTCGGTGCCGTAGGAGAGGTTGAGGACACGGATGTTCATCCCGTTGTCGGTGCGGTGCTGCACGACCCAGTCGACTGCCGCGATGACCTGGCTGACGTCGACGCCACCGTCCGCGTCGCCGACCTTGACCGAGAGGATTCGCGAGTCCGGCGCAACGCCGCGATAGCCGCCCGGGTGGCCGTCGTTGCCAGCGATGATCCCGGCCATGAATGTCCCGTGACCGTTCGTGTCGAGGTACTGGAGGTTCGGATTCTGCGACTCGAGCGAAAGATCGGGGCCGTTCACGATCTGGCCGTTCCCGCTGAGGGCGGGCACGGAAGCAACACCTGTGTCGATGAGCGCGACATCGACGCCCTGGCCGGTGAAGCCGGCGTGCCACCAGGACTGGACGCCGTCGCCAGCAGTGATGTTCTGCATCGAGTACGGGTCGGACGTCGGATCGTAGGTGGAGGCGCCCCACGAGGCGCCCGCGTGGATCATCCCGAACGCCGCAGCGAGGACAAATGCGAGGATTCCCGCCTGCCAGGGCCTCGGCCTGAGACCGTCGCGCGTAGTGAGGTGATCCCCCACGTCTACCTCCTTGTCGCGACCGCCCTGTGCCGCAGAACGTGCCGCATAGCCGCCAACAGTCGCCGGAAGGTAGGCCCGGAGTGGAGAACGATCTTCCCGCAAAAGGGGGAGCCGTTTCGCTCGAATGAGGGATTCTTGAACGCCCGCGCCGCGCCGAAAGCCTGCGCTCGGCCACGCACCCCCGAATACGATCGGTCGACCGTGAGCTCCGCCCTCGACTCGCCGCCGCCACGCTTCACTTCGGACGAGGCCGCGCGGATCGCGGCCGACCTCTTCGGCCTTCACGGCACCGCGTTGGCACTCGGCAGCGAGCGCGACCAGGCGTTCCTCCTCGAGGACGGGGCCGGTGGCGCCGTCCTCAAGATCTCGAACGGTCGCGAGGACGAGGCCGTGCTCGACCTCGAGGAGGCTGCGATCGCCCACGTCGCGGCCGTCGACCCGAGCCTGCCCGTGGCCCGGCTGCTCGAGCCGCGGGCGGAGTTCGAGGGCCACCAGGTCCGGCTCTTCGAGAGACGGCACGGCCACAAGGGCGGGCCGGAGCTCGACGACGACGCCGTCCGCGGGATCACCGCTGTGCACGCCCGTCTCTGCCTCGCGCTGCGCTCGTTCTTCCACCCCGCAGCCGGCCGGGAGCTGCTGTGGGACCTCCGGGCCGCGCCGCGGCTGCGTCCACTGTTCGGCGAGATCGCGGACCCCGGCCGCCGGGCGCTCGTCGGGCGGGTGCTCGACCGCTACGAGGAGCGGGTGTTGCCCCGGTGGGAGCGGCTGCGCGGCCAGGTCGTGCACGGGGACTTCAACCTCGACAACCTCCTGCTTGACGAACGCGATCGTCTCAGCGGGATCCTCGACTTCGGCGACTGCTGCCACACGGCGCTCGCTGCGGACGTCGCGGTGGCGCTGGCGTCGCTCCTGCGCGGGCGGCCCGTCGAGGACGTCTTCCCGATCGGCCGGATCGCGCTCGACGGTTATAGCTCGCGCCTCGCTCTCGACCCACTCGAGCTCGAGCTGCTCGGCGACCTCGTGGCGGCGCGGCTCGCGGCGATCGTCTCGATCAGCGCGTGGCGCGCCCGCCGCTTCCCGGAGAACGCCGCCTACATCGAGGCGTGGGACGACGACTCCTGGCGGCTGCTCGAGCTCCTCGACGAAGTCGGCTCCGAGGAGGTCGCGCGCGAGCTCGGTGCGCGATCCGACTCGGCCGCGAGCCCGGCTCTCGCGCGCCGGCGGAACGAGACGCTCGGCGGGCTCCTGACACCGCTCACCTATGCGCGGCCCGTGCACGCGGCCCGCGCCGAGGGCGTCTGGATCTACGAGCCTGACGGCAACCGGCTCCTCGACGCCTACAACAACGTCCCGGTGGTCGGGCACTGCCACCCGCGGGTGACCGAGGCGGTCGTCCGCCAGACGCGCCTCGGCGCGACCAACGCGAGGTACCTCGCCGAGCCTCTCGTCGCGCTCGCCGAACGGCTGCTCGCCACCTTCCCGCCGGAGGCCGCGCTCGACACGGTGCTGCTCGTCAACTCCGGCAGCGAGGCGAACGACGTCGCCTGGCGGCTCGCGGCCGGAGTGACCGGACGCGACAGCGCGCTCGTGACCGAGAACGCGTACCACGGCGTGACCGCGGCGACGGCGGCGCTCTCGCCGGAGGACTGGCCGCCGACGGCACCACCGCGCCGCGTCGCCCGGATCCCACCGCCGGGTAGCGGCGCGGACCTCTCCACCGCGCTCGACGCCGCGCTCGCGGCGGTCGACGGAGCTCTCGCCGCGACGTTCCTCGACGGCTCGCTCATGAGCGACGGCATTCACGTGCCGGAGACCGCCGAGCTTCGCCTGCTCGTGGATGGGACACACGCCGCGGGAGGGCTCTACGTCGCCGACGAGGTGCAGGCCGGGCACGGCCGGCTCGGGCCCGATCTCTGGTCGTTTGCGCGGCACGGCATCGCGCCCGACGTCGTGACGCTGGGAAAGCCGATGGGGAACGGCTACCCGGTCGCCGCGGTCGTGACGCGGCGGGAGCTCGCGGAGCGGTTTCCCTACGCCGGGCGGACGTTCTCCACGTTCGGCGGCAACCCGGTCGCCGCGAGCGCCGCGCTCGCCGTGCTCGACGTGCTCGAGGACGAGCGGCTGCCGGAGCGTTCCGTGGGCGTGGGACAGCGCCTGCGCAGTGCGGTCGCGAGCCTCGACAAGGCGGACGTCGTCGAGGTGCGTGGCTGCGGACTCCTCGCAGGCGTCCAGCTCTCGAGCGGCGAGCTCGCCGCGCGCGTGAGCGACGAACTGCGTGAGCTCGGCATCCTCGTCGGGCTCACGGGAAAGCGCGACGACGTGCTCAAGATCCGGCCGCCGCTGCCGTTCACAGATGAGCACGCGGAGCTACTCGTGACGGCCCTCGACCGGATCCTGGGCTGATCCTCCCGCCGGGAAAGTCGTATCTTCCGACCCGATGGCCGTCGAGCAGACCGATGCCCAGCTCGTCTCCCGGTGCCGGGCAGGTGACCCGGACGCCTGGAACGAGTTCGTGGAGCGCTTCTCGCGCTACGTCTACGCGATCTGCAGCCGCGGTTTCCGCCTCGCGCAGCACGACGCGGAGGACGTCTTCCAGGAGGTCTTCGCCCGGGCGTACGAGCGGCTGCCTGCGTTACGGAATGACGACGCGGTCCGGCCGTGGCTCGCCCAGCTCACGCGCAGGCTCTGCATCGACCGGCTGCGCCTCAACACCCGCGACACGCCTGCGGATGCCGACCCGGACGAGCTGGAGGTCGACGACGTGCTCTCCCAGCTCGACGTCGCCATGTCTGTGCGCGCCGCGCTCGACAAGGTCGGCGACCCCTGCCGCGAGATCCTCGACCGCTTCTTCTGCCGCGACGAGAGCTACCGCATGATCGGCGAGCTGCTCGACATCCCGGCCGGAACGATCGCCAGCCGGATCTCGCGCTGTCTCGAGAAAGTTCGTTCCGAACTCGATGGAAGGAGTCGGGGCTCTCGTCCGTCATGAAAGAGATGAACGGTTTCGACGAGGAACAGATCGGCCGGCTGCTTCGCCTCCTTCCGCCTGCACCCGAAGGTTGGGTGCGCGCGGCGCAGGAGCTGCCGGCTGCGCGGGCGGTGCTCGACGAGCTCGTCGCGCGTGCCGAGCAGGACGCCGCGTTCCGGCTCCAGCTCCGGGCCGACCTCGAGCGTGCAGTTGCCGGGGCCGGTTACGAGCCCTCGCCGTTCATCGTCTCCCGGCTGCGCCGGCTCCTCGAGGAGGTCTGACCAACGCGGGCCAGCGCCGGTTGAGACACTTGCGTGGTGCTCACCGGTCTTTCCTTTCCCGCGCTGCTCGAGGAGCTGGCAGCACCGCGCGAGGTTCCGGGCGCGGGCTCGGCGCTTGCGGCCAGCCTCGCTGTTGCTGCAGCGGTCGTGCAGATGGCCGCGCGGCTCTCCCCGGAGAGCTGGGTCGACGCGGCGGGCGTGGCGGCCCAGGCCGAGGCTCTGCGCGACCGCGCCGTGCAGCTCGTCGACGAGGACGCGGAGGCGTACCGCCTGGCGCTCGAGGCCCGGGCAGCGGCAGACGAGAGCGCGCGACCGGAGCAGCGCGACTGGTCCCTCGGACAGATCACCGCAGCGGCAGCCGAGCCGCCGCTGGCGCTCGCCCGGCTGGCCGTCGATCTGGCCGACCTGTGCGCCGCTGCGGGTGCGCGGGTCGAACCGCGCGTGCACGCCGACGTCGCGGCGGCGGCAGCCCTGGCAGTGGCCGTCGCCCGCGGCGCGCGCGAGCTCGTGACGACGAACCTCACCGCGCTCGCCGGCGACCCGCGGATCGAGGAGGCCGACCGTCTCGTGGCCGCAGCTGAGACAGCTGCCCGGTCGCTGTAGAGCGCGTGGACCACAAGAAGGCCCGGACTGAGCCGGGCCTTCTGAGGACGGGTCAGGTCTCGAGTGCTACGTGCTGCTGGGCGAATCCATCCGGACGCTCGGGAGCCTCTGGATGTGCGCGTCGAAGTCCGAGTCGCCGTCGTCGATCGGCTCGTCGCTCACGTCGGCCGTGCCGCTGTGAGCCTCGACCTCGACCTCGTCGTCCTTGCGCTGCTCGTCCGACATCTCGCTCCTCCTTCACCCGTGCGGGTCAACTGTGCGGGTCAGGCGCTTCTCACTCTTCTAGACGCAGCTCGCAGCCCAGATCTTCCCTTCCTGCCTCGCCGCCCCGCAAATGAGAAGGGCCCGGCGTGTGCCGGGCCCTTGCAAAGTGGTGCCGCTTGGTTCAGCCGGCCCGATGGGCGTGACCCTCGACCTCGTCGTCGTCGCTCGCCTCGTCGTTCGCTCCGGCCTTGTGCCCGTGACCCTCGACCTCGTCGCCGGCCTCATCGTTCGCGCCGTAGCGCGCGCCGCCGAAGCGGTTTCCGTGGGCCTCGACCTCGGTCTCCTCTTCGTTCCGCTGCTCGTCCGACATTGCTCCTCCTTTTAGAAGCCCGTTGCGCCTGTTGTGGCGCTTTCATATCTCTAGACGTACCTGGGAGGACGAATCTTCCCACCGGCCCTTCAAATTGGCAACTGCGCCTGCGATCCTGCGTCGCGTGGGCCGCTTTGCCGCATCGCTGCAGGCTTTCGGGCGGGTCTTCGCGAACCCTCGCGTCCGCAACATCCAGATCGCCGGGGCCGGCTCGACGCTCGGCATCTGGGCGTACGGGGTCGCACTTCCGGTCTACGCGTACCACGCCGGCGGCGCGCGGGCCGTCGGCTTGCTCTTTTTTGCCCGTTTCGTGCTCGCGGCGCTCGCGAGCCCGTGGATCGGGATCCTCGTCGATCGCTGGTCGCGACGCACCGTGATGCTCACCTCGGATCTCCTACGCGCAGCACTCATGGCCGGGATGACGGTGGTCGCCAGCACCGGCGGCAACTCCCGGGCCGTCTACGCGCTCGCGATCATCTCGACCGTCGTCGCCGTCTCGTGGAATCCGGCCCAGGCCGCGCTCATGCCCTCGCTCGTGAACTCCCCGGAAGAGCTGACCGCCGCGAACGTCGTCGAGAACACGATCTCGAGCGTCGGGATGTTCGCCGGTCCTGCCCTCGGCGGCATCCTGCTCGCGCTCAGCGGCCCGGCGGCGGTCTTCGCCTTCACGGGCGCGCTCACGCTCTGGTCGGCGGCGTTCGTGCTCAGGGTGCCGCGTGACTCGCCGCCCGAGCCCACGGAGCACCCGAACATCCTGGCCGAGCTGACGGCCGGGTTCAGGATGGTGATTCGCCGTCCCGCGCTCCGCGTCGTGGTCGGGCTGAGCGGCGCCCAGGCGATCGTCGACGGAGCGCTGGAGGTCCTGCTCGTCGTGCTCGCGCTGCGACTGCTGCACGGAAGCAACGCCACTCTCGGCTGGCTGAACACCGCGATCGGGATCGGCAGCATCTTCGGCGCAGTCGCCGTCGCGGCCCTCGCAGCACGGCGCCGGCTGGCGGGAGGCTTTGCGATCGGCCTCCTGCTCTCCGGCGTGCCGCTCGCGATCTGCGCAGCCGTCACGTCATTGGCCCCGGTGCTGATCCTGGTCGGCGCACTCGGAGCCGGCGCGATCTTCTGCCAGGTCAACAGCGTGACGCTCGTGCAGCGCTCGACCGAGAACGAGGTGATGGGCCGCGTATTCGCCTTCCTCGGGAGCCTCGTCCTCGCGGGGTTGGCGATCGGGTCCGTCGCAGCACCCGCGCTCGTCAGCTGGCTGGGGCCGCGCGGAGCGCTGATCGCGACCGGGCTCTTCCTGCCCGTCCTGCTCGTCCCGCTCTGGCGGAGCCTGCAACGAGTCGACGACGAGGCCGTGATCGCGGAGGAGCCGCTGAAGCTGCTGCGACGCATAGAGATCTTCGCGGAGCTGCCCGAGCCCGTGCTCGAGCGCCTCGCGGCCGAGGCAACACCGGTCTCGGTGGCCGCCGACCAGGTGGTCGTTTCCCGCGGGGAGGTGGGCAACCACTTCTACGCGATCGCGACCGGCAAGGCCGTCGTCGAGCGCGACGACGGGACTACGCGGGAGCTGGGGCCAGGCGACTTCTTCGGCGAGATCGCGCTGTTGCGCGACGTGCCGCGGACCGCGACCGTTCGGGCACTCGAGCCGCTCCGGTTGTTCGTGGTCGAGCGCGAGGAGTTCCTGACGGCCGTGACCGGCCATTCGCCGACGCTGGCGACCGTCGAGAACGTGGTGATGACGCGCCTGCCCGCCGGTGCGCTCGCGGGCTAGGACGTCTCGGCGAGCACGCGGTCGAGCGCGCGCAGGAGCTCGAAGGCGGCGTCCCGGTCCTCTTCCTCGAGCCGCCCGGCGACTCGGGCCAGAGGCGCGAGACGCCCCTCACCGGCGAGCGCTGCCCGCGCCCGGCGCGCTCGCTGCAGCAAGTCGAGCGCGATCGCCGCCTGGTTCGCGAACAGGCCGAGGAGGTCCACCTCGGCGAGCCTCACCCTCGTGTCCTCGGGACGGTCGAGCACGTTGAGCACGCCGAGCGCGCGCTCGTCGACGAGCAGCGGCACCGCCATCATGCTCTTCGGGACGTAGCCGGTCGACTCGGCGGCCGTGCGCGACCAGCGCGTGTCCGAGCTCAGGTCGTCGACGATCAGCGGCTGTCGCGTCGTGAGCACCCAGCCGGCGATGCCGGTGTCGGCGGGGAATCGCATACCGATCAACTCGCCCTCCCCCTCTCCGGCGACCGCCTCGAAGACGAGCTCCTCCGCCTCCTCGTCGAGGAGGAAGACCGACGCCGCCTTCGAGCCGAAGATCGCGCGAGCCACCTCCACGGTCGCCTGCAGGAGCGCGCGGTGCGCCTCGTCCGCCCCGAGCACGCCCGCGGCGACAGCTGCTTCGAGATCGCTCATGCTGCTCCCTTCGCGTTGGAGGCCGTCTGATAGAGGACGCTCTTGAGCTGGAACGGCGTCAGGTCCGGATGCTTGCCGAGGATCAGCGCGCAGATTCCGGCGATGTGGGGCGTGGCGAAGCTGTTGCCGGTCGCGCGGATCGTGCCGCCGTCCAGCCACGCGAGGTCGAGATCGAGCCCGCGCCCGAAGAACTCGACCGGCGGCGACGGGTTGTAATAGAACGTGAGCCCGTCGGTCTCCTCGTGGCTGCCGACCGAGATGACGCTCGCAAACCGCCACGGGAAGCTCTCCACGGGCATGTTGTGGGCGGAGGCGACGAGCAGCACGCGCTTGAAGTAGGCGCGGTCGGCGAGCTCGTGGAGCCGTTCCACGTACTTCGTCCGTGTCGTCGAGAGGCTCATGTTCACGACCGGGAACTCCTGCTCGATCGCCCAGGCCAGGCCGCGCAGCATGGTCTCGCCGCCGCCCTTGTAGCCGGCGCCGAGAACACGGACGCTCGTCAGCTCGACGTCGGGCGCGAGTGCGCGCACGACTCCGGCGCAGGCCGTCCCGTGGCCGCAGAGGTCGCCTTCGCCGTCCTCGACGACCTGCAGCTCGCCGTCCTCGTCGCGGAGGACGGCTACCGAGTGGTCGACCCGGCCGACGAGCGGATGGTCGAGCTCGATGCCGCTGTCGAGGATGCAGACCCGGACGCCGGCGCCGGTCGAGCCGCCCCACGCCCATTCCCGCGTCACCTGGTCGGGGAACGCGAACGGCACCGGGATCCGGTTCACCGCCTCGGCCGGCAGGCTCCAGGCCGGGAGGTAGTCGTCGTCGGAATGCTCGTGGTGCTCGATGGCTGTGCTCATCGCACGTCGATCATCGCAAGATCCGGACCGACGTCCCCAGCGGAACCGTGCGCATCAGATAGCGAACGTCGGCCTCGGTCGCGTGGAGGCAGCCGGCCGACACCGCCGCGCCCTGGCCCGAGCCGGCGTGGATCGCGACGTAGTACGTGATGCGCGGGTTCCAACCGGGCGGGAGTTGTGGCTGACGCGCGGTCAGCCCGAGGATGCAGCAACCGTAGGCGGAGCCGAACGGGCCGGTGAGCTTCTCGGCGATCGCGAAGCGGCCCGTGGGGGTCGGCGAGCCGGGGGCACCGATCCCGACCGGGATCGTCCGCACGACCCGCCCGCCGCGCAGGACGTACAGCCTGCGCCGGGAGAGCGAGGCGCGCAGCGCCCACCGGACCGGCTGGACGGAGACGTCACGGCCGAACTTGGCCCAGCCGAACCGACCGTTCGGCAGCGCCTCGGCCGTCACCTCGACCCAGCGGCCACGGACGGCGACGACCCCGAAGACGAGCGGGCCGCCGAGCGGGCCGCGCGGCCCCACGCGGACGAGCGCCTTGCCGCCCGGGCTCGCGCGTAGGACGACGCTGCCGTGCAGCGGCCTCGCGGCCAGCGCCGACGTCGTGCCGTGCGGCGGCGCGGCGGCGTGGGAGGCGGCAACGACCGCCGCCGCGAGATACGCGATCAACGCGTGGCCCATGGCTCCCCATTCTGCAGGTGAACGCGTCTCGCAGGGGTGGTCGCGGACCGTTAATCTTCGGTCGATGCCGATGCTTCACGGCTGTGCGTTCCCGGAGTGCTCGACCTTCACCCTGAGCACCTACTGCGTCGAGCACGAGTTGCTCGTGCGAGCGATGAAGGAGTCCGAGCGCGGACACGTCGTGGGCCACGAGGACGTCACGGCCGCGGCAGACGCCGCACTTTCCGCCGAAGGAGCCGCCCTGACGGCGGCGGCGCCCGACTCGACCGGCTAGGCGCCCGCGGGCGCGGGCTGCTGGTCGGCGAGGTCGAGCGGCTTGACGACCTCGGCGAAATGGCAGGCGGTCGGATGGCCGGTGCCGCGATCGATGAGCTCGGGCTCCTGCTCGGCGCAGATCGCCTGAGCCTTCCAGCAGCGAGTCCGGAACCGGCAGCCCGACGGCGGGTTGGCGGGGCTCGGCACATCGCCTTCCAACACGATCCGCTCCCGCTTCCCGCGCTGCCCCGGCTCCTCGATCGGCACCGCCGAGAGGAGCGCCTGCGTGTACGGGTGCGACGGGCGGTCGTAGATGTCGTTCTTGGTGCCGATCTCGACGACCTTGCCGAGGTACATCACGGCCACGCGGTCGGAGACGTGCCGGACGACCGACAGGTCATGGGCGACGAAGATGTAGGTGAGGCCGAAGTCCCGCTGCAGCGACTCGAGGAGGTTGACCACCTGCGCGCGGATCGAGACGTCGAGCGCGGACACCGGCTCGTCGAGGATGATGAGCTGCGGGTTCAGCGCGAGGGCGCGCGCGACACCGATCCGCTGCCGCTGTCCACCGGAGAACTCGTGCGGGAACCGGTTCGCATGCTCCGGCGAGAGGCCGACGACGCGCAGCAGCTCGTCCACGCGAGCCCTCCCCTGGTTGCCGCGCGAGCGGCCGTGGATCACGAGGGGCTCGCTAACGATGTCGCGGACGGTCATGCGCGGGTTGAGCGAGGCATAGGGGTCCTGGAAGACGATCTGCATCTCGCGGCGGACCTCGCGCATGTCACGGCGCTTCAGGTCGGTGATGTCGCGATCGTTGAAGATGATCTTTCCCGACGTCGGCTCCGTCAGCTTGATCAGCGTGCGCGAGAGGGTCGTCTTGCCACACCCGGACTCGCCGACGAGCCCGAGCGTCTCCCCCGCCTTGATCGACAGATTCACGCCGTCGACGGCGTGAATCTGTCCGACGGTGCGCTTGAGGAGCCCGGCGCGGATCGGGAAGTACTTGACGAGGTCCTCGACGCGGAGGATCTCGTCGCCGGACTCGGCCCGCTGGTGGACCTCCGTGGCCGTCTCGGCGCTCACGCGACTGCCTCCTCCGAGAACTTGGTCTTACGCCCGATCAGCTCGTCCGAGAAGTGACAGGCGGTGAGGTGCCCGGAGCCCTCGACCGGCGCGAGCGGCGGGTTCTCCTGCCGGCACCGCTCCTGCGCGAGGAAGCAGCGGGGATGAAACGGACAGCCCGACGGCAGGTCGATCAGCGAGGGCGGCGAGCCGGTGATGGGCTCGAGCCACTCCTCGTCCTCGGTCAGCTTGGGCAGGCTGTTCATCAGCCCGATCGTGTAGGGATGCCGCGGCGACCGGAAGATCGTCGTCACGTCACCGGCCTCGACGATGTGTCCCGCGTACATGACGAGGACGCGGTCGCACATCTCGGCCACGATGCCCAGGTCGTGCGTGATCATGATCGTGGCCGCCTGGGTCTCCTGCTGGACGCGCTTCATGACCTCGAGCACCTGGGCCTGGATGGTCACGTCGAGCGCGGTGGTCGGCTCGTCGGCGATCAGGAGCGAGGGTGAGTTCGTGATCGCCATCGCGATCATCGCCCGCTGGCGCATGCCGCCCGAGAACTCGTGCGGATACTGGCCGTACCGCGTCTCCGCGTTCGGGACGCCGACGAGCCGCAAGAGCTCGACGACGCGCGCTTTCACGGCGTCGTCCTTCTCGTCCGGGAAGTGCGTCGTGATCGCCTCGCCGAGCTGCGAGCCGACCGTGAGCACCGGGTTGAGCGACGTCATGGGGTCCTGGAAGATCATCGCGACCTCGTTGCCGCGGACCCGCCGTAGCGCCCTCTTCTTCAGCTTCAGCAGGTCCTTACCCTTGAACATCGCAGTGCCGCTGACGATCCGTCCGGGCGGCAGGGGGATCAGGCCGAGCAGCGCGAGCGTCGAGACGCTCTTGCCCGAGCCCGACTCGCCGACGATCCCGAGCGTCTCGCCGGGGAAGATGTCGTACGAGACGCCGTCCACGGCATGGACGATCCCGTCCTCCGTCTTGAACTCGACGACGAGATCCCTGATGGAGAGAAGCGGCTCAGGCACGGATTCTCTGCTGAGGATCGAGCGCATCCCGCAGGCCGTCGCCGACGAAGTTGACGCAGAGGACGATGAGGACGAGGGTCAGACCCGGGAAGATCGTCAGCCACCACGCCTGCGGGTTCCGCTGCGCACTACTGATGAGCACGCCCAGCGAGGGCGTGGGCGGCTTGATCCCGAAGCCCAGGAAGGAGAGCGCCGCCTCCGTGATGATCGCCGCGCCGACGGCGAGCGTGGCGTTCACGACGATCGGCCCGAGCGTGTTCGGGAGGATGTGACGGAACATCAGGCGCGCGTCACCGGCGCCCGAGGCTTTGGCGGCTTCGACGTACTCCTTCTCGCGCAGGGAAAGGTAGACGCCTCGAACGACGCGGGCGATTCCCGTCCAGAAGAAGAAGACGAGAATGAGCGAGACGCGCCACTGGCTGCCCTGCCCGAGCAGAGCCGACGCGGTGAGCAGCACGGCGAGGAGGGGCAGCGTCAGTACGAGATCGGTCACGCGCATGAGCAGGTTGTCCATCCAGCCGCCGTAGTAGCCGGCGACGGCCCCGATGATCAGGCCGACGAAGGTCGACAGGACCGCGACGAAGACCCCGACCTCCATCGAGGTGCGGATCCCCCAGATCACCCGGGAGAACTCGTCGCTCCCGATCTCGTCGGTGCCGAAGTAGTGCGCGTGCGACGGGCCCTGAAGGATGTGGGCGAGGTCGATCTGCGCGTACCCGTACGGCGCGACGAAGTTGGCGAAGATCCCGGCGCCGAAGATGATCACGAGGCCGACCAGCCCGATGATCGCGAGACGGTGGCGGAAGAACCGCATCCGCGCGTACGACCACTGGCTTCTGACCTTGAGGTGAAGGCCGGCCTGCTCGGTGCTCTCCGGGCCTCCGCCTTCCCCGAGAATGCCTCCGGCCGGGCTGCCGATGGGGCCTTCCGGCACCACCGCGCCGCCCTCCATCGCCTGCCCGGTCGGGAAGACGGAGTCGTCCGAGGGCCTCAGGCTCTCAGTCATACCGGATGCGCGGGTCGAGGAAGCCGTAGAGGATGTCCGCGATCAGGTTGAAGACCACCACTGCGATCGCCGTGATGAAGAGGTAGGCCATCACCTCGTAGAGATCGAGGGCGTTGAGCGCCTGGATGAACCAGTAGCCGATGCCGTCGAGCGAGAAGATGGTCTCCGTGATGATCGCACCGCCGAGCAACGCGCCGAAGTTGAGCGCGGCGACCGTGGTGAGGGGGATCAACGCGTTGCGGAAGACGTGGCGCATGATCACTCGCCACTCCGACACGCCTTTCGCTCGCGCGGTACGGACGTAGTCGCTGTTGATCACGTCGAGCATCGAGGCTCGCATGTAGCGGCTATAGACAGCAAAGCTGATGATGCAGAGCGTCGCCACAGGCAGCGCGAGATGCTGCAACCGGTCCCACGACCACGCCGGCCCACCGGGCAGGCTGTTCAGGCCCGAGGTGTAGAAGACCCGGACGTTCCAGTCGTTGTAGATGTCGGTGAAGCTGATCTGCAGCAGGAGCGCGAGCCAGAAGGTCGGCATCGCGAAGCCGAGGAAGCTGATCGACGTGAACAGATAGTCGAAGACCGAGTACTGCCGGATCGCGGAGTAGATGCCGACCGCGACGCCGAGGATGAGCGCGAGGACCTCCGAGATGACGATGAACTGCAGCGTGTGGCCCATGGTGCGCGTGATCTGGGGCCAGATCGGCTGCAGCGTCACGAGCGACTCGCCGAGCTTGTGCGTGAAGACGTCCTGCAGCCAGTAGAAGTAGCGCTCGATGACCGGCTTGTTCAGGTGCTCCTGGATGATCAGGTGCTGGATCGTGCTCGGCGGCACGCGCGGGTTCTGCCGCAAGAGCGCCGTCGGGTTACCGGCATACGAAACGAAGAGGAAGCTGAAGAAGGTCGAGAAGAACAGTACGGGGATGCTGTAGAGGATCCGCCTGACGATGTAAGTAAGCATCGAGACCTGTTCCCTGGTCGAATGAGGTTCGGGATCCGCGCCCGCCTGGTGGCGAGCGCGGATCCCGTTTTATTCAACTGCTGATCTTACTGCCCTGCGTGGGTTAGCCCCAGTGCCAGCCCTGAAGGTTCCAGGTCGGGCCTTCCGACGTCGGGTTGTTCGACTTAGCTGCACCCTGCAGCGCCTTCTTGTAGACGAAGATCTGCGGGCTCGCGTAGAGCGGGATGATCCCGACCTGGTTCGCGACCAGCTTCGCCACGTTCTCGTACTGAGCCGTCCGCTGCGTCGCGTTGAAGTTGACGTCAGCCTTCGCGATCAGCTTGTCAGCGGTCTTGTTGCAGTACCGCTTGTAGTTCGAACCACCCAGGTTCTTGACAGAGTTGAAGCACTGGTAGATGGCGTCGAATCCGGAGGGATCCGGGCCACCGATCCAGGCGTACTCGGCCAGGTCGAAGTGGGCAGCCGGCAGGAACACGCCGAAGAAGCTCGCCGCGTCGTGATAGGTGGGATTGAGCTGGATCCCGACCGCCGCCAGCTGCTGCTGGAAGACGGCCCCACTCTCCTCACGAGAAGCCCTGGTCGTCGTGTCGAAGGCGAACGACGCCTTCGTGCCACCGCACGACCAGATCTTGTTGTTGCTGCTGCTCGGAGTGGAAGGACCACCCGTGCAACCGTGCGACTTCATGAGCTTGATCGCGCCCTTCGGGTTGAAGTTGTACTTGTGGAAGTACGCGTACTTCCCGGTGGCGTTCGTGCCGATCTCGTACTCGGGGTTGTCCAGCGGCTTGAGGCCGGGGGCGATCGAGCCGTACAGCGCCTTGATGAGCGACTGCCGGTTCATGCCCTCCGAGATGGCCTCCCGAATGTACGGCTTCTTGAGAAGCGGGTTCTCCGGGTTCTGCTGCTGAACGTCCCAGTGCTCCTGCGTGAAGCTCGGGACAGCGCTGTAATGAAGGTTCTTCTGATGCACGAGCGTCGAAAGCGCGGTCTCCGGGGACGGAGCAATCGCGTCGACCTCGCCACCCTTCATCGCCTGGATCTCCGAGTTGGTATCGGTGATGATCTTGAAGGCGATCGAGTTGAGACCCGCCTTCTTGCCATACCAGTGCGGGTTCTTCTTCAGCACCATGCCCTGGCCCGGCGTGTAGCTCGACATGTAGAACGGGCCGTTCGAGATCGGGTGCCCGTCGTTGCCGCACACGCAGTTGTGCCAGTACACGTTGAACGTCTGACCCTTGAGCGCGAAGCCCGGGTAGATGTACCCGAACAGGTCGCGGTAGTCAGCGAACGCCTGACCGGGCTTCCAGTAGAAGGTGACGACCTTCTTGCCGCTCGCCTTGGCGCTGGCGATGTTGGAGTAGCCCGTCGACGAAGCGACGTTGTTGGTCGGATCGATGTACTGCTTCCACGTGTAGATGTAGTCCGCAGCGGTGACCGGGGTGGCCTTGTGGCCGACCCAGTACCAGTTCGCATCCTTGCGGATCCAGATCTTCAGGTACTTCTTCGTGGCAACGACCTTCGACGCCATGTCGAGGTGGTAGTTGCCCTTCTGGTCGATGACGTAGTTGCCGCGCAGAAGCGGCGTCCCGGCAACGATGGCGGCGTAGTACGCGTTCTCATCCGCCTCGCCGAGGTTGAAGCCGGTGACCGTCTGCTCGAGGCCGAAGACCATGGTCTTCTTGGCCGCGCGTGCGGCGGGGGTGCGCGGAATGCTTGCCCACGCCTTTGCAAACGGGGCCGCATGGGGAGACCGAGCATTGGAGCTCGAGCCCTTGGCGGCCGTCATCGCGGTGGCGGAACCGGCCAGTCCGAGGACTGCCACGGCCGCTGCCGCGAAGAACCAGACCCGTCTATGCATTGGATATACCCTCCGTTCGGTGCGCGCCGGGGAGCCTCGGACGGCGGCGCCAACTCGCTCCGACACTCCGAAGAGCGTCCGTCACGTGCTTAGACGCTCGCATGCCGTCTTAAGTTAGGTGGCTCCGAGAGGATGGGCGCAGATGCGCCAAGGCCGACTCGCGACGGATCAGACGTGCCGGAAGCGGGGATGTGTGCCCAACGACGTCGGCGCGTACACCCCGTCTTCGAGCCGCACCAGGCGGCTCACCATGAAGTGGTGCCCGGTCGCACCCACGAATCCCGAGACCTCAGGCAGCGAGCCCCGAGTTCCGTTCTGGCCGGGAGCGAAGAACATCGTCGCGACGACTGCCGCCGCCGAGACGACGGCCACCGCGGAGCTCACTCTCCAGCCGCGCCCGAACCGCGGCAGGGCGAAGCGCTCCGCCGGCGTCTCGAGACTGGCCTCGCGCAGACGCAACGTCAGATCCCGCACGTCGTCAGCCCAGGCCGAGCAGTCCGGGCAGAGCAGAAGGTGGGTCTCGAGGCGGTCGAGCTCGAACGCCGGCAACTCACCATCGAGCTCCGCGGAGACGCACTCGCGCGCGCGATCGCAATCTAAGGGTTGAAGCTGCATCTTGCTCCTCACATGTTCTGACGGGGTGCCGAGGGGAAAGTTAGCCGCGCTCGGTTGCCCGCTCGGCGAACCAGTCGAGCGCTTCGGGGTTCGCGAGCGAATCGCGGCTCGCGACCTCGTCGGCCGAAGCTCCCATCAACAGGCGCTTGACGGGCACTTCGAGGATCTTCCCCGACAGCGTGCGCGGGATCTCCGGCGCCGCCACGACCGCGTCGGGAACATGGCGCGGCGAGCACTCCTCGCGGATGCGGCGGCGGATCTCCGACTCGAGCCGCTCGTCGAGCGCCGCACCCTCGCGCAGGACGACGAACAGCGTCATGCGGCTGCCTTCCCCGTCCGGCACGTCGACCACGAGCGCGTCGAGGACCTCGTCGAACGCGAGGACGCTCCGATACAGCTCGCTCGTCCCCATCCGGACGCCGCCGCGGTTGATCGTCGCGTCTGAGCGGCCGGTGATGATCGCGGTGCCGCGGTCGGTGATCTCGATCCAGTCGCCGTGACGCCAGACCCCCGGGAACGTGGAGAAGTAGCTCTCGCGGTAGCGCGAACCGTCCTCGTCGCCCCAGAGATAGAGAGGCATCGACGGCATCGGCTCGGTGATGACGAGCTCGCCGACCTCGCCCACCAGCGAGCGCCCGTCCTCGCTCCACGCCTCGACCTTGGCGCCGAGGGCCCGCGCCTGCAGCTCGCCGCGATAGACCGGCAGGGTGGGGACGCCGCCGACGAAGGCCGTGCAGACGTCGGTGCCGCCGGAGGTGGAGAACAGCCACATGTCCTCCCCGAGCCGGTCGCGCACCCAGTCGAAGCCCTCCGGCGCGAGCGGCGACCCGGTCGAGCCGACGCTGTCCAGCCGGGAGAGGTCGCGGCCCGCGCGCGGCTGCACGTCGGCCTTCTGGCACGAGGCGATGTAGCCGGCGCTCGTGCCGAACGACGTGATGCCCGCCGCGTCGGCGAGGTCCCACAGCGTCCCGAGGTCCGGATACGCCGGATTGCCGTCGAAGAGGACGACCGACGCCTCCGACAGCAGGCCGCCGACGAGGAAGTTCCACATCATCCAGCCGGTCGTCGTGAACCAGAACAGCCGGTCGCCGGCGCGGGCGTCGAGGTGGAGGCGGAGCTTCTTCAGGTGCTCGAGCAGGATCCCGCCCTGGCTGTGGACGATCGCCTTGGGCAGGCCGGTCGTGCCCGAGCTGTAGAGCACCCAGAGCGGATGACCGAAGGGCAATTGCGCGAACTCGAGCTCGGCGGGCGGCAGCTCCCACTCTCCGCCGGCGAGATAGGGCAGGACGAAGGTCTGCCGGAGCGTCGGCAGCTCCCGCTCGAGCGCCGCGAGCGTCTCGCTCCGGTCGAAGTCCCTGCCGCCGTAGCGGTAGCCGTCCACCGCGAGCAGCACCTTCGGCTCGATCTGGGCGAAGCGGTCGACCACGCTGCGCACGCCGAACTCCGGCGCGCAGCTCGACCACGTCGCGCCGATGCTCGCGCAACCGAGGAACGCGGCGATCGTCTCGGGGATGTTGGGGAGGTACGCCGCGACGCGGTCACCGGCTACGACGCCGGCCTCGCGCAGCGCGCCCGCCACGGCGCCGGCGCGCGCCCGCAGCTCGCCCCACGTCCACTCCCCCAGCGGCCGCAGCTCGGAGGCATGGCGGATCGCGACGTCGTCGGCGTCGGCGGCCGCGCAGGACATGCTCCGCGTAGCTGAGCCGCGCCCCCGGGAACCACTCGGCGCCGGGCATCTCGCGGGTCGTGAGCACGCGCTCGTACGGCGTGCTCGCCTCGACCTCGAAGAAGGCCCAGATCGACTCCCAGAAGTCCTCGAGCTCGTCCACCGACCACCGCCAGAGATCCGCGTAGTCGTCCAGCGAGACACCGCGCGTCTCGTTCAGCCACTCGCGGTAACGGGTGATCGTCGCGGACGCGATGCGCTCGGGGCTCGGCGTCCAGACGATCGGCGGATTCACCGCAGCGATGCTAGATGACGGCGCTAAGGTGCCACGCGTGGCCGAGGAGACACTGACGATCACGGACAACCGCAGCGGGACCGAGGTCGAGATCCCGATCGTGGACGGCACGATCCACGCCACCGACCTCCGCCAGCTCGGGCTCATGTCGTACGACCCGGCCTTCCTCAACACGGCCTCGACGCGCAGCGGGATCACGTACATCGACGGCGACGCCGGGATCCTGCGCTACCGCGGCTACCCGATCGAGCAGCTCGCCGAGCAGGCGAGCTTCCTCGAGACCGCGTGGCTCCTGTTCGAGGGTGAGCTGCCGACACGCGCCGAGCTCGACGCGTGGGAAGAGGAGGTGCGGCTCCACACCTACGTGCATACGAACGTGACCCAGTTCCTCGACGGCTTCCGCCACGACGCGCATCCGATGGGGATGCTGCTCGGCGCGGTCGCCGCACTCTCGACCTTCTATCCCGACGCGAAGGAGATCGGCGACGAGGAGAGCCGCCGCCTGCAGCGCGTGCGGCTGATGGCGAAGTTCCCGACCATCGCTGCGTGGGTGTTCCGCCACAGCCGCGGGCTGCCCTACGTCTTCCCGCGCAACGACCTCGACTACGTCGGCAACTTCGTCAACATGACGTTCGAGATCGGCGGCCGACACGAGCCGAATCCCGTGCTGCAGAAGGCGCTCGAGATCCTCCTCGTGCTGCACGCCGACCACGAGCAGAACGCCTCGACGAACGCGGTGCGCGGTGTCGGCTCGACCCAGGTCGATCCGTTCTCGGCCGTCTCCGCGGGCGTCGCGGCGTTGTACGGGCCGCTGCACGGCGGCGCGAACGAGCAGGTGCTGAGGATGCTCGACGAGATCGGCGACGTGAAGAACGTTCCGGCCTTCATCGAGGGCGTGAAGAACCACGAGCGCCTGCTGATGGGCTTCGGCCACCGCGTCTACAAGAACTACGACCCGCGGGCGAAGCTGATCAAGCGCGTCGCGGACGACGTCTTCGCCCAGACCGGGGTCGATCCCAAGCTCGAGATCGCGCTCGAGCTGGAGCGGATCGCGCTCGAGGACGACTACTTCGTCTCGCGCAAGCTCTACCCGAACGTCGACTTCTACTCCGGAATCATCTACCGGGCGATGGGCTATCCGACCGACTACTTCACCGTGCTGTTCGCGCTCGGCCGGCTGCCCGGCTGGCTCGCGCAGTGGGAGGAGATGCTCTCCGATCCCGAGCAGAAGATCGCGCGGCCGCGGCAGATCTACACCGGGCTACGACGAGCGCGACTTCGTGCCGCTCGCGAACCGCTAGGACTGCCGGCGCAGCTGGACCTTGCCCTCGTCGCCGGCGGGGGCGGAGGTGTGCTCGTGGGCGATCTTCCAGGCGCCGTCGGCGTCCTTGCGCAGCACCCAGGTGAGCCGGTTGTTCATCGAGCGCAGCTCGGTGCCGTCGGGAGACACGGCCGCGAACGTGGTGAACGCGCTGACTGCGGCCACGTCCTCGCCCGCCTGCGTGCGGACCTCGTCGAATCGCACCGCCACGACCTCGTCGTCGGGCAGCGAGCCGAACCACTCGGCCACCATCCCGCGCAACGCGTCCTTGCCGTCATACGACCACCGCTCCCAGAGATCGAACGACCGGACGTCGTCGGCGTAGAGGGCCAGGAACGCCTCCACGTCCTTCGCCCCCACGGCCGCCGCGTATGCCTGGAGCATCTCTTCCATGACCCTTACGACTCCCCGGCGAGCCGAAACTCAGCGGTGATCGCCTCGCGCTCGTCCGGTTCGAGCGGACCTGCGAGCGCAGCCAGCGCCGGCTCGAGCTGGACGGGGCGCCGGGGGCCGACGACGACCGAGAGGTTCTCGTCCGCGAGCAGCCACGAGAACGCGAGCGTCGCCGGGTCGCCGCGCCGCTCGAGCGCTTCGAGCGCGTCGTAGACGGCGTCGGTGCGGAGGTGCTCGTACGGCCCCGGGCGCAGCGTCATCCGCGAGCCTTCAGGCACCGGCTCGTCGCGGCGGTACTTCCCGGTCAGCCAGCCGCCGCAGAGCGGGCTGTGCACCTGGAACCAGAGCCCATGCTCGGCGCAGAGCGGCAGCACCTCGGCCTCCACCCCGCGGTCGAGCAGCGAGTAGGAGCACTGGACGGCCGCGAAGGCGCCGACCTCGACCGCCTCGGCCAGCTGCGCGCCGTTGACGTTGCTGAGCCCGTAGGCGCCGATCTTCCCCGCTGCGACGAGCTCGTCGAAGATGCCCGCGAGCTCGGCCGCCGGGACGTCGTCGTCCCAGGCGTGTGCGAGATAGAGGTCGACGCGTTCCACGCCGAGCCGCTGCAGGCTCGTGTCGATCTGGCGCCGCACCCGCGCCGGGGCGAGCCCGCGATCCTGGCCTTCGTCCATCGGGTTGAAGGTCTTCGTCGTGAGCCGCAAACCGTCGGGCCGCCGCGTGCGGATCCACTCGCCGATGGCCGTCTCGCTGCGGCCGCCGCCGTACGCGTCGGCGGTGTCGAACCACGTGATGCCCGCCGCCCAGGCTGCATCCATCAGCTCGCAGGCCTGCTCCACCGTCTCGCCCTGGCCGAACAGCGCCGGCGCCGAGCCGACGCCGCCGAAGTTGCCGCAACCGAGGATGAGGCGTGGGTAGGCTCGCTCCATGGCAGCGACCCTATTGGACGTCGAGACGCTCCGCGGGCGCTTCACCTCGCTGCGCGAAGGCGGCTTCGTCTTCCTCGACGCGCCCGGCGGCTCGCAGGTGCCGGACGAGGTCGGCGACGCGATCGCGCGGACGCTGCGCGACGCGAGCGCGAACATCGGCGCGAGCTACGAGACGAGCAAGCGCGTGGAGGGGATCCTCGGCACGGCGCGCGAGGACGCCGGCCGCTTCTTCAACTGCTCGTCCGACGACGTGATCTTCGGCACCAACATGACCTGGCTCGACTTCGCGCTCTCGCGCACCGCCGCGCGCGACTGGAGCGAGGGCGACCGGATCCTCGTCTCGCGCCTCGACCACGACGGCGGAGTCGCGCCGTGGGTCGAGCTCGCCGCCGACCGCGGCTTCGAGCTCGAGTGGGTGAACGTGACCGAGGATCTGCGCCTCGACTACGACGACCTCGCGAACCGGCTCGACGAGCGGGTGCGCGTCGTCGCGTGCGTCGGCTCGTCGAACGCGGTCGGGACGATCGTCGACGTCGCGCGCGTCTCGGAGCTGGCACACGAGGCGGGCGCGCTGTGCTGGGTCGACGCCGTGCAGTACGCGGCGCACGTCCCGGTCGACGTGCAGGCGCTCGGCTGCGACGTCTTCATCGCGTCCGCGTACAAGTTCTGCGGCCCGCACGTCGGGGTCGCGTACGGCCGGCACGACCTGCTCGAATCCTGGCGTCCGTACAAGGCCCGTCCCGCCGCGTCGGAGCCGGTCGGCCGCCGCTTCGAGGTCGGGACAGCGCCGTACGAGCTCCTCGCCGGCTTCTCCGCGACGCTCGCGTACGTCGAGTCGATCGGCGGGATGGAGGCGGTCGCCGCCTACGAGCGCGAGCTCGGCCAGCGGTTCCTCGACGGCCTGCCGGACGGCGCGACCGTATACGGGCTGCAGACGATGGACGGCCGCGTCGCCACGTTCCTGATCAATCTCGAGGGCGTCGACGCCGTCGCCGCGGTGCAGCAGCTCTCCGACGAGGGCTTCGGCGTATGGGCTCACGACAACTGGTTCTCGCTCGGCCTGCGGGAGAAGCTCCCGTACCCCGACAGCGCGATCCGCGTCGGCCTCATCCACTACAACACCGCGGACGAGATCGACCGGTTCAACGCGGCGCTCGCTCGGCTCTAGTAGCATAGCGAACATATGTTCGTGCTGCATGCGGATGCGGACGCGTTCTTCGCGTCGGTCGAGCAGCGGGACGACCCGCGGCTCCGCGGCCGGCCGGTGATCGTCGGCGGCGGTGTCGTGCTCGCGGCGAGCTACGAGGCGAAGGCGTACGGCATCCGGACGGCGATGGGCGGCCGGCAAGCGCGCCGCCTCTGCCCCGACGCGATCGTCGTCTCGCCGCGCTTCTCCGCGTACACCAAGGCGAGCCGCGCGATGTTCGCCGTGTTCGAGGACG
This sequence comes from uncultured Actinomycetes bacterium, assembly GCA_963743545.1. Classification (GTDB taxonomy): domain Bacteria; phylum Actinomycetota; class Thermoleophilia; order Gaiellales; family Gaiellaceae; genus Palsa-739. Next base: position 1,220,359 of record CAVUQB010000005.1, on the reverse strand, counting down.
CCTCGCCCGTCGTCGAAGGGCTGTCGATCGACGAGGCCTTCCTCGACGTGCGCGGGATGGAGCGGATCGCGGGCACTCCCGTCGAGATCGCGGCGCGGCTGCGCGCGGCGGTGCGTGAGCGAGTCGGGTTGCCGGTGACCGTGGGAGTTGCGCGGACGAAATTCCTGGCGAAGGTCGCCAGCGGAGTCGCGAAGCCCGACGGGCTGCTCGCCGTGCCTCCGGAGCGCGAGCTCGACTTCCTGCACCCGCTGCCGGTCGAGTGCGTGTGGGGCGTCGGCCCGGCCACCGCGCGACGCTTGCAGGCGTGGCACGTGCGGACGGTCGGCGAGCTCGCGGCCCTGTCCGAGTCGACGCTGGTCGCAATGCTCGGGCGAGCGGCGGGCCGTCAGCTCAGCGCGCTCGCGCACAATCGCGACTTCCGGCGCGTCGAGCCCGGTCGGCGCCGCGGCTCGATCGGCTCGCAGCGGGCGCTCGGACGCGGGCGGCACTCCGCCGAGACGATCGACGCCACGCTCGTCGGCATCGTCGACCGGATCACCCGGCGTCTGCGAACTGCGCGGCGAGTCGGACGAACCGTCGTGCTCCGACTCCGTTTCGGCGACTTCGAGCGCGCGACGCGCTCGCACACGCTGCCCTTCGCGACCGCGAACACGCAGGTGATCCTGATCACGGCGCGCGCGCTCCTCGCCACTGCGACGCCGCTGATCGAACGGCACGGCATCACGCTCGTCGGCTGCTCGGTCGCGATGCTCGAGGCCGAACGGCCGCGGCAGCTACTGCTCGGGCCGGAGGAGGCGCTCGACGCGGCCGTCGACGCGATCCGTGACCGCTACGGCAGCGCCGCGATCACGCGGGCAGTCCTGCTCGGCCGCGATCCCGGCTTCTCCATGCCGTTGCTGCCGGACTAGTCCGGTCGCGGGAGGTCCGCGAAGTGCGCGGCGTTCCACGTGGACTCGAACGGCCCCGCGGCGGCGCCGACCACGAGCAGCGTCGTTCCCACGGTCAGCGCTCTCCCGCGGCGGCGGACGCCCGGATCCGTGACGGCCAGGGCGTCTCCTCGCTGGAGGCGCACCTCCTCGCCGTCGAGGTCGAACGCGGCCGAGCCGTCGAGGAGCAGATAGAGCTCCTGCTGCCCGCTCGCGCGCTCGTCGTGCGCTTCGACGAGCACCTGGTCTGCGCTGCGCGCGACGAAGACGTTGGCGCCGAACGTGTCGATGCCGAGTGCGTGCTGGAGCGGATACCAGGTCGGGTCGTCCGGCTCCAAATCCGGGACCACCGGGAGGTCGGCGATCCGGCGCAGCGTCCAGGGTGGCATCAGGCGGAGAGAATGCGGCCCAGGACGGCAGCGTCGATGTTGCCGCCGCTCACGATGGCAGACGCAGCGGTCGTCCCGCCGCAGCGCGGCCGCGAGCGCGAGCGCGCCGGCCCCCTCGGCGACGACGTGAGCGCGGGTCGCGAGCAGGCGGACGGCTTCTTCCGCCTCCGCCAGCGAGACGGCGACCGCTTCGTCGACGAGCGCACGTGCGCGCTCCCACACTCCGGGCAGGAGCGCGCGGCCACCGGCGCCGTCCACCCACGACGGCGTGAACTCGATCTCGGTCGGCTCGCCCGCCGCGAACGCCGCGGCCAGCGGCGCGCCGGTCTCCGGCTCGGCCGTCACGATGCGCACGCCCGACCGCAGCGCCTTGACGGCGCTCGCGATCCCCGAAGTCAGGCCGCCGCCGCCCCACGGGATGACGACCGAGTCGAAGGCCGGTGCGTCCTCGGCGAGCTCGAGGCCGATCGTGCCGTTTCCTGCCATGACGGCCTCGTCGCCCGACGGGTGGATGAACAGCCCGTCGACGCCGTCGCGGCCCCGGTCGACCATCGCCTGCCACCATTCCTCGTGTGTGACCGGGATGAGCTCGGCGCCCAGAGCCTCGATCCGCTCGAGCTTCGTGCGCGGCGCGCTGTCCGGGACGATGACCCGCGCCGACACGCCTGCCTCGCGCGCCGCCCAGGCCACTCCCTGCGCCATGTTCCCCGCGCTCGCCGTGACGACCCCGGACGCGAGCTCGCTCGAAGACGCCGCGCGCACCGCCGACAGCGCGCCGCGAAGCTTGAAGCAGCCGATCGGCTGCAGGCACTCGAGCTTGAGCAGGATCCGCCCATCCGTGCCGAGCGGAACGAGGGGCGTGCGCATGACGTCGTCGCCGATCCGCTCCCGCGCCCGGCGGATCTCCTCGAGCGGGATCAATCCGACTCTTTGGCGAGCTCGGTCAGGTCGGTGCGCACCGTCCAGAGCTCGGGGAACATCTTGAACTTGATCAGCCCCGCCAGCAGCTCGACCGGCGTGCCCTGCGTCCCGACCACGTCCTCGCCGATCACGCGGCCGACCATCTTCACGTGGCGAAAGCGCCAGACACCGACCTGCTCGTCCCAGTCGATCAGCGCCTCGGCGAGCTGGTACAGATCCTCGTGCTCGCGGCCCTGCGTGTAGACCTCGAGCACCGACAGTCCGCGCTCGCGGCGCAGCGCGTCGAACGAGGCGTAGAGGCCGGGTGAGACCTGCCGGATCCCGCGGAACCCCGGCGAGTCGAAGCCCGAGCCGTGCCCGAGGACACGGCGCACCTCCTGGTACTCCCACGGCGACATCAGCTCGAGGTGCTCGAGGAACGAGATGACGTAGCGGACCGCCTGGTTCGCCCGCCGCAGCAGCCGCAGCGCGCCAGCGACGTCGCGCGCGTCGATCAGGCGCGTCGCCTCCTCGACCTCCATCCACGCGTGCTTCAGCCACAGCTCCGACGACTGGTGCACGGTCTGGAAGAGGAGCTCGTCGCGGTGCACCCACTCGTCCGCGGTTTTTTGCAGCGCGAGGAGCTCGTCGGTGCGGAGGTAGCGCTCGTAGTCGCTCGGTGCGTCGCCCGGCAGGATCGGGGCGAATTCCTCCTCGTCGCCGTGCGGGGCTGCCACGGGCCGACCCTACTGGAACGGGTTCAGCAGGTGAACGGCAACGACCACCGCTCGCCGGCCGCTCGCCCGGATTGACGACATTGCCCGATCCACATCGCTACCAGACCTTCATCTCGAGGCCTGCGAGCGGGACGCCTCCGTCCTCGGTCACGAGCCACGTGTCCTGCATGTAGAGGCACTCCACGCCGTCCTCCGCGATCGCGTGCGGGTGCATCGAGAAGACCATGTTCGCGGCGAGCTCGGTCTCGATCCCCTCACCGATCTTCGGGTGCTCGATCATCGTCATCCCGATCGAGTGGCCCGTCACGTGGCCGAGGTGGTAGCCGCGCTGGGTGAAGCCGGCCGAGACCGCGCGGTGCACGTCGTGCGCGGTCGCGTCCGCCCGGAGCGCGGTCTGCGCGACCTCGTAGTACTCGTCGTACGCCTCGACCATCCGCTGCACCTCGGCGCTCGGCGTGCCCAGCGCGCGCGAGACCTCGACCCAGTGGCCGCCCGGCCCCGCGACCTCGAGCGAAGGGATCGTGAACTCGCCGAAGACCGTGTCGTCGCGTGCGATCGCGAACTCGGCGCCGACGAGCACCATGTTCATCGTCAGGCGCCCGCAGCCGCGCTCGACGAAGAGCTGCTCCGCCGGCGCCAGTACCTCGGCGGCGTTGCGGCCGGGCGCCCAGGCCTCGCGGAAGGCGTGGAAGCCTGCGGTGTTGATCTCGACGCTCTCGCGCACCGAGGCGAGCTCGGCCTCGGACTTGACGGCGCGCGCGAGGTCGAACTGCTCGTCCCACGGGACGAGCTCGGCTGCGCCGGCGAGCGGCGCGTAATCGCGCACCGTCAGCACGTAGTCGAGCCCGTAGACGCCGACCCGCCGACCGCGCAGGCGGTCGGCGAGCCACTCTCCCGGCCGGTCGGCGAAGACCTGGTCGTCGATCTGGGAGTCGCCGTGCTCGCCGACGTAGCGCGCCTCGGTTGGGAACACGATCGCCGGCTCGCCCTCCAGCGGCACGAGGACGTAGGCGTAGCGATGGACGATCTGGAAGCCGGAGAGATAGGTCACGGCGCCCTCGAAGCCGGTGTACTCGGAGCCGCACACGAGCGCGGCATCGAACCCGTCGCGCTCGAGCGCCTCGCGCACGCGCGCGTGGCGGGAAGTCAGTTCTGCGTCCACGAAGCCTCCACTCCTTTCACGAGCGCCTGGATCGAGGCGTTGAGCGGCGTCGGCACGCCGTACTCCTGGCCAAAGCGGACGATGCCGCCGTTGAGGTAGTCGACCTCGGTCATCCGCCGTGCCTCGACGTCCTGGAGCATCGAGGCTTTGTGGCCGTACGCGACCTCCGGCTTCGCCGCGTGGTCGATCAGCTCCTCGGGGTCGGCGTCGAGCTCGATGCCCTGCGCCGCGGCGACGGCCTTCCCCTCGTCCACCAGGCCGGTGACGAGCGCTCGGAGGTCCGACCGCTCGCACACCCGGCCGTGCGTGAGGCCGGTGAGCGCGCCGATCGGATTCGTGGACGCGTTGAAGATGACCTTGCGCCACTGCGGCCCGCGCGCGTCCTCGACCGCGTCGGCCGGCATCCCGGCGCGCGTGCACGCGTCGGCGAGGCGCTCGACCTCGGCGAACGGCGTCCGCTCGTCGTAGGGGCCGAAGGTCGTGTCGCCCCTCACGTCCCACTGCACGTGGCCGGGCTCGAGGAGCTTGCCGGCCGGGAACGTCGTGCCGCGGATCACGCGCTCGGCGTGCCCGGCGATCGTCTCCTCGTTCCCGAGCCCGTTCTGCACCGTCGCGACGTAGCCGTCGGCGAAGGCGTGCGCGGTCGCGGCGATCGCCGGCTCGGTGTGCATCGCCTTCGTCGCGACGATGCCGAAGTCGCACGGAGGGATCGCGGCCGCATCGCTCGTCGCGCGCGGATGCCCGACCACCTCTCCGGCGCCGGAAAGCCGCAGCCCGTCGCGATTGATCGCGGCCATGTGCAGCTCGTTCAGGTCGAACGCCCACACCTCGGCGTCGTCGAGCAGCGACAGGTTGGCCGCGAACAGCGACCCGACCGCCCCACAGCCCACCACGCAGATCCTCATTCCGAGTAGCTCGCCTCCCTCGCCTTCACGAGCCTATAGAGCGCCGTCTGGAGCGGGACGTCGACTCCGAGCCGCCATGCCTCACGCGCGAGGGCGCCGTTGATCGACTCGAGCTCGGTCGGCCGCCGGGCCTCGACGTCCTCGAGCATGGAGGGAAAGTGCCGGTGGCCGCGCTCCGTCGCGAGGACGTTCATCGCCCACGGGTCGTCGTGCAGCTCGACGCCTGCCGCGGCGGCGACCGCCTTCCCCTCGTCCACGAGGTCGCGCACCAGAATCCCGAGGTCGGAAGGCTTGTCGGTCTGGGCGAAGTGGAAGTCGTGCGGGAGGCCGGTCAGCGCCGCGACGCCGTTCACGGTCGCGTTGAAGATCAGCTTCGACCACTGCGCCGGCCGCAGGTCCGGGAACGCCTCGGCCTTCAGCCCGCCGGCCTCGATAAGCTCGACGACCCGGCGCGCGTCCGCCTCCGTCGTGCCGCGATACGGGCCGATCCACGTCGCGGTGTCGAGGACGTACTCGACGTGCGCATCGCCGTGCCGCGTCCCGCTCATGAACGTGACGGCGGAGAGGAGCGGCCAGTCGCCGTGTGCCGCGACGATCTCCTCCGCGCCGAGCCCGTTCTGGATCGTCATCACCGTCGCATTCGGCAGCGTCCCCTCGAGGCGCGCCGCGAGCGGTTCGAGGTCGGTGCCTTTGCAGGCGAGGATCGCGAGCTCGGCGTCGGCGGGGAGCGCGGCGGTGTCCGCGGTGGTATCGAGCCGCGCCGTGAAGTCGCTGCGCCCCGAGACGCGCAGGCCCTGCTCGCGCAACGCAGCGGCGTGCTCCTCCCGCCGCGTGAGCACCGTGACGTCGGCGACCTGCGCGAGGTGCGCCGCGAGAAGGGAGCCGATCGCGCCGGCGCCCGCTACGACCACGGACGTCACGCCTCGACCGCGACCGCTCCGGTCTCGCGCTGGATCACCGGGATCACGTGCTCGGCGAAGAGCTCCTGCGCCTTGATCGCCTTCCAGTGCTCGACGCCGCCGGGATTCGTCGTGATCGCGATCTCCGTCAGCCCCTCGCAGACCTCGATCGTCTCGCGGATCCGCTGGATGACGTCCTCCGGCGTGCCGACCCAGACGATGTCGCCCGCGATCATCTCGTCGTACGGCGTCGCGGCGAGCTTCTCCATGATCCCGGCGGCGTAGAAGCCGTAGCCGGCGGCATTGAGCGCGACGGCGGGCAGCGGCGGATAGTCGGTCAGCGGCGATGCGTTGCCCTCGAGGAAGCCGCGCATGTGCCGCTCCGCCTCGCGCCGCGCCAGGTCGGCGTCGTCGTCGATGTAGCAGGCGTGGATCCAGATGATGTCGGGCGTCGTCGCGTACTCCGCACACTTGTCGCGGTAGAAGTCGAGCTGCTCCTTCAGCGCGACGTACGGCAGGAGCGGCGGCACGGCGACCGCCCAGCCGTGCTTCGCAGCGAGGTCGTACGTACGGTCGGAGGTGCCGCCGAGCACGACGCGGAACTTGTGCCCGCTGAACGGGATCACCTGGCTGTCCTGCACGTTCCAGTACTCGCCCTCGTGGCTGACGACGTCGGACTGCAGCGCCTCGACGAACACGTCGAGCGCCTCCTCGTACCGCGGCCGCGAGGTCTCGTCGAGCGGCATCCCGGCGGGCAGCGGGATCCAGCCGTGACCGCGGCCGACGCCGAACTCGTAACGGCCGCCCGTGAGCAGCGAGAACTCGTGGATCTGGGCCGCGAGGACGAGCGGGTTGTGGTACGGGAGGATGTGGAGCATCGTCCGGAAGTTGATCCGGCGGGTGCGGGCAGCGGCCATCCCGAACAGCCCGAAGACGTTCGCCGAGGCGGAGAACTTCGGGAAGAAGAGGTGCTCGATCGCGGCATAGGCATCGTAGCCGAGCCGGTCGGCGTTCTCGATCTGCTCGAGCACCTCACCGTAGAGTCGGTCGTACGGCTTGCCGGGCCAGCTCTGCAGCTCGGAATAGATGCTGAATCTCATGTGGTGGCCCTCGCTTTCTCGAGGTCGGCCACGCGGCGACGCCGCCGTGGCAGGGAGAACTCGCGGCCGCCCGTGATGCCGCTCGGCCGGAAGATGAGCACTATCACCATCAGCACGCCGAGGACGACCTCCGCCGTGCCGGCCTGAACATGGATCTGCCACCCGAATACCGAGACGGTGTTCACGGCCGCGGTGAAGAAGTCATAGATGCCGTTTATGACGAGCGCGCCGACGACCGCGCCGAGCAGGCTCCCGGAACCGCCGACCACCAACATCGCAAGCGTGATGAACGTCAGATCGAGAAACAGGTCGTTCGCAGCGAGCGGCTGCAGATGGACATAGAGGCCTCCGGCGAAGCCCGCGAGCGCGCCCGCCAACGTGAACGCGATCAGCCGCTGCCGGTGGATCGAGATCCCGGCCGCCGCAGCTGCCAACGGATCCTCACGCGTCGCTCGCAGCATCCTGCCGGAACGCGTGCGCTGGTACGCATAGGCCACGGCGATGCAGACGAGACAACCGATCGTTGCCTGCCAGATCGCGGTCGTCGGCGGAACCGACGAGAAGCCGTTCAGGGCCGGGCCGATCGCCCCCTCGTAACCGAGCACGTTGTTCGTGATCTCGAGCACGGCGAAAGTGGCGATACCTGCGGCCAGGCCCGAGAGCCGCATCAACGGCAGCCCGACCGCGAACGCGAAGACGCCGCCGACGGCCGCAGCGAGCGCGAGTGACGCGACGTTGCCGACGTTCGTCGTGACGAGGAAGTGGGCGAGGCCGGGAAATGCGATCGGCTTCTCGGCCCTCGGCACGGTGAGCACTCCGGCAGTCCACGCGCCGACGGCGACGAAGCTGATCTGCCCGAAGGACAAGACGCCCGAGTTGCCGATGAAGACATAGAGCCCAACGACGATCGCGACCTTGACCAGGGTGTTGACGAAGTACCCCTCGAGGTAATTCGAGACCGCGAGCCCGAGCAACGCGGTCCCCAGAACGAGCAGTGCGGGGACCAGTACTTCCGGCAGGCGCCGGACGGAACTCATACGCGCTCCACCGCCCCGCCGCCGCGAGTGAAGAGACCGTTCGGCCGCACGAGCAACACGACGATCACGGCCGCGAAGATGAAGCTCGTCAGGTACTGGGTCTTGTCCGCGGGCAGCACGCCGCCGAGGATCCCGGTTGCGAAGCCGATCGAAAAGCCGCCGAGTGTCGCCGGGATCGGTCGGTTCATACCGCCGACCACCACCCCCGCCAGCACGATGATCGTGTCCTGAAGGCCGAAGGTGGACGAGATGCTGTTCTCCTGCACGCTCAGGAACACCGCCGAGGTTGCGGCGAGCAGCCCCGAGATGATCACGGCCGCCCCGATCACGCGATTCGCACGGACGCCGAGCAGCCGGGCCGTCCGGAAGTCCATCGCCGCGGCCCGCATGTGCAACCCGAGCGGCGTCCGCGTCAGCAACAGCTGGAGAATCGCGAGGCAGGCGGCGGCGGTGACGACCGCGATCACCGCGACCTTCTTGATCTCCACGCCGAAGATGTCCCAGGGCGCGTTGAGCTGCGCGAGGGAGCCGACGCTCTTCGACAGCGGCCCGAACTTCAGCAGGGCGATGTTCTCGAGCAGGAACGCGACCGCGAACGTGGCCACGAGCATGACGGTGGGAGAGCTCGTTCGCAGCGGCCGGAAGACGAGCCGGTCCATCAGGACCGTCAGCACGAGCACGACGCCGAAGCAGAACAGGATCGACTGCCACGTCGCAAAGTTCCAGAGCGCGCCGTAGGCAAGGGCGTAGCCGCCTGCCATGATCAGCTGGCCGTAGGCGAAGTTGACGAGCCTGAGCACGCCGAACACGAGTCCGATCCCCACCGCCATGAGCGCGTAGACACCCCCGAGCGCGAGAGCCGTCGCGAACGTCGGCCAGGTCAGAGGCTGGAGGCTGAGAAGCCCGAGGATCATGCGAGGTACGCCGCCACGAGACGGTCGGTGTCGGCCGCATCCTTCGGCCCGAGAGTCAGGCGGAGCTCGCCGTTCGCAAGAACGTGCGACTCGTCGGCGAGCGCGACGGTGCGCTGTGCGCGCTGCTCGACCAGGAGGACGGCGAGGCCGGCATCCCTGATCTGGGTCAGCGCTTCGAACACGATGTCGACGATCTTCGGCGCCAGGCCGAGAGACGGCTCGTCGAGCAAGAGAACCTTGGGGTCGGCAGCCAGCGCGCGTCCGATGGCCAGCTGCTGCTGCTGACCGCCCGACAAGACTCCCGCCTGGCGCGAGCGGAACTCGCGCAGGATCGGAAAGAGCTCCTGGGCTCGCGCGAGACCATCGCCGTTCTTGCCCGCGCTCCGGCCGGCAAGGCCTAGGCGGAGGTTCTCATCCACCGTGAGCTCGCCGAAGATGCGTCGGCCCTCCGGCACGAGCGCCACGCCGCGTCGTGCCACGTCTTCCGGCTGTCGCCCGGCGATCGACGTGCCGTCGAGTCGCACGTCGCCGCCTGTGATTGGGGCCGAGCCCATGATCGCGTGCAGCGTCGACGACTTTCCGGCGCCGTTCGGCCCGATCAGGCCGACGATCTGGCCGGGCCGGACCTCGAGCGACAGGCCCCGAACGGCCTCGACCGCGCCGTACCGGACCGAGAGGTTCTCGAGCACCAGGGTGGTCACTCGAGATCCTCCGCGGCGCTCTCGCCGAGGTAGGCCGCGGCGACGCCGAGATGGAAGCGGATCTCGTCCGGCGTGCCCTCGGCAAGCGTCGTCCCCTGGTCGAGCACGTGGATCCGCTCGCACACCTCGAGCACGAGAGCGACGTTGTGGTCGACGAGCAACACGCCGGCGCCGCGGTCGCGGACGGTGCCGACCGCGATCGCGAAGCGCGGGATCTCCGCCTCGGGAAGGCCGGCGGCGGGCTCGTCCATCAGCACGAAGCGCGGCTCCGTCGCCAGAGCCCTCGCGACACCCAGCCTCCGCTCGTCGCCGTGGGGGAGCGAGGAGGCGGGCTGGTCGGCGTAGTTGGCGAGTCCGAGCAGCTCGAGCAGCTCCCTCGCCCGCCTCGCCGCTTCTCGCTGGGAAGCTCCGACGCCGAGTGCCGAGACCTCGACGTTCTCCTGGACCGTGAGTCCGCCGAAGGCGTGGCTGTGCTGGAACGTGCGTGCGAGCCCTCGCCGGCCGCGCCGGAAAGCGGGCCAGCGGGTCACGTCCCTGTCCTCGAGCAACACGCGACCCCGCGTCGGCCGGTCGAAGCCGCTGAGGATGTTGACGAGGGTCGACTTGCCGGCCCCGTTGGGGCCGATCAGCCCGACGACCTCGCCCTGCCGCAGCTCGAGCGACACCTCACGGAGCGCCTCGATGCCGGCGAAGGAACGAGAGACGGAGGAGGCCCGGAGCCATCCTCCAGGCCTCCCCTCTGTCTGCGTCTGCGGAACCGCCGCCAACTGCTACGGCTGATCCGGGCTGTGTGGGACCTTCTTCGCGACGATCGTCCCCTTGGCGGTCGCCGTCTTGTTGTTGAGCTCGATCACGCGGTAGGCGCGACCGAAGACCGAGTGCAGCGTCTTCGAGAAGCTGACCTTGCCGGAGATCGTGGGCACCTGGTGGAACTTCTGCATCACGGTCGCAAGCTTCGAGCCGACGAGCGAGCCGTGCGCCCGCTTGATCGCCAGGACGACGCCGTCGATGGCGGCCGGTCCGGTGATGAACCCACCCGTCCCGGGAGCCGGATTCATCGCCTTCGCGAGCTTGTTCACTGCCTTGCTCGGGTCGTGGCCGAACGCGTTCGCATAGGTCACGAACCAGTAGTTCGTGACGTTCTGGTCCGTCCAGTACGTCCCGTCGCCGGCCCAGGAGTTGAGCACCGGCGTGTGGTTGTTCGCGGTCCGCAGGTCGTCCATCATCGGGCCGAGAGCCCCGTACGCGCCCGCTGTCGCCGTGACGAAGACCTTCGCGGGGTGCGCGATCAGCGCCGCGGCCGCCGCGTGGTAGTTGACCGAGCCGGGATGGACCGTCGGATCCTGGTACGTCGTCTCGAACTTGATCTTGCCGCCGAGCTGCTTGAAGCGCGCCTTGAAGGCGTTGATGACGGCGTCGAAGTAGATGATCGTGTTGTCCTTCGCGAGGTCGGCGGTCTTCCAGCCGTGGTTCCAGGCGACCTGGGCCATGGCGGAGCCTTCGTCCTGCGCGACGTTGCCGAAGCTGAAGCAGAGCTTCGTTCCACCGCAGAAGGTGAACTTCGGCGACATCTGATCGGTACCGATGCACGGTGCGATCGTGAGCAGGTGGTTCTTGGTCGCCGACTCCTGGATGACCGGCGAGGCGTAGTTCACGTCACACGTCGTGAAGATGATCTTCGCACCCTGACTGATGAGCTGATCGGCACAGGCCTTGGCGGCCGACGAGTCGTTGCCCTGCGTGTCGCACGTCTTGATCACGACCTTGCGGCCGTCGACGCCCTTCTTGTTGACCTTCTTCACCTCGAGCTGCGCAGCAGCGAGCGCCGGCCCGTCGAACGGCGCCATCGCACCCGTGCTGTCGTGAGCCCAGCCGATGACGATCGGCCCCTTCTTCGCGGCCGAGTGCGTGCGGGCCGCCGCAGCCGCGGCGAAGACGAGCGCCCCGGCCGCCACGATCACGAGCGCCCAACGCGCCCCCTTGGATACCTTCATGTTTCTCCTCTCCGGCCCGCGGCCTCAGCCGGGACCCTCCTGTTCCACCAGGTGGTGCTGAAGCTGTCCCGAGCCCGGCGTGCAAGCTCGGCGGCGTCGAGATCCCAGAGCGAGTCGGGATACGCGTCGCCGAACGTGCCGTTGTCCGAGAAGATCTCGAGGTCGTAAAACCCGCTCCAGCCCACGTCCTCTAAGACGCCCAGAATCGCTGGTAAGTCTGCGGATCCGCTACCCAGAAGGACGCGATCGGCCCAGCCGCGCGTCGGCTCACGCCAGTCGTTCACGTGGACGCCGACGATCAGGCGCGCGTGGCGCTGGATCTCCTCGAGCACGTCCGGCGTGTTCCACAGGTGCCACACGTCGAACTGGATCCCGACCGCGTCGCTGCCGACCTCGTCGACGAACTGCGCGGCTTCGCCGAGCGTGTTCAGGATCGACCAGCTCTCGATCCCCTCCAGCTGGAAAGGCTCGACGGCCAGCCGCAGGCCGAGCCGCTCGGCTTCGTGCGCGACCTCACGGACGCCGCGGATCGCGGTCTCGCGGTCGCCCGGACCGGTGAAGCAGAGGATCGCCGCCGGCTCGTACGCGGCGAGAACCTCGAGCGAACGGAGCAGCGAGCCCACCCGCTCGCGCGCGGTCTCAGGACCGGACAGCAGCGGCAGCGGGTGCACCGAGGGAACCGTGGGAACGGCGGTCGCCGAGCCGAGGCCGCTCGCCTGGAACTCCTCGAGCGAGCCTTCGCCGAGCTTGAGCTCCCAGATCCCGACGCCGTCGACGCCGGCCGCCGCATAGGCGCGCAGGTCGTCGGCGAAGCTCGCGGCGAGCGTGCTCACCTGCGAGATCGAGAACAGCGGCAGCTGCTGCTCAGACACTCGGCATCCGAGCCGGGATCGTGTCACGCATTTGACATCTGATCAAGTGTGGTTCACGCTCGGAAAATCGTGGAGTCGAGCCTGGAGGCAACGCTGTCGCAGCCCGAGACGGCGGTTCGCCACCGGACGATGGCCGAGGCTGCGCTCGAGCGGCTGCGCGAGGCGATCATCCTCGGCGAGCTGACGCCGGGAACGCCGCTGCGGCTCGAGGACCTGGCCCGCTCGCTCGGCACAAGCATCTCGCCGATTCGCGAGGCGGTGCGCCAGCTCGAGGCGCGGGGCCTCGCGGAGCACGTCCCGCACCATGGCGCGAAGGTGGTCGCGCTCGAGATCGAGGAGCTGCGCGAGCTCTTCTCCATCCGGCTCGCACTCGAGACGATGGCGGTGCGGCGCGCCGCCGAGCTGTTCGCCGCGGAGGACGAGGCGGCGGCCCGCGGGCACCTCGCCGAGCTCGACCGGGCGCGCGGCGCCCGCGACGCGCGCGCGGCGGTGCGGGCGCACACGGCCTTCCATTTCGCGCTGTACGAGGCCGCGCGTTCCCCGTGGCTGCTGCGCCTGATCCGGCCCGCGTGGGACAGCTGCGAGCGCTACCGGCCGGTGCTGCTCGGCGCCGGCGCACTACAGGAGCGGCACGCGGCGCTCGACCACGAGCTGCTCGATGCGTGCGCGGCGCGCGATTCCGACCGCGCCGCCGAGGCGCTGCACGCCCACCTCGAACTGGCCACCGAGATCTACGAAGTCGAGCTCGGCGGCCGAAGCATCTTCGCGTTCTAGCGCTGCAGGAGACCGCGCGCGCGGGCGACGGCGCGCTGCGTGAGCGGCGGCTCGAGCAGCTTCTTCGCGACGATCGTGCCGGATCCGGCGCCGAGACCGGGGCCGGGCCACGTGCTCGCGCCGATCTGCCACAGCCGCTCGACCGGCGTCGCGTGGCCCGGGCTCGTCCCGAACGGGCGCCAGAGGAAGTTCTGGTCGAGCGCGAGCGAGCCGCCGTAGGGGTCGCCGTGCCGCAGGTTGACGTTCGCCCGCTGCAGGTCGTGCGGGCCGAGCGCGACGCGTTTCAGGATCGACGACTCGAGGTTCGGGATGTGCCGCGCGAGTCGTGCCTGGATCCGGTCGGCGTAGCGCTCGCGGAGCTCGTCCGTCCAGTCTCCGCTGCCGGTGTCGAGCGTGCCGGCCGCGTCGCCCTTGACGTGCCAGGGCAGCTCCTGCAGCTGGATCCAGAGCAGGCCGCGACCCTCGGGCGCCCGCGAAGGGTCGAGCGTCAGCGGCTGGCCGACGACGATCGTCGCCTCCGCCGGGAGCAGCCCGCGCTCGGCCTCGTTCACTGCACGCGAGACGCCGTCGAGGCCCGGCGTGACGTGGACGATCGCCGTCCCGCCCAGCCGTTCGTCGCCGTCCCAGTGCGGCGGCTCCGACAACGCATAGTGGATCTGCATCTCCGAGCGCCCGAAGCGGAAGCGGCGCGCGCCCTCCGCGACCGGCGCGGGAACGTCGGCGTCGGCAAGCAGGCGCTCGTGAAGCTGCGTCGGCGTGACGCTCGCGACGACTGCGCGTTCGGCCTCGATCGTCTCCCCGTCGGTGAGCCGCACGCCGACTGCCCGGCCCGAGCGCACGAGCACGCGCTCGACGTCGCGATCGGTCTCGCAGACGCCGCCGTGGTCGCGAATCAACTGCACGAGCGCGTCGGCGAGCCTGGCGCCGCCGCCGCGCGGCACGGGCATCCCGCCCTCCTGCACCGCGACCGCGATCACCTGCGTCATGAAGCCGGACGTCGCCTGGTCGGGGCCGAGCCCGGTGTGCAGCACCCACGGCGCGAGCAAGCCGTGCGCGCGCTCCGAGGCGAACGTCGTCTCGAGCCAGTCGCGGCTCGACTGCAGGGCGTCGCCGAGGAAGGCCAGCGCGCCCGCGCGGCCGAGCCGCCGCACGGCCTTCGCGCCGAGCGAGAGCCCGGCGGACGACCAGAGCTCGGTGCCGAGGACGCCGAACGCGAGGTCGGCGTTGGGGAAGAACCTCTCGAGCACGCCCGGCCACTCCGGCCCGAGCTCCGCCGCGTTTCCCTCCGCCGTGCGCAGGAGGAACGCCGCACCGCCGTCCGGAAAGGCCGTCGCCGTCGGCAGCTTGGTGTTGAGATACTCCAGCCCGCGCGCGCCGAGCTCCTCGCCGAGCTCGGCGTGCGCTGCACCGCCGACCCAGAGCGGGTGCCACGCGCTGAAGACATCGTGGAGGAATCCCGGCTCGGTGAGCTCCTCGGTCTTGATCGCACCGCCGAACCAGTCGTTGCGCTCGAGCACGCAGACCCGCCAGTCGGCGCGCGCGAGCAACGCCGCGCAGGCGAGGGAGTTGACTCCGCTCCCGACGATGACCGCGTCGTAGTCAGGCACCGGCGAGCTCCCGCAGCTCGTCGTCGGTGACGAGGCCGCGCTTGCGCGTGCCGAGCTCCTTCACGCGTGCGAGCAGCTCCGGCCACTGCTCCTCCGGCACGTCGAGGCCGAGCTCGGAGACCTTGATCCGGATCGAGTCGAGCCCGCTCTTCTTGCCGAGCACGATCGCGCGCTCGGCGCCGACGAGCTCGGAGGAGTACGGCTCGATGGACGGCGGGTCGTGGAACTGGGAGGCGACGGCGCCCGACTCGCGCCGGAACAGGGTCTCGCCCGTGAGCGGCTTCCACGGCGCGAGCTCGTAGCCCGAGAGCTCCTGCACACGGGCGGCGACCTCGCGGATCCGGTCGAAGCGGAGCCCGGTCTCGACGCCGTAGAGCGCGCGCAACGCGATGGCGATCTCGCCGAGGTCGGCATTCCCGGCGCGCTCGCCCATCCCGTTGATCGTGCCGTGGATCCAGGTCGCACCGGCGCGGACGGCCGCGACCGCGGAGGCCGTGGCGACCCCGAAGTCGTTGTGGCCGTGGAAGTGCACCGGCACGTCGCCGACGTACTCGCGCGTCGCGCCGACGAGCTCGGCGACGGCTTCCGGCGAGGCGATCCCGAGCGTGTCCACGACCGCGACCTCCTTCGCGCCGGCTTCCACAGCGGTGTCGTAGACCTGCCGGTAGAAGTCCGGCTCGGCGCGGGTCGAGTCGACGCCGAAGAAGGCGGCGCGGATCCCGTGCTCCTCGGCGAAGCGCATCGCGCTCGCGATCCGGTCGAGCATCTTCTCGCGGGAGACCCCGATCGCATCGAGCTTGAGGTCGGAGATCGGCGACTCGATCACCGAGGCCTCGACACCGAGCTCGACGAGGAGCTCGAGGTCGGCCGGCACGGCGCGCGAGAAGCCCCAGACCTCGGCGCTCAGCCCGGCGCCGGCGATCAGCTCGACGGCGCGCCGGTCGTCGTCGGACACGCGCGGGAAGCCGGCCTCGATGCGCTCGATCCCGAGCCCATCGAGCAGTCGGGCGATCTCGAGCTTCTCCTCGGGCGAGAGGACGACGCCGACGGTCTGCTCGCCGTCGCGCAGCGTCGTGTCGTAGAGGCCGACCCTGCCTCCAACCGCATAGCGGTCGTTGAGCGACCCGGTCCAGATCAGGTCGGACACCGCACCACCCCGTCAGGGAACGGCGAGAGCTTCTCCACCCCGTCGCTCGTGACCAGGAAGTTGTCCTCGACGCGCAGCCCGCCGCCGCCGGGCCAGTAGACGCCCGGCTCGACCGCGAGCACCATCCCTGCCGCGAACTCGCCGCCGGCGGCCTGGTGCGGGTACGGCGGCTCGTGGGCGCGCGCGCCGACGCCGTGGCAGATCGGGTGCGTCGGCTGGCCCGCGAAGCCGGCGTCGTGCAGCTGCTCGCGCACCTGCCGGTCGAGCTCGGCCATCGGCGCGCCCGCTCGGATGGAATCCAGCGCGTCGTCGTAGACGTCCATGAGCGTGGACTCGAGCTCGGCGTACTCCGGCTTGAGCTCGCCGACCACGAGGTTCTTCGTGTGGTCGGCCCAGTAGCCGTCGGCGCAGACCCAGATCTCGAACAGGACCGGCTCGCCCTCGACGACGGGCAGGTCGCCGGTGGCGGTGAACGTCTTGATCCCGCGGCCGGCCCAGACGAGCGAGAACGGGAGCGCGAGCTCGACCTGGCCGTGGTAGCCGGTGCCCTCGCCGTGCACGAAGCCCTGCCAGAGCGCGGCCGCCTGGGCCTCCCGCATCCCGGGCCGGAGCAGCTCGCGGACGTGATCCATCGCCGCGGCTGCGAGCTCGTTCGCCAGCCGCAGGCGCTCGAGCTCCTGCCCGGTCTTGATCGACCGCGCCCGGACTAGGAGAGGCGTTGCGTCGGCCGCCTCCGGGAACGCGTCGAACCACGCCGCAGTGAAGGTCGTCGGCTCCCCGACCATGCGATCGGAAGCCTGCGTGCCGAGCGAGAGCTCGAGGCCCACGCGCTCGTAGTCGCGCGCGGCCGCGACTGCAGCGTCGAGCGTGCGGGCGAGCGGCGGGCGCGGATCCTCGGGGTCGTAGCCGCGGATCAGCCGCACGTCCTCGGTCCAGGCCGTGCGCGCCGCGTCCTCCTCCGAGGCCTCTATCGTGATCAGCACCGGCTCGCCCTCGCGCGGGAAGACACAGGCGTCGTAGCCCTTCATCCCCCAGAAGTTCGTGAGGTAGAGGACGTTGTCGGGCGCGCGGACGACGAGCGCGTCGAGCTCCTCCTCGGCCATCAGCGCGCGGACGCGGTCGAGCTTGGCCTCGTCTTTGGGCCAGCTCATGCGCGCGGCCAGGTCACGCGTCGCCCCAGGGGCGGATGCGCGGCGGCGCGGGCTCGCCGTGGCCCTCCTGCCACGAGATGACCGGATTGCGCAGCACGCCGATCCGCTCGATCTCCGCCTCGACCACGTCGCCGGGCTTGAGGTAGAGCAGCCTGCGCTCCTCCTCCGACTTGAAGCCGGCGACCCCGGCGACGGTGCCGGTCGAGAGGACGTCGCCCGCGCTGTAGCCGAGCGCCGAGAAGTTGCTGAGGATCTCCGGGATCGTCACGCTCATGTGGCTTGTGTTCGACTCCTGCCGCTGCTCGCCGTTGACGCGCAGCTCCATGGCGAGGTCGTGCGGGTCGGGGATCTCGTCCGGCGTCACTATCCAGGGCCCGAGCGGGCAGAAGGTGTCGATCGCCTTGCTGAAGCTGAACACGCCGGAGCGCATCTCGCCGCGCTGGATGTCGCGGGCGGTGATGTCGTTGAAGATCACATAGCCGCCGATGTAGTCCGCGGCCTCCTCGGGCGAGAACCACTTGCCGGCCCGCTTGAGGACGACGGCGAGCTCGAGCTCGTAGTCGAGCTCCTCGGTGAGGTGCTCGGGATAGACGATCGGCTCGTCCGGCCCGATGATCGCGTCGACGTTCTGGAAGAAGTTGATCCAGGGCGCGATCTGGTGGGCCCAGTTGACGTTCTTCGACTCTTCCTCGTGCTCGCGGAAGTTGCCGGCGGTGTGGAAGAACTTCTTCGGCACGATCGGCGCGCGGAGCTTCGCCTCGGCGAGCGGCGTGCGCTCTCCGGTCTCGTCCGCGCCGCCGCGCTCGAAGTACTCACGCATCGTCGGCACGTCGAGCCCGACGATCTGCTCCCCGTCGAGGTACCCGACCCTCCCGTCGTCGTACGTGACGAGCTTCACCAAGCCACTCCTCCATCGGGGCCATGGCCAGCTGTCAGACACCCAACATGTCCTGAAGAGCCGTGCCGACAGCTCAACGAAGCGGATTCGCGGAGACGGACGCGGCCAGTCGGGCCACCCTCGGGTGTCAGACACCGGACGTGTACGGTCGGGACGGGTGTCACGCGACCCCGCAGACGGCCATCGCGACGCGTGCGTAGACCTCCGCCGTCTTGACGAGGCCTTCGATCTCGAGGTTCTCGCCGAGCTCGACGTCCATCAGCCCCGTCGAGGTGCCGTAGTTGACGGTCGGTACGCCGTAGCGCGTGAGCGCGGACGCGTCGCTGAACCAGCGCGTCACGTCGCGCCCCGGCGGCTCGCCCCAGACCTCCGCGTGCGCAGCGTCGATCGCGGCGACGAGCTCGTGCCCTTCCTCGATCTCCGCGCCGGGCGCGGTCACGTAGACCTCGCCCTCGACGCCGTACTCCGGGAACCGCTCGCCGAGGCCGCGCACCATGTCGAGCACCTCGCGCCGCGCGACCGCCATCGGCTTCGTCGGCGGGACGCGGACGTCGAGAAAGAGGTCGGTGTGGTGCGGCGTCCGCGAGACGCGCCAGCCGAAGCCGCCCTCGACGGCGCCGACGTTGACGATCGCCTTCGCGCCGCGGTACGCGTTCGCGGGATCGTCCTCCCAGCCCGGGATCCATTCGAGCACCGCGTCGAGCACCTCGCGCGCGCGCAGGATCGAGTTGCGGTCGCGCCGGCCCTCGCTGAACGCCGTGTGGATGAAGTCGCCGTGCACGCGGATGCGGAGCCAGAGCGCGCCGAAGTGGCCGAGCACGACCTTGCCCTCGGTCGGCTCGCCGAGCAGGCACATGTCCGCGACCCCGCCGTGCGAGACGAGATAGCGCGTGCCGGCCGCATAGCCGCGGTACTGCGCTCCCTGCTCGTCGCCCTGCTGCGTCTTCTCGATCTCGCCACAGACAGCCGCGATCAGGACGTCACCGCGCAGCCGCACGCCGCCGTCCTGCAGCGCACGCACCGCCTCGACGTAGCAGGCGACCGCGCCCTTCATGTTCGAGATGCCGAGCCCGTAGAGCCGCCCGTCGCGCTCGAACGCCTGCGGCTGGAAGCCCGGCACGTCCCGTAGCCACGGTTCGCGGCCCGAGTACGACGTGTCGAGATGGCCGTTGAACATGAGGGACTTGCCGCCGCCGGCGCCGGGCCAGATGCCGAGCGCGTTCGCCCGTCCCTCCTCGACCTGCTGCCACTGCACCTGCAGGCCGAGCGACTCGAAGAGGTCGGCCATGAGCCGCGCCGCGGCCTCCTCGTCGCCGGTGAAGCTCGGCACGTCGACGAGCGCCGAGGCTGTCTCGACGAGCCGGTCGCGATCGACGCTCACCACGACTCGTAGCCCCCGATCAGGTCACCTGCGTCGACGCCGAGCTCGACGAGCTGGGCGGCCGCGAGCGACGACGAGTGGCCGTGGGCGCAGACGAGGCAGAGGCGGCGCCCCCCGAGCTCCTCGTCGCGCCACTCCGACGTCTGGTCGGCCCGCCACGGGCAGCACCGAGTACGGAACGTGCTTCGAGCCGGCGATCACGCCCATCCGCTCGCGCTCGTCCGCCGAGCGGATGTCGACGATCAGCAACTCCGAGTCCGCGCGCACCTCCTCGGGCGTGTACCGCCGGATCCGCGATCGCGCATCCGCAAGCAGGGTGTCTACCCGCGAACCCGTGGCAGCACCTTCTCGCCGAAGAGCCGGATCTGCTCGTGGCGATTCGCGCCCCAGAGCTCGAGCATGACGTGGCTGCAGCCGGCGTCGCGGTACTCCTCGATGGCCTCGATGCAGTCGGACGGCGTGCCCGCGATCGGCCGGCACTTGTCGAGGAGCGCGTCCGAGACCTCGGCCTTCGCGGCGAGCCGCCCGCCCCGCTCCATCGCCTCGGCGACCGGCCGGATCTCGTCCTGCTCGATCCCGGCGAGCTCGAGCAGCGTGTCGGCCGCGCCCTGGATGTTCTGCACCTTGTTGGCGAGGTACATGCCCGCGATCTCGCGGGCGCCGTCGCGGCCCGCATCGCGGTCGCTCTCGTGGATCGAGGCGACGACGGTGCAGCCGACGTCGATCTCGGCCCCGACGTTCCCGCGCGTGTAGCGGACGAAGTCGGGCGTCGTGATCGAGGGCGTGAGGCAGCCGTCGCCGATCTCGCCCGCGAGCTGCTGCATCTTCGGCGCGGTCGCGGCGACGTAGACCGGCGGCACCTCGCGCGGCGCGTCCGCGTCGGGCGCGAGGGCGGGGACGTCGGCGCTCCACGTGTCGCCGTCGTAGTCGAAGCGCTCACCGGAGAGCACGCCGCGCGCGATCGTGACCGCGTCGCGCATCGGCCCGAGCGTCTTCTTCGTCTGCGTCTTCGTGTTGTTGAGGAAGATCTTCGAGGTCCCGAAGCCGAGGATGAACCGGCCCGGCCCCGCCGCCTCCTGCACGACGCGCGCGTCCATCGCGGCCTGCACCGGATGGCGAGTCGAGGCGGCGATGATCCCCCAGCCGATCGTCAGCCGCTCCGTCTCCCGGGCCATCAGCGCGCCGACGCCGGTGGAGGAGCGCGCCTCCATCCCGTGCTTGCGCCACCAGGGATACGCCTCGGCGAGCCAGATCGTGTCCATGCCGGCCTCGTCCATCGCGCGCGCCGAGGCGAGCATCTCGTCGAGCGGCTCCATCGTGAGCTGCATGACGCCGATCCGGAGCGGCGGCGCCATCGAGCCTGGGTTCTGCCCCGAGGCCAGCGCCTCCTGGAACCTGGGCGCCGCGCTCGCATCGGACGCCGAGCTCGAGGACGTGCGTGCACCTGCTGGTTCACGATCGGCTGCAGGACGCGCTGGCCCATCGAGCCGACCGGCCCGAGGATCTTCACCTCGGCGCTCCACGCCATCGCCGTGCCGCCTTCGCCGGCTTCGCTGAGCGTGAAAGAGGTCTCCATGTTCATGATCGCGCCGACGCCGTTGCCCTTGATCGCCATCTTCGCGAAGTCGGGCTCGCGCTCCTCGATCTTCTCCATATCGACCGTCATCTTCAGGCCGCCCAGGCCGAGCGGGATCTTCACGTTCGCCGTCCAGTGCCGGTCGTCGTGGACGTCGAAGCTCTGGACGCCCGGCATCGTCTTCGCCATCGCAGCGGGATCGTTCATCACCTTCCAGACCGTCCCGCGTGGGGCCGCGAACGTGCGCTCGCCGGAGACGTTCACGCTTCGGCCTCCTGCAGCAGTCGCCAGACGCGCTGGTACGGGTTGTGGCTGTCGGTCACGATCGCGCCGGTCGCGTCCTGGACCGCGGCGCAGATGGCGTGGATTCCCGCGCCGCCGCCCTCGCCCATGCCCTTCGTACCGAGCGGCGTGAACGGCGACGGGCTCTCGAGCGCGCCGGTCGCGAGCGGCGGCATGTCGAGCGCGTGCGGCACGTGGTAGTCGTAGAAGTTCGGCGTCAACAGGTTCCCGTCCTCGTCGTACTCGAAGGTCTCGTGGACGGCGGCGCCGAGCGCCTGCGCCGTCGCGCCCATCACCTGGCCCTCCACGATCTGCGGGTTGATCCGCTTGCCGCAGTCGTCGACGGCGGCGTAGTCGACGATCTCGTACGCACCGGTCTCGGGATCGACCTCGACGACCGCGACGTGGATCTGTGCGGCGTACGTGAGCGTGAGGTTGCCCATCTTCGTCTCGACGTCCGGCACCTCGAACGGCGGCCGGTAGACGTAGCGGCAGTTCAGCGTGACGTCGAGGTCCTCCGGCAGGCCGGCGTTGTTCGCGTTGATGATCGCGCCGCAGGCCATGAACGGGAGGAACGCGTCGGGGCTCTCCTTGATGCGCACGCCGCCGTCGGCGAGCTCGAGCGCCTCCGGCGGCACGCCGCCGAACACGGCGCCGGCGAGCTTCTTGATCTCCGCCGCGAGCATGTCGGTCGCGCCTTTGACGGCGCTGAGCCCGGTCACGGCGAACTGGCTCGCGTACGTCCCCGAGAAGCCTGCGTGCGAGTTCCAGTAGCTGTCGTGGCCCGCGCGCACGTGCACGTCGTCGACCGAGCAGTTGAGGATGTCGGCGACGACCTGGGCCGCGGTCGTCTCGTGTCCCTGGCCCTGCGGCGTCGTGCCGAGCGTGACGACGATCTCGCCGAAGATGTCGAGCTTGACCGTCGCGACCTCGTTGTTGCCCGAGAACTGGAGCTCCGGGTTGATGAGCCGCGACTGGCCGAAGTTGTTCGTGCCGGAGTCGAGGGTCGAGCCGATCCCGACGCCGAGCCGCTTCCCGCGCGCCTCCGCGTCCGCCCGCTTCGCCGGGATCGACGTCGTAGTCGATCAGCTCGAGCGCGAGGTCGAGCATCCCCGCGTAGTCGCCGGAGTCGTAGACGCAGCCGTTCGGCGTCTCGTACGGCATGTCCTCGGCGCGGATGTAGTTCCGCTTGCGCACCTCGACCGGGTCGAGGCCGAGCTCACGCGCGACGATGTCGATGATCCGCTCGGTGAACCAGAGGTGCTGCATGCGCGAGTAACCGCGGTTCGGGGAGACGGGAGCCTTGTTCGTCGCCACCTGCGTGAACTCGAGCTCGATGTGGCGCCAGCGGTACATCCCGGGAGTCACCTGCGCCCAGATCACGCCGCCGAGCGGCTCGTAGCGCAGCCACGCGCCGGCGTCGTCGAGCGCCTTGGTCCGGAAGCCGAGCAGCGTGCCGTCGTCCTTGACGGCGACCTGGGTGTCCCGGAACCAGCGCTCGTTGCCGTGCGACATCGAGAGGTGGAAGTCGGTGCGCCACTCCGTCCACTGCACCGGCCGCTTGAGCTTGCGCGCCAGCAGGCAGCAGACGACGAGCTGCGGATGCGAGGTGATCTTGTTGCCGAAGCCGCCGCCGATGTCCTGCGTGACGAAGCGGAGCTTGTCGAGCCCCACCTTCATCGCCGGCCCCATCATGATCGCGGCGAAACCCGGGAACTGGTTGTTGGTGTGGATCGTCCACTGCTCGACGCCGCGGTTGTACTCGACGAGCGCGCCGTCGCACTCGAGCGGCGTCGAGTTGAAGCGGTGGAAGTGGAGCTCGGGGATCTCGATCACCCGGTCGGCCTCGGCGAAGGCGGCCTCGAGGTCGCCCCAGCGGTAGAGGCCGGACCACATGAGGTTCCCCTCGGCCTCGTCGTGCAGCACCGGCGTGTCGGCGTCCTGTGCCGTGCGCGCGTCGACGACCGCGTCGAGCGGCTCGTAGTCGACCTCGACGAGCTCCGACGCGTCGCGCGCGAGCTCGCGCGTCTCGGCGACGACCGCGACGACCGCCTCGCCGACGAAGCGCACCTTGCCGACCGCGAGCGCGAAGTCCTTGATGTTCGCGCCCGGCACGCTCGAGATCTGGAAGAACGGATCGGTGAGCGCCGCGACCTCCTCGCCGGTCAGCGTCCCGTAGACGCCGTCGATCGCCTCGGCCGCCGAGACGTCGACGCGCGTGATGTGCGCGTGCGCGTACGGGCTGCGCACGAAGTGGAGGTAGCCCATGCCGTGCCGCTTGATGTCGTCGACGAAGACGCCCTCGCCCTGCAGGAGCCGCTTGTCCTCCTTGCGCTTGACGCTCTGGCCGCCCCAGCCCTTCTGCACCTCGACCGGCGCCGGGGCGAGCGTTGTCTCGCTCATCTCCGTCACTTCGCCACCGACTTGACGGCTTCGAAGATGTTCCAGTAGCCGGTGCAGCGGCAGATGTTGCCCTGCAGCGCCTTCTTGATCTCGTCCTCGGAGGGGCTCGGGTTCTCGCGCAGCAGCGCGGTCGCGCTCATCAGCATCCCCGGCGTGCAGTAGCCGCACTGGAGCGCGTGGTGCTCGTTGAAGGCCTGCTGCAGCGGCGTCAGCTCGCCGTCCTCGCTCAGTCCCTCGACGGTCTCGATGCTCGCGCCGTTCGCCTGGACGGCGAGGAGCATGCAGCTCTTGGCGAGCACGCCGTCGAAGATGATCGAGCAGGCGCCGCAGTTACCCGTGTCGCAGCCGATGTGACTGCCGGTGAGGTCGATGTCGTCGCGCAGAAAGTGGATCAGGAGCTTGCGCGGCTCGACATCGCGCTCGTAGGTCGTTCCGTTGACGGTCACCGTGACGTCCATCAGCGGCCTGCCGCCTCCTCCGCGGCGCGCGTCGCGAGCACGCCGGCGAGGTGCGTCCGGTACTCGCTCGAGGCGTGGACGTCGGACGGCGGCATCAGGTTCGCCGCGCGCACGGCGTCGGCCACTCCCTCGGGAGAGTCGGCGGTGAGGAGCACCGGCACCGCGTCGACGCAGCCGAGCGCGACGCGGACCGCGCCGTTCACGCTGGCGGCGGCGTTGCAGATGCACGTG
Organism: uncultured Actinomycetes bacterium; assembly: GCA_963743545.1. GTDB lineage: Bacteria > Actinomycetota > Thermoleophilia > Gaiellales > Gaiellaceae > Palsa-739. The sequence continues at coordinate 1,195,915 of CAVUQB010000005.1, read as the reverse complement.
CCCTCGGCGCCGAGCGTGACCGCCGCGAAGCCGTCCTTCTTGCCCGCGGGGATCGTGATGCGCGTCAGCAGCTCGCCCGGCCCGGCCGCAGTGAGGTAGACGCCGAGGAAGAACTCCTCCGCGGGCACCTCGCGCTCGCCGGCGGCACCGACGATCGTCATCCGCGCACCGACCGCGACCATCAGCGGCGGCAGGTGGTTCGTCGGGTCGTTCGAGCAGACGTTGCCGCCGAGCGTGCCGCGATTCCGCACCTGGACGTCGGCGATCGTCGCGCAGACCTCGCCGAGGATCGGCCGCGCCTTCGCCTCCGCCGAGGCCATGAGCTCGGAGTAGGTCGTCATCGCGCCGATCGTGAGCGTCCCGTCGCCGGCGAGCTCGATGCCCTTCAGATCCTCGAGCCCGTTGAGGTCGACGAGCATGTCCGGCGACGCGGCGCGCGCCTTCATCACGTTGACGAGCGTCTGCCCGCCCGCGAGCGCGCGGGCGCCGTCGTTCGACGCGAGCAGCTCGAGCGCCTCCGCCACGGAGCCGGGCTTTGCGTATTCGACCTCGCGCAGCAGCACGGGCCGATCCTATCCAGCGCTACGAGACCGGCTCGGCGTGAATGCGTTGCGACGACTCCTTGAGCCGCCCGCCGGCCCGTCCCGCGCGCACGGCGAGGATCTCCGCGAGGATCGAGACCGCCGTCTCGGAGGGCGTGCCCGCGCCGATGTCGAGGCCCGACGGCCCCGAGATACGGGCGAGCTCGTCGTCGGTCACGCCCTCTTCACGCAGGAGGCCGCGTCGTCGCTCCTGGTTGCGATGCGAGCCGATCCAGCCGACGTAGAACGCACCGCCGGCGAGCGCGCCGCGGATCATCGGCAGGTCGAACTTGTCGTCGTGGGTGAGGACGACGACCGCGGTGCTGAGGTCCGGCTGAGCATGCGCCAGCGCCTCGTCGGGCCAGAGAACGAGCAGCTCGTCGGCGCTCGGGATTCGCTCGGTCGTGGCGAAGCTCGCCCGCGCGTCGGCGACCACCGTCTGCCAGCCGAGGAGCTTTGCCGCGCGGCAGAGAGCCTCGGCCGTGTCGACCGCGCCGTAGACGAAGAGCCGCGGCGGCGGCGCCGTGACGTCCGCCAGAACCGTGCGACCCTCGAGCTCGACGACGTGACTGCGACCCCGCCGCCGGGCCGCCAGCTCCAGCTCCGGATCGTGCAGCCGCTCGCCCACTCCCTCGCCGGCGACGACCGTGAGCGTCACATCGGGAGGCTCCACCTCGCTGAGCTCCTCGACGAAGACGTCGATCTCGCCGCCGCACGGCAACCCGATCCCGAACGCCATCTCGTCGGTGATCCCGTAGGTGAGGAGTCGCGGCTCGCCACCCGCGAGCACCTCCTGCGGCCGCGAGCACGACGTCGCTCTCGACGCAGCCGCCGGAGACCGAGCCTTCGAGCTCGCCGCTGTCGCTGACGAAGAGCTTCGACCCGACCGGGCGCGGCGCCGAGCGGCGCGTCGCCACGACGGTCGCGACCGCGACCTTGCGGCCCACCTCACGCCAGAGCACGGCCCGCTGCAGCGCCTCGTCCACGCCGTTCAATGTATCCCCGGGGCGCTCAGCGACCGAGATACGCCTTGCGCAGGTCCTCGTGCTCGCGCAACTCGGCGGCCGGGCCCTCGAGCACGAGCCGGCCCGTCGAGAGGACGTAGCCGCGGTCGGCGATCGAGAGCGAGACGTTCGCGTTCTGCTCGACGACGAGGATCGCGACGCCCGATTCGTGCACCTGCTTGATGATCTCGAAGTTCCGCTCGACGAGGATCGGCGCCAGCCCCATCGACGGCTCGTCCATCAGCAGCAGCTTCGGGCGTCCCATCAGCGCACGACCCATCGCCACCATCTGCTGCTCGCCGCCCGACATCGTTCCCGCCAGCTGGGAGCGCCGGTCGTAGAGGAGCGGGAAGAGCTCGTAGACGCGGTCGAAGTCCTCCTTCGCGCCCTTGCCGCGGAGGTACGCGCCCATCTCGAGGTTCTCGAGCACCGTCATCGGCCCGAACAGCCGCCGGTTCTCGGGGACGATCGCGATGCCCTTGCTGATCCGGTAGCTCGTCGAGCGGGACGTGACGTCCTCACCTCCGAAAAACACGCTCCCGTTTCGCGGCTGCACGATCCCGAGCACGGTCTTCAGCGTCGTCGACTTGCCGGAGGCGTTGCCGCCGAGCAGGCACACGAGCTCGCCCGGCCAGCACCTCGAGGCTGAGGCCCTGGAGGATGTGGATCTGCCCGTAGAACGTGTCCACGGAGTCGAGTCGCAGCAGGGGCTCGGGCGCCGCACCGTTCTCGTTGCCGCTCGCTTCGCTCACTTCGTCGCCGTCGCCTTCGTCCCGAGGTACGCCTCGACCACGCGGGGGTCGGTGGCGACCGCCTCGAACGTGCCCTCGGCGATCTTGACGCCGTGGTCGAGCGCGACGACGCGATCCGAGATGCCCTCGACCACGTGCATGTCGTGCTCGATCAGGAGGATCGTGTAGCCGCCCTCGTCGCGCAGCTTGCCGATCAGCTCGGTGATCTCGTGCGTCTCGGTCGGGTTCATGCCGGCGGCGGGCTCGTCGAGGAGGAGGATCCGCGGCTCGCGTCGCCATCGCCCGCGCGATCTCGAGCCTGCGCCGGTTCGCGTACGAGAGCGAGTACGCGGGCTGGTCCCAGCGATAGCCCATCAGGCGCTTGCCGAAGAAGGCGAGCTTCTCCTCGGCGCGGGCCCGGATCTCCCGCTCCTCCCGCCGCATCGCGGGGGTGCGAAGCATCGCGCGGATGACGATCCCGACCTTCGTCTGGCCGTACTGCGACGCCATGACGTTCTCGATCACGCTCATGTTGAGGAAGAGCCGCAGCGTCTGGAAGGTGCGCGCGACGCCGCGCGCGGGCGATCGTGTGCGGCGGCAGGCCGACGAGGCTCTCGCCGTCGAGCAGGATCTCGCCCGCGTCGGGCGAGTAGATGCCGGTGATCAGGTTGAACAGCGTCGTCTTGCCGGCGCCGTTCGGGCCGATCACGCTGACGATTCGTGCTCGTTCACGACGAGGTCGAGGTTGTCGATCACGACCAGGCCGCCGAACGACATCGAGAGGCCCGAGAGCTCGAGCAGCGGCTTCAGGTCCGACTTCGGCTCGGGCGTCGCCATCAGACGATCTCCACCCGGGCCGTGCCGAGGAGCCCTTGCGGCCGGACGGTCATCATCACGATCAGCATCACCCCGAACAGGATCTCAGCCGTCACGGCCGGGTTCGGCGCGAGCACGTTCTCCCAGACGACCGCAGTCGAGATAGAGCGTCGGAATGAGGGCGAGTGTCCGCCACCACCCGCTTGACGCTGCGCACCACACGACGGCGAGCGACGAGCACGATGTAGGAACATGTTGTGAAGTTGCCGTGCACCGCCGGGTTCGGAATGATCACCCAGTGATGGATGGCCATTGCCACCGCGGAGATCCTCTTGTCGGAGCGGTTCCCGACGTCCATGACGCGGCCGCACGCCGCCGAGACGATCGCGTGGACGGCGAAGCCGAACGCCACCGTCCCGGCGAGGACGACGCACGGCCCGGTACCACGGCTTCGACAGCGCGATGAGCAGCATGATCAACCCGTAGAAGAGCCAGCGCTTGAAGTCGGGATGGTCGTTCTGCGGCTGGAGGAACAGGAACGTCACGTTGATGACGATCGCGCCCGACGATCGACTCCGGCGATGCTCCCGATCCCGCCGAGGATGACCACCGCATAGATGAAGATGAGGACAGTTCGAGGGTGAAGTAGCTGGAGACCACCGACCCCTGGGTCGCCGCGAAGATCGCGCCGCAGAGCCCGGCCAGGGCAGCACCCGATGACGAAGGCGAGGCGCTTGAGCCGGTTGACCGGGATGCTCATCACCTCGGCCGCGAGGGGATCCTCCCGGAGCGCGCGCCAGGCGCGCCCTGTTCGGGACTGGTTCGCGAAGTAGAGGCCGGCCGTCGACGAGGCGAGCACGATCAGGAAGAACCAGTACTGCTGTTTGACCGTGGTCAGGCTGTGGCCGAAGAACTTGAGCGGGTCGAGGTTGCCGATCCCGCTCGAACCTCCCGTGAGCCCGTTTCCGGCGATCATCGGGGTTCGCCGTGTTCGTGAACACGAGAAACGCCTGCAAGAAGAAGAGCGTGACGATCGCGAAGTAGTCGCCCGAGAGCCGACGCGAGGTGAAGCCGAGTCCTAGCCCTGATCAGCGCGGTGAACACCGTGATCGCGGGAAGCGCAGCCAGCGTCGGCCAGTGGATTCCATAGTGACCCGACGAGACGAGCGCATAGCCGTACGCACCGATGCCGAAGTAGGCGACGTAGCCGAGGTCGAGCAGGCCCGCGAAGCCGACCTCGACGTTCAGACCGAGGGCGAGGATCGCGTAGATGAGCGTGTACAGCCCGTATGCGAAGAGGTCGCCCGTGTTGAGCCAGAACGGGAGAGTCGCCGCAACGGCGATGAAGACGAACAGCTTGACCGGATCCGGCGAGGCGTCCCACCCGCGTGCCGCGGGCCCGAAGAAGCCACGCTTTCGAGCCTTGCGATCCTCCGATTCGGCAACCCAGGAGTCGACGCCGATCCGCGTCTCGGCGTCAGCGTCCGGCTCCGGCAGGGGAGTGTTGGGGTCGTCGGTCATACCTTTTGGATGGCGTGTGAGCCGAGGAGGCCGGTTGGACGGAAGAGCATGAACAGGATGAAGAGGCCGAAGATGACGATGTCCGACCACTGGCCGCCGATGTAACCGCCCGCGAACGACTCGACGAGCCCGATGAGGAGGCCGCCGAGCATCGCACCGGGAATGCTCCCGATGCCGCCGACGACCGCAGCGGTAAACGCCTTGAGGCCCGCCAGGAACCCCATGAAGTAGTACGTGACTCCGAGGTAGAGGCCGAACATCACTCCCGCTGCGCCCGCCGAGCATCGAGGCGATGAAGAACGTCATCGCAATGACCTTATCGGTGTCGATCCCCATCATCGACGCAGCCTCCCGGTCGTAGGCCGTCGCCCGCATCGCCTTGCCGAACTTGGTGCGCGAGACGAGCAGGACGAGCGCCACCATCAGGAACGAGCGCTGTGCCGACGACGAATATCTGCACCGTTGTGACGGGGTTGCCCCCCACGCTGAACACCGTGTGGTAGAGGGGCCCGAACTCCGCGTTGCCCTTCTTGCCGAGGTCGAAGGGGTCGTACGTGTACTGAAATCCGTTGGTCAGGAGCTGGACACTGCTCTCGAGAAAGAACGAGACGCCGATGGCGGTGATCAGCGGCGCGATCCTCGGCGCGTTGCGCAAGGGGCGATAGGCGAACCGCTCGATAGCCACGCCGAGAGCCCCGGAGCCGGCCATACCGGCCGCGAACATGAGCGCAATCGCGGGGACGATGCCGATCTCCAGGGCGGTGGGACCTCCAAGCTGGGTCAGGACGCCGTAGCCGAGAAACGCACCGACCATGTACACGTCGCCGTGGGCGAAGTTCAGGAGCTTGAGGACCCCGTAGACCATCGTGTAGCCCAGGGCGATCAGCGCGTAGAGGCTGCCGAGGACGAGGCCGTTCCGGAACAGCTGAAACGCTCCTCCCCACCCCAGGGTGCGGATGTTGTCGATGACGCTGAAAAGGACGGGGTGCACGGTGCCGTACCTTCTCAAAAATGCGAGCGGCCCACCGAGGCGGGCCGCTCGCAGGAATCAGTGGTGCGTGCTAGCCGACGTTTACGTACTTGCCGCTGTTGTTGATCTTGAAGATCGCGAAGTCGGCACTACCACCCATGTCGCCGGGACCCTGGTAGGGGCCCTTGTTCTTGGTGAGGAACTTCACCGGGAAGCCGAGCACCGACTGCTTCGCCGTCAGGCTCACCTTCAGCAGGTCCTTGCGCACTGCGGTCCGGTTCGTCGTGCCATGGCCTGCCTTGCACGCCATCTGGATCGCGGTGGCGTTGACCAGGACCGACGTGTACGACGGGAGCCCGAACGTCTCGGACTGTCCGCTGTGGGCCTTCGTGAAGGCCTTGACGATCGGGCTGTTGAAATCGACCGGGAAGCCCGACACGTATGCGCCATGGGCTTCGAACTGGCCGGGGACGTCGATGCCGTCGGATCCCATCACCTTGGCGGTCTTGCCGCTCGCCTTGAGCTGCTGCGCGAACGTCTGCGCCTCGGCAGCCTGCTGCCACGGGATGTAGACGATCTGCGTATTGCTCGGGATCGACGCGATCAACGACGAGAAGTCGTTCAGGTTCTGCGCGACGTGGTTGCGCCCCGCGTTGACTCCCACCTTCGACAGGTCGCCCTGCACCTGGTCGGCGAGGCCCTGGCTGTACGCCTCTTCGTCGTCGATGATGTAGACGTGCTTGAACTTCAGGGTCTTGTGGATGAAGTTCGCGACCCTGTCGCCCTGCTGGCCGTCGTTCGGAACCGTGCGGTAGAAGAAGCCCTTCGCCGTCTCACGGCCGGTGCCGTTCTTCGCCCGCGTGAGGAAGATGCGGGTCGCCGAGCCAGACACGTTGGCGAGACCCGCCGCCTGGTAGATGGCATTGGAGTCCTGGATCTCCTGGCTGCCGGCGGGGCCGGTCACCGCGAGGATCTTGCCGTTCGAGGCGAACGAGTGCGCGACCGCGATGTTCGCGGCGGCGTTCGTCGTCAGCTGCGTGTCGCCCTGCACGATCTTGACCTTGAGCTTGTGGCTCGAGTTCCACTTCTTCGCGGCGGTCTTGGCCCAGTCGATCTGGGTCGTCCCGAGAAATGCGACGCCTCCCGTAGCGGGATAGGCCACGCCGATATTGACCGTCTTGCCGCACTTGACGCTCCCCGCCGCCAGCCGAGCCGGCGTCTTCGCCGAGCCCAACGCGGTGGTCGCAACGACAACCGAGGTCAGAGCCGCGAGAACTGCGACTAGTCCAATCTTCTTCAACATTCATGCCCTCCTTATGGGACGTGCTCACTCAGGTGAGACGCTCGCCTCCGGCCAAGGTTTGCGCCCACCGGAAAGACCAGGCTCGCGACTTTACTCCGCCTTAACCACTGAAGGGAGGGAAGCGCGCGTGTATAGGCTCGTCCCGTGGAGTACTGCATGCAGTCCGCAGAGACGGCCGCAGCGGTCACGCCGCTCTTCACCGTCCCCGAGTTCCAGCAGCGCCTGCTGCGCTTCGACGGCGCGTGCGGCGAGCGCTTCGACGACGAGCGCGACGAGGTGCTCTACGTGCTCGAGGGGAGCGGGACGGCGACGGTCGGCGGCGAGAGCCACGAGCTCGAGCCCGGGACCGGCGTCTTCGCCGCACGCGGGACGTCGTGGCAGATCGACTCCACCGCAGGTCTCGAGCTCCTCTCGGTGCTCGTCGAGGAGCCGCAGCCCTCGTCGGCGAGTCACGCGGTGATCGAGAACGGCGAGCGCGGCACGGCCACCGCGGGACGCGAGTTCGCGCTGTTCTCGCACCCCGAGAACGGCTGCGAGTCGGTGACGCAGTTCGTTGGCTACATCCCGCCCGGACGCGCGCCCGAGCACTTCCATCTCTACGACGAGGTCGGCTACATCCTCGCCGGCGAAGGCGCCTTCCACGTCGGCGACGAGAGCGCCCCGCTGCGGCCCGGCTCCTGCTTCCACCTGCCGGCCCGGCTCGTCCACTCCCTCGAGAACCACGGTCCCGACGAGATGCGCGTGCTCGGCGTCTTCCGCCCCGCGGGCTCGCCCGGCCGAGGCCTACTACCCTGACGGCTCCGCGGCCGTCGTGCCGGCGGTCACCTGATGCCGCACATCGAGCGCACCGCGCACGTCGGCTGGGACGGGAACCTCGCGCGCGGCGCGGGCTCGCTCGACGCCCAGTCCGGCGCGTTCGCGCAGCTGCCCTTCTCCCTCCCGTCACGGGTCGGCGACCCCGACGGCAAGACGAGCCCCGAGGAGCTGCTCGCGGCCGCGCACGGCGGCTGCATCACGATGTCCCTCGCCGGCGTGCTGACCGCTGCGGGAACGCCGCCGGGCCGGCTCGACACCGACGTCACGATCGAGATGGACGAGGTCGAGGGCCAGGGACATCAGATCACCGGCTCGAGAGTCGAGTTCGTCGTGCAGGCGGACGGCGTGGACGACGCCGCGCTCCAGGCAGCGGTCGTGGAGGCCGACGAGAGCTGTCCCTTCTCCGCGTTGCTCAAGCGCGCGGGCGCGACCGTCGCCGTCAGCGCACGTCTCGGGTGACGCTCGCCGAGCTCGCCGCGGCGCGGCGGACGCACAAGGCCTTCGGGCCGGAGCCGCTCTCGCGCGAGACGTTGCTGGAGCTGCTCGCGGTCGCGCGGCTCGCGCCGACGCACCATCTCAACCAGCCCTGGCGCTTTCGCGTCCTCGGGCCGGGTGCGCTCGCCGAGTTGAAGCGGGTGGCCGGCGAGAAGGAGGCGCAGAAGCTCGACCGGGCCCCGACGCTCGTGGTCGCGACCGCTGCTCTGACGGGCGAGCTGGCGATGGACGAGGAGGACGTCTGCGCGACGGCGGCGGCGATCACGCTCGTGCTCCTCGCGGCGACCGAACGCGACATCGCGACCTATTGGCGGACGCCGCAGGTGCTGCGCACGAAGGTCGGCCGCGAGGCGGTGGGGATCCCTCCCGGGGAGCGCTTCCTCGGCCTGCTCCACTTCGGCAGCGCCGCCCGCGAGCCGGCCGCGCGCGAGCGCGAGCCGCTCGAGTCGTTCGTGGAGTTCCTGCCCTAGCCGGCGGCGGTCTCGCCGGATTCCGGCGCTTCCGCGTCCGGTCTCCGGCTTGCGGAGATAGAGGTACTCGTAACCGAGCGCCGCGATCAGGGCGCCGATGATCGGGCCGATCCAGTAGATCCACCAGTTCGACCAGGAGCCCGAGGCGAGCTCCGGCCCGAACGCGCGGGCCGGGTTCATCGCGGCGCCGGTGATCGGCCCGCCGACGAACACGTCGATCGTGATCGTGAGCCCGATCGCGAGGCCGGCGATCGCTTTGAAGGCCCCGCGCTCGTCGACCGCGGTCGCGAAGACGGCCCAGACCAGGAAGAAGGTCATGATGATCTCGAGCACGAGGGCACGCGAGTCGGGGAAGCCGTGCGCCACGCGCGGGACGGCTCCGAGGATCGCAGGCTTCTTGAACAGCCAGCGCAGGATGAGCGCGGCCACGACTGCGCCGACGAGCTGGAACGCCCAGTAGAACCCGGCGACCCGCGCCTTGATCCGGCGCGTGGCCAGGAACCCGGCCGTGATCGCGGGGTTGAAGTGCCCGCCGGAGATGTGCCCGAGGTTCGTGACCATGATCCCGATCGCGAGACCGTTGGCGAGCGCGACGGCGACGATGTCCTGCCCGCTGATGATGCCCGCGCCGCCGCCGATGAAGATCAGCGTGAAGGTGCCGACGAACTCGGCGACGCCGCAGCGGAGCATGTCCCGGTCCACGGATGAAGAGCGTACGAAGCGGGTCGGACGGCGGCGCTCGGGCGGAAGGAAGGCCTACGAAACGGCGTCGCGGAGCGCCTGCGCCTCGGGCAGATGCTCGAGCTTCTTCAGCGTGTTGTTCTCGATCTGGCGGATCCGCTCGCGCGTGACACCGAAGGCCCTCCCGACCTCCTCGAGCGTGCGGGGCTCACCACCGAGCAGCCCGTAGCGGAGCTCGATCACCTCGCGCTCGCGCCTCGGCAGCGCGTTGAGCGCGTTGACGACGTCCTCGCGCCGCAACAGGAGCTGGGCCGTGTCGAACGGCGACTCGGCCGCCTCGTCCTCGACGAAGTCGCCGAGCGAGGAGTCCTCCTCCTCGCCGATCGGCTTCTCGAGCGAGATCGGGAGCTGCGACATGCGCAGGATCTCGCGCACCTCGTCGGTCGTGATCTCGAGCTCCTCGGCGATCTCCTCCGGGCTCGGCTCGCGTCCCAGCCGCTGCACGAGCTGCCGCTCGATGTGCACGACCTTGTTCAGCTTCTCGACCATGTGGACGGGGATCCGGATCGTGCGCGCCTTATCGGCGATCGCGCGTGTCACCGCCTGCCGGATCCACCACGTCGCGTACGTCGAGAACTTGTAGCCCTTGCGGTAGTCGAACTTCTCCACCGCGCGGATCAGGCCGAGCGAGCCTTCCTGGATCAGATCGAGGAAGGAAAGCCCGCGGCCGAGGTAGCCCTTCGCGATCGAGACGACGAGCCGGAGGTTCGCCTCGATCATCTCGGCCTTGGCGCCCATGTCGCCGCGCTCGATCCGCTTCGCGAGCGTGACTTCCTGGTCGGCTGTGAGGAGGTTGACCTTGCCGATCTCGCGCAGATAGAGGCGGAGGGAGTCGAGCGAGGGCTCGACGGTGAGGTCGAGCTTCGGCGCGGCGACGGCCTTTTCGTCCTCGGGCGGCGGCGGCTCGTGCGGCGGCGCCTTGTGGCGCTCGCCCTCGACGACGTCGACGCCGTGCTCGATCAGGTAGGTGTAGAAGTCCTCGACCTGCTCCTTCGTCAGTACGACGTCTTCGCACGCCGTGGCGATCTCGTCGTAGGACAGGAAGCCTTTCTCCCTCCCTTCGGCGACGAGCTTGTGGAGCTCCTCGACGTCAGGAAGCGAGATATCGACGGTGAGCACGTCCCCGAACCTCCCCGGCCTAGTGGTTGCACGACAGCGCTACTACAACCGACCGTGGCGCCCCCCGCCCGTGCCCCGGTCCTCCCTCGTTCGCGTGCCGGATACTAGTCACGGCTCGGCACTTCGTAAAGAACTTGTTACGGCGGTTCAGCGCTTGACTTCCCCAGCGCTGGTGCGCTAGCTCGCGACGATCTCGCCGACCACTTCGCCGCGGGTGTTGAGGACCGGGCGCGCGGCGAGGTCCGGCAGGTCGACGCCGAGCCGGGCGAGGAAGGTCGCGAGCGCCGGCAGGTGGGGACGGCTCGCGCCGTCCTCCGTCTTGAGCGCGACTCCGATCCCGTCCGGCCCGGCCGCGCACAGCAACCCCTCGGCTCCGCCCTTGGCGAGCCAGCCGGGCGCGCCGCGCATCAGGAGGTAGTCGGCGCCGTCGGGGCCGCCGACGAGGTCCGGTCGCGCCCGCATCGCGGTCGCCACGCGCGAGCCGCCCGGCAGCGACTCGAGGCGCGAGAAGGCGTGCGCCATCCGCTCGAGCGTGAGCGCGAAGGTGACGATGCCGCAGCCGTCGGTGCCGGTCGCGAGCGTCTCCGGCTCCACCTCGGCGGCCTCGGCGTGAACCTCCAGGCAGACGCGCTGGGCGGGATGCTCGGGCAGGCGGTAGCCCTGCGTCGGCCAGCCTCGGGCACGGCAGAGGGCCAGCAGCCCGGCGTGGTTGCCGGCGCAGTTGTTGTGGACCAGCTCGGGCGGCCGGCCCTCCTGCGAGCCGAGCTCGAGATCGGCCTCCGTCGCCTCGGCCCGCACGAGCAGCGCCCGCACCGTGGCCACCTGCTCCGGCATGTCGTGATGGGAGGCGCAGGCGATCGCGAGCTCGTCGTCCGGCAGGTCGTCGCGGGCGCGCACGAGCGGAAGCGCCTGCAACGGCTTCGAGGAGGAGCGCAGGAAGCACGTCAGCGACGGGTCGCCCGCGGCGGCGACCACCTCGCCGGCACGAAGGGCGACTGCGTGGACCCGGTGCACCGCCTCCACGACTCCGTTGCGGCGCACCTCGACGACGATCGGCTCGCTCACGAAGGCGAACCATATGCACCGTTGCGAATGGTCGGCACCTCCGGTATGGTCGGGATATGCCGACCATTGATGGGCATGACTACGAGGCGGACGAAACGATGGTCGTGGCCGACCCCGTACAGCTGCGCGCGATGGCCGATCCCTTCCGCGTCCAGCTGATCCAGCTACTGCGCGACCGGGCGCGCTCGACGCAGGAGATCGCCGAGGAGCTCTCGATGCCGAAGGGCACCGTCGGCCATCACCTCAAGGTGCTCGAGGCGGCCGGCCTGATCCACGTCGTCCGCACACGCAAGGTGCGGGCGCTGACCGAGAAGTTCTACGGCCGTACGGCGCGGCTCTTCCTCTACCAGACCGAGGATCCCGCAGACGGCCGGGCGATCTCCGCCGTCACCCTCCGGCAAGCCGCGAGCGAGGTCGATCTGGCACCGGTTGTGACGGGCTTCGGTCTCGTTCGCGCGCGCCTGACGCAGAAGGACATGGACCGCTTCGAGCGCCGGACCAAGAAGCTGATGGACGACTTCCGTGCCGCGGATCGCGCGGGCGGAGCCCCCAGCTCGCTGACGGCCGGGATCTGGGCCGGGGAGGCCGAGGATGCGTAGGCCGAGCGGTCCGCTCTGGCAGCACCGCGACTTCCTCAAGCTCTGGACCGGCCAATCGATCAGCGAGTTCGGCTCGCAGATCTCCCAGCTCGCGATCCCTCTGCTCGCCCTACTCGAGCTGCACGCGACCACGTTCGAGTTCGCCCTCCTCGGCGTGCTCGGCTTCATGCCGTTCATCCTCTTCGCGCTGCCCGCCGGCGTCTGGGTCGACCGGCTCCGCCGCCGCTCGATCCTGATCGTCGGCGACGCGTCCCGCGCCGTCCTGCTCGCGCTCATCCCGATCCTCTGGGCGGTCGGCGTGCTCCAGATCTGGCAGCTGATGCTGATCCAGTTCGTGGTCGGGATCTTCACCGTGTTCTTCGACGTCGCGTACCAGTCCTACCTGCCCTCCCTGATCGAGCGGGAAGACCTCGTCGACGGGAATTCGAAGCTCCAGCTGTCCGTCTCGGTCGCCCAGGTCGCGGGGCCGACCACCTCGGGCGTCCTCATCAGCGCGATCACCGCGCCGTACGCGATCGTCTTCGACGCCGCGAGCTTCGTGATCTCGAGCGTGTTCATGATCACGATGCGACACCGGGAAGACCTCCCCGAGCGTCCCGCAGGCGGTCATCCGAAGATGTGGCCCCAGGTCAAGGAGGGCCTCCGCTGGGTCGCCGGCCACCGCTGGCTGCGCGCGATCGCCGCCGATACCGGCACCTCGAACTTCTTCGGCTCGATGTACTTCGCCGTCCTGCTCGTCTTCGCCGTGCGCACCCTGCACTTCTCGGCGCTCGAGCTCGGTGCGATGTTCGCCGTCGGGAGCTGCGGCTCGATCGCCGGCGCGCTCCTCGCGAACAGGCTCCGGCTGCGGATCGGAGTCGGCCCCGCAATCCTGTGGTCGTCCGTGATGTTCTGCGTGCCGGGCCTTATCTATCCGGCCGCGCCACATGCGTTCGCGCTGCCGCTGTTCATGCTCGCGCAGGCGATCATCGGATTCGGGGGCGTCGCCTACAACATCACGCAGGTCAGCCTGCGCCAGGCCATCACGCCGGAGCGGCTCCAGGGCCGGATGAACGCGGCGATGCGCTGGATCGTCTGGGGAACGATCCCGCTCGGCGCGCTGCTCGGCGGCGCGATCGGGCAGTGGGTCGGCCTCGAGACGGCGCTCTGGGTCGGCGCGATCGGAAGCCTCACCGGCTTCTTGCCTGTGGCTCTCTCCTCGGTCCGCAAGATCCGCGAGATGCCCGAGGCGGTCGAGGAGCCGACGCCGGCGCAAGCCGAGCTCGAAGGCGGTCTCGTCGAGGGCATGCCGCTGCCCGCACCAGCAGCCGCGGATGCGTAAGCCGGCCGGCGCGCTCTGGGCGCACCGCGACTTCGTCAAGCTCTGGACCGGCCAGACGATCAGCGAGTTCGGCTCGCAGGTTTCCCAGCTTGCGATCCCGGCCGTGGCGGTCCTGACGCTGAAGGCGAGCGCATTCCAGGTGGCGGCCCTCGAAACCGTCGTGTTTCTGCCGTTCCTGCTCCTCACGCTGCCGGCCGGCGTCTGGGTCGACCGCTGGCGGCGGCGCTGGATCCTGATCGGCGGTGACCTCGGACGAGCGGTGCTGCTCGCCACGATCCCGCTCGCCTACGCCCTCGGCCACCTGACGCTCGCGCAGCTCTACGTCGTCGGGTTCCTCGTCGGAATCAACACGGTCTTCTTCGACGTCGCCTATCAGGCGTACCTGCCCCAGCTCGTCGACCGCGAGACGCTGGTCGAGGGGAACTCGAAGCTGCAGATGACCGTCTCGGGCGCGGCGATCGTCGGCCCTGGCCTGTCGGGCGGACTGATCGCGCTCGCGAGCGCGCCGTACGCGATCCTCGTCGACGCCTGCAGCTTCGTCGTCTCCGGCGGATTCACGGCCTCGATCCGCAAGCGCGAGGAGCCGCCGCCGCCGGCCGAGCGGCGCAAGCTGCTCGTCGAGCTCTGGGAGGGGCTCCGCTACGTGACCGGCCACCGGCTCCTCTTCCCGCAGGCGCTCGCGACGGGGAGCTCGAACTTCGCCACGAACATCGTCTTCTCCGTGTACTTCGTCTGGGCGTACCGGCATCTCGGCCTGACTCCCGCCGTGATGGGCGTCGTCGGCGCGATCGCGGCCACGGGGTGGCTCATCGGCTCGGCCTCGGCCGACTGGCTGCGCCGCCGGCTCGGCGTGAACGGCGCGACGATCCTCGGCATGGCCGTCGGCGCACCCGCAGCGCTGCTGATCCCGTTCGCGCCCGCGGGCCACGCGGCGATTCCGTTCCTCGCCTTAAGCGGGATCCTCGGGGGCTTCGGCGCCGTCGTCTACAACATCCAGCAGGTGAGCCTGCGGCAGGCGATCACGCCAGAGCGGCTGCAGGGACGGATGAACGCCTCGATGCGCTTCTTCGTGTGGGGGACGATCCCGCTCGGTCGCTTCGGGCGGGGCGCTCGCCACGGCATTCGGCGTCCGCACGGCGATCCTCGTCGGCGCGTGTCTCGGCTTCGTTTCGCTGCTCCCAGTCCTTCTCTCCCCGCTCCGCACGCGTCCACGACTTCCCGGAGCAGGAAGACGTACCGCTCCTGCACGAGCCGGGCTCGTCACCGAGTTCGGCGGCCCCGCCGCGTTGGACGGCTAGCGCGCTACGGTCAGCGCGTGCCCGAGCTGCCGGAGATGGAGGCGTGGCGGCGCCAGCTGAACGACCCCGTGTCGGCCTTCCCGATCGCGCAGGCCGGACCGGCGCACATCGCGACGCTGAAGACGTTCGACCCGCCGCTCAACGCGCTCGAGGGCCGTCGCTTTCGCGGCGCCGAGCGGCGAGGCAAGCGTCTCCTCTTCCCCACCGACGACGGCGACGCTCGTGCTGCTCGTCCACCTGATGACTGCGGGACGACTCAAGTTCCTCGGGGCCGGGCGAGAAAGGCCCGAAGACGCCGGCGTTTCGCCCTCGAGTTCCAAGGCGGCTCGAAGCTCGTCCTGACCGAGAACGCGCGGAAGAAGCGCGCCGGCGTCTGGCTGCTCACGCCGGAAGCGGCCGAAGCCGAGCTCGCGCACCTCGGCCCGGAGGCGCTCGGGCTCGGGACGGAGCGGCTCGGCGGGATCGTCCACGGCGAGTCACGGCGGCTGCACGCGCTGCTGCGCGACCAGCGGCTGATCGCGGGCATCGGCCGCGCATGGGCCAACGAGATCCTCCATACGGCGAAGCTCTCCCCCTACGCGCTCTCGGGCGACCTCGACGACGAGGAGGTGGAGCGGCTCGCAGCCGCCGTCGACTCCGAGCTCGAGCGCGGGCTCGAGCTGCGCGAGGCGGGCGCCTCCGACGAGAAGACCTACCGCGTCCACCGGCGGCTCGGCGAGCCATGCCACGTATGCGGGACGCCGCTCGCGCAGGTCGACTTCGAGGAGCACACGATCTTCTACTGCCCGACCTGCCAGACCGGCGGCCGCGTCCTCAAGGACCGACGGCTTTCTCGTCTGCTGAGGTAGCCGTTAGGCTCTGCGCATGGCAACGGTCGCAGAGGTCATGACCACGAACGTCCTCGCCGTCGACCCGACGGCGTCGATCGGCGAGGCCGCCGAGAAGATGATCGACGGGGGCGTCGGCGCCGTCGTCGTGATGGAGGACACGGTGCGGATGGTCGGGATCATCACCGAGCGCGACCTCCTCCGCGCGGTCGCGCAGCGGGCACGCGCCGCCGAGGCGCGGGTGCGGCAATGGATGACCGAGAGCGTGGTCACGATCGAGCCGGAGACGACCGTCCAGGACGCGGCCAAGATGATGTTCGAGCGCAACTTCCGGCATCTCCCGGTCTCGAAGGACGGACGCCTGCTCGGCATCGTCAGCCTGCGCCGCCTCTCGCAGTACGAGTTCGAGCACGCGAAGGAGTCGGTCGGCTGAGCGAGTCCGTCGGACCGGCCCTTTAGGGTCGGGCCGGTGATCAGGCTCTTCCCGAACTCCGGCGGCTGGCTCGAGGTCGTCTGCGGGCCGATGTTCAGCGGCAAGAGCGAGGAGCTGATCCGGCGGCTGCGGCGCGCGGAGATCGCCGGCCAGCGCGTGCTGATCGTGAAGCCGCGGATCGACAACCGCTACGACATCGGCCATGTCGTCAGCCACGCCGGCGCCCGGATGCGCGCGGTCGCGGTCGACGACCCCGCCGACATTCCCGGGCTCGTCGAAGGCTACGACGTCGTCGGCGTCGACGAGGTCCAGTTCTTCCCGCCGCAGATCACGCTCGTCCTCGACGGGCTCGTCGAGTACGGGATGCGGATCATCGCGTGCGGGCTCGACCAGGACTTCCGGGGCTTTCCGTTCGGCGCGATGCCGGAGCTCCTCTGCCGCGCCGAGCTCGTCGACAAGCTGCAGGCCGTCTGCCACCGCTGCGGCGGGCCGGCGACGATGACGCAGCGGCTCGTCGACGGCTCACCGGCCACCGCCGACGGCGACACGATCGTCGTCGGTGCCCTCGAGCAGTACGAGGCACGTTGCCGGTCGTGCCACCAGCTCGCGGCGCCCGCGTTCGCGCTCGGCTGAGACGCCGCCGTGACAGTTCGCCGCTGCGGCGGCGTATCTTCGGTGAGATGAGAGTTCTCGCCTGTGTGGCCGCCGTCATCGCGTGCGCGCTCGGAGTGTCCGCGTGCGCGAGCAGTCACTCGGCGCCCAATCAGTCGTCGACCGATGCCATCGAGCTTCACGAGTCGAGCTACGGCTCGTTGCCTCCGTCGCTCCAGAACTTCATCCACTCGACGATCGCGACCGAACCCAACGGCGAGATGAGGGAGATCGACGTGTACGGCCCGGGATCGCGAGCCGCGCTCGTCAAGGCCTCGTCGGGGGACGTGGTCACGGAGAGCCCGAGCGAGTTGAGGCAGCGCTTCTACCTGATCGTCTTCCACGGCCACTTCATCTGCCGGTCGTGCACCGGTCCGGCGGGAAGCAAGCCGCCGCAGGGCACGATCGAGACGCGCGTCTGGTCGCACGGTGAGGGGGCGGCCGACTACGGGATCCAGAGCAGCCTGCCGCCCGCCGTGTCGCTGCTCAATCAGGTCGCGACGATCACGCTCTCCTGAGACTCAGGCGAGCCGGATCGCGAGCGTCTCGCCGTCGATCGCGACGGTGCCGCCGAGCCGCCGGACGAGCCGCACCGCCACCGCCGCGCCGAGATCGCGTAGGTCGTCCCCCAGCACGACCGGAGCGGAGGCCGCCGTGACCCGTGAGAGCCGGATCTCGACGCCGTCCACCTCCACCTCGACGCTGTCGAGACCGCCGTGGCGCAGGGCCGACTGGAACAGCGCCGCGAGACCGCGCTCGACGGCGTCCGGGTCCGTCTCGAGCTCGGCCCCGGAGCCCGTCACGCGCACGCGGTCCTCGCCGAGCCTCGCCGCGGCCGCCCGCGCCAGCTCGAGTGTGTCCGCCTCGCGCGGCGTCGGTTCGTAGCGGCCCGACTCGATCCGCGCCGCGAGCGACAGCTCCTCGATCAGCTCGGCGAGCTGGGCCGACGCCGCGTCGATCATCTCGACGTACCGGTCGGCCGGGGGCTCGAGGCCGCCGCCGCGCGTGAGGGTCGTGGCGAAGCCGTGCACGGTCGCGAGCGGCGTGCGCAAGTCGTGGCAGGCGAGCGAGACGAGCCGGGCGAAGTCGCTGTCGTCGGACAAGACCCGTCTAACCTAGCCGGGATGGAACGCACCGAGACTCCCGATCTGCAGGCGGCGGCGCCCGAGGTCGCACTCGGTCTCTCGAGCGTCGGCGTGACCGGCGTGCAGAAGGCGGTCCGCATCGGCCGCGGCCGCGGCGAGAAGCTCATTGCCGCCACCATCGACTGCACGGTCGACCTCGACCCGCGGCAGAAAGGTGTCCACATGTCGCGCTTCCCCGAGCTCTTCGAGGAGGCAGTCGAGGGCGTGGTGGACGACGACGCCTTCCTCGTCGAGGACCTCGCGGAGCACGTCGCGCGGCGCGTCGTCGACCGGCAAGGGGCGCTCCTCGCCGAGGTGCGGATCGTCGCGCGCTACCCGTACGAGCGGCAGACGCCCGTGACGAAGCTCGCCACCCAGGAGATGGTCTCGCTGATCGGGATCGCCGCCGCCTCACGCGAGCGCGTCCGGCGCGTCGTCGGCGTCGAGGCGACCGGGATCAACGCCTGCCCTTGCGCGCAGGGCCTCGTCCGCGGCGCCGCCGCCGACCGGCTCCTCGAGGCCGGCTTCGCCGACGGCGACGTCGAGCGGATCCTCGAGCTCGTGCCGCTCGCGACCCACAACCAACGCGGACAGGGCACGCTCCTCGTCGGCACCTCGGAGCGCCTCAACGCCGAGCGGCTGGTCGAGATCGTGGAGGGCTCGATGAGCTCACCGATCTACGAGCTCCTCAAGCGGCCCGACGAGCTGTTCGTCGTCGAGCACGCGCACCTGCAGCCGCGCTTCGTGGAGGACTCGGTACGCGTCGCGCTCAAGAGCGTCCTCGACGAGCTGCCCCAGCTCGGCGACGGCGACTTCGTCCTCTCGCGACAGCTCAACTTCGAGACGATCCACGCGCACGAGGTCGTGGCCGAGCGCCACGGCACGATCGGCGAGCTGCGGGCGGAGATGACGATGGCTGCAAGCGTCGCCGGCAGAGCCGGCGACGCGCGGCCGAAAGCGGGGGCGCCGGCCACGGTCCGGCCGCACACACGGACCTCAGGGGCTGGCTGCGGGCTTAGGTTTCAACCAGCGGCGCCAGAGCGTCGAGCGGCTCTCGTCTCCCCGTCGGAGGCGCTGGATGTTGGCACGGTGGAGGAACACGACGCCGATCCCGGCCGCCGCCCCGAACGCGATCACCGGCCACGGGTAGCCGAACAGCCATGCCCAGAACGGGAGCGAGGCCGCGGAGATGATCGACGCGACCGACGCGTAGCGCGTCACGGCGAAGACGAGGATCCAGACTGCTGCGCAGGCTCCGCCGACGAGCGGTGCCACCCCGAAGAACGCACCGCCGGCGGTCGCGACCATCTTCCCGCCCTTCTGGAAGCCGAGGAAGATCGGCCGCGCGTGCCCGAGCATGGCCGCCGCACCCACGAGGACACCGGTGCCGTGACCGACGACGACGGTCGCCGCGAACGCGGGAACGAAGCCCTTGGCGACGTCGAGCACGGCGGCCGGCAGGCCGAGCTGCGCTCCGTAGACGCGCCAGACGTTCGTCGCGCCCACGTTGCCGCTCCCCTTCGTCCGGACGTCCTCGCTGCGGAAGATCCGGACGAGCCAGTAGCCGAATGTCAGCGAGCCGCACAGATAGCCGGCGACGACGAACGCGACGGTCTCCACGTCGGAACCTTAGGTCGGGACGCCGTACTGCTCGATCCAGCCGTTCACGACGTCCCAGTCGAGATTGGCGAAGAACGCGTCGATGTACGAGGCGCGATCCGTCTGGTAGTCGAGGAAGTACGCATGCTCGTAGACGTCGAGCGCGACGAGCGGCGTCGCGTTCCAGACGGGGAACGTGTTCTGCGCGTCGCCGATGTAATTGAAGAGGCGGCCTTCGTCCCAGTCGTACGCCGTCCACGCCCAGCCGCGGCCGGCCATGCCCGTGGCCTTGAGATCGGCGCGCCAGGCGTCGACCGAGCCGAAATGGCGTGCAACGAGGTCGCCGAACGCGCCGTCGGGCTCGCCACCCTCGCCGCCGAGGTGGCCGAAGTAGAGCTCGTGGTTCTTGATCCCGCCGATCGCGAAGCTCAGGTCGACCTTCAGCGCCCGCAGCTCCGAGAAGACCTGGTTCGCCGCGCCGAGATCGACGTCCGCGAGCCGGCCGAGGATCTCGTTCCGCTTCGCGACGTACCCCTGGTACAGCTTGTAGTGCGCCTCGACCGACGCGCGGGAGATGCCTTCGAGCTCGTATATCTCCGGCCGCAGCGGGCGCGGCGCGATCTCCTCGAACCTGTAGACGAGCGTGGACACGAGCGCTGAGCATATCCTCCGTCACAGAACAGCAGCAGCCGAGAGGAGACCCCCAGATGGCCTTTGAACTGCCCGATCTGCCGTACGCCTACGACGCGCTCGAGCCGCACATCGACGCCGAGACGATGCGCATCCACCACGACCTTCACCACGGCGCATATGTCACCAATGCGAACGCGGCGCTCGACGGGACCGCGCTGGCGAACGACTCCTCGGTCGAGAGCGTGCTCACGAACCTCGATGTCCTACCCGAGGACAAGCAGACCGCCGTTCGCAACAACGTCGGCGGCCACGCGAACCACTCGCTGTTCTGGGAGATCATGAGCCCGGACGGCGGCGGCGAGCCCGGTGGTGCCCTCCGCTCGGCGGTCGAGGACGCGTTCGGCTCCTTCGGCGAGCTGAAGAGCGCCGTCATCGACGGCGGCGTGAAGCGCTTCGGCAGCGGCTGGAGCTGGCTCGTCTGGGACGGCACCGGCCTGGCGGTCTACTCGACGCCGAACCAGGACTCGCCGATCATGGAGAGCCGCGTCCCGCTGCTCGGGATCGACGTCTGGGAGCACGCCTACTACCTCAACTACCAGAACAAGCGTCCCGCCTACCTCGAGGCCTGGTGGAACGTCGTCAACTGGCCCGACGTCGAGCGGCGCTTCGCGGAGGCCCAGAACTAGCGACGGTTGCGCAGCCCCGGGCTGGGGTGCTGCAATCCGGTGCAGGCTCCGATGCGTAAAAACGACGGCGATATGGAGATTGCGCTCGAGGTTCCCCAGCCCCGGCTGCGCGCGGTTCCTGCGGAGCCCGCGCCGCCCGAAGACTCTGTGTCCGACGCAGAGCTGCTCGCGCGCGTCGGCGAGCGCGACCGCGAGGCCTTCGAGATCCTCTATGGCCGTTACGTCCGGCCGGTCTTCGGCCTCGCGCTGCGCAGGCTCGGCGACCGGGGCCACGCCGAGGACGCCGTCCAGGAGGCTTTCACGGCGATCTGGCGCTCCGCCTCGACGTACCGGCCGGAACGCGGCGCGGCCGGCGGCTGGCTCTACACGGTCGCCCGGAACTCGATCATCGACCGGCTGCGCCGCAACGGACCTACCGCCGACGCGGAGCTGCCCGAGCTCGCGTCCGCCGAGGCAGGACCCGCGCAGCAGGCCGAAGACTCCGACGTCGCGTGGCGCGTGCACCGCGCGCTCGAGGAGCTCCAGCCGCGGGAGCGCGAAGTCGTCGAGCTCGCGTACTGGAGCGGCATGTCGCAGAGCGAGGTGGCCGAATACCTCCACCTCCCGCTCGGCACGGTGAAGACCCGGACGCGAAGCGCCCTCGCGCGGCTCGCGTCGGCGCTGGAGGGGGAGCTGTGAGCCGCGAACCGACTTTGAACGACCTGATCGGCGACGAGGCGACCGGCGCCGAGTGGCAGCGGCTGCAGCACGTGCACGAGCAGCTGCTCCAGGCCGGCCCGCCGCCGGAGATCAGCGCGGATCTCGAGGCGGGGCCGACGCTCGGGATGACCATCGGGCAGCGCCGGCGGAAGAAGAAGCAGCGGGGGATGCTCCTCCTCGCCGCCGCGATCGTGGTCGTCCTCGTGTTCATCGGCGGCTACGCGACCGGCGGGAACGGGGGTTACGGCAAGCAGCAGACGGTGATCAGCCAGGAGCTCAAGGGCACGTCACTCCTGCCGCAGGCGCAGGGAACGCTTCAGGTCTGGGACACGAAGGACGGCAACAACTGGCCGATGACGCTCACCGTGGTCGGCCTCCCGCAGCTGCCGGAGCACAGCGCCTACGAGGTCTATCTCGTCCGCGACGGCAAGCCGTGGGGCTCGTGCGGAAGGTTCCGCGCCTCGAGCTCACCCGAGCAACCGGTGACGGTGACGCTCACCGCGCCGTACTCGCTCGAGAGGGGCGACACGTGGGTCGTGACGCGGCCTGGGCCAGGCGGCGCGGAGCCGGGGCAGACGGTGCTCGGTCCGGTCAAGGCCTAGCCGGAACGGCTCTACTCGAGCACGGCCCCGAGCGAGCGCGCGACCTGGACGGCGGCCGCGAGGTCGAGACGCGCTCCCTCGATCCGCGCCGCCGAGAGGGCGACGCCGTCGAGGTTCGCGTCCCGCAGGTCGGCTCCGGTGAGCGTGGCGTTGTGGAGGCGTGCGCGGGTGAGGTCGGCGCCGCGCAGGTTCGCTTCGGTCAGGTCGGCCTCCGAGAGATCGGCCTCGCGCAGCCGCAGCCGCTGCAGGTCGAGATTGGTGAGGTCCTGGCCGCGAAGCAGGACGTAGGACCAGTCGCCGCCCGCGACGGTGAGACCCGTCAGCGTCGCGCCGGCGAAGCTCACGCCGACGAGCCTGCACTCCGCGAAGCGCACGCCGAACAGGTTGGCGCTCTCGAAGGTCGAGTTGGCGAAGTCGGAGCCCTCGTGCTCTGATCCGTTGAGCTGGGAGAGCGTGAAGTCGCAGCCTCGGAACGTGCACCCGGTCGTGCGGAGCCCGGAGAGATCCTGCCCGCGGAAGCTCTCGTTCTCGTAGACCTCGTGCTCGAGCTCAGCGTCCCGCTCGGGCCTCATTGCGCATCTCGGAGAGCAGTCGCTCGAGCCGTGGCTCGGTCGAGTCGTCGACGAAGGTCATCGCCGCCACGACGCTCGGGTGGACAGCGGCGATCGCGTCCCGCATCTGCAGCGCGACGGCCCGGTAGGACGGATGGCCCTCGCGGCCGGAACGGAGCTCGATCAGGTGAAGCGCCTCGCGTGCGTCGAGCTCGAGCACATACCGGATGCGATAGGCGAGACAGAGCGCGTACGGCGCCTCCTCGGCGAGCCCCTCGCCGCGCAGCCGCTCGTACTCCGCGCGGGAGGTCTCGAGAGCGCGCGCGTACTCCGGGCCGAGGCCCGACTCCTCGACCTCGTGCGGGACGTCGGCGCCGAGATCCGGCGAGAGGCGCTGCCACTGGCACGTGAGCAGGCGATGGCGCTGCAGGTCGCGGAAGGCGCCGTAGTCGGAGACGATCTCGAAGCGGTAGGTCAGCGTCTCGAAGCCGCGTCCGGGGCGGTGCCGCCGGTTCTCGCGCTCGGCGACGAGGTCGCCGACGAGCTCGGTGCGTTCCTCCGGTGACAGGTGGGCGACCGCTGCGAGCGCCTGCTCCTCGCCGGCCGCGGAGGCTTCGTAGAGGAGCGCCGCGAGCAGCTCCTCCTCGCTGCCGTGCGTGCGAAGCAGCCGCACCGACGGAGACGTGGTCGCCTCGGCTGCCTCGTCGAGCCCGAGCCGCGCCGCAGCGTTCGCTGCCGACGCGTTGCGCTCCTGCAGGTACTCGATCCAGCGTCCCCCGCGGTCCGGGCGCGGCACGCGCGCGACGAAGCTCGGCATCACCGTCTGCAGCTCCTCGAGCAGCATCTCGCCGTAGGCCTGCGCCTCGGCGAGCGGATGCGCGAGCAGGTGGAGCACGAGCTGTTCGTACGTCTGGCCGGTCGCGTAGATGCCGACGTGCGAGAGCGTCGCCGCCGGGAGGATGCCGCGGACGAGGTCGAGCGCCTTGGCGCGGACGGCACGCCGGTGCGCGGCGAGCGACTCCCCCTCCGCCGCCGGGAACTTCTCGTCCACCCAGGCCGAGACGCCTTCGAGGAGCGACGAGTAGGTCGCGAAGAGCTCGTCCATCGCCGCCTCGTAGGCCGAGCCGAACCGCGGGTCGCGGTGGTAGCGGTAGCCGAACCCGTCGAGCTGCGAGTCGTAAGCGATGTAGCGCGTCGACTGCTCGAGATACGCCGCGAGCCGCGGGCGCTGCAGGATCTTCGTGAGCAGGTTCGACGTCCACTCGCAGGCGATGTGCGCGCCGCCCAGCTGCGCGACGGAATCGTCGCCGTAGCCGAGGAAGATCGTCTCGTAGAGCTTCGCCGCGCGCTCGCCCTCACCGAGCTCGACGACCGGCACGTTCGGCAGCGAATCCGCGAACTCGTCGAGGAAGAGTCGCCGCAGCGTGCCGGCGTAGCGCGAGTAGCGGGCGAAGAGCGCGCCCTTGACCGTCTCGGGCAGGTTGACGAGCGCGAAGACCGGCCGGTCGAGGTTCGTGAAGTGCGGAGCGAGGCGCGCCTGCTCCTCCTCCGTGAACTGCTCGAGCGGGTATGTCACGGTCTGCATCGTGGCCAAGGGATCGCCCAGCAAAGGATCGCAGAGAGTAAAGCGCGTATCGGTCGGCACCTCAGGCTGGTCGTATCCGAGCTGGCGGCCCGGCTTCTACCCGTCCGGGCTCGATCCGTCCGGCTTCCTCGCCTTCTACGCCGAGCGCTTCTCGACGGTCGAGCTGAACACGACCGGCTACCGGCTCCCGGCGGAGGAGCAGTTCCGGCGCTGGGCCGAGCAAGTGCCCGGGGGGTTCGAGTTCGCGCCCAAGCTGCCGGGGGAGCGGCCTGGGGTCGTCGCCGAGTTCGAGAGCCGCGTCCGGCACCTCGGGGACCGTCTCGGCCCCATCCGGATCTCGCTCAAGTCGAAGTGCGACGAGGGAATCCTCGAGCTGCTGCTCGGCTCGCTCGACCCTTCGCTGCGGCTCGCGTTCGACTTCGAGCATCCCTCCTGGGACGGGATCGAGCCACGGCTCTCCGAGGCGGGCGCCGTCCGCGTCGGCGACTTCGACCATCCGGCCCCGTTCCGCTACCTCCGCCGCCGCAAGGCGCCGGACGAGGCGTTTGCCGCAATCGTGGCAGCGGCCCGGGAGCCGGTCTACGTCTACTTCCGCCACGACGACGAGCCGGACGCGCCCGCCCATGCCACGCGGCTACGCGAAATGCTCGAGCCCTAGCCGACGTACGATCCCGCTCGTGCAAGAGGTCGCGACGGGTCTGTGGCACTGGCAGGCGCCGCATCCGGAGTGGGACGAGAGCGTCTGGCCGCAGCTCGTCTCGTCGTATGCGATCGACGACGGCGAGCGGCTGCTCTTGTTCGACCCGATCGCACCGCCGGCTGAGCTCATGCTCGTTGCGGAGAAGCGCGAGCTCGTCGTCGTCTTGACCAACCCCTGGCACGAGCGGGATACGCGTGCGCTCGTGGAGACGCACAACCCGCCGGTGTTCGTCACCCAGCCCGAGCCCGGCAGCCCCGACGTCGAGTGGCTGCTCTCGGGAGAGACCGGCGACCCGCATCTCTACTCGACCGACACGGGCCTGCCGGTCGGCGTTGACGCGGCGTTTCCAGGCCGGGAGCCGATGGACGTCGTGCTGTGGGTCCCGAACCACCGAGCGGTGGTCGCCGGTGACACGCTCGTCGACTTCGGCGACGGGCTCATGATTCACGAGCCCTGGCTCTCGACGCCACGCGAGCAGGTCGTCGGGCAGCTGCGCCCGCTGTTGGACCTGCCGGTGGAGCACGTTCTCGCCACGCACGGCGGCCCGCACGACCGTTCGGCGCTCCTGCGCGCCCTCGCTTGAGCCCCGGTCCCAGTTCCGGGCGCATTCGGCTGCCTGCTAGGGTCGGACTCGCTATCTGAGCGAGTACCGGATGCGCAAGGTGCGCCTCCTCTGCCCGTTCCTGGACAGCGGAGGAGGTGTTTCATCAATGGCAACTGGAACCGTGAAGTGGTTCAACGCCGACAAGGGGTATGGCTTCATCACTCCTGACGACGGCGGAGAAGACCTGTTCGTTCACCACAGCGCGATCCTCGGCGAGGGCTACAAGACGCTCGCCGAGAACGCGAAGGTGCAGTACGAGCCCGAGCAGGGTCAGAAGGGGCCGCAGGCGACGAACGTCGCGCCGGTGTAGGCCCGAGAGCAGGTGAGCGCAGCTGCGGTGGTCACCGACCCTGCAGCTGCCGCTCGAACTCGACTCGAAGGGAGGCCGATGGCCGGCCGAAGCCAGCAGACCCACGCGAAGCGGGCCCGCGAGCTCGCGGTGAAAGAGCGAAAGGAGCGCAAACGGCTGAAGAAGGCGGAGATTGCCGCTCTGCGAGCCGCGGGTGTGGATCCCTACGCCGTCGTCGACGACACCGACAGTAGAGAGCCGGAAGCCGACACCTCGGCGTCCGACTGGATCCAGTAGAGGCGCACGCGAGGCCCTACGCCGGGGCCTCTGTGGGCTGGAGCCTCCGGCGCCACCGCTCCGGCACCTCGGAGCTCCGCCCGGACACGTAGTCGAAACCGCAGAGGACGCTCTTCGCCTCCGCTACCAGCCGGTCACCGACGCGCAGCTCGAACTCGAACTCGAAGCTCTTCGTCCCGACTCGTGCAGGCCGCACGCCGATCGCCACGGTCTCGCCGTGGCCGACCTGCGAGCGGAAGTCGATCTCCGTCCGCGCGAGGATCACGTCCTCCAGGGGCATCGGTTCGTCGGCCGCGTACTGGCCGAACCAGGCGAGGCGCGCCTGCTCGATCCAGATGGAGTAGACCGCGTTGTTGACGTGGCCCATCCCGTCGAGATCGCTGAAACGCGCGGTCTCGGAATGGACGAACGGGAAGCCCTCCACCGTCGCCGATCGTAGATGAGGGCTCCTAGGAAGACGCGGCGTGCAGCGCGGCGGCGCGCATCTTGGCGACCGTGCGCGGCGTGCTCGCGTTGTGCGACCAGACGGGCCACGAATACGGCGTTGACGTCTTGATCTGGCAACCGATCGTGCAGCCGAGCTTGGCGCCCTTCGCCGTGCTCGAGAAGAGGCCGGAGAGGAGCTTCCGCACCGCCGCGGCACCGTGCTTGTGCCGCACGACGTTCAGGATCTCCCAGTCTTCGATCCCCTCGCGCAGCACCTCGAGGCGCGCGCTCGCGATCGGGCCGTTCCTGCCCGGATAGACGAGGACGAACGAGCCTTTGGCCTTGTCGTTCGAGACGAGCGGGTTGCCCTTCGAGTAGGTGGTCGTCCCCTCTCCGTAGAGCAAGCCGGTGATGCCCTCGAACGCCGCCCAGTCGACGAAGATCCGCGGATCGGAGGCCGGCTCGGTCGCCGCGAAGCCGGGCGTGGAGTGGGAGTCCGCGGGGTACGTGTAGGTCCAGATCTGCTTGTGGTGGCGCCGCGCGGAGTTGATCAGCGCCAGCTCCTGGTTCGCGTGCGAGATGCCGCGACGCGACAGCGACGGGTTCGTGTACTCGCCGTAGTAGCGGCTCGCGAGCACGACCCAGACGTCGACGTCGTCCTTGCCGCCGTTCCAGAGGAAGTGGTTCTGGGCGGTCGGCTTGCCCGTGACGATCACGTGGCTGCCCGGGAAGCACGAGTGCGTCACCGTCACCTGCCGCTCCACGGTCCTGAACTGGGTCGGCCCCGGCTCGTCCATCCCGTACAGGTACGGGTACGAGCCGAGCCAGCCGTGCTTCTGCCAGAAGCCGTGCACGGACTTGAGGTACGAGCACCACGTCTGCGGCTTGTACGGCGACCGGCCGCCGACGTACGTGTTCGGGCTCCAGCGGTTGTTCGAGATCGGGATCCACATCGAGGCGAACTGCGTGGGCTCCTCCGCGGCGGCGACCATCTGGCCCGTCTTGTCGAGCCACCACCGCCGGTCGCTCGTGTAGCCGGAGGCCGCCTTCGGGTTGCCGTAGCCCCAGCTGTTCGGGGACAGCCGGTACGAGGCGAGGAAGCTGTAGAGGCCGGGCAGCGTCGAGTCGGGCGAGACGCCGTAGAGGCCGGCCGCCTTGTTCGCGTACGACTGCGCCGAGAAGTTGAACCCGGTGAGCAGGCTGCCCGAGACCTGGTTCTGCTTCGGCAGCGTCACCGCCGAGACCGTGACGGAGAGCGTGACCGGCGTCGTGACTCCGTCGGCGTCGACGAGCAGCGACCCGCTGTAGTTGCCGGACGGAGTGCCGTACGGCGCAGTCACCTGCAGCCAGAGCGGCTGGTTCGTGTGCTCCGTCGAGTGCTGGGAGCCGTCCCAGGGCATGAGCGCGTCGGGCACGGCCTTGCCGTCGACCGAGACGTAGTGGGCAAAGAAGAGCTTCAGCTGGAGCGGCGGGGCGATGACGGGCGACTCGATCGAGACCTGCTGCGCTCCGCGGACGAGCAGCGTCGCGTCGTCGACTCCGCCGATCGGCAGCGCGAGCGAGACGGAGGACGCGGGATGGGCCGGCGCGCCGCCCGAGGCGGAGAACGTCGTCCCCGACGGGTAGACACCGACCGTCACCGAGAGCGAGCGCGCGGAGCCGGACCCTGCGCTGAGCGCCAGGACCGCGAGGACGAGAGGCACGAGCCGCCGCACGAGTCGAAGATCGGCCCGTGACCCAGGACCGGCGACCCTCAGAAGAGGGAAGGAGCGCCGGCATGCCGCTCGTACGCGCCCGTTGCGACGATGTCGGCCAGCTCGGAGACCGCGTGCCGCACCTCGTCCTCCGTGTTGAAGAAGTGTGGGCCGAGCCGGATTCCCCCCAACGGATCCGGCCTGAAGTCGCAAACGATCCCGCGCTCGCCGAGCTCCTTGTGGCAGGCGGCGTGGTCCGGGGTCGAGACCGTGACCGTGCCGCCGCGCCGCTCGGGTGCCCGCGGCGAGACGACCTCGAGCCCCGCCTGGTCGCAGAGATCGATCAGGAGCTGCGTGAGCGAGAGCGAGCGCTCGCGGATTCGCGGCACGCCCACTTCCTCGATCACGTCGTAACCGGCCGTCGCGGCGTAGAGCGCGGGCACGTTCGGCGTCCCGGTGAGGAAGCGTCGCGCCCCCGCCGCGTACTCGAGCTCCGGCTCGAAGGCGAACGGCCGCGCGTGTCCCTGCCAGCCGACGAGCGTCGGCTCGAGCCGCTCGGCAACGTCCGGCCGTACATAGAGCCAGCCGGCGCCGGGACCGCCGCAGAGCCACTTGACGCTGCCGCCGACGGCGAACTCCACGCCGAGCTCCGTGAGGTCAAGCGGCACGACGCCCGCCGACTGGTAGCAGTCGAGCACCACGTGGGCGCCAACCTCGCGCGCGCGGCGGACGATCGGCTCGACGTCCTGGATCTCGCCGTTCTTGAACAGGACATGGCTGATCGGGACGAGCAGCGTCCGCTCGTCGATCGCATCCACGATGGCGGCATCGTCCTCGACCGCGACAACCTCGAGGCCCGGCTGCGCCTGGTACAGGTAGCGCACTGACGGGAAGTTCGCCTCCTCGTAGACGATCCGGTTCCGCTCGCCGAACTGACTGAAGCAGGAGAGGACGACCGCCTCGGCGACCGTCACGTTCTGGTGCATGACGATCGAGCCGGGTGGAGCGCCGAGGATCCGCCCGAGCTGGTCGCCGACCGTGACCGGCAGCTCCCACCAGCCTTCCGCCCACGCGCGGATCCCGCGCTCGCGCCACACGCGTGCGTACTCGCGGAGGTTGTCCTCCGCCGCCGCGGGCATCGCGGCGAGCGAGTGGTTGATGAGGTACGTGCAGGTCCCGAGGATCGGAAAGCGGTCGCGATAGGCGGCCGGGTCGATCACGTGAGCGCGTCGAGCACGGCGTCCTCGGCCGCGTAGTCGATCGTTGCCTCGAGATACGTCCCGTCCCAGCTGCGGCCGCCCTCGAGCTCGGCGACGATCCACGCACAGGTGTCGGGTACTGCCTCCCGATATGTGGTCACGGGCCGGTAGCCGAGCTCGCGTCCCGCGGCTTCCATCGAGACGACGAACGGGAGCGGCACGGCCCAGGGGTTGCCGAACTCGCCCGCCGGGAGCAGGACCGGCTCGAACTCGTGGCCGAGCGCGTTGCCAATCAGATGGCAGATCTCGAGCGTCGTCGGCGGGTCCGGGTCGCCGCAGTTGAGGAGGCGGTCGCCGGGCTGCGCGGCGGCGAGCCGGATCAGCTCGGCGAGGTTCGCGACCGACGTGGTGTGGAAGCGGCTCTCGCCCTTCCACGCGAGGGCGACGCGGCGGCGGCCGTCGACGACGCGCTGGACGAAGAAGAGCTCGCGCGGCAGTTGCGCGCCGCGACCGTGGATCGCGCAGGCGCGGACGAGCGTCGACGGCAACGGCCCGGCCAGCAGCGTCTGCTCGAGCTCGGCCTTCCGCGTCGAGTACGTCGCGTCTCCGGGCTCCGCCGTTCGCTGCGTCTCGAGGATCGGCACGGGCATGACCGGAGGCTCGCCACCCTCCCCGTCGAGTGCCCTGCCCTCGCCGTCGGCGTAGACCGAGGCGCTGGAGATGACCACGAGCGAGCCGACGAGCCCGTCGAGCGCGTTGAGCTGCTCGCCGTGCTCGCGTCCCATGGCGACGGTGTCGAGCACGACGTCCGCGCCGGCTCCGAGCGCCGCCCGCAGCTGGGCGTCGTCCGCCCGGTCGGCCACGACCGACTCGACGCCGAGCTCCGCGAGCCCGTCGGGCAGCGTGCCGTGACGCGACACGGCCACGACGTCCCAGCCGTCCTCTGCGAGCGAACGCGCAGCGGCGCGGCCGATCTGACCCGTGCCTCCGATCAGCACCGCGCGCGGCACTAGGCCTCGACCCCGTCCACGTGCTCAACCCTATGCCGCGCCGCGAAGGCCGCGACGACGGCTGCCGCCAGGACGATGGCGCCGGCGATCTCGAGCGCGAGATGGACGCCGTGGCCGGCCGAATCCTCGGCGGCGACGAGCACCTTGAGGATCAGCTTCTCGTGGCCCTTGATGCCGGGACTGTTCTCGGCGCTCGTGATGTTGCCGCCGGTCGTCACGAACTGGATCACGACCTGGCGGTAGACGAGCGGGATGTGCAGCCTGACGAGCTTCTCGGTGAGCCCGGTCGTGAGCTGGGCGTTGACGACCGCCCCCAGCACGGCGACGCCGAAGACGCCGCCGAGCTCGCGGCTCGTGTTCACGGTCGACGCGGCCATGCCCGACTCGCGGGGCGGCACGAGCGTGAGCACCGACTGGGTCATCGTCACGAGCGCGATCCCGAACCCGAGCCCGGCGATCGCGAGCGGCCAGCTGAGCGCGGCGACGGTCGTGGTGGGCGTGAGCTGCTGGTCGACGAGCAGGAGCCCGACGCCCGCGAGCACGCACCCGAGCACCATCGGCACCTTCGGCCCGACCCGCGCGGTCCAGCGGCCGGCGAGAGGGCCGGCGACGAGCATCGAGACCGCAAGCGACGTGAACACGAGCGCGATCTGGTAGCCGGAGAAGTTCGCGATCAGCTGCAGATACAGCGCCGTGAAGAAGAAGACGGAGAAGACCGCGAGGTTCGTCGCGAAGGCGACGACGTTGGCCGAGCTGAACGTCGGGTTGCGCAGGAACTCGAGCTTCAGCACCGGATCCGGCACGCGCCGCTCGATCTGCACGAACGCGACGACGAGCGCTGCCGCAAGGGCGAACAGGAGGACGATCCACCACGTCCCGTAGCCCTGGTTCTCGCCCTCGATCACGGCGAAGGTCGCCGCGAGGATCGCCGCGGCGCCGGTCACGAGGCCGGGCACGTCGAGCTGCCGGCCCTCCGGGTCACTGCTCTCGGTGAGCGTCACGGCCGCGGCGGCGAAGCACAGCGCGCCGAGGCCGAGGCTGAACCAGAAGATGCTCCGCCACCCGCCCGCGCCGTCGACGAGCACGCCGCCGATCACAGGCCCGAGCGCGAGCGCGAGCCCGGATACCGCGGCCCAGACGCCGAGAGCGCGGGCGCGCGCCCTGCGCTCGGGGTAGACGTGCCGGAGCACCGAGAGCGTGCCCGGCTCCGAGGCCGCGGCGCCCACGCCCATCACGATGCGGCCGGCGATGAGCAGCCCCGAGCCCGGGCGCGACCGCGGACATCACCGAGCCGGCACAGAAGATGGCGACGCCGGCGAGCATGACCTTCTTCCGCCCGAACAGGTCGCCGAGCGTGCCGCCGGTGAGCATCAGCGCGGCGAACGCGATCATGTAGCCGTTGACGATCCATTGCAGGCTGGTGACGCTGGCGCTCAGATGGGTCTGGATGTTCGCGAGCGCGACGCTGACGATCGTGTTGTCAAGGAACGTGAGGAAGAGGACCGCGCAGACGGCCGCGAGCGCGGCGCCGCGGGCATGACGCTGCCGGAACAGCGCGATCGAGCTCACAGAGCGGACGTTACGACTTGCAGACGGACGGAGTGCTGCCCTGCAGCGAGACGAGCTTGCAGAGGCTCGCGTCCCCGACCTTCCACGTGCCGTTCTGGAACACGGCTGTTCCGGTCTGCTTGGGGAGCGCCGCCCCTCCGAGCTTGACGATGTAGATCACATTCACCTCGTTCCCCATGAGCGTCTGCGTCACGGAGGAAACCGTGACACTGACGTTCTTGGCGAGCGGGTTGCTCGCAAAGCTCGTGACGAGCCCCTTGAACTTCGAGCCGTTCTGGAGCAGGGCAACACGAGCGGGGATCGACGTCTGGCTCGAGAAGAACTTGGCGTAGGCGCTCTTTATCTGTGCCTCCACCGCAGCGCCCTTGTTCGTCGTCGTGCTTTGGGACGACCCGCCGCAGCCGGCGAGCACGAGCCCAGCGACGGCCACCAGCGCGAGCCGTCTCACGCCTCCTATGCCTCCTGCAGCGAGCGCAGGCCGGGACCGACGTAGCGCGCCGAGGGGCGGAAGAGGCGGCCGGTCCGCTTCTGCTCGAGAATGTGCGCCGACCAGCCGGCCACACGGGAGCAGGCGAACATCGCGGGGGCCAGCGGCGGCGGAACCTCGGCGATGTCGAGGACGAGAGCCGAGTAGTACTCGACGTTGGTCTTCAGCGGCCGGTCCGGCTTGCGCCGCTCGAGCTCGGCGAGCGCCGCCGCCTCGAGCTGCTCGGCGATCTCGATCTGCGGTGACCCGAGCTCACGCGCTGTCTGCTTCAGGATCCGCGAGCGCGGATCCTCGGCGCGGTAGACGCGGTGGCCGAAGCCCATGATCCGGTGCCCCGAGTCGAGCGTGTCGCGCACCCACTTCTCCGGGTCGCCCATCGCGGCGACCTCTTCCAGCATCGGCTTGACGTACGCGGGCGCGCCACCGTGCAGCGGGCCGGAGAGAGCGCCGACCGCCGCCGAGAGCGCTGCACCGCAGTCCGCCCCGGTCGAGGCGACGACGCGCGCGGTGAAGGTGGATGCGTTGACCCCGTGCTCGGCGGTGCAGATCCAGTACGTGTCGATCGCCTTGACCGCCTTGGGATCGGCGTGGCCACGCCACTGGAGCAGGAACCGCTCGGCCGCGGTCTGCCCCTGCTCGACGGTCTCGGCGGGAACCTGGTTTTCGTGCCCGTCTGCCAGCCGCGCCGACCGGGCGACGATCGACATCATCTGGCCCGAGATGCGGCCGAGGTCCTCGCGGGCCTGGTCGTCGGAGATCTCGTTGAGCTTCCCGAGGCCCCACAGGCCGGAGAGCCGTGCGGTCTGCGCCTGGAGATCCGCCGGCGCGCTGCCGGTCATGCCCACGGGCTCGAAGGGCTCGGGAAGCGGCATCCGCGACTGGATGTCGTCGTCCACGAGCAGGCCCCAGATGTTCTCGTAGGGGTATTCGCCGATCAGCGGCTCGACGTCGACGCCGCGGTAGCGGAGCGTGCCGCCCTCGCGATCGGGCTCCATGATCTCCGTCTCGACCGCCACGACGCCCTCGAGGCCAGGCTTGAAGTCGTTGCTGCTCATGCGTGAATCTCCTCCAGCTCGATCTCCTGGCCGGCTCCGCGTTCCCGCGCGGCCGCGAGCACGAGCGCCGCGGCGGCGAGGTCCTGGACAGCGACGCCGACCGACTTGTACAGCGTGATCTGCTCGTCCGAGCTCCGCCCGGCAGCCGTTCCGGCAATGACCTCGCCGAGCTCGACGACTCCGTCGCGGCCGCGCGGCTCGAGCTCGGGCGCGCCCGCGGGGAGCGGCGCGAACGCCGAGTCGCGCTGCTCGACGACCACGACGTCGGCCTGTTCGACGAGCACCGGGTCGACCTCGAAGCCGCCGCCGAGGGTCGAGCCGACGGAGCTTACGTGCGTCCCGGGACTGAGCCAGTCGAAACGGACGACCGGCTCCGGCGAGGCTGTCGTCGCGTGGACGACGTCGGCGCCGCGAACCGCAGCCTCGAACTCGCCGCGCCCGGCGACCCGCACCTCGGCGAAGTCGCGTGCGCGCGGGAACATCTCCTGCGCCGAGCGGGACTGGACGCCGGTGCCGAGGATCGCGAGGACGCGCGCGTCGCGCCGCGCGAGGATGCGCGTCGCGAGCGCCGCCGCCGCAGCGGTGCGCATCGCGGTGATGTACGTCCCGTCCATGAGCGCAACGGGCGTGCCCGTCGCCGGGTCGAAGAGCGCGATGGCCGCCTGGTGCGTCGGGCGGTCGCGGTTCTCCGGAAAGAGCGTGACGAGCTTGCAGCCGAGGCCGGCGGACGGCGCGTAGCCCACCATCGTGCCGAGGACGCCGTCCGGCGTGAACGCACCGACGCGCGGCACGAGCGACGCCTCGCCGCCCGACAGCTCCACATGCGCCGCCGCGAGCGCGTCGAGGAGCGCGTCGAGGTCGAGCAGCTGCTCCACTTCGCTGCGGCTGAGGACGAGCATCGATCCTGACGGTACTACTCGGCGGCTAGCCGACGACCGTGAGCGTCCACTCGGGACGGTGCTGAGCGTCGAGCGAGAAGAGGAGGATCCGCTGCCACTGGCCGAGGCACAGCTCCCCGTCGGCGAACGGAATGTGCTCCGAGCGCGGCCCGAGCAGGAACGCGACCAGCCGCTCGCGCGAGCGCATGTTTCCCGGCACGACGCGCTCGAGCAGCGACTCGAGGTCCTCGAAGAAGCCGGTCTCGCGCTCCTGCACGCGCACGAGCGAGAGCGTGTTCTGGGTGTGGAGGTAGGCGATGCCCGCGCCGACCCCGCACTCGGCGACCTCGCGCGAGACGTCGTTCGTGATGTCCACCACCGACAGCGACGGGAGAGCCGCGGCGATCGAATAGGGAACTTCGACGGTCGTCATGCCTGTGCGACCTCCTTGGGCAACCTGAAGTGGACGTCCTCCTTCGCGACCTCGATCTCCTCCGGCAACGAGTAGCCGACCTCGGCCAGCCGGTCCGCGGTCGCCCGCACGAGCTCCTCCGGAGTCGACGCGCCCGCCGTGAGGCCGAGCGTCTCGTGCCCGTCGAGGAGTGCCGGATCGAGCGGGCTCTCGCCGTCGACGAGCGTCGCCTGCGCGCCGGCCGATTGTGCGACCTCGACGAGCCGCTGCGCGTTCGAGCTCGTCTCCGAGCCGATCACGAGCACGAGCGTCGCGCCTTGGGCGACCATCGCCTTCACTGCGTCCTGGCGGTTCTGGGTCGCGTAACAAATGTCGTCGGCGGCCGGCCGCCGTAGCGTGCCGAGATGATCCTCGAGCGCGTCGACGATCGGAGCGACGTCATCGAGGGACAGCGTCGTCTGCGTGACCACGGCGACGGGCTTGTCGGTGACGAGCTCGCGCGCCTGCTCCGGCGACTCGATCACGACGGTCGAGTCCGGCCGCTCGCCGAGCGTCCCGATCACCTCGACGTGGTTCTCGTGGCCGACGAGCGCGACGAGATGGCCGCTGTCGGCGTAGCGCCGAGCCTCGGCGTGCACCTTGTTCACGAGCGGGCACGTCGCGTCGACGACGCGGAGGCCGCGCGCTTGCGCGTTCTCCTTCACCGCCGGAGCGACGCCGTGGGCCGAGAGAACGCAGATCGCGCCGGCCGGGATCTCGTCCTCGGATTCGACGAAGACCGCGCCGAGCTTCTCCAGCCGCCGGAGGACGTGGTCGTTGTGGACGATCGCGTGGCGGACGTACACCGGCGGACCGTGCTCCTCGAGCAGCCGCTCGACGATCTCGATCGCGCGGTCGACGCCGGCGCAGAAGGAGCGCGGCGCGGCCAGGAGGACGCGGCCTCTCATGTGACGACCGCCTCTTCGAGCGCATGCAGCGCCTTCAACGCGTCCCGAATCGACTGCACCGCGTCACCGCGGCGGGTCGCGACCCAGCGGAGGAGGCCGGCGACGTTCGTGCGGCCGTCCGCGTGCACCGTCGTGTCCACGCCCTCGATCGCGCTGCCCGCGTCGTCGGAGATCGCGCGGAGGACACCGGCGAGCCGGCCGCTGCGCGCGAGCA
The DNA here is from genome assembly GCA_963743545.1 of uncultured Actinomycetes bacterium. Classification (GTDB taxonomy): domain Bacteria; phylum Actinomycetota; class Thermoleophilia; order Gaiellales; family Gaiellaceae; genus Palsa-739. The sequence goes on along the minus strand of CAVUQB010000005.1, from coordinate 1,159,894 downwards.
CGGCGCTCTCCATGTCGACGGCAGCGGCGCCGCTCGTCTCGCGCAGGCGAGCGCGCACGGCCGCGTCGTGAACCAGGACGTCGCCGCCGAGGACGGCGCCGGCACGCGCCCCGCGGACGCCGAGCCCGGGGCCTTCCCAGAGCGTCGCTCCGGTCTCGTCGACCACACGCGTCGCGTCGACCACGTCGCCGACGCTCAGCTCCCCGAGCGAGCCCGCGAGCCCGAACGAGACGAGCCGTCCCTCGGGCACGCCGTTCGCGACACCGACACCGACGCGCACCGCGGTGAGGCCGAGCCGCTTGGCGACCCGCTCCTCGGCGCTCGTCGCGCAGGCGAACGTCAGCCCGTCAGCGTCCACGCCAGGCTCCGCACGGTTTCCTTCAGGTTCGTCGAGGCCTCGTACGCCGCCGACGGCTCGAACCCGCAGTGGATGCCGCAGTGCTCGCAGCGCGGGTCGTTCCCCGGCCCGTAGGCATCCCACTCCATCCCGTCGAGCAGCGCCTCGTACGTCGGGAAGATCCCGTCGGTGAGGAGGTAGCACGGGCCTTTCCAGCCGTAGGGGTTGCGAGTGATCGAGCCCCACGGCGCGCAGGTGAGCTCGCGCTTCCCGGTCAGGAAGTCCTGGTAGATCGGCGTCGCGATCCAGCGGTACCCGTGCTTCTTCGTCGCCGCGCGGATCGCTCGGAACTTCTCCTCGTGCTCGGGGCGCGTCATCGTCAGCGCCGGGTCGATCTGCGAGTACTGGTAGCCGGGCGCGACCAGCATCCCGTCGATGCCGACCTCGTCGGTGAGGTAGCGCATCATCTCGATCACGTCCGAGACCTCGGTCTCCTTGAAGATCGTCGTGTTCGTCGTCACGCGGAAGCCGCGGTCGCGCGCCGTCTTGATCGCGTCGATCGCGATGTCCCAGAGGCCGGGGTAGTCGCAGACGTAGTCGTGGATCTCGCGCATCCCGTCGAGGTGGATGACGAAGCTGAGGCGGTTCGACGGCTCGAACCAGTCGAGGCACTGCTCGAGCCGCAGCGCGTTCGTGCAGAGCTCGATCGTCTTGCCGAGCTCGAGCACCTGCGGGACGACTTCGTCGATCCCCTTGTAGACGAGCGGCTCGCCGCCGCAGATCGAGACGACCGGAGCCGGGCACTGGACGGCCGCGTCGACGCATTCCTCGACCGAAAGCCGCGCGCGATTCGACTCGTACTCGCGGATCTTCCCGCAGCCGATGCACGCGATGTTGCACGCGAGCGTCGGCTCGAGCATCAGCACGAGCGGATAGCGCTCGCCTTTCCGCTGCTGCACGGCGACGTATTTGCCGATCGAGACCGTCGATGCGAGCGGGAACTTCATCCAGCCAACCTTTCTCTCAATCGTCCGAGCGCCAGAAGCGGAAACGTGATGCGGTAGAGGTGGTACCGGATCATGAAATCGAGTGGGAATCCCGTGCCGGTGAAATGCTCCTCGTGCCAGTCGCCGTCCGGGCGTTGCGCAGTACAGAGATAGTCTGCCGCCCTGCCGCAGCCTGAATCTTCAGTGTTTCCTGCGGCCACGTACCCCAGCAGCGCCCACGCCGTCTGCGACGCCGTCGTGAAATTCGCCCGCCCGCGCCACGCAGGATCGGCGTACGAGCGGATGTCCTCGCCGAAACCGCCGCTGTCCTGCTGCACGGAATCGAGCCAGGCAACGGCCCGGCGCATCGACGGATGGTCGTGCGGGATGCCGCAGGCTTCGAGCCCGGGCAACGCGGCGCCCGTGCCGTAGAGGTGGTTCACGCCCCAGCGGCCGAACCAGGAGCCGTCCTCCTCCTGCTCGGCGAGGAGCCACTCGACCCCGTCCTCCGCCGCGTCGTCGGTGGGAGCCGAGCGTGCCGAGCGCCTCGAGCGAGTGCGCGGTGACGTCGGCGCTCGGCTCGTCGGTCACCTTGCCGAAGTCGCAGAACGGAATCTTGTAGAGCCACCTCGCGTCGTTGTCGACGTCGAAGGAGCCCCAGCCTCCGCCGCGCGACTGCATGCCGACAAGCCAGTCGAGGCCGCGCGCGATCGCGTCCTCCTCGCCGATCCCCATGCCGTGGAGGGCCACCGGCAGGACGGCGGTGTCGTCGACGTCCGGGTAGTTGACGTTCTGGTACTCGAAGGCCCAGCCGCCCGGGGCTAGGTCCGGCCTGCGAATCGCCCAGTCACCCTTGACGTGCACCTCCCTGGAGAGGAGGTATTCGCCGGCGCGAACGAGCTGCGGATGGTCGTCGGACACGCCGCAGGCGCGTAGTGCAAGCAGCGCCAGCCCAGTGTCCCAGACCGGCGACTGGCAGGCCTCGGGCCGCAGCCGCTCGCCGTCCTCGACCATGAAGCCCCGCCAACCCTCGACCGCCTTGCCGAGCGTCGGGTCGTCGAGGCCGTGCCCGAGCGCGGCCAGCGCGATGATCCCCCAGACCCACGGCGGCTGGATCCCGCCCCACGAGCCGTCGGCCTCCTGCCGCTCGCGGATCCAACGTTCGGCAAGCGCTACCGCGCGGCGACGGACTGCGTTCGGCCGCCGCGCAGACCGCGTCCTTCCCGGCCTCGCGCCGATCGCGGTCAGGTCGAGATCGGACGGGCGGACGGGCCGCAGCGACTGCGCGACCGCAAGCGCCACGAACGTCTGCCGCGCCCAACAGGAGAAGTCGTAGATCGAGAACGGCGATCCCGGCGGCAGGAGCACGAGCTCGGGCGGGATCGGCGCCATCCGCTGCCACGGCCACTGCCCGATCAGCGCCAGGAAGCACTTCGTGAACAGCCGGCTCTTCGGGATCCCGCCCGCCCGCTGGATGAAGGCGAGCGCGTGCGGGCCGGGGTCGACGCCCGCGAGCCGGCACGCGACGTACGCCTCGATCGAGGTCGAGAGGTCCGGTGGCCCCTCGAACCAGATCGCCCACGTCCCGTCGTCGCGCATCCTCGCCATGAGCTCGTTCGCGATCCTCCGGTCGAGCTCGGGCGTGCGTAGGCCGAGGTAGTGGTGCCAGAAGAGATGCTGCGCCGTCATCGTCACGTTCGACTCGAGCTCCCCGACCCAGACCCCGTCCGGCCGCTGCAGCTCGAGCAGGCGCCGGGTACCGCGCTCGATCGCGGCGTCGAGCCTCGTCAATTCGGCGATGGCGGCCATCTCAGGCAGTAACTGTGGCGGAAGTGCTGCTCAAGATGTGCTGAGCCGCCCGGCGGCCGCTGCGGATCGCGCTCTCCATCGTCGCCGGCCAGCCCGTGTCGGTCCAGGTTCCGGCGCGGACGACGTCGGGGCGCGAGGTCTCGACTCCCGGCCGCTCGACGCCCGGACGGAGCGCGACCGTCGCGTGGGGCTCGCGACTGACCCGCGACCAGAGCAGCTCCGCCTCGCCGAGCCGATCGGTGAGCCCGTCCGCGATCCGCTCGACGAGCTCGCGCCCGCGCACCTCGAGCAGCTCGGGCACGCCGCTCGAGACGACCGTGAGGTACTGCCCACGCCCGGGACGACTTCCCGTGAGCGCGCCGCGGTCGAAGACCCAGTGCGCGTCCGAGCCGAGCAGCGCGGCGAGCGGCGGCCCGAGCAGCGGCCGGTCGAACCAGAGATGAACGCTCACGATCGGCGAGTCCTCGAGCGCCGGCTCCGGCTCCTCGAGCAGGCGCGCACTCTCTCCGGGCGGCACCGCGACGACGATCGCGTCGGCGTCGAGCTCGTCGAGCGAGGCGACGCGCGCCTCGGTAAGCACGCTCGCACCGACAGCGTCGAGCGCGGCTCCGGCCGCGTCGCCGTGCATCCGGCCGAGCGGCTTCGTCGGGAGGATCAGGTCGCTGTTCGCGCGCGGGCCGAGCAGCGCGGTGCGGACGGTGAAGAGCCCCGCCTCCGCGTCGACCTCGTCGCAGCGGAGGTTCAACGCCGGCCGGACGAAGACGTCCCAGAAGCAGTCGATCGACGTGTCCGTCTCGCCCATCCGTCTCAGCAGCTGTCCGAAGCTCTCCTGCGGCCGCGCCTGAGCCGACCGCAGCCGCAGCGTGGTGACCGGGAGCCGCAGCCGGTCGCGCAGCGGCAGGTGCCGGTACCGCAGCAGCGCGGGAAGGCTCGGCTCGATCGCCGAAGCCGTCCCGTCCTCGCCGAGCACCGGCAGGGCGAGCCGCGTCCGCAGGAACGAGCCGCCTTCGCCGATCCGCTCGAGGAAGCGCAGGTACTCGGTGAAGCAGCCGAGCGCGATGTGCTGGCCGTTGTCGGGCGGCGGCTCCGGATCGCCCTCGCGCTCGGGCAGCGTCTGGACCGCACCGCCGAGCGTCGGTCGCGCCTCGTGCACTGTCACGGCGTGGCCGGCGTCCACGAGCTCGAGCGCGGCGGCCAGCCCCGCCAGCCCGCCGCCGACGACTGCGATCTTCACGGCAGCAGCCCTCGCGCCACGACCGCGAGCTTGCGGGGAGTGGAGAGCCGGGTCTTCTCGCCGAAGACGTCGAAGCCGCCCGCCTCGATCCGGTCGAGTGTCTCGCGGTACAGGCCGGCGAAGGTGCCGACGCAGAGCGCGCTGCGCCGGTCGAGCGACTCGAGCAGCAGCAGCCCCTCCGCGAGACCCGTCCGCGCCCGCTCGGCCTCGAACGCCATCAACTCCCGGAACTCGGGCGACGGCGACAACTCCGCGACACCGAAGGCGGCGAGCTCGTCCTGCGGGAGATAGACGCGGCCGAGCGCTCGGTCCTCGTCGACGTCGCGGATGATGTTGATCAGCTGGAGCGCGATCCCCAACGTCATCGCGTGCTCGGTGTCGTCGGAGCCGTAGACGGGAACGCACGCGAGCCCGACGGCGCCGGCGACCTTTTCGCAGTAGCCCCGCAGCTCGCCGAAGTCCGCGTAGGTCGACTGCTCGAGGTCCTGCAGCCCGCCGTCGATCAGCGCCTCGAGCGGCTCGCGCGGAATGCCGAAGCGCTCGCGCGCGTCTCGCAGTGCCACGAACACCGGATCCGCGGAATCCTGCCCGAGCGCCGCGCGCAGCTCCTCGAGCCCGGCGCGCTTCTCCTCGGGCGGCAGCTCGCCGTCGGCGAGGTCGTCCACCCTCCGCGCGAACGCGTAGACCGCGGTGATCGCCTGCCGCTTCGGGCGCGGCAGCACCATGATCCCGTACGCGAAGTTCTTCGCCTCGCGCCGCGTGATCCGGCCGACCTCGGCGTAGGCCTCCTGGACGCTCATCGCACGAGGACGAGCGCGGCCTCGCGCGCGAGGCGGGCGCGCGACGGCCGCGGTCGGCCGCTGAAGATGTCCCAGCCGGCCGCTTCGAGTGCGTCGAGCGCAGCGAGTCCGCCACGCGAGAAGAGCGCGACCGCCCGGCCGAGCCGGCCGCCGATCCGCTCGCGCAACACCTCTCCCGCGGCCAGCAGCTCCGTGGCCCGCTGCGCCTCGAACCGGAGCAGCGCGCGCAGCTCCTCGCGCGGCCGGTCGAGCGGCGGATCGCCGAACGCGCGCCGGTCCTCGGCCGGCAGATAGATCCGCCCGAGCTCGAGGTCGCGCGGCACGTCCTGGAGGAAGTTCACGAGCTGGAGCCCGGTGCAGACCGAGTCGCTCGGCGCCACCACGCGGGCGTCGTCGAGCCTGCGCAGGACTCCGAGCACGAGCCGGCCGCACGGGTCGGCCGAGTGGACGCAGTACTGCTTGAGGTCGGCCCACGTCTCGTACTCGCTGATCCGCTGATCCATCCGATTCGCCTCGATCAGCCGCAGGAACGGCTCGCGCGGCAGCTCGAACTCGCGGATCGTCGGCTGCACGTTCCTCAGGACCGGCCAGGTCGCCTCGCCCGCGAAGGCCGCGTCGACCTCCTGCTCGAGCTCGTCGAGCGCCTCGAGCCGGTCGCCCTCGTAGGCGTCGCCGAGCTCGTCGACGAGCCTCGCGTAGCAGTAGAGCGCGCGGATGTGCGGGCGCAACGGACGCGGGAAGAGCACCGACCCGACGGGGAAGTTCTCGCCGGCGGCGCGCGCTGCGATCTCGGCAGGCTCCACGCAACCATTCTTGCTTGAATGGCCGCGCTGGCGGGCAACCGCCCTGGACGGCTCGCCCGGCTCGATCTCCAAGGAGGACGCCGCATGACGCGTGAACAACTGCTGCCGCCCGAGACGCTCGCGCGCTACGCCGACGCGATCGTGCGGGCCTCTCTCGATATCGAGAAGGGCGACACCCTCGTCGTCCAGGGCGAGCCGGAGCACCGTGAGCTGCTCGTCGCCGTCGCCGAGTCCGCGTACCGCGCCGGCGCGCAGTTCGTCGACGCGGTCACCGTGGATTCGCGCGTGCTGCGGGCGCGCCTGCTGTACGGCAGCGACGACGCCCTCGGTGCCGTCCCACCCTGGGCCCTGCGCCGCTACCGCGAGCTGGCAGGCCCGCGCGGCGCCCTCGCCGCGATCGCGGGGGAAGGCGACCAGGGCTATCTCGACGGCGTCTCGCCGGAGCGGCTCGCGGCGGACTTCGCGGGCCGGGCCAAGAAGCTGGCGTTCTTCCAGCGGGCGCAGCTCAACATGCGCGCGCGGTGGACGATCGCCGGCTGGCCGACGAACCTCTGGGCGGAGCAGGTCTATCCGGAGCTCGACCAGCTCGAGGGCAAGCGGCGCCTCGCCGGCGACCTCCTGCATTTCTGCCGGCTCGACGACGAGGACGGGAAGGGCACGAGCGGCTGGCTCAAGCACCTCCGCACGCTCGGCCGGCGCTCGGCGAAGCTGACGAAGCTCGGCCTCACGCGGCTCGAGCTGCGCGGCCCCGGCACCGAGCTGGACCTCGGCTTCGTCTCAGGGACGCGCTGGATCGGCGGCGGCGAGGAGCTGGCCGGCACGGGCAAGCGGATCGCCGCGAACATGCCGACGGAGGAGATCTTCACGAGCCCGGACCCGCGCCGCACGACCGGGACCTTCCGCTGCACGTTCCCCCTCTCGTTCCGCGGGCGCCTGATCCACGGGCTCCGCGGCGAGTTCTCGAAGGGAAGGCTTGTCCGACTCGAGGCCGACTCGGACGAAGACCGGGACTTCGTCGCCGGCTTCCTCGACACCGACCGAGCGGGGCGCCGTCTCGGCGAGGTCGCGCTCGTCGACGCGTCGTCCCGCATCGGCCAGACCGGCCGCATCTACTACAACACGCTGCTCGACGAGAACGCGGCGGCGCACATCGCGTTCGGCAGTGGTTTCGGAGGCACGCGATCGGAGAAACCTGCCCGTGCGGTGAACAACTCCACGATCCACCTCGACGTGATGATCGGCGGCCCGGAGCTCGAGGCCACGGGCTTCGACGCGCGTGGCCGGCGGATTCCCCTGATCCGCGAAGGGCTCTGGCGGATCTGAGGGGGAAGCCGGTCGCGGTCGCGGTGCTCGCGATCACGCTCGCGACGGCTGCCGGCTGCGGCTCCGGGACGCAGCACCGGACGACGACGCGCGCCACGACCGGCCCGCCGCCGAAGTGCGCGCTCTCGGCGAAGCAGCGGAGTGTGATCCGGCGCGCAAACCGGATGATCGTCCAGATGCACCGCCTCGAGCAGCCGCTGAAGACGGTGCACGCGGTGGGACCGCACCGGCTGGAGCTGGAGCTGAACCGCTTCCTGCTCTCGATCGGCGTGCTGCCGGTCGACCAGCGCGGGCTGCTGATCCGCGAGGCGAAAAGCGCGGTCGCCCTCTGCCAGGACTGCTTCGACGCCCTCGAGGCACTCGAGCCGTCCGTGGAGACCCGCCTCGGCGGGTCGCCGTGCAAGCCCGGCTTCTAGGGAGTCGTCGGGTACTGCGAGTACGTCCCGTCGCCGTTGATGATCGAGCCGCCGCTGAGGTCCGGCGTCGGGAAGTCCTTGATCGGCAGCTTGGCGACGGCCGGGTCCATGAAGGCGTGCCAGATCTCGGCCGGCAGTGTGCCGCCCGCGACCTCGCCGACACCTTCGACGTTGAGCAGCGGGATCTCGCCCTTCGGATACCCGACCCAGACGCAGGTTGCGAGCTGGGGCACGTAGCCGCAGAACCACGCATCCTGGAAGTTCTCCGCGGTGCCGGTCTTGCCGGCCACCGGGCGAGCGCCGAGCGAGGCCGCGGTGCCGGTGCCGTGCTGCACCACGCCCTGGAGCGCATACGTAAGCTCGGCGGCGACGTTCGCGCTGAGGACACGACGCGTTCCCTTGGTGGGCTCGGGGATCACCTTCCCAGTCCGCCCGCGAACGCTCTCGAAGGCCTGCGGATCGTGGTGGATGCCGCCGCTCGCGAAGGTGGCGTAGACGTCGGCCATCTCGAGCGGCGTGAACCCGACCGAGCCGAGCGTGATCGCGCAGACCGGCTTGAAGTACGGACTCCGGTTCCCGGACGGCTCCGTGATCCCAAGGTTGTGCGCCATCGCGACGACGTTCCGCACGCCGACCTTGGAGATGAGCTGGGCGAAGATCGTGTTCACCGAGTTCGCGGTCGCGTCGAGCAGGTTCATCGTCCCCGCCGCCTCGTCGGCGAAGTTGTGGACGTCCCACGACCCGTTGTTCGTCGCGCACGCCGGATCCGTGATGAAGAGCTCCGGCGGGCCGTAGAAGGTCGAGTAGAGCGAGACGCCTTCGCTCAGCGCGGTGGCGAGCGTGATCGGCTTGAACGAGCTGCCCGTGGAGCGGTGGGCCTGCGTCGCGAGGTTGAACTGCATGGTACGCCCGCTCGGGAGGTAGTCGACCATCGCCTTAACGTCCCCGGTCTGCGGGTCGATCGCCACGATCGACGCGGCCGGATCGGCCGAGTTGTGGAGGACCGAAGTCACCGCGTGGAGCGCGAGCCCCTGCAAGCGCGTGTTGAGGGTGGTCGTGACCTTGTAGCCTCCGAGCTCCACCTGCTGGTGACCGAAGCGGTCGGCGAGCTCCTGCGTCGCCCAGCCGAAGAAGTTCGGCTGATGCAGCTCCGAGTAGAGGTGACCGGGCCGGAGCTGGAGCTTCTTCTTGGTCGCCGACCTCAGCTTGGAGGCGGTGATGTAGCCGTTCTTCCACATCGCCTGCAGCACCTCGTTGCGCCGAGCCAGTGCCGCGCGCGGGTGGCCGAGCGGGTCGTCGCTCGTGGGCGCCTGGGGCAGGCCGGCGAGGAGCGCCGCCTGGACGAGTGTCAGCTTCGAGGCGGGCTTCGAGAAGTACGTGCGCGCGGCGGCCTGCGCCCCGTACGCGTGCCTTCCGTAGAAGACCTCGTTGAGATAGTCGGTGAGGATCTGCTTCCGCGTGTGCTGCTGGAAAACCTTGGTGGCGAGACAGGCCTCCTTGACCTTGCGCGACAACGTCCGCTGCGGGTTGCCGATGTAGAGGTTCCGCACCAGCTCCTGGGTGATCGTCGAGCCGCCCTGCACGATGTGCCCCTCGGAGACATCCTGGTAGAGCGCGCGGAGGATGCCGCGGTAGTCGAGCGCGCCGTGCTGCCAGAAGCGGGCGTCCTCGATCGCCACGGTCGCCTGCGGCAGCGAGGGCGAGATCTGGGACAGCGGCAGCGGCTGCCGGTTCGTCGCCGACGGGACGACGCCGAGCAACTGCCCGCTATCGGTGTAGAGGAACGAGTTCTGGCCGGTCCGCAACGACCGGAGGTCATGGACGTTGCACTGCGAGAGCAGGATTTGCTGGCCGGTGAAGGCGACGGTCGCGAGCAGCAGCGCGATGAGCGAGGCGAGGAGAAGCGCCCCGACGAGCACGATGCTGCGGCGCTTGCGGTTCCGGCGGCGCAGCCGGCCGTGCCGCGCGAGCAGCATGCGCTCGAACTCGGCGTCCGAGCGCGAGGGGTCCCGCCGCTGCGGCCCTCTTCCGTTGCGTGGCTGATAGCCCGGCACTACTCCGCCATTGTGCTTGATGCGGCGGTGCGGCAGCCGGACGCAGCTGGACCAAAAGGAGAGGGCGCGGTTTCCCGCGCCCTCGTGTCTGGGTTACCCGCTGGAGACTTGGGCCGGCTACCCGGTAAACGCTCGGTGCAGGGGTTCGCGGTAGCAGCGACTGTCGTTCTGTACCTGGCCGCCTGGGCCCTGCGATGTGCGCCCAGTGACCACCGGAAACAGCCGAGATGCAGTACGCCTGGCCGTTGGCGGACGCCGTCGTGTCGCGCTCACGATCCCGGTCGGGAGCCGCCCACGAGATGACCAGCCGGAGTCGTACGTGCCCTGCAACCCGAGCGCGGTCATGGAGGTGTAGTTGTTGTTGTCGGAGTAGAACGCCTCGGCGTCAGGAACAGCCGAGCGGACATCCGACATCGCCGCAGTCTGCTGGGCCTTCTTCTGGAAGCCCAGGTACGACGGGATGGCGATGGCGAGCAGGATGCCGATGATGATCAGCACGACGAGAAGCTCGATCAGGGTGAAACCCTCGTCACGAGCGAGACGCTGCCGAATGGTGACCATTTGCCGCGGTCCTTTCCTTGATGGGTTCCGAATCCGGGATCTCTCCCGTGGCAGCGGTTCGATCGGCGCCCTTGGTAGGAAAGCGGGATGAGTGCGGCGGGAAGCTGGTGTGGCTGGAAAACCTCGCTCAATGCAGGGGTTTTGTAGCGGTATCCGAAGCCGCGGACGGTCTCGATCGGGGTACCCCCTGGCGTCTTCCGGGGCGAGTTTGCGCCGCAAGTAGCCGACGTAGAGCTTCACCTCGTCGCGGGAGGTAGCCCATCGTGTCGCCCCAGACGAGCTCACGGATCTGGTCCTGGCCGAGCACCTGGTTCGGATGACCGACGAACGCGGAGAGAAGCCGGTACTCGAGCCGCGTGAGGGCCACCTCGCGGTCGTCGAAGCGCACCGCGCGCTGGGCGAAGGAGATGCTGAGGCGCGAGTCGGCGTACGTGTCCTGCGCGCCGCCGCTGCGCGGACGGCGTAGGAGAACGTCGACCCGCGCAACGAGCTCCTGGCGCCCGAACGGCTTGACCACGTAGTCGTCGGCTCCGCCCTTGAGCCCCCGGACGCGTTCCAGCTCGGCGTCGCGCGCGGTGAGCATCAGGATCGGGACGTCCGACACCTCGCGGATCCGCTCCAGCGTCTCCCAGCCGTCGAGGCCGGGCATCGCGACGTCGAGGATGACGAGGTCCGGCGAGCCCGCATAGAGCTCGCGCAGGCCGGCGCGTCCGTCCGGTGCGTCCGTGACGTTGTACCCGGCGCGTTCGAGCAGCGCGCGCAGGAGCCCGCGAATGTCGTCGTCGTCGTCGATGACGAGGATTCGGGAGCCGGCCATCGCACCTCTTTCCACCACGGCATACAGGAGTCCTCCGCCGAGGCCGATAGGGCAGGAAATGACTGCATCCGCCGCAGAGCTCAGCGCCCGCTTCACGCGCACGCGCGCCACCACGCATGTGAAGGACCAACCGCCGGCCCACGCGTTGCCGTTCACGGTGATTGCCGTCAGCACGGCGTTCGTGTTGCTCTTCCTGCCGACGGGCGTCCAGCTCGACTACCGCCTGGTCTCGGCCGCCGCAGTGCTCAGCGCGGCCCTGCTCGGCTTCGCGCTCCTCTGGGAGACGCAGCCGCGGATCGCGACGCTCGGCATCCCGCTTGGCTACATCGCGCTCGCCGCGCTCCTCCGCGAGGCCGCAGACGGATCGTCCTCCGGTTTCGGAGGTCTCTTCCTGCTGCCCGTCCTCTGGCTCGCCCTCACCGCCGGCCGCCGGGAGCTGGCGGCCGTCCTCGCCGCGATGGTCGCCGCGCAGGCGGTCCCGCTCGCGTTCATCGGCGCGCCGGAGTACCCCATGTCCGGCTGGCGGGGGGCTCTCGTCATCACCACCGTGGCCGCGGTCGCCGGCCTCATGGTCCAGCGCCTCAGCGCCGACTCGCGGAAGCGTGCCGCTCAGCTGGCCGCGCAGAACGAACGCCTCCTCAAGCTCGACCGCCTCAAGGACGAGTTCGTCGCGACCGCGTCTCACGAGCTGCGGACGCCGCTGACCTCGCTCAGCGGCTATCTCGAGATGTCGCTCGACCCCGCCGAAGGCCCGCTCTCGCCGGCCCGGGAGGAGCACCTCAGGATCGTCCAGCGAAATGCCGACCGGCTCACGCTCCTCGTCGACCAGCTCCTCTTCCTCGCGCGCGCCGACTCGCATCCGCTCGAGCTCGACCGGCAGCCCGTCGACCTCGGCGGGATCCTGCACGAGGCCGTCGAGACGGCCCGACCGGCTGCTCGTGCGAAGGCATCACCCTGCAGATCGAGGAGGACTCGGCTGCCGAGGTGCTCGCCGATCGTGCGCAGCTGCTCCGGGTCGTCGACAACCTCGTCGCGAACGCGATCAAGTTCACCCCGCAGGGCGGCAGCGTGCGACTCGTGGCCCGGCGCGACGGCGACACCGCCGTCCTCGAGGTGACGGACACTGGGCTCGGCATCGCTCCCGCCGACCAGCCGGGCCTCTTCAACCGCTTCTACCGCGGCACGAACGCGATCGAGCAGGCGATTCCCGGCAGCGGCCTCGGCCTGGCGATCTCCCAGGTCATCGCCGAGGCCCACGGCGGCACGATCGAGCTCGAGAGCACCCCGGCGCGGCTCGACCTTCCGTCTGGCGCTCCCGCTCGCCTAGAGCGATACTCCGGAGCACGATGAAGGGGTTCGCCCGCGGCGGTCATCGGCTCGATCAGGCAGGCGCTCGCGATCGTCATCGCCCTGCTCGCGATCGCAGGAACCGCCTACCTCGTCACTCACAAGCTCAGCAACCCCGACGGCTATCAGTACGGGATCTGCACGTGGTACGGCCAGGTCTTGCACGGGCCTCTCCGGGCCTGCGGGCCCCCCACCCGGGCCGCCTGGCAGATTCCGCTGGCCGTCGTGATCGGACTGGGCGGCCTGGGAGCGGCCGTCACCGTTACGAGCAGGCGCCCCTCGCGCCCCACCCTCGCGCCGCAGCAGTGAAGCCGACGGGGAGACTCGAACCCCCGACCCCATCATTACGAGTGATGTGCTCTACCAGCTGAGCTACGTCGGCGGGGCTTGCAAGTCTAGCCGCGGTACCTGACCGTTTCCCGCCGTCCGGCCTCGCCGGAACGGACGATCGCGTCGCAGACCTCCGAGGCCCGATAGCCGTCCTCGAAGTCCGCGCCGTACGGCGCGACGTCGTGATTGCCGGCGACCGCGCCCAGGAAGTGGTGCAGCTCATGGACGAACGTGTCACCCCAGCCGACGATGTGCCCCGGCGGCCACCAGTGCTCCCAGAACGGATGGTCGGCTTCGGACACGAGCACCGTCTTGAAGCCCCGCGCCCGGCTGCCGTCGCCCTGGAAGACCTGCAGCTCGTTCAGCCGCTCCATGTCGAAGGCGAGCGACCCCTTCGTGCCGTTGATCTCCCACTGGAAGGCGTTGCGACGGCCGTGCGCGAAGCGCGTCGCCTCGAGCGTGCCGACCGATCCGTTCGCGAACTCGACCGCGGCCTCGACCGCGTCGTCGACCTTGCGCCCCGGCAGGAACGTGTGGGCGAAGCCGGAGACGGTCTCGATCTCGCCGTTGAGGAACCGCGCGAGATCGACGACGTGCGTCATCAGGTCGCCCAGCGCGCCCGAGCCGGCTGCGTCCGCGTCGAAGCGCCATGTGTCGAGCGAGGGGTCGTCGCCCCAGTCCTGCAGATAGCGGCCCCGAAAGTGGCGCACCTCACCGAGCTCGCCCGCCTCGATCATCTCCCGCGCGAGCCGCACCGCCGGGACGAACCGGTAGTTGAAGGCGCACATGTGCCGGACGCCGGTCTCAGCCACAGCCTGCCAGATCTCGTAGCTCTCGTTAGCGTCGCGGCCCAGCGGTTTCTCGCAGACGACGTGCTTCCCCGCGCGCGCCGCGGCGATCGTCGGCTCGGCGTGGAGCGAGTTCGGGCCGCCGTTGTCGAAGAGGCCGATCCGCTCGTCTGCGACGAGCTCGCGCCAGTCCGTGGTCGCGTACTCCCAGCCGAACCGGCGCGCCGCCTCGCCGACCGCCTCTTGGTTACGGCCCGCGATCCCGATCAGCTCGGGCTCGAGCGGCGGCGGCCAGGTGATGTAGGAGATCTTCCGAAACGCATTCGAATGGGCCTTGCCCATGAACGCGTAGCCGAGCATCCCCACGCCGATCGTCGCCACGTGCGGGATAGTACGCGTGTGGGTTCCCTAGTTAAGTGGGGCATTCTCTCCACAGCCGACATCAACCGAAAGGTCATTCCCGGCGCACACGCGTCGGAGAAAGTCGACCTCGTCGCGGTGGCCAGCCGCGACCAGGCGCGGGCCGACGCCTACGCGCGCGAGTGGGAGATTCCGCGGGCGTACGGCTCGTACGAGGAGCTGCTCGCCGACGCCGAAGTCGAGGCGGTCTACATCTCGCTGCCGAACACGCTGCACGCCGAGTGGTCGATCAAGGCGCTCGAAGCAGGCAAGCACGTGCTCTGCGAGAAGCCGTTCACGCGCCATCCGGAGGAGGTCGAAGCGGCGTTCGACGCCGCTGACCGGAACGACCGCCTGCTGAGCGAGGCCTTCATGTATCGCCACAACCCGCAGACCGCGAAGCTCGTCGAGCTCGTCGCCGAGGGCGCGATCGGCGAGCTCCGGCTGATCCGCTCCTCCTTCTCGTACGGCCTCTACGACCACGAGAACATCCGCCTCCGCACCGAAGTCGAGGGCGGCGCCCTGATGGACGTCGGCTGTTACAACGTCTCGGGCTCGAGGCTGCTCGGAGGCGAGCCGGAGCGAGTCTGGGGCGAGGCGTGGTACGGGCCTTCGGGAACCGACTGGATCTTCACCGGAACGCTCCGGTTCCCGGATGACGTGCTCGCCACCTTCGACTGCGGAACCGCCCTCGCCGAGCGTGACGAGCTCGAGGCGATCGGGAGCGAGGGATCGCTCTTCCTCGACGATCCATGGCACTGCGTCCACCCGGTGATCGAACTGCGCCGGGACGGTGAGGTCGAGCGGATCGAGCTCGCGTACGAGGACTCCTACCGGCTCGAGCTCGAGAACCTGAGCGACGCGATCCGCGGCGAGGCCGAGCTGCTGCTCGGGCGAGAGGACGCTCTCGGGCAGGCGACCGCGCTCGAGGCGCTGCACCGCTCCGCGACGACCGCCGCGCCGGTCTCGCTCTAGCTGGCAGCAGCCCGTTTTCATTACTTCCCTAGCGGACTAGCATGGGGCGGGCGAATGAGCGCGCACGCCGCACCGGCGCCCTCGGGGCCTACGTTCACGATCCGCGGCAGGCCGTACCCGGTGCTGCTGCCGAAGCTGAGCGACCCGCGGCTCCATCTCGCCGCGGTGATCATCTCGCTCCAGGTCATCGGCCAGATCGGGTTCCACTTCGAGCTCTCGATCGCGCAGATCCTGCTCGCGATCGGCACCTGCGCCGTGCTCGAGATCGCGATCGCGATGCGCCAGCAGCACGTCCTCCTCTGGCCGGCGAGCGCCACGCTGACCGGCAACGGCGTCGCGTTCGTCCTCCGCGTTCCGGGCACGGTGCACGGCGACTGGTGGAGCCTGAACGGCTGGTGGATCTTCGTCGGAACCGCCGCGGTCTCGCTGCTCTCGAAGTACGTGATCAAGTGGCGCGGCGAGCACATCTTCAACCCGTCGAACATCGGCCTCGTCCTCTGCTTCCTCATCCTGGGCCGGACCCGCGCCGCGCCGCTCGACTTCTGGTGGGGACCGATGTCGGCCTGGCTCGCGATCGCGCTCGCGATCATCGTCGCCGGCGGGTTCCTGATCCTCTCGCGGCTGAAGCTGCTGCGGGTGGCGATCGGCTTCTGGATCACGTTCGCGATCGTGATCGGGATCCTCGCGCTCGCCGGACACACGATGACCGCGCGCTGGCACCTCGGCCCGATCTCGGGCTTCCACCTCTGGTGGATCCTCATCACCTCGCCCGAGGTGCTCGTCTTCCTCTTCTTCATGATCACCGACCCGAAGACGGCGCCACGCTCGCCGACGGGCCGGCTCGTCTACGCCGTCTCGCTCGGCCTGCTCGCCGGCGTGATGATCGCGCCGACCATCACCGAGTACGCGGCCAAGGTCGCGCTGCTCGGCTCGCTTGCCGTCGTGTGTCTCGCGCTGCCGCTGTTGCGCCTCGTCCCGCTGCCGCTCGACCGGCGGCTCGTCCTCGGGATCGCAGCCGGGGCCGCAGCCGTGGCGGCGGCGGCGATGGTGATCGGCAACGCGCCCGCGGTCGCGTCTGCCTCGCCTCCGCTGCCGCCGGGACGCCTGCCCGCGATCTCGATCCTGCCCGGCCAGGGCGTCCAGACGAAGCTCGACCTGCACACGGCGCAGCTGATCGCCTACGACCTCCTCGCCGCGAAGTCGTCGGCCGGCGCCGGGCCGCTCCGGGTCTGGCTCGTCCAGGGCGTCGAGCAGGGCCCGCCGACCGCAACGGTGCAGCGCGGCGGATCGACATACCACCTGCACCAGACCGGGGACGGGCAGTGGGCGCTTCCCTCGTCAGCGCCGGCGACCCCGGTCGTGGCGGCGCCGAAGAGCTCCGCGCTGAACGGGATCCGATTGCGGAACGTCGCGCCCGCCGTCGGTCTCGACTTCCGCCAGGACTCGTTCCGCTACGGGATCTCGAACGACTACCCGGCGATGATGGGCGGCGGAGTCTGCTGGCTCGACTACAACGGCGACGGCTGGCAGGACCTCTTCGCGGTCAACTCGTACTCGAGCGCCGACACGGCGCAGTGGGAGGCGCACGGCGGACTGCCGCGCACGCAGCTGTTCGAGAACGTCCGCGGCCACTTCCACAACGTCACCTCGCGGGCGCACGCCGGGCTCCAGGTGCAGGGCGACGGCTGCGCCGCGGCCGACCTGAACGGCGACGGACGGCCCGACCTGATCGTCACGACGGCCAACGGGATCAAGTTGCTCTGGAACAACGGCAACGGCACATTCACCGAAGGCGCACGGGCCGCAGGGATGTCCGCGTCGGGCTGGTACACGGGCGTCGCCGTGGCGGACGTGAACGGCGACGGCCGCCCGGACGTCTTCGTCGCCGGCTACGCGCGTCCGGACGATCCGGTGCCGAACTCGTTCGCAGGCTTCCCCACCAACCTCGTCGGCGTCCGCGATCTTCTCTACCTCAACGAGGGAAACGGCCCGAACGGCCGCGCCCGCTTCCGCGAGGTCGGGGTCCCGGCGGGTCTCGAGGCGTCCGGCTTTTCGCACGGCCTGGGCGCGACGTTCCTCGACGTCAACGGCGACGGGCGGCCGGATCTCTATGTCGCGAACGACGAGGATCCGAACCAGCTCTACGTCAACGTCCCGTGGCCGGGCGGAGCGAAGGCCGATCCCGCCGGCCTCGGCTTCCGCTTCGAGAACCGCGCAGCGGCCTCGGGTGTGGCGGACCCGTATGCCGGCATGGGAGTCGCCGTCGACGGCGCAGGAAACGGACCGCTCGACCTGTTCGTCAGCAACTCGCGCCACGAGCGTTCCGCCGCGTTCGTGAGAGCGACCACATCCTCGTTCTCGAACGCCCGCCCCGACTTCGATCCGGCGCTCGGAACCGGCAGCGCGGGCTGGGGCGACTCGTTCGTCGACCTGAGCAACTCGGGCAGGCCCGACCTCCTGCTCGCGACCGGCGGCATCCCGGTAACGAGTCTGAGCAAGGACGCGGGCCAGGTGAAGGTGATCGCGCCCGTCTCCGCGGAGAGCGCGGGCTACGGGGTGACAGCGGGCGTCATCCCTGCCGGGCTGCGGGTCAACGGGCGCGGGCTCGCGGCCGCCGATGTCGACAACGACGGCCGCCTGGAGATCGCGGTCAACTCGATCGGCGGGAAGCTTCTCCTCCTGAAGACCAGCGGCCCGGTCGGTCATTGGCTCGACGTGAGGCTCTCGCGCTTCAGCCCCGGGGCGGTCGTGACGGTGACCCTTCCGGACGGCCGGACGCTCTCGCAGGAGGTTCGGGCCGGCGGCAGCTACCTCTCCTCCGAGGACCAGCGCGTCCACTTCGGGCTCGGCTCCGCGACGACCGTGTCCCGCGCTCCAGGTGCGCTATCCGGGGGGCGCTGAGAGCGTGCTGCGCGACGTTCGCGCCGACCGCATCGTGGAGGTGGCCGCGCCGCAGGTCCGGGCTCCGCGGACGTCGGCATCCGCCTCGTACCGCCTTGCGGCCTGCACGCCCGCGACCGGCGGCCGCTCGGTCGCGACGATCTGGGCCGAGACGGCGAACGCCGCGCTTCGAGCCGGCGCCGCGACCGAGCCGGTCCAGGCGCGCGACCTCTTCGATGTCTCCTCCGCAGTCTGGGGGGCGTGGAAGGCGAGCGCGCGAGGCACCGCCTCCGCCCGGAGCGCAGCGATCAGCTACGCGGCCTACCGGGTGCTCCTCTGGGATGCCTCCTTCGACTCGAACCTGGACCGCACTTTCGCCCTGCTGACGAGGGAGCTGCGAGCGCTCTGCTACTCGCCCGACTTCGCGGCCACGGACGGAAGGTCGCCGGCGGCGCTCGGGAACCGGATCGCCGCAGCCGCGATCGCCGCGGGCCGGCACGACGGCTCGAACGAGTCGCTGCATTACGCCGACCCGACGTACACGTCGCGCAACCAGCCCCTGATCGTCCGCGCGTCCGGCTCGACCGTGGAGGACGCGACGTTCTGGCAGCCGCTGGCGCTCGGGACGGTCCAGCCGCACAGCAGCCTGACGTCGGAGCCCTCGGACATCCAGAGCTTCGTCGGCGCACAGTGGGGCCACGTTCGCAGCTTCGCCCTCCCGCGCTCGCGCCGCGGACTTCCGATCGACCCCGGCGCACCGCCGCTCGGCGACCCGACGGGCAACGCGTACAAGCAAGCCGCCCTGGCCGTTCTCCGAGCGACCTCCGCCGAGGGATCGCCCCCACGGGAGTGGTCGCCGGTGCACTGGAACTCGCTCGCCGCGCGGCGCGCCTCCGGGAATCTCGCCCGAGACGTCCGCCTCTACCTCGGGGTCGATGCCGCCCTCAACGATGCCGCCGTGGCCACCTGGGGCGCGAAGCGCGCCTACCAGGGCCCCCGGCCGATCTCGATGATCCGCTACCTCGCCTTCCAGGGGCAGTCGAGCGACAAGAAGCAGGCCGACTACAGCGCCGACGGCCTGCCTCTCGTCCCGGGCCTCGTCGAGATCCGCGGCGGCAAGGTCGAGGTGCTCTCACGGGGCCACTGGATCGACGGCGCTGCCTGGTCGCCGACCGCCTCCACGCCGGCGTCGCCCGGCGGCGTCGCAGAGGGGAGCGCGTTCGCCTCTGCGGCGGGCCGCGTCCTGGCCGCGCTCACGGGGCGCTCGTACGCGAGCCAGATGGGAGCGGCGAGCGCCGCGCCACTCGCGTCCGGGATCGACATCCCGTCGGATGTGGCAGCGGGCCGCAGGCTGGGCGAGCGGGTCGCGGCCCACGTCCTTCGCCGGCTGCGGCACTATCGCGGCTGAGCTAGCGGCCGGAGCGCGCCTGGAGTCGAACGGCGAACGTGTCGAGCGTCACGGCCCCGAGCAGCACGAGCCCGGTGATGATGTAGATCCAGCCGTTCGAGACGTTCAGCAGGAGAAGCCCGTTCTGCAGCGTCCCGATGAGCAACGCGCCGAGCAGGGCGCCTCGCACCTCGCCACGCCCACCGAAGAGGCTGACGCCGCCGATCACCGCCGCAGCGATTGCGTTCAGCAGCAGGTTCCCCGGCGGGAACGTCAGCCCGACGGAATTGACCTGCGCGGCGAAGACAATCCCGCCGATCGCGGCCATGGCGCCCGAGAGCGCGAAGACGATGACCCGGATGCGCGGCACGTTGATGCCGGCACGCCGCGCCGCCTCGGCATTCCCACCGACCGCGTACACGTGGCGGCCGAAGGTCGTCCACTTGGCGAGGAACGTCAGAACCACGAAGAAGAAGACCATGAGCACGCCGGCGAGCGGCAGGCCTTCGGGCGTCTCGATGATCTTGCCGTGGTTGCAGATGGCGACCGTCCCGAACGCCGCAAGGCCGATGCCGACGGTCTTCAGAACGGCCATCGTCCAGCTCTGCTGGGCGATGTGCGTGCCGCGGGCGACGATCTTCTTGTAGAGGACGCTGAGCGGATAGAGCACGGTGAAGATCGCGGCGAACACCCACCCTGCCGCGGGCGAGAAGATGTAGAGGTCGGTGTAGTTGACCCAGCGGTCCTGAATGACGATCGAGCCGCGCGCCTGCAGCGTGTTCAGGATCACACCCTCGAAGATCAGAAAGCCGCCGAGCGTGACGACGAACGAGGGAACGCCGACGAACGCGACGATGGAGCCCTGCACTCCGCCGATCGCAGCACAGACGGCGACGGCGATGAGCATTGCGAGGAGGCCGTTCAGCTGCAGGCTTCGACCGGGGAGCGCGAGCTCGGCGACGATCACCGCACCGATGCCGGCGAGGTAGCCGATCGAGAGGTCGATCTCGCCCAGCAGGAGCACGAAGACCACGCCGTACGCGAGCAGCGCCGTCCCCGCCGTCTCCGTGATCAGGTTGACGAAGTTGACGGACGTGAAGAAGTTCGTGGCGGTGAGGGCAAAGAAGATCACGACGGCGAGCTCGCCGACGATGATCGGAATCGGCCCGAGATTGCCGGTGCGCAGGTTCAGCCACATGCGCTCCCGAACGCCGCGGAATCCTCCGGGAAGCTGCTCTTCCTCGAGCGGCGGCGGCGCCTTGTCCGCGCCGACGATCTCCGCCGAGCTCACGCCTCGGCTCCTGCACCTGCGGTAGAGGCGATCCCCGGGACCTTGATCGGTACACCGGCCGTGATCGCCTCGACGACCGCCTGCTGCGTCGTGCTGCGCCGCTCGAAGACGCCGACGTTCCGCCCGAGCCGAAGCACCGTGATCCGGTCGGCGGTCTCGAAGACGTCGTGGAGGTTGTGCGAGATGAGCATCACGCCGAGGCCTTGGCTGCCGAGACGCCGCACGAGCTCGAGCACCTGTTCGGTCTGCGCGACTCCGAGTGCCGCGGTCGGCTCGTCGAGGACGACGAGCTTCGAATTCCACATGACGGCACGCGCGACCGCGACCGACTGGCGTTGCCCGCCGGAGAGCGTCGCGACCGTCTGGCGAACCGACTTGATCGTCGTGACCGCCAGAGACTTGAGAGTCTCGGCCGTCTGGTTCTCCATCGGCGCCTCGGACAGGATCTGGGCCCGGCTGATCTCGCGCCCCAGGTACATGTTCTGGACGACGTCGAGGTTGTCGCAGAGCGCGAGATCCTGATACACGACCTCGATCCCCAGCCGGGCGGCGGCCCTCGGCCCGTGGATATGCACTTCCCGACCCTCGAACAGGATCTGACCGCTATCCGCCGAGTGGGTGCCGGCGACGCACTTGACGAGCGTGGACTTGCCCGCGCCGTTGTCGCCGACGAGCGCCATCACCTCGCCCGCGTTGACCTCGAAGTCGACGTCGTCGAGAGCCTGCACCGACCCGAACGTCTTCGTGATGTTCTGCAGCTGGAGGAGTGGTGTGTCACTCATCGATGTCCGCTCCTGGGCGAGGAGAGTGCGGTGGAGGCGCCCGCCTGGGCGCCTCCACATCTCACAGTGAACGAGCTGCTTCTACTTGCAGTACTTCTTGTACTGACCGATGCAGACGTCGCTCTTCTTCAGCCACTTCTGCTTGAAGAGCGTCGTGTAGTTCTTCTTCGTGATCCACGTGACCGGAAGGGTCAGCGTCGGCTCCTTCTTCTTGCCGTTCAGCCGGAACCCGTTGACCTTCGGCTTCTTCCCGTGGAGCAGCGCGATCGCCGCGGCGGCCGCAGCGTTCGCCTCGAGCGACACCTTCTTGTAGACGGTGCCTGTCTGCCAGCCGGCGATGATGTACTGGACGCCCTGCGCCGTCGCGTCCTGGCCGGACAGCGGGACGGGCTTGAGGTGGGCGGCCTTCTCGTCCGCGACCACGGCGCCTGCGATGTTGTCGTTCGCCGCGATGATGCCCTTGATCTTGTTGTTGGTCTGGGACAGCATCGACTTGTAGATCGTCGCGGCGTTGTTCGCGTCCCAGTTGGGCACGAACTTCGTCGGCCCCTTTGTCAGCTTGTGGTGCTTGAAGAGCGGGTTGAGCACGGCGTCGTTGCCGCTCTTGAACCAGTACGCGTTCTGGTCGGTCTGGCCGCCCCAGAGCTCGGCGACCTTGCTGGTCTTCTTGTAGGTGTGCTTCGCCTTCATCGCGGCGACGATGCCGTTGGCCTGCGCCTTGCCGACGAGCTTGCCGTCGAACGTGTCGTAGACCGAGGCCGTGCCGCCGACCACCTGGCGGTCGTAGTCGATCGCCTTACCGCCCTTCGACGTGAAGAGCTTCTCGATCGAGGCTGCCGAGCCGGGGTCGAGAGCCGTCTCGATCACGACCGTCGCCCCGTCGTTCAGGCACGTCTGTGCCTGCGACTGCTGTGTCGTCGCGCTGCCGAGCGCGTTGGTGATCAGCGCCGACACGCCGGCGTTGCTGAACGCCTTCGTCAACAGCGGCTTGTCGAACTGCTGCCAGCGGACCGACGACTGCGTGTCCGGCAACAGGACGCAGACCTGAACGCTGCCGGCTGACTTCTTCTTCGGACTCGCGACGGCGGCGGCGGAAACTGCCAGAGCGGCAACCGCGGCGCCGAGCACGAGGATCAATCCCTTCCGATGAATCCCTCTCACCCTCTTGCCCTCCTTCATGCACTTTCGAGAGCGCCCTCCGGCGCCTCCTGATGTGCCGCCCCGTCGCTTGGCCCGGGGTCTTCGGCACGGGAATACTACTCCCCTAGGGGAATAGTTCAAGGGTGGTAACAGGCCTCTATCCGACCGGATACCGGTCGGTGCTCGAGCTGCCCTCGAAGCGGCTCCGCGTCGTCAGGTAGCGATCGACGTTCGCCCGGGTGACGAAGTTGAGCCCCGTGTTCGTGTCGGCCGGTGCGACGAGGTGCCCGCTGTAGCGGTAGAGGAACATCTGCTGCACCGGCAGGAAGCCCTGCAGGTACGGCTGCTGGTCGATCGCGAAGTCGAGATGCCGATCGTGGATCGCGCGGAGGGTGACCGGGAGCAAGTCGTAGCCGCCCGCGCAGACACCGCGCCTTTGCAGCTTGTACTTGCGCATCACCTCCGCGACGCCTGCGGTCGAGCCGGCGTCGACGGCGAACAGGCCACGGAGATCCTTGTTCGCCAGGTACGTCGCCTCGATCTTGCTGCGCTCGTGGCCCACGTCGACGCCGGAGGCGACCACCTGGGGCCGGATCGGCTTGCCCGAGTCGCGGATCGCGTCGAGGGCGCCGTCGATCCGGGGCTGGATGTTCGCCTGGCCCGGAGTCGCGATGAAGAGGTAGACGTCGCCTCTCGAACAAAGGCGAACCACCCGAGCGCCCAACTCGAGCCCGGACTGGTAGTTGTCCTGGCCGATGTAGGCGAGCCGCTTGTTCTGTCGCCCGCCGTCGGCGTTGTACGAGACAACGGGAATCCCGTGTGCAAGCGCGAGCTTGGTGGCACCGTTGAAGGCGGCCGGATCGATGAGCGAGACGGCGATGCCGTCGGCTTTGGCGGCGATCGCGTGCCGCATCGCCTTGACCATCTGGCCGACGTCGCTGCTCGTCGAGCCGGTCCACTTCACGTCCACACCGAGGAGCGACGCGGCGTCGTGGCTGCCGTTCATCGCCGGCACGAAGAACGGGTTGGTCAGCGCGTGGTTGACGAACACGAACCGCCACCGCGGGTGATGCTGCGGGAAGCCCTTCCCGTGCGAGAGCAGCTCGCGGACGCTCTCCGGCACAGCGCCCACCGCCGCGGCGCCGGCGGCGAGGCGGAGCAGCTCGCCGCGGTCCATTCCTCCGCTCATGCCGGCGTCCGCCGGACGAGCCAGACCGCGACGAGCACGAGCCCAACGGCCAGCGCCGTGAAGAGCCCCGCTTCGAGGAACTGGAGGGTCCAGAACCGGCCGGCGGGCTGGTACGACACGACTCGCTTCCAGCCCAGCGTGACGATGTAGGTGTGCGGGTCGATCCCGGCCTGCTGGGCATGGAGGACTGCGAGCCCCTCGCTCGCGGCGGTGACCCGGCGGCCGCCTGCGTTGACGAGCGTGTTGCTCAGCACCCAGTCTCCCGGCATCCCGCTCGTGGCTGTCGCGGCGATCACCCGGTGCAGCGGCGCCAGGAAGTGCGGCCGCAGAAAGTCGGAAACGAGCAGGCGAGTCGCGCCGAAGACGACGAGAGTCGCGGTCATCGCGGCCACCGTCCGGCGGAAGACCAGGCCCGCGAGCACGCCGAGCGCGAGTGCGAAGAGTGCGTACGCCGGAACGACGACTCCTTCGATGTCGAAGCCGCTCGGGCTGATCCGCCCCTCGAGCGTGTCGAACGGCGAGCGCCACCACATCACCACGAGGCTCGCGGCTCCCGCCGCGACGACGGTCCCGGCGGCGAGGAGCGCCGTCTTCGAGAGCAGCCAACGGCGCCGGCTGACGGCCTGCGTCCAGGCGAAGCGGTAGGTACCGAACTCGAGCTCGCGGGCGATCAGCGGAGCGCCGACGAAGACGCCTGCGAGCAGCGGCAGCAACGCGACGACGCGCGTGGCCGTGACGAGCCCGGAGAACTGGCTCTCGAAGTGGGGCACGATGATGTCGCAGCCGGTTCGAGGCGCTGCGGGCAGGCACGCCGACAGCGAATCGCTGTCGAACGCCGCCGCGATCGGCAGGTGCGTCAGGATTGCCGCCGCGGCGAGCGCGACGAGCAGACCGAGCGCGCCGACCGCCTGGGACCGGTGCTGCCGCCAGGTCACCCATGCCATCGCAGCGGGATCCTTTCCGCCGTTCGCGGCGTGGGCAGGCGCTCCGGCGCCATGTACGCGAGCAGGAGCTCCTCGAGGCTGATCCGTTCGACGGTCCAGGAGGGATCGACAATCGGCCCATCGGTCGTCACGAGCAGCGTCTGCTGGCGGCCGCTGTACCGCTCGCGAACCACCTCGCGGACGCCGCGGATCGAGCCGAGCGGTCGCCGCGGGCCTGTCAGGAGCCGGTGTGAATCGAGCAGCTCCTCGACATCTCCCTCAAGGCGGACGCGGCCGCTGCTCAACAGCACGATGTGGTCGCAGACGCGCTCGATGTCCGCGACGACGTGCGACGCAACGACGACGGTCGCTCCGAGCTCCGCAACGCCGTCCATCAACAGCTGAAGCAGCTCACGGCCGGCGAGGGGGTCGAGGCTCGCAAACGGCTCGTCGAGCAGGACGAGCCGCGGCCGCTTGCCCAGAGCCAGCGCCAGCGCCAGCCGCGCTCGCTCGCCGGCCGAGAGCGCGCCGACCTTCGCGCGTGAGTCGATGCGCGTCAGCAGCTCCACGGCGATCTCGCCGTCCCAGCGGGAGTTCGTCCGACGCGCGTATTCGATGGTGTCTGCGACCCGGAAGGAGCGGTAGAGCGGCGCGCCCTGTGCGACGTAGCCGACCTCGGCGAGGACTTCCGGGGCTTGGAGCGGGTCTCGCCCGAACAGCTCGATCGACCCCTCGGTCGGCGCGAGGATGCCCGCACCGAGGGAGAGGAGCGTCGACTTTCCCGCGGCGTTCGGGCCCGCCAGGCCGACGATCGCCCCCTTCGGGATCGTCAGCGTCAGGTCACGGAGCCGCCATTCACGCCGAAAGCGTTTGCCCAGCCCGTGGACGGCGAGCGGCGGAGCGCTCATGCCACGCGTCGGGCCAGCGACTCCCGCAGCGTGGTGGAGACGAGCGCGCGGATGCTTTCCTCGTCGAGCCCCGCGCGCCGAGCCGACGTCAGCCAGAGCTCGAGCTCCCTGCGCAGCTCGTCGTGGTGTTGGAGCGACGCGGGCGCGAGCGTCTCGGCGATGAACGTGCCGCGCCCCTGGCGCGCCACGACTAGGCCGTCGTGCTCGAGCTCTCGATACGCCTTCGCGACCGTGTTCGGGTTGACGGCGAGGTGGGCGACGACCTCTCGCACGG
The DNA here is from genome assembly GCA_963743545.1 of uncultured Actinomycetes bacterium. Classification (GTDB taxonomy): domain Bacteria; phylum Actinomycetota; class Thermoleophilia; order Gaiellales; family Gaiellaceae; genus Palsa-739. The sequence continues at coordinate 1,134,141 of CAVUQB010000005.1, read as the reverse complement.
TCGGCAGCTGGTCGCCCACGTCGAGCGTGCCGAGCCGCAGCGCGTCCTTCACCTGGCGCACGATCTGCAGGTAGGTCGCGACTCCCGATTGCGAGTCGAGATGGAACTCGATCACCGGGCCATCGTATCGCGCTGATTTGCAGGAGAGAAGACGAAGCACCTTCACCTACGACGACGGCGAGATAGGGTCGGTTTGTGAAGACGAGTCTCGGCATCTGGGCCTTCGGAGGGATGGCGACGCGGTTCAATCCCGCCGGCTACAAGCCTGAGCTCGCGGGCATCTCGACGGCCGAGAAGGTCCGCACCGCAGTCGAAGGGCTCGGCGACCTGATCGATGACTACGAGTTCCACTACCCGCAGGAGCTCTCGGGCGAGAACCTCGACGAGGTCAGGGACGCCCTCGGCGGGCACGGCATCTACTGCATCGCGAGCGGGCTCCATCTCGATCCCCGCTTCGGCAAGGGGGGCTTCTCCTCGCCGGACGACGCGACCCGCGCCGAGGCGCTGCGACTGACGCGCGACGCGATCGACCTGGCGGCCGAAGTGGGCGCGCAGATGATCATCTGGCCCGGCATCGAGGGCTACAACTACCCGTTCCAGACGCCGTACGCAGAGTCGTGGGCGCGCTTCGTCGACGGCGTCGGAGAGGCCGCCGAGCACGCCGGCGAGCGCGGCGTCACCGTCTTCCTCGAGCACAAGAACTCGGAGCCGGCCATGAAGATTTTCATGCGCAACGTCGGCATGACACTGCACGTCATCCACACGCTGCGCAGCCGCGGGATCTCGAACGTTAAGGTCAACATGGACTGGCAGCACCTGATCATGAACGGCGAGAACCTCGCCGAGTACGCGGCGCTCCTGGCCGCCGAGGGGCTGCTCGGCCACCAGCATGCGAACTCCGGTTGGGGCACGTTCGACGACGACAACATGGTCGGCGCGACCGCCTTCATGGAGACGCTCGAGCTCGCGCTCGAGCTGCGACGCGCCGGCTACGGCGAGCACGGCGAACGGCTCGGCTTCGACCTCTACCCCTACACCGAAGATGCGGTCGGCGCCGTGAAGCGCTCGGTGCTTCAGTGGCGCTTCATCGACGGGGTCGCCGCGAAGATCGACGAGGCGGAGTTGCGTCAGGCCCAGCAGGCGAAGGACGCCGTCCGCGCCTACGAGCTCGTCTACGCCGCACTCGGCGCCCAGGCCTGAGGGCAGCGCGTGGCGCTCGTCGGCCTCGACGTCGGCACCTCCGCGGTCAAGGGAGTGGCGATCGACGAGGAGGGCCGCGTGCTCGCGACGGCGAGTGCGGAGTACCCGCTCTCACGGCCGCATCCCGGCTGGTCGGAGCAGGAACCGGAGGCCTGGTGGCGCGCGGCGGAAGAGGTGCTCGGCCGGCTGCCCGAGGGACCGGTCGGGCTGTCGGGGCAGATGCACGGGCTCGTCGTCCTCGACGGTGACAAACGCGTCCTGCGCCCCGCGATCCTGTGGAACGACCAGCGCACGGCGGCCGAGTGCGCCGAGATCGAGGACCGCGTCGGCTTCGACCGGCTCCTGGAACTGACCGGCAACCGCGCCCTGGCGGGATTCACCGCGCCGAAACTCCTCTGGCTCCGCCGGCACGAGCCCGAGCTGTACGGCCGGATCCGTCATGTGCTCCTGCCGAAGGACTACGTCCGGCACCGGCTGACCGGCGAGCTCGCGGCCGATGTCGCGGACGCCTCGGGCACGCTCCTCTTCGACGTCCGCAGGCGCTGCTGGTCGGAAGAGGTCTGCGCCGCGCTCGAGATCCCCCTCGACTGGCTGCCGCCCGTCCATGAGTCGACGGAGGTCGGCGGCGCAGGCGACCAGGCGGCCGCGGCGCTCGGTGTGGGAGTGGCGCGTCCCGGGCCGGTCTCGGTCGTGCTCGGCACCTCCGGCGTCGTGTTCTCCGCGCTCCCCGCTTACCAGCACGACGCCGAGGGACGGCTGCATGCGTTCTGCCACGCCGTCCCCGACACCTGGCACGCCATGGGCGTGATGCTGAGCGCCGCCGGCTCGGCTGCGTGGCTCCGCGGGGTGCTCGGCTCCGACCTCGCGGAGCTCGAGCGCGAGGCCGAGCGATGGTCGCCCGGCAGCGAAGGGCTGCTCTTCGCGCCGTACCTCGCCGGCGAGCGAACGCCCCACCCCGACCCGGACGCCCGTGGCGCGTTCGTCGGGCTTTCCGTCCGCCACGACCGCGGCGCGCTCTGGCGGGCGATGCTGGAGGGCGTCGCGTACGGGCTGCGCGACTCGCTCGAGCTGCTCCGCGAACTCGGAGCCCGGCCCACGAGCGGCCGCGTTTCGGGCGGAGGCGCACGGAGCGAGCTCTGGCTCCGGATCCTCGCCTCGGTGCTCGGCCTGCCGCTGGAGACGACCGAGTCGGAGGAGGGATCGGCCTTCGGTGCCGCCCTCCTCGCTGGCGTGCAGAACGGCGTCTTCTCCGATGCCGGCGAAGCGGTGGCCCGTTGCGTCCGCGTCCAACGCCGGATCGAGCCGGAGTGGGACTACGGCGACGGCTACCGCCGCTTCCGCCGGCTCTACCCGACCCTCAGACCCCTGGAGGAGCCTTGAACGACCTGAATGGCAAGACTGCAGTGATCACGGGCGCGAGCCGCGGCATCGGCGCCGCAGTCGCGCAGATGCTCCACGACCGTGGCTGCAACCTCGGCCTCGCGTCCCGCAGCGGCGGAGACCTCGGGCTGGAGCGTGCCGTCGCTCGTCCGTGCGACGTCCGTGAGCTCGACGCGCTCGTCGAGCTGTGCGACGCGACCGCCGAGCGCTTCGGCGGCATCGACATCGTCGTGGCCAACGCCGGCGTAGGGGCGTACGGGCCGTTCCTCGACCTCTCGCGCGAGCACCTCGACGAGATGCTCGACGTGAACCTCAAGGGCACGGTCTATGCCGTTCGCGCCGCACTGCCGCACATGCTCGGACGCGAAGGCGACATCGTCATCCTCGCCTCGGAGGCCGGACGCCGCGGCCTTCCCTACGAAGCCGTCTACTGCGCGTCGAAGTTCGGGCAGGTCGGCCTCACACGTGCACTCGACCACGAGCTGCGCGAGCACGGAATCCGCTGCACCAACGTCTGCCCGGGTGGAGTCGCGACCGACTTCGCGCTCGACGAGGGCCGTGGCAGGACGCACGATGCGCTCGCAGGGATGATGACGGCCGCCGACGTCGCGGAGGTCGTCGTGTTCGCGCTCGAGCGGCCGCGGCACTTGCGGATCCTCGAGACCGCGCTGCGGCCCGTGACCGAGACGTCCTGGGGCTAACGGCTAGCGTCGGCGCATCGAGGCGAACGAGTAGCCGCCGTCGAGCATCGCAGGGGCCCGCGCGATCGTTCGGTCCCAGCTCGGGACGTCCCAACCGAGCGAGTCGGCGAGCCTCGTGATCATGTTGAAGAGCGCGCTGACCGTCGCCGCGTCGCGCAGGGCTTCCCGCGAGACCCCGCCCGCATAGGCCGCCTCGACGTCCGCCTCGCTCAGCTCGTCGGGGCGCAGCGTCAGGACTTCGATGAAGGCGAGGGCGGCGCGAAGCTCGGACCGCAGCGGAGCCGTCCGCCAGTCTGCGACGACCGCGTTCCAGAGCTCCTCACCAAGGGCGTACGACGCGACCGCGCCGTGGGAACCCGCTCAGAACGGGCATTGCCTCAGCAACGATGTGAAGCCCGCGAAGAGCTCGCGCTCGCCCGCGCTCCAGTCCGACGGCCCCCGCATCGCGACGTCGAGCGCCGCGGAGAACGGCTCGCCGAAGAGCTCCGGCCGGTAGAGCAGCGTCTTGACCACGCCGAGCGGCTCGGCCCCCGACTGCTCCCGGATCGCGTCGAGCATCGCAGCCTGGGGTGGCGCGTGGCCGTCGTCGACGATCGAGAGCCTCATCCGATCACCTCCGCGGCCCGGTCCAGCCTGCGCAGACCCTCAACGATCGCGACCGTGACCGTCTGCTCGAAGATCTCGTCCTCCGAGAACCCCGCCTCCTTCAGCGCCTCGACGTCGCGATCGGTGACGGCGTACGCCCGATCTCGGACCTTCTCGAGGTAGGCGGACATCTCGGACGGCGCCGGCGCGCTCGCAGCCACGACGTCTCTGAGCTCTGCAATCGGGTCGGCCATGCCACGATGCTACGGGCTCGGTCGCCCGACTCAGGACTCGATCGTCACGAGCGTCCCGATGGGCGTGTAGGGCCAGACCTCGGCCGCCGCCGCCTCCGGCAGCTCGACGCAGCCCAGGCTCTGCGGCGTCCCGAACGAGGCGCGCGGGAACTCGTGCAATGCGTCGCCGCCGTGGAAGTAGCTGATCCAACGGATCCCGGGATCGTGGTACTGGCTGCCGTCGGGATTCGTCCCGCTCATCGTCCCGACCGAGATGTGCTCGAAGACGGGCCACGTTCCCTGCGCGGTGGGCGCCGACGCGATACCGGTGTTGCCGGGCGAGGTGAGGATGACCCGGCCCGCGTGCCAGAGGCTGAGCGATTGCGGGATCGCCTCGTGCACGAAGACGTACGTGTAGCCCACGTCGGAGCGTCGGCCGGCGAGGTCGTCGCCGATCAGAGCCCGCCAGACCTGCGGGCCGGCGACGCCGTCGGTGCCCATGCCGTGCACGTTCTCGAAGCGCATCACGGCGCCCTGGGTGACGACGTTCCAGCTGCCCGGTCTCCACAGCGTCTGAAGCGACGCGGGCGTCTCTGGATAGCGCCACGAGAAGGTGCCGTGCGGCGCGTGCACGGCGGCGGCCACCTCGGCAGCGGGCGTCGACGGCGGAGCCGCCGGCGCGCGCCAGCGCACGGGGAGATAGCCGAGGCGCGCGAGCAGCTCCTGCAGGCGCAGCGTCGAGCCCGGGGCCACGTGCCAGGCGAGTGACCGGCCCGGTACCCGCACCTGCACGGTGCCGCCGAGGCCGAAGCCGAGGCCGGCGGGCTGGAAGGTGAGCGTGTTGGTGTCCACCTGCTCCCAGTGGCCGGGCATCGCGGGCTCGAGCGTCGGCAGCCGCGAGCCGAGGACGGTGGTGACGGGCCGGGCGAAGGTCAGGGTCAGAGGAGTGAGCGGACCGATGTAGCTACCGGCGGCGGGCTGCGCGACCACGCTCGTCCGCGAACCCGGGACGAACCACGAGACGTTGGCGGGCTCCGACAGCCGTTCCCAGGGCCGGACCGCGGCCGCCACCGTCGTCGTCCCGGCAGTCGCGTCTCCCGCGGCGCGGATCCCGAGCGGCACGACGCTGCGGCCAGGCCCGAGCCTGCGCAGCCGTGCCTTCCCGATCGCGACGCGGGTCACCGGCTCGGCGAAGCTGACGGTCACCGGGGTACCGCGCTTCGGCCGGAGCAGCGTCGAGCGGATGTGCGCCGAGGGTGTCACGACCGTCATCGTCCGTTGCTCCTGTCCGCCGACGAGCCAGCCGATCCAGCTCGGGCGCTGGATCTCGACGGTCACCGTCACGCGTTCGCCGGCCGTGAGCCGGACGAGTGGCCAGATGGTGCCGCCACGCAGCTCGACTGGCACCGGCTTCCCGCCGGGGCCTTTCACCGTCACGCGCGCGACATGTCCCGAGAAGCCGGGCAGCGAGATCCCCGCCAGACCGCTCGGCGACGCGGCTACGCCCGCGCTGGGCCAGGCCAGCAGCAGCGCCGCCACGACGGCAGCGGCGACGACGAGACCGAGACAGAGCGCGGTCTTGAACCAGGTGCGCAACACGGCTATTTCAGCATGTCCTACGCTCAGACGGCGATGGCCGGTCCCGAGGGAGGCAGAGGAGTCCCGCGCGAGCTCTCACTCCGCGAGATCGAGGAGTTCCTCCGCGGCCAGCGAATCGCGCGTCTCGGCTGCCATGCCGGTGGCACGACGTACGTGGTGCCGCTCATCTACGCCTACGAGGACGGCGCAGTCGTCTCGGTCACGACCGAGGGCCGCAAGACCGCGATGCTCCGCGAGAACCCGCGCGTCTGCGTCGAGGTCGACGAGTACGACGCCGACGGCAAAGGGAGCTGGCGAAGCGTGATCGCCCACGGGACCTACGAAGAGCTCGTTGGCGACGCCGTCGAATCCGCGCTCGAGCTCATGCGGGAGCGCTTCGCGCACACCGCGGGCCGCGCCGCCGAGCCACGCCGGCTCGGGCCGAACGTCGTCGTCCTCCGCATCAGTCTCGAGGAGCTGTCGGGCCGGGCCGTCGAGCGGTGATTTTCCCGCGTAAGCAGGGAATGAGACTTTGTACGGAAATAGAAAAACACCTGGTTTGGGAATGGACTTCGGGGCGACGTCGTTCTATAACTCGACGGGCGGCGAAGCCGAGAAGTGAACTCAGATCACGCCGCCCCGGGCGCCGGAATCCGGCAGCCCTTCACGACCCGAAAGGAACAACACTGAGCGACACGATTCATCTGCATGACCTCTCGCCTGTCGAGCGCCTGCTCGAGGAGGCCGCCGAGCGCGGTTTCGTCGAGGAGAAGGACATTCAGGCCATCGCCGACGAGCACGAGCTGACCGAGGATGACGTCACCGGTCTTCGCGTTGCGCTCGAAGAGCGCGACGTCGTCGTGCGCGAGGAGACGCGCGAAGAGACGCGCCCGGTCGCAGCCACACCGGTCACGGGCACGCTCGACCCGCTGCAGCTGTTCATGGACGCAGCGGGCCGGCACAAGCTGCTCACGGCCGCGGACGAGGTTGCGCTCGCGAAGCGCATCGAGCGCGGCGACCTCGCAGCGAAGGAGAAGATGATCAACTCCAACCTGCGTCTCGTCGTCTCGATCGCGAAGCGCTACCAGGGCCATGACGTGCCTCTGCTGGACCTCATCCAGGAGGGCGTGATCGGCCTCAACCGCGCAGCGGAGAAGTTCGACTGGCGCAAGGGCTACAAGTTCTCGACCTACGCGACCTGGTGGATCCGTCAGGCCTGCCAGCGCGCGGTCGCGAACCAGTCAAAGACGATCCGCATTCCCGTTCACGTCCAGGAGCGCCGCATCAAGCTCAACCGCGCCTCGGCCGAGCTGCAGGCCAAGCTGGGCCGCGAGGCGACGGCGGAGGAGCTCGCCCAGGCGACGCGGCTCAAGCTCGAGCACGTTGTGGAGGCGCTCGACGCGGTCGACTCGGTGTCCCTGAACCAGGGCCTCGGCTCGGACGGCGACTCGGAGCTCGGCGACCTGTTCGCCGACGAGTCGACGGTCGATCCCGCCGAGGAAGCGGTCGAGTCGGTCCGCCGGCAGCGCGTGCAGCGCGCGGTCGCGGATCTGCCCGAGCGGCAGCGGCGCATCATCGAGCTCCGCTTCGGCTTCGAGTCCGAGCCCGCCTCGCTGGAGACAATCGGCAAGGAGCTCGGCCTGACGCGGGAGCGCGTCCGGCAGCTCGAGAGCGACGCTCTCGCGCGGCTCCAGCTGGCGCTCGGCGACGAGCTCGTCTACGCCGCCTAGGGCCGAGCAGCAGACAAGAGAGGTCTCGAACACACCTGAAGGGCCGGGAGCGATCCCGGCCCTTCGTCGTTCCGGAGGGAGATCTTTGCGAGCTAGCCGCCGACGGCGAGCGTGTTCGCAGGCTCGTCCTCGTCGGCGAGGACCCTGCAGAGCAGGTCGACGACCTGCGGGTCGAACTGGCGCGCCGCGCAGCGGCGAAGCTCCGCCACCGCCTCGGCCGGCGTGCGGGCCGCGCGGTGCGGGCGGTCGCTCGTGATGGCGGAGTACGCGTCGCAGGCGGCGATGATCCGGCCCGCCAGCGGGATCGACTCGCCGGCGAGCCCGTCCGGGTAGCCGGTGCCGTCCCAGTTCTCATGGGTCGAGCGCACGATCGCGCCGACCGGCCGCAGAGCGGACGCCGCGCTGAGGATCCTCTGGCCGATCAGCGTGTGCGAGTGGATGAAGCCCCACTCGGTCGGATCGAGCGGTCCCGGCTTCTGCAGGACAACGTCCGGAATGGCGAGCTTGCCGATGTCGTGCAACTCGGCCGCCAGCCGCAGCTCCTCGAGCTCCTCGGGCGGGAGGCCGATCTGCTCGCCGACGCGCACCGCGAGCGACGAGACGTCGGCCACGTGGGCGCGGAGCTCCGGCTCGCGCTCGGCGAGCGTGCGCAGGAGAGGCTCGTGCGCCGTGCCGCGGCGAATCTCGGCCAGCAGCTCCTTGTGTGCGTACAGCCGCTCGTCGGCGACGCTCAGCGCCGTCGAGACGGTCGACGCGTCGCCCGGGATCGCCGCTGCTCCGTAGGCACTCGAGACGTCGAAGCCCTCGCCGCTCTCCCACAACGCCTGCGCGATCCCGTGGATGTCAGGATCCGGCTCGGGGAGCAGCACGCAGAACTCGTCACCGCCCATCCGGTACGCGGCACCGGCAGGCGCCACCGCCTCGGCGAGCTTGGCGGCGAGCCGGGTGAGGAGGGCGTCTCCGGCGGGATGGCCGAAGGTGTCGTTGTACGTCTTGAACCCGTTGAGGTCGAAGAGCACCAGCACGCGCGGCCCGCCTTCGCGGGCCGCCGTGACCTCGGCCTCGAGGTCGGCGAGCAACTTGCGCCGGTTGGCGAGCCCGGTGAGCGAATCGGTCAGGGCTTCGTGCCGGCTCGCCTCGAGCAGCTGGGCGTTCTCCCAGAAGCTCAGCGCCGTCCGCGCGAGCACCAGCACGATCGTGACCGTCGCGAGGAGGAGCGCGAGCGGGTGCACACGGATCTGAGTCGCCGCGACGAGCACGCCCGTCGCGACCAGGCCGCACACGATCGGCGTGCCCAGCAGCGCGCGGCTCTCGAGCCTGACGCGAGGAACACGGCCGGGCCTCTGCCACGCCGCCAGCGCGACAAGGACGAGCGACAAGGGCCAGACGAGGTCGAGGAACGTTCCCTCGACGTAGGTGCCGACCGCCGTCTGGTAGAGGAAGGCGGCGTCGCCGATCGCGTTGAATACCAGACCGGCGGCCAGGAACGCCCACGCACGGCCGGGCCGCCAGCGCGTCACCGAGAAGACGAAGACGACGAGCGCGAGCAGGAGCACGTCCCCGATCGGATAGGCCAGGTTCGTGACCACGACGAGAGGGGATCCCTGCGTGGAGTTGACGACGACCTGCACGAGAAAGGCCGCGCCGACCGCGCCCGCGGTCGTGGCGGCCATCAGCCCGTCGAGCCAGAGGCTCGTGCTGAACGTCGAGACGCGCCGGCGCAGGAGCAGCACGATCCCGACGTAGAGGAGCGGGTAGAACGCGAGGTACGCAATGTCCGCCGCCGACGGAAACGGCGGATTGCCGCCGTACCAGAAGTCGTAGAGGACGTCGCCGATCGTGGTGGCGAGCAGGCCCGCTCCGATGAAGAACCAGGCAGAGCGCTCCTCGCGCACGAGGACCGCGCGGGCCAGCACGCCGAGGGCTGCGATGAGCTCGATCCCTTCGTAGACCCACGTCTCGTACAATCGCGGCCCGCCTGCCGAGACGTGGCCGACGTAGTGGAGCGCGAGCACGGCGAGGCCGGCGACGAGGATCGCCTGCCAGACCCGCACGACCGCGGGTCTGCGGAGGTGAGCCGCAGCTTCCATGGTGCTGAAGCCAGATATCGACAGGTTCTCACCGCTGCTTGATGGCGCAGATGCGTTACACGACTGCGGCTGACGCTCCGAGCTCGGCGCGCAGGCGGATCAGCAGCGCCTCGACGGCGAGCCGGGTGGAGACCTGCAGCTCCTCGGCCTCCCGCCAGGCCGCCCGCACGAGCTCGCAGGCGTCCTCGGCGGCGTGCATCCGCTCGACGGTGGCGTCCGTCCGCAGCTCCCCGATCCGGTCGACGTGGACGGCCGCCGACTCGGCGCCCACGGCGACTACGACGAGGTCGCGGTACCAGGACTCGAGCTCCTCGAGCATGGCGAGCAGCTCCTCACGCTCGGCGCCGCGTTGCCCGCGGCGCACGCGCTGCTCCGCCTCCCGACCGGTCAGCTCGAGGGACTCGACCTGCAGCTCGGCCGCCTCCTTCGCCTCCAGTCCTCGCTCGGTGATGCCCGCCAGGAGCGTTTCGGCGCCGTCGGCCGGCTCGAACGCGGGATCTGCGTAGACCGCCCGCGCGACGTCGATCAGCGCCTCGCGCCGGCCGGCTGCAGCCGGATCGAGGAGCTGCAGCGCGCGGCCCAGACGCCCGCCCGAGACCCGCGCGAGTGTCGTGAGCTCCTCCTCGCCGAGCTCGGGCGCATGCTCGCGGATCGCCTGCCGGACCGCGGGCTCCGAGAGACGCCGAAACGGAACGAGCTGGCAGCGCGAGCGAATCGTCTCGGGCAGCGGCCCCAGACGCTCGGCGACGAGGACGACGACGGCGTACGGCGGCGGCTCCTCGAGATCCTTGAGCAGCGCGTCCGCGGCGTCCTCGTTCAGCGAGTCGGCGCCGAAGACGAGGTAGACCCGCCGCTCGGCCTCGAAGGGCCGCATGTGGAGATCCCGGCGCAGCTCACGCACGTCGTCGATCCGGATCTGCTCGCCGAGCGGCTCGAGGAGATAGAGATCCGGATGACTGCCGCGCTCGACGCGGGCATGGTCGCCGAGCAGCTCTGCCGCGAAGCGCCGTGCAAGCTCGCGCTTGCCGACGCCGGCCGGGCCGTGGAAGAGATAGGCGTGCGCCGGCCCCTCCTGCAGCGCAGCCGCGAGCAGCCGCTTCGCCTCGTGCTGCTCAGGAACGGTCTCGAAGCCGCTCACGTACCTCCCTCGCGATCTCGTCCGGCGCCCGCGCCGCGTCAACGGCCACGATTCTCTCTGCAAACCGCACCGCGAGCTCGCGGTAGGCGGCGTCGACCTTGGCCTGCAGCTCGGTTCCCTCGCGCTCCAGCCGGTCGGGATCGACCTGGCGGCCGGTGGCGATGCCGGGATCGATGAGCAGCAGGAACGTCACGTCCGGCAGCAGCCCGCCTGTCACCGCGAGGTTGAGCTCCAGCACGGCGTCGATCCCGAGCCCCCGCGCGATCCCCTGGTAGGCGAGCGACGAGTCGACGTAGCGATCACAGAGGACGTCCGCGCCGCGCTCGAGCGCCGGCCGGATCACCTCCTCCACGTGCTCGGCCCGCGAGGCGGCGAACAGCGTCGCCTCCGCCCAGGCGCCCATCTCCGGCCCGTCAAGCACGAGAGCCCGCACCGCCTCGCCGAGCTCCGTGCCGCCCGGCTCGCGTGTGAGCACGACGTCGCGGCCCTCGGCAGCGAGCGCCGCGCGCAGCAGCTCCGCCTGCGTCGACTTCCCCGAGCCGTCGGCTCCCTCGAACGAAACGAACACGCCTCGACTCTACGGCAGGAGGAGCAGCCGTTCGCAGGGCGAACCGAGACGGTCCGTGGAGCACGCCCAGCCGCTCAACCGCCCGTTCCCCTGGCGCATCGCGACCCTCGTCGCGTGCGCCGTCGCTCTCACGACGCTGGCCGCCGTCGTGCTCACCCACGGGCCGGGCCAGACGCGTCCGGTGTCAGACGCCGGCCGTGTCCCGAAGAGTCAGCCCGCTACGCCGCCGGTGCCGCTGCGGCCACGCTCCCACCTCACCGTTCTCGTCCTCAACGGGAACGGAGTCTCCGGTGCGGCGGGCAGCGAGGCGACTGCGATCCTCTCCCGCGGCTACGGCCACGCCATCCCGACCGACGGGCCGAACCCGGACTACCCGCGCTCCGTCGTCCTCTACCGGCCCGGCTGGGGACGCGAGGCGACACGGCTTGGCAAGGACGTCGGGATCCCGACCGTCGCGACGCTCGACGGCCGCGTCGCCCCCGAGTACGCGCACGTCCCGCTGCTCGTCATCCTCGGCGCAAACTAGCTTCAGAAGCCGTCTCCGGTGGCCGTCCGATGCGGGGTCTACGGTCCCGTTCCCCGTCGGCGGCCTCGCGTGCCCGGCGGTGCGGTCGAGAGGCAGTCCGAGACTAGAGTTCGGGAGGGGAAGATGGCAAGCGTCGAGCAAATTCACAGCAACGAAGCGGCGGCCGACGAGGTCGTGAACACGGTCGTGGAGGAGGGCGCCAGGCTCGGCGTGAAGCGGTTCTTCACGATCCCCGGCCGCGACCCGTTCGACGAGATCGAGTGGGAGACGCGCGACGCGATCATCCCCGGCCGCGACGGCCCCGCCTTCGAGCAGCGCGGCGTGGAGTTCCCGAAGTTCTGGTCGCAGACCGCGACGAACATCGTCGCGCAGAAGTACTTCCGCGGCCGCCTCTCGTCGCCCGAGCGCGAGTCGAGCGTGAAGCAGATGGTCGGCCGCGTCGTCGACACGGCCGTCTCCTGGGGCAAGGAGGGCGGCTACTTCGCCGACGCCGACGAGGCCGACACCTTCGAATCCGAGTTGAAGGCGATCCTGGTCAACCAGTACGCCTCCTTCAACAGCCCGGTCTGGTTCAACGTCGGCTTCGAGGCGACGCCGCAGTGCTCGGCCTGCTTCATCCTCTCGATCGACGACTCGATGGAGTCGATCCTCGACTGGATCCGGCGCGAGGGCGTCATCTTCCGCGGCGGCTCGGGCTCGGGCGTCAACCTCTCGCACCTGCGCTCCTCGAAGGAGCAGCTCTCGAAGGGCGGCTACGCCTCCGGACCGGTCTCGTTCATGCGCGGCGCCGACGCCTCCGCCGGCACGATCAAGTCGGGCGGCAAGACGCGGCGCGCGGCGAAGATGGTCGTCCTCGACGTCGACCATCCCGACATCGAGGAGTTCATCTGGTGCAAGGCCAAGGAGGAGCGTAAGGCGCGCGTCCTCGAGTCGGCCGGCTACGACATGTCGCTCGACTCGCCGGACTGGGCCTCGATCCAGTACCAGAACGCGAACAACTCCGTCCGCGTCAGCGACGCCTTCATGGAAGCCGCGTCGAAGGACGAGGAGTTCAACCTCACCGCCCGCACCGACGGGACGGTCCTCGCAGCGGTCGACGCGCGCGAGTTGCTGCACCAGATCGCGCACGCCGCGTGGGAGTGCGCGGATCCGGGCGTCCAGTACGACACGACGATCAACTCGTGGCACACGCTCCCGAACACGGGCCGCATCAACGCGTCGAACCCGTGCTCGGAGTACATGTCGATCGACGACTCGGCGTGCAACCTCGCCTCGCTCAACCTCATGAAGTTCCGGCGGGAGGACGGCGAGCTCGACGTCGAGGCGTTCGAGCACGCCTGCGACGTCGTCTTCCTCGCGCAGGAGATCCTCGTCGGCTACTCGTCGTATCCGACGCCCGAGATCGGGCGCAACGCGAAGCGGTTCCGCCAGCTCGGGCTCGGCTACGCGAACCTCGGCGCGCTCCTGATGGCGCGCGGGCTGCCGTACGACTCCGACGAGGGCCGCGCGTACGCGGCGGCGATCACCGGGCTCATGACGGGCCGTGCCTACCGCAAGTCGGCCGAGATCGCCGCGCGGATGGGCCCGTTTGACGGCTACCAGGTCAACCGGGCGCCGATGGTCGGCGTGATCGCGAAGCACCGCGCGGCCGTCGGTAACATCGAGCACGCCGACTCGGTTCCCGCCGACCTGCTCGGCCACTGCCGCAAGGCGTGGGACGACGCGCTCGACCTCGGCGAGATCCACGGCTTCCGCAACGCGCAGGCCACCGTGCTCGCGCCGACCGGGACGATCAGCTTCATGATGGATTGCGACACGACCGGCGTGGAGCCCGACTTCTCGCTCGTCAAGTCGAAGAAGCTCGTCGGCGGCGGCGAGATCACGATCGTGAACAAGACCGTGCCGATGGCGCTCGAGCGGCTCGGCTACGCGCCGGCGGAGATCGACGAGATCGACGCGTTCATCGACGAGCGGAACACGATCGTCGGCGCACCGAAGGTGAAGACCGAGCACTACCCGATCTTCGACTGCGCCGTCGGCGACCGCGCGATCCACTATCTCGGCCACGTGAAGATGATGGGCGCCGTCCAGCCCTTCATCTCCGGCGCGATCTCGAAGACGGTGAATCTGCCGGAGGAGGCCACGGTCGAGGAAGTGATGGACCTCTACGTCGATGCCTGGAAGCTCGGCGTCAAGGCGATCGCGATCTACCGCGACAACTGCAAGGTCGCGCAGCCGCTGTCGAGCTCCAGCAAGGACGGACAGACCGCCGTGGCGACGCCGCCGATCCTGGTGCACGAGCGGAAGCGCCTGCCGCTCGACCGCACCGAGGTCGGCCGCAAGTTCCAGGTCGGCGACCACGAGGGCTACATCCACGTCGGCCTCTACGACGACGGCAGCCCGGGCGACATCTTCGTCGACATCGCCAAGGACGGCACCACGATGGCCGGCCTGATGAACTCGCTCTGCCTCGCCGTCTCGATGGGCCTGCAGTACGGCGTGCCGCCCGAGGTCTACGTCTCGAAGCTCAGCCACATGCGCTTCGAGCCGAGCGGCCTCACGAACGACGCCGACATCCGCACCGCGAAGTCGATCGTCGACTACATCTTCCGCTGGTTCGGCAAGCGGTTCCTCACGGCCGAGCAGCAGGAGGAGGCGGGGATCCTCTCGCCCGAGGTGAAGGCGCGGCTGGCGGAGCGCTACGCGAACGGCGAGGCCGCGGCGCCGGCGGAGCCCGCAGAGGCGCCTCCGCCCGGCCAGACGGCTCTCTTCAACTCGTGGGAAGACGCCGTCGAGTGCGCCCGCTGCGGCGGGCGGATGATCCGCACCGGCAGCTGCTACACCTGCCGCGACTGCGGCACGAACACCGGCTGCTCCTAGGAGACACGCCGACGAGATCGAAGGGACTCCGAATGGTGTCCCTTCTTCGTCTTTCGGCTGCGCTCGCAGCCGCGCTGGTGCTCGGCGGCCTCGTCGTCACCACGCCGGTGCGCGCCGCGGTCAGCGCCGCGCAGATCACGACTCCGGCTAACCCGTCGTTCTCCATCGTGGCCCTGGACGCCGCGTCGCAAACCTTCGCGGTCTCTGGAACGACGACCGGCGGCGGGCGGCAAGGTCGACCTGCGCTGCTACTTCGGAGGGACCCTCCGTCAAGCTCAAAGGGCAACGTGGCTCTCAACTCGGACGGGTCCTTCTCGGTTCCCCCCGCCGACCTCACCAAGCTCCGGCGGCGCGTCGTGCCCAGCCTCGTGGGCCAGACGCTCGCCGCGGCCAAGGCCATGCTCAGGAAGGCGTTCTGCTCGGTCGGCAAGGTGACGATCGTGAGCAAGGGCTAGCTGCCGCGGGCCAAACCGGCAGCGGCCGAAGTCGCGAATCCGTTGCCATGTACGCGGAACGCTGCGACGATGCGGGAATGCCCACGTGCCGTGCGTGTGGCCAGGACAACCCCGAAGTCGCCCGCTTCTGTCTCGCGTGCGGGGCTCCGCTGGCCGAGGAGACCGCGCTTCGCGAGGAGCGGCGGATCGTCAGCGTCGTCTTCGTCGACCTCGTCGGCTTCACGTCGCGCTCGGAGCAGCTCGATCCGGAGGACGTGCGCGCGATCCTGACGCCGTACCACGCAACGGTGCGCGACGAGCTGGAGTCCTTCGGCGGCATCGTGGAGAAGTTCGTCGGCGACGCGGTCATGTCGGTCTTCGGCGCGCCCACGGCCCACGGCGACGATCCCGAGCGGGCGGTCCGCGCCGCGCTGGCCGTACGCGACGCGGTGGCGGTGCTCAACACCGAGCAGCCCCAGCTCGAGCTCCGGATCCGCGGCGCGGTCAACACCGGGGAGGCGGTCGTCACGCTCTCCGCGCGTCCGGCGCTCGGCGAAGCCATGGTCGCGGGCGACGTCGTCAACACCGCCTCACGCCTCCAGCAGCACGCGCCGGTCGGTGAGATCGCCGTCGGCGAGGAGACCTACCTCGCGACCCGGAGCGCGATCGAGTACGAGCCGCTCGAGGCGGTGACGGCGAAGGGGAAGGCGGAGCCCCTCGCCGCGTGGCGCGCGCTGGCGCCGGCCTCGGCGAGCGGCGAGCGCCACCTGTCGGAGACGCCGTTCGTCGGGCGCAGCCGGGAGGTCGGCCTCCTCGACGCCACCTGGGAGCACGTCGAGCGTGAACGGCGCCCTCACCTCATCACCGTGCTCGGTGCTCCGGGCGTCGGCAAGTCGCGGCTGGCGGCCGAGTTCACCGACCGCATCTCGTCGCGGGGCGGCCGCGTGGTGCGCGGTCGCTGCCTCCCGTACCGCGAGCGCAGCGCCTACGGCGCGTTCACCACCCAGGTTAAGGAGCTCGCCGGCATCTATGACAGCGACGACGTCGCGGTGGCGACCGGGAAGCTGCGCACGCTCGTGGAACGGCTCGTCGGCCCGGAGGAGGCCGAGGCCGTCGCCGGGCACATCGCGATCCTCCTCGGCTTCGAGACGAAAGCGACGACTCCCGACCGTGACACGCTCTTCCAGTCCGTCCGGCTCTTCATCGAAGCGGGAGCCCGCGACGAGGCGACGGCATTCGTCTTCGAGGACATCCACTGGGCCGACCCTGTCCTCCTCGACCTGATCCAGCTGCTCGCGGCACGCCTGCACGACCTGCCCATCCTGCTCCTGACGCTCGCACGGCCCGAGCTGCTCGACACGCGACCCACCTGGGGCGGCGGCCTCGTGGCCTACAACGCCCTTCCGCTCGAGCCGCTCGGAGGCCAGGAGGCGTCGGAGCTCGCGCTGCATCTGCTCGGCGCCGACACGAAGGCGATCGAAGTGGCCCGGGCCGGAGAGGGCAACCCGCTGTTCATCGAGCAGCTCGCAGCGGTGCTGAAGGAGTCCGGCGAGCAGGCGGAAAGCCTCCCCACGACGATCCGCGGCCTCGTGGCCGCGCGGCTCGATGCGCTCCCGGCCGAGGAGCGGGAGATCCTCCTCGACGCTTCGATCGTCGGCCGGATCTTCTGGAAGGGCGCGCTCGAGCGCCTCGCGCGCGATCCCGACTCCCTCGGCGTCCTCCTCGCCGCGCTCGAGCGGCGTGACCTCGTCCACCGGGACGCGGTCTCCCGGATCGAGGGAGACGTGCAGTGGTCGTTCAAGCACGTCCTCATCCGCGATGTCGCGTACGACCTCCAGCCGCGCGCTCGCCGCCGCGAAGGCCATCGCCACATCGCCGAGTTCATCGAGGCGTCGACGCCGGAGGTCGGCGAGTCGGGCGCGGCGCTCGCGCGGCACTGGCGCGGCGCCGGCGAGCTCGAGCACGCGGTCAAGCACTTCGTTGCGGCGGCGGAGGAGGCGGAGCGCGGCTGGGCCAAGCAGTACGCCGTCACGCTCTACAAGGAGGCGCTCGACATGACGCCCGCCGACGACATCGAGCGGGTGCGTTTTCTCCGCAAGCGGCTGGCGGTCGCGCAGCAGACGTACATGCACATGGACGACGCCCAGCTGCTCGGGCTCGGGAGCGGCGAGGGTTAGGCGGCGACGGGCGGGAAGTCGTCCGGAGTCACGTCGCCCGCGATCTCGTACAGCGCGTCGATCGTGTGCTTCCCGAGCTTCTTCCCGTGCTCGCGGACGATGTCCTCGTTCGGCGCCTCGTAGACGCAGTACGTGTGCACGAGGCCCTCGTCGTCGACCACGACGTGGCTGTGCTCCCAGGTGATCTCGGCGAACTCGGCCTCGGTCAGCGAGCGGGAGCGTCGCCCGACGGCCGGCATCTGGTCTTCGCCGACCTCGAAGCTGCGGATGATCATGTAGCGCGGCATGGCGGCGAGTCTAGCGCCCGGCGTCCATGCGGAGAAGGGACCGGAGCTTCCCGCGGTACACGTCCATGTCCGCGTGCTGCCAGTCGGCGTGCGTCTGGTGCGCCCACGGCTTGTACCGCTCCCGGTGATACGGGCTCGAGAGGCTCTCCGCGTGCCCGATCACGTTGCGGATCTTGATGTGGAAGCGGTCGACGAGCCACGCGGTGAGCTCGAGCGAAGCGCGGATCTGAGCGGGGTCGTGGAGGATCTCGGCGTCGGAGGTGCCGACGTGCTCGATCCCGATCGCGACGTAGTTGAGCCCGACTGTGTGGCGGCACATCACGTTCAGGCGCACGAGCTGGTAGATCGTCCCGTCGTGGCCGACGATGAAGTGGGCGCACGTGCCCGGCAACTCGCCGAGCTCCGGGTCGGGGGTGTTCGCGGCGAAGGTGTGCCAGGCCGAGGAGAAACTGTTGCTGCCGGTGTAGTGCTCGACGATCACCTTCGGATGGAGGTGCCACGAATCGATGCCGTAGTGCTTCTTGGCGTACGCGGCCATCTCCGCCTTCCGCTTCCGCCCGTACGGGATCGGCTTCCACACGATGTGCGGCTGTCGCGCCGAAGGCGCGCTCGCGTGGACGCCGGGCGTCGCCGGCCTTGCCGGCGACGCTTCCAGTCCAGGCACGACGGCGAGGGAGATCGCGAGGGCGAGCGCGGCGAACACCCGTAGGAGGCTAGCGCGCTACGCTCTCCACGATGCGACCCAGGGCGGTCATCTGCGTCGTCACCGATCACCGTTGGCACATCGACCACGACGCGACTCACTACGAAGCTGTGATCATCTGCTGGCGCTGCAGCCGGCGGCACCCGACGTCGTCGGAGACGGCGATCGGTCAGCGCATTGCCGCGAACGCCCTCACGGAGCCGGCGCGGGACCACCGCGTCACCGGCCCCTCCTAGACCGGCGAACGCAGCCTGTAGATCCGTTCGCCGACCGGCTCCGCCTGGAACCGCTCGAGGAACTCCTTTGCGTACGGTCGCCCCGGCTCGGCGAGCAGCACCTCCCCGCCGAGCGCCGGCAGAAGCCCGGCGAGCTGCTCGGCGTTGCGCGCCTCGTAGAGCAGGTCGGCGCCGAGGACGAGATCCCAGGGCGCCGCGCGGAGCAGTGGATCCGGCTCGCTCCAGCGGACGCGCGCGAGGCGCAGCAGGACGCCGTTGCGCTCGGCGTTCCGCCGCAGCAGCTCGATCGCGTCCTCAGCCCAGTCGGTGGCCAGCACGTCGGCGCCGCGGAGCGCTGCGGCGAGCGCCGGCAGCCCGAGCCCGCAGCCGAGCTCGAGAACCCGTAGCCCGTCCAGCGCACGCCCTGCGACATGGCGGGCGAGCGCGAGACCGCTGGGCCAGAGCTCGGCCCAGTACGGGCAGGAACTCCTCCTCGTCGAACGCCGCCTCGTCGATCAGCTCGTCGGCACTCGGCGGACGGAGGATCTCGAGGCGCAGGCCGTGCCCGAGCTCGACCTCCTCCTCGGCGAGGTTCAGAGCGCGGCGAACAGGTCGACCGGCACGCCGTCGGGGTCGCGGAGCTGCGCGTATCGCTGGCCCCAGAACGCATCCCACGGGTCCTTCTCGCCGTCGAACCCGGCCGCGACGGCCGCCCTGTAGAGCTCGTCCACCTCGGCGGGGCTCTCGCAGGCGAAGGCGAGCGCGACCTGGTTCCCGGTCGCCCGGCTCCACTCGGGGTTGAAGCTGCGGATGACGCCTTCGGTGTCGACCATCAGCCGGAGCCCGTTCGGCATCGTCGCCTCGACGTGGTCGTCGCCCGGTGCGAACTCGATCCCGAGCGCGCCGTAGAAGGCGCGGGTGCGGGCGAGGTCGGAGGAGACGATCCCGACTGCGTCCAGCTGCGGCATAGCCCGGACGCTAACCATTAGCGTCGTCTCCATGCGCAAGCGGCAGCTCGGCTCGAGCGACCTGATGGTGTCGGAGATCTCGCTCGGCTCCTGGCTGACGTACGGCGGCGGTGTCGAGCGCGAGCGGGCCGAGGCGTGCGTGGCGAAGGCGTTCGAGGTCGGAATCGACTTCATCGACACGGCGAACATCTACGCCCGCGGCGCGGCCGAGGAGTTCCTCGGCGAGGTGCTCGCCGACCGGCCGCGCGACTCGTACGTCCTCGCGACCAAGCTCTTCTGGACGATGCCCGACGGCGGCAGCGGCCTCTCGCGCGAGCAGGTTTTCACGCAGCTCGACGCCTCGCTCGGCCGGCTGCAGACCGACTACGTCGACCTCTACCAGTGCCACCGCTACGACTGGGACACGCCGCTCGAAGAGACGATGGAGGCGCTGAGCGAGGTCGTCCGCCAGGGCAAGGTGCGTTACCTCGGCTTCAGCGAGTGGCCCGAGGACAAGATCCGCGAGGCGCAGGCCCTGGCGGGCGTCGAGCACTTCGTCTCGAGCCAGCCGCAGTACTCGATGCTCTGGCGCGGCCCGGAGCGCGACGTCATCCCGGCGTCGCGGGAGCTCGGCATCTCCCAGATCGTCTGGTCGCCGCTCGGCCAGGGAGTCCTGACCGGGAAGTACAAGCCGGGCGAGCCACTGCCTGAGGGGACGCGCGCGACGTCGGATTCGATGGGCACCTTCATGGCGCGCGTGCTCGACGATCGGCTCCTCGAGCGGGTGCAAGAGCTACGGCCGCTGGCCGACGAGCTCGGGCTGTCGATGGCCCAGCTCGCGCTCGCCTGGGTGCTGCGCGAGGCGAACGTCGCCTCGGCGATCATCGGCGCGAGCCGGCCCGAGCAGGTCTCCGACAACGCGGCTGCCTCGGGCCTCGAGCTCGACGCCGAGACGCTCAGGCGGATCGACGAGATTCTCGGCGACAGCGTTCGCTGGGACGGCCCCGCGTCCTAGGCGCGCGACTCGAGGATCGAGTCCGCGATCCCGTACTCGACGGCTTCCGCCGGCTCGAGGAACCGGTCGCGGTCGATGTCGAGCATCACCTGCTCGACGTCGCGGCCCGAGTGCTCCGCGATCACCTCCGCGTAACGGCGCGTGAGGGAGAGGATCTCGCGCGCGGCGATCTGGATGTCGGCCGGCGTCCCGCGGGTTCCCGCCGACCCCTGGTGGATCATCACCTTCGAGTTCGGCAAGACGAAGCGCTTCCCCGCCGCGCCGCCGGCGAGGAGCATTGCGCCCGCCGACATCGCCATCCCGATGCAGTACGTGTGCACATCCGGCTTCACGAACTGCATCGCGTCGTACATCGCCAGGCCGGCGTAGGCGTCGCCGCCGGGGGAGTTGATGTAGAAGCGGATGTCCGTGTCAGGGTCTTCGGCTTCGAGGAAGAGGAGCTGGGCCACGACGAGGTTGGCAGCCGAGGCCTCGACCTCGGTACCGAGGAAGACGATCCGCTCGCGCAGAAGCCGCGAGAAGATGTCGAAGGAACGCTCGAAGCGGCCGTCGGACTCGACCACCATCGGCACGAGGTGATTCGATACGCTACTCATCGGTTGCACATTAATACGCAACTAGGAGGTTGCGCAAATGCCAGTCGAACGGACGAAGGTCGAGCGGGAGATCGTCGTGCCGGAGGAGCCGGACGAGGTGTGGGATTCGCTGACGGACCCGGAACGGCTCGAGGAGTGGTTCGCGTCGGAGGTCGAGCTCGACGCCCGTCCCGGCGGCGAGGGCATCTTCCGCTGGGGGGACGGCGAGGAGCGGCACGCGGTCGTCCGCGAGCTCGAGGAGGCCGAGCGACTCGTCCTCGACTGGGACGACGGCGGCAGCGTCGCGATCGAGCTCGAGCCCGTGGTCGACGGGACCCGGGTGCACGTCGTCGAGACCTCGCCACAGTTCGCTCCCGCGTTCGAGATGCGCGCCCTGGCGTGGACGGCGCTCGCGGCGGCGTAGACCGCGTATTCGCCGCGCTGGGAGATGCGGGTCGGCGCTCGCTCATCGAGGCCGTGGCCTCGCGGGGTACGGCGACCGCGACGGAGTTGGCGGCCGAGCTGCCGGTCACCCGGCAGGCGGTCGCGAAGCAGCTCTCGGCGCTGGCCGACGCTGGCCTGCTGCACGCAACGCGCTCCGGTCGGGAAACGCGTTACGAAGTGACCCCGGCGCCGCTCGAGGACGCGGTCGAGTGGATGGTCTCGGTCGGCTCGTCCTGGGACGAGAGGCTCGCCGCCCTCCGTCACAGTCTCGCGCGGAAGACGTAACGGTGGCTGCCACCGTGCCGTGAGTGTCAACGCCGAGCTGGCGTCACGGAAAGAGGCGTTCGATCCGCCAGCCGCTCGACGGCTCGCGCTCGTAGCGGAAGCGGTCGTGCAGGCGGCTTGCGCGATGCTGCCAGAACTCCCAGGCGACCGGAACGAGCCGGAAGCCGCCCCACGTCGACGGGCGCGGTACGTCCCCGCCCAGCTCGGCCTCCAGCTCGGCGAGCCGCTCGTCCAGCTCCGCTCGCGACCCGAGCGGTTCGCTCTGCCGCGAGGCGAGTGCGCCGATCTGCGCGTCGCGCGGCCGCGTCGCGAAGTACGCGTCCGACTTCTCGGCCGACACACGCTCGACCCGCCCCTCGACCCGCACCTGCCGCCCCAGCGGCCGCCAGTGGAAGAGCAGCGCCGCCTGCGGGTTCGCCTCGAGCTCGCGCCCCTTGCGCGACGTGTAGTGGGAGAAGAAGACGAGCCCGCGTTCGTCGAAGCCCTTCAACAGCACCATCCGCACCGACGGCGCGCCCTCCGGCGTCGCGGTCGCGAGCGCCATCGCCTCCGGCACATCGAGCGCCCCGGCCGCCTCCGCGAACCAGTTCCGGAACTGCTCGATCGGGTCGGAGGCGAGATCGGCCCGCCGCAGCGCGGCCTCGCCTTCCACGCTCAGAGCTTCGCCCGCAGCTCCGCCGGGCGCAGGATCTTCGCGCCGAGCTCGCTCTCGGCCGGCACGAGGTCGCGAACGACCCGGAGGACGACCTCGGCCTCGTCGCTGAGCGGGCTGAGGATCTTGTTCCCCTTGAGCAACGCCTTGCCGCGCGGGCCGGTGTGCACGGCGAGGTCGCGCTCCGCATAGCCGCGCTCGCGGAGGAGCGCATTCGCCTGCTCGATGGCGTCGCTCACGGCACGGGTTCTAGCGGAACAGATCGGTCTCGGGCGGGATCACGATGTCGGCACCCCGGCCGTCACCGCGCACGTCCAGGCCACGCACGATCGCGACGGGGACGCGGTCGAGCTTGCCGAAGACGAGCTGAGCCGCACCCGAGATCTCGTCCGCGATCGCGATCCGGGTCGCGTGCAGCTCGTAGCCGTTGGGGTCGCGCTCGCCCATGAGGTCGCGCACCACCTCCACGCCGGCGGCGCCGATCGCGACGTCGGTCGTCGCGGCGCGCCACGGCCGGCCGAAGGAGTCGGTGACGATCACGCCCACCTCCGCCCCGGTCCGCTCGCGGAGCTCCTCGCGCAGCCGAGCCGCCGACGCATCGCTGTCGATCGGCAGGAGGACGACGGTCTCCGGCCCCGGCGCGTTCGAGGCGTCGACGCCGGCGGAGCCGCAGACGTAGCCGTGGCGGGTGCGCGCGATGATCAGCGGCGGGCGAACCCGAACGAGCTCGACGGCCTCGTCGAGGATGACCTGGATCCGGCGGGCGTCGGCCTCGTCGCCGGCGAGCTCGCGCGCCTGCTCCGACGGCTCGACGTCCGCGAGCACGACCACCTGGCCCTCGACCTTCGAGACGGCTTTCTGCGCGACGACGACCACGTCACCGTCCGCGAGCTCCGCCCGCTCGGCGATGAGCGCCGCGAGGTCGTCTCCCTCGTGCAGCTCGGGAAGCCCCTCGACCGGCTGCACGCTGAACCCCGGCCCGACGTCCTTGACCAGGATCAGCGCCGGGTTGTCGTGACTCCAGAGCCCGTGCAGCTCCTCGAGCGCGACGAAACCGACCGCCTCGTAGAACGTGCGTGTTGCCTCGTAGCGGGTATCGGGGCGCGACGGGCCGAGTGTCTTCACCTGGAGGTAGCGGATGCCACGCGCCCGGCACCAGCGCTCGGCCTCGGCGACGAGCGCCCGCCCGAGCCCGCGCCGGTGCTCCTCCCGCCGCACGCCCATGACGTAGAGCTCGGCCGCGCGCGGCGTGTGCTGCTTGAGGCAGAGAAAGCCGAGATCCGGCTCCACGACGAACGTCGGCAGCGTCGCCGCGTCCTCGACGTACTGCCGCGTCGATTCCTCGATCCCGAACCACTCGGGCAGGTCTCCGAGGACGGCTTCCGCGATCCGCGACCGTTCCGCCGCGTCCTGAACCTCGACGACCTGCGTCACGGGAGCCCGGTTACGCGGATGCCGGCGTGTCCCTTGTAGCGCTTGTTGAGACTGACGATCACCGCGGTCATCCCCTCGAGCGCCCGTGCCCTCGCCAGCGGCCCGGCGTCGAGAGCGCGGCCGGCGACGGCCTTCGCCGCGAGCTCGAGAGCGAGCTCCTTCGCGTCCGCGTCGTCGCCGCAGACGAATGCGTCCTCGTCGGGGCGGCCATGCGCGAGCTTGCCGGCAGCGAGCGAGTGGAGCCCGGCGACCACCGGGCCGCGCAGGAGATCCTGCGTGCGCTGGGCGAGAGAGAGCGCGTCGGTCGAGCGCAGATCGCTGGCGACGCTGAGCACGGGCGTCTCGCCGATCGCCTCTGCCAGGGCAGTTGCGGTGGCGAGCGTCCCATCGGCCTTCGTCGCGAGCACGACGACGTCCACGCCGCGGACCGCCTCGCCGTTCTCAGCACCGCCGGCCGCGCCGACCTCGGTCGCCTTCTCCTGCGCGCGCTCGGCGTCGCGGGAACCGATCAGGACCTCGTCGCCGGCCTCCACGAGGCGGCGCGCGAGCGCGAGCCCGAACGCTCCCGTGCCGCCGACGATCGCGACCCTCATGCGGGTACCGCTCCCAGGGCCACGTCAGCCAGGCGGCGGCGCGCGTCGGCGTCGCTCATCAGCGTGCTAGTCACGATCGGACGGACTTCGCCGAGCCCGTCGAGGTCGTCGGCGTCGGCCTCGTCCACGACCAGCGCGTCGATCAGGCCCGGATAGCAAGCGGCGACGTGCCGCGGCGACGTGCCGCCCGCGAGCCGCTGCAGCATCCGGTCGGCCGGCCCTTTCACTGCACGGCCGCCGATCAGCGGGCTGACCGCGACGCAGGGCACGCGGCGCTGCGCGAGCGCCTCGCGCAGCTCGCGCACCGCGAGGATCGGCTCGACGGAGACGTACGGATTGCTCGGCGCGACGAGGATCAGATCGGCGCCGGCGATCGCCTCGAGCGCGCCCGGCGCCGGGCGCGCCGTGTCCTCGCCCTCGAAACGCAAAGCGTCGACCTCGTCCCGGTGCCCGCGCGCGACGAACCACTCCTGGAACGGGAACGTCCCCGCGGGCGTGTCGAGCCACGTCCGCAGCCGGTCGTCGGTCGCCGGCAGCAGCCGTGCGGCGACGCCGAGCGCGTGCGCCAGCCTGGCGGTCACCGCGGAGAGCGGCTCGCCCGCATGCAGCGCCTGCGTCCGCACCAGATGGAGGCCGAGATCGCGGTCGCCGAGCGCGAACCAGTCCTCGCCGCCCAGCGCACCTGCGGACTCGAGCGCGTTCCAGGTCTCCCCGCTCCGGCCCCAGCCGCGCTGCTCGTCGGCGAGGCCGGCGAGGGCGTAGAGGATCGAGTCGAGATCCGGCGAGACGTGCAGGCCGAGCACCTCGACGTCGTCGCCGACGTTGCCGACCACGTTCGTCGCGGCCCCGCCCGCGACCTCGACGACACCGCGCACGAAGCGCGCGCCGCCGACCCCTCCCGAGAGAACGGCGACGTTCAGACGAGGCTCCCCTCGAGCTCCGCGAGGCAGGCCCGCGTGTGCGCGCCGGCACGCGGCTGCAGCCGCGCGAGGTCCTCCATCGTGTCCACGTCGTCGGAGAGATTCGGCACCGAGACGGAGACGACCTCGAGGCCGAGCGACGCGCCGTGCGCGCGGAAGCGGTCCGAGCTGCCCGGCCCGTAGAACGGCGCGAAGGCGTCGGAGGACGGGAGGCTGAGCGCGTTCGTGGTGCCGTCGCGGGCCTCGACGAGCGCGAGCGACCCCGGCGGCGTTGCCGCGAGGAGCGCGTGAAGGTCGGGCGGCACGACGCACGGGACGTCGGCGTTGACCACGAGGATGCCGCCCGGCTCGACGCCTGCCAGTCCGGCCAGCACCGCCGCGCCCTGGCCCCCGCCCGGGTCGGCCACGACGTCGGCTCCGGCGTCCGCGGCCGTCTCCGCGCCCTCTTCGTCGGGCGTCACGACGCGCGTGGGGCCGAACGCGACGCAGGCGGCGAGGACGTCGGCGAGCATCGCGTGCGCGAGCGCCCGGCGGATCGGGGCGGAGGAATGGAGGCGTGTCTTGCCCCCCGCGCCGGCGAACGGGATCACGATGGTCGGCATGCGGAGACCCTAGATACTCCGGCCGTGACGATCGCGGCGACACAGACGTTCCCGGGCCCGGCGTGGGCCGAGCTGCCGGACGTGACGATGCTCGAGACGTGGCCGCCGGCTGAGCCGCTCCCCGGTGTCGAGGTCCTGCTCGAGGCGGTCGTCGCGGTCGGGCCGGCCGAGCTCGACCTCCTGCCCGACCTGCGGCTGGTGGCGAACTACGGCGTGGGCTACGACCGCGTGGACGTTGCGGCGTGCAACGAGCGCGCGGTCTCCGTGACGAACACGCCGGGCGTGCTCGACGCCGCGGTCGCCGACCTCACGCTCGCGTTGATCCTCGCCTGCCGCCGCCACCTCGTCGAGTCGGACCGGTTCGTGCGAGCGCAGCGCTGGCAACGCGGCTGGGCGCGACCGGAGCTGCTCGGACGCGACCTCGCAGGCGCGACGCTCGGTCTCGTGGGGATGGGGCGGATCGGCTCCCAGGTCGCCCGGCGCGCCGAGGCGTTCGGAATGCGGATCGTCCACCATCGCCGCAGCGACGGCCTCCCGCTCGACGAGCTGCTCCGCACCGCCGACGTCGTCTCGCTCCACGTGCCGCTCACACCCGAGACCCACGGTCTCATCTCAGGCGAGCGGCTGGCCCTGCTCCAGGACGGCGCCACGCTCGTCAACACGGCGCGCGGCGCAATCGTGGACGAGGACGCGCTCGTGGAGGAACTCGCGTCGGGCCGCATTTCGGCCGGCCTCGACGTCTTCGCCGACGAGCCCCGCGTGCCGGAACGGCTGCTCGACCTCCCGAACGTCGTTCTGGCGCCGCACATCGCGAGCGCAACCGTCGAGACGCGGGCGGCGATGACGCGCGTGCTCGTCGACAACGTGCTCGCCTTTGTCGGCGGCGAGCCCTTGCCGAACGAGGTCTTCGTCTAGAGCGAGCCCGGGCGCCCGGCGGCGACCCAGTCGCGCACTTCGAACCAGTGACTGGCCGTCAGGGCCGCGGCCAGCCGTTCGTCGGTGTGCCCGGCGTAGAAGACGTGGTGCTCGAGGTCGCAGCAGATGGCGACCTCCGAGAGCGACGTGTCCTGCACGTACATGAGCGCGTCCGCAGGCAGCTTGGCCTCCGCGACGGTGTAGTGCTTGAACTGGAGCTCGGGTGCGATCTCCATCAGCTTGGGCCAGTCGGGACAGGTGCGTGAACTCACGCAGATGAAGGTACCGACAGGGCTCGGCGCACGATTAGTCCAAGCGTGCCCACAAACTCCGGGTCGGCGTTCGGCATCTCGATCCGGTCGAGCTGCATCCCGAGCTCGGCCGCCTTCTCCTGCGCTTCGACGTCGAGATCCCAGCGGATCTCGAGGTGGTCCGAGACGAAGCCGACCGGGCAGACGAGGACCTTGTCGACGCCCTGCCGCCGCAGCGCCTCGAGATGGTCGAGGATGTCCGGCCCGAGCCACGGCTCCCCCGTCGGCGACTCGCTCTGGAACGAGAAGCTCCACGTCGCGAGTCCAGCCGCGTCGGCGACGAGGCGCGACGTCTCGAGCAGCTGGTCGCGGTACGGGTCGCCCGTCTCGAGGATCCGCGCGGGCAACGAGTGCGCGGTGAAGACGACGTGCGCGTCGGTGCCCCGCACCCGGTCGGCGAGCAGCTCGACGAAGCCCGGCTCATCGTGCCAGCTCTCGACGAAGCGCAGCTCGGCGCGCCCGGCGAGCGCACGCTCGAGCTGCTCCCGGTAGCCCGCGATCGAGAGGGCGGAGTAGTGCGGCGCGAGCACGAGCCCGACCACCTGCTCGGCGCCCGACGAAACGGCCGCGTCGACCGCATCCGCGATCCGCGGCGTCCAGTGCTTCATCCCCGTGAAGACCGGCAGGCCGAGCTCGGCCTCGAGCGCTTCCCGCGTCTGCTCGGTGATCGCGTTGAGCGGCGAGGAGTCCTCGATGCCGAGCCGTCGGTAGCGCTCGACGAGATCGGCAAGACGCTCCGGCGGGATCGGGCGGCCGCCGCGGATGTCGGCGTAGTACGCGGGAACGTCGGCCAGCCGCTCCGGCGAGCCGTACGCCATCAGCACGACGGCGCTCTTCATGCCGCCTGGCCGTAGCCGTGGACGAGCTCGACCAGCCGCGCCAACACGTCCGGATCGGTCTGCGGCAGGACGCCGTGTCCGAGGTTGAAGACGTGGCCAGGCCGGCCGCCGGCGCGGCGCAGAACGTCGAGCGCCCCCCACTCCAACCGCTCCCACGGGCCGAGCAGCAACGCCGGCTCGAGATTCCCCTGGATCCCCCGCTCGTCGCCGACCACGGTCCAGGCGTCGTCGAGCGCGATGCGCCAGTCGACGCCGACCGCGGTCGCGCCGGCGGCGGCCATCTCGGCGAGCAGCTGCGTCGTCGCGCCGGTGCCGAAATGGATCGTCGGAACGCCTGCTGCGGCGAGGATGCGGGCCGAGTACGGAGCGACGAACTCGCGGTAGTCGGACACGGAGAGGACACCGACCCAGGAGTCGAAGAGCTGGATCGCGTCGGCGCCCGCCGCCGCCTGCGCGGCGACGTACCGCGTGAACTGCTCCGTCAGCCGCTCCATCAGCGCGTGCCACGTCGCCGGCTCGCGGTACATGAGCGTCTTGGTGCGAACGAAGTCGCGGCTCCGCCTGCCCTCGACGAGGTAGCCCGCCACCGTGAACGGCGCCCCGCAGAAGCCGACCAGCGCCCGCTCCGGCTCGAGCTCGCCGCGCACGAGGCGCACAGCCTCGAGGATCGGCGCCGCCCACTCCTCCGCCTCGGCGACCCGGAGCCGCTCGACCGCGGCAGCCGAATCGATCGGCTCGTCCACCACCGGCCCGACGCCCTCGACGAGCTCGACGTCGATGCCCATCCCGAGGACGGGGGACACGATGTCGGCGAACAGGACGGCGGCGTCGACGCCGAGCCGGCGCACGGGCTGCAACGTCACCGCCGCGCAGAGCTCGGGCGTCCCCGCGATCTCGAAGAAGCTGTGCTGCTTGCGTAGCTCGCGGTACTCGGGGAGGCAACGGCCCGCCTGCCGCATGAACCACACCGGCGTCCGCTCGGCAGGCTCGCACCGCAACGTGCGGACGAGGAGAGGCTCCGTGCTCAGACTCTGCTCGTTCAGGCCCGGATCGGCTCGCGGCCCTGCTCGCGCAGCAGGCGAGAGAGCCCTTCCTCGAGCGAGATCTCCGGCTCCCAGCCGAGCAGCTGCTGCGCCCGCGTGATGTCGGGCTTGCGCTGCATCGGATCGTCGACGCGGAGCGCCTCGAACACGATCTCGCTCGACGCGCCCGTGATCCGCTTCACGATCTCCGCGAGCTCGAGCAGCGTCCGCTCGTCGGGGTTGCCAATGTTGACGGGCAGGTGCTCGCCGCTCTCCGCGAGCAGGACGATGCCGCGGATCAGATCGTCGACGAAACAGAAGCTCCTCGTCTGCGACCCGTCGCCGAACACCGTGAGCGGCTCCTCGGCGAGCGCCTGGCGCATGAAGTTCGAGACCGCGCGGCCGTCGTTCGGGCGCATCCTGGGGCCGTAGGTGTTGAAGATCCGCACGATCGCCGTGTCGACGCCCTGCTGACCGTGGTAGGCCATCGTCAGCGCCTCGGCGTACCGCTTCGCCTCGTCGTACACGCCGCGCGGCCCGATCGGGTTGACGTGGCCCCAGTACGTCTCGGGCTGCGGGTGGATCTGCGGGTCGCCGTAGACCTCGCTCGTCGAGGCGAGCATGAAGCGCGCCCGCTTGAACTTCGCGAGGCCGAGCGCGTTGTGCGTCCCGTAGGAGCCGACCTTGAGCGAGTGGAGCGGCATCCGGAGGTAGTCATCGGGGCTCGCGAGCGCGGCGAAGTGGAAGACGAGGTCGACCGGCTCGTCGACGCGGATCGGCTCCGTGACGTCGTGTGGGACGAAGCTGAACGCGTCGTCGCGGATGTGCTCGATGTTCGCGAGCGACCCGCTGACGAGGTTGTCGACGCAGATGACGCGGTGGCCGCGCTCCAGCAGGTAGTCGCAAAGGTGCGAGCCGAGGAACCCGGCGCCGCCAGTGACCAAGGCCGTTGGCACGGGGCGATGCTAGCTGAGCTACTTCAGGTCCTTGTTGCTCTCCATGTCGAACCACATCGCGAACAGCGTGAACTGCAGCCCGGAAATGACGAGCAGCGCAACGAGGACGACGGTCGCGATCGGGATCGAGTAGCCCGCGATCCGGTAGCCGACGACGACGAGCCCGAGCAGGACGCCGGCCACGGTCGCGATGAACCCCATCACGTAGAAAAACACGAGCGGATGGAAGTCGCGCTTCACGTACTTCTCCCAGAGCCGCCAGAAGAAGCCGCGCACCAGCAGCCACGCGATGCGCGGCACGACGTGGCGGTAGCGCATGTCCGAGCGCTCGCCGACGCCGTAGATGGGGCGCGAGGGGAAGTCGCGCACCCGCGCGTTCCAGACGTTGAGGTGGACGAGCATGTCGTTCGGGAAGCCGTAGTTCGTGTAGACGTGGTCGAGGTCGAGCTGCTCGAGCATCCCGCGCGAGATGACGGTGTAGCCGGACTGCGAGTCGGCGACGTGCCAGTAGCCCGACGCGACCTTGGTCAGCATCGAGAGGATCGCGTTGCCGAAGAAGCGCGTCTTCGGGATCAGCTGCCAGGCCTGGCCGGTCGAGAGCCGGTTCGCCTTCGAGTAGTCGAGCTCGCCGCGCGCGACCGGTGCGACGAGGGTCGGCAGGTCCTCGGGCTCCATCTGGTTGTCGCCGTTCATCACGACGACGACGTCCATCCCGTCGGCGAGCGCGCGCCGGTAGCCCGTGACCGTCGCCGCTCCCACGCCGCTCCGCCGCTCGTGCGTGAGCACCTCGACGCGCGGGTCGCCGAGCTCGAGGGCGCGCTCGCGCGTCCGGTCGGAGGAGCCGTCGTCCACCACGATGATCCGGTCGACGAGGGACGGGATCCCGTCGAGCGTCGCCGCAATCAGAGCTTCCTCGTCGTACGCGGGTACGACGACCCCCACCCGCTTGTCCTCGAACACTCCCGAGAGGCTAACTACTCGCCGTTGCGCGGCGTGACGCGCGAGGCGACGGGCTCCCAGAGGAGCGCGGCGAGCGCGCCGAGGATCAGCCCGATCAGCGCGCCGATGACGACCGTGTTACGACGACTCCGGGCCGTGATCTTGTTCGAGGCGGCCGGGGCGAGCACGTACGGCGATTCGACGGTTTTCGCCAGCAGGAGCAGTTGCGAGTTCGTCGTTTTGTCGAGCTGGTCGCTGCGAAGGTTCTGCTGGAGGATCAGCTTGTCCGTATCGGAGATGTTCGAACTCGCGATCGCCGCCTGGATCGATTGGATGTCGTCGTTGTCGAGAGCGATCTGGGCCGCGAGATTCTTGATCTTGGCCGCGGGATAGACGCCGAGCTTCTTCACCACTTCGGCGGCGAGCTCGTTCGCGGCGCAGGCCGCGACCTTGCCCTTCTTCGACTGCACGCTGACCTTGACGAGCGGGCTGACGGTCGACGCCCCGCTCCCCTTCGTCGACGCGCCGCTGGCGACCGCCTGCGTGGAGATCCCCTTCGTGAACAGCGCCGCCGACTGCAGGTGGCAGAGGTTCGCGACCGTGTTGGCCACGGCCTGGTTGTTGACGACCTGCCCGACAGACGACGGGTTCGTCGCCGGAGTGTTGACCGGGTTGCCGCCGGCGGGCGAGTACGGCTGGCCGAGGTAGACCGTCGCGCTGGCCGAGTAGACCTGGTTCCCGCCGAGCGAGACGAGATAGCCGATGACGGCGCCGAGCACGAGCCCGGCGGCGAGCAGCCACCAACGGGAACCGAGGAGCCGGACGTAGCGCGCGAAGTCCACTTCCTGCTCGGCCTCGGGGTCGAAGCCCTTCTGAGGGGGAGCAGGCGCAGTCACGAGGGGCGACGATAGCCGACAGTCATAAGCTCGCTCTCATCAACCGGCGATGGCCCCGTCAGAGCGCGAGCTGCGGCCGCTTCGAGTGGCGCGGCTCGACCGCGTAGATGCGCGAGAAGCCGTTGAAGAGCAAGCGGCCGCCGTTCCCCGAGACGGGCACGTACTGGCCGTGCGGGAACGTCACGAGCCGTTTCCCGGTGTGGAGGTTCACGCCGAGGATGCGATGCGAGAAGCTGCCGACGTAGGCGACGCCGTCCACGATCACGGCCGCTCCCGAGATCGGGCCGCCGGTCGGGATCCGCCACAGGATGCGTCCGGTCGCAGCCGAGGAGCCGTAGAACCAGCCGGAGTACGAGCCCCAGCAGACGACGCCGTCCGCCACGGCGGGGGACGAGTACACGTAGTAGCCGGCCGTGTTGCGCCAGAGGTAGCGGCCGCTCGTCGTGAAGGCCGTGAGCGAGTTGCCGGTCGACGAGGGGACGAAGACCCGGCCGTGCGCGACTGCCGGCGTCCCGTAGATCTTCCCGTTCACGGTCTTGATCCAGCGGGTCGCGCCGGTCGCCGGCGAGAGCGCCCACAGGCGCCCGGCGTAGTCGCCGACGAAGAGCCGTCCGTCCTCGATCGCCGCGCTGGACGTGATCTTCGCGCCGAGGTACCTGCGCCACTTCAGCTGGTGCGTGTGCAGGTCGAGCGCGTACATCTCTCCACCGGCGTCGCCGAAGTAGTCGATCCCGTCGATGATGATCGGCGACGGCTCGATCGCGGCGCCGGCATCCCAGCTCCAGAGGAGACGGCCGTCGCTGCGGTCGAGGACGTAGACCCAACCGCTCATCGTGTGGTAGACGATCTCGTCGCCGTAGACGGCCGGCGAGGAGGCCATGCGCGGCGCGCCGGGCGTGCGGTGGACCCAGACGAAGTTGCCGGAGCGCATCGAGATCGCGTGGACGGTCGCGGCGGCGTTCCCGATGTACGCCGTGCCGTCCACCACGACGGCGGGGAACTCGATCAGGCGGCCGAGACCACGGCTCCAGACGAGCCGGAACGGCGGGCGCAGCCGGATGTCCGTGGGCGCCTGGGTACGCGCCTCGGTCGCGCCGTAGAGCGGCCACTGGAGATCCGGCTGGTAGACGTCGACCGTCTGCCAGCGGCTGCCCCGGAAGTCGACGCGGGTGCGGACGGGCGCATAGCCGCGCGCCGAGACGGAGACCGCGAGCCGCGCGCGCGGTGCGCGGATCGTCGTGACGCCGTGACGGTTGGTGCGTGCGGTCTGGCCGGCGAGGCTCACGCGCGCGCCCCGCACGCGGACCCGCTGGTCGCCGTCGAGGATCGTGACGACGAGATTCGTCGGCTTGCCGATCGCGAGGTGCGAGTGCGGCGGCTTCGGCTTCGGCTGCGGCTTGACCCGGGTCGTCGCCGGCGGCGTCGTGGTCTGCTGCTGCCCGCTGCCGCCACAACCGGCGACCAGGGCGACGAGCCCCGCGACGACGAGGACGCGAACGGCCGTCACACGTGCTCCCCGATCGCAAGCTCGCGGTAACCGGTGAGCAGCAGCGGGGGTCCGTCGATGTCGCGCAGGATCACGTTGTCGTCGGCGAAGTGCGGCACGACCTCGCCGATCTCGTCCAGCCGGCCGAGCGTCGCCAGCACCTGCGCCTCCGCCATGTTCGCACCGCCGTCGGCGAGCGCCGAGGTCGCGGCGACGTGCCGGACGTTGATCTCGGTCACCTTGAGCGCGCCCGTGCGGTCCTCGCGCAGGTCGACGGTGAGCAGCCCGTGCGCCGGCTCGCCGGTGAGGCCCGCGACGAAGCGAACGGTCTCCTCGGAGAGGGTGCAGGCCCGCTCGTCGTTGATGAGCCGGCCGCGATTGATGTTGCCGCTGATGCCGGAGACGGCGAGATGCCCCATGAAGTACTCGAGCCGCTCGTAGCAGCCGGCCTTGAGCAGCTCGCCCTCGTGGAAGAGGAGCGAGCAGGCGATGTTCCGGCCCGGCAGGTGCTCGGCGACCATGAAGCTCGAGATCCCCGGGTTGAGGAAGGCCCACGCATACGCCGCCTCCGGCTCGGACACCTGGATCGAGCCGATCCCGCTGGAGGACGCCTCGGAGTAGTCGCGGAGCCAGACCGGCCCGCCGTCGAGGTCGAGCCCACGCCGCTCGAGCAGCTCGTCACGGCTGACGATGCGGTACCTCGGCACGAGGCCCGTCTCGCGCAGTGCCTCGTACAGCTTGCCCTTGCTGATCGCGATCTCGACCAGACCCGGCGGCGGCAAGAGCGTCGGCACCGGGAACTCGCGACCGCTCCAGAAGAGCACCTCCGCCTCGGGCCCGACGAGCGCCACGTCGATCCGCTCCCGCTCGCAGATCTCCGCGATCAGCTCCTGATAGCCGGAATCGCCGGGCTGGGACACGCGGTAGACGCGGTCGTAGAGCCCTTCGTAGAACCCGTACCAGTTGCCGCCGCGATCGGCTCCGACGAGCGTCGCGTCGGCGAACGCGGGGCTGGCGCGCAGGGAGCGGGCGATGGCTCTCGGCGTGACGCCGCAGGCGCCCGTGACGAGGATGTTCAGCGGCGCCACAGGCTCCGAGGATAGTCCCGGTCGCTCACGATTCCGACGTCCAACCCCCGGTCTCTCCCTTGTAGGTGCCGCGGAAGAGGACGAGCGGCGTGCGCGCGAGGATCCGCAGGTCGAGGCGCGCCGAGCGGTGCTCGACGTACCAGACGTCGAGCTCGATCCGGTCGGCCCACGGCAGCGATGCGCGGCCGTTGACCTGCGCCCAGCCGGTGATGCCGGGCTTGACGTCGAGGCGGTGCCGCTGGTGCTCGTCGTACTGCTCGACCTGGTAGCGCAGCGTCGGCCGCGGCCCGATCACGCTCATCTCGCCGCGGACGACGTTCCAGAGCTGCGGCAGCTCGTCGAGCGAGAGCTTGCGCAGCCAGCGGCCGGCGCGCGTGATGCGCGAGTCGCCCTCGTTGACCGACAGGCCGGCGCCCATCGTCTCGGCGCCCACCACCATCGTCCGCAGCTTGAGCAGCTCGAAGTCGACGCCGTCCCGGCCGACGCGCGTCTGCCGGTAGAGCACCGGGCCGCCGTCTTCGAGCTTGACCGCGAGCGCGGCGAGCGCGAGGACCGGCGAGGCGATGACGAGCGCGGAGCCTGCCAGCGCAACGTCCGCGACCCGGTTCACGCGAGCTCCTCCCGCTGCGGCGCCCACGTCGCGGGGACGCCGCGCCGCAGGTAGTTCCAGAGCGCGACGACCGTCGCCCAGGTGATGAGGACGTAGTAGCGCGCGATCCCGACGCCGACGAGGGCCGCCGCGAGCAGTCCGAGTTGGAGGCCGAGGACGACGCCGTAGACGGTGCCATGGTCGAACAGCGCGATCGAGCTGGCGAGCAGGATCAGGTGCAGGAGCCCGCTCGCGTAGCGGAGATGGCGGTGCGAGACGAGCGCGAGCCAGTAGCCGGGCGCGCTGGCCGCGCAGCATCTTTCCGCGCAGCACGATCAGCCACGCGTGCTCGAACATCCGCACCTTGCGCCGGTACTCGCTCTCGTTCGTGGGCGTCGGCCGCTCGAAGGCGAGCGCCGCCGGCTCGTAGATCGCCCGCCGCCCGCGCTGCACCATGAGGTACGGGAGCGAGAGGTCGTGCCCGAAGCGGGGATCGACCTCCGCATAGTCGGAATGGCGCAGCGCGTAGATCGAGCCGTTGCCGGCCGTGACCGAGCCGAGCCGCGACTCGCCCTCGCGCGTCACGAGCTCGTAGCGCCAGTAGACGCCTTCCTTGTTCGAGCCGTCCGCCGCCTCGAGCCGCAGGCGCCCGCAGACATACGCGATCGCCGGGTCGGCGAAGTTGCGGACGAGCTTGCGCAGCGCGTCGGGCGCCCACGTCGCGTTCGCGTCGGAGAAGGCCACGACGTCGGCGTCGGTCGCGCGCACCGCGGCGTCCTGCGCCGCGACCTTGCCGCCGCGCGGGTTCCGGATCACGCGCGCGCCGGCCGCCTCGGCCAGCTCCTCGGTGCGGTCGGTGGACGCATCGGAGGTGACGACGAGCGTGAGCAGCTCGGGCGGGTAGTGGAGGGCGCGGAGGTTCTCCAGCCGTCGCTCGATCACGTCCTCCTCGTTGTACGCGGTCACGATCACCGCGACCGACGGGAGGTAGCCGTCGTCGAGCGCGACGCGCTTCGTACGGACGCGCGCGGCCAGGGCAACGGTGGCCGGATACAGCGCGTGCGTCCAGGCGAGCGCGGCAAGCGAGCCCCAGAAGAGGACGACGGCCACGATCACGGCCGCAAGGCTAGCGCCGCAGCCGCGGGATCAGGTGAAGGGCCCGATGTGGGGATCACGCGGACGGGTGAGCGAGAAGGCAAGCGACCTCCCCGAGCCCGGCGCGACGGCGCGTAGCCAGTCCTTCTTCGTCGCCTTCAGCCGCATCGTCGCCTGGAAGATGCCGTTGTTGTTGGCGACGACGCGCCCAACCGTCCTCCAGTTCCCATTCCTGCCGTGACGAAGCTGGATCACAACCGTTTCCGTGTCGCTCGTCGCGTCGCGGCCCCACACGTCGACGGTCTTCTTCTGCAGGTAGGCGACGAACGGGAAGCGGAAGGCCGTGAGGACCGGTTTCGGTTGGGCGTCCACCAGCAGCGGCGCGTAGAAGTACAGACCGCTCTTGAAGGGGCTCGAGCCCGGCGAGTCCTCCAGGCCGAACCACGTAAAGAGCGAGACGCCGGAGCGCCACGCCTGCCAGAGCGACTCCTCCGTCCACCGGGCTGCGAGCGCCATCGGGGCGGCACCCTTCCGCGGCGGCTTGCTGTCCCAGGCGAACTCCGTCACCCAGAACTGCACCGAGTGGGTCGAGACGATGTGGCCGTCCTGAACGGCAGCCCGCAGCAATGTCCGCATCTGCGAGAGGTTGCCCAGTTCGACGTCGCCAGGTGTCGTCGACTTCCCGAACGGCCCGCCGAACGTGTACGGGTGGTGCGACCAGACATCGAACTGGACCGGATCGTGGCACGTCGCGTGTGGATGGGACCCCTTCGACAGACAGAGCAGCAACCGCATGAAGGCGAGCGGCGCGACCGAGTTCCACGTCTGGTGGGAGCTCTTCTTGTGCGCGAACGGGTCGAGGCCACCCGCGACGACGAGGTTGTCCGGGTCGACGGCATGCACCGACGATGCGACCGCGTTCACCATCGCCCGGTAGGCGGAGGCCTTCGCCGGCGCGAGGTTGACACTCAGATTCGGCTCGTTCCAGACTTCGTAGACGTCCACGGCCGGACCGCCCTCGGCACCGTTGTACTGCGTCGCGATCGCCTGTGCGAACTGCCCGAGTGCGTCGATGTTCGGCGTCCCCCCGTTGACGCCGCTCGGAGGCTTCGCGTACGCCCAGGCCGGCGGCGATGTGATGTCGAGGATTGGGGTCAGCCCGGCGCTCTCGGCCGCATCCACCGTTGCATCAAGCGCGTCCCACGAGTAGCCCGGCGAGGTCGGATCGGAGGGGTCGAAGCCCGCGGGGGGATCGGCCGGCGCAATCGAGTTCCAGCGGACAATTAAGCGGACATACCGCGCTCCCGCGCTCCGCGTCATCGCAAAAGCCTGCCCGTTCGGGCCGTTGAGCTGGACCGTGTCGAACAGCGCGGTCTGGAGCGGCCGCGTCGAGGGGGTCGTATATGTGCGATAGCCGGTCTCCGCAGCTAAGCCGCGCGATGCCGCCGAAATGCCGAGACAGATAATCACCCCGGCGCACAGGGCGTACCGAAACAAGGCTGGGTGTCTCAGTTTCCCCAGGGCCCGATGTGTGGGTTGTGGGGACGGGTGAGCGAGAAGGCGAGTGACTCGCCGGAACCGGGCGCCACGGCCCGGAGCCAGTCCTTCTTCGTCGCCGTCAGTTTCAGCACCGCGCGGAAGATGCCGTTGCGGTTGGCGACTACGTACGCGACCGTCCGCCAGCTGCCACGGGTGCCGTCCCGCAACTGGATCGTGGCGCGTGCCTTGGCGCTGGTCGCATCACGACCCCAGACGTCGACCGTCGAGTGGCCGAGGTAGGCGACGAACGGGAACCGGAAGGCCGTGAGCACCGGCTTGGGCCGCGCACGCTTGAGCGAAGACGCATGGAAGTAAAGGCCGCTCTGGTACGGGCTCGGGCTGGGCCGATCCTGCAAGTCGAACCAGGTGACGAGCGACACGCCGAAGAGCCACATCTGGTGCAGGGACTCGGCCGTCCACCGGGCGGCCAGGCCGAGCGGGGCGGCATGCGGTCGCGGAGGCCTCGTGTCCCAGCCGAACTCCGTCACCCAGAACTTGACCGGATGCGACGAGACGACGCGGTGTAGCCGCACGCCTGCCTGTAGCACCGAGCGCATTTCCGGTAGGTCTCCGATCTCCACGTCGTTCGGACGGGTCGCGCGGCCGAATGGCCCGCCGAAGGTGTAGGGATGATGCGACCAGATGTCAAAGTGGACGGCGTCGTGGCAGGTCGCGTGGGGATGTGCACCTTTCGAGAGGCAGAGCAGTGAGCGCATGTAGGTGAGCGGCGAGACCGAGTACCACTTTTGCTTCTTGCTTTTCGGGTGGCCGAAGGGGTCAAGCCCGCCGGCAACGACCACGTTTGCTCCATCCACGGCGTGCACGGACTTCGCGAAGGCGTTCACCATCCCCCTATAGGTCGCTGCGCTGACTGGACCGAGATCGAGGCTCAGGTTTGGCTCGTTCCAGACCTGGTAGATGCGCTCGGCAGGCAATCCATCCGTGCCGTCGTAATGCGTTGCCAACGCTTTGGCGAAGTCGCCGAGCGCTGCAGCCTTCGGCGATCCCGCGAAGCCCACCTTCGGCCTGGTTGCGTACGCCCAGCGTGGAATCCCGTTGACGTCGAGGATCGGCGTAACGCCCGCCGAGGCGGCTGTCTCTACCGCAGCGTCCAGCCCAGACCACGAGTACCCCGGCGACGTCGGGTCGGTGGCCACGAAACCGGCGGGGCGAACAGACGGCGCGATAGCCGACCACGACACTCCGAGCCTCACGTACGTGGCGCCGGCGGCGCGCACCAGGTTGAACGCTGTCGCCTGCTGCGAGCCGCCGAAGGCGACGGGATCCACGACCGCTGTCTGGAGCGGCGCGGTGCCAGGCGTCGAGTAGGTCCGCACCCCGTGTACATCGTGCGTCTGATCCCGGGCGCTCGCAACGCCGGTGGTAGCCGTCGAGGCTGCGAGGAACAGGGTCGCACCTCCAACTGCCAGATAACGAGAGATGAGCCGCACCGCGGGCACGCTAACTGCGATCCCTCACGGCCGAGGTGACCTTTGCGGACTTCTTACACCCGCTGCGGGGGCTAGTTGCCCCAGGGCCCGATGTGCGGATCGTGTGGCTGCGTGAGCGAGAACGCGAGCGAGTTGCCGGACCCCGGCGCCACGGCGCGAAGCCAGTTCTTCTTCGTGACCTTGAGCTCGAGCGTCGCCTTGAAGATGCCGTAGCGGTTCGACCGGATCAGCGCCACCGTCCGCCACGCTCCGGTCTTCCCGTTCCGGAGCTGGACCGTCACGACCTGCTGGTCGCTCGTCGCGACGCGGCCCCAGACGGTGACGGTCGCCTTCTTGAGGTAGGCGACGAACGGGAACCGGAAGGCCGTGCGCACGGGTTTGGGCTTGGCGTTCTCGAGCGACGCCGCATGGAAGTACAGGCCGCTCTGGTACGGGCTCGGGCTCGGATAGTCCTCGAGCAGGAACCACGTCACGAGCGAAACGCCCGAGAGCCACATCTGGTGCAATGACTCGGCCGTCCACCGGCCAGCGAGAGCGAGCGACGCCGCGTGCTTCCGCGGTGGGTTCGTGTCCCACCCGAACTCCGTGACCCAGAACTGCACCGGGTTCGCGGAGACGAGGGAGTGGTGGG
Source organism: uncultured Actinomycetes bacterium (assembly GCA_963743545.1). GTDB lineage: Bacteria > Actinomycetota > Thermoleophilia > Gaiellales > Gaiellaceae > Palsa-739. Next base: position 1,094,492 of record CAVUQB010000005.1, on the reverse strand, counting down.
CGGTGGCCGCCGTCAGCAGCGCCCGCATCTTCGGCAGGTCACCGAGCTCGACGTCGTCGGGCAGCTTCGCATGCCCGAACGGGCCGCCGAACGTGTACGGATGATGCGACCAGACGTCGAAACGCGCAGGTTTGTGGCACGTCACGTGGGGGTTCGTCCCCTTCGAAAGACACAGCAGAGAACGCATGTAGGCGAGCGGCGAGACCGAGTACCACTTCTGCTTCTTGCTCTTCGGATGGCCGAAGGGGTCGAGCGCACCCGCCACGACGCGGTTCGACGGGTCGACCGCGTGGACCGCGTCGTAGACGGCGTTGACCATGCCGCGGTACGCGTTTGCGTCGACGGGATTGAGGTCGAGACTGAGGTTCGGCTCGTTCCAGACCTGGAAGACATGCTCGGCGGGCACTCCCGCGGTGAGGCCGTTGTAGTGGGTGGCGAGTGCAGTCGCGAACTGACCGAGGTCGGCGGCGTTGGGCGTGCCCGCATTCACTCCGCTCGGAGAGTTGTTGTACCCCCAGGTGGGAGGTGATGCGATATCGAGGATCGGCGTCAGGCCTGCCGCCTCGGCCTCGTTCAAGGTCGCGTCGAGCGCTGTCCAGTCATAGCCCGGCGACGTCGGGTCGGTGGCGACGAAGTCGACCGACGGCGTCGCGGGAGCGATGGACCTCCACGAGACGCCGAGCCTCACGTACGTGGCCCCGGCGGCAGCTGCCATCGGAAACGCAGTCGCTTGCTGAGGTCCCTCGAATTCCCTGTCGAGTAACGCGGTGCGCAGCGGGATCGTGCCTCCGGTCGGGATCACGCGCTGGCGCACGCTCTTCGCGGACGCGGTCGTCGCGGCTGCGACTGCGAGAAGGCCCACTGCAGATGAGACGGCGAGCCAGCGGAGCACACCGGGTTCCGACGAAGGAAAAGCTCCTCCTCTGAAAGAGAACCCTGCGACCCGCACCGTCAGCGGATGGTAGCCGGGCCGTCGGCCGCTCGACCGCAACCTTACGGATGCTTAACCGAGAGCGCCGAACCACCGATCAGTCGACCCGGTGAGTCGGTTCTCAGTAGGCCCCGCGCTTGCCGAGCACGGCCGGAAGGGTAATCAGGACGATTCGGATGTCCCGCGCGACCGACAGGTTCTCGACGTACTCACGCTCCACCGCCAGCCGTTCGTCGAACGTCAACTCCCCGCGACCGTAGACCTGCATCGGCCCCGTGATCCCGGGCTTGACCTGCAGCCGAAACTGGTGCTCCGGCGCATAGCGTCCGACGAGATCGAGCTGCTCCGGCCGCGGCCCGACGATGGACATCTCGCCCCGGAGCACGTTGACGAGCTGCGGCAGCTCGTCGACGCTCGTCCGTCGCAGCAGCCGGCCGACGCGGGTGATGCGCGGATCGGCCTTGAGCTTGAACATCGGCGCGTCGAGCTGCTCGAATGGGACCAGGCCGGGTAGGAGCGCCTCGGCATCTCGCACCATGGTTCGGAGCTTGAGCATCTGGAACGGGTGCCCGCGTTCGCCGGCTCGGGTCTGGCGGAAGAAGATCGGCAGACCGGAATCGAGCAGGATCGCGAGGCCTGCGAGCACCAGGAGCGGGAGCGTCACCAGGAGCGCCAGCGTCGCGACGACCACGTCGAACACCCTCTTGAGCGCGACCGTCGTCCGGGAGATGTCCCAGGTGTTGTAATCGAGCAGTGGGAGGTCGGCGATGTGCGTCAGATGCGTGGCCGTACCGAACATGCCGCGCGTCGGCGGGACGATGGTGAGCTTCACGTGGTTGGCGCGGCAGACCGGCAGAAGCTCCTCGAGCACCCCTTCGCTGAGCTCGCTGCACGCGATCACGACCCGGTCGATGTCTTCGATGACCTCGCCGAGCCGGTCGTGCAACTCGGCGCAATTCGGGATCCGGCTGCGGATCTCTGCGTGGATGTCCGGGAAAAGCTCGAGCTTCCGGACCACGGCCTGGGCGAGCGGGCCGTCCCCGACGATGAGCACCCCCTGCGGGGGCGTGGTCCTGCGCCAGAGGCCGCGCAGCAGCGCGCGGAAGAGAAAAGCGAGGGACAGCACCGCGGCCCAGACCAGCAGCCGGTCGTTCGAGCTCGGGTCGAGAGCAGGGAACGGGGCGAGCAGCAGGGTCAGAAGCGCCGTGCTGCTCAGCGTCCACACGATGAGCCACGGGAGCTCGTCGACCGTCAGATGGCGGAGCGTCCGATGGTCGCGGTCGTAGAGGCCTGCGAGCTTGGCGACGACGATCCAGATCGGCGCGGAGAGGACGAGCAACAGCGCGGCGGTCGGCCCGCTGCCCCACAGCCCTACGAACACGGCTGCCGCGGCGACCGCCAGGATGTCCCCCAAGGCGAGCATCCGCCGCAGGAGCGGCTCCGTGTCGTAGCGAGCCGAGCGGCGTTCGGCGCCGTCCGGCGAGCTGCCTTCCAGAGCTCCGCCGGCGATCTCGAGCTCGCTCACCTGTCCTCCTCCGTCACTGGGCTGACGCAGCTGAAACACGGTACCTTCCCTTTTCGTCGACCGCTACTCATCCGCCTTTCGGCGCTGACTGAGCGAAGTACCGCGGGTTGAGGCGGCGCGCCTCGGCGAGCGCGCGCCTGGCGGCCGCGACATTCCCGTTCCTGGTCTCGAAGTTGGCCAGTGCAGCCCACAGGTTCCAATCGTTTCGCGAGCGCTGGATCGCCTCCTGTCCCCACCGCACGGCCTCCGGGTAGTTGTGCTCGGCCGCTGCGACGAACCCGAGCTGGAGATACGGGCTGGCAGCCCAGGGCTCGATCGCCTTGGCGGCGAGAGCCTCGGAACGTGCTCGCGCCGCGTCCTGCGGCATGCCGACGCCGCGCCGCTCGGCGGCGACCGCCGCGTTGTAGGCGGCGTGGCTGTTGCTGAGATGGGTGCCTGCGGCGAGCACCACGTACTGCGGGATGATCGCCGCTACCGCCAGGAGCGCGATGATCGGCCGGAGGACGCCGAAGCGTCCCCACGCGGTCGCCCGCTCGGACGGTAGGGCTCCGAGAGCGAAGCCGAGCATGCCGACCCCAACCAGGGCAATCCCCGCCAGCTGCCAGACCCAGTCGTACGCGGCCGCCAGGAAGAAGGCGATGCCACAGGCCGCCGCCGCGGCGATCTCGCCGCTGTGCAACAGGAGCGCGGACCGGACCGCACCCACCGCGCCAACGACAACGGCGCCGAGTACGAGCAGCAGGCCGACGATTCCCAGCTCTGCCAGCGATTCGAGATAGAGGGAGTGCGCGTACTCGCTCGGCAGGGGCAACGAGCCGTGCTCTAGCCCCCAGGCCTGCCAGGAGCCGGCCCCGCCGCCGTTGAGCGGATGGGCTCGGAACTCGGAAATCGCCGCGCCCCAGAACTGCCAGCGCCCGCTGCCGGAGGTCTCGAGCAGGTGGCTGGTCGTCTCCGTCCCCTCGGCGCCCGCCACCGCCGCTGCCGGGACGCTCTTGAACTGATCGAACCTCCTCACCGGGTGGCTCGCGACGATGGCGACGAGGGCGACGCTGGTGACCGCGATCGCGATCGACACCCCGACGAGTCGAGGCGGGTTGGGCATGCGTTTCCCGAGCTCGGCGAGCCCGGCCCAGACGAGCGCCGTAATGACGCAGGCGATCCCGATCAGCAGCGCTGCGCGGTGGCCCTGCTGCACCCCGAGCGCCGTCTTCATGTCTCCGTTGACAAGCGCCGTCTTGTGCACGAGGGCCGCGACGGCGACCGTGCCGGCGATGCCTGCGACGACGAGAGCCACGAGGGCCGGCCAGCGCCTCGGGGTGAGCACGAGGAACGCGATCGCCCCTACCGCAGCCGCAAGGAAAGCGCCGCGCGACGAGGCGAGGTACATGACCGCCGCGAGAAGCGGTAGCGGCAGTGCAGCCACGGCGCTCGCCACCTGCGAGCGCCGTGAAGTCATGATCGAGAGCAGGAGCGGGTAGGCGAGTGCCACCTCGATCGCGAGCCCGTTCCAGTAGCCGAGCGGGTAGTTGAGCCGGATCCCCAGTGTCGGGAAGCTCGTCGAAACCTCCTGCACGCCTAACGAGCTCGGGAAGCACCTGCTGACGAAGGCGACCACGGCGATGGCAGAGACGGCCAGGGCAACTCCACCGACGACCCACGAGGCCGGCACCAGCCGCGCCAGCACGATCGCGATTGCGAGCACGGCCACGTAGAGCGAGACCTGGTTGAACTGGGCGAACGCGCGCTCGGCATCACTCGCCCAGTTGACCGAGATCAGGGTCCAGACGGCGAACGCCGCCAGGAGTCCCAGCGCAACGACGGCGAGTCGGTTGATGCCCGCGCGGGCCGATGCAATACCGATGGCGGCACCCGCTCCCAGGATCCACCAGGCCGCGATGCCCGCATACGCGCGGGTTGTCGGCGAAAAACCGCCGTTTACGCAGGAAAGGGCGAAAATGGCCGCCGCGACCCCGGTTCCGACGGCTACAGCCCGCAAGACGAGAACTTGCTCAGCCTTTACGCTAGGCAGCGCCACGGCCCGCTACAGTATCGACCGTGTTCGGGGGGCTGAACCGGCCGCTAGCAGCTGCAGCCGTAGCAGCCGCAGTTCTTCTTGGCGTGCCGCAGGCCGCACTCGCCGGGTGTGGCGGAAAACCTTCGGCGGAGCAGGTCTACAGCGAATGCCTGCAGACGGGTGGCGGCGGCAAGACGTCGGGCAGCAATGCAGGAAACTCCACGAGCGGCGGAACGAGCTCGCAACCCGTGGCCATCCCGAAGCGAACGAAAGCAAAGCTCAAGAAGGCCGGCCAGGACGGGACGTCGCTGAAGAACCTCGTCAACGGCTATGGAACGGTGCGCCTCCTCCAGTCGCACTCCGCAACCGCCGCGACGGAACCAACCGCCGTCAGCTCGGCCTTCGATCTCGGCTCGGGTCCGACCGCGCTCCTCATCATCCTGGCAGGCACCGCTGTCCTGCTTCTCGGCGGCAGCGGAATGCGCGTCTGGCGCCAGCGGCATCGCGCGTAGACGGCCGGCTCCACCCATCCGTCGCCGGAGTCCTCTGGCCGACGAATCCAGCTACCGTGAAGCGCCGTGCTGGACGTCGTAGTCGTTTCGTATCGCTGCGGACCAATGCTGCGCCAGTGCCTCCAATCGCTGCGTGAGCACCCGCCCACCGACGGGCTTCAAGTCACGGTGGTGGACAGCGGCTCCGGCGACGGTACCCCCGACGTCGTCCGGCGGGAGTTCCCCGACGTCAGACTGATCGCGCTCGACGAGAACGTCGGCTTCGGCGCGGGGAACAATCTCGTCCTGCGGAAAACGACTGCGGACTATGTCCTAGTACTGAACCCCGACACGGTGCTCTGCCAAGACACCCTCGAGACGTTGCTCCGCAGGATGGACGCCGACCCGAGAATCGGTATCGCGGGCTGCCGGCTCGTGCAGGAGGACGGCAGTCTCGACCATGCGGCACGGCGCTCGTTTCCGACACCCGCCTCGGCACTGGGCCACTTCCTTCGCATCGGCCGCTCGGATCGTGCACCCGCGTCATTGGCGGCGTACCGGGCACCCGACGTGAGCGAGGGGCCGGTCGACGCCGTCAACGGCGCATTCATGCTCATGCGGCGCGCCATGCTCGACGAGATCGGGCTGTTCGACGAGGGCTACTGGATGTATATGGAAGATCTCGACCTCTGCTACCGCGCCGCACAAGCCGGCTGGATCACATGGTACGAGCCCTCCGCCGCAGCAGTGCACATCAAGGCCGGCACGAGCGGACGCCATCGGGGCCTACGTCTCAACTACGCATTCCACTATGGGATGTATCGGTACTACCGCGCGCACCTCGCCTCGCGGCGCGGTCCGTCTTCAACGCGTTCGTATACGTCGGCATCGCGCTCAAGTTTCTCGTCTCGGCTATCGCGTCCGCTGCCGCGCGCGCCCGCCACCGGCCCGACGCCGCCGGTGCGGCGTAGCCGGGCCTCTCGATGCCCGCTGTCAGCGTCATCATTCCGGCGTACAACGCCGAGGCGTTCCTGGTGCGTGCGATCCGCTCGGTCGAGGCACAGACCTTTCGCGACTTCGAGATCGTCGTCGTCGACGACGGGTCGACCGACGCAACGGCCGATCTGGCTCATGGCTTCACCAGCGTGCGGTACGTCCGCGGATCCCACGGCGGCGAAGCGGCGGCACGCAATCGAGGACTCGAAGAGGCGACCGGCGAGTTGGTCGCGTTCGTCGACGCCGACGACGAGTGGCTGCCCGAAAAGCTCGCTCGCCAGCTCGATTTCATGCAGAGGCTCGGATCGAGCCTTAGCTACACGGACTCCTACCTGGTTCAGGACGGCCAGCGGGTGCGCTACAGCACGCTTGCCCGCCCTCGTAGCGGCGAGATCCTGTCGCCGCTCATCGACGACTGGCTCGACCAGGCGTTCATCCTCCCCACCGAGGTGATGGCCTCGCGGGTGCTGCTACAGAACGCCGGCGGGTTCGAAGCCGGCCTTCCGACTCCAGGGCATGTGGATTACGGGCTGTGGCTAAGACTCGCGATTCGCGGCACACAGTTCGACTTTCTCGACGAGCCGCTCGCGCTCTGGTACCGCGGCCATGAGAGCGTCTCCTCGAACGCTGTCGAGATGGTCGAGCGCTACAGGGTGGCGTTGCGGTACTTCTCGAGCACGTACGACTTTCCCGAGGAAGCGCAAGCACGAATCGCACGTGCACTCGCCAGAAGCAACGCCACACTCGCCGTGGAATTGCTCAAGGAGCATCGGTTCCGCGAGGCGGTGCCACATCTACGTCGTAGCAGCGTTCGCGACTTCGCGCGCAAGGGACGCCTGTTCGCAAGCCGGCGGACGGGTCGCATGAGGCCCAGCGACGCCGTGGAAGGCCGGTCCTGAACGTCCTCTTCGTCACCAGTTGGTATCCGACCCGCGAGTACACGTACGGCGGCATCTTCGTGCGCGAGCATGCGAAAGCGGTTCGCGAGGCCGGCCATCGGGTCGTTGTCCTGCACCTCGCCGGTTCGGGGCCGGAGCTCACCCGCCGCCTCTGGTCGATGGAAGAGGAGCTGGATCCGTCGCTGTCCGAAGGGATCGAGACGCACCACGTGTTCCACCGCCGATCTCGGGTACCCGGTGCGTCTTACGCGCTCTTCCTGTCGAGCGCCATCGGCGCCTGCCGCCGCGTCCGCGGCGGCGGCTTCCGCCCGGACGTCATCCATGCCCACGTGTACGGCGCCGCCGTCCCTGCTGCTCTCGTCGCCCGCCGGAGCCGGACTCGGACTCCCCTTGTGATCACCGAGCACTTCTCTGGGGTCGCTCAGCGGTCGCTCAGCCGTGTCGAGGCTCGGAAAGCGCGCTACGCGTACAACCGCGCCGCCCGGATCCTGCCGGTGTCGCGGTTTCTCCAGGACGCCATCAGGAGCTACGGCGTAGGGGTGCCGTTCGAGGTGATCCCGAACGTCGTGGATACCTCGATCTTCTTCCCGCCCGGGGAACCGCAGAAGACGGCGAAGCGGCGCCTGCTCTTCGTCGGCAACCTCGAGCCCTTGCACTACAAGGGCTTCCCAACGTTGCTGCACGCGCTCGTCCGCCTCGACGAGAGCAGGTACGACTGGCAGCTTGACGTGATCGGAGACGGCACCGAGCGGCTGCACTACGAAACGTCTGCCACCGCGCTCGGCATGGCCGAGCGAGTGACCTTCCACGGCTCTCAGTCGAAGCGCTTCGTCGCCGAAGCGATGCGGGCAGCCGGCATTCTCGTCCTGCCCAGCCGCGTCGACAACCTTCCTTCTGTCGTCGTCGAGGCGCTCGCGTCCGGACTTCCAGTCGTCTCGACGACAGTCGGAGGGATCCCTGAGCTTGTTGATGAGGGCAGCGGCGTGCTTGTTCCGCCCGAAGACTCGGTCGCGTTGGCTCGAGCTCTCGACGAGACGCTCGAGACTATCGACACATTCGACAGAGGCGCGATTGCCGCGGCTGCGCGTCGGCGGTACGGCCTCGACGTAGTCGGAGCGAGGCTCGCGCGGATCTACGAATTGGCGCTCGCTGAGCCGAACGTCGACTCCGCCGGCCATCCACGAGCTCATCGACAGCGAACGCCGCTGCGCCGCCGCGTATGAGCCAAGCCGACTACTACGACGACTTCGCCGACCGTCAGGTGCGCGAAGGCATCAATGCTCGGCACAGGGCCATCGACCGTTGGCTCGAACGCTTCGGCTTGCAACAGAACATGGATGTGCTCGAGATCGGTTGCGGCGTCGGCACGCAAACGGAGCTGATCGCGAAACGCCTCGCCGGATCCGGAAGGCTGACCGGGATCGACCTCAGCCCGCGAAGCGTCGAGTTGGCGCGAGCCCGGGTCTCACGTTGGCCGAACGTCCGGCTGATCGCGGGCGACGTCGTCGAGCTCGACCTCGACGAGACCTTCGACGTCGTCGTGTTGCCGGACGTGATCGAGCACATTCCGGTGGACCAGCATCCGAGGCTTTTCGCGAACGTTCGCCGCTGGCTTCGAGACACAGGATGGGCGCTGGTTCACATGCCCAACCCGTTCTATCTCCACTGGTGCCAGCAGGTCCGGCCGGACGCTCTCCAGGCGCTCGATCAACCGATCTTCATCGAAGTCCTACTCGCCAACGCACAGTCGAACGATCTGTACCTTCACTATCTTGAGACCTATGCGATTTGGGTCGCTGAGTGCGACTACCAGGTCGTCGTGCTGCGGCCGGTGCCGCGGGATTTGGAGTTCGGCACCCCGCGGGACCCCGACCAATCGGTGCGCGCGAGGCTCGCGCGGGCGTCGCGCCGGATCCTCGATGTCAACCGTTGACCGACCGGAGCCGTCCTAGTGTTGCCACCGCGACACCGGATCCTCCACCACGGGCTCCTCACTTGGGACCAGCGCGAGTCCGGGCTCCGCAGGGGCTCTCACGGGACGTGCCGCAACGCGCTTGATGAGGCGCACGTACCGCGGCCCGTCCTCGCGCTTGGGGACGATGAGCGCGCGGAGCGGGACGTGCGTGATCCGTCGATAGACGGCTGCGGTGGCCAGAAACAGCAGCGAATATGAGGCCGTGCTCGCCCACGCAGCTCCGTTGATCCCATAACGCGGTATCAGCACGATGTTCAACGCGATGTTGGAGACGACGCTCGCGGCTGCGATTGCTGAGTTGACGAGAGGCCGGCCGCGGGCCGCGATGTCGTTGTTCAGAACGCGAGCGGCGGAGAAGAGGACGATCCCGGGGGCGAGGATGCGCACCACGGCCGCGGAAGCACTGAAGCGGCTGGAGTAAAGAAGGTCGACGGCGGGGCCTGCTACGAGGACGAGAATTCCTCCGAGCGTCGCCGTCAGCCAGAGCGTGCTGCGGGCGACGAACGGCGTGATCGCAAGGCGCGCCGCCTCACTCGTCTCCGCGGCGATGGTCGGGAAGAGCGCCGTGCTGACGGCCTGCGACGGCATCCAGAGGCCCTCGGCGATGACGACGCCGGCACCGTAGAGGCCGACAGCGGCAGCGCCCTTGTAGCCGTCCACGAGGAACACGTCGAGCCTGTAGCCGAGGTAGGCGAGCACATTCGCGGGATGTACGCGCAGGCCGAAGGAGACAAGCGCCCGAAGATCCGCGAGCTTCGCGCGCCAGACGATTCCTGTCGAACGCTGCACGTGGACGATGACTGCGACGAAGAGCAGTGCGACGGCCACGACCGTCGCGAGGATCGCGGCGCGAACGCCGCCGCCGAGGCCGATTGCGATCCCGATGAGCAGAAGCGGCAGCGCCGCCTGGGCCAGCGTGATCCTGTTGAACACTTTGAACTCTCTGAAGCCCTGGTAGATCGATTGAATGGCTAAGACAGCGAGGAGGAACGGGAGCGCCACCGACGCCAGCGCCAGGTCGGCCTTGGGGAGGCCCTTGAACGTGACGTCCCCCACCAAGATCACGAAGCAACAGCAGGCGAGGATCACCACTCCGAGCAGCAGGCCGAGTAGCGTGGAGGTGCCGAAGGCGACCGGCTTCGACCACTTCGCCCGCGCCGAGTGATACGCCGCTGCCGCGGTGAGGCCCAGGCTGCCGAGCGTCGCCACCAGAGTCACGAACTGTGTCGCGAGGCTTAGCTCGCCACGTCCCTCCGGACCGAATGCCCGAGCGGTGAGTACCGTCGTCGCCAGCAGCGCGACCGCCGCGAGGACATTCGTGAGCAGCACGCCCGACGAGAGCCTTGCCAGACCTCGCTCGCGGTGAATGCTGCGGTCGGGCTTACTCATGTACGCGAAGGTCGGCGCGCGCCGATCAACCCGACCGACTCGATCTCCTCAAGAAGGGTCACCGTCATCCCCGCGGCCTCCAGACGGTCGACGATCACCTCGGCTGAGCCGGCAATTCGATGGAACTCGAGGATGATCCTCTGCGCACGGCGCAGCGTATCGTCGTCCGCGCCGAGGAGAGCCTCGAACTCGGCGCCCTCGCAGTCCAGCTTCAACAGGTCGCAACCGGAACCAACGACGTCTGCGAGAGTCACGGTCGGCACGTCGACGAAGTCACGGAGCGGTTCCCCCGACTCGATCTCCTTCCCCGCCACCGTGTTCCTGGTCGAATCAGCCCGCTCAGATAGAGCCGCACAGTGGGTGCCACTTCACCTACCAACGCAGCCTGCCTCGGCGAGATCCGGCGCCCCGCCACATTCGCGACCAGCGACGCGAACGTTCTGGGCTCCGGCTCGTAGGCGGTGACGTCCGCGCCGAGGCGCTCGGCCCACAGCGAGAAGACGCCGATATTTGCGCCGACATCGACGACACGCCAACCGGCCTCGGGCGTGAAGCCCGGCCAGCGGTACTCCCCCACCGCTATCTGCAGGGCAACCATCCATGCGGTGTCGCCGTCAGGAGCCGACAACGAGACGCCCGCGAAACGAGGCCTCACGCCGAGCCCGAGCTTGTGAGCGACGTGCGACGGGAAGCTGAGGCCCTCCCGGCTTCGCGTGAATGAACGGATCAGCTTCGAAGAAGGCTCCGTCATGCGGCGCCTACGCTAGGCGAAGGTTGGCTCCCGTCGCGGTGTGGGAGCGACGGTGTAGGCGCGCCACACTGGTCGCTATCGTGCGCGGCTTGCCGGGGGTCAGCGCCACCACAGACACCGTGCGGCCTGACGACGGGCGAGGGCCCGACAGCTCGATCCGCCACATCCTCCTGGTCGCGTACCTCTACCCGCCGTGCAATGCCGTCTCCGCCCACAGGCCCGCGGGCCTTCGGCGCGCGTTCGAGTCCGCCGGCATCCGCACCACCGTGCTGACGAGCGAGATCTCGGGCTCGTACGACGACGACGCGGCGCAACGGATCATCAGAGCAGGCGACCTGCGCACACGTTTCCGTACGCAGTACCAGACACTCGTCGGTTACCGAGACGGCCCGCTCGAGGCTCGCGGCAAGCCCCGGCGGTGGACGAACTACATCGTCCCGGATCCGACCGCTGTCTCCTGGTTCCCACAAGCTGTGGTGCAGCTCGTCAAACTGATCAGGAACGACCGCCCGGATGTCATCGTCACGACGTCGGGCCCTGAATCCTCCCACCTGCTGGGGCTCGTGGCGAGCGCCGCCGGGATTCGCTGGGTCGCCGATTACAGAGACGACTGGTTGCGGGACGTGCGCCATCCCGCGCCGCTCCGTGTAATCGACCGCGCGCTCGAGCGGCAGATCGCGCGCCGCTCGACGGTGGTAACGGCTGTGAACGACGCAATCACCGCCGATGTCGAGCGGCGTCATGGCGTGCGAGCGTTCACGATCTCCAACGGGTTCGACCGGACCGTACTCGCCGACGCGTCAGACGAGAGCGCGACTCTCGACGCGAGCCGCTTCTCGCTCGTCTACACCGGACTGCTCGCGATCGACGTCGGCCGGCAGCCCGTGGTCAATCGAGGCAGGGACGCGCAGACGTTTCTCGACGCGCTAGCACTTCTCGTCGCCAGGGACCCGTCATTTGCGACCCGTCTCGAGCTCGTGGTCGCGGGACCGATCAGCGACAGCGAGCACGAAGTGCTCACACAAGGCGCGCTTCGCAACATCGTACGAGTGCTCGGGTTGCTGCCGCGCGCCCGCGCACTGGGCCTTCAGCAGGCCGCCGACGGTCTCCTGCTGATCCCCGGGGGCGCCGGTGCGACGACCGCGAAGGTCTACGAGTACCTCGCAGCCCGCAAGCCCATCTTCGCGGTGACGGAGCACAACGGCGTTGCCGCCGAGCTCCTCCGCGCCGCCGGCGAGCATACGGTCGCCGAGGCCGGTGACTCCGAATCGCTGGCTACGGCTCTCCAGGCGTACTTCAGTCGTTGGACGGGGGTCTCGTACGAGCCTCGCTCCGGCTTCGATCTCGATGCATACGAGTACGAGACCCTGGGACAGAAGCTCTTACAGCTATTACCGAAGCAGGGCTTGCCGCCGGTGGGCTCGCAGTGACAGCAATGGCGAGGAAGCTACGCGGCGAGCTCGAGTACATCCGCCTGGTGCGCCCGACGGCATTCGTGCGGGCAATGGCCCTCGACTCCCGCGACGCAGCTCTCCGACGCCCGCGCGATCCATTGACTCCGCCGCGCCGTCTGGGCTTTGTCGGGAGCGGCGACTTTCGGGCCGGCGGAAACGAGTTTCGAGAGCTCTTCGTGGATCTCGGCGGGCTTCGTCCCGCACGAGGACGTGCTCGATGTCGGTAGCGGAGTGGGCAGAGCGGCCATCGGCCTCACCGACTGGCTGCAGGGCCGATATGAAGGAATCGACGTCGTGCCGCGTGGAATCGAATGGTGTCAGCGGACGGTCACGCCGCGCTATCCGAACTTTCATTTTCAGTCGCCGATCGTCTACAACAGGCATTACAACCCGATGGGCCGCTTATGCGGCGAGCGAGTATCGCTTTCCGTTCAACGATCGATCATTCGACTTCGTGGTGCTGACCTCGGTCTTCACCCATCTGCTTCCACCCGCTCGAGACAACTACGTGTCGGAAATCGCTCGCGTCGCTGCGGCCGAAGGGACGCTGCTTCGGGACGTTCTTCCTGCTCGACGACGAGGCCAGATCGAGCGCTGCGCGACCGGTCGAAGCTGGCGTGAACATTCGCTTCGAACGCCCCGGCTACTGGACGAACAACGAGCGGATCCCCGAAGCGGCTGTCGCCTATGAGGAGGCCGACGTCATCGAGCGGTTCGAGCACAACGGCTTGCGGATATGCGCCGTCCGCCATGGCGTCTGGTCTGGCCGCGACGACGGCAGTCGGTTGGCAGGACATCGTCGTCACGAGCGGAGCAGCTAGCGCGGCGCGGGTGAGCTCGCGAACCTCTCGGGTGGTCGCCGGCCGGTCGACTCCTTCTCCAGCCATGCGACCATCACGAGAATCGAGACGAGGCCGAATGCCGCGAAGAGGTACGGGTTCGTTGCGCCGGCGACGAGGATGCCCCACGACGACGCCGACGACGACTCCGGGCGCGCCAATCCATCTCGCGGCCGAGGGCGCCGCGCCGCGCCGAAGACCGCAATGCGTCGACGACCAGCCTGGCCGGGAAGGAGAGATAGAGCAGCAGCCCGATGAATCCGGCCTTGAGCAGGAGATCGAGATACGAGAGCTCGTACGAATAGCCCGTGGTGAAAGGCCTGGCGACCTTCCCGAAGCCGTACCCGAAGAAGGGTCGTTTCTTGATGTAGCCCCAGAGCGCCCTGGCCTCGGCGGTCTTGTACGCGTTCGATGCCTCCCCCGCCATGTCGCCTCGGCCTCCGCCCGTCGACTCGAGAGCCATCGTCTCCGTCGCCGAGGATCCCGCGAGGAGCCCACCCGCAACACCGTCTCCTGCTGCTCGTGAGCTTGCGCCGGCAGGCCGCGGGCGCTCAAGTTGGATGTCGTCCCAGAGGACGTGACCCTTCGGGCGCATAGAGCCTGATCTGGACGACTCCGGCATGCGGCCCCGTCGGGAACGTGAACGACAGCTGTTTCCAGCCCTTCGTGCTGCGCTCAGCGGCACGGTGTACAGCCGCCCGTCCTGCGCGTCCCAGACCAGCAGCCCTCGTCCGGTGGCGGCGGGGACGCGAAAGTGCTCGCGCGTTGATCCACGCGCCGACCGCGTACGTCGTCCTCGGCTTCACAGAGAGGTTCTGGAAGACATACGAGTCCGCATCCGCCTCGATGTTCGACAGCTCCAGCTGTGCGTTCCGGTGCGCGCCTGATTCGTCCGAAGCACACGAAGCGCGGCCGTCCCCCCGCGTCGTTCACTTGCCACCGGCAGGAGGCGCCTCGAAGCTCGGATTCGTGACGCGAGTCTGGAACTTCGCCTGGCCGGTCGCCGTGATCGTCGCGGCCCGGTTGAAGACGTAGCCATACAACGACAAGCCCGCGAGAGGCGCCACGGCCAGCGCGAGCGCGAAAACGGTGCTCGGGATGAGGATCGGCGAGTCCCAGCTGCCTGCTGCTGCGAGCCTCGAGGGCGACGACGAGCAGCACGCTCGACTAACGCGCTGAGCCAGAGCCCCCGCGTGTACGTCGCGATCAGATCCACGGTCAGGACCGCGCAGAGCAGCCAGAGCCAAAGGTCGCGCGGACGGACGAGAAGCTTCTGCGTCGTCAGCACAAGCCCGACCAGCAGAAACAGGCTGCCGGCCGTGAAGAGCCTGAAGTCACCGTTCGGCATGTAGCCGATGACGCCGCCCATCGCGAGCCGAACGCTGAGCCACTGCGCAACCGTCCCAAGGCTGACGATCCCGGACAACGTGACGACGATCAGGAGAAAGTACGCCACTGCATTCGTCGCGCAGGCCGCGAAGAACAGCCTCCGGAGCCAGCCGCCGTCCCCTCTCCGCACGAGCGTCATGACCACGAGAACGAACGCGAAGAAGAGGTACGCGTCGCCGTCGGCGACAACGTTGTGCGCTCCGTTGCCGTCGGCGAGACCGAGAGGGATCCAGATCACGGGAATGAGGACGGCGAGGGCGAGCGCGTGCGCCCCGTACCGGCCGAGGATGGGATGCAGCCCGTGCCGTCGGTCGACGATTGTGAGCCATGCTGCCCGCAAGGTCACGACGGAGATCAGGAAGATGCGGCCCGACAGGCTCCCGAAGTCGACCCAATGGCCGCCCGCTCCCCCGAGAACCAGCTCGAAGATCGTGACTGCGACGCTCGCGCGGAAGTCGATCAGCGTCAGGACGACGAACGCGACGGCCAGGGCGCCGCCGAGCAGGTGCGTCGTGAGCTGGGACCCGGTGCCTCCCGCCTTCAGCGCCGCGAGGGCGAGAATGCAGACGATCGTCGCCGCGAGGACGAGATGGCGCATATGCAGCCGCGACAGGTTCAGGACTCGCCGGCGGAGCGCGATGCGGTCAGCCGTGTAGCCCTCGGAGCTCGTCATCGCCCGTCCTGGCCGGCTCGGATTGCGTCTTCTGCCTGAAGAGGCTCGGGCAGGCTCACCCCACGAGTCGGTGACACTGACCCCGCATCCATCTTGAAGCGTCGCGTCAAGCGCCGACGAAAGCCGTCGAACGGCGACAGGCTTGCGGGTCCGGCAGGTAACGCCGGAAGCGGCTCGGCTTGTGCTCGAAGCCCGGCGCGCAGGCCGGTGACGAACGCCTTCGTGCTCGAGAGATCCCGGTCGAGGACGGCTTTCCCCACTGCCATGACCAGCTCGCCAAAGGCCGCCCAAAATAGGAGGCGGGGATGCCTGTGAAGCCGGTACTTCCCGACGATGTAGCCCCGCCCCCATCCCGTCAGTCGATTCTTCGCCGGCGAACCCTCGCCGAGCGTCCCGGAATGGGCATGGATTGCGATCGCAGCCGGCGCCAACCGACACCTCCAGCCTCGCGCAACACAGCGGATCCCTAGGTCGACGTCCTCGAGATAGGCAAAGAAGGCCGGATCGAAGCCGCCGAGCTCGCGAAATGCGGCACGGTCGAATGCCGCGGCGCCGCCGCACGGGGCTAGAGGGTCGGGGGGGTCGGCTGCCAGTATCCCCACCGGTTCGCCGTAGAGGTGGTTGAACCCGTGGAGACTCCGGTCGACGACGATTCCTGCCGTGTCGATCCGCCCCTCGTTGCCGAGGCGAACGAGGACCGGCGCGGCCATCACGACTCCGTGCGGCGGGTCTAACGCTTCGACCAGCCGCTCGAGGAAGGTCGGCATGCACACCGTGTCGTTGTTGAGCAGAACGATGGTTCGCGAATTCGCCGCCGCAACTCCGGCGTTGGCCGCTTTGCCGAAGCCGATGTTCTCGGAGCATGCGACCACCTGGACATCCGGCCAGCGCTCTCGCAGGAAAGCACATGTCCCGTCGGTCGACGCGTTGTCGACGACGATCACCCGGTGCGGAAGAGTCTGCTGCTGGAGGGAGGGGAGCAGACGCTCGAGGTGGTGACGTCCCGCATAGGTCGGCACGATCACGCAAACGTCGGCTGGAGGCGGCATCTTTCGAGCACGGTAGCCACTTAGGACGAAAACCGAACTCGCCTAGTCGAGACACAGCCGCTTCAGGCAGTCCCGGAGCCCTGTACGCCAATGGGGCAGCTGCGCGGCGTCGGGGCGTTCGCTTTGCAGCACCGAGTAGGCGGGCCGGGAGCGGAGCGGTCGAGCTCCGCGGTCGTGATCCGCCGGACGTGGCAGTCGATCCCCGCCTCCTCGAACGTCGCCTCCGCCAGCTCCGCCCAGGTGCAGTCGCCGCCGCCGGAGAGGTGCCACAGCCCGCGCGGGAGCTCGAGCAGCTCCCGGACCGCCGCCGCGAGGGTGCCTGGCGTAGGTGGGCGAGCCGCGCTGGTCGTCGACGACGGCCACCTCGTCGCGCGCTGCGCCGAGCTGCCCGTCGGCGCCGGTGACGAGAACGCCGCGGCTCAGCTCCATTCGTTCTCGCGGACGGGCGCGCGTTCCCGGAGCGGTTCCCACCAGGCGCGGTTGGCGGCGTACCACTCGACCGTCGCACGGAGCCCGTCCTCGAACGAGATCTGCGGCGCCCAGCCGAGCTCGCGCCGGAGCTTCGCCGAGTCGAGCAGGTAGCGGCGGTCGTGGCCGGGCCGGTCGGGGACGATCGTCTTCAGCGACTCCGGCTTCCCGGTCAGCCCGAGGACGAGGTCGGCGATCTCCTCGATCGAGCGCTCTACGGCCGAGCCGACGTTGTACGTCTCTCCCTGGCGCCCCTGCTCGAGTACGAGCGCGATCGCGCGGCAGTGGTCGTCGACGTGCAGCCACTCGCGCCGGTTCTGCGTCGAGGCGTACAGCGGCAGCTCCCGGTCGTCGAGCGCGTTCGTGGCGAAGAGCGGGATCACCTTCTCGGGGAACTGCCGCGGCCCGTAGTTGTTCGAGCAGTTCGTGATCGTGACGGGCAGGCCGAACGTCTCGGAGTACGCCCGCACGGCATGGTCGGCCGCAGCCTTCGAGGCGTTGTACGGCGTCCGCGGCCGGTACGGCGACTCCTCCGTGAATGCGTCTCCCGAGTCGAGCGGCAGGTCGCCGTAGACCTCGCACGTCGAGACGTGGTGAAAGCGCGACACCCCGCGCCGGCGGGAGGCCTCGAGCAGCGACTGCGTCCCGAGAACGTTGGTGCGGAAGAAGCGTCCGGGATCGATCACGGCGAGGCTGTTGTGCGACTCGGCGGCGAAGTTGACGACCGTGTCGATCTGCTCCTCGGCGAGCAACCGCTCGGCCGGGTCGAGGTCGCAGATATCGCAGATCGCGAGCCGCACGCCGAGCCCGTCGAGGTTGCACGGATCGCCCGCGTAGGTCAGCTTGTCGAGCGCCACGACGTGATCGTCCGGGTGGTGCTCGAGCCACCAGCGAACGAAGTTCGAACCGATGAAACCAGCCGCGCCCGTGACAAGCAGCCTCATCCCGGTTCCTGACGGGCGGCGACGTCGCGTGCGGAGAGAGTCGGCTGATCGACGCTCCACAGGTGCTTGACGCGCGGGTCGTCCCAGGGAATCCCGTGCTCGTCCGGATCTTCCGCGTCGTATTCCTCGGTCACGAGGTATGCGAAGAGCGCATCAGTAAGTGCCTCGTAGCCGTGAGCGTTGATGCCGGGGACGTAGATAGCGACCGAGTTGTCGTCGCCGATGTCTTCCGAGAACGCCTCGTCTGTCGTCCGGTCGAGGACGACGACGCGCACCATCCCTGCGAGGCAGACAAAGAGATCGTCTTGCCCACGCTCGTGGTAGTGGAGGCCGCGAATCACGCCGCGGCGAGATCGGGAGAAGTTGACCTGTCGGATCGGCTTGGGGAGAGCGCTCGCGCGTGCGAGCTCGGTGAACCAGCCCCGTTCGTCGGTGTGACGTGCGAGCTCAAAGCGCCGGAGGCCGGCGATCACCTACGCCTCCCGTTCCGGATGAAGTCATTCACCGCGTAGTAGGCATCGATCGACTCGCCGGCGTCTCCCCAAAAGCCGTCGAGCACGTCTGCCTCCATCTCACCACGCTCGACGTACCAGTTGTTCAGATCGGTGATCTCGAGCTCGCCGCGACCCGACGGCTCGAGCGTCGGAAGGATGTCCCAGACTTGGCTGTCGTAGAAGTAGGCCCCGGTAACGACAAAGCGGCTCGGCGGCTCGGCCGGCTTCTCCACGATCCGCACGACTCTGCCAGCCTCCAGCTCGGCGACTCCGAGGTGTCGCAGGTGCTCGTCGTCGGCGACCTCGGAGAGGACGACGCGGGCCCCGCGCTCCTGCGCGGCGAACCGTTCCACGACCGGCGCGAGCGGCCGCTCGAAGACGTTGTCCGCGAGCAGGACACAACAGCGGTCCCCGCCGACGAACCGCTCCGCGAGCCCGAGCGCTTCCGCGATGCCGCCCGGCCGTTCCTGGTACGCGTAGAACAGGCGCTCGATCCCGTGCTCCTGGCCGTTGCCGAGCAGCCGGAAGAACTCGCCGGCGTGCGTGCCGCCGGTGACGAGCATCAACTCGCCGAAGCCGGCCTGGACGAGCGCCTCGACGGCGTACGTCACCATCGGGCGGTCGTACAGCGGCAGCAGGTGCTTGTTCGTGATGCGCGTCAGCGGCGCGAGCCGGCTGCCCGAGCCGCCCGCGAGGATCACACCCTTCATCGCGTCGATGCTAATGCGTCCCGGTAGACGCCGAGCGTGCGCTCGATCACGCCGTCCCAGCCGAAGCGCTCGCGGGCGACGTCGCGAGCCGCCCGGCCCAGCCGCTCGCGCAGCTGCGGGTCTGCGAGCAGCCGCTCCACCGCCGCCCGCAGCGCCGGCGCGTCGCGCGGCGGCACGAGCAGTCCCGTCTCTCCGTCGGCCACAAGTTCGAGCAGGGCGCCGCCGGCCGCGGCCACGACCGGCCGCCCGAACGCCATCGCCTCGGCGGCGGCGAGGCCGAAGCCCTCCCGCTCGCACGGCGCGACGACGACCGAGGCCCGCTCGAGCAGCCGCTCGACCTCGGCGTGCGGGACGGCTCCGAGCGCGTTCGGGACGCGGTCGCGCAGCGGCCCGTCGCCCGCGACGACGAGGTTCAGGTCGCCGACCGCCTCGACCAGCGTGTCGATGTTCTTCTCCGGCGAGAGCCTGCCGACATAGAGCACCTCGGCCGGCTCGGCGGCCGGCTCGACCTCGTCGGGGACGCGCACGCCGTTCGGGATCACGACGGCGTCCACTCCCGTCGCACGAACGGCCGCGGCAACGGTCTCGGAGACGCAGATCACGGCGGCGGCCCGGTCGAGGAGCGAGCGCACGAGACGCGGCTGCCTGCGCGCGAGCTCCTCGTCCGAGAAGCGTCCGGCCGAGCCGGAGCCGTGCAGCGTGACGACGAACGGCCTCCCGCCGAACCGCGCGACCGCCGCCGTGAGCAGCCAGTGCGCGTGGACGAGATCCGCGCCGCGCGCAGTCCGTCGCAGCGCGCGCCACATCGAGACGAGCAGGAGCGGAGTCAGCCAGGGCCGGCGCCGGACATTCGCCGCCATGCCGCCGCCGTAGGCGAGGCCGTAGTCGCGATAGCCGGAACCGGGTGCGAGCACCTCCACCTCCACCCCACGCTCGCGCAGCTGCTCGACGGCGTCGGCGACGAAGCGGCCGGCGAACTCCTGCTCCGTCCGCGGCCACGACGTCGTGAGGACGACGACTCGCACTAAGGAGCGGGCTGCCCTCGCGCACGCCCACCGAACACGATCGGCAGAGCGAGCACGAGGGCCAGGAAGGCGTAGAAGTAATAGAACTGGATCGTCAGGTAGAAGAAGTTCGCCACGATCGTCCCCACGAGCGCCGCCGTCATGCCGTACGCGAGCGGCCGCACCTGCGCCCCTTCCGGATCGCCGATCCGGTCGAGCAGCCGCCCGAGCCGCCGCGCCGCCTGCAGCCGCACGAACACGTAGCGGAGAAAGACGATCCAGACGAGGAGGCCGAGCAGGCCCGACTCGACGATGACCGCGACCCAGTAGGAGTGGGCGCCGAAGTTCGCCTGCCCCGTAACGAACTCGTAGTAGACGGCGAAGTTGTTGTTGCCGAGCCCGAGCAGCGGGTGCAGGTGGAGGACCTGGCCGATGAACGAGTAGACGGCGAAGTGCGCGTTCGTCGAGCTGCCGCCCGTCGAGACTCTCTGCCCCAGGAAGGTCTCGAAGAAGTGCCTGCGCGCGACGAGCGCGCCGAGGAGCACGACCGCGACGGCGCCGAGCGGATAGAGGAACTGCTTCGAGCGGAAGAAGCGCCGATACGGCACCACCAATACGAGGGCGCCCGCGAGGAGCCCGACACCGCCGCTGCGCGAGAACGTCGCGATGTCCACGAGCAGCAGGAAGACGAGGGCGATCGCCAGCGGCCACTTGAGCCGATGCCGGCGCGGCAGCCGCAGGTAGACGGGCGTCAGCGCGAGCAGCGGCACGATCAGCATCACGCCGAGATGGTTCGGGTCGCCGGTGAGCGCATTGACCCGGTAGATGCTCTGCCCGCCGATCGCGCCGTAGATGTTGATGCTGGCCGCGCCTCCCGTGAGCGGGTTCAGCAGAAGGTTGTCGAGGCTGTGGCCCGCGAGCTGGGAGCCGAGCTGGAGGATCCCGTAGACGGCGTTCGCCACGAAGCCGACGGTGAACCAGCCGAGCGCCCGCCAGAAGAAGCGCTCGCCGCGCTGCGCGAGGTAGCCGATCGCCGCCACGAGGAAGGCGAAGTGGATGACGAACTTCGCCATCCCCTTCTCGAACTGGGTCAGCCCCTGCTGCGTGTCGATGTTCCAGAAGCCGGCGAGGTAGACGAGCGCGAAGGCCGCGAAGAAGGCGAGCACGATCGCGCTCGTCCGCGGGAGCGGGCGGCGCTCGGTCGCGACGTATGCGGCGACGAACAGGATCGTCGTGAGGTCGTTGAGCCCGATGTTGCCCGCGACGTCCCAGTGCACCTTCTCGAAGGTCGCGACGAAGACGGAGGTGCAGAAGAGCCCGGCCACGATCCGCTCTCGGGTGCGCGACACGGCCACGGTGCGGCCCGCGGTGAGTGCGGCGGCGGTCATCGGGCGAACTCTGCCCCAGGAGCGTGTGGAGCGGGTGAGCGGATCACGCGAGGCTCCTCAGCAGGTCCGCGAGCTCCTCGACGCGCGCGCCGCGCGAGAGCCGCTCGCGCCACTCGTCCGAGAGCGGCGGCCCGTCGAGGTTGCCGGCCCGCCAGCGCCGGTGGAGGTCGAGCAGCGCCTCGCGCAGCGCGTCGACGTCGTCGGGCGGGACGACCACGCCGGCTCCCGTGTCGCGCACGAGCTGCGCGGCCGCGCCGTCGGGCGGGACGGCGGCAAATATCGGCCGCTCGGCCGCCAGGTACTCGAAGATCTTCCCGGTCAGCACGCCCTTGCCGCGGCCGCCGGACTCCGGGATCAGGAGGAGCAGCGCCTCGGAGTCGCGCTGCAGCTCGAGCGAGCGGCGGCGGGAGACGTCGCCGAGCAGCTCGATGCGGTCCCCGAGGCCGAGGGACTCCGCGTACTCGCGGTCGGCGGTGCGGAAGTCGCCGGCGAAGCGGGCCACGACGTCCTCGAGGCCGGACTCCGCGAGCGCGCGCAGGAACGGCTTCGGGTCGCGCTTGCCGTGGAAGTGGCCGGCGTGCGTGATCCTGAGGCGATCGCTGGGGTGGTGCTCGAGGCCTGCGAAGTCGTCGAAGTCGCAGCCGTTGGCGATCGTGACGACCTTGCTCTTCGGCTCGAACGCGCGCATCTCCTCGGCGATCGCGTCGGACACGGCGACGATCGCGTCGGCCTGCGACGCGACGAGCTTCCCCACGCGGCCGGCGGTCTTCTCCTTCAGCCGCGCGAGCTGCGACTCGTAGCCGCGGCGGTGCGGATGCGAGGTGAGCGGGTCGCGGAGGTCGGCGACCCAGGCCGCGCCGGTCGTCCGCTTCACCGCAGCGCCGAGGAGGTGGAGCGACGGCGGCGGCGAGGTCGTGAGCACGACGTCGATCCCCTCGCGCCGGACGAGCCGGATCGCGACCGGAGTCGCGAGGGTGCTCCAGGGCACGTTCTCGTCGGGAACGAGCAGCTTGCGCCCGAACAGGGCCGCCTGGGTGCCGAGCCGTGCGACTCCCTCCTTGGCGACGAGCTGCTCCGAGGGGCGGCCCGCACGCGGCCCGACGTAACGCACGCGGTGGATCCAGGCCTGCGTCGGCAGCTCGAGCTCGGCGCCATCCGGAACCGGCCCGGGCACGTCCGGCGCCAGCACGTGCGTCTCGATCCCGAGGGCCGGGAGGTGCGTCGCGAATTTCAGCGGCCGCTGGACGCCGCCTCCGCCGCCCGGCGGAAAGTGGCGCGTCACGAGTAGGACTTTCAACGCTGCGGAACCCGGAAGACGACGAAGCGGTTGTCCTCGTAGCGCGGCCGCAGCCCATCGTGCTCGATGACTCCGACCGGCCCCGAGCGCGGGAGGATGAGCCATTGCGCACCCCACGCCTGCGGCTCCTCGAGGCTCGGATGCGTGAAGAACCTGAGCACGCCACGGCGCCGCTTGGCGAGCTCGTTCGGCCGCGTGTTCGCGGCGTGGGTCGGCGGCACCGCGACGACGTAGACCGGGGCGTACGCCGTCGCGCGGTAGCTCGTCGCGAGGTCCGAGAAGATCACCGAGCGCGGTTCCACGTCGTGCTGCAGGAAGCGAATCAGCCCGGGCGTCAGCGCGTCCCGGTCGTGCGTGACCGCCGGCGTCCACTGGGAGAGGCCGTGCACGGCCACGGGCAACACGAGGAAGAGGACGGCGAGGGCCGCGATGCCTCCGCGCGGGTGAGAGCCCGCAGGCGACGGATCCCCGTAGCGCCGCCAGGCGAGAAGGGCGCCGGCGACGAGCGCCGCGATCCCCCCGTAGAGCGCGATCCAGACGACGATCGAGGGCTCGGTCCGGGGTGCGCGCAGCCCGAAGTCGCCGGCGTAGGCGACCTGGAGCCAGATCCCGCAGCCGAGCGCGCCGACGAGCGCGAGCGCACGCGAGAAGCGGCTGATGATCGCGAAGCCGCCTGCGAGAGCGACCGCGAAGGGGATGAACCCGGACAGGCGCCGCGACTGTGAGAGCGAGACGGCGTTGGAGAAGTGCGGGAAGACGAGCGGCCAGAGCTCGATCCCGAGCACCGCGACGGTGCCGCCGAGCGCGAGTGCGGCCCAGCGCCGGCGCCGGGCGAGCAGCGCGAGCGGCACGAACAGGAGGGCGACGATGGTCACCGCCCCGTTCCGGTCGATGCGATTCGGCGCGAGGCTGTAGCGCGCGAGCGAGTGCACGACGAGGTCGGTGCGGTAGTGGCGGAGGTTCTGCGCGAGCTGCGCCGGGTTCGGCGAGACCGGGATCGTCTGCTGCACGACCGGCTCCAGCCAGAGGAAGGCGAGCGCCATCGGCAACCCGAAGACGGCGAACGCGAGGACGCCGGTCCGGAAGTCCCTCCCCCAGGTGAGGAGGGTGCGCGCGAGCACGAACGCCGCAAGCGGGATCGCGACGAACAGCGCGTAGGTCGGGTGGACGAGCGCGAGCGAGCCCGAGGTCGCGGCGAGCATGAGGCCGGTTGGCCACGCCGGCTTGCGCACGAAGTAGAAGAAGAAGGCGACCGCCGCGGGCACGAGCAGCTGGGTGGCGACGCTGCCCGGCTCCCAGAGGAAGCGGTAGACGCCGCCGTGCCCCGGCGCGAAGACCTTGAACGCGAGCTGCGCGATGACGACGGCGACCGCTAGCCCGATCGAGCGGAAGATCGCCCAGCCCATCTCTAAGACGAGCACCAGCGCGAGCGGCACGAGGATGCTCGCCTCGTGCGCGGCGACGCTCGTCGGAGCGACGCCGGCGAGCCGCGCCACGAGCGCGAGCCACGCGTGCCAGAGCGGGAATGCGTAGCCCGGATGCAGCCCGCCGTGCCGGAACTCCCCGACGTCGTGCAGCGAGAGCGAGTGGAGCGTCTCGAGCTTCCGAATGCGGCCGAGGTGGAAGAAGACATCGCCGGTGAAGGCGCCCTGTACGAACCAGATGCCGGCGCCGAGCCCGACGCCGGCGAGGGCGACGAGGCCGCGCGAGAGGCGCGCCGCGCCGGGCAGCGGCACGCCGTCCACCTCCCGGCCGAGCAGCGACCAGACCAGCGCGATCGCGCCGGCGCCGAGCACGAAGGCGAGCGTCGCGTTCAGCGAGGCGCCGAGGGCGAACGTCAGCGCGAGGCCGGCGCCGACGAGCGTGACCGACGCGGCGAACGCGGCCGCGGCGCTCCGCTGGCCCAGGCACCGCGCGACGAGCAGCCCCGGGAGCAGGACGACGAGCGTCGCCGCCGCCAACCGCACCCAGAGCCCGAACCCGGTGTGAGGCAGGAGCCGGGAGATGCCGAGCAGCGCGACCACCGCGGCGGGCGGGATCAGACGCCACACGGTGTCCGCCTGCGCTCGCAGCACCGCCGGCCGCCGTAGCTCGACGGCCGGATTCGCGGGCCAGTTCATCCCGCCGGTCCCGGGCTTTCGCTGCGCGCCGGTGGCTTTGCCGCCGGCGCTTGCTGCACCGGCACCGCGCGCGTGCGCCGCATGCCTTCCCAGGCGAGGATCACGGCTCCCGGCAGCGCGGCCATGACCGTGACGAGGAAGAAGAGGAAGCCGGCCGCGAAGGCCTGGTCGGCCGAGACGCCGAGGGCGCCGAGGAAACTGACGAAGAACGTCTCCCTCACCGCGAGCCCGTTGATCGTGAACGGGATGAGCATCACGAGGAAGAGCAGCGGCCCCATCACGTAGTACGGCCGCGGCGAGAGGTCGACCCCCACGGCCTTGCCGGCGCACCAGATCGCAAGCACGCGCGCCGCCTGCACCACGAGCGTGAGCGCGAACACTCCGCTGAGCAGCCGCAGCCTCGTCCGGTAGGCGTGGACCGCGAGGTACACGTCGCGCAGGACCGCGTCGACCCGCAGGCGCTGCAGCACGGGGCGTAGCCGGTGCAGGATCGGGTGCAGCCGCGTGGAGAAGACGACGAACGCGCCGAGGATGCTGAGGAGCACGAAGGCGAGCTCGACCCAGACGTAGCCGCCGACGGAGTAGTGGCCGAGCGCGAGCAGGAAGCCCACGGCGGCGAGCAGGAGCGTGGCCGCACCGCCGAGTGCCCGCTCGAGCAGCACCGTCCCGGCCACCGGGCCGCGCGAGCCGGGATGGCGGCGCGCGGTCTCGTAGATCCGCGACGCGTCGCCGCCGAGCGAGGTCGGCAGGATCTGGGCGGCCGCGTAGGCGACGAACGTCGTCCGCACGAGCCAGCCGAGCCGTTCGTGCACGCCGCTCGCGGCGAGCAGCTTGCGCCAGCGCCACGAGAGCGGCCAGACCGAGAGGACCCAGATCCCGAACGAGGCGAGCCACCAGCCGGCGCTCGCGTTCGCGAGGACGTGGGCAGTCGTCCTGAGGTCGACCTTCCAGAGGATGTAGGCGAGGGCGAGGCCGGTGACGACGAGCGTCCCGACTGCACGCCAGGTGCGCGGGCGCCTCATGCTGAAATCACCACTCCACCCCGTCCGCGAGTGTAGTGGGCGCCCCCGAAGTACCATCGCGCCGTGCCTGACCCTCGTACCCAGATCGTCGCCGACGGTTATGACGCGATCGGCGAGACCTTCGCCGCCTGGCGCGAGCAGATCGTCGGCGACCCGCGCGACGAATGGGAGCAGGAGTTCACGTCGCACCTCGCCGACGGCGCCCGCGTGCTCGAGCTCGGGTGCGGTGGCGGAACAGTGGAGACACGGCGGCTTGCATCGCGCTTCCGGCTGACCGGCGTCGACATCTCCCCGAAGCAGGTCGAGCGGGCGAGGGCAGCGATCCCGGAGGCGGAGTTCGTCTGCGCCGACTTCACCGAGCTCGACCTGCCGGGCGGCTCGCTGGACGGGGTGATCGGCTACTACACCCTCAACCACGTCCCGCGCGAACTGCTCACGCCTCTGCTCGCGAGCGCTCACGGCTGGCTCGTGCCGGACGGTTGGCTCCTGGTCGCGTTCGGCACGTCGGACAACCCCGGCTGGACGGGCGAGTGGCTCGGAGCCGAGACGTTCTTCGCGAGCTTCCCGCCCGAGGTGAATTCGCGGCTCATCCGTGAGGCGGGCTTCGAGATCGAGCTCGACGAGGTCGTCACCTTCGAGGAGCCTGAAGGTCCGGCCCGGTTCCAGTGGGTGCTCGCGCGGGCATGACGACGATCCTCGTCACCGCCTGTGGGGCGCCGGGAGCGGCGCGGCTGCTGCGCGCCTTGAAGGAGAACGGCGAGCGGGAGGTGCGCCTCGTCGGCGTGGACATGTCCGAGCGGGCGATCGGCCGCCACCTCTGCGATGCGTTCCACCTCGTCCCGGCCGGGGCGGACCCGAGCTTCCCCGACGCGCTGCTCGCGCTGGTCGAGCAGGAAGGCGTCGACGTCGTGTTGCCGGAGTCGTCGCACGACCTGCGGCACCTGGCGCCGCGGCGCGGCGAGTTTCCGGTGCCGGTGATGATCAGCGGCCCCGACGCGGAGCGACGCTCGAACGACAAGGCCGAGACGTTCGAGGCGCTGCAGCGGATCGGCGTGGGCGCCCCCGAGTTCCGCCGTGTCACGGGTGCGGCCGGCGTCGAGGCCGCGGCGCGCGAGCTCGGCTACCCGGAGCGGCCGGTCTGCTTCAAGCCGGTCTTCTCCTCCGGCTCGCGGGGCTTCCGGGTGCTCGACCCGACCGTCGACCGCACGCACCAGCTCCTCAACGAGCGGCCGGGCGCGCTTGCGATGCGCCTCGAGGAGGCCGTCGAGCTGCTGCCGGAGGAAGGTCTCGACCTGCTCGTGATGGAGTTCCTGACCGAGCCCGAGCGCACGGTCGACGGGATCGCGGACGGCCGCAGCATCGTCCTCCACGCCACGCGCACGCGCGAGTCGGTGCGGTGCGGGCTGGGCATGTACTTCGTCACGCTCGACGCGCCCGAGCTGGTGGCGGCGTCCGAGCGTGTCGTCGCGGAGTTCGGGCTCGAGTGGTTCTTCAGCATCCAGTTCATGGGCGAGAGGGTGATCGAGATCAACCCCCGCATCTCGACGATGATGATCCAGGAGGACTTCAACCTCCCCTGGCTCGCGGTCAAGCGGGCGCTGGGCGAAGCCTCCGACGACGAGTTGCGCGCGCTGCAGAGCCGGGTACGGCCTGGTCACACCGTGCTGCGTTTCTTCGACCAGGTGGAGTTCGATCCGTGACACTTCGGCGCCGCGGCACCGTATATCCCGTGGAATGAAAGCTCTCGCTCTCGCGCTGCTCGTGCTCGCGCTCACCGGGTGCGGCAGCGGCCTGAACCTCGCCGGAACCAAGCTGACGCTGACGGCGGTCAATCCCAACGTCGGTCAGGCGGTCTTCCACCTCGACTGCGGCCCGGCCGGCGGCGACGTCTCGGATCCGGCCGCGGCGTGCGCTGCGCTGGCGCACGACCCGACGCTCGTCACCTCGCCGCAGCCCTTCAACTGCATCGGCAGCACGTCTTCCTGGTTCGACATGACGATCTCGGGCAGCCTGCGCGGCAAGCCCGTGCACCGGAAGTTCTCGACGTGCTGGACGCCGCAGATGGCGACGCTCAAGAGGCTCGGCCTCGCGAGCTCGCTCGAGCGCCACGTCCTGCAGCGCAGGCACGGCGTGATCCAGCCCGGCATCCGGCGCGCCTTCCCACCGGGCACGCTCCGGCCCGGCGACGTCCTCGTCTGCAGGATCCTGCACCACCGGCTGCAGTTGGGCATCCCCGCCGACTTCGGCCCGATCGGCAGCGCGGGCTTCGGAGGCAAGGACGTGGCGAGCGTCACCCTCACCGGCAGACGCAAAGCGAACGGCTCTGTCACGGCGAGCTGCCACCGCGGCAACGCCTAGAGCCGCCGACTCCGCGGCCTCTCCGACTCTAAGATCGTCTCGACAAGCGAAAAGGAGAGAGATCATGTCTGAGCAAGAAACACCCGTTCTCGACCTCATCGAGACGATGACCGCAGCGTCGCTCGAAGCGACGACGCTCGACGCGGACACCGCCATGCTCGTCCGCATCGCCGCCCTCGTCGCCGTCGACGCTCCGCCGGCCTCGTACCTGATGAACCTCGGTGTGGCTGCCGAGCTGGGGATCGGCGAGGACGAGGTCCGCGCCGTGCTCGCAGCGATCGCGCCGATCGTCGGCACCCCGAAGGTCGTCGCGGCGACGGGCAACATCATCCGCGCTCTCGGCTTTGCGCTCGAGATGGCGGAGCTGGAAGCCGAAGAAGAAGACTAGGCCCCGCGCTCGAGCTGCTCGATGCGGCGTTTCACGCGGGCGATCTGCCGCTGCGTGCCCATTCGGCTCCAGCTGAACGGTCGCGCAATGGCGAACTGACGGTAAAGCTCGGCGAGCTCGCGCCGCGCCGCATCGAGCTCCGGGTTGGGCGGCCGGCCCACGGCCGCCAACTCTACGGCCGGAGACGGGCGCGACGCCAGGCGTCGGCGAGCTGCTCTCGATAGAACAAGCCCAGCGGGACGGCCACGACCAGCAGGACCGCGTCGGTGGGTCCCGGCACGGGCAGCAGGCCGAACGCTGCGGCCGCGCGCAGCGGCCTGGGGATGCGGTCGTCCGTCACCGCGAACCGCGCGGCACGGACGAGACGCCTGGAGAGAGCGACGACGGGGAGCTTGGCGATCACGTCCGACCATGATCGGCCGCGAAGAGGGCAAGCCGCGTGACCGAGCTTGATCAATCGGTGCCTCGCGTCCGGTTGAGTGAGCCGGGTCAAGCAGGACGCAGTGCTCGGCCGATACGTCAACCATGGAGTCTCGGGCTCGCCTTGGCTACGTCCCGGCGCTGGACGGCGTGCGTGCTGTGGCCGTCTTGTTGGTCGTTGCCTGCCACGCGCTCTCGATGCCCGGCGGCTTTCTCGGGGTCGAGATCTTCTTCGTCCTCAGTGGCTTTCTGATCACGACCTTGCTGCTCGAGGAGCGGCAGGCGCAGGGACGGCTCGGGCTCAGGAGCTTCTACATCCGCCGCGTGTGGCGCCTCTACCCGGCGCTGGCCGCGCTGCTTGCTGCGTGGCTCGTGCTGTCTGCACTGGGGTTGACGCCGCTGCCGCCGGCGGGCGAAGCGGTCGGGGTGCTCGTGTCCGGCACGTACCTCGCGAACGCCGCGAATGCCTGGTTCTTCCCGCTGCCGATCGGGCTTCAGCACCTCTGGAGCCTCGCGCTCGAGGAGCAGTTCTACCTGCTGTGGCCACCCCTGCTTGCGCTCGTCCTGTACAAGCGGATCGGCTGGCGGGCGCGCATCCCTCGGCTTCCTCGTGCTCCTCGCCTGTAGCGGCCCCGTCAATACGGATCGCATCTACTACACCTGGTTGATGCCGATCGTCGACGTGGCAGCGGCCTTGCTCGTTCTCTCCGTCGTCACTCATGGACAGGCGCTCGTTGCGCGTCTGTGCTCGCTCACCCCGCTGACGTGGTGCGGACGGATTTCCTACAGCCTCTATCTCGTCCACCCCGTCGTGCTCGTCGTAGCGGAATACCACTTCCCGTGGCTCCACCCCTGGCAGCTGGTCACCATCTCCTTCTTGGTGGCAGCCGCCCTCCACCGCCGGGTCGAGCAACCATTCCGACGTGGCGGGCTCCTGCGTTCGCGGGCGCGTCGGGAAGCGTCGGCTCCAGCCACGGCCTAGTCGAGGCTCTCAGAGCCCGAGCTCGAAGAAGAGGACGCCCTCGATCGGGTTGTCGTTGTAGCGCTCGATCGCCTGAAAGCCCAGCGAGACGTACAGCGCCCGCGCCGTGTCCATCGTCGGCAGCGTGTCGAGCCGCATCGTCGCGTAGCCGAGCTCGCGCGCCCGGACGATCGACGCCGCCACCAGCGCGCGGCCGGCGCCCGTGCCGCGTCCCGAGGGGCGGACGTAGAGCCGCTTCATCTCGCACGCACCGTCCTCGAGCGGCCGCAGCGCGACGCAGCCGACGATCTCCTCGCCGACACGCGCCAGGAGGATCGCGTCGTAGCCGCCGGGGAGCGCGGCCAGCTCAGCCTCGGGGTCGATGAACCAGCCGTCGGGGCCGAGCCAAGCGAAGTAGTCCCGGAAGATCGCGCGGAGCGCGTCGGCGTCGGCCGCACCCGCGTCGGAGATCAGCGGAGCGCGCGCAGCGCCTCCACGTCCGCGGCGCTCGGCTCCCAGGCGCCGGCGGCGACGTTCGCCTGTACCTGCTCCGGCTTCGTCGCGCCCGCGATCACGGAGGACACCGCCGGCATGGCGAGCAGACCGCCGACCGCCACGTCGAGCAGCGAGATCCCGCGCTCGTCCGCGTAGCCCTGCAGCGCCTCGGCCCGATCCCAGCGCGCGTCCGGGATCTCGCGGCCCGCGAGCCGTCCCTCGGTCGCCTCTGCGCCGCGCGTGTACTTGCCGGTGAGCAGGCCACTCGCTAGCGGGAAGTACGGCAGAAAACCGATCCCGAGCTTCTCGCATACCGGCAGAACCTCGTCTTCGGCCTCGCGCTCGACGAGCGAGTAGTGGTTCTGCACCGAGACGAAGCGGTGGAAGCCCGCACCGCGCGAGACCTCTTCGGCCGCTTCGATCTGCGCGGCGGAGAAGTTCGAGGAGCCGATCCACCGCACCTTGCCATCGTGGACGAGGTCGTTCAGCGCGCCGAGGGTCTCCTCGATCGGTGTCACCGGATCGGGCTGGTGCATCTGGTAGACGTCGATCACGTCGGTGCGCAGCCGGCGCAGCGAGCCATCCACGGCCCAGCGGATGTAGTCGGGATTGCCGCGCCGCTCCTCCGGCCGCTCCTGCATCTCGCTGCCGAACTTCGTCGCGACGACGAAGCGGTCGCGCCGGCCCTCGAGCGCGCGGCCGATGAACTCCTCGCTCGTCCCCTGGCTGTAGATGTCGGCCGTGTCGATCAGCGTCACGCCGGCCTCCTGCGCGGCGTCGAGCACCGCGAGCGACTGCGCGTAGTCGATCCGGCCGCCGAAGTTGTTCGTGCCGAGGCCGACGACCGAGACTTCCGGCCCGCCCTCGCCGAGGAGACGCGTGCGCATGGGCTCGACGCTAGCCGAGATCGGTCGCGCTGAGCGGCAGCGGCACTACGCTTGCGCGCTGTGGAGGGGCACAAGTTCGTCTTCCTCGCCGGCCTGCACCGGAGCGGCACGACGCTGCTCGCGCGGCTGCTCGCGGCGCACCCCGAGGTCAGCGGCTTCGCGGGGACCGGCGTGCCGGCCGACGAGGGCCAGCATCTGCAGAGCGTCTATCCCCCGGCGAGCGTGTACGGCGGCCCCGGCCGCTTCGGCTTCGCGGCCGAGTCGCACCTGACCGAGGCCTCGCCGCTCGCGACGGAGGAGAACGCGCGCACGCTGTTCGAGGAGTGGTCGCCGCACTGGAACCTGTCGCGCCCGCTGCTGCTCGAGAAGTCGCCGCCGAACCTGCTCAAGACGCGGTTCCTGCAGGCGCTCTTCCCCGGCTCGGCGTTCGTCGTGATCGTCCGGCATCCCATTCCGGTCTCGATCCCGACCGCGAGATGGCGCGGGACCCGCCGCTACGACCGGATGTTCGAGCACTGGCTCCACTGCCATGCGCTCTTCGGGGCCGACCGCGAGCGGCTCGAGCGGGTGCACGTCCTCACCTACGAGCAACTCGTCCGTGACCCGGCCGGCGTGCTGCGCGGGATCTTCGAGTTCCTCGGGCTCGACCCGATCCCGCCGAGCGAGCCGGTCGAGGGCGGCGCAAACGAGAAGTACTTCCGCCAGTGGCAGGAGCTGAAGCACGACCTGCGGATGCGCGCCTACCTCGACCTCGTCTCGCTCCGGTACGAGCGCCGGATGCGGCGCTACGGCTACAGCCTGCTCTCGCCTGGGCGCTGACCCGCACGGGCGCGCTCCTGCACGTATTCGACGAAGGCGACTGCGCGGTCGACGGATCCGGGCCGCGGCGGGTCGTTCCACGGCACGAACCGGTCGTTTTCCACCTGCTCGATCAGCTCGCGCCAGTGGCCCGGTAGCGACTCCGAAGCCCACGCGAGCGCGGCCCGCTTGGAGATCACCTCGCCCTGCTCGAGCGTGTAGAGCATCCGGCTGCTCGCGGCGACCGCGTATCGCTGCGTCCACGAGACGTCGAAGGACGCCCAGGTTCCCAGGTCGCCGAGGAAGCTCTCGATCTGCGGTCGCATCGTCTTCTGCAGGACCGCCGCCGGGACATCGCAGGCGAAGGTGCGCGGATCGGTCCCCACGAGGACGACCGGCCGATTGACCAGAACCCACCGGACGTCCACCGTGTTGCAGTGCGGAGACCACTCCATCTCGCGCCCGCCGCGGTTGACGTACAGCCAGGGCTCGCCCAGCTTCGCCAACGTCGTGAGGTCGGCCCGCGGCGCGTACGAGCCCTCGAAGTTGTACGCCCAGTAGCTCGGCCAATCCGGAATCTCCTCGTGCAGGCCGCGCAGTCCGCGCTCCTCGGCGTCGCCGACGGGCAGGCTGGTCACCGTGAGGAAGTCGCAGTCGCTCGCCGCGTCGCCGCCGCCCAGCGCGAAGGAGCCGGTGAGGTAGACGCCGGTCAGGTCGCTGCCCAGGATCAAAGAGACCCGAGCGACGTATCGCGCCAGGAGCTCGTTCAGCTCGGCGAACGGCGTCGCCGTCACCTACGTCGGCGCGGATAGGCCTTCGGGGAGCGGCCGTGCGTGGACGACGACGAGCGTCCTGGTCGGCCGCGTCAGCGCTACGTAGAGCTCGCGCAGCCCGCGATCCCCGTCGTCCGCAACCGCTGCCGGCTCGACCACGACGACGTGGTCGAACTCGAGGCCTTTCGCCTGCCGCGGCGTCAGCACCGGGACCGAGATCTCGTCGAAGAGCTCGCCCTGAGGCACGCTGCCCGCGAACGAGCGCGGCACGATCACCGCGAGCAGTCCGTCCAGCTCGGCGAGCGCGGACGCCTCGCGCAGCGCGGCCGCGAGCAGCTCTTCCGCCCCGACCTGGACGAGCTTCGGCGGGTCGCCGCCCTTGCGGTAGGCGAGCGGCGGCTCTACCTCGGGCGCGATCCGATCGAGGAGCGGCAACGCGAAGTCCATGATCTCGGCCGGGACGCGGTAGGCGTGGCGCAACTCCTCGATGTCCATCTCGGCGTCGTCCGGCAGATACGGCTGGAGCTCTTGCCAGCGGCGGTAGACGACGGGGCCGGTCGCCTGCGCGACGTCACCGAGAATCGTGAACGAGCCGTCGACGGCCCGACGCGAGATCGCGAGCAGCTGCATCGGTGAGAGGTCCTGCGCCTCGTCGACGATCACGTGTCCGTACGAGCGCGGCGCGCCGGCGAGCAGCGTCCGCGCCTCGTCGAGCAGCGGCACGTCCTGGTCGCTCCAGCGCAGGTCGGACATCCGCCGCGGCCGATCGCGCAGCAGGAGCTTGCGCTCGTCGGCGTCGAGCACCTCCTCGGACGCGGCCTCGAGCGCGGCCGGCGACGTGAGGAGTCGCGAGACGAGCTTCTCGGGCTGCGGTAGCGGCAGGACGTGGTCGAGCCAGCGCGTGAGGAAGCCGCCGCGCCGCAGCGCCTGCTCGAGCTCGTCGAAGCTGCGCAGGGCGCGCGGGCCGAACAACTCGCCGTAGCGCTCGTAGAAGCGGCGAAGCACGGCCATCCGGAACCGCTCGCGCGCGAGGCCGAGCGGCGCGCCGGCCTCCAGCGCCTCCTCGAGCAGCGCAGCGACGTCGCGCTCCCGCACCCGCACGTAGGTGCCGTCGACCAGCGTGACGAGCTCCTCCGGCGCCGGCACGACCGCGATCTCGACCGCGCGCGCCACGACCTCGCGCAGCCGCGGATCGCCCTTGAGCCGCGCCACCTCGGGCTCCTCCTCGCGGACGGCCTCGATCCCGTCGACCAACTCGGTCACCGCCCGCTGCTCGACCGCCTCCTCGCCGAGCGTCGGGAGCACGTGGGAGACGTAGTCCATGAACGTCGGGTTCGGCCCCACCACGAGCACGCGTCGCAGCCGCTCGCGATGCGTGTAGAGGAGCCACGACGCGCGGTGCAGACCGACCGCCGTCTTGCCGGTGCCCGGGCCGCCCTGCACGACGAGCGCGCCCTCGGGCTCGGCCGTGATCAGCCGGTACTGGTCCGACTGGATCGTGGCGACGATGTCGCGCATCCGCACGTCGCGGCGGCGGTCGAGCTCCTCGAGCAGGAAGTCGGAGACGTTCGCGCCCTCGACCACGCTGCCGTCCAGCGACTCGTCGGAGATGTCCGTGAGGCGTCGGCCCTCGGAGCGGAAGCGGCGGCGCTGCTGCACGCCGTGCGGCGTCTGGGGCGTCGCCGTGTAGAACGGCCGCGCCGCTGGCGCCTGCCAGTTCACGACCAGCGACCTGTGCTCGTCGTCGTGCACCCAGCGACGGCCGACGTAGAGCGGGCGGGGAGTGCCGTCGAGCGTGAGCCGTCCGAAGACGAGGCCGCGCTCGGCGTCCTCGAACGTGCGCATCCGCCGCTTGACCCACGCCTCCATGTTCAGCGCCGCCCACTCGGTCGCCATCGCCTCCTGCGTGCGCGCGACCGTCGACCGCATGTGGTCGAGCTGGTCGTAGGCGCGGTCGACGTAGGCCTGCTCGGCTGCGAGCTCCGGGTGCGTCACGGGCTGTTGAGCGTAGCGCGGAACACGGCCAGGTCAACACGGACGGAGGAAGCCTCCGCCTCGAAGCCCGCAGCGTGCAGCCACGCGAGCTGGTCGTCGACGCTGTCGGGCGTGTCCATCACCCAGTCGACGTAAATCGGCCCCGCCAGGCCCGGCGCGGGCACGACGACGTCGCCGAGCACGAACACGCCTCCCGGCTGCAGCACCCGGGCCACACGCGCGAACAGGTCCCGCTTCCCGGCACCGTCGAGGTGGTGCACCGCCAGGGCCGAGACGACGAGGTCGAACGGGCCCGGCGGAAGCTCGTCCTCGAGCCGCGCCGGCCGCAGGTCCGCGTCCGGGAGCCGTTCGCGCGCCCGCGCGAGCATCGGTTCGCTCGCGTCGATCCCGAGCCAGCTAGCCCGCGGATGCTGAGCGCGCAGCCGCAGCGCGGTCTCGCCCGTGCCGATGCCGAGCTCGAGCACACGTGCGGCGCGGACACCCGTCGCCGCCGCCACGACCGCCTCCTGCAGCTCCTCGTAGCCGGGGATCTCGGCGGCCATCTCCGCGAGGTACGTGTCCGGATCCCACTCCCACTCGGTCACCGACGCATCGTAGGATCGAGACGTGAAGCTCGGCCTCAACCTCGGCTACGCGCCGCCCGGCACGAACCCGGCCGACCTGTTCCCCCTCGTGGAGGAGGCGGAGCGGCTCGGCTTCGACTCGGTCTGGGTCGCCGAGGCCTGGGGCACCGACGCGGTCAGCGTCCTCGGCTGGCTCGCCGCGAAGACCGAGAAGATCAAGCTCGGCTCGGCGATCATGCAGATCCCCGGCCGCACGCCTGCGAACGCGGCGATGACCGCGGCGACGCTCGACCTCCTCTCCGACGGCCGCTTCCTGCTCGGCCTCGGCACCTCGGGGCCGCAGGTGGTGGAGGGCTGGCACGGGCAGCCGTGGGGCAAGCCGCTCGGCAAGACGCGCGAGTACGTCGAGATCGTCCGCACGGCGCTGCGGCGCGAGGTCGTCGAGCACGACGGCGAGCACTACGGGATCCCGTACGCCGGACCCGGCGCGACCGGGCTCGGGAAGCCGCTGAAGCTGATGCTGCGCCCGCTGCGCGCCGAGATCCCGATCTACCTGGCGGCGCTCGGGCCGAAGAACGTCGCGCTTGCGGCCGAGATCGCCGACGGCTGGCTCCCGATCTTCGTCGCGCCCGAGCGCTTCGACGAGGCGTTCGGGCCGAGCCTCGCCGCGGCGCCGCCCGACTTCGAGATCGCGGCGACCGCGAGCGTCTTCGTCGGCGACGACGTGCCCGCGCTCCGCGACGCGTTGCGGCCGTACGTCGCGCTCTACGTCGGTGGCATGGGCGCGAAAGGCCGCAACTTCTACAACTCGCTCGTGCGCCGCTACGGCTGGGAGGAGGAGGCCGAACGGATCCAGGAGCTCTACCTCGGCGGCAAGCAGCGAGAGGCGATCGCGGCCGTGCCGGACGAGCTCGTGGACGCGGTTTCGCTGATCGGGCCGAAGGAGCGCATCGCGGAACGGCTCGAGGCGTGGCGAGAGACGCCGGTCACCACGCTCGTGCTCGGCACGACGCAGCCGGAGGCGCTGCAGACGCTCGCGGAGCTGGTCCTGTGAGTGAGCCGCCCGTGATCATCCTCGGCGTCGGCCGCTCGGGCACGACGCTGCTGCGCGTGATGCTCGACCGGAGCTCGACGCTCGCGATCCCGTACGAGACGTTCTTCGTCCCGCAGCTCGCCCATCGCCACGGCAGCAAGCCGAAGCTCGACGCCTTCCTCGACGACCTCGGGCGCCTGCGGACGCTCTACGACTGGGGGATCACGCCGGACGACGTCCGCCCGCGCCTGCGCGAGGGGATGACGACGAGCGAGGCGATCAGCGCGATCTTCGAGACGTACGCGGAGCGGCAGGGGAAGACGCGCTGGGGCGACAAGACGCCTCTGTACATGCAGCAGCTGCCGCTGCTCGAGCGGCTCTTTCCGGACGCGATCTGGGTGCACCTCGTGCGCGACGGTCGCGACGCGGCGCTCTCCTTCCTCGAGCTGCCGGCGGGCTTCTCGGGCAAGACGTGGGCGCTGCCGCACACGGTCCCGCAGTTCGCAGCGCGGTGGCGGACGGAGATCCTGGCGGCGCGGCGGCTCGGTGAGCACGCGGGCGGCCGCTATCTCGAGCTGCGTTACGAGGATCTCGTCGCGAGTCCCGAGCAGGAACTCCGCCGGATCTGCGAGCACGCGTCGTTGCCCTGGGAGCCGGGCATGCTCGACCACACGCGCCCGAGCGACACGGCGCACATGCCCGAGCACCGCAACCTCGCCCAGCCGCCGACTCCTGGCCTCCGTGACTGGCGCAGCCAGATGAGCCGCGAGGACGCCCTCGCCTTCGAGGAGGTGGCTGGCGACGTCCTGGCCAGCGCCGGCTACGAGCTCCTCCAGCCGGACCTCCGCTACCCCACCTCGCGAGGCAGGCGCGAACTCGCGCGCTTCGCCGCGCTCAGCCGCAGCTGGAACACGACGGCCGCCGCGTACCAGCGCTCGCCGCTCTGGCCGCGCTCACACCCGCCACTGGGCTAGCAGGGGCCGGGCTGAGCCGTGCCGCCGGGGCCGAGCTCGTGCTCGTTCCCGTCCTGCAGGCAATACGAGGTCGGGGTGGCGCTCGCGAGGACGACGCCGCTGCCGAGCGGGAGCGTCGCGCCGACATAGGTGTGGTACTGGTCGAAGTACGCCTGCAGCCCCGGCACGGCCTGGTTGAAGTTCAAGCCGGCCGTCGCGGACTGCGCCTGCGCGATCTCCTGCCGGCCGGCGGGGGAGGTCGGACCCTCGGACTGCATGTCCTTCACGGAGAGGTACGCGCCGATCAGGAGCGTGATGAGCAGCGCCGGCAAGCCGATGACGCGAAGCATCCACGAGGTATCGGCCACAACGGACTACGACTGAAGTCCCCTGAGGCACGCCGGTCGTCGGCCGTCTAGCCTCAAGGGCTACGTCGGTGCCCCGCGTCAGCGTCATCATCCCCGCCTTCAACGCCGAGGAGTACATCGAGCAAGCGCTGCGCTCGGTGCTCGGCCAGACGTCCGACGACTGGGAGATCGTCGTCTGCGACGACTGCTCGACGGACGCGACTGCCGAGCGCGTTCGGAGCCTTGGCGACCGGATCACGCTTGTGCGCACCGAGACCAACTCCGGGCCGGCGGTGGCCCGGAATCTCGCGATCGCGCACTCGAGCGGGGAGCTGCTCGCGTTCCTCGACTCCGACGACTACTGGCTTCCGGTCTATCTCGAGCGCCAGGTGGCGCTCTACGACTCGGCCAACGCGGCGAACGGCGACGTGGGAATCGTCGCGTGCAACGCGTCGCTGCTCCGGAACAACGACAAGCGTCCGGAGACCCACATGGACGTCGTCCGCTTCCCGCGCAACGTCGGTCTCCGGCGGCTCCTGCGCTCCAACCCCATCTTCGGCAGCGCGCTCGCGCCGCGCCGCGCCGCGTCGTCGAGGAGATCGGTGGCTTCTGCCCCGACCTGTCCCGCGCCCAGGACTTCGACCTCTGGATCAGGATCGTCGAGGCCGGCTACCGGGTGGTGGCGACGCGCGAGGTGCTCGCCGTGCATCGCGTCCGCGCGACGTCGTGGTCGAGCGACGTGGGAGTGATGGCGCGGTACACCCAGAGCACGTACCGCCGGGCGCTGGAGCGCGGCAACCTCTCGGTTCGCGAGCGGCGGATCGCACGGAGAGAGCTGCGCCGGCAGCGTCGGATCGAGCAGATCTCGTTCGAGCGCGGTCTCTCCTACCGCCGGACCGTGCGCTCGTTGCCGCTCCTCCTGCTCGTGGTCGCCGAGCACCCGCACACGTGGCGCTCGCTCCCTCGCCTGGTCGGGCGCGGCCGCAAGGCGCTCACCCCGCTGGCCTGAGTCGCCTCTCTCTCAGGCGACGACGCGGTAGACCTGGAAGACCTCGGCGTGCTCGCGGTTCACGTTGACGCCGTGCATCCGGGCGAGGTTGCGGACGTAGTCGGCGTTCGCGTAGCGGCGATGGTGCTGCGAGGCGTACTTCTCGAGCGCGGCGACCTTCAGGTCGATGTGCCGCTGCTCGAGCGCGACGTACCACTGGTACTCGAAGTCGAAGTTGTTCCACGGGATCTCGTAGCCGAGGATCGTGGTGCGCTTGAAGGCACGGAGGCCCTCCTCGGCGACGGTGCGGTGGTCCTGGTGGACGTCGTGGAGGCTCGGCTGGAAGACCACGTCCGGCGCCCACTCCTCCCAGAGCGCGACGAGCAGCTCGAGGATGTCCTGCCGCCGCTCGGGGAAGGTGCGGACGTCGAAGTCGTGCACCGTCAGCGACTCGGCGGGGATCCCGAGCTCGGACGTGGCCTCGGCGACCTCGCGCGCGAGCGTGTCGGGCGGGAAGCCCGGCGGCAGCGAGCGCGTCGCGATCGAGAACGCGACGTAGCGAACGTCGCAACCTGCCTCGACGAGGCGCGCCATCGTCCCGCCGCACCCGAACTCGCCGTCGTCGGTGTGCGGCGCGAGGACGAGCGCCTTCCGCCACTGCTCGATCATCGCCTGATCATCTCAGGCACGGGCTCCGGCGTCTCGGCCGGTGGCGGTTTGGGAGCGCGGAGACGCACCGGCGAGACGAGCCCGACCAGACCGATCAGCAGCCAGGTGGTCGGATCCTCGAAGAAGTCGTTGTAGGCGAGGGAGTGGACGAAGATCGCGAGCAATGCCAGCCCCGCCGCGAGCGCGAGCCTCCCGTAGGTGTTGTGGTCCCTTCGCCGGAACGCGGCGAGCAGCAGCGCCCCGACGAGCCAGCAGAAGAAGAAGAGGCCCGGCACGCCTTCCTCGGCGGCGACCGTCACCGGCGTGTTGTGCGACGCACTCTTCCTCGCCGTCTTGTCCGTCCGTCTCGAGTACGCACGCTCGAAGCCGCCGAGGCCGACGCCGCGCGACGGATGCGCCTCGGCGATCTTGATTCCGACCGCGATCAGGGTCGCCCGCCCGCTCGTCGCGTTGTTGAGGCCGGAGACCGTGTGATGCCGCAGCGCGTGGACGATCTTCGGCTGAGCCACGGCGACGCCGGCGGCCACGAGGAGGACGGCGGCGAGCGCGAAGAGCGATTTCCAGCGCCAGACGATGGCGGCGAGCGCGAACACCGCCACGAGCAGCGCGGCGAAGCTCGACTGGGAGAACGAGATCAACAGCCCGAGCCAGAGGACGGCGAGGCAGGCGAGCGCGGCCAGAGCAGCGCGCAGGGACAGCCGGCCGCGCACGATCAGCACGACGGTCGCGATCATCGCCACGACGAGGAAACGGCCGTAGATCGACGGGTCGTAGAAGACGGAGTTGACCCGGAACAGGGCGTTGAAGATGTTGATCTGCTTCAGCTTCACGTTCTGGAAGATCGTGCGGGTCTCGTACTGGTAGAAGCCGACGACCGCGAAGGCGAGCGCCAGCGCCACGAGCTCGCCGTAGAGGATCCGCACCCGCGACACGCGCCACGGCAGGCGCGCGATCGAGATCGCGAGGACCGTGAACGGCAGGTAGAAGGCGAGCAGGTCGATTGCCGCGGTGTGGACGTTGACGCTCCACGCGACCGAGAGCCCGATCCAGACGAGGTAGAGCGCGAGGGGCCACGAGGCGATGCCGAGCTCGCGCGTCCTCTCGTCGCCCTCGACGAGCTGCCACAGCAGCAACCCCGCGGCCCCGAGCGCGACCGCGTACAGCGGTACGAGCAGCGAGTGGCCGAGGAAGCCGATGCGGAGGGGGATGAACGCGAGCGTGGCGTACGCGACGAGCCAGGGCTCGCGGCGGAAGAGCCAGGCGAGGAGGGGGCCGAGCACGATCACCCCTGCGACGGCCACCCCGAGCTCGCCGGCGTCTGACGGAGCGAGGGACACCGCGAGCAGCACGGTGCCGACTCCGGCGTAGCAGAGCCCTGCGATCCGGTTCCGGCGCGTGCGCGCGAGCAGCAGCACCGCGAGGCCGATGCACGCGATCGGGCCTGCAAGCTCGGCGAGCCCGGTCATTGGTGCACCCGGATCACGGCCGTCGCGCTCTGTCCGCCCTCGCCCACCACCAGGCGATACGTGCCCGGAGTCGACGGCGCCCGCAGCCGCAGCACCCTCCTGCGCCGCTCGCCGTGCCGTTGCCCGAGACGCCACTTGTAGCGCCGCTCGGTCGTCGTGACGTGAACCCTGATCCGACCGCCGCTGCCGACGGTGATCTGCTCGGGAGTGAGCTCGAAGTAGCGGACGTCGACCGTCACGGTCTTGCGCTTGGCGGCCGGCGTCTCGTTGCCGGCGAGGTCTTGCGCGCCGACCGAGAGTACGTGCGTGCCTGCGCGAACCGGCTCGCCGTCGAGCTTCCCGTTCCACTTGATCTTGGCCTGCGGCGCGGTCTTGCGACCGACGATGATCCGCCGGCCATCGAGGTAGACCAGCGCGTGCGCCTTCTCGCTGAAGCCGTAGCGGATCGCAACCGAACGGCCCGGCCCCGCGAGCAGGACCGGCTTGAGGCCGTGGCGGTAGAGCACCCTCGGCGGCACGGTGTCGAGGACGATCTTGTTGTTCAGCCGGAACGTGCGGCGCGGGAGCTGGATCCAGGGGTAGTAGACGCCGTCCGGAGCCTGGCTGCCGGCCTCGGTGCGGCCGTCCCACTCGGGGTGCTGCGGGCTGTGGGCGCGCGCGAGCACGTTCGGCGCGATGGTCGCGACCTTGTGGCCGTCCGCGTCCACGACGACCACCGTCACACGGCCCGTCCGGCGCAGCTTGAACCGGACGGTCGCCTTCGCCGTCGGGCAGTCACAGACCGGAGACAACACGCTCGAGATCTGCCCGATCGCGACGGGGCTCTTCTCGAGCTTCAGGTGCTCGGTGATCGCGAAGGCGGCTGCAGTGGCCACCAGCAGGCCCAGGAGCGTGACCGTCGTGAGCACCCGCTGCAAAGCCCGCCGATTCTACGGGCGCCGCGTTAACGAAGTCGAAGAGAGGTCAGGCGCTGCTGGGGGTCGCGCGCGGCTTCTCACTCAGCATCACGCGCACCGTGTAGATCGTGAGGACGACGAGCATCAGGACGAGCCCACAGCCGAGCACCCAGTTCGCCTCGG
The DNA here is from genome assembly GCA_963743545.1 of uncultured Actinomycetes bacterium. Taxonomy (GTDB): domain Bacteria; phylum Actinomycetota; class Thermoleophilia; order Gaiellales; family Gaiellaceae; genus Palsa-739. Next base: position 1,052,497 of record CAVUQB010000005.1, on the reverse strand, counting down.
GCACGTTGAGGAGCTTGAGGCCGCTGAGGATGAGGATCCCCGCGAGACCGCCCCGGATCGTCATGTCCGGCACCTTCACGGTGTAGCGGCTCGAGATCAGGATCCCCGGCACCGAGCCGAGCAGCAGCCAGGCGGTCGCGTGCAGGTCGACGTCACCGATGATCAGGTGCCCGACGCCGGCGACCCAGAGGAGCGCGGCAGCGTGGAAGATGTCCGTGCCGACGATTCGCGGCATCACGAGCGGGTAGGCGAGCACCATCATCAGCCCGAAGTACGTGCCGCTGCCGACCGACGTGATCCCGACGATGAAGCCGAACACCGCGCCGGTGCCGAGCGCGAGCAGCTTGTCGCGGCGGCTCATGATGAACGGCCCCTCGCTCGGCTGGACTCCCCCCTTCACGAACGACTTGGCGAGGAAGCCGGCGCCGCCGAAGATGAGCGCCACGCCGATCGCGTAGCCGAGCAGCGTCTGCGCGTTGCTGATCGAGTTCCGGAGCAGGTACGAGACCGCGACGCCGGCGGCGGCAAACGGGCCGGAACCCGCGAAGAGCCACAGCGCGAGATGGCTGTGCACCGTGCCGAGCCGCCGGTGGCGCACCGCGCCGAACGACTTGAAGATCGCGCCGTGGAAGATGTCCGTCCCGACCGCATAGCTCGGCTTGAAGCCGAAGACGATGATCAGGATCGGCGTCATCAGCGAGCCGCCACCCACGCCGGTGAGGCCGACGATCAGGCCCAGACCGAGACCGGTCAGCGTGAACTGCCAGGTCACGACGTCGAGAGAACCATCCCGGCGCCGACGGTCTCGTTCGTCGCCTCGTCGATCACCACGAACGCGCCGGTCGTGCGGTTCTCCTCGTAGGGATCGACGCACAGCGGCTCGGAGAGCCGCAGCCGCACGACGCCGATGTCGTTGAGCTCGAGCCGCTCCGGCGCCGGCACGTCGTCGAGCGTGTGGACGTCGATACGCGAGACGAGCTCGTCGGCGACGGCGCGCACCGAGCGGCTCGTCTGCTTCACCGCGAGCCGCATCCCCGGCTCGAGCGGCCGCTCGCTCATCCAGCAGATGCGCGCCTCGAGCTCGCGCGCGACCGTCGGGGGATTCGCGGGGTCGGCGAGCATGTCGCCGCGCGAGACGTCGAGGTCGTCCGCGAGCCTGATCGTCACGGACAGCGGCGGGATCGCCGCCTCGAGCGGCCCGTCGATGGTCTCGACCGCCTCGACCTGCGTCCGCAAGCCGGTCGGCAGGACGACGACCTCGTCGCCGGCAGCCCACACCCCGCCCGCGACCTGGCCGCCGTAGCCGCGAAAGTCGTGATGCTCGTCCGACATCGGCCGGATCACCCACTGCACGGGGAAGCGCCGGCTGTCGAGGTCGCGGTCGGAGGCGATCTCCACCGCCTCGAGATGGTCGAGCAGGACCGGCCCGTCGTACCACGGCATGTTCCCGGAGGGGTCGACGACGTTGTCGCCCTGCAGCGCCGAGATCGGGATCACGACGAGATCCGGCAGCCCGAGCTCGTCGAGGTGGGCGGAGATCTCGTCGAACCGCTCCTGCGACCAGTCGACGAGATCCATCTTGTTCACGGCGACCACCGCGTGCGGAACGCGGAGGATCGAGAGGATGTACGCGTGGCGGCGGGTCTGCTCGACCACGCCCTGGCGGGCGTCGACGAGCACGATCCCGAGGTCGGCGGTCGAGGCGCCCGTGACCATGTTCCGCGTGTACTGGACGTGGCCCGGCGCGTCGGCGAGCTGGAAGCGGCGCCGCGGCGTGACGAACGAGCGGTACGCGACGTCGATCGTGATCCCCTGCTCGCGCTCGGCGCGCAGGCCGTCGGTGAGCAGCGCGAGATCGACGTACTCGTTGCCGCGGCGGCGCGAGACGTCCTCGATGTGCTCGAGCTGGTCGACGAAGATCTGCTTCGTGTCGTAGAGCAGCCGCCCGATCAGCGTCGACTTGCCGTCGTCGACGGAGCCGCACGTGACGAGGCGGAGCAACTCGGTGCGCTGGGCCGCCTCAGAAATAGCCAACGCGCTTCCGATCTTCCATCGCGGCCTCGCTGAAGCGGTCGTCGGCCCGCGTCTCGCCGCGCTCGGTGACGCGGGTGGCCGCGATCTCCTCCACGACCGCGTCGATCGTCGCCGCGTGCGACTCGACGCCGCCGGTGCAGGTCATGTCGCCGACGGTGCGGAAGCGGACCGAGGTCGTGAACGGATCCTCGCCCTCCATGCGCTCGACGTACTCCGAGGCCGCGTAGAGCATCCCGTCGCGGCGGAACACCTCGCGCTCGTGGGCGAAGTAGATGAGCGGCAGCTCGAGCTGCTCGCGCGCGACGTACTGCCAGACGTCGAGCTCGGTCCAGTTCGAGATCGGGAAGGCGCGGACGTGCTCGCCCTTGCGGACGCGTGCGTTGTAAAGGTTCCAGAGCTCGGGCCGCTGCACACGCGGGTTCCACTGGCCGAAGTCGTCGCGGAAGGAGAAGATCCGCTCCTTCGCGCGGCTGCGCTCCTCGTCGCGCCGGGCGCCGCCGATCGCCGCGTCGAAGCCGTGCTCCTCGATCGCATCGAGCAGCGTCGTCGTCTGCAGCCGGTTGCGCGACGCGCGCGGGCCTGTCTCCTCCACTACGCGACCCTTGTCGATCGACTCCTGCACCGACGCGACCACGAGACGCTCGCCGAGCGCGGCGACGCGCCGGTCGCGGTACTCGATCGCCTCCGGGAAGTTGTGCCCGGTGTCGATGTGCATGATCGGGAACGGGAACTTGCCGGGCCTGAACGCCTTCTCGGCGAGCCGCAGCAGGACGATCGAGTCCTTGCCGCCGGAGAAGAGCAGCACCGGCCGCTCGAGCTCGGCCGCGACCTCGCGGAAGATGTGGACGGCCTCCGACTCGAGCTCGTCGAGGTGCGTCACCGTCGGCAGCGCCCGCGAGGTGCTCACGACTCGGATTCCACGCGCTGGGAGATGAGGTTGAGCTCCTCGAGCCGGTCGATCACCGTGGCGGCCGACTCGGAAGGCGTGCGTCCGAGAGTCTCCAGCCGCAGCTCCGGCTCGAGCGGCTCCTCGTACGGTGCCGAGACGCCGGTGAAGTCGTCGATCTCGCCGGCGAATGCGGCCGCGTAGAGCCCTTTCGGATCGCGGCGGGCGCACTCCTCGAGCGACGTGGCGACGTAGATCTCCACGAACGGCGCGTGCTGGTCGACGAGAGAGCGCGCGTGGCGCCGCAGCTCCTCGTACGGCGAGATCGCCGAGACGACGACGACCGCGCCCGCGCGTGCGAGCCGCGAGGCGACCCAGCCGATGCGCGCGATGTTCGTGTCGCGGTCCTCCTTCGAGAAGCCGAGGCCCTTGGAGAGATGCGTGCGGACGATGTCGCCGTCGAGATGGTCGACGACGAAGCCGCGCTGCTCGAGCTCCGGCTCGACGATGTTCGCGATCGTCGTCTTGCCCGCGCCCGAGAGGCCCGTGAACCAGAGGACGAAGCCGCTCATCGGGCGTTCCCTGCAAGGCGAGCGACGCTCATGTGTGGAGCCCGCATTCGGTCCGTTCCGTGCCGGCCCAGCGTCCCTCGCGGCCCTGGCCGGGAGTCGTCGAGTGCGTGTCCCCGATCGACTCGTAGCCCCGGTCGTGGAGCTTGTTGTACGGGAGCGCGCGCTCGTTGATGTACGCCCAGCAGTCGTCGTCCGACCAGTCGGCGAGCGGGTTGGCCTTCCAGAGCTCGTGCGCCTCGTCCCAGCCGAGCTTCGGCGCGTCGGCGCGCAAGGGCGACTGGTCACGGCGAATGCCCGTGATCCAGCAGTCGAGGTCGAGCAGCGCGCGGTTGAGCGGCTCGATCTTGGCGACGGCGAGGTAGAGGTCGGGTTTCGTCTCCCAGAGCCCGTCTTCGACGGAGCCGCCTACGAACGTCTCGATCTTCGTGTCGTAGCGCTCCTCGACCGCGCGCCAGAGCTCATACGTCTCCGGGAAGAGGTAGTTCGTGTCGATCGCGAAGACCCGCTCCTTCGGCTCGCGCTCGAACAGCATTTCGAGCAGGACCGACTCCTCCTTCTGGAACGAGCACGCAAGCGCGACGCGGCCGGGGAACTCGCCGAGCACGTACTCGACGACCCGCTGCGCGGGCCAGGACTCGACGTCAGCCGGCAGCTGCAGGCTCGCCGCCAAGAAGCACCTCCTTCAGCGTGTCCCCGCGCAGGCCGAGCCGGAGCGTCTCGAGCGGGATCACCTCGTCGGGCGGGATGTTGCCGAGATTGACGTTCGTGCCGAAGTGCTTGATGAACCAGGCCTGGCTCTCCTTGGTGGGCGCCTCCCAGATCAGGGAGTCGAACGGGATGGAGTGCTCGATCTCGTCGACGAGGCCGGTGCGGAGCTCGCCGCTCGGCCGGTAGATGCCGGCGGTGCCGCCCTCGCGGCCCTCGGCGATGACGCGCCACGCGCCCGCGTCGAGCTCCTCCTGCATCCATTGCGCCCACAGGTACGGCGCGATGTTCACCTCCGCGTCCTTCGAGCCGACCTCCGAGAGGACGGTGAAGTCGCGGGCGAAGTCGGCGATCAGCTCGAGCTTCTGGTCGCGCGGGATCTCGACCGTACCGTCGGAGATCTCGACGTGCGAGAAGCGGTACTCGGTGAGCCAGCCCTTGAACTCCTCGATCTTGCCGCGCACGTAGACCGCCTCGAAGAACGTCCCGCCGCAGACGACGGGCGTCTCGAAGTGTCGATAAAGCGCAATCTTTTTCTCGAGGTTGTTCGTGACATAGCCGGTGCCCCAGCCGAGCTTGACGATGTCGACGAAGTCACCTGCCGTGTCGAAGAGGCCTTCGATCTCGCGCAGGTTCAGACCCTTGTCCATGACGTGTGTGAGGCCGGAACTGCGCGGCTTGCCAGGCCGCTCGGGCAGTCCTAGAAATCCGTCTGCAAAGCCGGGCATGCGCGCTCCTCCACAGGGTAGTGCTCCGGAACTCGAACGGGATGGTACCTAATCGTTTGCATAGCGATCGCTTATTCGTGGGCAGCTCGGCCATTCGGAGCATGCCGCGAAGAGCCATCTTGATTGTCAGATCTGACAACGCTAGCGTGGCCTCCCTCGCATCCGCCCACGGACTGGAGGTCCACGATGAACGTACGACGGGCAACACGCCCCGCGCTGCTCCTCGCAACACTCGCCTTGATGCTCGGCTCCGCGGCCGCGGCCCGCGCGGCGGGCGACGGCACGCCCACTCCCCTGTCGCTCGATCAGGCGACCGCCCTCGCCACGGCGACTCCGGCCGTCCCGAGCGGCACGTCGACGAGCATCGTCGACGGGAGCACCGCGCTCGATGCGGCATCGCAGCCCGGAGCGCAGACCTCGATCGAGTCCGACATCTCACCGCAGGCCGCAGTGGGTCTCGACCCGTTGAGCGACTCGAACGTCCTCTCGGCCGCCAAGCCGACCTGCTGGGCCAACTACGTCTGGCACCAGTGGGGGACGTGGCCGTACGAGCAGCGCGTCACCGACACGACGTACTGGTGCGCGGTCTTCGACAACCACATCACCTACCGCACGTCGACGACCACGGCCTCGGGCACGCTCTGCGGCGTCTCCTGGCGGGCCGGCGCGCTGGTCGGCGGCGGCATCGGACGCGGCTTCACCTTCTTCACCAACGAGTCGTCGGCCGGCTTCGCGTGCCAGACCGTCGTGCCCTGGATCACGCTCCACACAACGCATCACCAGGACACCAAGCGCACCGATCGCGGCGCGACAAGCAGCGTGGGAACGGGTTAGTAGACGCCGCGCAAGAGCTGCTCGATCTCGTCCGGGCTCGCGGGCTTCGGGTTGGCGAGGTTCCCGCCTCGCTCGGCCGCGTCGGCCGCGAGCTCGGGCAGGTCGCTTTCGGGGACACCGAGCTCGCGCAACCGCGTCGCCCCGGCGAGCGCGGCGAGACTTTCGACCCGGCCGGCGGGGTCGGCGGGCGCGCCGATGGCCTCACCGAAACGTGCCACGGCGTCAGGAGCGAACGTGGTGTTGAAGCGCAGCGCCGGCGGCAGGCAGATCCCGTTGAGCGTCCCGTGCGGGAGCCCGTAGCGCCCGCCGATCGCCTGGGCCATCGCATGTGCGAGCGCGAGCATCGAACCCGCGAGCGCGGCACCGCCGTGCGAGGCCCCGCGGAGCAGCTCGGTGCGGGCTTCGCGGTCGTGTGGCGTGGCGACGACGCGCGGCAACCACCCGGCGATCAGGCGCGCACCGGCCAGCGCGTGCTCGTCGGCGGCGGGGTTGTGGCCCCGGACGTAGAGCGCCTCGGCGCAGTGAGCGAGCGCGTTCATCGCCGTGCCCACGGTCGTCTCCGGCGGCAGGTCGAGCGTGAGCTCGGGCTCGTAGACGATCGCCGTGGGGTGTGCACCTCCGCCGCCGCCTCGCATCCGCCGTCCGGGGTCACGGACGCCGAAGTAGCTCGTCCACTCCGCGCCCGCGTACGTGGTCGGGACAGAGACAAGCGGTAGCCCGGTCGCGGCCGAGATCGCCTTGCCGAGGTCGATCGCGCTGCCACCGCCGACTGCGAGCACACCGTCCGCCGGCGCTGCCGCGGCCGCCGCCTCGACGATCCGATCCGACGGCACCTCCTGCCAGCGCGCGACCGGCTCGACAGGCAGCTCGAGCGAGTCCCAGCGCGGTCCCGCGACGAGCAGCGGCGACGCCACCCCGGCCTCGGCGCACGCGGCCGGGAGCAAGCCCAGACCCCACTCGACGATCACGGCAGCCGTTCCTTGGCGAAGGCCACGAACTCCTGCGCGACGCGCGTCTCGGCGCGGCCGCTCGCGCGGGCGAGCTGGACATCCCGCGCCGGCTCGAGCCCTTCGACCCGTACGATCGCGAGAGTTCCGGCCGCGAGATCGCCCTCGATCGCGATCCGCGAGATGAACGTGGCGCCGAAGCCGCCGAGCACGGCCGCCCGGGCCGACTCCTGCAGCCCGAGCTCGAGCTTCACGTTCAGGTCGCGCAGCCGCAGGCCGAGCTCGCGCAGCTCCTCGTCGATCATCTGCCGGATCCCGGCGCCTTCCTGCATCAGGACGAGCGGCTCGGCCTTGAGCTCGTCGAGCGTCATGCTCTTGCCGGCGCGCTGGTGCCCCGCGGGGACGGCGAGCACGACCTCGTCCCGGTAGAAGGGCTCGAACGTGACGCCGCGATGGCGGCCGCCAACCCCGACGATCCCGAGCTCCAGCTCGCGCCGCCCGACCTGCTCGACGACCGTATGCGTGTCGCCCACCGTGAGCGCGACGGTCACGAGCGGGTGCAGCTGCTGGAACTCCCCGAGGATGACGGGTAGCACGCTCCCGCCCGGCCCGGTCGAGGCTCCGATCTCGAGCCGGCCCTTGAGCTCGCCCTCGGCCTCGTCGCCGAGATCGGCCAGCAGCTGCTGCTCGAGGGCTAGCAGACGCTGCGCACCGCGGTAGAGCCGGAGGCCGGCTTCGGTCGGCTCGACCCGGCGGCCGGAGCGGTCGAGGAGCCGCTGCCCGACGCGCTGCTCGAGCGACCGGATCTGCAGGCTGACCGCGGGCTGCGTGACCCCGAGCTGGTCGGCTGCCTGCGAGAAGCTCGAGCGCTCGACCACCGCGCAAAAGGCCGCTAGCTGCTTCGTGTCCATAAGCACACGTTATAGCCGCCCACCGGCTTCGCCCCCTGGCCGCCCGCCGCTTTACGATCGGGCAGTGCCTGAACCGACGCGGCTCGAGGACACGCTCGTCCGCGGCTATCGCCAGCTCGCGCTCGACACGCCGGCGCGGCCGCGCGACGTCGTTCTGCGTGGCCTCGACCTGCTCCTCTCGTCGGTCTTCCTGCTCGTCTTGCTGCCGATCTCGCTCCTGATCGCCGCCGCCGTGCTGGTCACGAGCGGGACGCCGATCCTCTATCGCGGTGAGCGCGTCGGCCGCGGGGCGCGCGTCTTCACGATGTACAAGTTCCGCACGCTGCGGCGCGGCGCCGAGAGGCGGCTCGGTTCGCATCTCGGCGAGGAGCTCGTCGAGCGCACCCAGGCCGAGTTCACGCCGGTCGGGAAGTGGCTCAAGGCGACGCAGCTCGACGAGATCCCGCAGTTCGTGAACGTCCTGCGCGGCGACATGAGCCTGGTCGGACCACGGCCGATCCGACCCGTCTTCTTCGAGGAGCTCGCCCACGAGCTGCCCTCCTACTGGCAGAGGCTCGTCGTGCGGCCCGGCCTGACGGGGCTCGCGCAGGTGCGGCGCGGCTACGAGACGTCGATGGGCGAGAAGCTCGCGCACGATCTCGAATGGATCGCCGACCGGTCGGTCCGGCTCTACCTCCGCACCGTTCTCGCCACCGGCTGGCGCGTGCTGAAGCAGTCGGTCGGAGGACTCGTGCGACCCGGCGCCTAAGGTAGAGCCCGTGTGCGGAATCTGCGGGATCGCGACGACTCACGGCGCCGCGGACGTCGAGGCGCTGCGCGCAATGAGCGACCTCCTCGTCCACCGCGGGCCTGACAGTCACGGCGAGCACATCGACGGCGGCGTCGCGCTCGCCGCGCGGCGCCTCTCGATCATCGACCTCGAGCACGGCGACCAGCCGATCGCGAACGAGGACGGGAGCTGCGTCGTCGTCCAGAACGGCGAGATCTACAACTACCCGGAGCTCCGCCGCGAGCTCGAGCGCGCCGGGCACCAGCTGCGGACGCGCTGCGACACCGAGGCCCTCGTCCACCTGTACGAGGAGCACGGCGTCGGCTTCGCCGAGCGGCTGCGCGGGATGTTCGCGGTCGCGATCTGGGACGCTCGGCGCCACCGCCTCGTGCTCGCGCGCGACCCGTACGGGATCAAGCCGCTGTACTACCGCCACGTCGGCGGCGAACTGCGCTTCGCGTCGGAGCTGCGGGCACTGCCACGCGGCGAGATCGACCTCGACGCGCTGGAGGCGTTCCTCGCCTTCAACTCGATCCCGGCGCCGTACTCCATCGTCCGCGACGTCCGCAAGCTGCCGGCCGGCCATGTCCTCGTCTGGGAGAACGGCGAGATCTCGCTCGAGCGGTACGCACGGCCGGGCCCGGCCGTCGAGAGCGAGCTGCGCGACGGCGACGACGCGGAGTTGATCGAGGAGCTCCGCGCGCGGCTGCGCGATTCGGTGCGGGCGCATCTCCTCGCGGACGTGCCGGTCGGCGTCCTCCTCTCGGGCGGGGTCGACTCGGCCGCGCTGGCCGCGCTCGCGGCGCAGGAGACGCCCGAGCCGGTGCACACGTTCACGATCGGCTTCGCCGAGCGCAGCTTCGACGAGCGCGCCGACGCGCGGCTGGTCGCGGAGCGCTACGGCACGGAGCACCACGAGCTGCTCGTCAAGCCCGAGCCGGAGCTCCTCCTGCGCGCGCTCGCCGAGGCCTTCGACGAGCCGTTCGCCGACTCGTCCGCGCTGCCGACCTACCTCGTCTCGCAGCTCGCGGCGGAGCACGTCAAGGTCGCGCTCTCGGGCGAGGGCGGCGACGAGCTCTTCGGCGGCTACTACACGTATTCGGCCGATCTCTGGGCCGACCACCTGGCGCCGCTCGCGCGGGTGGCGCGGCCGCTCGTCGAGGCGCTGCCGGCGTCGACCCGGAAGGCGAGCCTCGACTACAAGGCGAAGCGGTTCGTGCGCGCCGCCCACCTGCCGCCGCTCGAGCGGCACCACGGCTGGAAGGAGATCTTCTCGCCCGAGGCGCGCGCCGAGCTGACCGGGCGCCGCGCCGCCTTCGACCCCGTGGACGTCTACCGCACGCGCTACAGCGAGACGACGGGGGCGCCGCAGCTGGCGCGGCTGCAGGACGTCGACTTCGGCGTCTACCTCGTCGACGACCTGCTCGTGAAGACCGACCGCGCCTCGATGGCGCACTCACTCGAGGCGCGCGTCCCGTTCCTCGATCCGCTCGTGACGAACCTCGCCTTCGCGCTGCCGACGCGCCTCAAGGTGCGCGGCCTCGCGAAGAAGGTGGCGCTGCGCAAGGCCATGGAGCCGCTGCTGCCGGCGGAGGTCGTGCACGGCCGCAAGCGCGGGTTCTCGATCCCGGCCGCGGCCTGGCTGCGCGGCGAGCTGGAGCCGTTCGCCCGCGCCACGCTGTCGCCCGAGAACCTGCAGCGCCAGGGCTTCTTCCAGGCGCCGCCGGTGACGCGGCTGCTCGACGAGCACGTCGCCGGGCGTGAGGACTGGAGCCGCCAGCTGTGGGGCCTGCTCGCGTTCACGCTCTGGTACGAGCGGCACGTGGAACAGGAGCCGCCGCGGCTCGAGTCGGCGCGGATGGAGGCGCTCGTCGCGTGAATGACGTGCGGATCAACGCGCTTCCTCCATTCGAGCTCGGTCACCCACGAACCGAGCTGCGCCGTCAGCTCGTCGACGCGGTCCTGGGCGGCGAGAAGACCGCGACGGCCGGCTTGCTCGACGAGTACAAGGCGGTGGACGAGCAGCCGGCGAAGGTCGGCGACCGGCGTGCGCTGCTCGGCTACGACGAGAGCCCGGTCGCCGTCGTCGAGGTGACCGAGTCCCGCGTCATACCGGCCGAGGACATCGACGAGCAGTTCGCTCGCGACGAGGGCGAGGGCTTCGAGTCCGTCGAGGACTGGCGGATCGCCCACGAGCGCTTCTTCGGGCGACCCATCGAGGCGAAGACGGAGATCGTCGCGATCCGGTTCCGTGTAGTGGAACGGCTCTGATGCGCGTCTGGATCGACATGACCGCGCCGGCGCACGTGCTCGTCTTCCGGCCGCTGATCGAGATCATGCGCGGGCGCGGCGACGAGGTCGAGATCACCGCGCGCGACTACGCGCAGACGCTCGAGCTATTGGAGCTGCACGGCCTGGAGGCGGACGAGGTCGTCGGGCGGCACGGCGGACGATCGAGGGTGCAGAAGGCGCGGCAGATGACGCACCGGCTCGGCGCGCTGCGCAAGTGGGCGCGCGGCCGCGACTTCGACGTCGCGCTGGCGCACGGCTCGCACGAGCTGACGATCTCGGCGCGGCGGCTCGGGATCCCGAGCTCGACCACCTTCGACTACGAGTTCGCGACGCTGCAGCACCAGCTCGGCTGCCGCGCGGCGACGCGGGTCGTCGTGCCGGACGCGATCCCGCCGGAGCGGCTCAAGCCGTACGGCGTGCGCCCGCCGAAGCTTGTCCAGTACCCAGGCCTGAAGGAGGAGTACTACCTCTCGGACTTCGAGCCCGACCGGTCGCTGCTCGAACGGTTCGGCGTCGACCCGGCGCGCGTGCTCGTCATCCTGCGGCCGCCGCCCGACGTGTCCCTCTACCACCGCCACTCGAATCCGCTGTTCCCGCAGACGCTCGAGCACCTCGGCCGAGCCGACGACGTGCAGGCGTTCGTCCTGCCGCGGACCGAGGAGCAGCGCGAGTACGTGCGCGGGCTCGCGTTGCCGAAGGTGGTCCTCCCCGAGGGCGCCGTCGACGCGCAGAGCCTGATTGCGCTCGCTGACCTCGTCGTCTCGGCGGGCGGGACGATGAACCGCGAGGCGGCGGCGCTCGGCGTGCCGGTCTACACGACGTACGGCGGTCGGCTCGGCGGCGTGGACGAGGCACTGATCCGCGACGGCCGCCTCAAGCCGCTCACCGACCCGCGGGCGCTCGAGCTGACGAAGCGCGATCCCGCTTCGACCCCTCGCATCCAGCGCGATCCCGCGGAGATGCTTCGGTTCCTCCTCTCGGCCCTGGACGCCTGACCTATCTCAGGCGGTCGGAGACCAGCCGAGGCCAGGCGAGAGGACGCTGGCCCGGCCGGGAGTACTCTCGCCTGATGGGCCACGTGTTGCCCTCACCGGTCTTGCGATGGCCACCGCCGTAGCCGTGCTCGGCTGTGGCTCAGGCCGTCACGCCGAGACAGGGAGCAAGACCACGACGAGCCAAGCCATCTATGTGAATCCATTGACCGGGAAGCCCGCCAAGGCGACCAGCAACACCAAGACTGGCCCCGCCATCTACCTGATCCCGTCCACCGGGAAGCCGAAATGCGGGTACCTCAACGTCGGCATCGAAGGCGAGTGACAGTCGCCAACGGAATGTCATGCACAGCTGCCCGTCGCGTCATGTTGACCGCCATCACGACGCACTCTTGCCTCACCTTCGGGCCATGCCGCGTCGACGGACACCGCTACCGGTGCTTCGGCGGGCCGGGCGACACGCACGAATCAGAGTCCGTCTTCTGCGCTCGAACTCGTCGAGTGGTCGCCGCAGCCATCTCGAACTCCTGAACCGCCCTGACCTCAGGGGTCATTCCGGAACACTGGCCCAGGCGAGAGTGCTGCCGCCCGGCGGAACAGAGGCTCAGGCCGCGACGGCTGCGAGTTGGGCGAGCAGCTCGGGGCCGTAGCGTTCGAGCTTCGCCGGCCCGATCCCCGGGACCGTCGCCAGCTCTGCGAGCGTGCGCGGCGTCCGGGCCACGAGCTCCGCGAGGGTCCGGTCGTTGAAGACGACGTACGCCGGCACCTCGTCCGCACGCGCCCGCGCGCGCCGCCACTCCCGCAGAGCTTGGACTGCGGGCGTCTGCGGCAGGGTGGTCTTCGCCGATTTCGGGAGCGACGGCGCCGCCGCGCGCACGCCGAGCTCGTCGAGGAACCGGCTCGGCTTGCCGTCCCACGTCACGAGCAGATGCCGCTTCGCGCGCGTCAATCCGACGTAGAACAGGCGCCGCTCCTCGGCGACGTCGCCACGCCGCACGGGCAGCTCGCCCTCCTCGACGCGCGGCAGGAAGACGGCGTCCCACTCGAGCCCCTTCGCCCGATGGAGTGTCAGCAGGTGCACGCCGCGGCCGGCGCTCTCGCCGAAGCGCTCGTGGAGCAGCTCGACGAAGCCGTCGACCTCGACGTCGAACTCCGCCGCGAGCCGCACGAGCCGCGCCAGGTCGGCCTGCCGCGTCTGCTCGCGCTCGCCGAGCTTCTCCGGCACCTCCGTGAGGAGCCCCTGAGCGACGGCGAGGTCGCGCACGATCTCGGCCGCGGGCCCCTGCCGGCCGCGCAGCGCCTTCAGCAGCTGCCGCGCCGCGTCGCGCGCCAGCAGCGACGCGCCCTGGAACGGGACTCCCGCCTCGTGAAACGCCTCCTCGAACTCGCTCGTGCGCGCGTTCGTGCGTACCAACACGGCCATCTGCTCGAGCGGCAGCCCGTCGGCGTGCAACCGCCGCACGTGCTCGACGACTCTCAGCCCCGGCCCGACCAGCGGCTCGGGGCCGTCCGGGATCGTCGGTGCGAGCGTCTTCGTCGAGCCGCCGAGCCGCGGCACGAGACGATTAGCCAGTTCGATCACCTTCGCCGTCGAGCGGTAGTTCCGCTCCAGCCGCACGACGCGCGCGTGCGGGAAGCGCTCCGGCAGCGCGAGCAGCCACCCGGCGCTCGCGCCCGTGAACCCGTAGATCGCCTGGTAGTCGTCACCGACCGCGCAGAGGTCGTCGCGGTCTCCGAGCCAGAGGTCGAGCAGCGACTGCTGGAGGAGGTTGACGTCCTGGTACTCGTCGACGGTGAAGGCGCGCCAGCGGTCGCGCACGGCCGCACGCGCCGCATCGTCGGTCTCCAGTAGGCGCGCCGTGCGCTCGAGCAGGTCCTCGAAGTCGAGCTGTCCCTCGGCGGCCTTGCGCCGTTCGTATTCGCGGAACACCCGCAGCATGAGGTCGGACGGGATCGGCGGGTCGTGGTCACCCAGCCGGTCGTAGTACGTGTCGGGCGTGAGGCGCCGATTCTTCGCCCACTCGATCTCGGTGGCGAGATCGCCGGCGGGACGGAAGCGGAACGCGCCCGGGAGCCCGTTGCCGATGCGACGCAGCAGCAGCGTCTTCGTGGCGAGGATCCGGCCCGGATCTCCCTCGAAGTGGCGGAGCAGCGCGAGCGCCGCCGAGTGGAACGTCGAGGCGCGCACGCCGTCGACGCCGAGCGCGCGTAGCCGCGCACCGAGCTCTCCCGCCGCCTTGCCGGTGAACGTCACCGCCACGATCTGCTGCGGCGGGAAGGCGCCGCTCGCGACCTGCCACGCGATTCGGTGCGTGATCGTCGTCGTCTTGCCGGTCCCCGCGCCTGCGAGGATGCACAGCGGCCCGCGCGGCGTCTCGACGGCAGCGCGCTGCTCGGGGTTCAGCCCTTCGAGGATCCGGTCCGTATCCAGGCCGCCGAGGCTAACGATGCGACCGGCCGGGGACCGTCACGCGAAGGTCAGGGATTCGTGTCGGCGTGCGGCTCGAGCTCGAGCACGTAGCTGCCCGTGTCCGAGAGGTTCGGCCGCTCGACGCGTTGCGGCTTGGCCACGATGTTCCGCAGCTTCCCGACGACCTCGAGCGTGTCTCCCTCGTCGGCGAGGTGCTCGAGCTCGGCGAGCTGCGCAGCGAGCCAGTCGGGATCGACCGGCGGCCGGCTCAGCCGCAAGATCTTCGGGTGCGCGGTCTCGCCGACCGAGTCGTCGGCGCTCCAGAGCTCCTCGTGGATCTTCTCGCCCGGCCGCGAGCCGGTGAACGCGATCCGCACGTCGCGCGGGCCTGTGGTCGGGTCGTCCGGCAGGCGCGGCTCCTTGCCCGAGAGGCGGATCATGTTCTGCGCGAGGTCGACGATCCGCACCGGCTCGCCCATGTCGAGCACGAACACCTGGCCGCGGCCGCCGATCGCGCCCGCCTGCACGACGAGCGAGACGGCCTCCGGGATCGTCATGAAGTAGCGCGTCATCTCGGGATGCGTCACCGTCACCGGCCCGCCCTTCTCGATCTGCTTGCGGAAGATCGGGATCACGCTGCCCGACGAGTTGAGGACGTTGCCGAAGCGCACCGCGACGAAGCGGGTCGAGACGTCGCGTCGGTGCCCGAACGACTCGACGATCCACTCGCAGAGCGCCTTCGACTGGCCCATCACCGTCTTCGGGTTGACGGCCTTGTCCGTCGAGATGAAGACGAAGCGCTCGACTCCGAACTCGGCTGCGAGCTCGACGAGGATCCGCGTGCCGACGACGTTGTTGCGCACCGACTCGAGCGGATGCGTCTCGAGCATCGCGACGTGCTTGTACGCCGCGGCGTGGAACACGACCGTCGGCTGGTACTTCTCGAACACCTCGCGCCGCATCGCCTTCCGGTCCTTGACGTCGATCAGCTTTGGCAGCGCGGCGGTGAAGTCGCGCTCGCTGACGAGCTCGCGCTCGATCTCGAACAGCGGCCCTTCGGCGTTGTCGACGAGGATCAGCCGCGTCGGCCGGACGCGCGCGATCTGGCGGCAGAGCTCCGAGCCGATCGATCCGCCGGCGCCGGTCACGAGCACGGTGTGGCCCTCGAGGTACGCAGCGACCTCGTGGAAGTCGACCTCGACCTGTTCCCGGCCGAGCACGTCCTCGACCTGGACGGGACGGATCTGCCCCGCGAGCCCGAGGTCCCCCGAGATCAGCTCGTAGAGGCCAGGCAGCGTCTTGACCACGATCCGCAACTGCTGCGCTGTCTCGACGATCCGCCGGCGCACGTCGCCCGATACGGACGGCATCGCAATCAGCACCTCGTCGGGACGGTGCTCGCGCAGCACGCGCGGCAGCTCGTCGATCGTGCCCAGCACCCGCACGCCCATGATCCGCGTGTGCCGCTTGCGCGGGTCGTCGTCCACGAACCCGATCGGCGTGTAGTTGAGCATCCGCGAGCGCTGCATCTCCTGCACGATCAGGCGGCCCGCGTCGCCGGCGCCCACCACGACGACCTCCTTGCCGCGGGCGACCATCGTGAAGCGTCCGGGCCGCTCCATCGCAGTGCGCGCGAGGAGGCGCGAGCCCATGATGAGCGCGAGCGTGAGCAGCAGGTCGGTGGCGGCGATCGACCGCGGCAGGCGGAAGCCGTGCACGGGTGCCGCGAGGTAGACGGTCAGGTCGGCGACGATGCACGCGACGACGACGCCGCGGGCCGTCGCCCACATGTCCCGGATCGAGACGTACCGCCACCAGCGGTTGTAGAAGCCGAAGGCGATGAAGACGATCAGCTTGATCCCGACGACGACGAGGATCGTGCGGTTGAACAGCAGCTGGTACTTCGGCGGCAGCCCGTGATCGAAGCGCAGCTCGAACGCAGCCCACCACGAGAACGCGACGATCAGCGCGTCGACGGCGAGCTGCCAGAGCCGGTGCGGGGAGAGAAGGTGGCGCATCAGACGCGGGAGGGGACGGCCGAGCGGACGACGTCGACGACGCGCTCCTGCGCCTCGGCGGGAATCCCGGGCCAGAGCGGCAGCGAGAAGTTC
Organism: uncultured Actinomycetes bacterium; assembly: GCA_963743545.1. Taxonomy (GTDB): domain Bacteria; phylum Actinomycetota; class Thermoleophilia; order Gaiellales; family Gaiellaceae; genus Palsa-739. The sequence goes on along the minus strand of CAVUQB010000005.1, from coordinate 1,036,306 downwards.
TCCGCCCCCGCCTGCTCGGTCACCGGCAGCGAGCCCGGCTCGTAGCCAAGGAAGCGGAGCGACGGCTGCAGGTGGAGCGCGGTCGTGTAGTAGGTGGCCGACGCGATGCCCGCCTCGGTGAGCGCGGCCCGGATCGCGTCGCGCTCGCGCGAGCGGCAGACGAAGAGGTGGTAGACGTGGCCCGGCTCGTCCTGCGGGATCTCGACGAGCTCGCCGAGGCCGAGCTCGGCGTAGCGCGCAGCGGCGGCGCGGCGCCCCTCGTTCCAGCCCGCGAGCTCCGGCAGGAAGATGCGCAAGAACGCGGCCTGCAGCTCGTCGAGCCGCGAGTTGTAGCCGACGAGGTCGAAGTCCTGTTTGTCCTTCGAGCCGTGGAAGGAGAGGAGCTTCACGCGCTCCGCGAGGTCGTCGTCGTTGGTCGCCACGAGCCCGCCGTCGCCGAGGCAGAAGAGGTTCTTCGTCGGATAGAAGCTGAACGTCGAGATCGCCCCGTGCTGCGCGACTTCCGGCGCGCCGAAGGCCTGCGCCGCGTCCTCGAGCACGGGGACGCCGAGCTCGACCAGCGGCCGCACGTCCAGCATCCGCCCGAACAGATGCACGGGGATGATCGCGCGCGTCCGGTCGGTGACCTTCGCGGCGGCGTCCTCGAGGTCGAGGTTGAGCGTGACGGGATCGATCTCGGCGAAGACCGGCGTCGCGCCGCGCCGCACGACCGACTCGGCCGTCGCGTAGAAGGTGAAGGCGGGACAGATCACCTCGTCGCCCGGGCCGACGCCGAGCGCCTCGAGCGCGAGCACGAGGGCATCGGTGCCGTTGGCGACGCCGATCGTCCGCTTCACGCCGAGGTACGCGGCGGCCTCTTCCTGGAACGCCCAGTAGTTCTGGCCGCGGATGAACGCCTTGCCGTCGAGCACCTCGCGGAAGGCGGCCTCGAGCCGGGGGATCAGCGGCTCGTATTCGGCTCGAACGTCAACGAGAGGAATCGTCTGCACGCGTGGCAACTCTAGCCGCAGCCCTCCTGCGATAGACCAAATACGCCGCCCCGACGACGATCGCGGCGACGATCGCGACCTCGACGTAGCGGAATCCGTGCTCGAAGCTGTTGTAGCTCGCACCGAGGCCGTAGCCGATGCCGACGAACACGAACGACCACACGGCCGAGCCGATGAGGGCGAGGCCGAGGAACTGGAGCAGCGGCATCTCGAACAGCCCGGCCGGGATCGCGACGAACGAGCGGACGACGGGCAACAGCGTCCCGATCAGGACACCTGGCCGCCCCCAGCGCCGGAACCACGCGTCGGCCCGGTCGAGCCGCTCCGGCGTGACGTGGAACCAGCGCCCGTGCCGCTCGAGCAGCTCGCGGCCTCCCCAGCGTCCGATCAGCCAGCCGACGAGACAGCCCAGGAGGTAGCCGACCGTCGCCGCCAGCGCGATCGCGAGGTACGCGCCGGCGCCCGAGCCGAAGTGGATGCCGAAGACCGAGACGCCGTTCGATCCCGCGAGGACGCCCGCGGCGACAGCGCCGCCGACGAGCGCGACGAGCTCGCTCCCGATCGGAAGCAGCGCGCCGAGCGCGAGTAGGCCGAACACGGCATAGACGCCGTGATTCGCGACCGCGGAGGTGAAGCTCGACGAGACGCTCGCCAGGAGCATTCGGGCGAGTCTAGTGACGCACGTGAGCGCGCCATGAGAACGGCGCCGTGAGCGAACTGGTGCCGACCGAGCTCTTCGCCTGTACGGCCACCTGGTAGCGGCCGCTCGGCGCCCGGTGCCGGTCGATCCGGCCGCGCCAGGTCACGTGCTCCGGCCCGGCCGCGCGCGGCCCCGAGCGAAGCGTCGCCACAGGAACGCCGTTCGACCGCCGGACCTGCACGAGGACGGTGGCCGCGCGCGTGAGCTCGAACGTCGCGGTCGGGCGCCCGCCGCGGCCGGTCATGACGGCGAGCGACGAGAGCGTGTCGTCGAGCGAGAACGTCCGCTGCGCGCTGCTCGCGACGTCGCGGTCGTCGGTCCCCTGAACGCTGAACGTCCACTTCCCCTCGGGCGCCGGCGAGCCTGCGACGGTGCCGTCCCAGCCAAGCGTGTGCAGCCCCGGCGACTCCGCCCCGTTCGCAAGCGTGACCTTCGCGCCGCCGGGACCCGCCAGCGACGCGACGACTTGCGAAGGTCGCGCGACGCGGTAGGAGAACGTCTCGCTGTCGCCGACGCCGTCGTCGTTCGGCGAGAGCACAGCGGTCGAGGGAGGCGTGGCATAGACGCCGCTGTAGGAGAGGACGAGCGCGTCCGAGACCTTCGGCGTGACGCCGTTCGAGGGCCGCGTGAGCAGCTTCCCGTCGAACGCGAGCCCAGAGGCGGTGCCTGCGCCGAGCGCGAACGCGGTCCTCGCTCCGAGCTCGGAGAGCTCGACGGCAAGCTCGTAGTTCGACATGCCGATGCTGTAGGAGGGCTTCGTGCCCTCGACGCCGACGAGCACGATGCGCCCGTCGGCGAGCTGGCCGATCGCGCCGCGTGCCTGCCGGTTGTTGAGCTGGCCGGACGGGAACGACTCGCCCGCGTGGAAGATCGGCTTGCCGTTCTTCACGAGCAGCGGCCCGCCGCCGATCGCGCTCGCGAGGCCGCTCCAGTCCGGCGAGAGCGAGAGCAGGGCCTCGACCTGCTGCCCGACCGGCGCCTCCGCGGTGAGCTGGGCGGTGGACTGGGTCCCGCGCGCGACGAGCACCGCGCCGCCGGGCGGTATCTTCGTCTGCCCACTCGTCACCTGCGTGACGGTGCCGTCGAGCGGCGTGTCGAGCTTGGCCGACGGGAACGTGCCAAGCACCGCCTCGACAACTCCCGACTCCTGCGGCGTCGCCGAGCCGTAGACCGGCGTGTAGAGCGAGAACTTCCCCGTCGGCGAGTTCAGGACCAGCGGCCGCCGCAGGCCGTTCCCCTGCCAGATCCCCGCGAACGAGACGCGATCGGTGGTCAGCGTGCCATCGGCGCCGATCCCGAGGCTCGAACGACCGCCGACGGGCGCACTCTGGAGGACCCCGTTCTGCATGAGCATCCCGCTCGGCGCGCCGGTCTTGTCGAAGTAGTCACCGTCGATCGCCACGGTCGTCGCGTTGCCGGCGGCCCGCTTCTCGAGGCGCGTGAGCGACTCCTTCCCGCGCAGCTGGTCGTTCGAGAGCGCCGGCGCGAGCGAGTAGAGCTGCCCGTTCGGCTGCGGCGCCGTCACGACGTCGAGGACGATCGGGCCGCGCGACGTGAAGTCCACCTCGCGCGTGTACGTCACTCCGGGGAGCAGGAGCGAGCTCGTGACCGACTGCTGCGCGGAACGTCCGGTCGCCGCCGAAGCGGCGAGGGCCGCGACGAGGAGCGCGAGCGCGGCGGCGATGAGGAGCTTGCGAGGCACGACCCGCGCGCAGGGTAGCTTCCTCCGGATGCCGCAGCCTCTGGTCGAACGGGACGACGGCTGGGACTTCAAGGTGCTCGTCGTCGAGGACGAGTGGGTCGTGCGGTGGCCGCGCCACGAGCTCGCGGTCGAGGAGATCGCGAAGGAGAGCGAGCTCCTGCCCGCGATCGCGCAGCTCCTCCCCGTCGAGGTGCCGCAGTTCGAGTACGTCTCGCGCGAGCCGTGGCTCGTCGTCTACCGGTTCATCGCAGGCGAGCCGCTCGTGGACGAGGACCCCGCCGGCGTGCGCGGATTCCTCGACGCACTGCACGCGATCGAGGTCGGCTCGGTGCCTGCGCCGCGGCCGGACTGGCTCGAGGCGTACCGCGAGCAGGCCGACGAGTTCCGGCGCGTCGCGCTGCCGCTGCTTGACCGCGACGAACGCGGGGCCGGAGACGCACTCCTCCACGAGGTCGAGACGCTGACCGGGTTCGACCCGGTTCTCACGCACTCCGACCTCGGCCCGCCACACCTGCTCGTCCGGGACGGCCGGCTCGCCGGCGTGATCGACTGGGGAGACGCACGGGTCGGCGACCCCGCAATCGACTACTCCTGGCTGTTGAACGGGCCGTTTCCCGACTGGAACGTGGACGACGACCTGCGCCGCCGGGCCGCGATCTACCACCGGTTTGCGGCGTGGTTCGAGATTCACTACGGCGTCTTCACCGACCAGCCCGAGCGGGTGCGCGCCGGCCTCGAAGCGGTCAGGTCCAAACTCTGACCATGCGCCTCGCGCTCATCTCCGACCAGCACGGGAACGACGTCGCCTTTCGGGCCGCGCTCGAGGACGTCGACCGGCTCGGCGTGACCGAGATCGTCTGCCTCGGCGACGTCGTCCAGGGCGGCACAGAGCCGGCGCAGACGCTCGACCGCCTTGCGGCGCTCGGCTGCGAGACGGTGCTCGGCAACGCCGACGCGTTCCTGCTCGAGGTAGACGACGACTCGCCGGAGCCGGTCACCGAGCGGCAGCTCGAGGTTCGCGACTGGACGCTTGCCCAGCTGGACGCGGCGCAGCTCGAGCAGATCCGCTCCTTCGCGCCGGTCGTTCGCCGCGAACTCGACGGCGTGTCCCTGCTCCTCTTCCACGGCTCGCCGCACTCCTACGACGACGTGCTCCTACCCGAGCTCGGCGGCGAGGCCCTCGACCCCTACCTCGGCCACGACGCGGCACTGCTCGCGGGCGGGCATACGCACCTGCAGTGGACGCGCCGGATCGGCGATGCCCTCTACGTCAATCCCGGCAGCGTCGGAGTCTCCTACGACCGGCATCCCGACCCGCCCATCCTGCGCGCGCTGGCCGAGTGGGCACTCGTCACGGTGGAGGACGGCGCGGTCGCGGTCGAGTTCCGTCAGGTGCCGTATGCGATCGACGACTTCCGAGCTGCCGCGGAGCGGAGCGGCCGGCCCTACGCCGCCGAGCTCGTAGCGCAGCTGACCGGCTAGTCCCAGACCTTGACGTCGCGGTACAGCGTGTCGCGCTGCACGGCGGTCTTGCCCATGCTCCTGATCAGATGGACGAGCTCGTCGGCGCTCGTGCGGTGCGTGGTGCCCGCGGCCGAGACGACGTTCTCCTCGATCATCACCGAGCCGAGATCGTCGGCGCCGAAGCCGAGCGCGACCTGGCCGATCTTCTTCCCCTGCGTGACCCAGGACGACCCGATGTGCGGCAGGTTGTCGAGGTAGATGCGCGACACGGCCTGCGTGAGCAGGTAGTCGAACGAGGTCGGCCGCGCCTCGACCGGCACGAGCGAGACGAGCCGGTTGCCGTCGTCCTGGAACGTCCAGGAGAAGAAAGCGCGGAAGCCGCCCGTCTCGTCCTGTAGCTCACGGATCCGCCGGAAGTGCTCGACCCGCTCCTCGAGCGTCTCGACGTGGCCGTACATCATCGTCGCCGTCGTCGAGATCCCGAGCCGGTGCGCCTCACGCATCACACCGAGCCACTCCTTCGTGTTCACCTTCTTCGGCGCGATGATGTCGCGCACGCGGTCGACGAGGATCTCCGCGCCGCCGCCCGGGATCGAGTCGAGGCCGGCGTCGCGCATGCGCGTCAGCGTTTCGGGCACGGTCAGCTTCGAGCGGCGCGCCGCGTGCACGATCTCCGACGGCGACAGCGCGTGCAGGTGGATCGGGTAGCGCGCCTTGATCGACGAGAAGAGATCCTCGTAGTACTCGACACCGAGGTCGGGATGGTGGCCGCCCTGCATCAGTAGGCCGGTGCCGCCGAGCGCGAGCGTCTCCTCGATCTTCTTGAAGATGACCGGCTTCGGCAGAAGATAGCCCTCGCGCTGGTCGCCCGGCCGGCGGTAGAAGGCGCAGAAGTCGCAGTCCGTGACGCAGATGTTCGTGTAGTTGAGGTTGCGGTCGATGATGAACGTGACGCGCTCCGGGTCGTGCAGCCGGTTGCGAATCTCGTTCGCGGCGCGGCCGACGGCGACGAGGTCGCGCGAGCGCAGGAGCTCGATCGCCTCCTCGTCCGTGATCCGCTCGCCGGAAACCGCGCGCTCGAGGATCTCGGCCACCGGGGTGCGCTCGGCGACGCTCATGCGACGGCCGCGCCCGTGGTCTGGACGAAGCGCAGCTCGGGCACCGTCTCGAGCAGGCCGGCGTCGCGGGCGAGCTCGAGGAACGTGTAGAGGCCGGCGCGCTCGCGCGGGCCGAAGCGGTAGCGGAGCTTCTCGAAGTAGCGCGCGAGGAAGCCGGCCGGATAGCCGTAGCGCTCGGCGGCCTCGAACGCGAGCTGCTGCGGCTCGGCGCGGGCGAGCCGCACCGACGAGACGAGCGCGTCCTCCAGCTCGGCGAGCCCTTCCGCGAGCGGCTCCGGGCAGGCCCAGACGGCGAACACCATCGGCAGCCCGGTTCGCTCGAGCCACAGCTTCCCGAGATCGTGATGCGGGGTCGGATCCTCGAAGGCCGAGCGCAGCGCCGCGTCTCCGATCAGGAGCTTCGCCTCGGCCTCGCCCGTCTCGTACGCCTCGAGCGGCGCCTGCTCGGCGTCGGCCAGCAGCACCTTGGTCAGCGCCACCGACGTCGCCGACTCCGGCGTCACCGCCACGGTGCGCACGCGCTCGAGCGGCACGCGCGAGACGAGCTGGATCGAGTCGACCGCTCCCTCCGACGCGACGCAGAGCCGCGGCAGGAGACGGAGCGAGTCGGCGTTGCGCGCGTACTCGATCGAGGAGATCGGAGCGGTGTCGAGCTCCCGCGCGACGAGCATCCGGTTCAGCTCGGTCGGGACGCCCTGCACCTCCTCCACCTCGGCGTCGACGCGGTAGAAGACCGGCGCCATGTTCACGTAGGCGATGCGGCCGAGGCGGATCACCACATCGCCTCGAACGCCGACTGCGCCGCTGCCCGGTTCGGGTAGTCGCGGATTTCCTGCACGCGGTTGTCGTGGACGATCGCGATCTGGTGGAGCTCGGGGATCTCCGCGGGCGGGTCGACGTGCGGGTCGAACAGCACGACGCCGTCGCGCTCGGCGAGCATCTCCGGCGAGTACGACCGGCCGCTGTTTCGCACCTGCTCGAGCCTCACGTTCACCTGCTCGGCGCTGCGGCACAGCATGCCGGGCAGGACGCCGACCCAGACGACGTCGGGAGCGAGCTCGAGCTCGGAGAGGTTCACCATCGGCGCAGCTCGTTGTAGAGGCTGTCGCGCTGCACCGGGGTGCGGCCCGCCTCGCTGACGACGCGGACGAGCTCGGCGACCTTCTGCTCGGTGCCGGCGCTCGCGCCCGCGGCCTGGAAGATCTTCTCCCGCACGACCGTGCCCTGGACGTCGTCGGCGCCGAAGTGGAGCGCGACCTGGGCGAGCGGGAGGCCCATCATGATCCAGTAGGCCTTCACGTGCGGGACGTTGTCGAGCAGGAGCCGCGAGACGGCGATCACCTTCAGGTCGTCGGCGCCGGTCGTGAAGCGGAAGCCGCGGCGCTCGAAGACGGTGTTCTCCGGGTGGAAAGCGAGCGGGATGAAGGAGAGGAAGCCGTTGGTCTTGTCCTGCTGCTCGCGCAACCGCAACAGGTGGTCGACCCGCTCCTCGTAGGTCTCGACGTGGCCGTAGAGCATCGTGCACTGCGTCGTGATCCCGAGCTTGTGCGCGGTGTCGTGGACGTCGAACCACTCGTCCGGATGCTCCTTGCCCGGCGCGATCAGCGTGCGAACGCGGTCGGCGAAGATCTCGGCGCCGCCGCCCGGCATCGAGTCGAGGCCGGCGTCCTTGAGCGTGCGCAGGACCTCCTCGTGCGAGCAGTCCTCGAGCCGCGACATGTGGTGGATCTCGGACGCCGTATAGAACTTGAGATGGACGTCCGGCAGCGCCTCCTTCAGCTTGCGCAGGAGCTCCGCGTAGTAGTCGAGCTCGACGTGCGGGTTCTCGCCGTTGACCGTGTGGATCTCGGTGAAGCCGAGGAGCTCGTGCTGCTCGACCGCGTCCTCGACGAACTCGTCGGCGGTCAGCGTGAACGCGTCCTCCTGCTTGCGCGTCTTCGCGAAGGCGCAGAACTTGCACTTCACGCGGCAGACATTCGTCTGGTACAGGTTGATGTTCTGGACGAAATAGACCTCGTCGCCGCCGACGCGCTGCCGCCGCGCGAGGTCGGCGAGCTCGCCGAGCGCGAGCAGGTCGTCGGTCTCCATCAGGGCGACGCCGTCGTCGAAGTCGAGCCGTTCGCCGGCGAGCACCTTGTCCCGGATCGGGGCGAGCGTATCGAGCGTGTCCAGAACAGCCATTGCGGCTACCTCTCCCGGTCGACGACCGCGTGTGTCAAGGCCTCGAGCTCGTCTCTGTGCAGCTCGCCGTCGAGACGGGCTCTGGCCTCCTTAGCGTAGTCCAGCGCCACCTCGCGCGACTCGTCGAGAGCGCCGGTCGCCGCGACACGCACGAGCGCGCCGTCCATTGGACCGCCCGCGAGCGCTGCCCGCACGACCGCGTCGCGCTGCGCGGCGAGCAGGAGAGGGAGTGTCGGCGTGCCGTCGCGGAGGTCGGTGCCGGCGATCTTGCCGGTCTCGATCGTGGCGCCCGAGCAGTCGAGGACGTCGTCCGCGATCTGGAACGCGATCCCGAGCGCGAGGCCGTACTCACCGGAGCCGCCGCCGAGCCGGCACGCGGCCTCGAACAGCTTCCCGGTCTTGAGCGCACAGCGCTCGAGGTACGCCTCGACCGTCGTCGAGGGGTCGCGGGTCTGCGTCCGCTGCAGCGCCTCGCCGCGGGCGAGCGCGAGCGTCGCGTCGGCGAGGATCTCGACGGCCTCGGCGTCTCCCGTCGCGCTCAGCTCGGAGAAAGCCCGCGCGAACAGGTAGTCGCCGGTCGCGCGCGCGGCGGCCGGGCCGTAGACCGACCAGGCGGCGGCCTTGCCGCGGCGGAAGTGGGCCTGGTCGATCAGGTCGTCGTGGACGAGCGTCGCCATGTGGACGAGCTCGACCGCGACCCCGGCGGCGAGCGACGGCTCTGTCCCCGGCGGGGCGGCGAGAAAGACGAGCGTGGGCCGCAGCCGCTTGCCGCCCGCGGCGAGCGCCTCGTTCCCCACGGCGGCGACGAGCCCGGGATGCGTGGCGACGCTCCGCGCGAGCCGCTCCTCGAGCGCGTCGAGGTAGTCGTCCAGCCCCGGCACCGACCGGATGTCCGACAGCGATGTCGTCACGAGCCCGCCTCGCCGACGTGCAGCGCCACGATGCCCCCGGCGAAGAGCCGGAACCGCACGGCCTCGAAGCCGCAGGAGCCGAGCAGCTCGGCGAGCTCCTCAGGCCCCGGGAAGCGGCGCACGCTCGCGGGCAGGTACGTGTACGCGTCGCCGCCGGGCAGGACGCGGCCGAGCAGCGGCACGATGCGGTCGAACCAGAGCCGGTAGAACGGCGCGAGCCGGCCGCGCGGCGTCGTGATCTCGAGGATCCCGAGCCGGCCGCGGGGACGCAGGACGCGGCGCAGCTCCTTGAGCCCCGCCTCGAGGTCCTCGACGTTGCGGACGCCGAAGCCGACGACGGCCGACTCGAAGCTCGCGTCTTCGAAGGGGAGCGCGAGCACGTCGCCCTGCACGAATTCGAGCTCCGGCGCCTTGCGGCGGGCGCGTTCGAGCATCTGCTCGGAGAAGTCGAGGCCGACGACGCTCGCGGCTCCCCCCTTCGCCGCCGCAACTGCCAGGTCGCCGGTGCCGCAGCAGGCGTCGAGCACGTGGTCGCCGGGCCGCACGGCTTCCGCGACCGTCGCCTTGCGCCACTGCTGGTCGAGCCCGAGCGTCATGACACGGTTCATCGCGTCGTAGACCGGCGCGATCCGGTCGAACATCCGCTGCACGCCCTCGGCCGGGAGGCGGCCTGACTCGACAGTCATGTCTGTCCCCAGCGGGGGGTGAGCGCGTGGTCGAGCCCGAGCAGGTCGAGGGCACGCGCGGCCATGAAGTCGACGAGGTTCTCCACGCTCTCGGCGCCGTGGTAGAAGCCCGGCGCGAGGAAGAGGATCGTCGCCCCGGCCTCGCGCAGCATGAGCATGTTGCGGAGATGGATCGCCGAGAGCGGGGTCTCACGCGGCATGAGCACGAGCTTCCGCTCCTCCTTCAGCGCGACCGAGGCGGCGCGGTGGATGAGGTTCGACATCGCGCCGGAGGCGATCGTCCCGACCGTCCCCATCGAGCAAGGACAGATCACGTAGGCGTCGACCTTCGCGGAGCCCGACGCGTACGGAGCGCTCCAGTCCTCGGGGTCGTAGATGCGGGCGGCGCCGTTCGCGTGCTCGAGGAGCCGCGCGAGCGTCTCGTCGCGCGGCAGCGCCGGGTCGCCGAAGAGCTCGGTGCCGAGCACCTCGATGCCGGCGCGCGAGGCGCAGATCCCGATCTCGCAGTCCGTGGCTGCGAGCCCCTCGAGCAGCCGCGCCGCATACGCGGCGCCGGAAGCGCCCGTGATCCCGAGAAAAACGTGCACTCCCGGGATTGTCGCTGGTCCCCGTCAGTGAATGCCCTTGGAGGCCTCGAGGAAGACGGCCACCTGGCGCAAGCGCTTCTCTCCCATGGACGCGAACGACGGCATCGGCGAGCCCGGGTTCACGCAGGCCGGGCACTTCAGGTGGGCGATCTGGAACCGGATGCCGAGGTGCCGTCTTCCGATCGCCGTCAGGGCAGGCGCATTGAGGTTCCTGCTGCCCGAGCCGGCATACACGTGACACGCCGTACAGCCCGCGATCGCGAAGAGCTTGGCGCCCGCGAACGCCTTCTGCGGCAGATGCTCGACCTCGATCCAGCGCGGAACGGAGCTCGGGGCCTCCGTGTGGACGGGGGACGTGGTGACCTGGATTTGCACGGACGAGCCCTGCGCACTCGAGTGCCCGCTCGGGAACGGGCTCCAGCCGCACGCCGACGCGAGCGGAACGAGCAATGCGAGCAGGAGGAGCCGCCGCATCTCGCCCGTCTCCCGCCGCTAGTGCGTGCCCTTGGAGGCTTCGAGGAAAAGCGCGAGCTGCTTCAGGCGTTCCGGGCCGAGCGACGAGAAGGACGGCATCGGCGAGCCCGGGTTGACGCACGACGGGCAATTCAGGTGGGCGATCTGGAACTGGACGCCGAGATTCCGCGAGCCGATGTCCGTTAGGTCCGGCGCGCCGAGGTTCGAGCCGCCGGCGCCGTCGTAGGTGTGACAGGACGTGCAGCCCGCAACCGCGAAGAGGTGCACCCCGGGGATCGCGTCCGCCGGCAAGCGCTCCTGCTTGATCCAGCGCGGGATGTTCTGCTTGACCTCGGAGGCGAGCGCCTCCTTCGCGGTCGCGCCCTTCCAGGTCAGCACGCCCATGGAGACGATCGTGAGGACGGCGGCGACCATCGCGACCGGCCGCTGCGAGGGCTTGCGCACACGGCGACGATCGAGGAACGGCAGGCTGATGAGGAGGATGAGCGCGATGGTCGGCACACCGACGGTGCCGAGGAAGATCGACTCCGGCCATTTGAAGATCCGGAGCAGGTAGAAGAGGAAATAGAAGTACCAGTCCGGCCTCGGCACGAAGCTCGTCGTGCCGGGATCCGCCGGCGGGTCGACGTTCGGTCCGAGGATGCCCTTGTGCGTCGGGTCGTGGTGTGGCCCGTACCCCGAGAAATGCCAGATCGCGGCGAGGCAGATGATCACCACGACGACGACCAGGCTCATGATCGTGTCGTGGAACATCGCGTACGGGAAGAAGGGCTTCCCGCGCGCCTTGACGTCCGACTTGTAGCGGGCGAACTCCGCCCGGGCCTCGTCGACGCGGCTCGGCTTCTCCTTCTTGATCGCGGCCACTACTCGCTGCCTCCCGGCTCAGCCTGCATCGGCGATGCGCCCGCAGGACGCGCCGCCGGCCGCGTCAGGCCGGACCGCAGCTGCGGCTCGTCCGCCTCTTCGGGCTCGCCACCCGCTGCGTCTTTCGACCACGGTGGCGAGGTGACGCCGAGCCGGATCACGAGGTAGAGATGGAGCGTGATCAGGGCGATGATCGCGCCCGGGATCACGAGCATGTGCAGCGAGTAGAAGCGCGTCAGCGTGGCGCCGCTGATCGCCTGTCCACCCCGGAGGAACTGGGCTAACCACGGGCCTAAGAACGGCGCCGTCCCGTTCAGGTTGATCCCGACGACGGTCGCCCAGTACGCGGTCTGGTCCCACGGCAGGAGGTAGCCGGTGAAGCCCTCCATCATCCCCATCACGAGGATCAGGACGCCGATGATCCAGTTCAGCTCGCGCGGGTACTTGTAGGCGCCGAACAGGAAGACGCGACCCATGTGCAGGAACATGAGGATGATGAAGACGCTCGCGCCCCAGCGGTGCATGCCGCGCACGAGCCAGCCGAGCGTGAGGGTGTCCGTGATGTTGAGGATCGAGTCGTACGCCTGCGGATTGCCCGTATGCGGGTCGACCGCCGCCGACGGCACGTAGTACATCGCGAGGATCACGCCGGTGATCGCCTGCACGAGGAAGGCGGTGAGCGCGGCCGAGCCGAGCGTCTGCATCCAGTTGATGTCCGACGGGACGTTGCGGAAGAGGAAGTACTTGAGTCCGCCGATGAGCCCGGACCGCTCCTCGAGCCAGTCGATCGGATAGAGAGCGGCCGCCTCCATCTTCTGGCGGCGGAGCTCGGCCTTCGTCGACTTCCGCTTGTAGGTGGAGGTCGCCATCAGTGCTGCGGCGGCTGGAGGGGATAGAACCACTGCTCAGGCCCGTCGACGTGCTGGCCGGGACCGGCTTCCTTGTACTTGTGGATCTGGGCCTGCGCCCCGGAGCCCGTCACATACGAGACCGAGTACGGGCTGAGCACGATCAGATGGCCGTTGACGACCTCGAACGCGTAGCGGTCGAGCGCGCGCGGGGCCGGGCCGGCGATGCGGTTCCCCTCGGGATCGAACTGGCTGCCGTGGCAGGGGCAGCCGTAGCCGGCCGGGATGACCGACTGGGCCTCGACGGGGCCGCTGAGCGTGTGGTCCTTGAACGACGCCACCCCTGTGAACTTCTGTCCGATCGGGCCGTTCGCCTGGGTCGGACAGCCGAGATGGGTGCAGCGGTTCGAGATGATCGTGAAGCTCGGCACCTGCTGCTTCGTGGCGGGATCCTCGACGTTGCCGTTGTTGCGGAGGAACACCGTCCTCCGGCTGACGTCTCCCTCGGCGGGATCGGAGATGAAGGTGGTGATGAACCAGTCGTTGAGCGAGAACTTCTCGATCGGCCCGAGGTCGACCTTGTGCTCGTCCTGGCCGAGGAACGACGGCAGGACCGCGAAGCCCGCGATCGGCACGACGATCAGGCCCCCGATCACCGCGCCGAGGCCGAGCGTTGCGCCCTCGAGGAAGACGCTGCGCGTCACGGCGGTGTCAGCGGCGGGAGCGGCTTCGACCGCTTGCTCGCCGGACTCCGAAGCTTCCTCGGCCTCCCGGCGCTCGGGCTCGACGGCGACCTTCTCCGCGCGCAGCTCGGCGGTTGCCTCGCGCGCCCAGAGAATGGCGAAGACGATCGCGATTGCCGCGCCGATCGAGGAGATCAGGAGCGGGTCGATCACGAGCCCGACGAGGAGGACGACGACTCCGATCGCAAAGCCGATCGGATAGACCGTCGGCGCCGGCAGATGCGCCTCCTCGTGGAGCGGCTCCTGCTCGGTGTCGGGACTCGGCTGCTCGGGCTCCACCAGGTCGAAGTCTTACCGCAAAGGCCGGTCTGAGGTGGCGAGAACTAACCCAGGCCGTACTCGGTCCAGCGGCGCGTGACGAGCTCCTTGACCGCGGAGTCCATCTCGATCTCGTCGGGCCACGGCCGCGCGCCCTCCTCCGGCCATTTCGCGGTGGCGTCGATGCCGAGCTTGCCGCCGAAGAACTGGCGCTCCGGCGCGTGGTCGAGATGGTCGAGCGGGCCCTCCGAGAGGATCACGTCGCGCTTCGGGTCGACGTTCGCGCCGGCGTAGAAGAGCACCTGCTCGTAGTCGTGCACGTCGACGTCCGCGTCCACGACGACGACGCACTTCGTGAGGCTCAGCATCCCGAGCCCCCAGAGCGCGTGCATCACCTTCGCGGCGTGGCCGGGGAACTGCTTGCGGATCGAGACGATGCAGCAGTTGTGGAAGGCGCCGGCGATCGGGAGGTCGTAGTCGACGATCTCCGGCAAGGTCGTGCGCACGGCCGGCAGGAAGATCCGCTCCGTCGCCTTGCCGAGCCACGCGTCCTCCTGCGGCGGCTTGCCCACGACGATCGAGGGGTAGATCGCGTCACGCCGCATCGTCATGGCCGTGACGTGGAAGACCGGGAACGGCTCGGCGGCGGTGTAGTAGCCGGTGTGGTCGCCGAACGGCCCCTCCTCGCCGACCTCGTCCTTGTCGATGTAGCCCTCGAGGACGATCTCGGCGTTCGCGGGCACCTCGACGCCGACGCTGACGCCCTTGACGAGCTCGACCGGCGTGCCGCGGAGGAAGCCGGCCATCATGAACTCGTCGACGTGCTTCGGCAGCGGCGCGCTCGCCGAGTACGCCGTGATCGGGTCGAGGCCGAGCGCGACGGCGACCTCGATGCGGCCGTCGGTCGCGAGGTAGTCGGCGCGGCCGTCCTTGTGGATCTGCCAGTGCATGAAGGTCGTGTTCCGGTCGACGACCTGCATCCGGTACATGCCGACGTTGCGGCCGCCGGTCTGCGGGTCGTGGGTGATCACGGCCGGGAGCGTGATGAACGGCGCGGGATCTCCGGGCCAGCAGCGCTGGACCGGCAGCAGGCCGAGGTCGACGTCGTCGCCGCGCAGCACGATTTCCTGGCAGGCGCCCTTGCCGACGGTCTTCGGGCGGGAGTCGGCGATGGACTTGAGCTTCAGGAGTCCGCGGACCTTTTCGATCAGCCCGTCCGGCGGCTGCATCTCGAGCACGTCGGCGACGCGTTGCGCGACGTCGTCGAGGCTGGAGACGCCGAAGGCGAGGCACATCCGCCGCTCGGTGCCGAACTGGTTGATCAGCAGCGGATGCTCGGAGCCCTTCGGCTGCTCGAACAAGAGCGCCGGCCCGCCGGACTTGACGGTGCGGTCGACGATCTCGGTGATCTCGAGGTCGGGATCGACCTCGGCCGACACGCGGACGAGCTCACCCTCGCGCTCGAGCAGCGCGATCCAGTCGCGGAGATCCTTCGCAGGCACGCGCCGAGTCTACGGCCGGACGATCGTCAGGCGACGTGCAGCGTCACGGCCTTGTGCGTATAGATCTCGTAGGGCGGCGAGTTGACCTTCCGCACAACCCGTCGGGCGATGATCGTGACGTCACTTCCCGAAACACGAATGAGCGTTGGCCCGTATCCGGTCAGCGCCGGAACCTTGTAGTCACGAAACGTCAGTCCGCCGTTCTTCGTGACCCAGAGCCAGATCGTTCCCTGCAACTCTCCCACGCTGCACGCCGGGCACGAGCCGACGAAGTAGGCGACGTGACCGCGGAGAGCCCACGGGCCGAGATACGGGTCGAGCTCATGGGGAGCCTTTACTCCAAAGAAGCGGTTGGCGAAGACGAGACGCCACGTACGTCCCCGATCAGTCGAGCGTGCGCCGACGTACCCCTCCTCCATCATCCCGGGGCCGTTGTTCCAGAGGACCCAGATCGCCGATGCATTGCACTGAACCTGGCTCGGAATGGAGTTCGGATGCACCTCTCCGTTGGGCACTGGCTCGCGATAGATCGTGCTTCCAGCGGTGCCGAGAATTCGCGGTCCGGCGACCCGGATCCCGCAGCGCCTCGTGCTCTGTACCAAGGTCGCGCCTCTGCCGGCTCGAGCTGCGTTCGAGCTTCCCCCGTTCGCAATCGCGTACACGGCCACCGTTCCGCCGGCGACGAGTGCCACGACAGCCGCAATGCCGATCAATCGTTTCCGCTGCCGCGCCCGGGCCTCGCGGATCAGCGCCTCGAGCTCGTCCTGCTTGGGCGGAAGGACCGGTGGTCGTTCGACCACATTCATCGCGCTAGTTGTACTAGCACCACCTATCCGCTGTCAACCCGGTCAGTCGCGTTGGCGGCGCCGCTGCTTCGCGACCCAGTGCGAGAGTTCGCCGAGCGCGATCACGCAGATGAACACGAGGCCCGTGCCCAGCATGATCTCCACGACCTTGCTGCCCTCCTGTGCGGCCGTCTCCTCGACGAACAGCAAGTGGAAGAACGCAGCGACCACGGGCGGAATCTAGCTCACTCGCCGGGCCGCGTGCGCCGCGAGCGCCGCGTCGACCGCCTCGTCGCCCAGCGCCGACCGCGCCGCCGCCTCGAGTGGCCGCGCGTCGGCGTGGAGCCGGAGAGCCGTCCGCGCATCGTCCAGCTCGCCGCGGCCGAGCAGCGCGGCGGTCGCCGCCCAGAGCGCTCCGTCCCCATCCGTCTCCTCCGCTCGCACCTGGCTGCAGAGCGAGATCAGCTCGGCGAGGTCGGCGACTGCAGCGACGTCGTGCAGCGCCGAGATGCGCGCGACGCCGTGCGCGTACAGGTAGTCGCCGAGCAGGAGCGCCGTGTCGTCGTCGGCCGGCGCGAACAGGCGCGACCGGCCGTAATGGACGAGGTAGCCCTCGTAGATCGTCTCGAGCCCAAGCGCGTAGCGCGCCTCGCCGAGCGGCGAGAAGACGGGGCTGAGATCGCGCTCCGGCTCGGGCCGCAGGCACTCGCCCCAGAGCGAGCTCTCGGCGGCCGCGCCGCCGGCCATCGTCTCCCAGACGTCAGCGACCAAAGGACTCCAAGGCCACGATCGTCCGCTCGATCTCGTCCTCGCCGTGCGCAGTAGAGGGGAAGAGCGCCTCGAACTGCGACGGCGGGAAGTAGACGCCCTGCTCGAGCAGGTGCCGGAAGAGAGCGCCGTAGCGCTCCGTGTCGCACGCCTGCGCGTCGTCGAAGTCGCGCACCGGCCCGTCCCCCTGGAAGAGCGTGAGCAGCGCGCCGACCCGCTGCACGTGGCCGAACGGCGCGAGGCACTCCTCGAGAACGGCCGCGTGCCGCTCGAGCTCGGCGTAGACGCCGGGATCGCGCAACCGGCGGAGCACCGACAGGCCGGCAGCCGTCGCAAGCGGATTCCCGGCGAGAGTCCCGGCCTGGTAGACAGGCCCGCTCGGCGCGAGCAGGTCCATCACCTCGGCCCGGCCGCCGAACGCCGCGAGCGGTAGACCGCCGCCGACGATCTTCCCGAGCACCGTCAGGTCGGGGAGCACGCCGTAGCGCTCCTGCGCGCCGCCGCGTGCAACTCGGAAGCCCGTGATCACCTCGTCGAAGACGAGCAGCGCACCGGAGAGGTCACAAAGCCGCCGCAGCGTCTCGAGGTAGTCCGGCTCCGGCGGGACGACGCCCATGTTCGCCGCGACCGGCTCGACGACGATCGCCGCGAGACCCTCGCCGTGGCGCATGACCGCCTCCGCCACCGCGTCGAGGTCGTTGTAGGGGACGACGATCGTGTCCGCGGCCGCTCCGCTCGGCACGCCGGGCGAGGCCGGAATACCCAGCGTTGCAAGACCTGACCCCGCGCTCGCGAGCAGCGCGTCGGCGTGGCCGTGGTAGCCGCCCGCCGTCTTGAGGATCCGGTCGCGCTTCGTGAACGCGCGCGCGAGCCGCAGCGCGCTCATCGCGGCCTCGGTCCCCGACGAGACGAGCCGCACCTTCTCCACCGACGGCACGGCGTCGACGATCTCCGCCGCGAGCTCGACCTCGGCCTCGGTCGCGGCGCCGAAGGTCGTGCCGCGCGACGCAGCCTCGCGCACGGCCTCGAGCGTCTCGGGATCGGCGTGGCCGAAGAGGAGCGGCCCCCACGACATGACCCAGTCGAGCAGCCGGCGGCCGTCCTCGGTCTCGACGTACGCGCCGTCGCCGCTGCGGACGAAGAGCGGCTCGTCGAGCCCGACGGCGCGCATCGCCCGCACGGGCGAGTTCACGCCGCCGGGGATCAGCTCGAGCGCGCGGCGGTAGAGCTGCGAGCGCTCGGTCAGAGCCACGCCGGGAGGTCGCGCGTCCAGTAGCTGACGATCAGGTCGGCGCCGGCGCGCTTGATCGCGGTCAGGGACTCGAGCGCCGCCGCCTGCTCGTCGAGCCAGCCGGCGCGCGCGGCGGCCTTGACCATCGCGTACTCGCCGGAGACGTTGTAGGCCGCGAGCGGCACCTGAAACGCCTCGCGCGCCGCGCGGATCACGTCGAGATAGGGCAGCGCCGGCTTGATCATGATCGCGTCCGCTCCCTCGGCGAGGTCGATCTCGCACTCGCGCAGGGCCTCGCGGACGTTGGCCGGATCCATCTGGTAGCCGCGCCGGTCGCCGAACGAGGGCGCGCTGTCGGCCGCCTCGCGGAAGGGGCCGTAGAACGCGGAGGCGTACTTCGCGGAGTAGGCGAGGATCGGCGTCGTCTCGAGGCCGTGGTCGTCGAGCGCCTCCCGGATCGCCCCAACGCGGCCGTCCATCATGTCGCTCGGCGCCACGATGTCGGCCCCGGCCTCGACGTGGCTGACCGCGGTGCGGGCCAGCAGCTCGAGGCTCCGGTCGTTGTCGACGTCGCCGTCGACCACCACGCCGCAATGGCCGTGCGACGTGTACTCGCAGAGACAGACGTCCGTGAGCAGGACGAGGTCGGGGAAGCGCGGCCGCAGCGCCCGCAACGCGATCTGGACGATGCCGTCCTCCGCCCATGCGCCGGTCGCCTCCTCGTCCTTCACCTCGGGGACGCCGAACAACATGACCGCACGAACGCCGCCGGCGACGAGCGCCTCGACCTCGTGCAGCAGCCCCTCGATGTCGAAGCGGGCCATGCCCGGCAGCTCCTCGTTCACGAGCGGCTCGGGCGCGACGAAGAGCGGCATGACGAACTGGTCGAGCGAGAGCCGGGTCTCGCGCACGAGCCCACGGAGCGAAGCCGTGCGGCGAAAGCGCCGGAGCCGGGTGACCGGGAACGAGCTCACGCCGAAATGGTACGCCGAAAGCAGCGGCGTAGAATTCAGGCGCCGTGGCTCGAGTCGCCGCAGCAGCAACCGCGATCGTCCTGGCCGCCGTCCTCGCGGCCTCGGGCACGAGCGCGGCCGCGAAGCCGTTACGCCCGTACTTCGTCTGGCTGCACATGACGAGCGCGCACGACGGCTACGCGCTCAGCGGTCAGGACTATCTCCGCTATCGCCTGCTGCGGACGACGGACGGCGGCCGCGTCTGGCACGACATCACCCCCGGCGACGGGAAGGCTCGTCCGAGCGGGCCGCCGGACATCGAGGGCGGCACCATCCTCTTCTCCAGAAGCCTGAGCCGGAACGCTTCGCGACCTACCGCAGCGTGGACGGCGGACGCACCTGGACAGAGTCAGTGGCGGTCCACGCCTCGCACGTCGGCTTTCCTGGCACGCCTTGGGCAATCGATCACACGCACCTCTACCTCGAGCTCGGCGAAGGGGTGGCGGCCGGCTCGGAGGGCGAGGCGCTCTACGCGAGCAGCGACGAAGGCCGTCGGTGGCATTTCGTGACGCAGACCAACGTCAATCGCACGCCGCCTGGAGGCCTTCCGTTCGGTTGTGACAAGAGTGGCTTCGGCTTTGCGACGCCAAGCCGAGGTTGGGCCGGCGGCTACTGCGCGGGCGGATCCCTCTTCTTCCTCCGTACGACTGACGGCGGCCGGCACTGGCACCGGCAGACGCTTCCGGGCGCACCGAGGAGCTGCTCCTGTGAGACCTCGGCTCCCGTTTTCTTCAGCACCCGGTCGGCGTGGTCTGGGTCAGTGGCCAACAGGAACAACGGTGCCGGCAGGTGGTTCGCTCGCGTCTACTGGACGGCGGACGGCGGCGACCACTGGCGCGGCAGCAACCTGACGAGCGGCCGCACCGGATCGGTGGACGCCGTGAGCCGGAAGGTCGTCTGGCTCTTCGGCCGGCTCGCCGGCGACGCGGCGCGATTCCCGCGCCTATTCCGCACGACTGACGCGGGACGAAGCTGGCACTCGCTCCACGTTCCTGTGTCGATCAGCGCCGACGGTCAGCTGGACGCGGTCGACGCGACGCTCGGCTTCGCGGCAGCGGGGGCCGAACTCTGGCGCACGGCCGACGGCGGTCGGCACTGGACGAGGATCCGCCCCGTCATCGCGCACCACTGAGGCGAGCGGTCAGGCGGTTGGCGCCGGAGGCGGCGGCGGAGCCGGCGGCGTTCCCGGCTCGACCCCGATCTCGGTCAGCGGCGCATCCGCCGTCCAGGTCTGGAACTCGACCCGCTCGGCGAAGAACTCCCACGCGGCACGCCCGGCGGCAAGCAGCGGCAGCGCGACGAGGATCCCCGCGAAGCCGTAGATCTCCCCGCCCGCGAGCAGACCGAAGATCACGAGCAGCGGGTGGAGCCGCAGCGTGCGTCCCATCACCTTCGGCACGAGGATGTGGCCCTCGAGCTGCTGGATGCCGAGGAAGAGCAGCGCGACCCAGAGCGCCGCGAGCGGATCCTGGACGAGCGCGTACAGGACCGGCGGGATCGCGCCGAGCCATGGCCCGATGTACGGGATGAGCTCGGTGACGGCCGCCCACGCGCCGAACGCGGCCGCGTACTTCTCTCCGTTCGGGAACAGGCCGACCACCCCGAGGATCCAGAGCCCGAGCCCGACGCTCACGCCGATGATCAGCGAGAGCAGGAACTGGCCCTTCACATAGCTCGCGACCGCCTGCTCCATCCTCACGACGAGGCCGCCGCGGCCGTGTGGCGGGAAGCGCCGGTCGACGGCCTCCGTCAGCCGCTGCATGTCGAGCAGGATGTAGATCGAGACGACGACGAGCAGGACCGCGTCGAAGAGGAGGGTGACGACGGTGAGCCCGGCCCCCTCGGCCCAGCTCAGGGCTCTGGACGTGTACTTCTGAACGTCGCTGGTCCCGACCTGGTCGAGGAACTTCCGGCCGTCGCGCTCCACGTGGATGCTGCCCAGGTGGTTATGGTCGAGCCAGCCCTGGAACCGCGCTAGATCCTGCTCGGCGCCCGTCCGCGACGGATGTCCGGAAGCGGTCGTAAAGTAGTTGTCCACCCGGTGGGCTGCCGTGCGCGTCTGCTGCACGACCACCGTGGCGAGAGCGAGGATCGCCAGTGCGACGACTGCTGCGAAGGCGAGATAGACGAGCCCTACGGCCGCTCCGCGTGGGACCCGGGCCCGGCCGAGCCCGCGGACGAGCGGGTTGAGCAGCAGGGCGATGAGCAGCGCCACGAGGAAGAGGAAGAGGACGTGACGCACGGCTCCCGCCACCGTCCAGAGCAGCAGCAGCAGGATCGGCAGCAGCACGAGCTGCGTCCAGCGCGGGATCTCGATCCGGACCGGCGCGGGCGGCGGCATGCCAGCGATGGTAGGCGGGGCGTCGGAGCACGTCGGAGGGCCCGAGAGCCCGTCATCCGGGGAAATTTGGCGCTCGACCTCTGGGAGGAGCCGCCCCAGTCCGGTAAGGTGCCGCGCGACATGCCGTCCTCACGCCCCACTGGGAGGCGGCGGGTCGAACGCCGGCAGGCGCGCCATGTGCGCCGGGCGCGTTTGGTCGCCCTCCTCCTCCTCTTGGCCGCGGTCTTCCTCGTGGCCCTCGGCCTGACCGCATTCGCGGGCAACGCGACGGCGCCGGCGTCGGCCATCGTGCCCGGTCAGAACCAGGCCACCGTCGCGCAGAACCGGCCGACGACCGAGATCGTCGCGCTGCGCGGGCCGGTTCGCCTGCAGCTTCCGGTCTCGCAGAGCCGGCTGACCGCGATCGGCTACCACGCGGCCGGCGACGGCGCGCTCTCGCTCCATCCGGTCGGTCACCAGGCGAACGAAGGGCTCCTGCGACGGGTCGTGCACGGCATCTTCGGCGGCGGCGGCGGCTCGCCGAAGTGGTACCAGCTCGGCGGCGGCGGCAGCTCGGCGCTCGACGTCGGCGCGCCGATCGGCAGCGACGTCTACTCGCCGGTGGACGGGACGGTCGTCGCCATCCGGCCGTTCATCGTCGAGGGCAAGACGTACGGCTCCGAGATCGACATCCAGCCACAGACCGCGCCGTCCGTCGTCGTGGCGGTGACGCAGCTCGTCGCCGACCCGGCGCTCTCGGTCGGCACCGCTGTCGTCAGCGGAGCGACGAAGCTGGGCCGGGTCGCCGACCTCGCAGCGGTCGAGCAGCAGGCTCTCGCGCGCTACACGAACGACGCCGGGAACCACGTGACCCTCGAAGTGCGCTCGGCCCCGGTCCTCGCGACCGGCTAGAAAGGCACCACCTCCTGAAGATCCTCTTTCTCGCAGATGTGTTCGGCGTCCCCGGTCGCCGCGCTATCGAGGACCACCTGCCGGCGCTGCGCGAGCGGTACGACGCCGACCTCGCGATCGTCAACGGTGAGAACGCCGCGGACGGGGCCGGCATCACGGCGAAGCTCGCCGACAAGCTCCTCGCGGCCGGAGCGGACGTGGTCACGCTCGGCAACCACACGTACCGCCGCGGCGGAATCGCGTCCTACCTCGCCGCCAGCGAGCGGGTGATCCGGCCGGCGAACTCGGGCTCGGAGGCGCCGGGCCGCGGGCTCGCCGTCGTCGAGGCGCGGAACGGCGTCTCCGTCGCCGTGATCAACCTGCTCGGCCAGCTCTTCCTGCCGACGCCGGTCTCCCCGTGGGAGATCGTCGACGCGCTCGTCGAGGAGGCGCGGGCCGCGGCACCGGTCGTCTTCGTCGACTTCCATGCCGAGGCGACGAGCGAGAAGGTCGCGCTCGCGACCTGGCTCGCCGGCCGCGTCACCGCAGTGATCGGCACGCACACGCACATCCAGACGAACGACGCGCGCATCCTCCCCGGCGGCACCGCTGCCCTCAGCGACGCGGGGATGACCGGGCCGCACGACTCGGTGATCGGCGTGAAGTCCGAGCTCGCGATCGCCCGGATGCGGACCCCGCTACCCGTCCGGTTCGAGCCCGCCGAAGGCGACGTGCGGCTGGAGGGCGCCCTCGTCACGTGCACCGACTCCGGGCAGGCTCAGGCGATCGAGCTCGTCCGCGTCCCCGCTTGACTGCGTGACGAGCCGGCGCAGCGGTATGGCCGGCGCGAGCAGGGCGATCGCGGCGAAGGGGTAGAACCACGGGATGTACGTGTAGAGCCAGTACGTCACGACCAGCTCGAAGCCGGCGAGCAGGACTGCGGTGAACGCGGCGAGCTGCAGCGGCGACTTGCGGCTCGGCAGGAACGCCACGACGACCGCGCCGGCGATGAGCATCCCCTGCAGGAGGTGCTGGACGATGTGGAGGTCGGGGAGCCCGCGCGCGTGGTACTGGCCCCAGTCCCAGAGCGACCACGGCGCCGCGCGTCCGATCTGGAAGCCCACGGTCCGGGTCCAGAAGACGTGCGCCTCGTGCAGCGGGTGCGGTGACAGGAGCAGGATCGAAAAGGCGGCGAGGGTGGCGCCGGCGAAGCCGAGCGCGAAGCGCCAACTCGGCTTGCGGCCCGGGTAGGTGAGCCACAGCGGCACGACGAGCAGCGAGGCGAACTTCGTCCAGCCCGCGAGCGCCGCCAGCACGCCGCGGGCCGCCGGTTTCGAGACGAGCCAGAACCCCCAGACGAGGAAGCAGGGCATGATCGCGTCGTTCGTGTTCGAGTTCGAGACGTACTGCGTGAAGGGATACGCCGCCCAGGCGAACGCGAGCACCGCCCCGAGCCGCTGCCCGCCGAAGCGCAGGCCGACGAGGAAGAGACCGAGCAGCGTGAGCAGGTCGAAGGCGATGGAGGTGAAGTGCGCCGCCGGCAGGTCGTCCCACTTCCCGGTCCAGCCGAGGATCGCGTAGCCGGGGATGTACGACTCGTACGCGACCGGGCCGTACGTGTCGCCGTCCGGGTTCGCGCTCTCACAGCGGCCGTTGGTCTGGATCCAGTCGCGGATCTCGCCCGAGGAGTCCGCCGTGCCGCACGACTTCTTCGTGTTCTCGACGGGAAAGTTCCCCCACGGCGCCTGTCCCTTCACGATCCGCTCCGCCCCGATCACACCCGAGTAGCCGACGTCGATCACGTTCGAGCGCTGCACGTTGAGCCCGACCCGGAAGCCGCAGAGGAAGATCGTGGCGCCGAGCAGCGCCCAGACCGGCCAGCGTGGCGCGCCCGCGGTGCCCCGGTTGCGCACCCCGATCCACGTCCCGCGCAGGATCACCCAGATGAGCAGCGGATAGAAGAGCGGCACCGCCGCGAATACGTGTCCGTGGTTGAAGTACCAGAGCGAAGCGGTCGGCGAGAGCAGGAACAGCAGGTCGAGGTTGCGGAGCGAGAACGGCCGCTTCCAGTCGCCGAGGCCGACGAGGAAGACGACGCAGAACGTCCCCCAGACCCACGGGTTGTTGATCGCCGTACCGCCGAACGCGCCCGGCGAGCCGCGCGCCATCCCCCACGCCACCTGCGGGCCCGTGAACGCCTCCGTCACCTCGCCGGTCGCGTCGACCACCGTGCCCTCGGCGATCTCGCCGGCATTCCCCCACCAGATCTTGACCGTCCACTCGTTCGTCTTCGCGTCGTACGTCGCCTCATGGGTGCGGCCCTTCTGCGGATAGCGCGAGAGCCAGGCCGCGACCTTCGGGTAGCGCTCGAACTCCCGGAGCACGTGCTTCTGCGTGAGCTGCGCCCGCTTCTGCGTGACGAGCGGCGACGCCGGGACGAGCGGCGTCTGTACGAGATGGCCCTTGCCGTCGAAGACCGGCCCCGTGGAGGTGGTGCCGGTCGACGCGAACGCCGCGGGAGCGAAGACGGCGACAGCGAGGGCGGCGAGGGCGGCGGCGAGGAGACCCCTCACCGCGCGAAGGCTACTCAGCCCCGCTGCCGACGGAACGACCAGAGCTTGTTTCCGACGAAGTTGAGCGGCGTCACGAGCACGATCGCGACGGCCTGCGCGGCGAGCCTGCCGAGCCCGCCGTCGGCGACCAGCAGATCGAGCACGACGAGGTTCGCCCCGAGGGCGGCCAGCGAGACGAGGAAGAACCGCAGCCCCTGCACGCCGACGTGTCCGCGCTGGGCACGGAAGGTCCAGAGCCGGTTCCAGGTGTAGTTGCTCGTCACGGCGACGAGGAACGAGCACGTCGCGGCGAGGAGGTAGTGGAGCCCCGCGTGCAGCAGGAAGTCGTAGACCGCGAGATTGATGAGGTAGCCGACCGCGCCGACCGCGCAGAACTTCCCGAGCTGCTGCCAGTTGCGGGCGGAGAGGAGCGACGCGACCAGACGCCGCCGCGGAGGCTGGAGAGTGGCGGCCGGGCGTCCCACGATCGCCAGCGAGGGTAGCTCCTAGAGCTCCGCCACCAGCGGCACGAAACGGCAGGGAACGGTGCGCAGGACGGCCGGCCCTTCGGGTGTCCGCACGACGACCTCTAGCCACTGGCCATTCGAGCCGCCGACCGGGACGACGAGACGGCCGCGCGGCTCGAGCTGCTCGTAGAGCACGGGCGGGGCTTCGAGCGCAGCGGCGGCAACGGCGATCCCGGCGAACGGCGCGCATTCCGGAACGCCCCGCGTCCCGTCGCCGACGTGGAGCCGGACGCGGTCGGCGTAACCGGCCGCCGCGAGACTCGCGCGCGCCCCTTCCGCGAGCTCGGGAATCCGTTCGATGGTGTGGACCTCGCCGGCGAGCTCTGCGAGTACCGCGGCCTGATAGCCCGAGCCCGTCCCGACGTCGAGCACGCGCTCGCCGACCTGCAGGGCGAGGTGCTCGCAGATGAGCGCGACCATGTACGGCTGGGAGATCGTCTGGTCGCCGCCGATCGGCAATGCGGCGTCCGCGTAGGCGTCGTCTCGCAGCTCCGACGGGAGAAAGAGCTCGCGCGGGACGCGTTCCATCGCCGCGAGCACGCGCTCGTCACCGATGCCGCGCCGGCGGAGCTGCGACTCCACCATCCGCGCGCGCTCGTCAGCCGACACCGGCCGGCGCCTCCATCGACTCGGGCACCGCCACGCCGAAGTGTGCGAGGACCGCCGGAGCCACGTCCGTGATGCGGCGCACCTCCGTGCGGAGCCCAACGGTCACGACCGGCGCGAACGAGTCGCCGGCGACGAGTGAGCCGTGGCTGCCGCCGCCCGCGTGATGGCGGCCGCCGAGGTCGGCGAGCTCCCAGCCCTCCGCCGCGGACACGAGCAGCTCGCCGGCGTTCGGGTTCAAGAGCGCCGAACGGGCGCGCCAGGCGGCGTCGGGATGCTCCAGCTGCTCGACCGGAACGTCCGCGCCGTCGCGCCGGGCGACGACCTCGCCGTCCTCGAGGCGGAGCGTGACGTCCACCGCCGGCCTGCCGTCCAGGCGCCGGGCGAGCCCCGCCGCGTCCACCCGCGCGTCCGGCAGGAGGTAGACCTGCCCGGCCCGGTTCGATGCCGTCACCAGCACCTCGTCCGCGAGCTCCGCGAACGGCTCCTGCAGGCGCGCGACCTGCTCGACCTTCGTCTGACCGTGGTCGGAGAGGAGCACGACCGCGTAGCGCTCGAGGAACTCGTCCGGCCCGCCGGCCGCGTCGAGCAGCGCGCGGATCGCCGCGTCAGCCTGCTCGAGCGCGTGGTCGGCCGCGGCGCCGTCCGGGCCGGCCGCATGGGAGGCGAAGTCGTAGCCGGAGAGGTAGAAGGCGAGGAAGTCGAAGCCGTCGCGCGTGACAAGCCAACGCCCGACAGCGGCGGCGTAGGCGTCGACCGAGCCGGTACGACGGCTGCGGACCGCGAACGGCGCTCCGGTCCGGTCCGACTCGAACAGGCCGTAGAAGAAGAAGCGGCGCGGCCCGTAGGCGGCGCGGCCCGTACCGGGAACGGTCGGCAGATAGCGATGCCGACCGCGATAACAGGTGATGTTCACCGCGCCCGAGACGAAGCCGGCGTCCTCGAGCGCCTCGTAGATCGTCACCGCGTCGCGCGAGAGGTGGCGGGCGTTCATGTTGAGGATGGTGTCGAGGAGCCCCCGCGAGAACCCGGCCTTGCGGAGCGCCGCGAAGGAGGACCCGTACTCGACGATCCGGCGCTCTTGCCGGTTCCACCAGACCAGCGAGGGAATATGGTGCACGCCCGGGCCGGCGCCCGTCGCGATCGACGTGAGGCAGACGGGCGTGAGCGACGGGAAGACCGAGGTCGCCTGCCGGTAGTCGCCGTGCTCGGCGAGGAAGGCGAGAGCCGGCGTGCGGCCACTCTCGACCGCACGTTCGAAGGCCGCCGGGGTCATCCCGTCCACTACGACGAGCACGAGCTTCTGGGGCATGTGCGGGTCTACTCGTCTCGCGCGAGCGTCCGCAAGCCGGCGTATCGCTCCGGTCGCGAGCGCCTCAGCAGCGGCAGGAGAGCCAGCAGCACGAGCACTATCAGGTACCCGGCCGCCGGGATCCAGGCGAGCGCGGCGACAACAATCGCGCCTGCGGTGACGAGCACCCCCGTGGCGACGCGCGAGCCGCCGCGCCTGAGTGCGCCGCTCACGGTCTGTGTCGCGCAGAGCGCTCCCGCGACGCCTCCTGCGATTCCGGCGGCGCGGTCACCCCAGCCGCCCGACTGCCAGCTCGCGACCTCGAAACCGATCCCGGCACCCACGGCACCGGCCAGCAGGATGGCGGCGATCCTCCCGCCGCGGCCGTTGCCGGCGACTCCGCCGAAGAGGACGCCGACCGCCGCGCCGAGCCCGGCGCTCACACCGATCCAGTACCAGGAGCCCACAGGGGAACCGTAACGCCCGGGTCTAGCTCTCCAGCCGGGAGATCACCGCGAGCCCGAACTCGGCGGCGCGTTTGCCGTCGATCACGCGATGGTCGAAGGTGACCGAGAGGTTCCCCATCGTGCCGACGACCACCTCGCCGTCCCGCACGACCGCGCGCGGCTCGATCCGGTGGATGCCGAGGATCGCCACCTCGGGATGGTTGATCAGCGGCGTCACGAACAAGCCCGCAGCCTTGCCGGCGCTCGTGATCGTGAAGGTTCCGCCGCGCAGCTCCTCGGGCTTGAGCGTCCCCGCGTTCGCGCTCTCCGCGAGACGCCGTACCTCGGCAGCGAGCTCGTCGAGCTCGAGCTGGTGGGCGCCGTGGACGACCGGGACGACGAGCCCCTGCTCGGTCTGGACGGCGACGCCGATGTCGCAGCGGTCGAGCAGCACGAGCTCTCCGTCCTCGACGCGCGCGTTCAGCTCCGGGAACTCGCGGAGTGACTCGGCGACGGCGTGGAGGACGAGCGGGACGAGGCGCTTCAGGTCGACCTCCGAGAAGTCGCACTCCTCGACCCAGGTCACCGCCGGGATCTCGTGCGCAAGCGTCAGGTGCTCGAACATCTGCCTGCGCACCCCGCGCAGCGGCACGTGCGTCCCTGCGGGACCGGTCTCGGTGTCTGACACCTGGACAGGGCCGGAAGAGCCGGCGGCCGCGCGAACGTCCTCCTCGGTGATCCGCCCCTGCGGGCCGGTGCCGGCCACCGAGCCGAGGTCCACTCCCAGCTCCTGAGCCACTTTGCGCACCAGCGGCGTGGCCCGCACCTTCGCCGTGTCGTCGCGGCGAGTCGGCGCGGGTGTCTGCTTCGGAGGTGTCTCGGTGTCTGACACCTGGACCGGTCCCGCGGAGCCGTCGCCGCCGATCACGACGAGCACCGTGCCGACCGGGACGACCTCGCCCTCCGCGACGAGGATCCGGGACACGGTTCCGGCAGCCGGGGACGGGATCTCGACCGTCGTCTTGTCGGTTGCGATCTCGACGAGCGGCGCGTCCTCGGCGATCTCCTGACCCTCCGCGACGAGCCAGCGGGCGATCTCGCCTTCGGTCAGGCCCTCGCCGAGGTCGGGCAGCTTGAACTCGTAGGCCACACGGCAGTTCTAGCGGATCGACAGTCCTAGCGGATCGCGTCGTCGCGGAGGACCGCGTGCACGCCTTTGACCTGGTTCACGACCTGCGTGACCCGGAGGTCGACGGCCACGCTCGCCAGCGCGAGCGCCTCGGGACGGGAGACGCCGAGCTCACGCTCCATCAGGTCGAGCATCGTCGCCAGCGCATGCTCGGCGGCGGCATCGAGGTCCTCGTCGAAGCCGAGAGCAAGCCAGGAATCCGTGGTGCGGGCGATTGGAGAACGAAGGTCGCGGTCATCGAGGTCGAGCGTGAGCGTCGCCCGCTCGAGCGGGCACTCGATCGCGGTCCCCGACACCTCGCCGTCGCCTTGCGCGCCGTGGCCGTCGCCCGCCATCAGCAGCCCGCCGTCGACCGGGATCGGGAGGAAGAGCGTCGTGCCGGCGACGAGCTCCTTGCAGTCGATGTTCCCGCCCCAGCGCCGCGGCGGGGTCGTCGAGTGCTCCCCGGGCTCCGGCGGCGGCATCCCGATCACGCCGAGGAACGGCGCCGAGCGGACGCGGCGCTCGCCGAGCTGCCACCGGTCACCGTCGCGCGACCACGTGAACGTCTCGCCGTCGGCCCATGTCCGTCCCCAGTCGCGAGGCACGACTTCGTCCACGCGCACGACGAGCGTCTGGCCGGCCCGCGCGCCTCGGACCTCGACCGGCCCGTACAGCGCATGGCCGGCACCTTCCGGCCGCTCGGGCTCGACGTCGCGATCCCAGAACCAGCCGGCATTCGGCACCTGGAACGAGACGGCCCCGCCGGGCTCGACTGTCTTGACCGGCTCGTACTCGCGGGAGAACCAACCCCTCACGACCGCGGCTCCTGGATCCAGACGTCCGCCGGCGCCACGAGGACACGCAGGCCGATGCGGCTCCCGTCGTCGCCGCGGAACTCCCACAGCGAGAGGGCCTGCTCGTCGCCACGCAGCTCCGGCGCGACCCCGGCGGGGACGTAGCCCGCCTGCAGGCGCCGCTCCGCATCCCAGACCGCGACCGCATGCGGGTCGTGCTCGTTCTCGGGCTCCGGGACGAGCGCGAGCCGCCGGCCGGGCGCGAACGCCTCGTCCTGCAGCGCGTCGGCGCGATACGACGCACCTGCAAGCTTGACCACCCGCACCCGCGGGTCGTCCCACTTCATCGCGTCCCCGGTCGCCGCATCGCGCAGCCAGTAGCCCGACTCGCCGCGCTCGAGCCAGATCCTGAGACGTTCAGAACTGGAGGAGCTTCCGGGCGGCACCGGCGACCCGCTCGACCGACGGCATGTAGCGATCCTCGATCTTCCAGTAGGGATACGGCACGTCGAAGCCGGTCACGCGCAGCACCGGCCCGCGCAGATCGAGAATCGCCTTCTCGGCGAGGATGGCCGCGAGCTCGGCGCCGAACCCCGCCGTGCGCGGCGCCTCCTGCACGACGACGACTCGGCCGGTCTTGGCGGCGGACGCGAGCAGCGCGTCCTCGTCGAGCGGCCGCAGCGAGCGGAGGTCGAGCACCTCGACGGAAGCCTCGCCCGCGAGCGCGTCCGCCGCGCGCTCGCATACCGACACCATCGCGCCGTAGGCGACGAGCGTCACGTCGGTCCCCTCCCACGCGAGGCGCGCCTCGCCGAGCGGCACGACGTGCTCGCCCTCGGGCACCTCCTGCTTCTCGCCGCGGTAGATGAGCTTCGGCTCGAGCACGACGACGGGATCCGGATCGCGGATCGCCGCCGCCAACAGCCCCTTCGCGTCGGCCGGCGTGGACGGGATCGCGACCTTCACGCCCGGCGTGTGGACGTAGTACGCCTCGGGCGAGTCGTCGTGCAGCTCGGGGGCGCGCACGCCGCCGCCGTACGGCATCCGCACGACGAGCGGGAACTCCATCTTCCCGCCGGTGCGCCAGCGGTAGCGGCCGACGTGGGTGATCAGCTGGTCGAGGCAGGGATACGAGAACGCGTCGTACTGCATCTCGCAGACGGGCTTCCAGCCGGCCATGCAGAGGCCGACCGCGCTGCCGAGGATCGCAGCCTCGGCGAGCGGCGTATCGACGCAGCGGTTCTCGCCGAAGCGGTCGCGCAGCCCGGCGGTCGCCCGGAAGACGCCGCCCGCCCGGCCGACGTCCTCGCCCATGACCATCACCGCGTCGTCGCGGGCGAGCTCG
This sequence comes from uncultured Actinomycetes bacterium, assembly GCA_963743545.1. Classification (GTDB taxonomy): domain Bacteria; phylum Actinomycetota; class Thermoleophilia; order Gaiellales; family Gaiellaceae; genus Palsa-739. Next base: position 1,005,539 of record CAVUQB010000005.1, on the reverse strand, counting down.
ACGTGGAGCGCGTCGTTCACGGCCTCGACCAGGAACAGCTCAGCCATCCCAGCCCTCCCGGAGGTTCGGCGGCGGGAGGACGTACGCGTTGTCGAAGACGAGCTCGGGATCCGGGTCCGGCTCGGCCTCGGCCGCCGCGATTCCCTCGCGCATCGCCTCGAGCGCCTCGTTCTTGATCTCCTCGGCGATCGCGTCGTCGAGCACTCCGAGCCGCCGGAGATAGGCGTCGTAGCGGCCGACGCACTCGTTGCGTCTCTCCTCCTCGACCCGGTCGAGGTCGATGTAGACGCTCGGGTCGTCTGCCGTCGCGTGCGGCGCGGCGCGATAGGTCACGGCCTCGATGAACGTCGGCCCGCCTCCGCCCCGCGCGCGCTCGACCGCCTCACGTGTCGCCTCGTAGACCGCGAGGACGTCGCCGCCGTCGACCCGCACGCCCGGCATTCCGTAGCCGACGGCCTTGTCCGCGAGCGTCTCGGCGCGCGTCTGCGCCTCGAGCGGCGTCGAGATCGCCCACTGGTTGTTGTTGCAGAAGAGGATCAGCGGCGCCTGCATCACCGCCGCGAGGTTGGCACCCTCGTGGAAGGCGCCCTCGCTCGTGGCGCCGTCGCCGAAGTAGGCGATCGCGACGGTCGAGTTGCCCTTCAGCTTCTCGCCCCAGGCGAGGCCGGCCGCGTGCGAGACGTGCGTCGCGATCGGCACGCAGATCGACGCGACGCGGTACTCCGCCGGGTTCCACCAGCCGGCCGGATGGCCGCGCCACCAGTGGAGGACGGTGCTCGGCCGCAGCCCGCGCAGCAGTCCGATCGCCGACTCGCGATAACTCGGGAAGATCCAGTCCCCGTCGGCGAGCGCGTGTACCGAGCCGGCCTGCATCGCCTCGTGGTTCCAGAAGATCGCGTACGTCCCGATCCGGCCCTGCCGGTGGTAGACAACCGAGCGCTCGTCGTACGTGCGTAGCAGGATCAGCGAGCGGTAGATCGCGAGCAGCTCGTCGGCGCGGAGACCGTCGACCTCGCGCTCCTCGTCGATCACGCGCCGCAACTCGTGTTCTTCCGGAGCCACCTTGGCCACGGCGCGGAGTGTATGCGCGGCGCCAGGAGGCGCCTAGTTCACCGTCAACGTCGCCGTCGCCGCAACCGGCCCCGAGGCATCGGAGGCCCGCAGCGTGACCGCGTACGTCCCCTTCGGCGTGTTCTTCAGCACGACGAACGGAAGCGTGACGGCGAGCGTCTTCCCGGCTGCGAGGCTGAACGTCACCGGCGGCGTGTTGACGACGAACTTCGTGCCGAAGGCGAAGGTCGCGTTGAGAGTCACGCTCTGCGTCGTGCTCGACGTGTTCGTGAGCGACGCCTTCGCGACGACCGCCGCCCCGGCATGCACCGTCGAGGGCGAGATGCTCAACGTGAGTGCGAGGTCGCCGACCGCGTACGTCCGCTGCAGAGTCGTGACGTTCCCGTCCGCGTCGGTTGCGGTGACGAGGAAGGTGTGCTTCCCAGGGCTCGTGTCGATCGGCGAGCCGCTCGGGACTGTGCCAACGCAGCTCACGGCGCCAGGGCAAGTGTAGGTGGCGACCACGTTTGCGTGCGCGGCGTACGGGCCGACCGGCGAGGCGATCAGGATCTGCGGGCCTGCGGGAGGTGCGCTGTTCGTGGAGGTGAAGTTCTCGCCCTTGTTCGCGCTGTAGGAGACGTTGACGCCGTCGGTCGCCTCGACGAACACCTCCGGGTCCTCCGCGACGGAGATCGTTCCGGTCCAGAGCGTCGGATCCTGCGATGACTGCGAGAGCTGGAGGTAGTGCCAGTGCCCGTCGTTGACGAGCGCAGCCACCTCGGCGACGGGGCTCGAGCTGTCGCTCACACGCGTGGAGATCGTCGCGACGCCCCCGGTCGTGGAGACGTTCACCTCCGGGATCAGCGGTGCCACCGGGTCGGTGCCCTGCGAGTAGAAGATCTCGAAGGTCCCGCTGTTGAAGTGCCGCTGAGCTCCGGCATCTCCAGGGCCTGTGGGCCGGAACTGATCGCTGACGTTGAGGTAGTCGCGCTCGCTCCCGAACGCCAGCGAGTGCTCCAGGGTGAACGGGCTCGCCGGGAAGAAGATCGGGGAGATGCCGGGCGCCGGCTCATGCGCCGTCGAGTCGATCGTCGGGTAGCCGATGGTCGCGTTCGTGTTGGCGTCGGCGGAGGTGAGGCTCTTGATCCAGACGCCGCGGGCCGGCAAGGACGAGGTCACTTGCTGGCTCGTGATCGGCAGGATCGGCCGGTAGAGGCCGAACTGGCTCTGCGTGGTGTCGCCGGTGGCCGGGAAGCTCACCGTCGCGCTCTGGGTGCCGGTGATCGGATCGGCGGTCGTCGTGAGCGGCGTGAAGGTCGGGCTCGAGCCCGCCGTGGAGAAGTGCCAGAAGGGCAGTCCGTAGAAGGTCGTCTCCTCCATCACCTTCTGGTCGTAGACGTCATACGCGCCCGCGGTTGCGAAGTACTGCTGGAGGGCGTTCACCCACTCTTCCCCCACCGACCCCGCGTCGGAGTGGAGGTTCTTGGCGAAGAGCGCGAGCAGGCGCTCCGAGAGGGCGACCGAGGCGCTGTCGCCGTAGCCGTAGCCGGTGTTCGCGATGTACATCGCCGCCTGGTCGCGCCCATAGAGCTCGGGCCAGTCGAGGTACTTGTTCGCCGGGGACGTCGGGCTTCCGAACGTGTCGGAGACGTTGAGGCCGCCGTGGCAGCCCATGGTGAACAAGATGCGGGCCGCCAGATTCGCAGTGGCCTGACCGGTGTTCGCGAGGTCGCCGCTCGCGGACTCGAGCTCGTACTGGTTGTAGTGCCCGTCCACCGAGACGATCGAGGGTGCGCTGCTCGACTGGAGGCCGCTCGTGAGCACGTCGTTCGCGGTCCACGGATTCGGGAAGCCGGGGAAGTTGATCGCCGGGTTCCCGGAGGCGAACGAGTCGAGCGTCGAGAGCCCGGCGAAGTTCGCCTTGAGGTTGTCGTGAACCGCCTTTGCCCCGTCGGCGAGGAAGTCGTAGCCGGTGACGAGCGCGGAGGTCGGTTTGAGCGTCCCGGCGGCTGTCTGCGGTGCGCTGATGCCGTTGTTGCCGAGGTAGCGGTTGACCTGGCCGATGATGTCTGTCGGCGTCTCGACGAGGCGGGAGACCGAGATCTGCGGCAGGAGCAGGTTGCTCCCCAGCCACGGAATGGCTGTGAACGCTCCGTAGGCGCCGTCGGTGAGGATGTTGTTCTGAGCCGCCGAGGCGTAGAGAGCGTTCCCCTTCGTCAGGCCATTGGTGGTGAAGGCGAGGTCGGCGGCCTCGTTCTCCTCCGGCGACAGCGTGACCGGGTCCGGGACGTTCGCCATCGGCGTCGCCTCGTCGGAGCCCACGAGGACGACGTAGTGGAGGTTCGGCAGTCCGTTCGTCGAGTTGCGATACGTCGCGACGACGTTGTTGATGGCCGTGACCACGTTGTTGCGCGCCGTCGTGTTGCAGGGAGTCGCGTCCCACGCGGAGTAGGCGTTCCGCACGGCGGCGTTCCCGTCCACGGAGAGGACGGTGCCGGCGACCTCGGAGCGGGCAGCGAGCGTGTTGAGCGAGCTGAACAGGTTGGTGACCGCCGTAGCTCCGTACATGGCAGTTAGCCGCTGCCTGTCCACGATGAACACCGTCTTCGTGGAGGTCGGAAGCGACCCCGGAAGGGTCCCCGGCGTGAAGCTCGAGGGAGCGCCGTTTGCGAACGTCCGCGCCGGGCAGGCCGGCAGCGGCGGTGGCGGCGTCTTCTGCACACGCAGCACGAACGGCTGGTTGCTCGACGCGCCGTTGTAGCCGCTGACGCCGATCGTCGCGTAGCCGCTCTGACCACTCGTGATGACCGCGCCGGCCTCGTTCACGCCGTCACCACGGGCGTCCGATGTGCTCCCGACCGGCGTCGAGCCGACCGGGGTGGAACCGACTGGAGTCGAGCCCACGGGCACGTCCTGGAGCGTGTCCGGTGACAGCCCTTGGCCGAGCCCCGCGAAGCCGACGCCGTTGTCCTCGATCGGGGTCGAGCCGACGGGAGTCGAGCCGACGGGCGTGGAGAAGAACGACGGCGCGGCGGGAGCGCTGATCGTCAAATCGAGGTCGGCGTCCCCAGGCACGTTGAGGAAGGCCCGCAGGCGCGTCCCCTGCGGCAGATTGCCGATGTTCACCTTGTAGAAGGCCTGGGCGCCGCTGGACGCGATGTGGCCGACGACGAGCGTGTTCGGCTGGATCGTGCTCGCGGTCGACGGATCGCCGGCCTCGGCGTTTTGGTGGACGGTGACGGGGGCACTCGTCGTGGAGAGCGTGGAGTCGGCGGTCGCGGCAGTGGCGCCCGTCGTGAAGGTGCCGAGCTTGAGGCCGACCCAGGAGTCGAAGGTCAGCGTCGCCGACTCGTTCGCTGTCCCACCGGCAGGACAGCCGACCGTCCAGCGGTAGGCATTCAGCTTCTGCGCGGACGCCGCGTCCTGCCCGAGCACGGCTGCCGTGCCCGCGCTCGTGGGCGCGTTGTTGCCGAAGGCGATCTGGGAAGAGCCGTCCACCGGGAAGAAGCCCGCCGGCAGGTGTGCCGTGAAGGTGAGCTGCGAGACGACAGTGCAGTCGACGTCGGCGCTGATCGTGTAGTGGACCTTCGACTTGGTCGCGGAGTACGGTTGGAGCCCCTGGATCGGCAGCTGCTCCCACGGGAAGCCTGCCGCGCCGATGATCGCGACGACGAGGTCGTTGATCGTGATGTTGTTGGCGGCCATCGCGTTCGCGAGGTCCGAGAACGTTGCCGTCGGCAGGATCGCCCCTGCCGTGTAGGCGTCGCCGAGCGTCTTGCCCGTGCAGTCGAAGCTTCCGGTGCAGTTGACGACGTTCGAGAGATCGGCGATGTCGGCGAGCGCGATGTTCGCGAGCAGCGAGGCGGAGACGTCCGTCGAACCGACCGGCGTCGAACCGACCGGCGTCGAACCGACCGGCGTGGAGCCCACGGGAGTCGAGCCGACCGGCGCCGAGCCGAGCTGGCCGGCGACGTCCATCTGGAGGACGGTCGTCGTCGGACCGGCGTTGGTGCAGCTGCCGCCGTCGGACGGGATGTTGCCGTTCGTACCACACCAGGCGTCGAAGCCGCCCGGCAGCGCGGACAGAGACGTGTTGCCCATCAACAGCGTCGCCCAGTGGACCGACTTGAGCAGCGTCGTCGTCAGGTCGACCTGCTGCATGGTCAGGGCCTCGAAGTGCTGAAGGGACGTCTTGCCGTCGGTGCACGTCTCGGTATTCGTCTTCAGGTCCTGCAGCGTGACCGCGGTCAGCGGCTTGGCGGCGAGCGAGCCGCAGAGGATCTGGCCCCACGTAACGCCGTGGAGCTGGACCTGCGAAAGCAGCACCGACGAAAGCGCCGTCGAGCCGACAGGCGTGGAGCCGACGGGCAGATCGAAGAGGCCGGTGGAGCCGACCGGCGTCGAGCCGACGGGCGTGGAGCCGACCGGGGTGGATCCCACGGGAGTAGAGCCCACCGGCGTCGATCCGACGGGCGTGGAACCGACAGGGGTCGAGCCGACCGGAGTGGATCCGACGGGCGTCGAGCCGACCGGGGTCGAGCTGGTACCCCCGGCGAAGAACGAGAGCCAGGCGTTCGGAATGGTCGAGATCGGCACCTGGTCGATGCCCGCGCCCGCGCTCGACGGCGTCGCGTTCACGTTCAGGTTCGACAGCCCACCATCGAGCGCAGCCCCGTAGAGAACGATGTCGTCGCAGCCGGGACAGCCGTTGTTCGAGTCGTCCATCCAGGTAACGGTCAAGGTCTGTCCCGGGCTCGACGCCGCATACTCGAGCGTGAAGACCGCCGGGACGTTCTCGCTGACATCGGTGAACTCACCCGGTTCCGCATCGATGGTCTGCGAGTAGTCGGGCGCGCTTCCGTCGGACAGGTGGGCGGTGAGCGTCCCATCGGCGTAGTGCGCGGACGTCCAGATGCTCAGCTTCTGCAAACCCGTTCCGGCTGGAACCGTGAACGACAGTCCTTGTCCGACGGCGGGCGCGGTGATGCCCCCATGGCCGCCTGAGACGGCAGCATCCGGGGAGCCGTCCGTCCAGCTGAAATTGAAGGGGACGAGGTTGTCGTCAAAGCCGCCGAAGCCCCGCGTCGGCGTGCCGTCGGTGTTGACGATGCTGAGATCGCTGATCTGTCGGCCGCCGCCGGCCTTGGTCTCGCTCGGAGTCAGCGCCGCCGGAATCGCCGAGCTGTTGTAGCTCCAAAGAGCCCAGTCCGAGGTGCCGGCGGCAGTCAAGTCGACGGGCTTGACTTCCGACTGGACAAAGCCGCCAACGATCTGAGCCCCGGATGGGGGCGGGTCGGCAGGCGCGCTCGCGGGAAGCGCAAGCAGCGCAAGCAGCGACCACAGCTCGGCAGCAGGAACCAGAAGTGCTCGACTTCAGCTTCGTCCCTCGGTTCGCCCGGTATGCCCGCGCGCGTCAACCATTCCCTCCCCCTTGCCGCAAGACCGGGACCAACCGGTCCTGCGTTCGGAGCATGCGCCCCTTCACGTTTCTTGTCAATGGCGGGCACAATCGAGCACGTGGGGGTACCGGAGAACGAGACTCGGGCCGAGACCGAGCGGTGCCGCAGTCGTCCCCTATCTGCCTCGCATCACGCTCGAGTGGCTGCGCGACGCCCCTGAGGAGCGCCATCGCGCGCTGAACGGGACGATGGCGTTCGTCGACGTGTCCGGCTTCACCGCGATGTCGGAGCGGCTCGCGCCGAAGGGCCGCCTCGGCGCCGAAGAGGTGACCGACGTGATGAGCGCGACCTTCGGCCGCCTCCTCGCGGTCGCCTACGAGCTCGGCGGCGGGCTCGTCAAGCTCGGCGGCGACGCGCTGCTCCTCTTCTTCGCCGGCGAGGCCCATGCCGCTCGGGCCTGCGCCGCGGCCTGGGGGATGCGCGACTCGCTCGCCGCGCTGGGACCGCTCGACACCTCGGTCGGCCCCGTCGAGCTGAGGATGCACGTCGGGATCCACAGCGGCGACTTCGATTTCTTCCTCGTCGGCGGCCGGCACCGCGAGCTGATCGTCGCCGGCCCCGACGCCGTCGTCACCGTGGAGATGGAGGACACGGCCGAGGCAGGCGAGATCGCCGTGAGCGACGCGACCGCAGCCCAGCTTGACGCCGCATCGCTCGGCGACCGCAAGGGAGCGGGGACGCTGCTCGCCCAGCCCGCCTGCGGTCGCGTTCACCGGGATCGCCGCACTGCCGGACACGGCCGGGCTGGACGTCCTCGGCTGCATCCCCGAGGCGCTGCGTGCGCATCTCCTCGCGGAGCCGGTCGAGAGCGAGCACCGGCAGGCCGCGGTCGCCTTCGTCCGCTTCGGCGGAGCCGGCGAGGAGCTCGACACCGACGCGGTCGAGGAGGTCGTCGACGCCGCTGCAGGACGCGGCCGCGGCGCACGGCGTCTGCTTCCTCGAGAGCGACATCGACGCGGTCGGCGGGCGGATCATCCTCGTCGCGGGCGTGCCGACCACCGCCGGCGGCGACGAGGAGCGCCTGCTGCGCACGGTGCGCGCCGCGGTCGACGCCGAGACGAGACTGCCGCTGCACGTCGGCGTCGCCACGGGGAACGTGTTCGCCGGCCGCGTCGGACCGCCGTACCGACAGGCGTTCACGATCCTCGGCGGCACCGCCGCGCTCGCCGCGAGGCTGATGGCCAAGGCGGACGCCCGCTCGATCTGGACGACTCCCGACCTCGTCGAGCGTTCGCGCACCGCCTTCGCCACTGAGCCGGTCGGCGCGCTGACCCTGAAGGGAAAGGCGGAGCCGGTCGACGCGGTCGCGGTCGGCGAGGTGACGGGCACGCAGGAGCGCGAGCCGCCGAAGCGGCTGCCGCTCGTCGACCGCCAGCGCGAGCTGCCCGTTCTCGACGCCGCGCTCGTGCCGGTGCGCATGGGCTTCGGCAGCTTCGTCGAGCTGGTCGGAGACGCCGGCATCGGCAAGTCGCGGATCCTCGAGGAGCTCTGCGACCGGGCGGAGGGGCTGACGCTCGTCTCCGCCGCGTGCGAGCAGTACGAGGCCACGACGCCGTACCACCCGTTCCGCAAGCTGCTGCGCGGCCTGCTCGACGTCGCGCTCGACGGGGATCCCGAGGCGAACTCGGTCGCGCTCTCGGGCCGGCTCGAGCAGATCGACGGCGAGCTCGTGCCGTGGACGCCGCTCGTCGCCGACGTGATCGACGCGCCGGTGCGCTCGACGCAGGAGGCGGACGACCTGCAGCCGGCCTTCCGGCGCGCCCGTCTGCACGGCGTGGTCGAGACGGTCCTCGGCGAGCTGCTCGAGCCGCCGACGCTCCTCCTCTTCGAGGACGTGCACTGGATGGACGAGGCGTCGTCGGACCTGCTGCGCCACCTCGGCAGCCGGGTCGCGAGCAAGGCCTGGCTCGTCTGCTCGACGCGCCGTCCGGGGAACGCAGGCTTCGTCGCGGCCGAGGGCAACCCGCCCGTGCCGGCGATGTCGCTGCGGCTCGATCCGTTGCCCGAGGCCGACGCGCACGAGCTCGCGCTCGCCGCCGCGGCGGAGGAGCTGCCACCCGACGAGCTGGCCGCGATCACGGAGCGTGCGGGAGGCAACCCGCTCTTCGTGCAGGAGCTCGTCGCGGCCACGCGCGGGTCCGAGCAAGGCCTCGAGGCGCTGCCCGAGAGCGTCGAGGGCGTGGTCACGAGCCGGATCGACAACCTCGCGCCCGCCGACCGGGCGCTGCTGCGCTGGGCTTCCGTCCTGGGCGCGAGCTTCTCGAGCGACCTCGTCGCGCGCGTGCTCGAGGACGATCCCGACGCCGCGCTCGACTCCGAGTCCTGGGATCGCCTCACGGAGTTCGTCGAGCGCGACCCGTACGCCGCCGGCACCTTCCACTTCCGGCACGCCCTGATCCGCGACGCCGCGTACGCGGGCCTCTCGTTCCGCCGCCGGCGCGAGCTGCACGCACGCGTGGCGGAGGTGATCGGCGAGACGGCGGGTGACGAGGAGGACGTGGCCGAGACGCTGTCCCTCCACTTCTCGCTGTCGGAGCGGCACGAGGAGACGTGGCGCTTTTCGCTGCTCGCGGCCGAACGGGCGCGGGCGAAGTTCGCCAATGCGGACGCGGCCGAGCTCTATCGCCGCGCGCTCGCGGCCGCCCCCTCGGTCGAGTCGCTCACTCCGGCCGAGGTCGGCCGCACGTGGGAGGCACTCGCCGACGTGCTGGAGCTCGGCGGCGACTACGGCGGAGCTCGCCTCGCCTATCGCCAGGCGCGGGCGCGGCTCCGCTCCGATCCGGACGCACTCGCAGGCCTCTGTTTCAAGGAAGGCCGGCTCCGCGAGAACGAGGGTCACTACACCGAGGCGCTCCGCTGGTACGAGCGCGGCCTCCGCCGGGCGGACGAGCTCGACGGCGAGGCCCGGGTCCTCCACCGGCTCCGGCTCTCGCTCGGCTACGCGGCGGCCCGCTTCCGCCAGGGCGCGTACGACGAGTGCGTCGAGTGGGTCGAGCGCGTGATCGACGACGCGCGCGCGGCCGGAGCGCGCGAGGAGCTGGCCCACGCCTACTACCTCGTCCATCTCGCGTACACGTCGCTCGGCAGCCCGAAGCGGAACGACGTGCGCGACCTCGCGCTCCCGATCTACGAAGAGCTCGGCGACCTGCTCGGCCAGGCGAACGCGCTCAACAACCTCGGCATCGACGCCTACTACGAGGGCCGCTGGGACGAGGCGCTCGGCTTCTACACCAGGAGCCGGGCCGCACGCGAGCGGATCGGCGACGTGGTGGGGGCCGCGACGATCGCGAACAACATCGCCGAGATCCTCTCCGACCAGGGCCGGATCGATGAGGCCGAGACGGAGCTGCGCGAGGTGCGCGCGGTCTGCGAGGCGGCGGGCTCGCGGCTGATGGTCGCGGTCGCGGACGCGAACCTCGGCCGGGCGGCGGCCCGGGCGGGCCGTGCGGACGAGGCGCGCGACCTCCTGACCGCGGCGGTCTCGGCCCTGCGTGAGATCGACGCGGGAAGCTTCGTCGTCGAGGTACAGGCGCGCCTCGCAGAGGCCGCACTCTTCGCCGGCGACGCCGACCTCGCGCTCACGGCCGCCGGCGAGACCGAGGCGATCACCGGTACATCCGCTCCACCTGCGGTGCGGGCGCTGCTCCATCGCGTGCGCGGACACGCGCTGCGCCTGCTCGGCCGGTCGGAGGAAGCTGGGCGCGAGCTCGAAGACAGCCTCCGCATCGCGCGCGAAGGCGGGATGCAGTACGAGGAGGCACTGACTCTGCAGGCACGGGCGCAGCTCACGGGAGCGGCCGAGGACGCGGCGCAGGCGCAGCGGATCCTCGACGCGCTCGACGTCGTCCACGTGCCCGAGGTTCGGTAGCTACACCAGCACGGACACGGCGTCGCGTTCGGCCTCGAAGACCGCTCGCTCGACGTCCCCGAGATCCTCACCGTCCGCATGGAGCGGCAGCGGAGTGTCGCACTTGATCTCGATCCGGTCGAGGTCGTGGCCGAGCAGCACCTCGGCCGCCCGCGGATGGCCGCGGAGCAGCGCGTAGGCCGTCCAGAGGACCGAGCGCCGGCGGATGCGGACGGGAGCGACGATGTCGAGCCCCAGCTCGAAGTCGGCGTCGGGGACGAGCTGCACCGGAATGCTTCTCACGTACGTGTAGGGCGAGCCATTCGCGACGAAGGCGAAGGCGGCACGCCCCAGGCCGGCAACCTCGAGCGCCGGGTCGAGGTGGCCGCGATTCGTGGCGACCGCGGCGACGACGGCGCGCGCGAACGCGAGATCGCCGGGGCGCCGTCCGTCGGCACTCCTCCCCATCTCGTCCACCCGCCGCACCGCCTCGGCGTCGAGGCCGACACCGGCGGCGAACCCGAAGCGGCGGCCGTTGACCGTGCCGAGAGTGATCCGCCGCACCCGGCCGCAGGCGAATGCTGTCGCCGACCCGCGCCGCTGCCGCGGCGAGGTCGCGCGGAAGACCGAGTGCGCGCGGGCAGCACACTCGCTCCGCCGCCGGGCACGAAGCCGATGGGCACGTCGGCGTGCAGCCCGTTCAGGGCCTCGTTGAAGCCGCCGTCCCCCGAGAAGACGACGATCGCCTCCGAGCGGCTGCGGCACGCAGCGGTCACGAGCTCCGTGGCGTGACCGGGCCGCTCCGTGCGGAACGTCTCGACCGCACCCGCGCGCCTCAGCTCCTCCTCGACGCGCGCGATGCCCTCGTCGGTGACCTGCGTCGCGAACGGATTGGCGACGAGGACGATGGTCATCGGCTCGCGTACCCGCGCATCCCGTCGAGCAAGAGCGTCGTGAAGCGGTCGGCGAGCACGGTCGTGTCCGCGCCCGGACGCAGCCAGGTGAAGGCCCAGTTCGCAGCCGAGAGGGCGAGGAGCGCCGCGGTCGCGTCGTCGAGATCGGTGCGCAGCTCGCCGAGCTCGCGCCCCTCGCGGAAGAGCGCGCGGAAGCGCTCCTCGTAGCGGCGGCGCTCGGCGACGAACTCCTCCCTGCGCTCGCCTTCGAGGTAGCGCCACTCCCGCACGAACACGGTCGCGACGTCGAGCTGCTCGGCCACAACCCGGAGGTGGGCGCGGAGCGCGGCCCGGATCCGCTCGACCACCGGACCCTCGTCGGGGACTGAGTCGAGCGCGGCGTGGAAGGCGGCACCGCCCTCGCGCGCGACCTCCCACAGCAGGTCGGCCTTCGACTCGATGTGCGCGTACAGCGAGCCCTTCTGGACGCCCATCGCCTCGGCGAGATCGCCGATGGACGTGCCGTGGTAGCCCTTCTCGGCGAAGAGTCGGGCGGCGGTGCGGGTCAGCTCGGTACGGCGCGCGGACATGCGTCTAGACTACGAAACTAACGATCGTTCGGAAGGTGGTGCAGCGTGGCGGCAGTCGCGATTCCCCGGGATGAGCAGGCATTTCTCGAGTACGTCCAGTCCGGCGGGCAGGTCGAGACGACCGACTGGATGCCGGACGACTACCGGGCCAAGCTGATCAAGTTCATCGAGATGCACGGCAACTCCGAGCTCATGGGCGTCCTGCCCGAGCGCGAGTGGATCCTCCGTGCCCCGACGCTCCAGCGCAAGCTCGCGCTGACGGCGAAGGTGCAGGACGAGGTCGGGCACGCGCAGCTCATCTACCGCGTGGTCGAGGATCTGGGCAAGCCGCGCGAGCAGTGCCTCGCGGATCTCGTGGACGGGAAGGCGAAGTTCCACAACGTCTTCCATTACCCGACCGAGACCTGGGGAGACGTCGGCGTGATCGCCTGGCTCGTCGATGCGGCCGCGATCATCAGTCAGAAGGCCTTGCTCAAGTGCTCGTACGCGCCGTATGCGCGGATCATGAAGAAGATCTGCTGGGAGGAGTCGTTCCACATCCTCCACGGCCGCGACGTGATCCTCGCCATGGTGACGGGCACGACCGAGCAGTTCGGGCTCGTGCAGGAGGCGCTCGATAGATGGTGGGGCCCGCTGATGCAGTTCCACGGGAACCCGATCCCGCCGGACGAGGACCCGATGTACCTCTGGCGGATCAAGTCGCAGTCGAACGAGTCGGCGCGGCAGCAGTTCCTCGACGGCTACGTGCCGCAGATCTGGGAGCTGGGTCTGACCGTTCCCGACCCGAAGCTGCGGAAGCGCGACGACGGCGTCTGGGAGTACACGGAGCCCGACTGGGCCGAGCTCAAGCACGTCGTCACCGGCCACGGCCCGAAGACCCAGGAGCGGCTCGCCTTCCGCCGCGGCTTCCTCGAGCGGGAGCAGTGGGTCAGGGACGCCGTCCTCGCAGCGTGAACGAGCACGCCGTCTGGGAGGTGTTCCGGCAGGAGCGGCGCGGCCAGCCGTTCGAGCACGCGGGCTCGGTCGTCGCTCCGGACGCGGACTTCGCCGAGGCCTGGGCGCGCGAGCAGTACGGCCGCCGCGGCGAGTCGTTCGCGCTCTGGCTCGTCCCCCGCGACGCGATCCGCGACGTCGAGGACTGGGCCGACGAGTTCGACCTCAAGTACCGCCGGGTGGACGGCTACTCGATCAAGGCACGTCTGAAGGAGGCGCGTGAACGAGCAGGCACTGCTGGGCCTGGCTGACGACGAGCTCGTCCTCGGCTGGCGCGACTCCGAGTGGACGGGTATCGCGCCCCTGCTCGAGGAGGACGTCGCCTTCTCCTCGATCGCGCAGAACGAGATCGGGCACGCGCGCGCCGTCTACGAGCTGCTCGTCGGCCCGGACGGCGACGCCGACGCCCTCGCCCTCGACCGCAAGCCGGAGGAGTACCGCTGCGCGCCGCTCGTCGAGCTCCGACTGCTCGAGTGGGCACACACGATCGCGCGTCGCTGGCTGTACGAGGTCGCAGACGAGATCCGGATCACGGAGCTCAAGGACGATTCCGACGCTGCGGTCGCGGGGCTCGCCGCGAAGATCGACCGCGAGGAGGCGTACCACCGACTGCACGCGGAGATGTGGCACGACCGGCTGCGCGACGAGCCGCGCTTCCAGGCCGCGGTCGAGGAGCTGTGGCCTTACGCGCTCGGCGTCCTGGAGCCGCAGCTGCGCGGCGAGCTCGTGACCCGGGTCGGCCTCGACGAGGCCGAAGCGGTCGAGCGCGGGACGCATACCGACGACCTCGCGCCGCTCTGGGACGAGATGACGATCGTGCGCCGCTCGGCGCCGGCGGGGGCCCAGTGGTAGCGGAAGCCCAGATCTGGGAGGCGCTCGAGGAGATCCCGGACCCCGAGATCCCCGTCGTCTCGCTCGTCGAGCTCGGCGTCATCCGTTCGGTCGATGTCGAGGATGGACATGTCCGGATCGAGTTCACGCCCACCTTCCTCGGCTGTCCCGCGCTCGAGTTCATGAAGCGCGCGATCGAGGAGAAGATCCCGGGCGCCGAGGTAGCCGTCATCACCGACGACTCGTGGTCGACGGACAAGATCACCCCGGCCGGCCGCGAGAAGCTGCGGGCAGCAGGCTTCGCCCCGCCGGCGCCGCGGCCACTGGCCGCCGGCAACGCTCCCAGCCTCGTGCAGCTGCAGTCGCAGGTCCACAAATGCCCCTACTGCGGCTCGACCGAGACGCGACTCGAGAACCTCTTCGGCCCGACGCCGTGCCGCTCGCTGCGCTACTGCGACAGCTGCCGCCAGCCGTTCGAGCAGTTCAAGACGATCTAGGAGGAGACACCAGATGACACGCCCGACCGCCCCCGAGGACCTGTTTCGCTTTCGCTTCATCGTCGCTGCCGACCTGTCACCGGACGGCACTCGGGTCGTCTTCGCCCAGACACGGATCGAGCCGGGCGAGAAGGAGGACGACGACGAGGTCGAGCACAGCGACCTCCAGCTCGTCGACGTCGAGAGCGGCGAGGTTCGGCGGCTGACGTTCAACGACTCGACGAACTCGGCGCCGGCGATCTCGCCCGACGGAAAGACGGTGGCGTTCCTGTCGACGCGCACGGAGAAGCCGCAGCTCTGGCTGCTCCCGCTCGACGGCGGCGAGCCGCGCAAGCTGACGGACCTTGCCCAGGGAGTGGGCAGCGGCGCCGTCTGGTCTCCCGACGGAAGCACGATCGCGTTCACGGCCGGCCCACCGGACGAGCGCAAGCCCGAGCGCCCGTACCGTGTCGACCGAACCGTGTGGCGCTTCGACGGGATGGGGCTGCTCGACGACGCGATCCAGGACGTGTACGTCCTCGACCTCGCCGACGCCGCTGCCGAGCCGCAACGACTGACGGAAGACCGCTTCATGAACTCCGCGCCGAAGTGGAGTGCCGACGGGCAGTCGCTCGTCTACGTCGCGTCGCACGACCCGGACTCGTACCTGCTGGCGTCGAGACTGCGGCGCGTCGACCTCGAGGGCACGGTCACCGACCTCACCGAGCCCGTCGGCCTCGTCGCCTCCCACGCGCCGCTGAGCGACGGACGCGTCGCCTACGTCCTCGACTTCGAGCAGGCCACGGTGATCGGTACCCGGGCGTCGCTCTACGTCCTCGACCCGGCAGCCGGGACGAGCACCCGGCGGGGCGGGGACATCGAGGGTCATATCGAGGGCGGCATCCAGGCGGACGACCCCGCTGCGAGGATCGGCCTCGGGCAGCTGCTCCTGACCGACGGAGGCGACGCCGTCGTGCCCGTGCAGACGGGCGGGGAGAAGGCGCTCGTGCGGGTCGCGCTCGACGGCGACGAGTCGCACGCGATCGTGGCCGGCGGCACGCGGGTCTGCCTGCCGGTTGCGGCCCACGGCCGGAACATCCTCTTCGCCGGGTTCGGCTTCACCGAGCCGGGGGACCTCTACCTCGCCGACCTCGACACCGGCGAGGAGCGCCGCCTCACCCAGGCCAACGCTGAGCTGCTCGCGGAGCTCGCACTGCCGACCGTGATCCCGCTCCACTTCCCGAGCGTCGACGGAGCCCAGGTCGAAGGCTGGTTCCTGCAGCCGGCCGGGGCGAGCGAGCCGCTGCCGACGATCCTCAACATCCACGGCGGCCCGCACGCGGCGTGGGGCGCCCACTTCAACTTCGACGATCTGATGTTCGGCGGCGCGGGCTACGGCGTGCTGCTCGTCAACCACCGCGCGTCGACCGGCTACGGCGACGAATTCGCCACCGCGATCCTGGCCGACTGGGGCAACCTCGACTACGCCGACCTGATGGCGGGCGTCGACCACGCGGTCGAGGAGGGGCTGGCCGACCCGGACAGGGTCGGCGTCTGCGGCATCTCGGGCGGCGGGAACCTCACGGGCTGGATCATCGGGCAGACCGACCGCTTCAAGGCAGCTTGCCCGGAGAACCCGGTCTTCAACTGGTTCTCGATGTACGGCACGAGCGACGTCGGCGCCGACTTCAGCGTCCGCGAGCTCGGCGGCACGCCGTACACCGCCGAGGAGGTCTACCGGCGCTGCTCGCCGATCACGTACGCCGACCGGTGCAGCACTCCGACGCTGTTCCTGCAGCACGAGAACGACAACCGTTGCCCGGCCGAGCAGACGGAGCAGTTCTTCGCCGTGCTCCGCGTGAAGGGCGTGCCGGCGGAGATGCTCCGCTTCCCGGGCACGCCGCACGGCGGCTCCGTCATCGGGCCGCCCGGCCACCGGCGCGCCCAGAACGAGGCGCTGCTCGACTGGATGAACCGCTACGTGCTCGACGTCACCGCCGAGGCGGGTCAGGAAGAGGCGGCGGCGGTTCCGGCCTAGGAGCTCGCCTGGGCAAGGCGTTCGGCGAAGCTGGCATCCTCGGCACAGAGCCGCTCGACGTCCGCGCGCTCGACGGCGAGGACCTTGCCGTAGGTCAGCGCGCGAACCCGCGCGGTGCGCATTCCGTCCTCCGAGAGGAGCGCCCGCTCGCCGACCACGGAGCCCGGGCCAAGGTCGCGTGTCCCCTCGGGCGCCTCGACCACGATGTGCCCCTCGACCACGACGAAGAGGCCGGCGCCCGGCTTGCCGCGCTCGATCAGCACCTGCCCGGCGCCGAACGAGAGCTCCGAGCCCACTGCCTCCAGCTTCTCGAGATCGTCCTCGTCCACGCCGCCGAGTATCGCACCCACACCCGGTGGTGACGATGCGGTGACGAGGGGTGGAAGAGGCCGTGCGCGGCGGATAGGGTCAGCCGCGATGCCTCCGGCCACCGCAGACGACCTCGCCGGCGCCCCGGTCTTCGGCTCCCTCGGGCCGGACGAGCTGGCCGCGATCGCGCCGTGGTTCGAGCTTCAGGAGGTCAGCCCCGGCGTGAACCTGACGGGCGAAGGCGCGGCCGGCTACTCGTTCTTCGTCCTCCGTGACGGCACCGCCACCGTCACGATCGAGGGCAGCGAGGTGCGGACGCTCGGCGCCGGCGACTTCTTCGGCGAGCTCGCGATCCTCGGCGACGGGCGGCGCACCGCGACCGTTACGACCAGTTCGCTCTCGCATGTGCTCGTGCTCTTCGGGACGGAGTTCCGGCGGCTGCAACAGGACTATCCCGAGATCGCGGCGCAGATCGAGACGGCTCTCCGCGAGGCCGCGCAAGCCGCGTAGCGCCCTGACGCCCCGCTAGGCTCCTCCCGTGGGGGTCGAGATCTTCTACTGCCCGACCTGAAGCGGCTACGAGCCCCGGGCTGCGAGTCTCGTGGCCATGCTTCGCGAACGGGGAGTCGACGCGAGTGCGACACCGGGCGGCAAAGGCCAGTTCGACGTGCTCAGCAACGGCGAGCTCGTCTTCTCGAAGCACGACGTCGGCCGGTTCCCCGGCGAGGACGAGGTCGCCCGCCTCGTCGGCGCACGGTCCTAGGACCGATGTCCCATTGCGGCCCGGACCGACATCCGGGCAGCCTCGGTGGAGTCAATCGACTCCCAAGGAGGCCCAGATGTACAAGCTCACATTCACCGCAGTCGTCGCTTTTGCGGCAGTGCTCGTCGCGTTCGCCTCAACCGCCGCCGCACACGACCGCCAGGGCGGCAAGGCAATCGTCAAGACCGGCAAGTGCTCGGTCGCGAGCAATTCGAAGCTCAAGGCCAAGGCGGACGACGGCAGGCTCGAGACCGAGTTCCAGGTCGACCAGAACCGCGCCGGCAAGCGCTGGCGCGTGACGATCACCCTGAACGGGTCGAACGCCTTCCGCAGCATCAGGACGACGCACGCCCCGAGCGGCTCGTTCGAAGTGCACCGCCTCCTCGCCGGTGGGGCAGGCAGCCGGATCGTCGCCACGGCGAAGGCGCTGAGCAGCGGCGAGACCTGCCGCGCAGCGATCACCTTCTGAGCTTTGCCCAGTCACAACGAGGCCGGAGACTCCTCCCCGTCTCCGGCCTCGGCGCGCTCAGACCAGGTTGTCTCTGGCCCAGAGCGCGGCCTGCGTTCGGTCGGTCACGCCGATTTGCTGGAAAACGCGGGTGAGGTGCGCCTTGACGGTCTTCTCGCTGATCCCGAGTTCCCGTGCGATCAGCTTGTTGGGCATACCGTCCGCGACGCAGCGAAGCACCTCGCGCTCGCGCTCGCTCAGCTCGGCGCGTTCGTGTGCGGCACGGGCCGTCAGGACCGCGCGGGCCGCCTTCGGGTCGAGCGGCGACTCGCCACGGGCCGCTGAACGGACGCCGCCGATCAGCTGCTCCGGCTCCGAATCCTTGAGCAGGTAGCCGACCGCGCCCGCATCGAACGCAGCGAGGATGCGTTCCCGCTCAACGAGCGACGTCAGCACGACGACCTGCACCTCCTTGTTCGCCGCGACGATCGCGCGCGTCGCCTCGATCCCGTCAACGTTCGGCATCGAGAGATCCATCAACACGACGTCGGGCTTCAGCTCGGCCGCGAGAGCCACGGCTTGCGCTCCGTCGGCGGCTCCGCCGACCACCTCTATGTCGTCGGCAGTCGCAAGTAGCCGTTCCAGCCCGGCGCGCACGAGGCGGTGGTCCTCCGCCAGCAGGACGCGGATCACGTCACGACCTCGACCGTGATTCGCGCCCCCGCACCCGGAGCAGAGTCGATCTCGAGCTCGCCACCCGCATCGTGCGCGAGGTCTTCGAGCACGCGCAGGCCGAAATGGCCGTCTCCGACAGCGCTCGGGTCGAAGCCGCGTCCGTCGTCCTCGACCACCAGCCGGGCGCCCGCTTCGGTCGCGGCGACTTGCAGGCTCACCGACCGGGCGCCCGCGTGCTTGACGGCGTTCCGCACTGCTTCCTGTGCGATGCGGAAGAAGAGCGCCTCAGTCTCGAGCTCGAGCCGTAGCTCGGGATCGACGTCGAGCGACGTCTCGAGCCCGCGTCCCTCGGCCGTGCCGAGCAGGTCGGCCAGAGCAGCGGCGAGACCCGCGCGGTGGAGCTCGGGCGGATAGATGTCGACAAGCAGCGTGCGGAGCTGTCCGATCCCGTGGCGGGTCTCGGCCGCCGCCGTGCGCAGGTCGTGGTCGTACGGCGCAGGCGCACCCTCCGCCGCGGCCGCCAGTGAATAGGACACGGCGGCCAGATCCTGGACGACGCCGTCGTGGAGATCGCGTGCGATCCGTCGCCGCTCGACCTCCGACGCGTCGATAGCCCGACTCAGAAGCCGCTCGCGCTCATCCTGCCCACGCTGGATCCGCCGCGCGAGCCACCACGCGAGCGGAAGCTGGATGAGCGCGAGCAGGACCAGCGCGCCGATCATCACGGGGGCGGACCCACGGAAGATCCGCGCCGCGCGGGCGGAGATGAAGCTCGACCGGTAGTACATCTCGAAGCGCAGCGGACGGCCGGAGGGCGTGCGAATCGGTAGGTAAACCTCGAGCAGCCTCCCCATTCCGCGCTCGTACCGGTTCTCCGGCTTCGACAGGTCGCTCACCTCGGCCTCGATGCGCCCGCTGTTGAAGTCCGCCCGCTCCTTGGCGCTGAACGGATAGCGCTTGCCGATCAGAGCCGGCTCGTCGGAGTAGACGATGCGGCCGCTCTCGTCCCAGATCTTCACGCGCGCGACGGCGTCGTCAGGACGAGAGAGCACCCGCTCCTGGATGACGCGGTCCAGCGCGGCGAGCGCGCGCGGCTGCTCCCGCAGGATCCCATTGCTGAGGGCCGGCTCCACCGATACCACGGCCGCGATACGCGTCTGGTCCTTCGCATCACGGATCGCCTCGGCCACCCCTGCTCGACGGAAGAGCCAGACGCCGACGATGCTGATCAGCGCGACCGCGACGAGCCCGATCGCGACGTAGCGTATGACGGCCTCGCGGACGGGGCTCCGCTCGCCCTCCGGCCTACGCAGGCGCCACCTCATGACAGGAACGTCGGCCCCTAGCGGCCGCGGAACTCGGGCGCGCGCTTCTCGCCGAAGGCGGCGACACCTTCGCGGAAGTCCTCCGTCCGCGTCGCCTCGGCCTGCGTTACGGCCTCCCGCTCAAGCTGGTCCTCGAGCGTCGAGGTCGCCGCGTCGTCGAAGAGCCGCTTCGTCAGGGCGATCGCACGCGTCGGCGCCGCGGCGAGCCCGGCCGCGCGCTCCGCCACCCGCGCGGCGAACGAGTCCGCCTCCACGACCTCGGAGACGAGCCCCCAGTCGAGCGCCTCCGCCGCCGTCAGCCGCCGGTTCGAGGTCATCCACTCGAACGCGCGCGGAGTCCCGAGCAGCCGCTGGATGAAGTACGAGCCGCCGGAGTCGGGGATCAGGCCGATCCCGACGAAGCCGGGCACGAAGAAGGCAGCGTCGGACGCGATCCGGATGTCGCACGCACAGGCCAGCGAGAGCCCTGCTCCCGCGCAGACGCCGTTCACCGCCGCGATGACGGGCTTCTCGAGCGCCTGGATCGCGAGAACGGTGACGTGATAGGTCGCGCGCAGCATCTCCGCGACGTCGCCTCCCTCGCCGAACGCCGTCAGGTCCTGCCCGGCCGAGAAGCCGCGGCCCGCGCCAGTGATGACGACCGCGCGCACCTCAGGGTCGCGCGCCTCGTCGAGCGCCGCGTGCAGTCCCTCATGCACGCCGAGCGTGAACGCGTTCAGCTTGTCGGGCCGGTTGAGCGTGATCGTTTGCACGCTCCCGTCGCGGGTCGCCTCGACGTCGGACATCGCGTGGACCCTACTGCTGCCGTACGCTCACGGGCGTGGAGCTCGAACGCCACGAGCAGGACGGCACCCGCTGGGAGGTGGCGCGCAGGCTGCCCGCGCCGCTGCTGCGTCCGCTGCTCGGCCAGGCGCTCGAAGGGTGGACGCTCCAGGGGCCTCGCGGCGTGAGCTTCCACGAGCTGCCGTTCCCGGGAGTCCCGCTGATCCTCAACCTCGGCTCGCCCTGGCTCGTCGACGGCGCGAGGCTCGACAGCTTCCTCGCGGGCCTGCATACCCGGCCGACCGCGGTCACGGGCGGGCGCGCCTTCTCGTGTCTGGAGCTGCGCCTGACGCCACTCGGCACGCGACGGCTGCTCGGGCTGCCGTTGCACGAGCTCACCAACCGCACGCACGCGCTCGAGGAGCTGCTCCCCGGCTGCGCGGAGCTCACGGCCCGCGTGCGGGAGACGCCGGCCTGGGGCGAGCGCTTCGATCTCCTCGAGGCCTTCCTCGCCGCGCGGCTGGCCGACACGCAGCCGGCGCCGCCCGAGCTCGACTGGGCGTGGCGGCAGCTCGTGCGCAGTGGCGGACGCGTCCGCATCCGAGAGCTCGCGACGGAGCTGGGCTGGAGCCCGCGGCGCCTGATCGACCGCTTCCGCGACCACGTCGGTCTGCCGCCCAAGGCCGCCGCCCGCGTGATCCGGCTCGACCGCGCGGTTTCGGCACTGCGCGGCGGAGCACCGCGGATCGCGGAGGTGGCCGCAGCCTGCGGCTACGCCGACCAGGCGCACCTTGCCCGGGAGCTCCGCGAGCTCGGCGGCGTGACCCCAAGCCAGCTCGCCGGCGGCAATTTCGTTCAAGACGCGGCCGCCGCCACGGCCTAGGCTCGTCCCGTCTTCGACGAGAGGAGCACCATGAGCGAGCATCCCACGGTCTTCCCGACCATGAGCTACCGCGACGCGAACGCCGCGATCGAGTTCCTGCAGCGGGCCTTCGGCGCGGAGCCGCACGCCGTCCACCGCGACGACGGCGGCCGCGTCCGCCACGCCGAGCTTCGCCTCGGCAACGGCATGGTGATGCTGGGGCAGGCGGAGACGGCCCAGGGCGGCGGCGTCTACGTCGTCGTGCCGGATCCCGACGGGCACTGCTCGAGGGCGCGCGAGGCCGGCGCCGAGATCGTGCGCGAGCCGAACGACACCGACTACGGCTCGCGCGAATACGGGGCCCGCGACCCCGAAGGACTCGCGTGGCACTTCGGCACGTACCAGCCCTTCGAGATCGAGCCGACCGGCTGAGCCTGACTGCTACGCCAGCTCGACGAACTCGACGGACTTCAACTTCCAGCCGCGCTCCATCACGTCACGGCCCGCCCCCGCGAACTGCTCGCTGCGCACGAAGTCATCGAACGCCTGCTTGTCGGCGAAGTCGAACTCGGCCCAGTACGCGTGCGCCGGCTCGCCGACCGCCGCGCCGGTGACCTTGCCGTGCCGAAACGCACCGTTCGGTGCCTGGCAGAAGCGCTCGACATGGTCTGCATACCCCTCGGAGTCGGGCGCCTCTTCGTACAGAATGACAATCCGATACACGGTTCCCTCCCTAATCGCTGGCGGAGGGACGATATCCCGGCAACGAGGAGGAGCGATGGCAGGCAAGCTCGTGCACGTCGAGATCGACGCGGCGGACGCCGACCGCGCACAAGGATTCTGGAGCGGTGTGTTCGGCTGGGAGGTCGGTCCTCCGATGTCGCCGGAGATGGACTACCGAATGTTCCAGACCGCCGAGGACCAGGGCGGCGCGATCGTCGCGTCGGACGAGGTCGGCCCACTGCGCCTCTACTTCGACACCGACGACATCGACGCGTCACTCGCCAAGGTGCGCGAGCTCGGCGGCGAGGCCGGCGACAAGATGCCGGTGCCGGGCCACGGCTGGTTCTCCGGCTGCCGCGACACCGAGGGCAACGCCTTCAGCCTCTGGCAGGTCGACGCAGCGGCCGCCTAGTCACGCTCGTCGACAACCCGTAGCGCCTTCCCCTCGCTGCGGGGGACGCTGCCCGGCGGGACGAGCCGCACCCGCGCGGCCAGCCCGAGCGCGCGGCCGAGCCGCTCGGCGACGAACGCCTCGAGCTTCTCGCCGCCGCGCTCGTGCTCCCGCAGCTCGGCCTGCACCGTCAGCTCGTCGAGGTGACCGGGGCGCTCGACGAGAAGCTGATAGTGCGGAGCGAGCTCCGGGATCGCGAGCAGCGCGCGCTCGATCTCGCTCGGGAAGACGTTGACGCCGCGGATGATCAGCATGTCGTCGGTGCGCCCGAGGACGCGCGACATCCGGGCGAACGTGCGGCCGCAGGCGCACGGCTCCCGCGTGACCGAGGCCAGATCGCCGGTGCGGTAGCGCAGCAACGGCAGCGCCTCCTTCGTCAGCGTCGAGAAGACGAGCTCGCCGACCGTACCGTCCGGCAGAGGCGCGCCCGATTGCGGGTCGACGACCTCGACGAGGAAGTGGTCCTCGTTTATGTGTGCGCCGTCGCGCGCCTCGGCGCACTCCGCGGAAACGCCGGGCCCCATCACCTCCGAGAGGCCGTAGATGTCGACCGCGGTCAGCTCGAGCGCGCCCTCGATCGCCTCACGCAGCCCCTCGGTCCAGGGCTCGGCGCCGAAGACGCCGGCGCGGAGGCTGAGCCGTGCGGGCTCGGAGACGTGGTCGGCGATCGCCAGCGCGTAGCTCGGCGTGCAGCACAGGATCTCCGCGCCGAGATCCTCGAGCAGCTGCGCCTGGCGCGGCGTGTTGCCGCCGGACGCGGGGACGACGGTGCAGCCGAGCCGCTCGGCGCCGTAGTGGAGGCCGAGGCCGCCGGTGAAGAGGCCGTAGCCGTACGCGATGTGAACGACGGTGCCGGGGCCGGCTCCCGCCGCCGCCAGCGCACGGGCGCAGCAGTCGGCCCAGGCCGCAAGGTCGTTCCGCGTGTACGCGACGATCGTGGCCTTGCCGCGCGTGCCCGACGAGGCGTGGATCCGGACGCACTCCTCGAGCGGCACCTGCAGGAGCCCGAACGGGTAGGCGTCCCGGAGATCCGACTTGACGCGGAACGGCAGCTCGGGCAGCGCCTCCGGCTCGACGCCGAACCGCTCCCGCAGGCGCTCGCGCTGGAGCCGTTCGAGCTCCGGCCGCGGCAGCGTCTCGAGCTCGGGCTGGAAGATCGGCACGGCGCCGATTATTCTCTCTCGCGCAAGCGCCAGTGGCAGCGACCAAGGAGGCGACATGCGCAGTACGTCCATGTCAATCGAGAAGGCCTTTGTGACCTACTTGAAGGGATGGACTCGTGCTTCGCAGAACGCTGAACCTTGGGATCCTGGCGCATGTAGACGCCGGTAAGACAACTCTCACCGAACGGCTCCTCTACGCCGCCGGCGTGATCCGTGACGTCGGCAGCGTCGACAAGGGGACGACGCAGACAGATTCGCTCGCGCTCGAGCAGCAGCGCGGTATCACGATCAAGTCGGCGGTCGTCTCGTTCCCGATCGAGGACGTGACAGTGAACCTGATCGACACGCCCGGCCACCCCGACTTCATCGCCGAGGTGGAGCGAGTGCTGAGCGTGCTCGACGGCTCAGTGGTCGTGATCTCAGCGGTAGAAGGCCCACAGCCGCAGACGCGGATCCTGATGCGGGCTTTGCAGCGGCTGCACGTGCCGACGCTCCTGTTCGTGAACAAGATCGACCGCGCGGGGGCCGACCCGGAACGCGTGCTCGACGAGATCGCGCAGCGGCTCACGCCCGACGTCGTGCCGATGGGCTCGGCGGACGGGCTCGGTACGCGCACCGCGTCCTTCGCGCCGTTCGGGCCGGCCGACGGCGACCTCGCCGGACGGGCCAGAGCGGGAACGCTCCATCCCGTCTTCTTCGGCTCGGCACTCACCGGCGCGGGCATCGCAGAGGTCATGGCCGGCATCGCGCAGCTGCTGCCCGCACGCGAAGGTGACGGCGAGGAGCCGCTCTCGGCTCGCGTGTTCAAGATCGAGCGCGACCCGGACGGCCACCGGATCGCGTACACCCGCGTCTTCTCCGGGAGCGTGTCGGTGCGCGATCGCTTCGACGCCGGCAAGGTCACGGCGATCCGCGTCTTCGCAGACGGTGACGCCGCGCAGCGGGACACGGTGCGGGCGGGCGAGATCGCGAGGCTCTGGGGGCTCGGAGAGATCCGGATCGGCGACTGGCTCGGCGAGCCGCGCCCTGACGTCGAGCACCACTTCGCTCCGCCGACGTTCGAGTCGGTCGTCGAGCCCGCCGATCCCGCCGACGGGCAACTGCTGCGGGTCGCGCTCGGTCAGCTCGCCGAGCAGGACCCGCTGATCGACGTCCGGCAGGACGACACGCGGGCGGAGATCTCGGTCTCGCTCTACGGCGAAGTGCAACGCGAGGTGATCGAGGCGACGCTCGCGGACGAGTACGGCCTCGAGGTCGCGTTCCACGACACGACGACGATCTGCGTCGAGCGCCCGACGGGGCGCGGCGAGACGGTCGAGATCCTCAACACGCCGACCAACCCGTTCCACGCCGACCTCGGCTTGCGCGTCGAGCCGGCGGCGCCTGGCTCCGGCGTCGAGCTGGTCGTCGACGCCGGCCTCGATCGGCGCGACGCACCGCTCTACACCTTCAAGACCTTCACTGCCTTCGTGGAGCACCTGGACGAGTACGTGCGGCTCGCGCTCGGAGAAGGTCTGTGCGGGTGGCAGGTCACCGACTGCGTGGTGACCCTGACGAAGATTGGGTACAGCCTTGCCGACGGCCCGCCCTCACGGCGCGGCCCGATGCCGACCACACGCGACGTGAAGCGGCTGGTGCCGCTCGTCCTCATGCAGGCGCTCGAGCAGGCGGGCACGGCGGTCTGCGAGCCCGTCTTCCAGATCGCCGCCGAGGTGCCGACTCACACCATCGGCCAGCTGCTCGCCGCCTTGGGCAGCCTCGGCGCCGGGGCCACGACGCCCTCGACTCGCGGCGAGCTATCGGTGCTGGAGGCGACCCTGCCCGCGTCGCGCGTCCAGGAGCTGCGGCGCCGGCTCCCGGGGTTGACCGGCGGCGAGGGCGTGCTCGACTCCGAGTTCGCCGGCTATGAGCCGGTGACCGGAGAGCCTCCGGTCCGGAAGCGGCTGACGCCCGACCCGCGCAAGTTGGCGGAGTACCTCGCGCAGGTCGGGCGCTGATCCAGCCCGCCGAGACGAGCACTAGGGTTTCGGCCGTGTCCGGGAATGCGCTCGCGACGGGGCTGGCGGTCGCGGCCGGCCTCGCCGGTTCGATCCAGGTCGCGCTCATGTCGCGGCTCGGTGAGCGCATCAGCGTGCTCGGAGCGCTCGCCTTCTCGACCGCCCTGACTGCGGTGATCGCCGTCGTGATCCTCGTCGTCGCGCACGGCAGCCTCAGCGCTTTCTCCCAGGCCTTCCACCAGCCGTGGTGGATGCTCCTCGGCGGGGTGATGGGGCTGCTCATCGTCTTCACGATCACCTACGCCGGTCCGCGGATCGGCGTCGCAGCCACGGTCGGGATCCTCATCGCCGGCCAGCTGGTGATGGGCGCCGCGATCGACCGCTGGGGGCTGTTCGGATCGGACCGGATCGCGCTGCACTGGCCCCGCGTGCTCGGGATCGTGCTCCTCGCAGCAGGTGCCGCGCTTTCGCTGCGCAAGTGACGACCGAACGACCCGCGGACTAGGGGACGGCCGGTCGCCGGCCGATGCACACCACCAACGCACCGGCGAACGCGGAGCCTGCGAGGCCGAGCGCGAGATCGCCGAGCGTGTCCGTGTAGGCGGTCGTCAACTCCGGCGAGTGGCGGATGAAGGTCACGTACTCCAGCAACTCCCAGAGGATCGCGGTCGTCGCGCCGAAGCCGACGGCGAGGCCGAAGATGGGCCAGCGGCCGAGGCTCGTCGAGAGGAGCAGGACGCCGAAGCCGCTGACGAGGATCGCCCAGTTGACGAAGTGGTTGAGGTCGTCCCACCAGGAGATGGTGTCGTAGAGATTCGCCGCGTTCCCGGCCATATCGATGACGAACGGCATGACGACGAGGATGTCCATCGCAACCGGGTAGCGAACGTGCCGGCGCCGAGAGAGCACGAACCAGCACACCGGGACGACGAGCGCCGCCAGCGGGTAACCGATCGCCTGCCCGGTCATCGACTTGCCATGGAACTGCGGCAGGTCCTGGCGCGCGGCCGCAAAGACGAGCAGCGCGACGAGCGCGGCTTTCACCGCGACATCGACCGCCAGGGCGGCCGATCCGGCTCGGCTGCGCACCGGCCGCTTAGAGGCCGAAGGGATTGAAGGGCTTCGGGCTCGTGGAGAAGAGCACGCCCTTCGTCTCGAGATAGAGGTCGAGCGTGTCGATCGAGAGCTCGCGGCCGAAGCCCGACTGCTTGTAGCCGCCGAACGGGATGCCGGGGAAGGCGGTGAACGGCATGTTGATCCCGACCATCCCGGACTTGACGGCGCGGGCGACGCGGTGGCCGCGCGCGGGATCGCCCGTCCAGACCGTGGCGAAGAGTCCGTACTGCACGTCGTTGGCGATCCTGATCGCGTCCTTCTCGTCCTCGAATGGGATCGCGGTCACGACCGGCCCGAAGATCTCCTCCTGGGCAACGGTCATCGAGCTCTCGACCCCCGCGAGCACGGTCGGGAGGTAGAAGGCGCCCGCGCCGTCGCCGGCCTCGCCGCCGAGCACGACCTCCGCGCCTTCCTCGCGGCCCTGCTCGACGTAGCCGTGCACGCGGTCGCGGTGCGCGGTCGAGATGAGTGACCCGACCTGTGTCTCGGCGTCGAGCGGGTCGCCGACCTTGAGCTGCTTCGCGGCCTCGGCGAAGCGCGCCACGAAGTCGTCGTAGATCGAGGCCTCGACGAGCACTCGCGACCGCGCCTCGCAGCTCTGGCCTGCGGCGTAGTAGATCGACCAGACCGAGCTCGGGATCGCGTCGTCGAGGTTTGCGTCGGCGAAGACGACGGCCGGGCTCTTGCCGCCGAGCTCGAGCGTGAGCCGCTTGATCGGTTCCGAGCAGAGCCGCATGATCTCGCTCCCGGTGCGGGTCGAGCCGGTGAAGGCGACCTTTTCGACGCCCGGATGCTTGACGAGGTACGAGCCGGTCGTCGGTCCAGTCCGCCGGGACGATGTTGATCGCGCCGGCGGGGAAGCCGACCTCGGCCGCAAGTTCCGCGATCCGCAGGACGCTGAGCGGCGTCTGCGGGTCCGGCTTGAGGACGACGGCGCAGCCGGCCGCGAGTGCCGGCGAGAGCTTCCAGACCGACATCAGGAGCGGGTAGTTCCACGGGACGATCTGCGCGCAGACACCGACCGGCTCCTTCAGCGTGTAGCTGAGCAGCGAGCCGCCGATCGGGTTCGAGCGGCCGGCGACCGAGCCGACGACGGATCCGAAGTAGCGGAAGTTCTCGACGGCGCCGGCGACCTCGGCCTTGACCGAGGAGATCGCCTTGCCGACGTTGCGCGACTCGAGCTCCGCGAGCTCCTTGCGGTTCGCCACGATCGCGTCGGCCAGCGCGTGCAGGAGCCGGGCGCGCTCGTTCGGCGGCGTCCTGCCCCACGGGCCGTCGAGCGCCGCGCGGGCTGCTTCGACGGCACGGTCGATATCCGCCTCGCCGGCCATCGCGGCGCGGGCCAGCGGCTCGCCGGTCGCCGGCTCGTGCAGGTCGCGGATCTCGCCCGAGGCGGGCTCCAC
This sequence comes from uncultured Actinomycetes bacterium, assembly GCA_963743545.1. Classification (GTDB taxonomy): domain Bacteria; phylum Actinomycetota; class Thermoleophilia; order Gaiellales; family Gaiellaceae; genus Palsa-739. The sequence continues at coordinate 977,365 of CAVUQB010000005.1, read as the reverse complement.
GACCTCGCCGCCGATGAAGAGCCCGTACTCCTGTCCCGCCGTCACGGCCATCCGGCGGAACTTAGCGCGTTTGTCCCTCCGGCCGACGGGGTAGATTTCGGATCCGAGAGCTACGAGAGGAGACGAGATGGCGACCACCGTCCGGGTCCAGGCAGCACGCATCCCCGACCGCAACCGGCTGCTCGAGGCGCTGCGGAACGAGGGCGTCGACGCCGAGCCGGAGGACGAGGTCGGCATCGTCGTCCCCGTCGGCCAGGGCGGGCACGAGCTCGTCCATCAGGTCGAAGGCGTCGTCTTCAGCGTCGGCGCACCCTTCGTGCCGATCGAGCACGAGGGCGTGATCTACATCCGGCCGCCGGTCGGCTGACGCTCACCAGTTCGTAGGCCGATTGACGTTCGGCCGTTCCGGCGGGACAATTCCTGCACGTGGGTCGGCGTCTCTCTGTTGCGCTGCGATTTGCTGCTCCGCTCCTCGGGGCGGTGCTTTGCGCGTTCGCAGTGGTCACCGCCGCAAGCGGAAGCTCCGCATCCGCGCCGAGCCGGTTCCACGGCCCGAGCCCGTCGCGCCTGGCCCTCGAGCTGAGGAACCAACGTCTTGTCGGAACGCCACGGGCGGACGGCGACGTCGACGGCGCAGGGAACGTGACGTACCACGGCGGCCCCGTGATGAGGACGAACACGACCTATGCCATCTACTGGATCCCGTCGGGCTACTCGGTGAGCCCGAAGTACGAGTCCGTGATCAACGGCTACTTCCAGAACGTCGCCGCGGCGAGCGGCTCCCCGGACGACGTCAACTCGGTGGACACCGAGTATTCGGACACCACTGGGCCGATCACCGGCAACTCCACGTTCGGCGGATCGGTCGTCGACACGGATCCGTTCCCCACCAGCGAGTGCAGCGACGCGGGACTCTCCGTCTGCTTGACGGATGCCCAGCTCCAAACCGAGATCGACGGAGTCCTCAAGAACAAGGGTTGGAGCGGAGGCACATCGCACCTCTTCTTTCTCTTCACGCCGCAGGACGTCGGCTCGTGCGCCGACGCCGCTTCGACCTACTGCGGCTTCGAGTCCTACTGCGCCTACCACTCCTTCTTCCAGAGCTCCGGCGGACAGGGCACGGTCGTCTACGCGAACCAGCCGTACGTCGGCGGAACAGCCGCCTGCGACTCTGGCAGCGATCGCCCGAACGGCGACGACGCCGACGTGACGCTGAACGACGCCAGCCACGAGATGAACGAGTCGGTCACCGACCCGCTGCTCAGCGCTTGGTTCGACGACGCGGGCGGCGAGATAGGCGACAAGTGCGTGGGCCTCTTCGGGGGCGACGAGCAGATCGGGAGCGGCACCTACAACCTGCAGGAGGAGTGGAGCAACAAGACGCCGGATCCCGACACCGGCGCCACGGGCGGCTGCCTCCAACGCTACTCGCCGACCCTGCTCCTGACCGGGAGCGGCGCGGGAGAGGTGGCCTCCCCAGCCGGAATCAGCTGCGACGGATCAAGTCCTTGCGACATCTCGGGCCACGTAGGTGAGCAGGTCACGCTCACTGCCACGCCGGCGACGCAGTCCGCGTTCGCCGGCTGGTTGGGGGATTGCACCGGCACGGGCGACTGCACACTCACGATCCGACCCGACACCTCGCTCCGGGCGCGCTTCACGAGCCCAGGAACACCGGTCGGCTGGAGCTCGCGACGAATCGCGCCTCCGGCCACGCGCGATCCGATGCAGCACATCAGCCCGGACGGCACGTTCTACAACGTCGCGCTGTCGGCCGACGGAAACGTCCGGGCCGAGACGATTTTCAACCCGCCCTCCGGCTTCTGCGCCTTCGCGGGCGGCAACGACGTCGGCGGTGTCTATCTCGAGCGGCCGGAGCCTGGCGGATGGTCGGTCGAGACGGCTCTACCGCCGCCCGAACTGCCGCAGAGCTGGCCCGATTGCCCCGGGATGTTCGGTCTGGTGACGCAACTGTCGAGAGACGGGAAGACGCTGCTCGTCTCGGAACCCTGGGTGAACGACTTCACGAGCGACTACTGCGGCGCGTTCATCTATCGGGAGAGTTCGTCGGGTTGGACACTCGACGGGACGTTGTATCCGCCCGGCGCCGGCGCCGACGGCACGCCGGATCCCGCTCCGTGCCAGGCCTTCGGAGCATACGAAGGGGCGATCTCCAGCGACGGGTCGCGTGTCGCTTTGCTCGGTTGCGCACCGACCGCGTCGGGCTGTCTGCAACAGGCGAACGTCTTCGTTCGCGGGTCGAACGGCTGGACGTTCGAGCAGGCGATCACCGTGCCAGACGAGGACACCTGTGACCAAGGCGGGTATTACGGATCGTTGGCTCTCTCCGGAGACGGTGCGACGCTGTTGCTCGGCGGACCGGGCTGCGCAGGATCCCTTGGCCGCGTCTTCGCCTACACGCGTTCAGGCTCGACGTGGAGCCTCGATCAGACGATCGACAATCCCGCGCCGAACCAGCAGGCCCAGTTCGGGAGTGCGATCGCTCTCTCGGCAGATGGCCTCACCTCCGTCGTCTCGACCGCGGCCTTCGGAAACGCCAGCGCGTGGGTCTATCAGAGGACGGCAGGTAGCTGGCAACCGCAGGCGCAAGTCACGGATCCGGGGAACGGCCTCAGCTTCACCTGCGGCGCCGTGGTGCGCGGAGGATCGCGCCTCGTCTGCAGCAACAGCGCAGTGAGCGACGGGTTCAATCAAGCCCAGGGCTCTATCTATCTCGTCGACGAGCCCGCGAGTGGTTGGCAGAGCGGTCCCCCGACGATCCGTCGCGCGTTCGCGACGGACGGCTTCGGACACGAGGTTCTTACTTCAAACAGCACCGGCTTCTTGGTCTCGCCAGGGCTGGCGGCCACCGAAGACGGCAACGTCGTCGATGCGACGATTCTCTCCTCGAACGTCGCGCGCGGCTTGTATCCCGGGGACGATCGGATCGGGTACGAGTTCTCCACTCCCGAGCTGACGATCTCCTACACCGGGAGCGGGCAGGGCTCGGTCGTCTCCAACCCGAACGGCATCGACTGCGGCTCGGACTGCGCCCACGCCTACGAGCCCGGCACCTCAGTCACGCTCACCGCGACCCCGGCTGCCCACTCGATCTTCACCGGCTGGTCGGGCGCCTGCTCGGGAGCCGGAACCTGCACGGTCACGATGAACGCGGACAGAGCGGTCACCGCCGACTTCGAGCTTACTCCCGAGCCGCTGACGATCAAGAAGTCAGGCTCCAGGGACCGGGACGGTCACCAGCGATCCGACTGGGAATCGCCTGCGGCCAGACCTGCAGCGAGCCGTTCCCCTACGGAACCATGGTCACGCTGTCCGCCCAGCCGAGCGCCCACGACCGCTTCGTCGGCTGGAGCGCGCCCTGCTCCCAGAACGGCGTCTGCCTGCTCACGCTGACCGGCGCGCAGTCCGTCACTGCGCAGTTCAGTCGCGCCTGCGTCGTGCCGAAGGTCAAGGGCAAGAAGCTCGCGGCGGCGAAGCAGCTGATCCGGCTGAACAGCTGTCAGGTCGGACTGATCCGCCGAGCCCACTCCACGAAGGTTCGGGAGGGCCATGTCATCTCGCAACATCCGCGGCCCGGTGGTCGCCACCGTGCAGGCTTCGAAGTCGGGCTCGTGATTAGCAGCGGCCGGAAGCGCTAGCCGCGCTCGAACAAGGCCGCTTGGCCCTGGCCGACGCCGACGCAGAGCGTCGCGAGGCCGTACCGGCCGCCGCGCCGGCCAAGCTCGTGCAGAAGCGAGACGACGAGGCGCGCGCCGCTCATCCCGAGCGGATGGCCGAGCGCGATCGCGCCGCCGTTGACGTTCACCTTCTCGGGGTCGAGGCCGAGGTCGCGGATCACGGCGAGACTCTGCGACGCGAACGCTTCGTTCAGCTCGACGAGGTCGATCGCGTCGAGCGTGACGCCGCTCCGTTCGAGCAGCTTGCGCACGGCCGGGATCGGCCCGATGCCCATCACCCGCGGGTCGACGCCGGCGACCGCGCTGCCCACGAACGCCCCGAGCGGCTCCACGCCGAGCTCGCGCGCCTTCTCCTCCGACGCGATCACGAGCGCCGCCGCACCGTCGTTGATGCCGGAAGCGTTGCCGGCGGTGACCGAGCCGCCCTCGCGGAAGGCGGGCTTGAGCGCCGCGAGCTTCTCGGCCGTGGTGTCGGGCCGAGGGTGCTCGTCGCGGGTCACGTCGCCGACCGGGACGAGCTCGTCGGCGAAGCGACCGGCCTCGTCGGCGGCGGCCCAGCGCCGCTGCGACTCGAGCGCGAATGCGTCCTGATCCTCCCGGCTCACGCTCCACCGCTCGGCGACGTTCTCGCCCGTCTCGCCCATCGACTCGGGCGGGAAGAGCTCGGCGAGTTTCGGGTTCGTGAACCGCCAGCCGAGCGTCGTGTCGTGGAGCGGCCTGTCGCCGCGCTCGAACGGCTTCTCGGCCTTCGGCGTCACGAACGGCGCGCGGCTCATCGACTCCTCGCCACCGGCGACGAAGAGGTCGCCGTCGCCCGCGATCACGGCGTGGCAGGCGCCGACGACGGCCGCGAGTCCGGACGCGCAGAGGCGGTTGACCGTGACTCCGGCCGCGGATTCCGGGAGCCCGGCAAGCAGTGCGGCCATGCGCGCGACGTTGCGGTTGTCCTCGCCGGCCTGGTTGGCGGCACCGAACCAGACGTCCTCGATCTGCTCCGCCGGCACGCCCGCCCGCGCCACCGCCTCGCGGATGACGAGCGCCGCAAGGTCGTCGGGACGCACGCCCGACAGCGCGCCGCCGTAGCGGCCGATCGGCGTGCGGACGGCGGAGAGGACGACGGCCCGGCTCATCCCGCTGAGTCTAGGCAGCGGCGGCGGCGCGACCGAGCAACCGGTCGATCGCGACCATTCCCTCGTCCCCGATGTCGACGCTGTGCTCGTTCACGTAGAGCCCGATGTGCGACGCACAAACCTCATCCGACATCTCGTGCGAGAGCGAGCGGACGTAGTCGCGGCTTGCCTCGGGATGCGCGAACGCGTACTCGACCGAGGCCCGGATCGCTGCCTCGGCGGCCTCCACGAGCTCCGGCTCGAGATCGCTCCGCGCGAAGATCCCGGCGAGCGGCACCGGCAGACCGGTGTCGCCCTCCCACCACTCGCCCAGGTCGGCGACCGCCACGAGCCCGTGCTCGCCGTAGGTGAAGCGGCTCTCGTGGATGATCAAGCCGGCGTCGACCTCGCCCGTGACAACCGCGTCGAGGATCCCGTCGTACCGGAGCTCGACCGCGTCGCCGAGCGCCGGCGTCGCGAGCCGGAGGAGCAGGAACGCGGTGGTCTCGCGGCCCGGGACGGCGATGCGCCCGGCTGCCGCGTCCTCCAGCGAGCCCGGCTCGCGCGCGACCACGAGTGGGCCGACGCCGCGACCGAGCGCCGCGCCGCTGCGGAGCAGCCGGTAGCGGTCGCCCGCGGCAGCCGCCGCGCCGAAGCTGAGCTTCGAGAGCTCGAGCTCGGCGCCCGCCGCGCGCCGGTTCAGCTCCTCGATGTCGAGCAGCACCGGCTCGACCTCGAACGGCGCGGGGACGAGCCCGTGCACGAGCGCGTGGAACGCGAACGCGTCGTTCGGGCAGGGGGTGAAGCCGAAGGCGAGCTTCACGACCGCCCGAAGAACCAGGCCTCGAGCGGCTTGAGGATCTCGTCGCGGGTGAACGGCCGGACGGGCTCGTCGTGGCCGTCCCGCTCCGAGACCGTGAAGTCGTCCTCGAGCGTCTCGTTCGCCTCCTGGAGCGCGTCCCCGAGCTCGTAGCCCTCGAAGACGTAGTCCTCGGGCCTGGGCTCCTTCGCGTCGCGCTCCTGAGGGTTGACCGCGCGGCCGACGGCCCAGACGCCGCCCTCCTTGCGCTCGATCCAGATCACGACCGTCTCGGCCTCGCCGGTCGAGTCGACGCCGTGGAGCACCCGCTCCGCGAACCGGCCGCGGTCATCGGACGCCTTCACCCCGAGGACTATGCCACCTCGCGACCGGCGCCCGCCGCCCGCGCGCGCTCGACGGCCAGGGCCGCGACGGCCACGTCCCAGGCGGCGAGGCCGTTGGACTTGAAGACCACGATGTCCTCGATCGACTGGCGGCCTGTCACCTGTCGTGCGACGACCTCCTGCAGCTCGTGCACCTCGAGCCAGTCGAGGACGCCCGACTCGATCGGCTCGATCAGGTCGGCCGACTCGAGCTTCGCATCGTCGACCGAGTCGCAGCAGACGAAGGCGGCGCGCTCGAGGACGACGTTGTCGAGCTCGCGGCGGCGGCCGTCGTTCGCGCCGACTGCGCAGACGAGCGCGCCGGCGTGCAGCCACTCGCCGCGCAGCACGGGATCGCGCGCGGTGGTCGCGGTGACGACGACGTCGCAGGCCGCGGGATCCTGGTGGCCCTCGCCCGGCTCGGCGCCGTGCTCCTCGCAGAAGGCGCGGAGCCGTTCCTCGGTCCGGCAGTAGGCGACGACGCGCTCGAGCTGCGGGAGCGCGGCGCGGATGCAGGCGACCTGCGACTCGGCCTGCCAACCGCAACCGATCACGCCGAGGCTCCTCGCACTGCTCGCGGCCAGGTACTTCGCCGCGACGCCGCTCGCCGCACCGGTGCGCAGCTGGCCGAGCTTGTCCGCCTCGATGACCGCGACGAGCTCGGGTGAGTCGGCGCGGAAGAGAAGCACCACGAAGCGCGCTCCTTCGCGGAAGCCGGCGTAGACCTTCGCGCCCGCATAGCCGAGCTCGAGGTCGGCGGCGGCCATGACCGCAAGCGCTCCCTCCTCGAGCCCGAGCCGGTAGCGCGGCCGGTTCTCGACGCTCCCCGCGGCCATGCGGCCGAAGCACGCCTCGATCGCCTCCACGGCGTCCGCGGGAGTGAGGAGCCCGGCGACGTCCTGCTCGCTCAGATAGAGGGGCACGAGTGGATTGTCGCCGCAGGCACGATGAAATGCGCCCGGCATGATTCGAACATGCGACCTCTGCCTCCGCAGGGCAGCGCTCTATCCCCTGAGCTACGGGCGCGGGGGAGGGTCAGTGTAGCGAGGCGCTAGCCGCGGCCCAGCAGGCGCGCGAGCAGTCCCGGGCGCTGCGGGCGGCCCGGAAGATTTGCGGCCGCGACGCACTCGAGATGCGCGTGACGGCGGCGGCTCGTGTCTCCCTCGGGCGCGACGAGGACGTGGTCGCTCATCGCATGGAGGTGGTAGCCGCAGAGCGGGCAGCGTGTACGTCGCCGGCTTCATGCTCCGCACCGGCCGGATGGAGTACCAGTCAGCCGGCTCGAGCCGCGAGCGCGAGCGGCGCGTCATCCGGCACCTCCGTCCGCACGTAGGCGAGCGCTGACGACCGTCCCGTCCTCGCGAGGCGCGGCACTCGTGACGCGGCCGACCTCCCGCCCGTCGTGGAGGAGCGGCGCGTCCTGCTCCGGCAGCTCGCCGAGGTCGAGCACGCGGAGCCCGCGGTTCGGATGCCCGCGGAAGTGCAGCCGCGCCACCGGCTCCTGTCCCGGATAGCAGCCCTTCGAGAACGAGACGTGAGTCGCGTCCAGACCCGCCTCCGCCGGGAGGATCCGGTCGTCGATCTCGTGCTCCCAGCGCGGCACGCCGCTCTCGATCCGGCGCAACTCGAGCTCGTCCTCGGAGAGCGTCGGCTCGAGGCCGGTGTCGAGCGCCTCGCGGGCGCCGGGCCAGTCGGTTGCGAAACCGTCCCCGCCGCCGAAGACGAGCACCGACTCGTGCAGCTCGGGCTCGATCTCGCACTGCGCGCGCAGCCGCATGCGCGTGAGCTGCGTGAGCATGACATCGCCCAGGCCGGGCTCCGTGAGCAGCAGGAAGTCGTCGTCTGCCCGCCGCAAAACGACAAGCGGCGCGATCACCCGGGCCTTCGCCGTAAGAAGAAGAGCCGGGCAGGCCTCGCCCGGCGCGAGCGCCTCGACGTCGTTCGAGACCATCCGCTGCAGGTAGTCGGCGGCGTCGGGCCCGGCGACGCGAACGAACTCCCGCACTCTCGCAGCCACGTCCATGCCGTCTAGTGTGCCGGGCGATGCCGCTCTTCCGCTCGAAGGCAGAGGACAAGGTGCGCGCCGCCGGCTACGACCCGGCGCGCCTGCCGCCCGGCCAGTACCTGACCGAGAAGTGGCCCGTGCTCCACGCGGGAGACGTCGCGCACGTCGATCCCGCGACCTGGACGATGCGGATCTTCGGCGAGGTGGAGGAGGAAGTCACGCTCGACTACGAGCAGCTGCGGGCGCTGCCGGTGACCGAGGTCACCACCGACATCCACTGCGTCACGCGCTGGAGCCGCTTCGACGCGGGCTTCCGCGGCGTCCACTGGCGGGAGCTCGCCAAGCTGTGCCGGCCGAAGCCGACTGCGCATTTCGCGATCGCGCACGCCGAGGCCGGCTACACCGAGAACCTCCCGCTCGCCGCGCTGGACGAGGAGAACGCGCTCGTCGTGTACGAGGCCGACGGCGAGCCGCTGGCCGAGGAGCACGGCGGCCCGGTGCGCCTCGTCGTCCCGTCCCGCTACTTCTGGAAGAGCGCCAAGTGGCTGAACGGGATCGAGCTCGCCTCGATCGACCGGCCCGGCTTCTGGGAGCGCTACGGCTACCACAACGACGCGGATCCCTGGAAGGAAGAGCGGTACGGCTTCTGACCGGCGTCCGCATCATCCACGGTGGGTATGCGCTCTCCCCTCGAATGGGGTAAAGCCTGGGTGACTCGTTGCCGATACGGACAAGCGAACCACCTCCCCCTACGAGAAACGGCGCCCTTGCGGGCGCCGTTTCTCGTTCAGAACGAAGCCCGAAGGCTCGTTACATCATCCCGCCCATGTCGGGCATACCTCCGCCGACGCCCACGGGATTGTTCTCCGGGGCCTCGGCGACGATCGCCTCGGTGGTGAGGATGTTCTTCGCGATCGACGCGGCGTTCTGCAGCGCCGAGCGAGTGACCATGGTGGGGTCGCCGATCCCGCTCTTGAGCAGGTCCTCGACCTCGCCGGTCTCGACGTTCAGGCCGAAGCCCTTCTCGGCGCCCCGCACCTGCTGGACGACGACCGAGCCCTCGAGGCCCGCGTTGGATGCGAGCTGCCGAAGGGGCTCCTCGAGCGCGCGGATGATGATCTGCGCCCCCGTCTTCTCGTCGCCCTCGAGCTTGCCGACGACGTCGTCGCGGACCGCCTCCGCCGCGTTGATCAGCGCAACACCGCCGCCCGGAACCTGGCCCTCCTCGAGGGCTGCGCGGGCAGCCTGCAGCGCGTCCTCGACGCGGTGCTTCTTCTCCTTCATCTCGGTCTCGGTCGACGCGCCGACCTTGACGACCGCGACGCCGCCGGACAGCTTCGCGAGGCGCTCCTGGAGCTTCTCGCGGTCGAAGTCGGAGTCGGTGTTCTCGATCTCGGACTTCAGCTGCTTGATCCGGCCCTTGATGGCGTCGCTCTCGCCGGCACCGTCGATGATCGTCGTCGTGTCCTTGTCGATCACGACGCGGCGGGCATGGCCGAGCTGCGAGACCTTCGTGTTCTCGAGCTTGAGGCCCAGCTCCTCGGTGATCACCTCGCCGCCGGTGAGGATCGCGATGTCCTCGAGCATCCGCTTGCGGCGATCCCCGAAGCCGGGCGCCTTGACGGCGACGGCCTGGAAGGTGCCGCGGAGCTTGTTGACGACGATGGTGGCGAGCGACTCGCCCTCGACGTCCTCCGCGACGATCAGCAGCGGCTTGCCGGACTGGATGACCTGCTCGAGCACCGGCAGAAGGTCCTTGACCGCGCCGACCTTCTGGTTGGCGATCAGGACGTACGGATCCTCGAGCACCGCTTCCATCCGCTCGGGGTCGGTGACCATGTAGGGCGAGAGGTAGCCCTTGTCGAACTGCATGCCCTCGGTGAACTCGAGCTCGAGCCCGAGGGTCTGGCCCTCCTCGACGTTGACGACGCCGTCCTTGCCGACCTTCTCGATCGCGTCGGCGATCACGTCGCCGATCTCGCGCTCACGCGACGAGACGGTGGCGATGCGGGCGATGTCCTCGCGGCCGGAGACGTCCTTCGACTGCTCCTTGAGGTTCTCGACCACTGCGTCGACGGCGGTCTCGATGCCCCGCTTGAGACCCATCGGGTTCGCGCCCGCCGCGACGTTCTTCATGCCCTCGTGGACGATCGCCTGCGCGAGGACGGTCGCGGTAGTCGTGCCGTCGCCGGCGACGTCGTTCGTCGCCGTGGCGACCTCGCGCACGAGCTGTGCGCCCTGGTTCTCGAAGACGTCCTCGAGCTCGATCTCACGTGCGATCGTGACGCCGTCGTTGGTGATGGTCGGAGCGCCGAACTTCTTGTCGAGCACGACGTAGCGCCCCTTCGGGCCAAGGGTGACCTTGACCGCGTCGGCGAGGACATTGACGCCGCGCTCGAGCGAGCGCCGCGCATCCTCGTTGAACTTCAGCTCCTTGTGAGCCATGTCTTTGTCTGACCTCCGTATCTCTCTTTAGGCGGTGGCGCCGGCCGGCTCACGGTCGCCCGTGACCTTGGCGAGCACGTCCGACTCACGCAGGATCAGGTAGTCGTCGGTGCCGACCCTGATCTCGGTCCCGCCGTACTTGGAGAAGACGATCTCGTCGCCCTCCGCCAGGTCCATCGGGATGAACTTTCCGTTGTCGTCCCGGGAGCCGGGACCGACTGCGAGGACGCGGCCGCGCTGCGGCTTCTCCTTCGCGGTATCCGGAAGCACGATGCCGCTCACCGTCGACTCTTCCTCTTCGAGGACCTCGACGATGAGGCGGTCACCAAGCGGCTTCAGGTTCATACAGGGCCTCCTGACTGCTCTCAGTGACAGTTCCTGGCACTCTCCCCACGAGAGTGCCGAGGTCATTCTACGTTCGGCACTCTAGCTAAGCAAGTGCCAGCTGGTAGAACCGAACCGTGGAGCGCGAGTTCTCGGCGGGCGGGGTGCTCGTGCGGACGGTCCGCGGCCGGACGATGGTCGCGGCGATCCGGCCGCGCGGCAAGAAGCGCATCTGGGCGCTGCCGAAGGGCCACATCGACGAGGGCGAGTCGGCGGCCGAGACGGCGCTGCGCGAGGTGCACGAGGAGACCGGCGTCGAGGGGAGGCTCGTCGAGAAGCTCGGCGACATCCGCTACGTCTACACGGCCACGTGGGACGAGCGGAAGGGCGAGCGGATCTTCAAGGTCGTGAGCTTCTTCCTCCTCCGTGCCGGCCGCGGGCGGATCGGCGAGATCGACGAGTCGATGCGGGTAGAGGTGGCCGAGGCGAGATGGCTGCCGCTCGACGAGGCGCCGCGGCTTCTCTCCTACGACGGGGAGCGCAAGATGGCCGCGAAGGCGCTGGAGCGACTCGAGCCGTGACCGTCGTCGGTGTCCTCCATCCCGGCGAGATGGGAGCTGCGATCGCCGGCGCGCTGACCGGGCGCGGCGACACCGTGCTCTGGGCCTCGGCCGGACGAAGCGCCGCGACGGCCGAGCGGGCACGGGGAGCCGGGCTCGAGGACGCAGAAGACGTCGCCGAACTCTGCCGCCGCTGCGAGGTCCTGCTCTCGATCTGCCCGCCGCACGCCGCGGTCGACGTCGCGCGCGCGGCGGCCGGCTTCACGGGCCTCTACGTCGACGCGAACGCGATCGCGCCCGACACCGCCCGGGCCGTCGCGGAGCTCCAGCCGCGGTTCGTCGACGGGGGCATCGTCGGGCCGCCGCCGCACCAGCCGGGCACGACGCGGCTCTACCTCTCCGGCGACGAGGCGGCCGACGTTGCCGCGCTCTTCGCCGGAACGAACGTCGACGCACGAGTGCTCTCCGGCCGGCCCGGCGCCGCCTCGGCGCTGAAGGCGGCGTACGCCGGCTGGACGAAGGGCAGCGCGGCCCTCCTCCTCACGGTGCGGGAGCTCGCGCGGGCCGAAGGAGTCGAGGACGCGCTGCTCGCGGAGTGGCGGCTCTCGATCCCGGAGCTCGAGGAGCGCCTCGCCGGCGCCGAGCGCTCGGCTCGCCGCAAGGGCTGGCGCTGGATCGGCGAGATGGAGGAGATTGCCCACAGCATGGCCGCCCAGGATCTGCCCACCGGCTTCCACGAAGCCTCGGCCGAGGTCTTCCGCCGCACCGCGGAGGAGTCGCCGTGACCGAGCCCCTGTCCGTCGCCGACTACGAGCGACTCGCCGAGGAGCGGCTCGAGCCGGGGCCGTGGGCCTACCTCGCGGGCGGCTCGGGCGACGAGTGGACGCTGCAGGAGAACCGCGCCGCCTTCGCGCGCTGGACCTTCCGGCCGCGCGTCCTCTGCGACGTGTCCGAGGTCTCGACCGCGACCACGGTGCTCGGCACGCCTGTCGCGCTTCCCGTGGTCGTCGGGCCGCTGGCGTACCAAGAGCTCTTCCACCCGGACGGCGAGTGTGCGACCGCGCGCGGCGCTGCCGCGGCCGGAACCGGAGTCGCCGTCTCGACGTTCTGCACGCGCTCGCACGAGGAGATCGCGGCTGCCGCGCCCGGGCTGCTGCAGTGGTGCCAGCTGTACGTTTTCCAGGACCGAGACGTCACCCGCGAGCACCTCGCAGGCGCGGCGGACGCCGGCTGCAGGGCCGTCGTGCTCACCGTGGACACGCCGCGGCTCGCACAGCGGGAGCGCGACCTGCGCGTCGGCTTCGAGATCCCTTCCGGGCTACCGCTGCCGTACGCGCGCGCCGCGGTCGGCGAAGCGGCGCACAATCCTGCCGACCAGTTCGCGCTGCTCGACGCCTCAGTGTCGTGGCGTGATCTCGAGTGGATCGCGCGCGAGGGACGGTTGCCCGTGATCCTCAAAGGCATCGTCACTGCCGAGGACGCCGAGCTCGCGGTCGAGCACGGTGCGGCCGCGATCGTCGTCTCGAACCACGGCGGCCGCCAGCTCGACGGCGCCCCGGCCACGCTCGATGCACTCCCGGAGGTGATCGAAGCCGTCGCCGGGCGCGTCGAGGTCTACCTCGACAGCGGCGTCCGGCGGGGAAGCGACGTCGCGAAGGCGCTCGCGCTCGGGGCACGCGCGGTGCTCGTCGGCCGCGCACCGGTCTTCGGCCTCGCCGTCGCAGGCGAGGACGGCGTCCGTCACGTGCTCGAACTGCTGCGCGACGAGCTGTCGCTGGCGCTGTGCCTGCTCGGGTGCACCTCGCCGGAGCAGCTCACGCGCTCGCATGTCCAACGAGCTGTCGTGTAGCTGGCGCCGGTAGCTGGCAGACTCTCCGCGACCGTGTACGCGCTCAACTTCTACTCGCCGCTCGTCGCCGACCAACTCCGGTCGGGTCGGAAGTCGGCCACGATCCGGCTCGGCGACAAGTCCGGCAAGTACAGGAAGGGGATGGTGGTCAAAGTCCTCTGCGGTGTCCGCTTCAGCCCGCGCGAGCACGTCTTCGACGCCGTGATCGACAAGGTCGAGGTCAAGACGCTCGGCGAGCTGTCACCGCGGGAGATCGAGCACGACAACCCGGAGATCCGCCGCAACGACGAGATGGCGACCTTCCTCGGCCAGCTCTACAACCGCTCCGTCGAGCCCGACGACGTCGTCACAGTCATCCGCTTCTCGCAGATCATGCACGGGCCGGTCGTGCCCGGCTTCCGCGAGAACGAGATCTTCTAGCGGGCGTCCAGGCCGACGCCGGCCGTCATCTGGTCCTGCAGGCGATCCGCGCCGGGCAAGGTGGCCACGGCGACAGCAGTCGCCGCGACAAGCGTCACGGCGATGAGCCCGAGCCGCAGCGCCAGCCCCGAATAGCGGCCACGCAGCCCGCGCCACATCGGCGCCAGCCGGGCGAGGACATGGATCGAGGTCGAGGCGAGCCAGACGACGAAGCTCGCCTTGTGCAGACCAACGGCGGTGCCGTGAGTCTCGTGGACGGCGAGGAGGTAGACACCCGTCCCGAAGAGGACGACCGTCGATGCGACCACGAGCGGCGCGACGACGACGCGCAGCAGAAAGGCGGGCGGGCCGCGACGGACATACTCCCCCCGGCCGAGGTAGTAGCTCGCCATCCGCCAGCCGGTGCTGCCCAGCTTCAACGCGACGATTGGCAGGAGGAACATGCCGACGAACGCGTGCACGGTGAGCAGGGCCTGTAGGTTGAGGAGCGTCGCGCCCTCGATCGCGAGAAAGACGATGAGCAGGACTCCCGCCAGCGCGGTCAGCTGCTCGTTACCGCCCGGATTCGCCTTCACCCCGCGCGACGGATCTTCGAGCCGAAGAGCTCGTTCGGCCGGACGGGCTCGCCACATTCCTCGCAGTCGACGACCGCGAGCGAGGAGAAGGCCCTGCCACACGAGGGGCAGCGGCGCAGCAGCTGGCCGCCGCACTGCGGGCAGGTCTCGGGCAGCTCCGCCTCGAACTCCTCGAACCAGCGGCGCGCAGCGCCGCAACCGAGGCAGAATGCGACCCAGTCTCCGAGGACTTTCCGACGCTCCTCCCGCAGCCAATCCGCCGCTTTCGCCACCTCCTGACCTTAGCCATCGTCGTAATGGCGGTGGCGGGCTGTGGCGGCGGTCCGAGCTACCACTCGACGCGCGGCGCCCGGCTCGTGCACTTCACGCTCCACAGCCAACTGGTGCATAGCGACCTGCACGAGATCCTCGTCGTACCGCGGCACCACGGGGACTGGATGCTCGTCCTTCTCCACGGCTACCACGCAAGCCCGTCGCAGTTCCTGACCCAGCCGTTCTTCGACACGCTGGCGGCGCTTCGCACGCGCGCACCCGAGGTCTTGCTGCTCGACGGCGGCGCGGACAGCTACTGGCACGACCGCGCCGACGGCAAATGGGGCTCGATGGTCCTGCGCGAGGCCATTCCAGCAGGGCTCGGGCGCACCCACGCCCGGCGAATAGCGCTCGGAGGGATCTCGATGGGCGGCTACGGCGCGCTGCTCCTCGGCTCGCGTGGCGCGGGAGAGTTCTGCGCGGTGGGAGCGCAGTCTCCGGCGCTCTGGCTGAGCGCAGGCCAGACCGCTCCGGGTGCTTTCGACGACGCACAGGACTTTGCGCTGCACAGCCTCTTCCACCGTCGGCCGCCGCACCCGCTTTGGATCGACCTCGGAGCCAGCGATCCCTTCCGCGCGGCCACACTCACCTATGCACGACTAGCCGGGGTACGCGCGCATATCAAGCCGGGCGGCCACGACGCCGCCCTGTGGAACGCCTTCACGCCGAAGTTCCTACGCTTCTTCGCAGGTGCCTGCGCCTGACCCGAAAATCGAGCTGCACGTCCACCTCGAGGGGACGGTGCGGGCGGACACGCTGCGCGCGATCGCGCAGCGGAACGACTACGCACTACCCGACGACCTCGAGTCGCTGTACCGGTTCCGCGACTTCGCCCACTTCATCGAGGTCTGGATCCTGACCACGAACGCCCTCTGCACCGCCGAGGACTTCCGCCAGGTCGTGACCGACTACGCCGCCGAGGCCGCGTCGCACGGGGCGGTCTACCTCGAGGCGATCTTCTCGCCGGCCGAGCGCGTGGTGCGTGGCGTCGAGTGGGACGAGATCTTCAGCGGCTACTGCGACGGCGCCGAGGAGGCGCGCGAGCTGCACGGCGTCGAGGTGCGCCTGACGCCGGACATCTTCCGCGGCGCGACGGGCGAACAGGCCGAGCAGGTCGTCCGCTACTCCGCGAAGTACCGCGACCGGGGAGTGCTCGGAGTGGGGCTCGGCGGGCTCGAGGCGCAGTTCCCGCCGGAGCCGTACGAGCCGGCCTTCACGCTCGCGAAGTCGCTCGGCCTCGCCTCCGTGCCGCATGCCGGCGAGGTCGCCGGGCCGCCCTCCGTGCGCGGCGCCCTCGAGGCGCTCGGCGCGGACCGCCTGCGCCACGGGATCCGCGCCGTGGAGGATCCCGGTCTGGTGGCCGAGCTCGCGGGCCGCGGCACGGTTCTCGACGTCTGTCCGCTCTCGAACCTCCGCACGGGCGCGGTCCGCTCGCTCGAGCAACATCCGCTGCCGCAGCTCGTCGCCGCCGGTGTCCGCTGCTCGATCTCGACCGACGACCCGGCGATGTTCGACACCGACCTCACGCGCGACTACGAGGCGGCCGCGGCGCTCGGCGTCTCGCCGCAAGCGGCGTACGAGGCAGGTCTCGCGGGAGCGCTGTGCGACGACGACACACGGGTCCGCCTGCAACAGATCGCCGAGTCTCACGACTGGCTAGATCGCTAGGGTTCGCCCCGATGGCGATCGCAAGAGAGGCAGGGCCGGTCGGGTCGCTCCACGAGGTGCGCGAAGCAGGCCTCGACCGGGAGGACCTGCTCGGCATCTATCGCAGCATGCTCGTGACGCGCGGCATCGAGGAGCGCGGCCACATCCTCTACCGGCAAGGGAAGATCCCCGGCTCGTTCTATACCGGCCGCGGGAACGAGGCCGCCGCCGTCGGCGTCGCGACCGCGATGGGGCCGGAGGACGTGGGGACGCCGCTGCACCGCGACATGGGCGTGCACATCGTGCGCGGAGTCGATCCGTGGCGGATCTTCGCGCAGTACATGGGACGCGAGGACGGCCCGACGCACGGCCGCGACGGCAACGTCCACATGGCCGACTCGCAGCTCGGGATGATCGCGATGGTCAGCCACCTGCCGGCGATGCTTCCGGTCGCGACCGGAGCCGCGCTCGCCTTCCGGATTCGCGACGAGTCGCGGGTCGCGGTCGGCTGGTTCGGCGAGGGAGCTTCTGCGCGCGGCGACGTGCACGAGTCGATGACGTTCGCCGGCACGCGCAAGCTTCCGGTCGTGTTCGTCTGCGACAACAACCAGTTCGCTTACTCGACCCCGTCCTACCTCGAGTTCGCCACCGAGCACGTCGCCGACCGCGCCGAGGCGTACGGCTTCGAGGGAGTGGTGGTCGACGGCACCGACGTCCTCGCCGTCTACCGCGAGGCGAAGCGCGCGATCGACAAGGCGCGCGCAGGTGGCGGGCCGACGCTGCTCGAGTGCCTCACGCTGCGGATGGAGGGCCACGCTGTCCACGACGACGCCTTCTACGTCCCGAAGCCGATGCTCGAGACGTGGGCCGCGTCCGACCCGATCGAGCGTTTCCGCACCTGGCTGCGCGACAACGCCGACCTCACCGACGAGGAGGAGGACGAGATCGGGAGCGGCATCAAGCGTCAGCTCGCAGCCGCGCTCGAGCGCGCCGAGGAGTCGCCCCAGCCGGACCCGGCCAGCCTCACTCACGGCGTCTTCGCCTCGCCCGAGGACCTCGACACGCCGCATCACAAGTAATGGCCGAACTCACCTATTTGCAGGCAATCTCCGACGGCCTCCGCACCGAGATGCGGCGCGACAAGCGCGTCTTCCTGATCGGCGAGGACGTCGGCGTCTACGGCGGCGCCTTCAAGGTCTCGCTCGGCTTCCAGGAGGAGTTCGGGCCCTGGCGCGTGATCGACGCGCCGCTCGCCGAGACCGCGATCGTCGGCGGCTGCACCGGCGCCGCGATCATGGGCCTGCGGCCCGTTGCAGAGATGCAGTTCGCCGACTTCATCTCCTGCGCGTGGGACCACCTCGTCACCGTCGCCGCGAAGCAGCGCTGGCGCGCCGGCACGCCGGTGCCGATGGTCGTCCGCCTGCCGTCGGGCGGCGGCTTCTCGGGCGGACCGTTCCACTCGCAGAATCCCGAGTCGTCGTTCGCGCACATCCCGGGCCTGAAGTGCGTCTGCCCCGCGACACCGGAGGACGCGAAGGGCCTCCTGATCAGCGCGATCGAGGATCCGAACCCGGTCTTGTACTTCGAGCACAAGCACCTTTACCGGCGCATCAAGGGCGAGGTTCCGGAGGAGCGCTACACGACGCCCCTCGGCAAGGCGCGCACCCACCGGGAAGGCAGCGACCTCTCGGTGATCACCTGGGGCGCCATGGTCTACACCGCCGAAGAGGCGGCGCAGCAGCTCGACTCCGACGGCGTCTCCGTCGAGGTCATCGACCTGCGCACGATCATGCCCTGGGACAAGGCCGCAGTGCTCGAGTCGGTGCGCAAGACGTCGAAGGTGCTCGTGCTGCACGAGGACACGCGCAGCGGCGGCTTCGGCGGGGAGATCGCGGCGACCATCGCCGAGGAGGCGTTCGAGGATCTCGACGCTCCCGTCAAGCGGCTCGCCGCTCCCGACACGCCCGTCCCGTTCTCGCCGGTGCTCGAAAAGGCATACATCCCGCAGGTCGAGGACGTCGTCGGCGCCCTCCGTGCGCTCGCGGAGTACTAAGAAGGAGAGGTATGGCCACGGAGACCGCAGTCGACGTCGTAATGCCGCAGATGGGCGTGTCCGTCTCGGAGGGGACCGTCACGCGCTGGCTGAAGCAGGAGGGCGAGCACATCGAGGCGGACGAGCCGCTGCTCGAGATCTCCACCGACAAGGTCGACACCGAGGTGCCGAGCCCGGCCTCCGGCACGGTCACGCAGATCCTCATCCAGGAGGGCGAGACGGTCGACGTCGGGACGAAGCTCGGCCAGATCGGCGGCAGCGCAGCGGCCGAGGCTCCCGCTCCCGCAGCGCCCGAGCCCGAGGCCCCGGCGCCCGCGGCTGAAACCGCTCCCGAGCAGGAAGCTCCCGCTCCCGCAGCGCCCGAGCCCGCGGCCGCACCGGCCGCAGCCGCACCGGCCGTTTCGGGCAACGGCAAGGCGTTCGTCTCCCCGGTCGTCGCGCGGATCGCGGCGGAGCACGGGGTCGATCCCGCGCAGGTTCCGGGCACGGGCTCAGGCGGCCGCGTGACGAAGAAGGACATCCTCGCCTTCGTCGAGTCCGGCGGCGCACAGCAACAGCCGGAACCGCAGGCTCCGGCACCGCAGCCGGCGCAGACCGAGGCTCCGGCCGCCCCGCCGGCCGAGGCTCCCGCACCGGCGGCACCACCCGCCCAGGCGCCGCCTCCGCCGCCGAAGCCGCCCGCACCGGCACCGGTCGCCGCGGGCGAGACCCAGCCCGGCGAGACCGTCGAGCCGATCACGGCGATGCGGCGCGGCATCGCCGAGCACATGCGCCGCTCGCTCGACACCGCGGCCCACGTCACGAGCGCGATCGAGGTCGACTTCTCACGCATCGTCGCCGTGCGCAACCAGCTGAAGAAGGAGTACCAGGCCGCCTACGGAGTCAACCCGACCTACCTCGCGTTCGTCGCGAAGGCGTCGGTCGAGACGCTGCGCGACTACCCGTACGTGAACGCCGAGATGCGCGGCGACTCGATCGTCACGCGCAACTTCGTCAACCTCGGGATCGCCGTCGAGCTCGCCGAGGGCAAGGGCCTGATCGTCCCCGTGATCCGCAACGCCGAGGGTCTGAACCTGCTCGGCCTCGCGCGGGGCATCGCGGAGATCGCGAACAAGGCGAGGAACAAGCAGCTCGTCCCGGACGACGTCCAGGGCGGCACGTTCACGATCACGAACCCCGGCGGCTACGGCACCTTCCACGGCACGCCTGTGATCAGCCAGCCGCAGTCCGCGATTCTCGGCACGTACGCGCTCGTGAAGCGGCCGTGGGTGGTCGAGGACGAGCTCGGCCAGGACGTGATCGCGATCCGGCCGCTGATGAACATCACCCTCACGTACGACCATCGGCTCGTCGACGGCGCGCTCGCCGGCCGCTTCCTGCGCGACCTGCGTGAGCGGCTCGAGGACTGGGAAGGCGAAGAGAGCTAGGCCGCCGCGGCCAGCACTCCGGCCAGCGGACGCGGAATCTTCTCAGGCGCAAGCGCCTCGATCAGCAGCGGCGGATAGCGCTTGTTCCGCCCGTCCGAGGCCTGCAGCCAACGCCGAAGCTGGGCTTCGACCGGACGCCCGCGCCAGGGGGGCTGGTTCTGGAAGCTGCGGAAGGTCTCCAAGTCGCCTTCAGCCGCTGCGACCGCCGCGACCCCGGCGGGGCCGAGCGCCCGGATCAGCTCGTCCTCGAGGTCCGCAGTGCAGACGTACGTCGCGTCGCCGAGCACGCGCCGGAACCAGCGCTCCTCGCCGACGTCGCACAGACCGACGACGCGCTCGCCGTCGTACTGCGCCGCGGCGCGGCGAATAGCCTGCGCACCGCCGATCGGCACGATCTCGACGCCGCCCGCGGCGAGGTCGAGGCCGAGCTTCGCCGCCACCGCCTCGAGGGCGATCCGGTCGGTGATCCCTTCGACGAGAACGACGGCCATGTCCGGACGCTAGCCTGACCACCGTGGCGACCGGCGGCTACCTGCTCCAGCTCGGCGAGGTTCCGTATCTCGAGGCGTGGGAGCTGCAGCGCTCGCTCGCCGGCGCGGTCTCGCAGGGCGCGATCCCCGACACGATCGTCCTGCTCGAGCACCCGCCCGTCGTGACGCTCGGGCGGCGCACCGACGAGACCGCGGAGCTTCACGTGCCCGAGGGCGCGGGGGTCGAGGTCGTCGAGACCGACCGCGGCGGGAAGTCGACGTTCCACGGGCCTGGGCAGCTCGTCTGCTACCCGATCCTCGACCTGAAGCGGCACGGCCGCGACGTGAAGCAATACGTCCGCGACCTCGAGGAGGTGTTGATCGGGACGCTCGCTACGCTCGGCGTCGAGGGCACCCGGCTCGAGGGACTGACCGGCGTCTGGCTCGACCGGCCGCCGCGCAAGATCGCGTCGATCGGCGTTCACGTCTCGCGCTGGGTGACGACACACGGCTACGCGCTCAACGTCGACCTCGATCCCGCGCCGTTCACCGACTGGATCACGGCCTGCGGGCTCGAGGACGCGATGTTCACGACGATGGCGCGCGAGCTGGGGCGACCGGTGACCGTCGACGAGGTGCGGCCGCATGCGGTCGCGGCGCTCGCGGACGTCTTCGGGCTCGAGCTGGAGGAGCTGCCGGCAGAGGACAGTGCAGGGCTTTGGCCGCAGCCGCTCCACGAGCAGCTCGCGACGAAGTCCTAGCTAGGGCAACCAGCTCATCCGCCGCGACTCTACGCGCGGAGGCCGTCCAGCACGACGTCGAGGTACCGGCGCCACTGCCCGGGCGGCGCCGAGGTCAGCGCCGAGCGCACGAGCAGCTGGACATCGGCCGGCTTTACGTCGCGCCGCACCGCTCCGGCCCTCTGGGCCCGCGAGACCAGCTTCGCGCCGAGCTTCTCGAGTTCCGCGGCACCGGGCTTCTCGCCGCAGTGGACGACGCACTTGTGGAGACCGGGTGTCGTCATCCCAAGCTCCGCGGCCCGGCGGGCGAAGTCGAAGAACGCCTCGCCGGGATCGTCGGAGGCGAGCGCCTCCTCGGCGATCGCGGACAACTGCGCGACGTGACGCTCGATGACCGCGTACATGAGGTCGTCCTTGGTCGGGAAGCGGCGGAACACCGTCCCGTGGCCGACCCCGGCCAGCCGGGCGATCTCGTCGATGCTCGCGTCGGGGCCCGACGCGCCGAAGGCCCGCTCCGCCGCGTCGAGCACCCGTTCGAGATTTCGCCGCGCGTCTGCGCGCAGCTCGGTCATCAGCCGGCGAACACCGGCTGGTCGTCGGTCCTGGCCTCGGCCTCGATCCGTGCCACGTCCCGCTTGCGCAGGAGCACGAGGAGGGTGACAAGGCTCAGGGTGACGAAGACGGCAGCGCCCGCGAAGGCGTAGTGCCAACCGTGCACAACCGACGGCAACGACTTCGGATCGCTCGTGTGGCCGACGGCGATCGTGGTCAGGACCGCCAGCCCGAGCGCGCCGCCGACCTGCTGTGAGGTGTTGAAGAGCCCGGACGCAAGCCCCTGGTCCTCGTTCTTGAGGCCCGTCGTCGCCACGAGGGTCAGCGGCATGAAGATGGCGCCCATCCCGAGGGAAGCCAGGATCATCCCCGGCAGGACGTCGGTCGCGTACGAGCCGTCGACCGGCATCCGGGCGAAGAGGAGCAGCCCGAGGATCGTGAGCACCATGCCGACGGCAGTCACCGGCTTGACGCCGATCCGTGGCGCAAGCGCGGACGCGAGCCCTGCCGAGACCATGATCCCCAGCGTGAAGGGCAGGAACGACACGCCGGCCTTCAACGGCCCGAAGCCGAGTGCCCTCTGGATGTACTGCGTGTTGAAGAAGAACATGGCGAACATTCCCGAGAAGGCGAGGAACATCGCCAGGTTGGCCGTCGTCAGCGAGCGCACGCGGAAGATCGAGAGCCGGACGAGCGGCTCGGCGGACCGCTGCTCGATCAGGACGAACGCGACGATCAGAACTGCGGACACGATGAACGAGGCGATCGTCACCGTCGAGCCCCAGCCGTGCTCGGCTGCGTGGACGAGGCCGAACACGAGCAGCATCAGGCCGCCGGTGACGGTGACCGCGCCCGCGAGGTCGTAGCCCTTGTGGGCGTGCTCATCCTTCGACTCCGGCACGAGCCGCAGCGCGGCGAAGAAGGCGAAGATGCCGACCGGGACGTTGACGAAGAAGATCCAGCGCCACGAGAACGCCTGCGTGAGCGCGCCGCCGAGGACGAGCCCGACCGCCGAGCCGCCGATCGCGATCGCGGCCCAGACGGCCAGCGCCCGCGCGCGCTCCTTGCCCTCGGCGAAGGTCGTCGAGATGATCGAGAGCGCGGCCGGCGAGATGAGCGCCGCGCCGAGGCCCTGCAGCGCGCGGAAGCCGATCAGCATCCCCGAGGTGCTCGCGATCCCGTTCAGGAACGACGCCGCCGTGAAGATGACGAGGCCGATCAGGAAGAGCCGCTTCCGTCCCAGGAGGTCGCCCGCGCGCCCGCCGAGCAGCAGGAAGCCGGCGAAGACGAGCGTGTACGCGTTGATCACCCACTGCAGGCTCGCCTCGTTGAAACCGAGCGCGCTCTGGATGTGGGGCAGCGCGACGTTCACGATCGTCGCATCGAGGACGACCATGAACTGCGCGAGGCAGATGATGACGAGGACGACCCAGGGATTCGTGGAATGGCGGCTCATTCGGCTCCTTACGTAAGCGGACTCCAGAGTCCGTTTCAGGCTAGCAGCGCTCTGTTCCCCTGCGCCACCTAGACTGGAACGAGTCCATGGAGTCATCGCTTCCCGTTGCCGAGAGGCCCCGCAGGCCCGAGTGGATGAAGGTGCGCGCGCCGTCGAAGGACGGCTCGTACTTCGACGTGCAGAAGCTCGTGCACGGGCTCTCGCTGCACACGATCTGCGAGGAGGCGCGCTGCCCGAACATCTCCGAGTGCTGGGGCCGTGGCACCGCGACGTTCCAGATCCTCGGCGACACGTGCACGCGCGCGTGCCGCTACTGCTACGTGCACTCGGGCAAGCCCGAGTCGCCACCGGACCCGCTCGAGCCACTACGGCTCGCCCAGGCCGCGGCGCAGATGCAGCTCAAGCACGTCGTCGTCACCTCGGTCGACCGCGACGACGTTCCCGACCGCGGGGCCGGCCACTACGCGGCGACGATCCGGGCGTTGAAGGCGAAGCTGCCCGAGGCCTCCGTCGAGGTGCTGACGCCGGACTTCCTGGGCGTCGAGGAGGAGGCGCTGCAGACCGTGCTCGCCGCGCGGCCTGAGGTCTTCAACCACAACATCGAGACCGTGCGACGTCTGCACGCGCGGATGCGCGGCGCAAAGGCGAGCTACGACGGCGCGCTCTGGCTGCTGCGCCGGGCCAAGGAGATCGCCGACTATCCGGTGCTGACGAAGTCGGGGATCATCGTCGGCCTCGGCGAGACGAACGACGAGGTCGTCGAGACGATGCGCGACCTGCGGGCCAACGGCGTCGACGTCGTCACGATCGGCCAGTACCTGCAGCCGAGCGCGAAGCACGCGCCGATCGACCGCTGGGTGCATCCCGACGAGTTCCGCTGGTTCCGCGAGCAGGGTGAGGCACTGGGTTTTGGCTCGGTCTTCTCCGGGCCGCTCGTCCGCAGCTCGTACCGCGCCGACGAGCAGCGCCACGCGGCCGAGACCGGCCGCGGCGCGGTCGCCTGCTAGCCACTAGAAAGGAGGGCCGCCCGAAGGCGGCCCTCCTGTTCGTGCGCGTCCCGCTAGTGCTTGCCGTGGAGGCCAGCGCCGGAACGAGGTTCTGGCGCCTTCGGTGAGCCGAGACCGGTGACGGATCCCAGCCGGAACCGGCGCTGTAGCCCTGGTCCACCGAGATCCGCGACGTCGTTCTTGCCCGTCGTGACGTCGTTGGAAGCGTTGGCCGCACGCGTGGCAGGAGCGACGAGGCCGTACAGGCTTCGTTGATGCCGCCCAGGTCGTGATCTGCCACCTGATCCGCGTCCGCGGCGAGCGCTGACCACTGCGGCGAGCCGGCGCTGGTCCCGCCGAAGATGAAGATGGCGGGTCTCGCCTGAGCCGCCGAAGAAGGCCTGGAGCAGACGCCCGAGTGGATCAACAGGCCGCCGTTGACGCCCGCGTCGTACGAGACGTCCGGCACCCCGCGAGCCTTGTCCGTGTACCGCGGCCCTGCTAGAGCGGCTTGCCGAAGATCGAGCTGTAGCCGCCGCCGCTGCAGTTGATGTCGTCGCCGTCGGGCGGGTTGCAGCCGAGAGCGGCTCCGTCGACACGTCGTCTCGCCAAGGTACGTGCCCGACGGGCTGTCGCCGTGCCCAGTTGCGATCGTCCGTCGCGCTGAGCGTCGTGCCGCCGACGCCCGTGACGCTCGGGTCGGCCGCCGGCCAACTCGCGGCAAGGACCAAGCTGTTCCGTCGCAGCTGAACTGCGAAGCACCGCTGTCACCCGACGAGGCAAACATCGTCATCCGCGGTTGCTCGCCCGGCGGAAGAGATCGTGCCACTTGCAGAGGACCGTCGGGATCGACGCAGCTGTCGGCCTCGCCGAAGCTCTGCGACATCACGTCGCCGACGTTGTTGTCGACGGCCCACTTCTCCGCGGCATAGAGATCGGCATCGTTCGAAGTTGCCTTGCCCTCGACGAGAACGATGTTCGCCCCAGGCGCCATCGCATGCGCCGACTGACGTCGAGCGAGATCTCCTCGGCCCAACCCACCTGATTCGTTGTTGCTGAAGTCGAATGGCGGCACGCCCTGGGGCGCAATGATCGGTGAAGCTCGGCGGGTCCGGCAGCCCGAACTCGGCATCGATGTCTCAGGTCCCGCTGGATGTACGGGTTCGGTAGGCGTCGACGATGATGATCGTCTTGCCCTTGCCGTCACGCCGTGGTCGATCAGGCCTGAATAACCGTAGGCCTGCTGGATCTGGCCGCGGCGAATAGCACCGCGGCCCGGCGGAACCATCGGTCGGCCGGCCTGGCATCCGAACGTGTTCTGGTCCCTGCCATCAGGGTCTGCGGCCCGAGATCGTCCGGATGAACGCCGATACCGCCAACGGCCGGCGACACCGTGTGCGACACCGCCGCGCGAGACGACCCGCCGCCGTGAGCGCCAGCACGACGGCCACGCGGCGATCACGACGAGGCTGAGCACGCCTCTACGAACATGCGACTTCTGCTTCATGTCCTCCCTCTCCGTTATTGGCCAAGCGCGAGAGAGACCTCAGCCGCGCCCCCTTCAGACTACCGGCGCATGTTGATTCAGACAGCGCTGCTTTGCAAGGGGGAACCGTCGCATTCTGTTTGCCGGGATTACACTCGGGTCATGCGCGGAGGAGTTGGCGCGATTACTGTCGTCTGCGTGGCTCTGCTGGTCCCGGCCCCCGCCGGCGCTGGCTCGAGGCAACCGCCGCCGGCGGGTCGATGACCGCGACAGCCTCGCCCCACGCGGCGAGATCGCAGGGGATTCGCCTCACGCTGACCCTGCGCTACGAGATGCAGTGCGGCTACCCCGGGGCGGGTCCCGTCGCCGTGACGTTCCCGGTAGCCTTGAGGCTCCCGCAGCATTTCGCGGCCGGTGCGGTCAGGCTGGCGGGAAAACCCGTCGTCGCGAAAGTCGACGGTCAGCGCGGTGACCGTGACGGTCGCACCACACAAAGGCACTCTCTGCGATGTGATGATGCCCGGGGCGCTGAGGCTCATCTTCACGCAGGCGGCAAGGCTCGCGAACCCAGCGCGAGCAGGCAACTACCGCTTCAACGTGACGCACGTCGGCGCACCTTCACCGCCCGGCTGACGTCGAGCCCGCGGCCTAGCCGTTCGGCTTCGCCATCTTGCGGTAGTCGAGCGCCTCGTCGAGCACCGACTCCTCGACGCCCTGCTCCCGCGCCACCTCGCGCAACGAGCGACCCGAGGCAGCCGCCTCCTTGACGATCTCCGTCGCGCGGTCGTAGCCGATGTACGGGTTGAGCGCGGTCGCGGCCGACAGGGTCAGCTCCGCGTAGCGCTCGCAGTTCTCGCGGTTCGCCTCGATCCCGTCGACGCACTTCTCGGCGAAAAGCCGGCTCGCGCTCGCGAGCAGCTTCACGGAGTCGAGGATGTTGCGGGCGAGCAGCGGCACGAAGACGTTGAGCTCGAAGTGCCCCTGTAGGCCGCCGATCGCGATCGCCGCGTCGTTGCCGATCACCTGCGCCGCGACCTGCGTCACGACCTCCGGCATCACCGGGTTCACTTTGCCCGGCATGATCGAGCTGCCTTTCTGGAGCTCCGGCAGCGCGATCTCGGCGAGCCCGGCGCGCGGCCCGGAGCCGAGGAAGCGGATGTCGTTTGCGACCTTCGTGAGCGAGACGGCGACGGTCTTCAGCGCGCCGGACACCTCGACGATCCCGTCGCGCGCAGCCTGCGCCTCGAAGGGATCCGCCGGCGCCGAGATCTGGAGCCCGGTCTCGTTCACGAGCAGCTCACGGACGCGCGCCGCGAACTCCGGATGCGTGTTGAGGCCGGTGCCGGTCGCAGTGCCGCCGAGCGGGATCTGCCCGAGCCGCGGCAACGTGTCACGGACGCGCTCGATGCCCTGCCGCACCTGGGCGGCGTAACCCCCGAACTCCTGGCCGAGCGTGACCGGCACGGCGTCCATCCAGTGCGTCCGCCCGGACTTGACCACGTCGTCGAACTCCTGCGCCTTCGCCTCGAGCGAGGCCGCGAGGCGATCCAGCGCCGGCAGCAGGTCGTTCGTGATCTCGTCGAGCGTCGCGAGGTGCACGGCCGACGGGAAGACGTCGTTCGAGGACTGGCCCATGTTGACGTCGTCGTTGGCGTGGACGTCCTCGCCGGCGAGGGTCGCGATCACCTCGTTCGCGTTCATGTTCGAGGAGGTGCCCGACCCGGTCTGGAAGACGTCGATCGGGAACTGGTCGTCGAGCTCGCCCTCGGCGATCCGCGTCGCGGCGGCCGAGATCCGTTCCGCCTTGTCGGCGTCGAGCAGGCCAAGGCCGGCGTTCGCGCGGGCCGCTGCGCCTTTGATCCGGCCGAGCCAGCGCGCGACCGGCGCCGGGATCGGCTCACCCGAGACCGGGAAGTTGGCTACCGCCTTCGTCGTCTCGCCGCCCCAGAGCTCCTGCTGCTCCTCGGTCTTCGCCACGAAGCGAGTGTAGGGAAGGACGGGCGAGTTCCGGCGCGTGAACTACGCGACCGACGCGTGCCGGTGCTCGGCGACCTGCCGCTCGCGAGGCGCGCGAGACGCAGTCTCGGTCACCTCGAGCACGGGCGTCCAACCGAGGTAGCCGCACTCGGGGCACTCGGGCGACTCGAAGTGCTTGAAGCGGTCACGCCGGGCCACGCGGGTCGTACCGCACTGGAGGCATTCCACCACGAGGGGATCCACAGCCGGTCCATCGGCCTGCCCGGGTCAGCTGATGTCCCCCGATCGGGTGGATCGAGGGGGAGCGGCGATCCGCTCCCCCTCGAGTCTGGCGCGCCGTTGGGCGAAGAACTGGAACACCGCGGTGCGCGACGGCGTTCCGTCGTTGAGCTGCTGGAGCGAGAACTGCCGGCAGCGGCCGGGTTGACGATGTTCACGGTCGGCGTGTCCGAGTCGGCCTTGAAGGCGAACAGCTTCGTCGACTCGACGTTCCCCGCCAAATCGGTCGCGTAGTACTGGATGAAGTGGTTACCCGTCGTGAACCCGGTGAGCTGGCCGCTATAGGTGCGCCACGATCGGCCGCCGATCGCGTAGTTGATGTGGTCGACACCCGACCTTGCGTCGGGTCGCCGTGAGGGCCACGGTCGGCGACGCGTACCAGCCGCTCGAAATCGTCGAAGTGATCGGTGACGTCGTCCGGTGTGATCTCGTCGACCTTCACCGCGATCGAGTGCATCGTCTCGGTGTTCCCGTCCGTGTCCGTCGACCAGAACCACACCGTGTGCGTGCCGTCGAGAACGGAGCGCCATACATACAGCTGCGCCTGCCCATCGTCGATCGCGTAGTACGTCGACCGGACCGGAGCGTCGTGTCGGGCTGCCGTCAGCGTCACGGTCGGCGAGCTCACGTACCACCCGTTTGCGTCAGCCGCCGGCGGCCAGGCGTTCAGCTGCGGCGAGCAGTTCATCCCGCGAACAGAGCTTCACCCGAGGCCGGCCGGACCTCTCGCCCGCGGCCCGCTCGGCCTCGTCGATCGCCGTCCAACCGTCGTATTCGACGACCCGCACGCCGCGTTCGGCGAGCAGCGCGTCGACCGCTGCTGCGGTTGCGTCCGGCTTCGGCTGGAGCCTGCCCGCCGCAGCGTCCGCGAGCAGGACTTCGACCGTCTCGGCCGCGTCCTTCTTGTTCGTGCCGATCACGCCGGTCGGACCGCGCTTGATCCAGCCGGCGGAGTAGACGCCCGGCTCCACCCGACCGCTCTCGTTCGGGATCGTGCCGCTCGTCGCGTCGAAGGTCACGCCGGGCAGCTCGACGCCGCGGTAGCCGACGCTGCGGAAGACGAGCCCGCACGGGAGCGTCTCGCGCTGCTCGGTCGGAACCGCGCGCTCGTTGGCGTCGAGCTCGTTGCGCACCAGCTCGATCGCCTCGACCCCCTCCTCCCCGAGGATCGCGACGGGCGACTCGAAGAAGCGGAAGACGACCCGGCGCGGCTTCCCCTCGAGCTCGCGCGCGGCGAAATCCTGCAGGACGGCGAGGTTCCGTTCGGCGTTCGTGCCCTTCGGCTCCGCGCCCTCGAGGTCGGCCGGATCGACGACGACGTCGGCGCCCGCGAGCTCACCCATCTCCTGCAGCTCGGGCGTCGTGAACGCGGCCTGGGCCGGCCCTCGCCGCCCGACCACGACGATCTCCTTGAGCGGCGAGCTCTCGATGGCCGCGATGGACGCGTCGGTCGCGTCGGTCGGCGCGAGCTCCTCGTGCGTGAGGGCGAGCATGCGCGCGAGGTCGAGCGCGACGTTCCCGACCCCGATCACGACCGCGCGCTCGACGGAGAGGTCGAACTCGAGCTGCTGGTAGTCGGGATGGCCGTTGTACCAGGCGACGAATTCGGTGGCCGGCCACGAGCCGGGCAGGTCCTCGCCGGGGATGCCAAGCCGACGGTCGGTCTGGGCGCCGACCGCGTAGATGACGGCGTCGTACAGGCGCACGAGGTCGTCGTGGTGGAGGTCGCGCCCGACCTCGACGTTGCCGAGGAAGCGGAAGCCGGGCTGGTCGGCGATCCGCTCGAACGCGCGCGACACCGTCTTCAGCTTCGGATGGTCCGGCGCAACCCCGAGGCGGACGAGGCCCCACGGCGTCGGCAAGCGCTCGATCAGGTCGACCTCGACCGGCGGATCCGCGGACAGCAGCGCGCCGGCGGCGTAGAAGCCCGCCGGGCCGGATCCGACGACGGCAACGCGCATAAGTGCGCCGATGCTAGTCGCGTTTGCCGGGATACCGATCTTCGAGCGTGACCATCACGCGGCGCAGGAGCGAGTTGAGCTGCTGCTTCTCGCGCTCGGTCAGCGCCTGGGCGAGCAGCGCCTCCTTCGGCGCCTGGATGGCCATGGCCCGCTCGTGCCTCTCCAGGCCCTTCTTCGTCAGTTCGACGAGGACGCTCCGCCGGTCGGCGGGGTCGCGCAGGCGCCGCACGAGGCCCTCCCTCTCGAGCGCATCGAGTCGGCTCGTCATGGCGCCGCTCGTCAGGTCCGCGCGGCGGGCGAGCCAGCCGGCCTTGCGGCGGTGGGGCGCGCCCGACCAGCGCAGGGCCGTGAGAACGTGCCAGTCGCTGAACGTCAGCCCGAGCTGCTCGAGCGTCTCGTTGTGCAGGCGCCTGATGCCGGAGCTGATGCCCGCGATCCGGTCGACGATCCCTTCGACGGTCAGATCGAGGTCGTCCGGCAGGTCGGCGCCGACGTCTTCGAGAAAGGCGTCGACCTGGTCGCGGTCACTGCTCTTCCTCGGTTTCGGCACGCGCGAAGTGTTCACCACGTTTCTCTTGACGTCAAGATAGCTTGATCGCTAGTCTCTTGATCTCAAGATACTTGCCAGCAAAGGAGGAGAGTCCGTGGCGACAACCGAGACCCCGTACCGCGTTCACTCACTGCCCGGGGAGCTCCGCGAGGTGGATGACGACCGGCCATTCGTCCGCGTCGGCCGGACGCTCGACATCGGCGCCTTCGGCGTCGGTGCCGCGTACCAGCGCCGGATCGGTGAGACCGTGATCGTCGACCACCACGAGGCGGGGCCGGGGGGAGACCGGCACGAGGAGCTGTACGTCGTCGTGCAGGGCAGTGCCAGGTTCACGATCGAGGGCGAGGAGGTCGACGCTCCCCACGGCGCGGCGATCTTCGTCCACGACCCGGCGGCGATGCGGACGGCGGTGGCCACGGCCGACGACACCATCGTCCTCGCCGTCGGCGGCCCTCGCGACACCGCGTACCGGATCCCGCCCGCTCAGGCACAGGCCGGTTTCTGGGACGCCTACCAGGAGCAGGACTGGGCCACCGCGCTTGCGGCGACCAGGCGAGGCCTCGAGGTCTACCCCGGCAACGCCCACCTGCTCTACAACGTCGCCTGCATGCAGGCCCTGCTCGGCAACGACGACGACGCCCTCGCGGCGCTGGCCGAGTCGGTCGCCCAGTGGGAGCCGTACAAGGGTCAGGCCTGGAAGGACGACGACTTCGTGTCGCTTCGCGAGGACCCGTGCTTTCTAGAGATCGTCGACTGAGACGGGCCGCGTCAGTGGGCGCAGCCGGAACCGCAACCGCCGGCTGCGTCCTCGGGCGCCTCGCCCTCGGCCACCTGGAACGAGTGGCCGCAGCCGCACGAGGCGACGGCGTTCGGGTTCTCGATCTTGAACCCGGCCTCCTGGATCGTCTCGAGGTAGTCGACCTGGGCGCCGGACAGGTAGGGCGCGCTGAAGGGGTCGACGACGACGCTGACGCCCTCGCACTCGAACTCGAGGTCGCCCTCCTGGGCGCCGCGGTCGAAGCCGAGGCCGTACTGGAAACCCGAGCACCCGCCGCCCTCGATCGCGACGCGCAGCACCGAGACGTCGTCCTCGGTGGCCATCAGGTCGCGGATCTTCGCCGCCGCCGCAGGTGTCAGCGAGACGATGCTCTCGGTGCGCTCCTGGATCTCCATCTCCGTCGCATCGTAGCAACGTGTCCCCTGCTCACCATGCCGCGAGAGGGGGAGACAAGCCCAACTTTGTGACACTCGCTGCAGGCTCCACTACAGCGTTTCGGTACCCCCAAGTGCAAGCGCTGTGACATTGGTAACGTCATCGATTCGGTGAGTGCTTCGGTCAGCGCGAACGAGTAGGGGGAGGCGAGCGAGGTAGATGCTCGACAGCTGGCTGCCATTCCTGATCTACGGGATCCTCGCGCTCCTGATCCCGGCCTCGATGATGTGGATGTCGTTCAAGTTCTCGCAGAAGCCTGCGCGACGGACGCGCGCGCGCACGGTGCCGTTCGAGTCGGGCGTCTCCACGGGGCCGCTTCCGCGCCAGCGGTTCGGCGTGAGCTTCTACCTGACGGCGATGCTCTTCATCGTCTTCGACATCGAGATCGTGTTTCTCTATCCGCTGGCAGTGCAGCTCCATGCGCTCGGCTGGTTCGGCTTCACGGAGCTCGCCTTCTTCGTCCTGATCCTGCTCGTCGCCTACGTCTACATCTGGCGGAAGGGCGCGCTGAACTGGTGACCACCGATGGCTGACAAGCCGACGCGCCTGCGCGACTACGGGCTCCAGTCGGAGCGGCTGCTCTGGCCTACCAAGGGGCCGTCGCGCTTCGAGGAGGAGCTCGGGCTCGAGGAGATGGAGCGCGCGCTCGGGCTGACGACGCTCGAGAAGGCCGTGCGCTGGGCGCAGACCAAGTCGATGTGGCCCGACACGTTCGGGCTCGCCTGTTGCGCGATCGAGATGATGTCGATCGTCTCGGCGCGCTACGACATCGCCCGCTTCGGGATGGAGGCGTTCCGTTCCTCGCCGCGCCAGGCGGACCTGCTGATCGTCTCGGGCCGGGTCGCGCACAAGATGGCGGAGCCGCTGCGCCAGATCTACGACCAGATGCTCGAGCCGAAGTGGGTGATCGCGATGGGCGTCTGCGCGAGCTCCGGCGGGATGTTCAACAACTACACGATCCTGCAGGGTGTCGACCGCATCGTGCCGGTCGATATCTACATCCCCTTCTGCCCGCCGCGGCCGGAGGCGCTGATGGAGGGGATCATCCGCCTGCACGAGGCGCATCAGGCCGGCGTGCCGCCCGCGTACGAGCGGGTCGGAGTCGCCGAATGACCGACTGGACGCGAGTGCCGGGCTACGTCTCGCACCGTGACGGCCCCGAGATGCCGACGGTGACGATCGAGACGGGACGGATCCGCGAGGCGTGCGCGCACGCGCGCGAGGAGCTCGGCTTCGACGTCTGCGTCGACGTCGTCGCGACCGACTACCTCGACTGGGGCGGCAAGGGCGTGTCCGGCTACATCGGCACGGCGAGCGGCCGCGACCTGATGCATCCGATGACCCAGGGGCTCCAGGCGCTGCCCGCGGCCAAGCCGAAGCGCTTCTCCGTCAGCTATCACCTGCTCGCGCTGCGGCAGGGCGCGCCGCGCGCGCGGCTCCAGTGCTGGGTCGACGAGGGCGAGCACGTGCCGAGTGTGATCTCGGTCTGGCCGACGTGCGACTGGCACGAGCGCGAGCAGTTCGACCTGATGGGAATCGTGTTCGACGGCCATCCGAACCTCGAGCGGCTGCTGATGCCCGAAGACTGGGAGGGCCACCCGCTGCGCAAGGACTACCCGATCGGCGGCGAGCCCGTCCGCTTCAGCGACGAGCAATGAGCACGACGGCCACCCCACCGGGCACGCGCCGCTGGCCGATCGTCTCCGACGACCAGTACGAGGGCTCGCGCATCCCCGCGCGCGTCCCGACCGTGCTCGCCGTCCCCGAGGAGCTGCGCGAGAGCGAGGACGTGCTCCAGGTCAACTTCGGGCCGAACCACCCGTCGACGCACGGCGTCCTGCGCCTGATCGTCGACCTGCACGGCGAGGAGGTCGTGGGCGTCTCGGCCGTGATCGGCTACCTCCACACCGGCTTCGAGAAGTCGATGGAGTCGAAGACGTACTGGAAGGACGTCACCTTCCCCGAGCGGATCGACTACGTCGGCTACCAGAACAACGAGCTCGTGTTCGTGCTCGCGGTCGAGCAACTGCTCGAGCTGGAGGTGCCCACCAAGGCCAAGTGGATGCGGATGCTCCTCTGCGAGCTCAACCGGATCCACTCGCATCTCGTGTTCCTCGGCACCTCGGCGCTCGAGCTCGGGGCCATTTCGATGTTTTGGTACTGCTTCCGCGAGCGGGAGACGATCCTCGACCTGTTCGAGCTCGTCACGGGGCAGCGGATGCACACCCGCTACTTCCAGATCGGCGGCCTCGCCGAGGACATCCCGCAGGGCTTCTACCCGGAGTGCCGCAAGTTCGTCGAGTGGATGCCACACGCGCTCGACGACTACAGGGGCCTGCTCGATCGCAACGAGATCTGGCTCGAGCGGACGCAGGGCATCGGCGTCCTCTCGGCGCACGACGCGATCGCGCTCGGCCAGACGGGCCCGAACCTGCGCGCCTCGGGCGTCGACTGGGATCTCCGCCGCGACCAGCCGTATCTCCACTACGAGCAGGTCGACTTCCAGGTGCCGGTCTACGCGGAGGGCGACGTCTACGCCCGCTACCGCGTGCGGCTGGAGGAGATGGCGGAGTCGACGAAGATCGTGCGCCAGTGCCTCGACAAGCTCGAGCGCATGGACGGGATGCCGTGGATCGCGGACGATCGCAAGGTCGTGCTGCCGCCGCGCGAGGAGCTCCACACCTCGATGGAGTCCCTGATCCACCACTTCAAGATCGTGACCGAGGGGTTCCGCGTGCCCGAGGGCGAGATCTACGTCGCGGTCGAGTCGCCCCGCGGCGAGTCGGGCTGCTACCTCGTCTCGGACGGCGGCCCGAAGCCGTGGCGGATCCACTTCCGCGCCCCGTCCTTCGTCGCGCTCGAGGCGACGGCGACCTGCCTCGAGAACGCCCTCGTCGCCGACCTGATCGCGGTCGTCGGCTCCCTCGACGCGGTCATGGGGGACACCGACCGGTGACGGCCTTCTACGAGGCGGTGCAAGGGATCCGGGCGCGCTATCCGGAGGGGTCGCACTCGGCGGTGCTGCCGGCGCTGCGGCTCGCGCAGGAACAGCACGGCTGGCTGTCGCGCAAGGCGCTCGAGGAGACGGCCGACGCGCTCGAGGTCACCCCGGCGTACTGCTACTCCGTGGCGAGCTTCTACGACCTGTTCGAGTTCGAGCCGACGGGCCGGCACACGATCGAGGTCTGCACGAACGTCTGCTGCGGGCTCGTCAACGCGCAGGCGGTGCTCGACGCGTTCGAGCGCGAGCTCGGCGTCGGCCCCGGCGAGACGACACCGGACGGCGAGGTGACGCTCCGCGCCGTCGAGTGCCTCGGCGGCTGCTCGACGCCGACCATCGTCGCGGTCGACCACGTGTACCGCCAGTCCGTGACGCCGGCAGACGTCCCGGTGATCCTCGCGGAGCTCGCCGATGACTGAGACGACGGTCCGCGTCGCGGAAGGGCCGGCGCTCGTCCTGGCCGGCTACGACGGCGAGCCGCTTCGCAGCCTCGAGTCGTACCGAGCGGTCGGCGGCTACACGCAGCTCGAGCAGGCGCGGACGGAGGATCCGCAGGCCGTGATCCAGCAGATCGTCGAGTCGAACCTGCGCGGCCGCGGCGGCGCCTTCTTCCCGACCGGCCGCAAGGCGAGCTTCATCCCGACGCCCGACAAGATCGCGCGGCCGATCTACATCACGGTCAACGCCGACGAGTCGGAGCCGGGGACGTTCAAGGACCGCGAGATCATGCTCAAGGTCCCGCACCGGCTGCTCGAGGGCTGCCTGATCGCGGCGCATGCGATCCAGTCGAAGCAGGTCTTCATCTACGTCCGGGGCGAGTACCTCGAGGAGTACGAGTCGCTGCAGGGCGCGCTCGACGACGCGCGCGCGGCGGGGATCCTCGGCAGCGTCGACATCGTGATCCACCGCGGCGCGGGTGCCTATATCTGCGGGGAAGAGACCGCGTTGCTCGAGTCGCTCGAGGGAAAGCGCGGCCAGCCGCGCTCGAAGCCTCCGTTCCCGGCCATCTCGGGTGTCTACGCGTCGCCGACGCTGATCAACAACGTCGAGTCGATCACGACGATCCCGGCCG
The DNA here is from genome assembly GCA_963743545.1 of uncultured Actinomycetes bacterium. Taxonomy (GTDB): domain Bacteria; phylum Actinomycetota; class Thermoleophilia; order Gaiellales; family Gaiellaceae; genus Palsa-739. The sequence goes on along the minus strand of CAVUQB010000005.1, from coordinate 942,016 downwards.
TCCTCGCGGTCGGCCCGGCGGAGTACGCGACGATCGGCGCGCCGCCCGACTCGACCGGCACACGCCTCTTCTGCCTCTCGGGCAACGTCGAGCGGCCCGGCGTCTACGAAGCGCCGCACGGGATCACGGCACGGCACCTCATCTACGAGATCGGCGGCGGCGTGCCCGGCGGCCACACGCTCAAGGCCGTGATGATGGGCGGCTCGTCGTTCCCGGTCATGACGCCGGACGACCTCGATACAGCGCTCGACGCCGACTCGCTCGGCAAGAAGGGCTACTTCATCGGCTCCGGCGTCGTCAGCGTCATCGACGAACGGACGTGCATCGTCCAGTTCGCACTCCGGGTCGCGCAGTTCTACATGCACGAGTCGTGCGGCAAGTGCACGCCGTGCCGCGTCGGCACGCGCTGGCTCGTCCAGCTGCTGCGCGCGGTCGAGGACGGGACCGCATCCGAGCGCGACCTCGACCTCACGCTCGACGTCTGTGACCGGATCATCGGCAAGTGCCTCTGCGTGCTCGGCGACTCGGCCGCGATGCCGGTCGCGAGCTGTGTGACGAAGTTCCGCGACGAGTTCCGGGCCCACCTCGAGCACGGCGGCTGCCCGTTCGGGGCCGACTCGCAGCTCGCCGGGCTGTTTGCGCCGGTCGACCAGCACGCGCACACGGAGGCCCTCGTATGAGCGCGCCAGAGCTCGTTCGCGTCCGGATCGACGAGCGCGAGGTCCACGTTCCCAAGGGGACGGGGCTGGTCGAGACGGCGCTCGCCGCGGGCGTCGAGATCCCGGTCTTCTGTTACGAGCCGCGGCTCGGCGAGCCGATCGGCGCCTGCCGCATGTGCCTCGTCGAGGTCGAGGGGATGCCGCCGAAACCGCAGGCGGCCTGCACGCTGACCGCGACGGACGGGATGGTCGTGAAGACGGCGCGCACCTCTCAGATGGCTGCGGAGGCTCAGAACGCGACGCTCGAGTTCATCCTCGTCAACCACCCGCTCGACTGCCCCGTCTGCGACAAGGGCGGCGAGTGCCCGCTGCAGGACCTCACCTTCCGCTACGGGCCGGGCAACACGCGGATGAGCTTCGAGAAGCTGACCTTCGAGAAGCCGATCCCGATCTCGCCCACGATCTCGCTCGACCGCGAGCGCTGCATCCTCTGCTACCGCTGCACCCGCTTCAGCGAGAGCGTCGCGGAGGACGGCCAGCTCGTGGCGGCGGCCCGCGGCGCGAACTCGGTGATCACGACCTTCGAGGACCTGCCCTACACGGGCGCGTTCACCGGCAACGTGACCGAGCTCTGCCCGGTCGGCGCGCTGCTGCCGACGCAGTACCGCTTCGAGGGGCGCCCGTGGGAGATCGTCGACGTGCCGACCGTCTGCGGGCTCTGTCCCGTCGGCTGCAACGTGCATGCGACGGTGCGCGAGGGGAAGGTCAAGCGGATCCTCTCCCGCAACCACCCCGAGATCGACGAGGGCTGGATCTGCGACAAGGGCCGCTTCGCGTACACGCACCTCCGCGCCGAGGACCGGGTGACCGAGCCTCTGCAGCGCCGGCGCGGGCACGGTCTCGAGCCGGTGCCGTGGGAGCAGGCGCTGCTGGAGGCCGAGCGGCTTCTGGGCGAGGCGCGCGGGCGAATCGTCACGGTGCTCTCGGGCTCCGAGACGGTCGAGCAGGCGTATGCGCTCGGCAAGCTGCTGCGCGTCGGGCTCGACTCGCACCAGGCGATGCTGCCGGAGGAGGTTTCCGGCGCGCTCGACGCCTACCGGCTCCCGCTCTCGGCGATCCGCGACGCCGACGTCGTCGTCGTGCTCGGCGACGTGCCGGCGATCGAGCGCGCACCCGTCGTCGACCTCTGGATCAAGTCTGCGCGGCGCAACGGTGCCCGGATCGCCGACGACGCGAACGACCCGGCCGTCGCCGAGGCCGAGCGCGTCGTCCTCGTCTGGTCGGGCCCCGGCGGCCGCGGCGGCGCGACCGTCGCCAAGCTCGCGGAGAAGCTCGGGCTCGCCGGCCGCGACGGCTGCGGCGCCTTCTATCTCCCAGAGACGCCGAACGGCCGCGGGGTCGCCGACGCCTGGGCGGCCTGCTGCGACGAGGAGAGCGAGCCGGCGGAGTCGATCGGCCTGCTCGTGGTGTCCGGAGACGAGGCCGCGGCCGACGACAACGTCCGCGCGCTCGCCGAGCAGGCGGAGGCGACGATCGTGATCTCGATGTTCGGCGGGCTCACCGCCGGCTGGGCCGACCTGATCCTGCCGGGGACGAGCTACCTCGAGCGCGACGGCACGTTCGTCAACCTCGAGGGGCGGCTGCAGCGACTGCGTCGCACGGTCGAGGCGCAGTGCCCGGACGAGCTCGAGTGGATCTCGCAGCTCGCGGCGCGGTTCGACGTCGACGTCGCGCCGTACGCTGCGGGCGTCTTCGCCGAGGTCTCCGAGCGCGTCTACGGCGGGCTCACGTTCGGCGAGGTCGGTGAGCGGGCGCCGCTGCGCGTCTACCCCGATGCGCCGGAGCAGGTCGCGCGTGAGCCGCTGCCCGAGCCGCAGCAGAAGGCGAAGCGCGGGGAGATCCGGCTCGTCGCGTACAAGCCGCTCTTCTCCGGCGCGGCCGTCGAGCGCGTCACGGAGCTCCAGTTCCAGCGGCCGCAGCCGGAGCTCGAGCTCTCGGCCGACGACGCCCGGCGCCGCAAGATCGCGACCGGCGACCTCGTAACCGTGGGCTCGAACGGCAACGCGATCACGCTGCACGCCCGCGTCAACCGCCACCTGCGCGCCGGCATCGCGCGCGTCGCAATCGAGCACGCGGAGGCCCTCGGCGGCATCGTCGAGGTCGCGAAGGCCGAGGAGGTGGTCGGCGCGTGAACGAGCCGTGGTGGATCGCGCTGATCGAGGCAGTGATCGTCGTCAACATCGTGCTCGGCCTCTTCGCCTACCTGACGCTGATCGAGCGGAAGCTGATGGGCCGGATGCAGCTGCGCTACGGGCCGAACCGCGCGGGCAAGTTCGGGCTCCTGCAGCCGATCGCCGACCTCGTGAAGCTCGTCCGCAAGGAGGCATTCTCACCGTCCGGCGCGATCGAGCTCCCCTACATCCTCGCGCCGGTCGTCTCGGCCTTCACCGCACTCGCCGCCTTCGCATTCATCCCGTACGGCCCCGGTTGGACGGTGAACGGCTGGCAGATCAACGGCGAGGTCGCGAACGTCTCGATCGGCCTGATCGCGATCTTCGCGCTCGGCTCGATCGGGATCTACGGCTTCATCGTCGGCGGCTGGGCGTCGGAGTCGAAGTACTCGATCCTCGGCTCGATGCGCACCTGCGCGCAGCTCGTCTCGTACGAGGTCTCGCTCGCGCTGAGCGTGCTCGGCGTCGTGATCCTCGGCCGCTCGCTCAACCTGCCCGAGATCGTGGCGCGCCAGGGCGAGTTCCTGCCCTTCGTCGTCCCGCAGTTCATCGGCCTGATCGTCTTCTTCTTCGCCGGGATCGCGGAGACGAGCCGCGCGCCGTTCGACCTGCCCGAGGCCGAGCAGGAGCTCGTCGCCGGCTACCACACCGAGTACTCGGGGATGCGCTGGGGCCTGTTCCAGATGGCCGAGTACATCAACCTGATCACGATCTCCGGCCTGATGGTGACGCTCTTCTTCGCCGGCTGGCACGGGCCGTGGGACATCGGGCCGATCTGGTTCCTGCTCAAGACGATGGGCGTGCTCTTCGCCTTCATCTGGTTGCGCACCACGCTGCCGCGGCTGCGCTACGACCAGCTGATGCGGTTCGGCTGGAAGGTGCTGCTGCCGATCGCGACGGTCAACGCGGTGGTCACGGCTGCACTGGTGGTCGCGTTCCAGTGACCCCCGTCGCTCGGCTTCGCCTTGCTCCCGTGGGGGAAACCATGTTTCCCCCACGAGCCCCCTCTTCGTCGTCTGTGGGGAACCTCCCGGTTCCCCCACACCCCCTCCCCTGGGGGCTCATGAGGGAGTTCGTCTCATGAGCCCCCAGCCGTTCGAGACGTTCAAGGGCTTCGGGGTCACGTTCAAGCAGATCTTCAAGAAGCCGATCACGCAGCAGTACCCGGAGTACAAGCGGCCGGTCTATCCTCGGTTCCGCGGCCGGCACCGGCTGCACGTACACGACAACGGGCTGGAGAAGTGCGTCGGCTGCTCGCTCTGCGCGGCGGCCTGCCCGGCGGACTGCATCCGGGTCGTCGCGGCCGAGAACACGCCGGACAACCGCGTCTCGCCCGGCGAGCGCTACGCGCGGATCTACGAAATCAACCTCAGCCGCTGCATCTTCTGCGGCTACTGCGAGCTCGCGTGCCCGTTCGACGCGATCACGCTCGGCAACGAGTTCGAGATCTCCGAGCACAACCGCGACGACCAGATCTACACCAAGGACATGCTCCTCGCTCCGCCGGTGAAGGAGTGGCCCGTCGCGGACCGGGACCTGTTCGACACGCCGATCCCCTTCTACAAGTCGGATTCATGATCCTCGCCTCGGCCGGCAATGCCCTTGTGTGGATCGTCTGGTTCGTCGCCGCGTTCTCGTGTCTCGGCTCTGCCGTTGCGGTCGTCTCGTTCACGAACCCGTTCTACTCGGCCCTGTCGCTGATCGGGAACCTCGCCTCGCTGGCGGTGATGTACCTGCTGTTGTCGGCGGAGTTCGTCGCGGCCGCGCAGGTGCTCGTGTACGCGGGCGCGGTCGTCGTGATGTTCCTGTTCGTGATCGCGTACGTCGGGCCGCGGCACGAGACGCCGTGGTCGGGCGGGCCGAGCTGGCAGACCTTCGGCGCCGTCGCGGCCGCGGGCGCGCTGCTCGTCGAGATCGTCGTCGCCGTCGGGATGCAGGCGAGCGGCGGCCTCTCGCACGCCGGCGCGGTCGGCGCGGACTTCGGCACCCCCGCCTGGATCGGCCGCGTCTTCCTCACCGACCAGCTGCTCGCATTCGAGATCACCTCGGTCGTCCTGCTCGTCGCCGCGGTGGGCGGCGTGATCCTCGGCTCGCACACGAAACGGGCGGCGACCTAGTGCTCGGCCCGAGCGTCGCCTGGTACGTCGCGCTGGCCGCCTTCCTGTTCGGGATCGGCGCGCTCGGCGTCCTGATCCGGCGCAACACGCTCGTCGTGCTGCTCTCGCTCGAGCTGATGCTGAACGCCGGGAACCTCGCCCTGATCGCGCTCTCGCGCCAGTGGCACAACGGCGCGGGCCAGATCTTCGCGCTCACGGTGATGGCGATCGCCGCCTCGGAGGTCTGCGTCGGGCTCGGCCTCGTGGTCGCGCTCAACCGGCGGAACCTCTCGCTCGACGTCGACACGCTTTCGGAGCTGCGCGGATGACCGCCATGACGTACGGAGCGTGGCTCTGCCTGCTCGCGCCGCTCGTCGGCTCGATCCTGATCCTGCTCGGCGGGTCGTGGCTGCCGCGCGTAGCCGCCGCCTGGATCGCCACGACGAGCGTCTTCGTCGCGTTCGGCGGCGCGATCTGGGCCTTCTTCGGCGTCCGGGCAGCGCAAGGGCCGCTCCCGATCATCAGCGGCCCACCGCCGCCCGGCGGCCACAACGTGCTCCCCGTTCAGGTTCCCGGCCGCGGCGAGATCACGACGGCTTGGACGTGGCTCGCAGCCGGGCACTTCCACGTCGGCCTCCAGCTGCTCGTCGACCCGCTGAGCGCGATGATGATGCTGATCGTCAGCGGCGTCGGCGGGCTGATCGTCCTCTACTCGATCGGCTACATGGACGGCGACAGCGAGGAGCGCCGCTACTTCGCGTATATCGCGTTCTTCGTCTTCTCGATGCTGCTGCTCGTCGAGGGCGGGAACCTGCTGATGCTGCTCGTCGGTTGGGGGCTTGTCGGCCTCTCGTCCTACCTGCTGATCGGCTTCTGGCACGAGCGGCCGAGCGCCGTGCGAGCCGCGAAGAAGGCGTTCGTGATGAACGCGTTCGGCGACGCGACGATGGCGCTCGCCTTCTTCATCCTCATCGCGCACACGAACTCGCTCGACTTCGGGGTCGCATTCAACGTCCATCTCTCGTCTCTGCAGGCCAACCTCGTCGCCCTCGGCCTCCTCGGCGGTGCGGTCGCGAAGTCGGCGCAGATCCCGCTGCAGACGTGGCTGCCCGACGCGATGGAGGGGCCGACCCCGGTCAGCGCCCTCATCCACGCGGCCACGATGGTGACCGCCGGCGTCTACCTGATCGCGCGCACGCATCCGATCTTCGAGCAGGCGCAGACGATCGAGCTGATGGCCGCCGGCCTCGGCGCCCTCACACTCGTCGTCGCGGGACTGATCGCGCTCGTCCAAACGGACATCAAGCGCGTCATCGCCTACTCGACGATGTCGCAGATCGGCTACATGTTCGTCGGCGTCGGGGTGGGCGGCTACGCGAACGGGATGTTCCACCTCATGACGCACGCCTTCTTCAAGGCCCTGCTCTTCATGACGGCCGGCCTCGCGATCCACGCGCTCGCGAACGAGCAGGACATCCGCAAGATGGGCGGGCTCGGGAAGGTGATGCCGTTCACGAAGTGGTGCTTCCTCGTAGGTGCGCTCGCACTGGTGGGGATCCCGCCGTTCGCCGGCTTCTTCTCGAAGGACCCGATCATCGCGTCGACGCTCAACATCGGCTGGTACGGCTACATCTTCTACGCCTGCGGCATCGCCGGCGCGTTCCTAACGGGCCTCTACACGTTCCGCCTCTGGTTCCTCGTCTTCCCCGGCGAGCCGAGCCCGTTCGTGCGCGAGCACTACCACGACCATCACGGCCGGGAGGGCGCGTGGACGATGCTCGTGCCGGTCGGGATCCTCGCCGTGCTCGCGACCGTCGGCGGCTGGATCCAGTTCCCGCCGCTCTGGGAGCCGATCACCCACTGGCTGGCGCCGGTCGCACCGTCGATCCCCGACTCCGTGCCGAGCTCCACGCAGGAGTACGTCACCTCGGCGATCTCCGTGCTCGTAGGCCTCGCGGGAATCACCGTCGCGTGGGCCGTCTACTCCGAGCGGAAAGTCGCGATCCCGGCCGCTCCGGCCTTCCGGCGCGTGCTCGAGAACAAGTTCTACTTCGACTGGCTCTACGACCGGATCTTCTACGCGCCCGCCGTCGCGACCGCGCACTTCCTCCGCCGCGAGTTCGAGGAGCCCGTCGTGCTCCAGACCGGCCCCGACCTGGGTGAGACGACGCTCGCCACCGGGGGCCTCATCCGCAGGATCCAGACCGGCCTGCTCCGCACCTACGTCCTGTTCCTCGCCGCCGGCGCGGCGATCGTCGTCCTCGCCTTCCTGATCGCCAAATGAACGCCTCCGCCTACACCTCGATCCTGATCTGGCTGCCGGTCGCGGCGGCGGTCCTGATCTGGTTCCTGCCGCTCTCCCGCTACACGACCGGCGCGCTGGCGCTGCTCGTCTCCTTCGCCGAGGTCGGGCTCTGGATCAAGCAGGCGGTGCACTTCGACTTCTCGCAGCCGGGCCTGCAGATGTCGGAGCGCGCGAACTGGTTCGGCGACCTCGGCGTCTCGTACCACGTCGGCGTGTACGGATTCTCGCTCTGGCTCGTCGGCCTCACCGTGGTGGGAATGGCGGCGTGTACCGCGTACGGCTTCTGGGTCGGGCGCGACCGGCCTCGCGCGTACTTCGGGCTGATGCTCCTGCTCACCGGCGCGACGGTCGGCGTCTTCGAGGCCCAGGACCTGCTGCTCTTCTACGCCTTCTTCGAGGCGATGCTGATCCCGCTCTACATCCTGATCGGCGTCTGGGGCGGTGCGCGCCGGATGGAGGCGACGGTCAAGTTCATCCTCTACACGATGGCCGGCTCGCTGCTGATGCTCGCGGCGATCGTCGCCTACGGCCTCAAGGCCGGGACGTTCGACCTCGTGGACGGCCCGACGAGCACGAGCCGCTGGCTCTTCCTCGGCTTCATGCTGGCCTTCGTCATCAAGGCGCCGCTGTTCCCGTTCCACGGGTGGCTGCCCGACGCGTACCGCCAGGCGCCGCCGGAGATAGCCGCCGTCCTCTCGGGCGTGATCGCGAAGGCGGGCCTATACGGGATGCTGAGGATCGCGATCACGAAGTTCCCGGAGCCGACGAGCTTCTACCGGACCGCAGTGCTTGCGCTCGCGGCGGCGGCGTTGATCTACGGCTCGCTGCTCGCCTTCCGCGCGCCCGACTTCCGAGGGGTCGTCGCGTACTCCTCGCTCGCGCAGTCGGGGCTGATCGCGCTCGGCCTCTTCGCCGGCACCGACCTCGGCTACACCGGCGCCGTGCTGCTGATGGTCGCGCACGGGTTGATCTCGCTCTCGCTCTTCCTCATCGCTGGCGCTGTCGAGCGGCGGACGACGACCGGCGAGTTCCGGCTGCTCGGCGGGATGGCGCGAGGGAGACCGGCGCTCGCGACGCTGCTGATGACTGTCGGCGTGATCTCGCTCGCCGTGCCTGGCTCGGCCTCGTTCGCGGGTGAGTTCCTCATCCTCGCGGGTGTCTTCCAGCGCGCCTGGTGGTGGGCGGCGATCGGCGCCGGCGCGATCGTGCTCGCCGCGATGTACATGCTGCGCCTGATCTCGGCGGTGCTGCACGATGCGCGCGGCTCGACGGTCTCCGACGCGGCGCTCGACCTGCGGCCGGGTGAGCTCGCCCTCGTCGTGCCGCTCGTGGCCGGGCTGCTCCTCCTCTCCGCCTGGCCGGCGGCCATCAGCAACCACTCCTTCTTCGGCCCGAGCCCGGCTGCGGCCGTGAAGAGCGGGTTCAAGTGATCAACACCCCGGCCATCGACTGGTTCGGGCTCAGCCCGGTCCTGACCCTGATCGGCGCGTCGTTCGTCGCTCTCCTCTGCGCCGTGCTCGTGCCGCGCGCCGCCCGGCGCCTCGTGACCGCCTCGATCTCGGTCGCCGGCTTCGTCGCGGGGATCGTCCTCGCGGTCTGGCTCTACGTCGACAGCGCCGACGGCCACACGATCGCCGCCGATGCCTACTACCGCGACCGCTGGACCTCGCTCGGCCAGATCATCATCTTCGCCCTCGGCCTCGCCACCACGCTCCTCGCGACGGAGCACATGCCGGGCTGGGGAGGCGACGCGGACCCGAGCCGCCGCGACGACCACGTGGCGGAGTTCTTCGCGCTCCTGCTCGCATCGGCGGCCGGGATGGCCTTCTTCGTCGGTTCCGCGAATCTGATCGTGCTCTTCCTCTCGCTCGAGTGGTTCTCGATCACGCTCTACGTTCTGTGCGCAATCGACTACGACCACGAAGGCTCGCTCGAGGCCGGGCTCAAATACCTCGTCATCGGCTCGTTCGGCGCCGCCGCGCTGCTGTTCGGCTCGGCGCTCGTCTACGGCGCTACCGGGCAGGTCTCGTTCAGCGGCATCGCCACCGCGATCTCGTCGCAGGGGCTGACGGGCGATTCGTTCGTCGTGGTCGGGATCGCGCTGATGATCGTGGGGCTCGGCTTCAAGATGTCGGCGGCGCCGTTCCACATGTGGACGCCGGACGTCTACGAGGGCGCGCCGACGACGGTCACCGCCTGGATGTCGTCCGCGACCAAGGTCGCGGCGCTGCTCCTCACGTTCCGCGTGATGACGACCGCGTTCCCGGACAACCAGCACCTGTGGGGCTGGGCCTTCGCGATCATCGCCACGATCTCGCTGGTGATCGGCAACTTCGCGGCGCTCGTGCAACAGAACGTGAAGCGGATCCTCGCCTACTCCGCGATCGCCCAGGCCGGCTTCATGCTGATCGGCCTCAGCACCGGGAGCGCGCTCGGCGCGCGAGCCGTCATGTTCTATCTCATCCCCTACTCGGCGGCCGCGTTCGGCTCGTTCGCGATCGTCGCAGCGCGGGAGCGGGAGCTCGGAGTGCCCGTCACGCTCGACAACCTCGCCGGCTTCGGCTGGGAGCGGCCCTTCCTCGGCGTCGCGATGTGGTTCTTCGTCTTCGGCTTCGCCGGCCTGCCGCTGACCGGCGGCTTCGTCGGCAAGTTCTACGTCTTCGCCGCCGCGTACGACCGCGGCTGGGCCTGGCTCGTGATCGTCGGCGTGCTCGCGACGCTCGTCAGCCTCTACTACTACCTCGCGATCGTTCGGGCGATGTACATGCGCCCGTCGGCCGAGCTCGCGATCGCGGGCGGCTCACCGCCGCGCGAGCGGCTCCTGCATCTCGCGGTGGGAGCCGCACTGGTCGTTGCGGTCGGCTCGCTCTTCGCGGTCCAGCCGCTGATCGACCTCGCCGAGCACGCCGCGTCGTCGCTGCCGCTCTAGGCGGCGCGCGAGAGGAGCTCGTCGACCTCCGCAGAGCGGAGGCTGCGCTGCGGACGTGTCGTGCTCGGGACGCGCACCGGCTGCAGCACCCACGCGACGAGCGGGATTCCGTAGACGAGGAGCGCGAGGAGCAGCGCCGACGTCGCGAGCGGCGACACCGCACCGCCCGTCGGGGTGTTCTCCCGGGCGGCCGAGGAGAGGACGACGAGACCGAGCGCGCAGGAGCACGTCACTGCCCGGAGCAGCGCGGCCGGACGTCCCTCGAGCGTGTCGCTCACCGCCACGAACGCCACTGCCGCGGCGGCGGGAACTGCGAGGAGGCCGAGCCAGAGCGCAAGCCCGCCGAGACCTACCGCCCCGGCCGCCAGCGCAGCCGTCGCGAGCACCAGGGGCAGGAGCCGCGAACCCACGACCCGTAGGTTCGTGTCCGCATCGGACGGTCCTTCCTCAGTAGGCTCGCGGCGTCCACTCCAAGGAGCTCACGCATGCCCGAAACGACCTTGACCTGGCTCGGTCACTCGACCTTCCGCTTCGACACGCCCGGCGGGAAGCGCGTCTACGTCGACCCCTTCCTGCACGGGAATCCGAAGTGCCCCGAGTCGGAGCTGGAACCGGAGCGGGTCGATGTGATCGCACTCACCCACGCCCACGGCGACCACCTCGGCGACACGGTCGACCTCGCCAAGAAGCACGGCTGCACGGTGATCGGCGCCGTCGAGCTCGCCTGGTGGCTGCAGGGCAAACAGGGCGTCGAGAACGTGCTCGACCCGAACAAGGGCGGCACCGTGGAGGCCGCCGGGATCAAGTTCAGCCTCACGGACGCGCACCACTCGAGCTCCAATCCCGACGGCGACTACATGGGGGAGCCGTGCGGCATCGTCGTCGAGGTCGAGAACGGGACGAAGCTCTACTTCGCCGGCGACACGTGCGTCTTCGGCGACATGGCGCTCATCCGCCGCCTCTACGCGCCGGACGTGGCGATCCTCCCGATCGGCGGGCACTACACGATGGATCCGCAGGGAGCTGCCGTCGCGCTCGAGCTGCTCGGCACGAAGCGCTGCGTCCCCTGTCACTACGGCACCTTCCCGGCGCTCACCGGCACGCCGGCGCAGCTGCGCGAGCTCGCGCCCGACGTCGAGGTGGACGAGCTGGAGCCCGGCGACTCGGTCACCCTATGAGGGAGCGCTGGTGGGGCGGAAGCGGCCGGCGCGTGCCGGAGCTCGCGGTCGAGGGAGATCCCGCGTTCCCGCTGGAGGACGCGCTCGTCCTCGACGGCGTTGGCGACCTGCAACCGATTGCCGAGGCGTTCCTCGCGGGCCGTCCCGTCGTCGTGCGCGCGTCGTCGCCGGAGGAGGTGCGCGCGGCACTCGCGCGGCCCGAGGTCGCGGCTGTTCTCGTGCCGGAGGAGCAGCGCGACCTGCTCGCGCTCGACCTGACCGAGCTCACGTATGGCTGACGACCCCGTCGTCGCGACCTACTCGATCGCGGCCTGCGACCTCGAGGCGCGACAGTGGGGAGTCGCCGTCCAGTCGAAGTTCCTGGCCGTCGGCTCCGTCGTCCCTTGGGCCGAGCCGGAGGTGGGGGCGATCGCGACGCAGGCCTACGCAAACCCGGGCTACGGCCCGAAGGGACTCGTCCTCCTGCGCGACGGCCTCAGCGCGAGCGACGTCGTGGAGCGGCTGATCGCGGCGGACGAGGGCCGCGACGAGCGCCAGCTCGGCGTCGTCGACGCGCAGGGAGCCGCCGCAAGCTGGACGGGGCCCGAGTGCAACGACTGGGCCGGCCACCGCACCGGGCCGGGTTATGCGGCGCAGGGCAACATCCTCGTGGGCGAGGAGACCGTGACGGCGCTGGCGACGACGTTCGAGACGAACGCGCACCTGCCGCTCGCACGCCGCCTGATCGAGTGTCTCGCGGCGGCGCAGGACGCCGGGGGCGACAGCCGTGGCCAGCAGTCCGCCGCGCTGCTCGTGGTGCAGAAGGACGGTGGCTACGCGGCCCTGTCCGACACCCTCGTCGACCTTCGCGTCGACGACCACGAGCGGCCGATCGAGGAGCTGCGCCGCATCTTCGAGCTCCACCACCGCCTGTTCGGGCTGAGCCCGCGCGCCGACTGGCTGCCGCTCGAGGGCGACCTGCGCGCCGAGGTCGACGAGCGGCTCGCCCGCCTCGGCTACGACTCGCTCGACGCGTGGGCCGGCGTCGAGAACCTCGAGGAGCGCGTGGACGGCGGCGAAGCGATCGATCCCGTCGTGCTCGACGCGCTGCGCGAGGCGAGCGCGTGAAAACCCTCCGCATCGACGACGTCGAGGGGCTGCCGGTCCTCGGCACGCTGATGTGGCAGCCGATTCGGCGGCCGCTCGGCATCACCGCCTTCGGCATCAACGCCTACACGGCGGCCAAAGCCGGCGACGAGGTCGTCGAGGATCACACCGAGCAGACCCACGAGGAGGCGTACATCGTGATTCGCGGCCACGCGACGTTCACCGTCGACGGCGAGGAGATCGACGCGCCGTGGGGGACGATCGTCTTCCTCGACGACCCGAACCAGCGACGGCACGCGGTTGCGAAGGAGGCGGGGACGACGGTGCTCGCGATCGGCGGCGAGCCCGGCACGCACACGATCTCGTCCTGGGAGTACATCTTCCCGTCTCTGCCTGCGCGCAACGCCGGCGACTGGGACACCGCCCGGACGATCCTCGAGGTGGCGATCTCTGAGCGCGATATCCCGGCGATCCGCTACCACCTCGCCTGTGTCGAGGCGCGCGCCGGGAACGCCGATCGTGCGCTCGAGGAGCTGCGGATCGCCTGCGAGGCGCGTCCCGACTACGTCGCGCTCGCGGGCCAGGAGGACGACCTAGCCTCGCTGCGGGACGACCCCCGCTTCCCCTCCTAGCTAGCTGTCGCCGGGCAAGCGGACCCCGGCGGCGAGGTCCCGCAGCGCCGGCACCGGATCGGCCTCCGGCCGCGCGACGAGCAGGACGGCGCCGTGGCCCTCGTCGCGCACGAGCGAGTCGACGAGCAGTTGCAGGCCGAGAGCGAGTGCGAACGCCTTGTGGGCCTGCTCTCCGCCGAAGGGGACGAGCTCGTCCGCCTGCTTGAGCCCCGCGACGACGTCGCCCCACGTGATCGCGCCCATCGAGACGTCGACGACGATCGGGTCGCCGCCCTCACTGGGGATGCCGATCGCGAGCGGATTCGTGCCGGCGAGCTTCGGTCCGCCCTCCGGATGGCCCAGCCGCGCCGGTGAGGTCGCGGTCAGCACGCCCACCAGGCCTCCCTCGGCGAGCCGGCGTACTTGGTGGCCGAGCATCCCGGTCGGGAAGGTGCGCTCGCAGACAACGAGGCGCGCCCGCTGCGGCGGCGAGTCGAGCTGCGCGCGGACGACCCGCCCGAGCACGAGGTAGCCGATCGCGCCGCGGCCGTGCCAGCGCTGGAAGCCGTCCTGCTCCTCGACCAGCTCCGGCTCGGCCGACGGGTCATAGCCCTCGAGCGCCTCGAGCCACGGGATCCGGGCGTGGCCGTGCCCCTGCTTGCCGCGCCGCTCGGCCGAGTCGAAGTGCGCCCAGAGCTCCTGCGCGTCGTCCTCGCCGAAGCCGAGCGCCCGCAGCCGGCCCAGGCCCTCGTCAGCGTCCACGGGACCTCGTGGCGAGCACGGCCGCGAGACCCGCCGCGCCCGCCGCGACCAGCGCGGGCGAGACGCGCCGGCGCGCATGCGGGTACGCGCGGCCGCTGAACTCGAGGACGGGCCACCCGCGCTCCCGTGCCACCCGCCGCAGCGCGCGATCGGGATTGACCGCGACCGGATGCCCGACGGCCTCGAGGAACGGCAGGTCCGTGTGGCTGTCGGAGTAGGCGGTGCACGCGGAGAGGTCGAAGCCTTCACGCGCGGCCAGCTCCCGCACGGCCTCAGCCTTGGCGTCGGCGTGCAGCGCCCGCAGAGCCCGGCCGGTGTAGCGACCGTCCCGCACCTCACAGGTCGTGCCGAGCGCGCCGTCGAAGCCGAGGTCGGCGGCGATCGCCTGCACGATCTCCTGCAACGTGGCCGAGACGATGTAGACGCGCTCGCCCCGTTCGCGGTGACGCTCGACGAGCCGCAGCGGCTCGGCGTAGACGAGCGGACGCAGCACCGGCTCCATCGCGTCCGCAACGAGCTCGCGCAGGTCCGCGGGCCGGTAGCCGGCGAGGACGTGCAGCCCGTCCTCGGCGCCGCGCCGCACCGCCTCGTGGCTCGCGCCGCGCGCGACGAAGAGGAGCTGCCAGAACGCCGCCTGCAGGAGCTGGCGGCGAGAGATCAGGCCGCGCTCGCGGAACGAGCCGGCGAGCGCGAGGGCCGACGACCGGCGCAGCAGCGTCCGGTCGAGGTCGAAGAAGGCGGCGGCGGGCACCCGCCTCAGGGCGTGAGACCCGCGGCGGTCATCGCCGCCTCACGCTTCGGATAGTCCTGGATCCGGACGATCTTCCCGTTGCGCACCTCGACGACCTGGAACAGCGTCGGGATGAAGCCCCTGGCTCCGAGCCGATCGAGCCGCTTGCCCTTCATCTTGATCACCGCGTGGTTACCGAGATCGATCGTCTGACCGGGCCGCAACTTGTTCGCACTCCCCGATCGCCAGAGCATCGTCTTGAGGACGGTGTCACCGTCCCGGCACGGATTCCACGCTCCTTCGCGGACCGGCAGCCACGTCGCGTCGTCGGCGATCAGCTCCCGCAGCTGGCGGCGGTCACCCTTACGGGCGAAGCTGTAGGCCTGCTGGACGATCTCCTGGGTCGAGCTCATCCGACGAGCGGGAGGGATTTGACGATTCCCGGCCCCGCCGGCTCGCGGCGCAGCGCCTCGATCTCGCCCGCGATCGCGACGATCGCCTGCGCCGACTCGGCCTCCGGCAGCGCGGAGACGACCGGTGCGCCTGCGTCGCCCTGCTCCCTCAGCGCCGGGTCGAGCGGCACCGTGCCGAGCAGCGGTACGCCGAGCTCGGTGGCGAGCTCCTCGCCGCCGCCGCTCCCGAAGACGTCGCCGGACATGTTCTCGATCACGCCGAGGAGGCGCATGTTCGTCTTCTGCGCCATCCCGGCGGCGCGAGCGGCCACGTCCTGCGCGAGCTTCTGCGGCGTCGTCACGACGATGACCTCCGCGCGAGGCAGGAGCTGGCCGAGCGAGATCGAGACGTCCCCGGTTCCGGGCGGCATGTCCACGACGAGCACGTCGATCTCGCCCCAGTGGACGTCCGTCAGGAACTGCTCGAGGGCACGGTGGAGCATCGGCCCACGCCACATGACGGGCTCGCTGCTGGTCTCGAGGAAGAAGCCGATCGACATCAGCTTCAGGTCGTCCTTCACCGGCGGCACGATCAGCTCGTCGACGGCGATCGGCCGCTGGCGGATGCCGAGGATGTGCGGGATCGAGTGGCCGTAGATGTCCGCGTCGAGCACGCCGACGCTGTGACCGGACTGCGAGAGGACCACCGCGAGATTCGCGGCGAGCGACGACTTGCCCACGCCTCCCTTGCCGCTCGCGACCGCGAGCACGCGGCAGTCGCGCGGCAGCCGGATCACGCCCTCGCGATCCGGCACGCCACCGCGGAGCTTCTGCGTCAGCGCCTGCCGCTCCTCCGGCGTCATGACGTCGAAGGAGAGCTCGACTCCCCGCACCCCGGCGATGCCGGCGAGCGCCTGCTCCACCTGCTGCTCGAACGAGTCACGCAGCGGGCAACCGGCCACGGTGAGGACGATCGTGAGCGCGACGATCCCGTCGTGCAGCTCGAGATCACGCACCATGTCGAGTTCGGTGACCGGACGCTTCAGCTCCGGGTCGATCACCTGCTCGAGCGCCTTCAGGACCTCGTCGCGGTCGATCTCCACCGGGCGAGCGTAGCGTCTCGGTGTCCGGCTCAGGTGGCTCGACCCCGCAGCGAAGCGCTGACGCAAGTGGGCTAAAAGTCCAATCACGGCCGCCAGGCCCTGTCCGCTTCCGGCACTCTGTCGGCGGTATGAGCGGAGTGGCCACGCGCCTGACGGGGATCCTGCTGTTCGCGGGGCTCGCGCTCGCCGTCACGGCCTCGAGCGGTGCGGCCGCGAGCCCGGCTCGCGCGCCGGTCCTGGGCGTCGTGGCGCACAGGAGCCAGCCGGCTCGAGCAGCGCGCTCGCTGGCAGCGGAGCCCAACAAGGCCTCGAGCCCCGGCCTCCTCGGCTTCGACTCGAGCTACGAGAGCCTGATCAACAGGTACTTCGCCGACGTCGCCCACGACAGCGGCAGCGGCACCAATGTCTACTCGGTCGCGACCCAGTACTCGGACGGATCCGGGGCGATCCAGTACCAGGCGGCGTTCGGCGGCTCGTACGTCGACCACGACCCGCTGCCGACGAAGACGTGTGCTGACGGTCAGAACTCCTCGTGCTTCATCGACGCGCAGCTGAAAGCCGAGATCCAGCGCGTACTCACGCGGGAGGGCTGGCACGGTGGCACCGACAAGCTGTTCTTCGTGATGACGCCGGACGGCGTCGGGTCGTGCTTCGACCACCAGAGTGGCCAGTGCTCGAGCAACTACTACTGCGCCTACCACAACGACTTCACCGACTCGAGCTCCGAGCCGGTGCTCTACGCGAATGAGCCGTACCAGGCGACCATCTCCGGCTGTGACTCGGAGTCGTCCCCCAACGGCGGCGACGCCGACACGACGATCAACACCATCAGCCACGAGGAGAACGAGGCGATCACCGACCCGTTCGGCGACGCCTGGTGGGCGAACGACGGCAGCGAGGACGAGCAGGCCGACCTCTGCGCCTGGAGCTTCGGCGCGCCGCTCGGCGGCAGCGGAGACACGGCGTACAACCAGGTGATCAACGGGCACGACTACTGGCTCCAGGAGGAGTACAGCAACGCGGGCGGCGTGGACCCCGGCTGTATCCAGTACCTCGGCGGCACGCCTTCCCCGCCCCCAGTGGGCGCCGGGCCGCTGGCCTATCACGGCGGCCAGGTCGTGCACACGCACACGGACTACGCGATCTACTGGCTCCCGAGGCCGGGCAACACCACCCGGCCGGCCCTCTCCGGGAAGGCGACGGTCAAGCGGACGCTCACGTCGTCACGGGGGGCGTGGAACGGATCACCTTCCGGTTACGCCTATCGGTGGCAGCGCTGCTCCGCGCGCAGCAAGGGGTGCGTCGACATCCCGCGCGCGACCCACCCGAATTACAGGCTGACCGCGGCCGACCAGGGCAAGTACGTGCGCTCGACCGTCAGAGCGAGGAACGTCAACGGCAACTCCGAGTACGTACCGTCCTCGGTCAAGCGCGTCTCCGCAGCCAAGCACTAGCCCCGCAGCGCGGCGGCGATCCGGCCGCAGGTGGCCTCGGACCCGGCCGCGACGACACGCGAGCGCCCCTCGAGGTCGAGCGGAGCGGCCCCGAACGGCTCCTCGACGTCGAAGAGGTCGACCGCTAGCCCCACCTCGCGGCAGAGGAGCTGCGCCGCAGCGATGTCGACCGAGCGTGCCGGCTTGAGCGAACAGACGGCATCGACACGGCCGGCCGCGAGGTGGCAGAACGAAAGGGCGAGCGAGCCCATGATCCGCAGCCGGTGCGCGAGGCCCGCGACCTTCTGCGCGTCCCGTGCGACGAGCGAGGTGAGCGTCGCCTCGAAGGAGAGGATCTCGACCTCGTCCTTCGGCCGCACCGCACCGAGCGGCTTGCCGTTCAGCCACGCACCCTCGCCGCGGCGCGCGGTCCACTCCTCGCGCGAGCCGAAGTCGTGGACGAAGCCGAAGACGACGTCGTCCATCGTCTCGCCCTCTGCGACCGCGATCGAGAGCGAGAAGAACGGGATCCCGCGCTTGGCGTTGAGCGAGCCGTCGATCGGATCGACCACGACAAGCGGCAGGCCGGTGCCGCCCACGCGGCCGACCTCCTCCGAGACGACGGCGCCGGCAGCCTCCTGCACCCGCGCGAGGATCGCCTCCTCCGCAGCCTGGTCGATCGCGGTCGTGTCGTCGCCGCCGAGCCCGGCCCCGACCACCGGCTCGCGCTCGGCCCGGGTAGGCAGGCGCTCGAGCACCGCGTCGACGTCCGCGACGGCGGCCCGGCAGAGCTCCAGCCAGTCAGTCAAGTGGGAGCATGAGCAGGCCGGAGGTGAGCTTCGGATAGAAGAACGTGCTCTTCTGCGGCATCACGTCGCCGCGCCGCGCGACCGCCCAGACGTCTTCGATCCGCGTGGGGCGCAGCAGGAAGGCCGCCTCCGCCTCGCCGCGGTCGACCGTGGCGACCGCGTCCTCGCGCTGTGGCGTGTACGAGACCCCACTCGGCGCGAACCGGTCGACGACCTCGGGGTCGAGGAACCCGTCGCCGGCGAGCAGCTCGTAGCGGCCTCCCCGATAGAGCACCGGGCCGGGAAGGTGCTCGCGCGGCGGGTCGATCGGCAAGCCCGAGGCGTCGCCGGCATTCTGGGCGACCCGGTGGGTCGGGAAGATCGTCAGTCCCTCCTGGCCGGCGGGGACGATCACCGCGAGCAGCCACGCCGACGCCTCGCTCCCGTCCTCCTCGTGGAAGGCGAGCGCCGTTTCGTAGCGATGATGGCCGTCGGCGATCAGCAGCTGGGCGTCGGCAAGCTCCTCGACCAGCGCGTCCGAGAACTCCGCGTCGAGCCGCCAGAGCCACGAGACGACGCCGTCCTCTCCCAGCACCTCCAGCTCGGGCTCGCCGAGGCCGTCGACCTCGATGGTTCCGTCCCAGAGGAAGAACAGCGGCTCGAGCTGCGTGCGCGTGGCCCGGAGCAGCCGGAGCCGGCCCTCCTTCGGACCCGCGTGCGTGCGCTCGTGAGGCAGGACGACGCGGTTCTCGTACGGCTCGAGCCGCAGCGCCGCGACGAAACCCGCCCGGAGCCGGGCGACGCCGTCGGGACCGACGTAGCTCTGCGCAAGCCACCAGCAGGCGGGATCGGGCTCGCGGACGAGGACGCCGCGCTCCTGCCAGTCGGCGAGGCTCGCGGCCGCCTCCTCCTCGGAGTCGGGCAGCGTCAGATGGACGACGTTGTACGGGCTCCGGCCGAGGAGCTCCTTCCGCTGCTCCGATCCGATGACGTCGTACGGGGGCGCGACGACCGAGTCGAGCGCGACGACAGCCGGGTCGTAGCGGAGGGCGCGGAACGGCCGTACGACTGCCACGGCACTGACCGTACCAACACCCCGCCGTGCGAAACTCGGGCTGATGACCGCCATCGCCGAGCTCGAGGAGAACCGCACCGTCGAGGGCGTCTACGCGGTGGCGCGCAAGGAGCGGCTGCGGACGCGGAACGGCTCGAGCTATCTCGCACTCGAGCTCGTTGACCCGAGCGGCCGGATCAGCGCGCGTGTGTGGAACGACGTCGACCTGCTCGACCGACGCTTCGAGCCGGGCGACGCGGTGCGCGTGCTCGGCCGCGTCGAGCGGTTTCGCGACAAGCTCCAGGTCGAGGTGCGGACGCTCGAACCGGCCGAAGGCGTCGATCCCGCGGGGCTGACGCCGGGCCTGCGGCGCGATGCGAACGAGCTCGAGGGCTTTCTCGAGTTCCTGGTCGGCGAGGTCCACGACGAGACGCTGCGCGGCATCGTGACGCGGGCACTCGCCGAGGCGCAGCTGCGCGCGTATCCGGCGACCCCGGACGGCCACCACTCGTACGCGGGCGGCCTGCTCGAGCACACCGTCGGTGTCGCGACGCTTTGCCGTGAGCTCTCCCAGATCCATCCCCGCCTGCGCGCCGACCTGCTGCTCGCCGCCGCTCTCGTCCACGACGCCGGCCGCACGCGCGAGCTCGGGCCGCCGCCCGTCTTCGCGCCGACCGACGAGGGCCGCCTCCTCGGCCACGTCCACCTCGGGCTGAGGATGCTCGAGGAGCTCGCCGCCCCCGCGGAGCTGCTCCACGCGGTCGCCTGCCACCACGACGTGCGCGCCGCTCGCACCGCCGAGGCAGCCGTGCTGTACCACGCGAACCAGCTCGACGCCGTCGCCGCCACGCGGCCGGTGCCCGGCTAACTTGGCCGCGCTGCTGGCGCTCGGCGCCAGCCTCAGCTGGGGCGTCGGGGACTTCCTCGGCGGCGTCAAGGCGCGTGTCCTGCCCGCGCTGACGGTGCTCGCCGTGTCGCAGCCGTTCGGGCTCGCCGCGCTCGGCATCGCGATCGTCATCCGCGGCACCGGGATCCCCGGCGACGAGGTGGCCTGGTCGGCGCTCGCAGCCGTGGCGGGCACACTCGGGCTGTTCGCGTTCTACCGCGGCATGGCGGCGGGAGCGATCAGCATCGTGGCGCCGATCGCGGCGCTCTCGGCCGGCATCCCGGTGATCTGGGGCGTCGCCGTCAACGGCGACCACGTCGACAGCCTCCAGGCGCTCGGCTTCGTGGCGGCGATCGGTGGCAGCGTGGCCGCTTCCCTCGAGCTCCGGCCGGGGCGCACCCAGATCGCCGCTGGAGTCGGCTGGGCCGTGCTCGCGATGCTCGCGTTCGGCGCCTACTACGTGCCGATGCACGCCGCCTCGACCCAGGACTGGCTGTGGCCGGCCTTCCTCTTCCGCTGCACGTCGGTGACGCTCGTCTGGTCCGTCGTGCTGATCCGGAGGCTCCGCCCGGCCGGTCTCCACGGGCACTGGTGGGGACTGATCGCGATCGGGCTCCTCGACACCGGCGGGAACGCGCTCTTCGCGGCCGCATCGTCCGCGCACGGCCTGCTCAGCGTCGTCTCGGTGCTCGCGTCGCTCTACCCGGTGGTGACGGTGCTGCTCGCGCGGCTCATGCTCGGGGAACGCGTGCAGCGAACGCAGGACGCCGGCGTGTTGCTCGTCCTCGTCGGCGTCGTCCTGATCACAACGGGAGGCTAGAGGGCCTTCAGCCGCCGAGCGTGTGCCGCAGCTCGCGCACCGCCTCGGGCACGAGCCGGTAGTACGCCCAGGTGCCGCGGCGGGACGACTCGACGAGCCCCGCGTCGCGCAACACCTTCAGGTGATGGGAGATCGTGGGCTGCGAGAGCTCGAACGCCCCGGTGAGATCGCAGACGCAGCACTCGTCCGTCGAGGCCAGGCGGTTGACGATTGCGACGCGAGTCGGATCGGAGAGCGCGCGGAAGCGGGCGGCGAGCGACTCGCTCGCGTCCGGGTCGAGCGGCTCGGTGGCGGGACCGCAGCAGAGGACAGGAAGCGTCTTCATCGATCGATCTCAATATACTGTATCGACTTCCATCGATGAAAGGAGGCGAAATGGCTGACACCTGCACACCGGGCGGCGACTGTTGCGACGGCACCGACTGCTGCTGAGCAGCGCATGCCGGCGGGGCGTACGACCCGCCGGCGCCCAGCATCCGACACCGCTCCTCGGGTCCATCGTATGAAGGTCGATTTCGGCACGATCATGCGCGACGTGCAGCTCACGACGCTGGCGCTCGCGATCGGTTTCGGCCTGGCGCTGATCCAGACGGCCGAGGGCGTGGCCTTCTTCATCGAGGGCCTCGCCGAGCACGGGAGAGGAGTCCACGACCTACTCGCCTTCGCCGCAGTCCCCGCCGAGGGCAACTCCCTCAGCTGGGTCTTCGGCGGTCACCTCTTCTCGTTCGGCCAGCTCGTCATCGGGCTGATCGAACTCGGTGTCGTCCTCCTGGCCGCGATGCTCGTGCGCCGCCATGCGCAGGCGGACCCGTCGCCCGCCGGCACCGCGTAGCGCTCAGACGTTGAAGCGGATGTTGAGGACGTCGCCGTCCTCGACGACGTAGGGCTTGCTCTCGAGACGCTGCTTGCCCGCCCGGGCCGCTTCTGCATGCCCACCCGCCTCGACGAGATCGTCCCAGCGCACGACCTCGCAGCGGATGAACCCGCGGGCGATGTCGGAGTGGATCGTCTCGGCGGCGTCGAGCGCCGTCTCGCCGCGCCGCAGCGTCCACGCACGCGTCTCCTTCTCCCCGGCGGTGAAGAACGTGATCAGGTCGAGCGTCTCGGCCAGGCGGCGCACGACCTCCCCGAGCGCGGACTCGTCGCCGCCGCGGAACTCCGCAGCCTCCTCCGGCGGCAGCTCACCGAGCTCCGCCTCGAGTTGAAGGTCGATCCCCTCCGCTCCATTGACCAGCTCGAGCGGCGGCTTCGTCGTCAGCGGCTCGAGCTCCGGCGGCAGCTCGCCCTCCCACTCCGCCAGCGAGAGGCCGGCGTCGAGATGCGCGAGCAGCCGCTCGAGATCGGCCGCCTCCGCCTTCAGGCGCGCGTCCCCGGACTTCGCCTGCTTCGCCACCCGCTCGAGGCGCCGCTCGACATGGTCGCGGTCGGCGACGAGGAGCTCGAGCTTCAGCGTCTCGAGGTCGTCGGCGGGAACGCGCGTGCCGGAGAACCCGTCGAGGACGACGAGCAGGGCGTCGACCTGCCGCAGGTTGCCGAGCAGCTGCGGGCCGGTGCCGGGGACGTCCACGACCCGCACGGCCGCCGGCGTCACCTTCCGCGCGCCGACCGTCTCGGCGAGCCGGTCGAGCCGCTCGTCGGGGATCTGCGCCATCCCGACGTGCTCCGTACCGGAGCCGTGCGCCTCCGCGTGTGTGAGCGCACGAAACAGCGTCGTCTTACCCGAGCTCGGCAGCCCGACGATCCCGACCTCCAACGCCACGCGCGGAGGCTAGCCGGAGCCGAACCCGACGCGGCCCGCGCGGACGATCCGCTTGTAGTACGCAACGCGCGCGACAACCACGTGCAGCGGGCCGTCCTCGGTGTCGAGCACGACCACGGGCCTGCCGGCCCCGGTCGAGCCGAGCGCAGCCTCGAGGTCGTCGGCCGTGTGCGCGTCGACGAAGCTGCCGACGATCTGGCCGCCGGCGAAGCCGAGCTCGATCCGGACGCGATCGTCAGCCACCGGCGCACACCACCTCGGAAAGCACGCCGTGGACGGAGTCCGGGTGGACGAAGGCGACCTCGAGGCCGAACATGCCGCGGCGTGGCGCCTCGTCGATCAACTCGGCACCGGCGTCGGCCAGGTGCGCCAGGGCGGCGCGGATGTCCTCGACCTCGTAGGCGACGTGGTGCATCCCCGGGCCGCGCTTCGCCAGGAAGCGGCCGACGGGCGTGTCCTCCCCGAGCGCGCGCAGCAGCTCGAAGCGGCTCTCGCCGACGCGGATGAACGCCGCCTCGACACCCTGCTCCTCCACGAGCGAGCGCTGCTCGACTCGGGCGCCGAAGAAGCGCTCGTACGTGTCGAGCGCGCCGTCGAGATCCTCGACCGCGAGACCCACGTGATGTACCGAGCTGGGCGCGTCCACCCCGCGATCGTATTTGAAAGACTCGCCGCGACGTTGCGCGCTACGCAGGCAGTTCGCCGGGCTCGCTCGCGACGACGCGCGGGACGCCGACCGTCTCCGAGGCGCTCGACTCGGGCTCGACATCCGTGAACAGCACCTGGACCTCCTCGCGCACGAGCGTCTCCTTCTCGAGCAGCGCGGCGGCGACGCGGTCGAGCGGTGCCCGATGCTTGCGCAGGAGCCGCACGGCTTCCACGTAGGCGCCGTCCGTCAGACTCGCCTGCTCGGAGTCGCGCATGCTCTTCGTCTCTTCCGACAGCGCGTAGTTGTCAGCGCGCATTGTGCGCGAGGACACCGAGTCGGACATGCCCCACTCGAACACCATCGAGCGGGCGATGTCCGTCACTTTCTCGAGGTCGTTCGCAGCGCCGTTCGTGACCCGGCCGAAGACGACTTCCTCCGCGGCCCGGCCGGCGAGAGCGACGATCATGACGTCGATCAACTCCTCCTTCGTGTGGAGGTAGCGGTCCTCTTCCGGGAGGTAGAAGGCGTAGCCGAGCGCGTTCCCGCTGGACACGATCGTCACCTTCTGTAGCTCCATCGCCGTGCCCATCAGGTGAGCCATCAGCGCGTGCCCTCCCTCGTGGTAGGCGAGGATCCGGCGCTCCTTCTCGGTCAGCACCTTGCGCTGCTGCAGGCCCGCGACGACGCGCTCGAGGGCCCAATCGAAGTCCGACTGGGCGATCGCGGACGCGTCGCGGCGTCCCGCCTTGATGGCCGCCTCATTGCAGATGTTCGCGAGCTCGGCACCCGTCAGCCCGGCCGTCTGCCGGGCGACCTGCGCGAGGTCGACATCGCTGAGGTTGAGGGGCTTGCCGCGCGTATGCACCTTGAGGATGGCCTCGCGGCCGGCGAGATCCGGCGGCGGCACGAGCATCGACCGGTCGAAGCGGCCGGGGCGCAACAGCGCGGGATCGAGGTCCTGGATCCGGTTCGAGGCACCCATGACGACGACCTGGCGCGCGTTCTCGAAGCCGTCGAGCTCGACGAGGAGCTGGTTAAGGGTCTGATCCTGCTCGCGGTTGAAGCCGTGGCCGCTGCGCGTCGCGCCGACGGCGTCGAGCTCGTCGATGAAGACGATTGCGGGCGCGTTCTTGCGCGCCTCGCCGAAGAGCTTGCGGATGCGCGCCGCGCCGAGGCCGGCAAACATCTCCACGAACGACGAGGCCGACGCGCTGTAGAAGTTCGCCCCCGACTCATGGGCGACGGCCTTGGCGAGCAGCGTCTTGCCGGTGCCGGGCGGCCCGTAGAGGAGGATGCCCTTCGGCACCTTCGCGCCGAGCCGCTCGAAGCGCTTCGGCTCGCGCATGAACTCGACGACCTCCATCAGTTCGCCGCGCACCTCCTCGACCCCTGCGACGTCCGCCCAGCTCGTCGTGGTCTTGGCGCCCGTGACCATGTTCGCCGGCTTGACGCGCGGCATCATCCCCGCGGTCTTCCACAACAGCCAGGCCGTCAAGCCGATGACGACGAAGAACGCAAGCGGGAGCCAGGTCGTGGCGAAGTCCGCAGCTTGATGGAACCATTGCCCGACCATTCTCTGCATCTCATCGGCACGGAGGAACGCATCCCTTAGCCGAGTGACAAGCGAGAGATCTCAGCGCAGCGCCCGCAACGCGGGCTCGAGGCGCTGTCGCGCGCTGAGGACTCCCGCGAAGAGGTCGCCATGCCGGCGGACCCGGTCGAGCACGACGTCCATCGTGAAGGCGCTCGCGTCGAGGGACTCGCCGACCTCCTCCCAGCGCAGCGGGGTCGAGACGGGCGCACCCGGACGCGGCCGCACCGAGTAGACCGAGGCGATCGTCTTCCCCTCGCCGTTCTGGTTCGCGTCGATCAGGACGCCGCGCCGCTTCGCCTTCGACCATTCCGTCGTCACGAGCCCGCGCTGGGTGCGCGCGAGGGCGCCCGCCACGATCTCGCAGAACTCGCGCGTCTGCGCGTATGTGTAGCGCCGTTCCACCGGGACGAGCACGTGCATCCCGTCGGCGCTCGACGTCTTGGGAAAGGAGACGAGCCCGAGGGCATCGAGCGCCTGCTTGACGGCGAGCGCGACCTGCACGACCTCGCGAAAGCCGACGTCCGGCGACGGGTCGAGGTCGAAGAGGACGAAGTCGGGACGGTCGGGCCTGTCGATCCGCGAGTACCACGCGTTCAGGTCGATGCAGCCCATGTTCACGACCCAGGTCAGCGCGTCCTGGTCGTTGACGACCGGCGCGTCGATCCAGCGCTGCTTCGGCGGCCGCTCGCGGGTCGAGACCTGGACGTGGAAGCGGGGGATCCACTCCGGCATGCCCTTCGGGGCGTCCTTCTGGAAGAAGGCCTTGCCGAACGCGCCGTCGGGGTAGCGGCGCATCGTGAACGGCCGGCCCTTGAGGTGCGGGACGAGCACCGGGCCGACCGCGCGGTAGTAGTCGAGCAGGTCGCCCTTCGTGATCCCCCCACTCGGATCGCTTTCCGGCCAGAAGACCTTGGCGAGGTTGGAGAGCTTGACCTTGCCCTCCTGCGCCTGGGCCGGACGCTCGCGCCGCACGTCCAGCGCCGGCTTGTCGTCGCGGAGCCCCTGGAAGGACGGCGCGCGCAGATGCCCGTCGTGCGTCCACTCCGCGAACTCGACCTCGGCGACGAGCCGTGGCTCGACCCAGACGACGTCGCCCTTCTTCACCCTCGGCATCTTCGGCACGACCGCGAACGGCGACTCGGTGCGCCGCAGCCGCTCGAGCTTCTCGAGCAGCTCCCCGATCTCGCGCTCGCCGAAGCCGGTGCCGACGTTCCCGACCCACTCCCACTCGGTGCCGCGATGGACGCCGAGCACGAGCGCGCCGAAGCTGCCGCTGCGCCGGCCCTGGCCCTTCGTGTAACCGCAGATCACGAACTCCTGCCGGCCGTGCGTCTTGATCTTCAGCCAGTCGCGGCCTCGCCCGCCCTCGGAGTAGCGCGACGACGCGCGCTTGGCCATCACGCCCTCGAGCCCCTGTTCGGTCGCCGCCTCGAACAGCGCCTCGCCGTCCTCGAACGAGCCGGAGAGCTGGACGACCGGGTTCCGGGCGAGCAGCTTCTCGAGCCGGGCGCGCCGCTCGGTCAGCGGGAGGTCCACCACCGGCTCGCCGTCGATCTCGAGCACGTCGAAGACCTCGTACGCGAGCCGGGTGCTGCCCTGCTGCATCGCCGAGAAGCTCGCCTTGCCGCTCGCGTCGAGCGCGACGACCTCGCCGTCGACGACCGCGTCCGGCGTGCGGAGCGCCGGTACGAGCTCCTTCGCCACGGGCGCGAACCGCTCGGTCAGGTCGTTGCCCCGGCGCGAGACGAGCTTCGCCTCGCCGCCGCGGACGTAGCCGAGCGCGCGGTACCCGTCCCACTTCGGCTCGAACTGCCAGCCGTCACCGCGAGGCAGCTGCTCGGTCAGCGTCGCGAGCATCGGCTTGTACACGCGGCGGCCGGACGTGGCGCCGGCCTCGCGCTTGCGGAGGATGAGCCAGTTCTTCTCGTCGCCGGAGAGGTGCGCCGGCACGAGCGTCCAGAGCCCGTCGAGCCGCTCCCCGTGCAGCCGCACCGTGAGGCCGCCGTCCTTCTTCTCCTCGACGAGCTCGTAGGTGCCGCGGTCCCAGATCTCGACGGTGCCGGCGCCGTAGTTGCCCTTGGGGATCTCGCCCTCGAAGCTCCCGTACTCGAGGGGATGGTCCTCGACGTGAACGGCGAGATGCTGCTGGCCCGGCTCGAGCGGGACGCCTTTCGGCACCGCCCACGAGGCGAGGACGCCGTCGCGCTCGAGGCGGAAGTCGTAGTGCAACCGCCGCGCGTCGTGCCGCTGGACGACGAAGATCGGCGCCTCCGACCGGCCCCGCTTGCCCGCAAACGGCTCGGGCGTCTGGGTGTGATTTCGCTTGCGCTCGTACTCCGAGAGCTTCTTGGTCACGCCGCTTTTCTCGGTTTCAAGTTGTATGCCTGCCGTTTACACAACGAATACATGGCGGGGATAAGCCTGTGGACGATGTGGACATCGTCCGCCTCCGAGACGCGTGAAGCTATCGAAACCTTCCGCAACCTACTCAGGCGAAGACGCCGAGCGAACGGAAGCGCGCGCGGCGCCGGCGGCGTAGATCGTCGCCCGAAACCCCCTCCAGCTCGGCGAGCGAGTCCCGCAGCGCCTGCCCGAGCAGCCGCGCGGCCATGTCCGGATCGATGTGCGCCCCGCCGACCGGCTCCGAGACGATCTCGTCGACCACGCCGAGCTCGACGCAGTGGGTCGCGTCGGGCCGGAACGCGGCCGCGGCCTTCCTCGCCTGGCCGGCGTCGCGCCAGAGAATCGCCGCACAGCCCTCCGGCGAGATGACGGAGTAGATCGCGTTCTCCTGCATCAGCACCTTGTCGGCGAGCGCAATCGCGATCGCTCCCCCCGAGCCGCCCTCGCCGATCACGCAGGTCACGATCGGCACCTTCAAGCGCGCCATGACCGACTGCGAGTGCGCGATCGCCGCGCCCTGCCCGTGCTGCTCGGCTACGACACCCGGGTACGCGCCCGGCGTGTCCACGAGAGTGATGACCGGGAACCCGTGCCGGTCGGCGATCTCCATCGCGTGCCACGCCTTGCGGTATCCCTCCGGGTTCGGCATCCCGAATCGCCGACTCGCGCGCTCGTGGATGTCGCGCCCCTTCTGCTGGCCGACGAGGACGACC
Source organism: uncultured Actinomycetes bacterium (assembly GCA_963743545.1). Classification (GTDB taxonomy): domain Bacteria; phylum Actinomycetota; class Thermoleophilia; order Gaiellales; family Gaiellaceae; genus Palsa-739. The sequence continues at coordinate 913,835 of CAVUQB010000005.1, read as the reverse complement.
GTGCGGCCGTCGAGCTTGCCGAGGCCGGCGATCATCGCACCGTCGTCGCCGAGCGCGCGATCGCCGTGCAGCTCGAACCAGTCCCCGAGGAGGCGCTCGACGTAGTCGAGCGTGTACGGCCGGTCGTCGTGACGTGCGAGCTCGACCTTGCGCCAGATCTCCTCGTCGGTCGCCTCCTCACCGATCCGCGAGATCTGCCGCTGCAGCCGCTCGAGCTCACCGGAGATCTTCGCCCCGCCGAGCAGCGGCAGGTTCCGCAGCCGGCCGAGCCGTTCCCGCAGCCGCAGCTCGTGCTCAGTCGGGGGCATTGAACAACCTCAGGAGTCGGGACAGGGTCGAGCGCAGCTCGGAGCGTGGCACGATCGCATCGATCTGGCCGTAGCGGAGGTTCTGCTCGGCCCGGCCGAAGTCGTCGGGCAGCTTCTCGCGGGTGATCTCCTGCACGACGCGCGGTCCGGCGAACGACATGAGCGCGTTCGGCTCGGCGAGCACGACGTCGCCGAGCGTCGCGAAGCTCGCGAGCACACCACCCGTCGTCGGATGCGCCATCACGCAGAGGAGCGCCTGCCCCGAGTCGCGGAGGTCCTCCACCGCCGCCACCGTCTTCGGCAGCTGCATGAGCGCGAGGATCCCCTCCTGCATGCGCGCGCCGCCGGAGCTCGTGACGCTGACGAGCGGCATCCCGGCCTCGGCCGCCGCGTCGCACGCACGCGAGAACTTCTCGCCGACGACGCTGCCCATGGAGCCGCCCATGAAGGCGAAATCCATGACGGCGATCTCGCAACGGCGGCCGTCGATCGCGGCGTGGCCGATCACCATGGCGTCGGCGAGCCCGGTCTTCATCTCGGCCTCGGCGATCCGCTCGGTGTACGGGCGGAGGTCGAAGAAGCCGAGCGGATCCTCGGAGTGCAGCTCCGTCGCCTCCTCCGTGAACGAGCCGGCGTCGGTCAGCGACGCGATCCGGGCGTGCGCCCGCATCGGGAAGTGGTGACCGCACTGCTCACAGACCCAGAGACTTCGCTCGAGCTCGTCGTCGCGGTAGTGCGAGTGACAGCTCGGGCAGGTGTTCGGGTCGGTCGGCGGAGGGCTCGGCTGGTCGTTCGTCTCGACCGAAACGTCGATTTTGGACACGTTCCAGCTTAGACCTACGGCCCGAAGGGGAGGTTGCGGAGCTGCTCAGTACCCGAGCGCCGCGGTGAGCCGCTCGAGCCTCTCGACGTTCGCGGGATCCGGCGCGAGGCCGGTGAAGCCGACGCCGACGAGCTTGCCGCTCTCCCGCACGCGCTCCAGCAGCCGCTCGACCTCGCCGAGCGAGGGGCCGCCGGGCTCGGGCATGAAGACGGCGACCTCGCCCGGATCGAGCACGTCGCAGTCGAGGGCGACGTAGACGGCAGCGGCGCGGTCGAGCAGCGCGTCCGGGTCGTCGTCGATGCCGGCCGCGGCGATGTACTCCTCCTCGGGCGGGTCGAGGTTGCGTGCGCCCCAAAGGACGACGTCGGCGGCGGCCAGCGTGCCGCGGTCGAGCAGCGTGCGCAGCGGCATCCCCCACTCGTTGCCGGACGGAGACGTCTCGGGCGTGTTGAGATCGCCGTGCGCGTCGAGCCACAGGACCGAAAGCTGCCCATGGCGGGCGGCGAGCCCCTCGACCGCGCCGACGTGCGAGCAGCAGCAACCGCCGAGCACGAGCGGCCGCACCGGCAGGTCCGAGGCGACCGCGAGCGTCTGCATCGCGAGCGTCTCCTCCTCGACGACGGCGACTTCGGGATAGTCGAGCGCGAGCGAGGCCGCCTCGACCATCGGCTCGCCGGCGTCGCCCCACGCGCGCGGCACCCGGACGAGCCCGGCGCCGAAGGTGCGGCCGCAGCTGTGGCACTCGTAGCCGTCGTCCACCGCGACGGCGGTAAGCGTGCGGCAATCCGGGCAGCGCGCGCGCAGCAGGCTCATGCGCTCGCCTTCTCGAAGGCCACGCCGCAGGCTTCGACGTGCATGCCGACGCGTTCGTAGAGCGCCACGGCTCCGGTCGCGTTCTGCGAATCGACGTCGAGAGCCACGCGCGTCGTGCCACGACGCCAGAACTCGAGGAACGTCCGCTGCAGCAGCGCCTTCGCCAGTCCCTTGCCGCGCCACGCGGGCCGCACCCCGATCGCACCGACGTAGCCGCCGCCGGCGACGCTCAGGTCGTTGCGCGTGACTGCGGCGAGGTCGTCCCCGTCCCGCACGACGAACCAGATCGGGCCGGTCTCGTCGCGGTGCTGGCCCTGCCGGCGCTCGAGCCACGCGTCGAACGGCTCCGGATGCCACTCCCAGTGCTCCGCGAACGCCTCGTTCAGCGCGTCGTAGAACGCCTCGTACTCGTCGTCTCTCAGCTCGTCCACGACGAGCGCGCTCGAGAGGACCGGCTCAGACGGCTCCTCGGTCAGCTCGATCGCCATCTCGTAGAAGCGGCGCACCTCGCGATAGCCGCGCGACTCGAAGAGGGCACGCGCGGCGGCGTCGGGCTCGGCCGAGGCGGTGATGATCTTCTCCGCTCCCTCCGCTCTCGCAAAAGCCTCGCCGCGCTCGAGCATCTCCGTCCCGAGGCCGCGGCCCTTGGCGGCGACGAAGCCGCGGAGCTGCGCGACACCGCCGTGCACGCCAAAGATCGCGCTCGCGGCGATCCGGCCGTCCTCCTCCCAGACCCAGGCCTCCTTGCTGTAGCCCCGGAACATGAGGATGTCGGCGCCGGTCACGCGACCGGGGCGCTGGTAGAGCAACTCCTCCTCGGCCGAGACGAGCGCGGCAACGGCCGGCGCGTCGTCGTCGGTGAACGGACGGAGGTTCATGTGAGCAGCTTCTCCCATACGACCTGTTCCGAGTCGACGACCATGCCGACGCTTTCGTAGAGCTTCGTCGCGCCGGTCGCGTTCTCGGCGTCGACCCCGAGCCCGACCCGTGACTGTCCGCGCCGCTGGAACTCGCGGAAGCTGTGCAGCAGGAGGGCCTTCGCGAGACCACGGCCTCGCCAGGCGGGACGGACGCCGAGCGCGCCGATCCAGCCGCCGCCCGATCGCTCACGATCGTTCCGCGTGGCCGCCACAACCTCGCCGCCGGTGCGCACGAGGAACCACAGCGACGGATCGTGATCCGGCTGCGCGATCTGCCGCGTCCACCACTCCTCGAACGGCGTCGGCTGGAACTCCCAGTGCTCCGCGAACGCCTCTTCGAGCGCACCGTGGAACGCGCGGTCGAGCTCCGACGAGAACGGCTCGATCCAGAAGCCTTCCGGAAGCTCGGGCTCGGGGGACGGATCGGCCCCGAGCTCGATCGTCATCTCCCAGAAGCGGCGCACCTCGCGATAACCACGGCCGGTCAGCAACGGGGCCGCCGCCACGTCCGGCGCGAGGGTCACCGCATGGATTCGGTCGACGCCGAGCGCACGCGACCGCACCTCGCTGCGATCGACGAGCTCCGACCCGAGACCACGGCCGCGGCGATCGCGATGGACGGCGCCGACTGCGATGCCCGTGTCGTGGTACTTCTCGACCCAGCCGAGCGCAACGAGCTCGCCGTCCTCCTCGCCCAGCCAGCTGTCACGCTCGAGATCGGGCCCGGTCAGCCAGGCCGTGACGTCCGCCACCCCCAGACGCGACGGCCGGCCGAATAGATGTGTCTCGTCCTCGGCGAGAAATGCCGCCACAGAAGCGAAGTCGTCGGGGGTGATCGGCCGGACGTCCATGCCGCGCGAGCCTATCGAGGCCCGGAGGACGGCCCGGCAAGCCGCGTGTCCAAATACCACGGGCCCGCCGAGCCGTTCCACCGCTGCTAGTAGGTCGTCGTCCGCTCCTCGGTCACGCGCCCCGCGTCGTCGACGACCGTGCGCCGGCGGCCGCTGACGCCGGCGGGACCGGCCCACGACGACCAGAACACGAGCGAGAGCGCCGTGGCCACGAGTCCGAGGATGAACAGCACCCAGCCAACTGTGTGCAGGTTCACCGCGGTCGACGTGACATTGACGGCCCAGACCAGAATCGCGCCTGCAGCCGTCATCAGAAGTCCGATGCCGAAGCCCACGGCTACCACCCCGTTCCGCGCGCACGACCGCGCGACATGAAGAGGCTGATGAGCCACAGCAACGCGGCGATCATCGCCACGATGAACAGCCAGTGGATCGTGAACCCGACACCGAAAGCGACAATCGCCACCAGCGCGAGCAGAATCAGTACCAGCATGGTTGCTCCTTCCGCTTGCGGGTCCGGAGCGAGATACAAGACGTCGGAGCCGTCGAACGGTTCCCCTCGTCCCCCAGACCACTGTCGGTCCCAGCTCGGTACGAGCCGGACCGGTCACACGCCGACGACCCTACCCGAGGATGTGCCCGATCTCGTCCGGCGCGGGTAAAGCCTCTGCAAAGAAAGGCCGAACGTCAGTTCGTGACCCGAGGCACATTGTGTGCCGAACGCGCGCGGGCCGCGCAGACGGCCGGGAGCTCAGTCCTCGAAGCGCCTGAACACGACGCAAGCGTTGTGCCCGCCGAAGCCGAAGCTGTTCGAGACGGCCACCCTCACGTCGGCGTCGCGTGGCTCGTTCGGGACGTAGTCGAGGTCGCACGTCGGATCCTCGACCTCGTAGTTGATCGTCGGCGGCAGCTTGCCGTCGCGGATGGCGAGGACCGTGAAGATCGCCTCGATCGCGCCCGCGGCGCCGAGGCAGTGACCCGTGGCTCCCTTCGTCCCCGAGACCGGCGTCTTGTAGGCGTTCTCCTCGCCGAGCGCGTACTTGAGCATCTGCGTCTCGGATGAGTCGCCGGCCGGGGTCGAGGTTGCGTGCGCGTTGACGTAGTCGATCTCGTCGGCGCCGACGCCGGCGTCGCCGAGCGCCATCTTGAGCGCGGTCACCGGGCCGGTTGGATCGGGGTCGGTGATGTGCTTCGCGTCGGCGGAGAGGCCGTAGCCGGCGATCTCGGCGTAGATCTTCGCGCCGCGCGCCTTGGCATGCTCGAGCTCCTCGAGCACGAGCATCGCGCCGGCCTCGCCCATCACGAAGCCGTCACGCGCGCCGTCGAACGGCCGGGATGCGCGGACCGGGTCGTCGTTGCGGCGCGAGAGCGCGCGCATGGCGCCGAAGCCGGCGATTCCCACCTCGCAGACCGCGGCTTCCGTCCCGCCGCAGAGCATCACGTCGGCACGGCCCAGCCGGATCGCGTCGGTGCCGTCGCCGATCGCCATGTTCGAGGCGGCGCACGCCGTGCACTCCGACAGCAGCGGGCCGCGTGTGCCGAGCTCGATCGAGACCCAGCCGGCGCCGAGGTTCGGGATGATCGCCGGGATCGAGAACGGGTTGACGCGGTCCGGCCCACGATCGACGAGCACGGTGTGGCACTCCTGGAACGACCGCAAACCGCCGATGCCGGTCGCCACCGCGGCGCCGATCCGCTCAGGCTCCTGCTCGATCACGATGCCGGAGTCGGAAACCGCCTGCCGGGCCGCCGCGAGGATCAGATGCGTGAAGCGGTCCATCCGCCGCGCCTGCTTGCGGTCGATCCAGTCGGTCGGGTCGAAGTCCTTCACCTCGCAGGCGAAGTGGACGGCGTAGTCGGTGTGATCGAACTGGGTGATCTCGCCCGCGCCCGACTCGCCCGCGAGCAGGCTCGACCACGTGGACTCGACATCGAGCCCGAGCGGTGTCACCGCGCCCAGCCCGGTGACGACGACGCGTCTGCGTCCGTTGAGAGAACCGTTGGATGCGCTCACTACATTCCGAGTCCGCCGTCGACGAGCAGCACGTCCCCTGTGATGAACGATGCTTCGTCGGAGCAGAGGAAGCGTACCGCGCCCGCCACGTCGTTCGGCTCCCCAAGCCGTCCGAGCGGTGTGTTGCCGAGCATCGCGGAGGTCGCCTCCTCGGGCAGGACGTCGGTGAGCTGCGTGCGCACGTAACCCGGCGCGACGACGTTGGCGCGCACGCCGCGGCTGCCGAGCTCGCGCGCGAGCGACTTCGTGAAGCCGATGATCCCGGCCTTCGACGCGGCGTAGTTCGTCTGGCCCCAGTTGCCGTGCACGCCCACGATCGAGGAGACGTTGACGATCGCGCCGGCGCGTTTCTTCATCATCGGCCGGCAGACGGCGCGGCACGTGTAGAAGACCGACGAGAGGTTCGTCTCGATCACGGTGCGCCAGTCGTCGTCCGACATGCGGGCGAGCAGACCATCGCGCGTCAGGCCCGCGTTGTTGACGAGGATGTCGAGATCGCCGGCGTCCGCAACGAGCCGGGCCGCCTCCTCGGGGCTCGAGACGTCGGCCTGGACGGCGCGGCCGCCGATCTCACGTGCCAGAGCCTCCGCTTCTTCGCCGCCGGTGCGATAGCCGACGACGACGTCGGCGCCGGCGCGAGCCAGCTCCTCCGCGATGGCGCGGCCGATCCCCTTCGACGCGCCCGTGACGAGAGCCCGCTTGCCCTCGAGCGCGCAGAACGCCGCGGCCACTAGGACTCGGCGAGCAGTTCGGGAAGCCGCTCGAGCGCCTCGATGCTGTTGACCGAGACGGCTTTGACGCTGCGGTCGATCCGCTTGACGAGGCCGGTGAGCACGTTGCCCGGTCCGACTTCGACGAACGTGCGAACACCTTCGCGCATCAGCTCCGTCGCCGACTGCGTGAACCGCACCGGCGCCGTGAGCTGGTCGACGAGGAGCGGTCCCATTCGCTGCGCCGACTCGACCCGGGCGGTCACCGTCGACATGAACGGCGCCACAGGCTCCTGGAAACGGACCTTCTCGATCGCGGGCCGCAGCCGGTCGGCGGCGCGCGCAACGAGCGGTGAGTGGAAGGCACCTGAGACCTTGAGCTTGACCGCCCGGCGGGCTCCCTCGCTCTGCGCCTGCTCGATGCACTCGTCGACGGCGCGGTGCTCGCCGGAGACGACGATCTGCCCGGGACAGTTGTAGTTCGCGGGCCAAACTCCGAGGATTCGCCGGCAGAGACCTTCCACTACGTCGTCGCTGAGGCCGAGAATCGCCGCCATCGAGCCGGGGTTGCGCGCTGCGGCCTCGGCCATGGCCAGGCCGCGCTCGCGTACGAGCGTCAGCGCCTCCTCCAGCGTCATGGCCTCGGCAGCCGCCAGCGCAGCGAACTCCCCGACCGAATGGCCGATCACGAAGTCCGCCTTGATCCCACGGTCCTGCAGAGCGGCAAGCATCGCGAGCGAGGTGGCGACGAGTGCCGGCTGCTGCACCGCCGTGTCCACGAGCTCCTCGGCGTCGGCGTGGAAGCAGAGACGCTCGAGATCGAGGCCGCTCGCCACGCTGCCGCGCCGGAAGACCTCCATCGCCGCCGGCACCGCCTCGGCGAAGTCCCGCCCCATGCCCGCCTCAACCGAGCCCTGGCCCGGGAAGCAGAACGCAATCTTGTTCACGGCGCGTCCAATCGCTGTGTCCAGCGCATCAGTGCGCTTCCCCACGTGAGACCGGCACCCATTCCTGTCATGAGTACGAGCTGGCCGGGCTGAAGCCTTCCAGCGGCCTGCGCATCCGCCAGCGCAAGCGGGATCGAGCCCGAGGACGTGTTGCCATAGCGGTCGACATTGATCACCACCCGATCCGACGGTATCCCAAGCTTCTTGGTTGCGTGATCGATGATGCGAACGTTCGCCTGATGCGGGACGTAGACGTCGACGTCGTCGATGCTCATGTCGCACTTCTCCAGCACGGCCTCGGCGGACGAGACGAGAACGCGCGTCGCGAACTTGAAGACCTCGCGCCCGTTCATCTTCACGTGCTTGTCGGGATCCTCGAACCGGCGCGAGCCGCTGCCCGGCAGCCAGAGGTGCTCGCCACCCGCACCGTCGGCGCCGAGCTCGAACGCGAGGAAGCCCGCCTCTTCGGACGGCTCGAGCACAACCGCGCCGGCGCCGTCTCCGAAGAGCACGACGGTCGAGCGGTCGCTCCAGTCGAGGATGCGGGACAACACATCGCCGCCGATGACGAGCGCGCGCCGCGAAAGGCCCGAGGCCACCATCCCGTAGGCCTGCACGAGCGCGTACATGAAGCCGGTGCAGCCGGCCGACAGGTCGTACGCACCCGCGTCCTTCGCGCCCAGCTGGTCGGCGAGGAGCGCGGAGGTCGAGGGAAACATCATGTCGGGCGTCACCGTGGCGACGATCAAGAGGTCGACGTCCGTCCCGTCGCTGCCGGCCTGCTCGAGCGCCCGGCGGGCCGCCGGCAGCGAGAGGTCCGAGAGGGCCTGCGAGTCGGCGGCGATCCGGCGCTCGCGGATGCCCGTGCGCTCCATGATCCATTCGTCCGACGTGTCGACGAGCTGGGTGAGCTCGGCGTTCGTGACCACGCGCTCGGGCGCGTAGGCGCCGACGCCGGTGATCGTGACGTTCGCGCCGGCGCTGCCGATCATCCGCCCTCACTCCCGACGAAGACGGTCAGCATGGCCTCGACCGCCACCTCGCCGTCCACGGACGCGCGGCCCTGACCCTTCGCGATCGGCCCGCGCACGCGCAGAAACTCACACTCGAGGTCGAGGACGTCCCCCGGCTCGACGATCCGCTTGAAACGGCAGTCGTCGATCCCCGCGAAGAACGGGATCTTGCCCCTGTTCGCCTCGGCCGCGAGCACGGCGACGGCGCCGCACTGGGCGATCGCCTCGATCGTCAGCACGCCGGGCATCACGGGACGGTCGGGAAAGTGGCCCGGAAACCACCAGCCGTCCTCGGGCACGCGGAAGCGTCCGACGACCTTCCGGCCCGGCTCGAGCTCCAGCACCTCGTCGACGAGCAGGAACGGAGGGCGGTGCGGGATGATCGACTCGATCGTCTCCCGCCCGAAGGGAGCTGCCGGAACGCTCATGCGACGTCGCGCTGCTCGAGCCGCTCGCGCAGACGGTTCCGGCCGCGGTGCGCGTGGCACTTGGCCGTGCCGACCGGCATGCCGGCCGCGGCCGCGATCTCCTCGAACGTGTAGCCGAGCGCGTCCTTGAGCACGATCACCTGCGCCTGCTCGGGCGAGATGCCGGCGAGCGAGTCGCAGAGCTCCCGCCGCAGCTCGGTCATCCGCACGCCGCGGGTCGGATCGTGCTCGAGGTCGGCGCCGAGCTCCTCGGGCAGCGGGTCGTGGGCGCGCGTCCGCTGGCGCTCGGCCACGTCGCGGCAGGTGTTCACCACGAGCCGGTGCAACCACGTCGTGAACTGGGCATCGCCGCGGAACTGCTTGAGCCGGACGCAGAGCTTCGCCAGCGCCTCCTGCGCAGCGTCACGCGCGTCCTCGGGGTCACGCAGGAGACGGCGCGCGAGCCGCTCGACCCGCGGCGAGTGACGAACGCAGAGCGCTTCGAGCGCCCGCGCGTCGCCGGCCTTCGCGCGCGTCACGAGAATCGGGTCGCTGAGGCTTGCGTAGTCGAGGCTGCGCGCGCGCAGCGGCTGGCTGATCCTCCCCACGGCCAAGTTAGTCTAAATGCGAGTGTCGGATCTCTCCTCCGCCTCCGTCGAACCACTGCTGCAGGGGCGACTCGGACGGCCGTACCGCTTCGTCGAGGAATGCACGTCGACCCAGCGGCTACTAGACCCGGACGAGCCCGAGGGGGCGACCGTCGCGACGAACCTCCAGACTCAGGGTCGGGGCCGGCTCGGGCGGACCTGGGAGACACCGCCGGGGAAAGCGCTTCTCTTCTCGGTCCTCCTCCACCCGAGGCCGCCGATGGCGCTCTGGCCGGAGCTCTCGCTCGTCGCCGGCGACGCCGTCGCCGCAGCGCTGCGTGAGCAGACGGGAGTCGCGGCGGGGCTGAGCCATCCGAACGACGTCCTGATCGAGGGCCGCAAGCTCGCGGGGATCCTGGCCGAGGCGAGCCCCGGGCGAGTCCTGCTCGGGATCGGCGTCAACGTCAACCAGACGAAGGATGAGCTGCCCGCAGACACGCCCAAGCCGGCCACCTCGCTTCGCCTCGAAACGGGCCGCGACTGGGCACGGACACCGCTGTTCGCCGCGATCCTGCTCGAGCTCGAGCAGCGTTACGACGGCTGGCAGCGCCTGCACACGAACCGCTGAGCCTTCGTGGGCTAGTGCTCGTCGGGGTGCTGCTCGCGGAACGTCCGGGCGGCGTCGATCGCGGCGCCGAGGTTCAGGCCCTTGTCCTTCGCCTGCTTGATCAGCATCACGGTCTCGAGAGCGTCGATGTCGTAGATCCGCTGCTTCTTGCCCTTGGTCGGGATGTGCGCCTTGTTCGTCCAGTAGTCGAGCTGCATCTTCGAGATGCCCGCGATCTGGCAGACCTGGCCGAGGTAGAGCTCGACCTTGTCGAGATGCTCCGCCAGATTGATGGGTTCGAGAAGATCGACCTGCCGACTGACCGCCACTACGCCCTCACCGCCTCGGGTGCTGACCCCGTTTGAGAGTTATAGAGACCGGGCGCAGATTTTGGAAGAGGGCGCTGCGGTGATCAAGCGGTCGGTTGCGCTTCGGCGGGATCCGCCTCGACCGTCTCGTCGTCGCCGTTCGTCTCCTCGGACTCGACGACAGGAGCGAGCGCCGAGACCGTCTCGTCGTCGCCGCGGAGCCGCATCACGATCACGCCCTGCGTCGAGCGGCCGAGCCGCTTGACGTCCTCCACCGGGACCTTGATCACGGTGCCCGCGGTGGAGATGAGCATCACCTGGTAGCCGTCACGGACGACCCGCGAGCCGACGAGATGGCCGCGCGCCTCGGTCAGCTGCACGGTCTTGACTCCCATGCCGCCGCGGCCCTTGACCGGGTACTCGGAGACCCGGGTGCGCTTGCCGTAGCCGTTCGTCGTCACGACGAGCAGGTCTGCGTCGTCCTCGGCGATGTTGATCGAGATCACCTCGTCGCCCTTGCGCAGCTTCATTCCGTTGACGCCTTCGGTCGCGCGGCTAGTCGACCGGACGACGGTCTCGTGGAAGCGGATCGCCTGCCCCTTGGCCGAGATCATGAGGATGTCGTCCTGGCCGGTGGAGTGACGAACACCGACGAGCTCGTCGCCCTCGCGCATCTTGATCGCGATGATCCCGTCGGCCTTGAGCGGCGTGTTGTAGGCGGCGAGCTCGGTCTTCTTGACGACGCCGTTCTTCGTCGCGAAGACGAGGTACTTCGCCTCCTCGAACGCACGCGTCTGGATCACCGCGCGCACCTGCTCGTCCTGCCGGAACGGGAGGAGGTTGACGATGGCGCGGCCCTTCGACTGTCGGGAGCCGAGCGGCAACTCGTGCACCTTGAGCCGGTAGACCTTGCCGACGTTCGTGAAGAAGAGGATGTAGTCGTGCGTCGAGGCGACGAACAGGTGCTCGATGTAGTCGTCCTCCTTGAGGTCCATCCCCATCACGCCGATGCCGCCGCGCCGCTGCTCGCGGTAGGTGGTCACGGGTAGCCGCTTGATGTAGCCGGAGCGCGTGATCGCGATGACCATGTCCTCTTCCGCGATCAGGTCCTCGAGCTCGAGCTCCTCCTCGGCGGCGACGATCTCGGTGCGCCGGTCGTCGTTGCGGCCGTAGATCGACTTGATCTCGAGCAGCTCGTCGCGGATGAGGCCGTCGATCTTCGTCTGGTCGCCGAGGATCTCGCGGAGCTCTGCGATCCGCTCCCGCAGATCCTTGTGCTCGGCCTCGACCTCCTTGCGCGCGAGCCCGGTGAGCCGCGAGAGCCGCATCTCGAGAATCGCCTCGGCCTGGATCTCGGAGAGCTCGAACCGCGCCATGAGCTGCTCCCGCGCCTCGTCGCGGTCGGCCGCGGCCCGGATGAGCGCCACGATCGCGTCGATGTTGTCGAGCGCGATGAGGTAGCCCTGGAGAACGTGCGCGCGGGCCTCGGCCTTGCGCAGCTCGTCCTTCGAGCGGCGGGTGACGACTTCGCGCTGGAAGTCGAGGTAGTGCGTGACGAGCTCGAGGAGCGAAAGCGTGCGCGGCACGCCGTCGACGAGCGCGACGGCGTTGTAGCCGAAGGTCGACTGCAGCTGCGTGTGCTTGAACAGCTTGTTGAGGACGACCTGCGGCACCGCATCGCGCTTGAGCTCGATCTGGATCCGCATCCCTGTGCGGTCGGAGTGGTCCTCGAGATTCGAGATCTCCGTGAACGTCTTGTCTCGGACTTGCTCCGCGAGCCTTCCGATCACACCGGACTCGCAGTTCTTCTTGACGCCGTAGGGAAGCTCCGTCACCACGATGGCCGTCCTGCCGCCACGCAGCTCCTCGATGTGGGCTCGGGCGCGCATGACGATGCGGCCGCGCCCGGTGCGATACGCGTCGCGGATGCCACTGCGCCCGACGATGATCGCGCCGGTCGGGAAGTCCGGGCCCTTCACGTGCTTCATCAGGCCTTCGACGTTGATCTCGGGGTCGTCGATCATCGCGAGGACCGCGTCGACCGTCTCGCCGAGGTGGTGCGGCGGCATGTTCGTCGCCATCCCGACTGCGATCCCCGTGGAGCCGTTGACGAGGAGGTTCGGGAACCGCGAAGGCAGAACCGACGGCTGCCGGCGCGACTCGTCGTAGTTCGGCTCGAAGTCGACCGTGTTCGCGTCGATATCGCGCAGGAGCTCGGTCGCCATCCGCGCGAGCCGCGCTTCCGTGTAGCGCATCGCAGCGGCGGGGTCGTCGTCGATCGAGCCATAGTTGCCCTGCCCGTCGACGAGCGGGTAGCGCAGCGAGAAGGGCTGCGCCATCCGGACGAGCGTGTCGTAGATCGCCTGGTCCCCGTGCGGGTGATAGTTCGCCATGACCGCGCCGACCGTGGAGGCGGACTTCTTGTACGGCCGGTTCGGCTGCAGGCCCGCCTCGTGCATCCCGTACAGGACGCGCCGATGCACCGGCTTGAGCCCGTCGCGCACGTCGGGCAGCGCGCGCGACACGATCACGCTCATCGCGTAATCGAGGAAGCTCGACCGCATCTCCTGCTCGAGCTCGCGCGGCTCGATCCGGCCCCGCCCGAGTGCGCCCGTCTCTACCTCAGACATCGAGGAACGTGACGTCCTTCGCGTTTTCCTCGATGAAGAGGCGGCGCGGCTCGACCTGGTCGCCCATCAGCATCGAGAAGAGCTGGTCGGCGGCGCTCGCGTCCTCGACGTCCACCCGCACCATCAGCCGCTTCATGGGATCCATCGTCGTCTCCCAGAGCTGATCGGCGTTCATCTCGCCGAGACCCTTGTAGCGCGAGAGCTGGATTCCGGTGCCCCTCGCGAGCTCGAGTGCCTCGTGCCGCAGCTCCGAGAAACCCTCCGCCTCCGCCCGGCCCTTCCCCAGCGCAAGCGCAAAGGGCGGCGGCCCGACGATGTCCAGGAGCTTGCGGTAGGCACGACGAAGATTCGCGTAGATCGGCGAGGAGAGCAGCTCGGCGGTGACACCGATGGTCTGCGCGGCGGACGTCTCTTCCTCGACGACCTTCACCTGGAGACCCTGCTCGTCGCGCGCGAGCACCGAGAGCTTATAGCCGTTGGGAGGCAGCGCGCCGATCGCCTGCTCGAGCTCCTCCGGGGTCGTCGCCGCGAGCTCGACCAGCCGGTGCGAGACCGCGAGCTCCGCGGCGTGGTGGCCGTAGTCCGCACGCAGGCGCGCCGACCAGCCCTCGAACTCCGCCAGCGCGCCGGTGAACTTCTTCCAGCGCGCCTCTGTCAGCTTCGCCTCGGCGCCGGCGCGATCGCGAACCTCGAGGTCGCCGAAGCGCTCGCGCACGAGCAGATCCTCGAGCTGGGAGTCCTTCTCGAAGTAGAACTCCTGGTTGCCGAGCTTCACCTTGTAGAGCGGCGGCACGGCGATGTAGATGTGGCCGTACTCGAAGAGCTCGCGCATGTGCCGGTAGAGGAACGTGAGGACGAGCGTGCGGATGTGCGAGCCGTCGACGTCGGCGTCGGTCATCACGATGACCCGGTGGTAGCGGAGACCCTCGATGTCGAACTCGTCGCCGATGCCGGTACCGATCGCGGTGATCATCGCCTGGATCTCCGTGTTCGAGAGCACCTTGTTGATCCGGTTCTTCTCGCTGTTGATGATCTTCCCGCGCAGCGGCAGGATCGCCTGGTATGTGCGGTCGCGGCCGCTCTTCGCCGAGCCGCCGGCGGAATCGCCCTCGACGATGAAGAGCTCGGCGGCGGACGGGTCGCGGATCGAGCAGTCGGCGAGCTTGCCCGGGAGGAAGGTGCCGTCGAGCGCCGACTTGCGCCGCGTCAGCTCGCGCGCCTGCCGCGCCGCGAGCCTCGCGCGCATCGCCGCGATCGCCTTGGCGCAGATCGCGCGGGCGTCCTGCGGATTCTCCTCGAGGAAGCGCGCCAGGGAAGCGTTGACGGTCGTCTGGACGAGACTCTCGATGCCCGGATTGCCGAGCTTCGTCTTCGTCTGCCCCTCGAACTGCGGGTTGCGCAGCTTGATCGAGACCACGGCGGCGAGCCCTTCGCGGACGTCCTCGCCCTCGAGGCTCTCCTTCTCCTTCAGGAGCTTGAGCTCAGTGGCCTTCGCGTTCAGGGTGCGGGTCAGCGCGCTGCGGAAGCCGGAAAGATGGGTGCCGCCCTCGACCGTGTTGATGTTGTTGGCGAAGGTGAAGACCGACTCCTGGTAGGAGGAGTTCCACTGCATCGCCACTTCCACGGAGCCCTGCTCGGTCTCACCTTCGAAGTAGACGAGGTGCTTGTGGATCGCGTCCTTCGCCTCGTTGATGTACGACACGAAGTCGCGGATGCCGCCCTCGTAGTGGAACTCGACGGTCTTGCCGTCGGCGCGCTCGTCGACGAGCTTGATGTGGAGGCCTCTCGTGAGGAACGCGGTCTCGCGCAGGCGCTGCGTGATCGTCGCCGCGTCGACGTCGAGCTCCTCGAAGATCTCGGAGTCGGGCAGGAAGGTGATGGTCGTCCCGCTCGGCTCGCCCTGCGCCATTTCCCCGACGAGCTCCATGTCGCCGGTCGGCTCGCCACGCTCGAACTCCTGCCGATGGACGGTGCCGTCGCGGCGAACCTCGGCGACGAGCCGTTCCGAGAGCGCGTTGACGACCGAGACACCGACACCGTGCAGGCCGCCCGAGACCTTGTAGCCGTCGCCGCCGAACTTGCCGCCGGCGTGGAGCTTCGTGAGGACGACGGTCAGCGCGGGCAGTCCCTGGTCCTTCATCACGTCGACGGGGATCCCGGAGCCCCAGTCCTGGACCGTGACCGAGTTGTCGGGATGGAGCGTGACCTCGATCCGCTCGTTGCGTCCCTGGAGCGCCTCGTCGACCGAGTTGTCGACGACCTCGTAGATGAGGTGATGGAGCCCCCGGAGGCCCGTCGAGCCGATGTACATGCCCGGCCGAAGCCGGACCGGCTCGAGTCCTTCGAGGACGGTGATGTCCCTAGCGGTGTAGTCTGTTTCAGTCATGAAAAAAGCCCTGCAAATTCAGCATTTGCGGGCAGAAGTCAGTGTATCAGACGGGGCGGTCGCCCGGGGCGCGAGCAAGCGACGCTTTTATGGCTTTCGCAACAGATTCGCGCAGCTTTGGATCCACGATTCCGGCAGCGAGCTCGTCCGCTTCGCGCGCCTGCTCCGGGGAGGCCTCGACCGGCGGCGCGGGCGGCGGCTCGACACCCGTTTCCGGTAGCGGCCCCAGGGTGAACCGGAGTCGCGGGCGGCCGGGCAGTCGCTCCGAGATCTCGGCCGCGCGCTGGGTCAGCTCGAAGCCCCAGATCGCGTCCCGCACGTGGACGACGAGCGTGCCGTCGGGCTGCGTCTTCGCGGGCCACGCGTGATGCGCGATCTCATCTCCGACGGCCGCAGGCCACGCGGTGACCGCGTCACCCGGCCCGCGATCGGCACCTAGACGACTCAGCTCGGCCCGAATCTGCTCGGCAATCTGATCCATTGGCGGCTCCATCAGGCGGCCACTTCCAGCACGGTGCCCGGCGCGACTTCGAGCAGCTGATCCGGCTCCGCCGGCAGCATCGCCGCGTCGGTGGCGGTGACGAGTGCCTGCCCGACGCTGCGCACTCGGGCGGCGAGGATCCTGCGCCGGCCCGGGTCGAGCTCCGAGAGAACGTCGTCGAGTAGGAGCAGCGGCGGCACGCCGGTCCGGTCGGCGATCGTCTCTGCTTCGGCGAGGAGCAGGGCGAGCAGAGCGAGCCGCTGCTCTCCCTGCGAGCCGAAGTTGCGGAGAGCGCGGTCGCCGGCGGAGATCACCACGTCGTCGAGATGTGGCCCGAGCGAGGTCACGCCGCGCTCGAGGTCGCGCGCGAGCACGGCGGCCAGCCCGTCCTCCGTCGGCGGCTCGCCGTCGTATGTGAGCGACACCGCGCCCAGGCCGAACTCGTCTGCGCGCGCGGCGAACGCCGGCTCCAGGAGCGCGAGAGCCTCGAGCCGGCTCGCCACGAGCTCGGCCCCGAGTCCTGCGACGCGCTCGCTCCAGGGCTCGATCGCATCCCGGCCGGAGAGACCCGACGCCGCTCGCCGGAGTGCCGCGTTCCTCTGCGCGACCGCCGCCCCGTACTCGGCGGGCAGCGCGGCACGCGCGGGCGCGAAGCGGCCGAGCACGCGATCGAAGTACGCGCGGCGGGAAGCGGGTGGCCCCTTGACCACGCCGAGCCGGTCGGGCGTGAAGACGAGCGTCGACGTCAGAGCCCGCAGCTGCTCGGCGGCTCGCAACGGCGCCCCGTTCAGCCGCGCCCGCTTGCCCTCGCCCCGGCGCACCGTCACCTCGAGCTCCAGCCCCACTTCCCCCCGGCGACCGGAGACGGCCGCGCGGGCGCCGTCCGCGCCGAAGCGCACGACCTGGGAGTCGGTGCGCGTCCGGGGAGAGAACCCCTGGGTCGCGACGTGCACCGCCTCGAGCAGGTTCGTCTTGCCCACGCCGTTCGCACCCACGAGGAGCACGAGCCCCGGCTGCAGTGCCAACTCGAGCCGCTCATAGGAGCGGAAGTCACGGAGCGAAGCGGCTTCGACGATCAGCCGGGTAGGCGGATCGGCATGACGAGGTACGTGAAGTCGTCGGTCTCGTCGGTGAGGATCGCCGGCCGCAGGGGGCTGATCAGCTTCAGCTTCACGTCCTCGCCCTCGACCGACTCGAGCCCTTCCTTCAGGAACTCCGCGTTGAAACCGATGTCGAGCGGCTCGCCGCTGTAGGCGACCGGCATCGACTCTTTCGACTCGCCGACCTCGTGCGTCCGGGCAATGACCGTGACCTCGCCGTCGGCAAAGCGCAGCTGCAGCGGAGTCGCGCGCTGGATCATCACCGCGGCGCGTCGCACGACGTCGAGCAATTCGACACGCGAGATCGTCAGCTCGTGCTCGAAGGCTTCCGGCAGAAGCTGCCGGTAATTCGGGAACTGGCCGTCGATGCGGCGCGATGTGAGCCAGACGCCACCCGTCGAGAACAGGACCTGGTTCTCCTGCACGCCCACTGCGATCTCGTCGCTGTCGCTCGGGATTCGCGACAGCTCCTGCAGGGCGCGGCTGGGCACGATCGCCTCGAGCTCGGGCGCGGACGACGAGAGCGCTGTCTCCTTCACGGCGAGCCGGTAGGAGTCGGTCGCCGCCATCACGAGCTTGTCGCTCGCGAACTGGACGAGGACGCCGGTGAGTACCGGGCGCGCCTCGTCACGCGAAGCGGCGCGCGCGACTCGGCCGATCGTCTCGAGCAGCGGCTCGCGGGCGACGGTGAACATCTCGGCCTCCGTCAACTCCGGGAGACGGGGGAAGTCCTCGGCGTTGTACGTGTGGAGTGTGTAGCTCGCGCTCCCCGAGCCAAGGTGCACGACGGACTCGGCAGCCTTGTGCTCGATCGTGACGTCCTCACCCGGGAGCAGGCGCGCGATGTCGACGAGCGTCCGGCCCGGGAGCACGACCGCTCCGTCTCCTTCCACCTGCGCCGGCACCGTGGCGCGCAGCGAGAGCTCCATGTCGGTCGCCGCGAGGTGCAGTTCGCCGTCGCGGGCCTCGAGCAGGATCCCCGACAGGATCTGGATCGCCGTCCGGCTCGAGACGGCACGACCGACGAGCGTCAGGCCTTGCACGAGCGCGTCCTTCGAGCAGGTGATCCTCAACCCGGTACCAACTGCGATGTCACTCTCAATCATCTAAGGATCCTCGTAGAAGTCATAGGGAGTGTGGACGACGGGGAAGACGTGTCCGCAGCGGCTTCCTTCCTGCGGTTTCCGTGTGGAGCTTCATTGTGGACGATTCGGGTGGTCCCACAGGAGCCAAGCGTCAGCGCACCTGTTTCACACGTGCGGTGAGTTCCTGCACGAGGTTGTACACAGACCTGTCCTCACGGATCAAGCGGGAGATCTTCGAGGTCGCGTGGATGACCGTCGTGTGGTCGCGGCCGCCGAACTCCTTGCCGATCTTGGGTAGCGAAGAGTCGGTGAGCTCGCGAGAGAGGTACATCGCAACCTGGCGCGGGTAGACGATGTTCTGGGAGCGCTTCTCGCCGCAGAGCTCTTCGAGCGAGAGGCTGAACCGCTCGGCGACGAGGTCCTGGATCCGCTTGATCGAGACCTCGGCGGCCTCGCCCTGCGGGAAGACGTCGCGCAGCACGTCCTGGGCCAGCTCGACCGTCATCGGCCGGCCGGTCAGGGACGAGAAGGCGACGACGCGGGTCAGCGCGCCCTCGAGCTCGCGGATGTTCGTCGACACCCGGCCGGCGATGAATGTCAGCACCTGCTCGTCGTGGACGTGGATTCCGTCGACCTTCACCTTCTTGCGCAGGATCGCGATGCGGGTCTCGAGGTCCGGCGGCTGGATGTCGGTGATCAGCCCCCACTCGAAGCGGCTGCGTAGGCGCTCCTCGAGTGTCGCAATGTCGCGCGGCGGCCGGTCCGAGGAGAGCACGATCTGCGAGCCGGCCTCGTACAGCGAGTTGAACGTGTGGAAGAACTCCTCCTGGAAGCGCTCCTTGCCCTCGAAGAACTGGACGTCGTCGATGAGCAGGACGTCGTAGGTGCGGTAGCGCTGCTTGAAGCCCTCGATGCGCTTGTCGCGGAGCGAGTTGATGAAGTCGTTGACGAACGCCTCGCTCGTCACGTAGCGCACGGTCAGCGCACCGGAGTGCTCCGCGACGTACTGCGCGACTGCCTGGAGGAGGTGCGTCTTGCCGAGGCCCGTGCTGCCGTAGATGAAGAGCGGGTTGTACGCCTGCGCCGGCGCTTCGGCGACGGCCAGCGCGGCCGCGTGTGCGAAGCGGTTCGACGAGCCGATCACGAACGAGTCGAAGGTGTACTTCATGTTGACGCCGCCGCTTTCGGGGCGACCGGCGCCACGCTGGACCATGGGAAGAACACCCTCCGAGCCCGCGCGGCCCTCCGTCGATTGCCGTGCGTCGTCCGCGACCCGGAGCTCGATCGGCCGCTCGACGCCGACGATGTCGCGCACCGCCGCGCCGATCAGGCCGAGGAAGTGGCCCTCGATCCAGTCGCGCGTGAACTCGCTCGGAACCGTGAGCACGAGCGTGTCGCCGTCGTCGGCGAGCTCGTGGATGTCGCCGAACCACTTGCTGTAGGTGCCGTCGCTGAGCGCCTCTTTGAGCCGCCCTGAGATCTCCTCCCAAAGGTTCTCTGCAGACAGCTCAACTTGGTGTTCCACCGACGCGCTGATCCTCCCCGTCTCCGGCCCGGCGGCCAGCATAACAGCGGCTTGACTCGGGGCAAAATAGCCTTACTTGCAGGTATTTTCCGGACAGCCCCAATCCCTCCACAGCTGTGGACAGGCGTGGGGGCAACTCCCTCCGCCGTCTCCCTGCGCCGTCTGCGCCTGTGGACAAGACGGTGGACAGCGCGCGGCTATACTGACCGCCGCACTGTTCGACCGACCCCGCCGCCGGCGGGGATTTTTCTGGCAAAGACGAGCCTTTTACGCCTCATGAAGCGCACCTACCAGCCGAACGTCCGCCGCCGCAAGCGCAAGCACGGGTTCCGTGCGCGCATGTCCACGAAGGCCGGCCGGGCGATCCTGAAGCGCCGCCGCGGCAAGGGCCGGGCTCGCCTCTCGGCGTAGCTGCGCCCGGCACTAAGCTGCACCCGTGAAGCGCGCCAACCGCCTGTCCCGCTCCCGGGACTTCGACGCGGTGCATCGCCGCGGTCGCTCGGTCTCTTCCCGTTTCCTGGTCCTCTACTGGCTGCCGCAGGAGGAGCCGGCGGAGCCCCGCATCGGGTTCGCTGTGCCGCGCGCGGCCGGTGGAGCCGTCGAGCGGAACCGGATCAAGCGGCGCCTGCGCGAGGTCTGGAACGAGCGGCTGGATCACGTTCCCGCCGGCCACGACTACGTGCTGATCGTTCGTCCCGGCCTGGTGGAGGCGGCCGAGTCGAACGGCTTCGCCTGGCTCGGCGAGCGCGTCGACGAGCTGTTCGAGCAGACGGGAGTGCTCGCCGCGTGAGTGCTGTGCTGCGTCTCCCGGCGCTGCTCGGCGTCGGCCTGGTCTGGCTCTACCGCGTGACCTTCGGCGCCTTCTTCCCGACCACGTGCAAGTACCACCCGTCCTGCTCGGAGTACGCAGTGCAGGCTCTGCGGCGGCACGGCCTCGTGAAGGGGAGCGTCCTCGCCGGCTGGCGGCTGCTCCGGTGCAACCCGTGGAGCCACGGAGGCTTCGACCCCGTCCGATGATCGTCTACGCCATCCCGATCCTCAGCCAGCTCGAGAGCGTGATGCGGCACGTCCTGAGCTGGTTCCACGTCACGCTCAACCTGCCCTGGGCGTGGGCGATCGTCGCCACGACGGTCCTCGTCCGGATGATCCTCGTCCCGCTGACGATCAAGCAGATCCACTCGATGCAGAACCTGCAGCGCTACGCGCCGCAGATGAAGGAGATCCAGAAGAAGTACAAGGGCGACAAGCAGAAGCAGAACGAAGAGCTGATGAAGTTCTACCGGGAGAACCAGATCAACCCGGCCGCCTCGTGTCTGCCGATGCTCCTGCAGCTGCCGGTCTTCATCGCCCTCTACTACACGCTCAAGCACTTCGACACGAACTTCCACCCGGGGCCGCACGAGAACCTCTCGTTCCTCCACATCATCCCGGACATCACGCAGCCGACGACCGCGGTCTGGGGCGGCTACCTCCTGCTCGTCGTCTACGTGGCGAGCCAGATGGCCTCGACGTTCTTCATGGCGGCGACGGCCGACAAGACGCAGCGGATCCTGTTCATGGGTATGCCGCTGATCTTCGTGTTCGTGATCGCGCACTTCCCTGCCGGTCTCGTCATCTACTGGGTCACGACGAACCTCTGGACGGTCGGGCAGGGTCTGATCACGCGACGGCTGATCTCGAAGACGCCGGCGCCGGCACCCGAGCGCCGCAGCTCGCGGACGCCTCCGAAGGACGACGGCTCGAGCGGGAACGGCGCCAGCTCCGAGGCTTCCGCGCCGGCGCAGGCTCCGGCGGTCGCGCAGCAGCCGCGCCAGGTGCGGCGCAAGAAGAAGCGCGCGAGCCGGCGGTGAATGAGACCGCGGACCTCACGGCCGAGGCGACCGGGGAGACGGTCGGCGAGGCGAAGTGGGCTGCGCTGCGCGAGCTCGAGCGGCGACATCCCGGCCTCGACAAGGCGACGGTGCAGTTCGAGGTCGTCGGAGAAGGGGAGCGCGGGATTCTCGGCGTTGGCTACGAGCCGGCCCGCGTCGTCGCTCATCTGCCGGCCGAGGCCGCGGAGGCAGCGGCTGCAGCCGAGCCCGCGATCGAACAGGGCGGTCAGGTGGGCGAGGCGCGTGCGCTCGTGGCGCAGATCGTCGAGACGCTCGGCGTCGACGCGGATGTGGTGGCGCGCGACGAAGCGGAAGCGATCGTCGTCACCTGCTCCGGCCCCGACGTCGGCCCGCTGATCGGCCGCCACGGCCAGACGATCGACGCGATCCAGTACCTGCTCAACGTGATCGGCTACCGCGCTCACGGCGAGGAGAAGAAGGACGTCATGGTCGATGCGGCCGGGTACCGCGCGCGCCGGCAGGCGACGCTCGAGACTCTCGCCCTGCGCGTCGCCGACCGGGTACGCGAGTCCGGCGAGCCCGAGGAGCTCGAGCCGATGACGGCCGTCGAGCGCAAGGTCGTCCACTTGCACCTCAAGGAGGTCGCGGGTGTCGGCACGACCTCCGAGGGCATGGAGCCGAACCGCTACGTCGTCGTCACCCCTGAGTGACGCCTGGCTCGCTGCTGTTCTCGCGACGCCGGGACTGACGGCGCTTCGGGATCCGGCGCGCGCGCGCGAGATGCTCCTCGACGACGCGCTGCGTGCGGTGCCGTTGCTCGAGCGCTACGACGGCCCGTTGATCGACGTCGGCTCCGGCGGCGGGTCGCCCGGGATCCCGCTTGCGGCAGCGCTGCCCGACCGCAAAGTGACCCTGCTCGACGCCGAGCGCCGCAAGTGCGACTTCCTCCGCCGCTGGGCGCCACCGAATGCGCAGGTCGTCTGGGGACGGGCAGAGGAGCGGCCGCCCGAGCACTGGGGCGTGGCGCTCGCGAAGGCGCTCGCCCTGCCGCCTGTCGCCGCCGAGCTCTGCCTGCCGCTCGTTCGGGTGGGCGGCGCGGCGCTTCTCTGGCTCGGCGAGCGGGCGGATGTCGAGCGGCTCGCGGCGGCGGCGGAACAACTCGGCGGCGGCCGTCCCGAGCTGCACGACGGCCTCGCCGTGCTGCCGAAGATCGCTCCGACGCCACCCGGCTTTCCGCGTCGCGCCGGCGTCGCGAAGAAGCGTCCGCTGGCCTAGCGACAATGGCTGCGGCCATGAGCCGCGTCTACGCCCTTGCGAATCAGAAAGGCGGTGTCGGGAAGACGACGACCGCCGTCAACCTCGCCGCCTGTCTCGCGGAGGCCGGTCAGCGCGCGCTCGTGATCGATCTCGATCCGCAGGCGAACGCCACCTCGGGCCTCGGGATGCGTGCGAACGGCACCTCGAGCTACGACCTGCTCGACGGCGCGCCGCTTGCCGAGCTCATCCACCCCACCGCCTTCGCGAATCTCGACCTCGTGCCGGCCAAGCCGGACCTCGCCGGGGCCGTGGTCGAGCTCTCGGGCCGCTCCGACGGCGAGCTCTATCTCTCGCAGGCGCTTGCCTCGGGCAGCGACCGCTACGACTTCGTCTTCCTCGACTGCCCGCCCTCGCTCGGCCCGCTCACGGTCAACGCGCTCGCCGCGGCCGATCGCGTGCTCGTGCCGGTGCAGGCGGAGTACTACGCGCTCGAGGGCCTGACGCAGCTCCTCCACTCCGTCGAGCTGATCCGGCGACGGCTCAACCCGAACCTCGGCATCGGCGGCCTCCTCCTGACGATGGTCGACGGCCGGACACGCCTCGCCGCGCAGGTCGAGGAGGAAGTCCGGCGGCACTTCGGCGAGCTCGTCTTCCGCACCTCCGTCCCGCGCTCGGTGCGCCTCGCCGAGGCCCCGAGCCACGGACTGCCCGCGATTGCCTACGACCGTCGCTCCGCCGGAGCCGACGCCTACTGGAAGGTGGCGATGGAGCTTGTCGAGCGCGCCTGAGTCCTCTCCTCAACGTCGCGGTCTCGGCCGCGGCCTCGAGGTTCTGATCGGCGGGCACCCCGTCCCGAGCGAGCTGCTCGAGATCCCCGTCGACGCGATTCACCCGAACCCGCGCCAGCCGCGCCGCCGCTTCGAGCCGGAGGCGGCTTCGGGACTCGCGGAATCGGTGCGCCAGCAGGGCGTGATCCAGCCGCTCCTCGTCCGTCCGCGTGGCGTGGGCGGCTACGAGATCGTCGCGGGCGAGCGGCGTTGGCGGGCGGCGCGTGAGGCCGGTCGCGCGACCGTTCCCGCCGTCGTGCGCACGGCCGACGACCGCGAGACGCTGCTGCTCGGGCTCGTCGAGAACGTCGCCCGCGAGCAGTTGACGCCGATCGAGGAGGCGCGCGCGTACGCCGTCCTGATCGACGAGTTCTCGCTCTCGCTCGGGGAGGTCGCCGAGCGGGTCGGCCGCTCCAAGCCGTCCGTCTCGAACCGGATCCGCCTGCTCGAGCTGCCCGACGACGTGCTCGGGATGGTCGAGCGCGGACAGCTGACCGAGGGGCACGCCAGGGCCGTCCTCGCCGTTCCGGATCACGACGGCCGCCGCCGGCTCGCGCGCGAGATCGTGCGGCGAGGGCTTTCGGTGCGCGCCGCCGAGCAGCGGGCGAAGTGGGCCGGTGCACGGCAGCGGCCGAGGGCGCGGTCAGCCCCGGTCGACCCGGCACTCGCCGACCGCGTGCGCGGCGCGATCGCTCAGCTCACCGGCCGCTCGGCGCGCGTCATGCCGGGCCGCGTCGAGTTGTCCTTCGCCGACGAGCACGACCTCGCCGAGCTGGCCGAAGCCCTCGAGAACGCGGTGGCTACAATCGACCACCGCGCGGGCGATTAGCTCAGCTGGTTAGAGCGCCGCTCTGATAAGGCGGAGGTCCCTGGTTCGAATCCAGGATCGCCCATCTCTCCGCGCCTGCTCGCAGGTTTTCGGCCGCAGGGCCTGAGCTATATTCGGGTCGAGGTGGCCGAGATGCAGGAGATGCTCATCTACGGGGTCAGCTTCGATCTGGTCGGCAAGCAGCCGATCGTCCTTCTGAAGACCGCCGACGGAAACAAGTTCCTGCCGATCTGGATCGGGCATCCGGAGGCGACCGCGATCCTGCAGAGGCTCCAGAGCCAGCCGCCGGTGCGGCCGATGACGCACGACCTCGTGAGCGACATGCTCGAGCAGCTCGGCGCGTCGATCAGCCGCATCACCGTCACCGAGCTCCGCGAGAACACCTTCTACGCGCAGATCACGGTGATCCAGGACGGCCAGGAGATCGAGGTCGACTCCCGTCCCTCCGACGCGATCGCGCTCGCGATCCGCGCCGAGGCGCCGATCTTCGCCGCCTCCGACGTGATCGCGGAGTCGGCGATCGAGTTCGAGGGAGAGATCGACGAGGAGCAGCTCGAAGCCGAGGTGCTGAAGTTCCGCAGCTTCCTCGACAACGTCACGCCCGACCAGTTCGTGGTCGAAAACGGTGACGAGGACGACTAGCTAGCGCAGCACGATCGTGACGAGCGCGGCCGCGTTGAAGAGGCCGTGCACGAACATCCCTGGCACGACGCTCGTCGTGCGGTCGCGCAGCCAGGCCAGCGCGATGCCGAAGGGCACGAGGACGAGCAGGGCCTCGACGAGCCCGTGCGCGAGGCCGAAGGCGACTCCGACGAGGACGATCGACGGCCAGCGGCCCAGGAAGCGCAGCAGCGACTGGCCTGAGCCACGGAACGTCAGCTCCTCGACGAACGGCGCGATCACCGCGAAGAGGACGAGATTGGCGGCGAACGCCGCAGCGTGCTTCGGCTCCCAGTGCACGTCCGTGATGCCCTGCTCCTTGCCCGGGCTCTCCGGAAGCGGCAGCGCCGAGACGACGATCTCCCAGACGAAGATCGCAACCACCACGTAGACGGCGAGCACGAGCGCCCGTCCCCAGCTCAGCGGCCGCCGCAACGCGAGCAGGTCGAAGCGGTTGATGCAGATCAGGAGCACGGCTCCGAGCCAGAAGGCGTAGAAGATCGTCCCGCCGGCGAAGGTGGCAAACGAATAGACGCTGAGACGCGTGGCGTTCTTGCCGCTGTCGCCTCCGCCGGAGAAGCGCTCGGCGTAGTTGACCGCGGCGAGTAGGCCCACGAACACGGTCCAGATCGCGAGGCGGGTATAGAGCGGCTGTGGACGGGGCTGAGCGGCTGCGGCGTCCACGACGACGCAGCATAGGGTTCGCCCATGCGCCACTTCACGCCGGAGGAGGCGAACGCCGAACTCGAGCACGTGCGACCACTCGTGGAGCTGCTCGTGGCCACCCGGCAGGAGCACGCCGCCGCGCTCGAACGTCAGGAGGAGCTCGAGCGGAAGATCCGCGGCAACGGCGGCGGCATCCCGCCGGCCGAGCTGGCCGAGGCCACCGCCGAGGTCGACGGCGTCGGGCGGCGGCTGGCACGCGTCGTCGACGAGATCACGAGCCACGGCGCCGAGGTGAAGGACCTCGACAGCGGCCTGATCGACTTTCCCACGCTCCGCCACGGCGAAACGGTCCTCCTCTGCTGGCAGCTCGGCGAGGACGAGATCGCCTGGTGGCATCGGATCGACGACGGCTTCGCCGGCCGGCGCCCGCTGCCGCTCGACTGAGGAAACGCCGCCCCCGCGGCGAATCCGGCGGCGATGCCCTTCTGGCACCGGATAGTGATCGCTGCCGCCGTCCTGCTCGTCGTCATGCTCTTGGCGCGCCTGGTCGACTGGTGGCTCGCGCGGAAAGAGGTTCCGCCGGAGATCGAGACGCGCTACCGCGTGCTGCGCCGCGCGATCACTGTGGTCATCGTCACGGTCGGCCTGTTCTCTGCCCTGCTCGTGATCCCCCAGGTGCGTGCCGTCGCCGGCGGGCTGCTCGCCTCGACGGCGATCCTCGGCGTGATCATCGGCCTCGCGTCGCAGCAGACGCTCGGCAACTTCATCGCCGGAATCCTGATCGCGACGACCCAGCCCGTTCGGATCGGTGACCGCGTCAGCTACGCGGGCGAGTCGGGGATCGTGGAAGAGATCGGACTCACCTACACGTTCATCCGCACGGCTGACCGGCGGCGGCTCGTCGTCCCGAACAGCAAGCTCGCCTCCGATCCGATCCTGAACGCGTCGATTCGCGACCGTGAGACGTATGCACAGGTGTCGGTCCCGGTGCCGCTCACCGCCGATCTCGACGGCGCGGTCGATGCGCTGCGCGCTGACGTGGCCGACGAGCGTCACGCCGACGTCTATGTGAGCTCGCTCGACGGAACCGCGACGGTCACCCTCCGCGCTGCCGCTGTCGACGAGGGGGCGGCCGAGCGGCTCGAGCAGGAACTGCGTCTGCGCGCCCACCGGCGGCTCCGCGCGCTCGGCGTCTGGACGTGAGCCGCAAGCGCACGTCCAAGCCGAAGCCGAAACGGCGACCGAGGCGGAAGCGGCGCGTCGTCTTCTTCCTTGCGCTCGTCACGCCGCTCGTGGTGCTCGCAGCCACCGCGGCGGGCGGCGCCGTCTACTTTAGCTCGAGCTGTGACCTGAGCACGCTGCATCCGGTGCGCCAGGCCGACAGCTCGCTCGTCTACGGCGCGAACGGGAGCCTGATCGGCGTCCTGCCCGCCGTCGAGAACCGAACGGCCGTCACGCCCTCGGCGATGAGCGCGTGGATGCCGAAGGCGACCGTCGCGATCGAGGACCGGCGCTTCTACCGGCACGGCGGCGTCGACCCGGTCGGGATCCTCCGCGCCTTCGTCGCCGACGTGAGCGCCGGCCACATCGTCGAGGGCGGCTCCACGATCACGCAGGAGCTCGTCCGCAACCTCTACCTCTCACAGGAGCAGACGCTGCAGCGGAAGGTCGTCGAGGCCTGCCTCGCGATCAAGCTCGCGCGCGCCTGGCCGAAGGCCAGGATCCTCGCCGCCTACCTCAACGACGTGTATTACGGAAACCACGCCTACGGGATCGAGGCGGCGGCCGAGACGTACTTCTCCGTTCCCGCGAGCCGCCTGACACTCGAGCAGGCCGCGCTCTTGGCGGGCTTGCCGCAGGCTCCGTCGTACGACGACCCGCTCCACAACCCGGCGGCCGCGCTCGCGCGCCGCGACGAGGTTCTGCAGGCGCTGCTCCGCAGCGGGGATGTCACGCAGGCGCAGTACGCCGCGGCGTCACACGATCGCAGCCTGCACCTGCGTCCGAGCCCTGCGTATGCGAGCGGCGAGCCGTACTTCGTGGGTTACGTCGAGGATCTCCTCGAGCAGGCGTACGGCTCGGCGACCGTCCGCGCCGGCGGGCTGAAGATCTATGCGACGATCCAGCCGCGGTTGCAGCACGCCGCGGTGCAGGCGCTGTCGGAGGAGCTGCACGGTCGGCACGACCCGGCCGGCGCGATCGTCTCGCTCGACCCTGCGACCGGCGCGATCCGGGCGATGGCGGGAGTGACGCCCGGCAGGTCCGGGAACGAGTTCAACCTCGCGACCACCGCCGAGCGCCAGGCGGGCTCGACGTTCAAGCCGATCGTCCTCACCGCCGCAGTGGCCGACGGGCTGAACCCCTGGGCGACGCGCTATCTCTCCGCACCGTTCTATTACGCGCCGCTCAAGTGGCGTGTCCGCACGTACGACGGCACGTACGCCGGGCCTGAGACGGTCGCTGCGGCGACGCTCCAGTCGGACAACACGGTCTACGCGCGCCTTGCGCTCGACGTCGGCCCCGACGCGATCGTCGCGATGGCCCAGAAGCTCGGCGTGCAGACGCAGTTGCGGGCCACGCCGTCGCTCGCCCTCGGTACCGGTGCAGTGACTCCGCTCGACATGGCCTCGGTGTACGCGACGCTGGCCGCCGACGGCGTGTACTCCAAGCCGCTCGCGATCCGGCGCGTCGTCTTCCCGGACGGCCAGGCCGGCGGCGGCTGGGGACAGTCGCAGCGGACACGGGTCGTCCCCGACTGGGTCGCGGCGACGGTCACGCGCGTCCTCGAGGAGAACATGCTGCACGGGACCGGAGTCGGGGCGCACGTCCCGGGACGCATCGACGCCGGCAAGACGGGGACGACCGACGACTACGCCGACGCGTGGTTCTGCGGCTACACACCCACGCTCGAGTCCACCGTCTGGATCGGCTACCCGAGAGGCGAGATCCCGATGCTCGACGTGCACGGCGCCGCAGTCTCGGGCCCGACGCTGCCCGCGACCGCGTGGCGGCTGTTCATGGAGCGCGCGCTGGCGGGGTCCCCGAACGTGGCGTTCGCCGCCCCCGTCACGCCCGCGCAGTTCGCTCCCTGGACCGGTCGGTACTCCTACCAGGCGGGCGGCGGCTAGCTCACTCCCTCGCGACTACGGTATTCGCACCGTGGCCGCACCATTGACTCTCGAGGAGGCGCAGGAGCGGGTACTGGAACGCGCCCGTCCGCTCGCGGCCGAGGTCCTGCCGATCGCCGAGGCGAGTGGCCGTGTGACTGCGGAGGACGTGCGCGCGCTGATCGACCTCCCGCCGTTCGCGAGCTCCGCCATGGACGGCTTCGCTCTGCGCGCCGCGGATCTGCCGGGGACGCTGCAGATCGTCGGCGAGTCCGCCGCGGGACGCTCGTTCGACGGGGAGCTCGAGCCGGGCTGCGCCGTCGCCATCTCGACCGGCGCTGTCGTTCCGGACGGCGCCGACGCAGTTGTCCCAGTAGAGAACGTTGTCCAGAACGACAACAGAGTGGAGATCGCGCAGTCGGCGGAACCGGGGGCGCACATCCGCCCCCGTGGAGGCGATATCGCGGCGGGAGCGCTGGTGGCTCCCGTCGGCGTACGGCTCACGCCCGGACGCCTCGCCGCCGTCGCGGCCTCGGGGATCGCCGAGCTCCGGTGCGCACGCCGGCCGTGCGTCGCCGTGCTTGCGACCGGGACCGAGCTCGTCGACCCCGGCGGCGTGCTGAAGCCGGGCCAGATCTACGAGACGAACAGCCTCATGCTCTCCGCCGCGCTGACGGCCGCCGGCGCCGAGGTTCTGGCCGAGCCGCCTGCCGCGGACGACGAGGAGATCTTGCGTGCGGCGCTCGAGCGGGGACTCGAGGCAGACGTCCTCGTGACGTCGGGCGGCGTCTCGGTCGGCGAGCATGACCTCGTCCGCGCGGTCGAGCGCGAGCTCGGCGTCGAGGAGATCTTCTGGCGCGTGTCGATCAAGCCGGGCAAGCCGGTCTCCTTCGGTGTCCGAGGAGAAACGCTCGTGTTCGGGTTGCCCGGAAACCCGGTGTCCGCGCTCGTCGGGTGCGAATTGTTCGTCAAGCCGGCGCTGCGGGCGTTGCAGGGCCTCGCCGACCCGTTGCCCCGGTTCGAGCCGGGACGGCTGGCCGTCGGCTTCCGCCGCAACGAGGAGCGCGACGAGTTCGTGCGGGCTCGCTCACGCGTGGACGGCGACGCGCTCGTGCTCGAGCCGATCATGGGCCAGGAGTCGCACATGATCGTCCAGTCGGCCGCCGCGGACGCGCTCGTCCACATTCCACGTGGAAACGGCGAGCTCGCGGCCGGTTCGACCGTCCGCTGGCTCCGCCTCGCTACTCGTTGACCGGACGGTGCGTCTCGTTCACCGCGGCGCGGCGACGCGGCACGAAGACAAGCGTGCGGATCAGCTCGCGCACCGGGCCGCGGCGCGGACGTTCTCCCGGTGCCGGATACGGCGCGTAGCGGTTCGCGGCGAGCGCGGCGACCTGGCCTGCCGCGGCGAGCCAGACGATGCCGATCACGAACAGCGGGAACGGGGCGTAGCCGACGGCGAAGAGCTTGACGATGTACCACGGCGCGTCCCAGCCCAATCCGTAGTGGCCCGCGAACGACCACGCGAGATAGGCGATCCCGCTGAAACCGACCAGG
The DNA here is from genome assembly GCA_963743545.1 of uncultured Actinomycetes bacterium. Taxonomy (GTDB): domain Bacteria; phylum Actinomycetota; class Thermoleophilia; order Gaiellales; family Gaiellaceae; genus Palsa-739. The sequence goes on along the minus strand of CAVUQB010000005.1, from coordinate 883,585 downwards.
AGGACGCCGGCCCGCACCGCCGGCCGGCGGTTCTGCACCTGCGGCAGCCAGAGCCAGGCGTGGAGCGAGGGGAGGACGAAGATCAGCGCAAACGGATTCGTCGCTGCGAGCAGCAGTCCGACGACGGCGAGCGCGAGCAGCGCGCCGCTGTAGCCCGCGAGCCGTTCCTCCGGCTGGATCGGCCGAGTCGGCAAGAGGCGGCTGCGGGCGACGAGCCAGCCGGCTCCCGCCAGCAGTGCGAGCGCCGCGATCGTGCCGAGCGGCCAGGAGACCGAGTCGAGCGGCGGCGCGTGTCCATCCTCGCCACCCCAGAGACCGATCGCCCGGAAGAAGAGGAAGACCGCCCCGACCCAGGCCCAGAAACCGAGCCGGCTGCGGAAGCTGCGGAGCGCGGGTGCGATGCGGATCCGCCGGCGTCGACAGCGGGCGAAAAGGTCTACGGCGGCCGCGAGGAACGGCAACAGCATCGCGACGAGGACGATCTCGAGCGCCCAGCCGCGGATCAGCCGTGAGCCGAGGAAGATGTAGCTGGCCGGGCCCTGGGCGAGCGAGACGCCCTGCTCCAGCGAGTCCACGGTGTCCTCCGCCGCGAGGCCGATCACTCCGAGATGCGCTACGTCGAGCCGGGTTCCGCGCCCGCGCCCGTTGGGAGGCCGGGCGGCGGCGGTCGTCATGGTCACCGCCGGGATCCCGCGGCTCACGAACGGCGCCTGCTCGTACGGGTCGAAGGGGAAGCCGAGGCTGACGAGCTGCTGCAGAGCGCTCGGGCGCGCCGGCTCGCCGTTGCCCCGGTGCGCGAGTGCGGCGCGCAGCGTCTCGAGGAGCCCGGGCGCCGGTGAGCGTGACGTGTCGGCGCCGAAAACGAGCCGCGGCCGGCCGTGACCGGCGATGGAGTCGAGGTTGACGACGCCGAGGATCTTTGCGTGTCCCTCCTGCTCCGCCGCGAACTGGGCTGCGCCCCGCGCGCCGTCGACCGCGCCGTCGGTCGAGAGGAATACGAGCGTGTACGGGACCTTGACGCGCTGGGCGGCCGCGGTCGGCGCATAGGACCGCGCCAGCTCGATGAGCGCCGCCGTGCCCGAGGCGTTGTCGTTCAGCCCGTTCCCGGTACCGCTGTCGTCGCGGTGCGCCATCACGATGATCTCGGGCGGCGAGATGCCGATGCCGCGCTTCGCGGTGACGAGGTTGACGAGGGTCGTCCGGCGGCCGTCGATCGTCGTCGCGAACGGCTCGCTCCGCACCTTGAAGCCGTACGGCTCGAGCTGGCGGCGGAACCACGCCGCTGCGCCCTTGGCATCCGGCGTGCCCGGCCTCCGGTCGGGATAGGTGGTGGCGAGGTCCCTGGCGATGGAGGCCGCCTGCGACGCGTCGAAGGCCGGCGGCAGGCTCTTCAGCGAGTGCAGCGCCGGTGGGTGCGCGACGCCGAATGCGAGCAGCAAGAGCGGCAGACCGACGAGGAGCCAGGCTCCGCGGTAGAGGCGCCCGTTGATGGGACGTTCGAGCGACCCCGGCCGCGAACGGCGGCGCTCTGGTGGCGGGGCGGCCGTCACGGTCGTCCAGTCTAGGGCGGGATTCGGGCGCGCCGTTTTCCCGTGGAAACGCGCCGGGTTACGTCTCGCGGCCTGCGGGGAAGGCCGAAGCCGACGACAAGGAGCGGGGGGCGAAGCCCTCGGGCGTTACTGGTAGAAATCGGCGGGTTTAGATTCCGGAATCTGCGGGAAACACCGAGGGGCACGGATGGACGAGGCGGCACTGATCGAGACGGCGGGCGAAGCGCGCGAAGGAACGCGCACCGTCCGGCTGCGAGTGCCCGCGCGCGCGGAGTACGTCGCTCTGGCCCGCCTCGCGCTCACCGGCCTCGCCGACATCGTCGCTCTGCCCGACGAGCTGCTCGCCGACCTCAAGCTCGCGCTGACCGAGGCCGTGTCGAACTCGGTCCGGCATGCCTACCCGGACGGCAGCGGCTCCGTCTCGATCGCCTACGAGCTCACCGGCGAGACGCTTGCCGTCGAGGTCTCCGACGACGGGACGGGCTCCGACCCGGACATCGCGATCATCCGCACGATCGCCGACGAGTTCGAGGTCTGCTCGGAGCCGGGCGTCCGCAGCTCGCGCCTGCGCTTCGTGAAGCGGCTGCGCCGGCCGGCCTGACGTTGTCAACACAGACAACCGATCGCCGGAAGCTCCTCGTCGTCTTCAACCGCGCGCCGGTCTCGTACGTCCGTGACGCGGCAGGACAGCGGGTCGCGCGGCGCGGCGGTGGCGGTGTGGTCACGGCGCTCGGCGGCCTGCTCGCCCATCACGACGTGACCTGGGTGGCGAGCGCGATGACCGACGAGGACCGGGCGGTGGCGGCCGAGCACGACGGCTCGTTCGTCGAGGAGACGGCGGACGGAGCCTCCTATCGGCTGCGGCTCGTCGCACACGATCCTGCTGCATACGCACGGTTTTACAACGAGCTGGCCAACCCGACGCTCTGGTTCCTGCAGCACTACCTCTGGGGTCTGGGCTCAGCGCCCGACTTCGGGCCGGAGCTGCACGAGGCCTGGAGCGGCGGCTACGTGCCGGTCAACGAGGCGCTCGCCGCGGCGACGCTCGAGGAGCTCGACCGGGAGCCCGACGCGGCCGTGCTCTTCCACGACTACCACCTCTATCTCGCGCCGCGATTGGTACGGGAAGCTCGCCGCGGCGTCGTGACGTCGCACTTCGTCCACATCCCGTGGCCTGAGCCGGACTACTGGCATGCGCTCCCGCGGGAGCTGCGGGTCGCTGTGCACGAGGGGTTGCTCGCGAACGACGTGGTCGGCTTCCACACCGAGCGCTGGCGGCAGGCCTTCTTGCTCTCGGCGGAACGGCTGCTGGGCGCACGTGTCGACCCGGGAGCCGGCACGGTCGAGCACGGCGGCCACACGACGCGCGTCGTCGCACGCCCGATCAGCGTCGACGCGGTGGAGTTCGACCGGCTCCGCGACGATCCCGCGGTGCTCGAACGCGAGGCCGCCCTGGTGGCTCGGCGGCCGGAGCAGCTCGTCCTGCGCGTCGACAGGACCGATCCATCGAAGAACATCGTGCGCGGCTTCCACGCCTTCGGCCTGCTCCTCGAGCGCCATCCCGAGCTGCACGGACGCGTCGGGATGCTCGCGCTGCTTGCGCCCTCGCGGCAGGACATCCCGGTCTACGCCGACTACGTCAGCGAGGTCGAGGCGGCGGCCGATGACGTGAACGAGCGCTTCGGCCGCGACGGCTGGCAGCCGGTGGAGCTGGACGTCGCCGACGACTTCCCGCGCTCGGTCGCGGGCTACAAGCAGTTCGACGTCCTGCTCGTGAACCCGGTGTTCGACGGGCTCAACCTCGTCGCCAAGGAGGCGTTCCTCGTGAACGAGCGCGACGGTGCGCTCATCCTGTCCGAGAACGCCGGAGCGCACGAGGAGCTCGCGGAGTGGGTGCTGACGGTGAATCCGATCGACGTCTCGGGGCAGGCGGAAGCGCTGTACGAGGCGCTCGCGCTGGGGCCCGCCGAGCGGCGGCGCCGGGCCGACGCGATCCGCGAGCACGTCCGGACGCACGACATCCGGGAGTGGGTCGAAGGGCAGCTCGAGGACCTCGACGCCGTACGATCCGCCTGATGAACGACCTGTCGCACGTCGACGAGTCGGGCGCCGTCCGGATGGTCGACGTCGGCGGCAAGGATCCCATGCGCCGACGGGCGGTCGCCCGGGCCGAGGTTCGGATGGCCGCCGCGACGGCGCGAATCCTGCGCGAGCTCCCGAAGGGCGACGCGCTCGCGACGGCCCAGGTAGCCGGGATCATGGCGGCCAAGCGGACGAGCGAGCTGATCCCGCTCTGCCATCCGCTGCCTCTCACGCACGTCGAGGTGACGCTGGAGGTCGGCGAGGCGTCTGTCGAGATCGTCGCGGCAGCCGAGACCACGGCGCAGACGGGCGTCGAGATGGAGGCGCTCACGGCTGCGTCGGTCGCGGCGCTCACGGTCTACGACATGGCCAAGGCGGTCGACAAGGAGCTGCGGATCACCGACGTCTTCCTCGTCGAGAAGACGAAGGAGCACGTCGGCTGAAGGCCGCAGTGTTGACGGTGTCGGACGGAGTCGCGGCCGGGACGCGCGAGGATCGCAGCGGCGACACTCTCGACGAGCTGCTGCGCGGCGACGGCTACGACGTCGAGCGGCGGGTCGTTCCCGACGAGCGCGACGAGATCGCGGCCGCGATCCGGGAGCTTGCGGCCACAGCGCGGCTCGTGCTGACGACCGGTGGCACCGGTCTCGCGCCGCGGGACGTGACTCCGGAGGCCACGCGCGACGTGCTCGAGCGCGAGGCTCCCGGCATCGCGCAGGCAGTGCGGGCGGACTCGATCGCGAAGACGCCGCACGGCCTCCTTTCGCGGGGCACGGCCGGCGTGCTCGGCTCGACGCTCGTCGTCAACCTGCCCGGCTCGACGGGAGGCTGCCGCGACGGGTTCGCAGTCCTGCGGCCCGCACTCGAGCACGCACTCGGGCTTCTGGCGGACGTTCCGACGGCCCACGAGCAGACGTGACGGCCACCTCGACCCCGGCGCCGCTGCCGGCGCGGTTCGCACGGCTCGTCAAGATCGAGCACACGGTCTTCGCGTTGCCGTTCGCCTACGTCGGTGCCTTTCTCGCCGTCAACGGGACGCCGAGCGCACATGACCTCCTCTGGATCACGCTCGCGATGGTCGGCGCCCGCTCGCTCGCGATGGCGCTCAACCGCCTGATCGACGCGGGAATCGACGCGCGCAACCCGCGCACGGCGGGCCGCGAGATCCCGAGCGGCCAGCTCTCGGTCGCCCAGGTCGTCGTCTTCTGCGGCGCGTCGCTCGCGCTCTTCCTCGTCGCCGTCTGGCAGCTCGATCCGATCGTGCGCTGGCTCTGGCCGATCCCGATCGTCGGCTTCGTCGTCTACCCGTACCTCAAGCGCATCACCTGGCTCTGCCACTTCTGGCTCGGTGCGGTCGACGGCCTCGCGCCCGTTGGTGCCTGGGTCGCGATCACCGGGAAGCTGCCGTGGCAGTCGTGGATGCTCGGCGCCGCGGTCGCCTTCTGGATCGCCGGCTTCGACTTCTTCTACGCGCTCTTCGACGAGGAGATCGACCGGCGCGAAGGGCTGCACTCGATCGTCACGCGCTTCGGCGTGCGCGGCGCGTTTGTCGGCGCACGGCTCGCGCACGTGGCGACGATCGTCTGCCTCGTCGCGGTCGGGCTCGGGCTGCCGGTAGGCGTCCTCTACTGGTTCGGGGTCGCCGCGGTCGCGCTGCTGCTGGCGTACGAGCACTCTCTCGTGCGCCCCGGCGACCTGCGGCGGCTCGACACGGCCTTCTTCACGATGAACGGCGTGATCAGCGTCGTCTTCGCCGCGTTCGTGATTCTCGACGCCGTCAGCTGATGAACCACCGGGGCGCCGTGCGCACGGTGCCCCTGGCGGCTCCTTCTCGTCAGCTCGTCGGCCAGTTCGGGGGCGCGCACCAGCGACCCGAGCGGATGAATCCCGCTCCGGCCGTCGGGCCGCCCAGCGAGCCCATCGAGAAGCCTGCGTTCGGGTCGAACGCGCTACCCATCGAGGCGACGATCCGCCCCCAGTTGTGCCGCACGTAGCCGCGGGCGATTCCGGATGCCTCTCCGTTCGCGACCGCCCCGTTCAGCGTGCCGTGCGCCTGAGTTCCGGGACCCTTGATCCGGAATTGGCCGAACACGTGGCCGACGCCGTTCGTGGTGTCCACGAGGCTCCAGGCGCGGATCGTGAGCGCTCCCGCGAGGCGCGGGTCCGAGCTCACCGACGTGCCTTGGTACGTGGCCTTCGTCGCCTGGAACGTGTCGCCCCCCGTCACCGAGCACGTGACCTGGGACTTGTTGGAGACAGTCGACGCAGCGAACGTTGCGCTTGCTGCCTGGACGGAAGTGGGCTTACGGGCCGCGGCTACGCCGACGACCGAGAGCGCCGCGACAACGACCAGCCCCCCCAGCGCGAGTCGCTTCCTAGACATGATGTTCCTCCTCGTCGAAGTGGTCACTGGCCGTAGTCGTAATAAGGCCTCACCTCTGCACGCCTTGGAGCAATGGCGCTGTAAAACGGTGGTAAATCGCGGCCGGCGGCCTATGCTGCGCGCGTGCTCACGACCCGCCGGCTCGGCAAGCGCTACGGGGAGAAACGCGTCCTGCGGGGGATCGACCTCGCGTTGCCGCGTGGGGGCTTTCTCGTCGTCACCGGTCCGAACGGCGCCGGGAAGACGACGCTGTTGCGGATCTGCGCCGGCCTCGCGCGGCCGACCGAGGGCACCATCGAACGCAGCGCGACCCGGGCGCAGGTCGGCTATCTCGGCCACGAGCCGCTCGTCTACCGCGAGCTGACCGCCCTTGAGAACCTCGAGCTGTATGGGCGCCTGTATCGCCTGCCCGAGCGGCGCGAGCGGATCGGGATGCTGCTCGAGCGGTTCGGGCTCTGGGAGGCGCGGCACGAGCGCGTTGCCTCGTACTCCCGCGGCATGACGCAACGGCTCGCGCTCTGCCGCGTCCTGCTCCACGAGCCGGAGCTGCTCGTGCTCGACGAGCCGTACAGCGCGCTCGACGAGGCCGGCGCCGAGCTGCTCGACGCGCAGCTCGCCGAGCTTCGGGGGGAGCGCACGCTCCTCGTTTCGACCCACGACCCGGCTCGCGTCGAGCCGCTGGCGACCGGCGGGCTCGCGCTCGCGTCATGAACTACTTCCGCGACGTCGGCGCGCTGGCGCGCAAGGACCTCCTGCTCGAGCTGCGCGCCCGGGACACGCTGCCGGCGATGCTCCTCTTCGTCGCCTCGGTCTTCGTCGTCTTCCATTTCACCTTGCCGGGGACGCCGTCGCGGCTGGAGACGATCGGCCTGCTCTGGGTGGCGATCCTGTTCACCGCGCTGCTCGGGCTCGGCCGCGCGTTCGTGCCGGAGCGCGAGCAGCAGACGATGGACGGGCTCGTGCTCGCCCCGTGCGACCGGAGCGCGATCTGGCTCGCGAAGTCGCTGGCGACGCTTGCCTTCCTGCTGGCGGCCGAGGCCGTCGCGCTGCCGCTGTACGCGCTCTTCTTCCACCGCGTCGGGGCCGCGACCGTGGCCGCGGTTCTGTTGGCCGACCTCGGGATCTGCGGCGTCGGGACGTTCCTCGGGGCGATGGCTGTGGCGACGCGCTCGCGCGACCTGCTGCTGCCGCTGCTCTTCCTGCCGCTCGCCATGCCGATCGTCGTGGGCGCCGTCGGCGCGAGCGTCGTCGCCTCGCCCGGCCGCTACCTCGCGTTCCTCGCGCTCTACGACCTGCTGTTCGCGGTGATCTGCTGGGCGTCGTTCGAGTATGTCGTCGCCGAGTAGCCCGCCTGCTGCGACAATCCCTGCCGTGGGTCGCCTGCGCAGCATCCCTCTGCCCGCGCTCGCGGTGAGCTCGCTCGTGCTCGTCACGACGGCGCTCGCGTTCGTCTTCTTCGTCGCGCCGAACGACGCCAACCAGGGCTTCTCGCAGCGGATCTTCTACTTCCACGTCTCGATCGCGTTCACCGCGTACGCGTGCTTCATCTGCGGGGCGTGGCAGGCGCTGCGGCACCTCTGGAAGCGTGACCCGCGGGCCGACCTCGCGAGCTACGTCTGCGTCCACCAGGGACTGATCTTCGGGACGCTCGTCCTGCTCACCGGCTCGATCTGGGCCAAGATCTCCTGGGGTCACTGGTGGTTGTGGAGCGAGGACGAGCTCGTGCTCTTCCTCGTCCTCTACCTCTTCTACTGCGCGTACTTCATGCTCCGCTTCTCGGTCGAGGACGGCCCGCAGCGCGCCAATCTGAGCGCGGTGTATGCGCTGTTCGGCGTCGTCCTGATCCCGGTCAGCTTCGCCGCGATCCGGCTTGCGAAGACGTTCATCCACCCCGAGGTCTTCACGGGCCACGGCCCGAACTTTGGCGGCTGGATCCTCGTCACGTACTGCATCTCGCAGGCCGCGCTACTCGTACTCGCCTACACGCTCTACCGGCTCGAGCTCGGCTCCAAGCGGCTCGACGTGCGGCTGCGCCGCCTGAAGGAGGCGTTTGCGTGACCACTGCGGAGAAGTACGTCACGGCCGCGTACTGCGTTGTGTTCGCTGTCGTCCTCGCCTACGTCCTGATCATGGCGCTCAAGCTGCAGCGGCTCGAGCGTGACGTGGACGCGCTCGCGAGCCGCGTGCCCGAGGAGGACGCGGAAGCGGAAGAGCGGGAGCCGGCGAGCGTTGGCTGAGCTCCTCTTCTGGCCCGCGCTGCTGCTTTACGGCGAGGCGGCCGTCGGCTACTTCGGTGACGTGCGGCATCCGGGCCGCGCCGGGGGCGCCGCCACCTGGGGCGTCCGGCTCGGCTGGCTCGCGCAGACGGCGTTCCTCATCGTGCAGGCGACGCGCGACGACGGCTTCCCGTGGGGCACGTGGGCCTCGTCGCTCTCGCTGTTCGTGTGGCTCGTGGTCTCGGCGTACCTCATCTGGGGCTGCCGCAAGCCGTACCGGCTGCTCGGTCTCGTCGTGATGCCGCTCGCGGTGGCGCTGCTCGTGGTGGCGCGCGCGGGCGGTGGGACGGGAACAGGGAGCGTGAGCCGCTACTCGAGCCTCTTCCTCGTCGTCCACGTCGGTCTCGTCCTCGCCGCCTTCGCCGGGTTCACGCTCGCGGCGGCGCTGTCCGGGCTGTACATCTGGGAGGAGCGGCGGCTGCGGACGCGTCCGGCGATGATCCTGCGCCGACAGATGCCGGCGCTGGCGACGCTCGACTCGCTCGCCCTGCGCACGGTTGCGTGGTCGGTGCCGCTGCTGACGCTCGGCGCCGCCGTCGGGCTCGTCCGGCTGCTCACCCAGGACGACGGGCTCGACGCGCTGATCGCGGTCACGGCCCTGACCTGGCTCGTCTGGTGCGCGTATCTCGGCCTGCGCCTTCTCGCCGGCTGGACTGGACGCCGTGCGGCGTATCTCGCTCTGGCCGGCTTTGCGCTCGTCGTCGTCGTCCGGCTCGCCCTCCCCGCAACCCACTTCGCGTGATGCTGCGCCTCGTCCTCGTCGGCACCTCACACCATCACGCGCCGATCGAGCTGCGCGAGCAGGTCGCGCTCGACCACGACGCCGCGCAGGCGCTGGCGGCCCGGCTGGCCGGCGAGGAGCGCGAGGCGGTCTGCGTATCGACCTGCAATCGCACTGAGCTGTACGTCGTGGCCGCCGACGCCGAGCAGGCCGAGCAGGACGCGGCGGCGGCGCTCGCGGCGCTCGGTCCGGATGTCGAGCCCGCGCTCTACCGGCTCCAGGACCGCGCCGCCGCGCACCACCTATTCCGGGTTGCCGCCGGTTTGGACTCGCTCGTGCCCGGCGAGGGGGAGATCCTCGGCCAGGTGCGGGTCGCGCACGAGCTCGGGACGACCGGGCCGGTGCTCGACCGGGTCTTCCGGCAGGCCCTCCACTCCGGTCGGAAGGTGCGCGCCGAGACCGCGATCGGCCAGAGCCCTGCCTCGGTCTCGGCTGCGGCGGCCGCACTCGCGGAGCAGGTCTTCGGCAGCCTGGCGGGACGCTCGATCCTCCTCCTCGGAGCCGGCAAGGTGAGCGAGCAGGCCGCCCGCAACCTCCGCAGCCGCGGCGCCGAGATCTCGCTCGTCGCGAACAGCAAGACGGAGCGCGAGCGCATCGGCGAGGAGCTCGGGCAGGTCGACGTCGTGATCGCCTCGACGAGCGCGCCCGGCCTCGTGCTCGAGGCCGCGGCCGTGGCGGAGGTGCTGCGCGGCCGCAAGGCCCGCCGGCTGGTGCTCATCGATCTCGCCGTTCCGCGCGACCTCGATCCTGCGATCCGGGACCTCGACGGCTGCTACCTCTACGACATCGACGACCTCGAGGGCATCGTGACCGAGACGCTTTCGCTGCGACATCGCGAGGCGGAGCGGGCCGAGTCGATCGTCGCGGCCGAGGCGGAGAAGTTCCACGAGTGGCACGCGTCGCTCGACGTCGTGCCGGCGATCGCGTCGCTGCGGGCACGCGCCGAGGAGATCCGCGAGGCCGAGCTGCAGAAGGCGGATGCGCTGCTCGGCAAGCTCGACGAGAGCCAGCGTCGGGCGGTCGAGGCGGTCACCTCCCAGATCGTGAACAAGCTCCTCCACCTGCCGACGGTGCGGCTGAAACAGGCCGCCGCGGCAGCCGATGGGGTCCTCTATGCTGAGGCCGTGCGGCACCTCTTCGGTCTCGGCGAGGACGAGCGCTGAACGTCAGGGCAGCGACGGGGCGTCCCCTGCCGCTCCAGGTGCCGACGGCCTTCATTCGAGTCCGGCCGCGCGGCGTCGGGTGCGCGCCGCCGGTACGGAGGCGACCGGCCTGTGCTGGTCCGCGTCGGCAGTCGCGGCAGTAGGCTCGCGCTCACCCAGGCCGAGCGCGCCCTCTCCTCCTTGCGGGCGCCCGGCATCGAGCTTGCGCTCGTGCCGATCACGACCGCCGGTGACCGCGACCGCTCACGGCCCTTCGGCGAGATCGGCTCGCGCGGCGTCTTCGTGAAGGAGCTCGAGGAGGCGCTCCTGGAGCGGCGGATCGACGTCGCCGTCCACTCCGCCAAGGACCTGACGGCCGCCGACCCGGACGGGTTGGCGATCGGGGCGTATCTCCGGCGGGAGGATCCTCGCGATGCGCTCTGCGGGGCCGCCGAGGTACGGCCCGGGATGCGGATCGGCACGGCCTCGGTGCGCCGCAAGGCGCAGCTGCTGGCGCTCGAGCCGACGCTCTCGATCGAGCCGTTGCGCGGGAACGTCGACACCCGATTGCGGAAGCGGGGAGAGCGAGGGCTCGACGCGGTCGTGCTCGCTGCCTGCGGGCTGGACCGGCTCGGGCTGGGCCGCGAGATCGGTCACCGGTTCGAGCCGGAGACGATGCTGCCCGAGGCGGGGCAGGGTGCGCTCGCGCTTCAGGTGCGGGTGGGCGACGAGCACCTCGTGGCGGCGGCGGACGACGGCCAGACCCGCGAGCGGGTCGAGGCGGAGCGCGCCGTGATCTCGGCGGCCGGCGGCGGCTGCCTCGCTCCGATCGCGGCCTATCACGACGGCGTCACGCTGACGGGTCTCGTCGCGGCAGAGGACGGATCGTGGATCGAGCGGCACACGGGCGACGACCCGGCGGCGCTCGGAGCGGAGCTGGCCGGTGCGAGTACTCGTCACGCGTGAGGAGCTCGTCGCTCGCGTCGAGTCGCTCGGGCACGACGCGGTCTACTGCGAGCTGATCCGGGTCGAGCCGCTCGGCGACGAGCCGGTCGATGCCGGCGCGTACGACTGGCTCGTGGTCACGAGTCGGAACGGCGCGCACGAGCTCGCGCGGCGAGGCGTCACTGCGAACCGCATCGCGGCAATCGGCCCGGCGACTGCCGAGGCGCTGCGAGGGCATGGGCTGCGCGTCGATCTCGTCGCGGCGACGCATACGCAGGAAGGCCTGCGCGACGAGTTGCCGGCGGGAACGGTGCTGCTCGCGGCGGCGGAGGGCGCGCGGCAAGGCGTTCTCGACGCCGACTTCCTACCGCTCTATCGGACGGTCGAGCTGCGGCCCGACGTGCCCGCCGCCGAGGTCGCGCTGCTCCTGTCCGGCTCCGCCGCCCGGGCCCTCGCCGCGACCGGCGTGCGCCTGCCGGTCGTCGCCATCGGCCCGCAGACCGCAGCCGAGGCGCGGGCAGCCGGGCTCGACGTGGCCGCTGTCGCCGCCACCCACGACCTCGACGGCCTCGTCGAAGCAGTACGTTCCGCCTCGTGGTCATCACCTTCCTGACCGACTTCGGGTTACAGGATGACTTCGTCGGCGCCTGTCACGGCGTGATCGCGACGATCGCGCCCGACGCGCGCGTGATCGACGTCACGCACGGAATTCGCCCGGGACACGTGCTCCAGGGCGCGGTTGCGCTCGCGAACACGCTGCCGTACATGCCCTCGGGGGTGCACCTCGCCGTCGTCGATCCCGGCGTGGGGAGCAGCCGGCGCGCACTCGCCCTCCGTGACCGGGAGGGACGGCTCTACGTGGGCCCCGACAACGGGCTTCTCCTGCCGGCCGCCGACCGCTTCGGCGGAGTGGCCGAGGCGCACGAGCTCGTCAACGCGGAGTACTCGCTGCAGCCGGTGTCCCGCACGTTCCACGGCCGCGACCTGTTCGCGCCGGCCGCCGCGCACCTCGCCGGCGGAGTCGCGCTGGGGGAGCTCGGCCCGCCCCTCGACCCTGACGAGCTCGTACGGCTCGACCTCCCGCAGCCCGAGGTGGGACAGAATCGCATCCGCGCCGTTGCCCTGGTGGTCGACCGGTTCGGCAACGTCGCGCTCAACCTCCGGCGCGAGCATCTCGAGCACGTCGAGCTCACCCCCGGCACGCGGATCGAGGTCCTCTGCCGTGCCGAGCGGTTCTACGCCGTCTCGGCGCGTACGTTCGGGGACGCCCCGCGAGGCTCGCTGATCCTCTACGAGGACAGCTACGGCAGCCTCGCGCTCGCAGTGTCGCGGGGCAGCGCCGCGGAGCTGCTCGGCGTGGAGGAGGGCGGCGAGATCGTGCTGGACCTCGCGGCGCGGTGATCGACGGCCAGCGTTTCGCCCGCCTGGTCACGGATGCCGTGGTCCGGCGGCCGCAGCTCTGGCGGATCTTCCGCGGTCGGCTGCGCGGCATGTTCGACGAGCTCGCTCCGAGCTGGGATACGCGGATCGGCCCGCACCACCTCGGGGCGCTCGACCTGGCGCTCGAGGACGTGCCGCCGCCGGCCCGCGCCCTCGATCTCGGCACCGGTACGGGCGTCGTGGCGCTGGCGCTCGCCGAGCGCTATCCCGAGGCCGAGATCGTCGGCATCGACCTCAGCCCGGGCATGATCGAGGAGGCTCGCGCGAAGCTCTCACCCGAGCTCGCCGGCCGTGTCCGCTTCGAGGTCGGCGACGCCTCGGCCCTCGCCTGTCCGGACGGCGACTTCGAGCTCGTCGTTCTGTCGAACATGATCCCGTTCGCCGAGGAGCTCGCCCGCGTCACGGCCCCGGGAGGCACGCTTGTGCTCTCGTTTTCCCGGGGCGCCGAGACTCCGATCTACGTGGCGTCCGACCGGCTGCGGCGCGAGCTCGACCGGCAGGGCTTCGCGGAATTTGCGGAGTTTTCGGCCGACCCGGCGACGGCGTTTCGCGCCAAGAGGGGTTAGGGTCAGGACAAGGGTCGTCCGCGACACGGTCACACCGGTCCGAACGACCCGAGGCTCCCGAGAACGCGCAAGCGTGCCCGGGGGCCTCACTTTTGCCGGCCAGTCGGCTAAGGCCCTAGCCGAGTGCGTCGGCGGATGCCGAGGCGTTTCTGGACGGCCCGATCCTCCTCGCCGTCCTTCTTGGCCGCCCAGATGAATGCCGCAACGACGACCGCGAGCGTGAACACGCTGACGGCGGCGATCAGTACCCCGAGGAAGGTGCTCACGACGGCAGCTTACGAGCCGCCGGGGGAGCGACAACTCCCGCCTGGGCCAGTGTTCCGGAATGACCCCTGAGCCCTGAGTCAGTGATCGATCCAGTGCACGGTGCCGACTCCCGACGATGGGTTGAACGTCGCCTCCCTGCCGTCGCTACCCACGGTCGTGCATTGGTTAGCCGTCGGGCAGTCGATGAAGGTGCCGTTCTTGCCGGTGCGAAAGCGTAGAAGCCCGGCTGCGTTCGCGACGCCCGTGGTCGGATCGAAGGTCACCACGAAGCCAGGCCGCTCAGTTGCCGAGCACTGATCCAGCGACGGACACGACACCGCCCCTACCCCGCCCGTAAGAGGGGTTTGGACCGGACCGGCCGCGTTGGGCTGTGCGGTACTTGGGTCAAATGTCGCCTCCCTACCGAGGTAGGCGATAACCGTGCACTGGCTCGTCGACGCGCACGAGAGCCCTTGCAGCGAGTTGGCGCCGACCAACGCCACGCCGGCGGCGTTGGCGGTACCAGAGATCGGGTCGAACGTCACCTCGTACCCCGGCAAGTCGCCTGTCGAGTCATGGAAGATCGCCGTGCACTGCGCGCGGGAGGGGCATGCAACGGCGTGCAGCCACTGACCGCCTTGGAGAGTTGCCACTTGCGAGTTCGAGGTCGTCCGACCCGTTGTCGGGGTGAAGGTGACCTGCCGGCCGTTGCTACCGACTGCTGTGCACTGGCTGGACCGAAGCGCATGTGACTGCATCGGCCATCGTGTGGTGGATTCGCCACCGGCGAAGTATCCGGCCCGACCTGGGACGAAACGTGAGAAAGATCTGACCGGACACCCCCGCGCACAGGCTGGTCGACGGACACGAGACCGCTAGCGAGCCGTGGAGCGGCGGGAAGAGCCGGTGCCGCCAGGTATGCGCGGTCGAGTGCGGCTGGAACGTGACTTCGCGCTCCGCTTGATCGACAGCCGTGCACTGACCTAACGAAGGACACGACACCCCGACGAGGATGTTCGCGCCCGGAGTTGGACCCGACGCGACTCGCGAAGAACTCGCGGCCGCGAGCAAAGGGATAAGTGCAGCAACTGCAGTCGCAGCCACCGTCAAGATGGCGACTCGCCGGTAGATGCCCATCGCGATCGCCACCTTAGGCCTTCGTCTCATCAACTCTCAACCGTGACCTCCAGCAACGCCGCTCGCCTGGGCCGGCGTCCTCTCACCTGATCTCTGCGGCGTGCGCTTAACGAGCCGGTCGCTCGCCAACTGGCCGCGAGGACTGGAGCCGGCTGTCCGCGAACGGCTCGACTACTAGTGGCGAGGGCCGGACTCGAACCGGCGACACCCCGGTTTTCAGCCGAGTGCTCTACCAGCTGAGCTACCTCGCCGCGGCTGGGCGGCGGTCAGTGTAGCCCGGGCGCGACCGCAGGTGGCCCCGTTAGCCTCCGTGCTTGTGAGCGTTGAGCACCCTGTGCGCGAGGTCGACGTGATCGGTGCTCCGCTCGATCTCGGCGCCGGGCGGCGCGGCGTGGACATGGGGCCGTCCGCGATCCGTTATGCGGGTCTCGAGCAGCAGCTCGCGGAGAAGCTCGGCGTGTACGTCAACGACGGGGGCAACGTCATCTCGCCTGTCGTGGAGACGACGGACATGGGCGACGAGCACGCCCGTTATCTCGTCCAGATCCTCGACCTCTGCGACCGGCTGTCCGGGCTCGTGGCTGCAGCGGCCGAACGCGGAGCGCTGCCGCTCGTCCTCGGCGGCGACCACTCGGTGGCGCTCGGCTCGCTCGTGGGGATGGCCAAGGTGCGCGGCTCCGGCGGCGTCGTCTGGATCGACGCGCACGGCGATCTCAACACGCCCGCGACGTCGCCGAGCGGCAACGTGCACGGGATGGTGCTCGCGGCGGCGCTCGGGCTCGCGGGCGACGCGTTCCGGCGCGACGGCTGGGTGCTGCCGGCGGTGGAGCCGGGCAAGCTCGCGCTCGTCGGCGTGCGTTCGCTCGACGACGGCGAGCGGAAGCTGCTGAACGGGATGGACGTGAAGGTCTTCACGATGAGCGAGATCGACCGGATCGGGATCGAGCCCTGCATGCGCGAGGCGCTGGCCCACGCGGCCGGGGCGGCGTTCCTCCACGTTTCGCTCGACATGGACGTCGTCGATCCCGACTACGCACCCGGCGTCGGCACGCCCGTGCGCGGCGGGCTCTCGTACCGCGAGGCGCATCTCGCCATGGAGACGGTCGCAGAGTCGGGGCAGATGGACTCGATTGACGTCGTCGAGGTGAACCCGATTCTCGACCGCGAGAACGCGACGGGACAGCTCGCGGTCGAGCTCGTGGCCTCCGCGCTCGGCGCGCGCATCCTCTGACGTGCTTCTCGAGGTCCGCGAGGGCGACATCGCCGCCGTCGAGGCGGACGCGATCGCGAACGCCGCCAATGACCAGCTCTGGATGGGCGCCGGCGTCGCGGGCGCCATGAAGCGGGCCGGCGGCGAGGAGATCGAGCAGGAGGCGCTGGCGATCGGCGGGATCCCGCTCGGCACGGCCGTCGCGACGACCGCCGGACGGCTCCCGGCGCGCTGGGTGATCCACGGCGCCGCGATGGGACAGGACCTGCGCACCGACGCCGACCTCATCGCCCGCACGACGCGCTCCTGCCTCGAGGTCGCGGACGAGCTCGACTGCCGCTCGCTCGCGCTGCCCGCCTTCGGCACAGGAGTCGGCGGCTTTCCGCTGGCCGACTGCGGCACGGATCATGGTCGCGGAGGCGCGGATCTTCCCGGCTCGGTCGCTCGAGCGCGTGATCTTCGCCGTCTACGGCCGCGACGCCTACGAGGCGTTCTCGTCGGCGCTCTCCTCGCCCGAGCCCGCAGGCTCGTAGTACTTCCGGCCCTCGAGCCCCTCCGGCAGGTAGCTCGTCTCGAAGCCGGCCGGGTCTTCGTGAGGGTAGACGTAGCCCTGGCCGTGCCCGAGCCGACGTCCGTACCAGGAGCCGTCGCGCAGCGCCTTCGGCGGCCGCGCGGCGCCGTGCTCCTGCACCTCCGCCGTCGCGCGGTTGATCGCCACGTAGCTCGCGTTCGACTTCGGCGCGCGGGCGAGGTAGATCGCAGCCTGGGAGAGGTTGAGGCGTGCCTCGGGCAGGCCGACGTGCTCCACGGCCTGCGCGGCCGCGACGGCGACGAGGAGCGCGCGCGGGTCGGCGTTGCCGATGTCCTCGGAGGCGAGCACGATCATCCGCCGCGCGATGAAGCGCGCATCCTCGCCGGCTTCGAGCATCGCCGCGAGGTAGTAGACGGCGGCGTCCGGGTCGCTGCCGCGCATCGACTTGATGAACGCCGACGTGAAGTCGTAGTGCTGGTTGCCCGCCTTGTCGTACAGGAGCGGCGGCTTGCGGGCGGCGTCCTCGACGTTCTCCGTGGTGATGGGGCCGGCGGCGGTCAGGCTCGCCAGCTCGACGATGTTGAGCGCGGTGCGCGCGTCGCCGCCGGAGCGGTGCGCGATCAGCTCCACGACCTCGTCGGACGCCTCGCCGCCGACTTCGCCGAGCCCGCGGCGGACGACGACGGCCATCTCTTCGGGGGTCAGCGCCTCGAGCTCGTACACCTGCGCACGGGAGATGAGCGCCGAGTTGACCTCGTAGTACGGGTTCTCGGTCGTCGCGCCGATCAGCGTCACGAGCCCCGACTCGACCCCCGGCAGCAGCGCGTCCTGCTGCGCCTTGTTGAAGCGGTGGATCTCGTCGAGGAAGAGGATCGTGCGCCGGCCGGTCGTGCCGAGCCGCTCCCGCGCCCGCGCGAGTACCTCCCGCACGTCCTTCACCGTCGCCGAGACCGCGGACAGCTCCTCGAACGCCGCCCCGGTCGAGGCGGCGACGATCCGCGCGAGCGTCGTCTTGCCGCTGCCCGGCGGGCCGTAAAGGATCGAGGAGTGGACGCGGTCCTCCTCGATCGCGCGCCGAAGCGCCGAGCCCTCACCGAGCACGTGCGCCTGGCCGACGAACTCGCCGAGGGTTGCGGGGCGCAGCCGCTGCGCGAGCGGCGCGACCTCGCTCGCATGGCGGTCGGCGGCGTCGGAGAAGAGGTCTCCCATGACGGCAGTATGCTCCGGCCGGTGACCGGGACCGGGTCTGCGGCCGACTTCTGGAGCGGCTCGAGCTACGAGCGCATCGCCGAGACGTACGCAGCGATCCATGACCGGGTCGTCGCGGCTCTGTCGCTCGAGCACGGCGCACGTTTCCTCGACGTCGCCTGCGGAACCGGCGGCGTGGCGCTGCGAGCTGCGCGCGTCGGCGCGGACGTGGTCGGCCTGGACATCTCCCCGGACCAGCTCGCGAAGGCGCGACGCGCGGCGGCGGACGAGGGACTTGCGATCCGGTTCGACGAAGGCGACTGCGAGGCGCTGCCGTACGGCGACGGTGAGTTCGACGCAGTGGCGTCCGCCTTCGGCGCGATCTTCGCCCCCGACCACCGCCGCACCGCCGCCGAGCTGGCCCGCGTCTGCCGGCCGCGCGGCAGGCTCGCACTCACGGCGTGGCCCCACGACGAGTGGCTGGAGGTGGGCCAGCGGGCCGGACGTCCGTGCCCGGTCGGCCCCGACGCGACCGACTGGGCGCGCGAGGATCACCTCCGCGCTCTGCTCGGCGATGCCTTCGAGCTCGAGCTTCAGTCCGGCGAGTGGCGCATCGAGGCGGATTCCGGCGAAGAGCTCTGGCAGCTCGTGTCCACGGCGATGCCGCCGCTGCGGGTCTGGCTCGCGGAACAGGACGACGAGGTGCAGGCCCGCGCGAAGCAGGTCTATCTCGACTACCTCGCGCCGGGTGTCCTCGCGCGCACGTACGTCCTCGTGCTAGGAACGAGGAGATGAACACCGCAACGTTCCGCGACGAGGTCACCGACCTCCTCCAGCGTCTGATCCAGGTCGACACGACAAATCCGCCCGGCAACGAGACCGCGGCAGCCGAGCTCCTACGCGACTACCTCGAGGCGAGCGGCCTCGAGTGCGAGCTGATCGCGAAAGTGCCCGAGCGGGCGAATCTCGTGGCGCGGATCCCGGGCGGCGACGGGCCTTCGCTCCTGTTCCTCGGGCACACGGACGTCGTGCTCGCCGACCCGGCCGAGTGGTCGGTCCCGCCGTTCTCGGGCGAGCTGCGCGACGGGATGGTCTGGGGCCGCGGCGCGCTGGATATGAAGAGCGAGGTCGCGGCCAACGCCGTCGCCATCGCGTCGCTGGCGCGCGAGGGCTTCAAGCCGAGCGGCGACCTGATCTTCGCGGCGACCGCCGACGAGGAAGCGGGCAACGGCTTCGGCCTCGAGTGGCTGTGCGAGGCACATCCCGAGGCTGTCCGCTGCGACTTCGCGATCAATGAGGGAGGCGGCGACCGGGTCGAGCTCGAGGACGGCCGGCCGATCTACGCGGCGACGGTGGCCGAGAAGATGACCGCGCCGTTTCGGCTACGGGTGCGCGGCCGCTCGGGCCACGCGTCGATGCCGCGCATCGCCGACAACGCGCTCGTCAATGCCGTGCGGCTGATCGAGCGGATTGCCGACTACCGTCCGGAGCCGCAGCTCGGCCCGGAGGTCGAGGGCTTCCTGCAGGTGGTGTTCGGTGAGGTCTTTCCGGCGTCCGAGGCGGTCGAGCGTGTGGCGGCGTTGTCCCCGGTCGCCGCGGTCATCGTCGACGCGCTGCTGGCGCCGACCTTCTCGCCGACGATCATCTCCGCCTCCAAGAAGCGGAACGTCATCCCCGCGCTCTGTGAGATCGAGGTCGACTGCCGTCTCCTGCCGGGCCAGCATACGGAGCATGTCGAGCCGCTGATCCGGGCGGTGCTCGGGAGCGACGTCGACTACGAGCTCGAGTGGATCGAGGCGCGCGGCGGAACGCGCTCTGCGCTCGACACGCCGCTGTGGCGGGCGCTCGACGAGTGGGTCGGTGAGGCGGAGCCGGGAGCGAGCGCCGTGCCGCTTGCCTGCGTCGGTTTCACCGACAGCCACTGGCTGCGCGAGGCGTTCGGCACCGTCGCCTACGGCTTCTTCCCCTCCACGGGCGAGCTGCCGCCGGAGATCGCCGCCACGCTCGTTCACTCCGCGGACGAGCGGATCCCGGTGGCCGATCTCGAGCTCGGGGTCAGCTGGCTCCGCCACGCCGCTCGGTCGATGCTCGGCTGAGCACTACCCTTCGCCGCGATGGCTGAGGAGAAAATCAGGCTCGGGGGCATGGCGCTGCCGAACGGCGTGCTGGTGCACGGCCCGCACGCGTGGGCGTGCGCGATCCGGCACGAGGACGGGCGCATCGAGGTCGTCTCGGCGCGGAAGCGTCTCCAGGCCTCGCGGATCCAGAGCCCGTTCCTGCGCGGCCCCGCCCGCCTTGCCGAGGCTCTGCTCCTGCTCCCGCTGGTGAAGGCGAAGCTGCCGGCGGCGAGGCTGCCGCTGGAGGGCCGGCGCACGCTCGGCTCGATGCTCGCAGCGTCGGCGGTCATCCGCGGTCTCCGCGAGTCGAAGCTGCGGCCGATTCCGCGGGAGCTCATCTCCGCGCTCGTCTCGTTCGCGCCGGCGGTGCTCGCGCTGCGGTCGGGCGAGCTCGCGGCGTACCACGGCGCGGAGCACATCTCGATCGGGACGTACGAGCACGGCAAGCGCGCGGAGCGCGAGCACGAGCGCTGCGGCGGGCATCTCGTCGGGCCGCTCGTCGTCACGTCCGTCGCCGGCAACGTCCTCGCCGGGCTCGCGCCGGAACGGCACCGCCGTCAGGCGCAGGCGGTCGCCCAGATCGGCTCGATCGCCGCGGCTACCGAGCTCTTCGGCTGGATGACCCGCCATCCGGAGCATCCGCTCTCGCGCGCGCTGTCGAAGCCGGGGCACGAGCTCCAGCACCGCTTCTCGACGGCGGAGCCGAGCGACGAGCAGCTCGAGGTGGCCGAGGCCGCGCTCAACGCGTGCCTCGAGCTCGAGCACGCGGCAGCCAAGTAGGCCGCGTCGGCTCGAGCTCGTGGAGTGACCGTCAGCGCGGGTAGAGCTGCACGCTCAGGCGCGGCGGGAAGTAGGTCGCGCAGTCGCGGCGACCGAATCTCGCGAGCACACGCCCGCGGAGGGTTCCCGGCTCCGTGGCCTGCACGAAGGAGAGCCTCTGCGAGCGTTCTCGCCGAAACGGGAACCAGATCGTCGGCCCATCAGGCTGGGCCGTCCGTCGCCGCGTGAGCCGGCCGTCCCGGTAGATGACCCCCGTCGTCGCCGAGTCCCGAAACACCCGGACTCCGAGGGACCATTCCGGCGCGCGGTAGTGGACGCAGTCGTAGCGCCAGTAGACGGTGCCGATGTCCGCGAGCGCCGTCAGGACGTACGGCTTCTGCCGTCCGCTCGCAGCGGAGCTGGGAAGAAGCAGCACGGCTGCGACCACGGCGCCGAGGAGGATCGCTGCTCTCACGCAGGAGATACGCCGAACAACGCCAGACAGGTCCCCAGACCGCTGATCTCGACCGCAACCGGCGGTCGCCAGTCCTCCCGAAACAGCTCGACGTCCGTGTGCCCGACTTCGACGCCACGCGGGGAAACCGTTCCGCGTCCGGTGACGCGGTAGCCGAGCTTCTCGGACACGCGCAGCGACGAGGCGTTGCCGTCGATCGCACCGGATCGGGCGACCTGCGCTCCGAGCCCGTGAAAGGCGAGCTCGAGCACCGTCGTCCGCATCTCGGTCCCGATACCGCATCCCTGGAAGCCTCGGCCGAGCCACGAGCCCGTGCCGACGGCGCGGCTTGCCGCGAAGTCCTTTGCGTAGAGCGCCTGCACGCCCGCCAGCTCGCCGTTCGCCCACACGCCGAGCTCGAGATCCCAGGCGTCCGGCCGCCACGCCTCGCGCTGCTGCTCGTGGAAGGAGACGACCCACTCGTCGGAGTACGGCTCGTCGGTCCAGGCGACGGCGAACGGCATCTCCTCCGGCGGGTGGACACCGGCACGTGCGAGGTCACGCAGCTCCTCGAGCTCGCCCTTGGTCGGGAGGCGCAGCTCGAGCCTCGGTGTCCGCAGGCGCAGGTCGAAGAGCGGCGAGACGTCCATCAGCCCAGGTTCTCGGGATGCCCGAGCTGGCCGAGTTCCACCACGTCGCGCCGGAAGAAGAGGGCCACCGTCCAGTCGACGACGACCCGGAACTTCCGCGACGCCAGCGGCAGTTGGTACAGGTGATACGACCGCGTCACGAACCAGCCGAGGAAGCCGTGCAGATTCAGGCCGAGCACGTCTGCGATCCCCTTGTGCCGGCCGAGCGTCGCGACCTGGCCCATCATCCGGTAGCCGTACGGCTCGGGCGTCCCGGCGAGGTTCTTCGCGAGGCGCCGGGCCTGGCGGAGCGCGTGCTGGCAGGTGGGCGGGTCGGGCCGGTCGCTGCGCGTGTTCGGGACGAGGGCGCAGTCGCCGAGCGCCCACACGTGCTCGTGGCCGCGCACGCGGAGGAACTCGTCCACCTCGACGCGGCCCTTCTCGTCGAGCGGCAGCGACCACTCGCGCAGGAGCGGGTTCGGCGCGACGCCCGCCGTCCAGACGAGCGTGTGCGTCGGGATGCGGGTCCCGTCGCCGAGCACCGCTTCCTCGGCGGAGACCGAGGCGAGCGTCGTCTCGACGTGGATCTCCATCCCGCGCTTGCTCAGCTCGGCCGCGGCGTAGTGGCCGAGCGGCGGCGGGATGTCGGGCAGGATGCGCGGCGCCGCGTCGACGAGCACCCAGCGGCGCGGCGTCGACTGCAGGCGCGGGTAGTAGCGGAGCGCGTCCTCGGCGAGGTCGGACAGCTCCGCGAGCGCCTCGACGCCCGCGTAGCCGGCGCCGACGAAGACGAAGGTCAGCCGCCGCGACCGTTCCTCCTCGTCGAGCGCACCGTCGGCGAGCTCGAGCTGCTGGAGGACGTGGTTGCGCAGCTGGATCGCATCCGCCAGCGACTTGAAGGCGAGTGCGTGCTCGGTCAGCCCCGGGATCGGCAGCGTTCGCGGCACGGCTCCGAGCGCGACTACGAGATCGCGCCAGCGCAGCGTCCGGCCCTCGGCCGTCGCGGTGCGCGCCTCGAGATCGAGACTCTCCACCCGCCCGAGCAGCAGCTCGGCGTCAGGGCACATCACGCGCAGCGGGACGACGGTGTGCCGCGGCTCGAGCGTGCCCGACGCGGCCTCGGGCAGCAGCGGCGTGTAGAGCATGAAGTTCTCCGGGCTGACGATCGTCGCCTGGCGGCCGCGCACGAGCCGCGCGACGTACGCGCCTGCGAAGCCGCCGCCGAGGATGAGCACGTCGCGCTCTTCTAGGCTCTGCTGCATGGTGCAAGTCTCCGTGATCGGCAGCGGTGCGGAGCACGAGGACCGCGCCGAGGAGGTGGGGCGGCTCCTGGCCGAGCGCGGGGCGGTCGTCGTGACCGGTGGTCTCGGCGAGGTCATGGCCGCGGCCTCGCGTGGTGCGAAGAGCGCGGGCGGGACGACGATCGGGATCCTGCCCGGCGAGACGCGCACCGCCGCGAACCCGTGGCTCGACCACGTCGTCGTGACGGGCATCGGCCACGGCCGCAACCTCGCGGTCGTTGCGTCGGGCGACGCGGTGATCGCGGTCGGCGGCCGCTACGGCACGCTCGCGGAGATCGGCTTCGCGCTCACGCTCGGCCGTCCGGTAGTCGTGCTCGAGCCGGGCTGGGAGGTCGAAGGAACGCAGCGGGCGCAGACGCCGGCGGCCGCAGTCGAGCTCGCTCTGGGCGGCTCGGCCTAGGCCGTCTTCGCCGCGTGGCGGTGGCGGAAGTTGCGCGCCTTCTCGCGGTTGCCGCAGACCTCCATCGAGCACCACGCGCGGGACCGATTGCGCGACTTGTCGTAGAAGGCGACGCGGCAGTGCTCGTCGCGACAGGTCTTCAGCCGCTTCCACTCGTCGGTCGGCGCGAGCTCGGCGACCGTCGCGACGATGCGGCCGAGTGCGCCGTAGGCTCCGTCGTCCTCGGGAGCGAGGACGGGGCGGCCGTCGACGAACCGGACACCGAGGCGCGCCTTGCGCCCGGCGTCCTCGAGCGTCTTCGACGCTCCGTTCGCGTCCACCTCGACGCCGTTGTGCACGAGGAGAAGCTCCCGGATCGCCTCGCGCACGGCGAGTGCGTCCGCGAGCTCCTGCTCCGTCGGCTCGACGAGATCGTCCACGAGACCCTGCTCGGAGAACCACATGGCCAGCTCGTCCGGCGTCGCGATCCGGTCGATGCCGGTTTCGAAATCGAGCGTGTTGACGAAGTCGCCGACGAGATCCAGTTGCGTATGTAAATCCGTAACCATTGTAGTTGCGTTGGAGGTTACGTAACTGGTAATCTCCGAACAGTGGTTAGGGTAGCACGCCGAAGAGGAGGAGAGAAGATGTATCCCGAGCTGACGCACCAGATCGTGCTCGACCGGATGGCCGGCTTCCAGCGCGACGCCCGCCGGTACCGGCAGGCGCGGCAGGCCCACACGCGTCCTCCGCAGCCGGTGCGGACGGCGATCCAGCTGAGGCTGAGCGCCTGCCGCGACGAGATCGAGCGCCTGGCACAGCTGAGCGAGCGGCCGCTGCACGAGGGCGACTGGCTCGTGGCGGACGTCGACGGAGTGCCGGTGGCGGCCGTCTCGGTCGAGGACGGGACGACGGTCTACGACCCGTTCCGGCCGACCACCCAGGCCGTCTCGCTGCTGAAGCTCCGGCGGAAGCAGGTGCTCGCGGCCGCGTACTAGGACTCGGAGGCGGCGAGGCGGCCCTCGAGGAACGTGCGCTCGGTCTCGCTCGGGGCGAGGTCGAGCGCACGCGAGTAGGCGGCTGCCGCCTCCTCGTCCCGGCCGAGCCGGTGCAGGAGCTCGGCCCGGGTCGAGTGCCAGAGGTGGTACTGCTCCAGACCGGTCAGCCCGTCGACGATCTGGAGCCCGGGCTCCGGCCCTTCGGCCATGCGCGACGGCGACTGCGCGGTTCAGCTCTACGACCGGCGACGGGCTCAGCTCTGCGAGCCGGCCGTAGAGGAGCGCGATCTGCTTCCAGTCCGCCGGCTCCTCGTAGTGGAGCGAGGCGATCGCCGCCTGCAGCTGGTACGGGCCGGCGCGACGCAGGGGCAGCGCCCGCGCGAGGGCAGAGCGGCCCTGCTCGATCTCGGCCGTGTCCCAGAGACTGCGGTCCTGCTCCTCGAGCAGGACGAGCTCGCCGGCGGGGGAGACCCGGGCGTCGCGGCGCGCGTCCTGCAGCAGCAGCAGCGCGTGCAGGCCGTGCGCCTCGGCCTCGTCCGGCATGAGCGTCGCGAGGACGGCGGCGAGCCGGATCGCCTCTCTGCACAGCTCGCGCCTGACTGGCGGGCCGTAGCCGGCGTTGAAGACGAGGTAGAGCGTCGTGAGCACGATTCGGAGCCGTTCCGGCAACAGGTGCTCGGCCGGCACCCGCAGCGGGATGCCGGCGTCGCGGATCTTCCGCTTCGCGCGCACGAGCCGCTGCGCGAGCGTGGCCTCCGGGACGAGGAAGGCGCGCGCGATCTCGGGCGTCTCGAGGCCGCCGACGAGGCTCAGCGTGAGCGCGACCTGCACCTCCGGCGCGAGCGCCGGGTGGCAGCAGGCGAAGATCAGCTCGAGCCGCTCGTCGGGGATCACAGCCTCCTCGTCGTCCGGGAGCTCCTCGGCCCGCGCGAGCAGCTCCGTCTTGCGTGTCAGTGTCTGCTCGCGGCGGATCCGGTCGATCGCCGCGTTGCGGGCCGTCGTCACGATCCAGGCGCCGGGATTGCGCGGCACGCCGTCGGCCGGCCAGCGCTCGGCCGCGCGGACGAAGGCATCCTGCACCGCGTCCTCGGCGAGGTCGAGGTCACCGAGGACGCGGCCGAGGATCGCGATCGAGCGGGCGCGCTCGTCGCGGTAAGCGCGGGCGAGGTCCTCTACGACGCGACCTCTGCCTCGCGCATCACGATGGGGCGCACCTCGATGTGGCCGTAGCGGGCGGACGGGATCTTCGCGGCCCACTCGAGCGCCTCGTCGAGCGTGTCGACGTCGATCAGGTAGTAGCCGCCGAGCACTTCCTTCGTCTCCGCGAACGGCCCGTCGGTGGTGAACGTCTCGCCGTCCCGGACGTGCACGACCGTCGCCGTTCCGCCGGGCTGGAGCTGGTTGGCGCCGACGAGGATCCCGCGGCTCTGCAGGTCCTCGGTGTACGTCCCGTACTCGGCGTAGATCGCGTTGCGCTCGTCCTCGGGCATGTCGCCCCAGTGCGCCTCGTCGTCGTTGATCAGGAGCAGGTACTGCATGGAGTCCCTCCTTCGGGAAGTGTTGACGTCTCTACGACGAACGGGTCGCCGGGAAATCGACAGGCAGCGTCAAACATGTCGGGCCGCCGTCTCCCTTGCGGCTGATCTCGTCGCCCTCGTACTCCACGACCTCGACGCCCGCGGTCTCGAGGCGCTGCCGGGTCACGCGGTTGCCGGCGAGCGCGAGGGCGCGGCCGCCCGGCAGGCCGAGGACGTTTGGGCCCATCGTCTCGAACTCCTCGTCCGGCACCTCGACGACGCCGACGCCGCGTTCCTCCAGCAGCTCGACGAGCGGCACCGGCATGAGCGGTGGATATGCGACCACGAGCTCCGGCGTTACCGGATTCAGGAGCGAGCGCAAGTGCAGCACCTCGCCGCGACCGTGGAAGTGCGGCAGGTGGAACGCGAGCACGTCGGCCTCGGGCAGGAGACGGCGGAGCTTCTCGATCCCGGCGGGGTTCGTCCGGTACGTGTGACCGACGAGCAGCGTGTGTTCGTCGAGCCAGACGGTGTCGCCGCCCTCGGCGTTCTCGTCCCCCTCGAGCCGACCGAGGACCGGCAGCGGCAGGTCGGGTGCGAGCGCGTCGGGCTCGCCGCGCCGCCCCGTCTTTCCCGGCTGGAGCAGGATCGCGCCGTGCGCCGTCACGAGGACGGGGTCGTAGACGTAGATCGAGTCGAGGTTCCCCGGCTCGCCGTGCGCCTCGATCACCTCGACGCCGGCGTCGGCGATTGTGGCCCGGAACCGCGCGTGCTCGGCCGCGAGCCGCGCCGGGTCCGGCTCGGAGCGCCAGCCGAGCTCCTGCCACGACGGAACGTCTTCCACGGCCGGCGGCCGGACGAGGATCCTCGTCACGAACCGAGCATACGGCGGAGCAGCGTGAGCGCTCCCGCCTTGTCGAGGAACTCGTTGAGGTTGCCGCACTTCGGGCTCTGGACGCAGGAGGGGCAGCCGCGTTCGCAGGGGCAGCCTTCGAGCAGTGCGGACGGTGTCGGCGACCCAGCCCTCGAACTGCGTCGAACCCGCGTTCCGCGATGCCGACGCCGCCGGCGTGGCCGTCGTAGACGAAGACGGTCGGCGCGCCGGTGTCGAGGTGGAGGTTCGTCGAGAGGCCGCCGATGTCCCAGCGGTCGCACATCGCCCACAGCGGCAGGAGCGCGATCAGCGAGTGCTCGGCGGCGTGGAGGGACGAGAGCAGGAGCGGCATCGCCTCGAGCCCGTCGAGCTGGTGCGGCCGCGGCACGAACCAGACCGCCTCCGTGTCGAAGGTGGTCGGCGGCAGGTCGAGCGGGACGGTGTCGAGCGTCGAGCCGTCGCCACCGACTTCTTCTGGTACGCGACCACCTGCTCGGTCACCGAAACACGGCCGAAGGAAAGCTCGAGCCCGAGCCTCCGCTCGACGCGCAGCGCCTCCTCGATCGACGTCTCCGTCTCCTTCTTCGCCTGCGTGTACCAGTCGCCGTCGAACGGCTCGACGAGCGCGCGCCGCGCGGCGAGGTCGAGCTCGCGCACGAGGTACCGGCGGCCGAGGTGGAGGTAGACCGCGCCCTCGTGCACGGTGGAGTAGGCGCGTTCGAGCTCGGCCAGCCCGAGGACGTCTCCGCTCGAGGCGTCGACGACGAGGAACGCGTCGGGCGAGGTGGAGCGAAGCGGCGTGCGGGCGGCTGGCGAGTCCTTACCGGCCCAGACCCAGCCGCGCTGCGTCTGCCGTAGCTCCGGGACGTGTGGCGCCCGCTCGAGCGCCTCCGGGCCGAGCGTGGCGGCGTCGCCCTCGTCGAGCGGGGCCTCGAACGCGGCCGCGGCGACGTGGCCGTCGAGCACGCGCGGGTTGGCGTGGTCGAGGATCGCCGCCTCGACGCGCCGCTCGAGCAGCGCCGGCGGCTCGCGCATGAAGTACTGGTCGAGCGCGTCCTCCGAGGCGACGAGGATCGCGAGCCCGTGCTCCCGCCGCCCGGCGCGTCCCCACTGCTGGCGCAGGCTCGCCACCGTGCCCGGGAAGCCGACCGAGATCGCGCAGTCGAGGTGTCCGATGTCGATGCCGAGCTCGAGCGCGTCGGTCGAGGTGACGCCGAGCAGCTCTCCCTCGACGAGCCGCCGCTCGATCTCCCGCCGCTGCTGCGGCGTGTAGCCGGCGCGGTACGGGGCGAGCCGCCGGGCGGTCTCCGCATCGAGCCGGTCACTTGCGAAGCGGTGGATCAGCTCAGCCGACTTGCGGCTCTTCGCGAAGCAAATGGTGCGTAGGCCGCGGCCGACCAGCCCGGCCAGCAGCCGGGACGCCTCGCCGAGCGTGCTGGCGCGCAGTCCGAGCTCGGCGTCGAGGAGCGGCGGGTTCCAGAGCGCGATCGTCCGCTCGGCGCGCGGTGCGCCGTCGTCCTCCACCACGGTCGCGTCCTCGCCCGTGAGCGCCTGCGCGAGCTCCCCGGCGTTCGCGATCGTGGCCGAGGCGAGCAGGAACTGCGGCTCGGCGCCGTAGATCCGGGCCAGTCGCCGCAGCCGGCGCAGGACGTTCGCCACGTGCGAGCCGAACACGCCGCGGTAGACGTGCGCCTCGTCCACCACGACGAAGCGGAGGTTGTGCAGGAAGTCGCCCCACAGGTCGTGACGCGGCAGGACGCCGATGTGGAGCATGTCCGGGTTCGTGAGCACGAGATTCGCCCAGCCGCGGATCTGGCGCCGCCGCTCGGTCGGCGTGTCTCCGTCGTAGATCGCGGCGCGGACACCGGCCACGCCGAGCCCGCCGAGCGACCGCGCCTGGTCCTGGGCGAGCGCTTTCGTCGGATAGAGGTAGAGGGCGCGCGCATGCCGGTCGGCGGCGAGCGCGTCGAGCACTGGCAGGTTGAAGGCGAGCGTCTTCCCGGAAGCCGTGCCGGTCGTGACGATCAGGTTGCCGCCGGCCCGCGCCGCCTCGTACGCCTCGGCCTGGTGGGCGTAGAGCTCATGGATGCCGCGGGCGGCGAGCGCCTCCCGCAAGAGCGGTTGGAGGGAGCCCGGTAGCGGCGCCGTCCGCGCGTCGCGCGCCGGCTCGGTCGCGAGGTGGGCGAGCTCGTCGCCTGCGAGAAGGTCGTCCCAGGTGGCGACGGTCGTCACGCCACCATTCAAGCGATCTACGGCTCGCTGAACAGTGTCAGCTGCATCCCGTCCGGCGTGCGCAGCCGGGCGTTGCGGCCGCCCCACGGCGGGACGACCGGCTCGGCCATCGGATCGGCGCCGGCGGCGACCAGCCGCCCGGACATTGCGTCGGCGTCGTCGACCCGGATCGCGAGGCGTACCGGTCCCGAGACGCGGCGGCCGGCCTCGATCCGGTCGACGGACTCGGCCTGCCGCTCGTCGAAGAGCTCGAGCGTCGCGGCTCCGGCTGCGAGCAGGATGACGCGTCCGTCGTCCGAGCTCTTCAAGTCGGCGATCTGTTCGAGCCCGAGCGTGTCGCGGTAGAAGGCCACTGCCCGGTCGAAGTCCGGCACGGTGAGGGCGACGCGCAGTTCCATGCTGTCTCCTAACGTCACTCGTGGACGGTTCCATCCGGCTCGACGAGCAGGACGCGCGTGGCGTCGATGCCGGCGAGATCGGCTCCGCTCTGAGCGATGACGGCGTCGAAGTGTCCCTTGGGTGCGTCCGCGACGTGGTCGCTGCGCGCGCCGGCGCGGTCGGCGTACGCCGGGTCCGGCTCCACGACGACGACCTCCCAGCCCGAGAGCTCCAGGAGCGCCGCATGGATGCCCGCGAAGCCGAGCTCGAGCACCCGGCCCGGGCCGTCTCCCAGCAGGTCGAGGATCCGCGGCGTCGCGGTGGCGGCGAGAGCGGGCGGCAAACGGTGCATCGGTACGCTCGATACATGACGAGGCAGCCGACAGGCAAGTTCCTCGGCGTCCCGTACGACTGGAGCCGGCCGACCTGGGAGCGCTACAAGTCGCGCCTGTGGAACACGAAGGACCGGCGGATCGTGCTACCGCGGGCGTTCGGTTGGGGGTACGACTTCAACTTCGCCGAGATTGCGCGTCGCTTGCATCTGCGGGGGTAGGGTTCCGCCACCGGGGTGCCTTGCGGAGAGGCTGAGATCACACCCGTCGAACCTGATCCGGGTCATGCCGGCGAAGGGAGAGCGTTGGTTCCACGCTGCATCACGATTGCGGGCTCCGATTCCGGCGGAGGGGCCGGGATCCAGGCTGACCTGAAGGCGTTCGCCGCGGCGGGCGCCCACGGCATGTCGGCGATCGTCGCGCTCACGGCACAGAACACGCGCGAGGTCACAGCCGTCCACGAGGTGCCGACGTGGTTCGTCCGCGCGCAGCTCGACGCGGTCGCCGGGGACATCGGGATCGATGCCGCGAAGACGGGGATGCTCTTCTCCCGCCCGATCATCGAGACCGTGGCCGACTGGCTCGAGGAGCACCCGCTGCCGCTCGTCGTCGACCCCGTCATGGTGGCGAGCTCGGGCGCGCGACTGCTGGAGGACGACGCCGTCGACGTGCTCGTCGGGCGCCTCTTCCCGCTCGCGACCGTGGTCACCCCGAACCTGCTCGAGGCGCGGGCGCTCACCGGTTCCGACGCGTCGCCGGCCGAGCTGGCGGAAGCGCTCGTAGGGCTCGGCGCGCCCGCTGCGCTCGTCACCGGCGGCCACGGCGACGAGCCGGCCGATCACCTCTTCGACGGGAGCGAGCACATCGAGATTCCGTTCGAGCGCCGCGACGTCGCTGCCACTCACGGTGCGGGCTGCACGCACTCGGCGACGCTCGCCGCGCTGCTCGCCCGCGGGCGCTCGCTGGTCGACGCCGCGCGCGGTGCCGCGGCGGCCGCCTCGCGTGCCGTCGCACAGGGCCTCGTCGAGATCGGCGACGGCGACGGCCCGGTGGACGTCCTGGGAGTGGGCGCGCGATGAGCATCTCTCCGGGCACGACCCTGCGCGAGCTGCGCGAGCGGAAGCCGCTCGTCCACCAGATCACGAACTACGTCGTCATGAACGAGACCGCCAACGCGACTCTGGCGCTCGGCGGGCTGCCCGTGATGGCGCACGCGCCGCAGGAGGTCGAGGAGATGGTCGGGCTCGCGTCCGCGCTCGTCCTCAACATCGGCACGCTCTCGGAGCACTGGATCGAGGCGATGTTGATCGCCGGCCGCGTCGCGAGCGCTCGCGGGATCCCGGTCGTCCTCGATCCGGTCGGCGCCGGTGCGACCGCGTACCGCACCGATACGGCGCGGCGGATTCTCGACGAAGTGGACGTGACCGTCCTGCGCGGCAACGCCGGCGAGGTCGCGACGCTCGTCGGGGCCGAGGCCGAGGTGCGCGGCGTCGAGTCGATCACGGCCGGGCTCGAGCCGGCGGAGCTCGCGTTGGAGGCGGGCCGCCAGCTCGGGCCCGTCGCCTCCGTCACCGGCCCGGCCGACCACGTTTCCGACGGCGAGCGGACGCTGGCGGTGGCGAACGGCCATCCGCTGCTCGCGGCGGTGACAGGAACCGGGTGCATCTCGTCGGCGCTCACGGGCTGCTTCCTCGCCGTCAAGGCGGACGAGCCGCTCGAGGCAGCAGCCGAGGCGCTGGCCGCGCTCGGCGTCGCGGCGGAGGATGCGGCCGAGGGTGCGGCCGGCCCCGGCACCTTCCACGCGCGGCTCTACGACGCACTCGCGGCGCTCGACCCCGAGACGCTCGACGGGCGGGCGCGAATCTCCGAGCTGTGACGACGCTCGCGGAGCTCGGCGAGTTCGGGCTGCTGGCGGAGCTCGAGCGGCGCGGCCTCGCCCAGGGAATCGAGCACGACGCGGCCGCCTTCGGCCGCCTGGTCGTCACGCAGGACGCGCTCATCGAGGGAGTCCACTTCCGCTTCGACCTGCTCGGCTGGCGCGAGCTCGGCGCGCGGGCCGCTGCCGTCAACATCAGCGACCTCGCGGCCTCCGGGGCCACTCCGACGGCGCTGTTCGTCTCGCTCGGACTGCCGCCGGACACCGAGCTCGCCGACGTGCTCGAGCTCTACGCCGGGTTGAACGAGCGCGGCGTTCCGGTGCGAGGCGGCGACACGACCCGGGCCGACCGCGTCCTGCTGTCGGTCACTGCGCTCGGCCTCTCGGACCGTGTGCCGGGCCGGGCGGGAGCGAAGCCTGGGGATGTCGTCGTCGTGACCGGGCCGCTCGGTGCTGCGGGAGCCGCGTTTCGCAGTGGGTCATTGCCGCCGGTGCCGGATCGGGTCGAGGAAGGCAAGCTTCTCGCGAAGGTCGCGACCGCGATGCTCGACGTCTCGGACGGGCTCGCCCGGGACGCCGGCCACATAGCCGAGCGCTCCGGCGTCAGGCTCGTCATCGAGCTCGAGCGCGTCCCCCTCGCCGAGGGAGCGGAGCTCGACGACGTCGGCTTCGGCGAGGACTACGAGCTGCTCGCGACCACGGTGAGCCCGCGCGACCTCCCGGTGATCGGCCGCGTCGAGGAGGGCACAGGAGTGGAGCTCACGCTCGGCGGCGAGCCGTACTCACTCGCCGGCTGGGAGCACTTCCGCTAGCCACTGCTCGAAGTGCGCCTTCGGGCGCACACCCACGACGGAGCCGCGAGCCTCTCCCCCCGAGAACAGGATCACCGTCGGGATCGAGAGCACGCTGTAGCGGGATGCGATCCCGATCTCCTCGTCGATGTTGACCCGCGCGACCTCGACCGGAAGCTCGTCGAGGATCGGCTCGATCGCCCTGCACGGCCGGCACCAGGGCGCCCAGAAGTCGACGAGCAGCGGCCCGCCCGCAATCGCCTCGTCGAACGTCGCCTCGTCGAGCTCGGTCACAGCCGCCCCCTCAACGCGGCCAACCGTAGCGCCGGCACCTTCCACACGGCCTCGAGCACGATCGCGCGGCTCATCTTCGACTGGCCCGCGGTGCGGTCGGCGAAGCGGATCGGCACCTCGACGGCGTGGAACCCTTTGCGCACGGTGCGGTACGTCGTCTCGATCTGGAACACGTAGCCCGCGGCGTCGATCGTCTCGAGATCGATCGACTCGAGGACGCGCCGGCGGAAGCACTTGAAGCCTCCCGTCGAGTCGTGGATCGGCATCAGGAGGACGCGCGTGTAGAGCGAGGCGCCGCGCGAGATCAGCCGCCGCACGAGCCCCCAGTTCTCGGTGCCGCCGCCAGGGACGTAGCGGGAGCCGAGAGCGAGGTCCGCGCCTTCCTCGACGGCCGCGATCAGTCGCGGCACGTCGGCCGGGTCGTGCGAGAAGTCGCAGTCCATCTCGAGCACGAGCTCGGTGTCGCCCGCGAGCACGTGCTGAAACCCGTCGACATAGGCGCGTCCCAGGCCCTCCTTGCGCGGCCGGTGCAGCACCTCGACCCACGGCAGCTCGGCGGCGAGCCGGTCGGCGATCTCGCCCGTGCCGTCAGGTGAGCTGTCGTCGATCACGAGAACGCTCACGCCGTGGTCCGCGAGCGCGCGCACCATCGGCTCGAGGTTCTCGCGCTCGTTGTAGGTGGGCAGGCAGACGACGGGCCGGGGCACGCTCATATCATCGCGAGAGTGCCGGAGCTACCTAAGAACTCCGAGATCGCAGACCAGATCGAGCTGCTGGGCGACCTGCTCGAGCTCGAGGGGAAGGACACGTTCCGCGTCGTCGCGTATCGTCGTGCGGCCGCGCGCGTGCGCGAGACGTCGGCCTCGGTCGCCCAGCTTGCGCTGGACGGCCGCGCGAAGGAGCTGCAGGGCATCGGCAAGACGATCGAGGAGAAGATCGTCGAGATCGTCGAGGTCGGCGAGATCCAGGCGCTGACGAAGAAGAAGGCCGGAGTTCCGCCCGAGGTCGTCCTCTTCATGAAGCTGCCGGGCCTCGGGCCGAAGACGGCGGCCCGCATCTGGCGCGAGCTCGACGTCACTACGCTCGACGAGCTCAAGGCGGCGGCCGAGTCCGAGCGGCTGCGCACGCTGGCAGGGCTCGGGCCGAAGAGCGAGGAGAAGATCCTCGCCGCTCTCGTCTTCCAGGCCGAGAGCCCGGAGACCGACCGCTACCTCCTTGGCCGAGGCCTACCCGAGGTGCAGAAGGTGGTCGCCGCGCTGCGCGAGCTGCCGGCCGCGCTCGCAGTCTCGGAGGCCGGCTCGGTGCGGCGGCGCAAGGAGACGTTCCGTGACCTCGACATCATCGCGAGCGCGACGAAGCCGGCCGAGCTGACAGGCCGCTTCGCCGAGCTGAGCTGGGTCGCCGACGTCGCGGCGCAGGGCGACACGAAGGCGACGGTCGTCTCGCGCGAGGGTCTTCGCTTCGACCTGCGCGTCGTCCCGCCCGAGTCGTTCGGCAACCTCCTGCAGCACTTCACCGGCTCGAAGGACCACAACGTCGCGATGCGCGAGGACGCGGTGCGCCGCGGGCTCTCGATCTCGGAGTACGGCGTGACCAACGTGGAGACGGGCGACGTCTTCAAGAGCGCCGACGAGGACGACGTGTACGAGTTCCTCGGCTACGAGCCGATCCCGCCGGAGCTGCGCGAGAACTCGGGCGAGCTCGAGGCGGCGCGGCGCGGCGAGTTGCCCAAGCTCGTCGAGCTACGCGACGTCCGCGGCGACCTGCACACGCACTCGCACTGGTCGGCCGACGGCAAGAGCACGCTCGAGGAGATGCTCGGGGGCGCGGTCGCCCGCGGCTACTCCTACTACGCGGTCACCGACCACTCCCACTACCTCCGCGAGGGGCGGCTGCAGGCGCAGCTCGAGGAGATCGACGGCCTGCGGAAGAGGTTCCCGCAGCTGACGATCCTGGCCGGCGTGGAGGCGAACATCCGCTCCAATGGCGAAGTCGACGTCGCCGACGAGGATCTCGCGCTGCTCGACTGGGTGGTCGCCTCGGTGCACAACGCGCCCGACTCGCGGCCGACCGAACGGGTGCTCGAAGCGATGCAGAACCCGTACGTCGATGCGATCGGCCATCTCACCGGCCGGCGGATCGGGAAGCGGCCGCCGCGCGATGTCGACGTCGCGCGCGTGATCGAGGGCGCGCTCGAGACGGGCACGCTGCTCGAGATCAACGGCCAGCCCGACCGGCTCGACCTGCGCGACGTCCATGCCCGCGCCGCCCAGGAGGCGGGGCTGCGGCTGATCGTCACCTCCGACGGGCACGAGGTCCGCTCGCAGGCCTATCTGGAGCTGGCGGTGGCGCAGGCGCGGCGCGGCTGGCTGACGAAGGCCGACGTCGCTAACACGCGCACGTGGAAGCAGCTCGACAAGCTGCGAAAGAAACGGCCGTGAGCGACTTCCGGGAAGACGGCGCGGCGGCGGTCGAGTGGGTGGCGAGCTATCTGGAGCGGGTCGGCGAGCTGCCGGTGCTCGCGCAGGTGAAGCCGGGGGAGCTCTCGGCGCAGCTGCCGGCGGTCGCGCCTGAGCAGCCCGAGCCGTTCTCCGCCGTGCTGCGCGACCTCGACGAGCTGCTCCTGCCGGCGATCACGCATTGGCAGAGCCCGCGCTTCTTCTCCTACTTCGCCGTGACCTCGTCGGAGCCGGCGATTCTCGCCGAGCTGCTCGCCGCCGCGTTGAACCAGGTCGCGCTCGTCTGGCGCGCCTCGCCGGCCTCGACGGAGCTCGAGCTGCGCGTGGCCGACTGGGTGCGGCAGCTGCTCGGTCTCCCCGAGGGCTGGCACGGCCACATCGAGGACACCGCTTCGACCTCGACGCTTGCGGCGCTCATCGCCGCCCGCCACGTGACCGGGCGCAACGTCGTCGTCTGCTCCGAGCATGCGCACTCCTCGGTGGAGAAGGACGCGCGGATGCTCGGGCTGGAGCTGCGCAAGGTGCCGGTCGACGAGGAGCTGCGGATGCGCGTCGACGGCTACGACCTTGCCGACGTTGCGTGCGTGGTGGCGACGGTGGGCACGACGTCGTTCGCGTCGGTCGATCCCGTGCGTGAGCTCGCCGAGCGGGCGCACGCGGCCGGCGCATGGCTCCATGTCGACGCCGCATATGCGGGCTCCTCGTGGATCTGCGAGGAGGAGCGCTGGTCGCAGGACGGCGTCGAGCTCGCCGACAGCCTTGTCGTGAACCCGCACAAATGGATGCTGGTCCCTACCGATTGCTCGCTCGTCTGGACCGCGCGGCCGGACGAGTGGCGCGAGGCGTTCACGCTGACGCCGGAGTACCTGCGCACCGACGACGAGGCGTTCTCGCTGGCGGACTACGGCCCGCCGCTCGGCCGGCGCTTCCGGTCGCTCAAGCTGTGGGCGGTGCTGCGTTGCTACGGCGCCGAGGGCCTGCGGGCGATCCAGCGCGAGCACATCCGGCTCGCCGAGCTCTTCGCAGGCTGGGTCGAGGAGAGCGCGGACTGGGAGCTCGTCGCGCCGCAGCGGTTTTCGCTCGTCGTCTTCCGGCGGAACGGCTCGGACGAGGCGAACGCGCAGATCGAGGCGCGGGTCAACGCCTCGGGTGAGATCTTCATCACGCACACGAAGCTCGACGGCCGTTTCGCCCTGCGGCTCGCGATCGGCAACGCGCGGACGACGGAGGACGACGTGCGGCGGGCGTGGGACGTGCTCAACAGGGAGGCAGAACGATGATCGTGACGACGATGAACGACATCCCCGGCTATCAGGTCGACGAGGTGTTCGGCGAGGTGATGGGCCTGACGGTGCGTTCGCGCAACATCGGCTCTCAGATCGGTGCCGGCCTCAAGTCATTCGTCGGCGGAGAGCTGAAGGGGATGACGACTGCGCTCATCGACAGCCGTAAGCAGGTGATGGAGCGGATGATCGAGGAAGCGGAGGCGAAGGGCGCGAACGCGATCATCGCCATGCGCTTCGACACGTCCGATATGGGCGGCAATTGGACCGAGATCTGCGCCTACGGCACCGCGGTGAAGCTGCACAAGGTCTGAGTCACAAAGTCGGGCCTACAGCTTCCGCAAGAGGGCGAGGAACTCGCCGGTCGAGTCGACGACGACGTCGGCGGCTTCGAGCAACGCGCTCGGTGCTTCCGGCGACGCGACGGCGACGCGGACCGCGACCTCGAGGCCGTCGAGGGCGGCGAAAGAGTCGAGGTCGGTGGTGTCGTCGCCGGCCGCGAGCGCGCGGCGCAGCCCGAAGTCGTCAAGCATGCTGCGCACCGCCGTTCCCTTGTGCGAGTCGACCGGCGGCAGGATTTCGAGGATCTTGCGTCCGTAGCGCGCGACGAGCCCCTCCTCCCGCGCCTGCGTTGCGATGGCGTCGAGCTCGCGCACCGCCTCGGCCTCGTTCTGCCGCTTCCGAAAGTGGAAGGAGACCGCGAGCCCTTTCACCTCCACGTCTTCTCTCGGCCAGGGCGCGTCGGCGGCGAACGTAGCGAGGGTCCGGCTCCAGCGCTCGTTCTCCGGCTCCAGCTCAAGCCCGTGCGAGCCGACGTAGTACACGCCCTCTACCCCGACTCGCGCGCGCACGTCCGCGGTCGCTCGGCCGCTGACGACGGCGACGAGCGCGTAGCGATCGACGAGCCGCTCGAGCTCGGCGCGCGTCTCCGGCGGGGCCGCGGCGTCCTCGGGCCGCTCCACGATCGGCGCCAGCACCCCGTCGAAGTCGAGGAACAGACCCGCCTCGGCCGGGGTCGTCGCCAGCCGCGCGAGGAGATCGTCTGCTCCGGCCACGGAGGTCTACGCTACTTCCCGCCGGCGCCGGACGAGGGCGCGCGCGACCGCTCCCACGCCTTCGCGCGTGAGCACCCTCGAGCGCACTTCCCCTCTCGCGACTAGCCCGCGGTCTTGCTGCCGTTCCCCTGGTAGACGAAGTCGTCCCCGCTGCCGAAGATCTTGCGGCCGAGTGCGCGCCGCAGCGCCGGGCCCGTGATCGGGTTCAGCAGGAGTCCGACCAGGATCCCGAACAGCAGGAGCAGGCTGTGCTTGGCGGTGTGTGCGGGCTCCGGTGCGGCCTCCTCCTTCGCGTCCTTAACGCGCCGGGATGCGTTCCGGAGCTCGTCGATCGCGCTCCGGATCTCATCCTGGAGATCCTTGTCGCCGGCGAGCTGCGACGCGGCGTCGGACACCCGGCGCCGGGAGGAGAGCTCCTCGTAGACGGCACGGGCGGAGGTGAACGCGCTGCGGATGCTGTCGCGCAGCTCCTCGTCGCGGAGCGCACGCTCGACAAACGGCTTCGCGTTGGCGGCTGCCGCGGCGGCCCGTTCCTTCGTGTACGTCATCTTCCCTCGTCCTTTCCTCGTGGGCTGAAGATCGGTCCTATCTTTCCGCAGCCGCCGCTCGCACGCGACCCTGCGTCTCGGACCTGCCCTGAAAGTACCCTCTCCGACATGGTGGCACGCGTCGCCTGGGTGCTCGGCTTGGCCGCGGCCGCCATGGCCGGGCTTCTGCACCTGTGGTACCGCGGAGTGCTGGCCGCCCCCGAGGTGAAGCGGCGCAAGGCCGCTAGGAGAGCAGCTCGGCGCGCCTGAGCAGCGCCTCCGCGAGCTTGCGGGAGGCCTCGTCCACGAGCTCGCCCTCGAAGCGGGTTGCACCCCCGGCCGCCTCGAGGATCCGGCGCGCACGTTCGAGCTCGGCGACCGACGGCGTGAAGATGTTGTTGACGGGCTCGATCTGGCTCGGGTGGATCACCCACTTGCCGTCGTAGCCGTGCTCGAGCGCGCGTCGCGCCGTGAGGACGAGCCCGAGGTCGTCGCCGAGCCGCCCGTGCGGCCCGTCGACCGCCTGGAGCCCGAACGCACGCGCGGCCGCGACGACGCGTCTGAGCGCGTAGTCCGAGCTGCCTGCTCCGATCGTCAGGACGGGGAGACCGAGCGAGGCGGCCATGTCGGCCGGGCCGAAGACGAGCGCCTCGAGCCCGTGCCCTGCGGCGGCGATCCGCTCGGCCTCGACGAGCCCGCGCGCGGTCTCGATCTGGGCCTCGAGACCGACGCCGTCCGGGAGCAGGTCGGCCGCGGCGGACACGTCCTCGACGGACTCGACCTTGGGGAGTACGACGACGTCCGGGCGCGCCTCCGCGGCCGCGCGCAGGTCGTCCTCCCACCACGGCGTCGAGCGTCCGTTGACCCTGAGCGCAGTCGTCCGCCCGAGCGGGCCGCGCCCCAGCGCGGCGACCGCGATCCCGCGTGCCTGCTCCTTGTCCTCGGCCGCGACCGCGTCCTCGAGATCGACGATCACCTCGTCGGCGGCGAGCGACGGCGCCTTGGCGAGCATCCGCTCGCTCGAGGCGGGGACGGTCAGGCAGGAGCGGCGCGGGCGGGCAGGCACGCGCGAAACGCTAACGCCGCCGCACGAAGAAGGCGTAACGGCGCTCCTCGAACGTCGTCTCGCCTTCCCGGACAAACTCGAGCTTCGCCAGGACGCGCAGCGCCACCGCGTTGTCCGGGAAAGCCATCGCCGTCACGCGCTCGAAGCCCGCTGTGAACGCTGCCTGCACGACCGCCTCGGAGGCCTCCGTCCCGAATCCGCGCAGCTGCGCGTGGGCCGCGACCACGCAGCCGAGATCGAGCTCACGGCGCCCGTCGATCTGCTCCCACTGCACGCCGGCCAGTGCGACCGCGCGGCCGCTCTCGCGCTCGATGGCCGCCCAGAGGCTCATCCCGCCGTCGCGCTCGAAGCGGTCGATCTTCTCCCGGATCCACTCCGGGGACTCAGCGAGGTCCTCGGCGTCCGTGAGCTCGAGCGGCCGGATCACGAGCCGTTCGGTCTCGATCGGCAGCTCGATCTTCAACCCTTCTCCCAGACCGACACGTGCTTCGTGCTCTCCGCGGTGAAGGGCGCGCGGTCCCAGTCGGCCCAGCGCTCGCGCAGCCTCAGCCCCGCGAGCCGCGCCATCAGGTCGAGCTCGGCCGGCGAGACCGAGCGGAACGGAACCGACAACCGCCGCCACTCGCCGTCCACGAGCGAGAAATGGTGCGAGACGAGCCGCTGGTTGTCGAAGTCGAACTCGTCGACGCCGACGTGCGTGTCGCTCAGGTCGAAGACTTCGAGCCGCTGCCGGTTGTGGACTCCCACCTCCACGACAAAGCGACCGCCCGGCCTGAGATGAGCCGCCGCGTTCGCGAACACCTCCGCCTGACCGTCCTGCGTCGTGACGTTGTTGATCGAGTTGAAGACGACGTAGGCGAGGGAGAACGTGCCCTCGACCCGCGTGGCCGCCATGTCCCCGATCGCGACCGGGATCGCGTCCGTCTTCTGCCGCAGCACCGCGACCATGTCCGCCGAGAGGTCGATGCCCGCGACGCGGACACCGCGCTCCACGAGCGGCACTGCGATCCTCCCCGTCCCGATCGCGAGCTCCAGCGCGCCGCCGCTCGCGAACGGGAGCAGGAAGTCGACGACCGGCTCGACCGGCATGCCGGCCGTCGACTTGTCGTAGCGCTCCGCCACGTCTCCTGCGAACCAGTCGGTCATCCCGACCTCTTCAGCTTGCCGTGCCGCTTCGCGTGCCGTTCGCCGACGCGGAAGACGGCGAGGCCGATCGGCGTCGCGAGCACGGCGATGATCAACAGCGGCCAGACGTCGGCCCACGCTATCCCGGCTCCGTCGATGATCGAGGCTCGGCAGCCGCGCAGCGCGTACGTCGCCGGCGAGATCTTCGAGAGCCACTGCATCCACTCCGGCATGACGCTCACCGGGTAGTAGACGCCCGAGACCACGAGCATGATGCCCTGGCAGACGAAGCCGAGCTGCGCGCCCTTCTCCGGCGAGATCAGCGGCAGCACCGAGGTCATGATTCCGACGCCGATGAACGAGAGGGACGCGAGCGCGAGCAACCCGAGCGCCGCTGCATAGTTCGCCTGCGGCGCGTGGATGCCG
Organism: uncultured Actinomycetes bacterium; assembly: GCA_963743545.1. Taxonomy (GTDB): domain Bacteria; phylum Actinomycetota; class Thermoleophilia; order Gaiellales; family Gaiellaceae; genus Palsa-739. The sequence goes on along the minus strand of CAVUQB010000005.1, from coordinate 843,235 downwards.
ATGAACGCGGCGACGACGAAGAATAGGATCGTGGCGCGGATCAGCCCGTAGAGCACCGCGTACGCGCCCTGCCCGAACAGGTGGACGAGACGCGACAGCGGCGCCATGAACGTGTACTCGATCGTCCCCTCCCAGCGCTCCCAGGCGACGGTCTCGGTCATGAACTCGAAGATGATCCCGAGGAAGGCCCAGATCGTCGCGCCGATGAGCAGCGCCGTCGCCGCCTTGTTCTCCTCCGCCGCCGAGATGCCGGGGATCGCGCGCGCGATGAAGACGATCGTGAGCGTGTTCGCGATCGTCCAGACCATGAACGCGATGTCCCACAGGAAGTAGCGCTTCGTGAGGTAGACGTTCCGCTCGACGATCCCGAACAGGCCGACGAGCTGGTTCCTTGTCTCCAGAGCGAACTCGCTCATGCGAACACCTCCCTGTCCTCGTCGTCTTCTTCTGAGCCCTCGTTCTCGAACTCGCGTCCGGTCGCCGCGAAGAACGCCTGCTCCAGCGTCTCGACGCCGAAGCGCCGCTTCACGTCGGACACCGGCTCGAGGAAGAGCAGCCGGCCGCGGTCGAGGATCCCGACGCGGTCCGAGAGCGCCTCCGCCTCGGCCATGTCGTGCGTGCAGAGCAGGATCGTCGCGTCGTTCTCCGTCCGGACCTGCCGGATGAACTCCTGCACCTCGAGCTTCGAACGCGGGTCGAGCCCGGTCGTCGGCTCGTCGAGCAGGAGCAGGACGGGCGACGTCAGCAGCGCTCTCGCGAGGGCGACCTTCTGCTGCATGCCGCGCGAGAGGTTCTCCATCGCCTCGTTGCGCCGCTCGGGCGGGAAGCCGACCCGGGTGAGGATCTCCGGGATGGCCGTGCGCGTCTGGTGCGGCGTCATGCCGTAGAAGCGCGCCGCGTACGAGAGGTTCTCGGCCGCGGACATCTTCTTGAAGAAGCTCGCCTCGACCGAGACGCGGTTGACGAGCCGGCGGATCGTCGACGCCTCACGGTCCACGTCGTGGCCGAACACGCGCGCCTCGCCGCCGTCGCTGATCAGCAGCGTCGAGAGCAGGCGGACGAGCGTCGACTTCCCCGAGCCGTTCTGGCCGAGGATGGTGACGCACTCGCCGCGGGCCATCGTGAAGGTGACGTCGTCGAGCGCCGGCCACGGACGCTTGCGCGCGAAGCGGCCCTTGCTGCGGTCTTTGCGGCGGAACGTCTTCCGCAGGTCGCGCACCTCGACGGCGGGCGCCTCGCGGTCTGGACGTGAAGCCAGATCGATTGTGGATGGTGCAAAGGTGGACATGCTGCTCCTTCGAGAGAAGAGGGAACGGAGGACGGAAAGCCGCCGGAGAGGCGGCGCGCGGACCTAAAGGGCGCCGCGTGGTCCGGCGAGCCGCACAGTGGCGACTCCCCGGGTCCGGTCCATCACGTTCGCGAGCAACATGGCGGTGGCAGGGTAGGTGCTCCGCCCGCCGGCGTCAAATGTCGCGCCTGAGCACGTTCTTTGCGCGGTGTAGCGTGCGGTCATGCCCTCCTCGTCCACCTACGCGCTGTTCCTCGCGACCGCGATCGTGCTGCTTCTCATCCCCGGCCCGGCCGTGCTCTACGTGGTGACGCGCAGCATCGAGATGGGCCGCAGCGGCGGCATCGCGTCGGTCGCCGGCATCACGACGGGGACGGTCGCCTACGTCGTGCTCGCGACCCTCGGGCTCTCCTCGCTGATCCTCGCGTCGACCGTCGCCTTCGACGCGGTCAAGTTCGTCGGCGCGGCGTATCTCTTCCTGCTCGGCGTGCGGCGCCTCCTCGGTCGTGGTCTCGAGGAGCCGGACGAGGACGCGGTGCCACGCACGCGCCTCCGGGCCTACACGCAGGGCATCGTCGTCAACCTCACGAATCCGAAGACGATCGTCTTCATCTTCGCGTTCATCCCCCAGTTCGTCGACCCGAACGCGCAGGATCCGGGGCTGCAGGTGCTCGCGCTCGGCCTCACGTTCGCGCTGCTCGGCTTCCTCAGCGACAGCATGTGGGCGCTCGCGGCCGGGACCGTTGCCGATCGTCTGCGCGGCTCGGCCGGGATCGCGTGGGTGCAGCGCTGGGTCGGCGGCGGCGTCCTCGTCGGCCTCGGGCTCCTCGCTGCGCTCTGGACGCCGAGTCACGCCCGGTGACGATCCGCGACTTGCGGCCGGACGACTGGCCGGCAGTGCGCGCGATCTACGAGGAGGGGATCGGCGGCGGCGACGCGACCTTCGAGACCGGGCCGCCGTCCTGGGAGCGTTGGGACGTGGCCCACCCCCGGTTGCGGCTCGTGGCCGAACGCGACGGTGCGGTCGTCGGCTGGGCCGCGCTCTCGCCGGCCTCCGCACGGCACTGCTATCGCGGCGTCGGCGAGGTGAGCGTCTACGTCGCGGGCGAGGCGCGCGGCGCCGGTCTCGGACGCGAGTTGCTCGAGCGACTCGTCGAGCTGTCCGAGCAGGCGGGCTACTGGACGCTGACCGCCGGCGTGTTCCCGGAGAACGAGGCTTCGCTGCGGCTGCATAAGACGTGCGGCTTCCGCGAGGTGGGTGTCCGCGAACGCCCCGGCGAGCTGCGCGGCGTCTGGCGCGACGTCGTCCTCCTCGAACGGCGCTCTACGCTGGTCGGTACGTGAGGTACCAGTTCGTCGATTGCCGCTGGGAGCTCGGGAACCCCGCGCGAGGCCGCGAGCTCTACGTCGCCGGGCACATCCCTGGCGCGTCGTTCCTCGACGTCGACGCCGACCTCTCGGATCTCACGGTGCCGAACGCAGGTCGCCATCCGCTGCCGTCCGCGCAGCAGTTCGCCGCTGCGGCCGGCCGCGCCGGGATCGGCGAGGGCGTTTACGTCGTCGCCTACGGGAACGGCGGCGGCCCGGAGCGGCTCTGGTGGCTGCTCCGCCACTTCGGCCACGACGACTGCGCCGTCCTGCTCGGCGGGATCGACGTGTGGGGAGGCGAGCTGCGCGCGGGCGAGGAGGAGATCGAGCCGGCCGAGTTCGTCCCGCGGGAGCGGAGCGGCGACACCATCGCGGCGGAGGAGATCGCGCGCCGCCTCGCCGATCCGTCGCTCGCGCTCGTCGACGCCCGCCTCGCGAGCCGCTGGCGCGGCGAGCCGAACGAGATCGACGACCCGCCGGGCCGGATCCCCGGTGCTGCGAACGCACCGTGGAACGAACCGCTGCCGGAGCTCCCAGGCGGCGAGCTCGTCGCCTACTGCGGCTCGGGCGTCACCGCCTGCGTCACGCTCCACCGCGCCTGGCTGGCGGGCCGCGACGGCCGCCTCTACCCGGGCGGGTGGAGCGAGTGGTCGCAGCGCGGTCTCCCGCTCGAGCGCGGCTAACGGCGCGACAGTCCGGCGCTCGCGGCCGTCAGCGCGAACTTCGTCAGCGACGGCATCCGCTGCGCGCCCTTGACCGTGCTGCGCAGCGCGGCGGCGAACTCCTCGACGTCATCGTCCGTCACGACGAGCGGCGGCAGGATCCGGATCACGGCCATGTCGTGGCCCGCGACCTGGGTCAGGATGTGGCGCTTCGTGAAGAGCGGCACGACGACGAGCTGGGCGAAGAGGCCGCGTTGCGCGCGCTCGATCATCCGGTACGTCGTGCGCCCACCGCCCTGCGGCTCGGCGAACTCGATCGCCCACGCCAGCCCGAGCCCGCGGACGTCGCGCACGACCTCGAACTCGTCCACGAGCGGCCGCGTCAGCTCGAGCAGCCGCTCGCCGAGCCGGGCGCTCTGCTCCACGAGCTTCCGCTCACGCAGCTCGTGCAGCGTGGCGAGGCCGGCCGCCATCGCGAGCTCGTTCGGCGCGAACGTCGAGCCGTGCGACATCGCGTGCGACATCGAGTCGAAGACCGCCTCGTGGACGGAGCGCGTCATCAGCAGTGCGCCCGAGGGGACATAGCCGCCCGAGAGCGTCTTCGCCACGGTCACGAGGTCGGGCTCGAGCCCCCAGTGCTGGAACGCGAACATGCGGCCCGTCCGCCCGAAGCCGGTCATCACCTCGTCGACGCAGAAGAGCGTTCCGTAGCGGCGGCACAGCTCCTGCGCCCCCTCGAGGTAGCCGTTCGGCGGGAGGTGGATCCCCTTGCCCTGCACCGGCTCGACGAGGAAGAGCGCGACGTCCTCGCGCTGCAGCTCCGCCTCGAGTGCGTCGAGGTCGCCGAACGGCACCTGCCCGAAGCCCGGCAGCAGCGGCTGGAAGCGCGCCGTGAACTCCAGGTTGCCGTTGGCCGAGAGCGAGCCGAGCGTCAGGCCGTGGAAGCCGTGCTCGGCGGAGAGAACGCGCTCCCGGCCCGTCGCCGCCCGCCCGAGCTTGAGCGCCGACTCGACCGCCTCGGTGCCGGAGCTCGTGAACAGGCAGCGCTCGATCCGCCCGCCGGCGAGGCCGATCAGCGCCTCGGCGAGCAGGCCGGGCAGGAGCGTCGTCCCCATCGCGAGCATCCCGGGCGTCTCGAGCTCGAGCGCCTCGACGAGCGCCGCGCGAACCCGCGGGTTGTTGCGCCCGACGCCGTACATCCCGAACCCGCCGAGCAGGTCGAGGTAGCGCGTCTCGTCCGCGTCGTAGAGGTACGCGCCCTCGGCGCGCGCCCAGGTGCGGTCGAAGCCGATCGTCCGCAGCACCCGTGCGAACTGCGGGTTGATCGTGCGCGCCCAGAGGTCGAGATCCTCACCGCGCCGCGACTCGAGCAGCGCCTCGAGGCTGAAGTCGCTCATCGCTCTCGGACTGTAGCTAGGCGGCGCTGAAGCGCTCGATCAGGCGCGCGGCGTACCGGTCCTCCCACCGCTCGTTCCGAGGCTCGGAGGTGTAGTCGCGGTCGAGCTGGACGAGTTCCAAGACGAGGTGGCTGCGAACCGGCGTCGCGCCGAGCAGCTGCGGCAGCTCGGACAGGGTGAGCAGCCAGTCCGCGTACCACGACGCCCAGTCGGGATCGTCGCCGTCCACGATCCGGTAGACGACGTGATGGGTCTCGGCCGCCTCGTGCAGGAGATCGGCGATCGCGCTCGGGCCGGGCATGCGCGGATCCTTGCAGGATCGAGGGGGCAGGGCGGGCGCGCGCGGCACAATGTCCCGCGGCGGCCCCCGTAGCTCAGTGGATAGAGCAGCGGCTTGTACGGCCGTCGGTCAGGCTACGCGGTGCTGAGGCAGTCTCAGTTCGGCGGCGGTCGTCGGCCTGGCGATGTAGTAGCCCTGGGCAAGGTCGCAGCCGAGGCTGGTGAGGGTGGCTAGGGTGGCTGCCTCCTCGACCCCCTCGGCGACGACCTGGAGGCCGAGGGCGTGGGCGAGGCTGATGGTCGACTCGACAAGCGCACGATTGTTTGGTTGCTGATCGAGCGTCGTGAGGAAGCTCCGGTCGAGTTTGACCTCGCCGACCGCCAGCCTGCTGAGCGAGGCGAGCGAAGTGAAGCCCGCGCCGAAGTCGTCGATCGAGACGGTGCACCCGAGCGCGCGGAGCCGGTCGATCACAGCCCCGCAGCGCTCGAGATCGGAGATGAGGGTCGTCTCCGTGATCTCGAGGATCAGAGCATCGGCAGGAGTGCGGTGATGACGAAGCTGCTCCTCTACGAGCGCGACGAACTCTTCGTCGAGCATGTTGGTCGCCGACACGTTGACGGCGACGGTGAGGTTCTGGCCCGCGCCGCGCCAGTCGGCGCACTGGGAGAGCGCCTCCTCGAGTACGAATTTCGTGAGGGGGCGCATCAGGCCGGCCTCTTCGGCGAGCGGCAGGAAGTCGAGAGGTGGCACGAAGCCCAGGCGAGGGTGTGGCCAGCGAAGGAGCGCCTCAACCGCGACTACCGAGCCAGAGGCGAGATCGATCTGCGGCTGGTAGTGGAGTTCTAGCTCGTCGTTCTCGAGCGCCGTGCGGAGGTCGTCCACGAGGCGCAGCCGGTCGGACTGGGTGTCGACCTCCGCGTCGTATACGGCATAGGAGTCGCCGCTGTGCTTGGCGCGGTACATCGCCAGGTCGGCGCAACGCATGAGCGCAGTCGGCTCCTGTGCGTGTTCGCCCAGGGCAATGCCGATGCTTGCCCCGATGCGCACGGTGACCATTTCGAGTGCGAACGGTTCGTGGATGGCGGCCGAGACGCGGTCGGCGACCGACACTCCGTGGGCTTCGCCGCTGTCGAGCAGGAGGACGGCCAACTCGTCGCCGCCGATGCGAAGGAGCAGGTCGCGCTCGTCGAGGCAGGCGCGGATGCGAGGGCCGATCTGCCTCAGCAGGTCGTCACCGGCTGCATGCCCGAAGGAGTCGTTGACCTCCTTGAAGTGATCGAGATCGACATAGAGGAAGGCCAGCGATGTGGCCTCACCCACGGGTGGTCCCGCGAAGAACTGGCTGAGGACCTCATCGAGGCGTCGGCGGTTGCCCAGGCCAGTCAGCTGGTCGGTGACCGCCTGCAGTTGGCGCTCCTCGGTCAGGGTGCGCAAGCTGCCGAGCGTCAGTGCGAGTCGCAGGCCGGCCACGAGCAGCGTTCCCGTTGCTAGTGCGACGGCGTTCATGCTTGTGCCGTTCAGGCTGCCGACGAGGAGCACCGCGAGGGCGCCGACGGCTCCCGCCCCTGGGAGGAGGAATCCGGGCGTCGCCGTCTCTGCGAGCGGATCGCGGGCCGCTGCCGGGATCCACATGGCGATGGACATCAACAGCAGCGCGGCCGGCCAGGCGATCGCATCCACGATCGACCCAAATGTGGGCGCACCGGCTCCGTGGAGGAGGTTGAACGTGTCGCCCGTGGCGTTCACGGCACAGCCGGCCGCGACGAGGTACCACGCCGCTCTCCGGCTGCCCGACAGCAGCACCGTTCCGCCGACGACCAGTGCGAGGAGCAGCACGTCCCCCAGCGGATACGCGAGGTTGGTCGCCACCGCGGCCGCGCTGCCACCGGCCAGGTGTTCAATCCCTCGAAAGGCGAACGCTGCGCAGAGTGCCGCGGCTCCGAGGCCAGCGATTGCTCCGTCCAGCCAGAGCGCCGGCACCAACTGGATAGCCTCCCGCCGCACCATCAGCACCAGGCCCAGGTAAGCGAGCGGGAAAAAGAGGATGTAGAAGAGATCCGGCAGCGCCGGCGAAGCTGGTGTCGCCCCGTGTCGCGACTCCCACGTGAGCACGAGGTCCCCGAGTGACCACATCAGCATCCCCGTGCCCAGTGCCAGCGGCACCGCAGCGTCGCGCCTGGACGTCAAACCACGCACGATCACCAGTGCGCTGACGACGATCTCGAATCCCGCCGATCCCCAACCGTTCAAGAGCAGCGACTCGCGGGCGGCCGGACGCACCACGAGGACGACCAGGTACGCGAGCAGGAGCACGGCGAACAGCCCGTAGAGCCCCCGGAGGGCCGAGGGGAACCGTCCAGTCATCCTCCGCGGCAATTCGGCCGCAGCCGCAGGCGCCAGCGCCGACACCTCAAGCCGATCGGCCGCCGCCCAGTTCGTCTCATCCCCAAACCGGGGTATTCACTGGTTCGACGGCACTAATGCGTCGGGCATGGGCGGTCCGAACGGGAAACCGGCGTGAGTGGGACCTGACGGGATCGCGCCTCTTACAATGGATAGATCAGCCAGCGCCGGAAACGGCTTGGTTGAGCCATTTGCCCCCGTAGCTCAGTGGATAGAGCAGCGGTTTCCTAAACCGCGTGCGCATGTTCGATTCATGCCGGGGGCATCAAACAAGTGCCTGCATAGCGTCCGCGGTGGGCGTGCCGGTCGCCTGCCACACCGAGACAGCCTAGAATCGTCTCCGATGCCGAGTTACGAGACCGACATCAAGCCGCTCTTCCGGGAGCGCGACCGTGGCTCGATGCTCAGTCACTTCGACCTCTGGTCCTACGAGGACGTCGTGCAGAACAAGGACGCCATCCTTGCTTCGGTCACCGCGGGAGACATGCCGTGCGACGGTCCCTGGCCGGCCGAGCAGGTCGAGCTCTTCCAGGCCTGGGTCACCGCCGGAATCCCCGCGTAGCCCGGACCGGGACGTGGGCGCGGCGCGCACCAGCATCGGCTTCATCGGCCTCGGGAATATGGGCGGAAACATGGCGGCGCGGCTCCTCGCCGCCGGGCACCCGGTCTCGGGCTGGGCGCGAAGCCGCGAACACGCCCAGCACCTGATCGAGCAAGCACTCCAGTGGCGCGAGACGCCCCGTGCGGTCGCGGAGGGAGCCGAGGTCGTCGTCACCTCCCTTCCCAACGATGCCGTGCTCGACGAGGTCGCGACGGGCGACGACGGGATCATCGCCGGGCTCGGCGAGGACCGGATCTGGATCGACATGAGCACCGTCAGCCCGCAAAAGAGCAGGGAGCTCGCGACCCGGGTACGTGCACACGACGCCTGGCTGCTCGACGCACCCGTATCGGGGAGCGTGCCGCAGGTGCAAGCCGGCACGCTGACGATCATGGTCGGGGGCGACGAGGACGCCTACCGCCGCGTCGAGCCACTGCTGCGGGAACTCGGGACGCCGAACTACATCGGTGACAGCGGGCAGGGCCTCGTGCTCAAGCTCGCGATCAACATCAGCCTCGCCGTGCAGATGCTCGCGTTCGCCGAGGGGCTGCTCCTGGCCGAGCGGTCGGGCATCGACCGGCAACGGGCGCTCGACGTCATGGAGGCGAGCCCGATCGGCTCCCCGATGCTGCGAGCACGCGCCTCGATCATCCTCGACCCACCCGAGGAGGCGTGGTTCGACCTCCGCTTCATGCACAAGGACATCGAGCTCGCGCTCGGCGCGGCGCGCAGCCTCGGGATCCCGCTTCCGACCGCCTCACGCGCCGACGAGGTGCTCGAGCAGGCGGTCGCGCTCGGCTACGAGCGGCGCGACCTCGCCGCCCTGTTCCGGGCGCTCGAGGACATCGCGGCCGGCGACCCGTAGCTCGGATGTCCGTACGGCGGGACCTCACGGAGACGCTCTGGCCACCCGCGGCGGCGAAGGAGGATGGACTGCCGCCCCTCCTGATCGTGCTGACGATCGTCACCGGCGTCGTCGACGCGCTCGCCTACCTGAGGCTGGGCCACGTCTTCGTCGCCAACATGACCGGCAACGTCGTCTTCCTCGGCTTTGCCGCCGCCGGAGCAAGCGGTCTCTCGGTGCCGGGATCGCTGCTCGCGCTCTCCTTCTTCCTGGGCGGCGGCCTTGCGGCCGGGCGACTCGCCGGCCGTCTCGGCGACGACCGGCGTCGCGGGCTTCGTGCTGCTGTCACAGTCGAGCTCGTCCTGGCTGCTGGGGCGGTGGCGGTCGCAGCTATCGCCGGGCAGCACCTCGGGACCGGCAGCCGCTACGCCCTGATCGCGCTCCTGGCCCTGGCGATGGGAGTCCAGAACGCGACCGCTCGTCGCCTGGCGGTCGCCGACCTGACGACCACCGTCCTCACGCTGACCCTGACCGGGATCGCCGCAGACTCGTGGCTCGGCGGCGGCAGCGGTGCGAGGACTGCCCGCCGCGTTCTCGCCGTTGCGGCGATGCTGCTCGGCGCAGTCCTCGGCGCCCTACTCCTTCTCCATGTCGCCCCGGTCGCGCCGCTCGTGCTCGCCCTCGTCCTGCTCGCACTCGTCGCCGGCGCCGCTCGACCGACCCGCACAGCGGTCAGGTGACGGGCGGCGGGTCGCCTCCTACGCTCGCTGCCAGCCCGGGGTTCCAGCCGCAGACCCGGCAGCCGTGCTCGACCGCCGAGCGGGCGAAGCTCAGCGCCGCCTCGTAGGGGTCCGGGCAGGCCCGGACGTCGTCCCAGTCGAGGATGAACTCGCCGAGCGTCTCGTCCCAGCGCGCGCTCGAGGGTGAGAGTGTCCCCCCGGCAAAGCCTTCCTGCGCCGGGTACGCGTAGGCGTAGAAGGCGGCGCCGGGATAGCGGTGATCGCCCGGCCACCAGCCGACCTCGATCTGCTGCGCGTTACCCGAGTTGCGCACGATGAAGTCCTGCGACGGCGGGTTCACCGGCTCGCCGGAGAACAGGCTGACCGCGAGATCGAACGATCCCCACCAGGCATTGACCGGCGTCGAGCGGCCGCGATACGGAGCTCGCAGGGCCGCGAGCACCAGCGCAGCCTGCTGTCGCGGCGGCGAAGTACGTGGCGACCTGGGCCGGGTCGTAGGTGGCGTGCTCGGTGTCCTCGTCGAGCGGCGTCGTCCACGGCGTTTCCTGCGGGGTGGTGTTGATCTCGACGGGACCGATGAGGGCTTGCACCGCCGCGAGCACCTCGCGCGTGACCTCGCCGACCGGCCGATCCGGCGCGAGCGCGAACCGTCGGACACGCCCGCCGCTGTGCTCGACGACCGCTTCGTGGCTATGCAGGTCGAGCGCGACGACCAGCGCGCCCGAGCCGTCGGGAGCCGGCAGCGGCAGCGTCTCCCAGCCGCGCGCGCTCAACCGCAGAGCCGCGTGCTGAAGCTGCGGCTCCGGCGGAGCGAGCGCCACCGCCAGCTTGCCCAGCACCTGCGTGTGCGCGTGCAGCGTGTCGCACGTCGCGCGCCAGGTCTCGAGAGGAAGCGCCGGCCAGTTCATCGCACAACCGCGACAGCCATCCGGCTCACCGTACCCGTCTCGGGTACGCCCACAGCGAACGTCGGCGGTCGACTACGCTCCGGTCACGATGGACGATCCGCAGATCCACGGGACGATCGAGCAGCTTGTCGCGGAGGAGCACGAACTGTGGCAGCGGGAGTCGGCCGGCAGCACGAGCGAGGCCGACCGGCAGCGCCTCGACCAGATCAAGGTGTCGCTCGACCAGTGCTGGGACCTGCTCCGCCAGCGACGCGCTCTGCGCGACGTCGGCCGCGATCCGGACGGCGCCGACGTGAGGCGACCAGAGGTCGTCGAGCGCTACGAGCAGTAGCGAGCGACCAACCCTCCACCTTGTCCCGAGCTCCCCGAGAGGGAATACTTGTGTGCTCAATCTTCGTTTGAGCCTGCGATGGACCTCGGACTAGTCACTTTCGCGGACCTCCACCCCGGCCTCAGTCCCGCGGAACGCATGCGCGACCTCCTGGAGGAAGCCAGGCTCGCGGACGAGCTCGGCTTGAAGGTCTTCGCAGTCGGCGAGCATCACCGGCCCGACTACCTCGTTTCGTCACCGACGACCGTGCTGGGCGCGATCGCCGCCGTCACGCAGCAGATCCGGCTCTCGAGCGCCGTGAGCGTGCTCTCCTCCGACGACCCGGTCCGGGTCTTCGAGCAGTTCGCGCACGTCGACCTGATCTCCGGCGGTCGAGCAGAGATCATGGCGGGACGCGGCTCGTTCATCGAGTCGTTCCCGCTGTTCGGCTACGACCTGGGCGACTACGACGAGCTGTTTACCGAGAAGCTCGAGCTGCTGCTCGTGATCCGGGACAACGAACGCGTCACCTGGCGGGGAAAGCATCGCGCTCCCCTCGAAGACGCGGTCGTCTGGCCCCGGCCGGTTCAGGATCGACTTCCCATCTGGGTCGCCGTCGGCGGCAGCCCCGAGTCGGTCGTGCGGGCGGCAAGCTTCGGTCTACCGCTGGCACTCGCGATCATCGGCGGCCAAACGGCCCGCTTCAAGCCGTTCGTCGATCTCTACCGGCACGCCTGGGAGGAAACGGGACAGGTCGGCGAGCCGCGCATTGCAATCAACACGCACGCGTTCATCGCAGACTCGCGCCGGCAGGCCGATGCAGCCTTCTCCGGGCCATACCTGGAGGTGATGAACCGGATCGGCCGCGAACGAGGCTGGCCGCCCTCCGGACAGCCAGAGCTCGAGGCACTCGCAGCTCCGTCCGGCCCGCTCGCACTCGGCTCGCCCGAGGAGGTCGCCGAGAAGATCATCTCGTTCCACGAGACCTTTAAGCCCGAGCGCTACCTCGCCCACATCGGCATCGGCGCCGTCTCACACGCCGACGTCATGCGCGCAATCGAGCTCTTCGGAACCAAGGTGGCGCCGATCGTCGAGTCCGAGACGCGAGTTGCGGCCGAGGCTCCGTAGATCCCCGAGCCGAGCCGAGGAGGCGGATGAGGCTGCCGGGGCTGGCTAGCTGAACGCCGTCGCGCTTCCCACCTCGCCCCGGCAGACTGACGCTAACCGTTTGCTTACTTTTTCTTAGGACTCATTTGGGTCATCTTCGCCTTGGAGGGTCCTCTCGCCCGACGGTGGTCGGTTGCCAGCCGCTGAAAGGGCTATGTGGACTTGGCGACCTCGAGGCCTATCGCGCCCCAGACGCTGGCCGTCCCGAGAGTGACCGTGCCGCTGGCGACGCTGGTGCCGAAGAAGCTGCCGTCGTTCGCGCCGGTGGCCCCGGCGAGCTGCGCCCAGAACAGCTTCGTCGCCCAGCTGGCAGAGGACATGGCCGTCGCCGTCGCCTTGGCCTCGCCGACGAGGACGATCTCCTTGCTGCCGCTCGACAGCGAGCTGGTCAGCGTGACCGTGGCGGTGGTCGTGCAGCCGGTCGTGCATTTGTTCGTGTTGTTGCTCTGGGCGATCGGAGTCTTCGTGTTCTCGCTGGAGAGGACGACCACCTGGACGAGAGTGGCGATGTTGTCGCTCTTGCCGAACGTCACCGTGACGGCCGGGCTGGTGGTCGCTCCGGTTCCCTGCGCCCGGTAGACCCACAGGTTCGTGAAGGCCGCGGCGTTGGTCGACAGGTTGTTGGTGTTGGAGCTGACCAGCGTGGCGCCGCTGATCGCGCTCCCCGTGACGCCGGAGACGGTATCGCCGGTCTGCGAACCGTCGCGCGCGATCAGGATCAGGACTGTCGAGCCGGAGGGCGGCGTGTTTCCCGACGAGAGCGAGGCGGTGCTCGAGCTGGTCCCGGCCGTCGTGTCCGTGAACGCGGTCGTGCTGGTCAGGTTCGTCTCGCAAACCGTGGCCGCAGCACAGTTCTGCGAGAGGGTGATTGCGCTCTCGACGTTCGAGGCGGAGGCATACGAGTAGCCGCTCAGGCTGAGGTTGGAAGCGGTCCAGGTCTCGGTGAGCTGTCCATTCGGGAACGAGCCCGCGGCGGGCGTGACCGTGCACTGACCCGAGGCGTTTGTCGTGCAGCCGCTGGGAGAAGCGGCCGAGGTCGGGCTCCAGGCACCGCTTACCGAGACGCCGTTGACGGCTGCGCCGGAGGCGTCCTTGACCGTGACGGTGATGGATCCGGTCCAGGTCGTCGCGCCGCTGGTCGTGCCTGTGACGAGCGAGCTGAGGTGGAGCAAGCCGATGTTCGTCTCGCTGTAGTTCACGGATGGGTTCGAGCCGCCGCCGGCGGTGGCGCTGATGTTGTACGTGCCCCGGGTGGCGTTGGCGGTGAAGGTGGAGGACGTGGCAACCCCGCTGCTATTGGTGCTCGCCACGCACTGGTAGGTCTGCGGATTGCTGATGCAGCCGCCGCCGGCCGCAAACGTCGCGCTCGCACCACTCGCGGGCGCGCTGAAGGTCACAGAGACGCCGGACTTGGTGTTGCCGTAGGTGTCGGTGACCGTCGCGGACAGCGGGTTGGTGAATGCAGTGCTGACCGCCGCGGACTGGCTGCCGCCGCTCGTCGCCGCGATCCCGGCGACCGCAGCGGCGCTCACCGTGAACGAGAGGCTGCCCGTGTGCGTCCCGTCGCTGACGGTCACGCTCGCGGTCTCCGCCTTGTACAGGGTCATGACGCCGTTGCTGGAGCCGGACACGGTCGCGACCCCGCTCGTGAAGGTGATCGTCTCGGCGGTGCCGAAGGTGACCGCAACGCCCGTCTTGGAGGTGACCGTCGGTTGGTTGGCTCCGATCGTGCTCGCGCCGCTGAACGTCAGCGTCTGGTCGCCTCCGTAGGTCGTGACCGTGTTGCCGGCGATGTCCTTTGCGCTGACCGTGAGGTTGTCTCCCGCGCCGGCGGTCGGTGCCGTGGTGGTCGCGCCGAGGGTGAAGTGGTCGAGCGCGCCCGAAGCGACGACGACGGCCGTCGAGGTACTCGTGGCCGACCAGCTGCGCCAGACCGCGGTCACCGTGTAGTGGTAGGTGGCTGCCGAAAGTCCTGAATCGGTGCAACTCGTCACCGCGGACGGTGCGGCCTGCGTCGGGCAGGTGCCGCCCGCGTTGCCTCCGTCCCGCTGGACGTAGTAGGTGACTCCGCCGACCCCGACGGGCGGGGACACGCTCGCCCAGGTCAGGGAGACTGTGCCCGCTCCGATGGTTGCGCCGGGCGCCGCGGGTGCCGTGAGCGTGCCGACGGTCGCCGGCCCGCTCCCCGATCCGCCCACGCCGAAATAGGCAGAGGCCGTCCCAACACCGAGCGCGAGCGTCAGCGGGGTACACGCCAGGACGATCAGGAGCCGCTTCATGAGAGTCCTACCGGCCACGTGTGTCTCGAGACGACGCGGAGGCGCACCCGGCAGGGTGCGCCTCCGCAGCTGCCGTCTTGTTCCCTAGCTCGTGAGCTGCAGGTAGAGGTTGGCGTTCTTGCAGCTGTCCTGCGCCGAGCTGAGGTTGTTCATCTTCAGCGTGCCGGAGTTCGTGGCCGCCGTGCCGACCGCGCCGCCGGCGACATCCTGGTTCTCCACCACGTCGGCCATCCAGAAGTTGGCGGTGTTGCCGTCGGCGGCTCCGGTCTCGACCGACTCGCAGCCGGCCGCCTCGGTGCCGCCGGCCGAGCAGATGGTCCCGTTCCAGCTCGACCCCGCGCCGACGCAGGCCTTCACACCGGCGAGGTGGATCGTGCCGAGCAGCTGATGGCCCGTCGAGGGGTTGTCCACCGTGAAGGTGATCGACGAGGTCGTGCCGGGGTACAGCGTTGTGCCCGCGGTGCCGTGGAGCCCGAGGACCGAGCTGGTGCCGACGGTCGCGGTACCGCTACCGGAGCCAGTAGTCGTGAAGTACGCCCAGCCGCCGATCGCGGAGATCAGGGCGATGAGCAGCACAGCGAGAACTGCGATCCGTCTCTTGGGGAAGACCTTCATTCAAATGCCGCCTTAGGTTGAGTGGAGCCCACGTGGGCCGAGGGTCGTCGTGATCCCGCAGCGCGACCTTCGGCGAGCTCGGCGCTGGGAAGCCTTCTGCGCTCAACTTCGGCAGGGCGCGGCACGGAGACATGCCCCGTTCGGGGGCCAGGGATCCCTCACCCGGGGGGATTCAACGGGGGCGCTTACGACCGCGCGGTGGTGCCATTTCTCGCTGTCAGTAGCCATCGGCGGTTCGCCATGCGGGCTGCGTCCCCATAACGAGTGGTTTTCACACCGTGATCCGACTATTTTCCTTCGGAGCGCTCAGGTGCGGCACTTCGGGTCGCCGTAGGCTCGCTCGATGGCTTGCTGGGACGCCTGGACGTCCGCGTTGTAGCGGCCGATATCGTCGGCCGCCCACATCACGTCGGGCGTCACTCCCGGTCCTTCCGCGGTCGCGCGGTACTTGGTGCCCTTGCCGGGCGGATGCCCGAAGTGCGGGAAGAAGCCGTAACAGAAGTCGCCAAGCGTCTTGCCCCGATGGTGCGTGAGGAAGCCGTTCTCGCGATGCCAGCCTCTTCCGTAACGGGAGTCGAAAGTGTCGACGTAGACGTTGCGGCCGTAGCCGTCGAGCGGGGCGCCCCTCCCGGTGGCCGTGAATCCGTAGACGCCGACACCGTTGTACGTGAGCCGACCGAACAGGTGGCGGTATCTCCGCTCGGCCCAGTTCTGGTAGACGGTCAGCACGGCGAGCGGGCCGCGCCAGTGGGAGAGATGGAGCTCTTCGGCCCCTGTCGTTCCGCCGTAGTTGCGTTTCAGCCGCACCCACGATTGGAGTGCCCAGTAGCTGCCGTCCGGAGTCTTGCAGGCCTTGAGCAGCCAGGCGAGCGGCGGGCCGTCGTACGGGAGGCAGACGCCCTTGCCCCGGACTCCGTAGTGGAATCGAAACTTGACCTGCGGATGGGCGGTGCTCGGTGCGCGGGCATTGATCGCGCCCCAGGCAACCACATACCTCTCCTGCCCACCGCTGCGGTAGCTCACGTGAGCGCGCTCCTGCCGGTCGATCGACAGGGTCGCGCCAGTGACATCGCGGCCGATGATCGCGCTGCCGAAGGCAGGGGGTGCGACGACGACGGCGATCAGGAGCGGGCTGAGGACAACAAGACTCCGCTGCACCGAACGACGGAGTTTATAGGTCGAAAGCGGTAAACCGATGTCCATCTGCGATACATCGGCCTACCGGGCGGCGGGCGTGAGCGCGTAGATCCGGCCGAGGCCAACGAGGTAGAGGCGGCCGTTCCCGGCCACCGCGGGCGAGTACTCGCCGTCCGGCCACTCCGCGCGGAGGTGGCCGCTCGTGGCGGCCAGCGCATACGTCTGGTGGTCGAAGCTCGAGAAGTAGACGAGGCCGTCAACGACCGAGGCGGCACCCGAGATCGGAGCCCGCGCGTGATACGTCCAACGGAGCGAGCCGGTGCCGCCCGCGAGCGCGTAGAAGTCGTGGTCGTAGGAGCCGACGAGGACGAGGCCGTTCCAGACGGCGGGCGAGGCGTAGACGTAGCTCCCCGTCCCGAAGCTCCAGAGGACGTCGCCGGTGCGGGCCGAGAACGCATAGACGCGCCCGTCGAGCGAGCCGACGTAGACGTGGCCGGCGTTGACGGATGCGGTGGAGTAGAAGTTGCCGTACTCGCCGCTCCGCCAGACCGGTCGGCCCGTGCGTGCGGCGAGGGCGAACATCTCCCCGGCGTAGTTGCCGACGTAGATCCGCCCGTACGCGAACGAGGGCGACGCCTTGATCGGCGCGCCGGTGTCGAAGCGCCACAGCAGGCGCCCGCTCTGCGGGGCGAAGGCGTAGACGTAGCCGTCCTGGTCGGCGACGTAGAGCGTGCCGTCCTCGACGAGCGGGGACGACTCCGACGGGCCGATCGTGCGGCGCCAGCGGACGTGGCCGGTGTCGGGGGCTAACGCGACGAGCTCGCCGCCGGTCCGCGTCGCCTTGCACTCCTGGTTCCCGATGAAGGTCGCGAAGAGGAGATGCTCGGCGAGCGCCGGCGACGACCAGCCGCAGCGGTGGGCGGTGTAGCTCCAGCGCACGCGACCGCTCGCCGGGTCGATCGAGTAGAGGCGGCCGTCGAACGCCTCCTCGAAGACGCTCCCGTAGCCGACGACGGGCGGGAACTCGAGCAGCGCGTGGCCGTGGAACGTCCAGAGTCGCCGGAAGGGCGGCCGGAGCCCCGGCGCGGCGACTGCGCGCAGACGGGCGTTGTCGGCGCCGTAGGTCGGCCACGGCGCCGCGGCGTTCGTGGGCGGCAGTGCCGTCGTCGTGGTCGGGACAGGCGGTGGCGCCGCCGTCGTCGTCGGAGGCCGCGGCCGCGCGCCCCCGCACGAGGCGAGAGCGGCGGCCGCGGCGATCGCGCCGAGCACCGCGAGGGCTCTAGTTATCGCTGCTCTCTCCGCTGAGGTGGCTCCATAGGTTGGAGAAGAAGCGTGACAGCGCGGGCCAGTGCGCGCTTGCTTCGAAGTTGATGGCTCCGGCATCGAACACCGTCGAGCGGCCGCGCGTGTAGATGGTCATCTCGGCCGGCTTGCCGGGCCCGAGCTCGTTCGGGATCTCCGCGAGCACGTGCGTGTGCGGCGGCGAGGCGGCGTTCGGCTCGTCCACCTCGATCCCGTACCTGCCGACGATGCTGCCGTCGTGGAGGCCCGTCCCCGCGAACAGCCACGGCGCGGCTGCGGTGTCGGTGATGCGGTACGGCCGGTTCGGGTAGTTGCCCTCGTCCCAGCCGGCGTACTGCGAGCCGATCAGCGCCGCCTCGGGCCGCCCGAGGTTCCGCCAGGGCGTGCGGCCGGTCATCGTGTCCCCGGAGACCTTGACCTTGTAGAAGAAGTTGTTGGCCGACAGGAACGCGAGGTTGCCGCCGGCGTTGCGGTAGCGGGTGATCAGGTCGAAGGTGTGGGACGTGACGTACTCCTCGTGTCCTGCGAAGACGATCAGCTTGTAACGACTGAGCTGTCGGGCGCTCGAGATCTGCTCGAGATCGTCGTCGGAGATGAAGTCGGCCCGGTAGCCGCTGTGCCAGTACCAGCGCAGGAAGCCGACGTCGAAGCGCTCGAACTGCTCCGGCAGCCCCGCAGGGACCGGCTGGCCGTTCACGCGTGAGCTCGCGAAGGGATGGGTCAGGTCGATGTGGTGGACGGCCGGGTTGAGGTACCAGCTGTCGCCGTCGACGTCGTCGTAGGCGTGCCAGGTGTTCGTCGGCTCCACGACGAGGACGGGCGAGGTGCCCAGCCGGCTCGGGCGGAGGACAAACGGCGCGTCGTCGGTGTGCGTCCCCCACGTCAGGCGCGCGACGTAGTCGCCGCTCGGCCAGTCCGGGCCGAGGGGGATATGCACGAGCCAGCGGCCGGTCCCCGCGGGGCGGGACAGCTGCTGCGGTGCCGTGACCGGTTTCCCGAACGTGTGCTTGTCCCAGCCCGGGGCGGCGGCCGGGCCGGGCGTCCCGGAGGCGCCGGCCTGGAAGATCTGGAGCGTGGCGCGGTTCGTGTCCCCGCCGCCGATGTCGAGCACGGCGGCCTGGCCCGGCGTATAGCTGCGGGCCTCGAAGCCCGCGAGCAGCGGTGAGGTGCCCGCCCGGCCCGAGCCGAGCACGAACGTGAAGAGGACTACGAGGGCGGCGACCGCCGCCACGCCGAATACGGCGCTGGCGGTCGCGGCCCGCTGCCGCCGAGACCGCGGCGAGCGCGGAATCTGGCGTTCACGGAGGTGGTGCGGCGCGATGTTCATGGCGCCACGGTCGGCGGCGGCGCCAACCGCTCCCTAACGGCCGGCTAACGGGCCGCGGGGAGCGCGCCTGCGGGGGTGCTACAACCTGCGCGCGGTGGTCGAATTCGCCATCCTCGGTCCGCTCGAGGCTCGCTCAGTGGCTGGAAGCGCCGCCGGCAAAGCCGGCGGCGCCCGGCCGGGAGACCGGGCGCCTGCGGCGCCGGGCGGCGACCCGATCGCGCTCGGCGGCCCGAAGCAGCGCGCGCTCCTCGCGATGCTCCTGCTCGAAGCAGGACGGGTCGTCTCGCTCGACCGGCTCGTCGAGGCGCTGTGGGAGGGCAACCCGCCGGCGACCGCGACGGCGTCGCTGCAGAACTTCGTCGCGCAGCTGCGCAAGGCGCTCGGCGCGGACGTGATCGAGACGCGCGCGCCCGGCTACCTCGTGCGGCTCGACCCCGAGCAGCTCGATCTCGCCCGAGTCCGGAGCCTCGTCGACGCCGCGCGGGCGAGCGAGCCGGCGCGGCGCGCCGAGCTGCTCGATGAGGCGCTCGCGCTGTGGCGAGGCGAGCCGCTGGCGGAGTTCCGCTACGAGGCGTTCGCTCGGGAGGAGATCGCGCGGCTCGAGGAGTTCCACCTCACGCTCGTCGAGGAGCGCGCCGAGGCGAAGCTCGCGATCGGTGCGCACGCCGAGCTCGTCGGCGAGCTCGAGGCGCTCGTCCACGCGCATCCGCTGCGAGAGCGGCTGCGCGCCCAGCTGATGCTCGCCCTCTACCGCTCGGGCCGGCAGGCGCAGGCGCTCGAGACCTACCGCGAGGGCCGCGAGCTGCTCGTCGCCGAGCTGGGCCTCGAGCCGAGCCCGCTCCTGCGCGGCGTGCACGCCTCGATCCTGCGCCAGGAGACCTTCGCCGTCGATCGTGGCGCGATCCCCGAGGTCGAGCACTTCGAGGAGGTGGCCGCGGCGCTGCTCGCCGGCAAGGTCACCGTCGTCATCGGCT
This sequence comes from uncultured Actinomycetes bacterium, assembly GCA_963743545.1. Taxonomy (GTDB): domain Bacteria; phylum Actinomycetota; class Thermoleophilia; order Gaiellales; family Gaiellaceae; genus Palsa-739. The sequence goes on along the minus strand of CAVUQB010000005.1, from coordinate 823,633 downwards.
CCGACTCGGAGCCGCTCGCCTCGGAGCTGGCGCGGCGCTTCGGCGTCGACGCGGACACACGGGAGCTCGCACGCGTCTCCCAGGCCGTCGCCGTTCTCAACGGCTCCGGCCCGCTGTACGACACGCTCCACACGCTCGTCGAGGGAGACGGGGAGCCGTCGGCCGTCCACCGCTTCCTCGCGCGGCTGCCGGCGCTGCTGCGCGAGCGTGACACCGGCCAGCCGCTGTTGGTCACGACCGGCTACGAGCTTGCGCTGGAGCGTGCGCTCGAGGACGTCGAGGAGCCGTACGAGACGGTCTGCTACCTCGCTGCGGGCCAGATGCGCGGCAGCTTTTGCCACATCGCGCCCAGCGGGGTGGCGAGCGTGATCGAGCGGCCGAACGCGTACACCGGCGAGCTCGCCCTCGACGCGCGCACGGTGCTCCTCCATCTGCAGGGGCGGATCGACCGTTCGGCCGAGCGCGCCTGGGAGAGCTTCGCCGTCACCGAGGACGACTTCATCCACTACGGCGACGTCGCGCGGCGCCTGCCCGTCTCGCTGGCCGCGCGGCTGCGCCGCACGCACCTGCTGCTGCTCGGCTACACGCTCTCGACCTGGACGCTGCGCGTCGTCCTCGAGCGGTTCTGGGGCAGCGAGCCGCTGCCGTATCGCTCCTGGTCGGTGCATCCCGGGCCGCAGCCGCTCGAGCGGGAGTTCTGGCGGCGGCGCGACGTCGAGGTGGTCGACATGGCGCCGGCCGCGTACGTCGCCGAGTTGGAGCGCGCGCTGGAGAAGGCGGTCGGCCCATGAGCGGCGATTCGACCGGCGTTCCCGAGAGCCCGTACAAAGGGCTCGCGTCGTTCGAGGACTCGGCGCTCGACGCGCTCCTCTTCTTCGGCCGCGAGCGCGAGATCGCCGCGGTGGCGGCCAACGTGCTCGCGAACCGGCTGACCGTGCTCTACGGGCCGAGCGGCGTGGGCAAGAGCTCGCTCCTCGGCGCGGGCGTGGCGCGCCGGCTGCGCGAGTCGAGCGGGGCGCCGGTGGTCGTGCACAGCGCGTGGGCGGAAGATCCCGCGGCACGCCTGGTCTCCTCGGTGCACGCCGAGTGCGGCGAGCTCGGCGCGACCGCGGGGCTCGTCGACACGGTCGCCGCAGCCGCGCAGCAGAGCGGCGAGCTGCATCTGCTGCTCGACAACTTCGAGGAGTACATGCTCTACCACGGTCTCGACGGCCCGCTGAGCGCGGCGCTCCCGGAGCTCCTCCGCCGGCCGGGCCTGCGCGTCAACGTCCTGCTCGCGCTGCGCGACGATGCCCTGGCCGAGCTCGACGAGTTCGTCGGCCGAATCCCCGAGCTGTTCTCGAACCTCCTGCGGCTCGACCGCCTTGACCGGGAGGCCGGCAGGGCTGCCGTTCTAGGGCCGCTGGTGCGGTACAGCGAGCTGGCCGGGGAGACGTTCACGGCCGAGGACGCGCTCGTAGAGGCGGTGCTCGACGAGGCGTCGACCGAGGCCGGCGTCGAGGCGCCGTACCTCCAGCTCGTGCTCGAGCGGCTCTGGGAGCGCGAGCGGGAGCAGGGTTCTCGCGAGCTGCGCCTGGCGACGTTCCGAGCGATCGGCGGCGCGCGGGCCGTCGTCCGCGAGCACGTCCAGGGAGCGCTCGACGGTTTGCCGCTCGCGGAGCAGGAGTCGGCGGCCCGGGTCGTGCGCCAGCTCGTCACGCCGTCGGGGCGGAAGGTCTCGCACGAGCCGTCCGACCTCGCCGAGTACGCGCACGTCGACGACGCCGAGCTGCGGCGCCTGCTCGAAACGCTCGGGCGAGAGCGGATCGTGCGCGGCGTCAACGGGATGCAGGGCGCGCCGACCCGCTACGAGATCTTCCACGACGTCCTCGGGCCGCCGATCCTCGCGTGGCAGGCCGAGCACCAGCTGCGGAGCGAGCGGATCCGGGCCTACCGCCAGCGTCGCCGCCTGCTCGTGGTCATCGGGGCGAGCCTCGTCGCGCTGGCGATCGTCGCCGCCGTCGCGGCGTACGCCCTCGTCCAGCGGAGCGACGCGCGCACCCAGGCGCGGCATGCCCACGGCGGCGAGCTCGCGGGCCGCGCGCTCGCGAACATCCCGACCAATCCGCAGGTCAGCGTCGCTCTTGCGCTGCGCGCCGCGTCGCTCAGCCCGGGACGGCAGACCGCCGACGTCCTCCGCTCCAGCCTGGCCGCGATGCGGGAGACCGCGATCCTGCGGCTCGGCGGGAACATCGTCTTCGCGGCGTTCGCCCCGCGCAACGGCGAGAAGCTCCTCGTGGCGAGCAGCAACGGCCGGGTCGGGCTCTACAACCGCGTCGGCCGTCCGCAGGCCCTGCTCCAGCGACAGGGCCGGCTGACCACCGCGGCCTGGAGCCCCGACGGCAAGACCTTTGCGACCGGCTCCTTCAGCGGGAGGGTCGCGGTCTGGCAGGTCGGGCGCGACTTCCCCGTGCGCACGATCGCCACGCCGTCCCCGGTCACGGCCCTCTCGTTCGACCGCACCACGCTGCTGATCGGCAGCGGCACCCACGTCCGCCTCGTCGATCTGGCAAGCGGCCGGACGAAGACGATTGCGCTCCCCAGTGGTGTCGTCACCGCCAGTCTGGACCCGACCGGGCAGGTTTTCGCGGTCGCCACGCGGCTGGCCAAGGGCACCGCCGCTTCGCTCGTGAACGCCCGCACCGGCCGGGTCGTCAGGCGTCTGCCCGACCCCGGGATCCGTTCGTTCGCCTTCAGCCCGGACGGGAAGCTGCTCGCGAGCGGCAGCTACGACCACACCGCACGGATCTGGGAAGCCGGCACCGGGAGGCTGCTGCACGTCCTCCCGCACCAGGGCTATGTCCTGGCCGAGCAGTTCTCGCCCGACGGAAGCTCGCTCGTGACCTCGAGCCAGGACGGCGCCGCCTACGTCTGGAATGTCGCCAACGGGCAGCGCGAGCTTCTGCTCGTCGGCGCGACGGGCGCGACGACCGGGGCCACCTTCAGCCCCGACGGAAGCGAGATCGCCACGGCCTCGGCCGATCGCCTCGGCCGCATCTACTACAGCCAGGACGGCCGGTTGCTGGCCCCGCTCGCGGGCCACATCGACGCCCTGACGAGCATCGGCTACGACCCGATCGGGCGGACGGTCGTGACCGGCTCGAGCGACGGGAGCGCCCGGCTCTGGGACGCGCTGCCCCAGGGGACGCTGACGCCGATCGTCGAGAGCCGGCAGCCGGTGCACACGCGGTTCGTCGGTCGGCACGCGGTTGTCCTCTCGGGCCGGCGCGCGCGCATCCTCACCACCTCAGGGCGCTTGCTCACGACGATCACGATGCGCGCGCCGGTCGTCGCCTCAGCGGGAGAGGGCAGCATGGTTGCCGCCATCGATGCGCGGGGAGACCTTGCGACCTCCTCTCCGAACGGCTTGCAGACGGAACGTGAGAACGGGCTCGGCGCGACGGCGCTCGCCTTTGCAGGCGGCGGGCGGCTCCTCGTCGGCACGGCAGACGGAACGGTCTTGGCGCAGAGAGACACCGGCTCGGGGGATCAGAGCAGCCCATACGTCCGTGTCCCCGGGCGGGTCCTCGGCCTCTCGGCGGGCGGCGGCCGCTTCCTCGTGCGGCTGGCGAGCTCGCTCCGCGTCTACACGGACTCCGGGAAGCTCGTGAGCACGATCGACACCGGCGCGCTGCACGCTGTTCTCTCGCCGGGCGGCCTCGGCGTGGCGACGACGAAGGGCGAGATCGCCCAGCTCTGGTCTGCCTCGACCGGCAAGCTCCTCCACACGCTGAGCGGCCATTCCGAGCTCGTCAACGATGCGGAGTACTCGCCGAACGGCCTCGAGCTCGTGACGGTCAGCTCCGACCACACGGGACGCATCTGGAGCACCCGCACCGGCCGTCTCCTGCGCGTCCTCATCGGCCACTTCTTCGCCGTCAACACCGGCAGCTTCAGCCCCGACGGCCACTGGATCGTGACGACGAGCCAGTTCACGGCCGGCCTCTGGAACGCGGACACCGGGCAGCTCCTCTTCTACCTCGGCCGCGACACCAAGCCGCTGACGAGCGGGAGCTTCAGCCCGAGCGGCAAGTGGATCCTCACCGGCAGCGAGGACGGCACCGCGAGCGTCTATCACTGCCTGATCTGCCAGCCGCTCGCTGGGCTGGAGGCGACGGCGAAAGCTCGTCTGCGCGCGCTGCGCTAGGCGCCGACCGACGGCGGAGCGCAGCGCGGCTCGTGCCGTTCGGCGAGCACGAGCAGCAGGGCGTGCAGCTGCTCACGCTGCTCCGCGTCGAGCGGCGCGAGGAACTCGTCCTCAAGGCGCTTCGAGAGCGCGCGGAGCTTGCCGAGCGTGCGCTTGCCGTCGGGTGTGATCCGGACGAGTTGCCGGCGGCGATCGTCCGGGTCCCGCTTGCGCTCGACGAGCTTCTGCTCCTCGAGCTCGTCGAGCAGCCCGACCATCGTGCCGCGGTCGTAGCCGAGCGCGTCCGCGATCTCCGCCTGCGTCTCGGGAGCGCTCCCCTCGAGCAGGGCGAGGATCGCGTGGTGGTACGGGTTGAGCCCGAGGCGCTCGTATTCGGTCAGCGAGCGCTGCTTCGCCGTCATGCCGAGCCGCTTGAGCAGGAACAGGCTCGAGGCGACGAGCTCGGGGGGCAGGCCGGTTTGTGTCTTCAGAACAGTTTTCATCTCAGGTCTCATTTCTCGGAATAGTGTAGCGCGACCAAGCGTTCCCTTCATGTATAGTTGGTACTACCAACGATTGGAGAGACTGCTTGATTCCCATGCTTCATCCTGTTTCTTCGCGGCGGCGCTGGAGCGCACTGGCTCTCATCGTCACCGCTCAGTTCATGGTCATTCTCGACGTGGCCATCGTGAACGTTGCCCTCCCGTCGATCAAGTCGGACCTGGGCTTCTCGGCTACGGGGCTCCAGTGGGTGATCACCGCCTACGCCGTTTTCTTCGGCGGGACGCTGCTGCTCGGCGGCCGGCTCGCCGACCTGCTCGGCCGGCGGCGCATGTTCATCGCGGGTCTCGCCCTCTTCGGTACGAGCTCGCTGCTCTCCGGCTTCGCCTGGTCGTCCGCCTCGCTCGTCGGCTTCCGCGCCCTGCAGGGGCTGGGAGGCGCGCTGCTCGCTCCGGCTGCGCTCTCGCTTCTGATGACGACGTTCGCCGAGGGACGCGAGCGCAACCGCGCGCTCGGGATCTACGGCGCCGCCTCGGGTAGCGGCGCGGCCGCGGGCGTCCTGCTCGGCGGCGTCATCACCTCGTATCTCGGCTGGTCGTGGATCTTCTTCGTCAACGTCCCGGTCGCGATCGTCGCCATCGCGCTCACGCCGTTCCTGCTGCGGGAGAGCCGCGCGGACCTGCAGCACCGCCACTTCGACCTGGCCGGCGCGGCCTCGGTCACGAGCGGGCTGATGCTGCTCGTCTACGGGCTGACGCGGGCGACGACCGACGGCTGGGGCTCCCCCGTCACGCTCGGGCTGCTCGGCGGCGCCGCCGCGCTTATCGCGGCGTTCGTCTGGATCGAGTCCCGCTCGCGCTCGCCGCTCCTGCCGCTGCGGATCTTCCGCCTGCGCGCCCTGTCGGCAGCGAACGTGACGATGGCCCTGGTCGGCGCCGTCACCTTCTCGGAGTTCTTCGTCCTCACCCTCTACGTGCAGGACGTCCTCCACTACTCGGCCGTGCAGAGCGGCGTGGCGTTCGTCGCGTTCGCCCTGTCCGTCGTCGTCGCCTCGAACCTGGCGCAAGTGGTGATCGGCCGGATCGGCGTCCGCGTGACGCTCATGATTGGCCTCGCGCTCGCCACGATCTCGGTCGCCCTGCTCACGCAGGTGCCGGTGGACGGCCACTACTTCTGGGACCTCTTCCCGGCCTTCGTGCTCGGTGGAACCGGACTCGGCTTCTCGTTCGTGCCGGTCACGATCGCGAGCCTGGCCGGAGTCGAGCGCGCCGACGCAGGCGTCGCCTCCGGGCTCGTGAACACGAGTCGGCAGATCGGCGGCGCGATCGGGCTCGCGGCGATCAGCACCATCGCGGCGAGCGCGGCGGCGAGCTACGCGCACGCCCACGGCGTCTCCGTGGCGAGCCCGTCCGCCACGGTCAGCGGCTTCCAGACGGCCTTCGTCGTCCTCGGTGGGCTGCTCGTCGCAGGGTTCGTCGTGGCCGCCGTCTTCCTCCGGCCCGCGCGCGAGCGCGTCGAGGAGGTCGAGTCGCCGCTCCTGGAGGAGGCAGCTTGAGCGCGCCGGAAGACCGGGCCGGGAACCGGCAGCGCATCGACGACCTGCTCAGCCAGATCGACGCCCAGCGTCGGCAGCAACTTCTGCTCGAGGCCGCCGGGGCGTATGCGCCCGGCCTCGAGCAGGAGGCCACCCAGACCCGAGAGCAGCTGGCAGAGCTCGTCCGCTAGCCCTATCGTGAGCTCATGCGGCCAACGGGTCAGCATGAGCTCACGCTCCGCGCTTCCGCGGGTCTTGGGCTGCCGTCGCTCGAGGCTCCCGTCTTCACGTCCGCCTACTACGACGTGCCGGGCGGCTCGCTCGCGGCGGCCGGGATCGCGCTTCTGCGGCGGACCGACGGCGGCCGGAGCATCTGGGAGCTGAGGCTTCCCGCCGAGGATTCCTGCCTCGAGCTCGAGGAGGACGGTGCCCAGGGCCAGCCGCCGAGCTCGGTGCCGAAGCTGCTTCAAGCCCACCTACGGCACGGCCCGCTCGAGCGGATCGCCGAGCTGCGCACGCGGCGAATCGGTGAGCTCGTCGAGGTGGAGCTGGAGCTTCGGTCGGCGAGCCCCGCTCAGCTCGGGCTGCTCGCCCGGGAGCTCACGGCGGCAGGCGTGGAGCCGTCCTCTGCGGAGACCGCCGAGCCTTCCGCCACGCCGATCGAGGCTCTGCGCAGCCTCCTGCGCGAGCAGCTGCGCGAGATCGAGCGGCACGACCCAGGGACGCGGCTCGGCCGCGACCCCGAGAGCCTGCACGACATGCGCGTCGCCGTTCGCCGCACGCGGGCGCTGCTGCGAGCGGGGAAGAAGCTGATCGCCGCGGACATGTCCGGACTCGACGGGCGCCTGCAGGAGCTGGGGGCCGTGCTCGGCGAAGTGCGTGACCTCGACGTCCTTCTGGCGCGGCTCGAGGCCGAGGCCGGCGAGCTGGGCGGCGAGGACGCGAAGCAGGCGCGGTCGCTCCTGGCGCGTCTCCGCACAGAGCGCTCCTGTAGTCGCGCGCGCCTGCTCGCTGCGCTGCGCTCGGAGCAGTACCTGTGGCTGCTCGACGACACGGCCGAGGCGATCGAAGATCTCGAGCTGAGCGGGGCCGCCGTGACGCTCGACGACGTCGCCGACCGGGCGTTCGCCAAGGCGCGCAAGGCTGTCCACGCGCTGCCCGACGAACCGACCGACGCGGAGCTCCATCGCGTGCGCAAGCTCGGCAAGCGCGCGCGCTATGCGGGCGAGCTCGTGGGCCGGAAGGAGTTCGTGCGGCAGGCGAAGGCGTTGCAGGACGTCCTCGGCGAGCACCAGGACGCGGTGGTCGCCGCGGAGCGGCTCCGTGAGCTGGCCGTCGAGGCGTCGCCCGGGCAGGCGGTCGCGGCCGGCCGTCTCGTCGAACGAGAGCTGGAGCGCCGCGCAGTCGCGCGGGCGACCTGGCAAGAGGCGTGGCAGAGGCTCCGCAAGACGATCTGACGGTCGTTCGCGCGGCCGGCGGGCTCGTCGTGCGCGACGGGAAGGTGCTGCTCGTGCACCGGCCGAAATACGACGACTGGAGCTTTCCCAAGGGCAAGTGCGACGACGGCGAGTCCGACGAGTCGTGTGCCCTGCGTGAGGTCGAGGAGGAGACCGGCCTCCGCTGCGAGCTCCTGGAGGAGCTCGGCCAGACGAGCTACGTGGATGCGAAAGGCCGACCGAAGGTCGTCCGCTACTGGCGCATGCGCGCGCTCGACGGGGCGTTCGCGCCGCACGACGAGGTGGACGAGATCCGCTGGGAGACGCGCGAGGCGGCGGCCGGCATCCTCAGCTGGTCGCGCGACCTGCCGCTGCTGGAGAGCCTGTGACGAACGTCCTGCTCCGGCACGCGGCGGCCGGCGACCGTGAGCACTGGGACGGTGACGACTTCCATCGCCCGCTCGACGCCAAGGGCCGACGCCAGGCGGAGGCGCTCGTCGAGCTGCTGCGCCCGTTCGGGGTGCGCCGCGTCGTCTCGAGCCCGTACGTCCGCTGCGTCCAGACCGTCGAGCCGTTGGCCGCCGCGCTCGGCCTGCCGTTGGAGCAGGACGACCGGCTCGCCGAGGGGGAAGAGGGAGCCGCGGCCGAGTTGCTGCGGGAGGACGGCGTCGTCTGCTGCACGCACGGAGACATCCTCGACGCGCTGGTCGGCCGTGGCCTGAAGAAGGCCGCCGCGCTGGTGGTCGAGGACGGCGCGATCGTGCGCGAGATCCCGCCGCCGCGGGTCTAGGCCGCGAGCGTTTCGAGCGAGGCGAGGACGGCGCCCTCGCGGATGCCGCCGCCGCAGACGTGCAGTGTGACGTCGACCTTCCGCTGCACCTCGGCGAGCAGGAGGACGCCGGCGGGCAGGATCTCGGCGCGCGCGCGGTCGACGCCGAATTGCCGGGCGACCTCGCGCGGCGACATCGTCTCGACGATCCGCAGCGCTTCGGCCAGCTCTGTCTCCCCGAGCTCCGCGCCGACGAGCCGGCGCGCGGCGCGGGCGCTCCCGCCGACGGCGAGTGCGGCTTCGACCGCGGGCGGCACGAGGTGCGCGAACGCATCCTCGGCCTCGGCGTGCATGTCGGCGGCGCGGGTCGTGAGCCGCACGGACCCGAGATCGACCGACTCGATCCAGTCGGGGTCGCGGCCCGGGTTCCCGACGGCGATCTCCGTCGAGGCGCCGCCGATGTCGCAGACGGCGACCCGCGCGGGCAGGGTGAGCCCGGCGGTGAGGATCGCGCCGCGGTAGGCGAGCGTGCCCTCCTCCTCCTTCGTGAGCACCCGGGCCGGCACGCCGGCGGCCCTTGACAGCGCCGCGACGAGCGCGGCCGAGTTCGTCGCCTGGCGGCCGGGAGCGGTGAGGAAGACGTCGAGCGAGGCGACGCGTTTGCGGCGTGCTGCGGCCGCCATGCCGCGCACCGCTTTGGCCGCGGCCGCGACGTGGACGGCGGAAACTGCGCCGTGCCGCTCGATCTCCTCGCCCAGCGAGAGCCGCACCTTCTGCGACTCGAGTGGCTCGAGACCGCCCGGCTCCGCGTTCGCGATCAGTAGCCGTGTCGTGTTCGAACCGACGTCGATGACTCCGACTCGCATCTCCATCCATCGTAGGTCCGCGATCGGAGGGCGGGTAGGCGTTCAGGTGACGGTCCGGTTACGTACCGGAAACGGACCGGTCAGCGGCCGCGGGCGAGCGAGAGGCGACGCCGTGCGCGCCGCATCAGCGTCTGCTGCCCCGAGCGCAGCCGTTCGTCCTTCTTCGCCTGCACGCGGCTCCAGCTCCCACTCGTGTCGAGCTCGAAGGAGGTGGCGGTGTCGCGCCAGAGGGCCTCGAAGGTGGAGGAGAGCTCCGCCTGGAGCGCAACGTCCTCGATCGGAGTCACGACCTCCACGCGGTGGTCGAGGTTGCGCGGCATCAGGTCCGCGCTGCCCATGAAGCAGGCGCTGTGGTCGTCGGCATCGAAGAAGAAGAGCCGGCTGTGCTCGAGAAAACGGCCGATCACGCTGCGCACGCGGATGTTCTCGCTCAGCTCGGGCACTCCCGGCCGCAGCGAGCAGACGCCGCGCACGAGGAGCTCGATCTTCGCCCCTGCCGCGGAGGCGGCATACAGCTCGTCGATCACCTGCGGGTGCGTCAGGCCGTTGACCTTGATCCGGATCCGCGCCTTCTTGCCTGCCTCGGCCGCCGCGGCGACCAGCCGGATCTCCTCGATCAGCCGTTCGCGCAGCGTGAACGGGGCCACCAGCAGCTTGCGGAAGTGGCCCGGCCGCCCGAACCCGGTCAGGTGGTTGAAGAGGTCGGCGACGTCGGCGGCAATGTCCTCGTCCGCGGTGAAGAGCCCGTAGTCCTCGTAGCTGCGCGCGGTGACGGCGTTGTAGTTGCCGGTTCCCAGGTGGACGTAGCGGCGCAGCCCGCCCGCCTCGCGTCGCACGACGAGTGTCGTCTTCGCATGGATCTTGAGCCCCGGGAAGCCGTAGACGATGTGGACGCCCGCCTGCTCGAGCGAGCGCGACCACTCGATGTTGCGGCGCTCGTCGCCGCGCGCCTTGATCTCGACGAGGCAGACGGTCTGCTTGCCGCGCTCCGAGGCGTCGATCAGCGCCGGCACGAGCGGCGTGTCGTCGCTCGTCCGGTACACGGTCGACTTGATCGCGATCACCTCGGGGTCGACCGCCGCCCGGTCCACATACGACTCGAAGCTCGCCGCGAACGAGTCGTAGGGATGGTGGACGAGGAGATCGCCCGTGCGAATCGCGGCGAACTGCTCGGGGGCGGACTCGAACGAGTTCCAGGGTGGCCTCGCGACCGGCACCCACGGATCGTTCTTGAGGTCGGGCCGGTCGAGCCGGTAGAGCTGGCCGAGATCCGCGAAGTCGAGCATCCCGTGCAACGGATAGACGAGCTCGTCGCGGACGCGCAGCCCTTCTTGCAGCTGCTCGCGCATGGCCTGCGACATCGACTCCGACACCTCGAGCCGCGTCACCTCGCCGAAGCGCGCGCGGAGGAGCTGGAGCTCGACGGCCTCGAGCAGGTCGTCGGCCTCGTCGGCCACCTCGAGGTCGCCGTCGCGCGTCACGCGGAAGAGCGACCGCTCGAGGATCTCCATCCCCGGGAAGAGCTCGGGCAGGTAGTGGGAGAGGACCTGCTCCAGCGGGATGAAGCGGCCCCGCCGTCCGACGGGGAAGAAGCGCGGCAGGCCCTCGGGCACCTTGACCCGGGCGAAGCGCTCCTCGCCGGTCTCGGGATCGGCCACGAACAGGCCGAGGCTGATCGACAGCGCGGAGATGTAGGGAAACGGCTGGCCCGGCCCGACCGCGAGCGGCGTCAGTACCGGGAAGATCTCGCGCTCGAAGCGGTCGTCGAGCTCGGCGAGCTCCGCCGGCTCGAGATCCTCGACGCTCGAGACGACGATGCGCTCCTCGGTGAGCGCCGGCCGGAGCTCGTCCTGCCACAGGGCCGCCTGGCTGGCGTACACCTCGAGGACGCGCTCGCGGGCGTCGTCGAGCGTCTGCTGCGGCGTCCGGCCGTCGGGCGAGCGCCGGCTCACGCCGGCTTCGGTCTGGCCGGTCAGCCCGGCGATTCGGATCATGAAGAACTCGTCCAGCATCTCGGCCGAGACCTTGAGGAAGAAGACGCGCTCGAGCAGCGGCAGCGTCTCGTCGCGCGCCAGGTCGAGCAGGCGCGCGTCGTAATCGAGGAACGAGAGCTCCCGGTTGATCAGCCGCTCGGCGGCTGCAGTGGTTCGTTTGCGGGTTCGGGCGGTGGTTGCCACCGTCTGACCTTACTCACGATTCGGCCAGGTGCGACACCCATTCGGGGTCCCAGAGGCGAAAGCCGCCGAGGAAGGCGTTCTCGTTAACGCCGCGCCGGCAGCCGTCGGGCAGCTGCTCGAGGTTGTCGACGCCGCCGCCGCCGAGGACGACGTCATCGGGCTCCATCGCCGCCGAGAGGTGCGCGATGGTCGCGAACACGTCCTTCGTCCACTTCTTCTTGCCGCGCTTCTCGAGGCTTCGCTCGCCGACGTAGTCCTCGAACGTCCCCTTGCGGTACGGGAGATGAGCGAGCTCGAGCGGCTCGATCACGCCGTCGACGATCAGCGCCGACCCAAGGCCCGTGCCGAGGCCGAGGAACAGCATGCGGCCTCCCTGGTAGCTCCCGACCGCCTGCATAACGGCGTCGTTCACGACCTGCGTCGGCTTCCCGAACGCGGCCTCGTAGTCGAACCCGACCCAGCCCTGGCCCAGGTTCGCCGGCTCGGCGAACACCTTGCCGCCCCGGACCGGCGCGGGTATCCCGACGGTGACGCGGCTCCACGTCCAGCCCGCTACCGCCTCCAGCGTTCCGGCGACCATCTCCTCCGCCGTCAGGGAGCGGCCGGACACGAACCGCCGTCGCTCTCGCCGGTTCGATGTGAGCGCCTTCACGTGTGAGCCGCCGACATCGACGGCGAGAACGACTCGCCTGGCCACAAGCGTTCCGGTCAGGCGGGCTGCAGCTGCCCTCGGCGCCGCGCCCGCTCGAGCAGGAGGGCGTCGAGCCTGGGCCCGCGATGGCGAGGCTCCGCTACCGCGATCGTCACCTCGACCTCGAGTTCGTCGTCGCTGAGCTCCTCGATGGAGTCGCGGCCGTCGACCAATGGCCGTCCGGTGCGTGCGTCGTGCTCGCGTCTCATCTGGCCCTCCCTCACGATGACGATGCCGGTTCGGTGGAACTGTTACACGCCACGAGCTAGTCCGCGAGGTCCTGGGCGCGCAACTCTGCCAGCGCCTGCTCGGATTTGCCCAGCTCCAGGCCCATCCCGGCGAGGATGCGCTCGGCCTTCGTGAACTGGATCTCGTCGTACTGCACGATCTGGACGCGGTTTCCGCTCGGGTCGCGGATGTCGAAGAAGCGGCCCGGCAGGATCTCGACCCCGGCGTCCTCGAACGCGCGGCGAGCAGCTTCCTTGTCGTCGACGACGAGCCCGACATGCGGCTCCTCCGAGCGCGGCCCGCGCTGGAACAGGGCGAGGAACTGGTCGCCCATGCGGATGAATGCGGCACCCGGGATGCGGCTCACCGACGTGGGCTGGAAGAGGTCGGTGTAGAAGGCAACCGCCTCCTCGATGTCGTCGACCTGGAGTGCGACGTGATTGACCCCGACGAGGCGTGGCTTCATGCAGGCCACAAACGACGCGGGCCGCCCTCGCATGCCCGCGTGACGACGCAGAGTGCGGGCGGACGGTTACGCTCGCCCGCATGGCCGTGGCTCCCGCGAGTCCCGCTCTCTCTGCCGATCAGCTGGCACGACTGGCGCAAATTGGCGAGGAGCGGACCGCGCGGGTCGGCGACGAGCTCTACCGGGTCGGCGATGCGACTTATCCCTTCATCGCGATCCAGGAAGGCGAGGTGGCGATCGTCGACGGCGGCCGGAAACGTGCTCGTTCGCCACGGGCCTTCGGGTTTCCTCGGTGAGCTGAACCTGCTCTCCGGCCAGACCGTGTTCGTGACCGCCGTCGTGACCCAGCCGCTGCGCTACATCGCGGTCGATCGCGACGACCTGCGCGGCTTGCTGTTCGAGGACGGCCCGCTCAGCGACATGGTGCTGGCGACGTTCATGTCGCGCCGCGCGGCGCTGCAGCAGGTCGAGGGCATCGGGATCGAGATCGTGGGGCCGCGCTCGTCCGAGGCGACGCTGCGGCTGATCGACGTCGTCCGCGCGAACCGGCTGCCGTTCACCTGGCACGACGAGTCGCCGAGCGGTTTCGAGCCTCCGCTCGTGCGGCTTCCCGGCGGCGTCGAGCTCAAGCAGCCGTCCAGTGGAGACGTGCTCCGCGCGCTTGGGATCGGCCGCGAGCTCGGGCGTCGCGAGGACGTCGACCTGCTGGTCGTCGGCGCAGGCCCGGCCGGGCTCGCGGCGTCCGTGTACGGCGCCTCGGAGGGCCTCGAGACGCTCGTCGTCGAGAGCACCGCGCTCGGCGGCCAGGCCGGCTCGTCGAGCCGGATCGAGAACTACCTCGGTTTCCCCGCCGGGATCAGCGGCGCGGAGCTTACGAGCCGTGCCGTGTCGCAGGCGCGCAAGTTCGGCGCGCGTCCTGCCACTCCGTACCGCGCCATCGGGCTCGAGCCCGGTGACGGGCGGACCGTCGTCTACCTCGAGGAGGACCACGAGATCGCATGCGAAGGCCGTGATCCTTGCCACCGGCGCGGAGTACCGGCGGCTCCCGCTCGACGACCTTCGGGACTACGAGGGCACGAGCGTCTTCTACGCGGCCGGGCCGCCCGAGGCGCAGCTCTGCGGAGCCTCCCGGGTGGCAGTGGTCGGCGGCGGCAACTCGGCCGGCCAAGCAGCCGTCTGGCTCGCGAAAGGAGGCGCCCTCGTCACGCTCTTGCATCGCCGCGCCGACCTCCGTGAGACCATGTCCGAGTACCTGATCCGCGAGGTCGAGCACGCCGGCGTCGCCGTCCGTGACCGGAGCGAGATCGCCGAGCTGCACGGCGACGGCGGGCGCCTGCACGCGGTGACGCTCACCGACGGCACGAAGCTGCCGTTCTCGTTCGTCTTCCTCTTCCTCGGCGCGAAGCCGTGCACACGATTGGCTCGGCGACGCGGTCGCGCGGCACGCCGACGGCTTCCTGCTGACGGGCGACGCGGCCGGAGCGGCGAACCTCCTCGAGACGAGCATTCCGGGAGTTTTCGCCGCCGGCGACGTGCGCTCGGGCTCGACCAAGCGGTGCGCGGCTGCCGTCGGCGAGGGCTCGATGGCGGTGCAGTTCGTGCACGCACACCTCGCCGCTCAGCCTGCAGGAGTGCGATGAGTCGGCCGGCCTGCACGCATCTCGATCAGGTGGAGGTGCTCGAGCTTCCCGCCCAGGTCGACGGCTGCGAGGACTGCCTGCGCATGGGCGGCAAGTGGCTGCACCTCCGCATCTGTCTGACCTGCGGCCACGTCGGCTGCTGTGACGATTCCCCGAACCGCCACGCGACCGCGCACAGTCGTGAGACGTCGCATCCGCTCATCCGCTCGCTCGAGCCGGGCGAGGACTGGTGCTGGTGCTACGCCGACCAGCTCGCGCTCCTGATCGACGAGGTCAAGGGCGAGACGCGCATCCCGCCGTCGCCGCTCTTGCAGTGAGCGAGGCCCTCTACACCGGGCACTGCCTGTGCGGCGGCGTGCGCTTCGAGATCACGGAGGAGCCGGAAAGCGCCGGCTACTGCCACTGCACGCGCTGCCAGCGGCGCACCGGCACCGCGGCCTCCGCGCAGGCGCGGCTCGCTCCGGGCTCGTTCCGCCTGCTCGCCGGCGAGGAGCTTGTCCACGAGTACGCGCCGGGAGACGGCTGGCCGAAGTGCTTCTGCTCGGCCTGCGGCAGCGCGCTCTGGAGCAAGTACCCGGACACGGGCGAGGTCGGGAGCGTGCGGCTAGGGCTCTTCGACCCGGGCCACGGGATCAGGCCGCAATGGCACTCGTTCGTCGACTACGCGTGCGAGTGGGAGCCGATCCCCGACGACGGCCTCGAGCGCTACCCCGAAGGGAAGCCCCGCTAGCCTAGATCGAGGTCGCGCTGGGCCGGATGTGACGGGCGGCCGAAGTAGAACCCCTGCGCCTGGTGGCAGCCGAGCTGGCGCACGATGGTGTGCTGCTCGGGAGTCTCGATCCCCTCGGCAACGAGGTTGAGCTCGAGCGCGTGGCCGAGATCGATGATGCCCTTGAGCAGGACGAGGTCGCCGTTCTTGCTGTCGGCGTGCGCCGTGAAGCTCCGGTCGATCTTGACGACGTCGATCGGGAACTGCCGCAGGTACGAGAGCGAGGCATAGCCGGTCCCGAAGTCGTCGAGCGCGAGCACGACTCCGAGGTCCTTGATCTTCTGGAGCGTGCGGGCGACGTGCTCGTCGGAGGCCAGCAGCGTGCTCTCCGTCAGCTCGAGCGTGAGCAGGCTCGGCAGCAGCGCCGACGAGTCGAGCGCACGGCTGACGTGGCGGAAGAAGTCCGGATGATGGAGCTGCCGCGCCGAGACGTTGACCGACATGTGCATCGTCCGGCCGTGCAGCTGGAAGAGGCGGACCGCCTCGGTGCACGCTTCCGTCAGCACCCATTCGCCGAGCCCGACGATCAGGCCCGTCTCCTCGGCCAAGGGGATGAACTCGCCGGGCGGGAGCTCGCCGGCGGTCGGATGCTCCCAGCGGACGAGGGCCTCGTAGCCGATGATCTCGTGGCGGTCGAGGTCGACGACGGCCTGGTAGTCGAGCCGGAACTCCTCGCGCACGATTCCCTCGCGCAGCTCCACGATCCGCTGCGACCGCTCGACGGCCGCGCGGTCGAGCTTGGAGTCGAAGAAGGCGTAGCGGTTCTCGGCATGGTTCTTCGCGCGGTACATGGCGATGTCCGCCTCCCGGAGCAGCGCCTCGTCGTCGCTGCCGAAGGCGATGCCGATGCTGGCCGTCGTGCAGAGCGGCCCCGAGCCGCTTTCGAGCGGCCGCCGGATCTCGGCGAGCAGCCGCTCGGCGACGGCCACCGCTTCGTTCGGCGTCAGGGGCTCCGTCAGGACGATCGCGAACTCGTCTCCGCCGAGCCGGGCCGCGGTGTCGCCGGGACGCACCGCGCCCTGGATCCGCCTGCCGATCTCGTGCAGCACCTCGTCGCCGAGGTCGTGGCCCCAACGGTCGTTGATCCCCTTGAAGTCGTCGAGGTCGATGTAGAGCAGCCCCGTCGCGTGGCCGTCGGCGTGTCGCAGCTTGATCGCATGCTTCAACCGCTCGTGGAAGAAGGCACGGTTGGCGAGGCCGGTCAGGGGGTCGTAGAGGGCGAGCTGCCGCAGCTGCTGCTCGGCCTCGCGCTCGCGCGTGATGTCGAGGAGGTAGCCCTGGAGGTAGAGCGGCTTGCCGTGCTCGTCGAACACGATGACGCCCTCGTCGCGGAGGTGGACGATGCGTCCGTCGCGCGAGACGAGGCGGTACTCGAGGCTCAGCGCCTCGTGTGTCTCGTGCGTATGCACGTGGGCGGCGAGCACGCGCTCGCGGTCCTCGGGATGCAGGAGCCGTTTGAACAGCTCCGAATCCGTCGCCCATTCGTCGACGCTGTAGCCGAGCATCGGCTCGATCTGGCGGCTCGTGAAGATGTTCGAGCTGATCGAGTTCAGCTCGTCGACGTAGACGACGAGCGGGAGCTGCTCGATCAGCGTGCGATAGCGGCGGCCGACCTCGTCCGCGGACAGGTTGTCGTCATCGTGCTCGCGAAAAGAGACCGGCGCCGCAGACACGAACACAGAATCGGCGACTTTGCGGGAGCGAGGCTCCCCCGGACGGGGTAACGGGCTCGGCGAAAGCCGGCGTGTGAGAGAGAGGCACCGGCTCTGCCGCAGCGAATCAGGTGCCGGCCGGCACCTTCGAGGGGTCCGGGACGATCCGGATGTACGGCTTCGGCTCCTCCCACTCGCCGAACAGCTCCTTCGCCTCGTCGTTCGAGACCGAGCCGGCGATGATCACGTCGTCGCCCGGCTGCCACTGGGCCGGGGTCGAGACCTTGTAGCCGGCCGTGAGCTGGAGCGAGTCGATCACCCGCAGTACCTCGTCGAAGTTGCGGCCGGTCGTCATCGGGTAGACGAGGACGAGCTTGATCTTCTTGTCCGGCCCGATCACGAAGACGTTGCGCACGGTCTGGTTGTCGGCCGGCGTGCGCCCCTGCGCCTCGCCCTCGAGGCCCGCCGGGAGCATCCCGTAGAGCTTCGCGATCGTGAGGTGCGGGTCGCCGATCAAGGGGTAGTTGGGCGCCGTGCCCTGCGTTTCCTCGATGTCCTTCGCCCACCGCTCGTGGTCCTCGGCTGCATCGACCGAGAGGCCGATGATCTTGACGTTGCGCTGGTCGAACTCCGGCTTGATGCTCGCCATGTAGCCCAGCTCGGTCGTGCACACCGGAGTGAAGTCCTTCGGGTGGGAGAAGAGCACCACCCACGAGTCGCCGATCCAGTCGTGGAAATGAATCGGTCCCTCGGTCGTCTGCGCCTCGAAGTCCGGCGCGGTGTCACCGATCGTCAGTGTCATTTACCGCCTCCTTTGCAGCGACCCTATCGGCCGCGTCGAAGGCATCGCAAACAGCGGTGCGACTCAGGTGGCGACGGCCGCGAGAGCGCGGTCGGTTTCGAGGCGAAGCCCGGTCTCCGGATCGAAGTAGTGGAAGCGCGAGGGGTCGATCGCGAGCCGGAGCGAGGCGCCCGGCCTCGCAGCAGTCGCCGGGTCGACGCGGGCCGTGAAGAGTGATCCCTCGACCGTTCCGAGCGTCGCGTCCTCGTCGCCTGTCGCGGCGCGTACCTCGCCCACCTCGAGCCGCGGTTCGGCGACGGAGAACAGCACGTGCGTGTCCGCTCCGAGTTCCTCGACGACCTCGACCTTCACGTCCAGACGCGGCAGCGACGGCTCCGCGAACGTGCCGTCCTCGAACGCCTCGGGGCGAATTCCCACGACCAGCCGTCCGTCAGGCGTCGGGTCCCCCGCAGGAAGCGGGATCGCGTACCCGCCGAAACGGACCTGGCCGTGAGCGACGTCCGCTTCGACGAGGTTCATGGCCGGCGAGCCGATGAAGGCGGCGACGTAGAGATTGGCCGGGTGCGCGTAGAGCTCCTGTGGCGTGTCGACCTGCTGGATCCGTCCGTCCCGCATGACGGCGACCCGTTGGCCGAGCGTCATCGCCTCGATCTGGTCGTGCGTGACGTAAATCGTCGTGGTCGACAGGCGCCCGTGCAGTGCGCCCAGCTGGGCACGCATGCTCACGCGGAGCTTCGCGTCGAGGTTCGAGAGCGGCTCGTCCATCAGGAACGCCTTCGGCTCGCGCACGATCGCGCGACCCATCGCGACCCGCTGGCGCTGTCCGCCCGAGAGCGCGCCGGGCTTGCGCTCGAGGAGCTCGTCGAGGCCGAGCAGCTCGGCGGCGCGCGCCACCCGCTCGGCGATCTCGTGCTTCGGCGTCTTGCGCACCTTGAGGCCGTAGCCGAGGTTCTGGCGCACGGTCATGTGCGGGTAGAGGGCATAGCTCTGGAAGACCATCGCGACGTCCCGGTTGCGCGGCTGCTGCTCGGTAACGTCGCGCTCGCCGATCGAGATCGTCCCCGCCGTGACCTCCTCGAGGCCGGCGATCATCCGCAGCAGCGTCGACTTCCCGCAGCCGGACGGGCCCACGAGGACGAGGAACTCTCCGCTGCCGATGGTCAGCGACACGCCGTCCACGGCGACCACTCCGCCGGAGAAGACCTTGCTGACGTTGTCGAGGACGATTTCGGCCATCGAAACGATCGTGGAGTCTATACCGCATCCGGCGCCCGATGGCAATGGCATTGACCACTTCCTCCCGTAGCTCTATAGTCGCCTGCAGGATGGACACGGTTGGCGCTCAGCCGAAGATGACGAAGCAGAGCGCGGCGCGGCAGGAGGTGCTCGAGCTGATCGAGCGGCTCGGTGTCGGCACCGCGATCCCCTCCGAGCGGCAGCTAAGCGCCGATCTCGGGGTCTCGCGCCTGACTGTCCGCGCGGCGCTCGACGACCTCGCGCGCGAGGGCTACCTCGTGCGGCGGCGCGGCAGCGGCACCTACGTCCAGCAGCCGAAGATCTCCCAGCAGCTGACCATGACCTCGTTCAGCGAGGACATGCGCCGGCGCGGGATGGTGCCGAGCAGCACGACGCTCTCGCTCACGCGCCAGCTCGCCGGGCCACGCCTCGGACGGTTCCTCAATGTCTCTCCAGGAGACGAAGTTGTGGTCGTGAAGCGGCTGCGGCTGGCGGACGGCGTCTCGATGGCCATCGAGACGCTGCACATCCCGGCGAACGTCGTCCCGGGTGTCCAGCCGCGTGATCTCGAGGGCTCGTTCTACGAGCTCCTGCAGATGCGCTACGGGATCGAGATCGCGACGGCGACGCAGACCATCGAGCCGACGGTCACCAACGAGGAGGAGTCGGCCGCGCTCGAGGTGCCGCTCCATTCGCCCGCCTTCCTCTTCGAGCGCACGAGCCACGATCAAAGCGGTCGAACCCTCGAGTTCGTCCACTCGATCTACCGCGGCGACCGCTACCAGATCGTCTCCGAGCTGACGCCGTCGTAACCGCCTCGACACCGGACCTTGACAAGAGTGGTCTGGTGTGGAAGATTCCGCGCGTGGCCGATTGGTATAGACCACTCGACGCACTGGTGGACGTTTTTCGTCTTCCGGCCACGGACGTTTCGGACGCCCCGCTCGCGCGTCGACGCCTCGAGGGAGATTTCGCATGAGATACCGGGTACTCGCGGTGGTCGCCGCCGCGATCGCGCTCTCGGTCGTCGCCGCGACGGCCACGGCCAGCCGTGGCCACACGTCGGCCTCCAACACACTCACCGTCTGGCTCCAGGTGGATGCCCAGAACGGTTGGCCGCAGGTCGTCGCGGCCGCTAACCAAGCGTTCGAGAGCTCGCATTCGGGCTGGAACGTCAACGTTCAGTACCAGAGCTGGGGCGATCACCTCCAGAAGTTCGACGCGACGATCGCGGCGAACGACACGCCTGACGTCATCGAGATGGGCAACACCGAGATGACGAAGTACATGGCGGCAGGTGCGTTCGCGAACATCAGCTCGTACAGGGGCTCGTTCGACAACTCGAGCCACTGGCTCGCCGGCCTGACGAAGTCGTCGATGTTCAACGGCAAGCTCTACGGAGTCCCGTACTACGCGGGCTCCCGTCTTGTGACCTATCGCACCGACCTCTTCAAGAAGGCCGGGATCAAGAAGGCTCCGAACAGCCTGGCGAAGTTCGAGAGAGACCTTGCGAAGGTCAAGTCGAAGAACCACAGCAAGGCCTTCACGCCGTTCTACATGGCGGGAACCGACTGGTACAGCGCTCTGAGCTTCGTCTACGACTACGGCGGGTCGATCGCCGCCTTCTCGCACGGCAAGTGGCACGGGACGTTGGCCTCGAAGAAGTCGGTCGCAGGGCTCAACGCCTACAAGAAGTTCTACCGGGCGACGTCGCCGAAGTCGGCGGAGAAGCTCAACGAGGCGAACCCCGCCCCGTATGCGGTCTTCTCGCAGAACCGGACGTCGGCGATCTTCGGGCCGGGCTGGTTCAGCTGCTGCACCGGCAAGAAGTACACGAAGGTCACCGGCCAGTTCGTGATGCCGAGCCACAAGTCCGGCGCGTCGATGCCTGGCTTCCTCGGCGGCTCCGACCTCGCCGTGCCCGGCCAGAGCAACTCGCAGGCGCAGGCACGTGCCTGGATCGCCGACTTCACGAGCACGGCGAACGAGAAGGCGCTGCAGGCGGTCGGGAACATTCCGAACGCCACCAACCTGCTCAACGGAACGGTGAACGACCGAGCTGCGAAGGCGAGCTGGTTCGTCCCGACGGCGAAGCACTGGGTCGACGTCGAGAACGGCAACATCCTGCGCACGATGCTCGGGCAGATCCTGTCTGGTCAGCTTTCGGTGAAGAAGGCGGCTCAGACGGCGGATGCGAACATCGCGTACACCCTCAACCAGGCCTAGCTAGCTGAGCGGTCGGGCCCCCACCGCGTTGGGAGCCACCGCCGAGGCCGCCATCGGGCGGCCTCGGCGGCGTCCGCTCGTCTGGCGCCGGGTCGCGGGCGGCTCGGTGCCGTATCTCCTCATCGGGCCGGTCGTCTTCGTCCTCGCGGCGGTCCTGGCCTACCCGATCTACTACCTCGTCCGGATCTCGCTCGAGAACTTCGACCTGTTCGCGCTCGTCCACGGAGCCGGCCCCTACATCGGGCTCGGCAACTTCCGCAGTGTCCTGCACGACCAGATCTTCTGGCACACACTGCTGCGCACGGTTCTCTTCACCGCGGTCAACGTCACCCTGACGATCGTCGGCGGAACCCTGATCGCACTGCTCCTCACGCGCCTCTGGACGGCGGTGCGCATCCTCGTCACGGTCGGCCTGATCCTCGTCTGGGCAATGCCCCCGGTGGTTGCGGTCCAGGTCTGGATCTGGATGACGAACGTCCAGAACGGCGTGCTCAACTACATCCTGACCCAGTTGCACGTCGGCAACTACGAGGGCCACAACTGGTTCGGTAGCCCCACCTCGAGCCTCGGCATGGCGACGACCCTCATCGTCTGGGGCGCGCTGCCGTTCGTCGTGATCACCGTCTACGCGGCGCTCTCGCAGGTGCCCCACGAGCTCGTCGAGGCGGCGCAGATCGACGGCGCGCCGGCCTGGCGGGTGTTCAAGGACGTGAGGATGCCGGTGATCGCGCCGATCCTCTACCTCCTCACGTGTCTGTCGATTCTCTGGGACTTCGGGGTCTTCACGCAGGTGTTCCTGCTGCTTGGGCAGCCCGCCATCGTCCCCGGGAACTACGTGATGGGGGTCTATCTCTGGGAGCAGGCGGAAGTCGCGGACCTCTACGGTCGCGGCGCCGCGATCTCGATCCTGATGCTCGTGATCGTCGCGGCGTTGAGCATCTTCTACGTGCGCCGGATGGTGCGGACGGCGGAGGTCGCGTGAGCCATCGCTTCCCGCGCAAGCTCGGCTGGAACGCTCTGGGCCTCGCCATCTTCGTGGTGATGGTCTTTCCCGTCTTCTGGATGATCTCGACGTCCTTCAGGACGAACGACCAGATCAACAGCAGCGTGACGCCGACCTGGTTCCCCCGGCACCCGACGCTGCAGAACTTCCAGCACGTCATCCACAAGCAGTACTTCTGGACGGACGTGAAGAACACCGTGATCGTCGTGCTCGTCGCGATCTCCATCGCGGTCGTGTTCGCGTTTCTCGCCGCGGTCGCGCTCGAGAAGTACCGCTTCACCGGCCGCAAGGCCTTTCTCGTGCTCCTGATCGGGATTCAGATGCTGCCGGGCATCGGGCTGATCATCCCGCTCTACGTCGTGCTGGCGCATGTCCCGCTCCTCCACCTCAATCTGGTCAATCACCTCGCCGGACTGATCGTCGTCTACATCAGCGCCGTGCTGCCGTTCTCGGTCTGGACTTTGCGCGGCTTCCTGATGGGCATCCCGAAAGAGCTCGAGGAAGCGGCGATGGTCGACGGCTCGAGCCGGCTGGGCGCCTTCGTCCGGATCCTGCTGCCGCTCGTCGCGCCGGGGCTCGTCGCCGTCTCGGTCTTCGCGTTCATCGTGAGCTGGAACGAATACGTCTTCGCGCGCCTGCTCCTGAACGACGGGTCCACGCAGACGATCACGGTCTGGCTCGCGAACTACATCGGAGGGGAGAAGGCGCCGGACTGGGGCGGGCTGATGGCCGCCTCGACCCTGATCGCGATTCCCGTCGTGCTGTTCTTCCTGCTCGTCCAGCGCAAGATCGCATTCGGGCTGACTGCCGGGGCCGTGAGAGGATGAGGTGGTCATGACCACTTCTGCTGCCCGCGCCGGCTGCTCCTATTTCGGAGTCCGGATCCCGCGCCACGTGCGCCAGGACATGGCCGATCTCGCCGAGCGCGGTTACTCCGGCGTCCTGCACACGTTCTCCGAGAACGACTTCGCCTATTACCGCGACACGATGGCCGAGCTCGTCGCGATCTCGCACGCCGCAGGCCTGTCCGTCCAGGCGAGCCCGTGGGGGCTCGGCCGCACGTTCGGCGGCGAGGCCGAGAGCCGCTGGGTCGCGTTCCATCCCGAGGAGTGCCAGGTGCTCGACGACGGGCGCCGCGTCGCCGCCGCCTGCCTCAACAGCGCCGCCTATCGCGACTTCTGCAAGGAGTGGGCTGACTGGGTGCTCGAGTGCGGGGTCGACTCGGTCTTCTGGGACGAGCCCGCGTGGGTCGTGCCGGTGCACGTCGGCGTCGACGACGCATCGCGCTGGACGTGCCGCTGCGAGCGGTGCGCCGAGCGCTTCGGCGGCCCGATCCCGGCACAGCGGTCGGAAGTGCAGGCTTTCCGGGAGGCGTCGGTCGTCGACTTCCTCCGCGAGATGCTCGCGCACGTCGCCGCGCGCGGCGGCTCGAACGCGATCTGCCTCCTGCCCTCGACCGAGGGCACGCAGGGGCTCGCCGACTGGGACGAGGTTGCGGCGCTGCCGGGCCTGGACACCCTCGTCACTGATCCGTACTGGAAGCACTGGGACGGCTCGGCGGAGGAGTTCGTGCGACGCTTCGCCCGGCTGCTGCGCGAGACCGCCGACCGGCACGAGGTCGCGGCACAGCTGTGGGTGCCGAGCTTCGGGCTCACGCGCGAAGACGTCCCCGACCTCGACGCGGCCATCGCGGCCTCGCGCGAGGAGGGCGTCGACGACCTCTGGACCTGGGGCTACGAGGCATGCCGCCACATGACGCATCTCGCCACGCCCGACTCGCCGCGCGTCTGGGAGGCGGTGAGCGCCGCGCTCACGGGTCGGCCGCAGACCGCGACGACGGAGGTGGCACGGCCGGATCTCGCCGATCTCGACCTCCGTTCGACGCGCGACCTTGTGCGGCTGCTCAACGAGGAGGATGCGACCGTCCCCGCCGCCGTCGCGGAAGCGGGCGACATGCTCGCGCTTGCGATCGACGCGATCGTCGAGCGGATGCGCCGCGGCGGTCGCCTGATCTATGCCGGCGCCGGCACGTCGGGAGCCCTCGCGGCGCTCGACGCGGCCGAGTGTGGCCCCACGTTCGGCTCGCCCCCCGGCGAGGTCCTCGCCGTCGTCGCCGACCAGGACGCCGACGAGGACGATCGTGCTGCGGCGACGAACGCACTGCACGGGTTAGCCCTCCGGCCCGAGGACTGCGTCGTCGCCGTCAGCGCGAGCGGCTCCACGCCGTTCGTCCTCGCCGCGCTCGAGACCGCGCGCGAGGCGCGTGCGCTCGGCGTCGCCGTCGCCAGTGCCCGCGACAGCAAGTCTGCAGCGCTTGCCGACCATGAGATCGCGGCCGTCGTCGGGCCCGAGGTGATCGCCGGCTCGACGAGGCTCAAGGCCGGCACCGCGCAGAAGCTTGTCCTCAACACGATCTCGACCGTGACGATGATCCGCCTCGGTCGCACCTATGGCGGCCTGATGGTGAGTGTGGCGCCCGCCAACGACAAGCTCCGTGCGCGCGCGCGCCGCAACGTCGTGCTTGCCAGCGGCGAGTCGGAGGAGCGGGTGGACGAGGCACTGCAGGCCGCTGAGGGTGATGCGCGCGTCGCGCTCGTCTCGCTGCTGGCCGGCGTCGACGCGGACGACGCTCGCTCGCGCCTCGCAGCCTCCGACGGCTCGGTGCGGAAGGCGAGCGGGCAGTGAAGCTCGGCGTCGAAGCGGCGCTCGTCCGCGGCGAGCTTGTCCCGGGCGACGTCGAGATCGAGGACGGCCGCATCGTCGCGGTCGGGCTCGCGCGTGGCCCGCGCGGGCGGGTCGCGATCCCGGGCTTCGTCGACCTCCAGGTGAACGGCTACGGCGGCGTCGACTTCCTCTCCGCCTCGAGCGAGGACTACTGCCGCGCGGGGGAGGCTCTGCTCCTCGCCGGTGTGACGTCCTACCAGCCGACGTTCATCACCTCCGCGGAGGAGTCCACGGCCGAGGCCCTGCGAGCGATGCCGCTGGACGCCTCGGGCCCGCGCATCCTCGGCGCGCACCTCGAGGGGCCGTTCCTCTCGCCCGACCGCCCGGGCACGCACCCGCTCGCCCATCTGCGGGCGCCCGACCTCGTCCTGCTCGACCGGCTGCTCGACGCCGGCCGCGTGACCCAGATGACGCTCGCGCCCGAGGTTCCCGGCGCCGACGCGCTCATCGAGCGGCTGCGCGAGCGCGGCGTCGCGGTGGCGGCGGGCCATACGAACGCGACGGCGGAAGAGGCCCACCACGCCTTCGACCTCGGGGTCGCCGCCGTCACGCACGTCTTCAACGCGATGCGCCCGTTCCGTTCCCGTGATCCCGGGATCGCCGGAGCCGCCCTCACGCGACCCCCGGTCGTGATCTGCATGGTGGTAGACGGCCATCACCTCGCCGACGAGACGGTGCGGCTCGTCTGGTCGTGCGCCGGCGGACGTGTCGCGCTCGTCACCGACGCGATGGCGGCTGCCGGGACCGGCGACAATGGCGGGACGTACCAGCTCGGCGACGTCGAGGTGGCGGTCGAGGACGGCGCTGCGCCGATGCGCGAGGACGGAACGCTCGCCGGCTCGGTGCTGACGATGATCGACGCGGTGCGGAACCTGCACGCGCTCGGCGTCTCGTTCGAGCAGGCGGTCGGTGCGGCGACCGAGGTGCCGGCGCGCTTCCTCGCCCGCGGCGACGTCGGCTTCCTCGAGCCCGGTGCGCCCGCGGACGTCGTCGTGCTCGACGACCGGCTCGAGATTCAGGCCGTCCTCTGCGCAGGACGCAGCGATGTCGTGGCTCGAGACTGAGCTACGCGAGCAGCCGCAGGCCCTGGCGCGCCTGCTCGAGCGCCAGGCCGACTCGGCGTGGAGCGCCGCGCGGCTCTTCCAGCAGGGCGACATCCGCTACCTCCTGATCGCGTCCCGAGGCAGCTCCTCGAACGTCGCGCGCTACGCCCAGTACCTCCTCGGCCGCGCGCACCGCGTGCCGGTCATGTTCGCCACGCCGTCGCTGTACACGATCTACGGGCAGCCGCCGCGGCTCGACGGCGCGCTCGTGATCGGGATCTCGCAGTCGGGCGCCTCGCCCGACGTCGTCGCCGTGCTCGCCGAGGCACGGGAGCAGGGACGCCCGACGCTCGCGCTGACGAACGACGTCGCGTCGCCGCTAGCCAAGACGGCGGAGGCCGTGCTGCCGCTCGAGGCGGGCGAGGAGCACGCGGTCGCCGCGACGAAGACGTATCTCAACTCGCTCGGCGCGGTCGCCCTGCTGTTCGCGGAGGTGGGAGACGACGCGGCGGCGCGGGAGGAGCTGGCGCGGATGCCGGACGCACTCGCCGCGCAGATCGACCTCTCGCTGGATCAGACGCCGTCGCTCGAGGAGTATCGGGACGCCGTCGGGCTGACGGTGGTCGCGCGTGGCGTCAACTACGGCACCGGCTTCGAGATCGCGCTCAAGATCCGCGAGCTGTCCGGGATCGTCACCGAGGCCTACTCGCCCGCCGACCTCATGCACGGCCCCATCGCGGCGATCCAACCGGGCTGGCCCGTCGTTGTCGTCGCGCCCAGCGGGCCCGCGCGGCCGAGTGTGGAGGAGATCGTGCCGCCGCTCCGCGCGCGCGGAGCACGGCTCGTCGCGGTGTCGGACGTTCGTGCGGTGCTTCGCCGGGCGCAGACGAGGCTCGAGCTCGCGCCGGGTGTGCCCGAGTGGTTGAGCCCGCTCACCGCCGTGGTGCCGGGGCAGGTCGCCGCCATGCGCCTCACGAGGCTCCGGGGTCTCGACCTCGACAGCCCCGTCGGCCTCCGCAAGGTCACGCTCACCCGCTAGACGCAGGTACGACGAAGCGGCCGCGCCCCCCGATCGCGGCCGCCTGGGGTCGCCCTCTTCAACTATGGAGTCAGGTTCTTCAGGACCAGGACGTGGATCCGCTTGGCCAGGCCAGGAAGCGTCGTCACCGGGTCGCCGGTGACCTTCCTCGGCGCGCGGAACTCGATCGCGCCTCTGGCGGTCGCGGTGCCGTCGGCGAGGCTCGACCCGTGCAGGAACCGGACCTTCGAGCTCGCGTCGAGCGCAAAGGTGAGGGTCTGGGTCTTGAGCGGCCGGCCGTGGTAGTTCGCGCGCGTGACGGCGATCGTGATCGAGCCGTTCGTGCTCGTCGACGAATCGAACGCCGTGTAGGCCGAGAGTGTCCCTCTCAGGACGTACTGGACGTTGTGGCCCGGCCCGCGGTGTCGCGGGGAATGAGGCCCCTTGGCGAACGCGACACTGGTGGGGATCGCCAGCGCCACGGCCAGGAAAACGATTGCCTTCTTCATCTCAGTGGTCTCCGATCGCTCGCTCGTCGTGATCTTCCACAGGCGCATCGTTCGCGACCCGTGTCAGCTCCGGCACAGTCCGCCGTAAGCTCCACGTAAAGCGGCTGTCCTAGGCAGGCTCGGCCGGCGCGAGGCGGCCGATGAAGGGCAGGGCGAGGAGACCGATCACGAGCGTCGGCAGGACGATCACCCCGCGGTAGAGGAGCACCGCGGCGACGCCGTGGGAGTTGGAGACGCCGAAGCCGACGAGCGTGCCGATCATCCCCAGCTCCACGACCCCGATCCCGCCGGGAGTGAGGGGCAACGAGCTGATCACGCGTCCGATCGCCCACGCGAGGAACGCCTCGCTCACCGGCAGCGTGGCGAACGAGATCCCCACCGCCCGCAGGGAGAACTCGAACACGAGGTAGGCAGTCAGCTGGTTGCCGAGCGTGGCAGCGGTCAACTGCAGCCAGCGCCGGCGAAGCACCACAAGCCACTCTGCCCGCAGTCTCACGAGTGCCTCGCCGCTCCAGCCCGGACCGGCTCGGTGAAAGAGGCCGCCGACCCAGGTTCCGACCCGTGCCGCGAAGTCGCCGAGCCACCTGGCCGCCTTCGGGCTGCGCAGCGCCGCCACCGTGATCCCCACGATGACCGCGCCGGCTGCGGCGCTGACGGCGGCGATCACAGCTGTCGAGGTCGACAAATTGCTGGTGGCGAAGACGAGGATGGCTCCGACGAGCGGGTACACGAGGATCATCACCTGGCTCCAGATGCCGGTCACGGCGACCGCGAAGGCGGCGGATGCTCGATCCACGCGCAGCCTGCGGAGAAAGCCGAAGGACAGCGCCATCCCGAGCGGCGCGCCGCCGGGAAGCACGGTCGTGAGCGCCGTCGAGGCCTGCGTGAAGGCAAGCGCCCCGGGGAACGACAGTTGCGGGAGAACCGCCATCCACGGGAGGGCGGTGGTCACGATGTCGAGCAGCGATCCCACGGCGAGCGCCGCGATCCACGGCGCCGAGATGGTTCCAAGCCGGTGCGCGACGCTCCCGTAGCTCGCGATGCGCGGGAGGATCTCGACGAAGACAACGACCGCGAGCGCGATACCGAGCGCGAAGCGGAGGACGGCCCGGCGGCTACTCCGCATGGGGGCAGTCTAGGAAGCGGCCCTGCGCGCCTGCGCTGCTAGCCTCCAGCCCCGATGCGCGTCCTGATCACGGGCGGAGCCGGTTTCATCGGCTCGCACCTGGCCGACCGGCTGCTCGCCGACGGGCACGATGTGCGGGCGCTCGACAATCTCGACCCGCAGGTGCACGCGGGCGGGCAGCGCCCTGAGTACCTCGACGCTGCGGTCGAGCTGTTGGTCGGAGATGTCCGCGACCACGGGGCTGTCGGTCGTGCGCTCGAGGGGATCGACGCCGTCTACCACTTCGCGGCTGCTGTCGGGGTTGGCCAGTCGATGTACGAGATCGAGCGGTATACGTCGGTCAACGCGATCGGCGCCGCGGTCGTTCTCGAGGAGGTCGTCGAGCGGCGTGACGCAATCCGCAAGCTCGTCGTCGCCTCGTCGATGTCGATCTACGGCGAAGGGCAGTACCGGAACCCGCGCACGGGCGAGGCCGGAATCGCGCCCGGGATCCGGCCCGAAAGCCAACTGGCGGCGAAGCAGTGGGAGCTGTCGGCCGACGACGGCGGGCCACTGGAGCCCGAGCCGACGGCCGAGACGAAATCGCTGCATCCGACCTCCGTCTATGCCGTGAACAAGCGCGACCACGAGGAGCTGTTCCTCTCCGTCGGCGCCGCGTACGGCATCCCGGCGGTCGCGCTTCGCTTCTTCAACGTCTACGGAGAGCGTCAGGCGCTCTCGAACCCGTACACCGGCGTGGCTGCGATCTTCTCCTCGCGGCTCCTCAACGACCACCGGCCGGTCGTGTTCGAGGACGGCCGTCAGACGCGGGACTTCATCGACGTGCGCGACCTGGTGCGCGGCTGCGCGCTCCCCCTGGCCACGGACGGCGCCGACGGCAGCACCCTGAACCTCGGGACGGGCCGCGCGACGTCGATCGTCGAGGTGGCGCGCACGATTGCCGCCGGGCTGGACAAGGAGATCGAGCCCGAGGTCGTCGAGCAGTACCGCGCCGGCGACATCCGGCACTGCTTCGCCGACCCGCGGCAGGCTCAGGAGCGGCTCGGGTTCCGTTCGGAGATCGCGTTCGAGGACGGGATGCGGGACCTGCTCGCCTGGCTCGAAGGGCAGGAGGCGGTGGACGCAGTGGACGCCGCCCGCGAGGCACTCGTGGCGCGCGGCCTCGCGCGTTGAGCTCCACCGCGGACGTCTCTGTCTCGCTCGTCAACACCAACAGCCGCGAGCTGCTGCTCGCCTGCCTCGAGTCGTTGGAGAACGCCGACGTCGAGATCGTGGTCCTCGACAACGCATCGGAGGACGGGTCGGCCGCTGCCGTCCGCGAGCGCTTCCCGGGCGTTCGCCTGATCGAGCAGCGCCACCGGGCGGGGTTCGGCGCCAACCACAACACGGTGATCCGCGCCACGACCGGCCGTTACGTCTTCGTCCTCAACGAGGACACGACGAGCGAGGACTGGGGCTTCGAGCAGATGGTCGCCCACCTTGACGCGAACCTTCGGGTGGCCGCGCTCGCGCCGAGGCTCGTCTATCCCGACGGCCGGCCGCAGTCCTCGGCGTGGCGCTTCCCGTCGCCCGAGACCGCCGCGCTCGGCCTCCTCACCCTCGGCCGCGCGGGCATCCTCCAATCGGGGGGAGCCGAGACGCGCGACGTCGACTGGGCCATGGCCGCCGCGCTGCTCCTCCGCCGCGAGGCGCTCGACGAGGTCGGCCTCTTCGACGAGGAGTTCTTCATCTACTCCGAGGAGACGGACCTGGCGCGGCGGCTGCGCAACGCGGGCTGGCGGACGCAGTACTTCCCGCAGGTCACCGTGGTGCACCACGAGTCGCAGTTCAGCGCGGGGATTCCCGAGCGGCGGATCAACGAGATGTGGCGCGGCCGCCACCGCTACTGGCGCAAGCACCACTCCGCGGTCGGCGCCGCCGCCGCGGCGGTCCTGACCGGCGGCCAGTACGCGGCTCGCGCTCTGCTCCGGGCGCGCGACCGTGACTTCGCCGGTCGGATGCGGCTGCACGCGCGCGACGCGATCCGGGTTCACGGGCCCGGCCTGCGCGAGCTGGCGGAGGACTGGAACCGCGAGCACGACGCCGCCGCTTAGCCAGATCTCACTTCGCGCGGCAAACTTAGGACCGAGATGTTGGTTCTCGTGGCAGACGACGACCGCGCGGTGCGCGAGGCGCTGGAGCGTGCGCTGCAGCTGCACGGTTACGAGGTCGCGCTCGCGGCCGACGGCGACACGGCGCTGGCCGCCGTCGACTCGCGCACGCCCGACGCCGTCGTGCTCGACGTGATGATGCCCGGGCTCGACGGGCTCGACGTGACACGCCGCCTGCGTCGCCAGGGGAACCGCATTCCGATCCTCCTGCTCACGGCGCGCGACGCCATCGGCGACCGGGTGGAAGGGCTCGACGCCGGGGCCGACGACTACCTCCCGAAGCCGTACGACCTCGAGGAGCTCCTCGCGCGGCTGCGCGCGCTCCTGCGGCGCTCGAAGCCCGAGGAGCCGGGCGCGGTGCTGCGCTTCTCCGACCTGAGCCTCGACCTCGGCTCCATGGACGCGCGCCGCGGCGGCCGCCGCTTCGAGCTCACCACGACCGAGGCGCATTTGCTCGAGCTGTTCATGCGGAACCCGCGCCAGGTGCTGCCGCGCTCCCTGATCTACGAGCGCGTCTGGGGCTACGACTTCAGCCACTCCTCGAATGCACTCGACGTCTATGTCGGCTATCTCCGCCGCAAGACGGAGGTCGAGGACGACTCGCGCCTGATCCACACTGTTCGCGGCACGGGCTACGTGCTGCGCGAGCCGTGACCCTCCGCACTCGCCTGACGCTCGTCGCGGCCGGCGTCGTCGCGGTCGTGGTCGCGCTCGCCTGCGTGACGACGTACTTCGTGATGCGGCACGAGCTGCAGGCGCAGCTCGACGGCTCGCTGCACGGCACGGCCCTGACGGTCGAGCGCACCGGCCAGATCGCCGGCGAGGACTACAGCGGCAACCGCGTCGAGGTGATCGACAACCAGGGCGGCATCCTCGGCCCCGCCTCGCGTCGGCCGCTGCAGCCGGACGCGCGCGCCATCGCCGTGGCCCAGGGACGCGAGCGGAGCTTCTACCGCGACATCACGATCCGGGGGTTCCACCTGCGGGAGTACGTCGCGCCGGCCGCAGACAACACGCTGGGGCTCGTGGACGAGGCGGTGGTCGTCGTGCGCAGCCTGCAGGAGACGGACCGGGCGCTCGAACGGCTGCGGCTCATCCTCATCCTCGTCTCGCTCGGCGCGATCGCCGCCGCCGCGGTGGGAGGAGCCGTCGTCTCGGGCGCGACCCTCGCCCCGGTGCGCCGGCTGACGGCGGCCGCCGAGCGAATCGCCGAGACCGGCGAGCCGAGCGAGCGCGTCCCGGAGGGCGGGCACGACGAGCTCGCAGCCCTGGGCGCGTCGTTCAACACGATGCTCGCGGCGCTCGAGGAGTCGCTCGAGACGCAGCGGCGCTTCGTCGCGGACGCCTCGCACGAGTTGCGCACGCCGCTGACGAGCCTGCAGACGAACATCGACGTCCTGCGCGGCGACATCGCTCTCGACCCCGAGCAGCGCCGGCGCCTGCTCGACGACCTCCACCGCGAGTCGCACGAGATGCGCCAGCTGATCGCCGGCCTGCTCGAGCTCGCACGCGGCGGCGCGCAGGTCGAGAAGCAGAAGTTCCAGTTCGACGAGCTCGTCGAGGAATCGCTCGAGCGGGCGCGAGCCCGGTTCCCCGCGGTCGAGTGGGAGGGCGACCGGCTCGAGCCGACCGTCGTCGACGGCTACCCGGACCGGATGGAGCGCGCAGTCTGGAATCTGCTCGAGAACGCCGGCAAGTGGAGCGGCGACGAAAGCTCGGTCGAGGTCTCGCTCGCCGGCGGCGAGTTGCGCGTGCGCGATCACGGCCCGGGATTCGCCGACGAGGACCGGCCGCTCGTCTTCGAGCGCTTCTACCGCTCGGCGGCCGCCCGCTCGATGCCCGGCGCCGGGCTCGGGCTGGCGATCGTCCGCGAGGTGGCCGAGGCGCACGGCGGCACGGTCGTCGCCGAGAACGCCCAGGACGGCGGTGCCGTCGTCCGGTTGAGCCTCAACGGCGCCGCGCATCGTTCTTAGGTGCGTTTCATGAAGCCGTGGTTCGATTCAACGGCATCGAACCCCTCCCGGCTCGGCTTCTTCGGCGAGCCGCGGCCAGCCCGGCCCGGCGTCTTCCCGGATCCCCTGCGGTGAAGGCGCCGGGCTGAGCGGCTGGTAGGGCCTATTCGGAGCGCCAGCGCCGCAGGATCGCGACGGCGTCGTCCAGCGAGTCGACGACCGCGCCGCCGCCGGCCTCGACACAGCCGCGCACGAAGAGGTTCAGCGCGTGCTCGCCCTGCCGCTCGGCGCGAAGGTCGGTGAGCAGGCCGACCACTCCCTTGCGCTTCGGGTCTCCCCGCTTCAGCCCGTGGAAGAGGCCGATCTCGCACGCGGTGCCGTCGTCGATCGACGGCCCGTCGAGGACGGCGAGCATTGCGTCCGCCGACTCGACGCCTGCGGCGTCCACGGCGAAGATTCTCTCGGCAGTCGCGTCACGCCCGGAGAGCCCCTGTTCGTGGGGCACGAAGACCTCGAAGTCCTCCGCTCGCAACCGCGCGGCGCAGTCGTCGAGAAACGCCCGCTCGTACGGCGTGAACATCGACGCGGCGAGGTAGACGCGCATCGTCCTAGTCTCGCCGAAGCAAGGTGAGGGAGTGGGCGTCCACCGTGAGGAGCGCCCGCGCCTCGAGCGGCTCCTCGGGCGCGTCGCCTGTCGCCAGCTCGACCTGCCAGCGCCTGCCGAAGCGCCGGGTCGGCAGGGTGAACTCGACCGGCTCGGAGCGCGCGTTGAAGACGAGCAGGAACGAATCGCCAAAGATCGGCTCGCCGTGCGGCGTCCGCTCGCGGATCTCGCGGCCGTTGAGGAAGACGCCGAGCGTCCGCGTCTCGGCGCTCGTCCAGTCGCGCTGCGTCATCCGCCGCCCGTCGGGCCGGAACCACCACGCGTCCGGCAGCCCGCTGTCGCCGGCCTTGCCGCTGAGGAACGACGTCCGCCGAAACACCGGATGGTCGCGCCGCAGCTCGATCACGCGGCGCGCGAACTCGAGCAGCTCGCCGTCGGCCGCATCCCAGTCGAACCAGGAGACCTCGTTGTCCTGGCACCACGCGTTGTTGTTGCCTGCCTGCGTCCGCCCGAGCTCGTCGCCGCCGAGCAGCATCGGCACGCCCTGCGAGAGAAGCAGCGTCGCGAGGAAGTTCCGCTGCTGCCGCGCGCGCAGCGCGAGCACGGCCGGGTCGTCGGTCGGCCCCTCGGCGCCGAGGTTCCACGAGCGGTTGTCGTCGGTGCCGTCGCGGTTGTCCTCGCCGTTCGCCTCGTTGTGCTTCTCGTTGTAGGAGACGAGGTCGCGCAGCGTGAAGCCGTCGTGGGCTGTGACGAAGTTGATCGAGGCGGACGGCGTGCGGCCGTCGTCGCTGTACAGGTCGGAGGAGCCCGTGAAGCGTCGCGCGAACTCGCCGACGTTGCCCTCGCCCCGCCAGAAGTCGCGCACCGAGTCGCGGTACTTCCCGTTCCACTCGCCCCAGAGCACCGGGAAGTTGCCGACCTGGTAGCCGCCGGGCCCGACGTCCCACGGCTCGGCGATCAGCTTCACCTGCGAGAGCACCGGATCCTGGTGGATCGTGTCGAAGAAGGCCGAGAGCCGGTCGACGTCGTAGAACTCGCGCGCGAGTGCCGACGCGAGGTCGAAGCGGAAGCCGTCGACGTGGCACTCGAGCACCCAGTAGCGCAGCGAGTCCATGATCAGTCGCAGGACGGAGGGATGCACCGGATTGAGCGAGTTGCCGGTGCCCGTGAAGTCCATGTAGAAGCGCAGGTCGTCGGGCATCAGCCGGTAGTAGCTCCGGTTGTCGAGCCCGCGGAAGGAGAGCATCGGCCCGAGGTGGTTCCCCTCGGCGGTGTGGTTGTAGACGACGTCGAGGATCACCTCGATCCCGGCCCCGTGCAGCGCCTTCACCATCCCCTTGAACTCGTGCACCTGCTCGCCGCAGGTGCCGGTCGCGGCGTAGAGCGCGTGCGGCGCGAGGTAGCCGATGGAGGAGTAGCCCCAGTAGTTCGAGAGCCCGCGGTCGCGCAGGAACTCCTCGTCGGCGATGTGATGGATGGGGAGCAGCTCGACCGCCGTGACTCCGAGCTCCCGGAAGTACGCGAGCGCCGGCTCCGACGCGAGGGCCGCGTACGTGCCGCGCAGGTCGTCCCGGATCTCCGGGTGGCGCCTCGTGAAGCCCTTCACGTGCACCTCGTAGATCACGGTGTCCGTCCAGGGCGTCTCGGGCCGCTGGTCGCCCGCCCAGTCGAAGGCGGGGTCGGCCACGACGCACTTCGGAATCGCCTCGGCGTCGTCCTCGTCGTCGAGCACTAGATCGGCGTCCTCGGCGGGGCTGGGCACGTACGGAAGGACGTTGGCCAGCTCCCAGCGGACGGGCCCTTCGATCGCTTTCGCGTACGGGTCGATCAGGAGCTTGTTCGGGTTGAAGCGGTGGCCCGAGTTCGGGTCGTACGGTCCGTGGACGCGATAGCCGTACCGCTGTCCGGGCGCGACGCCGGGGAGGTAGCAGTGCCAGTTGTGCCCCGTGACGTCCTGCAGTTCGAGCCGCGTCTCGCGGTCATCGTCGAACAGGCACAGCTCGACGCGTTCGGCGTGCTCCGAGAAGACGGAGAAGTTCGTCCCCTCGCCGTCCCACGTCGCACCGAGCGGGAACGGCCGTCCCGGCCAGACCTCCACCGCAGTTCCCCTTACTCCGGCACGAGCCAGACCGCGCCGAGCGGGGGCAGCGTCAGCGTGGCCGAGAACGGCTGCTCGTGCCACGGCACCGCCTCCGCCTCGACGCCGCCGAGGTTGCCGCTGCCGCTGCCGCCGTAGAAGGCCGAGTCGGTGTTGAGCACCTCTCGCCAGCGGCAGCACACGGGCATTCCGACGCGGTAGTCGTGTCGCGGCACCGGCGAGAGGTTGAGGACGCAGACGAGCGGCGGCGCGTCGCCCTCGCCGAGCCGCGCGAACGCGAGGACGTTGTTGGCAGCGTCGTTCGCCTCGAGCCAGCGGAAACCGGCCGGGTCGAAGTCGAGCTCCCAGAGCGCCGGAGTCGAGCGATAGACGCGGTTGAGGTCGCGCACCAGCGCCTGGATCCCCGCGTGCTCCGCGTACTCGAGCAGGTTCCAGTGGAGCGAGCCCTCCGCGTTCCACTCCTCCCACTCGCCGAGCTCGCCGCCCATGAAGAGGAGCTTCTTGCCGGGATGCGCCCACATGTACGCGTAGAGCGCGCGGAGGTTGGCGAACTTCTGCCAGCGGTCGCCGGGCATCTTGGCGAGCAGCGACTTCTTCCCGTGCACGACCTCGTCGTGCGACAGCGGCAGGACGAAGTTCTCGCTGAACGCGTACATGAGCGACAAGGTCAGCGTGTGCTGGTGGAAGCGGCGGTAGACCGGGTCCTGCTGGAAGTACGTGAGGGTGTCGTGCATCCAGCCCATGTTCCACTTGAGCCCGAAGCCGAGGCCGCCGACGTACGTCGGCCGTGAGACGCCGGGCCACGCGGTCGACTCCTCCGCCGTCGAGAGCACGCCTGGGTCGCGCGCGTACAGCGTCTCGTTCAGCTCCTTGAGGAACGCGACCGAGTCGAGGTCCTCGTTGCCGCCGAACTCGTTTGGCACCCACTGGCCGGCCTTGCGCGAGTAGTCGAGGTAGAGCATCGAGGCCACGGCGTCGACGCGGATCCCGTCGGCGTGGTGCTCGCGGAGCCAGTAGAGCGCGTTCGCGAGCAGGAAGTTCCGCACCTCCGTCCGGCCGAGGTTGAAGACGAGCGTGCCCCAGTCGGGATGTGCGCCGCGCCGCGGATCGGAGTGCTCGTACAGGTGGGTCCCGTCGAAGGTGGCGAGCGCCCAGTCGTCGCGCGGGAAGTGGGCCGGAACCCAGTCGAGGATCACGCCGATGCCGCGCTGATGAAGGCGGTCGACGAGGTCACGGAAGTCGTCGGGCGTCCCGAAGCGCGAGGTCGGCGCGTAGTAGCCGGTCACCTGGTAGCCCCACGAGCCGGAGAAGGGGTGCTCCATCACCGGCAGCAGCTCGACGTGCGTGAAGCCGAGGTCGGAGACGTAGTCGGCCAGCTCGTCTGCGAGCTCGCGGTACGTCAGCGGGCGGTTCTCCTCGAGCGGGTTGCGCCGCCACGAGCCGAGGTGGACCTCGTAGATCGAGAGCGGCCCGCGCAGCGGGTCGGAGGCGGCGCGGCGCTCGAGCCACTCCTCGTCGCGCCAGACGTGCTTCGCCTCCGAGACGACGGACGCGTTCGCCGGCGGCACCTCGGTCTGGAAGGCGAGTGGGTCGCTCTTCAGGCGCAGGCGGCCGTCCTGCGTCCGGAGCTCGAACTTGTACTTCGTCCCCTCGCCGACGCCGGGGACGAACAGCTCCCAGATCCCGGACGCGCCGAGCGAGCGCATCGGGTGCAGCCGCCCGTCCCAGGAGTTGAAGTCGCCGACGACCGAGACCGAGCGCGCGTTCGGCGCCCAGACGGCGAAGGCGGTGCCGACGACGCCGTCGAGCTCGCGGACGTGCGCGCCGAGCCGTTGGTAGAGCTCCTCGTGACGGCCTTCCATCGCGAGGTGGAGGTCGAGCTCGCCGAGCGTCGGCAGGAACGAGTACGGGTCGCGGACCGTGAACGTGCTCCCGTCCGGGTACTCGACCTCGAGCTCGTACTCGAGCGGCAGCCGCGCCGTCGGCAGCAGCGCCTCCCAGAGGCCGGCCGGGTCCTTGAGCTTCGCCTCGACGCCCGCTGGGCTGCGACGCGCACCGCCTGCGCCTCGGGCCGCAGCGTGCGCACGACGACGCCGCCGTCCTCGGCCTCGTGGGCGCCGAGGACGCTGTGTGGGTTCGCGCCGAGGTCGACGGTCACAGCGCTTCCGCGGCCTGATGCATGAGCCGGTCGATGCCCGCGACCGGGATCCCGACCCAGTCGGGCCGGTTGTCGAGCTCGTAGCGGAGCTCGTAGACCGCCTTCTCGAGCTCGAAGACCGCGAGCAGGCGCTCGATCGCGGCGTCGCCGGGTGGCAGCAGCGTCGCGTCGACCGTCTCGAGATAGCTCTCGAGGAACCGCTCGCGCGCCCGCTCCTCCCAGTCCCCGGGCACCTCGGCGCCGCGCGTGAGCTCGGCAGCCGTCGCCGCGTAGGCAAAGGAGCGGAGCATCCCGGCGACGTCCCGCAGCGGCGAGCGCTTGCGCCGGCGCTCGACGAGCGTTCGCGCGGGCTCCCCCTCGAAGTCGAGGATGATCCAGTCCGTTCCTTTCCAGAGAGTCTGGCCGAGGTGGTAGTCGCCGTGCGTCCGGATCACGCGGCCGCTCGAGCCGGTATGCGTGAGGAGGCGCAGCTGCTCGCGCACCTCCTCGCCGCGGCCGAGAATCGGCGCGAGCCGCTCGTCGTCGGCGGGCAGCGAGAGGAAGACGCGCGCGATCTCCTCGTCCACCGTGGCGGTGAGGAGGCCGAGCGACTCGACGCTCGGCTCCTCGGGCGCGAACGCCGGGTCGTCGGGATCGGTGCCGAGCGCGGTGTGCATGTGCGCGGTCACCTCGCCGAGCCGTCCCAGCCGGTCGAGGAGGCTCTCGGGCGCGGACGCGATCTCGCCGAGGGCCAGCTCCCAGCCCCCGATTGCGCCGGCGACGTACTCCTGCAGCAGGCCGAGTGTCGCGGTGAGCGGCCCGCCGGAGTAGCCGTACCAGCCGCCGAGCGCCGGGATGTTGCGGAAGCCCTGCGCGGTGAGGAAGCGCAGCATCTCGAGCTCCGGGTTGATCCCGGCCTCGACGCGGCGGAAGACCTTGAGGATCAGCGCGTCGTCGAACACGACAGAGCTGTTCGACTGCTCGGAGGAGACGAGCCGCACCGCCCCGAGCTCGCGGCCGAGGGCGGAGAAGTCCTCCGCCGGGCTGAACTCGGCCATCCCCTCCGCGCCCTGGAGCGTCAGGCCGGCCCGCATCGCGCTGACGATCTCCCGCGCGATCCCCGCGTCCTGCGCGAGGCCGTCGAAGGGGGCGCCTTCGTCGTCGCTCGAGACGAGCAACTGGTAGACGTCGTGCGTTCCCGTGTCGAAGCGCATCTCGACGAGGGCGAGCGCCAGCTGCGGCTCGGCCTGCCGGATCGTGACGGTGTCGAGCACCTGCGAGTGCGAGACCGTCCGCGACTTCGCGCCGTACCAGCGCTGCCGGGTCACGTACTCGATCAGCGACCGCTCGTCCATCAGTCCACCTGCCCTTCGGGCCTGAGCTGGAACCAGAAGAATCCGCGCGGGGCGAGCGTCAGGAGGTAGGGCAGCTCCCCGATCGGCGGGAACGCGGTGCGACCGAGCATCTCCACGGGGACCATCCCCGCGTAGTCCGAGAGGTCGAGCTGCACGGCCTGCGCCGAGCGCGCGAGGTTGTGCACGCAGAGGACCGTGTCGTCCTCCCACGTGCGGATGTGGGCGAAGATCCGCGTGTTCTCGGCGCGCAGCGGCTCGTACGAGCCCAGCCCGAACACGGGATGCTCCTTGCGCAGCGCGATGAAGCGTTGCATCCAGCGCAGGAGCGAGTTCGGCGTCCGCAGCTGCGCCTCGACGTTGACCGCCTGGAAGCCGTAGACGGGATCCATGAGCGGCTGGAGGTAGAGCTGCGCCCAGTCGGCGCGCGAGAAGCCCGCGTTGCGGTCGCCCGACCACTGCATCGGCGTGCGCACGCCGTCCCGGTCGCCGAGGTAGACGTTGTCGCCCATCCCGATCTCGTCCCCGTAATAGAGGACCGGCGAACCTGGGAGCGAGAAGAGGATCGCGTGCAGCAGCTCGCCCTCGTCGCGGCCGGCGTCGAGCAGCGGTGCGAGCCGGCGGCGGATCCCGAGGTTGAGCTTCATCCGCGGATCCTTCGCGTACTCCGCGTACATGTAGTCGCGCTCCTCGTCGGTGACCATCTCCAAGGTCAGCTCGTCGTGGTTGCGGAGGAAGAGGCCCCACTGGCAGTTGGCGGGGATCTTCGGCGTCCGGTCGAGGATCTCGTAGATCGGCGTCGCGTCCTCGCGCCGCAGCGCCATGAACATCCGCGGCATGACCGGGAAGTGGAAGGCCATCTGGCACTCGTCGCCGTCGCCGAAGTAGTCGACGACGTCCTCCGGCCACTGGTTCGCCTCGGCCAGCAGCAAGCGGTCGGGGTAGCGCGCATCGACTTCGGCCCGGACGCGCTTCAGATACGCGTGCGACTCGGGGAGATTCTCGCCGTTCGTCCCGTCCCGCTCGAAGAGATAGGGCACGGCGTCGAGCCGGAACCCGTCGATGCCGAGGTCGAGCCAGAAGCGCAGTACCTCGAGCATCGCCTCCTGCACTGCCGGGTTGTCGTAGTTGAGATCCGGCTGGTGGTGGAAGAAGCGGTGCCAGTAGTACTCGCCGCGGAGCTGGTCGAGCGTCCAGTTCGACGGCTCGCTGTCGATGAAGATGACGCGGGCCTCGGGATAGCGCTCGTCCGTGTCCGACCAGACGTACCAGTCGTGCTTCGGGTTGGTCTGATCCGTCCGCGACTCCTGGAACCACGGATGGTCGGCGGAG
This sequence comes from uncultured Actinomycetes bacterium, assembly GCA_963743545.1. Taxonomy (GTDB): domain Bacteria; phylum Actinomycetota; class Thermoleophilia; order Gaiellales; family Gaiellaceae; genus Palsa-739. The sequence continues at coordinate 783,427 of CAVUQB010000005.1, read as the reverse complement.
GTGTGGTTCATGACGAGGTCGGCAATCACGCGCATGCCGCGCTGGTGCGCCTGCTCGACGAACTCGCGGAAGTCGTCCACCGAGCCGTAGTCCGGGTGGAGGGCGAAGAAGTTCGAGATGTCGTAGCCGCCGTCGCGCAGCGGCGACTCGTACATCGGCAGCAGCCAGAGGCAGTCGATGCCGAGCCACTCGAGGTAGTCGAGCTTGTCGATTAGGCCGCGGAAGTCGCCCGAGCCGTCGTCGTTCCCGTCGAAGAACCCGCGGATGTGGATCTCGTAGAAGACGGCCCGCTTGAACCAGAGGGGATCCCGCTCGAACCATTGCTCAGACATCAGGAGCCGATCCTTAGCAGGTGGCTCTGGCCGGGGGCGAGCTTGATGTAGTTGCGGCCGATCCGCCAGGTCCACTTCTCGTCCGACAGGAGGTCGCGTACCGGGTAGGCCGGCGGCAGCCCGGTCGAGACCGGCACGACGCAGACGCCGACCTGGGTCGCCGCCGGGTCGAGGTTCACGACCGTGACCACGGTGTTGTCGCCGCGCCGCTTGAGGAACGCGAAGAGCCGCTCGTTCTCGGTCTCGAGGATCGTGAGCGGATCGAGCCACTGGAGCGCCGGGTTCTCGCGCCGCGCGGCGTTGAGCGTCGCGACCAGCGACAGCAGCGGCCCGTCGAGCTTCCGCTGCTTCAGCTCGTACTTCTCCGAGTTGAGGTACTCCTCGGAGCCCGGCCGCACCGGCACGTTCTCGCAGTGCTCGAACCCTGAGTAGATGCCGTAGGACGGCGAAAGCGTCGCGGCGAGCACGAGCCGCGCCTCGAACGCCGTCCGGCCGCCGGTCTGGAGGTACTCGTGGAGGATGTCCGGCGTGTTCGCGAAGCAGTTCGGCCGGTAGAACTCGCGCCAGGCGAGCAGCTGGCCGAGGAACTCGAGCAGCTCCCCGCGCGTGTTCTTCCAGGTGAAGTACGTGTAGCTCTGCGCGAAGCCGGCCTTGGCGAGCGCCGTCATCGGCGCAGGCCGTGTGAAGGCCTCGGAGAGGAAGATCACGTCCGGGTGCTCGCGCCGCACTTCGCCGATCAGCCACTCCCAGAACGGCAGCGGCTTCGTGTGCGGGTTGTCGACCCGGAAGACGGTGATCCCACACCCGACCCAGTGGAGCACGACGTCACGGAGCGCCTGCCAGAGGCCGCGCCAGTCCTCGCACCCGAAGTCGACGTTGTAGATGTCCTGGTAGCGCTTCGGCGGATTCTCGGCGTACTTCAGCGTCCCGTCGGGGCGGCGGTGGAACCACGCGGGATGCTCCTGCAGCCAGGGATGGTCGGGGGAGCACTGGATCGCGAAGTCGAGCGCGATCTCGAGCCCCAGCTTCCTCGCGTCGGCGACGAGCGTGCGAAGTTCCTGCTCGGTGCCGAGAGCCGGGTCGATCGCCTCGTGGCCGCCGTCTTCCGAGCCGATCGCCCACGGGCTGCCGACGTCGCCGGGCTGCGCGGTCTCGGCGTTGTTCCGGCCCTTGCGGTTCGTGTGCCCGATCGGGTGGATCGGCGGCAGATAGAGGACGTCGAAGCCGAGCTCGGCGAAGCGCGGCAGCAGCTCGCGCACGCCGGCGAAGCCGCCCCACGAGCGCGGGAAGAGCTCGTACCACGCGCCGAAGCGGGCGAGCACGCGGTCGACGTCCACCGAGTACGTGGCCGACCGTGCCTGCTCGGAGCGCGCGCCTGTCGGCGCCGCGAGCGCCTGCTCGATCGTCAGCTCCTCCTCGCCGAGCAGTGCCGCGCCTTCCGACAGCTCGCCCGTGAGGTCCGCCTGGCCCGCCGCGACCTTGCGCCGTAGCTCCTGCTGGAACGAGGCGACCCGCTCGACCCAGGCCTCGATCCGGAAGCTCCAGAGCCCCGGCCGGTCGACCACGAACGAGCCGGCCCAGACGTCGTTCCCGAGCGGCTCGAGCGGCGTCTCGCTCCAGCGCGTCGCGCCGAGGCCCTGGTGGCGGACCGCCGCGCCGAGTGTCTCGTGGCCGTCGCGGAAGATCCGCGCGGTCACCTCGACCGTGTCGCCGACGGTGCGCTTCACGGGATAGCGGCCGCAGTCGACTTGCGGCGCCACCTCCAGGATCTGGATCCGCGCAGGGGTCGTCTTCGGGATCGGCACGCTCCAAGTCTCACTGATGAGGAAGGATCAACAGGTGCAGCTCTCCCGTTCGGCCGGAATCCTTCTCCATCCGACCTCGCTCCCGTCCGGGAAGCTGGACCGGGAGGCCTACCGGTTCGTCGACTGGCTCGCGGCCGCAGGACAGTCGTGGTGGCAGGTGCTGCCGCTCGGGCCGACCGACGAGTTCGGCTCGCCGTACCGCTCGCCGTCTGCCTTCGCGGCCTCCCCGCAGCTCCTCGCGCGCCCCGCGGCGCGGGTCACGGCGGGCGAGGTCGAGGACTTCGTCGCGCGGCACCCCTTCTGGACCGGCGGCTGGGCGGCCTTCGCCGGCACGGCGGCGCTCGCCGACGAGGTGCGCTTCGAGCGGGAGTGGGGCGCGCTGCGCACGTACGCGGCCGAGCGCGGCATCCGGCTGATCGGTGACGTGCCGATCTACGTCTCCGACGGGGGCGCCGATCACGCCTGCTGGCCGGAGCTGTTCGCGCGCGGCGAGGTCTCCGGCGCGCCGCCCGACGCGCTCAGCGCGAGCGGCCAGCGCTGGGGGAACCCGCTCTACGACTGGCCCGTCCACCGCGCAACCGGCTTCCACTGGTGGCGCGAGCGGTTTCGGCGCACGTTCGAGCTCGTCGACCTCGCCCGGATCGACCACTTCCGCGGCTTCGTCTCCTACTGGGCCATTCCGGCGCGGAACGCGACCGCGAGAAGCGGACGCTGGCGGCCCGGCCCCGGCGGCGAGCTCTTCCACGCGGTCGCGCGCGAGCTCGGCGATCTGCCGTTGATTGCAGAAGACCTCGGACACATCACGCCGCCGGTCTACGCGCTCCGCGATGAGCTCGGCCTGCCCGGGATCGTCGTGCTCCTCTGGGCCTTCCGCCGCCGCAAGCGCAACCCGCACAAGCCGGCCAACTTCCGGCGCAACTCGGTTGCGTACACGAGCACCCACGACACCGATACCGTCGCCGGCTGGTTCGCTGCGCTTACGCCAGAGGAGCGGACCGCCACCGGGCTCGATCCGCGCGAGCCGAGCTGGGATCTGATCGAGCTTGCCTACGCGTCCCGCCCAGAGTTGGCGATCGTTCCGGCGCAGGACGTGCTCGGCCTCGGCAGCGAGGCGCGGATGAACCGGCCGGGCCGGACGGGAGGCAACTGGCGCTGGCAGCTCGGGCGAGGCGCGTTGACCCCGGCGCTCGCGCGGCGTCTGCGCGGCCTCGCGGAGCAGCACGGTCGCGTCTAGGTCACCGCGAAATAGATTGCGCAGGCAGTCCCGGCGCAAAGGCAGTAGACCGCGAACGGGATCAGCGTCCGCGTCTCGAAGTACTTCATCAGGAAGCGCACCGAGAGGTAGGCAGTGAGCGCCGAGCAGAGCGCCCCCACGAGCGCCGGCCCGCGCACGCCGTCCCCCTGGGAGCCTGCGAGGTCGGGCAGCTTGAGCGCGGCGGCGGCGAGGATGATCGGCGTCGCGAGCAGGAAGGCGAAACGCGCCGCATCCTTGTGCGACAGGCCGACGAGCAGCCCGCCGCCCATCGCCGCGCCCGAGCGTGAGAAGCCGGGGATGAGCGCGATCGACTGAGCCGCGCCGACCGAGGCCGCCTGGCCCCAGCCGACCGTCTTCGCGATCTGCTCGTCGTCGTCCTCGGCCAAGACCGGAGCGCGGCGCCGCAGAGCCTCGGCGCCGAACAGCAGCAGGCCGTTGCAGGCGAGGAAGATCGAGGCGTACTCCGGGGACGCGAACAGCTTGCGCAGCGAGTCCTGCAGCAGGAGCCCGAGGATCCCCGCCGGGATCGTGCCGAGGATCAGCAGCCAGCCGAGCTTCGCGTCGGGATCGGCGATCTCCCGGTCGCGCAGCGAGCGGCCCAACCCCTTGACGATCCGCACCCAGTCCTGCCAGAAGAAGCCGAGCAGGACGAGCGCCGTCGCCAGGTGGAGCGCCACGAGAAAGGTGAGGAAGTACTGCTGGTTCTGGTGGATGTTCCAGCCGAGCAGGCTCGGGAGGATGACGCTGTGGCCGAGGCTCGAGATCGGGAAGAGCTCCGAGACGCCCTGCAGCAGCCCGAGGATCGCGCCCTGGAAGTAGGTGATCGGAGCCACTCAGCCGGCGTCGGACGTGTCGGCGCCGTGCTTCTTCGGGCCGGAGTTGAACCAGGCGAAGGCGATGCACGCCAGTCCGAGCAGGAAGGCCGCGATCCCGTGCTTCACGTGGTGGTGGCTCGATCCCGCCTCGTGTCCGGGGAAGAACGACGGGAGCGATCCGGCCGGCTCGACCCAGTAGATCACCGAGAGGACGATGAGGACGACGCCGAGCACCAGGGCAAGGGCGACGAGCCACTTCCGGTTGCGCGCGAACGCGTCGTTACCGGCCATCGCCCGAGAGTATTAGCTCACCGGATGTGAGGCGTCGGTGAACTCGCGGAACTCGGCCGTCAGCAGATAGGCCGTCTGCTCGCCGATGTCGACGGCGCGGTCGCCGATCCGCTCGATCGTCCGCGCGACGACGACCATCCGCAGGCCCCACTCGCGGAACTCGGGCTCGGCCATCACGTCGACGAGCCGCTCGACGAAGCGGCGGTTGGCCCGATCGATCAGCTCGTCGAGCTCGACGAGGCTCTCGGCGCCGGCGAGGTCGCGGCCGCTGAACGAGTCGAGCGCCACGCGCACCATCTCCTCCGCACGCTCACCCATGTCGGTCAGGACGTCGACGAGGGCCGGGTCCGGCTCGACGTCGGCGACGAGCTTCGACAGCTTGGCGATGGTCACGCAGCCGTCCGCGCTCCGCTCGAGGAGGAGGTTGATGTGGATCATCGCCAGCAGGAGCCGCAGGTCGCGGGCGACGGGCGTCTGCAGCGCGAGCAGCGCCTGGATCGAATGCTCGATCCCGAGGAAGTGATTGTCCACCTCGTCGTCGAACGCGATCACCTCGTCGGCGAGCTCGCGATCGCGTTCCTCGAGGGCGCGCATCGCGCCGTGGACGGCGCTCAGAACGCGCTGGCCCATCTCCTGGAGCTGCGCCTCGATCTGCTGGAGCGCGGTGTCGATCGACATCGGAGCCAGCGTACTAGCTGGTCTGCAGCCCCGGGCGCCAGGCCGCGTCACCACTTCGTCTCCACCTCGCAACGCCGGGTTATCCCACCCTCCGCAGGAGCGGTCGTACCTTGCGCGCGTACCCCTGAGGAGGAGGAAAAATCAGATGCCGAGAAACGGCAAGCTCGTTCGTATCACCCTTGCTCTTGCGGCCGCGGGGCTCGTCGCCGCACTCGCCGTCGTCATGGCCGGGACAGCGTCCGCCAAGAGCGCCAGCGGCACCATCAACGGTGCGGGCAGCACGTTCGTCGCCCCGCTCGTGACCAAGTGGATGGCCCCCGTCCAGTCGCAGCTCGGAATCACGCTCAACTACAACGCGGTCGGCTCGGCGGGAGGCGTCGACGGCCATCACCAACAAGCAGGTCGACTTCGGCGCGAGCGACGCGCCGCTGTCGCAGTTCAACCCGACCTGTACCAGCTGCGTGCAGATCCCCTGGGCGCTCGCCGCAACGGCCGTGATCTACAACCTCGGCGGCAGTCTCCAGCACCTGAACCTGACCGGCTCGGTGCTCGCCCAGATCTACCTGGGCAAGATCACGAACTGGAACGCCCCGGCGATCAAGAAGCTCAACAAGGGCAGGTCACCTGCCGAACACGTCGATCACCGTCGTCCACCGCTCCGACGGCTCGGGTACGACGTTCAACTTCACCGACTACCTCTCGCACGTCTCCGGCGCGTGGAAGTCGCAGGTCGGCACGGGCACCGTCGGTCAACTGGCCGACCGGTGAGGGCGAGTCGCACAGCTCCGGCGTCGCCGGCGCCGTCAAGGCGACCTCCGGCGCGATCGGCTATGCCGACGTCGACTACGCCGTCGTCAACCACCTGCCAGATCTTCAAGATGAAGAACCGGGCGGGCCACTTCGTCCTGCCGAGAGCGAAGGGCATCAAGGCTGCCGCCGCAGCTCGACACCCATCCGGCGAAGGACGGCTCGCTCTCGATCGTCAATCCGCCGGCGAGCAAGAAGTACTCGGAACGCGTACCCGATCTGCACCTACACGTACGTCGACGTGCAGAAGTCCTCGGGAGCGAACGCCGCCGACCTCAAGAAGCTCATCGGCTGGGCCGATCACGAAGGGCCAGAGCTACGGGCCGCCGATCGTCTTCGAGCCGCTTCCCGAAGCCGGTCGTGACGTTCGACAAGAAGCAGATCCAGAAGATCCACTCGTAGCAGGAGAGAATCGCGAGCGATCGTGACCTCTCTCGACGTAAGCACCGACGCAGCCCGCCGCCCCTTCTCGGGGCGGCGGGCGCGTCTTGGCGACCTGCTCCTGCAGGGCGCCGCCGGGCTCGCCGCGCTCGGCGCGCTGGTGCTCGTCGGCCTGATCGCCTGGAAGGTGGTCCAGGGCGCGCGGCTCTCGATCTCGACCTTCGGGCTCGGCTTCGTCACGGACCGTCGCCTGGGACCCGGTCCACCTCAAGTTCGGCGCGGGCAGCTTCCTCTTCGGCACTGCGATCACCTCGTTCGGCGCGCTGATCCTCGCCACCCCGATCGCGCTCGGCATCGCGCTCTTCCTCAGCGAGCTCGCGCCGCGCGGGATCCGCGGCCCGGTCACCGCGCTCGTCGAGACGCTCGCCGCGATCCCCAGCGTCGTGATCGGGCTCTGGGGGATCCTCGTGCTCGCGCCGCTCCTGCACGACCACGTCGATCCGGCGCTCCACTCGGCGCTCGGCTTCATCCCGCTCTTCGGCCCGCCGGGAACCTACGCGTCCAACGTACTTCACGGCGATCGTCGTGCTGACGATCATGATCCTGCCGATCATCGCGAGCATCTCGCGCGAGCTCTTCCTCGGCGTGCCGTCGCGAGCTGAAGGAGGGGGCGCTCGGCCTCGGCACGACGCGCTGGGAGATGATGCGCGGCGTCGTCTTCCCCTACTCGCGCGGCGGCGTGGCCGCCGCGATGATCCTCGGCCTCGGCCGCGCTCTCGGCGAGGCGATCGCCGTCGCGCAGGTGATCGGCGCCTACGGCACTCGGCATCAGCAGCGAACCTCTTCAACCCGGGCAACACGCTCGGAGCGAAGATCGCCATCAGCTCCCAGGGCACGCAGTCCGCGGCTCGAGACGTCCTCGCTCATCTACCTGCGCGCTCATCCTGCTCGTCTTCTCGATCGTCGTGAACCTGCTCGCGCAGTTCATCGTGCGGCGCTCGGCGCGGCGGCTAGGGGCTGGCGGCAGTGAGCGCTGCGACTCAGGCGTCCTGCGGCGGCCGAACGACCGGCTGCGCCGGCGCCGCGTCGTCAACCGCGGCATGGAGCTGCTCGGCTGGCTCGCGGCCGCGGTCGCCGTCTTCGTCCTCGGCGTCCTCGTCTGGTCGGTGGCGAAGCAGGGGCGCGAGCGCGCTGAGCCTCGACCTCTTTACGAAGTCGCAGATGCCTCCTCCTGTTCGGCGGCGCGGTCAAGCAGGGTCTCGCGAATGCCTTCGTCGGGTCGCTCATCATCGTCGGTCTCGCGACCGCGATGGCGCTGCCGTTCGGGATTCTGGTCGCGATCTACGTGAACGAGTTCGCCCCGAGAGCGATCAAGAGCGTCGTCGGCCTGACGCTCGACGTCCTCGCCGGCGTGCCGGCGATCGTGATCGGGATCTTCGTCTACGGCCTGATCGTGATCGCTCACGGCCAGAGCGCGTATGCGGGCGCCTTCGCGCTCGCGGTGATCATGCTGCCGCTCGTCGCCCGCACGACGATCGAGGTGCTCGCGCTCGTGCCGAACTCGCTGCGCGAGGCAGCACTCGGCGTCGGCGCTCCGCGCTGGCGGGCCACGCTCGGGATCGTCCTTCCGCAGACGATCGGCGGCGTCCTTACCGGCGCGACGCTCGCCGTCGCGCGGGTCGCAGGCGAAACGGCGCCGCTGCTCCTGGCTTGCTCGCTCGCCGCCCAGGGGACGCACTTGAACCCCGGCCAACCGCTCCAGACGGTCCCGGTCGCGATCTTCGAGCTCTCGGACTCAGCCCGATCCGAGCCGACCACGCGCTCGCCTGGGCGGGGGCGTTCGTCCTGATCATCTTCATCCTCCTCCTGAGCCTCGGAGCGCGGTGGCTCGCCACCCGTAGCCGTCGCAAGCTCGCGCGGGCCGTCGGGTGAACGTCCTCTGAAGGGAGAAACCGTGTCCGCGTCGAGTACGATCGAGCACGCCGTGCGCGTCGAGACGAAGCGTCAGCCGCTGCCGCCGCGCGAGCGGCTCGAACAGGTCTTCGACATCCAGGACCTGACGGCGATCTACGGCTCGAAGCCGGCCCTCAAGGACGTCTCGATGGAGGTCTACAAGAACCTCGTCACGGCGATCATCGGGCCGTCCGGCTGCGGCAAGAGCACGTTCATCCGCTGCCTCAACCGGATGAACGACCTCGTGCCCGAGCTTCCACCAGACCGGCACGATCCGCTACCACGGCCAGGACATCGCGGCGCAGGGACGTCGACCCGGTCGCGGTGCGCCGGACGATCGGCATGGTCTTCCAGCGCCCGAACCCCTTCCCGAAGTCGATCCAGGACAACGTCGCCTGGGGACTGAAGGTGCTCGGCATGAAGGACAACCTCGCCGAGCGCATCGAGCGCGCGCTCACGCAGGCGGCGCTCTGGGACGAGGTGAAGGACCGGCTGAAGGCGAGCGCGCTCGGGCTCTCGGGCGGGCAGCAGCAGCGCCTCTGCATCGCCCGCGCCATCGCGGTCGAGCCGGACGTCGTCCTCATGGACGAGCCGGCCTCGGCGCTCGACCCGATCGCGACCCAGAAGATCGAGCAGCTCCTGAACGAGCTCAAGCAGGAGTACACGTTCGTGATCGTCACGCACAACATGCAGCAGGCCGCGCGCGTGGCCGACATGACCGCCTTCTTCTCGATCTCGCGCGGCGAGGAAGGCGCGCGCTGGGGCGAGCTCATCGAGTACGACGAGACCGAGAAGATCTTCACGGCTCCGTCCGACAAGCGGACCGAGGACTACGTCACCGGCCGCTTCGGCTAGCCGCGCGGGAAGCGGGCACGGATCTCGAGGCCCTGGCCCGGCTCGCTCGTCGCCTCCACCTCGCCGCCCGCCGACGTGACGATGTGCTTCACGATTGCGAGGCCGAGCCCCGTGCCGCGGCTCGTGCGCGCCTGGTCGCCCCGGTAGAAGCGCTCGAACAGGCGCGGCAGGTCGGCGGGGCCGACGCCCTTGCCGTTGTCCGAGACCGTGAGCATCGGCCCCTCGGCGGGATTCGTCAGCTCGACCGTGCAGGTGCTTCCCAGGCCCGGCATAGCGGAGCGTGTTCGCGAGCAGATTCTCGACCACGACCCGGAGCATCCGCGGCCGCAGCGGCAGGTCGACGCGGCCGTCCGCCCGGACCTCGAGCGCGACCTCGGCGTGATTCGCGCGCTCCCGGAACGCGGCGACGACCTCCTCCACGATCGTCTTGCCCCGCGTGTGGCCGAGGGAAACGACTTCGCGGCCGGTCTCGAGCTCGCCGAGGAAGAGGACGTCGTCGATCAGCTCGCGGGCCTGCTCGACCTCCTGACGCGCCTGCTCCGTCAGCTCTTCGACGTCGGCGCCGGGCAGCGTCGCGCTCTCGAGCAGCACGAGCAGCCGGGCCAGCGGAGTGCGGAGCTCGTGCGAGACCGCGGCGGTGAACCCCTGCCGCAGCTCCTGGTAGGCGGACAACTCGGGTGGAGACTCGAGGAAGAGGACGAGCAGGCCTGGGTGCGCGGCCGCCTGCTCCTCGCTGAGCCGCCGGCCCGGCTCGAGCTCGCCGACGGCCTGGGCGGCCTGCCGGTTCGCGGCCACGACCCGTCGCTCGCTGTCGAGCACGACGACCGGCTCGCTGCTGTTCGCAACGACGGCCCTGACGCGGTCCTCGTTCACCACTCCTTCACCATTCGTTTACCCTTCGCCTACCGGGTTGCTGTCGATAATGAGTGAACCATGCCGAAGGTTCTGATCGTCGAGGACGACGAGGTCATCGCGCAGGGAATGGCGCGGCATCTCGGCGCTGCCGGCTTCGACGCGGTTCAGGTCGGCAACGGCACCCAGGGGCTCGCCCGGCTTCGCTACGAGAAGCCCGACGTGTGCGTGCTCGACCTGATGCTGCCCGGCGTCGACGGCTGGAAGCTGATCGAGACCGCGCGGAACGAGGGGATCGGCACGCCGATCGTCGTCGTCTCCGCGCGCGGCACCGAGCATGACCGCATCCATGCGCTCGAGATCGGCGCCGACGACTACCTCGTCAAGCCGTTCTCGATGAAGGAGCTCGTGGCGCGCGTGCGGGCAGCGTCGCGGCGGGCGATCCGCCGGGAGGAGACACCGCGCGGCGAGCCGATCGAGATCGAGGAGCTCCGGATCGACCCGCTCGAGGTCCAGGCCTACATCGACGACCAGAGCGCCGAGCTGACGCCGACCGAGTTCCGGCTCCTGTACCAGCTCGCGCTCGACCGCGGCCGCGTCGTCACCCGCGACGAGCTGCTGCAGAAGCTGTGGGGCCGTCGGGAGTCGCACCGCGACCGGACGGTGGACGTCTTCGTCCGCCGCCTGCGCGAGAAGGTCGACCGTCGCTCGTCCACGCACACGTTCATCCAGACGCGTTACGGCGTCGGCTACCGGCTCGAGCCGGTTCCCAAAGCGGCTAAAGCCGCGCGCGAGTAGCGAGCCTGACACCACCGCGTCACCGGACGTCGCCCCACCTCCGGCCCTTTCGCCCGCACGATTTCGGCATGAAGTTCGCCGTCGTCGCCCACCGGCGCAGCGCGACGAACGAGGCGCTTGTCGCCTCGGCGCGCGCCTGGGGTCTCGACTCCGAGCTGCTCGACCCGCACACGGCGCTGACGTCCCTCGAGCCGGGGGACGTCGCGCTGGCCAGGCTCGACGTGCGTGAGAGCCTCGACGGCATCGAGAGCGGCACCGGCGAGCTCGAGCGGCTCGCGGCCGGCGGCGTGGACGTACGGAATCCTCCCGGATCCCTCATCGCTCGCCCACGACAAGCTGCTGACCGCCCGCACGCTTCGGCTCGCCGGACTGCCGCACCCGCACACAACTCTCCTCAGCCCGTCGCTGCCGACCGCCGTCCCGGAGCTCCCGGTCGTGCTCAAGCCGCGGTTCGGCAGCTGGGGACGCGACGTCGAGCGCTGCACCACGGCGGAAGAGCTGGACGCGGCGCTCGTCCGGCTCCAGCAGAAGCCGTGGTTCCGCGAGCACGGAGCGCTGGCCCAGGAGCTCGTGGAGCCGCGAGGTTCTGGGCTGGAAGCACCGGCGGCGAACCCGCCGGTGCCCGGCCGGCAGACCGATCCGGCCGCAGACGGCCGCATCTGGGACCTGCGACTGGTGGTGGCCGGCGGCCGCGTCGTCGGGGCCGCGTGCCGCATCGCTCGGGCCGGTGAGTGGCGGACGAACGCAGCGCTCGGTGCCCAGGTCACGCCGGTCGAGGCGCCGCCGATCGCGCAGGCGCTGGCCCTCGGCGTGGCGCGGGCCGCTCGGGTGGATCTCGCGGGCGTCGACCTTCTGCCGACGGCGAGCGGCGGCTTCCTCGTGCTCGAGCTGAACGGCGCGGTCGACTTCCGCCCGATGTACGCGCCGGGACGCGACGTGTTCTCGGATGTCGTGGCCGCGCTGCTCGACGACGGAGTGCGGCGGTCCGAGCTCGTCGCGGCCTCAGTCTGAGTCGTACGGCTGCGGCTGCAGGCCCGTCTCGACCTCGCGGCGTCCGTCGGCCTCGTAGGCGACGTCGACCGCCTCGTGCTTGCGGTACGTGCCCGCGATCCCGAGCCACATCGACGCCCAGCGCCAGAAGCCGAGCCGGCCCTCCTGCTCGACCGGCCGGGAGAAGACCAGCGACCGTCCGTCCACTTCGAAGTCCCGTCCGGGCACTTGGCGGACGCCGCCGACGTAGACCTCGAAGACGGAGGGCACGTGGTCCGGCAGTTCGATCCGCGAGCGCTGGGACACCTTCATAGAATGCCGGGCGGGTGCGCCGCAAGCTGCCGACCCTGGTTCTCGCCGTGCTTGTCGCGCTCGCGACGGCCGGCATTGCCACAGCTGGAAACGGCGGCTTCGCACCCGTCGCGCCGGCGTCGCCGAACGCCGTCCACATCCAGCACGCCTACTTCCTCATCCTCGGCTTCACGGCGGCGATCTTCATCCTCGTCGAGTCGCTGCTCGTCATCTTCATCGTGAAGTACCGCAGCCGCGGCCGTCCTCGTACGGTCGAGGGCGCGCAGGTGCACGGGCACACGCGGCTCGAGCTGATCTGGACGGTGTTCCCGGTCGTGATCCTCGGGATCATCGCGGGCTTCGTCTTCTACGAGCTACCGAAGATCGACTCCGCGCCCGCCGCCGCCAACCCGATCCACATCACGGTCGAGGGCCACCAGTACTACTGGCAGTACGACTACACGGACTCCAAGGACCGCGCCCGCTCGATCGGGACGCTCCACGTGCCGGCCGGCTCCGTCGTCGACCTCAAGGTCGTGTCGCCGGACGTGATCCATAGCTGGTGGATCCCTGCGCTCGGCGGCAAGATCCAGGCGATCCCCGGGCGGATCAACCACACGTGGTTCCAGGCGAAGCCGGGCGCGTACAGCGGCCAGTGCGCGCAGCTCTGCGGCGTCTTCCACTCGTCGATGGGAGCGGTCGTCCAGGCCGGGACGCAGCGGCAGTACCGCCACTACCTCGCGACCTGGACCGAGACGATCGGCAAGCAGATCTGGAACGGCGTGTGTGCCACCTGCCACGGGAACCTCGGGCAGGGCGGCTACGGGCCGGCGATTGCGAACAACTCGCTGCTGATCCAGCCGAACGCGCTCGCCGGGATCGTGCACAACGGCTTCACCGGTTCGCAGGGCGCGATGCCGCCGGTCGGCGACACCTGGACCCCCGCGGAGTTCAACGCGCTGGCCGCCTACGTGAAGAAGAACATCTACAAGTCCGCACCCCTGGGAGCGTCGAGTGGCGGTTAGGTCCGAACCCGTCTATCCCGTCGGCTGGAAGAACGGCCGCGTCGCGAGCTGGCTCGTCACGGTCGACCACAAGCGGATCGGGATCATGTACATCGCGACGTCGCTCGCGTGGTTCGTCGCAGCCGGGATCCTCGCGCTCCTCATGCGCTCGCAGCTCGCGACGCCGAACGAGACGATCCTGACGAAGAACTCGTACAACGAGGTCGTGACCATGCACGGGACGACGATGATCTTCCTCGTCGTCGTGCCGATCATGGCCGGCTTCGCCAACTTCCTCGTGCCGCTGATGATCGGCGCCCGGGACATGGCGTTCCCGCGCCTCAACGCGCTCTCGTACTGGCTCTACCTGCTGGGCGGGATCGTCCTCTGGCTCAGCTGGTTCTCGAAGGGCGGTGCACCGCACGCCGGCTGGTGGTCGTACCCGACGCTCTCGGAGAACTTCCCCTGGGCGAGCCCCGGCCACGGCCAGGACTACTGGATCCTCAGCATCCACATCCTCACGCTCTCGTCGCTGCTCGGGGCGATCAACTTCATCGTCACGATCTTCAACATGCGCGCGCCCGGCATGACCTGGATGCGGATGCCGCTGTTCGTCTGGGCGATCGTGACCTACGCGGTCCTGCTGCTCGTCGCGCTGCCGGCCCTCTCGGCGGCGGTCACGATGCTGCTGCTCGACCGCACCGTGGGGACGCACTTCTTCATACCCTCGCAGGGCGGGAACATCGTGCTCTACCAGCACATGTTCTGGTTCTTCGGGCACCCCGAGGTCTACATCATGGTGCTGCCCGTCTTCGGGATGATCTCCGAGATCCTGCCCGTCTTCTCGCGCAAGCCGATCTTCGGCTACAAGGCGGTCGCGTTCTCGACTCTCGCGATCGCGTTCTTCTCGATGCTCGTGTGGGCCCACCACATGTTCACGGCCGGGCTGTCCACCGGGCTCGACTCGTTCTTCATGATTTCGTCGATGGTGATCGCGATCCCGACCGGGGTCAAGATCTTCAACTGGCTGGCGACCACCTGGCGCGGCAATCTCATCTTCGACACGCCGATGCTGTTCGCGCTCGGCTTCCTCGCGCTGTTCACGATCGGAGGCCTGTCGGGGCTCTTCCTCGCCGCGTTCCCCGTCGACTGGCAGCTGAACAACTCGTACTTCGTGATCGCCCACTTCCACTACATCGCCTTCGGCGGGATCGTCTTCGGCCTCTTCGGCGGCCTCTACTACTGGTGGCCGAAGATGTTCGGGCGCCTGCTCGACGAGCGCCTTGGCAAGTGGAACTTCTGGCTGATGTTCATCGGGTTCAACGTCACCTTCCTGCCGCAGCACATGCTCGGGCTGATGGGGATGGCGCGCTGGGTCTACACGTACCACCAGGGCGGGCTCTGGGAGGCGTACAACCTCACGTCCTCGATCGGCTCCGGGATCCTGGCCATCGGGGTGGCGGTGTTCGTCGCCAACGTCTGGATCACGCACGGGCTGCGTAAGGGTGTCCGCGCGGGGAACGACCCGTGGCTCGCCGACACGCTCGAGTGGTACACGACCTCGCCGCCGCCTCCGCACAACTTCGACAGCGTCCCCTACGTGACGAGCCCGCGACCGCTGCGCGACCTGCGGCGGCGCCTCGCGGAGCAGCCGCAATGAGGACCGCGGTCGCGCCGGGCCCCTGGCTCCGCCTGTCGGCGCTCGTCGCCGCGGGCGGGACGCTGCTCGCGGTCGTCTCCGGCGCCGAGAACCTCGGGACCGCGCACAAGCTGCTGGCGGCGCTCGTGGCTCCGCCGCTTGCGGCGCTCGTCGTCTCGGCCTGGTACGCGCACCGGCGGCTCGTCCCGGCGGTGCTCGCCGCGTCGGCGCTCTTTGCCGCCGCCGCCCTGGTTCCCGCGGCGCACGCTCACTCCGGGCTCGCGGCCTTTGCGCTGGCGGCGCTGGTGGTCGTGGTCGCCGAGAGCTTCCGCGGCGAGCGGGTTCCGTGGGGGAGTTGGCGGGACTACGTGGCGCTGACGAAGCCGCGGATCATGTCGCTGCTGCTGATCACCGGCTTCTGCGGGATGATCGCCGGCGCCCGGGGCTGGCCGGGAACCGGTCTCGCGGTGGCGGCGATGGTCGGTCTCGCCCTCGCCTGCGGCGGCGCGTCGGCGCTCAACCACGTGCTCGACCGCGACATCGACCCGCTGATGGGGAAGCGGACGAGTGCACGCCCCGTGGCGTCGGGCCGCGTCGCGCCGAGCCGCGCCCTCGAGTTCGGGCTGGCGCTGCTGGCGTTCTCCTTCGTCCTCCTCGCGAGCGCGGTGAACGTCCTCACGGCCGTCCTCGCCCTGGTCGGAGGCCTCTTCTACGTCATCGTCTATACGCGCTGGCTGAAGCGCTCGACGTCGCAGAACATCGTGATCGGCGGAGCCGCCGGGGCCGTGCCGCCGCTCGTCGGCTGGGCCGCCGCCACCGGACATGTCGGGATCGCGGCGCTGCTCCTGTTCGCGATCGTCTTCATCTGGACGCCGCCGCACTTCTGGGCGCTCGCGCTCCTGATCAAGGACAACTACGCGAACGCAGGGGTGCCGATGCTGCCGGTCGTGCGCGGCGATCGCGCGACCGCGCGCCAGATCGTCCTCTACTCGCTCGTGCTCGTGGCGGCGACGCTGCTGCCGTGGGCCTGGGGAGGAGCCGGGCCGCTCTACGTCGTCTGCGCCCTCGCGCTCGGCGCCGTCTTCGTCTGGCTCGCCGAGCGGCTGCGGCGCGACACGACGCCGCGGCGCGCGACGCTCCTCTTCCACTATTCGCTGCTGTACCTCGCGCTGCTCTTTGCCGCCCTCGCCGTGGACGCGGTGATCTGATGGATCCCGAGCTCGCGCGGAAGAACATCCGCCTCGCCTGGCTCCTCTTCGGCATCTTCGTGCTGCTGTTCGCCGGTTGCATCGGGATCGCGCTGCTCTACCTCCACTTCCAGTAGTGGACGGGATCTGGCTGGTGCGGCCGGACGGCCCCGGCGCCGGCGAGCCGGTGGCGGTCAAGGACCTGCTCGACACGGCCGGGCTGACGACGACGTACGGCTCGGCGCTGTTCGTCGACCACCTGCCCGCCGTCAGCGCCGATGCCGTGCGGCTGGTCGAGGCGGCCGGCTTCTCGGTCGCCGGCAAGACGAACCTGCACGAGTTCGCCTATGGCATCTCCTCGCAGAACCCGCACTACGGCACGGTTCCGAACCCGGTCGCGCCGGGACGGCTGGCGGGAGGATCGAGCGGAGGGTCGGCCGCCGCGATCGCCGCGGGCGATGTCGAGCTCGCGCTCGGTACCGACTCCGCGGGGTCGATTCGGATCCCGGCGGCGTGGTGCGGCGTCGTCGGGTTCAAGCCGACCTACGGGCTCGTCTCCGTCGAGGGCTGCTTCCCGCTCGCGCCGAGCTACGACGTGGTGGGGCCGCTGGCGTCCTCGGTGGAAGGCTGCGAGCGGCTGCTGTCGGTTCTTGCGCCGGGTTTCCAGCCGCTTGAGCTCGAGTCGCTCGAGGAGCTCGAGGTCGGCGTCGCGTGGCTCGACCGGGCGGAGCCGCTCGTGCGCGAGCGCGCGGCGGAGGCGGCGTCGCTCTTCCCGCACCGGCGTGAGCTCGACCTGCCGCTTGCACCGCCCAACCGCGCCGACTTCATGCGCGAGGCCGGCGACGTCCACCGCGTGCTCTTCCTCGAGAACGAGGAGCTGTACGGCGACAACGTTCGCGGCAAGGTCGAGCAGTGCCTGCGCGTGACCGACGCCGAGGCGGCTGCGGCCGAGCGCGACAGGCGCGAGTACCGGGAGCGCATGGCCGAGGCGCTCGACGGGCTCGATCTCGTCGTGACGCCGACGGTCCCGTTCGTCGCCCCGCCTGCGGACGTCGACGAGCTCGAGATCCGTGCCGGCGCGATCTCGCTCACCTACCCGCTCAGCTCGCTCGGCCTGCCCACGCTCGCGCTGCCGTGCGGGCCGGCGGAGGACGGGCTGCCAGCGTCGGTCCAGCTCGCCGGGCGCGCGGGTGACGACGCCCGCGTCCTCGCCGCGGGCCGGTTGCTGGAGTCGCTCCTAGCCGGTCGCAGCTAGGACAGCAGCCTCGTACACCGGATCGCGCGTGAAGCGTTCCAGCTCGTCGGAGAGGACGTCGCTCGGCGTCGGCGGATCGCCGGGCGGAAGCGGCACGGCCTCGCCGTCGAGCGCCACGCCTTCGAGCTTCTCCGCCGCCTCGTGCTCGAGCGCGATCTCCCCGCGGTCGAGCCGCGAGCGCAGCCAGCCGCAGAGGAGCCACGCCTGGGCCGCCGTCCCGCGCACGCGAATCGTCTGCACGTCCGCGATCCCGGGCCACATGGTCGCGAGATGCGAGCGCCACCGCGACGTCCTCGCCCACGCGATGTCCGAGGCGGCGCAGAGCGGGAAGAGCTCCACCAGCCGCCGGTACGCGCCGGGCAGGTCGTCCCACTCCGTCGAGTCGACGATCAGCCGGTCGGTGACGCCCACGAGCTGCTCGAGCTCCGGCGCTCCCCAGGGCGGCTCGCCGCGCCAGCGCAGGAAGACGGGCAGGTCGGAGATCAGGAGCGGCTCGACGATGCTCGCCGGCGCCTGCGCGCGCGAGCCGCGGAGCGTGAGCTCGACGACCTCGGTCACGAGCCCGCGGTCGGTGTCCGGCACCTGCCACCGCTCGACCTCGGCGTTCGCGTCGATCCGGTTGTCCTGCGCGGCCGGCTCGGGCAAGAGGAGGATCGTGCGCGACGGGTGCAGCTCGGCCATCCCCTCGAGCGCGGCGCGCGCCGGCTCGAGCCATTCCGCCGGCACCCACGCGAGGTGCGTCATCACAGAGGTGCGCATGCTCGGCGCCTCGGCGGCCGCCTGCGCCCGCAGCCGCGCGAGCGCGGTGTCCACGTCGGCGAGGGAGACGTCCTCGCCGAACCAGTCCAGCCTGTTCAGGGCCGTCGCCACGAGCGGCCGTCCCGTCGGAGGAGCTCGTCGGAGCTCGGCGGCCCCCACGAGCCCGCGGGATAGTTCGGGAATGCCGGCTTGTCGCGCTGCCAGGCCGCGACGATCGAGTCGACGAGCAGCCACTGCTCCTCGACCTCGTCCGTCCGCGTGAACAGCGTCGAGTCGCCGAGCAGCGAGTCGAGGATGAGGCGCTCGTACGCCTCCGGCATTCCCGTGCGGAACGCGCCGCCGTAGAGGAAGTCCATGTGCACGGTGCGGATCGTCATCCCCTGGCCCGGCACCTTCGCGCCGATCGCGAGCGACACGCCTTCGTCCGGCTGCACGTGGACGACGAGCACGTTCGGCCGCAGTCCCTCGGCGGCGGTCTCCTCGAACGGCGGGTGCGGAGCCTCCTTGAACTGGATCGCGATCGTCGTTTCGTGGCGCGCCAGCCGCTTGCCCATCCGCACGTAGAACGGCGTGTCCGCCCAGCGCCAGTTCTCGACGAAGAGCTTCGCGGCGACGTAGGTGTCCGTCATCGAGTCGGGCGCGACACCCGCCTCCTCGCGGTACGCGACGACATCCTCGCCGTCGACGAAGCCGCGTCCGTACTGGCCGCGCACCACCGATCTCGGCGCCGGCGTGTGCAGCGCGCGCAGCACCTTGACCTTCTCGTTGTGCACCGAGTCGGAAGTGAAGTCGATCGGCGGCTCCATCGCGGTCAGCGCGAGCAGCTGGAGGAGGTGGTTCTGGAAGATGTCGCGGATCGCGCCGGCGTGCTCGTAGTAGCCGGCGCGGGCCTCGATCCCGATCGACTCGGCCACCGTGATCTGGACGTGGTCGACGAACTGGCGGTTCCAGATCGGCTCGAAGATCCCGTTCGCGAAGCGGAGCGCGAGCATGTTCTGGACCGTCTCCTTGCCGAGGTAGTGGTCGATCCGGAAGATCTCGTCCTCTTTGAAGTACTCGAAGAGCGTCGCGGTCAGCTGCTTCGCCGACGCGAGGTCGTGGCCGAACGGCTTCTCGACCACGAGCCGCGTCCAGCCGCGGTCGTCGCGCCGCTTGCCGAGCGCCTCGACGATCGTGGGGAAGGCCGGCGGCGGCACCGCGAGATAGAAGAGGCGGTTGCCGCCGAGTTGCTGCTCCTCGTCGAGCTTGCCGAGCAGGTCGTGCAGCTTGTCCTCGCCGCCGGCATCGGCGAAGTCGGTCGAGATGTAGTGGAGCTGCGGGGCGAGCTCGTCCCAGACGTCCTGCTGGAACGGGTCGCGCGCATGTTGCTTGACCGCGGCCTCCATGTCCTTCCGGTAGGAGTCGTCGTCGACATCGCCGGTGCGCGCGACGCCGACGATGGCGAAGCGTGGCGGCAGCAAGCGGCGGACGTGGAGCGCGTAGAGCGCCGGCATGATCTTCTTGTGCGCCAGATCGCCGGAGGCGCCGAAGATCACGAGCGCGCACGGATCCGGCGTCTTGCGCAGGGCCAGGCCCTCGGCGAGCGGGTTCTCCTGCTGTGTCGCGGTCGGTTCCGCGGTCTCGGTCACTGCTCGGGGCTCTTCTCGAGATGGCCGCCGAAGGCGTGCCGCATCGCGGAGAGGACACGGTCGCCGAAGTCGGCCTCGCCGCGGGAGGCGAAGCGGTTGAACAGCGAGGCGGCGAGCACCGGCGCCGGGACGCCCTCCTCGACCGCGGCCTGCACCGTCCAGCGACCCTCGCCCGAGTCGCTTACGTGGCCCGCGTACTCGTCGAGCTCCGGCGTCTCGTGCAGCGCCTGCGCGGTGAGGTCGAGCAGCCACGACGAGATCACGGAGCCGCGCCGCCAGAGCTCGGTGACGGCCGCGATGTCGAGCTCGTACTTGTAGAGCTCGGGATCGCGCAGCGGCGTCGTCTCGGCGTCCGTCTCCTGCGCGCGGAGGCCGACGTCGGCGTGCTTGAGGACGTTTAGGCCTTCGGCGTACGCCTGCATCAGCCCGTACTCGATGCCGTTGTGGACCATCTTCACGAAGTGGCCCGCACCCGACGGGCCGCAGTGCAGCCAGCCCTGCTCGTCGGGCGACGCGTCACCAGAGCGACCGGGTGTGCGGGGGGCGGAGTCGACTCCCGGTGCGAGCGCCTCCAGCACCGGCGTGAGCCGGCCGACGGCCTCGTCGTCGCCGCCGACCATCAGGCAGTAGCCGCGCTCGCGGCCCCAGACGCCGCCGCTGACCCCGACGTCGACGTAGTGGATCCCCTGGCCGCCGAGCTTGCCCGAGCGGCGCAGGTCGTCGACGTAGTACGAGTTGCCGCCGTCGATGATCGTGTCGCCCTCGGCGAGGTGCGGCGCGAGCTCGCCGACGACGGAGTCCACGATCCCGGCCGGCACCATCAGCCAGACCGACCGCGGCGCGTCGAGCTGCCGTACGAGCTCCGCCGGCGACGAAGCCGTCCCTTCGACGTTCGGGTCGAACGTCTTGACCTCGTGCCCGGCCGCGCGCAGGCGCTCCGTCATGTTCGCGCCCATCCGGCCGAGGCCGACCATGCCCAGTTGCACTAGAGGTCCTCCAATCTGACTCTCGCGACCCGTCTGCCGCGCTCCTTCAACGTCTCGAGATCTCCCGCCGCCTGGGCCTTGATCAGCCTCCGGAAGCCGAAC
This sequence comes from uncultured Actinomycetes bacterium, assembly GCA_963743545.1. Taxonomy (GTDB): domain Bacteria; phylum Actinomycetota; class Thermoleophilia; order Gaiellales; family Gaiellaceae; genus Palsa-739. The sequence continues at coordinate 762,764 of CAVUQB010000005.1, read as the reverse complement.
GGCTTGCCGGGAATCGGCAGCTCGTCGCCCGGGTCGTCGATCACCTGCAGGAACAGGCCGGTGTTCGGGCCGCCCTTGTGGAGCTGGCCGGTCGAGTGCATGTAGCGCGGCCCGTACCCGTGGGTGACGACGAGGCCGCTCTCGCTGCGCAGCCGGGCGACGAGAGGATCCAGATCGGTCGCCGGGTCGACGAAGGCCTGGACGCAGACGTAGTCGCCCTCCTGGGCCTGGGCGAGCAGCTCCTCGACCGAGCCTTCCGGCGCGAGCTCCGGCTCCTTGCCCGTGGCGAGAACCTCGTTCGTCTTGTCCTTCGCCGCCTGGACGTCCGGCTGGTCGAACGGGTTGATCTCCAGGTAGGCGCCGGCGACGGCGATCGCGAACTCCCAGCGGAAGAACTCCGCCCCGAGCGCGTAGGGATCGGGCAGCTCCGGCTCGGCGGCCTGCCGGTCGGCGCCGGCCGGTGACTCACCCGGCGCGGGGATGAGCCCCTTCTCGTGCTTGCCGGTCGACTCGGCGATCAGCTGCTCGGCCCACAGCCCGAAGCCGCCGGGCGTGTCGGCGATGCAGATCTTGTCGCGGCCCTCCTGCCAGCCCGCGCCGAAGGCGCTCCCGAGCTCGTAGCCGGGATTGCCCTCGCCGGAGCGGCACGCGTCGCGCATCTCGTGGGCGCGCTCGAGCAGGCGCGAGGCGTCGACGCCCATCAGCACCGCCGGCACGATCCCGAACGGCGACAGCGCCGAGTAGCGCCCGCCGATCGACGGCTCGCCGAGGAAGACGGCGGCGAAGTCCCGTTCCTCGGCAAGGCGCTCGAGCTCGGAGCCGGGGTCGGTGATCGTGGCGAAGAGGTCGCCGCGGCCGCCGTTCTGCTGCCAGAAGTAGTCCGTGTGCGACCGCGTCTCGAGCGTCGAGCCGGACTTCGAGGACGAGACGAAGAGCGTCCGCTCGAGGTCGAGCTTCGCCTCGAGCGCGCGGATCGCCGTCGGGTGCGTCGTGTCGAGGACGTGGAACCAGTCGACCTCGAAGCTGCGCCGCAGCACCTCCGGCGCGAGCGACGAGCCGCCCATCCCGCACAGGACGATGTCGTCGACCGTGTCGTGCAGCGTCTCGGCGAAGCGGCGCACGACGTCGATCCCCTGCTCGATGCGGGTCGGCTCGTCGAGCCAGCCGAGCCACCGCGCCTCGTCGCCGCCGGTCCACGTCGTGGCGTCCCGCTCCCAGATCCCTTCGATCAGGCGTTCGCGGTTCACCGCTATGCGGTCACGGCCTCGCACTTCGCCCGCACGCCGGCGAGCAATTCGGCGAAGGAGTCGGAGAACTTCGCCACGCCTTCCTTCTCCAGCGTCGCCACGACATCGTCGTAGTCGATGCCGACCGCGTTGAGCTGCTCGAGCAGGCGGTGGGCCTCGTCGACGCCGTCGAGCACCGTGTCGCCGTGCACCTCGCCGTGATCCTCGAAGGCCTGGATCGTCTCCTCGGGCATCGTGTTCACCGTGTGCGGGCCGATCAGGTCCTCGACATAGAGGACGTCGCGGTACGCGGGGTTCTTGGTGGACGTCGAGGCCCAGAGGCAGCGCTGCGGGAACGCCCCCTTGGCTTCGAGCGCCTCCCAGCGCGGCCCCGAGAACGCCTCCTGGTAATGCTGGTACGCGATCTTCGCGTTCGCGATCGCGAGCTTGCCGCGCAGCGCGAGTGCCTCCTCCGTCCCGATCGCGTCGAGCCGCTTGTCGGTCTCGGTGTCGACGCGCGAGACGAAGAAGCTTGCCACCGAGCGCACCGTCGCCGGGTCGCCTCCGCCCTCGACGAAGCGCTCGAGCCCGTGGAGGTACGCCTCCATCGACGCGCTGTGCATGTCGAGCGCGAACAGGAGCGTGACGTTGATGCTGCGGCCGGCGGCGATGCAGTCCTCGATCGCCTCGAGGCCCGGCTTCGTGCCGGGAATCTTCACGTAGAGGTTGGGCCGGCGGATCCACTCGTGCAGCCGGAGCGCCTCCTCGAAGGTCGCCTTCGCGTCGTAGGCGAACGTCGGGTCGACCTCGATCGAGACGTAACCGTCCTCCGGGTTCCGCTCGTGCACGGGCGCGAGGAGGTCGAGTGCGTTCTCGACGTCGCGCACGGCGAGGTGGAGGAAGATCTCCTTCGCGTCGCCGGCGTGCTCGAGCTCCTTCAGCTGCTCGTCGTAGGCGTCGCCCTGCGAGAGCGCCTTCTGGAAGATCGTCGGGTTCGACGTCACGCCGACCACGGCGTCCTCTTCCATCATCCGCCTCAGCTCGCCGGACTGGAGTAGGTCGCGTGAGAGGTAGTCGATCCAGACCGACTGCCCGCGCGCGCTCAGCTGTTGGAGTCTCGATTCAGCCATTCCGCATCCCTTCTTCCATGCGTCGGATCATCTCCAGTCTGGCGGCGTGACGCTCTTCTCCGTCGAACCTGGCGGCGAGGAACGTGCGCACGAGGTCCTTGGCGAGGCTCGGCCCGACCACCTCGGAGCCGAGGCAGAGGACGTTCATGTCGTCGTGCTCGACTCCCTGGTGCGCGGAGTAGACGTCATGGCAGATGGCTGCCCGGATGCCGGCGATCTTGCACGCGGCGACCGAAGCGCCGACGCCGGAGCCGCAGACGAGGACGCCGCGCTCGGCCTCTCCGTCCTTGATCGCGGCGCCGAGCTCGGCCGACTTCACGGGGTAGTCGATCCGCACCGCGTCGGTGTCGGTGCCGAGGTCGACGACCTCGTGCCCCTCCTCGCGCAGCGTCTCGAGGATCGCCTCGCGGAGGTGGACTCCCCGGTGGTCGAACGCCACAGCGACTTTCACGCGCAGGACCGTACATAGAATCGCGTTCGGTTTCCGTCTCCGGCGAAGGGAGAGGTCGTAGCGATGAACGACGTCGAGCTCTGGCGCGAACTGGGACAGCAGCTTCGGGTCGATGCCATCCGGCCGGCGGCGAAGGCCGGCTCGGGCCATCCCACCTCGGGCATGTCCGCGGCCGACCTGATGGCCGTGCTCCTCGCGAAGTACCTGCGCTACGACTTCGACAACCCGCACGACCCGCACAACGACCGGCTCGTCTTCTCCAAGGGCCACGCCTCGACGCTGCTCTACGCGATGTTCCGCGCCGCCGGAGCGATCTCGGAGGAGCAGCTGCTGACGTACCGGCAGTTCGACTCGATCTTCGAGGGCCACCCGACGCCGCGGATCCCGTGGGTCGACGTCGCGACCGGCTCGCTCGGGCAAGGGCTGCCCTATGCAGTCGGGATGGCGCTCGCCGGCAAGAAGCTCGACCGGCTCCCGTTCCGCGTCTGGACGCTCTGCGGCGACAGCGAGATCGCCGAGGGCTCGCAGTGGGAGGCGCTCGAGCACGCGGCGCACTTCGAGCTCGACAACCTCGTCGCGATCATCGACGTGAACCGGCTCGGCCAGCGGGGCGAGACGATGCACGGCTGGGATCTCGACTCGTACGCCAAGCGGGCGCAGGCGTTCGGCTGCCACACGATCGAGATCGACGGCCATGACGTCGAGGCGATCGACCGTGCGTACGCCGAGGCGACGGACGTCTCCGGCCAGCCCGTCGTGATCGTCGCCAAGACGATCAAGGGCAAAGGCGATCCCGACGTCGAGGATCGGAACGGCTTCCACGGCAAGCCGCTCGACCACTCCGACGAGGTGATCGCCGCGCTCGGCGGCGTTCGCAACCTGAAGATCGAGGTGGCGAAGCCGCAGACAGGCGCCGCGAAGCACGAGTTCCCGGTCGAGCCGCTCGAGCTGCCGCAGTACGAGCTCGGCTCCGAGGTCGCGACGCGGAAGGCGTACGGCGACGCGCTCGCAGCGCTCGGCAAGGCGCGCGGCGACGTCGTCGCGCTCGACGGCGAAGTCTCGAACTCGACCTTCGCCGAGGAGTTCCGCGACGCGATTCCCGAGCGCTTCTTCGAGATGTACATCGCCGAGCAGCAGCTGATCGCCACCGCGGTCGGGATGCAGGCGCTCGGCTGGCGGCCCTTTGCCTCGACCTTTGCCGCGTTCTTCTCGCGCGCCTACGACTTCGTCCGCATGTCGGCGATCAGCCGTGCGAGCTACTGCCTCTGCGGCTCGCATGCGGGCATCTCGATCGGCGAGGACGGGCCGTCGCAGATGGCGCTCGAGGACATCGCCTCGCTCCGCGCAGTGCACGGCTCGACGGTCCTCCATCCGTGCGATGCGAACCAGACCGCGAAGCTCGTCGTGCTGATGGCAGACCTCGAGGGCATCTCGTATCTCCGCACGCTGCGGCCCAACACGCCCGTCATCTACGGGCCGGACGAGGAGTTCGAGATCGGCGGCTCGCGGACGGTGCGCCAGGGCGACGACGTCGCGATCGTCGGGGCGGGCATCACCGTCCACGAGGCGCTCAAGGCCGCGGAAACGCTCGCGCAGGAGGGCATCGAGGCACGCGTGATCGACCTCTACTCGATCAAGCCGCTCGACGCCGAGACGCTGCGCTCGCTGACGTGCCCGATCGTCACGGCGGAGGATCACTGGCCGGAGGGCGGGCTCGGCGAGGCGGTGCTCGGCGCGCTCGGCGACGCCCAGGAGCGGCCGCCGGTCGTTCGGCTGGCGGTCCACGAGCTGCCCCACTCGGGCAAGCCGGCGGAGCTGCTCGCGGAGGCGGGGATCGACGCCGACGGTATCGTCGCGGCTGCGCGGACTCTCGCGCGCGCTCGCGCCGGAGCGTCGTAGCTCAGCCCGGCGAGGAGTTACCTTCCTGGCGTGAGGGACGTTTTTCTCGTCGCGGCGCCGATCGTGATCGGGACGATGATCCTCACCTGGACGCTCGGCCGAGCCCTTGAACGCCGACGCGAGACATTCAATCTCGTCGGCAATCTCGTGCTGCGCGTGGTCGTCGGTGTGCTGCTCGTTCTGGTGGGTGCCGAGGCTGCAGCACACGGCGGCCTTTGGCTGGCGGCCGCAGTTGCTGTCCTGCTGCTGGCGCTGTGGGAATTCTTCATGACTGGGCTCGTCATCTGGGCATGGTCACGGGAGGAGCCCGAGGGCGGGCAGCAGCTCATCCTTCGAGGACGGCCAGTCCTTCCCTGAGCCATGTTTGCGCGCGGTCGACGTTCGGGCCGCTCGGCGCGAGGGCGACCGTGTCGAGCTGAAGCTCGGTCATCAGCCGGAGAGCGCGGCGTGGATCGGGCTCGGCGAGTGCCTCCTCGATGCGCTGGGCGAGGCGGTCGGGCTTGAGCGCGAGCGGCTCGACCCGCGCCGCGAGCCGCTTCGCGGTCGGCTGGTGGACGCGGTTGAGCGCGAAGACGATCGTGAGCACGCGTTGCCCGGAGTCGACCAGCCACTCCATGCGGACGAGCGAGGAGTCGGGACGGGCGATCGTCAGCAGGGCGGCGGGCGTGTAGCCGCCCCAGCGCTCGGCGGCCTGCTCGATCCGCTCTGCCGCGAGCGCGACGGGATAGTCGGACAGCCGCTTCTGCCATTGCGAGAGCAGGCCGTTCGTCCGCAGGGCAACACCGTTGGCGAGCGCCTCGGCCGAGCCGCCGGTCGAACAGCTCCTCCGCGAGCTCGCGCGACCACCAGATCGTCTCGACCGGCTGCCCGTCGAAGTAGCCGGAGACGCGCCGGGTCGGCGTCGAGGGATCGCCCCAGTTCTCGCGCTCCTCCAGGCCGGCGACGCGCGCGAGCTCGAACGCGTCCTCGAGCAAGAGCGGGTCCTCCGTGACCACGAGGAGCTCGATGTCGGAGACGTCGTCGGCGACGCCGCGCGAGACGCTGCCCGTCAGCACCACCTCGATCGCCTCGGGCGGCAGCGCGTCGGCGACACGCTGCGCGAGCGCCCGTAGCTCCTCGCTCTCCGCCGTCGCCACGCGCCGAATCTAGCCAGTCGCTTACTACCCTGGGCAGCCATGGCAGTCGTCATCGCGTCCAACCTCCGCAAGGAGCTCGCGGGCACCGTGCTCTTCGACGGCGTCTCGTTCTCCGTCGAGCGCCGCGACCGTGTCGCGCTCTCCGGGCCCAACGGCGCCGGCAAGACGACGCTGCTCCGGATTCTCGCCGGCGAGACCGAGAAGCACGGCGGCGAGCTCGCCTTCGCAAAGGGCACGCGGGTGGCGCTGCACGACCAGCGGCCGCCGCTCGAGCAGGAGCTGACCCTGCGCGAGTACGTGCTCGCGGGCGCCCGCGACCTCGTGGCGCTCGAGGACGAGCTGCGCCGGCTCGAAGGCGCGATGACGGAAGGCGACCACGCGCAGGCGACGCTGAACCGCTACTCGGAGGCGCAAGCGCGGCTCGAGCACGCCGGCGGCTACGCGTGGCGAGACCATGCTGCGTCGGTCGTGCGCGGCCTCGGGTTCGCGGAGGAGGACCTCGACCGCCCGCTGCGGACGTTCTCAGGCGGCGAGCTGACACGCGCCTCGCTCGCGCGCGCGCTCGGCGGCGACCCGGATCTGCTGCTCCTCGACGAGCCGACCAACCACCTCGACGTCGCAAACCTCGAGTGGCTCGAGCGCGAGCTCGCCTCACTCGACGCGGCGGTGATCCTCGTCGCGCACGACCGCTGGTTCCTCGAGGCGGTCACGACCGCGACGCTCGAGATCGAGGCCGGTCGCGGGACGTTCTTCCCCGGCCCGTGGCACGCGTGGCGGCGCGAGAAGGCGGTGCGGATGCTGCATGCGCAGAAGGAGGTCACGCGCGTCCAGGCCGACATCGTGCGGCTCGAGCGTTTCGTCGAGCGGTTCCGGTCGAAGAAGGACAAGGCGAAGCAGGCGCAGGCGAAGCTGACCCAGATCGGCCGGCTGCAGCAGGAGAAGTCCGGCCACGCCGAGCAGGTCGCGCTGCTCTCACGCCGCACCCGCGGCCTCGGCTTCGAGTTCCTCAAGCCCGCGCGCAGCGGGCGGATCGTCGTCGAGGCGGACGGGCTGGAAGTCTCGGTGGCGAACCGGCTGCTGCTGCGTGACGCAACGTTCGCGCTCGAGCGCGGGGAGCATGTCGCGCTCGTCGGGCCGAACGGCTCGGGCAAGACGACGTTGCTCGAGAAGCTCGTGCGCGGAGACGGCCTTCGGATCGGCCACGGCGTGCAGGTCGGCTACTTCTCCCAGCAGGAGCTGGAGCTCGACGCGCGCGGCTCGGTCCTCCAGTGCGTCCAGTCGATGACGGGGCTCTCGCGGCCGGACGCGCAGAACCTGCTCGGCCGCTTCCTCTTCTCCGGCTGGGACGCACACGAGAAGCCGGTCGCCGTGCTCTCGGGCGGCGAGCGCCGGCGGCTCGCGCTTGCCGTCACGGTCGCCTCCGGCGCGAACTTCCTCGTCCTCGACGAGCCCACCAACCATCTCGATCTCGAGAGCCGTGAGGCGCTCGAGGCGGCACTCGATGCGTTCCCGGGGACGGTGCTGCTCGTCTCGCACGACCGCGCGCTGCTCGACGGGATCGCCGAGCGGACGCTGGCGATCGAGGACCGTGAGCTGCGCGCGTACGACGGCGGCTGGGCCGAGCTCCTGCGCGCGCGCGAGGCGCGGGAGGCCCGCGCACGCCCTGAGCCCCCGGTGGTCGAGCGCACGAAGCCCGCGCCCCAGCAGGCTGCGAAGCGGAAGCGGCGGCGTTCGTCCGCCCTCGAGCTGATCGAGGCGGAGATCGCCGTCCGCGAGGCGGAGGTGGCGGAGCTCGAGACGAAGCTCGCCGAGGACTGGACGGACGTCGACGTGCTCGCCGCCCACAAGCGCAGCCGCGACGCGCTCACGGCGCTCCTCGAGCGCTGGGAGCAGCTGTTCGACCAGGCGCAGGCCTAGTACGCTGGCGGCGTGGGCCGGGTCGGGGTTCTCGCGCTCGTCGTGGCGCTTGCGGCCGTCGCGGCCACTGTCGCGCTCGCCGCTCAGTCGCCGAAGGCCTTGCGCACGTCGATTCTGGCCGCTGCGCGAGCCGAGCACTCGGTTCACTACAAGACCTCTCAGATCGCCGGAGGTGCCCTCATCACGCTCGTCGGCGACGTGGAGGCGGCCGACGGCAGCCAGCACGTCACTCTCAAGGCCGGCAAGCAAACCGCGCACCTCACCATCCTCGTCAGCGACCAAACCGCCTACGTCCAGGGAGACCTGCTGGGCCTCGAGGCGCTGCAGGGGCTGACGAAGACCCAGGCGTCGACGTACGCCGGCCAGTGGATCTCGATCCCGAAGGGCGACAAGGACTACGGCGAGACAGCCGCCGACGTCACGCTGGGATCAGTGCTCCAGCTCAGCACGCCCCGCGGACACCTCGCCGTCGCGTCGCGCAAGCTGCACGGCGAGCGCGTTGTCGCCGTGATCGGGGTCTCGGGCAAGGGGAAGAAGAAGGAGCTGAAGGTTCTCGCAGCGCGGCCGAGAGGGAACCGGCTACCGGTCGAGGAGGATGAGATCGAGCCCCGCCGGGAGTACATCGCTCACACCGTGTTCGGGCACTGGAACGAGTCGGTCCAGGTTCAGGTGCCCTCGAGCTCCGTCCCGATCGTCACCGTCCGCGGCTAGCTCGCGTCGGAGCGACTCCGGGCTACGCTTCTCCCGTGGGTCGGGTCGGGGCTCTAGCGCTCGTCGTAGCCGTTGCGGCCGTCGCCGCGACGGTCGCGCTTGCGGCGCGTTCGCCGCAACAGTGGCGCGCGGCGATGCTGGCAGCGGCGTCGGCCAAGCACTCCGTCCACTACGTGAGCTCGAGCTCCGTGCCCGGCGCGCGACTCCGCATCGTCGCCGACGTCGGTCAGGGCCGAGGCATCCAGCGAATCACGGTCACCAAGCACGGCCACAGCGGCCCCGCGACGGTGCTCATCGTCGGTGGCTCCGCCTACATCCGAGGGAACGGATTCACGATGCACAACTACTTCCCCTTCACGGAGGCGCAAGCCAAGCAGTACGCCGGAACGTGGATCTCGATTCCACCTTCGAGCGGGGCCTATTCGGGGGTGGCCGCCGACGCCACGCTTGCGTCCTTCCTCTCGGATCTGCTGCCCACTCGGCACTTGGCGCTCGTGCAGGCGACGATCGCCGGCCAGAAGGCCGTGGGAGTCAAGGGCAACATGCGTCAGGGAAATGTCACGCTCGTCGAGACCGTGTATGCGCCGGCCGGCGGGACGCCCTTGCCGTTCGAGGAGAAAGTCGCTCCAGTCGGGCACCCGGGCACGAGCCTGGCCCGCATGAGCAAGTGGAACGAGCCGGTGCACCTTGCGGTGCCTGCCCATGCCGTTCCGATCACGAGGGTCCTCGGGCCGTAGTTGCTAGGCCCAGAACCGCTCGAACGCGGAGTCGAGCGGGACGGCCGTGACGTTCTGCCAGAGCCCGTCCGCGATCCGGATCACGAGCGCCTGCTCGATGTCGAGGTCGAACCCGTTGCGGCTGCCCGTTGCGCGGTAGATCGCGACGGCCCAGTCGTCGTCCGCGAGCACGGTGTGGAGGTGGCTCTTGTAGGTGCCGTCGGTCTCGAGCCCGGTGCGGCGGAGAAACTCGACGACGTCGCGGCGGCCGCGGTACTCGCCGCTCATCGCGGTGGTGCCCGGCACCTGCCAGACGATGTCGCGCGCGAAGGCCGCGGAGATCGCCATCGCGTCCTTGCCGAAGGCGGCGAAGACGCGCCGCACGAGCGCCGCGTTCGGATGCTCGTCCGTCACGTGTCTCCGTCCAGCGTCTCGACGACTGCCTCGGCGATCACCTTGAGCGGGCGGCCCGACGCCTGGCTCGCCTTGCGCAGCCGCGCGAACGCCGCCTGCTCGTCGAGCTGCTCCTTTGCCATCAGGAGCCCCTTCGCGCGCTCGATCACCTTGCGTGCGGCGAGCGCGTCGGAGAGCGACTCCGCCTCGGCCCGCAGGGCCTGCAGTTCCTCGTGCCTGGCGCGCGCGGCGGCGATCGCCGGGAGGAGGTCCTGCTCGCGGAACGGCTTGACGAGGTAGCCGAAGACGCCGGCCTCGATCGCGCGCGAGACGAGCTCCTCCTGGCCGTACGCGGTCAGCATCACGATCGGGATCGGCCGCTCCTCGAGGATCCGCCGCGCCGCCTCGATCCCGTCGAGCTTCGGCATCTTCACGTCGAGCACCGCGAGGTCGGGCATCTCGGCCCGCGCGAGCTCGACCGCCTGCTCGCCGTCCTTCGCCTCGCCGCACACCTCGAACCCGGCGCGCTCGAGCAGGTCGCGTAGGTCGAGCCGGATAATCGTCTCGTCCTCGGCGATCAGGATCTTCACGGGCGCACGGCGTTTCTCAGCCGGATGCCGCTGAAGTCGAGTCGTCGTGGCGATCACCTTGTCCCAGAGCGGATAGAGCGAGGGCGCGATGCGCAGCTCGACTCCGGCCTCGGCGTGGCGCGTGAGCAGGTCGCCGAGCTCGACGCGCTCGATCGCCTCCGCCGGCGCCGAGGCGATGTAGAAGCGGTCGTCCTCGACGACGTCGAACGGCTCGGGCGGCATGCGATACGCGTAGAGCCTGACCGAGCGCACGCGCTCGAGCCAGCCCGTCTCGATCACGGCCACACGCCGGTGGGGGTCGCCGTCGAGCCAGCCCTCGACGTCCTCGTCCGCCGTCTCCGCGACGGCCCAGAAGCACGCGCGCGGGCAGTCGCGCGGGAACCAGTAGAGCCAGCTGTGTGTGCCGTCGATCGCCCAGATCTTGCCGTCGCGCGGGACGAAGCGGTCGAGCGACGGGTCCTCGCTGAAGTGCCAGAGCTCGGTCACGGCAGGCTCCGCAGGAGCGCGGCGGGCTCGGGCCAGAAGAGAAGCTCGGCGGCCTCCTCGCGCGGCAGCCAGCGGTACTCGTCGTGCTCCCAGTCGAGCGTCGGCTCCCAGTCGGCGGGCGCGTCGACGATGAACGACTCGACGCGGACGCTTTCGTACTGGAACGGAGCGTCGAGCGGCCGGACGTCGGCCTCGAGGCCCGTCTCCTCGCGCAGTTCGCGCACCGCGGCCTCGGCGAACGTCTCGCCGTCCTCTACGCCGCCCGCGATCTGATGCCAGTAGGCGTCGTTCTCGGGCGAGCGGTGGACCACGAGGAAGTCGTCCCCGCGCCGCACGACGATGAGCACCTCCTGCGTCCTCATGCCGGGAACACCACTTCGGCGCGGGCGCCTGTGAAAGCGAAGCTGCCGTGCAGCTCGTCGGCGACGAGCGCGCGCACGATCGACAGGCCCGTGCCGCTCGGCGCGCCGTCGACGCCGGATCCCTCGTCGGCGATCGCGAGCACGACGTCGCCGTTGCGGCGCGCGAGCTCGATCCGCACGGTGCCGGCGCCGTGCTCGAGCGCGTTCTGCAGCAGCTCGGAGAAGACGAGAGCCAAGGCGGTCGCGCGGCTGCCGGCGAGCGAGACGGGCTCGAGCGCCGCCTGGACGTCGCGGCCGGCGCCGAGCCCCTGCACGAGCGTCGCGCGGAGGCGGTCGATCAGCTCCGCGAGCTCGACGTCCTCCTCCCGCTGCTCGGTCAGCGACTCGTGCACGGCTGCGATGGCGAGGATCCGGTTGACGGAGTGCTCGAGCGCCTCGCGTGGGTCGACGCCCTCGGCCCGCGCCTGCAGGCGCAGCAGCGAGGCGACGGTCTGGAGGTTGTTCTTGACGCGGTGGTGGATCTCCTGGGCGAGGACGCCGCGCATCACCGCGCGCCCGTGCTCGAGCGCGACGGCTGCGTGGTGGGCTATCGCCTCGAGCAGCGCTCGCTCCTCGTCGGTGAACGGCGTGTCGCGGTCGGCCACGAGCTCGCCGATCTCGCGCCGCTTCCAGCGCAGCGGCGTCCGCACGGCGTAGGCGCCGGCGCGTCCTTCCGGCCAGGCGATCCGGCCGTCTTCGAGCACGAGCGCCGCGCCGGTGGCCTGCACAGCGCCCATCGTCGTCTTGACGATCGCCTCGAGCGACTCCTCCAGATAGAGGGACTCCGAGACCGCCTCGGAGATGCGGGCGAGCGCCTCGAGCTCGGCGACACGACGCTGCGCCTGGGCGTAGAGCTGCGCGTGGACGATCGACTGGGCGACCTGGCTCGCGATCGTCTGCAGCAGCTCGATCTCGTCGGGGCGGAACTCGCGAGGCTTGCGGGTGCGGACGTTGAGGGCGCCCGCCAGCTGCTCGCGCGCGAGGATCGGGACGGCGAGGATCGACTCGTACTCCGACTCGGGCAGGTTCGGGAACTCCTTCCAGCGTGGGTCGAGGTCGGCGTTCGCGGCGATGGCGACGGGACGGCGCTCGCCCGCCGCGGTACCGGTGATCCCTTCCCCCGTCCGCAGGCGGGGCCGGCGCGTCATCTCGTCGAGCGACGTGCCGTGCGTCGCGCGCAGGACGAGCTCGCCGGCGGCCTCGTCGTAGAGGTAGACGAAGCACGCGTCGGCTTCGAGCGCGGCCGCGACCTCGTTGGCCACGAGATGCAGCACCTCCTCCAGGTCGAGCGTGGAGTTGACGGCGGCGATCGTGTCGGTGAGCAGCCGCAGATGCCGGTCGGTCGTCTCCACGGGCCTATCGTAGGAGCGCCGCGGCCTCGACCCACCGCCCAGCCGAGCTAGGTCGGGACGAAGAAGAGGCCGGCGATGCCGAGCCCGAAGAACGCGAGCGCGAGGAGCGAGTCCGGGCCGAGCCGGAACCGGCAGTGCATCGGCCGGCTGATCACGCCGAAGCCGTAGATCGCGGTCAAGCCGACGCCGAGCGCGGCGAGCCAGGCGTTGAGGTTCCCGGCCGAGGGCAGCACCGGCTGTCCCGCGACGAGATCCGCGACGAGGAAGAGGCAGACCTGGAACGCGTTCCCGCCGAAGATGTCGCCCATCGCGAGCGAGTTGTCGCCGAGCGCCACCGCCGCGATGCCCGGAGCTGATCTCCGGCAACGCCGTCGCGCCGGCGAGGACGGTCGCGCCGAAGATGACGCCGTTGATTCCGAGGCGGTTCGAGAGATCGTTGCCGCTCACTTCGAGGGCGACGCCGGCGGCCAGCGTGACGAGCGACGCGAGCCCGAAGATCGCGGCGACCCGACCGGTGGATGAGCCGGCGTACGGATGGGGCTGCTCCGGTTGCCTGCGCTCGCGGGGGCGGCGCCCCGGCCGGCTACCCGGCATCTCGATGCTCCAGCGCGGATCCTTCGCCGCCCGCTGAATCGTGTAGAGCCCGACGACCCAGACGACGACGATCCCGAGCGAAGCCGGGCTGACCCGGCCGGCGATCGCCGTCGTCGGCTTGAGCAGCGAGCCCATGTCGACCCCGGCGACGAGGATGATCACGAGGAGAGCCTCCAGCACCGGGGTCAGCCTCCCGACGAGATACGTGAGCGGTCGCTCGGGCCCGACCGCGATGTCGCACAGGACGAGCACCATCGTCTGGATCGCGATGCCGCCGATGAGGTTGCCGGCGGCCAGCTGCAGATGCCCCTGAGCAGCGGCGGAGACCGTGATCGCGAGTTCCGGCAGCGTGCCTGCGACGGCCAGCAGGATCAGCCCGCCGAACTCGTCGCCGAGCCCCCATCGCGCATCGAGTGCGTCCGTCGCCTTCGAGAGCGAGATTCCGGCCACCCACGTTGCGCCGGAGGCGGCGAGGAAGATCAGGACGAGAAGAGGCGAGCCGAGCCCGGCCACGCCGCACACGATGCGGGCGGCGGCGGACGGATCAGCTCCGCCTGCCGCCGCCCTGTCGAGCTAGGTCGCTCAGGCCTCGCGCTGCCGGTCGGCCGCGAGCGCCTCCAGTTCACCCTCGGCGACGAGCTCGGCCGGGATCACGACGAAGTGGATCGGCGTGAGAGCGCGCAGCGTCGCGGTGCGGACGCCGCCCTCGAGCAATGCACGCTCGCCGACGATCGTTCCCGGCCCCATCTGGGCGATCTGCTCGCCGTCGACCTCGACGCCCAGGATGCCGTCGAGGAGGAGGTAGAGCTTGTCTCCCTCCGCGCCCTGCGTCACGAGCACCGCGCCCTCGCCGAGCCTTCGCTTGGTGAGCTTCTCGTCTCCCGAGAGCAGCGTCCGCGACAGCTCGCGCTCGAGCGCGCTCTCCACCGCCGTGACGACCGCCTCCGACTCCTCGTCGCCCCAGGGAGTGTGGTCGCCGTGCGACTCGCGATACCACGCCTTGAAGTCGACGGTGCCGCTCTTCTGCACGAGGGCGCCCTCGTGGTCGTAGATCCAGTGGCGCGGGAACGGGCTCGCACCGACGAGCTCGTGCTCGATGCGGCCGTCCGCGTGCAGCGTCAGCGCGAGCGTCGTCCACGCCGTCGCGGATTGGATGCGGAACAGCGGCCCGCCCTTGACGAGCCGCGGAGCCGGGAAGCCCGCACGTCCACCGACCGTCTGGACGAAACGGGCGCTGTCGCCGGAGATCTCCGGCTCGGCCCGGAGGACCTCGAAGGCCACGCCGGGGACGACGATCGCCTTCGGGCCGAGGCGGAACGTCGTCGAGCCCACGAGCCCGCCACCCTCGTAACCGGCGCCGACGATCGCGCCGTCCTCGGCGTCGATCCAGGCTTGCAGGAGGTTGGCTTCGCGGAAGCGGTCGGCGTTGCGCAGCTGCTCGAGATCGCCCGGCCCGAGACGATCGGGCGGCGGCTCGTCGTAGTGGCCCACGCCGACCTCGAACGGCAGTTTCGGCAATCCCTCGATCGCCTCCGACGGAATCCACGAGAGTGCGGTAACGGATCCCTCGATGCGTGTCATGCGCCTCCCTCGGTTGCTCATTGCCGATTCAACACCCGAGGGAGGCGCGGTTCAAGTCAGCCGGCCGCTTACAGGACGGCCAGGTACTTCTTCATCTCCCAGTCGGTCAGCTGGACGCGGTACTCGTCCCACTCCTTCCGCTTCAGCTCGACGTAGCGGTCGAAGATGTGCGGGCCGAGCGCCTTGCGCATGAGCTGCGACTGCGAGAGCTCGTCGATCGCCTCGCCGAGCGTCTCGGGGAGCGAGACGATGCCGCGCTCGCGCCGCTGCTCGGCGGTGAGGTGGTAGAGGTTCGTCTCCATCGGGTCGGGCAGCTCGTAGCCCTGCTCGATCCCCTCGAGCCCCGCGTGCAGGAGCGCCGCGAACGTGAGGTACGGGTTGCAGGCCGGGTCGGGACAGCGGATCTCGGCGCGCGTCGCCTGCTCGGAGCCCGGCTTGTAGAGCGGGATCCGGATCAGCGCGGAGCGGTTCCGCTGCGACCACGCGACGTAGACCGGCGCCTCGAAGCCCGGCACGAGCCGCTTGTACGAGTTGACCCACTGCGCGAAGACCGCCGACAGCTCGCGAGCGTGCCGGAGCTGGCCGGCGATGAACGCCTTCGCCACCTCGGAGAGGTGCCACTTGTCGTCCCCGTCGAAGAACGTGTTGTGGCCGTCGGTGAAGAGCGACATGTGCGTGTGCATGCCCGAGCCGTTCTCGCCGAACAGCGGCTTCGGCATGAAGGTCGCGTGGTAGCCGTGCTGCTTCGCGACCTCCTTGACGATGAGCCGGTACGTGAGCATGAAGTCGGCCATGTCGAGCGCGCCGGCGTAGCGGATGTCGATCTCGTGCTGCGACGGCCCGACCTCGTGGTGGTGATACTCGACGGGGATGCCCATCGACTCGAGCGCGCGGATCGTGTCGCGGCGTACGCCGGTCGCGGCGTCGAGCGTCGTCTGCGCGAAGTAGCCGCCCTCGTCGAGAGTCTCCGTCCCCTTCTCGTCCTTGAACAGGAAGTACTCCGCCTCCGGGCCGACGTTGAACGTGTCGAAGCCCATGGCCTCCATCCGCTCGAGCGCCCGCCGGAGCGCGAAGCGCGGGTCGCCGGTGTACGGCTCGCCGTCGGGCGTGACGATGTCGCAGATCATCCGCGCCGCCTGGCCGTCGGGCAGCACCCGGAAGGTCTCGGGGTCGGGGATCGCGACCATGTCCGACTCCTCGATCGCGTTGAAGCCGGTGATCGACGAGCCGTCGAAGCCCATCCCGTCGTCGAGCGCGCCCTCGACCTCGCCGATCGTGATCGAAAAGCTCTTCAGATGCCCCTCGAGATCGGTGAACCAGAGGAGCACGTCCTCGATGCCGCGGGACTCGATCTCCGCGAGCACCTCCTTGCGCGTCTCCGGGCTCGATGTCGCCCGGTTCCTGCTTTCCACGTAGGCCATTCTCCCTCCTGAAACGCGAAAAGCCCCGGCAGGCACCTTTTGTGCCGGCCGAGGCTCCGTCGCCTCGCAATGTCGCCGGAAATCTTACATGTCATCCGGACAGACGCCGCTACCCTCACTGCGTCCTGACCCGCACGTTCGTCGCCCTGCTTGCCGTGGCCGCCGCTGTGATGTTCGCGTCGGCGCCGCACGCGGCGCGCTCGTCGGGCCCGGGGTACGTTGCGCCGGCCGGCTCCGGCGCCCTCTTCCTCTTCAGCGGCCACGGCAACGGGCACGGCGTGGGGATGGGGCAGTGGGGCGCCCAGGGCTACGCGCAGCAGGGCTACACGGACGAGCAGATCCTCGACGCGTACTACCCGGGCACCACGCTGGGCGACACGACCACGACCTCGATCCGCGTCCTGCTCGCGAGCGGGAAGAAGAAGCTGGTCATCTCGTCGAAGAAGCAGATCACCGTCGAGGACGGCGACGGGATCGACCACACGCTCGCCGCGGGCAGCACGACGCTGACGCCCGCGCTGAAGCTCGCGGTCGACGGCGCGCCGGCGCAGGCGCTCACTCCGCCGCTCACGTTCTCCCCGGCGTCGGGGTCGACCCTCACGCTCGGCAAGGCCTACCGGGGCCGGATCGTGGTGGACGCGCCGAGCAAGAAGCTCCGCGCGATCGACGTCCTCGGGCTCCAGCAGTACCTCTACGGTGTCGTGACCGCGGAGATGCCTTCCAGCTGGCTGCCCGCGGCGCTGCAGGCGCAGGCGATCGCCGCCCGCTCCTACGCACTCGCGAGCAAGCAGTCCGGTGCTCCCTTCGACGTCTACGCGGACGGCCGCAGCCAGGCGTATCTCGGCGTCTCCGCCGAGACGCCGGCGGGGAGGCAGGCCGTGGACGCGACCGCCGGCGAGGTCCTGCTCTACAACGGCGCCGTGGCCCTGACCCTCTTCTCCTCGAGCACCGGCGGCCGGACGCAGTCGGCGTCCGACGCGTTCGGGCCTCCGGGCCGGCCCTATCTCGTTTCCGTGCCGGATCCCTACGACACCATCTCCCCGTACCACGACTGGGGGCCGGTGCCGGTGACCGGGACGATGCTCGCGAGCGCGGTGGGAGCGGTGGGCCGCGTGGTCGACGCGACCGTCAAGCGCAACGCGTCGCGCCGCGTGAAGACGCTGAAGGTCACCTCGCTCTCGCGCGGCCAGCAGCTCACGGCCACCGTCGGCGGCGCGACTGCCGCGTCGGCGCTCGGGCTTCGCTCGTCGTGGTTCAGCGTCGGCGTCCTCTCGCTGCAGCCGCCGTCCCCGAATCCCGCGGTCCCTGCGAGGACGCGGGTCACGCTGAGCGGCGTGGCGAGGGGCGTCACCGGCGTGGTCGTCCAGAAGTCCACCTCCGGCACCGCGTGGCAGCAACTCCGGACGCTCGCAGGCACCGGAGCGTTCCATTTCACCGTCAAGCCGAAGGTCACGACCCAGTACCGCCTGGCGACCAAAAATGACGCAGCCGCGCCCGTGCGGATTCGGGTGCAGGCGGCTACCGTGAAGTAGTGAACAAGCTGGGGATTTCGCTGCTCGTTGCGGTGGCGGCTGCCCTCGTGGCCACGTCCGCTGCGGCCGCGTTCACGCCGACCAACGCGTATTACGCGAAGCAGTGGTATCTCGAGCAGGACAGCGCGTTCGACGCTTGGCCCGCACCCCCGTTGCTCACGCCCGTGAAGGTCGGGGTCGTCGACTCGGGCATCGACTGCTCGCTGCCCGACTTCGAGAACCAGATCGCTGCAAAGAAGAGCTTCGTCGGCGGCAGCCCGTGCATCGACAACCAGGGGCACGGCACGGTCGTGGCCGGCGAGATCGCCGGTGCCCTGGACACGGGCGGCGGCGTCGTCGGTCTCGCGTACTCGTCCCAGCTCGTCGTGGCCAAGGTCGTCGCCGCCGACGGCACGATCCCGGTCAAGGCCGAGGCGGCCGGCATCCGCTGGGCCGTCAACCAGGGTGCGCGCGTCGTCAACCTCAGCTTCGGCGCCGTCCGGGACCCGAAGGCTCCCTCGCTGGACTCGTACTCGAAGGCCGAGGCTCAGGCGGTGGCCTACGCGGTGAAGAAGGGAGCCGTCGTCGTCGCCGCGGCCGGCAACTCCGACGAGGCCTACACGACCCCCTGGCCGTACGCGAGCTGGCCGGCGGCGCTGCCCCACGTGATCGGCGTCGGCGCCCTGACCAAGTCCGGCAACGTTCCCGACTTCTCGGACGAGGATTCGACCTTCGTCGACATGGCGGCGCCGGGAGTCGGCATCTTCTCCACCTTCCCGAAGCTCCTGACGTCCGCGCAGCCCGACTGCACCGAGCAGGGCTACACCGCGTGCGCGATCGGCGAGCTCGAGCACCCCGAGGGGACGTCGTTCGCGGCGCCGCAGGTGGCCGCGGCCGCAGCAGTCCTCTTCGGCGTCAACCCGTCGCTTACCAGCAGCCAGGTGACGCGGATCCTCGAGCGGCACACGGACGACGTGAACGCCTCGAACGGCTGCCCGTTGTGCTCGAACGGGCGCGACAAGTACAGCGGCTGGGGCCGCCTCGACGTGACGAAGGCCGTCGACTTCCTCAACTCGGCAAACCCGCTCCCGCCGACCGACCGTTTCGAGCCGAACGACAGCATCTCGCAGGCGTACAAGCTCTGGGGTCCGCAGTCGACGCTCGACGCGACCCTCGACTACTGGGACGATCCGGTCGACGTCTACCGCGTGCGGCTCGTGCCCGGTCAGCATGTGCGGGTGCGCGTCGCCGCACGCTGGCCGAACGCGTCAGTCGGCTTGACCCTGTGGAAGCCGGGGGCGAAGTCGCTGCGCGGACGGGCGGGGCTCGTCGCGTCGACGCGGCATCCCGGCGGGGCGCAGCGGCTCACGTATCGCGCCGCGCACGCCGGCTGGTACGACCTCGCGGTGCGGCTGACGCGCCACGGCGGCGGCCGCTACACGCTCAACCTGACCAAGAGCTAGCGCCGGCTACCGGTTCTCGAGCAACTCGTCCTCGGCGACGGCCCGCATCACGCGCGCCGGGTTGCCGACCACGAGCATCCGCGCCGGGACGTCCTTCGTGACGACCGCACCCGCCCCGACGAACGCCTCCTCGCCGATCTCGAGGCCCGGCAGGAGGACCGCGCCGCCGCCGATTCGCGCGCCGCGGCGGATCGTCGGGCCTTTGATCAGCTCGTGGCGCCGCTCGGTGCGGCCCATGAAGTTGTCGTTCGTCGTCACGACGCAGGGCGCGATGAAGACGTGCTCCTCGAGCGTCGAGTAGGCCGTGATGTACGCCTCGGCCTGGATCTTCGTCATCGCTCCGATCGTGGTGTCGTTCTCCACGAGGGAGCCGCGCCCGATCACGACGTCGTCGCCGACGACCACCCGCTCGCGCACGCAGGACTGGTCGCCGAGGATCACGCGCGCGCCGATCCTGGCGCCCGCGAAGACCACCGCACCGGTGGAGATGATCGTCCCGTCGCCGATCTCCGCGGGCGGCAGCTCCTCGCGCTTCGCCGTCGACCGCGGCGAGAGTGTGGGCTGCTTGCCGACGACGGCGTGCTCGAGCACCTTCACGCCCTCGCCGAGCTTCGTGCCCGGGTAGACGATCGCGGTCGGGTGGATCTGCGGCTCAATCGCCACGGAGACTCTCCGTGAGAAGCTCGAGCGCGCGCACGACCTCGAGGCCGTCGCGCATCTCGCGCCCGTCCCAACCCTCCTGCACGAGCCGCACGAAGTGCGCGCACTCGAGCTTGAGCGGCTCGGCGTTGGGGAGCAGGGGACTGAACGTGTCGCCGGTGCGCGTCCGCCACTCGCCGTAGCTGTCGGACGGCTGCTCGGGCGCCTGGTCGTAGACGGTGATCTTGTGCTCGAGCTCCATGTCGTCGAAGACCGCCATCTTGTCGCGCCCGACGACCGTGAGGCGCCGCATCTTGTGCGGGTCGAGCCAGGACAGATGCATGTGGGCGATCTTCCCCGACGCGAAGCGCAGGTAGCAGAAGACGACGTCCTCGACTCCCTCGTTGAGGAAGGCGTGCCCGTGGGCAGCGGCTTCGACGATCTCCTCGGAGATCAGGTGCTGGATCACCGAGAGGTCGTGGACGCCGAGCGACCAGAGCGCGTTCTCGTCCTTGCGGATCTTGCCGAGGTTCTGCCGGTTGCCGTAGACGACGAGCACCTCGCCGAGCTCCCCGTCGTCGATCAGCTCCTTCAGCTTCTGCACGGCCGGGTGGTAGAGGAGGAGATGGCCCGGCATCAGCACGAGCCCGCGCGCCTCGGCGAGGCCGATCAGCTCCTCCATCTCGGCCGCCCGCATCGCCGGTGGCTTCTCGACGAAGACGTGCTTGCCGGCCTCGAGCGCCGCGCGCGCGAGCGGGTAGTGGGTCGGGACGGGGGTTGCGATCACGACGGCGTCGACGTCGTCGGCGGCGAGCAGCTCCTCGAAGTCGCCGGTCATCCGCGCGTCGGGGTACCGCTCCGCGAACTCCGCCTGCTGCTCCTCACTCGCGTCGCAGAGCCAGCGGAGATCGGCGAGGTCGTCGAAGTTGCGCGCGAGGTTGCGGCCCCAGTAGCCGAGCCCCGCCTGGCCGACCCGAAGTCTCTCGCTCATAGCTTGAAGACGTGCTCCGCCGCCGAGCCCTTCGCGCCGGTCGCGTTGCGGAGGTCGACGACGAGCGGGGCCTCGTCGACGAGCGCGTCGTAATCGAGCGAGGAGTGGTCCGTGACGACGACGACGCAGTCGTAGTTGCTCGGCTCATAAGCGGCCGCCGAGAGCTCGATGCCCTGCTCGTTGATCTGCGGGACGTGCGGGTCGTGGTACGAGACCTCGGCACCGGCGTTCTGCAGCAGCGAGATCAGCTTCAGCGCGGGCGACTCGCGCAGGTCGCCGATGTCCGGCTTGTACGCGACCCCCAGCACGAGGATCCGCGAGCCCTTCATCGCGCGCTGCGCGTGGTGGTTCAGCGCCTGCGAGACGAGCGAGCGGCAGAAGTACGGCATCTCCTCGTTGACCTTGCCGGCGAGCTCGATGAACTCCGTGTAGAAGCCGAACTCGCGCGCCTTCCAGGAGAGATAGAAGGGATCGACCGGGATGCAGTGCCCGCCGAGGCCGGGGCCGGGGCTGAAGCGCATGTAGCCGAACGGCTTGGTCGAGGCCGCGTCGACCACCTCCCAGATGTCGATCCCCATCCGGTCGCAGAGGATCGCGAGCTCGTTGACGAGCGCGATGTTGACCGAGCGGAAGATGTTCTCGAGCAGCTTCGTGAGCTCGGCCGCCTCGGGGCTCGTGACCTCGTGCACGGTGTCGATCGCGCGCCGATAGAGGTCGGCCGCCCGGCGGGTGCACTCCGGCGTGATCCCGCCGAGCACCTTCGGCGTCGTCTTCGTCGTCCAGTCCTCGCGGCCCGGGTCGACGCGCTCGGGGGACATGGCGAGGAAGAAGCCCTCGCCCGCCTTGAGCCCGCTGCCCTCCTCGAGGATCGGCTGCAGCAGCTCACGCGTCGTGCCCGGCCACGTGGTCGACTCGAGCACGACGAGCTGGCCCTCGTGCAGCACCCCGGCGAGGCGGCGCGCCGCACCTTCCACGATCGAGAGGTCGGGCTCGCGCTGGCGCGAGAGCGGCGTCGGCAGCGCGATCAGGATCGCGGCCGCGCCTCCGAGCTCGTCGTAGCTCGTCGTCGCGTGCACGAGACCGCGCTCGACGAGCGGCGCGAGGCGGTCGCTCGGGACGTCGGTGATGTGCGACTCGCCGCGGTTCAGGGCGGCGACGACGTCCTCGAGCACGTCGAGGAGCAGGACGCTGCAGCCGGCCTCCGCGAACGTGGCCGCGAGCGGCACGCCGACGTAGCCGGCGCCGACGACCGCGACGTCGTAGTTGCCCTCAGCCACGGTCGGCAAGGCTAGCTGCGACCCGTTCCGCGGCGTGTCCGTCTCCGTACAGCGGCGGCCGCTCGTCGGGCATCCGGGCCGACGCGACCGCGGCCGCGAGCTTCTCCGGATCGTCGTCGACGAGGACGTTGGCGCCGAGCTCGACCGTGTCGAGCCACTCGGTCGACGGCCGCGCGGTCACGCAGGGGACGCCGTACCAGTAGGCCTCCTTCTGCAGGCCGCCGGAGTCGGTGACGAGCACGCGCGCCTGGGAGACGAGTGCGGCCATGTCGAGATAGCCGAGTGGCGAGATGACCTCGACGTTCGGCGGCACTGTCCCGAGCGCGGCACGGGTGCGCGGGTGCGCCGGAAAGAGCACGCGCTCGCCGAGGCGTCCGAGGCCGTCCACGATCCGCGCGAGCCGCTCCGGCCGGACGTTGGCCTCTCGGTGGATGGTCGCGACGACGTAGCCGCCAGGCTCGAGCTCGTGGCGCCGCAGGACGGTCGACCGCTCGCGCGCGATCGGCGCGAGCGCGAAGCAGGCGTCGGCCATCACGTCGCCGACGACGTCGATCTCGCCGGGGACGCCCTCGAACCGCAGCGTCTCGCGCGACCGCTCGTCGGGGCAGAGGAGCAGCGCGGCGACGGCGTCGACCGCGATCCGGTTGTGCTCCTCCGGCATCGAGAGGTCGCCGCTGCGCAGGCCGGCCTCGACGTGCGCGACCGGGACGCCGGCGTCCCCGGCCGCCTGCGTGCCGGCGAGCGTCGAGTTCGTGTCGCCGAAGACGAGCGTCCAGCCGGGCCGCTCCTGCGCTAGCGCGGCGCCGATCGCGGGCCGCATCGACTCGGCGTCGGCGGTGTGGAGGTCGAGCCGGTAGCGCGGCTCGGGCAAGCCGAGCTCCGCATAGAAGACGTCGGACAGCTCGGGATCCCAGTGCTGGCCGGTATGGAGGCCGACCTCCTCGATCCCGGCTGCGCGCAACGCAGCGCTGACCGGGCCCGACTTGATGAACTGCGGACGGTTGCCGACGACGGACAGGACTTTCACTTGGGCGAGGCTACAATGCCCGACCGTTCGGGCCGTTAGCTCAGCTGGTAGAGCAGGGGACTCTTAATCCCAAGGTCGCAGGTTCGATCCCTGCACGGCCCACTTCCTCTGTCAAGCGCCGCAGGCACTCGTGGCGCCCCAGGCGGGGTTGCTGCAGAAGAAGTCGCGCGTCAACTTGTTGGTGACGACGCCGTTCCGCAACAACAACTTGCCGACCTCACCCTGGTGGAGCTTCTTGATGCCGCGGTCGTAGCGTCTGAACGAGGTCACGCGGTACACAGCGGTCGCGCGCGTCAGCGTGCCCTGGACGGAGAGGATCCGGAACGCCAGCCATAGACACGCGCGCAGCAGGACGCGTTCGCGAATTCGACACCCCGGTCGCTCGACGCGATCGACATTCCACGGTCATGGCCGCCCCAATGCCCCGTGAAGGTCGCGAGAATCGCAGCAGGTGCCGGCGGCTTCGACACAGGAGGTCCGCTCGACCGGAGGCAACCGAAGACGGAGTTGCGCAGACGGCGGCTCGCCTTGTGCTCCTGATCCCACGTCGCGACGACATTGCGGATGCGCACACCTCCGTACAGCGAGGCGACGCTCTTGAACGATGCCCGGGCGTCGGGAACGCTCTTGAAGACGCTGAGGATGATGCCCTGGTACGTCCGATCGCCCGACCAGACGCCGAGTTGTGTGTGCGCGCGGGCGCGGGCCAAGCCCGGCCGTCGGCTCGTCGTCGCGGGTGAGTGCGTAGACGAACAGCGCCCGTGGGGCCGTTGGCGTCACGGGCGGGAGGCCGGCGACGGCATGCGGGAGCCTCAGGAGACACGACTGCGTGGCGGTGCGGGTGTAGAGAGGCGTCTGTGCGAATGCGCCGGCGCTTGCTCCGAGCGCGCCGGCGGCGAGAACGATGCTCGCCAATACGCGTCCGCCTGCCATTTCGCCAGGATACGCCCGCCGCGTTGTGGCCATCCGCGCGCAGATCGGGCAGACTCCGACCGGCACATTTGCGGACTGGGGGGCTGAGCGACGAGCAGCGGAACGGAGCCGCTTGCGAGCACGACTGAGGGGGTCGACGACGCCGTCCGGCGGCTGATCACGCAGGAAGCCGATGCCCGGCAGGAGGCCGAGGCCTCGCGCGCACGGCTGGCTCTGCTGCTCGAGGCTACGGAGCAGCTCAGTCAGACGCTCGACTACGAGGAGCTGCTGCGGAAGGTGCCGCAGCTCGTCGTGCCGCGGATCGCTGACGGCTGCCACGTCTACATCGGCCGCGACGGCGACTCCGAGCTCGTCCGCGTCGCGCATGCCCACGTCGAGTCGCGCATCTCGATTCTCCTCGACGAGATCGACGCGGTCTACGACGTCAAGCGCCACCGGCGGATCCCCGTGGTCGAGGTCTTCCGCACCGGCACGGCGATCCACCGTCCGGCGCTGACACGGCCGTTGAAGACGGTCGCGCGCCCCGGCGAGGAGGAGCTCGTCCAGATGGAATCGCGCTCCCTGATCGTCGTGCCGCTCGAAGCGGGCGGGACGCGGCTCGGCGTACTCGCGGTCACCTCGGCCGAGCCCGGGCGGCACGGGGACGAGGACTTCGAGCTCGTCTCGGAGCTCGCACGGCGCGTCTCGCTCGCGCTCGACCTCGTCGGCCTCCACCGCCGCGCGCAGGACTCGCTCGCACAGCTGCAGGCGGTGATCGCCCAGCTGCCGCTCGGCGTCGCCATCACCGACGCCGACCACCACATCGTGCTGCTGAACGACGAGCTCGAGCGCATCTGGGGTGCTCCCGTCTCCGTCGGCTACGACCATCGTGCGAGCGACATCCCCACAGCCGGCTGGCCGCTCGAGCGGGCGATCGAGCAGGGCGAGGTGACAATCGGCGAACGGCGGGAGGTCACGCGGAACGGCGAGACACGCACGCTGGAGATCAGCGCCGCCCCCGTGCGCGACGCCGAGGGCGGGATCGTGTCCGCGGTCGCGATCCTCGCCGACGTCACGCGCCGCAGCCGCGCCGAGGAGACGCTCCGCTTCCTCGCCCGCGCGAACGAGCTGCTCGTCACGAGCCTCGACTGGGAGGCGACGCTCGCCGCGATCGCCGACCTCGCCGTGCCCGCGCTCGCCGGCTACCTCGTGATCGACCTGCTCGACGAGGACGACGAGCTCCACTGGGTCGTCGCGGTGCACGCCGATCCGGAGAAGACCGAGCTCGTCCGCGAGCTGCGCGGCCGGTACCCGCCGACGCTGTCGACGCACCCGATCCAGGTCGCGCTGCGCACCGGCGAGCCGCAGCTGCTGCCGGACCTGCAGGCCGAGGCCGATGCGATGGCGCACGACACGAAGCACGCGCGGGCGATCCGCCAGATCGCAAACACGTCCGGCCTCGTCGCGCCGCTCGCCGCGCGCGGGCGCACGCTCGGCGCGATCAGCCTCGGCACGATCGAGGGGCAGCCGCGCTTCGACGAGTCGGATCTCGCGATGGCGATGGAGCTCGCCCGGCGGATCTCCCTCGCGCTCGACAACGCTCGCCTCTTCGCCGAGGCCCAGGAGCGCGCGCACGCCGCCGAGGCGCTCGAGTACGTCGACGACGGGGTGATCCTCGTCGACGAGGCGGGGATCGTCCGGCTCTGGAACCCGACAGCCGCGATCAGCCTGCGCCGGCCCGCCATCGAGGCGGTCGGCCGGCCGATCGCCGAGCTGCTCGGCGACTGGCAGTCGCTCCAGTCCCGGATCCCGATCGCCTCCGAGCCGCAGGCGGGCGCCTCACGTGCGCAGACGCTGCCGGTGGAGGTGGAGGGCGAGGAGCGGTGGCTCTCGATCTCGGCCGTCCGCTTCCCCGGCGGCACCGTGTACGCCTTCCGCGACGTCACCGACGAGCGCGCCGTGGAGCAGATGAAGACGGACTTCGTCTCGACCGTCTCGCACGAGCTCCGCACCCCGCTCGCCGCGATCTACGGCGCGGCCATAACGCTGCGGCGGCGCGACGTCGTGGTCGCTGAGTCCCAGCGCGACAAGCTGCTCGAGGTCGTCTCCAACGAGGCTGACCGCCTCGCGCGCATCGTCAACGACATCCTCTGGGCGAGCCGGCTCGAGTCGGGCCGCATGAGCATCGCGATCGAGCGGTGCGATGCGGCCGCGATCGCGACCGAGGTGGTGGACGTCCTGCGCTCGCGCGCACCCGAGGGAATCGACGTTGCCGTGAGCAAGTCGCGCGGCCTGCCGCAGGTCGCCGCGGATCCGGACAAGCTGCGCCAGATCCTCACGAACCTGATCGACAACGCGATCAAGTACTCGCCCGACGGGCGGCGCGTCGAGGTCGAGATCGGCCGCAGCGGTGGTCGCGTCCGCTTTCGCGTGACCGACGAGGGGCTCGGCATCCCGCCTGCAGAGCAGGACCGGATCTTCGAGAAGTTCTTCCGCCTCGACCCGAACCTCACGCGCGGCGTCGGCGGGACGGGCCTCGGCCTCTACATCTCGCGGGAGCTCGTGACGCGGATGAACGGCCGCATCTGGGTCGACTCCGACGGCCGCACCGGCTCTTCGTTCTGCCTGGAGCTGCCGATCGCCTGACAGGTCCAGACGGGTGGCGGTTCGAGATTCGGGCAGCGGCCCTTTCGTCTAGGCTCCGAAACGGATGCGTCGAGGCTCCATCGTCGCGCTCTTGGGGCTTGCACTGATCGCGGGCGGGGTCGCCACTGCCGTCGCGCTCGTGCCCACGTGGCTCCCCGAGGACGCGTCACGCGAGGCCGGCCGGATCGCCTTCACCTTCTGGTTCGTGATCGCGATTTGCATCTTCATCTTCTCGATCGTCGCCGCGGTGATGGTCTACGAGGTGGCGAAGTTCCGCGTGCGCGAGGACGACTTCGAGGACGGCCCGCCGATCCACGGCCATACCGGGCTCGAGATCACCTGGACGATCATCCCGTTCATCCTCGTCACCGCGATCGCGATCGTCAGCGCGATCGTCCTCTCCCGCAACGACGCCCAGGCGAAGGACACCCTGCGCATCAACGTCCTCGCGCAGCAGTTCGAGTTCACCTTCAGCTACCCCGACGCGAAGAACGTCACGAGCCCGGTGCTGATGCTCCCGAAGGACCGCTCCGTCGAGCTCTACATGCGCTCGCTCGACGTGATCCATTCCGTCTTCGTGCCGCAGTTCTCGCAGAAGGAGGACATCGTCCCCGGCCTCGTCACGCAGCTGCACATCACGCCGACCCGCCTCGGCACGTTCCCGCTCGAATGCACCGAGCTGTGCGGGCTCGGCCACTCGCTGATGCGCACCCAGGCGGTCGTCGTGGAGCCCGCCGCCTTCAACAAGTGGCTCAGCGAGCAGGAGAAGAACGCGGCGCCGTCGCCACCGCCGACCACGACCACGGACGACCTCGACCACCCCGATCTCGTCCTCGGCGGCCGGCCTCATGGTCTTCAACCAGAACGGCTGCTCGAGCTGTCACACGCTGAGCGCGGCCAACGCAACCGGCACCGTCGGGCCGGACCTCGACAAGCTCGCGGCGTACGCGGCTCAGGCGAAACAGCCGTTGGAGCCGTTCATCCACAAGTCGATCGTGGACCCGAACGCGTACATCCAGCCCGGCTATCCGAAGAGCGTCATGCCGGAGACGTTCGGGCAGAACCTCACCAAGGAACAGCTCGACCATCTCGTGGCGTTCCTCGTCGACTCGGCCCAGGCGAAGAAGGGATGATCCGAGCGTGACGACGACCGCAGCCGCCCACGACCTCCAGCACGCGCCCGGCCCGTCGCGGGGCACAGTCCGGCGGCTGCTGCTCGGCCCGGGGCTCCTGCGCGGAGCCTGGATGTTCATCCTCTTCGGCTGGATCGGCTTCGGGATCACCGTCCTCATCCGCTGGGGAGCCGGCTGGCATCCGATCCTCCTCCTGGAGCCGATCGTCCTGATCGCCGGGCTCGTCTCCGCGCCGATCGGCTTCCTCGCGGGGATCGGCGCCTTCGACTACTGGGTCTACTACGCGCTCGGCTTCCCGACGCGGGCCGAGGACCACTCGGGCCACGGCGCCAAGAGCTGGCGCGACTACTTCCGCGTCAACACCGACCACAAGGTGATCGGCGTCCAGTACCTCGTCACGACGATCTTCTTCTTCCTCGCCGGCGGGATGCTCGCGATGCTCATCCGCGCC
Source organism: uncultured Actinomycetes bacterium (assembly GCA_963743545.1). Classification (GTDB taxonomy): domain Bacteria; phylum Actinomycetota; class Thermoleophilia; order Gaiellales; family Gaiellaceae; genus Palsa-739. The sequence goes on along the minus strand of CAVUQB010000005.1, from coordinate 734,710 downwards.
GAGCTGGCGAAGCCGGGGATCCAGTACACCGACCAGCAGACGTACAACGGCCTGTTCTCGGTGCACGCGGCGCTGATGATCTTCCTCTTCATCATCCCGGCGTTCGCGGGGCTGGCGAACTACGTCGTGCCGCTGATGCTCGGCGCGGCCGACATGGCGTTCCCGCGCCTCAACGCGCTCTCGTTCTGGCTGCTCCCGATCGCCGGGATCATGATGCTGAGCTCGTTCGCGATGCCGGGCGGCGCGTTCGCGTGCGGCTGGACGGGCTACGCGACGCTGTGCTCGCAGCACCAGCCGATCGGCGCGATCTTCTTCAACCAGGGCGTCCAGTGGGCCGGTGCGTCGTCGATCATGACCGCCCTCAACTTCCTGGTCACCATCATCACGATGCGCGCGCCGGGGCTGACCTTCTGGCGCCTGCCGCTCCTCGTCTGGGCCAACTTCACGACCTCGCTGCTCGTCGTGATCGCGACGCCTTTCATCGCCGGTTCGCAGTTCTTCTCGATGTTCGACCACGTGATGCACACGTCGTTCTTCGACCCGGTCGGGGGTGGTTACCCGCTCGGGTACCAGCACATCTTCTGGTTCTACTCGCACCCGGCCGTCTACATCATGATGCTGCCCGGCTTCGGGATCATGAGCGAGGTCATATCCACCTTCAGCCGCAAGCCGATCTTCGGTTACCGCCTGATGGCGCTCTCGCTGATGGCGATCGTCGTGCTCGGCTTCTCGGTCTGGGCGCACCACATGTTCGTCAGCGGCATGTCGTCGTGGCTGCGCGTGCCGATGATGATCACGACGCTGCTGATCGCCATCCCGACCGGGATCAAGATCTTCAGCTGGCTCGCCACGATCTGGGAGGGGAAGCTCCACCTCCGCACGCCGATGCTGTTCGCGCTCGGCTTCCTCTCGATGTTCGTGATCGGCGGGCTCTCGGGCGTCATGCTCGGCGCCGTCCCGATCGACATCCACGTGAGCCAGACGTACTTCATCGTGGCCCACATCCACTACGTCCTCTTCGGCGGCTCCGTGTTCACGATCTTCGCCGGGATCTACTACTGGTTCCCGAAGATGACCGGCCGGATGTACGACGAGAAGCTCGGCAAGCTCCACTTCTGGCTCACGTTCGTCGGCTTCAACCTCACCTTCTTCCCGATGCACATCCTCGGCACCGAGGGGATGCCCCGCCGCGTTGCCGACTACCTACCGAAGTTCGCCGACCTCAACATGTTCATCTCGCTCGCGTCGTTCGGGCTCGGCATCTCGACGGTCGTCTTCCTCTACAACATGATCACGAGCTGGCGCTTCGGCGAGATCGCGCCCGCAAACCCGTGGCACGCGATGACGCTCGAGTGGCAGGTCTCCTCGCCGCCGCCGACCTTCAACTTCGACGAGATCCCGCAGGTCGTCGGCTCGCCGTACGGGTACGGGATCCCCGGCGCGCAGCACGCGATCCTCGCGCCCTCGAAGGCGCGTGAGCTGGAGGAGGTGCCGGTATGACGCATCTGCTGGTGGTCGCGAACGAGACCGTCGACGCGTCGACGCTCCGGGACGCGCTCGCGGCGCGCGGCGACGATCTCTACGTCACCGTCGTCTCGCCGGTCAGCCAGCCGCAGCGGGGCTACGTCGTCTACACGGACACGCGCCGCGCGTCGGCCCGGCGCCGGCTCGAACGCGCGCTCGGCCACCTGCGCGAGGGTGGAGTCCCCGCCGACGGCTACGTCGTCGAGGCGGATCCGGCGGCGGCCGTCCGCGACGCGCTCAACACGCTCGAGCCGCCCGTCGACGAGATCCTCGTCTCGACCCATCCGGAGGAGAAGTCGGGCTGGCTGCGCCGCGGCGCCCTCGACCGGATCCGCTCCGCCGCCGGCGACGTTCCCGTCGAGCACCTCGTCTCGGGTGACGGCGGGACGGAGGAGAAGAACGTCCTCGTGATCGCGAACGAGACCGTCGTCGGCGAGCCGCTGCTGGCCAGGATCCGCGAGCGCGCGGCGGCCGGCCCGGCGAGCTTCCTGATCATCTCGCCGCAGAGCGACCCGACCGCGGGCGAGCATCCAGAGGCCGAGCGCCGGCTCAAGCGCGCGCTCGCGCAGCTGCGCGGTGAGGGGATCGACGCGCACGGCCAGGTCTCGCACCCCGACCCGTTCAGCGCGGCGATGGAGGCCGTGCACGACGAGCGCGTCGACGAGATCCTCGTCTCGACGTTCGAGCCGCTCAGCTCCGGCTGGCTGCGCGGGCACGTCGTCGAGCGCCTGCAGAAGGAGACGGGCGTCCCCGTCGAGCACGTGATCGTCGAGCGCTCCGAGGCGGAGGTACCGGCATAGCCACCTACTCCCACGTCGAGCCGGCCGGGCACGACGAGCACGAGCATCACGGCCCGCCGGTGCCGCACTACAGCTCTCGGATCAGGCCCGAGACGCTTGGCATGTACCTCTTCATCGCGTCGGAGATCATGCTTTTCGGCTCGTTCTTCACGGCCTACTTCTTCGTCCGGATCGTCAATGGGGTGCCCTGGCCGTCGCCGCCGTACCACCTGCCCGTCTTCGTCGCGACGGTCAACACGTTCATCCTCATGACCTCGAGCGCGACGATGCACTGGGCGACGACGTCGATCAAGCGCGGCAACGTCTGGGGGATGCGCGCGGGCTTGCTGCTCACGTTCCTGATGGGCCTCGCCTTCCTGATTGCGCAGCTCTACGAGTACATGCGGGCGGGCTTCAACACGTCGGACGGCGCGTTCCCGACGGTCTTCTTCTGCCTCACGGGCCTGCACAGCTGCCACGTGTTCATAGGCCTCGCGATCCTGGGCTTCATGACGATCCGCGCCTGGCGTGGGCACTTCACGGCCGAGCACCATCACGGCGTGGAGATCGGCGGGATCTACTGGCACTTCGTCGACGTGATGTGGATCGTCGTCTTCACGACGGTCTACATCCTCTGACCTCGCGGTACAGGCGGAGATGCGCAACCCGCTCGGCAGCGAGGAAGAGGCCTACCGCTTTCTCGGCGTGATCGTCGTCGGCGCCGCCGCCATCATCGCGGCCGCCTACATCAACACCTGGCTCGGCCTCGCGGTGGCCGTGCTCGTATTCGTGGGGATCGGCTGGTGGCTGGCGCACGAGCCGCGCGCCAAGGACTGAATCCGCTACTTGCCGGCGGAGGAGGAGACGTACTCCGCGACGGCCTGGATCTGGGCCGGCGTCAGCTGTCCCTGGAAGGCCGGCATCTTGCCGCCGCCGACCATCACCTGGTGCTCGACGATGGCCGTGCTCGGCTTGAGCTGGTCGAGGTTCGGCCCGATCGTGCCCGTCGAACCGGCCGCCGAGAGCGTGTGACAGCCCGCGCAGCCCGCCCCCTTGAAGATCGTCGCGCCGTCGGTGCCCAGCTTTGCAAACCCTCCAGGCGAGGCGTACCCGCTCTGCCCGGCGACGGAGGCGACGTAGGCGGCTACGTCGATCGCGTCCTGTCCCGTGACCAGGTTCGCCGGCATCGGCGTGCTCTCGCATTTCTGCTGGTCGTTCAGGCAGCCACGCTTGATGAAGTCCTTGCTCGTCGTGTAGTCGGCGATGATTCCCGAGCCGAGCCGGATCTGGTCGAGGACGACGTTCTCGATCGAGCTCTGCGGGAAGCCCTGCTTGACGTCGCCAGCGAAGGCGTTGTCGAGGTTCGGGCCGACGGTCCCGCTCGTGCCCGCCGAGGCCAGCGTGTGGCACGAGCCGCAGCTCGACTTGAAGAGCGTCTCGCCGTTCTGGACGTCGGGCGGCGCGCCGGACTCGGCCGAGCCGCCCGTACCGCAGCCGGCGGCCAGCAGCGTCACCGCCACAAGCCCTGCCAGCAAGACTCCGACCCGGTGCGGCCGCTTCAACCTTGCGGGACTCCCACCGCCGACACGTCGAGCAGCTGCTGCTTGAGCTCGGGCGCGGTGTGCTCGGTCGTGATGTCGAAGTCCATGCAGATTCCCCGAAGTCGTTCGCCGGCTCGGTGGCGGGCCGCTCGAGGGTGAGTCTATCCGCGGCCGAAGCCGCGATCTTCGACTAGCCGCCGTTGCCGGACTGGACCGACGGCGTGTTCGCCGCGAGCGACGCGATCTCGTGCAGGATCGCCTTCTTCTGCGGCGCGTGCGGATAGACCTTGAGGTACGTCCGCAGCGCGTTGACCGCGACCTGGCTGTTGCCGGCGTTGATCGCCGCCTGGGCGAGCTCCTGCAGGTACGTCGAATTCCGGGGCTGGAGCTTCGACGCCCGCTGGTAGGCCGTGACGGAGTCCGAGAAGGCACCGGTCGCCTTCTGGTAGAGCAGGGACGTCCGGGCCGATGCGGTCTGCGAGGCGTCGGCGTAGGTCGGGTTCGGGCCGACCGCCGACCCGAGCGTGCCGCCGGGCAGGAAAGGCGCGCTCGGATCCGCGAGCTGCGCTGCCGACTGGGCGCTCTGGAACTGCGTCGAGTACCTGTTCCCCTGGGACAGCTGGAGGCCGCCGAGCAGGCTCCAGGAGGCTGCATCCTTGTCCTTCACGGCGAGGTACTTCGTCAGCGCGCCGATCGCCAGGCCCGGGTGGCCCGCCTGCTCGTAGGCGGTGGCGAGGTCGCTGTACTTCGCGGGATCCTTCTTGGCCGCGGCCTGCGCCTTGGAGACGCTGGTGCCGCCGCTCCCGCCGAAGATGCCGTTGTAGAGCTGCGTGAGGCCGCCGCCGTTGCCGGAGCCGACGCCGACGAAGACGAAGCTCAGCCCGAAGACCACGGCGAGCACGGCGTAGATCCACTTCTGGTGGCGCCGCAGGCGGACGAAGAAGAGCTCCTGGTTCGGGTTGCCGCCGCCCTTGTGCCCACGACGGCGGCCGCGCGTCGACTTCGACGGCTTGGCCTGCGCCGCCGCCTGCTGCTTCGCCTTGACTGCTGCCCTGGCCATTAGCCGCCCAGGGTAGCCGAGGCCGGAGCGGCTCTTCCCCGGCGGTGCTCGAAGAGCACAGCGAGCCAGATCGATCCCTCGAACAGCAGCCACATCGGCAGCAACTCGAGGAGGGTGGTCACGGGATCGGGCCCGGGCAGCGCGAGCGCGATCGCCGCCGTGACGAAGTACCCGATCCGCCGCTTCGAGCGCAGCGTCCGCGAGCTGAGGACGCCGAGCGAGACGAGCCCGAGCACGGCGAGCGGCGTCTGGAAGACGATCACGACGCCCACGAGGACCGTGACCACGAAGCTGTAGTACGAGCTCGCCCGAATGGCAATGTGGAAGTGCGTGTTGTCGTAGTTCGTGAGGAAGTGCACCGCGCGGGGCAGGAGGATCCAGTAGCCGAACGCCAGCCCCGCAGCGCCGAGCGCGATCGCGGCCACCGCGAGCACGAGAACCTTCCGCTCGATCGTGGGATCGGCCGCGGGAGCGAAGAAGAGCCAGAGTTGCCAGAGGATCACCGGCAGAGCGAGCACGAAGCCGGCGTAGAGGCAGACCGTGACGGTGACCGTGAACGGCTCCGCCACACCGAACGTGTAGAGCTGGCGGTGGTCGGGCGGCAGCGGCTGGTTCAGCCAGTTGAGGACGTGGTTCCGGAAGATGTAGGCGACGATCGTGCCGGCGCCCAGCGCTCCGAGCATGACGAAGAGCCGGCCGCGCAGCTCATCCAGATGTTCGCCGAGTGTCGCCTCCTCGGCGTGGCCGAGTCGACGCGGAAGCCGTGCCATTGGACGTCCTTGCTAGACGGTCTCGTGCTCCGTCACGGTCTCGCGCTCCGTCGGCGTCGCCGACGTGGGCGCGACCGTCGGCTCGGCAGGCGGGAGCTCGGGCTGCTCGTCGCTCGGAGGCGGCGAGTTGCCTGTCACCGCGTCCTTGAACTCGCGCATCCCGTGCCCGAGCGAGCGGCCGATCTCCGGCAGGCGCTTGCCGCCGAAGAGGAGGAGCGCGATCGCAAGAAGGACGACGATGTGCCAGGGCTGTAGGAAACCGGTACCCATCAGTTCTCCGAGAGTAGCGCGTATCGCGGTCGGCGGGCGGGAGCGGAGGAGGTCTAGCTAGACTGGATCGCGTTGGTTGGCGCGGGGCGAAAGCCCCGCTATTCGTGGAAAACGAGCTGGAGAGAGACTGATTACGTGGCATTGCTGAAGCTGGAGAACCTGCACGTCGCGCTCGAGGACGGCACCGAGATCGTCAAGGGCGTCGACCTCGAGGTCGACACGAACGAGGTGCACGCGATCATGGGGCCGAACGGCTCAGGCAAGTCGACGCTCGCCTACGCGCTCATGGGCCACCCGGCCTACGAGATCACCGAGGGGCGTCTCCTCCTCGATGGGGAGGACGTGACGGAGCTCGCGGCCGACGAGCGCGCGCAGCGCGGCCTGTTCCTCGCCTTCCAGTACCCGCACGCGATTCCCGGCGTCACCGTGACGAGCTTCCTGCGCAGTGCGATCAACGCCGTGCGCAAGGCCCGGAACGGCGGCACCGACGACCCGATCGCCATTCCCGAGTTCCGCAAGGAGCTCCTCGCCCAGATGGACCGTCTCAAGGTGAGCCGCGAGCTCGCGTCGCGCTACCTCAACGACGGCTTCTCGGGCGGCGAGAAGAAGCGGGTCGAGATCCTCCAGATGGCGATGCTGAAGCCGCGCATCGCGGTGCTCGACGAGACCGACTCCGGCCTCGACATCGACGCTCTGCGGGTGGTGGCGAGCGGTGTGAACGAGCTCGTCGGCCCCGAGATGGGCGCGCTCGTGATCACGCACTATCAGCGGATCCTGAACTACGTGACGCCCGATCACGTCCACGTGTTCGTGGACGGGCGTATCGTGGAGTCGGGCGGTGCCGAGCTCGCCGAGAAGCTCGAGGCCGACGGGTACGACCCCTTCATCCCGGCAGGAACCGAGGCGTAATGGCACAGACCGAGACCGACGTCGTCAAGGGAATCCGCAGCGAATACAAGTACGGCTTCTCGAATCCCGACGAGGCGAAGGACTACTTCTTCAAGTCCGGTCGCGGCCTGTCGCACGAGCTGGTCGAGGCGATCGCCGAGCACAAGAACGAGCCCGACTGGATGCGGAAGTTCCGGCACAAGAGCCTGGACTACTTCCTCGCGCGCCCGCTGCCGCAGTGGGGCGGCAACCTGAACGACATCGACTTCGAGAACATCTTCTACTACATCAAGCCGACCGAGAATCAGGCGAAGTCGTGGGAGGACCTGCCGGCCGACATCCTGGACACCTGGGACAAGCTGGGGATCCCGGAGGCGGAGAAGAAGTACCTCGCGGGCGTCGGCGCGCAGTACGAGTCCGAGGTCGTCTACCACAAGCTGCAGGAGGATCTCGAGAAGAAGGGCGTCATCTTCCTCGACACCGACACGGCTCTGCGCGAGCACGAAGAGCTCTTCAAGCAGTACTTCGGGACGATCATCCCGCAGAACGACAACAAGTTCGCGGCTCTCAATTCGGCCGTCTGGTCGGGAGGCTCGTTCATCTACGTGCCGCCCGGCGTTTCGATCGACATGCCGCTGCAGGCCTACTTCCGGATCAACGCCGAGAACATGGGCCAGTTCGAGCGGACGCTGATCCTCGTCGACGAGGGCGCCTACGTGCACTACGTCGAGGGCTGCACCGCACCGATCTACTCCACCGACTCGCTGCACAGCGCGGTCGTGGAGATCGTGGTCAAGAAGGGCGGCCGCTGCCGCTACACGACGATCCAGAACTGGTCGAACAACGTCTACAACCTCGTGACGAAGCGCGCCGTCGCGTACGAGGACGCGACGATGGAGTGGGTCGACGGGAACCTCGGCTCGAAGCTGACCATGAAGTATCCGGCGATCTGGCTGATGGGCGAGCGCGCTCACGGAGAGGTGCTCTCGATCGCCTTCGCCGGCAGCGGCCAGCACCAGGACGCGGGCGGCAAGTGCGTCCACGTCGCGCCGAACACGACCTCGGTGATCACGTCCAAGTCGATCTCGAAGAACGGCGGCCGTGCCGGTTATCGCGGCCTGCTCGAGGTGAACAAGGCGGCGGGCGGCTCGAAGTCGAAGGTCGTCTGCGACGCGCTGATCCTCGACGACGAGTCGCGCTCCGACACGTACCCGTACATCAAGATCGACGCGGACAACGTCGACATCGGCCACGAGGCGACTGTCTCCAAGATCGGCGAGGAGCAGCTCTTCTACCTCATGTCGCGCGGGCTGACCGAGTCGGAGGCGAGCGCGATGATCGTGAGCGGCTTCGTGGAGCCGATCACGAAGGAGCTGCCGCTCGAGTACGCGGTCGAGATGAATCGCCTGATCCAGCTCCAGATGGAAGGCTCCGTCGGTTGAGCTCCATCACGAAGGTCGACACCGTCGGCATTCCGTCAACTGATTGGGAGCGGTCGCGGCAGTTCTACGTCGAGACGCTCGGCCTGCGGCCCGACGAGAACGCGAGGGCCGAGTTCTGGGTCGGCGACACGTGCTTCGCGATCTGGCAGCCCGAGCAGTGGGGCGAGAAGTTCACGCCGCAGCCGAACGCCGTCGCGCTGCTCCACGTGGACGACGTCGCAACGGCGCGGGCCGAGCTGGAGGCCAAGGGCGTCGAGTTCGACGGCGAGACCGTCGACACGAGCGTCTGCCACATGGCGACGTTCGTCGATCCCGACGGCAACAAGCTCGTCCTGCACAACCGCTACGCGCCGTACGCATGAACGTCGAGCACGTCGACTTCATCAGCGTGCCCGTCTCCGACATGGAGCGGTCGGTTGCCTGGTACCGCGACACGCTCGGCCTCCCGCAGACCGGTGAGGGCGGCTTCCCCGAGTTCAAGCTCGGCGACAACGTCTTCCTCTACCTGATCGACCCGAAGGCGATCGGCGGCGGGGAGTTCAGCACGCCGCACGGCTCGCCGATCGCGCTCCGCGTAGCCGACGTCGCCGAGACGCGCGCCGAGCTCGAGGGCCGCGGGATCGAGTTCGTCGGCGAGACGTTCGACACCAGCGTGTGCCTGATGGCTCCGTTCGCCGATCCCGACGGCAACCGCTTCATGCTGCACCGGAGATACGCGCCGAATGATTGAGGTCACGCGCGTCGACTACATCCGCGTGCCGGTCGACGACATCGCGGCCGCGCAGCACTTCTACGGTGAGGTGCTCGGCCTGCCGCGCAACGAGCATCTCGATCACGACGACTGGATCGAGTACGAGGCCTCGAATGTCACGCTCGCCGTGATGACGCCGGAGACGCACGACGACGTGTTCGCGGTGTTCCCGCCCGGCACGATCGCGCTCGGCGTCCCCGACGTCGCCGCGGCCAAGGCCGAGCTCGAGGCGAAGGGCCTCGAGGTCGGTGAGATGTGGGACAACGGCATCTGCAACGGCGCCGGCGTCAGCGATCCGGCCGGGAACAGGATCCTCCTCCACCACAGGTACAAGGCCTATGACGAGGTCTGACGCCCTCGCCGCCTACGAGAAGCTGCCGCTCCCGGACACGACCGAGGAGCACTGGCGCTTCACGAACCTGCGCGGCTTCGACCCCGACTCGTTCGAGGGCGCCGCCTCCGCCGAGATCGAGACGATGCTCGACCTCGACGTCGCCGGCTACGCGACCGTCACCGCCGACGGGATCGAGATCGAGAAGGCTCCGGAAGGCGTCACGTTCGAGCCGCTGCCCGAGGATTACGAGCGGCTCTACTCGCTCGTCGGCTGGGACGAGAAGTTCGCCGCGCACAACGCCGCCCTCTGGCAGCACGGGCTGCTCGTCGTCGTCCCGAAGGGCGTCGAGCTCGAGCAGCCGCTCTACGTCCGCATCTCCGCGACCGGCCAGACGTTCTGGCGGCTCGTCGTCGTGGTCGAGGAGGGTGCGCGCGCGTCGCTGATCGAGGAGTACGCGTCGCCGGCGGACGACACGGAGGCCTACTCGAACGCGGTCACGGAGCTCTTCGTCGAGCCGGCGGCGAAGCTCGAGTACGTCTCCCTCCAGAACCTCTCGCGCGAGACCTGGCATTTCGCGAACCACCACGCACGCGTCGAGCGCGACGCCGAGCTCGACTGGGTCGCCGGCGGCTTCGGCTCGAAGAAGGGCAAGACGCGGATCCAGAACGATCTCGCAGGGCGCGGCGCGACCTCGCGCGTGACGGGCGCGTACTTCGCCGACGGCACGCAGCACCTCGACTACGACACGTTCCAGGAGCACATCGCGCCCGACTGCGAGAGCGACTTCGCCTTCAAGGGCGCGCTGCGCGACGAGGCGACGGCGGTGTGGCGCGGGATGATCCGGGTGGAGAAGGACGCGCAGAAGACGAACGCGTACCAGGAGTGCAGGAATCTCATGCTCTCGCCTACCACCCATGCGGTGCCGATCCCTGGGCTCGAGATCCTGGCGAACGACGTCCGCTGCACGCACGCGGCGACCGTCGGGCGAGTGAACCGGGAAGACATGTTCTATTTGATGAGCCGCGGGCTGACGCGGCAGGAAGCCGAGCGCCTGATCGTGCGCGGCTTCTTCCAGGAAGTGCTCGACCGGATCGAGCTAGAGCCCGTGCGCGACGCGGTTACGGCCGCGCTCGAGGCGCGGATCCCGCAGGCCTAGACGATAGGTCTTCGCCGGGGAGCGACTCGGACTGTTGGGTGTAGCAGCCACCACCTAGGCATCATCTGCGAACCCACCTCTGGTGTCGACCGATGGGTTCAGCTATGCTGTGTGTGCGCCGGAGACACCAGATCTAACTCAGCTTGCCACATCTTTCGTTCCTCTGATCCAACGCTTTACCGGCAATCAGCCTGATGCGCTTGCTCAGCTGCGTAGGCAGATCGAGGCCGAGCGTGACGCAGGTAGACAGATGGTGGAGCGCTCGGAAGCTCAGCTTGCGGCGCTCGATCAACTGGAAACGCTGATTGCGGAACGGGAGCCGTCGGAGCAGCAGGGTGTTCTGTCGCCATCGGCGCCGTTCCCGCCGCCGCCGCTCAAGACGGCGTTCTTGAGAATTCTGAACGAGGATCCCTCGGCGGCATGGGACCGCGAGACTCTCTACGCGGAGGTCACTCGACGCGGATGGGGACCCGGCGGCGTGAATCCGCGCAACACGCTCACTAGCCGGTTGCGCGACCTCGAGCGTGAAGGGCGCGTCAAGCGTGTCGGACGCCACACATTCGTCAGTGTCAAGAACGAAGGGGCGCTCGCCGGGTAGACGGACGCCCCTCTCAGCTTCCCGACGGAGAACCAGTTCGACCGTCCTGTCACGGCGGATTGAGCTGGAGGGCAACCGAGGGGAAGGCCGACTGGGGTGGGAATGCCCCCCACCCCTTTCGGTCACTCTCAAGCCGATAAGAAATACACGACCTACCGGCGGTTTGGGGCTAATTCTCGGCGGAGCGGACGAAGACGAGCATCTTCTGGTTCTTCGGATGCCCGAAGTCGCCCTCGTACTTGACCGTCAGCCCGGTGCCTTCGGCGGCGAAGTGGATTGCGTCCATGCCGTAGTGCCAGATGTCGCTGTCGTAGTGCGACGTGCCCGTGTCCGACTGGACGATGTCGTCGATGAAGAGCTTCCCGTGCGGGTTCTCGTAGATCGAGGCGTAGAACCTTCCGCCCGGGTTCAGCACGCGGCTCATCTCGACGAGGCAGCGCATGATGTTGTTCAGCGGCATGTGGGTGAAGACCGACTGTGCGATCGCGTAGTCGAACGTCATCCCGAACTGGCCGAACTCGAACAGGCCGTTCGCCAGGAGCTTCGGCTGCTTCTCGACGACGCCGGCCTTCGGCAGCTCGACCTCGCGCGTGATCTCGAGCATCTCGGCGTTGTGATCGATGCCCGCGTAGTGGCCCGTCTCGACGTACTCGATGAAGTGGACGCCCGCGCGCAGCGGCCCGCAGCCGACGTCGAGCAGGTAGTGCTCCGGCTTCAGCCCGCGCTCGACGAGATAGTCGAGCTGGAGCTTGCCCATGTAGTCCCAGTTCGGGGCGTTCCCGATCGTGCGCCGGTGCCAGTCGGGATCGAGGACGTGGCGGTAGCGCGCCGGCAGCGCCTTCTGCAGCGGCCGCTTCACGGAGACGGGAACGAGCTTCTTGGCGCGGATCAGGACCTGCTGCGAGGTGCTCGGCATCGCGCGGGATCCTAGTTGGCGCGAACGAGCGGCTTGTACTTGATCCGGTGCGGCTCGAGCGCGTCCGGCCCGCGCGTCTCCTTCATCCACGCCTCGTACTCGCCCCACGAACCCTCGAACCAGATCGTCTCGCTGTTCCCCTCGAACGCGAGGATGTGCGTCGCCACGCGGTCGAGGAACCAGCGGTCGTGCGTGATCACGACGGCGCAGCCGGCGAACTCGAGCAGCGCCTCCTCGAGCGCGCGCAGCGTGTCGACATCGAGGTCGTTCGTGGGCTCGTCGAGCAGCAGGACGTTGCCGCCCGAGCGCAGGAGCTTCGCGAGGTGCACGCGGTTCCGCTCGCCGCCCGAGAGGTCGGAGACGCGCTTCTGCTGGTCCGAGCCCTTGAAGTTGAACCAGGACACGTACTGGCGTGAGTTCACTTCGCGCCTGCCGAGCTCGAACGTGTCGTGGCCGCCCGAGATCTCCTTCCAGACGTTGTTCGCCGGGTCGAGGTCGGCGCGCGCCTGGTCGACGTAGGCGAGCTCGACGGTGTCGCCGATGCGGAGCGTCCCGTCGTCGGGCTGCTCCTCGCCCGCGATCATCCGGAACAGCGTCGTCTTGCCGGCGCCGTTCGGGCCGACCACACCGACGATGCCGGCCGGCGGCAGCGAGAACGTGAGGTCGTCCACGAGCAGCCGGTCGCCGAAGGCCTTGCGCACGCCGTCGGCGTCGATCACGTTGTCGCCGAGGCGCGGGCCGGGCGGGATGTGGATCTCGACGCCCTCGAGCTTGACGTTCTGCTCCTCGGCGAACAGGCGCTCGTACGCGCCGAGCCGCGCCTTCGCCTTCGCGTGGCGGGCGCGCGGGCTCGCGCGCACCCACTCGAGCTCGCGCGCGAGCGTGCGGCGGCGCGCCGACTCCGTCTTCTCCTCGTGCGCGAGCCGCTCTTGCTTCTGCTCGAGCCACGAGGAGTAGTTGCCCTGGAACGGGATCCCGCGGCCACGGTCGAGCTCGAGGATCCAGCCGGCGACGTTGTCGAGGAAGTAGCGGTCGTGCGTGACGGCGACGACGGTGCCCTTGTAGTCCGCGAGGAACCGCTCGAGCCAGAGCACCGACTCCGCGTCGAGGTGGTTGGTGGGCTCGTCGAGCAGCAGCAGGTCGGGCGAGGAGAGGAGCAGCCGGCAGAGCGCGACGCGGCGCCGCTCGCCGCCCGAGAGCGTCCCGACGTCGCGGTCGCCGTCCGGCAGCCGGAGCGCGTCCATCGCGTGGTCGAGCCGGTCGTCGAGCTGCCAGAGGTCGAGCCGGTCGATCGCGTCCTGCACCTTCGACTGCTCGGCGAGGAGCGTGTCGAAGTCCGCGTCCGGCTCGGCGAAGGCGTTGCTGATCTCGTTGAAGCGGTCGAGCAGGTCGCGCAGCGGGCGGACGCCGTCCTCGACGTTGCCGCGCACGTCCTTGGCCGGGTCGAGTTCCGGCTCCTGCTCGAGCAGGCCGGCGGTTGCGCCGGGCGCGAGCTCGGCCACGCCCGACGAGGGCTCGTCCCGGCCGGCCATGATCCGCAGCAGGGTCGACTTGCCGGCGCCGTTCGGCCCGAGCACGCCGATCTTCGCTCCCGGCAGGAACGAGAGCGAGATGTTCGCGAGCACCTGGCGGTCCGGGCCGTAGAACTTGTCGGCCCGGTACATGGTGTAGACGTATTCCGAGGACATCGGCGGCCGACGATAGCCGCAGTAGGATCGGCGGCGTGTCAGGCTGCTGTCGGTCAGGCGGTTACGAGCGCCTCTTCAGTGCAAAGCAGGCGAAGCTGGATGCAAGCGCGCTACCGGAAGCGCGGGCTCGGGGGCACCTCGCGCGAGCTCGTCGAGCTCGCCGGCGACGTGTCCGGAGAAACCGTGCTCGAGGTCGGCGGCGGTGTGGGCGCGATCGAGCTCGATCTCCTGGCCGCCGGAGCGGATCGCGCGACGAACGTCGAGCTGTCCGGCGAGTACGAGGAAGAGGCCGCGAAGCTCTCGCCGAACGTGGGCTGACCGAGCGGGTCGATCGCCGTGTCGCCGACTTCGTCGAGGAGCCCGTCGAGCCGCACGACGTCGTCGTCATGCACCGCGTCGTCTGCTGCTATCCGGACGTCGACCGGCTCGTCGGCATTGCGGCCGCACACACCAGGCGGCGGCTGCTGCTCACGTATCCGCGCGAGCGCCCGTGGACGCGCGCCGGCATCTGGGCGATCAATTCTTCATGCGAATCTCGAGCTCGAGCTTCCGCGCCTTCGTCCATCCGGTCGCGAGCATGACCGCGGCGGCCGAGCGAGAGGGCCTGACGCTCGAACGCCGCGAGCGGCCGGGCCTGATCTGGGAGAGCGCCGTCTACGAACGGAGAGTGAGTTAGGGCGCCTCGTTACCATGGCCGCATGGCCGTGAAGACCGTGTCCAAGCTCGACGCACAGACGTTACGCGGCGACTTCCCGATCTTCGAGCAGGAGATCCACGGGAAGCCGCTCGCCTTCCTCGACTCCGCCGCCAGCTCGCAGAAGCCGCGGCAGGTGCTCGACGCGATGACGGAGTTCTACGAGACGTCGTACGCGAACGTGCACCGCGGCGTCTACGTGCTCGCCGAGCGTGCCACCGAGGCGCTCGAGCACGCGCGCGAGCGGGTGCGGGCGTTCATCACCGCGCCCGACGTTCGCGGGGTCATCTTCACGCGCAACGCGACCGAGGGAATCAACCTCGTCGCCTACGCCTGGGGCCTCTCGAACCTCGGGCCGGGCGACCTCGTGATCGTCACCGAGCTCGAGCACCATTCGAACTTCGTGCCGTGGCAGTACATCGCCGGCAAGACGGGCGCCGAGCTGCGGATGATCCCGCTCGACGACCACGGCGAGCTCGACCTCTCCGTGCTGGACGAGGTCGCTCGCGGCGGCAACGTCAAGGTCGTCGCGACGAGCCTGATCTCCAACTCGCTCGGCACGATCAACCCGGTCGCCAAGCTGGCGGAGTGGGCGCACGCGCAGGGCGCGATCTACGTCTGCGACGCCGCGCAGGGCGCGCCGCACACGAAGATCGACGTGCAGGCGCTCGGCGTCGACTTCCTCGCGATCTCGGGCCACAAGATGTGCGGGCCGAGTGGCGCGAGCGCGCTCTGGGGCCGGACCGAGCTGCTGCAGGCGATGGATCCGTTCATGACCGGCGGCCACATGATCAACTCGGTGCGGCTCGAGAAGACGACGTGGGGCGAGCTGCCGCACAAGTTCGAGGCGGGCACCGCGCCGATGGCGGAGGCCGTCGGCCTCGGCGCGGCGATCGACTACCTCGAGGCGGTTGGCCTCGACGCGATCGAGGCGCACGAGCACGAGCTCGCCGCGTACGCGCTCGGCCGGCTCGCGGATGTCCCGGGGATCCAGCTCTACGGCCCGCCGCCCGAGCGCCGCGCCGGCATCGTCTCCTTCAACCTCGAGGACATCCACCCGCACGACGTCGCGCAGATCCTCGACCTGCAGGGCGTTGCGATCCGCGCCGGGCATCACTGCTGCCAGCCGCTGATGCAGAAGCTCGGCGTCGCGGCCACCAACCGGGCGAGCTTCTACCTCTACACGGTTCCCGAGGAGATCGACCAGCTCGTCGACGGGCTGTACGCCGTCCGTAAGGTGTTTGCGTGAGCACGGATCCCGGACTCGAGAGCCTGTACCGCGAGGTCATTCTCGACCACTACAAGAACCCGCGCGGGCACGGGGTGATCGAGGAGCCCGACGCCGAGGCCGAGGGCCAGAACCCGCTCTGCGGTGACGAGGTCTCGATCTACGTCGCGTTCGGCGAGGACGGCGAGACGATCGATGAGGTCAAGTTCTCGGGCCGCGGCTGCGCGATCTCGCAGGCGGCGACGTCGATGCTGATGGAGATGGCGCAGGGCCGGACGGCCGACGAGGTCGCCGTGCTCGACAAGGACGAGCTGCTCGCCGAGATCGGCGTCCCGCTCAGCCCGGTGCGCCTCAAGTGCGCGATGCTCGGCCTCACGACGCTCAAGGTCGCGCTGCACAAGACGAAGGGGACGCCGCTCCCCGACGGTCTCGCCGGTTTCGACGAGCTCGACCTCACCTAGGCGTGCCCGAGATCGAAGTCGCGACGGCGGCCGAGTTCCCGCCCGGCTCGTCGAAGATCGTCCGCGAGGGAAACCTCTTCGTCGGCGTCTACAACTGCGGCGGCGAGCTCTACGCGATCGAGGACCGCTGCTCGCATGACGACGGCCCGCTCTGCGAGGGCGACTGGGACGAGGAGCGCTGCTGCGTCGTCTGCCCGCGGCACGGCTCGCAGTTCGAGCTCGCGACCGGGCGGCCGATCTCGCTGCCCGCGACCGAGCCGGTCGCCACCTATCCGGTGCGCGTCGTGGACGGCTCGATCGTCCTCGAGCTTCCGTAGCGCTCCGCGAGGCGCCCGGTCGCCTCCCCAGATCGGCCAGGTCACGCCCTACTGATCGCCGTCCCGGCCTACCTCAATTTCGCAGGGAAGTCCCAGTCGACGGCCGCCGCCGCCGACGTGCGTGAGGCGATCCCCGACGCAATTGCCTACTACGTCGAGAACGGCGGCTACCGCGGCATGACTCCTCCGTCGCTGCAGTCGACCTACGACTCCGGGCTCACCATCTCGCAGAACGGCTCGACCGGCATCGTGTCGGCCAAGTCCGAAGGCAACGGCCAGGCGTACTGCATCTCGGCCTTCTCGGGAGGTCACTGGGCGCACTACAGCGGCCCCGGCGGCGCCGTCATCGCCGACCCGAGCACGGTCACCAAGAACCCCTGTCCCTAGCCGGTGCGCGCCTCGAGCGTGCTCAGCGGGATGAACCGGAGGTACCCGTGCCCGCCGGCGTTGAACTGCACGACCGCGCCGGGTGAGTCGATCCGGACGGCCACGCGACCAGGAGCATGAAGCAGGCGTGCGGTGCGGCCCGTGGCGACGTTCAAGGCGAAGACATTGTCGCCGGCAGCGACTACGGCTATCCCGTAATAGAGGTCGACCGAGCGCGCGTCGGCGGGAACGGCCCACGAGTTGGTCAGGGCGGCGCCGGTCTCGGCGCTGTAGACGTCGAGATGGCCGCTGCGAAGGACGGCGACCGTGTCCCCGCGCAGCGCGATCCCGCGAGCCCGCCCGGCGGCGAAGCTGCTGACGAGAGCGCCGTGCGTGCCCATGACCGTCACGGTCCCGTCCCGATAGAGCGTCGCCACCCGGCCGCTGTCGACCGAGATCGCAGCGACCTGAGCCGCTGAACGCGAAAGCGCCTCTCCGTACCAGCGGTCCTCGTCGGTCGAAACCAGTCCCACCTCACCCTGCAGGCCGTAGGCGAGCACGGACCCGTCCCCGGCGAGCGCCGTGACCGGCGCGCCGGGAGCCGGCCGCGCCACTACCCACTCCCTGCAACCGATCGCCGACGCGGCGAGGACACGCGTCTTGTTTCCGTAGCGCGTCGTCCAGACGAGCCGGCTACCACCCATCGCGACGTTCGTGACGCCGCCGGGGCCGTGGCTGGAGAGACACGTCGCCGCGCTCGGATGGGTCACGCGCGCAACGAAATGCCAGGGAGGCGTCCAGAACTTGACGACGTCGCACTTCCCCGCCGGGTCGTGGACCGCGAATGCGACTCGCCTGCCGTCCATGCCGATCGCGGTGATCTTCCAGTTTGTCTCGACCTGCTGATCCGCGAGCGAGAGCTGACTCTCGACGGTCGCGAGCGGCACGAGCTTCAACGTCACGCGGTTCGGCGCGGCGCGCTTCAGGGAGAGAGCGTCCTGGTAGACGACGCCGTCGGGCCCGATGATCGGCCGGTCGCCCGTGTTCGCGATCCCGAGCATCGCGATCCGGCCGTCCGAGATCCGCAACGCGTAGAGCGCGTTCCTGCCGGCCGCCGAGAGGATGGCGATCTTGCCATAGAGGGCGACACGCGACGGGCGGTCGATCAACGGCCACGACGAGATCCTGCGGCCGGTCGCTCGCGCGATCACGTCGAGCCGGTCGGGCCTGTCGGCCCCGGTGGGAGCGAGCACGACCCGCACTAGCCGGTCGCCCTGCGTCGCGACCAGATGTTGCGGCGCAGCGTTGGAACCGCGCGCCTTCGATCCTCGGCAGGAGACCGTCGCGGTTGCCTGCGTGCTCGCCGCGTAGTTCCAGCGAGCCACGCCGGCACAACGCCGGGTCCGGATCGAGGCGACGAGCGTGCCCTGTCCCGCGAACCGATAGCTGGTCACGTGCCCGGTCACCGTCAGCGAACGCGTCCCGGGGAGATCGGGATGGCAGGGCCGCGTGTCACCCGCGGCTGCGGCTGCGATTCCTGCCGTGGCCAGAGCTGCGACCACGACGGTGCTCAGCGTGCGCATCCGGCGCACCATGTCGGCGAGCCTACAACCGGGGTGAGCCGCTGTCGAGCGCCGGGCCCCTGCGACACTGGGCCGGTGACCGAGCCGATCCGCTGCTGGCCGACGACCGATCCCGCGTACATCGCGTACCACGACGAGGAGTGGGGCCGCCCCGTCCGCGACGA
This sequence comes from uncultured Actinomycetes bacterium, assembly GCA_963743545.1. Taxonomy (GTDB): domain Bacteria; phylum Actinomycetota; class Thermoleophilia; order Gaiellales; family Gaiellaceae; genus Palsa-739. The sequence continues at coordinate 716,180 of CAVUQB010000005.1, read as the reverse complement.
GCGCGGCCTCTACGAGCGGCTCTGCCTGGAGGGCTTCCAGGCGGGGCTCGCGTGGATCACCGTGCTGCGCAAGCGCGAGGCGTTCCGGCGCGGCTTCGCCGGCTTCGATCCCGAGCAGGTCGCGCGTTTTGGCGGCCGCGACGTCCAGAGGCTCCTCGGCGACGCCGGGATCATCCGCCACCGCGGCAAGATCGAGGCTGCGATCGCCAACGCCCGGGCGACGCTCGCGCTGCGCGAGACCGGAACGCCGCTCGACGAGCTGATGTGGGAGTACCGCGATGCCGCGGACGGGAAGGAGTTGTCGCGGCGGCTGAAGAAGGCCGGCTTCCGCTTCGTCGGCCCGACGACGGTCTACTCGTCGATGGAGGCGTGCGGCATCATCAACGGCCACACCGCCGACTGCTGGGTGCGCGACGCGGTCGAGGCCGAGCGCGCGAAGGTCTAGCTCTCGAGGATCTCCTTCAGCCGGGCGAAGTCGCCGCGGAACTGCTTCTCGGCCCGCCGGGCGAGGAAGCCGGCCGCGAAACCGGGGACGTCGCCGTCGGCGGTCACGCTCAGCCGCGTCCCGCCGTCCGCCGGCTCGAGTTCGTGGCGCACGGTGAACGGAACCGGGCTGTTGAGCGCTCGCAGCGTGAAGAGCCGCGGCGCGTCCTGGTCGACGATCTCGAGCGTCGTGTGGAGCTCCTTGCCGAACAGCGAGCGCGACTCCTCGATCCGCCCCTCGCGCAGCACCGCGCTCTTCACGCCGGACTGCCAGTCCGGCACCTTCGAGACGTCGGTGAGGTAGGCGAAGACGTCCTCCGGCGTCCGCGCGATCTCGATCGTCAGCTCGGCGCGCACGGCGGCAACGATAGTTTCCAGGCCATGTTGGACGACCGTGTGCGCGCCGTGCTCGACCGCCTCGAGCGGGAGGACGTCTCGGAGCGGGAACGCGGCCTCCCTCCGGAGCAGCGCGCGCGCCAGGTCGAGCCGACCACGGGTCGCTTCCTCTTCGCGCTCGTCGCGCCGCAGGTCGACTGTGAGGTGCTCGAGCTCGGTGGCTCGCGTGGCTACTCGTCGATCTGGCTCGCGGCCGGCGTTCGCAACCTCGGCGGGCGCGTCCTGTCGCTGGAGCACGACCCGGCGAAGGTCGAGGCGTGGCGCCGCAACGTCGAGGAGGCCGGCCTCGAGGAGTGGGCCGAGCTGCTCGAGGGCGATGCGTTCGAGCAGCTGCCGCGGATCGACGACGTGTTCGACGTCGTCTTCCTCGACGCCGAGAAGGACGACTACGAAGCGCTGTTCCCGCTCGCGCGCGAGAAGCTCGAGCCGGGCGGCCTCGTCGTCGCGGACAACGTCCTCTCGCATCCGGAACCGCTCGCGCAGTACTCGGCCGCCCGCCAGGCCGACCTCAGCCTGGTGAGCGTCACGGTGCCGCTCGACCGTGGGCTCGAGCTGAGCGTGGTCTTGAGGTAAGTGGTGCCTTGCGGTAGCCGTGCCGTCGGCTATCGTGCGGCTACCGCGGAAAGGAGGTGGTCCGAGAGTGATTTCAGACAGTTCGGGCAGTGGAGGTACCAGCGGGTAGGGGTGCCGTCCCCGGGACCTACGGGGAACCGCCTAGCCAGCGTGGGGGACGTCGCGTTCCGCGCCGCCCGGTCGCACTACCGAGACCGGAGCAGGAAAGCGCCTCTGCCACTACGCGCTGGTTACTGTGACGAAGGGGCCGCGAAAGCGGCCCCTTCTCTTTGCTCAGGCAGCGACTCGCTCGGGAACCGCTACGGCTTCCGAGGCGAGAGTGGTCAGGTGCAGCCGGAGCTGTGCAAAGACTTCTCCGTCCAGGAGACGACCTTCGGCGTCGAACCGCTCCTCCGCGCGGCCCACCGGGATCTCGGTCCCGACGACGCGGGCGCCGGCGATGCCGAGGATCCGCTTCAAGTCCTGCTGCGCCCACAGGGCGCCGAACTGGCCGGTGCTTGCGCCGACGACAGCGACGGGCTTGTTGCGGAGGACGGCCTCGAGCCGCGGGCGCGATGCCCAGTCGATCGCGTTCTTGAGCCCGCCGGGGACCGAGCCGTTGTACTCGGGTGTCGCGAAGAGGATCGCGTCGGCGTCCGCCCAGTCGTCGCGCAGGCGGCGCACCGAATCGGGCACGTCGTCTTCGAGATCCTCCTGGTAGAGCGGGAGCTCGCCGAGCCCTGACCAGAGCTCGAGCTCGACGCCGTCGGGCGCGGCCTCGAGCGCAGCCCGCAGGAGGCTCGTGTTGAACGAGCCCTCCCGCAGGCTGCCGGAGACGGCGAGGATCCGCATCGTCAGTCCGCCTGCCTCACGAAGGTCAGGTCGGCCTTCAGCGTGACCTCGTCGCCGAGGTAGTTGCCGCCGCTCTGGTTCGGCGCGTTCCAGGAGACGCCGTACTCGTTGCGGTCGATCGCGGTCTCGAGCGTGAGCCCGAGGCGCTCCCGGCCGAACGGATCGACGCTCGGTGCCGCCGCGAGCCGGCCCTGCAGCTCGACCGGCTTCGTGACGCCCTTGATCGTCAGCTCGGCGGTGCCGCTCACGGCCCCGTCGTCGCCGAGGGAGAGCGTGTCCGCGCGGAAGGCGATCTCCGGATTGCGCTCGGCGTCGAAGAAGTCGGGCGACTGGAGATGGCCGGAGAGCTGCTCGTCCTTCACGTCGACGCTCGCGACGCGCGCCGAGCCGGCGAGGGACGAGCCCTCGAGAATGGCGTCGAAGTCGCGGAAGCTGCCGCGGAAGATGCTCACGCCGGCGTACTCGACCTCGAAGCCGACGGTGGAGTGCACGGGGTCGGCGGCCCAGGTGGTGCCGGCCGGCGCGATGGTTGTGGTGGACTCCAGGGTGCTCATCTGAGAATTTGCCTCCTTGGGCGAGTGAGCTATACTTGATTACGCAAGCAACTATAGCGAGAAAAGATTGTCTAGTCAAGTATTGAGTACACAAGAAATGTCGGTGGAGACGCTGGTCACCCCGGACGGCGCCTGGGTGCGTTTCCTGCGCGCGCATGCGGCGCTGACGCGCGAGCTCTCGGCGCGCCTCGAAGCTCTCCACGAGCTGACCCTGAGCGACTTCGACGTGCTGATCCAGCTCTACTACGCCGAGGGACGGCGGATGCGCCGGATCGACCTCGCCCGTTCCGTCCTGCTCACGGCGTCGGGGATCACGCGCCTGCTCGACGGGCTCGAAGGCTGCGGCCTGGTCGCGAAGGAGCGCTGCGCCTCTGACGCGCGCGTCACCTACGCCGTGCTCACGAAGGCCGGCGTGAAGAAGATCGAGGACGCGCGGGAGTCACATCTCGCCGACGTGGAGGAGCTCTTCGGCTCGCGGTTCTCGACGCAGGAGCGCAAGCAGCTGGCGGAGATGCTCGGCCGGCTGCCGCTCGCGCACACCGCGGAGGCGTGCTCGGTATGAGCTACGCCTTCGGCTCCCTCGACGAGCTCGGCGACGGGTACGGCTTCCGCAAGATCAGGAAGGCGCTCGGAGTCGAGGCCTTCGGTGTCAATGCCGTCGTCTATCCGGCCCGCTACGAGGGGCCCGAGCACTTCCACGACTTGCAGGACGAGCTCTACTTCGTGCACCGCGGGCGCATCCGAGTCGATGTCGGGGGCGAGTCGCGCGAGCTCGAGGCGGGTGGCCTCTTCCACTGCAGCTCGACGACGCCGAGGCGCATCTCGAACGCGGGCGACGAGGACGCGATCGTCTTCGTCGTGGGCGGTCAGGGCGGCTACGTCGAGCGCGATGGTCACCTCGTGAACGAGGAGATCGATCTGCCGCGCCGGCAGGGTCTCGGCTAGAGCAGCGCGACCGTCCGGATCCCGCCGCCTTCGCCGATCCGGCGTAGCTGTTCGGGCACCTCGTCGAGCGAGATCGTGCGCGTCACGAAGCGGGCGAGGTCGATCCGCCCGTCGAGCGCGGCCTGGGCAAGAAAGGGGAAATCCGCCTGCGGGATCGTGTCGCCGCCGTGGGTCACGGCGAGCGTGATCCGCGGGTTGAAGAAATCCGCCTCGAGGTCGGCCTTCAGCTTCGCGCCGGGCACCGGCATGCCGACCAGGGTCGCCGTGCCGGCGTAGGCGCACATTCGCATCGCCTGCACGAGCCCGCTCGGCGCGGCGATCGCCGAGAACGCGGACTCGACGCCGCGGCCGTCGGTCAGCTCGCGTACGGCCTCGACGGGATCGGTCGCGGAGGCGTCCACGACGTCGGTCGCGCCGAGGGCGGTCGCGTGCTCGAGCTTCTCCGGCGCGACGTCGACGGCGATGATCCGCTCCGCGCCGCGCAGCATTGCGCCCTGCATGACGGCGAGTCCGACGCCGCCGCAGCCGATCACCGCGACGGCCGATCCCTTCTGCACCGGCGTGGCCCAGAGGGCGGCTCCGGCACCCGTCGAGAAGCCGCACGCGAGCAGCGACGCCTGCTCGACCGGCAGCTCCTCGGGCACCTTCACCGCGCAGGCCTCGTGGACGACTGCCTGGTCGGCGAACGTGCCGCAGCGGAGCACCGGCGTGAGCAGCGCGCCGTCGGCCGCCCGGTGGAGGCGCCGCTTCGCGCGCAGTTGCGACGAGCAGCGGCGGGGATCGCCGCGGCGGCACTGAGGACAGTCGCCGCACGGCGCCCGCCACGCGACGACGACGCGGTCGCCGGGCGCCACCGAGGTCACCTCGCTCCCGACCTCCTCCACGATTCCCGCGCCCTCGTGGCCGAGCAGGATCGGGAACCGCATGTGCCAGCCCTTGGTCTCGACGACGTGGAGGTCGGAGTGGCAGAGGCCGCAGGCCTGGATGCGGACGAGCACCTCACGCGGGCCTGGCGGATCGACGGTCAGCTCCTCGACGGCCGGGTCCGCATCGGGCTCCGCGTAGACGACGCCGCGCGTCACGACGCCCGCCGTAGCTGCTCGTCCAGCGGAACTAGCTGCAATTGGAACGTTTCTGCCGCGGTCGGGTCCGTGACCACGTTGTCGCCGAGCTCGAGCATCGTGAGCTGATCCCGTGACACAGGGGCGCCCGGGAAGTGCTCCGTCACCGTCGCCTGCGCGCGCATCAGCCCGAATGGGACATGCACCGACGGGCGCCGCACGCCGAGGACGCCCTTCAGCCGCGCCCAGAACTCGTTCCAGGTGAGCGCCTCGGGGCCGCCGAGCTCGAACGTCCCGTTCGTTCCCGTCTCCTCCGTGGCCGCGAGCGCGTAGTACTCCGCGAGATCCTCGACCCAGATCGGCTGCAGCCGCTGCCGGCCCGGCCCGACGATGGGCGTCACCGGCGCGTAGCGCGCCAGACGGACGAAGGTCGGCAGGACGCCACCGTCGCGGCCGAAGACGAAGCTCGGCCGGAAGATCACGTGCTCGAGCCCCGACTCCCGCACGGCGCGCTCCATCTGCCACTTCGCGGCGAAGTACGGCACGGCGTCCTTCGACCGCTCGTCGAGCCCGAGCGCGCTCGCGAGCACGAACCGCCGCGCGCCGGCCTCCTGCGCCGCCGCGACGAGGTTCCGTGTTCCGCCCGTCATCACGCGCTCGAAATCTGCAGGCCGGCCGCGGATGATCGCGACGAGATGGACGACCGTGTCCACGCCCTCGCACGCGGCGCGGAGGGAGGCCGGATCGGTCACGTCACCGGCGGCGAGCTCGACGCCCCAGGAGGCGAGGCGCGTCGCGTGCGCCGGCTTCCGCACCAGCGCCCGCACCGGCGTCTCGCGCGCCCGCAGCGCATGCACGACGTACGGGCCGATGAACCCGGTCGCGCCGGTGACGAGAACCGTCACGACTCGTCGAAGTTCTGCCAGTAGCGGCTCGCGGTCGGCCCGCGCTGGCCCTTGTACTTCGAGCCGATCGCCGCCGAGCCGTACGGTGTCGCGGCGGGCTCGGTCATCTGCATGAAGGAGATCTGCCCGATCTTCATGCCGGGGTAGATCGTGATCGGCAAGTTGGCGACGTTCGAGAGCTCGAGCGTCACGTGGCCGTCCCAGCCCGGATCGATGAAACCCGCGGTCGAGTGGATCAGGAGGCCGAGCCGGCCGAGGCTCGACTTGCCTTCGAGGCGGGCGACGAGGTCGTCGGGCAGCCGGATGCGCTCGAGCGTCGAGCCGAGCACGAACTCGCCCGGATGCAGGACGAACGGGTGCTCATCCTCGACCTCGACGAGCTCGGTCAGCTCCGCCTGCTCGACCTTGACGTCGATGAACGGGTAGCGGTTGTTGTGGAAGACGCGGAAGAGGCGGTCGACGCGCACGTCCACGCTCGACGGCTGCAGCAGCGCCGCGTCGTACGGGTCGATCTCGATCCTCCCCTCGGCGAGCAGGCGAGCGATCGTCGCGTCGGAGAGCACCATCCCAGAGCGATTCTTACCCTGATTCCCCGTCGGGCGCAGCGGATATCGTGGCCTTATGGCCATCACCCGCGCAATCGAAGTTCGTACCGAGATCCCGGGGCCGCGCTCGCGGGAGATCATCGAGCGGAAGCAACGCGTCATCGCCGACCCGCTCGGCCTCTACCTCCCGATCGTGATCGCGGAGGGCAACGGCGCGATCGTCACCGACGTCGACGGCAACCGGTTCGTCGACTTCACGGGGGGCGTCGGCTGCCTCGCGGTCGGCCACTCGCACCCGCGCGTCGTCGCGGCCGTGCAGGAGCAGGCCGCACGCTTCCTCCACACCGACTTCACGATCGTCCCGTACGAGATCTACGTCGAATACGCGGAACGGCTGACGGCTCTCGCGCCGTTCTCCGGCCCGGTCAAGGCCGCGTTCTTCAACGCGGGCACCGAGGCCGTCGAGAACGCGGTCAAGTTCGCGCGCGGCTACACGCGCCGGCCGGCCGTGATCGGCTTCGAGGGCGGCTTCCACGGCCGCACGCTCCTCTCGCTCACGCTCACGTCGAAGACGCATCCCTACAAGGCGGGGCTCGGGCCGTTCGCGCCCGAGGTCTACCGCGTCCCGTTCCCGGACGAGTACCGCGGGATCACCGCGAGCGACGCGCTCGCCGCGCTCGAGCGGGCGTTCTCGACGCAGGTCGCCGCCGAGACGGTCGCCGCGATCGTCGTCGAGCCCGTCCAGGGTGAGGGCGGCTTCATCCCCGCCCCTGCCGGCTTCCTCGAGGGGCTCCGCGCGATCTGTGACCGCGAGGGGATCCTGCTCGTCGTCGACGAGGTGCAGACCGGCTTCGGCCGCACCGGGAAGCTGTTTGCGATCGAGCACTACGGCGTCGAGCCCGACCTGATGACCGTGGCGAAGTCGATCGCCGGTGGCCTGCCGCTCTCGGGCGTGCTCGGCAAGGCCGAGATCATGGACTCCCTCTGGGACAACGCGGTCGGCGGCACCTACGTGGGCAATCCCGTCGCTCTCGCCGCCGCCGTGGCCGTCCTCGACGTGTTCGAGGAGGAGGGGCTGCTCGAGCGTGCGCAGCGGATCGGCGGCACCGTCCGCGCTCGCATGCTCGCGTGGCAGGAGCGGTTCGAGGCGATCGGCGACGTCCGCGGCCTCGGCCCGATGCTGGCCGTCGAGTACGTCCAGGATCGCGGCACGAAGGAGCCCGCCCCGGCCATCGCGGCGCGGGTCGCCGAGGAAGCCGCCGCCAGAGGGCTGTTGCTGCTCCTGGCCGGCGTCCACTCGAACTGCAACCGCGTTCTCTGTCCGCTCGTCATCACCGACGCCGAGCTCGAGGAAGGGCTCGCAGCGTGGGAGGAGGCGCTGGAAGCGGTACTTGCGTAGCCGCGCCCCTAGTGACACGGCCTCCGCAGCCCGGTGACCTGATCGCCGACCGCTACGAGCTCGAGGAGCTCGTGGGCACCGGCGGCATGTCGACCGTCTTCCGCGCACGCGACCGCCAGCTCGAGCGGCTGGTCGCGATCAAGATCCTCCATGAGCACTACGCGGAGGATCCCGAGTACCTCGAGCGCTTCCGCCGTGAGGCGCGGGCGGTCGCGAGGCTCTCGCACCCGAACATCGTCACCGTCATCGACCGCGGCGACGACGACGGCCGGCAGTACATCGTGTTCGAGAACGTCGAAGGGCGAGAACCTCAAGGAGCTCGTCGTGCGGTCGGGGCCGTTGCCGGTACGGCGAGGCGCTCGAGCTCGCGGTCGCGGTCGCCGACGGGCTCGCCTTCGCGCACGGCCAGGGGCTCGTGCACCGTGACGTGAAGCCGCAGAACGTCCTCCTCAGCAACGAGGGCGAGGTCAAGGTGACGGACTTCGGGATCGCGCGCTCGCTCCACGTCGATCACGGCATGACGCAGACCGGCACGGTGCTCGGCACGGGCGAGTACCTCGCGCCCGAGCAGGCGAGCGGCAAGCCGGTCTCGCCGGCGACGGACGTCTACTCGCTCGGCGTCGTGCTCTGGGAGCTGCTCGCGGGTGAGGTCCCGTTCACGGGCGACAACTTCGTCGCGGTCGCGCTCCGCCACGTGAACGAGCAGCCGCCGAGCCTCCGCGCGCGGCGGCCGGACGTGTCGCCGCGGCTCGACGCCGCCGTCGAGCGGGCGCTCGCGAAGGACCCGGCGCAGCGCTTTCCCTCGATGGCGGCGTTCGCCAAGGAGCTGCGCACCTGCCTCGCCGAGCCCGAGGCGCCGCCGCTGGACGACCTCGCGGTGACGCGCGTCACGGGGCCGGTACACGCGCCGCCTCCGCCTCGCGCAGGCCCGCCGAGCACGACGCGCTCCCGCCGGCGCCGGCTGCTGTACGTGCTGCTGGCGCTCGTGGTCGCCGCCGCGGCGTTCGCGGCCGTCGTGCTGCTCCGCGGCGCGGGACACAACAGCGGGACGTCGGGCGGCAGCGCGTCGGGCACTCCGGTGCAGCTGCAGGGCCTCAGCGGCTACGACCCCGAGGGAGACGGACACGAGCACGACGAGCTCGCCGGGCTGGCCACCGACGGCAGCACCTTGACCTCCTGGACGACGGAGACGTACGACAGCCAGGAGTTCGGCGGGCTCCCCAAGTCCGGGGTCGGGCTCGTCCTCGCCGCAGGCGGCCCCGTGAAGCTGGCGCACCTGACGGTGAAGACGCCGACGCCGGGCTTCACCGCGGAGATCCAGGCCGGAGACTCGCCGACGGGCGGCTTCACGGCCGACTCCTCCGCGCAGATGGTCAACGGGACGACGACGTTCACGCTCGACGGACAGACGGCGACGTACTACCTCGTCTGGATCACGAAGCTGCCGCCGGGCAACCGCGCCGAGATCTCCGAGGTCACGGCGACGAGCTAGTACTCGAGCTTCGAGCGGCGCTCGTGCCGCTCGAGCGCGAGCTCGATCAGCCGGTCGAGCGCCTCCGCGTAGCCGACGCCCGACGCCTCGAACAGCCGCGCCCAGACGCTCGTCGCGGTGAAACCGGGCATCGTGTTGAGCTCGTTGACGATGACCTCGCCGTCGGACTCGCGCACGAAGAAGTCGACCCGCGCGAGGCCTTCGCACTCGCTCCCGATGAACGAGTCGACGGCGCGCCGTTGCAGCAGCTCGATCGTCTCCGGCGAGAGGTCGGGCGGCGGGATGACGAGCTGCATCCCGTCCGCGTCGTACTTCGAGGCGAAGTCGTACCAGTCGTGCCCGAGCGTGTCGATCTGGCCCGGCAGCGAAGCGACCGGCGGCGGCACGCGGTTGCCGAGGACGCCGACCTCGACCTCCGTTCCCTCGACGAACTCCTCGACGAGCACCTTCTCGTCGTGCCGGAAGGCGAGCTCGACCGCCGGCGCGAGCTCCTCCTCGCTGTGCACCTTCGAGATGCCCACCGAGGAGCCGAGCCGCGCGGGCTTGACGAAGACCGGGTAGCCGAACGGGTTCTCGACCGCGTCGCCGAGCCGGATCGCGTGGTGCGCGGCCACCGGGATCCCGCTGTCGCGCATGACCTTCTTGAACAGGTCCTTGTCCATTGCGAGCGCCGAGGCTGCGACTCCGGCGCCGACGTAGGGGACGTCGGCGAGCTCGAGCAGTCCCTGCACCGTGCCGTCCTCGCCGAACGGGCCGTGCAGGATCGGGAGGACGACGTCGACCGCTCCGAGCTTCTCGAGCGGCCCGCCCTCGTAGGGGACGGGCAGCGTCTCCGCCGCCGTCGCGCCGGTTCCCAGAGCCCAGCGTCCGTCGCGGCCAATCCCGACCTCGGCGATCTCGTACCGCTCCGGGTCGAGCGCAGCGGCGACCGAGCGTCCGGACGCCAGGGAGATCTCGTGCTCGCTCGAGCGGCCGCCCGCGAGGATGGCCACGCGGAGACGGCGGGGCTGGCTCACCCGCTGCTGGTCGTCGTCGTCGGCGGTGGTGGGCCCGGCGAGAACTGGCCGATCACGATCGTCACCGTCGAGCCCTTCTGCGCCTGCGCGTTACCGGCCGGGTTCTGCGACTGGACGATGTTCTGCTGGCTCGCGTCGGTCGCCACGGTCTGCTGGACGACGTGGAACCCGGCGGCCTCGAGCGTGCTCACCGCCTGCTGCGAGGTGTAGCCGACGACGTCCGGCACCGTCACCAGCGGCGGCCCGTTCGAGACGTTGAGGTTGATGGTCGTCCCCTTGGGCTCCGACGTGCCCGGCGCGGGATTCTGGGAGACGACCTGGTTCGCAGGCGCGGTGCTGTTGTTGACGTAGGTGGGATTCACGTTGAAGCCGAGGTTGTGGAGCGCAGCGGTCGCCTGGGCGAGGGTGTCGCCGACGACGCTCGGCACCGGCGCGGTCTCCGGCCCGCTCATCACGTTCACGCGCACCTTCGAGTTCTTGGCCACCGACGTCCCGGCAGACGGATCGGTCGCTGTCACCTTGCCCTTCGTGTTGCCGGGGACGATGTGCTCCACCGGTTGCAGCCCGGCGTTGACGAGGGTCTGCTGCGCCACCGTCCACTGTTGGCCCACGATGGCCGGGACGTCCACCTTCGGCGGCCCCTTGGAGACGGTGAGCGTGACCGTGCTGCCCTTGTCGATCTTCGAGCCGGGGCTCGGATCCTGCTTGAAGACTTTCCCCTTGGGGACGTTGGCGTTGGGGACGCTGTTCACCGCCGAGTGGAGGCCCGCCACGGTGATCTGCTGCTCGGCTACCGCCTGGGTCTCGCCGACGTAGTTGTTGACGGGCACCTGCGGCGCGCTCGAGAGCTCCTGCCAGACGAAGAAGGCCGCGATCGCCGCCACGATCACGAAGCCGATCGCGACGAGCCACGGCCAGAGTGGCCGGTTGTGCTCGTCCTCGTACTCGTCATCGCCGGCGAGCGCCGGCGGCGGGGCGTCGGCGGCGGCCGCGGGAGGCGGCGCGATCATCGTCGCGGCCGTCGCCAGGGTCGCGGCTGTCGCGGCGGCAGTCGGGCGGCGCAGCACCTGCGTCGCGGTGTCGACCGTGGTCGCCGCGACGCTCGCGCCACGGGCGACACGCTCGAGGTCGGCCTCCATCTCGTCGGCGCTCTGGTAGCGGTCGTCCGGGTTCTTGGCGAGCGCGCGCAGCACGACCATGTCGAGCTCGGGCGGGATGTCCGGCCGCAGCTTCGAGGGCGGCTGGGGCGTGGCGGAGAGGTGCTTCATCGCGATCTCGACCGGGGTCTCGCCGTCGAACGGCGTCCTGCCGGTCAGGAGCTCGTAGAGGACGATCCCGAGCGAGTAGAGGTCGGAGCGCGGATCGACCTCGCCTCCCCTGGCCTGCTCGGGCGAGAGGTACTGCGCCGTCCCGACGATCGAGCCCGTCTCGGTCATCTGGCTCGTGCCGGCGCGCGCGATCCCGAAGTCCGTGACCTTCACCCGTCCCTCGCCGTCGACGAGGACGTTGTGCGGCTTGATGTCGCGGTGCACGATCCCGTGCCGGTGCGCGAAGCGGAGCGCCGAGAGGATCTGGCGCGCGTACTCGATCGCGACGTTGACCGGTGCGGCGCCGCGGCCGACGACCAGCTCCTTCAGCGTGCGGCCGTCGAGGAACTCCATCGCGATGTAGTAGGTGTCCTCTGCCTCGCCGCGGTCGTAGATCGAGACGATGTTCGGGTGGTTCAGCGCGGCGGCGTTCTTCGCCTCGCGGCGGAAGCGCTCGATGAACTGGTCGTCGTTCCCGTGGCGGCTGTTGAGGATCTTGATCGCGACCCGGCGGCCGAGCTCCTGGTCCTCGGCGAGGTACACGTCGGCCATCCCGCCCGCCCCGAGCTTGCGCTCGATGCGGTAGCGCCCGTCGAACAGGGTGTCGATGAGAGAGTCGCTTACCGCCACGGCCGTCTACAGCGTAGAGAGACAAGGTTCGAGATGCAGGGATTTTCGGCGGCCAGGATGAGAATCATCGTCAGCGGTGCAAGAGTTTTTCGAGGATGGCCTTGGCGATCGGGGCCGAGACCGAGCCGCCGAACCCGTTCGGCTGCTTCTCGACGACGACCGCGACGACGTAGCGCGGATTCTCGGCCGGCGCGAAGGCGACGAACCACGCGTCGTAGATATTGCCGAGCCCGAGCTCGGCCGTTCCCGTCTTGCCGGCCACCGCGACGCCCGGGATCTGGGCCTCCGTGCCGGTTCCGCCTTCGACGACGAGCTGCATCATCCGGTTGAGCTCGGCCGCCGTTTGCGGCTTGATCACGCGCCCGATCGTCTGCGGGGTCGTCTTCGCCACGGTCGAGCCGTTCGCGCCGACGATCTTCTGCACGAGGTACGGCTTCGGCTCGACTCCCTTGTCGGCGATGGTCGCCGCGACGAGCGCCATCTGGAGCGGCGTGACGAGCATCCGCTCCTGGCCGAAGGCGAGCCGTCCGGGGTCGACCTGGGTCTCGGGGAACTTCGGGAACCAGAGCCTGTTCTTGAAGTACAGACCGCTGGCCTGGGTCTCGTCCGGCGGCAGGTCGATCGGCGGCAGCGAGTAGAAGCCGTAACGCTTGGCGTAGTCGAGGATCAGCCCCGCTCCGATCGCCTTCCCGATGTTGCAGAACACCGAGTTGATGGAGTGCTCGAGGCCCTCGGAGAGGGTGACGTGCCCGAAGGTCTCGTGCGCGGTCGGTGAATCGGGCGCGCTCGAGTTGTAGACCTTCTTGCCGTACTCGACGCAGTAGCCGGGGTCGTAGAAGGAGGAGGTCGGCGTGAACTTCCCCGAGTCGAGTGCCGCCGATCCCGTCACGGTCTTGAACGTCGAGCCCGGCGGATAGAGGCCGGCAGTCGTGTTGTTCTGCAGCGCCGTGTGGTCGCCGCAGGTTCCCTTGATCTTGCGGATCTTGTTGTAGCCGTGGTTGATGAGGTTCGCGTTGTACGTCGGCGACGACGCCATGGCGACGACGGCGCCCGTCTTCGCGTCGAGCACGACCACGGCGCCGCACCGGCCTGCAAGCTGGTCGAGCGCGAGCCGCTGGATCTGCGGGCGCAGCGTGAGGTAGACGTCGTCCCCGTGCACGGTCTGCCCGCCGAGCTTGTCGAGCGTCTGCCGGAACGTGTTGCTGAGATTCGTGTTCGCGCCGGTCAGGTAGTCGTCGTACGCCTGCTCGATCCCGGTCGTCGTGCCGGCGTTCGTGGAGTAGCCGGTCACCTGCGATGCGAGGTCGTTCTGCGGATAGTGCCGCGTGAAGATCGTGAGGCCATGCTTGTGGGTCGCCCGGTTGTTCGCGAGGACGGTCCCGTCGGCGGCGAGGATCTTGCCGCGGTCGACCGTGAGCCGCTGGATGATCGACACGGAGTTGTCCTTGCGGGCCGCGAGGTCGGCCTTGGCCCACGTCTGCCAGTACGTCGTCGCCACGATGAGGGCCGCGAGCAGGACAAGCGCGACGACCGAGATGCGGCGAATCTGCGTGTTCACGCCGCTCCCAGCTCCCGGTTGGCGCGATTGGAGATGAGCATCAGCCCGGCGACGAGGAGGAAGTTGGCGACCACGCTCGAGCCTCCGTACGAGACGAAGGGTAGCGTGATGCCGGTGAGCGGGATGACGCGCGTGATGCCGCCGACGATCACGAACGTCTGGAAGGCGAAGCCGAAGCTGAGACCGGCGGCGAGCAGCTTCGAGAAGCCGTCGGTGGCGGTGAGCGCGACCTGGAAGCCGCGAAGCACGAAGGCCATGTAGAGCAGGAGCAACGCCGCCACGCCGACCAGCCCGAGCTCCTGCGAGAGCGCGGAGTAGATGAAGTCGGTGTTCAGGTCGGGGATCACCTGGTGACCGGTCTGGCCGGTGAAGATCCCGTGGCCGAGGCCCGTGCCGCCCATCCCGCCGTGGCCGATCGAGTAGAGGGACTGGACCTCCTGGTAGCTCTGGCAGTTCTGCCTGAGCTGCAGCCCGTGGCCGGGGCAGGAGATCTTGTGCACCGTCCACGGCGAGAGCCAGTTCGTCACGCGGTCACGGACGTGCGGCGTCCCCTGCGAGACGGCGTACGCCCCGACGAGGAAGAGCCCGAGCGCGCCCGCGACGAACGAGAGCCGCGCGGTCGCGACGTACAGCATCGCGACGAAGATCCCGTAGTAGAGGAGCGCGCTGCCGAGGTCGTCGGTCACGAACAGGACGAGCATCGCGCCGCCCCAGATCACGAGCAGCGGGCCCCAGTCCTTCAGGCTCCCCTGGGCGAGCACCTCGCGCTTCTCGCGCAGGTACGCCGCGAGGAAGACGATGAGCGCGATCTTCCCGAGCTCGCCCGGCTGGAACTGGAGCGAGCCGACGTGGATCCAGAGCCGGGAGCCGTTGATCTCCTCGCCGATTCCGGGCGCGAGCGGCAGGAAGAGCAGGACGATCGCCGTCACTCCGAAGATGTACTTGTACCGCTCGAGGACGCGATAGTCGTGGCGCAGCCAGAAGAGCGTGGCCGCGAAGACGCCGACGCCGATCACGATCCAGAGCCCCTGCCGGAACGCGTCGCTCGGGCCGAGCCGGTAGATCTCCGTCACGCCGATCGCCGTCAAGAGCGCCGCCATCGGCAGCAGGTACGGGTCGGCGAGCGGCACGGTCATGCGCGCCGCGACGTGTGCGACGAGATAGAGGCCGAAGAAGAACGCGGCGTAGCCGAGCGAGCCGGTGGAGATCTGCGACTCGAGCGCGATGTAGACCGAGGCGAAGCCGATCGCCGTCAGGAGGCCGACCGTGAGCAGTGCGGCCAGTTCGCGGTTGCGCAGGGTCACCGCGTCAGTCCCCAGACGAGGAGCGCCGCCGCGACGATGGCCACGACGAGCACGCCGATCAGGACGAGCCGGAGGCGGCGCGGCCCGGCTGTGGGCTGAGCGGCCGGCTCGTCCGGCTCGTCGGCTTCCACGTACTCGCGCGTCTCCTCGTCGGGCTCGACGTCCTCGTCCGTGAGCGCCGGCATCTCGACCGTGTCCTCGAGGCTCGGTGCCGCCTCCGCCGCGATCCGGAAGGCGACGGCGGTGATGTTGTCCTCGCCCCCGCCGCGGTTCGCGGCTGCCACCAGCCCCTTCACGGCCTGGTCGAGGTCGTCGCGGTTCGAGTGCACGACCTCGAGGATCTCCTCGTCGGCGACCATGTCGCTGAGCCCGTCCGAGCAGATGAGGAAGACGTCGCCGTCCTCGGCCCCGATCGTGAAGACGTCGACGTCGACGTCGGGATCGGTGCCGACCGCGCGGGTGATGACACTCCGCTGCGGGTGGATCTGCGCCTCGGCCGCCGAGAGCCGGCCGGTCTTGCGCAACTCGTTGACGAGCGAGTGGTCCTCGGTCAGCTGCTCCATCTGCTCGCCGCGGACGAGGTAGGCGCGGGAGTCGCCGACGTGGCCGATCGCGACGGTCATCCCGTCGACGAGCGCGACGGTCATGGTCGTGCCCATCCCCGACGCGGTCGGGTCGATCGAGGCGCGGTCGTAGATGCGGCGGTTCGCCTCCTGGATCAGGGCGTCGATCCCCTCCGTTCCGTCGAGCGCGTCGGAGCGGCCTGCTTCGAGAGCAGAGGCGGCGAGTTGGGACGCGACCTCGCCGGCCTGCGCGCCGCCCATCCCGTCGGCGACCGCGAAGAGCGGCGGCGCGACGACGTAGTTGTCCTCGTTCCGGCGCCGTCTGCGCCCGGTGTCGCTCGCCACTGCGTACGCGCCGACGGGCATCTCAGCTCTCCTCCACCACGAGGTCGGTCTCGCCGACGCGGAGGACGTCGCCCGCGTCGAGCCGCTGCGCACCTGCGACGCGCGAGCCGTTGACGTAGGTGCCGTTCGTCGACTCGAGGTCCTGCACCCAGACCCCGTCGCCACGAACCTCGATCCGCGCATGGCGGGCCGAGGCGAACTCGTCGCCCTCCAGCACGAGGTCGTTCTGGCTCCCGCGTCCCACCGTGACGGGCGCCGAGTTGAGCGGGAACGCGCCGCCCTCCTCGAGGCTCGGGCTGCGCTGGACGACGAGGCGCACGGACCTGCGCGGCGAAGCCCCGCGGCCGAGCCCGGCAGCCGCGGCGGCTTCGGGCGTGAGGATCATGCTGTCCTGGCTCGGCGTCTGCTGCTCGCGCCCCGCCGTGCGGATGACGCGCACGACGAACAGGTACAGAAGCACCAGGAAGGCGATCTTGAGCGCGAGGAGTACCTCCGCGACCCCTGTCGAGGCGACGACGGTCACAGTGCTCCTATTCCCGCTCGGTCGAGAAGGTGACCGTCGTCTCGCCGAGCGTGAAGCGCGAGCCGTCGGCGAGCCGCACGCGTTGTACGCGCTGCCCGTCCACCTCAGTCCCGTTCGTCGAACCGAGGTCGACGAGCCAGAAGGTCGAGCCTTCCTGGACGATCTCCGCGTGGCGACGCGAGACGTTGGGGTCGTCGATCTGGACGTCGGCGTCGCGCGAGCGGCCGAGCACCGAGCGCTGCTTCTCGAGGACGCGCCGCGCGCCGCTCCAGTTCAGCACGGCGACCTCGCGCTCGACACCGAGGTCGGCGAGCGAGGCGGCCTCGGTCGGCTGCGTCCGCGGCTTGTAGACCATCGTCGCGCCGGGCGGCGGGACCGGTGCGGGTGCCTCCGCGCCGGGCTGCCGTCCGTGCTGCGCCATGCGGGTCGCGATGCCGAACTCGCCGACGCCGAGATCCGCGTCGGTCTCGAACAGGATCCGGGGCGGAGTGAGCAGCGCGTAGTTCTCGCGCGCTGCGTGCTCGGAGAGGTACTCCTCGAGCTCCGACACGAGCGAGTTCTCGTAGCCCTCGAACTGCTCACGGTCGCCGGGGGAGAGGTAGATCGTGTACTCGTTCGGCACGTAGACGCGCGTGACCGACGTCGAGCGGTGCTCGTCCATCTCCTTCGCGAGCTTGCGCGCGAGCTCGACCGGCTGGACGTTCGTGCGGAAGGCGCGTCCGAAGACGCCTTCGAAGACTCGCTCCAGTCTCTGCTCGATTCCCCGCAGCACCATCAGCTCGCGGCGGAGGGTACCCCCAGGGCAGGAACGCGAAGCGCCGTGACCGCCGCGATCGTCCATGCGGCGAGCAGAAGCGGGAGCGCGGCGGCGTCGGGGACGACGGCGACTGTGAGCACGATCATCGCGGCGCCGAGCCCGGCTGCCGCCCAGCGGCCGCGGGCGCGCGCGTACGGAAGGGCGAGCGCGACGAGCGCGAGTGCGCCGGTCTCGAGCAGGAGCGACGGGTGCGCGCCGGCGGCGCGGGCGAGCGAGCCGGCGACGTCGAAGGGGTCGCGCGCGCCGGCGACGCCGACTCCGAGCGGCGCGGGGCCGCCGACCAGAGGCAGCGCTGCGTGCCGGATCCCGGCGCCGAGCGCGGCCGTGTACACGCCGAGCATGACCGTGAGGACACGCAGCAGCGCCGAGCGCGTGCGCACCGTGACGAGCGGCAGGAGGCCGAGTGCCGCGAGCGGCGCGAGCAGCGGCCCGAAGACGAAGAGAAGAGTGGCGCGCGGCTCGCGCCAGGTGACGAGGAACCAGCCGGCAGCGAGCGCCGCGTAGACGACGGCGAGCCCGAGCGAGATGTTGCCGAGCGGGAACACGGGCACCGCCAGGGCGAAGGGGATCCCCACGCGCTCCCGCAGGAGCGTCGCCGCGAAGGCGGCGAAGGCGAGCAGGAACGGCCAGCCGTGCGGGAAGAACGGCAGCGCGGCGGAGGTCCAGCCCGCGAGGAGAGCCGCGAGGGCCGCGGTCAGCGCCTGTCCGGGCTCGATCCGCGACGGAAGCTTGATGCCGGGGCGCGGCACTGCCGCCGACGAGGTCGCGCCGCGCAGCGCGTCGGCGAGGCCGCGCGCGCTCGGCCGCCGCGCGGGATTCGTCGAAAGCGCGCTGTCGACCAGGCGCAGGAGCCGCTTCGGCAGGTCGGGGCGGAGCTCGCCGAGCGGCCGCGCGCCCGCCTCGATCGAGCGCGCCGTCTCGAGCATCGAGCCGCGCCAGAAGGGGTGGCGTCCGGCGAGGGCCTCCCACAGCATCACGCCGACCGCGTAGACGTCGGCCGCCGGGGTCGCCTCGCCGCCGGCGAGTCGCTCGGGCGAGATGTACGCGAGCGTGCCCGGCACGTCGCCCGCCTCGGTCAGCGTCTCGGTGTCGGCCATCTGCGCGAGCCCGAAGTCCAGCACCCGCGCCGAGACCTGGTCGCCGTCCATCAGGAGCACGTTCGACGGCTTGACGTCGCGGTGCAGGATCCCGACTGCGTGGGCGTGCGCGAGGCCGTCGCAGACCTGCGCGCAGGCCTCGACCGCATCGTCGTCTCCCAGCTCTCCGGCGCGCAGCGCCTCGCGGTACGTCTGCCCCGGGACGAACTCGTACGCGATGTAGACGTGCCGCGAGTCGTGACCGAACGCGTACGCGCGCAGACACGCCGGATGGCGCAGCTTCGACGCCGCCTTGGCCTCGCGCTCGGCCCGCACCGCCGCCTTGCCCTCGCGCGCGATGATCTTGAGCGCGACGTCGAGACCCGTCCGCTCATCGCGGGCGAGCCAGACCGAGCCGGAGCCTCCGCTGCCCAACGGCCGTAACGGCCGGTAGCGGTTGAGGACGAGCTCGATGCCGGTGAGCGCTGGAGCGGCCTCTCCCATGCTCTGCGGAGATTGGCGACCCGGTCGGACTGTCCTTCTCGGACGCGGTTAGGCTTGCGACCCGAGTGAGCACTTACGACGACCAGAGCGACCTCGAGATCTTCGAGGAGCCGGAGACCCTCGAGGCGCCCGGCAGGCAGCGGCGGCGCGTCCGCCCGCAGCGCAAGGGCGGCCCGCGTCGTCCGACTCCGCCGCCGCAGGGGGCCACGGCCCTCGTGCGGCTGGCGCTCCTCGTGGCGCTCTCGATCGCGGTGGTCGTCGGGCTCGTCTTCTGGGTCGACTCCTGCCAGGGCCAGAGCACACACGACGAGTACGCGGCGTACATGAACAGCGTGCAGCCGATCGCGCAGAGCTCGGCTTCCTCGCTGGCGGCGTACGCGAACGAGCTCGGCTCGCGCAAGCTGACACTCCCCCAGCTGCAGATGAAGCTCGACCTCTGGTCGCGGCAGCAGCAGCAGGAGTACGACGACGCGCTGCGGCTCGTCCCGCCGGCGTCGCTCCAGGCGGCGCACCAGGAGGTGCTGGCCACGCTCCAGCTGCGCGCGATCGGGCTGACCGGTCTGGCCAACACGCTGGCGACGGCCGGCTCGAAATCCAGTGCTGACGTCGCCAATCGCCTTGCCGCCCAGGCCCAGCTTCTGAGCGCGAGCGATCTCGTCTGGGCGAACCTGTTCCGGCTGCCGGCGACCGAGACTCTGAAGCGGCTGGGCATACGCGGCGTGATTGCTCCGCCCTCGCAGATCGTCACGAACCCCGAGGTGATCACCGCCCATTCGTTCGACGAGGTCTACTCGCGGCTGAGCGCGACGAACAGCAGCGGCGACGTGACCGGTGTGCACGGCAGCGAGCTCCTGAGCACCCAGGCCGTCTCGACCGGACAGTCGAAGACGCTCACGACCTCCAGCCCGACCACGGTGGACGTCGCCGCCGACCTCAAGTTCAAGGTCTCGTTCAAGAACGCCGGGAACTTCCAAGAGGTGAACATTCCCGTGACGCTCACCGTGGACGTTTTCGGCAAGAAGGTGCTGAACCAGACGAAGCACGTCGCGAGCATCCAGCAGGGGCAGACGCTGACGGTCTCCTTCGCGAACCTCAACCTGCCGCCGTCGGCCTTCGGTGCCAACGCCACCGTGAACGTCGTGGTCGGCAAGGTCCCCGGGGAGCAGGACGTGTCGAACAACCACGCGTCGTATCCGGTCTTCTTCAGCCTCCCGTCGGGCGGCTAGCCGTTGACGTCCTCGGTGGCAGGCTGGATCGCGATCGCGGCGGCTGTCGTCGCCGTCGTCGCGTTCACGCTGACGCTGGTCCTGCACCTGCGGCTGCGCCGGGTGCGCGCTGCGCAGCTCACGCTGCAGGGGAGCGGCGGCGGCGACCTCGTCGACTTCGCGGTCTCGCTCCAGGCCCGGGTCGACGGGCTGCACCGGGCGATCGACAACCTCACGGCCGCGCTCGGGCGCCTCGAGCGCCGCGTCGACGCGACGGTTTCCCGGCTCGCCGTCGTGCGCTACGACGCCTATGAGAAGTCGGGCGGCCACCAGTCAGCGTCGGTCGCGCTGCTCGACGCGTCGCGCAGCGGCGTGGTCCTCACCGCCATCCAGGGGCGGGACTACGCGCGGATCTACGTCAAGGAGCTCGACGGCGGCCGCGCCCCCGTCTCCCTCTCCCCTGAGGAGCAGGAGGCGGTGGAACGGGCCATGAAGTCGCAGCAGTAGCGGCTTTCGGCGCTGCTACTTTTCGCGCAGGTTGCAGCACGTTCTCGTATTGAACGCAAGTTACGAGCCGCTCAATGTATGCACGGTGCGGCGTGCCCACGTGCTCGTCTTCAAGGGCAAGGCCGAGATCGTCGAACGGCTCGACAAGCCGCTGCGCTCCTCGACCGGCAGCTTCATCTGGCCGCATGTGATCCGGCTCGTCCACTACGTGCGTGTGCCGCGTGCGATCCAACGCAAGATCTCCCGCCGGGCGCTGTTCGCCCGGGACGGCTGGCGCTGTGCCTACTGCGGCACGACGAACGGCCGGCTCACGCTCGACCATATCGTCCCGCGGTCGAAGGGCGGCGAGTCGATCTGGGAGAACGTCGTCACCGCCTGCGCGCCGTGCAACCTGCGCAAGGGCGACCGCTCGCTCGAGCAGGCCGGGATGGTGCTCCACGCCTCGCCGCGCGCCCCGACACCGACGCTGTTCATCAAGCTCGCAGCGCCGCGGATCCCGTCCGGCTGGACGCCGTATCTGCCCGCTACGGCGTAACGGTGTGCCCCGGCGGGGGGCAGCCCGTGCGGAAGTTGATCGTCAACGGGTCGTCAAGTGGGATAAGCGTTGTTGAGGTTCTCCACAGGAAGCTGAAGCGAACTGCGATGGCCTCCTTGATGATGCTCCCATAGCCGAGCCGCCGGCTCCCGGCCATCCCCGTGGTGCACGCGTAGACGCCCTTCAAGACGAGCCAGCGGGTCTCGCCGGGGTGCAGGACGAAGGGACGGAAGCGCACGAGAGGCAGCTCGTTTCCGTTCGGGTTCGGCTTGTTCACGAGCAAGCGAGCCGTGAAGAAATCCAGCACACCCCTGGAGACGCCGAGTACCCGGACCGGGAAGCGGCCGCTGTTCCGAATCGTTGCGCCGTAGAAGAACGGTCGGCCTCTGCGGAAGACGACCGTCACGCCGGGCTGTCCGGGGGACGGCTTCGAGTCGGGCGGGTATTGGGTGGCGTCGCCGTAAACGATCGGCTGGTAGCTGTCGATCCAGGCGACGGCCCCGATCGAGAGCCCGACGACAGTGAGCGCGAGGACGAACAGGATCAGGTTCCGCGGCCGGCGAGCGCGCAGGAACGCGATCAATCCCCGGCGGCGCTCGAGCCCGGCGGCCGCGCGTAGGTCGCCGGCGTACGTCTCCGGAGGTCCAAGCTGCGCGCGAAAGTGCGTGTCGGCCGGCAACTCGTCGAGGTGACCCCGGAGCTCTGCGAGCAGGTCGCGGCGCATGCTCCACGGGAGGTCGCGCAGCCACCAGCCGACGTCGCGCACGTACTCGTCCCGCGTCACGGCTCCACCAGCTCCCGGAACGCAGCGCTGATGCGCGACCAGGTCTCGGTGCCGGCCAGCAGCTGCTCGGCTCCGCTGTCGGTCACGGAGTAGTACTTTCGCGCAGGGCCGCTGTCGGAGGCGACCAGCCGAGACTCGAGATGCCCGGCTTGTTCCAGGCGCCGCAGCGTGCCGTAGACGGACGCGTCGCCGACACCGTCGAAGCCGGCGCCTTCGAGGGTGGAGAGGATCTCGTACCCGTACGTCTCGCCGCGGGCTATCACCGCCAGCACCGCCAGCTCGAGCACTCCTTTGAGTAGCTGAGCCTGATCCACACTAGTCTGTTTTGCAGAGTAGCACGGTTTAGAGGGGAGAGGCGCCGACGGCGACAGCCCCCCGTTCGGCTGGGGCGAAGAGCTGGGGGCTACGCCACAGTGTCACGATGCGGCGCGGGGTCTGGCTCCTCTTGCTCGGCGTGGTCGTTGCTGCCCTCGGCGTCGCGACAGCTCGCGCGGCGGGACCCTTGGGTGCAACGACCACCGGCACTACAACGACCACCGCAGTGACGACCACGACGAATACGACGACCACCACCACGACAACGGCTCCGATCACCACAACGACGGCAACCCCGACCACGACGGCAGCGACAACCACCACAAGGTCGACGCAACCGGTCGCGAAGTCGAAGCACTCGAGCAGGCCGCATCACTCGCGGAAGCACCGCCGTCGGGAGCCGATGAGGCCGCCGCCCGACTTCCCGCCGGCGCCCTACCCCTTGCTCATCGGCGGCGGCGGTCTGACACCGGCTGCGCAGGACAACGCCGTTGTCTTGATCGCAGCGCGGTACCTCGGCGTCCCGTACAAGTGGGGTGGTGCGAAGCCGAAGACCGGGTTCGACTGTTCAGGCCTCGTCCAGTACGTGTTTGCGCAACTCGGAGTCTCGCTGCCGCATTACGCGGCGGCGCAGTGGTACTCCCCGGAGGCGGTCTGGATTCCGCCCGACCGGCTCCAGCCGGGAGACCTCGTCTTCTTCATCGGCGCCGACGGCTCGCGCACGGCGCCCGGCCACGTCGGGATCTACGTCGGCGACGGCTACCTCATCGACGCGCCGCACACCGGGGCCTTCGTCCGCGTAGACAGCCTCGGCGGGCGCTGGTTCGCGAACAACTACGTCGGCGCGAAGCGCATAGTCGGGCTCTCGCTCGACGCCCGCCGCCTACTTGACGGGAGCCCGGACACAGGATTCTTCCCGGCCGTCCGGCCGATTGTCCCGCAGTTGGCCGACCAGGTCCTCGGCGCGTCGCCGCCGCCGGTGATCGCCGCAGTCCCGACCGCGGCACACGCGTCGGCGCCGGGAGGCTACGGATGGTGGATGGGTGCCGCCCTCGGGAGCGTGCTCCTCGTGCTTGTCGCCGGAGCTGTCTCGTATCACCGGCGCCGACGTGCACCGGACGCCGTCCCGGGCACGGGCACCTCGAACTGACGGTTTCATCCGCGCGCTGTGACATACGGCCGCACGGTGACGTACATGCGGCATGAACAGACTCCGCACGATCCTCCTGATCTCCGGCGTGCTGCTCGTCGCGGCCGCGATCGCCGGCGTGGCGCAACCGCACCTCGGCCGCTCCGCCACTCCCTCCACCGGCTCGACCATCACCGTCACCGCCAAGGGGACGGTCGACGCGACTCCTGACCGGGCGTCGTTCGACTTCGGCGTGACGACGAACGGGAGCACGGCCGCGGAAGCGCTGAGCCGCAACTCCGCCCAGGCCCAGGCCATCATCGACGCCCTGAAGAAGGCCGGCGTCTCGTCGTCCGACATCCAGACGACCCAGGTCTCGCTCTGGCCGCAGACTTCGAGCAACGGCCTGAAGATCACCGGCTACCAGGCGTCGAACTCGGTCAACGTCTCGGCACCGCTCGCCAAGTCGGGCAGCCTCGTCGACGCTGCCGTGGGCGCCGGCGCGAACAACGTCGACGGCCCGAACCTCGACACGGCCGACACGTCCTCCCTCTACAACCAGGCGCTGACCCAGGCGCTCGGCAAGTCCAAGGCGAAGGCGCAGGTGATCGCCGACGCCACGGGCCTCACGCTCGGCAAGGTGCTGAAGGTGACCGAGGGAGGCCAGGCCACGCCGATCGTCTTCGGGCCGGCGATGGAGGCGACGGCCAAGGCGGCCCCGCCGATCGAGGCCGGGACGCAGCAGATCCAGGCGTCGGTGACGGTGACGTACTCGGCCGGCTAGCTACCGCCCGCGCGGTTCCCAGCGGAACTTGAAGATCGTGAACACGAGTCCGGCGGCTCCCCAGGCGACCAGGATGGCGAGCGCCTCCGGCTGCGTCCAGACGGCCTGCCCGTGCAGGTAGACGGCGTCCACGAGCTTGACGAGGTACGTGAGCGGCAGCACGTCACCGATCGCGCGGAGGACGGCGGGATACCCCCGGGTTGGCCCGAACGCGCCGCTCAGGAAGGCCATCGGCAGGAGGATGAAGTTGACGACCGCGGACGAGCCTTCGGCCGAGCGGATCACCGAGGCGGTCGCAGTTCCGAGTGCGGCGAACACCGCCGCGCCGATCACGATGGTGGCGACGAACGAGGCGACGTCCGAGGGAAAGGGTGTCCCGTAGAGCGAGCGCCCGAGCAGGAAGAGCGCGATCGTCTGGAGCCCGAACACCATCAGCGTCGACATGAGGAGCGCGGCGAGGTACGTCGCAGGCGGCAGCGGCGTCGACCGGAGCCGTTTGAGGATCCCGCTCTCGCGTCGGAGGACGAGCTGGATCGCCAGCCCGGCGAAGGCCGTGTTAGCGCAGCCGTAGGAAATGAGCCCCGCGAGGACCGCCCAGACCACCGGCACGCGCTCGAACTTCCCCGAGTAAACGGAGCCGAGCAGCACGAACAGCAGCAACGGGAACAGGAAGATGAAGAAGGCCGCCTCGCGGCTCCGCCAGAAGACGAGCTGCTCCGCCCGCAACTGGTGGAAGAAGAGCCTCCGGGCGGGGCGGCGAACCGCGATACGAACCGCTTCTGCGTTCACGCCTCGACCTCGGCCTGCGCCTCGTCCTCCTCGGCGGTAAGCGAGAGGTACACCTCCTCGAGCGTCGGCCGTCGCACCTGCAGGCCCTCGAGCTCCTCGCCGCGTGCGACCGCTGCGGATGTCAGCTCGGCGAGAACGCGGGTCGGCTCGTCCGTCTGCACGACGACCTCCTGACCGTTCTGCCGGTAGCGGATCTCCGTCTGGAGGTCGGTGGTGGTCAGCTCGCGAGGCGTCCCGACCCGCACGATCTGGCCCTCCCGCATGACGGCGACGCGGTCGGAAAGCTGCTCGGCCTCGTCGAGGTAGTGCGTCGTGAGCAGGACGGTCTTGCCGAGCGAGCGGAGGGAGCGGATCATCTCCCACGCGGCACGGCGCGCCTGCGGGTCGAAACCCGTGGTCGGCTCGTCGAGGAAGACGAGGTCGGGGTCGCCGACGAGCGCGATGCCGAGGTCCAGCCGCCGCTTCTGGCCGCCCGAGAGCGTCTTCACCCGCGCGCCCGCCTTCTCCTGGAGCCCGACGAGCGCGACGACCTCGTCGACGTCGCGCGGGGCGCGGTAGTAGCCGGCGAAGATCGCATGGATCTCCCGCACCGTGAGGTTCGGCCACAGCTCGGACTGCTGGAGGACTACTCCGATCCGTTCGCGGAAGTCCCGCGCCGGCCGCTCGGGATCGTGGCCGAGGACGCGTACGTCTCCGGCGTCGCGGTGGCGGTAGCCCTCGAGGATCTCGACGGTCGTCGTCTTGCCGGCGCCATTGGGCCCGAGCAGCCCGAAGACCTCGCCTTCCTCGATCGTGAAGTCGACTCCCCGGACCGCCTCGAGGTTCCCGTAGGCCTTGCGCAGGCCGCTGACCTCGATCGCAGACATCGGCGACCAAGAGTAGACGGGACCGCCGGTACAGTCGGCTGAGTGGCGACCTTCCGCTACGTCTTCGCCGATGCCTTCACGGACGTGCCGTTCGCGGGCAATCAGCTCGCCGTCTTCACCGACGCGCGCGAGATTCCGGAGGAGCAGCTGCAGCAGCTCGCGCGCGAGATCAACTTCTCCGAGACCGTGTTCGTCTACCCGGCCGCGGGCGACGGACATGCGCGGATCCGCATCTTCACGCCGACGCTCGAGCTGCCGTTCGCGGGGCACCCCGTGCTCGGGACAGCCTTCGTGCTCGGCGGGCCGCTCCAGCTCGACGAGCTCTGGCTCGAGACCGGCGCCGGAGTCGTCCCGGTCCGGCTCGAGCGCGACGGGTCGCGGATCGTCTTCGGCTGGATGCGGCAGCCCTCCTTCACCTTCGAGCCCTACCCCGACGCGGACGAGCTGCTGGCCGTGCTCGGCGTGGAGGAGTCCGGGCTCCCGGTCGAGCTGTACCGCCAGGGGCCGAACCACGTCCTGGTCGAGCTCGGCTCGCCCGAGGCGGTGGCCGCGCTCCAGCCCAACATGGACGCGCTGCTCGCGCTCAGCCCCTACGGCACCGACTGCTTCGCCCGGGACGGCGAGCGGTGGAAGTCCCGCGTCTTCGTTCCCGCCCACGGCGTGCCCGAGGATCCCGCCACCGGCTCGGCGGCGGGCCCGCTCGCGCTCCATCTCGCCCGGCACGGCCGGATCGAGTTCGGCGAGGAGATCGAGATCCGCCAGGGCGTCGAGATCGGCCGCCCGTCGACGCTGTACGCGGTCGCGCGCTCGCCCGAGGAGGTCGAGGTCGGCGGCTCCGCCGTCATCGTCGCCCGCGGCGAGTTCCGCCTTTGACCCGCATCGTCGTGGTCGGCCCGAGCGGCAGCGGTAAGACGTATCTCTCGACGCGGCTCGCCGAGCTGCTGGGTGCCGCTCACGTCGAGATCGACGCGCTCTGGCACGGGCCGAACTGGGAGAACTGCGGAGCCGACGAGCTGCGCAACCGCGTCTCGGGCGCGACCGCGGGGGACAACTGGATCAGCGACGGCACCTATCACTCGATCATCGGCGACGTCGTCCTCGAGCGCGCCGAGACGGTCGCCTGGCTCGATCTGCCCGCCAGGCTCGTCATGTGGCGCCTCGTGCGTCGCAGCTGGGTGCGCAAGCGCGCTCACGTGGTGCTCTGGAACGGGAACGTCGAGGACGCCTGGCTCAACCAGATCCGCTGGCTCATCTGGCCGGCGTTCAAGCGCGTGTTCGAGAACCGGCGCGACCTGCCTGCGCGGCTGGCGCTCCATCCACAGCTGCAGGTGCACCGGTTGCGCTCGGACGAGGACGTCGAGGCGTTCGTTCAGTCGATCCAGCCGACCGAGTCGATGTCCGGCAATTCGAACGGGAGCGAGCGCCAGAACACGCCGCCGTTGGCCGAGACGTAGAGCCGGGTGCGCGCGGCGTAGAGCATCCGGTCGGGATCGTCGTCCGCGATCGCCACCGCGAAGCCCGGCGGCAGCCCGCCTCCCGCCTCTCGCCAGGTCGCCCCGCCGTCGTTCGAGAGCATGAGCGGCGGCCTCCGCTCGACGACCGCGACCACGGTCGAGCCGGAGCGCGCCGCCGCGACGACGCGCGGCAGGGCCACCTGGGGCCGCTCGGCCGCCGGTACCTCGTTGCCGTCGCCGAGCACCTCCTCGGCCTCGACGTCGACGAGGAAGACGCCTACCACGGTGCCGACCGCCGCGATCATCGGGCGGCCGCCGCGAGCAGCGCGGTGACGAGCGCGCTCGCGCGCCGCGCAGCCGACTCCGGCCGGTGGCCGCCGGCCCGCGCGCTCAGGTACGCGATGGAGAACGCGTCGCCCGCTCCCGTCGGGTCGCCGGTCGCAGGACGCGCCGTCAATCGCACCGCCTCGCCGCGCGTCAGCACCAGCGAGCCGCCGACGCCGAACGTCACCAGCACCTCCGGCACGCCGAGCTCCCGCAGCTCCTCGAGCTCTCCGTCGCCGACGATCACCCGCGCCTCCTCCTCCGAGAGCTTGAGGATCGAGACGTGGCGGAGCAGCGCCGGGTCGAAGTCCGCATCGACACTTAGCGGGCCGACGCGGCGCGCCCGCACGAGGCCGTGGCCGTCCAGCAGCACGCGTCGCCGGTGCGCGAGCCGTTCGAGCGTTGCCGGCGAGAAGTCGTCGCGCAGCACCGGCGCCGCGTGCACCCATTCGACCCGCCGCAGCGCGCGCTCCGGCTCGTCGCCCTCGGCCCACGGCTCCCCGACGGCCTCGACGCGCATCTCCCGGTTCCCGTCCGCGTCGTAGCGGAACGCGAACGACGTCGTCTGGCCGGCCGCCGTGAGCGAGACGGGGAGCCCCAGCGCGGCGAGTCGCCGCAGATACGACCGCCGCTCGGGCTCGCCGCACTTGACGACGACCAGCGCCTCCTGCTGCAGGGCGCGCAACGCCCGCGCCGCGTGCCACGGGCCGCCGCCGATGCGGGCAGCACCGCCGGCGACGACGTCACGCGTCAACGGGCCGATCACGGCGAGCGGTCGCACGACTCGCAAGCGTAAGGCCGAGCGACAGGACGAAGGCGAGGGCAAAGCTCGGCAGCGAGCCGCCCATCGCTCCCCGGCCGGGATTCGTGTGATCGACGAGGTGGACCCACGAGCTCGGCCCGACCGGTGCGAGCCACTGGTAGAGGCAGAACCCGGCGAGCCAGGCCGCGATCTGGCCCGGGCGGAACTGAGGCGCCCGGAAGGGATCGCGCTCGCCCGCGACCCACTGTGCGAGCAGCACGCCGAAGAGCGGGACGAAGAACGAGCCGAGCAGGTAGAGGAAGCCCTGGTAGTTGACGAGGTCGATGACGAAGCTCCCGGCCGTCGCCACCGCGGCGACGACGATGATCAGCAGCCGCTGCGGCGCGCGCGGCACGACGTTCTGCAGCGAGACGGCGGCCGAGTAGATGTTCGCGAACGGCTCCTTCGTCTCGTCGACGCCGAGGGCCACGAGCGCCAGCGCCGCGCCGAAGCCACCGGCGGCGATCGCAGTGATTACCGAGGGCGCGTCGGTGAGCCCGCGCGAGAGCAGCAGGATCGCGCCGAGTGCGTACAGCCACACGTTCGGGATGAAGTAGCCGACCGCGCTGCCCCAGAACGCGCCTCGACTGCTCCTCGAGAAGCGCGTGTAGTCGGCGGCGAGCGGGAGCCACGAGACCGGCATCGCGACCACCAGGTCGACTCCCTGCCAGAAGCTGAGCCCGCCCGTCCCGGGCTGCGACCAGAGAGCACCGAGGTTCGCGTCGCGCAGCGTCCACCAGGTCAGGTAGGCGAGCGAGGCGAGGACGACCCAGAGCGCGAAGCGCTTCACCCACTCGCGCACGAACCCGATCGGCCCGACGAGCGCGAGGAGCGTCGCGGCGGCTGCGGCCGCGAGCTTCCAGACCCAGAGCGGCCCGTGCACGAGCGCCTGCGCGGCCGTCGCGATGACGAGCACCTCGAAGATCGTCCAGCCGACGTTCTGGACGACGTTGAGCCCGGTCGGGAGGTACGACCCGGCGCGGCCGAGCGGCGCGCGCAGCAGCACCATCGCGGGGACGCCCGCCTCCGCGCCGATCGCCGACGCGCACCCGAGCAGCGCGTTGCCGAAGATCCCGCCGACGAGGATCGCGAGCAGCGCCTCGGGCAGCGAGAGGCCGGGCACGAGGAACGCGCCCGCGACGACGACCAGCAGGCTGAAGCCGAGACTGCTCCAAAGCATCCCGTTCTCGAGGCCGCCCAGCGTCCGCAGCCGCTCCGGAACCGGCGTGATGCCCCAGGCTGGCGCTCTGTCGGAAATCGCTCCTCCCTTCGCCGGCATGACCCGGATCAGGTTCGACGGGTGTGATCTCAGCCGCGCCGCGCGCGACACCCCGGTGCGCCGAGTGTACGGCAGCCAGACCGGTGGGCTGGACAGCCGCCGATCCGCATGAGACCATCGACGCGATGAGGGGGTTCTTCGCCAGCTCGTTGCTCCTCGCCGTCGTCTTCGTTGCCGGCTGTGGCGGTGGAAGTGGCGGCGGTAGCGGCGGCAGCGCGAGCACCCAGACTTCCGCGCTGGCCACGAAGCCGCCGGCTTCGTCGTAGCGAGCGCAACGAAGGCTGCGAAGTCCGCGAGCTCGTTCCACATCTCGGGCCAGGTCAACTCCTCGGGGAAGGAGATCGGAGTCGACTTCTCGTTCGTGCGCGGCAAGGGCGCGACCGGAACTCTCTCGCTCGGCGGAGCCAAGGTCGACATGGTCTTGCTCGGCAACACCGCCTACATGCGAGCCAGCTCGGCGTTCTTCAAGCAGTACGCGAAGCAGGCGGGCGGGTTCGCCCAGATCCTCGCCGACAAGTGGCTGAAGTTCTCCTCGAACAACGCGCAGCTCGGCTCGCTCACCCAGCAGGTGAACGCCCAGTCGCTCCTCAAGGACCTGAGCAAGAATCACGGGAAGCTCGTCAATCACGGCGACCAGACCTACAAGGGCCAGAGCGTCGTGGCGATCGCCGATACCACGAAGGGCGGCATGCTCTACATCGCGTCGTCGGGGACGCCGTATCCCGTGGCTCTCGTCAAGACCGGGAAGAGCGCGGGCTCGCTCGAGTTCAGCGACTGGAACCAGTCGGTCACGCTGACGGCGCCGCAGGGCGCGCTCGACCTCTCGCACTTCGGCGGCTAGGGCCGGGCGCCCGTCAGTCGCCGAGCAGGCGGCGCAGCACGTACTGGAGGATGCCGCCGTGGCGGAAGTACTCGCGCTCGCGCGGCGTGTCGAGGCGGAGGCGCGCGCGGAACTCCTTGGCGTCGGCCCGTACCGTCACCTCGTCGGCGTCGCCGCCCTCGAGCCCTGTGATCGAGAACTCTTCGCGGCCGGTGAGTCCGAGCGACTCGGCGTTCTCGCCCGGCATGAACTGGAGCGGCGCGATCCCCATCATCAGGAGGTTCGAGCGGTGGATCCGCTCGTACGAGTCCGCGATCGCCGCCCGCACGCCGAGCAAGTTCGGCCCCTTCGCCGCCCAGTCGCGCGACGAGCCGGAGCCGTACTCCTTGCCGGCGATGACGATGGTCGGCACCCCTTCGGCCCGGTAGCGCTCGGCGATCTCGAAGATCGTCCCCTCCTCGCCGTCGGGCAGGTGCACCGTCCAGGTCCCCTCGCCGCCCGGCACGAGGAGGTTCTTGAGCCGGACGTTCGCGAACGTGCCGCGCACCATCACCTCGTGGTTGCCGCGGCGCGCGCCGTAGGAGTTGAACTCGCGCCGCTCGACGCCGTGGCCGGTCAGGTACTGCCCGGCCGGCGAGTCGGGCCGGATCGCGCCCGCCGGCGAGATGTGGTCGGTCGTGACGGAGTCGCCGACCCAGACGAGGCAGCGCGCTCCCTCGACGTCGGTGACGGGCTCCGGCTCGCGCGGCATCCCCTCGAAATACGGCGGCAGGCGCACGTAGGTCGACGCGTCGTCCCACTCGTAGAGCTCGCCTTCGGGCGTCTCGAGCGCGCGCCAGCGGTCGTCGCCGGTGAAGACGTCGGCGTAGGTGGAGGAGAACATCTCGCCCTTGACCGACTTGCCGATTACCGCATCGATCTCGTCGCGGCTCGGCCAGAGGTCGCGCAGGAAGACGTCCTCGCCGTCGGAGCCCTGGCCGAGCGGCTCGTTCACGAGGTCGACGTCCATCCGCCCGGCGAGTGCGTAGGCGACGACGAGCGGGGGTGACGCGAGGTAGTTCGCCTTCACCTCGCCGTGGATCCGCGCCTCGAAGTTCCGGTTGCCGGAGAGCACGGCGCAGACCACGAGGTCGCCCTCGGCGACGGCGGCGCTGATCGATTCCGACAGCGGCCCGGAGTTCCCGATGCACGTCGTGCACCCGTAGCCGACCGTGTTGAAGCCGAGCGCATCGAGGTACGTGTCGAGTCCCGACGCGCGGTAGTACTGGCTCACGACCTTCGAGCCCGGCGCGAGCGAGGACTTGACCCACGGCCGCCGCTCGAGCCCGCGCTCGACCGCCTTCTGGGCGAGCAGGCCGGCGGCGATCATCACGGACGGGTTGGACGTGTTCGTGCAGGACGTGATCGCGGCGATCACGACGGAGCCGTGCTCGAGCGCGTAGTCCTCGCCCTCGACCGCGACCCGCTTCTTCTCGATCGTCGCCGTGTGTGCGGGCACGGCCTCCTTGCCGTCGCCCACGCCGTCGCTGGTCGGCGGGTCGCTCGCCGGGAACGAGTCGGCGATCTCCTTGTCGTAGGTGCCGTTGGTGTAGTCGACGCCGAACGTGCCGAGCGAGTCGATGAACGCGGTCTTCGCACGTGCGAGCGGGACGCGGTCCTGCGGCCGGCGCGGGCCGGCCAGCGAGGGCTCGACGTCGTCGAGGTCGAGCTCGACCACCTGCGAGTACTCGGGATGCTCCTCCGGCTCGTGCCAGAGCAGGTTCTCCTTGCAGTACGCCTCGACGAGGGCGATCCGCTCGGCGCTGCGGCCGGTGAGGCGCAGGTACCCGATCGTCACCTCGTCGACGGGGAAGAAGCCGCACGTCGCGCCGTACTCGGGACTCATGTTCCCGAGCGTCGCGCGGTCGGCGAGGGCGAGCGAGCCGACGCCGGGGCCGAAGTACTCGACGAACTTCCCCACGACGCCCGTGCGGCGCAGGATCTCGGTCACCGTCAGCACGAGGTCGGTCGCAGTCGCGCCCTCGCGCAGCGCGCCGATCAGGCGGAAGCCCACGACCTGCGGCACGAGCATCGAGAGCGCCTCCCCGAGCATCGCCGCCTCGGCCTCGATCCCGCCGACGCCCCAGCCGAGCACGCCGAGGCCGTTGACCATCGTCGTGTGCGAGTCCGTGCCGACGAGCGTGTCGGGGAAGGCGACGCCGTCCCGCACCTCGATCACGCGCGCGAGGTACTCGAGGTTGACCTGGTGGACGATTCCGGTGTTCGGCGGCACCACCCGGAAGTTGTCGAATGCGCCCTGGCCCCAGCGGAGAAAGGCGTAGCGCTCGTGGTTCCGCTCGAATTCGAGCTCGACGTTGCGCTCGATCGCGAGCCGCGACGCGAACTCGTCCACCTGCACCGAGTGGTCGATCACGAGCTCGACCGGGATCAGGGGGTTGATCGCGTCGGGGGCTCCGCCCTGCTTGTGCATCGCGTCACGCATCGCAGCGAGGTCGACGACGGCCGGAACGCCGGTGAAGTCCTGCAGCAGGACGCGCGCCGGCTGGAACGAGATCTCGCGCGACGGCTCGGCGCCGGCGACCCAGTTGGAGACTGCCTCGGCGCCCTCGTCGGAGCCGTGGCGGAGGACGTTCTCGAGCAGGATCCGGAGCGTGTACGGCAGCCGGGTCGCGGCGGCGTCGAGCCGGTGGAACTCGTAGCTCTCGTCGCCGACCCGTAGCTGCTCCATGCCTCGATCTTAGAGGCGGCCAGGCAGCTCCCGGCGCGTTGGTCCATCGTTGGCCGCGAGGAGTACGTTTCCGCGCATGAAACGCCTTCTGCTCGCAACGTTCGCCGCGCTCGCCCTGTTCGCCGGTGTGGCGTCGGCGAGCAGCGGAACGCAGCCGACCGGCCAGATCGTCTTCGGGATGAACCACTACTGCCTGACCCCAGCGCCGAACGGCGGCGGGAAAGAGCCGGTGGACTGCGGGAAGGGCGAGATCGCCGTGGTCGACGCGAACGGCTCCGGCTTGAAGGTTCTCACCCACGACACGGTGACCGAGACGTCGCCGGTGTGGTCGCCGAACCACGAGCAGATCGCGTTCATCCGCCCGAAGCCGCACACGAGCGACCAGGTGTGGGTGATGAACGCCGACGGATCGGGCCAGCACGCGCTGACGCACTTCGGCAATGCGCCGCAGCTCTTCGGCAACGTCGTGACCCCTGACCTCTCCTGGTCGCCGGACGGGCAGGAGCTCGTCTTCGCGGCCTACCGCAACAACCAGGGCGGGCGGCAGCAGCTCTATGTCGTGAACGTCCGTACGCACAGCGTGCGCCGGTTGACGAACCTCCCGTACGGCGCGACGGATCCGGTCTGGTCGCCGGACGGCCGCTGGATCGCCTTCGTCGGCGCCGTTGCGCCCGACCGCATCTACCTGCTTTCGACCAAGACCCACAAGGCGCATGCGGTCGGCAAGGCGACAGGCCTCGACATCGCCTGGTCGCCGGACAGCAAGCAGCTCGTCTTCAACACCCGCGGCAAGCTCGAGCTCGTGAACACGGCCGGAACGCTCTACCACTCGCTCGGGGTCTACGGCGCCCAGCCGAGCTTCTCGCCCGACGGCCAGTGGATCGTCTTCAGTTCGGGCGACTACGTGAAGGAGATCCGGCCCGACGGCCAGGGCATCCGCCACATCCTCTACGTCACCTCCAAGAAGGGCTCGAACTTCGAGCCCAACTGGTAGCGGCCCGCGTCCGGCGAAGGCGCGCAAGCTGTCGCTACCTTTGGCGGGTGAGGCGGGAGGAGATCCAGCCCGGCAGCGCCGGAACCGTCGAGCACGTCCCTCACGAGGCCGAGGAGCTCTGGACGGAGGACGGCCACGAGCACGTCGGCTGGTTCTGCGTCAGCACCGATCCGTTCCCGTGCCCGGCGCCCGACTGCACGTTCGTCGCCGTGTTCATGACGGCCGCGCACCTCGTGCTCGTCTGGGAGGAGCAGGACGACCCGAACCTCCTCCGCCACGCGCAGCGCGCGAAGGAGGTCGGCCGCAATCCGCGCATCATCTCCTACGAGGTCGACTTCGGCCCGAGCGCGTCGTACTACGCGTGGGAGGCCGCGGGGCGGCCGGTGCACGGCGTCCGCGGCAAGTAGCGAGCCCGTGGATCTCAGCCGCTTCGGGGCGGCGCCGCCGTGGTCGCTCGGAGTCGAGGAAGAGCTGATGCTCGTCGAGGCCGAGACGCTCGAGCCCGCGCGGGACGGATTTTCGCGGGCGTTCGGCGAGGCGACCGAGCGGATCAAGCCGGAGCTGTTCGAGTCGTTCGTCGAGCTCACGACGCCGGTGGTCGAGACGCCGGAGGAGGTCGAGTTCGAGCTGCGCGCGCTGCGGCAGGAGGCGGCCGAGTGCGCCGCCGCACACGGCCTCGTGCTGCTCGCGACGGGCTCGCATCCCGCGGCCCGTGGGCGCGTCCCGATCGTCCCGCTCGAGCGCTACCGGCGGTGGAAGGCGACGCTGCCAACGCTCCACCGACAGCAGGTCTGTGGGCTCCACGTGCACGTGTCCGTCCCCGATCCCGACACCTGCCTCCGGGCTTTCGAGGGCGTACTCCCGCGGCTGCCGGAACTGCTCGCCGCCTCCGCGAATTCGCCGTACTGGGAGGGAGCGGACAGCGGCCGGCGCTCGGTCCGCTCCCGGATCCTGCTCGAGCTGCCGACCGGCGGCACCCCGCCGGTGCTGCGGAGCTGGGACGACTGGGAGGCCGCGACCGGCGGCGACAGCACGCGCCGCCACTGGGACGCCTGGCCGCGGCCGGAGTACGGGACGCTCGAGGTGCGCGTCCTCGATCAGCCCACCTCGCTGCGCCGGACGGCCGAGCTTGCCGGCGAGGTGCAGCGGCTTGTCCGGGAAGCGGCGGAGACGGACGCGGAGCCGTACGACCGCGCCGAGTACGCGGCCCGGCGCGATGCGGCCGGGCGCGAGGGCGGAGGGCCGGAGGCCGAGCGCCAGCTCGAGCTCGGGCCGGAGGCTGCCGTCCGGGAGCTCGTCGCGCTGACGCTACGCTGACCGCGTGGCGACCCAGACGGACACGATCCAGGTCGGCGGCGTCCGCTGCGAGAGGTGTGTCATGCGACTCGCGCACGCGCTCGAGGGCCACGAGGGCCTCGAGGCAGCGAACGCGAACTTGATGGGACAGGTCACGCTCGCCTGGGACGACGGGCGGACGAGCCGCGACGCGCTCGTCGCGCAGCTAGCGAAGTCGGGTTTCCCCGAACTCGCCGCGGTCTAGCTGATCGCCGGCGCGGAATAGGAGCGTCCTCCGAGCCGTTCGGGAGGGAATGGCGCACGCTGGTACGGTGAACCGCATGGACGCGGAGCCGGAGGAGGCGCAGCGGCTTGCGACCGAGGCGCGCGACCGCGTCCGGTTCGAGGAGGACGCGCTCGCGCTCTCCGACCAGGTCTACCGCGTCGCCCGGCACCTCGCGTCGTCGCGCGAGGACGCCGACGAGCTGATGCAGGAGACGTACGCGCGGGCGTTCCGCAGCTGGCGCTCCTTCACGCCCGGCACGAACATGCGCGCCTGGCTCCTGCGGATCCTGACCAACCTCAACATCGACCGCGGGCGGCGGCAGCAGCGGGCACCGCAGATGCAGCCGCTCGAGGCGAACGACTACTTCCTCTACGACCGGCTCGCGGAGAACAGGGACGGGATCTCCGACGAGGACCAGGTCGTGGAGCGGTTGTCGCAGGACGACATCGTGACGGCGCTCACAGCAGTGCCGCACGACTTCCGCGACGTGCTCGTGCTCGTAGACCTCGGCGACTTCAGCTACGCGGAGGCGGCCCAGATCCTCGACATCCCGGTCGGCACGGTGATGTCGAGGCTGCACCGGGGGCGCCGCATCCTGAAGCGAGAGCTGGCCGAGTCCGCCCTGGAGGAGGCGACATGATGGACCCCTGTGCGCACTGCGAGCAGATGATGCAGCCGTACCTCGACCACGTCCTCACGGACCAGGAGAAGGATCAGGCGGAGGCGCATCTCGCCGAGTGCGTGGATTGCCAAAGGCGCTACAAGTTCGAGGAGAGCCTGCGGATCTACGTGCGCAAGGCAGTAACCGAGGAGATGCCGGCAGAGCTGCGGCAGAAGCTGGCGGCTCTCAGGATCCCGCTCGAGTAGCCGGTCGGCGCTTGAGCGCGACCTGCTGGACTCCCGGCCAGTGGGCGGCGCGTGCAACCGCGGCGATCGCGGACGCGCATGAGGGCCTGTCCGGCGTCACTTCGTACGAGTCGGGCAGGGGTTCCCTATTCCCGGTGGCATCGCGGCGACGAGCTTCGGGTGCTCCTTCTTGAACATGGCGAGGGCCCGGGCATTGGAGATGAAAGCGACCTGTCGCACGCACGGCTCGTCTCGCAGGCGTGTGCCCACCAGCCGCTCCTCGCGTGGCGTGGCGTTCGCCGCGCAGTCCACCTCTGAACAGAAGACGACATTGACGGCGTAGGCCTTGCCGAGCTGGAAACGGCTGTGCTGTGCCGATGTAGTCGTGAGATTCCCGTGACCCGCTCCACATCCGGCGAGCAACGCCACGCACAGAAGCCCCACAACTGCTCCGCCCGCTGAAAGCCGCCGCATCGGTGAGATCGTCTGCGCCTGCGGGGCCGTGCGTCAAGGTCCGGGCTCGTCCACGTCCCCGGGCGGAGCGAGGTCGTCGCAGGCGACGAGGCGGGCCGGGAGCGACTTCGCTCCCACGTCGGGAACGTCGTCCCAGAGGGCGCGTGCGAGCAGCACGGGATGGAGCCGAACGCCGCCGTAGCTTGCGGCCACCGCGTCGCCGCCGTTCGTGCGCCACTCCTCGACGACGCGGTCGACCGCGCGCGGATCGAGGTTCGGTCCGTCGGCGAGCACGACGACGGCCGCTTCCGCTGCGGCGGGGAGCGCCGCGAGGCCGCAGCGAAGCGAGACGCCCGGGCCGCGCTCCCAGTCGGGGCAGTGGACGCTCTCCACGGGCAGGGCGTGGGCTCCGCTCACGACGACGATCTCGTCCACGGAGCTCTCCCGCAACGCCGCGAGCACGTGCGGCAGCAGCTCGACCTGCTTCGGCGGCTCGGTCCCGTAGCGGGTCGAGGCGCCCGCCGCAAGGACGACGGCGGCGATCACGCGAGCTGGTCGAGCGCGCGGCGCACGAGCGCCCGCGCGAGCGGCACCTTCCACTCGGTCCGGGGCAGCGGCGTCGCCGCGTCGAGGGCGTCGATGCTCTCGATCCGCCACGGGATCGGCGCCACGCCGGCGAGCGCGATCCGCGTCGAGCCATCCGCGTGCCGAGCAACGGCTACGCCCACCTGCGGGAACGACCAGCGCTTGCGGTCCATCGCCTTGAGGTAGACGCTCGCCTTCACCGGCGGGAGCTCGACCTCGAGCAGCAGCTCGCCGTCCTCGAGCGTCGTCGTGCTCCGGTCGCCCTCGTCCGGGAGCCGGTAGAGCTCCTCGACCGCGAGCTCGCGCCTGTTGGTGCGCAGCCACGCGCCGAGCGCGACGAGCGCCGCCGCCACGTCCGAGGGATGGGCCGAGGCGCAGAAGTCGTTGGCGAAGATCGCATGCTCGCGGTGCTCGCCGTCGCGCGCGTGGCACTGGACGCCGCCGTGGAGACGGCAGCGGTAGCCCAGGCGCCAGTACCAGCAGCGGGTCGACTGGAGCAGGTTGCCGCCGAGCGAGCCCATGTTCCGCAGCTGCGGCGACGCCGCGAGCCGGCATGCCTCGCGCAGCGCGTCCGGGATGGCCGGCTCGGCCTCGAGCTCCGCGAGCGTTGTGCCCGCGCCGATCGTGCTGCCGTCGACTCCGCGCGGCACGACGCCGCGCACGTCGACCAGTCGATCGGCCTCGAGGAGACCTTCCCGCAGCAGCGGTACGACCTCCGTCCCGCCGTGGATGAGGAGACCGCCGTCGAGCTCCTCGACGCTAGACGGCCGCAGGAGCTCCACGCGTCTCCTTCTCGCGCGCCCGCGCGCGCTCCTCGGCCTCGCGCAGCGCGCGCAGCATCTCCTCGCGGGAGATCGGCAGCTCCTGCACCTCGGCGCCGGTCGCGTCGCGGATCGCGTTCGCGATCGCGGCGGCGATGGGGACGATCGGCGGTTCGCCGAGCCCCTTCGAGCCGAGGTTCGTCAGGTGCTCGTCGGGCTTGTCGACGAACTCGCAGATGATCTCCGGCACGTCCGCGATCGTCGGCATCCGGTACGCGTCGAGCGAGGTGGTGAGGATACGGCCCGTCTCGGGGTCGAGCAGGCGCTCCTCCGAGAGCGTGTGGCCGATGCCCTGGATGATCCCGCCCTCGACCTGGCTGGAAGCGCCGAGCGGGTTGACGATGCGCCCGACGTCGTGGATCGCCGCGACGCGCTCGACCTGCACCTCGCCGGTCTCGATGTCGACCGCGACCTCGACGACGTGGACGCCGAACGTGAGGACGCTCATCCCGGCCGGGTTCGGCCCGCGCGCGCCCTTGCCGAGGATCTGCGACTCCTCGAGCACGGCGACGATCTCGTGCAGCGGCGTGCCGGCCGGCATCCCCCGCTGCGCGGCGATGTCCTCGACCTGCTCGCGCGCGTCGGCCGCCGCCGCCCGCACCGCGGGACCCATCGAGGGCAGCGTCGAGGAGCCGGCCGAGATCGAGGCGTACGGCCCGCGCGCCGAGTCGCCGAGCACGACGTCCACGTGGTCGAGCGGAATCCCCAGCTCCTCCGCGGCGATCTGCGCCATCGCGGTGCGCGTCCCGGTGCCGATGTCCTGCATCGCCGTGACCACCGTCGCGCGGCCGTCGGAGCCGAGCCGCACCCACGCGTACGAGGGCGGCCCGCCGCCGCCGTACCAGATCTGGCTTGCCATCCCGACGCCGCGCTTCCAGGTCGCGTCCGACCGCGCGTGCACCGCGTCCCGCCGCTCCCAGTGCGGCTCGGCGAGGCGGTAGCAGTCCGCGAGGTTCTTGGAGGAGATCGGCTGGCCGTCGTTCGTGGCGGCGTAGTTGCGGCGCCGCAGCTCGAGCGGGTCGATGTCGAGCTTGGCCGCGAGGTCGTCGACCAGGCACTCGAGCCCGAACGTCCCCTCGACGAAGCCCGGCGCGCGGAATGCCTTCATCGGCGGCGTGTTGAGCTGCGCGCCGTAGGTGACCGTGCGAACGTTCTCGCAGTCGTAGAGCATCTTCATCGGCCCCTCGGTCGAGGCGTTCCAGCCCGACCAGCCGACCGAGTTCGTGAACTCGCCGGCGAACGCGACGATCGTCCCGTCGCTGCGGGCGCCGGCGCGGAGCCGCTGGACGGTGGCGTTGCGGTTGCCCGCGGAGGTGTGCTCCTCGCGCCGCGTAAGCGCGCAGCGCACAGGCCGCCCCGTCCGCTTCGCGAGCTCCGCCGCGACGTACGTGTACTCGTCGGGGCCGTTCTTCGAGCCGAAGCCGCCGCCCATGTACTCGCAGACGACGCGTACCTTGTCCTCGGGCATCCCGAGCGTCTCGGCGACCGACCGGCGGACGCCCCAGATGTACTGCGTCGAGATGTAGACGTGGAGCGTGTCGCCCTGCCACTCGCAGAGCGCCTGGTGGGTCTCGAGCGAGTTGTGGAGGACGGTCTGCGTGCGGTACGTCCCCTCGACGACCACGTCCGCCTCGGCGAGCGCGCGCTCGACGTCGCCGCGCGCGTAGTGCCGCGGCTCGGCGGTGAAGATCTCGCGCCGGACGGCCTCGTCGGGATCGAGCACGACCTCGAGCTCCTCCCACTCGACCTCGATCGCCTCGACCGCTGCGCGCGCCTGGCGGAAGGTGTCCGCTGCGACGGCCGCGACGGCCGCGCCCGAGAACCCGGCCTCCTCCTCGAGTCCGTGCGCCTCGCCCGGCCCGATCGCGGCTCGCACGCCCGGCAGCGCGAGCGCGGGCGTCAGGTCGATGCTCCGCACCTTCGCGTGCGCGTGCTGTGAGCGGAGCACGGCGGCGTGGAGCATGCCCGGCAGCTTGAGATCGGCCGTGTAGCGCGCCTCGCCGCGCACGCGCTCGTGGCCGTCCTTGCGCGGGGCGGGCCGGCCGACGACCTCGAGCGGCCCCTCCGGCCACTGCTCCAGCGGATCCTCCTCGACGACGATCCACACCTCCTCGTAGCGTCCCTCGACCTCTTTCTCGGTGCGGATCAGTCTTGCCACGAAAGGATCGCCTCCTCGATCTTGGGATACGTGCCGCAGCGGCAGATGTTTCCGGCCATCGCGTGCCGGATCTCCTCGCGGGTCGGCTGCGGGTTCGCAGCGACGAGCGCCGCCGCCGAAACGACCTGGCCGGGCGTGCAGTAGCCGCACTGGACGGCGTCGGTGCGCACGAATGCGTCGACCAGCGGATGCTCGCGCAGGCCCTCGATCGTCGTCACCTCGCCCTCGACCGTGTGAGCGAGCGTGATGCACGAGAGCCGCGGCACGCCGTCGACCTGGACGGTGCACGCGCCGCAATGTCCCTCGTTGCAGGCGATTTTCGTCCCGGTCAGCCCGAGGTCCTCACGGAGGACGTGCGCGAGGCTCGTCCCGACCGGCACATCGACGACGTGCTCGCCGCCGTTCACGGTCAGTTGCAGCTCGCTCATGTGGGAGTCACTGCCACGGTGT
Organism: uncultured Actinomycetes bacterium; assembly: GCA_963743545.1. Classification (GTDB taxonomy): domain Bacteria; phylum Actinomycetota; class Thermoleophilia; order Gaiellales; family Gaiellaceae; genus Palsa-739. The sequence continues at coordinate 675,164 of CAVUQB010000005.1, read as the reverse complement.
CGGCGATCTGAATCAGGCGGACTGCGGTGCGCGCCACCTGGCGGCGCTCGCTGTCGTCCTCCGCCTCGGGCAGCGTCCGCCACAGGTCGCGCGCGGCCTCGAGTAGCTCGCGGATCTGGCCGAGCTCCTCCTGATGCTCGCCGTTCGGCTCCTCGGTCGCGTTGAGTGCCAGCCCGAGCGCGCCGAACGCGTCGGGCTGCCGCACGAAGAGGAGCGGCATCGCCATCGAGACGTATTGGTGGATGCGCGCCTGCGCGAGTGGCTGCTCGAGGATCGCCGGGCCGCACGGCTGCTTCGGCTCGAGCGGCTCCTCGCCGCTCGCGATCCGGTTCGCGTTGCCGGCGAAGAAGTTCCGCAGCTGCCGGTCGTCGAAGCCCGAGACGCGGGCGACGCGCGCCGAGAGGAGGAGCGAGCCGGGCTGCTGGCCGTAGGGGTAGTCCGAGGCGTAGACGATCTGCTCCGGGGGCACGAGCCGCAATAGCCCGAGCAGGTCGATCGCGCTCCAGACCGAGCTGTCGAAGAAGACGCCGCGCTTGCCCGAGAAGCGGTACGCGAGGTTGGCGAGATCGGCGATCCCGGCGTGGGCGAGGATCAGTTGCGTGCCGGGGTGCGCGTCGACGAGGCGCTCGAGCCCCTCCGCGATCGGCGGCAGGCCGCGGCCGGCGTGGATCAGGATCGGCACACCGCACTCGGCCGCCAGCTCGAACACGGGCGCGAGCCGTTCGTCGTTGAGCAGGAACTTCTGGGCGCGTGGATGGAGCTTGATCCCGCGGGCGCCGAGGTCGAGGCAGCGGCGCGCCTCCTCGATCGGCCCCTCGTCGAGCGCGAGCCGCACGAAGGGGATCAGGCGGCCCTCCGAGCGGGCCGCGAACTCGAGGGAGCGATCGTTGCCGGCCTGGAAGCCCGGGTGCCGGTCGGGCTCGTCGAGGCAGAACATGAAGGCGCGCGAGATGCCATACCGGTCCATGGAGCCGATCAGCTCCTCAGAGCGGCCGACCATCCCGTCGATGTCCGTGCCGAGGTGCGTGTGCGCGTCGAAGATGTCGAGCTCGGCCGGGAGATCGGCGCGCAGCCGCTCGTCCCATGACGCAGCGACCTGCCCCGCCCGTTCCAGCGCTTCCATGAGTTGAATCTAGCCGCCCATCAGGGTTTCGCGTCGTGCGCGAATGCGTGCCGGTTTCGTACCGACTTCGCAAAGGACACTGTCGGCGCGACGCGGCAGGCGATAGCAAGGGGCCGTTCATTCCCCCCGGATCGGAGGCTCCATGAAGCGCATCCACCTGCTCGTCCTGCTCTCGGCCCTCGCGCTGCCCCTCGCCGTCACCTCGGCGCGGGCCAGCGGCGCGGGGAGTCTCGTCGTCACCGAGGTCTACGCCGCCGGCGGCAACAGCGGCGCCGCCTACACGAACGACTACGTCGAGCTGTTCAACCGCGGCTCGAGCGCGGTCGCGGTCGACGGCTGGACTGTCCAGTACGCCTCGGCCGCCGGCACGAACTGGCAATCGACCGCGCTGAGCGGCTCGATCCCGGCCGGCGGCCGGTACCTCGTACAGCTCGCCTCCGGCGGAGCGAACGGAGCGGCGCTGCCGGCGGCCGACGCCACCGGGACCTCGAACCTCGCGGCCACCGGCGGCAAGGTCGCGCTCGTCGACGACGCGACCGCCCTGTCGTGCGGCGCCTCGGCGGGGAGCTGCTCGACGGCCTCCGACATCCAGGACCTCGTCGGCTACGGGAGCGCCGCCGACTACGAAGGGAGCGATGCGGCGCCTGCCGGAAGCGCGACGAAGGCGACCGTACGCACCGACGCCTGCACGGACACCGACGACAACGCGGCGGACTTCGCGGCGGCGACACCAGGCCCGCAGAACTCGTCCGTGGCGGCGAGCACCTGCTCGGCCTCACCGCCTCCCGGTGGCTCGGGTGGATCGGCAGGCGTCGACGTGGACATCCAGCCGGTGCTCTCGATCGCGCTCGACCATCCGACGCTGAGCTTCCCCGCCGCGGTGCCGGGCACGATCCCGAGCCCGCTGCCGGAGCACGTCACGGTGACGAGCAACGACGCGAGCGGCTACACGCTCAGCGTGCACCGGACGGCGTTCTCGCCGCACGACCTGCCGCTCGGCATCGGTGTCGGCGCGGGCAGCCTCGCCGCGGTGCCGATCGCACCGACCTCCGACCTGTCGCTCGCGAGCGCGAGCGGCCCGAGTGCCGAGGGAGGCGACACGGTGGCGACGAGCGTCGGCTTCGTCTCGCCGCTGCCGGTCGTGCCGGCCGGGCACTACACGGCGACGCTCACGTTCACGGTGATCGGCAAGTGAGACGCGCGCTCGCGGCATTGGTCCTCGCAGCGGCCGCGGCATCCATCCCGGGTGCCGCGGCCGGCCGCGGCATCGCGCTCAGCGCGAGCCCGCTGCGCCTGACGCTCAGGGGCGCAGCCGCCGGCGCCGTGACCGTGCGGAACCCCGGCCGGCGCACGCTGCTGGTCGACGTCTCGCGCGCGGGATTCGCGCGTTCCATGCGCGGCAGGCCACGGGTGCGACCGGCCGGCGCCGCCGCGACCTGGCTGCGCGTGCGCCCGAGGCGGTTCCGGATCGCGCCTCGCGCGAAGGCCACTCTCCAGCTCGTGGCGGCGCCGCCGCAGCGGGCAGCGCCCGGAGATCACCCGGAGCTCGTCCTCCTGACTACGCGGCCGCTGGGAGTCCACCACGTCCGGGTGCGGCTCCGCGTCGGCCTGATGGTCAACCTGCGCGTTCGGGGCCGGCTCGTGCATCGGCTCGACGCGCGGGCGCTCACCGTTCGCCGCAACGGGGCCGTGCGGCTGCTCGAGCTGCGCCTCGTCAATCGCGGCAACGTGACCGAGCGGCTCGACGGAGACGGGCTGCGGCTGGCGCTGCTCCGTGGCGGTCGGAGGCTCGTGCTGCTGCGGCCGCGCAGCCAGGAGCTGCTTCCGCACAGCGCCGGCATTGCCGAGTTCGCCTACCGCGGGCGGCTGCGAGGAGACGTGCTCGCGCGGGTCGAGCTGCGGGCACCCGTGCGGGGGCGACAGCGCTCATTCCGCGTCCGCTTGTGACCGATAAATGCAGCATGGACAGACGCATCGTCTGGATCTTCGTGGGCGTCGGGATGACGCTGGGCGGCTTCGTGCCCGTGGTCTGGGGCGGGAGCGCTCTCGGCGTCGCGTCGCTCGTGTTCGGCACGCTCGGCGGCTTCGCCGGACTCTGGCTCGCGGCGAAGCTGACCTAGGCGGCCAGCAGCCGCCGGAGGAACTCCGCCTCCGGCACCGATCCATCCCAGCGCGGCTCGCCGTCGACGACGATCCGCGGCACTGACCGGACGCCGAGCTCCTGCGAGAGCTGTGGGAACTCGTTCGCCTCGATCGCGGCCGCCGTCACCCGCTCCGAGGCAAAGGCGCAGCGATACGCCAGCAAGACGGCCGGCGGGCAGTGCGGGCAGGTCGGCGTGACGAAGACTTCGAGCGCGAGGTCGTGGTCGAGCTCCGCGAGCGCCGTGAGCGACTCGGGCCGCAGCGTGAGCTCGGTACGCCCGGCCTCGACGATCCCGCCGACGAGCGAGGCGAGTTCGTAGCCCCACGGCAGCCCGTCGTAGCGGACGCCAGCGTCCTGCCCATCGGGACGGATCGAGACCGCCGGGAAGCGCGGAAAGCTCTCCGGCTCCTCTTCGACCCGGCACGTCACCGCCTCGCCGAGCTCTGCGAGCCCCTCGCAAACCCGCACCATCTCTGCCCCGAAGTCAATGTCGCCCGACCCGACGCCCGGCGTCTCCTCGGGCCCGAGCCCCACGAAGAGCTCGACCGGCCGCTCGAGCTCCGCGAACCACGCGCGCACCTTCGTCTCCTCCTCGGCGCGCAGCAGAGCCATCGCCTAGCGCCCGTACAGATCGTCGATCGCCTGCTCGAGCTCCTCGAGGCGGGCGGCGCCGAACGCGCGCACCGTCCCGTCGGAGTCGACGGCGACGTTGGTCGGGACGCCGCACACGCCGAGCGCGCCGGCGAGCTCGAGGTTCGGGTCGAGCAGGATCGGCCCCTTGATGCCCCACATCTCGCAGAACCGCTCGACCTCGGGCCGCGGCTCGGTTCCCTCCCAGATGTCGACCAGCACGATCTCGAGCCCCGACCGGGACTCCTCGCGAACGCGCACGTCCTCGAGGAACGGCGCCTCCGCGTTGCACGGGCCTCACCAGGAGGCGAAGAAGTTGAGGATGTACTTCTTCTCCGCCCAGTCGCGGTTCGTGCGCCGCTCGCCCGTCCGGTAGTCCTCGAGGGAGAACTCGGGCAGCTTGCTGGCCGATCCACGGGCTCGGCGCCTCGACGACCGGCGCCGGCGGCCGCGCCGCGAGCAGATCCTCGACGATCGACAGCGTCTGGCTACCGGCGTTGGCGACGAGGATCCGCCCGTCGTACGGGTCGACCACGACGCCTCCCGGGCCGCCGCCGACGGGAATCTGCGACCACTCGACGCCGTCGGCGACGCCCAGGACGCTGACCGATCCGGCACCGCGGTTCGTGACGTAGACGCGGTCGTGCGAGGGATGGACGGCGAGCCCGACCGGCGCCGAGCCCGTGCGGATCTCCTCCTTGACCTCGATCGCGTCGAGGTCGACGCGCGAGACGGTGCCGGCGATCGAGTTGACGATGAACGCCTCGCCGCGCTCGGGGACGATCCCGATCGCGCACGTGCCGACGCCGAGCTCGAGCCGGCCGACCTCCTCGAAGGAGTCGGCGTCGTAGAAGTTGGCGGAAGCCGCGACGAAGTTGACGCAGATCGCGAGCCGGCGCGTGGGATCGACTCCGATCGCTCCGGCGCCGGGCTCCGCGTCGACGGTCGCCACCGTCTCGAGCGTGTCGAGGTCGATCACGCTCATCGTCGAGCCGAGCGAGTTGCCGACGTAGAGGCGGCGGAACTCCGGGACGTGGGTCAGCCCGGACGGGTAGCCCCCGACGGGCACGGCCGTCTCGACCTCGAGCGTCGCCGAGTCGATGATCGTCACCTGGTCGGAGTGCGCGTCGGCGGTGAAGACGCGGCCGGTCTGCTCGTCGAGGCCGATGTCGATCGGCTCGTTGCCCGTGGCGATCTCGCGGATGACCTCGTGCGTCTCGAGGTCGACGACCGAGACGAAGTCGCTGCGCGAGCACGCGACGAACGCGCGCCTGCGCTCGACGTCGACCGCGATTCCCTCCGGGTCGAGGCCGACGGGGATCTCCGCGATCTGCCGCCACGGCGAGCGCGAGTCGATCCGGCACGCGGCTCCGACGGGGAACGCCGGGTCTGCGCTGGAGCCGGTCGCCATGTGACTGGCGAGTATCGCGCGTGGGACGTGAAGCGTCCAGCCGACCGGCGCGCCACCGCTAGGATCGCTCGCCGGTGGCAGATGCGGTCCTGATCTATGCCGACTCGTTCCGTTCGCCCGATCTGCGGCACGCGGTTCCGCTCGGTGTGCCCGATCCGTTCCTCTACGCCGAGGCGAGCGGCGGCCGGCACGTCTTCGCCAGCTCGATGGAGGCAACCCGGCTGCGCGAGCTCGGGCTCTTCGAGGTCCACCCGCACGAGGAGCTCGGCTACGACGAGCTGATCCCGTCCGGGTTCGACTCGCGCGAGCTCTACGCGCAACTGGCGCTGCGTGCGGTCGCGAGCCTGGGCCTGAAGCGCGCGACCGTCCCGGACAACTTCCCGGTCTGGCTCGCCGACCGACTCCGCGCCGACGGCGTCGAGCTCGACGTCGACCAGGAGCTCTTCGACGACCGCCGCCGCGCGAAGACCGAGGCGCAGCTCGCGGGGATGCGGCGCGCCCAGCGCGCTGCCGAAGCGGCGATGGACACGTGCCGCGGGCTCCTCCGGCGGGCAGAGATCCGTGGCGATGAGCTGCTGCTCGACGGTGAGCAGCTCACGGTCGAGCGCATCAAGGCCGAGATGAACGTCGCCTTCGCCGCCCACGACTCCACCGCCGACGAGTACATCGTCGCGCCCGGCGCGCAGGGTGCGGTCGGCCACGACATGGGCTCAGGCCCGGTTCCGCCCAACACGCCGCTCGTCGTCGACATCTTCCCGCGCGACAACGCCTCGGCCGTCTACACGGACATGACGCGCACCTTCGTCGTCGGCGAGGTGGCCGGCGACGTTCGCGAGTGGCACCGGCTCTGCAAGGAGGCGCTTGATGTTGCGGTGGCCGACATCCGCGCCGGCGCCGATGCTCGGGCGGTCTTCGACGGCACATGCGACATCTTCGAGGCCGCGGGCGAGCCGACACAGCGGACGAAGCAGCCGGGCGAGGCGCTCGGCGACGGCTTCTTCCACGGCCTCGGCCACGGCGTCGGTCTCGAGGTGCACGAGGCGCCGAGCATGGGGCGGCTGGCGAACAAGACGCTCGTCGCTGGCGACGTCGTCACCGTCGAGCCCGGGCTCTATCGCGCCGGCTACGGCGGCGTGCGGCTCGAGGACATCGTCCTCGTCACCGAGACCGGCGCGGAAGTTCTGACGGATTACCCGTACGATCTCGAGCCTTGAGCGAACCCGGGCAGAGCGCGATCGAGACGATGTTCCTCGAGGAGCGGCGCTATCCGCCGCCCGAGGACTTCGCGGCGCAGGCCAACGCGCAACCCGACATCTACGACGTCCCCTTCGAGGAGTTCTGGGAGCGGGAGGGTCGTGAGCGGATCACGTGGTTCGAGCCCTTCACCGAGCTCTACCGCTGGGAGCCGCCGTACGCGCAGTGGTACCTCGGCGGCAAGCTCAACGTCTGCTTCAACTGCGTCGACCGGCACGTCGAGGCGGGCAACGGCGACAAGGTCGCCTACCACTGGGAAGGCGAGCCCGCAGGCGAGACGCGCGCGATCAGCTACGCCGATCTGCAGCGGGACGTCGTCCGCTTCGCGAACGCGCTCAAGAAGCTCGGCGTCCAGAAGGGCACTCCGGTCGGGATCTACATGGGCATGGTCCCGGAGCTCCCGGTCGCGATGCTCGCCTGCACGCGGCTCGGCGCGCCGCACACCGTCGTCTTCGGCGGCTTCTCGGCCGACTCGCTCTCCGGGCGGCTGAACGACATGAAGTGCGAGGTCCTGATCACGCAGGACGAGGCGTGGCGGCGCGGCTCGACGATCGGGCTCAAGACCGTCGCCGACGAGGCGATGGACGACGCGCCCGGCGTGAAGCACTCCGTGGTGCTCCGGCGCACCGGTGGCGAGGTGCCGCTGCAGGAGGGCCGCGACCACTGGTGGCACGAGCTCGAGAGCGACGCCTCCGACGACCCGGCGACGTGTCCGTGCGAGCCGATGGACAGCGAGGACCTGCTGTTCCTCATGTACACGAGCGGGACGACCGCGAAGCCGAAGGGCATCGTCCACACGACGGCCGGCTACCTCACCGGTGTGGCGGCGACGCACCACTACATCTTCGACCTGAAGCCGGACTCGGACGTCTACTGGTGCGCGGCCGACATCGGCTGGATCACCGGGCACAGCTACATCGTCTACGGGCCGCTCTGCAACGGGGCGACCTCGGTCCTCTACGAGGGGACGCCCGACTACCCCGAGAAGGACCGCTGGTGGTCGATCGTCGAGCGCTACGGGGTGACGATCCTCTACACGGCGCCGACGGCGATCCGCTCGCACATGAAGTGGGGGCCCGAGCACGCGCAGCGGCACGACCTCTCCTCGCTGCGGCTGCTCGGGTCGGTGGGCGAGCCGATCAACCCGGAGGCGTGGGTCTGGTACCGCGAGCACATCGGCGGCGACCGTACCCCGATCGTCGACACCTGGTGGCAGACCGAGACGGGGATGGTCCTGATCACGCCGCTGCCGGGAGTCACGACGCTCAAGCCGGGCTCGGCGACGCGTCCGTTCCCCGGTGTCCAGCCGGGTGTCTACGACGAGCAGGGCAACGAGGTCGGCCTCGGTGGGGGCGGCTATCTCGTCCTCAAGCGCCCGTGGCCGGCGATGCTGCGCGGCATCTTCGGCGACGACCAGCGCTACCGGGACACGTACTGGTCGAAGTACGAGGACGTCTACCTCGCGGGCGACGGCGCGCGGATCGACCGGGACGGCGACTACTGGCTGCTCGGCCGGATCGACGACGTGATGAACGTCTCCGGGCACCGCATCTCGACGATCGAGGTCGAGTCGGCCCTCGTCGACCACCAGGAGGTCGCCGAGGCGGCCGTCTGCTCCCGCGCCGACTCGGTGACGGGCGAGGCGATCGTCGCATACGTGACGCTGAAGGGCGGCGGCGAGGGCTCGGTCGAGAAGCTCGAGGAGCTGCGCAACCACGTCTCGGAGAAGATCGGGCCGATCGCGAAGCCCGCGAACATCGTCTTCACGCCCGAGCTGCCGAAAACCCGCAGCGGCAAGATCATGCGGCGCCTGCTGCGCGACGTCGCGAACCAGCGACAGCTCGGCGACACGACGACGCTCGCCGATCCGACCGTGGTCGACGAGATCGCGAAGCGCGCGACCGACGATATCGCCCAAGACGCCGAGGCTTGACTCTCCCCTTGGGGGAGGCACGATGCTGCCCACGATGCAGCTCATGCCGATCGGCCGGTTCTCCCGTCTCACTGGTATAGGCGTCAAGGCGCTGCGCCATTACGACGAGCTCGGCCTGCTCGCTCCCGCCGCCGTCGACGACGAGACCGGCTACCGCTTCTACTCGCCCGACCAGGTCGACCGGGCGGAGGCGATCCGGCTGCTGAGGCGGCTGGACATGCCGCTCGACGAGATCCGCTCGACGCTTGCCGCCGGTGATCCGGCGGCGTTGCGGACGGCGCTCGTCGACCACCAGCGACAGCTGGCGACGCGGGATGCGGAGCTTCGGGCGACGCGGGGGAAGCTGCAGCGGATCATCGACGGAAGGGAAACGATCATGGGAATGCGCTCGGAATCACTGCAGACCGAGGACCACCGCCGGCTCGGCATCGACCTCTACAACCGCACCTGGACGCTGATGGACGCGCCCGGCGACGAGATGCTCTACTGCGCGCACGCGTCGGCCTACCACTGGATGCAGGGCGGCGGGACGACGGCGAACCGCGCGCGCAGCGAGTGGCTGTGCTCGCGCGTGTACTCGATCCTCGGCCGGCCGGAGCCCGCGCTGCACCACGCGCGGCGCTGTCTCGAGCTCGTCGAGTCCTCGCCCGACGAGATGGAGGACTGGGACCTCGCCGGAGCGCACGAGGCGCTCGCGCGCGCGCATCTCATCGCCGGCGAGACGGACGAGGCGCGCCGCAACTACGAGCTCGCGTGCGAGGACACGGCGAAGATCGCGAACCCGGAGGACGCGAAGCACATCCAGACGGATCTCGACGCATTGCCTCTCTAGAGGGCTAGGCAGCGTCCACGTCGAATGGTAGAAACCTCGCGTACGAGCGGCTGCGGAGGTCGAAGGCACTCCAACGGGCGGATCCGGGCCAGGTGCCAACTGGACCGCCGACCTACGCAAGGCCGACGCGGAGACGATGGGTTGCGCCGGGCAGGACCTGCTCGGCGTGTGCGTTCGGAGCCCTACGTTCGCGGCGCGTACTGGACGTTGGCGAACGGCCAGTCGGATTCGAGCCAGCCGCTCACCGCGCGCCACAGCGGAGTGTCCAGGTGTGCGTGGCTCTCCCTGACCCAGGAGAGCGCGCGGGCATCGAAGTCGGTGTCGCGCGCCGGGTAGATGTAGACGCACCCGATCACGTCGCGGCTCGCCGGATCGAGCACGGTGTACGTGAAGCCCTTCCGGGTGCGGAAGTCCTCGGCGTGTCGCTCCAGGTCGGCACGGTTCTCGTCCGACGTCATCTCTCGCGGCCAGGTGCCCCACGGGAAACCCGGCGTCGCGGCGATGTGTTCCAGCGACGACGTCCATGCCGCGTAATCCGGGTCGTTGTGCTCGGGCCCGAGCGGCTCCAGGACGAGGTCCGAGGTCTCGATTCCGAGGGGAACCTCGAAATCGGGCGGGACGAACTCGGCCATGGCGGTGACGATAGCTCCGTGGTCGCCGGCAGCCCTCGCGGCGGGCGTCGGCTCAGACACGGGTGTAGGTTGCGTGCAGACACCGGCCAGGGCGCCGGTTACCGATGAGAGGAGCAGCGATGTATGTCGTTGCGATCCATACCGTCGACGATCCCAAGGTGTTCTGGGAGACCGCGCAGGCAGTACTGGCGGACCTTCCGGAGGGAACAACTCTGCACAGCGCGATCCCGAACGAGGACGGTTCGCGTGCCGTCTGCTTGTGGGAGTCGGGGTCGGTGGACACGGTTCGGGGGATTGTCGACGGGGGCGCCGGACATGTGAGCACGAACGAGTTCTTCGAGGTCAACGCCGAGAATGCGGTCGGGCTCCCGAACGTGACAGCGGCTGCCACGAGCTAGATCAGTCGCGATTCCTGGGCCTGGAGCCTCGACGGAACCAGGTCCAGGGGTCCGGGCTAGACCGGGCCGCCGGGCTGGGTCGTCCGCGCAGGAGTGCGGCCACGGCGGGTCGCTCTGAGGACACCCGATGCCCCGGCGAGTCCGATCAAGCCGATGGCAAGCGCGGTCGGGAGGACCCAGGCGGGCCTGGCGGGGTAGACGCAGTCAGTCGACCCCCGGGGGCAGGAGTGGGGAAGCCCCTGGAGTGGATTCCAGGGAAGGGCGGCAGCACCGACGAGCGCCACACCGAGAATGAGCGCTGCGACGACGGCTGCCGCCAGTCTCACGGCTGCAAACCTGGCCACAACTCGGGATTCTAAGACGCCTGGCGAGTCAATGCCGGCCTGGGCCAGTGTTTGGGAATGACCCCCGAGCGTCAGCGGGTGACGGCCGCATCGGCTGCGGCGTCCACCACGTCGGAAAGCAGCCCGCGGCCACGCAGTTCCTCGTCTTTGTCCACGGCCTCGTCTTTGTCCAAAAACGCCAGGAGCGGGGGTTACTGGCTCGAGGACGGAAACCTCTGGTTCGACGACGGCCAAGGTTTAGGACCGAGCGTGGACGGCGCGCTTCACAAGCTCGACCAAATCTCCAAGCGGTAGGACTCTCGCCTGGGCCAGCGTCCTCTCGCCTGACGCTAGCCGTCGAGCAGCGGTTCGAAGCGCGAGGCGTCGTCGAACGGGCCGATCACTGCGAGCCGGAAGCGATCGTCCGCGATCAGCTCCGACGCGACCCGCGCCACGTCGTCGCTCGTGACTGCGTCGATTCCGCGCAGCACGTCGTCGGGGTCGGGGAGCGTCCGCTCCAGCACCTCTCTCCGCAGCCCGAACAGCGCGAGCCCCTGCGGGCTTTCGAGCGAGAGGACGAAGCGGCCCTTCGAGAAGTTGCGCGCCTTCTCGAGCTCGTCCGGAGGCAGCGGCTCGGCGGCGACCTTGCGGAGCTCGGCAGCGATCGTCGCCACGGCGTCGTCGATGCGGTTGATGTCCACGCCCGCCTGCGAATAGAGCGTCCCGGCGTCGGTGTAGCTGTGGTTGAGCCCGTAGACGTAGTACGCGAGCCCGCGCCGCTCACGCACCTCGCTGAACAGTCGCGACGACATGCCGCCGCCGAGCGCGGTCGCCAGCAGCTGAATCGCGTAGCGGTCGGGATGGTCGATCGGCAGGCTGGACACCCCGAGGATCACGTGCGCCTGCTCGGACTGCTTGGTCGGGACGACGACGCGGCCGTTCGCGTACGGCGCGGTGGGCTCCGGCTCGCCGGTCTCTCCGTCGGGGAGGTCGCCGAGCAGCTCCTGGGCGCGCTCGAGCAGGCCGTCGCCGATCGCGCCCGCGACGCCGAGCACCATGCGCGACGGCTTGTACCAGCGGTCGAGGTAGCCCATGAAGGTGTCGCGCGTCGCGTCGCGGATCGTCTCCTTGCGGCCGATGATGTCGCGGCCGAGCGGCTGGTCACCCCAGAGAAGTTGCTCGTAGACACCGCCGACGAAGTCGCGCGGCGTGTCGTAGTACATGTTCATCTCCTCGGTGATCACGCCCTTCTCGCGCTCGATCTCCTCCTCCTCGAAGCGCGAGTTGCGGAGCATGTCGACGAGGACGTCGAGCGCCACGTCGCGGTGCTCGGCCGCGCACTTGACGTAGTACGCCGTGTACTCCTTGCCGGTGAAGGCATTGAACTCGCCGCCGATCGCGTCGATCGCGCCGGCGATCTCCTTCGCGCTCGGCCGCTTCTCGGTTCCCTTGAAGAACATGTGCTCGGAGAAGTGCGCGATCCCGCTGACCTCGTCGGCCTCGTAGCGGGAGCCGGCGGCCAGCATCACCAGCACGGCGACCGACTGCGCGTACGGCAGATCGGCCGTGAGCACGCGGAGGCCGTTGTCGAGTGTGTCGCGTTGGAACCCCGTCACCGCGCTCGATCGTATAGACGTATCCCTCGTGCACGGCGAGCAGACAAGGCGGGCGATCGCCGCCCAGCCGGAGTGGCTGGCCCAGGTGCCGACCGACCGGAGCTTCCCCGACGGGGCGCGGCTCCTCTTCACCGGCTGCGGCACCTCGTTCCACGCGGCCATGGCCGGGGGTGATGCCGTGCAGGCGCTCGAGCTCGTGCTGCGGCCGGAACGCGACGCCGACCTGCTCGTCGTCGTCTCCCACGAGGGAGAGACGCCGCTCACGCTCGAGGCGGCGCGCGCCTGGAGCGGCCCGCGCTGGCTCGTGACCGGCCGGCCCGACGGGCCGATCGCCGAGCTGTGCGACGAGGTCGTGGTCTGCACGCCGGCGATCGAGGAGAGCTGGTGCCACACCGCGAGCTACACGTGCGCGGTCGCCGCGATCGCCGCGCTGCACGGCGAGGACATCGGCCGGCTGCCCGGCGCGGTCGAGGAGGCGCTCGCGGCGCCGTTGCCGGAGGTGGGGGAGCAGGAGCGGTTCGTCGTGGCGGGCGCCGGCCGGGACCTTCCGACGGCGCACGAGGCCGTCCTGAAGCTGCGCGAGGGTGCCTGGGTCGCCGCCGAGGCGTACGAGACCGAGCAGCTCCTGCACGGCTACCTCGCCGCGGTCGACGAGTCGGTGCGGGCGTTCGTCCTCGAGGGCGAAGGCGCGGCGGCGCGCGGGCAGCAGCGGCCGCAGCCGCACTCCGCGAGCTCGGCTGCAGGTCGACCTGCTGCCGACCGCCATCCGGTCGTCGACATCGTGCGCTTCCAGCGCCTCACGGTCGAGATCGCCGAGCGGCGGGGGCGCGAGCCGGACCGGATCCGCCGCCACGATCCGCGCTGGATCGCCGCAGCTGCGGCCGCGAAGGCGGACAACGCGTAGCTAGAGCTCGGCCAGCGCGGCGAGGAGGCGGTCGACCTCCTCGAACGTGTTGTAGTGGACGAATCCCGCGCGGACCGCGCCGTCGGGTTGGAGCCCGAGCCGCTCCATCGCCTCCATGGCGTAGTAGTCGCCGTCCCAGACCGCGATCTCTCGCGCGGCGAGTTGCTCGGCGACCTCGCGCGGCGGCATTCCGTCGACCCGGAACGCGAAGGTCGGCACCCGGCCGTCCATCGTCTCGAGCCCGTAGAGCGTGCAGCTGTCCGGCAGTCCGTCGAGGACCCGCTGTCCGAGCGCTTGCTCGTGCGCCTGGATCGCGTCCCAGCCGCTCTCGTCGAGGTAGGCGACGGCGGCGACGAAGCCCGCGAGCAGCTCGTGCGCGAGCGTCCCGGTCTCGAACCGCCCGCCGACCGGCTCGTCCGCCGCCGGCCGCACCTTGTACGGCCGCCACGAACGCAGCAGCTCCTCGCGTCCGTACGCGAGGCCGAGGTGCGGGCCGAAGAACTTGTATGGCAGGAGGCGTCGGCGGGCATCAGCAGCCCGCACCGTTACGAGGAACCGCGCCCACCTGATCAGCACGCCTCAGCCCAGTTCAGGCCGCCCGTGACTACCGCGTGACTACCAGACGCCAATGGCCCAGCGCCTCCTCACGCCGGGCCACCCCCTGAGCCGGAATGACCCCTGACGCTTAACGCCTGGAGCGGTGCGACCGGAGGATCAGCAGGGCGACGGCTCCCCCGCCGACCCCGATGGCGGTGGCGGGGGGAATAGCCCACCCAGGCGTGGAGCGATTGGCAGCAGGCACTGTCAGCCCTGGGCCGTGGTTGTAAGTCGAGTCCTTGTACTCGCCGAGCCAAAGACACGCAAGGAGGGTGGTAGCGGGGACGAGAGCCGCGACTAGTGGCCGTCCCGCCTCGCTCGCTCTGAGCCGGTGAATGTTCACGCCACTAAAGGTACGACACCAGCAGCCAAGATGTCACAACTCTCGCCTGGGCCAGTGCTGGGGAATGACCCATAGATGGGTTCGGCGCTCCGGCCCAGGCCGACGACGACCTCCAGCTACCGCCTCTCCACCTTGCGTTCAGCGCGTAGCAACCGGCCCTCGGGAAGTAGATGCTGGCGGGGAACGTCTTCGGCTCGCCCGGATTCGTTGCTGCTCCGGTTTGCCCTGATTGAGGAGACCAACCGTGGTCACTCCCTGTCCCGAGAGTAGAACCTTGAACCTGAGGGCCGTTCCAGTAGTGAGGTTGTGGCCGCGAAGCCGGATCACACCCTTGCGGTGAGAGGCGACTAGCCAGATCACCTTGTCCCGCCGGCCGTACCGCGTACGAGGAACCTTGCCGACCATGTGAAGGGCACCCGTCTTCGGATCAAGCCTCGCGTCAAAGGCACCCAGACAGGCTCCCGTCCGATTGCTGGCGCGACGCTCGGCGTGACCCGTTCCAGGTGCGGCTTCGGGCCAGGACAGGTCGTAGGTGCCGACGTCAGCCTCGGCGACCTCAGGCCCGCAGCGGTGGTGGACGATGCGGGCTTGCCGGATCGGGAATGGTCAGAGCAGCCGCTGCCGACCAGGGTGGCGAAGACCGCGCCGGTGGCTACGGGTTGAATCAGACAGAATCTGCCCATGCCCCTGACACCCTCCAGATGCATGGATGGTTCCACACTCGCCTGGGCCAGTGTTCAGGAATGACCCCGAGCGCCCAGCGTCGCTTGGCCTGAATCCAATCTGAAGGGCCTGCCAGGCGTATAGAAGGTGGATGGCCCACGAGGACGATCTTGCTGCTCACGCCGAGGCGGGTTCGCCCTCTGCGGTCGAAGCTCTCTTTGATGAGCATTGGCTGACCGCTTGGCGGGCCGCCTACGCCGTGACGGGCAGGAGCGATCTCGCTGATGACGCCGCGCAGGATGCTTTCGTCAGTGCAATCCGGTCTCTAGGCAGCTTCGACCGCAACAGGCCGTTCGCACCCTGGATCGCCAAGATCGCCGTCAACCGCGCCCGTGACCTGCTGCGGGCCGAGCGACGGCGTGAGGCCGGGAGGCTGGACGACACGGTGCAAGCGCCTACGCGAGCGGATGTGACTCCACTACTGGTGGCGTCGCGGCGCTGCCGGTCGAGCAACGTGAGGCGGTCGTGCTCCATCACGTTCTCGGCTTCAGCTTGCGTGAAGTCGCCGGGGTCGTCGGTGTCCCCGAGGGGACAGCCGCTTCCGACTCGGTCGGGGCATTGCCCAGCTTCGAGAAACAACGGAGGCAGAACGTGGATGACCTCGACCAGATCGAGCAGTTGCGCGAGCAGTATCCGCGCCCCTCGGCGGAGGCGACCGAACGCGCAAGAGACGCATTCGCAACGGCGGTAAGAGGAGAAGAACCGCTGCGGCAGCCACGCCGCAGGCGTCTCCTCGCTGTCGGAGTCACGGCAATCGTTGTGGGCGTGGGAGCGGCTCCGCCTGGGTGGCTTTCCACGGCAACGCCAACCCTCACGGGCCAAGGATCGTCCGGGCCGCGAACGTCGCGCTCACCGTCTCGACCACCACAGCCGACACGAACTGCCCAGCCCGATACGGTGACGGTGTCTACAACACGGGGCTTAGCCCCGCATCCGGCCCACCCGGCTCGACCGTGACCGTGTCAGGGCCTCTACCGGTAACGAGCGAAGATGGAAGCAATGTCGGGCAGACCGCGTCCCAGGTGGACGTGTATTGGAACCTCTGCTTCGACAAATGGTGGTCGGTCTTGGGGAACTCGCCGACGCCCGTGACTTCAGTCCCGGTGTCGCCCGTGAAGGTTCTCGGCACGCAGGATGTGGCGAAGCTCTGCACCTACCAGGTGCAGGTCAAGATCCCGTCTGTCCCGCCCGGCACGTATCCAATCGAGGTTCTTTACCAAGCTCCTGGTCATGAAGCGCCCAGCGGTGGCGGAACCACCTTCGCCAGCTTCGCGCCAGCGAACTTCCAGGTAACTGGCGGCTGACCTGGGCCAGTGTTCCGGAATGATCCCTGAGGCGTGCGGCCTCATCCTCCTTGACAGTTCGGCGGGGTGAGTGTCGGCGCGTTGGGGTCGTTCGGGGCCTCGACGAAGACGAAGAACCTATTGGCGGAGCTGGTATCTGCGCTGATGTCCCAGACGACGCTGTCTGCGGGCACGGTCTGCGGCTCGCTTGTGTAGCCGATCACGCCGCCTGGTGCGTTCTTGTCGGTGTTCTGGGCCGGTTGGCTACCCCAGGTCTGGAAGCGCCACTCGATCTGATAGCCCTTCTCATGCAGGGCGGTCTCCGCCTGGCCGGCGGTTTGCCCGATCAGATTGCAGGCGAGCGTGTTCGTCGCTCCGGTAGTGAGCGTCGGCGGGTTGGGGCTGATAGAAGCGCCGTGCAACGGGCCGAATCCGATCGCACCGGCGGTGGCGAGGCTCGTGAAGGCCAGCACCGCGACGCCTGCCGTCGCAGCCGCGAGCAGCAAGGGGCGAGATCGGCGCGGGCGCGGGCCGCGCCTCAGGCTGACCGGCTGAACCCGCTCAAAGGGCGCGAGCAGCTCGCGAACGATGTCGTCGTCGCGTTCCAGTGCGATTACACGGTTCATGTCTCTTTCTCCTCTTCGGAAGGGCTGGGCTGGCGTCCAGCCGCGCGAATGAGGCGGCTCTTTGCTCGTGCAAGCCGCTGGCGAACGGCCTCGGGCGTCCGACCAGTCATCGCGGCAAGTTCTGTCGCCTGAAAACCGTGCAGGTATCGCAGAATCAGAAGCGCGCGGTCTTCCGGGTCGAGATGACGCTGAAGCAGGTCGCGGACGGCAAGCAACTCTAGGTCGTCACGCTCGCTTGGTTCGGGACGCTGTGTGAAGCGCTCCAGTGCAGACCGCAGGCGACGGCGTCTACGAAGCGCCGCAAGTGCGCGATTGCGCGCGATCCCGAACAACCACGCTTCAGGATTCTCGATCGCATGAAGCTGATCGCGGCAGCGGAACGCCTCGTAGAACGTGTCCTGGAGCAAGTCCTCCGCCAGCGCCCGATTGCCAACCATCTGAGCGAGAAAGCGGCCGAGACGAGCCTCGCAGCCGTAGAACAGGCGCTCGACAGCCTCTCCACCAGGCGGCGACGCTGGCTTCTCGCCCTGACGGTGCTCCCGGTGCTCGCCGTCGGGCGGAGACTCCAGTTGCTCGGCGCTTTCCCTCATCTACATGTACAGGTGCCGATGGAAGGCCGAACGTGACACCAACCGCCGACACCCGTCGATGCTCGGCTTGGTTATACGCCCTGCGGCCGGCCACTCGGCTGGGCCAGTGTTCCGGAATGACCCCTGAGCAGGCGGGTAACGGACAGCGACAAGATCGGATTCGCGAGCTTGTCTGGGAGTGGTCGCCGCTTGGAGATGACGACCCATACGACCCACACCTGCCTCGGGACGAGTACGACTGGCTCGTTCGCGATGTCGAGCAGAAGCTCGCCGAGGGCGTGAACGCGGAGCAGCTTGCCGCGTTCATGACGGAGGCCGCCCGGTCGCGCTACGGCCTCAATGACCCGCCGCCGGTCGGGCGCGTCGTCGAGCGGCTCATAGGTCAGGGGTAGACACTCGGCTGGGCCAGTGTTCCGGAATGACGCCTGAGCGACGCTATGTTCCGAGTGTGGATGAATCTCCGCGTACCGCGACGGCGTTCGTCGGATGGTTGGTCGAGCGCCACCCGCCGCTTGCGGCGATCCGCGACGAGCACTTGGCCGATAACGACGACCTGCTGCCGCACGTGTTCTTCGGAGACGTGACCCGGTATGCGTCGTCCCTCGCTCGCGACAACGCGGATGCCAGTGAACTCGCTCGGCTGCTGACAGACCTCGACCGTGCGTTGTCTGATGGCGAAGAGGACGACGAGGTTGAGAACCTGATCTGGGTGTCGTTCGTGGAGAACGCGCAAGGCGTCCCCGGCGACAACGAGGAGGCGTTGCGGCATCAGCTTCGTCGCTATCCCCATCTAGCGAGCGCGCTGTCCCACTACGAGTGACAGGTCGTTCGGCTGGGCGAGCGTCCTCACGCCTGAAGGCGGCCTAGAGCCGGTACGTCTTGCGGAGAGCGTGTCCAGGCACGGCGTCACGCGCTGCCAGCTTCGTGGCGTGGAAGGCACGGGCCTTAGCGGTCACGGTTGCCCGGTCGTCGCGCTTGTCGTACTCGTCCTGGGCATGCCCGGCTGCCGCGCGGTCAACCCGCTGGAGAGCCTCGTCCAGGTTCACAGACCGACCGCCAGCGCTTCCTTGATGACCTGCGCCTCGCGGCGTACTTCATACGAGCCGCCGCCGGAAAGCGCCGACTGGATCGTGTCGAACTGCGGATCGGGATCTTCGACCCCGGCGGAGCGAGCGAGTCTCTGAGCACTCCGGTACGCAGTCTCGGCGGCCTTGAACTCCTCGTTCAACGGCACGTACGCCTTGAGGTGCTCCCAGCGCCGGTCGCGCAGGGCCACGAAGGCGGCCCGCGTCGTCCACGGTCTTGCTGAGTTCCATGCGCCGCTGCTCGGCGAGCTTCTCGGCCTTGAGCTTCTCGGCCTCGGCCCGCTTCTCGGCCTCCTCTCGGATGTACGCCAACGGGCCGTCCGGCCTAGTGGCACGCTCCAAGATCTGATCGGGGGTCAATGCGACCACGTCTTCTCCTTGTTGTCGGTGAGGGAGCTACTCGGGCTTGGCGACGCCAGATCCGGAGCCACGTCGGCGCGGCGTTCTTCTTGATCTGGAGCGCGTCAAGCGCAGCTAGAACTGCCGACGACGGATCCGAGTCTCGCTCGTTCAAGGCTTTGGTCAATCTGACCTTCGCCTCGATCACGTCCGGGTCAAGCTCGCGCTGCTTCGCCGTGCCCTTGGCCTTCATCGCCGCGACCGCAAGCAGCACACCTGCCTCGTGGCACTCGGCCTCGATGGCAGCCGTACGCCTCGCAGCTTCTGTCCTCTGCTTCGCCAGTTCGTAGCCCGAGGGCCGTTTGGATCCGTTTGTCATAGATAAGAGTGTACCCTCGTCTCGCGTTTGCTATTCCGCCCGAGATTACGCGGCGCGTTACGCGGAATGCGTCATGGATGTACACTCCTATCTAGGCGAAGGGTCTCTTCAGACGGTGGCCCATCGTTCATGTCGAATCCAACACCGGAAGTCCGGTGATCACAGCGGAGACCTCTCGGAAACGGGAGGTCTCCGCAGTTGGATCCGGTGAAGAAACACCGAGACCCGCCTTTCGACGGGCCTCAGAGCCTGTGTACCAACTTGCCTCTGACCAGGAGGCTCTCGCAGTTAGGAGTGTAGCCGCGATTGTAGAGTCGTCGAGCATGTCGCTTTTTCGTATCGGAATACGTGTCGTTTTATCGTAAGGGACGACATGCCGCTAACGTAGCCGAGGTTGATCTATTCCCTTAGGGTCGCGCTCGGGGTGTTTGAGTTGCGAGGGTACAATCCTCTCTAGGTAATGTCGAACTCCACTCCAACCCACAAGGAAGCGGTGCGTGAGGCCCAGCTAAAGCGCTGGCGGATGCGTGCCCCGTACCGGCTCGTGATGGTCGAGAAGAGCGGCCTGGAGTTCGCCACGAACGGCGAGGTGACGTACCTACTGCTGCGGGGCCAGAAGCTCCCGCTGGGTACTCACAGCACCGGCGTCTTCGACCACTGGGAGATAGAGATCGGAACGGTGTGGTGGTCATCCGCGAACTGACCCTTGACCGGGCCGAGCGCATTCGCGATGAGTTGGATCTCCCGTTCGCCACGGAGGCGACTCCGTGAATCCTGTGTCCATCCCTCGCAGCATCGCCCGGCTGCCCAGTCAAGGAGCAGCCAGATGGCAGCCAAGAAGACATCCGACGCGGTAGACCCGGCGAAGGCCGAGCGCGAGCGCAAGGCGCTCCTCATCGAGCAAGACGGCTGGATCTCGACCGCCGTTCACGGCTACTACACGAAGCCCGATGTGCCGGTCACGCACACGATCTCGGTCGTGACCCGCAAGGACGAGGACGGCCATGAGGTCGAGGTGCTCCACTCGAAGTACGCCTACGGCTTCTGGCTCGACCTCAAGAAGCGGATCGCGGTCGATGGCGTGATCACGCATCTGGTCGTGACCAAGGTCACGCTCAACAACGGCTCGCACGAGATCGAGCTTCCGGTCACCGGCATCACCGGCCCGAACTCCACGATGGGCAGGACGGTCGAGGCGCTCGGCGAGGCACTCACCCGGCCCGAGATGCAGAAGCTCAACGAGTGGATCGTGAGGGCGACGCGGACGGACGTGCAGACCGACACCTGCGTCGAGCGCCCGTACCTGAACGCAGACCAGGCCAGGATCCCTGGCATCCACGGCGTCAAGGCGCGTCCGGGCAGGAACAACTACGGCCCGGATCGTGACGGAGACGAGGAGGCAGCACGGCCTGGCTTGCAGGAGGCGTACCTGGCCGCCGCCAATCATCCGAAGCTCGCCCTCGTCGCCGGGGCCGTGAACATCTCCTTCGAGCTTGAGCGGATCGAGACGCCCGGCAGCGTCTTCCACCCCTACGGCGACTCGACCCTCGGCAAGACGCAGGACATGGAGTCGTCCATGCGGCAGATGGGCACGAACCCCGAGCTTCGAGGCGAGTGGATGGACACGCTCAACGGAACGATTGACCGGCTGGCCGAGGCGTCGATCATGCCCTACGGCGTCGATGAGACTGCGACTGGCCGGAGGGATGAGATGGCGATCTTGCCCTTCAACGTACGCAACGGGCGCGAGAAGATCCGCGCCAACGACAAGGGCAAGGCGCGGGAGGCAAAGACCTTCCGGCTCAACGTGCTCTCGACCGGCGAGATGCGTCTGACCCAAGCCATCGCGCTCTCGGGTCTGCGCCGCCGGGTGATCGAACTGAAGGCTCCGCTCGCGGACAAGGAGACCGCCGACCTCTTCGCGGAGGTCATGGGCGAGCACCCCGGTTGGACGCTCAAGCTCCTGGTCGATCTCGGGCCAGCGACCAAGGAAGACCTCCAGGCCGTCCTCGACCGAGCGCCGGAGTTCGAGGACTCGATGATGCAGGAGCAGGTGCGGGTCGTCTCGGCGGCCATCCTCGGCTTCGAGCGGGCGTGTCGCGCGGTCGGCCTGGAAGAGGTGCCCGAGGTGGACTGGTCGGTCGTGTGGGACGAGCTTGGGGAGGCGATGCAAGACGAGGGTCGCACCTGGCAGCGGCTCATGCGGGCGCTCCGCGAGCACCTTGACACCTGGTCAGGCCGCTATGAGGCGAACGACCTGGGTGGCTTGGGGTTCTCCCCCGATCAGCGCTATGGCAAGGATCTCGGCAAGACCTGGGGCGTCATGCCCAAGACCGCTGAGAGGATCGCGGCAGAGATCGGGATCGAGGACGTGAAGCCGGTCATGCAGACGCTGGCGGAGAAGGACATCCTCGTGCCGGGTGAAGGTCGGAACCTCCAGAAGAAGGTCACCATCGGCAAGGGCAAGCAGACCCGGATGTACGTGCTCCGCAAGATCGACAACGAGGACGAGAACGCATCCGACACGATGTCGGATGTGGGGGCCGGAACGGACGTGAGCGCCCTCTACGAGAGCTTCGTCGGAGAGCCGGTCGAGGTATGACATCCGACACCGAGACCCCGATTCAGGGCCAAACATCCGACCAGAATCCGACATCTGAGAGGTATGTCGGATGCGCTAGATCTGAGTTCTCATGCGGGATTGCTGAAGACACATCCGACACATCCGACACATCTAGAGGGTGGGTACATAAGAGGGTGCTAGTTGGTGGGGTGTGTGTGGAATGGTGCATCCCCCGGAGAGATGTCGGATGTGTGACTACGGGGGTCGTGGAACACGGCCACCGACCTCTCGTCCCCGCCGGACTCGACGGTCTCTGCATGTGCCGCCCGCCCACTTTCCGGTCGCCGTACGAGGTGTTGGGCCAGCACCTCGCAGACCGCGTGGTTGAGCCGATCCGCCGGGCTGGTAGTCACTCTGGTAGTCACGCTCGGAGCGGTTGACCAGGGATGCACACGCTCTCCTCTGAGGTGCCGATGACCGCCACCCACCTGACGCACCGACGCTCCAAGCGTGCGACACCTGCCGCAGAGGCGCTCGACATCGCCCGCATGCGGATCGCCGAGGGCATGTCGGACTCCGAGATCGCGAGCGTCTTGGAGTGCCACCGCTCGACCGTGCAGCGTCGTGGCGGAACTCACACACACTCGCTGAAGCTGTGGGCCGAGCACCTCGCCGCCGGGGACGATGAGCCGGTGTTGCTCGCGGACGAGGTTGGCATCGACGCGCCGCTCACGCTGCCCGAGCCGGAGCCGGACGACTACGTGATCTGGCCGGGCGTCGAGCACCCTGCCGGGAAGGACGGGACGGTGCTACTCGTGCCGACGCACTGCCTGCCGGTCGTGTTCGGCTGCGACGATGAGGAGGCGATCAACCGCGCTCGCTTCATGGCGGACTGCGGCTTTGTGCTGCGCTCGCTCTCCACCGGCGAGGTTGTGATCGTGGTCGATGTCCCTGGCGAGGGTCGAGTCCGTGGCGTCTGCTTCACGGGCACGCGCGACTACGACGACCACAAGTTCGTGTGGGATCGCTCACCGAAGCACGAGCGCGAGGTGCAGCAGACCTTCGACTACTGCCGCGAGCGCTGGCGTGGCTACCAGTCCCTCTCCGGTCGAGGCCGGATCATGGGCGTCATCACGACGGGGAGCCTCTGATGGGCCGCCGCCATCCAGGCTCAGTCGGTCTCTCGAACCGCGAGAAGCTGCGCGAGGCTCAGAAGCTCCGCACGCGCGGTCTCTCGCTCTCGAAGATCGCCGAGCAGACCGGCACCCCCATCGGCACCGTGAAGAACTGGAGTGCGGCCAAGCTGCTCGAACACTACGACCCCGTTCCGGCCCGCCAGGTCTTGGAGGAGTTGCTCGCGGATCCCGCGCCGAACATCAGATTGGGTGCGGCTCGCGTGCTGTACGCGATGGACGAGTCCGCCACCGCCGACTCAGCCACCACCGAGTACGACGAGGTCGAGTTCATGGACGGTGACCCGCCGGACGGTCAGGCCCGCCCGTACGCCCGTCTCCAGGTGTGGCAGTGAGCGTCGTCCTGCTACATCGCGGAGACCGCACCGTGCCGGTCTCTCGTGAGGCTGCCCGCCTCGCCGTTGAAGACCCCGCGATCCGCGAGCAGATCTTCCAGGCCACCGGCACCTTCCGCGACTTCCTCAACGTGTGGCGCTTCGAGTCCACCGAGGAGAACACCAGCCTCGTCCTCGGCGAGCACCTCTGGCACGCGCAGGAGATGTTCGTGGAGGCCGTCGCCTGCACCCCCAACCTCTTCGCTCTCAAGGCAAGAAGGCTGGGCCAGAGCACCATCGCTGCGGCCAACTGCGGCTACCTCCTGCGCCGGGCACCGGCCAACGTCCGCGTCCACATCTTCTCCCGAGGAGAGCGCGAGGCGGTCGATCTGCTGCGGAGCGTCGCCTTCGGCCTGGAGAACCTCCCGCCGTACTTGCGGCTCCCGGTCGTGCGTCGGGCAGCGCACGTCTTCGAGTTCGAGGGGTCTCGGATCTGCCGGGCCTACGCGGCTGCGGGCACGAGCGGCATCGACCAGGGCTGCGAGTTCGCGCTCTTCGATGAGTGGGCACGTCACCCGGATCCAGCCGACCTGTATCAGAGAGTCGAGCCGACCGCCAAGACCTCACTGATCCTGACCGTTGGAGTTGGGCCTCAAGGGGCCGCTGCGGACTACTGGAGGGCCTGTGAGGCGGGCCTGGGCAAGCACACGACCTGCTTCATCCCCGCCGACGCACGGCCCGGACGCGACAAGGTGCAGATGGAGATCAAGCGCCGCGAGTTGAACGAGATCGCCTACCGCAGGGAGTACGCCATGACCGCCGAGGACGCCTTGAGCGGAGGCGGTGCGCTCGTCTTCCACCCCGAGGAGATCGAGGCCGCCACGGTCGATGCTGCGCCTCTCCTGGCCGACGGCAAGCCGGGCCGCAAGTACGTGAGTGGATGGGATCTCGGGAGCCGTGCTGATGCGACGGTCGGGATCACGTTGGACGTGTCGGACTCGCCGTACTTGGACGTGGTCGGCTTCACGTACCTGCGTGGGGCCGACTACAACGAGATCCTCAAGGCGATCCGCGAGACGCACCACCGCTTCGCCGCCGGGCAGCACTTCACGGTGCTGGAGGAGAACGGGATCGGCGCGGTCGTGCTCGACTCGACCGACCTCCCGCGTGTCTCGGGCTTCATCACGACCAAGCCGAGCAAGGCCCGGATCATCGAGGGCGTGCAGATGCACCTCCAGAGGCTGCTCTTGAGCATCCCCGAGGAGTGTGTGGAACTGCTCTCTGAACTCCGTGGTTACGTGATGCCCGACGTGGCGATCCGGCAAGACGCCGTCATGAGCCTCGCCATCAGCATCGAGCATGCCGACCTGCCGTTCACCGGCCAGCCTGGGCGCGTGCTGGGCGTGTACACGACCAACGACACCGGTGCGGTCGTGCCCTTCAAGCCGCCGCAGAACGACGGAGGCACCGTCTCCGGTGCCTCCGGGTACAGCGTCGAAGTGTGACTCGTCACGCGCTCCACAGAATCGGCCCCTCGGCCTCGGGATCCCGGTCGTGCAGTTCCTGCACCGCCTGCCACGCGGTCGTGTAGGTGTGCCCGAGGTCGAACGGCTCCAGCCCGCCGCGCTCTAGCCGGGCCTCCATCTCCTCGGCCACGACCTCCAGTGCGGCGGTCGTGAGCGCCGGGAAGAGCACGGTGGCCGCGCGGTCGGCCATGTCCGCGCCGCGAATCCAAGCGCGGTGCTGCTCGGATCCTTCGGCGAACGGGATGACGATCTGCTGGCCGGTGATCACGCTGCCACCCCGACCTTCCTGATCCGGTCGGACTGCGCCTCGTCCTTGACGTGGTGGGCGTAGCCGAGCGTGGTCGCCAGCACCTTGTGCCGGGCGAAGCGCTGGATCGAGGTCGGCGCGACCCCGGCGAGGAACATCCACGAGATCATCGTGTGCCGCAGGCCGTGCATGCTGATGTGTTCGATGCCCGCCGTCTTGACCGCCTCGGAGAAGGCCCGCTCGATGAGCGAGCGGTCTAGCCGCTCGCCGAGGGTGTTCAGGAAGACCGGCCCGATGGGCATCCGACCCTCGGCCATCGCCTCCTTGCGCAGGGCCAGCAGCGCCCGCGCCGCCCGCTCGGTGAGGTCGATGGTGCCGATCTCTCCGTTCTTCGGTGTGCCGACCTCGCCGTTCTTGCCGATCTGGCGCTGGATGGTGACCGTCCCGGCCTCGAAGTCGATGTCGCTCCATTGAAGTCCGGTGACCTCGCCCAACCTGAGCGCCTGCCCGAGCGCTACGTCGTATACCTGGAGCATCCAGCCCCTACGACCGAAGGCGGCGGCCAGGCGGTCGTCCTCCTCGCGGGTGAGCACGCGGTCGCGTTGGGTGCTCGTCTTCGGCTTCTTGCCGCGCGGGATCTTCGGCGTGACCGAGAGGATGCCGCGAGAGCGGGCGTACTCCAGGATCACGTCGATGGTCGCCAGCGCACCGCGCTTGGTGCTGTCCGCGAGCGGAGCACCATCACGCCGCTTCAGCCCGTCGAGCCAGCGCTTGATGTCCGTCCATTCGATGTCCCGCACCTTCGTCTTCCAGAGCGGCGAGGACTTGAGCCGGACGATGTGGCCTTCGTACATCTCGACCGAGCGAGGCTTGAGGTCATTCGGGCCGGTGCAGTCGGCCCGCCAATGCTCGACTGCCTGCTCCAGCGTCTCGTGCGGATCCTTCGACTTCGACTTGGTGCCGCTGCCGAAGATCTCCGACCTGCGCTCGATCACCAGAGCGCGAGCGCCCTTCCGGTTGACCGGGCAGATCGTCTCGTACGGCCTCTTGCCGTCCGTCTGCTTCGGCCATTGGACTTCGTAGTGCCACGACCCGTCTGAGCGCTGGCTCTTGTAGACGTGGTCGAGGTTCTTGACCGAGACGTGTCGCTGCCTCTTCGTTACGGTGTTGCTTGGCATGGAGCTAGTCCTCCTTGTCCACGGGCCTGGCGAGCGACAACTCGTGCAGGCCCTCTTTGCTGGTAGTCACATCATCGGCGAGCATCTGGATCTGGTCAACCCCTCTGCCCGCGCGTCGAGATGTACTGATCGCAGTCCCCGCGCCGGAGCTTGATCGCGTGGCCCTTCGGCCCGTGCTGGGGGAGCTTGCCCTCGTGGACAAGATTGCGGATCTGGCCGACCGAGGTGCCGATGTAGGTGGCCGCCTGCTTCGAGTCGAGCCAGTCGGTGTGTTGGGCTTGTAGCTCCTCGCGCACCACCCGCCGGAGCATCTCTTCGAGGCCGTCGATGTCGAACGTAAGCACTGTGAGACCTCCAGGGTCTCGGGCCACAACTGGAGGTCTAATCCGAGCCAGCTACCCTCGCGCTCTCTCCGGCACCAGCCGTAAGGCGCTTGCTTGCGAGGACTTCTCGATGAGCCTTGCGTGCAGTGGCTCGACCAGGATACCGACCCTGATGCGAGGGTCAGAGCGAGCGTGACTACCAGAGTGACTACCAGAGGGCCTCTGACCCCATCTCAGGCGTCCGCTTAGTTGTCGATTCCGGCGAGTTCCGCGAGCACGCGATCAACCTCATCGGCGGTGTTGTAGTGGACGAATCCAATCCGAAGCGCACCATCCGGTAGGCCCAGCGCACGCATCGCCTCGACGGCGTAATAGTCCCCGGCCCACACGGCGATCTCCTTCTCGGCGAGGCGTTCCGCTGCCGCTTGTGGACTGATCGTCTCGTGCGTCAGCGCGAAGGTCGGAACCCGCGAATCCATAGTGTTCAAGCCCATACAGCGTCCACTTTCCGCCGAGTCGGTCGAGGCCGTCGAGGAACCTCTGACCAAGCTCTCGCTCGTGTCGCTGAATCGCGTCCCAGCTCACGGACTCGATGTACTCGACCGCCGCGACGAACCCCGCGAGCAGCTCGTGGGACAAGGTTCCGGTCTCGAATCGAGCACCGACTGGCTGGTCAGCAGCGGGCCTCACTTTGTAGGGTCGCCAGCCCCTCCGCGATGTCCTCGCGGACAACGGCAAGCCCGAGGTGCGGGCCGAAGAACTTGTACGGCGAGCAGAGGAGGACGTCCACGCCGAGCGCGGCCACGTCGATCGGCCCGTGCGGGGCGTAGTGCACCGCATCGGCCCACGCGAGCGCGCCGGCCTCGTGCGCGAGCTCGGCGATGCGCGGCGCGTCGGTCGTCGTGCCGACCGCGTTCGCGGCGAGCGGAAAGGCGACCACCCTCGTGCGTTCGGTCAGCTTCCGCGCGAGGTCGTCGAGGTCGAGGGTCGTGTCCTCGTGGATCTCGACGAACTCGACGCGGAGGCCGTGGTCGAGGGCGAGCTCGAGCCACGGCGCGACGTTCCCGTCGTGGTCGAGGCGCGTGACGAGGATCTCGTCGTCCGCGTCGAGCGTTCGCCCGAGCGCGCGGGTCAGGGCGAAGTTGAGCGTCGTCATGTTCTGGCCGAAGGCCGTCTCGCCAGGCTCGCAGCCGAGGAAGCGTGCGGCGGTCGCGTGCGCCTGCTCGATCAGGTCGTCGCTGCGGCCGCTGGCCGCGAACGCTCCGCCGAGATTCGCGTTCGACTCGCGCAGGTAGGCGCCGACGGCGTCGATCACCGACTGCGGGCACTGCGTCCCGCCCGGCCCGTCGAGGAAGGCCACGCCCGAAGAGAGCGCCGGGAAGCGTGCCCGGATTGCTTCGAGGTCGAGGGTCATGCCTGCTCGAGCGGCGCCATCGTCAACCCGTGCTCCCGCAGCTGCTCCCAGTACAGCTCGGCCTGCTCCTTGAGACCGGACCAGACGACGGCCCGCCCGGAGTCGTGGATCCGGTTCGCCAGCCGCATCCCGCCGTCGTACGTGACGCCGGGGACGACCGCCGAGAGGGCGAACGCGACGCCCTGGAAGGTGTTGTGGTCGTCGTTGAGCACGATCACGAGCCACGGCCGGCCGAGGCCGGTGCCCTCGCCGCGGTCGAGCCGTTCCCGCGGCGGGGTCAGCGTGCTGCTCACGCGTCGATCTCGCGGCCGTTGACGTTCCACCGGTAGCTCGGCTCGGCCGTGAGGGAGGAGCCGACGAAGCAGTCCCGCTCGGCCAGCGCGAGGAGCTCGGCGAGAGCGACAGGCTCCGGCTCGGGCACGAGCTCCACGGTGAGCTCGACCTCCGTCTCCACGAGTGCGTAGCGGTCATCCGGCTTGCGCTTCGTCACGACCGTCCGGCTGTGGGCCGAGGCCGAGCGCACCTCGACCGCCCGACCCGCCGCGTGATGGCGGAGACTCTTTAACGAGCAGCGGACGAGCGCGGCGAGCAGCAGATGCTCGGGCGACCAGCCTGCGGGGACGTCGAGAACGACGCCGTTCTCGTCGGTCAGCTCGCCGGCCGCCGTGAGGTCGACCGCGTATCGCAGCTCCTTCGCCCTGACGGCCACGGCCTGCATGGTCTCAGAAGCCCGGCGCCGTCCGGGACGGCTCGTACCCTGCGGCACGTGCGGCGACTGCGTCCGCTGTCGGAGACAGAGTGCTATGTCCGCCTCTATGGCGGCTGGGATTCGACGGTGACCCTGGTCGCGATCGAGCCGCGGCGAGCGCGCTACCAGCCGGCCGTGTCGGGTGAGGATCTGCGGCGGGACTTCGAGGCGCGCATCGAGGCGCGAACCGAGGAGCTCATGGCCGAGCTCGACGCCGCCGAGGCCGCCGCCGAGGCCGCGTAGCCGCGTCGACGACGATTCGGCACAGAGTTGCCAGCCCGCCGTAACGGCTCGTCGCCTACCGTTCACGAAGGGAGCCTCGCTCCCCCATGGGGGAATAGGTGGCTCACGCGAAGGACATGGCCGGACCGGACGCGACGCCGAGCGATGTGCCCGATGTGCTCGCGCCGGGCCTCCGGATCGTCTTCGTCGGCATCAACCCGGGTCGCGTGTCCGCCGCCGCCCGCGCGCACTTCGCGAACCCGCGCAACGACTTCTGGCGGCTCCTCCACGCCGCGCGGCTGACCTCCCGCCTCTACGAGCCGGGCGAGCAGTTCTCCCTGCTCGACGAGGGAATCGGCGTCACGAACGCCGCCTACCGGACGACACCCGGCTCGGGCGACCTGCGGCGCGGCGACTTCGCAGGCTCCGCCGACCGCCTCGAGCGGATCGCGCGCGAGCTGCAGCCCGGGTGGCTCGCCTTCGTCGGCAAGGAGTCGTACCGCGGCGCATTCGGCCGGCGGCCCGACCTCGGAGTGCAACCGGAACAGCTTGGCGAGACGAGGCTCTTCGTCCTTCCGTCGACGTCACCCGCGAACGCCGCGGTGCCGTGGATCGAGCGGCTGCGCTGGTTCCAGGAGCTCGCAGGACGTGCATCCGGCCTGCCGATCCGCGAGGCCGTGCGCGGCGTGGTCGTCATGCCGGATCGGCGCACGCTCCTGATCCGCTACGTCGACGACTACGAGACCTGGTGGATCCCCCCTGGGGGCGGAGTCGAACCCGGCGAGACTGACGTCCAGGCCTTGTCACGCGAGCTCGACGAGGAGCTCGGCCTGACCGAGTTCGAGCTCGGCCCACTGCTGTTCGAGCGCGCGCACCAGCACCTCGTCGAGCAGGGGTTCGGCGGGCAGCGGAACCGCTACTACCTCGTGCGAGCCCCCTGGTTCGAGATCGAGCAGCTGGGCGAAGGCAGCGAGGCGCGTTGGTTCACGGTCGACGAGGTGCGCGCGCTGCCCGATCCTCCGCGCGACGTCGAGGAGCTGCTCAGCTCCGCCAGCGATTGGTGATCGGCGTGCGCCGGTCGCGACCGAATGCCTTCGGCCGCAGCCGCACTCCCGGAGGTGCCTGGCGCCGCTTGTACTCCGCCCGGTCGATGAGCGCGACCGCACGCGCGACGACGGCGGGATCGAAGCCGTCAGCGGTCAGCTCGTCGAGCGAGCGATCGTCCTCGACGTAGGCTTCGAGCACGCGGTCCAGCTCGGAGTACGGCGGCAGCGAGTCCTCGTCGAGCTGGCCCTCACGCAGCTCCGCGCTCGGCGCACGGTCGATCGTCGACTGTGGGACGAGCTCGCGCCCGGCCCGCTCGTTCAGGTGCCGCGCGAGCCGGAACACGTCCGTCTTGAACACGTCCTTGAGCAGTGCGAACCCGCCGGCCATGTCGCCGTACAGCGTCGCGTAGCCCACCGACAGCTCCGACTTGTTGCCGCTCGCGACGAGCAGCCAGCCGAACTTGTTCGAGAGCGCCATCGCGAGTGTCCCCCGGATCCGCGCCTGGAGGTTCTCCTCCGCGACATCCGGCTCGCGCCCGGCGAACGACTCGGCGAGCACACCGGCGAAGGCCTCGACGACCGGCTCGATCGGCAGCTCGCGGAAGTCGCAGCCGAGGTTCTCGGCGAGCCGTCCCGCGTCCGCCCTCGTTCCGGCGGACGAGTAGCGCGACGGCATCGAGACGCAATGCACACGGTCGGCCCCGAGAGCCTCGACCGCGAGGGCTGCTGTCAGGGCGGAGTCGATCCCGCCCGAGACGCTCACCACGACGGCGTCGAACCCGTTCTTCGCGACGTAGTCGCGCAGGCCGAGCACGAGCGCGCGGCGCATCTGCTCGAGCTCGTCGTCGAGCACCGCGACCGTCGCCGCCTCCGGCCGCTCGAGGTCGACGACGAGCAGTGCCTCCTCGAAGCCCGGCGCCCGGGCGAGCACGCTGCCGTCGCTCTCGAGCACGAGCGAGTGCCCGTCGAACACGAGCTCGTCCTGGCCGCCGACCGTGTTGCACAGCGCGACGCGCACGCCGTTCTCCTGCGCGCGTGCGGCGAAGATCGCCTCGCGTTCCTCGGCCCGCCCGACGTGGAACGGGGACGCCGAGAGGTTGACGACGAGCTCGGCACCCGCCGCGACGAGCTCGCTCGTCGGCGGCCCGGCCACCCACATGTCCTCGCAGATCGTGATCCCTACGCGCGTCCCGGCCACGTCGACGAGCGCGAGGTCGTCGCCGGAGGCGAAGTAGCGCTTCTCGTCGAAGACGCCGTAGTTCGGCAGGTGCCGCTTCTTGGCCCAGCCCGTGATCTCACCGTCCGCGCAGATCGCGCAGGCGTTGTAGAGGACACCGTCGCCGGCGAGCGGCACCCCGACGAGCGCCACGAGGCCTTGCGTCTCGGCCGCGACCTGCTCGACCGAGGCGCGTGCCGCACGCACGAAACCCGGCCGCAAGAGCAGATCCTCGGTCGGATAGCCCGTCACGGCGAGCTCGGGGAGGACGACGAGGTCGGCGCCGGCGGCCCGGGCCTCCTCGACGCACCGGAGAATCAGCTCGCGGTTCCCCTCGAGGTCTCCGACGGTCGGATCGATCTGCGCAAGGGCGAGCCTCATAGCAGTTTCAGCCTAACAGTCGAAAACCTCTGCGGCATAGCTGCGACAGAGACAAGTTAGCGTCCGCTAACCTAGTGCACGCTAACTTCCGGACGAGGAGAGAACGTGAGAGCACGCGTACTAGAGGTCCTGACGGCCGAGGAGAACCGCAAGTGGATCACGCTGGCAGCGGTCTCGTTCGGCCTCTTCATGATCATGCTCGACAACACGGTGGTGAACGTTGCGCTGCCGACGATGCAGCGCGACCTGCACGTGTCGGTCTCGCAGCTCGAGTGGGTCGTGATCGCCTACGCGCTCACGTTCGCGTCGCTCCTGATCACCGGCGGCAAGCTCGGCGACCTGTACGGGCGCCGGCGGATCTTCGTCATCGGGCTCGCGATCTTCACGGCCTCCTCGCTCGCCTGCGGGCTCGCCTCGACCGCGGGCTTCCTGATCGGGGCGCGCGCCGTCCAGGGCGTCGGCGCGGCACTCATGAACCCGGCGTCGCTCTCCATCATCGTCGCCACCTTCCCGCCGAAGCTGCGCGGGACGGCGATCGGGATCTGGGCCGGCGTGTCGGCGCTCGCGCTCGCGATCGGCCCGCTCGGCGGCGGCCTGATCGTGGAGAACCTGAACTGGAACTGGATCTTCTTCATCAACGTCCCCGTCGGCATCATCGGGATCGCCGTCTCCCAGTTCGCGATCCGCGAGTCGCGCGACACCTCCCACGAGCAGAGCATCGACATCCCCGGTCTCGTGACCTCGATCGGCTTCCTCTTCGCGCTCAGCTACGCGCTGGTGGAGGGGAACAGCCACGGCTGGTCCTCGCCCGAGATCGTGGGCCTCTTCGTGCTGGCGGCCGTCCTCCTCGTCGCGTTCATCGTGGTCGAGAAGCGGCAGCGGCTGGCCATGCTCGACCTCGATCTCTTCAAGATCGGCTCGTTCACCGGCGCGAACGTCGTGGCGATGCTCGTCTCGCTCTCGATGTTCGGCGTCTTCTTCTTCGTCTCGCTCTACATCCAGAACATCCTCGGCTACTCCGCGACGCAGGCGGGAGCCTCGTTCCTGCCGATGGTGACGCTGATCATCCTCATCGCGCCGATCGCGGGCAGGCTGTCCGACCGGGTCGGCTCGCGCTGGCTGATGGGCGGCGGCATGACGCTCGTCTCGATTTCGCTGCTCCTCTACGAACGGGTCACCGTCCACTCCGACTTCTGGACGCTGCTGCCGTCGATGATCCTCGGCGGTGTGGGGATGGCGATGACGATGTCGCCGATGACGTCGGCCGCGATGGGAGCCGTGCCGGTCGACAAGGCGGGCGTCGGCTCTGGTGTCCTCAACAGCTTCCGCCAGGTCGGCGGCTCGCTCGGGATCGCCGTGATGGGCGCGATCGTCGCGTCCTATCTCCCCGCCCACGCCGCGCCCGATAGTCCCGCCGCGGCCCAGGGCTTCGTGAACGGCCTCCATGCCGGGTTCGCCGTCGGTGGCGTGATCGCGTTTGCCGCGGCGATCGTCGCCGTCGCCACCGTGCGGACGCGGCCTCAGGTCGTCCGCGAGCACATCGCGGAGCTGGCGACGTGAGCGTCGCGGCACCGCGGATGGCGGCCGCCGACCGGCGGCGGCACCTGATCGAGACCGCGATCCGCCTCTTCACCGAGGGCAGCTACCACGGCACGACGACCGCGGAGATCGCCCGGGCCGCCGGCGTCTCGGAGCCGATCCTGTACCGGCATTTCGCCTCGAAGCGCGAGCTCTACCTCGCCGCGCTCGAGGACGTCTGGGCGCGGGTGCGCGAGGACTGGGAGCGGAAGCTCGCCGAGTCATCCGATGCTTGCGCCGCGGTGGAGGCGATCGGGAAGGGGCACGTCTCGGTCCGGTCGCCGAAGCTCCAGCTCGCGGAGTTGTGGGTGCAGGCGCTGGGCGAGGCCGCCGAGGATCCCGAGCTGAAGCGCCGCCTGCGCAAGCACATGCGCGAGGTGCACGACTTCGTCGCCGACCTGGTCCGCCGTGGCCAGGAGCAAGGTGCGATCGCCGCCGAGCGAGATGCCGACTCCGAGGCATGGATCATGCTCGCGGGCGGCATCCTCGGCATGGTGGGCCGGCGCGTCGGCCTGCTGGACGACGAAGAGCTCCAGGCAATCCGCGCCGCGAGAATGTCCTGGCTCCGCGGCTGACCTAGGGCTTCCCGTGTGCCGCGCACCGACATGAGCGGGGTGCGGCACATCGGCGCGAGCGGAAAGCACAGCGCCGCCCGCGCACGCCGCTAGGCGCGCCCGGGCCAGCGAAGCGGGCGATGCGCCAAATGAAAAGGCCCCGGCTGCGGCTCCGGGGCCTTCTCGAGAGGTGCGCCAACCTGGCGGGAAATAGGAGGCGGATCTGCGGCCCATCCGCTTCCGTTCCTCTACCGGGATCTCCGGCGCACCCCCTGCGAACCTCGGCCTGGCGTCCGGCCTGGTTGCAAGGTGGGCTCACTATAGGAGGGTCTCGGGCGCTAGTCAAGTAGCTCGGTCAAGTGATTTTGCGTTCCGCATGGTTGACCGACTTTTTGCGATGAATACGCTCGATCGAGGGATAGCAGAAGAGGACACCTTGCGCTTCAGTGAAGTATGCGCTTGACTAAAGCAGCGCGCCGAGAAGATGCCCATGAGAGAGACAGCCAGTCGCAGTGCTCGCAGGAGCAGCCCTGAGGGACTTCGCCTCGGGGAACGGCTCCGCCAGCTTCGCGTCGCCGCGGGGCTGACGCAGAGCGAGCTCGCCGGCGACCGGTTCTCGAAGGAGTACGTCTCGCAGATCGAGCGCGGCAAGACGCGCCCGACCGAGGGGACGATCGACTGGCTTGCCGATCGCCTGGGGGTCGACGCCGGCTTCCTCGCGAGCGGCGTGGCGACCGACGAGCGCACCCGACTCGAAGGAGCCCTCTCGCGCGCCGAGGCGTTGTACGAGGCGCAGGATGACGAGGAGGCCGCGGTGGCCTTCGCGCCGCTGGCCGCGGCAGCCCGCGCGACCGGTGTGCCCGAGCTTCAGGTGCGAGCTCTGGTCGGCAGCGGGCTCTCGAAGATGCGAACCGGTGATCACCGTGCAGCGGCCGAGCTCCTCAACGAGGCGCGCTCGATCACCGAGGCCGAGTCGTTCTCGGACGTCGAGCGGGCCGACGTATTGCTCCGGCTCGGCGGCTGTCGCTACCAGCTCAACAGCATCCAGACCGCGCTCGCGCTGTTCAACGAGGCGCTCGGGCTCGCAGAGCGCTCCGGGCTGCCCTGCGACGCGCTCAAGGCGAACATCCTCTCGTGGCGTTCGCGCTGCTGGCAGCGCCAGCGGGACTTCGAGGCCGCGCGGGACGACGTCGAGCGCGCGATCGAGCTCTCGCGCGGTGTCGAGGACCTTCGCACGATCGGGGCCGCCTACTTCCAGGCTTCGCTCATCGCCGACCGCGAGGGGCATTGGGTGCTGGCGCGCAACTACGCGGAGCGAGCGCGCCAGGCCTATGCGGAGCTCGCGGATCGCGTCCACGTCAGCCAGCTCACGAACAACCTCGGCGGCCTCAACTTCCTGCTCGGCAACACAGAACAGGCGGTGGAGTTGCTGAAGGAGTCGTTTGCGATCGCGCTCGACCTGGGACGCGACGCCGACGCCGGCCGCGCCGTCTCGTCGCTCGCGCAGGTGCATCTGCGCACGGGCGACGTCGAGCAGGCCGAGGAGCAGGCGCGTCACGCGCTCGAGCTGCTCGAGGGTCGGGTCGACTACGTCGACGAGATCGGCAGCGCACAGCTCGTGCTCGGTCGGGCGTTGCTCGACCAGGGGCGGCTCGACGAGGCCGAGGAAGCTTTCACCGCCGCCGAGACGTGCTTCGGCGAGCTCGGGTCCGGCAGCCACCGTGCAGCCGCCTGGGTTGCGCGCGGCGATCTGGCAACACGACGGGGGGATCACGAACGGGCGGCCGAGCTGTACCGGACGGCCGCTGAGGCTCTCCAGGACGTCCGCTTCTAGGAAACGGAAGGAGGTGACGAATTGACCAAGGCACGCCTCATTTATCTCTTGCTCATCGCATCGCTCTTCGCCTACATCCTTGCGTGCTACCGCATTCCCGGCACCAGCGGGATGAGCGACGGCGGCGGCTTCCGCTTGCTTTAGACCTCGGAGCGCAAAAGCGCGACGCGCGCCTGCGTTTTCCCAGGTCGACGAGCGGTGGCCTGATGCTCTCGTGGGCTCATGTCTCGAGCGCGCTGCGCGCTGACCGTTCGGGAGGGTCGCACACCACAGCGGACTGCGGCGGAACCTTCGCGTACGCCGGGCGAGCTCTGCGCTCCGTCTCAGCGGTCGATCATCTGCTGCTGCGCCGGGCTGTAGCGGTCTCCGATCGCAGCGGGCAGCGCCTCCTCGATCTCCCGCACGTCGTCGCCGGAGAGCTCGATCGAGGCCGCCGCGATGTTCTCCTCGATCCGGTGCAGCTTCGTTGTCCCGGGAATCGGGACGATCCAGGGCTTCTGCGCGAGCACCCAGGCGAGGGCGATCTGCGCCGGTGTCGCGCCCTTGCGCTCGGCGATCTGCCGCACGAGCTCGACGATGCCGAGGTTCGCCTGCCGCGCCTCCGGATCGGTGAAGCGCGGAATCGTATTGCGGAAGTCGCCTTCTTCGAACCGCGTCGTCTCGTCGATCTGTCCCGTGAGAAAGCCCTTGCCGAGCGGGCTGAACGGGACGAAGCCGATGCCGAGCTCCTCGAGCACAGGCAGGACCTCCTGCTCCGGCTCGCGCCACCACAGCGAGTACTCGCTCTGCAGTGCCGTCACCGGCTGCACAGCGTGCGCGCGGCGGATGTTCTGCACGCCGGCTTCCGAGAGTCCGAAATGCCGGACCTTGCCCGCCTCGATCAGCTCCTTTACCGTGCCCGCCACGTCCGCCATCGGCACCTGCGGATCGACGCGGTGCTGGTAGAGGAGGTCGATGTAGTCGGTGCGCAACCGTCGCAACGAGTCCTCGACGCCGCTGCGGATCGTCTCGGGTCGGCTATCGAGGCCGCTGCGGTCGCCGCCCGAGAAGTTGAAGCCGAACTTCGTCGCGATCACGACCTGCTCACGCACCGGCTCCAGTGCCTCGCCAACGAGTTGCTCATTCGTGAACGGCCCGTAGACCTGCGCGGTGTCAAAGAACGTCACACCTCGTTCGACAGCGCCTCGCAACACCGAGATCATGTCGGCAGGATCCGGGATGGGCGGGAAGCTCTGGCTCATGCCCATGCAACCGAGCCCGATCGCCGACACCTCGAGCCCGCCCTGTCCGAGCGTCCGCGTGTCCATCCGCAGCTCCTTCCGCGTCTCGTCTGAGCCGGTCATCCGTCGGTGAGCCCTAGCTCACGTCGCCGTTGCGCGAGCCCATGCGCTCGATCACAACCTGCGGAATGCGTGCCGTCGGACTGAGGCGGAGGCACATACGCACCACCTCGGCGCAGTCCTCGGGGCGGATCATGTCGTCCGGCGCGATCCCGGACCACTGCGCCATTGGCGTGTCGACGAAGCCCGGGCAGAGCGCGATCGAGCGCACGCCGTCCGCGTCGAGTTCGTCGTTCAGCGAGCGCGTCAGCGCGATCACCGCCGCCTTTGTGGCGCCGTAGGTCGCGAGCCCCGGAGTCGGGAGCGTCCCGGCGATCGAGGCGAGGTTGACGATCCAGCCTCGCGACTCGCGCAGGAGCGGGATCGCCGCCTGCGTGACGAGAAAAAGGCCGCGCAGGTTGACGGCGACCTGGAGGTCGTGGTGCTTCGCAGGCAGGTCCTCGACGCGCCCGCCGATCCCGATGCCCGCGGAGTTGACGAGCACGTCGAGCCGGCCGAACCGCTCGCGGTGCTCGGCGACGATCCGCTCGCACTCCTCCGCCTCGGCGACGTCGGCCGCGATCGCCGTGGCGCCGAGCTCGGCGGCCGCCGCCTCGATGCGCTCGAGCCGGCGCGAGACGAGCGTGAGGTCGAAGCCTTCGTCGCGCAGCATCCGGGCGATGGCGAGCCCGATGCCGGACGAGCCTCCGGTGACGAGTGCAGCTCCTGTCATTGCGCCTACAGTAAACGCGATGGAAGCCGCGAGCCTCACGAGCCTCACCGTCGGTGGCGGTTGTGCGGCGAAGTACTCGGCGGCGCGGCTCGAGGAGCTGCTGAAGGGCTTCGTGCCCGTGGAGGCGGACGCTCTCCTCGTCGGGCTCGACCCGGCCGACGACGCCGCCGTCTACCGGCTCGACGACGACCGGGCGCTCGTCTTCACGATCGACTTCTTCCCACCGCTCGTCGACGACCCGGCGCTCTTCGGCCGGATCGCGGCGACGAATGCGCTCAACGACGTCTTCGCCATGGGCGGCAGTCCGCTCCTCGCGCTCTCGGTCGCCGCGTTTCCGGAGGAGCTCGCCACCGATCTCGTGGCGGCGGTCTTCGCGGGAGCCGACGAGCAGGTGCGGGCGGCGGGAGCGATCCTGGCCGGCGGCCACACGATTCGCGACACGGAGCCGAAGTACGGCCTCGCGGTGGTCGGCACCGTCCATCCCCACGGCGTCTGGGTCAAGAGCGGTGCGCAGCCCGGAGACGCTGTCTTCCTCACCAAGCCGCTCGGCACGGGGCTCGTGCTCGCGCGGAAGGGCGACATCTTGGAGGCGGCGCGCTGGATGACGACGCTCAACGACCGCGCGGCGGACGCGCTGCGGCCGTTCTCTCCGCACGCGGTAACCGACGTGACCGGCTTCGGCCTGCTCGGCCACGCGCACGAGACCGCGGACCGGAGCGGCGTCCGGATCCGGCTCCAGGCCGCCGCGCTCCCCGCGCTCGACGGCGCGATCGAGGCTGCGCGGGACGGCATCCGCACGGGCGGCGATCCGCGCAACCGCGACTTCGCCGGCGCGCACGTCGAGAGCGACGGCGTTCCGGACGAGTTGCTCGCACTCGCCTACGACGCCCAAACCGCGGGCGGGCTCCTCGTCACGCTCCCGGCCGAGAAGGCGCTCTCGCTGGAGGCGGAGTTCGAGCGCGCCGGCCTCTTCCTCGCCCGCGTGGGCTCGGTCGAAGAGGGCTCCGGCGTCATGCTCGTGCCGTAGAGCGCGCTGAGCCCGGTCTACACTCGGGACGTGCATTCGGGGTCCGCATCGGCTGCGGTGCCGCGCCGGCTGGCCCGGACGATCTCCCCGGTCACCTTCCGGCGCATCGCGCTCGCGGCAGTCGTCGTCCTGATCGCCATCGTCGCGTCGGGAGCGACCGTGCGCCTCACCGGGTCGGGCCTCGGCTGCCCTGAGTGGCCGACCTGCACGAACCAGCACGCGCTACCGCAGACCTACCACTCGTTCATCGAGTTCTCGAACCGGCTCATCTCGGCGCTGACCATCTTCACGACGCTCGCGCTCGCGATCGCGGCCTGGGTGACCCGCGGCCTGGGCCGCCGCGGCCGCTGGCTGGCGACTGCCGTCTTCGTCGGGACGCTCGCGCAGGCACCGCTCGGCGCGATCACCGTCTACTACGACCTCAATCCGTACCTCGTGATCTCGCACCTGCTGCTCTCCTTCACGCTCATCTCGCTCGCAGTGCTCACGCTGGTCGAGGCGTCGCGGGTCGTCCGCGGCGTGGGGGCACCGCTGCCAGGGATCGCGCGACTCGGCGGGCTCGTGCTCGTCGTTGCCGTGACCGTGCTCGCGATCAGCGGGACGGTGGCGACGGCGGCGGGACGCTTCCCCGGCAGCTCGGGGGCGCAGATCGTGCCGCGGCTCGGCTCCTTCTATCCGGCCGTCTACTGGCACGTGCGCGCAGTCGCCGTGTTCGGGATCGTCTTCCTCGCGCTCGCCACCTGGGCTTGGCTGC
Organism: uncultured Actinomycetes bacterium; assembly: GCA_963743545.1. GTDB lineage: Bacteria > Actinomycetota > Thermoleophilia > Gaiellales > Gaiellaceae > Palsa-739. The sequence goes on along the minus strand of CAVUQB010000005.1, from coordinate 635,830 downwards.
GACGCAGCTCGTACCCGTGGCTCGTGCGCGGGTGCGCAGGGCTGCTGGCGATCCTCGCGGTGCAGATGATCATCGGGGAGGTGCAGTACCGGACGTACGGGGATGTCCCGTGGTGGCTCGTCCTCCTGCATGTGGCGACGGCGGCCACGCTCGTCGCCTGGACGGTGGGCCTCGTGGGGCGTCTCTGGCGCCCAATCGGCGCCGACTAGACTCAGAGAATGTCGGAGCTGATCGTCTCCTCGCGGCCCGAGCTCCGCAGCCCGGTGCTCGTCGCCGCCTTCCGGGGCTGGAACGACGGCGGCCAGGGCGCGACGCTTGGCGGCGGCTTCCTCGCGAAGCAGTGGGAAGCAGAGCAGTTCGCGGAGATCGACTCCGAGAATTTCTACGACTTCCAGGCGGTGCGCCCGAACGTGTCGCTCGAGGACGGGCTCACGCGCAAGCTCGAGTGGCCGTCGAACACGTTTCTCCACGCCCCGATCCCGGGTCTCGACCGCGACGCGGTGATCCTGCTCGGCGTCGAGCCGAACCTGCGCTGGAAGACGTACACGGCGCTCGTTCTCCAGCTCGTGCAGGAACTCGAGGTCGAGCTCGTCGTCACGCTCGGGTCGCTCCTCGCCGATGTGCCGCACACGCGTCCCGCGCCGGTGAGCGCGGCCGCGAGCGACACGACGCTCGTGGAGGACCTCGGGGTCGAGCCGTCGCGCTACGAGGGGCCGACCGGCATCGTGGGCATCCTCCTCGACGCGTGCCGCCAGGCGGAGCTGCCCGCGGTCAGCCTCTGGGCGGCGGTGCCCCACTACGTCTCCCTCGCGCCGAGCCCACGCGCCGCGCTCGCGCTCTGCCGGCGGCTGGGCGAGCTGATCGGCACCGACATCGACGTCGCCGAGCTCGAGCAGGCGGCGGAGGAGTACAGCGAGCAGGTGACCGAGGCCGTCGCGTCGGACGCCGAGACGGCCGCGTACGTCGAGGAGCTCGAGCGCCGCGTCGACCTGATGGAGGCGGCCGAGGAGCTTCCCTCCGGCGAGAGCCTCGCAGCCGAGCTCACGCGCTTCCTCCGCGAGCGCGACGAGGAGGACGGCGGCGAAAGCGCCGGCGGCCCGGCCTCCTAGCGCCGACCAGGTCTTATGGCGCGTAAGTCACTTGCTCCCGCGCTCGACGAAGAAGGTCGTTTCACCCGGCGGCGATTCGTCGTTCGCCGACGACTTCACTGGGTCAGAGCATTGACAGCGCCGCTAGGCGAGAATTGACGTGCCCGCCCCCCTGGGATTTCAGTCCGTGCCGGAACGCCGGGTGCACCTTCCACGCCGGCGCGAACGGCTCCTCGACGCTGACGGGGAGCTGGCGGCCGTCCTCGAGCGCGAATCACGTACCGCGGCGCGAGCGCAAGGGCTTCTCGAGCTCCTGCGGGTGAGCAGCTCGCCGAAGATAGGGCCGCGCCTCGGCTGCGCCGCCGGGCGGCGCCGCGATCTGCACGTAGCAGAGCTCGATCACGCAGGCTTGTCGGCCGGCTGTGTGGCCCCGGCCTTCGGCTCGGCCCGCTGCCCAGTCTGCTGCTCAGTCCTCTTCGCCGCCGGCGGCGCGGCGTTCTCGCCGCCGCCCTTGCGCCTGCGCCGCCTCCGCCGCCGGCTGCGGCCTGAGCCCTGCTTCGGGGCCGGGAGGTTCTCCGCCAGCGCGAGCGCGACCTCCTGGACCGTGCCGAGTTGCTCGCGCGCCTCGTCGATGAGCTTCGTCGCGCGCGGCGTGTAGCCCTCCGCCGAGGCGAGCAGTGCCGCGCCGACCGGCGAGGGCAGCTCGAGCGCCGCCTTTACGAGCTTCCCGGCGTTCTCCTCGTGCCGGTGGCCGCGCGAGTTTGCGAGCGCACCGAGCAGCCGCTTCGCCTCCGGATACTCGGCCGACGCGCGCCGGTCCTGCACCTTGCGCGTCGCGCGGGCGAGCCGCCACGTCCAGCGGGAGAGGATTTGCTCCGGCGCGTCAGGTTTCTCATCGCCGATCGCGCGCAGGAGGATCCGGATCCCGGGCAGCCGCTCCTTCTCCCACGGCGGCGCCTGCGTCACGAGCGTGACGAGATCGTCGAAGTCGGCGCGCTCGACCCGCATCGAGACGCGGTCCTGCAGCGCCATCATGCGCAGCCGCCGGTTCGGGTTCTCGGCCGCTGCGGTCGCCAGGAACTGCTCGAGCGCGACCTTGCTCGCGTTCCGGTCGGTCAGCTTCTGGACGAACGAGGCGCGCTCGTCGAAGCGGATCTGGCGGCCGGCGATCGTGGCCCAGTAGCGCTGCTCGTCCTCGTCGAGGTACTTGGGGTCGATTCGCTGCCACTCGCGCTGGATGACGCCGACGCGGCGGCGGACGTCGGGCGTGACCGGCACGAGCCACGGCGCCGGCGTGAGGCGGCGGCGGGCGCGCCGTTGCGAGCGGCGGCGCGGCGCCGGGGTGACGCGGGCGCCCTCGCGGTAGAAGTCGGCGTCGAGCAGCGAATGGAGCGAGACGACACGCTCGTTGTGGGTCGCGCCCTTCGGGACGAAGTCGACGACGATTCCCGCTTCCTTGCGCGGGTGAAGTCGCATGATGCGGCCGATCCGCTGCTGGTAGACGCGCTTCGATGCCGTCGGCGCGAGGTGCATGCAGACCGTGGCGCGCGGCGAGTTCCAGCCCTCGGCAAGCAGCTGCGCGTTGATGAGCACGTTGATCTCGCCGCGCTCGTAGGCAGCGAGCGTCTCGGCGAGGCGCAGCGGCGGCGTTCGTCCCGAGACCGCCTCCGCCTTCAGCCCCGCCGCCCGGAACTCCGTCGCGAGGTTGTAGGCGTGCTCGACTCCGGCCGCGTAGACGATGCCCGGCGTGTTGTCGAAGCGCTCGCGGTAGAGGCTCGCGGCCGCCTGGTTCAGCGCCTGGTGGTCGAGGGTCTTGGCCAGGATCTCCTGGTCGAAGTCGCCGCCGACGATCGGCACCGAGTTGATCGCGGTCACCGGCGGCACGCGCAGGTCGCGCAGCGGCGCGATCAGGCCGCGGCGCGCGGCGTCCTGCAGCGGCAGGTCGTCGACCGAGGCGGGGAAGACGTCGGAGACCTGCTTCGCGATCAGCTGCTCCGTCGCGGTCATCCCGATGTAGACGGGCTCGGGGAAGGAGCGGATCGCGGCCGAGGTCTTCTCCCCGAGCGCCGTGTGCGCCTCGTCGCAGATCACAAGCTGGTACGCGTCGCGGTCGATCTCCCCGACGTGCCGCGCGAACCAGGCGTAGGTCTGGATCGTGAGCGGCGCAGGCTTCGCGCTGCGGCTCTCGCGCGTGATCACGTCGGTGAGGCGCCCGGCGTAGCCCTCGGTCGTCAGGTCGCGCGTGAACTGGGAGACGAGGAGGCGGCGGTGCGTGAGGATCAGGACGCCGAGCGTGCGGGCCCCCTCGACGAAGCCGGCCGCAGCGATCGTCTTCCCCGACGCGGTCGGGTGGCGGAAGCGGTAGCGGCGCACCGCGCCCGGGTCGTCCTGCACCGGCTCCTCGGGGAGCTCAGCGTCCGCGATCTCGACGACGAGCGTCGAGTCCTCGTCCTCGTCCTCGACCGCGAGCTGCTCGAGCTCCTCCGCCGTGGCGGTATTGCTGTGGCCGTTCCCGTTGCCGTTCGGCTCGTCGTAGCGCTGGCTCGCGGCGATCAGCTCGGTCAGCATCCCGGCGAGCGCGTCGACCTGGTGGCGGCGGAGCGCGGTGCCGGCGGCGGTGCGCGGCTCCGGCTCGGCGAGGACGCGCTCGAGCCCGAGCAGGAGGCCGTACCGGATCTTCCACTTCGTGGTCGGCGCGGCGAGGCCGGCGTCCATCTCGGAGACCGCGTCGTCGAGCGCGCGGCGGCGGGCCGTGCCCTCGGCGAGCGCGACGGCCGGGTCCTCGCCCTCGCGCACGAACGGCTCGCCCGCCCACGCTTCCGCGCGGAGAGCAGCGGCGACAATCGGGTCTGCCGCCTCCAGTGAGCTGGTCGGCTGAGGAATCGCTTCTTGCATATGCGCAGCACGCTTCAGTGCTGCAAGTCCGTCAAGAGATGCGCGCCCGGCTCTGATTTCCCGCGGCGAGCGGCGCAGAGGGAAGCATACCCTCCTCGCCGGCCCGCCGGGGGTCACATGCCCAGGCCGCCGAAGATTCGAAACGGATTGGCCGGTTCGACCTCGTAGACGAGCTCGCCGCCCGGCTCGACCTCGCCGTGCACGCGGGCCGCCAGCGCGTCGGCATCCTCGCGGCTCGCGGCGCCCACGATCAGGAAGTGGGAGCGGCGCTCGGGCTTGTAGCCCTCGGTCTCGAGCTGGTCTGCCAGTGCCTTGGCGGCCTCGCGCGACGCGCATTCGACGCGCACCTCCCACGGCGCGTAGCCGCGCTCGAGCTCTTCCTCTTCCCATGTCTCGCCCGGTGGCTCGTCGTCCCAGCGGTCCTCCTCGTCGAGCCAGTGCTCGACCTGGCTCGTCTGCGCGTCGATCCCGTGCGCCTTGAGCTCCGCCTCGACGACGGCGCGGGCCTGTTCGGCCGCCGCCTGGGTCGCGGCATAGACGAAGATCGTGTTGTCGTCCTGCGAGACCGCGAGCTGGTGCGCCTTCAGGTCCTTCGCGAGGTCGCGGGCCTCGTCGCCCAGGCCGCCCGTGAGCCGTTCGAGGAAGCCGGTCGCGTGCTCGGCTGCCTCGACCTCGATCCGGATGCGCCAGTCGTCGTTCGCCATGTCGGTTCGAGCCTAGTCTGCCGGTGTGGACTGGCGCGAACGGTACGAGCGCGCGGCGACGCGCTACGCGGCAGGGGAGACGCGGGAGCTCGACGAGCGGCAGCTTGTGCAGCTCGCGAACGCGGCCTGGGCAGCGGGGCTGTCCCTTCTCATGGCAGGCGATCGGGAGGGGGCGGCCGAGTGGCTGCGGCGGGCGGCCGCGCGCTATCGGGAGAGCTGGCGGGCCGGCTCCGGGTCGTGGGGCAGGCAGATCGGCGCGATGAAGGCGCTGCTCATCGCCGGCGACGACGCGGGAGACGCGGCGCGGTGGGCGCTCGACGCGGGCGCGGCTGGGGCGGAGTCGCCGATCGGCCGGTATGCGGGAGTCCTCGCGCTGCTCGTTCTCGTCCGGGACGCGGAGGCCGGAGTTCTCGCGGCGACGCTGGGCGAGAGCTTTCCGGAGGACGTCGCGGACGCTCTGCGCATGCTTGCGGTACGCGATGCGGCAGGTTTTCGCGTGGCCGTCGCCGCAGTGCGGCGCTCGTTCGAGGAGCGCGAGGACTTCCTCGAGGACGTGCCGGTTCCCGACACCGCGTTCGCCCTGGACGCGCTCGCCGCGCGACGCTGGCGCGGCTAGAGCTTCGCGGCGGCCGCGCGGTCGAGAATCGCGCGCGTCGTTCCCTCGGCCGCGCGCGCGAGGCTGCCGGGAGTCGCAGGCGACGGTGCACCGGCGAGCGCGCGCGCAACCGCGTCGGCCTTGTCCTCGCCGGCAACGAGGAACAGCAGCTCGCGTGTGTTGCAGAGGCGCGGCAGCGTCAGCGAGATCCGGTCGACGAACGGCTCGTGGCCCGCTTCCGAGCCGACGACGTCGCGGTCGGTCACGTCGAGCGTCGGGAAGTCCGGGAAGAGCGAGGCGACATGGCCGTCCGGGCCGAGCCCGAGCAGGACAAGGTCGAAGGTGCCGACGTCCGAGAGCTCGAGCTCGTACGCCCGCGAGCCCACGTCGCGGCCGAGCTCGCCGTCCATCCGGTGGACGGCGGCCGGCGCGCGTTCGAGCCGGTCGAGCAAGGCCGCCTTCACCATCCCGTAGTTCGAGCGCTCGTCGTCGGGCGGCACGCAGCGCTCGTCTCCCCACCAGAGCTCGACGTGGCTCCAGTCGGGCTCGAGCTCGGCGGCGAGCTCATACGCGCGGCGCGGCGTCGAGCCGCCGGTGAGGACGATGCCGCCGCCCGCCCGGGCCCGCTCGGCGAGCCGCTCGGCGACGAGCCGCGCCGCCTCCTCGGCGTCGGGGACGATCGTGATGTCGACCGGGCTCACCCGCCTTCGGCGAGCTCACGCGCACGGTCCATCGCGGCCTGGATCGCGTTGAGGAACGCGGCGCGCACACCGGCCTGCTCGAGCTCGCGGATCGCAGCGATCGTCGTGCCACCGGGCGACGTGACCGACTCGCGCAGCTCGACCGGGTGCATCCCCTGGTCGCGCAGCTGCTTCGCCGTCCCGAACATCGTCTGCACGACGAGCGTCGTCGAGACCTCGCGCGAGAGGCCGAGCAGGATCCCGGCCTCGATCATCGCCTCGGCCAGCAGCGCGAAGTACGCGGGACCGGAGCCCGAGACCGCAGTGATCGCGTCCATCCAGGACTCGGGCGCGCGCACGACGCGACCGAGGTGCGAGAGGAGCTCGTCGGCGAGCGCGAGTTGCTCGTCGCCAGCATGCGTGCCGGCGCAGATGCCGGCCATGCCCTCGTGGACGGTCGCCGGCGAGTTCGGCATCGCGCGCACGACCGGGATTCCGTCCGCGATCCGCTTCTCGATGTGCGCGGTGGTGATGGCGGCTGCGACCGAGACCAGGGTCTGCTCCGTCGTGAGGTGCTCGCCGATCTCGCCGAGCAGGACGTCGATGTCCTGCGGCTTGACCGCGACGACGACGACGGCGGCGCCCGCGACCGCGGCTGCGTTGTCGGTGGTCGCCTCGACGCCGTAGCGTTCGCGCAGCTCGGCGACCCGCTCGTCGCGGCGGCTGGTGACGACGACCTCGGACGGCTCGCGCCAGCCCGAGCTGAGCAGGCCGGAGAGGAGGGCCTCCCCGATCCGCCCGCCGCCGAGGATCGCGATCTTGCGTTCGCTCATGGCGGAAGCCTAGGCCGCGCGCGCGGCCGGCAGCGGAATCAGGCCGCGGCTGAACCCCTGAAGGAGATACACGCTCGCGAGCCCGGCCCACTCGCCGTACGGCTCGAGCAGCTCCGCCGTCTCCCACGTCTCCACGACCTGCCTTCCGCGCAGCGCGCGCAGGAGCTTGATGAGGCCGAGGTCGCCTACGAGGCCGTGCTCGTAGCGGCCGAGCCCTTCGAGGCAGATGACGCCCGCCGACCAGGGGCCGAGCCCGCGCTCGCGGTCGATCCGGCGGACCACGGCGTCGGTCGGCAGGTCGTGGAGCCGCTCGAGCTCGAGGCTGCGGCAAAGCCGGACGAGAGTCGCGCCTCGCCGCTCGTGCAGCCCGAGCCGGCGAAGTGTGACGGGCGAGAGCGCCGCGAACGTGGAGGTCTGCGGCGGTTCGCACAGATCGGTGGCAGCCACCGTGCCGTCTGGCTCACGACTCTGTAACGCACCGATCACGCGGCGCTCGAGCCTTCGTGCCGTCTTTGCATCGATGAGCTGCCCGCAGACGGCGCGGAGCAGGGCCTGGGCGACCGTCACCGTGCGCACCGGCCTCAGGCCGCGGAGGTGTTTCGCCGCTCGGCCGAGCAGCGGGTCGTCGGCCACGAGCCGCAGGAACTCCGAGTGGTCGTCGTCGAGCGCGAGCACCCAGCGGAGCTTCTCGATCGCCGCCGGGGACTCGGATCGGATCGTCACTGCGCCGTCCGCCGACTGCCACGCGCGGGCGACGTCGCTGCAACAGCGCGCCGTGACGACGCCGTCGCGTACCCGCCGCGTCGCGTCGCTCGAGAGCCGAGTCGAGAGCGCGAGCGAGTACGGACCGCGCGGGCGGACGACGATCTCGGCCACGTCCGCGAGCCTACTGCCTCGCTTGGACACGGCGGCAAGAGCGTCTTGCGACCGCCGCCACCGCTGCCTACCGTCGCCGACGTGGCGCGGCCCCTGACTCCCGCCGACCTCCTGATCGCGCTCGCGCTCGTCGCGGCCGTCGTCGTGGTGTTCGCGCACGGGCACGGCGCCCACCGCGACGCGAACGCGATCCTCGCCGACCCGACACGCACGCCCGGCGTCCTCAACCCGAACGTGACCCAGGCGAACATCCGCTCCACGATCTGCCGTAGCGGCTGGACGGCGACGATCCGCCCGCCGGTCTCGTACACGAACGCGCTCAAGGTGAAGCAGATGAAGCAGTACGGCGAGACGGGCTCACCGTCCGACTACCAGGAGGATCACCTGATCAGCCTGGAGATGGGCGGCAACCCGACAGATCCGCGCAACCTCTGGCCCGAGCCGTATCCCCGCGCGGCCGAGATGGACCAGATCGAGAACCAACTCAACTCCGAGATCTGCGACGGGCGGCTGACGCTCGCGCAGGCGCAGCAGCGCGAGGACACCATCAAGCACACGCAGGGATAGAGTCGCCCCATGGAGATCTCGCCCGAAGCGCACATGGGGCTTGTCGAGCTGAGTGTGTCCGACCTCGACCGCTCGCTCGCGTACTGGCAGGACGCGATCGGGCTGCGCGTCCTCTCACGCGAGAACGGCACGGCCGAGCTCGGCGCCGATACGCCTCTCGTTCGCCTCGTAGAGGAGCCGGGGGCAGGCCCGGCCCACGGCTTCACCGGCCTCTTCCACGTCGCCCTGCTCGTACCGGACCGCCCGAGTCTCGGCCGCTTCCTCGCGCATACCGCGCGCGAGCGGATAACCCTCACCGGCCTTTCCGACCACGTCGTCAGCGAGGCGATCTACCTTCGCGACCCCGATTACCACGGGATCGAGGTCTACGCCGACCGCCCGCGTGAACAGTGGGAGGGTCGGGTCTCGCAGACGATGACGTCGATCCCGCTCGACACCGGCTCGTTGCTCGCCGCAGCGGGCGACGTCGAGTTCGACGGACTGCCGGACGGGACGACGGTCGGGCATGTCCACCTCTGTGTCCGGGACGTCGACGAGACGATCGGCTTCTATCGCGACAAGCTCGGGATGGGCCTGACGGCGCACGGCAGCGATCAGGCCGCCTTCCTCAGCGCCGGCGGCTACCACCACCACGTCGGCGGCAACACCTGGGAGACGCGCGGCGCGGCGCCTGCGCCGGAGGGAACCGCGCGGCTGCTCAGTTTCACGATCGTCCTGCCCGACGACGCGGAGGTCCAGCGCGTGGCCGAGCGGATCGGCGGCACCGAGGTTCGCGACCCCTCGGGGAACCCGCTTGTTCTCGCCGCCGCCTAGGCGCCGGCCGTCTTCGGCAGCCAGCTGAAGCGCAGGATCGCCACGGTGGCGCCGATCACGGCCCAGATCACGAGCACGCCGATGTCGCTCCAGACGATTCCGCTGCCGTGTGCGCCCGGCACGTAGGAGTGGCGGAAGCCGGCGGCGAGGTGCTGCACGGGAAAGACGGCGGCGACATGCCGGAGCCACGGCGGCAGGCTGATGTTCGGGATGAAGATGCCGGAGATGAAGTAGAGCGGCAGCATGATCGCCTGCACCATCGGCTGCGCCGCGTCCTCGTTCTCGATCGCGGTTGAGAGGGCGTAGCCGAGGAAACAGAAGGTGATCGAGCCGACGATCGCGGTGAACGCGATGCCGGGCAGCGCCTCGGTCGGCAGCTTCACGCCGTAGGCGACCCGGCCGAACGCGAGCAGCCCGGCGACGACGACGAGCGAGACTCCCACCGCGGTGAGGGTGCGGCCGCCGACGAGCACCCAGGCGGGGACCGGCGTCGCGCGGCGCCGCTTGAGGATTCCGTCCTCGCGCTGCGCGGTGATCGAGATCACGAGGTTGACGAACGAGGCCGCGATCACGGCGAGCGCAGCGATCCCGGGCACGTAGTACGCCGACGCCTTCATCGGCCCGGGGCCGACCACGCGGTCGCCGAAAACCCCGTTGAAGATGATCAGGAAGAGCAGCGGCAGCGCCAGCGTGAAGAAGCGGGCCTGCTTGTTGCGGAGAAACGCGCGCAGGTCGAAGCGCGCCTGGTGGAGGACGAGCGCGACCCGTCCGCGGGCGGCGGGCGTCGTCACGTCGGCTCCTCGGTCAGCTCGAGATAGACGTCCTCCAGCGTCGGCCGCCGCACGTCGAGGTCGGGCAGGTCGAGGCCGCGCCCGGTCGCCCACTCCGCGAGCGCGCCCACGTGCGCGAGCGGTTTGTGCGTCGTGAGCGTCACGCGCCCGTCGTCGGTAGGCGCGAGCAGCGCGTGCAGCTCGGACGGCAGGTCGCCGGCGCCGGTTCCCTCCGGCAGCGTGAAGCGGATCGTCGAGGCCATGCTGTTGCGGCCGCCGAGCGTGTCGGGCGTCCCCTCGGCGACGATCTTGCCGCCGGCGATGACCGCGATGCGGTCGGCCAGCTCCTCCGCCTCGTCCATGTAGTGCGTCGTGAGGAAGACGGTCTTGCCGAGCTGCCGCAGCCCTTCGATCACGTGCCAGGCGGTGCGGCGCGCCGATGGGTCGAAGCCGGTGGTCGGCTCGTCGAGGAAGATCAGCTCCGGATCGCCGATCAGCGCGAGCGCGACGTCGAGCCGCCGCCGCTGCCCGCCCGAGAGCTGCTGCGCGAGCGTGTCCGCCTTCTCGTCGAGCCCGACGAGCGTGATCGTCTCGTCGATGTCGCGCGGCTCGCGGTAGTAGCCGGAGTAGAGCTGCAGGCTTTCGCGCACGGTGAGTCCCGGCTCGGCGTTCGACTCCTGCAGCACGGCGCCCACGCGGTCGCGCCACGCTCCGTCGCCGTCGGCGGGATCGATCCCGAGCACGCTCACCTCCCCGTCGGTGCGGGTGCGGAAGCCTTCGAGGATCTCGACGGTCGTGGTCTTGCCGGCACCGTTCGGCCCGAGGAAGGCGAAGATCTCGCCGCGCTCGATCTCGAGGTCGATGCCGGCGACCGCGTCCACCTCGCCGTAGCGCTTGCGCAGCCCGCGGACCGAGACGACCGGCTCCATGCGGCGAGTGTAGGTGTGCCCGGGGGACCGGTCAGTGCGCTATACCTGCAACGAGGAATGAGCAGCAAGCCGGTCGAGCAGCTCTCCCAGGTCATCGTCCGCTTCGCGGGCGACTCCGGTGACGGCATGCAGCTCACCGGCTCGCAGTTCACGTCGGAGGCGGCGCTGCTCGGGAACGACATCTCGACGCTGCCCGACTTCCCCGCCGAGATCCGCGCGCCTGCCGGCTCGCTGCCGGGCGTGTCCGGCTTCCAGCTCCACTTCGCCGACCACGACATCCTGACGCCGGGTGACGCGCCGAACGTCCTCGTCGCGATGAACCCGGCGGCGTTGAAGACGAACCTCGGCGACCTACCGCGCGGCGGGACGCTGATCGTCGACGCCGACGCGTTCACCGAGCGCAATCTCCAGAAGGCCGGCTACGAGCAGAGCCCGCTCGGGGACGGGTCGCTCGACGAGTACCAGGTGCACGCCGTGCCGCTCACGTCGCTCACGGTCGGCGCGCTGAAGGAGATCGAGGGTGTGACGCCGCGCGAGGCTGAGCGCTCGAAGAACATGTTCGCGCTCGGGCTGATGTCGTGGCTGTACGGGCGGTCGATCAAGCCGACGATCGTGTTCCTGGAGGACAAGTTCGGCGAGAAGCGGCCGGAGATCGCCGCGGCCAACATCAAGGCGCTGCGCGCGGGCTACGCGTTCGGCGAGACGACCGAGTCGTTCGCGGTCACGTACGAGGTGAAGCCGGCGAAGCTCGCGCCCGGGACGTACCGCAACATCACCGGCAACCAGGCGCTGTCGCTCGGCCTCGTCGCAGCCTCTCGCTTGTCGGGCCTGCCGCTCTTCCTCGGCGCCTACCCGATCACGCCGGCGAGCGCGATCCTCGAGGAGCTCGCGGGCTACAAGCACTTCGGCGTCCGCACGTTCCAGGCGGAGGACGAGATTGCCGCGGCCGGCGCCGCGGTCGGCGCTGCGTTCGGCGGCGCGCTCGGCGTCACGACCTCGGCCGGGCCGGGCATCGTCCTCAAGGCCGAGACGGTCGGGCTCGCGATCATGCTCGAGCTGCCGCTCGTGATCTGCGACATCCAGCGCGCCGGCCCGTCGACCGGGATGCCCACGAAGCCGGAGCAGGGCGACCTGCTGATGGTGCTGTACGGGCGCAACAGCGAGTCCCCGGTACCGGTCGTCGCCGCGCGCTCGCCGTCGGACTGCTTCCACGCGGCGATCGAGGCGGCGCGGATCGCGCTCAAGTACCGCACGCCGGTCTATCTCCTCTCCGACGCGTATCTCGCGAACGGGTCCGAGCCGTGGCTCCTGCCTGACGTTGCGTCATTGCAAGACCTGACCCCAGTTTTTGCCACAGAGCCGAATGCGGGAGACGAGTTCCTCCCGTACCTGCGCGACGAGCAGACGCTCGCGCGGCCGTGGGCGCTGCCGGGCACGCCCGGCCTCGAACACCGGATCGGCGGCCTCGAGAAGGCGGACCGGACGGGGAACATCTCGTACGACCCCGAGAACCACGACCTGATGACGCGGCTGCGCGCGCAGAAGGTCGCGGGAATCGCGGCCGACATCCCGGAGCTCGAGGTCGACGACCCTGACGGCGACGCGAAGCTGCTCATCCTCAGCTGGGGCGGGACCTACGGCCCGGTCGCGGCGGCCACGCGGAACGTGCGGGCGAACGGCAAGCAGGTCGCGCACGCGCACCTGCGCCACCTCAACCCCTTCCCGCGCAACACCGGCGACGTGCTGCGCCGCTACGACAAGGTGCTGATCCCGGAGATGAACCTCGGCCAGCTCCTGCAGCTCGTCCGCTCGCAGTTCCTCGTCGACGCGATCGGCTACAACCGCGTGCGCGGCTTCCCGCTGCGCGCGCAGGAGGTGGCCGACGCGGCTGAGGCCCTGGTGGACGCCGCATGACCAAGGGCAACGGCAACGGACACGCGCACCTGACCGCGAAGGATTTCCGCACCGACCAGGAGGTGCGCTGGTGCCCGGGCTGCGGCGACTACGCGATCCTCGCCGCGATGCAGTCGTTCATGCCGGAGCTCGGCATCGAGCGCGAGAACACCGTCTTCGTCAGCGGGATCGGCTGTGCGGCGCGCTTCCCGTACTACATGAACACGTACGGAATCCACTCGATCCACGGCCGCGCACCGGCGATCGCGACCGGCCTCGCGACAACGCGGCCCGACCTCTCCGTCTGGGTCGCCACAGGCGACGGCGACGCGATGTCGATCGGCGGCAACCACCTGATCCATGCGCTGCGCCGCAATGTCAACTTCAAGATCCTCCTCTTCAACAACCGGGTCTACGGGCTGACGAAGGGGCAGTACTCGCCGACGAGCGAGCTCGGGATGGTGACGAAGTCGACGCCGATGGGCTCGATCGACTGGCCCTTCAACCCGATCTCGCTGGCGATCGGCGCCGAGGCGACGTTCGTCGGGCGCGCGATCGACACCGACAAGAAAGGGATGACCGCGGTGCTGCGCGCCGCGGCCGAGCATCGCGGCAGCGCGTTCGTCGAGATCTTCCAGAACTGCCCGATCTTCAACGACGACGCGTTCGACTACGTCCGCGACGACAAGGAGGGCGTGAACCGGATCCTCCTCCGGCACGGCGAGCCGATCACGTGGGGCAAGGACGGCGAGAAGGCACTGCGCCAGCGGGACGACGGGACGATCGAAGCGTGCGCCGCGGGCGAGGACGGCGTGCTGGTGCACGACCAGACGCACACGGAGCCGGCGCTCGCGTTCGCCTTGTCACGCGTGACGCAGGCGACGCACGGCGGCACGCCGGTCGGACTCTTCCGCAACGTCGAGCGCCCGGTCTACGACGACCTGATGAACGAGCAGCTGCGGGAGGCCGAGGAGAAGCGCGGGACGGGCGACCTCGCCGCGCTCCTCCACTCAGGCGAAACCTGGGTCGTCGGCTAGCGCTACGCCCAGCCGACGTCGTCGCCGGTCTCGAGCTTCCGCCAGAAGGTGATCACCGGCTCGCTCGTCGCGACCTGCGCCATCAGCGGGCCGATCTGCGCCTCCTCCGCCGCGAAGAACGTCTGGAAGCTCTGCTCGTCCGGCCACTCGTCGACCACCATGATCTGGTCGCCGCTCGCGTAGAACCGATGCCCGATCACTCCGTGCTCCTGTGCGCGCGCCGAGATGCCGCGGATCATGTCCCCCTATCTTCGCCCGCCCGCCGGGATCAGATCAAGCGTGCTGCGGCTGCTCGACGCGGCGGCGGGTTGTGATCCGCGGCGTCCAGCCGAGCGCAAATGCAGTCGCCACGACGGCGACCAGGCCGATGAGTCCCGAGACGACGAAGGCGAGCTCGGTTCCGCCCTTGGCGCAGAGCCAGCCGGTCATGATCCCGGCGATCGCTCCCGTGCCGTTGAAGGCGTAGAAGTACAGCCCGATCACGCGCCCGCGCAGGTGGTCGGGCGCCGAGAGCTGCATGATCGCGTTCGAGTTCGCCGACCACGCGGTGAAGCCCGCGCCGACGAAGAAGAGCAGGACACCGGCGAGCACGGCTGACTGGACCGGGGCGAGCAGGAGCTCGCTCGCGGAGAAGAGCAGTCCGCCGACCAGCAGCACCTTCATCGACGCGCGCCCGAGCGACGCGGCGGCGAGTGCCCCGACCAGCGCGCCGACGCCGAAAGCAGCGGACAGCAGGCCGTAGACATAGGCGTGCCCGTTCAGCGTGACCTTCGCCAGCACGGGCAGCGTCACGTTGAAGTTGAAGGAGAACGTGCTGATCACGAAGACGAGCGAGAGGATGACGAGCATCCGCGGCTGCCTGCGGATCCACACGAGTCCCTCGCGCGTGCCGGCGAGGATCTTCGGCCGCTCGAACCGCTCGAGCGGGAAGAACTCCGAGACCCGCATCAGGAGCAGGCAGATCAGCACGGCGAGGTAGCTGACCGCGTTCGTGAGGAAGCAGATGCCCGCACCGGCGACGAGCACGATGCCCGCGATCGCCGGGCCGAAGATCCGCGACGCGTTGAAGAGCGTCGAGTTGAGCGCGATCGCGTTCGGCAGGTCCTCGCGGCCGACCATCCGGTACGTGAGCTGCTGGCGTGACGGCACGTCGAGCACGAGCACCGTCCCGTTGATGAAGGCGATCGTGTAGAGCATCCACGGCTCCGCGAAGCCGCCGAGCGCGATCCACGCGAGCGCCGACGCCGCGATCAGCTGCGCCGTCTGCGTCCCGATCACGGTCCGGCGCGCGTCGAGGCGGTCGGCGAGCACGCCCGCGAACAGGCCGAACAGCATGTACGGCGTGAACTGCGCGAACGCCATCACGCCGACGTCGAACGGCGAGTGCGTCAGCTGCAGGACGTACCAGCCGAGCGCGATGCGCTGCATCCACGAGCCGGTCTGGGAGACGATCTGCCCGGCGAAGAAGAGGCGATAGTTGCGGTAGCGGAGACTCTGGAACGTGCGCCGTGCGGCCTTCGTCACGCGCGCTCCTCGCGCTCGAGGAGCCGGGCGAGCGGCTCGATTGCGGCGCCGACGGCGGCGAGCTCGGCCGCCGACAGCGCGCCGAGGCGGCTGGCGAGCCAGGCGGTGCGGCGGGAACGGACGCGGCGGAGGGCTCGCTGGCCGTCTTCCGTCAGCGTCAGGCCGATGCAGCGCCGGTCGGCTTCGCTCTGCGTGCGGGCCACGAGGCCGTCGCGCTCGAGCCGCGAGACACGCTTCGACATCGCGGCGGTCGAGACGCGCTCCTCCGCGGCGAGCTCGCCGACCGTGATGCCCGGCGCGTACTTGATCGCGACGAGCAGGCCGACCTGCTGCGGCGAGACGCCGGCGATCTTCTCCCGGCGCAGCTCGCGGGCGAGGCGGAGCAACGTGGGGCGGAGGCTGTCGGCCACTGCCATCGCATCGAGCTGCTGCTTCGTCGCCTGAGTCATTCGTTAACCAGGTTAGCAAAACGCCTAACCAGGTTAACGGTTTCCTTACAGGATCTTGGAGAGGAACTGCTTCGTGCGCTCGTGCGTCGGCGCCTCGAAGAAGTGCTCGGGCGTGCCCTCCTCGATGATCTGGCCCTCGTCCATCATCACGACGCGTTTTGCGGCCTGGCGCGCGAAGCCCATCTCGTGCGTGACGACGATCATCGTGGTGCCGGCGCGGGCGAGCTCCTCCATCACCGAGAGCACCTCGCCCGTCACCTCCGGATCGAGCGCGCTCGTCGGCTCGTCGAACAGCATCAGCGAGGGGCCCATCGCGAGCGCGCGGGCGATCGCGACGCGCTGCTGCTGCCCACCCGAGAGCTTGTTGGGATAGGTGTCGAGCTTGTCGGCTAGGCCGACGCGGCCGAGGAGCGCCGTCCCGAGGCCGACCGCCTGGTCCTTCTTCGTGCCGAGCACGTGCACCGGCGCCTCGATCACGTTCTCGAGCGCCGTCTTGTGCGGGAAGAGGTTGAAGCGCTGGAAGACCATCCCGATCTGCGTCCGCTGCCGCGCGATGTTGCGCTCGCTGTCCTCGACGAGCTTGTCGCCCTTCGGCCGGTAGCCGATCAGCTGGCCGTTGACCTCGATCCGGCCCGAGTCGATCTGCTCGAGGTGGTTGATGCAGCGGATGAAGGTCGTCTTGCCCGAGCCGGACGGCCCGATGATGCAGACCGTCTCGCCCTTCTCCACCTCGAGCGCGACGCCCTTCAGCACCTCGAGCCGGCCGAAGCTCTTGTGCACGTCGGTCGCCTGCATGATGGCGTCGCTCACAGCTCGCCCCTCCCCATCCGGGTCATCGTCCCCACCGGGTTCCAGGCGAGGGCGAGGCGCTCGCGGAAGGTCAGGTCCTCACCGTGCTCGCTCTTCGCGAGGCGCCGCTCGATCCAGACCTGGACGAACGTCCAGACGGTCGTGAGCATGAGGTACCAGAACGCGACCACGATGAAGTAGTCGCCGTTGAACGTCGCCGAATAGCCCTGCTGCGCGTCGGCGAACAGCTCGTACACGCCGATGAAGGCGAGGAGCGAGGTGTTCTTCATCATGTTGTTGAACTCGTTGCCGAGCGGCGGCACGATCACGCGCGCCGCCTGTGGCAGGACGATCCGCCGCATCGCGAGGCCGTACCGCATGCCGAGCGACTTGGCCGCCTCCATCTGGCCCTTGTCGATCGAGTCGATCCCCGCGCGGATGATCTCCCGCATGTACGCGCCCTCGTTGAGGCTCAGGGCCACGATGCCGGTGAGGGCTTCCGACGAGATCGTCCAGAAGTGGAGATTGATGCTCGGCAGGTTGAACGTCACGTAGATGAAGAAGATCTGGACGAGCAGAGGCGTGCCGCGGAAGATCCAGGCGTAGATGCCCGAGATCCAGCGGAACGGCGCGAAGTGCGACATCCGCATCAGCGCCGCCAGGAGGCCGAGCACCACGCCGAGGAACTGGGAGATGATCGAGACGTAGATCGTGACCCAGATGGCGCGCCAGAAGACAGGCCCCGGATGGAAGATCCGCATCCAGATGACGTGCCAGTCGATTGCGACGACGAGCCCGTGCATCTGGATGCGTTCCTACTGTCCTACTGGTTCTTCAACGCGAACTGGCTGGCCTGCCACTTCGTGAGGATCTTCTTCATCTGCCCCTTCAGGTAGAGCGCCTGGATCGCGTTGTTGATCTGCAATCCGAGCTGGTCGCCCTTCCGGGTGGCGATGCCCTCGGGTGCCGTCTCGATCTGCGAGCCGGCCGTCTGGAACTCGCCGTTGGTCTTCCGGATGTAGTAGAGGACCGGCGGCGCGTCGGCGAAGTACGCGGACACGTGACCGGAGACAATGGCCTGGGCCGCCGCAGTGTCGGCCGGGTAGCTCTTGATCGTGATCTGCGGCTTGCCCTGTTTCGACAGGATCTTGTTCTCCGCCTGCAGGGCCGCGAGCTCCGTCGTCGACGACTCCACGGCTGCGCTCTTGCCCGAGAGGCTGGCGAGGTCCGTGATGTGGTCGGGGTTGCCCTTCTTGACCATCAGGAACGCGCCGACGTCGATGTACGGAACGAAGTGCACCGACTTCGCGCGCTCGGGCGTGATCGTCATCGAGCTGATGATCGCGTTGCACTTCTTGTGCGTCAGCGCGGGGATGATCACGTCGAAGCCCGTCGTCTGGATCTTCGCCGTCGAGCCGAGCTGCTTCGCCACGGCGTTCGCGATGTCGATGTCGGCGCCCGCGGCCTTGCCGTTGACGATCGACTCCATCGGCGGATACGTCGTGTCGCTGCAGAAGACGATGGGGTTCGGGACGGCCGAAGCCGCACTCGTAGAGGTGGTGTTGCTCGAGCTGCCGCCGCCACCGCAGGCGGCAAGCAGAGCGCCACCCGCTACGGCAAGCACGCTGGCAGCGAGGATCCGCTTCACGCTCATGCCTTTCCTTTCCTGTCCCGGTCGTTGATGCTGCGCAATGCTACTCGGGCTCAGACGCCGGTAACGCCGGGAGCGCCGCCGGTGTCGAGCTCGATCGGCGGTGGCTCGACGATGATCGCGTCGCGTCCCCGGCGGTGCCGGATCTCGAGCAGCACGCAGATCACGATCGCCGCGAGCGCGAGCCCGATCGTCACCAGTCCGATCTGATGAGCGGTCGTCTTCGCGGTCTGCTCCCACTCGCCCCGGTTCGCGAGGTTCGTCGGGCTTATCCTCGTCGCGGTCGAGTCCCGGATGTTGTCGGTGCCGAGCGGGTACCGCTTTGTGTGCCCCGCGGCCCACGTGTTGAGCGGGAGCAGCAGGAGGACCGAGAGCACGATGGCAGCGACGGCGGGGACGATCACGGCCAGGCGGGAGCGGAGCAGCCTCGCGACGAACCCGACCACGAGCAGGGTCGTGGCCGCTGCGCAGGCGAGC
Source organism: uncultured Actinomycetes bacterium (assembly GCA_963743545.1). Lineage (GTDB taxonomy): Bacteria > Actinomycetota > Thermoleophilia > Gaiellales > Gaiellaceae > Palsa-739. The sequence continues at coordinate 617,260 of CAVUQB010000005.1, read as the reverse complement.
AGGTAGATCGTCCCGATGGTTCCCTTCGTCGGATCGCCGAGGCCGATCGTCCCGTCCGTCCTCACGAAGTGCGACGGCTTGTCGATCTTCAGCGTGAAGGCCATCAGCGCCACGAAGAACAGCGGCACCGACAGGATTCCCGCGACCGCGAACGGCGCCTTCGACGTGCCGCGGAAGCGCCTCACAGCCTGCCTCCTTCGAGCACGCGGGCCAGGAACTCGCGCGTTCGTTCCTCGCGCGGCGCCGAGAAGATCTGCTCCGGTGGCCCCTCCTCGTAGATGACGCCCGCGTCGAGGAAGCAGACCTTGTTCGCCACCTCGCGCGCGAAGCTCATCTCGTGGGTGGCGAGGATCATCGTCATCCCGGTCTCGGCGAGCTCGCGGACGAGCTCCAGCACCTCGCCGATCAGCTGCGGATCGAGCGCGGAGGTGATCTCGTCGAGCAGCATCAGCTTCGGCCCGGTCGCGAGCGCCCGGACGATCGCGACGCGCTGCTGCTGCCCACCCGAGAGGCGGTCGGGGAACTCGTCGGCCTTGTCTTCGAGCCCGATCTGGCGCAGGAGCGCGTGCGCGTGGCCTTCCGCGTCGCGGCGCGAGATCCCGAGTGCCTTACGCGGCGCGAGCGTCACGTTCTGCAGCACCGTCATGTGCGGGAACAGGTTGTACGCCTGAAAGACGATCCCGATCTTCTGGCGCAGCCTGTTGACGTCGATCTTCGTCCCGGTGATCGTCTGCTCGTCGACGACGATCGTGCCGGCGTCGACCTGCTCGAGGAGGTTGATGCAGCGAAGCAGTGTGGACTTCCCGGAGCCCGACGCACCGATCAGGCAGACGACCTCGTGCTCGCCCACCTCGAGATCGATGCCGTGCAGGACCTCGAGGTCGTCGAAGCGCTTGGTCACGCCTTGCAGCGAGACGAAGTGGGAGCCGTTCGCGCTCACACCATCTGCGCCCGCTCGCGCCGTTCCCGCTGCTTGATGATGTGGTCGGTGAAGCGGGCGAGCGGGATGGTCAGGAAGATGAAGAAGACCGCGGCGACGACGTAGGCGGTCGGGTTCGCATAGTCGCTGAAGTATTGAGTCCCCGCCGCTGTCGCCTCGAAGAGCCCGATGATCGTGACCAGCGCCGTGTCCTTCTGCAGCCCGATGAAGTCGTTAAGAAGCGGTGGGATGACGCGCCGGATCGCCTGCGGCAACACGACGTAGCGCATCGTCTGCATGTAGTTCAGCCCGAGCGAGCGCGCCGCCATCCGCTGGCTCGGATGGACCGACTCGATCCCCGCCCGGTACACCTCGGTCACGTACGCGGTGTAGACGAGCACGAGCGCGATGAGGCCGTTGCGGAAGAGCGTCTCGGCCGACAGCCCAAAGTAGTTGAGCTGGGCGAAGCCCTCCACGATCAGCAGGATGAGGATGAGCGGCGTGCCACGGAAGAAGTCGGTGTAGACGATCGCCGCCGCCCGCAGGGGAGCGGCGGCGCGCCCCGGCAGGCCCCGCACGATCGCCACGAGCAGCGCGAGGGGCAGGACGAGCGCCTCGGCCGCGAGCATCAGCTTGATGTTGAGGATGAAGCCGGTCCAGATCGTCGGCACAGCCCGGATGAAGTCGAGCGGGCTGAAGAACTCGTGCAAGAACTGGCCCATCTCGACTTCCTCCGCGCCTATGCCTGGATCAGGTCGGTACCTACTTCAGAACAGGAACCTTGGCCGGATCGAAACCGAACCACTGCTTCGTGAGCTTGCTGATAGTTCCGTTGCCCTGCAGCGTGCTGATCGCCTTGCTGACGTCCGGGATCAGCGGGCTGCCGTGCGCGAACACCGCGCCGTAGCCCTCGTGCGTGTCGATCTGGCCAGCGACGCCGCCGTACGCGCCGGGCACCTTCGCGTTCTGCGCCTCGATGATCGGGACATCGAGGATCAGCGCCTGGCAGGCGCCGTGCTGCACCGCGTTGAACGCGGCGTCGGACGACGCCGAGTAGACGAGCGGCTGCTTCGCGGGGCGCAGCTGGTGCAGGATCCAGTCGAGCCCCGTCGTGCTCGCCTGGGCGCACGTCTGGAGGCTCTTCAGGTCGGCGATGCTCGTCGGCTTCGGGATGCCCTTTGTGATCAGGACGCCCTGGTTGGCGTCGAAGTACGGGGACGAGAAGCCGACCGCCTTCGCGCGCTGCGGGGTGATCGTCGTCTCCTCCATCGCGAAGTCGTACGGCTTCTTACCGGCGAGCAGGATGGTCGCGAACGGCGCGCGCAGCAAGGTGACGTTGCTCTTGCTGATGCCGAGCTGCTGCGCGACGTCGAGCGCGAGGGCGTACTCGAAGCCCGACGGATCCTTGATCGTGCTGCCCGACGCCTGACCATTCCAGAACGCCGGCGCCGGCAGGTCGAAGCCGACGACGAGCTTGCCCGGGTGCAACGTCGGCACTGCGCTCGACGACGAGGTCGTCGTCGAGGAGCTTCCACCACCACCGCCGCAGGCGGCCAGGACGCTGACGAGCGCTACGACCCCGACCAGGGGGAGAAGACGCTTCACGGATGCCCTCCTTCTTCGAAACCGGCGAGAGCGCCGACTCTACAACGCCAGCGCTGCAGCGGTAAGTGACTGGAAGTGGCCGACGAGCTGCTCGCTGCGGCCCATGACCACGCCGTGCTCGAGCGCGCCCGACCCGACGCCGCGCTGCACGCCCTCGACGAGCACCCGATCCTCGCGTCCGACCTGGTCGTCGAACGCGAGCAGGTCATCGATCCAGGCGTGGTCGACGTCCGGGCCGAAGAAGTAGTCGAGGAAGCGGTACGTCCGCTCGGGCGTCAGCGGCACGATCGGGCCGATCGAGATGTTCGGCCGGCCGCCGAAGATGTTGATCCCGAGGCTCGGCCAGAGGAAGTGGAACTGCGCGCGCGGCAGCTCGTCGCCGGGCGTCTGCGTGCGCAGCGGGCCGTGCTGGGTCGAGAGGCGCCCGTCGGTCGAGAGCACGTATGCGTCGGGCGAGACGTCGACCACCTCGCTGAAGCCGGGATGCGCGACCTGGCAGTGGTAGCACTCGAGGAAGTTCTCGGTCACGATCTTCCAGTTCGCCTCGACCTCCGTCTCCCAGCGGGAGTGGTGGACGAGCGACTCGACGTCGAGGCCGAGCTCCGCGACCTGGGCCGGCAGGGAGCCGAGCGCGTCGGTGAGGGGCTCGGCGTCGGGGCCTGCGTTCGCGAAGACGAACGGGCCCCAGGTGCCGACCGCGACCGGCACGAGGCCGAGCTCGTCCTGCGGGAAGTCCGGCTCCTCGTCGCTCCGCGGCGCCGCGCGCAGCCGGCCGTCGAGCCCGTACGTCCAGGCGTGATACGGGCACTGGAGCGTCTCGCGGCGCTGCTCGCCGGCGGCGACGACGTGCCCGCGGTGGCGGCAGACGTTGACGAACCCGCGGAGGACGCCGTCGCGGTCGCGCGTGACGACAACCGGCGTGCGGCCGAGCGTCGTGGCGAAGTAGCCGGGGTCTGCGACCTGCCCGGAATGGCCGACGTACTGCCACTCGGTTGCGAAGATCCGCTCCTGCTCGCGCCTCAGGATTTCCGGATCCGTGTACCAGCTGTACGGCAGGGTGGTCTCCACGGGAGAGAATCTAGTGGTGCGCGCGATGGTGCTCCACGCGGCCGGCGAGCCGCTGCGGCTGGAGGAGGTTCCGGTACCGGAACCCGGGCCGGGCCAGGTTCTGTTGCGCGTGTCGGCTTGCGGCGTCTGCCGCACCGACCTCCACGTCGTCGACGGCGAGCTGCCCGACCCGAAGCTCCCGCTGATTCTCGGGCACCAGGTCGTCGGCCGGACCGAGGACGGCCAACGGCTCGGCGTCCCCTGGCTCGGCTGGACGGACGGCACGTGCCGCTACTGCCTCTCGGGCCGCGAGAACCTCTGCGAGTCGGCCCGGTTCACGGGCTACGACCTCGACGGCGGCTACGCGGAGTGGGTGGTGGCCGACGAGGGCTACTGCCTGCCGCTGCCGGACTCCTACGACGATCTGCAGGCCGCGCCGCTGTTGTGTGCCGGGCTGATCGGCTACCGCTCGCTCCGTCTTGCGGGCGACGCCGAGCGAATCGGTCTCTACGGCTTCGGCGCCTCGGCGCACATCGTGGCCCAGGTCGCGCGGCACGAGGGGCGGCGGCTGTTCGGTTTCGTCCGGCCCGGAGACAACGCCGCCGCAGCATTCGCGCTCGAGCTCGGCTGCGAGTGGGCGGGGCCGTCGGACGAGCCGGGCCCGGAGGAGCTCGACGCCGCGATTATCTTCGCGCCGGTCGGAGAGCTCGTGCCCGCGGCGCTGCGCGCACTGGCCTGCGGCGGAGTCGTCGTCTGCGCCGGCATCCACATGAGCGACATCCCGAGCTTCCCCTACGAGCTGCTCTGGGAGGAGCGCGTCGTGCGCTCGGTGGCGAACCTCACGCGCCGCGACGGGGAGGAGTTCCTCGCGCTCGCACCGCAGATTCCGGTGCGCACCGAGGTCGAGGCATTCCCGCTCGAGCAGGCGAACGAGGCTCTGGAAGCCCTGCGCGAAGGGCGAGTCCAGGGTGCCGCCGTGCTACATGTGAACCGATGAGCCGTCTCGCGGACGCCGCCAACTGGGCCTCCCGGCACCGCCGGATCCTCGTCGCGGCTCAGCTCATCGTGCTCGTGGTCTTCTCCGCGAGCCTCGCCTTCGCGCTCCGCGGCTCGGCTCGCGGCGCCTGGCACGACCTCGAGAACGCGAACGTCGTCCTGTTCGCGCTCGGCTGCGCCGCGCTCGCCGCGTACTACCTCGTCTTCGTGCTCGGTTGGATCTGGATCCTCAACGAGTGGGGAGTCCAGCTCACGTATCCGGTCGCCCTGCGGGCGGAGATGATCTCGATGCTGGCGAAGTACATCCCCGGCGGGATCTGGGCGCCGGCCGCCCGGGTCGTCGCGGCCCGCCGCGCCGGTGTGACGGACACCGCCCTCGTCACCTCGTCGATGCTGCTCGAGGCCGGGCTCTCGGCGGTCGCCGGCGTGATCGTCTTCGTGGTCAGCCTGCCGTTCGTCGACGACGTGCACGCGCCCCTTGCCCCGCTGATCGCGTTCGGCGCCGTGCTCGCCGTTCTCGTCCAGCCGCGCGTCTTCCGGCCGGGCGCGGGGTGGGTGCTGCGCAAGTTCGGCTACACGAAGGATCTGCCGGAAATGCGCGGCCGGACGATCAGCGGGCTGCTCGTCTTCTATGCGGGCACGTGGATCATCGGCGGCTTCGCGCTCTGGCTGTTGCTGCGCTCGGTCGGCGGGCATCCGGAGGTGGCGACGATCGTCTATCTCGGCGGCGTGGCTGCGGTCGGCGCGATCGTCGCCGTCGTCTTCCTCTTCGCGCCGTCGGGGCTCGGGCCGCGCGAGGCCTCGATGTACGGACTGATGCTCGCCATCGCCACGCCCGGGCAGGCGCTCGGGGCGGTGGCGCTGAACCGCGTCGCGCTGACGCTCGTCGAGCTGCTGGTGCTGGTCATCGGCGGGCTCTTCCTGCGCGGAGCGGAACGGGAACACCCCGCCGAGCTGCAGTCCACCTAGGGATGCACGTGCTGATCGACATCGGCCACTCGTTCCGCGAGGCGTTCTTCATGTTCTGGGCCACGCTCTGGGCTCTCATCCTCGGCTTCGGGATCTCCGGCGCGGTGCAGGCGTTCGTGCCGCGGCTGGAGATGCAGCGGGTACTCGGCCGGCGCGGCCCGCGCGAGATCCTGCGCGCGACTCTCTTCGGCGCCGCCTCGTCGTCGTGCTCGTACGCGGCGTCGGCGATGGCGAAGACGCTCTTCCAGCGCGGTGCCGACTTCGTCAGCTCGATGGTCTTCATGTTCGCCTCGACGAACCTCGTGGTCGAGCTCGGGATCGTGATCTGGGTGCTGCTCGGCTGGCAGTTCGCGCTCGGCGAGCTCGTCGGCGGCGTGATCATGATCGTCCTCTTCGTGCTCCTCGCGCGGGTCGTGCTCAAGCGGCGGGAGATCGAGGCGGCGCGGGAGAAGCTCGGCGACGGCGGGCACGTGCACGGCTCCGCCGCGGCGGCGCGGGGCGCGGTGCGGGAACGGCTCCGCTCGCCGGCGGGCTGGGCTGACTCGGCGAGCTACACGTTCGCCGACGCCAAGATGCTGCGGAAGGAGATGGCCGCCGGCTACCTCGTCGCCGGCTTCCTCGCCGTTCTCGTGCCGGTGAGCGTCTGGAACAACGTCTTCGTCACCGGCCACGGCTTCTGGACGTCGCTGCAGAACGTCGTCGTCGGCCCGTTCATCGCGCTCATCGCCTGCGTCTGCTCGATCGGGAACGTGCCGCTCGCCGCCGCGCTCTGGCACGGCGGGATCAGCTTCGGCGGCGTGATGAGCTTCATCTTCGCCGACCTGATCGCGCTGCCCCTGCTCTTCATCTACCGGCGCTACTACGGCGGCCGGCTCGCGCTGAAGCTCCTCGTCACGTTCTGGGCCGTGATGAGCGCCGCAGGGCTCGCGGTCGAGTACCTCTTCCTCGGCGTGGGGATCGTGCCCACGGAGCGTCCGGCCGCCGTGGTGCCGACCGAGTTCAGGTGGAACTACACGACGTACCTCAACATCGTCTTCCTGCTCGTGCTCGCCGGCCTTTGGTGGCTGGCGCGCAACCAGCAGAGGCTCGGCGGCGGCGCCGGCTACGCGGTCGATCCGGTCTGCGGGATGCAGGTGGACGTGGCGAACGCCCCGGCACGCGCGGAACGCGAGGGGGAGGTCGTCTACTTCTGCTCCGACCACTGCCGCGGCCGCTTCGAGGCGGGCTCAGTCGTCGCCGAGCGCGAGCGCGGCCGCATCCCAGAGGTCCAGAGCACGCCCTGACTCCCGTGCGGCGAGGACCGGCTCACGGTCTTCCTCGACGAGGCTGCCGATGCGGCGGGCACGCTCGTCGGGCCAGCGCGGCAGCCTCTCGCCTTCCTTCTCGGCGGCGCCCCAGAGGAGGCCGGCCCGTTCGAGGTCGCCCCGGGCGAGCGCGACCTGCGCGAGCCCAGCGAGCGTGTAGAGAGCCCACAACCGATTCTCCTGGATGCGCTCCATCTCGAGCGCGACGAGGCCCTCTCGCTCGGCCTCGCCGAGATCGTCGCGGCGCAGGGCGAGCATCAGGAGCTCGTGGCGCTGACCCGACTCCCACCACACCCAGCCTGCGTCGCGCGCCATGTCCGCACTCCGTCGCGTGAAATCGACCGCGCCCTCCATGTCACCGTCGTGGAGTGCCAGCTGGCCCGACAGCCAGTAGCTCGTTATCTCGAGCGCGGTGAAGCGGTCTCGGGCGAGGGCGACGGCGTGCTCCGTCAGCTCTCGCATGCGGTCCCAGTCCCCTCGCCGCCAGGCGCCCACCGCCATCATGTGCTCGAGCATCGCGACCCCTTCGTCGTCGCCCAGCTGCTTGTAGAGGTCGAGGCTCTCCGCGCCCGCCTGCTCCGCGAGGTCGTCGTGACCGGCGAGGTCGGCCGCGGCGGCGCACACACGCAGCACCTTTGCGCGCAAGGCCGCCGAGATCGCACCGGCCGAGCCGAGCAGGCGCTGGATCCGCTCGAGGCCCTCCTCCGGGCCGGCCACGTTCCAGAAGTTCAGCAGCTCAACCGCGAGCTCGAGCCCGAAGGTCGCGTCGTTCGCCTCCGCCCAGTCCATTGCTGCACGCAGATCGTCGCGTTCCGCCAGGGCCACCTCGATGTTCCCTTCGGTGTCGCCCGCGCCGAGGTGGGCGTCGAGGGCAATCCGGAACATGCGCTCGGCGTGACGCCGGCGCAGATCGTCCTCGCGTCCCGACTCTCGCAGCCGCTCGAGCGCGAACTCGCGGATGGTCTCGAGCATCCAGTAGCGCTCCTCGCCGAGCCGCCCGGTGCGGCGGCGGAGCAGGCTCTTGTCGAGCAGGGACGCGAGCGTGTCGAGGTCGGCGTCGCAGACGAGCTCCGCCGTCTCGAGCGTGCAGCCGCCGCGGAACACGCCGAGGCTCGCATAGAGCGCCTGCTCGTCCTCGTCGAGCAGGTCGTACGACCAGGCGATGGTCGCCCTCAGCGTCGCGTGGCGCTCCTCGGCGTCGCGGGTCCCCTTGAGCGCGTCGAGCCGGTCGGCGAGGCGGTCGAGCAGCGCCTCCGGTGTGAGCAGCTTTGTCCGGGCCGCCGCGAGCTCGAGCGCGAGTGGGAGGCCGTCGAGCCGGTCGCAGAGCTCCACGACGGCGTCCGTCGCGGTGACGTCGGGCCGCACAGCCTGCGCGCGCTCGCAGAACAGCGCCACCGCCTCGTCGCGCACGAGCGGCGGGAGGTCGAGCTCGGCCTCGCCCTGGATCCGGAGCGGCTCGCGGCTTGTGGCGAGCAGCCGCAACGCGGGGACGGCGGCCACGAGCTCGGCCAGAGGACGCGCGGCGCCGGGGAGGAGATGCTCGAGGTTGTCGCACACGACATGCGTCCGGCGCTCGCCGATGCGGGCTGCGATCGCCGCAGGATCGGGCGACGAGGCGCCGAGCCGGTCGGCCACCGCGGCCAGCACGAACTCCGCGTCCCGCAGCGGTGCGAGCGGCACGAAGACGGTTCCTCCTTCGGCGTCGTCGCCGAGCAGGCGCGCGAGCTCCATCGCGAAGCGTGTCTTGCCGGTTCCTCCCGGGCCGACGATCGTGAGGACGCGCGGATCTCGCTCGTAGACCACTGAGACAGCGTCGAACAGCTCCTGCTCTCGACCGAGGAAGGGAGTGGCCGGCGTCGGGAGCTCGACGCTCCCGGGGGTGCGGAGCGGTGGAAATTCGCGACCGCCGAGCTGGTAGATGCGAACCGAGCCTGCGAAGTCCTTGAGCCGGTGCGCGCCGAGGTCGCGAAGCGGCTCCGAGTCGAGCAGCGTCGCCGTCGTCGGGGAGAGGAGGATCTGGTCGCCGTGCGCGAGCGCGGCGATGCGCGCTCCCCGGTGGACGTCCTCGCCGACATAGCCCTCCTCGGTCGCGGTCGGAGTGCCTGTGTGCAACCCCATGCGCACGCGAATCGCCCCCGTGGCGAGGCCCTCGCACGCAGCCCGCGCGGCAGCAGCAGCTCCCGCCGGTGTAGGGAATGCAATGAAGAACGCGTCGCCCTGCGTGTCCACCTCGACGCCGTCGTGCGCCGCCGCCGCCTCCCGCAGGATCCGGCGGTGCTCGGCGAGCGCGTCGGCGTATCCGGAGGGGCCGAGCTCGTGCAACAGGCGCGTCGAGCCCTCGATGTCGGTGAAGAGCAGAGTCACCGTCCCCTGCGGAAGCGCGCGCACCGGGCGAATGATGCTACGCGGGCGGATCGCCGCCGAACCAGCGTGCGCGCCGGACGGCGCCGAACGCCTCCTTCTCGGCCGCGAGCTCCTCGGACGGGCCGACCACGGTCGCCGTCGGTGACGGGCCGCCGAGGAAGTTGGCCTCGATCTTGGCGACGCGCCCGCTCCCGAACTCGATGAAGCAGTTGCCCTGGCCTTCGTAGCGCCGCCCCAGCGTCTCGCCGCGATGCCGCGCGATGATGTCGTCGGCCACGACGCCGGCCGCGTTCTCGGCGAAGACGCCGGCCTTCGCCATCGGGAGAGCGACGACGTCGCCCACCGCGTACACGTCCGGGAACGGCGTCATCAGGTTGTCGGGGTCGACGGCGACCCAGCCGTTGTCGGCGAGCCCCGACCCCGCCACGACGCCCGGCACCTTGTGGATCGGGATCCCGACGAACAGGTCGTAGGGCAGCCGCTCGCCGCTTTCGAGCACGGCCTCCTTGGCCGGAACGTCGAGCGCGACCACTTTCTTCTGCGCGATGTACTCGATCTCGCGCGCCTCGAGCTCGTCGAGGAACCGCTGCGAGACCTCGGGCGTGACGGGCACCGGTGCCGACATCGGGGCGACGATCCGGATCTCGGTCTGCTCCCGGATTCCCCGCTCGACGAGCTGGTCGTGGAGCAGGAACGCGCCCTCGAACGGCGCGGGTGGGCACTTGTAGGGCTGGGCGAGGACGCCGAACAGGATCGTGCCGCCGCCGAACGCGGGCAGGGCGTCGCGCGTCCGCTCGGCTCCGGCGATCGAGTAGTACTCGAGCCCGCCCTCGACGAAGCCGGGCACCGCGTCCAGGTCGTAGTCGGCGCCGAGCGCGACGACGAGGATGTCGGCGTCGTACGAGCCGCCGTCGGTCGTGACGTGGCGGGCTGCGGGGTCGATCGCGATCACTCGCTCCTGCCGGAACTCCACGCCCGGCTTCACGAGGTCGCGGTACTCGAGCCGGACCGCCGACGCGCCGGCCTTGCCGAACAGGATGTCGAGCTTCGAGAAGCCGAACGTGAAGCCGTCGTTCTGGTCGATGAGCGTGACGCGGACCTCGCCCGTGAGCGAGTCCGAGAGGCGGCTCGCGAGCTCCAACCCGCCGAACCCGGCACCGAGGATGACGACGTGCTTCACGGTGCGTCAGTTAATCACGCGCGTGCGCGGTGCCTGACCCGGCGGCGAGGAACGCGGTCCCGAAGAACAACTCGGTCCAGGTGGCGTCGGTCAGTTCCTGCTCCACCGCCCCGCGAATCGCCTCCCACGGACGGCGCGCCATCCACTCTTCGATCGAGGCGAACGGCCGCACAGCTGCGACTCCCAGCTGCGCCAGCCGCCGGGGCGCGTTGTCGGGGACCTTGAGATCCAGCACGACCCAGCGACCGCCTCCGGAGAGGGCCGCGGCGCCGTGTGCGATCACCTCGCGGCACTCGGGAACCTGCGTGAGCGCGTAGGTCGACAGGATTGCATCGACCTCGCTCGGGAACTCGAAGGCGGCCGCGTCGGCCTGCACGAGGCGGACGTTGCTCCAGCCGTTGGTCTCGATCCGCTGCTGGGCCTGGGCGAGCATCGCGTCGGTGAGATCGACGCCGACGATCCGTCCCTCCGGACCGATCTGCTCCTGGAGCAACCGGAAGTTCAGTCCGGTGCCGCACGCGATGTCGACCACTTGGTCGCCCCGGTGCAGGCCGAGCGCCTGTACCGCCCGGAGGCGTTGTCCCCGCTGGGGGTAGCCGGGCGCGGGGTAGAGCCGCGAGGTGACGTCGTAGTGCTTCGCCTTCCTGCGGTACGTCTCGATCAGGCGCTCTCGCGTGTCGTCGATCTGGCTCACGGCGTGGCGGACTCGACCGCGGACTTGATCAGCGTCATCTCGAGGTCGCTCACCCGCTGGATCCTGCCTTCGAGCAGGCGGCTGGGGATCGCGCGCATGACGCCCTGGAGGTCCACCTCGATCCACATCATGGCGTCGGTCTGCTGCTTGTCCAGCGGCTCAAGCTCCATTCCCCAGCGTGCGGCGGACGTGCCCAGCGGCCCGGCGAACGCCATCCGGTGCGGCGCCTCGACGGCGGTCACGGTCTGGGCCCGCCGCCGGCTGGTGCCGAGGATCCCCTTCGCGCGCTGCTCCACCCGCGCGCCCGTCTGCAATGGAGTCCCGTCGGCGATCCGAGCTTCGAGCACCGTCGGTGCCCACTCCGGCCAGCGACCGACGTCGCAGAGGTACGCCCACACGTCGTCGACGCTGCCGGCGATCGGAATGCGGCTCTCGGTCCTGAAGCTCGTCACCGAGGACTGAGTACGGTCGCCGGCCGAGATCGGTTCTGTCGCTGCGCCACGACTGCGAACTTGCGCGCGCGCCCCGTCGCGAGCCACTCGACCCACAGCCGGTGCGCGGCCAGGAGCTCGTCGAGCGCCCGGCTGCCGACCTGGGCGGTGATCGAGGCCGCGTCGGCGGCATAGGCCGCGGTCAGCGCCTCGGCGGTCGCACGATGCGGTCCGCTCCAGTTCTCTTCCCAGCGGACGGCCAGACTGGCCCGCGCGAGGATTGCGTGCAGCTCCTCGAGCGGAGTGAGCCAGACCGTGTCGGCCTCGGGCATTCGCGCACGTTCCGACTCGGAGAGAGGTCGACCCTCCTCGAGCGTGAATGCGAACCGTCCGCCGGCTGGAAGGGCGCGGGAGACTTCCTGCACCAGCTCCTCCTTGTCCCGGAAGGCCAGCATCGTCTCGAGCAGGAGCACCACGTCGAACTCACCCGGCGGCAGCGGCGGAATCTCCCCGACCTCGAAGCGACAGGGCAGGTCGCGCGCGCGCTCGCGGGCGGCGGCCACAGCGCTTGCGCTCGCATCCACGCCGAGGTAGTCGCAGCCGAGCTCCCGCGTCAGGAATCGGCCGGGGCCGCCGACTCCGCAGCAGAGGTCGAGTACGGAGACACCGCGGCCGACGGCTGCGTGCTTCGCAAGCTCCCGGATCTCGGACGCACGGATGAAGCTCTGCTGCTCGACGTAGTCGTCGGGGCCGAATGTCGCCCGCTGCGCTGGTTGCAAGGCCTCGACAAACCGCTCCATGCCGGTCACCGTATTGTCCTGCGGATGCTCGAGCGCGGAGCAACGCTGCGGGCGGGACGGAAGCCGCTGCCCGATCTCGGCAAACAGGTCGGTCCGCTGGCGGGGCTCGCGGGCACCGTTCTACTCCTGGCCGTGCTTGCGCGGACGGTGGGAATCGGTGGCGCCGGCTGGTTTGTCGGTCTCGCCAGCGGTTTCGCGTTGAACCTGGCGCTCGCGCGCGCTCTCTGGCGCGATCCGTCGGCGGGTCTCGGCTGGGCGAGCTGGATCACGCTGACTCGCGCGACGCTCGCGGTGGGCGTCGCCGCGTTGACCGCGGCTTCCTTCGAGCTGCCCGTGGCGACCGCGACATTGGTGGCGCTCGCTTCCATCGCGCTCGCGCTCGACTTCGTCGACGGCTGGGTCGCACGGCGCACGGGGACGCAATCGGCCCTCGGCGCGAAGCTGGACGGAGAGGTCGATGCGTTCCTGATCCTCGTGCTCAGCATCGAGGTCGCCCCGACGATCGGCGGCTGGGTGCTCCTGATCGGCCTGGCGCGCTACGCGTTTCTCGCGGCGGGCTGGGCGCTCCCGTGGCTGCGGGCGCCGCTGCCACGCCGCGACTGGCGCAAGACAGTGACGGCGTCGCAGGGGGTCGCGCTGGTGGTCGCGGCTTCCGGGGTTCCGCCGTTGTGGGTGTGCCGTGCGCTGCTGCTCGTCGCGCTCGCCCTGCTCGCCGAGTCGTTCGGCCGTGACGTCTGGTGGCTCTGGCGGCACCGGGACGAAGCACCCGCACGCTCCACCGCGGCCTGGCTCCGGCACCCGGTCACAACCGCCGTGCTCACGGTGCTTGCCGTGGCGGTCGTGTGGTTCACACTCGTGTTCCCGATCCGGCCGTGGCAGCTCACCCCAGATGCCTTCGCGCGGCTCCCGCTCGAGGGGCTCGTCGTGGTCGGCCTGGCCCTCGCGCTGCCGACCCGCGCTCGACGCTTCGTGCCGTGGGTCGTAGGGCCGCTACTCGGCGTGCTGGTCCTGATCAAGGCCTTGGACCTCGGCTTCTTCATCGCGTTCGACCGCACCTTCAATCCCGCCGAGGACTGGAGCTACTTCTCGGTCGGCTTCGCGACGGTGCGGGACACCTTCGGCAGCCGGGACGAGGAACTGGCGATCGCCGCCGCCGTCGTGGTCGGTCTCGCCGCTCTCGTCGTCCCGGCGCTGGCCCTGGGTCAGCTGACCTGGGTTGCGAACCGTCACCGCCGCCGTTCGCTACCGCTGGTGGGCGCGCTCCTCGCCGTCTGGGGGCTCTGCTGGCTGCTCGGCGCACAGGTCTCGGGCGCCGGGATCGCGTCGACGAGCGCCTCCCACCTCGCAGTCAGCGAGGTCCAGGCCGTGCGGGCCGACTTCCGCGACGAGGCTCGGTTCAGAGCCCTGATCGCGCGCCCGGATCCGTACGCCAACGTGCCCGCCGGCCGGCTCCTGAAGGGATTGCGCGGCAAGGACGTCCTGCTCGTGTTCGTCGAGAGCTACGGCCAGATGGCGGTCCAGGGCACGTCGTTCTCGCCGCCCATCGACCAGATCGTGAACGCTGGCACTCGGCAACTCCAGGCTGACGGGTTCTCGTCCCGCAGCGGCTGGATCACGTCGTCGGTGTTCGGCGGAGGAAGCTGGCTCGCGCACGCCACGCTGGAGTCGGGAACCGTGGTCAACAGCCCCGGCCGTTACTCGTCGCTGATCGCCAGCAAACGTCTGACGCTGCCCGCCGCGTTCCGTCGCGCCGGCTGGAGGACGGTCGCCGACGTCCCCTCAACCCACGGCGCCTGGCCGGATGGGAAGTCGTTCTACCGTTACGAGAAGATCTGGGACCGCGACAACCTGGGGTACCACGGTCCGAAGTTCGGCTTTTCGGCCATGCCCGACCAGTACGCGTTCCAGGCGCTGCAGCAGCGCGAGTTGGCCAAGCGGAACCGCCCTCCGATCTTCGCCGAGATCGACACCACGTCGAGCCACGAGCCCTGGACACGCATTCCACCGCTCATCCCCTGGAACCGGCTCGGCAACGGATCGATCTTCAACCGCCTACCGATCGACCGGACCGGCCTGACCAACACCCAACAGGGCTACGCGACGTCGATCGAGTACTCGCTGCGCACTCTGTATTCGTTCATCGAGCGCTACGGGAACAAGAACACGGTGCTGCTCGTGCTCGGAGACCACCAGCCCTCGAGGGTCATCCAGCAGGCGAATCACGAGGTGCCGATGACGATCATCGCCCACGACCCCAAGGTGATCCACAGGCTCTCCAGCTGGGGCTGGACGAACGGCATGCTGCCCAGCCCGACGGCTCCGGACTGGCTCATGAGCCGCTTCCGGAACCGCTTCCTGAACGCGTTCGACCATTGAGCAGCACGCTCGGGAGGTCGAGCGTGTGCCGCCCTCGGCTCGCTTTCGTCTCCAGATAGCGCTGATTCGCTTCGGAGACGTAGACGCCCGTGGGCACCTGCTCGACGACGGTCACGCCCCAGGAACGGAGCTGGCGGACCTTGTCGGGGTTGTTGCTGAGCAGGGCGATCCTCGACGCGCCGAGGGCATGGAGCATCTGGGCGGCCGCCAGGTAGCTGCGCTCGTCCTCGCCGTGCCCGAGCGCGAGGTTCGCCTCGTAGGTGTCAGCCCCGGCGTCCTGCAGCGCGTAGGCCTCGAGCTTCGAGTAGAGCCCGATCCCGCGGCCTTCCTGCCGTAGGTAGAGCAGGTAGCCGCCGGCCTCGGCGATGCGCTCGACGGCCTCGCGCAACTGCGGCCCGCAGTCGCAGCGCTCGCTTCCGAACACGTCGCCGGTGAGGCACTCGCTGTGCGGCCGGATCAGCGGCACGCGGCGCCCGTCCGCGGGGATCGGGGCCGTGCGATCGCCGAGGGCGAAGGCGAGATGCTCCCGGCCGTCGACGAGCCCGTCGAAACTGAACACTCGCGCGTCGGCGACATACCCGCCGGCGAAGCGCAGCGGCAGCTCCACCTGGGTGCGGATCGTCGCGATGGGTAGCTGCAGCGTCATCGGTGCCTCGCTCACATGTCTCCGAAGCGCGACGAGAGCGCGTATCGCAGGAGGACGACGTCGCCGAGCTTGCGAACGTCGACGAGCTCCGCCCGGCGGGCGGGGTTCCACGGGAAGATGCCGTCGCGCACGAATCTCGTCGCGTCGGAGTCGCCGACGAAGACCGGCGCGACGGTCAGCTGCAGCTCGTCCACGAGGTCGTCGGTGAGGAACTGCGTGTGGACGGTGCCGCCGCCCTCGACCATCAGCCGCTCCACACCCCGCCCGGCGAGGTCGGCGCTGAGCGCGCCCATCTTTACGCGGTCGCCGCCGTCGACGACGGTCGCGACCGGCCCCAGCCGCGCGCGCGCGTCATCCACTCGCGAGGTCGCGCAGTAGACGAGCTTCTCGGCGTCGCCGACGCTGAAGAAGTCGGCGCCGGCGTCGAGCTCCGCCCGCTGGGTCACCGTGACCTTGATCGGCGACGCCGGCAAGCCGCGCGCCGCCCGTTCGGCACGACGGGCCTGCGACCGAACCAGCAGACGCGGGTTGTCGACCCGAACCGTCTCCGCCCCGACGAGGATCGCGTCGCAGGAGGCGCGGACGGCGTCGACCCGGTCGAAGTCGGCGTCGTTGGACAGGAGGAGGCGCGAGCTCGCATTGCCGATGTAGCCGTCGATCGACACGGAGCAGGAGAGCAGCGTGTAGGGACGCTCACCCATCAGCGGCTCCTTTCGGCTGGAGCACCACCGGCCGGTGCGGCCGCGGCCAGGACAACCGCCGGCCGGGAAGCCACCCCGCGACGAGCACGGCCGCGCCGGGAAGGAACGCGGCGAGCACCAGAACGCCGTACGCAACCGCGGTCGCGGCGCCGACCGCCGCACCGAGGCCGGCCGCGGAGAACACCCAGGCCGTCGCGCCCTCCCTCGGCCCCCAGCCGGCGACGCTCGGCAGCACCATGGCGAGCACCGCGAGCATGGCCAGCGGCAGGAGCCGGGAGACGGGGGCTGTCACGCCGGCCGTCCGCGCGGCGACGAGGAACATGGCTACGTAGCCGAGGACGGCAACCGTCGATGCGAGCACGATCGCGGGCGAGGCGTTCCGGCGCAGCACGCCGTTGCGGATGTCGGCCACCACCGTGTTCCGTACCCGCATCCACCGTGAACGCGCGCCTCCCACTCGCAGCCGGCCCACGAGCACAAGCGCGAGGGCGACCGCCGCCACTGCGACCGCGACGAACGGCATGGACGAGCGCACGGGCGAGGGGAAGACCAGGAGGACTGAGACGGTCAGCACGATCTGCACGACCTGGGCGGCGCCGCGCTCCCAGACGACGGCCCTCACACCCAGGCCGACGTCGTCCACCTCCCGGCCGTGACTGACACCGCGGTGGACGTCGCCGGCGACGCCGCTCGGCAGCGTCACGTTGAGAAACAACGCCCGGTAGTAGGCGGCGACGGCGGCCGGCAGCGACAGTCGAACACCGAGGCCGCGGGCGACGACCGTCCAGCGCCAGGCACCGCAGACCGTCGTGACGAACCCGATGCCCACCGCCGCCAGCAGAGCACGGCCGTCGACCGCCTCGAGCCCTCCGACGAACGGCCCGGTGCCGATCCGCCAGACCACGATTGCGAGCACGGCCAATCCGACTGCGGGACCGGCCGAGCGACGGATGTGTCTCACGGCAGGACCAGCAGGTCGGAGTGGCCGACGGTGACGGCCAGGGCGCCGGCCGCCGTCTCTTTCAGGCGGCGGCGTCGGTAGAGATCGGCGTCGGGGAAGAGCGCGGGCTCCTGTTCGCACGCGGCGTCGATCCAGCCGCCCAGCCACTCGACGGCGAGGTCGCTCTCGGCAGCCTCGAGCCGCCACGGGCTCGGGCGGACGAATACCTCCGCCCCCAGCCGGCGGAAACCCTCGGTGGCCGTTTCCACCGCGTCCGGGCCGAGCAGGCGTCCGCGCGGCGTCCGGCGGCGCTGGTGCGCGTTGAACGCAGCCGCCATCCGGGCGTCGAGCGGATCCGCCTGCCGCAGCTGGACGCGGCCGTTGACGGAGAGAGCGAACAGCACCGGGCACCGGGCATCTGCGCAGGCATCGATCAGCCCCATCAGCTCGTCTCTCGTCAGCAGGTCGAGCAAGGCCGAGGCGGTGATGAGGTGCGCGCCGGCGAGGTCGGCGGGGGCGAGTCGAGTGATGTCGGACACGCGAGTCTCGATTTCGACGTCGGCCCTGTCGGCGGCGGCCAGTGCCAGCAGGTCTCCATCCCGATCGTGCAAGACCCAGTGCTGCGGGCCGGGGAGGAGCGGCGCGAGCCACCGTCCCAGCGAGCCGCTCCCGCAGCCGAGATCGTGGATGACCAGCGGGTCGGCGGCCGGCAGCCGGCGCCGGAGCTGTTGGACGAGGTCTCGCGAACGGGCCGCAGCGTCCGCGCGTTCGCGCAGATCCAGCCAGTCGGCACTGACCCGGATCGCCGCGGCGGTGCTCACGCCGCCCTCGCCAGGACGTCGGCCACGGCGGAGGTCGTCGCCGGCCAGTCGGTGAGCGACTCGCGCCGCTCGCGCGCCGCCCGGCGCAGTCGCCGGCGCAGGTCGGCGTCCCCGAGCCAGGCACGCAGCGCGTCGCCGAGCGCAGCCGGGTCCGCGGGAGGAACGAGCACGCCGGGCCGCGTGCCGTCGGCGCCGTGCCCCATGGCCTCAGGCACGCCGCCGACGGCGGCGGCGACGACCGGGAGACCGCGGGCCAGCGCCTCGGTCACGACCATCCCGTAGGTCTCCGAGCGCGAAGGGAGCACCAGGAGGTCGGCCGCGTCGTAGCCGCGGGCCAGCTTCTCTGCGGGCAGCGCGCCCGAAAAACGCAGCTGGCCGTTCAGCCCGCCGGCCGAGGCTCGGCGGCGCAAGCTCGCGACGAAGGCCGGGTCGCGCTCGACGCTGCCGACGCACAGACATTCCCAGCGCCGGCCGTTCAGGGTGGCGAGCGCATCGACCAGCAGGTCGTGGCCCTTGCCGGGGATGACCGCGGCGACCGAGAGCAGTGAGCCCCCGGTCGTCGTTCCCGGCGCAAGGTCGGCGGCCTCGACTCCCGGCGCGGCGACGTGCACGCGGTCGGCCGGGAGCGAATAGGTCTCGAGGAGGAGCGTCCGCGCCCAGGCGCTCGTGGTCACGACCGAGGCCAGAGCTGAGAGCACCGCGCCCTCCCGCTCGTCGGGCCTCTCCTGGCCGAGGGGCATGTGCACGAGGGCGACCAGCCGCAGCCGCTGCGACTCCGGAACCAGCGCCTCGGGGGCAGGCAGGGCGACGAGCCCGTCGATGAGGACGAGGGAACCGTCGGTAATCCGCGCCAGCGCATCCGCAAGAGCGGCAGGCGAGCTCGAGACCTCGTGCATGCGCACCGTCCAGCCGGCGCCCCGGAGACCGCAGCGCAACCGGCGGTCGTACGCGTTCCCGCCGCTCGGCCGGGCGGGGTCGTCGACGCCTGCAGGGACGATGAAGTGGACGGCGGTCACAGCGCACGCTCGTAGGACGCAGAGGCGACGGGCGACTCGCGGAGCGTGACGACGAGGCTGTCGAGCCCTGTCGCGGCGTTGCCGAGTCGCTCGGCGAGCCGATCCGCGATCAGGCGGGCGAGCGCCTCCGTCGTCGTGTTCACGCCCGCGAGGCTCGGCTCGTCGTCGAGGTTCCGGTAGTCGAGCTCCGCCAGCACCGCGCGCAGCTCCTCACTCGCGCTACCGATGTCGAGGACGACGCCGTCGGCGTCGAGCTCGGCGCGCCGGAAGGTTGCGTCCACGACGTAGGTCGCCCCGTGGACCCTCTGCGCGGGCCCGAAGGTCTCGCCACGCAAGCTGTGCGCGATCAGCATGTGATCCCGAACCGTGACGCTGAACACGCCTACCCCTCGCCGTAGGTGATCGTGTGACACAGCGCCGGCAGGCTTCCCGCGGCCAGCCGGGCCATCACGTCGGGCAGTTCGTCGAAGCGTGACTCGCCCGTGAGCAGCGCGTCGAACGCGGGGTCGCGCAAGAGCTCGAGGGCGAGGGCCAGGCGGTCGGCTGCGGTGCGCCGCGAGGCCCGAGCCGGGGAGAGAGTTCCGACCTGGCTCGAGCGGATGGCGAGGCGGCGGGCGTGGAACGCTCCTCCCAGCGACAGCCGAACCTCGGTGTCGCCGTACCAGCTGAGATCGACGACGGCGCGTTCGGCGGCGAGCAGGTCGAGGGAGCGTTGAAGGCCTGCGGACGTCGCGCTCGTGTGCACGACGAGGTCGAGGTCGCCCGGCGCGTCGTCCGGCAGGGCGAAGTCGACCCCGAGGGCTGCGGCGACGTCGGCGCGGGCGGGATCGATGTCCACGAGCGTGACGCGCACGGCCGGATAGCGCCGCAGCAGCCGGGCGACGCAGCAGCCCACCATCCCGCCACCCACGACGGCGACGCGGTCGCCGGCGGCCGGAGCAGCGTCCCACAGCGCGTTGACGGCTGTCTCGACCGTGCCGGCGAGAACAGCCCGGGCGGGCGGGACGTCGTCCGGCACGACGGACACGGCCGTCGCGGGCACGACGTAAGCCGTCTGGTGCGGGAAGAGGCAGAACACGGTGCGTCCGCGCAGCTCGGTCGGCCCCTCCTCCACGGCGCCGACGTTCAGGTAGCCGTACTTGACCGGCCCGGGAAAGTCGCCTTCCTGGAACGGCGCCCGCATCGTCGCGCGCTCGTCCGGCGGCACGGCGCCGCGAAACACGAGGGTCTCGGTGCCGCGGCTGATCCCGGAGCGCAGGCTGCGCACGACGACGTCGTCAGGCCCCGGCTCGGGGAGCCCAACCTGGCGAATCTCGCCGCAGCCCGGCTCGCGGAGCCAGAACGCCTCGGCGACTTGTCGGCGCGCTTCTCTCATACGGTGTGTCTCGAAGTACGCGGGACGTCCATCCGCGGATTCTGAGCCTTCGTCGGCTCGCGCGCCGGAAGCCCTCTCTGGGGTTGCTCAGTTCGGCTTGCCGGCCATCGCCCAGACCGCGACGACGTAGGCGCCGAGGAGGACGACAGAGAGCACGAGCGTCGTCCTGAGCAGCGCCGCCCCCTGTCCCGAGCGCAGCCGGCGCACGCCGATGCCGCCCACGACGAGCGAGACGAGGAGGATGAGCCCGCCGATGTCCGCCACGGCTTCGCCGATGCCGAGCCAGGTGGGCGTCGGGACGCCCTTGTGTCTCCAGCCCTCCTTCGACGCAATCCACTCGGCCGCGACCCGCATCAGGATGAAGCCGGGAAACGCCACGAAGAGCAGCGACCGGTAGCCGAGCCGCAGGTACTTGACGTCGCCGCGCGTGAGCGCGAGGCACGCCGCGCCGGTGAGAAGCCCGCCGACGAGGATCATGGCCCCGAGCACGTGCAGGAAGAGTGGGAAGTCCCAGCCGTGCGGCCGGACCGTGGCGAGAACCGCCGTCATGCGCCCGGCTTGAAGATCATGTCGAGGAGGATGAGCAGCACCGTCAGGGAGGTCAGTGCGTGGAGCACGAGGCCGGCCTGGGTGCGGTTGAGCGCGAGTAGCCCCGCGTCGGGGCCCTTCTGGCCGGCCGCGTCGAGCTCCTTCGCCTTGTTCATGCCCTGCATGTAGGCGGCGCCGGTACGTCGGCCGAGCTCGGCGGACACGGCCCAGAGGATGAGCGCGGCGATGATCCAGCCGTCCCAGATCGCGTAGCTGTCGACCGCGAACGCGAGATAGATCCCGATCACGATCGTCCCGGTCGCGCCGATGCCGACCGCGGCGTTGCCGACCTTGACGATCGGCTCCATACGCAGTGTCTCTTCAGGAGTGTCGATCCGGCGCACGGCGACGATGAGCACCCAGAAGAGCACGATCGCCGCGACGAAGGAGAACGCGCTGAGGACGTGCAGCGCCAGCGCCCATTGCACGAAGCTCACGCGGCGATCCTAAACGGCGGCTTGCACGAACGCAGCGATCCGGTCGAGGTAGCCGTCGACGAAGCGCGGCGGCTCTCCATGCTGGAGCCGGTGGTCGCCCTCGGGGAAGACCTCGACCTGGAGGAGCTCCGGCCGCACCGCCGCGCGGAACGCGTCGACACTCTCCTCGGGCGGTGTTACCTCGTCGGCCGCGCCGAAGAGGGCCAGCACCGGCACCGCGATCCGCGCCAGCGCCCCTGCCGGGTCGTAGGCGAAGAGCTCGGCGCCGAGGCGCCAGACCGCCGCCTCCGAGAACAGGAACGCGAGGCCCGGGAGCTCGTTGTACCGGACACCCTCCGCGTCGAGCCGCTCGAGCCCTTCCTCGAGCGTGGGTCGTTCGTGGAGCACGGCCACCACGGCGTCGTACGTCGCGAGGGCGTCGGCCTGCGCGCCGTCCGGGAGCTTGTTGGCGAGCGAGTACCGCTCCTGCCGCGCGGGCGAGACGCCGGGCCCCGAGCTCGTGATCGCGAACGCGATGGGTGCGCCTCGCCCCGCCGCCTCGACGACGACCCAGCCGCCCTGGCTGTGGCCGAACAGCCCGAGCGGGAGCTCGCGCGGGCTTTCGGCTGCGAAGACCGCGAGCGCGGCCAGCAGATCATCGGCCTGCGCCTCGATGCCGGCGTCCAGCCAGCTGCCGCCCGAGCCGCCGACGCCGCGCTTGTCGAACGAGCACACGGCGATGCCCGCCTGGAGCAGGTGCTCTCGGATCGGCGGGAAGAACCAGTCGTTGTCGCGGTCGGACGGCCCGGAGCCCGGATGCATCAGCACGCCCGCGACCGCGTCGCCGGCCGGGCGCCAGAGCGTCCCCGCGAGCCGGACGGCGCTCGAGTCGGCCTCGAGCTCGAGCCGAGACGTGGTCAGCACTGCCTCGGCTCAGGTGCCGATCGCCGGGGTGCTCGCGGCCAGGCGCGGGAAGATGTGGGCGGCGATTTCCCTGAGTGCGTGGACGATGACCTCGGGGGCGGGCTCTGTGGTTGGATCGGTCAGTTCCGGCGGAAGCGGAATCCCCGCTGCTCTGGCGTGGTGGAAGAGGGCGCCGCCGGCCGCTTTGCCCAGGGTGCTGAGCGCCTTGCCAACGACGACTTCGTCCATGTGCCAGTCCGGGACCGGTAGAGCGGTGATGGTCGCCCAATTCTGCGGGTCGCGCGGTGTTTCCAGGGTGAGCAGGTGGTCGAACGCGCGCGCTGAGGCGTCACGCTCGGTGAATGCGTCGCCGAGGTCCCCAACTCTTCCGCAGCGTCGCGATCAGTGACGTGTGCCGGTATTCGTCGTTGAACACGGAGCCTTGCTCGACCCAAGGGGAGACGAGAATCGCGGGGACCCGGTAGCCGGACCGGTCGAACTTGAAGCCGAAGTCGCCGGCCGGCGCTGCGGGATCGGGCGGCGGCACCGGCCCCGGGGGCACGTGGTCGTAGGTTCCGCCCGGCTCGTCCCACCCGATCAGCAACGTCGTGTTCCAGACGTTCGAGCCCGACTCCGAGGTCGCCGACCGGTAGCTGGTGAACAGCCGCTCCAGGAAGGCCTCGCCTGCCAGGATGGACGAGGGCGGGTCGACGCCGACATCGAAGTTGTGGCCGACGAACGAGCGCCCGCACGCGGGGTGGTAGTCACCGTGGCCGCCGAGCATGTTCGGCTCGATCAGCGCGAAATCGGGCAGCGTTCCGGCGGCCACATCGTGCTCGAACTCGGAGAACGGGACGAAGTTGGTCGCAAACCGGTCGTGTAACCGAGCTGCGTGGATGAGGCCGTGGAACGACACACACATCGGCGAGGCGACGTACACCTTCCAGGTTCTGCCGTGCTGCTCGAGACGCTCGAAGATCGTCTCGGCATCGTTCTGCTTTCTCCACTTGTGGAACGGGGCATTGACGGCGAATCCTGACGACGTCCCCGCGGTCCAGAACGACCTGTTCATCAACGTCTGCGAGGGAACCTCGGAGAACCAGTGGTCGAAGACGCCGAATTCGCGCGCGATGCCGCTCAGCACCGGAACCTGCTCGGGCGTGTACCCGGTCATGATCTGGGCGTACTCGTCGTACGTCGGCTGCCGGCCCACTTCGCCGGTGAAGGTGCTGATGTAGTCGGTGACGAACCCGTCCATCGTCGGCGTCGCACCCTCCGGAGGCGCGTTCCACGGCGCCGTCACGGCCTCTCCGATCTTGAACCGGTTGTGCTCGTCGAGCGTGTTGAACAACTGCGTGTTGGTGTGGTACCACTCCTCGCCCGAGTCGGGGTTCGGCGCGTCCATGTCGGTCGCGACCTCGTAGGGCACCGCTTTACGGTCGGCTCCGTGCTCGGCCCATTCCGGGATCGGATTGCTCAACTGCTTCCCGATCACGCCCTCGAACGTCTTGCCGTCCCCCGGCCCGTACAGACGACCGAGGACATTGTCGAAGGAGCGGTTCTCGAAGAGCACCACCACGACGTGATCGAGCGCATTGGCGCGACTCGGCTTGGACACCCGATGACCTCCTTCGGACCGAAGGCTCACAATTGCAGGAGTTTTACGGGAGCGACGGGACTCGAACCCGCGACCTCCGGCGTGACAGGCCGGCGTTCTAACCAACTGAACTACGCCCCCGTGGGCGACCCAGTCTAGCCGGGTCGGCGTAGCCCGGCCTTTACTCTGCTGGTGTGGGGCTCAACGCCGCCGACTGGATAGCGATCGCGATCGTGCTCCTCTCGGCGGCCGCCGGCCTGCGTCGCGGCCTCGTCCTCACCGCGTTCTCGCTCGTCGGGCTCGCGGCCGGCGCCTACATCGGCTCGCACGTCGCGGTGCGCCTGCTGCACGGCGGGTCGAGCTCGAGGTGGATGCCGTTCGTGGTCCTGCTCGCTGCCGTGCTCGGCGCGGTGCTGTTGCAGCTCGCCGCGCTCGCCGCCGGCTCGTTTGTCCGCGGCGGCCTGCGGTTCGCGCCCCTGCGCCTGCTCGATTCGGCCGGCGGCCTGCTGCTCGGCGGGGCGCTCGGCCTCGCGGTCGTCTGGGTGGGCGCCTCGGTCGCGCTGCTCACGCCCGGCGAGACGACGATCCGCCAGGAGGTCGAGCGCTCGGAGATCGTCAAGCAGCTCGATTCGGCCCTGCCGCCGCGCACGCTCCTCAACCTGCTGGCGCGCATCGATCCGCTCCCCTCCTTCCTCGGGCCCAAGGCTCCCTCGCTGCCGCCGAGCAAGGGCGTTCTCCGCGACCAGTCGATCCGGCTGGCCACGACGCGCGTCGTCAAGATCCTCGGCACGGCCTGCGGGGTCGGGGTCGAGGGGAGCGGCTGGGTCGCCGGACCGAACCTGATCGTCACGGCGGCGCACGTGGTCGCAGGCGAGAGCGGCACCACTCTCGTCCGCATCGCCGGGCGACCGCTTCCGGTCCTCGCCGACGTGGTCGTGCTCGACATCCGGAACGACGTCGCCGTGCTGCGTGTCTCGGGAGTCGACCTCGAGCCGCTGCGCTTCGCCGACCCGAAGCCGGACGCGTCCGTCGCGATCCTCGGCTATCCGCTCGACGGAGGGCTCACCGCAACCCCGGGCCGGATCGGCCGCACGGCGACGGTGCTGACGCAGGACGCGCTCGGCCACGGGCCGGTCGGGCGGATGATCACCGCGGTTGCAGGGCGGGTCGAGCACGGCGACTCCGGCGGGCCTGCGGTCGACGCGAACGGCCGGGTCGAGTCGATGATCTTCGCCGCGAGGCTCGGCTCGGACAGCGGCTACGGCGTCCCGCCGTCGATCATCCGCAGCGATCTCGCGCACGCCGGCACACGCCCCGTCTCCAACGATGCCTGCGCGCCCTAGGCGGGCGGCACGGGGAGTAGCTCGACGACGTCGAGCGGCCGGCGGAACGGCGCGACGACGTAGACGCCGCTCGCGAGCGCGCGTGCTCCCTCGATCAGCTCCCGGCCGAGCGCGAGCCCGACGTCGCGCGCGCCGGGGCCTGCCGCGCGGTACCGCTCCTGCACGTGCTCGGGGACGACGATGCCGGGCACCTCGTTGTGGACGCGGACGAGCGTCTCGGTCGTCCGGATCGGCCAGACGCCGACGAGCACCGGCATGGGCCAGCCGCCGATCCTCTCCCGGAACGCCTCGAGCGCCTCGAGGTCGAACAGGATCTGGGTCATGGCGAAGCGGGCGCCGGCGGCCACCTTGCGGTGGAAGCGGTCGGCCTCGAGCCCGAGGTCGTCGGCCGTCGGGTTGACCGCGACCCCGGGGAAGAAGGTGGTCGGCGCGTCGATCGCGCGGCCGTGCCAATCCTCACCCGCGTTGAGCCTCGCGATCAGCTCCACGAGCCCGACCGAGTCGACGTCGTACACCGCGTGGGTGCCCGGGTAGTCTCCGGCCTCGGGCGGGTCGCCCGTCACCGCGAGGATGTTCCGCACGCCCTCCGCGTGCGCGCCGAGCAGGATGGACTCGAGCCCGGTGATCGTCATGTCGCGCGGAGTGAGATGCGGGATCGTCTCGACGCCCGTGAACCGCTCGATCGCGACCGAGGCCATGATCCCGCTCATCCGTGCCCGCGCGCGCGGGTTGTCGTTGACGTCGACGAACTGCGCGCGGCCCGACTCGCGCACCGCGCGTGCCGCCTCGATCAGCGCCTCGGGGTTCGCGCCGAGCGGCGGGTCGACCTGGACCGAGAGCGCGAACTCCTCCTCGCGCAGCATCTGCGCGAGCTGCGTCTCGCCGGTCGTCGGCTCGAACGGGGCCACCTGCTCGCGCTCCCGGACGAGGAAGGAGCCGGCGGGACGGCGGTCCGCGTCGACCGCCTCGCGGATCGCGGCGATCTGGGCCGGCGTCGTGCCGCAGCAGCCGCCGATCAGCCGTGCGCCCAGCGTACGCGCCTGCGCTGCGAACTCGGCGAAATAGTCCGGCGTCGCGTGGGGGAAGACGATTCGCTGGCCGCTCATGCTCGCCAGACCGACGTTCGGCAGCGCCGCCAGCGCCGCTCCGTTGCCGTCCATCCGCGCGAGCGCAGCGAGTGCCGCGGCCGGCCCGGCGCCGTGGTTGGCGCCGAACGCGGCGAGGCCGAGCGGCCGGAGGCGCGCTGCGGCGTCCTCGGCCTTCACGCCGGCCAGCGTCTCGCCACCCGTGTCGAAGGTGAGCAGCGCGACGACCGGCAAGGCCGAGACCGAGCGAACCGCGCCGATCGCTGTCTCGAGCTCGGCGAGGTCGTAGAACGTCTCGACCATGAACAGGTCGACTCCGCGTCCCTCGAGCACGCGCGCCTGCTCGGCGTAGAGCTCGGCCGGGTCGTGGCCGGCGAGCTCGTAGTCGCCGAGCGGCCCGATCGAGCCCGCGATGAAGACATCACGGCCGGCGACCTCTCGCGCCTCGCGCGCGATCCGCACGGCGGCGGCGTTGATCTGCTCGAGCTCATCCGCGAGGAACCGGCGCGCGAGCTTCGCCCTGTTCGCGCCGAAGCTGTTCGTCTCGATCAGGTCGGCGCCCGCCCGGATGTAGCCGAGGTGCACCTCGAGCACGCTCTCGGGCGCGCGGAGGTTCGCCTCCTCGGGGCAGCGGAGCCCGGCCACGGCGCTCGAGAGCAACGCGCCCATCCCGCCGTCCGCGACGAGCGGCGTCTCCTCGGCGAGCCGCTCTGCGAAGCGGCTCATCCGGGCTCGTGGACGGTGCGGCCTTCCATCCCGCCCGCGACGGTCACGAGCTCGCCGGTCACGTGGCCCGACAGGTCGTCGGAGGCGAGGACGACGACCGCACGCGCCACGTCCTCCGCCTGCGCGACCTTGCGCAACGCCATCGTACGGCTGAGCCGCTCGACGAACGCCGGATCGAGCTCGCCACGCGTCATCGGGGAGTAGGTCCAGCCCGGCGCGACGGCGTTGACGCGGCCGCGCGGCGCGATGCGGACGATCTCGTTCTTGAGGCTGAGCAGCAGCCCGCCCTGGATTGCGGCCTTGGCTGCGGCGTAGTCGGCGTGGCCGGCCTCGCCGAAACGGCCGGCGGTCGAGCCGACGAGGACGAGGTTGCCGTGGCCCTGGCGCTCGACGAGCCGCAGGAACCCGCGCGCCGTGAGGAACGCCGCCGTGAGGTTTGCGCGCAGCGTCGCCTCCCAGCGCTCGAGCGGCAGCTCCCAGACCGGCTCGTCGTCGCGCGGCCAGAAGCCGGCGACCGCGGCGCAGACGTCGAGGCCGCCGAGCTCCTGTTCCACCGCCCCGAACAGCGCGTCGACCTCGTCTTCCACGGTCAGGTCGGCCTGGAGCGCGATGCCGCCCGTCTCGCCCGCGAGCTCCTCGGCGTGGTCGCGGCTCGTGCGGTAGTGGATCGCGACGCGGGCGCCCTCGGCCGCGAACGCGCGCACGCACGCCGAGCCGATCCCGCCCGCGCCGCCGGTCACGAGCACGCGCTTGCCGGCCAGTCCAGTCTCCACGGCTTGACGTTATCGTCCGGCCGAAGAGAACGAGGTGAAGCCGCTTCTCGCATTGATGTTGCTCGCAGTCGTTGCCGCCGGATGCGGAGGGATGAAGGCGCGACCGACGGAGCACTTGTCCACCGTGACGATCAGCTCGTCGAGGGAGAGCGGGACGGGAGGCGGAGTCGTGGTCACCGTCGTGGGGCGGGGAGTGACGCTCCCGAACGTCAAGACCGGCACGCTCGTCAAGTGTGGGAACGGAGCGGGCGCGACGGTCCCCGCGCCGGGAGGCGAAGTCCTGGGTAGCGGGGACCCGATCAGCAAGGCGGACAAAAACAGCGCCGGAGCGATCCAGCTGAGACACCTGCGGAATGGATCGATCGTCGTCGCGTGCAGGCGGCCCCACTAGGCGTCTGATCAAATAGCGCTGTGCGCGTCCACATCATCAGCGACATGGAGGGCGTCGCAGGCATCGTCAAGTGGCAGCAGACGACCGGCGGCGAGAAGCTCTACGACGAGGGCCGCGTCCTCTACACCGAGGAGATCAACGCCGCCGTGCGGGGCGCAAAGGCGGCCGGCGCGACCGAGATCGTCGTCATGGACTGCCACGGTGCCGGCGGCGCGTACGACTTCAACTCGCTCCTCCCCGAGCTGCTCGACCCGGCCTGCGAGTACGTCGTCCAGCAGGAGTGGACGGAGTACACGAGTTTCCTCGAGTCCGGCTGCGACGCCGCGCTCTTCGTCGGCATGCACGCGATGGCGGGCACGGCCGACGGCGTCCTCTCGCACACCGTCTCGGGGCAGGCGTGGCGGAGCCTCCGCTTCAATGGCACGCTCGTCGGCGAGACGGGGATCAACGCGGCGCTCTGCGGCCACTGGGGCGTGCCCGTCCTCCTAGTGACCGGCGACCGCGCCGTGTGCATCGAGGCCAAGGAGCTGCTCGGCGACGGCCTCACGACGGTCGAGGTGAAAGAGGGGCTCGGCCGCTTCAGCGCGCGGATGAAGACGCCGCGGGAGGCCCGCGAACTGGTCGAGGAGGGCGCGCGCCGGGCGCTGGCCGACCTCTCGGCGGTCGCGCCGTACGACCCGGGAAGCCCGAGCGAGATCGCGATCGAGTTTCATGCCCCCGACCGACTGCAGGAGTTCGCGAACCGCCACGGCGTCGAGGTGACCGGCGCGAGCTCACTCGT
The DNA here is from genome assembly GCA_963743545.1 of uncultured Actinomycetes bacterium. Taxonomy (GTDB): domain Bacteria; phylum Actinomycetota; class Thermoleophilia; order Gaiellales; family Gaiellaceae; genus Palsa-739. The sequence continues at coordinate 588,473 of CAVUQB010000005.1, read as the reverse complement.
CGTGCGCGGCGACGACTGGTGGTCGGCCTGGGCGGGGTTCTTCTTCTAGGCGGCGGCGGTACCCTTCCGCGCGCTGTGACTGAGACGCAGACCGGGTCGTTGCTGCCGCCGCGGTTCGAGTCCGTGCGGCTGCTGGGCCGCGGCGGGATGGGCGCGGTGTTTCTCGCCCGAGACAGCCTGCTCTCCCGCGACGTGGCGATCAAGATTCTCGCCTCGGAGTTTGTCGCCGACCCGGTGTCGCGCGAGCGATTCGGGCGCGAGGCGGCGCTTGCGGGCCGGCTCGGAGCGCACCCCTACGTCGTCACCGCCTACGAAGCGGGGGAGTGGCAGCAGCGGCCGTACGTCGTCTTCGAGTACATGCCGAACGGCAGCCTCGCCGACCGGCTCCGGGAGGACGGCCCACCGCCCGAGGCGACCGCGGTTCGCTGGCTCGCTCAGGCGGCCGACGCGCTCGACCACGCGCACGCGGCGAATGTCGTCCACCGCGATATCAAGCCGTCGAACCTCCTGCTCGACGCAGACGACAACCTGCTGATCGCCGACTTCGGCGTCTCTCGGCAGGCCGGCGAAGCGACCCTCACCACCCAGGGCGGCGTGGTCGGGACCGCGGGATATCTCTCGCCGGAGCAGATCGCAGGTCGAGCCGCGACCGCAGCCAGCGATCGCTACGCCCTGGCCGTGGTCGCCTACCAGCTCCTGACGGGCAGGCTGCCCACGACGGACCGGCCCGAACTGGCGGAGCCGGTCGAGTCGGTCCTGGCGCGGGCGCTCGCCGACGAGCCGGATAGTCGCTATCCGACAGCGACTGCGTTCGTGGAGGCGCTGCGAGCAGCTCTGCCGGCCGACTCCGCGCCGACCCTGGTCGCACAGACCCGGAAGAGACTCCTCCCGGCGCGAACCTCACCGGGTACTCGTCGTGCCACTCCGCCCGCGGTCCCTGCGAGGCACCAGCAGCGCTCGCGGCTCTGGCGCGTCACCGCATTCCTGCTTGCAGCTCTGGCCGTCGCCGCACCGGCGACCGCAGGGGGCCTGGTGCTCGGGCGCAGGATCGCTCGGGCGGAGCCGCTGCCTCGTGCCGTGGCGACCCACTGCGCCGTCTCGCCGTTCGGCGCCGATGCGAATCTCATCGTCTCCGGAGTCGGCGCCATCCGCTTCTGCCGTTCGCAGGCCAAGGTGCTCTCCGCGCAAGGGAAGGCCTGGGCCTATCGCGGGAACACGCACCTGACCGCGCCGGACAGCGGCGATCCAAAGGGTCTCAGCCGCCTCTGCGCCCTCGCCCGCGGCCGGCTCACCGCCGCGGTCTACGACGACCTCGGCCGGAGCATCGGCACCGACCTCTGCCACACGTACGCCGCCTCCGGGTGGGAGCTGCGGAGCTAGCGCGAACCGCCGCACTCGCTAGGTTTGCGGCATGGACGCCCGTATCGTCCGCATCTGCATCGCGCCCGTGAAGGCGCTGCACGTCGTCAATCCGGACGAGGTCGAGCTCACGCACGCCGGCGTGGTGGGCGACCGCCGCTTCTGGCTCGTCGATGCCAACCGGCGCCTCGTCAACGGCAAGCGCCACCCCGAGCTCATGCGGGTGGCGGTGGAGTGGGACGAGCCGTCACGCAGGCTCGCGCTCGCCTTCCCCGACGGCTCGGTCGTCGAGGGTGACGTGGAGCCCGGCGAGCCGTTCGCCGCCGAGTTGTACGGGACGCCGCATCCTTCGTGGCTCGTGCCGGGGCCGTGGCAGGAGGCGCTGTCCGAGTTCGCCGAGGAGCCGGTCACCCTGCTCTGGTCGGAGGGAGGCGCCCAGGACCGTGGAACGGACCAGGGCGGTTGGGCCTCGCTCATCTCCCAGGGCTCGCTCGCCGCGCTGGGCGGGCAGGCCGGGGTCGCGGATCCGCCCGACGGCCGCCGCTTCCGGATGCTGTTCGAGATCGACGGCGTCGAGCCGCACGAGGAGGACACCTGGCTCGGCCGGCGCGTCGCGCTCGGAGAGGCGGTCATCGTCCCCGTCGGCGACGTCGGCCGCTGCGTCGTGACGACGTGCGACCCGGACACCGGCGTCTCGGATTTCGACACGCTCAAGCTCCTCGCCGGCTATCGGCGCGAGGGAGTGAACGAGCCGCTCCCGTTCGGCGTCTACTGCGACGTCGCGGTTCCGGGGCGCGTGCGCGTGGGCGACACGGTGCAGCCGGCGCCGCTCGCTGTGCGGGCATAGCAGAGTCGCTATGCTGGGCAGATGACGGCCCGGGCACGCGCGGAGGCAAAGGGGCCGGTCGAGCGGCTCCATGAGCGGATCATCGCGGGCGACCGCGGCTGGTTCTTCGCGCAGATCGCCGACCGAGTCACCGAGCGGCGCGGCGCGATGGGCCTCTCGCAGCGCCAACTCGCAGAGCTCTGCGGCACGACGCAGTCGGCGATTGCCCGGCTCGAGCGGGGCGGCCGCCCACCGCGGATCGACACGCTCCTCCGCATCGCCGAGGCGCTCGACTGCGACCTGCACGTCGAGCTCGTACCGCACAAGTAGCAATGGGCCGCATCATCGTCGCCGTCGTCGGCGACTCGATCTCGGCCGGCTCGCCGCTGTGGGATCCCGACACGGCGGTTCGCGCGCGGATTCCGGTGCCTGACGAGCGGAGCCAGTGGCAGTGGTGGGCGGCACAGGACGACGCGCGACTCGAGTTCCGGACCACGGCGGTCTACGGTGAGCGCACGGACCAGATCGCGCGCCGGTTCGACCTCGTGCTGGACGGCGCCGGCGTGCTCGTCGTGCAGGGCGGGATCAACGACGTCGTGCAGCAGCGTCCGGTCGAGGATGCCGCTCGGAACCTCGCCGCGATGCTCGAGCGTGGCCGCGCGGCCGGGCTCGCGCTCGCCGTGACCGACGTGCTCCCGTGGAACAACGGAGACGGGCGAGCCGCAGCGGACATCGTGCGCCTCAACGAGCTGATCGGACAACTCGACGCCACGCTGCTCCCGTTCCACGACACGCTCGCGGATCCCGCCGATCCGGCTCGCATGGGGGCCGGTCTCACGGACGACGGCGACCACCCGTCGATCGAGGGCCATCGCCTGCTCGGCGAGTTGGTAGCGCGAAGAGCTGCGCTCTTCGCCCTGGGCTAAGGAACTGCGCCAACGGGAGAGCGCGGTCTCCCGTTGGCTCCGTGCAGTAGGGCACCTCGGGGCCGCGAGGGTTCAAGCCTTACTTCCGTCGCGAGCGCGCAAGCCAAGAGGCGTGCGCGCTCGCTGCTCCGCGGCGTCGTAACGTGCCATTACGCCGCCGCCTTGACGCCGAGAAGGTTCGAAGCGCCCGCAGGCCGGACCGCGCTCGTGCCGGCCTCCGCCGCGCGCGAGCGCACCAGAGCGGCCTCTCGTCCAGAGCAGCTAAAGCAAGAAACAGCACGAAGCGGGCCGGAAACCGCGCTTTCCGGCCGGCGCAGTTCCGTTACCCCAGCGGGCGAAGCGTCAGCTTCGCCCGCTCGGCTAGACGTCGAGCTCTAGACCGTCGTAGGCGCGCTCGATGCCGTCCGGCAGCGGCAGCTCGTCCGGCCGGTGGATGACGACGAAACGGTGCGCGCCGGCCGACTTGTAGGCGTCGAGCGCCTCGCCGGCAGTGAGGTGGCCGCGGATGCCGGCCTCGGGCTGGGCCAGGGTCGCCTCGCAGAGGAAGAGGTCGGCGTCGCGCGCGAGGTCGACGAGCCCGTCGCAGGGCGCAGAGTCGGCGCTGTACGCGAGCGTCCGGTCGCCGTTCGTCACGCGTAGCCCGTAGCTCTCGAGCGCGTAGTGGAGCATGCGGTAGGCGACGAGCTCGAAGCCCGCGGCCGTGAACGGGATCCTCTCCTCGTACTCGTGCACGTCGAACAGCTCGAGGATCGCGTTCGCGTAGAGGACGGGATCGAGGCCGTGCAGCGTCTCGCGGCCTCCGTGGGGGAGCCACAGCTCGGGCGGCTCCTGCTCTTGGCCCGCGCCGAACAGGCCGCCGAAGGCCCACGGCACGAGATCGCCCCAGTGGTCGAGGTGAAAGTGGGTGATGACGATCGCGTCCAGGCGCGGCCAGGGCTCGAGCCGCCGCAGGCGAGGCAGCACGCCCGGGCCGCAGTCGAGCAGCAGCCGCCGGCCGTCCTCCTCCACGAGATAGCCCGATTGGGCGCCTCCCGGGTTGGGCCAGGCGGGAGAGCAGCCGACGACGTGGACGCGCACGCGCCTATCCTTATTGGAACGAGCCGGTGCTCGCATCGAGAAGCGCAGCTGTGTATAACTGCGCCGTGGCCGGAGCCTCCGTCGACATGCTGAAGAAGGTCCCGCTCTTTGCCGGTCTCGACGACAAGGAGCTCGCGGAGATCGCGACCAGCATGCGCGAGCGGCGCTTCAAGGCCGGCGACACCGTGACGCAGGAAGGCGCAGGCGGAGTCGGCTTCTTCGTCGTGCAGGAGGGCGAGGCCGAGGTGAACGTCGGCGGCGAGGCGAAAGGCACGGTCGGGCCCGGCCAGTACTTCGGCGAGATCGCGCTCATCAACGAGTCGCCGCGCACGGCCACGCTGACGGCCCGCACCGACATGCTCTGCTACGGCATGACGCCGTGGGACTTCCGGCCGCTCGTCGAGAGCAACTCCACGATCGCGTGGAAGCTGCTCACGGCGATGGCCGAGAAGATGCGCTAGCTAGTTGGCGCGGAAGCGCCGCGCGCCGTAGTAGCCCGAGTACGCGTTCATCGTCGAGATGCGGACGCGTGCGCCCGAGTGCGGCGCGTCGATGAAGCGGCCGTGGCCGATGTAGATCCCCACGTGGCTCGCGCCGTAGAAGAAGACGACGTCGCCGGGCCGGAGCCAGCGGCGGCCGCCGACACGGTGGCCGTGCCCGAGGTCGGCCCAGCTCGAGTGCGGCAGCCGGATGCCGAAGCGGCGGTAGACGAAGCGGACGAGCCCCGAGCAGTCGAACCCCGTGCGCGGAGACGTGCCGCTCCAGCTGTACGGCGTGCCGATGAAGTGGCGCGCGTACGAGACCACGCTGAGCCCGAAGTGCCACTGCCGCCCGGCCTGCGAGACCGCCAGCAGCCGGCGCCTGGGTTGGACCAGCCTCGCCACGTGTGGCACGTGCCCCTTGGACACGCGAGTCGCGCGTCCCTGCAGCGGGCGCACGAGCATGAGACCCAGGGCGAGGGCAACGGCGAGCAGCAGTATGAGGAGGCGGATTGGCCGCAAAAGAAGGGTAAACTCCCGTCGATGGAGCGCGGCCGTCGCAGAGTGCGGCCGCTCGCTTTCGGCGTGAACCGCACTTCAGCACAGCACGGCGCACCCCGTGTCACCCGTTTGGGTCAGCCGGCTGCAGCTTCCAGCAGGTTGGCGCAGATTCGCCGAAAAGTCTTTACTTGGCCCGCGCGGCCCGCACCTGCGCGAGCAGCTGCTTCAGCGTCGGCCAGCCCTTCACCGCGAGATCCTCGTAGAACAGGAAGCGGCCCTTGGCCGAGACGAGCTCCAGCCAGGGCGAATCCTGCACGCGGTAGCCGTCTGCGACGCGGCCGCTGTGGTCGATTCCCACCGGATACCCGAGCGGGTGCGGCAGGCCGTGGAGGAAGCTCGGCAGTGCCTGCGGCGACCGCTCCACCCCGTCCTCGTCGATCGCGACGAGCGGCGGGAGCCCTTTGCGCTTGGCCACCGCCTGGTAGCGGTTGAGCGTTTCGAGCTGCTTGCTCAGGTCGGTGATCTCGGTCTCCCAGGTGTCGAAGAAGAGGACGAGGTGCGGCCCCGATCCGGGGCCGAGGCGAACGCTCCCGCCGCCGAACCGGGGCAGCGTCACCTGCTGCTTGGGGCCGAGCAGGCTGATCGCGGCCAGCGACTGCGCGCCGCGCAGGCGCGGGTGGCCGGGCAGCAGGGCGGAGATGCTCTGGGCCATCTCGTAGCCGAGCTGGTCGACGCTCGAGTAGGCCATCTCCGAGATGTAGAGCCGGGAGAAACGGCCCTGCTGGTCGATCACGTAGGTGGCCGGCGTGTGGTCGATCGCGCCCTGCACGACCGCGGCCTCGATGCCGTAGAGCCGCCACACCCGCTTCAGCTCGGGCAGCGAGCCGGTCAGGAAGCGCCACTTGTGCAGCATCCCGTGCGCACGCGAGTAGTCCCGAACCCACTTGACCTGCGTCTTCTCGGGGTTGGCTCCGATCCCGATCAGGTCGACGCTCTGCGCGGCCGGCCCGAGCAGCTGCTTCGCATGGAGCATCGCGGTCGTGGTGAGTGGGCAGATGGTCGTGCACTCGGGATCGTTGAAGGAGAGGACGACGACGTGGCCGCGGAGGGAGCGCAGCGAGACGCGCCGGCCGAACTGGTCCGTCAGCGTGAAGCTCGGAGCGGCGCCGTTGAGCGCGGCACCGGGGTCGAGATTCGGGTTCGCGGCCGCGGGCGTCTGCGTGTTCGAGATCGGCGCAGCCTGTGTGGTGCTCGAGGATCGGGCGAGCGAGATCACGGCGCCGATTCCGACGCCGACGGCGAGCGCGATCCCGAGAACGGTCCAGTGCAGCCGGCGGGACACTCCGACTTCAGTATGGCAGGACGATTGAGCGCCAGATACGCTCTGCCGCCGTGGCCGTCAGCTCATCCCTCAGCGCCGTCGGGATCCGCTGGAACCTGAGCGATCTCGAGCCGGACGCCGAGCAGGCGCGCCGCGACTGGGACGACCTGCTCGCCCGCTCGCGCGACTTCGCCGAGCGGCGGCGCGGCACGGTCGGCACGGCCGGCGCCCAGGGGCTGCGGGAGCTGCTCGACGAGTTCGACGAGCTTACGCAGGACATCTCCCGCGTCCACTTCTACGCCACGGCCCGCGAGCACACCGACGCGATGGACGCCGAGACGAACGACCTCGCGACGCTCGCCCGCGACCGGGCCGCCGACCTCGAGAGCCTCCTCCTGTTCGTCGAGCTCGAGTGGCTCGCGCTCGGCGATGCCGAGGCAGACGCGCTGCTCGAGGCCGACGAGCTCGAGCCGTACCGGCACCGGCTGCAGGTGGCGCGCGAGGAGAAGCCCTACGTCCTGTCCGAGGGCGAGGAGCAGGCGCTCAACGCACGCCGGCCCGCGATCTCGGCCTGGGAGTCGCTGCACGGCCGGGAGCTCGCAACGCTGACGGTCGAGTTCGACGGCGGCGACGGGCCCGAGCCGCACACGATCGACCGACTCCTCTCCTACGTCTTCCATCGCGACCGCGAACTGCGCCTCGCGGCGCTCGAGACGCTCTACGAGGCGCTCGACGGAGTGGCCGACGTGCAGGCGGCCTGCTACGACGCGATCGTCGGCGACCGGCTCTCGATCGACCGGCTGCGCGGCATCCCGGACTCGATGTGGCCGACGAACCAGCGCAACGAGCTCGACGGCGAGGTCGTCGAGACGATGATGCGCGCGATCGAGGAGCACTACCCGCTCGGGCGCCGCTGGTTCGTGCGGAAGGCCGAGGTGCTCGGGCTCGACCGGCTCCAGCTCGCCGACCAGTACGCGCCGGTCGGCAGCGACCGCCGGGTCGAGTGGACCGAGGCCGTCGCGATGGTCGACGACTCGCTGCGCGACTTCCACCCGCGCCTGGGCGAGATCTTCCGCGGCTGTCTCGACCGCGGGCACATCGACGCGGAGCCGCGCCCCGGCAAGGTCGGCGGCGCGTACTGCAACACGGTCTCGAAGACGATCCTCCCGTTCGTCCTCATGAACTACACCGACCAGCTGCGCGACGTCGTGACGCTCGCGCACGAGTTCGGCCACGCGGTGCATGGGACGCTCGCGCTCGAGCGGCAGACGTACCGCTCCTACCACACTGGTCTCGCGTTGGCCGAGGTGCCGTCGACGTTCGCGCAGCTGCTCGCCGTCGAGCGGCTGATCGACCTCGAGGAGGACCCGGCGACGCGCGTGATGCTGCTCGCCGACCGCGCCGAGGGTGCGATGGCCTCGATCTTCCGCCAGACGATGATGGCGCGGTTCGAGGTGCGCGCGTACGCCGCGCGCGGCGAGGGGAAGGGGCTGACCCGCGACCGCCTCGCCGAGATGTGGATCGAGGAGAACGAGCGCTATTACGCGGACTCGCTCGACCTCCCCGCCGGCTATCGGCTCGGCTGGTCGTACATCCCGCACTTCATCCACGTCCGCTTCTACACGTACGCCTACGCGTTCGCCCACCTCGTGGCGTTCTCGCTCGCGGCGCGGTACCGCGAGGATCCCGAGCAGTTCGCGCCGGCGTATCTCGACTTTCTCGGGAGCGGAGCATCGCGCTCGCCCCAGGACCTGCTCGCACCGCTCGGGGTCGACCTCCGCGACCCGCAGACGTGGGCGCACGCCTTCGCCGAGTTCGACCGCTGCGTCTCGGCGGCCGAAGAGGGCGTCGGCGAGCTCGACGCCGCGTAGCCCACGGTCGCCCGAGGACTGCTTCAAATACGTGTACTTCGCGCTGGGGCAGAGCTCCTAGCGCGCCCGGGCTCGCACTCGGCTGCGAGCCCGGTCTGCACTTCCGCGGGACGCTCGGCTAGGACGTCGCGAGCGCCTTGGCCTTGAGCTGGTCGAACTCGGCCTGGGTGAGCGCGCCGGAGTCGAGCAGCTCCTTGCCTCTGGCGATCTCGTCCGTGGAGGAGCCGGACGTCGAAACGGACCGCACGTAGTTGTCCATCTGCGACTGCTGGGCCTCCGCGCGTGCCTGAGCCCGCTCGCCCATCCCCTTACCCTGCGAGATGAGGTAGATGAAGATGCCGAGGAACGGGAGGATGATGACGAAGAGCGTCCAGCCCGCCTTCGCCCAGCCGCTGATGTCGTGCCGGCTGAACAGGTCGCCGAAGACGATGAACAGCATCCAGAAGAACAGAATCCAGGCGAAGAAGACGAACATCGACCACATGACGTCGCCGAACGTATAAGCAGCTAGCACAAGCCTCTCCTTGGTAGTTGGGGGTGCCCAGACGATCGCACCAGCCGGGAACTCGCGTCAAGTTAGAGGAAACCCGCCGGTCGCGCGCGCCAGGTGGCTACGAGCTCGGCCGGGCGCCGCTCGGGGAGCGAGCGATGGTGAGTTCCCAGCCGCCGACTGCGAGGTTCAGCGCGCCAAGGACGAGGAAGAAGGCCGTCCAGCCGTGGGCCTGGTACGAGAGGCACACGATGGCCGCGGCGGCGGCAACACAGCCACCGGCGACCCGGGTGAGCCCGAAGGCGCGGAGATGGCGGTACTCCGGAGGCGCGATCAGGCGCTGGATCCCGCTTCGCGGCGGGGATTGCCACCAACTGTGCAGACTCGTCACGCCATAAGGCTACGCCGCCGAGTAGCCCTCTCGCCGGAGCAGCTCGCGAGCCCGGGCCGCGTTGTCGGCGCCTGCGACGAGGATCACGAGGACGCCGCCGTACTCCGGCGAGACGTGGCGGAGCTCGAAGTCCTCGAGGTTGATCTGCGCCGTGCCGAGGATCTGCGTGATCCGGGCGAGGACGCCGGGCCGGTCGGGGACGCGGATGCGGATCCGGTTCAGCTGTGCGGGTGCGGTGCGGTAGGCGAACGAGTCCAGCCGCTCGCGCGCTGCTGCGGCCGTCGCGATCGTCTGCTCGATCCGCTCGCGGTCGCCGTTCCGGAGCGCTTGCTCGAGCTCGTCGAGCGAGGCGCGGAGCCCGTCCAGCGCCGCCGCGATCTCGTCGGCGTTGCCGAGGAAGATGTCGCTCCAGACGGCGGCGTTCGCGCCGGCGAGCCGGGTCATCTCGCGTAGCGAGGCGCCGGCGAAGGCGAGCGGCGCGTCGTCCTCCGCCGCTGCTGCCGCGACGCGGAGCATGAGGACGTTCGCGAGCGCGTGCGGGAGGTGGCTCGTCAGCGCGAGCAGGCGGTCGTGCGCAGCGGCATCGGTCCGGACGGCGCGTGCGCCGAGCGAGGCGACGAAGCGCTCCACGAGCTCGATGCTCGCGGTAGCCGACGTCTCGGTCGGGGCCAGGAACCACGTTGCGGCATCGAAGAGGTCGGCGGTCGCGCGTGCCGGGCCGCCGGTGGCGCCGCCTGCGACCGGGTGGCCCGGGACGAAGCGCGGGTCGTCGAGCGCGGCGAGCGGGCGCTTCGTCGAGGCGACGTCGGTGACGACGACGTCGGCGCCGGCCGCGTCGAGCACCTCCTGCACGACGGCGGGAGCCTCGCCGACCGGAACCGCGACGACCACGAGCTCGGCGTCCGCGACCGCCTCGGCGAGCGACTGCGCCGGCTCGAGCGCGCCACGCGCCGCTGCGCGTTCGAGCACGCCGGAGTCCGAGTCGAAGCCGCGACAACGAGCGCCCGCCCGGCCCGCAGCCAGCGCGACGGACGTCCCCATCAGCCCCGTCCCGACGACGGCGAGGCGCTCGACTGCGCGCGGCCGCTCGGACACTGCTTCGGGCGAAGCGGTTGCGCCCCGGTCGGCGGCAACTTCCTGCTTCAGCACGTCGAGCACCGCGGAGAAGATCGACGTGACGGCGCGCTTCGACAGCGGCCCGGGGTTCGCCGCGACGAGCGCCTCCAGCAGCTCCGCCTCGCGCTCGGGGTCGATCCACCGCTCGCCGGCCGAGTCCTTGTAGTCGCGGACGGAGGCGACGAGCTCGAGCCGCCGGTTCAGGAGCTCGAGCAGTCGCCGGTCGATCTCGGAGATCTCGGTCCGGAGTTCGGCGAGGTCGCTCATGCGCTGTACCGCTCGCCCGCACCGACCGCGACCGGCAGCCGGTTCGCCGGCGGCGCCAGCGGGCAGACCCAGCCGGGGTCGTACGCGCACGACGGGTTGTAGGCGAAGTTGAAGTCGAGCACGAGCCGCCCGTCGTCGTCCCCGAGATCGGAGCCCTTCACGGTGTCGAGGAGGTAGCGGCCGCCGCCGTAGGTCTCCCGTCCGCTCGTCGTGTCGCGGAAGCTGAGGAAGACACCGCCGCCGTAGCCCTCCAGCCAGTCGAGCTCCAGGGCGAGCTCCTCTCCTCGCAACGTGAAGAGCGCGCGCCCGAACGGCTTGAACAGCATCGGCTCGGGCCCGCTCGTCTCGATCGCGTGCGGCGTGGCCTCGACGTCCTCGAGCTCCGCGAGGACGCGTGCCTCGGGGTCGTAGTCGTAGTAGACGAGCTCGGAGTAGCCCGGGCGTGGCGACTGCGGATGCGAACGGAACAGCTCGTCCCGGGTCTCCCGCCACAACTCCCAGCCGGCCTCGGGCTCCATGGTCCGCACGGCGGCGTAGAGGGCGAAGACGCGCCGCTTCCAGTCGAGCAGCGAGAGGGTGTCCGTGACGGTCATGGCCCGACGCTACCCGGCGAGCTCCCGGATCCGCCCGACGGCGCGGCGCACGGCCGCCTCGTCGAAGAGGTAGGGAGCGGCGTTGGCGACGAACTTCAGCGGCCCGTTCAGCTCGGCGCTGCCGGCGGCGGCGTTCGCGAGGTAGCGGACGGGGATCTCGTGGCAGACGACGAGGGTCGAGGGCTCGTCGCGTTCGAGCAGCCGCCCGAACGCGCTCGCGTACCGCAGCGCCGCCTCGTCGAGGCTCTCGCCACCGGGGAACGCGCTCCTTCCGGTTCGTGTGCGCGGGCGCGTCGCGGTAGGCGTCGAGCGTCTTGCCCTCGAGCTCGCCGATGCGCACGTCGCCGAGGTCGTCGTCGACGAGATGCGGGACCTCACGGCCGGCGAGCGCGATGTTCGCGGTCTGCAGCGCGCGCGGGAACGGTGAGACGGCCACGAGATCGAGCGGCAGCGCGGCGAGCTGGCCCGCGAGCCGCTCCGCCTCCTCGATGCCCTGCTCCGAGAGCCCGCGGTCGAGCTCGGGGTCGCCGTTCACGATCTGGTCGACGTTGAAGAGCGACTGCCCGTGCCGCGCGAGAAGGAAGAGCCGCATCGCGGCAGCCTAGACTCGGGCCGCCGCGGTCCGCCTCTAGGCGGACTTGGCCTTCTTCGGGAACAGCCAGTGGTCGGCGATCGCGCCGACGGCCCAGACGACGATCGTCCCGCCGACGAGATCCCAGAAGCCGTCGATCGTGAAGCCGCCGACGATCACATCGGTCAGCCAGAGGATGAACATCGCGACGAAGAACCACGCGATGCCGAGCGTGACGATCGCGAGCGGGAGCGTCAGGAGCTTCAGCAGCGGCTTGATGAACGTCGCCAGGATCCCGTAGACGAGCGCGGCGAGGATCAGCGTGCCGGCCGAGCCACCGACCGAGATGCCCGAAAAGATCCAGGCCGCGACCGCGAGCGAGGCGGCGTCGACGGCCCAGGCGATCAGGATGCGGAGCAGGAACGGCACCGGGCGATCCTAGTCTCGCCCTAGCCCACGTTGACGCACGGATCGTCGTGCGCCTTCTCGACGTGCCCGCTCGTCGACGGGAGGGTGCCCTGGTCGAAACTGGGGGCCAGCTTGGCCAGCTGCTGTGTGTACTCGTACAGCGCCGCGCCCTCGGGGAGGTACGCGTTGCTCCTGAACGGCCGGAAGCGGACGAACTCCGCGCCGAGTGGCCGCTTGGGGTCGCACATGATGAGCGGCTCCGGCACGTCGTGCGTGTTGGCGAGCTGCTGGTCGAACTCGTAGATGAAGACGGCACCTTTCTTGTCGCTGCCGGTCTGGCCCAGAGCCGCGAGCAGCGCCGGCTCGGCGTGCTTGCCGTGGCGGCCGGGCACGACGGCGAACGAGGAGACCGCGTTGGCGGCGACCTGGAGATGGGTCCGCGGGTCGGCGAGGTGGTAGTAGCCGCTGAGCCATGGCTCGAGGGAAGGTGTCGCGTGGGGAGGCGGCGCCTCCGGCGGGATGTACGGCAAGTCCTGCGGGAGCAGCGGCGAGAGGACGTAGCGCCCGGTGCTGCCGTTCCACGCCGCCATGAGCGGCAGATCGAACCCGGCCGGGAGGCAGCCGCAGCCGTCGTCGGGGACATACGCGGCGACGAGCTCGCGCTGCTGGTCGGTGCCGTCCAGGTCGACGAGCGCGATCGTCCGGTGGTCGATCGTCAACGGGATGTTGGGGAGGCGGCTCGACGTGGGCGTGAAGTCGAGGTGCAGCTTCAGGCGGCCGTCGACGTTGTCGTAGATCTGGATCCGGTCGGAGTGGGTCGGCGACTGCTGGTCGGACGGGCTGCGCCAGACATAGACCCACGACTGGTTCCCGGGACCGCGCAGGTCGGCCTCGTGGTGGTAGACGAGCTTGAGTCCGGCGGCGCTGTTCTGGGCGCTGATCTTCGCGAGCTGCTCCGCGAGCGGCGGGGGCGGTCCGGGGTTGGAGAAGCCGCCGGCCGCGGTGGTGAGGCCGAAGACGGCTGCGAGCACCAGCGTCGCAGCGAGCGCGCCGACGAGCGGGAAGTCGGGACGCCGGCGCGGCGCTTCCTCCGAGGCTAGGCTCGGGGTCGCCGCGCGGCTCTCACTCCCGTCCGCGGAGAGCGCGGCGCCGATCCCGCCTGTCACGTCCACGTCGGGGTAGAGCCGCGCGGCGGCGGCGACCTCTTCGGCGTCAGGGGCCGCCGGGAGGTGGATCGTGTGGGCCGCTCCGAGGAGCCGGCGCCCTTGCGCGCCGGTCGTGCCGTCCGCCGCCAGCAACGCCTGCCAGGCCTCGTCCCGAATGCTCGCGACGACGACGCGACCGCCCGTGAGGATCTCGTCGAGCGCGCGTCCGTCGAGGCTGGCCAGGTGGCGGTCGAGGTCGTCGAGCCACCAGACCGCGTCGGCGTGGGCGAGGCCTGCGTCGCCGACGATCGAGCGCAGCGCGTCGCCGTCGATCGGGTTCAGGAGCCGGCGACCCGGCAGCGAGCGCGCGACCGCCTCGTAGGCCGAGCGCGACTTCCCCGCCCGCCCCGGCCCGATCACGAGCACGAGCACGCGTTCCGCCAGGGCCCGGTCGAGCGTGGAGTCGATCGACCGCGGGACGTACGGGCCGTTCGGGTCCCGCGGCGGAAAGATCCCGAGGGTCGACGGGTCGGCCTGGGCCGCGGTCGGCAGCGGCCACGTCCACAAGACGCTCGTCAGGAACTGCTGCCGGGTCGCGAGCGAGCGAGCGCGGGCCAGCGACACCCCGGCCATCGCGACGGTCACGGTCAGCAGCGCCGAGACGACCGGGCGCGGGCTGAAGGCGCTGACGGTGTTCTCGAGGATCTGGATCAGCGCGAGCGCCGCGCCGCCCAGGCCGAGCGCTATCGCACTGAGACGCGCGCGCTCGCGCACCGACATGCGGGGAGCCTACGGCGGCATCACGCCGTCAGTCAATCGGATGGGCCGGGCAGGGATCGAACCTGCGACCTTCGGATTAAAAGTCCGCTGCTCTACCAACTGAGCTACCGGCCCGCGTCAGCTCCGAGCGAGCGTAGCGCCGCGCCGTAGGATCTGCCTCGTGGCGCCGTACCCGTACGAGACGGAGTTCCCCTCGCTCGACCTCGACCGGCCGGAAGACGGGATCCTGCGGCTGACGCTCAGCGCGCCCGGACGTCTGAACGCGGTGAGCGAGGCGCAGCACGGCGAGCTCGCGCGGGTCTGGCAGGCGATCGGGCAGGACTCCGAGACGCGGGCCGTCCTCGTCCGCGGCGCCGACGGCGCGTTCAGCTCGGGCGGCGACCTCGACCTCGTGCTCGCGATCGCCGACGACGCCGACACGCGCCGGCGCGTCTTCCACGAGGCTCGCGACCTCGTCTACAACATGCTCGCCTGCCCGACGCCGATCGTCTCCGCGATCACCGGCCCCGCCGTCGGCGCCGGCCTCGTCGTCGGGCTCCTCGCGGACGTCTCGGTCGGCGAGCCCGCAGGCGCGGATCGTCGACGGCCACACGAAGCTGGGCGTCGCTGCCGGCGACCACGCCGCGATCGTCTGGCCGCTGCTGTGCGGAATGGCGAAGGCGAAGTACCTCTTGCTGCTGTGCGAGCCGGTCGACGGCGTGGAGGCCGAGCGCATCGGGCTCGTCTCGCTCTGCGTGCCCGAGGAGGAGCTCGAGGAGCGGGCGCTCGAGATCGCGCGGCGGCTCGCGACCGGCTCGCGCGCGGCGATCACGCACACGAAGACCGCGCTCAACGAGTGGCTCCTCCGGGCCGGGCCGATCTTCGACGCATCGCTCGAGCTCGAGTTCCTCGACATGACCGGGCCGGACGTGCGCGAGGGCGTCGCCGCCGTGCGCGAGAAGCGGCCGCCGAGGTTCGCGTGATGGACGAGACGCGGCTGCGCGAGGTGCTCGGCGAGCCGACGGAGCTCGTCCGGCAGAAGATCGCCGACCGCCTCAACCCGCTGACGCGGCAGTTCGTCGAGCGGTCGCCGTTCGTGGTGGTCGCAACCGGACGGCCCGACGGCGGGCTCGACGTGTCGCCGCGCGGCGACCCTGCCGGCTTCGTCCGCATTCTCGACGACCGCACGCTGCTGCTGCCCGACCGGCCGGGGAACAAGCTCGCGGACACGCTCACGAACCTGCTCGAGGACGACCGGATCGCGTTGCTCTTCCTGATCCCGGGCGTCAACGACACGTTCCGCGTCAACGGCCGCGCGCGGATCGTCGACGACGCCGAGCTGCTCGCCGCCAGCGAGGTCGAGGGGAAGGCGCCGCAGCTCGGGATCCTCGTCGACGGTCGAGGAGGCGTACACGCAGTGCCCGAAGGCGTTCCTGCGTTCCGAGCTCTGGAACCCCGAGCGGCACATCGAGCGCTCGGAGCTGCCGAGCTCGGGCGACATCCTGCGCGCGGTCGCCGACCCCGAGCTCGACGTCGAGGAGTACGAGGAGGCACGCGCCGAGCGGTACCGGCGGCGCGAGGGGTTCTACTAGGCCTGCTGGCGCTCCCAGGCGTCGAGCAGCTGTTCCACGTTCCGCCGCTGGTCGTCGCTGAACTCGAAGCCGGCGAGCAGGCGCCTGGCCTCGGCGACGTCGTCGTTCTCGACCGCCGCCTCGAGGTGCTCGCGGGCCGGGATCGGCTGCCGCAGCTGGCGCCGCAGCCAGCGGAGAAGGCTCACCTGCGCGGCTTCCACTACCGATCCACTCGCCTCGGCAGTGGCGGCTGCCCGCGCAGGTGCCGCCACACGGCGCGCGCGAACGGAGCGATGAGCGCGCCCCAGAGGAAGACGCCGGCGAAGATCGCGAGCGCCTCGACGCTCTCGCGGCCCTGCCGCTGCCAGTAGACGTCGCGCAGGTTCAGCCAGAGCGCGAACTCGTCGAGGATCAGCGCCGAGCAGACGCCGTAGGCGAACGCGGTGAGGCGGAACCAGTGCCGCGGCGGCGTGTCGGTCGGAGGCGAACAGCAGCAGCCACACGTAGGCGAGCAGCAGCAGGCCGACCATCCCGAAGACGAAGTGGTGGATGTGGACGCCGCCGACGATGATCCCGCCGTTCGGGCCCGCGCCGCGTTCGTGGAGCAGCGTCGTGACGCCGCGGGTGAGCGCGAGCGCGACGGTGAAGCCGAGCGTCGCGAACATCGCCCGCTCCCGCCGCGGCCCGAGGTGATGGTGGAGGTGGAGCCCCTTCTCGACTTCCTCCGCGACCTCGTGGTCGACCTTCTCCAGCTCGCTCATGGCCGGGATTCTCGCGCCAAAGTGGGCGGTGCAGGGCTCGAACCTGCGACCTACGGCGTGTAAAGCCGTTGCTCTCCCAGCTGAGCTAACCGCCCGCGCCGGGGAACGGTACCGCGACTAGCGCTCGTCGAGCTTGAGCGCGGCCGAGTTGATGCAGTAGCGGAGCCCGGTCGGGTGGGGCCCGTCGGGGAAGACGTGGCCGAGGTGGCCGCCGCACTTCGAGCACAGCACCTCGGTGCGCACCATGCCGTAGGCGGTGTCGGTCTCCTCCTCCACGGCTTCATCGCCCGCCGGTGCCGAGAAGGCGGGCCAGCCGCAGCCGGAGTCGTACTTCGCGTCGGAGTCGAACAGCTCGGTCCCGCAGCCGGCGCAGCGGTAGGTGCCCGGCTCGAAGACGTGGTCGTACTCGCCGCTGAACGGCGCCTCGGTGCCTTTCTCGCGGAGGACGCGGTACTGCTCGGGCGTCAACCCTTCGCGCCACTCCTGCTCGGACTTTTCGATCTTCGCCATGCCATCAGCGTAGTCGGCCGAAGTACCCCCAACGGGATTCGAACCCGTGCTTCAGCCTTGAAAGGGCCGCGACCTGGACCGCTAGTCGATGGGGGCCAGCGAAGGCTCAGGCTACCGGGGAAGCGGGCTAGGTGGGCATGCCCCTAGGGCTCGGCGCCGGCGTGTGACTACCACCTTCGGCCGATAGCGACCGACACCCCTTGCTGAGAGATTCGGAGCGCATCGCTGCGCAGCGAGCCGAATCAACAACTCGAGGGAGGGAGTCAAGGGTGTTCGGCCATTCCAAGCCGATCTCGTGCCTCGCCGCGGTCCTGTTCGCTGCGGTGCTCATGGCGACGCAGGTCTCCGCAGCGGTCTCGCATGGTGGGCCTGACCGTTCCACCTCGGCGATCCGCGCCACGCAGTTGGTGCATCTTCACCGGCCGGCGAGTTTTGGGCCGAGGCCGAGCGTGAGTGGCAACGACCAGAGGTGTTTCCAAGTGGACGGCAAGAGCGAGTGCTTCGTGACGGTCTTCAACGACACGATCGACTGCAGCGGTCTCACCACGACGACCTGGAAGAACGGATTCGCCGAGACCTACGTGTACGGCGGATGGCCTGCGACCTCAAAGATGAAGATCACGTGGTCGGGCGCCGGCGTCTCCGGCTTCACCGGAGGCCCCAGCGGATGGAACGTCGGCATTACCAGCGCGTCCTGGACGAGCCCGGTGCATTCGAGCGGCCTCGTAACGTTGAACTACAGCGGAATCCAGGCGTTCGGCTTCCCCCTGCAGGCCCAGACGAGCGTTACCGGCAACTACGTCGTCCACGGCCACAACTACATCTACAGCGTCACCGGCTCGAAGTACTGCTGACGACCTCGACGGCTGCCGCTGCAGCGTCCAGATGAACTCGGGCTCGCTCGGCCTATTCACATCAGGAAGGAGGCTAGGATCCGATGCAGGTGCTCTGGCAGATCTTCCCGATCCTCTTGGTCGGCGGCCTCATCGGATACGCGTTTCCGCGGCCGCGGCCACTCGTCGTCGCCTTGGCGACCTCCCTCGTCGTCTCCGTGTTTGCGGCTATAGCCCACGGAGCTGGGTGGTTGGGCGTGGCCATCCTCATCGTCGTGCCCCTCCTCGTCGCGGCCGTGGCGGGCGCAACCCTCCGCCAGCGATACACGGCACGGAGAGTCCGCAGAGCGCCTCAGGCTGGGACGTAGCCCGGAAACGGCCGCGGCCACCAGCGAGGGAGGGGAAGAGGGGATGGACGGCGGAGGCGTGAAGGTAGTCAGGCCGAGCGAGGGCGACGAGGTCTTCCTCGGCAGCATCGGCGTCCGTTTCTTGATCGACGGCGCCGTCGCGGGTGAGCGCTTCGCGCTCGTCGAGCATCCGATGTCGCCGCGCGCGCTTGCTGCGCCACTGCACCGTCACTCGCGCGAGGACGAGTACAGCTTTGTCCTCGAAGGACGCATGGGCGCGCTGCTGGGCGAAGAGGTCGTCGAGGCCGGGGCCGGCGAGCTCGTCTTCAAGCCACGCAACCAGTGGCACACCTTTTGGAACGCCGGTGATGAGCCGTGCCGGATTCTCGAGATCATCTCGCCCGCCGGTTTCGAGCAGTACTTCCGTGAGCTCGCGGCGCTAGGAGGTCCCCTGCAGGCGAGTCCCGAGCAGCTCGCCGAGCTCGGCGAGCGCTATGGGTTCGAGTCACGGCCGGAAACGATTCCCGAGCTGCTGCAGCGGTTCGGGTTGCGCATGGGCGAGCGGCTCGCCGGCGGTTGGACTGCCTGACCAACCGCGCCAGGGCACAGGCCACTCGCCTGGGCCGGTGTTCCGGCGGGGGGTTGCACACGTCTCCGAGCTCAAGCGTGGCTGGCGATCGCGTGGTCTGCCGGGAGGCCGCCGTCCGCCGGGACCGGCGCGATGTCCCACTCGACCCGGGCGCTGTCCCGGAGGCCGCGCATGAATGCGGCGAAGCCGCCGTCGGGTGCATGGATGACGAGCCAGCGTGCCGGCCCGTCGCCGGCCGTGCCATACGAGTGGACGACGCCCTGCGGAACGGCGACGAAGCCGCCCGCCCCGAGCGTGATCGTCTCCCGTTCGGCTCCGACCTGGAAGGCGAGCTCGCCTTCGAGGACGTAGAAGGCTTCGGTGTGCCCGTGGACGTGGGGGGCGGCCACGCGTTCTCTTGCTGCGCGGCCGGCAGAGGTGACGCTGAGGTTCTCGTCCGCGACGAGGAGGCTGATCTCGCCGGCCGGCGTCACGAGACCGGAGTGAGGCCGTGACGGCGCATCACGTCCGCGACTGCCGCCAGGTCGGGCGGGCCGCCGGCGGAGGCGTCGAGCACTGCGGCGACCTCGCGGAAGTAGTCCGGGCCGAGGATGCCGGGGGTCACGATCGCCAGGGCCTTGGCGTCGACGGCGCCGGCGTTGGCGAAGTGGTGGACGGCGCCGCGGGGGATGCAGAGCACCTCGCCGGGGCCGACCTCGTGCGACTCGCCCTCGAGCGTCCAGAGGAGCGCGCCCTCGAGGCCGTAGATCGTCTCCTCGTAGCCGTCGTGGCTGTGCGGTGCCGGGACCTTCGCGCCGGCGGGGACGTCGAACTCGAACATCGCCACCGAGCCGGCCGACTGCTCGCCCTCGAGCAGGAAGCGGATGGCCATCCCTCCGACCTTGATCTCTTCGCGTGTGCTCGTCGTCATCGTTCGTTGCACCTCCCTGGCGCTATCGGTAAAGTCACTTGACCATACATGGCCGACCGTAACTCGTCAAGTCGCTTTACAAACACCTCGGCAGGAGTCGAGCTCTTCGGCCCGCCCCTGATCGGCGCGCTCCTGCGCCTGCCCTGGGAAGAGGTGCAGGAGCACATGCTCGCACGGCTCCACGCCGAGGGCTTCGCCGATTTCGACCCCAGCTATCTGACGGTTTTCCGCTACCCCAGCCCGCACGGCGAACGGCCCTCGGAGCTCGCCGCCCGCCGCCGCGTCAGCAAGCAAGCCCTCAACCACCTCCTCGGCCAACTCGAGCAGCGCGGCTACCTCAGGCGCGAGGCCGACCCCGAGGACGGACGCTCCAAGCGCATCAGCCTCACGCCGCGCGGAGTGAAGGCCGGCAACGTCATCCGCGAAGCGGTCGCCGAGATGGAGGAGACCTGGGCGCGGCGGCTCGGTGCCAAGCGCTTCGACCAGCTCCGCGCGCTGCTCCAGGATCTCAACGAGCTCGACTAACTGCTCAGGCCGGTGATCGCGTCACCGATCAGCTTCGCCCCGATCAGCACGAACAGGACGGTCATGATCACCGCGCTGTTGGCGGCCAACCAGGTCCGCAGTCCGGCGAGTGCGCGGTCCGACCGTTCTCGCAGGAGCACCGCCACGGCCAGAGGCGACAGCACGCCGACAGAGGCGATGAAGGCGAAGACGGCCAAGACGGCTGCCTGCTGACCGCCCGCCAGCCCGGCCTCCGCGATCTCCGCCGTCGCGGCCCCCACCAGCAGGATGTTCTTCGGGTTCAGCGCGGCGAGCGCGAATCCGGTGCCCGCCCCCTTCCCGACTGTGAACTCGTCGACCCTGCGCATCCACTTGGGCAGCGGTGCTTCGTCGCCGGGCCGCGGACGAGCCCGCCACTGCTGCACGGCCAGCCCGAGCAAGGTCACGCCGATCGCGAGCAGGACCAGGCTGACCCAGGTGGCGGGCTCGGAGTCGTCGGTCGCACCGATCGCCCCGGCGAGCGCGAGCACGATCGCCCCAACGGCCACGAGTCCGAGGTACCACGTGCCGCAGAACGCGATCGCCTTCGTCTTCCCGCGGCCCGAGCCGAGCAAGAGGACCACCGCGATGACCGGCACCGGAAAGACGGCCACCGCCACTGCGAGCGGCAGGACATTTCCCAGCGCCTCTCCCACCCGGCGAACCTACAAGACGCGCAGACGCCGGTCAGCCCGCGCTCTGGGTCACGAGCGAGCCAGCCCGATCTCGGCCGGCAGCCGGTCGCCGGTCTCCTCGGCGCCGAACTCGTCGCGGACGCGGCAGTCGAAGTAGACGTAGGCGGTTGTCAGTGCGACGAACGGCATCGTCACCGCGTAGATCGCTCCCGCGATTACGTTCACGAGCCAGAACGGCGCGCTCGTGGCGAGGATCAGCAGCGCGCCGATCAGCGGGCCGAGCACGAGCACGAGGCCGCCTCCCAGGACGACGAGCGACGCGACCTTCAGCCAGTGCCCGCCGACGAGGTGGCGACTGCGGCGAAGCGCGGCGCGGGCGCCGACGTCCTCGAGCTCGACCACCGGGGCGATCAGCGCCCAGCGGCCGGCGAGCCAGATCGCGACCGGCAGGAGGAAGATCGAGCTCGCGAGCAGCGAGACGGCGACCACGGCGATCAGCAGCCCCTTGAAGAGCCGTCCTGCGCGCACGAGCGCCAGCCGGTACGCCTGGAGCGGCCCGACGGCGCGGCCGGCGTCGAGCTCGATCAGCGCCCCGGCGGTTGCGGCCTGCACCAGCCCCAGGCCGAGCAGCGTGAAGGTCGTCCCGAGCGCGAGGGCGACAAACCCCACGAAGCCGCTGCTGCCCGCGCCTGCCTGGACCGCGAGCACGTTCGTCGCGTGCAGCACGATCGCCTGTAGGAGCGTGATGAGCAGGCCGATCGGAATGAACAGGAGCCCGAGCCCGACGAACAGTCGCCAGCGGGCGGCGTACATCCGCCCCGAGGCGGAGAGGATCTGCCCCCAGGCGCGCCGGCGGCCGAGCCGGAGCGGTGCGGTGGGCCGCCAGGCCGTCCGCGAGAGCAGGAAGATCGCGACGAGGACGAGCCCGGCGACGACGAGGCTGAAGACGAGGGGGTTCGCCACGAGCTGCACGAGCGAGCGCGAGGCGTGCGCGACGGCGCCGCAGAAGAAGCCGGTCGCCCCCGGCCCGAAGACGGTGCTGCCTGGCACGGCGTAGCTGCGGCTCCGCCAGCCCTGCGCCCAGGTGATGGGCTGCGTCCACTGCTCCTTGAGGTTTGGGCCTTCCGGGCCGTTGAAGAAGGCCGGATGCAGCTCGCCCCAGCGGCCTTCGAAGGCGATCCACGGGTAGCTCGAGTCGGCGGCCTTGACGTCGCTCGGGATGGTCACCACGTTCGGCCGCACGTCGACGGTCGGGCCGCGCGTGTCGTCGCAGCCCACCCCCTCCGAGGCCGAGCTGCCCAGGTACAGCGCCTCGCCGTAGAAGTTCGCGTGCGAGCCGTCGGCCGGATGGACCACCGGGTGCGTGCCCTCGACCCGCTCGAGCTTCGGGTCGTTCCAGGCAGCCCGCTCGGCGCCCTCGTGCTGGCTGTAACCCACCTCGACCGGCGACTGCTGGAGCGCTGCGCCGACGCTCGGCGCGTCGAAGACGAGCTGGATCATCTCCCAGTCGCCTTCGTGCAGGTTGTTCCAGTCGTTGAAGACGTAGAAGAACCAGTACTGCAGCGAGAGCTTGCCGGGGTGCGCGGGATCGGTCGCGACATGCGCGTACGCGGTCGGCGTCTTCTCGGCGCCGAGATGCTGCTGCCAGTTCAGGTAGTCGCAGCCCGGCCGGAGCGCGTTGCCGGGGAAGTCGAGGTGGTACCCGTAGAGCCCGCCTCCGAGGTCTTTCGCCTGCGGCGCGATCTGGACGAGGTCGTTCCCCCACGGCCCGCGCAGGGCAACCGTCGGCTGGCCGAACAGGTTGTCGACGTCGATCGGCACGTAGTGCAGACCGCCGCAGCCCTCCCCGCCGGCGACGAGGCGCACGACCGGCGCGTAGCGCTGGGCGAGCTCGCGCTCCTGGGCGAGGCTCGCCCGCGCGGGGCCGACGAGCACGAGCCCGGCCGCCACGGCGCAGATGGAGAGGCCGAGCGCTTTCACAGGTATGACCGTAACCGGATCACGAGGCGCGTCGGCCGGACGCGTCCGGCTGCATCAGTAGAAGATCCCGCACTGCGCCCATGCTGATCGAGATCTTCCTCCTTGCAGTCGGCTCGATGTTCTGGCCCGCGTTGCTCGCGGTCGACGTCGTGGCCTTCAAATCGATCCGGCCGGTCACGATCCTCGGCTGGTTCCTCGTCGGTGGACTGCTCACGACCGTCGCCGTCGGCTGCGCCATCGTCTTCTCGCTGGAGCAGACCTCCTTCGTCGAGCGGTCGAGGTCCACGCTCGACCCCACCGTCTCGATCGTCGTCGGCCTCGCGGCTCTGGTCGCGGCGTTCCTCGTCCGCCGCCGGGGTCAGCAGAAGCGAGCGACGCCGCCCAAGCCGCACAAGCCGGGCAAGATCGATCGGCTCGGGAGCTCGGGAGCCTGGGTGGCGTTCGTGACCGGGGTCGTGCTCAACGTCTTCCCGGGCGTGCTGCCCTTCATCGCACTGAAGGACATCGACGAGCTGAACTACCCGACCGGCACGACGGTCGCCGTCATCCTCGGCTTCTACCTCGTGATGTTCGTGCCGATCGAGGCGCCGCTCGTCGCGTTCCTCGTCGTGCCCCGGCGGACGGAGCGCGTGGTCGAGTCGTTCAACGTCTGGCTCGGGCAGAACGCGCGCACGCTCGCGTGGTGGGCGCTCGCGATCTTCGGCACCGCCGAGATCGTGCGCGGGATCATCGCCGCCTGAGCGCTACTTCATCCGCCCGGCATGACGTAGGTTGAAGCGATCGCGGGAAGGCTGAGACCACGCCGCAGCCAAGCCGCCGTCGAAGGAGGACGAAACATGAGCAAGCCGTTCCGCGGGACGATCAACGTCGACATCCGCGACTCGACGCCCGACTGGGAGCCGTACACCCAGCCCATGGCGCCTGACGGAGCTCCGAACGTCCTCTACATCGTCCTCGACGACGTCGGCTTCTCGGCCATCGAGCCGTTCGGCGGGCTAATCGAGACGCCGAACATCAACCGGATCGCCGGGCGCGGCCTCACGTATACGAACTTCCACACCACCGCGCTCTGCTCGCCGACCCGCGCGTGCCTGCTCACCGGCCGCAACCACACGACCAACGGGATGGCCTGCATCACCGAGGCGTCGGCCGGCTTCCCCAACCAGAACGGCCACATCCCGTTCGAGTGCGGCACCCTCGCGGAGGTTCTGGGCGAGCGCGGCTGGAACACGTATGCGGTCGGCAAGTGGCATCTCACGGCGGCGGACGAGATGAACCTCGCGTCGCGCAAGACGCAGTGGCCGCTGGGCCGCGGCTTCGAGCGCTTCTACGGCTTTCTCGGGGCCGAGACGAACCAGTGGTATCCCGACCTCTGCTACGACAACCACCCGGTCGAGCAGCCCTGCTCGCCGGAGGAGGGCTACCACTTCGGCGTCGACATCACCGACAAGGCGCTGTCGTTCATCCGGGACGCGAAGGCGATCGCGCCCGACAAGCCGTTCTTCCTCTACTACTGTCCCGGCGCCGCCCATGCGCCGCACCACGTGCCGAAGGAGTGGGCAGACAAGTACAAGGGCAAGTTCGACATGGGCTACGAGGCCTATCGCGAGACGGTCTTCGAGCGGCAGAAGCAGTCGGGCGTCGTCACCGACCGGGCCGAGCTGTCGCCGATCAACCCGTACATCGGCGAGCAGAGCGAGGACGGCACCGACTGGCCGGAGCTCGACACCGTTCGCCCGTGGGACTCGCTCTCCGAGGACGAGAAGCGCCTGTTCTGCCGGATGGCGGAGGTGTACGCGGGCTTCCTCAGCCACGCCGATCACCAGATCGGTCGGCTGCTCGATCATCTCGAGGAGAGCGGCGAGCTCGACAACACGCTGATCGTGCTCGTCTCCGACAACGGCGCCTCCGGCGAGGGCGGCCCGAACGGGTCGGTCAACGAGAACAAGATCTTCAACGGGCTTCCCGACTTGATCGAGGAGAACCTCCCCTTCATCGACGAGCTCGGCGGTCCGAAGACCTACAACCACTATCCGACCGGCTGGGCGTTCGCGTTCAACACCCCGTTCAAGCTCTGGAAGCGCTACTCCAACTGGGAAGGCGGAACGGCGGATCCGATGATCGTGTCCTGGCCCAAGCAGATCGCACAGACCGGGCTACGCCGGCAGTACGTGCATGCGATCGACATCGTCCCCACGGTGTACGAGTGCCTCGGCGTCGAGCCTCCCGAGGTCGTCAAGGGCTACACGCAGCACGCGATCGAGGGCGTGAGCTTCGCCGCGACGTTCCCGGACGCGGACGCGACGACGGCCAAGCAGACGCAGTTCTTCTCCATGCTCGGCACCCGCGCCATCTGGCACCAGGGTTGGAAGGCCGCGGCCGTGTCGCCGGCCGCGCCGCAGAGCTGGCCGAACTTCGCGACGCAGCGCTGGGAGCTCTTCGATACGGAGAACGACCCGAGCGAGTGCCACGACCTCGCGGGCGAGCACCCCGAGAAGCTGCAGGAGCTGATCTCGCTCTGGTGGGCCGAGGCCGGACGCTACAACGCGTTCCCGCTCGAGTCGCGCAGCGCCGTCGAGATCCTGGGCACCGAGCGGCCGCAGCTCGCGAAGCCGCAGACCCGCTACACCTACTACCCCGGCGGGTCGGAGATCCCCGAATCGGTCGCGCCGAACCTCCGCAACCGCTCGTTCACGATCGCGGTCGAGATGACGATCGACACCGAGGAGGCCGGCGGCGTGTTGTTCTCCCAGGGCGCGTGCTTCGGCGGGCATGCTCTCTATCTCAAGGAAGGCAAGCTCAAGTACGTCAACAACTTCGTGGGGATCGCGGAGCAGGTGGTCGAGTCCACCGAGCCCATACCGCTCGGCCACGTCGTCCTCTCCGCGTCGTTCGAGCGCGAAGGCGAGACGATGCCCGCGGAGGGCACGCTCACCCTCCACATTCGGGACGAGGCGGTCGGCAACGGCCGGATCAAGACGCAGCCGGGCTACTTCTCGCTCTGCGGCGAAGGCCTAAACGTCGGCAAAGACGGCGGCGAGCCGGTCACCGACGACTACCCCGGCGATTCGCCGTGGGCGTTCGTCGGCGGCACGATCCACAAGGCGGTGATTGACGTCAGCGGCGAGCCGTTCGTCGACCTCGCCGAGGAAGCACGGATGGCATTCGCACGAGACTGAGCGGACGATGAAGAACATGGCCGAGCTGCCCGGCGGGACCTTTCGGATGGGTTGCGACCGCTTCTATCCCGAGGAGCGGCCCGTCCGCGACGTGACCGTCGGTGCTTTCTCGATCGATCCGCATCCGGTCACGGTGGCCGAGTTCCGCCGCTTCGTGAAGGACACCGGGCATGTGACCTGGGCCGAGCTTCCGCCCGCTGCCGAGGACTACCCCGGCGCCGATCCCGCGCTGCTCGTGCCGGGCTCGCTCGTCTTCCGCAAGACCGCCGGGCCGGTGAACCTGCAGGACTACCGCAACTGGTGGACCTGGGTACCCGGCGCCGACTGGCGTCATCCCGAAGGCCCCGGCAGCAACGTCGGCGGCCGCGAGCTCCATCCCGTCACGCACGTCGCGTACTCGGACGCGCTCGCGTACGCCGACTGGGTGGGCAAGTCGCTGCCGACCGAGGCGGAGTGGGAGTACGCCGCCCGCGGCGGTCTCGACGGCGCGCTCTACACATGGGGCGACGAGTTCGCGCCGAAGGGCCGGATGATGGCCAATACCTGGCAGGGCGAGTTCCCGTGGCAGAACCTCCTCACCGACGGCTACGAGGGCACGTCGCCGGTCGAGCGTTTCCCGGCGAACGGCTACGGCCTCTACGACATGGCCGGGAACGTCTGGGAGTGGACGGTCGACGACTTCGTGCAGCCGCGTGCGAGCTCCCGGCCGTGCTGCGCGCCGCAGATGCCGCTCGTCGGCGAGGACGAGAAGTACCCGCGCAAGGTGATCAAGGGCGGCTCGCACCTCTGCGCGCCGAACTACTGCCTGCGCTACCGGCCGGCGGCCCGGCAGAGCGAGACCCTCGACACCTCCACCGGCCACATCGGCTTTCGCTGCGTCGTCCGGGACTGACCTGCGCTAGGCGTCTGGCCGCCATGGCGCTCGGCAGACGACGCTCCGGCACTGAGTTACCCTCTGCCGCGTGACAGGGGACTCGATTGCCGTGCCCGCGGCCGGGGCCGAGGAACCGGGCGGGGACCGCCTCGTCGCGATCCTGCTCGCGATGGCGATGTTCGTGCTCGTCGTCGACACGTCGCTGATGAACGTGTCGATCTCGGCCGTCGTGCACGACCTGCACACGACCGCGAGCGGCGTCCAGTCGGCGATCGCACTCGAGGCGCTCGTCTCGGCGGCGTTCATCCTGATCGGCAGCAAGATCGGTGATCTGTGGGGCCGCAAGCGCGCCTACATCCTCGGCCTGCTCGGCTACGCGGTCGGCGCGCTCGCGATGGTGCTCTCCCAGAGCCTGCTCGCGATCGTCATCTTCTGGGCGATCGTCGGCGGCCTCGGCGCCTCGCTGCTGCTGCCGGCGATGCAGTCGCTGATCCACGGAAACTTCCAGGGAGCGGCGCAGCGCCGCACCTACGCCCTCGTCGGCGCCGCCGCCGCGATCGCCGCCGCCGTCGGGCCGCTCCTCGGCGGCTTCATCACGACGTACCTCTCCTGGCGAGTGGCCTTCGGCGGCGAAGTCGTGATCATCGCGGTCGTGCTCCTCTTCAGCGGGCGCGTGCATGAGGTGCCATACACGGGCGACCGCGGCGTCGACGTCGTGGGATCGATCCTGTCCGCGCTCGGCATGGGCGGCGTCGTGCTCGGG
Organism: uncultured Actinomycetes bacterium; assembly: GCA_963743545.1. Taxonomy (GTDB): domain Bacteria; phylum Actinomycetota; class Thermoleophilia; order Gaiellales; family Gaiellaceae; genus Palsa-739. Next base: position 560,878 of record CAVUQB010000005.1, on the reverse strand, counting down.
ATCCTCGTCTGGGAGGACGGCGGCGGCGCGGTCGTCGCGCTGCTCGCGATCGGCTTCGGCGCTCTCGGCTTCCTCGCGTGGTGGCTCAGGAAGCGCAAGCGCGAGGGGAAGCCGGCGCTGCTCGACGTCGACCTCTTCAAGTCGAAGTACTTCCGGCTCGGGATCTCGAGCCAGACGCTGCAGCAGATCGCGCTCGGCGGGCTGATGATCGTGCTGCCGATGTTTCTGCAGATGGTGCTCGAGTACAACGCGCTGGAAGCCGGCATCTCGCTCGCGCCGCTCTCGCTGAGCATGTTCTTCGTCGCGCTGCTCGCGGGCAAGCGTGCGGGGAAGCGCAGTCCGAGCCGGATCATCCGCGCCGGGTTCCTGCTGCTCCTCGTCGGCGTCGGGATCCTCATCCCGATCCTCTCGTGGAACGACACGGGCTGGGCGATGGCCGTTCCGCTGCTGATCGCCGGCAGCGGTCTCGGCCTGCTCGTCTCCCAGCTCAACAACTACACGCTCTCGCCGATCGAGGAGGAGCGCGTGAGCGAGGCGGCGGGGGTCAACTCGGCCGGCGGCTCGTTCGGCCTCTCCTTCGGGCTCGCCTTCGCCGGGGCGATCATGCTCGCGTCCCTGTCGCTGATCTTCACCCACATGGCGAACGCGAGCACGGTGCTCTCGCCAAGCGAGAAGACGACGGTCTCGAAGGGCCTCGAGAAGAACGCCGAGGTGATGACGAACACGCATCTCGAGGCCTTGCTCGTCGGCCAGCCTGCCGACGTCAAGGCAGAGATCCTCCACATCAACACCGTGGCCAGGCCGCGCGCGCTGCAGCTCGCGCTGCTCGTGCCGCTGCTCGCCGCCCTGCTCGGCCTCCTTCAGTCATTCCGGATGACGCGGTTGCCCGACCTGGAGCCGTCGGCGGCGGCCGAGCAGATGCTCGGCGGCTGACCTAGCGGACGATCCGCAGCGGCCACCAGGCGCTCGACGTGCTCCCGCGGACGTCGGAGACCCGCACCGTCACGCGATAGGCGCCGGGCCGGAGGCGGTCCTGGTGGATGTGCAGGCGGAACAGGTAGCGCCCGGGCAGGCCGACATAGGCGTGCTGCGCGAACGCGGGGCAGTTCTCGTAGGTGCCCGCGCCGTACACGCTCCAGAAGTCCCGCGGTGGAGGCTCGGTGTGCCGGAAGTCGACGGCGACCTGCCAGGCCGTTCGGGCATTCCCGTGGAACAGCCGCCACTCGACGAGGGCGGGCGTTTGCGGCAGGCCGTACCACGGGCCCGGCGCCGGCATGGCCGGCGGATCGGCGGCCGCGACCGACAACCGGTCGCCGGGCCCGAGCGGACGACCGGCGAGCGGGGCCGGCAAGGAGCCGTTGTCGACGTAGAGGGTGGTGGCCGCCGGTTTCGTCCAGTCTCGGTACGGCTCGAGGTGACCGCGGTCGAGCGGGTTGTGCACGACGTAGTTGTCGATCTCGGCCAGGTGGACGTGCTCGTAGCCCGTGCGAATCCAGCCAAGGACCGTGTGGTAGGCGACGACGCACCTGCCCTTCTGGACGGCGCGTGCCTTGGTCAGGTGGTAGTACTGGAAGGAGCGTCCGTCGTCGGTGCGGACGACGATCTGGCCGGTATTGGCGCGCACCAGCCGGCCGGACACGACCGGGTAGACCGGAGTTCCCGGCTCGGCGCCGATGTCGACGCCGTTGTGGAACGAGTACGCGCCGGTCTGGGTCGGCCCCGTCCAGCCGAACGGCAGGCCGCGGCTGACGATCCTCGGATCGCCGAAGGCACCGCGGATCGGATGCTGCCGGTCGAACGGCTTGACCGGCCAGTGGTAGGCGTAACCCGGCCCCGGCGGGCGTCTGCAGGGCGACGACGTGGCCGCCGCTGCGACCCGCGTCGCCGGGACCACCAGAAGCGCGAGGGACAACCCCACCACGACGAGGCATTTCATCGTTCGGACCTCCACCCGAATGGTCGTGCGCGCGGAGGCGAATGGCATCGGGGACAGGCCCCAGAGACCTGCCCGGATTTACTGAGTGCCTACGTGCGCGCGCTGAAGATCGGCGTGGTGGTGGGGTGGGACGAACCGCCGGCCGGCTCAACCGTCACTGCCAGAACGGCGTTCTGCGGCACCTGACCGTGCACCTGCACGGTCGTGCTCCCGCCCCCGGAGAAGGTGCCGGCCGGCCTCGGGACTCCCGTCGTCGGCGGGATCACCCACGCCTCGTACGTCTTGCCTGCCGGTGCCGCGGGGAGGCTCGAGAAGGTGAGCTTTGCCGTCTTGTCCGGGTTCATGAGCACGATCACGCTCGTGGCCTGCGGGTGGCTCGGTTGGCTCAGCGAGACGACGAAGCCGACCACGATGCAGGCCGCCACGGCAGCGGCCACCGCGAGCCCGCGCCCGACCCAGCGGCGCCGCAGGAGCGGGACGACGTTCGAGCGCTCCGTCGCCGCCGCTTCGAGGATCGACGCGCGCAGCCGCTCGGGTGGAGCCGGCGCGACCGACGCAAACGCGAGGTTCGTCGCCGTCTCGTTGAACCCGGCGAGCTCCAGGCGGCACTCCTCGCACTGGCTCAGGTGCCGCTCGTAGGCCTCGACCTCGTCGGGGTCGAGCGCGTCGAGCGCGTAGGCGGCGGTCAGGTCGTGGGGGTCCATGAAGTCTCCGTCCCCGGTTCCCCGAGCAGCTCGCGCATGCGCGACAGCCCCCCGAACATCCGGCTTTTGATGGTACCCAGCGGCTGGCCCAGCCTCTCCGCGAGCTCCGACTGGGTGAATCCGCCGTAGTAGGCGAGCTCGAGCGCCTCTCGCTGCGCGTCGGGCAGATGGCGCAGCGCGGACTGCACACGCTCTCGCTGCAGATGGAGGAATGCGTCCTCCTCCGCGCCCTCGACGGCCGGCTCGGTGGCCCGGTCGAGCGAGTCGGCGCGCCGCCGCTGCTCGCGCCGGACGGCGTCGACCGCCCGCCGGTGCACGAGCGTGAGGATCCACGTGCTCGCCTTGCCGCGCTCGGGCATGAAGCGGGGGGCCGTGCGCCAGATGGTGAGAAACGCCTCTTGCACCGCGTCCTCGGCGAGCTCCTGGTCGCGCAGGACGCGCAGCGCGAGCCCGTACGCGGTGCGCCCGTAGCGGTCGTACAGCTCGGCGAGCGCCGATTGTTCCGAGCGGGCGGCGAGGGCGACGAGCGCCTCGTCGGACAGATGGGCGAGCTGCCGGTTCACGCCTTCGGATATTCGCGCGCCGGGCGCAGCCGGTTCAAGCGATCGAACCGGTCCGGGGCCTCGGACGAATCAGCGCCGACCGCATCCCATACGGCGGCATAGGGGCCGCCTGGAAGGAGAAGCACATGGAACGCCTGAGCAGGCGCTCATTCATGAAGATCGCCGGCGCGGCCACCGGCGCGGCTGCGCTCGCCGCGGCGCCGCCCATCGCGCGCGCGTCACTCGGCGAAGAGGAAGCCGTGCGGACGCACCCGACGGCCGACGTGCCCGAGGAGCCGATCGTCGCGTACGTGCGCGACGCCGCGCGCGGCGAGGTGACCGTCAGCAGCGGGACCGTCGAGCACACCTATCGCGACAGGGCGCTCGTGCGGCGTCTCCTGCGCGCCGCCAGAAAGGGCGTGAACTAGATGTCCTCCCATCGCGAAGCACCGTCCATCAGCCAGGACCCGGTCGCCGACAACGCCGACACGTACGCGTTCGTCAGCCCGGACGACCCGACGACGGTCACGATCATCACGAACTACGTGCCCCTGCAGGGGCCGCCCGGCGGGCCGAACTTCTTCGAGTTCGGCGACGACGTCCTGTACTCGATCTTCATCGACAACGACGGCGACGCCTTCCCGGACATCACATACCAGTTCAGGTTCCGCACGACCTACCAGAACCCGGACACGTTCCTCTACAACACCGGGCCGATCGGGTCGCTGACCGATCCGAACTGGAACAAGCGGCAGCTCTACTCCGTCCACGTTGTCCACTCCCATCACGACGAGAACCACGAGCGGGACGGAAAGGGCGACTTGCTCGGCGACAACCTCGCCTGCCCGCCGTGCAACATCGGACCCCGCTCGACGCCGGACTACGACGACCTCGCCAAAGCGGCCGTGCATCACATCGCACGCGACGTCACGGTGTTCGCCGGCCAGCGGAACGACGGCTTCTTCGTCGACCTCGGCGCGATCTTCGACCTCGCCGACATCCGCGAGCTCCAAGCGCACCACCTGATCATGTCGGCGCCGGGAACCAGCGTCGATCCGTTGAAGACGCTGAACATCCACACGATCGCGATCAAGGTCCCGATCCGGATGCTGACGCGGGACGGCTCCGTGCCGAGCGACCCGATGGCTGCCAAGGCCGTGCTCGGGATCTGGGGCGGTGCCAGCCGGCAACGTGCGGTCATCCGTGACCAGAACGGGACTCACGGGAGCGGTCCGTGGGTGCAGGTCTCGCGCCTCGGCAACCCGCTCGTCAACGAGGTCGTAGTCCCGCTCGGGGACAAGGACCGCTGGAATCGCCTCGACCCGAGCAACGACGACCAGTTCGTGAAGTACTTCAAGCACCCGGAGCTCTCGCAGAAGCTCACCATCCTCTACCCCGGCGTGTTCCCGAACCTCGCGGCCTACACGAAGGATCGGGCCGACCTCGAGGCGATCCTGCTGACGGGCATTCCGAGCGGAATCGTCCCCGGGTTCCAGAACTTCACGACCACGAAGCCGTCGGACATGCTGCGGCTGAACGTCGCGATCCCGCCGACGACCTCGAACCCGAACGCCCTCGGCCTGCTCGGCGGCGACGCCGCAGGCTTCCCGAACGGGCGTCGCGTGTTCGACGACGTCGTTTCGATCGAGCTGAAGGCGTTCGCGGGTCTCACGATCCCGCTCGTCGACTCCAGCTACTCGGTGGACACCACCGTCGGGCTGGTCTCCTCCTACCTGACGCCTGGGATGGACCGGTACCAGTCGACGTTCCCGTACCTCGGCTCACCCCACGACGGATACGACACGCCTTCGTCGTGACCCCGAACCACCACCACTCGAACGACCCCCGGCCCGAGCACGTGATGCTCGATCTCGGGCCGGGGGTCGGGGCTCTCGTCCTCCACACCGGTGCGGAACTGCACGGCGTGGAGATCGAGGTCAGCCCCGCCGGACGGGACGAGGAGCGCTCCCACAAGCAGGTCCACGTGCGGCCGGTCGCCGGCCGGCCGCTCTACGGAGCCGTGTTCGAGTCCCTGCCCGCCGGCGAGTACACGCTCTGGCTCGACGACCGGCCGCTGCGGCGCGACGTCGCCGTGGCCGGCGCGGCCGTCACCGACATCTCGATCAAGGAGGAACACGAATGATCGGCTTGACCAGCCCCACGCACCTCGCCCTGCTGCTCCTGATCGCGCTCTGCCTCTTCGGTGCCAAGCGGCTGCCGGAGATCGGACGCTCGCTCGGCTCCGGCATGCGCGAGTTCAAGGAGTCCGTCACGCACGAGACCGCCGCGCTGCCTGAGGCGACCGAGAGCGAGAAGACCGACTGACATGCGACCGCGGCGGTTCCCACGCGAAGAAGAGGCGACGCTCGTCGAGCACCTCGATGAGCTGCGCGGGCGGCTCCTCGTCTCGCTCGCCGCCGTCGCCGTGGCGACCGCCGTCGCGTTCGTCTTCCACAACCACATCCTCGAGTGGCTTGCGCGGCCGTTGCCGCCCGGCCACCGGCATCTGGCCGCGTTCTCGGTGACCGAGCCGTTCTCCGTCTCGATCGCGGTCAGCGTGTACGCCGGGCTCCTCTTCGCGCTGCCGGTGATCCTCTCCCAGCTGTGGTCGTTCATGGCTCCGGCGCTCGACCCTGCGGCCGAGCGTCGGATTCTCCTCCTCGCCGTCTTCGGCCTCGTGCTGGGGGCGGCGGGGCTCGCCTTCGGCTACGGGATTCTGCTGCCGCGCGCCATTCACTGGCTCACCGGCTACGACACGACGCACTTCAAGCTCCTGATCCGGGCGAGCACCTACTACACGTTCGTCGTCACCGTGCTGCTCGGCGTAGTCCTCGTCTTCGAGACGCCGCTCGTCGTGCTCGCGCTCGTCAACCTCGGCGTGCTCTCGTCGGCCGGCCTGCGGCGGAACCGGCGGAAGGGCTACTTCATCGTCGCCGTCGTGGCGCTCGCGCTGCCGGGACCTGACCCGGTGACGACGCTGCTCGAGCTCCTGCCGATGTGGGCGCTGTTCGAGGGCTCGATCTGGCTCGCCTACTTCGCGGAGAAGCGCGCCGCGAGGCTCTCAGTCGCCGGCGCTCAGGCATGACGGGCACGTCCCGAAAAAACTGATCTCGCGCGTGCCGACCCGATAGCCCGAATCCTGCTCGATGCGCTCGTGTAGGTCGCCGAGCGTCCCGTCGTGGAGGTGGGTGACCTTGCCGCAACGCTCGCAGATCACGTGGTGGTGCCGATGTTCGCCGACCAGCTCGTAGTAGGCGCGGTCTCCGCCCAGATCCGTCCTCAACAGCAGTCCGTCGTGGACGAAGATCTCCAGCGTTCGATACACCGTGGACGTGTTGACGTCCGGCACGCGTCCGACGACGTCCTCGGCGCTCAGGTGGTTGCGCGGCTCGGCGAGGAGCGCCTCCCAGATCACCCGCCGCTGCGGGGTGAGCCGCCGGCCGCGTCGGCGCAGGCTGTCTGGGGCGTCGTTGTCGGCCACTCGTCGATCATGCCACCGCCCACCGGTCCGAACCGAACCGAGCCTTATGGCGAATGGGTCGCAATAGTCTGCAACGGACGGGAGGTTCGGTGATGGAGGCATCGGTCGTGCCGGTGAGGTCGCAGTCGAAGCTGCGCCGGTTCTGGTCGTCGCTCGACCAGGGGCAGCGCCGGTCGGTCGTGCTGATGGCGACCGTGATCGCCGTCCTCCACGCTCTCGGGTTCGGGATCCTCCTGCTCGTCGTCGCGCCGCATCACTACTCGCTCGGCGGGTCGGGCGCGTTCACCGTCGGGATCGGCATCACGGCGTACACGCTCGGGATGCGCCACGCCTTCGACGCCGACCACATCGCGGCGATCGACAACACGACCCGCAAGCTGATGGCGGAGGGCAAGCGGCCCATGAGCGTCGGGTTCTGGTTCTCGCTCGGCCACTCGTCGATCGTCTTCGGCCTCACCTTCCTGCTCTCGATCGGGATCCGCGCGGTCGCGGGCCCGGTCGGCAACGACAACTCGTCCCTGCACCACGTGGCGGGCTGGGTCGGGACGCTCGTCTCCGGGGTCTTCCTCTACGCGATCGCGATCCTCAACGTCGTCGTCCTCGTCGGGATCATCAAGATCTTCCGGCGCATGCGGCGCGGCTCGTTCGACGAGGACGCGCTCGAGCAGCACCTGAACAACCGCGGGCTCATGAACCGCTACCTCGGTCGCCTGACCCGGACAGTGACGAAGCCGCAGCAGATGTATCCGATCGGCCTCCTGTTCGGGCTCGGCTTCGACACTGCCACCGAGGTGGCGCTGCTCGTGCTGGCCGGCGGAGCCGCCGGAGCCGGCCTCCCGTGGTACGCGATCCTCTGCCTGCCGATCCTCTTCGCCGCCGGGATGTCGCTGCTCGACACGATCGACGGCTCGTTCATGAACTTCGCTTACGGCTGGGCGTTCTCCAAGCCGGTGCGCAAGATCTACTACAACCTCACGGTGACCGGCCTCTCGGTCATTGTCGCGCTCGGGATCGGCACGATCGAGCTCGGCGGGCTCGCCGCTTCCCAGCTCAGCCTGTCCGGCTCCTTCTGGGACGCACTCGAGAACATCGACCTCAACACCGTCGGGTTCATGATCTTCGGCCTGTTCGTCGTGACCTGGGTGCTCGCCCTCGGCGTGTGGAGATACGGGCGCATCGAGGAGCGCTGGGGCGCCCAGCTCGAACGCACCTAGCTGAACGGCGGGTGCAGCGGCAGGAGCAGCGGCTGCCGGGGCTTCTGGTCGAAGTCGAAGTCGTGCACAAGGTTGCCGAGGATCTTCACGTTCTCCCGCACGGTCGGCCGCGAGTCGGGCCGCCCGTCGGTGCGAGGGTTGAGCCGTTGCATGTGCAGGAAGTCGTCCTCGATGAACTTAAGGTAGGCGTCCGAGCTGAGCACCTGGTGGTCGACGTAGCCCCGCCGCGCGTACGGGCTGATCACGAGCGCGGGGACGCGGATCCCGTAGCCCTCGCCGTCCACCCGCGGCGGTTTGACGTGGTCGTAGAAGCCGCCCCAGTCGTCCCAGGCGAGGAAGATCGCGGTCGACTTCCAGTCGGGGCCGGCCATGATCGTGTTGATCAGGTGGGTGACGTAGGTCTGTCCGGCTGTGATCCGCGAGGGCGGGTGCTCGCTCACCCCTTGCGAGGGCGTGATCCACGTGACCGCCGCGAGCTTGCCGTGACGGGCGGCGTGGAAGAAGTCCTCGAGCGGCTGGACGTTGTGCACCTGGTGGTCGTGCTGCACGTCGTCGAAGCGCGGCAGCGGGTTCCAGATCCCGGGCGTCTTTGCGCTCTGCGGCACATGCGGACAGAACATCATGTTGTCGGCGCAGTCGGGCTGGCTCCCGTTCGCGACGTAGTAGCGCCAGCTCACGTGGTCGCGGTGCATGAGGTACGTGAGGTCGGTCCACGGATAATCGAGCGGCTTGCCGTGGCCGGTGGCGCCGAACGGCGCTGTGAGCGTGGAGTGGCAGCTCAACGGATCGCCGTGCTTCGAGCAACGAGCAGTCCAGCCGGAGACGAGCGCCAGGTGCGCGGGCAGGCTCCAGGAGTTGTCCGCCTCGAACATGTGGTCCTGGAGGACGAACTGGCGCGCGTAGTCCCAGTAGTTCGGGAGCTCATGCCAGTCGTGGTAGCCCATCACGTCGGGGTCCCGCGGCGTCAGCGAGCAGCCGGGGTTGTCCGTGTGGTGGCAGGCGAGGAACCGGCCCTTGCGCGCCTCGGCCTGGAACCCGTCCATCTTGCCGTGGTTGATGTCCGCGACCGCGTCGCTCGTGTCGTGCGGCCCGCCGGCATTGCGGTCCGAGGTGTCGTGGTACGGCTTGACGCAGACGTTCGTCCCCGGATCGGGATTGCAGGGGACCGTCCCCGGATTGCCCGCGAGCCCCGGGATCCCGTCTGCGCCGGGATACGTCCCGAAGTAGGAGTCGAACGAGCGGTTCTCCTGCATGACGATCACGACGTGTCGGATCTTGTGGATCCCCTTGAGCGTCGCCGCGCGTCGCTCCGCGAGGGTAGCCGCGCGCGCGTCGATGTGGGCCTCGGCTCGGGCGTCGGTGCGGGCTTCCGCGTGGGCGTCGCGCCGGTGGCCGGGAATCTCGCTCGACCCGAGTAATAAGCCCAGGAGGAAGACGGCTCCGAGGCCGGAGAAGAGGAGCCGCTTCACCGCATGTGCACGGTATGTCGCGTACTTGAGAGCGAAGTGAGAGTGGTCCTAGACTTGGCTAGAGAGGAACATGGCCTATTCGAGCGCCGGCCCGGCGGCACGTACGCTCGTTGCCGATGGACGAGTTCTCCGTGGACGAGCGCGCGCGGGCCGGCGCCTACCACCTGCCGCTCTACCTCGCGCTGCTCGTAGACCTCGCGCTCGGCGCAGGCGTGCTCGCCGCGCTGGCGTGGACCTCCCTCGGGCACTGGCTCTTCTCCCCGCTGACCTCGCTCTCGCCGGTTGCCGCCGCCGCGGCGTACGCGGCGCTCGCGACCGCGTTCTCGAGCGTCGTCCGGACGCCGCTCGCGCTGTGGCGGGGCTGGTGGCGCGAGCGGAAGTGGGGCTTCTCGACGCAGGGCGCCGGAGCCTGGCTGGGCGATCGCACGAAGGGCCTCGCCGTGTCGATCGTGCTCGGCGCCGGTGCGTGGGCTGCGGCCGTGGCGCTCGCGCGGGCGCTGCCGGGCTGGTGGGTCGTGCCGGCCGCGGCCACCCTCGCGTTGGCCGTGCTCCTGCTCTCGTTCGTCGCGCCCGTCGTCCTCGAACCGCTCTTCAACCGCTTCCGCCCGCTCGACGACGAGGCGCTCGCGGCGAGCCTCCGCCGGCTCTCGACGCGCGCGGGAGTCCCGGTGCGCGAGGTTCTCGTCGCCGACGCGAGCCGGCGGACGACGAAGGTCAACGCCTACGTCTCCGGCATCGGCCGGACGCGTCGCGTCGTCGTCTTCGACACGTTGCTGGAGGCGGCGGACCCTGAGGCCGTGGAGGTCGTGGTCGCGCACGAGCTCGGGCATCGGCGAGAGGGGCATGTCGCGAAGCTGACGCTTGCTCGCGATGGCCGGCGCCGTGGTCGCCGTCGTGCTCCTCTGGGTAGTGCTCGGGACGCGGATGGCCGACCCGCGCACGCTGCCGGAGGCGCTGCTCGTGCTGCTCGCCTTCGAGCTCGTGGCGCTCGCTCCGGCCGCGTGGCTCTCGCGCCGCTTCGAGCGCGTCGCCGACCGCTGCTCCCTCGATCTCACCGAGCAGCCCGCGGCCTTCGCCCGCGCCCACCTGGAGCTCGCACGCCGCAACCTCTCGGATCTCGAGCCGCCCCGCCTCGCGTACCTGTTGCTTTTCAGCCATCCGACGGCGCCGGAGCGGCTCGCACTCGGTCGCGCGTGGGTGCAGGCTCGGACATAGAGTCTCGCCCGTGGGGGCCGTGGAGCTGACAGGGAAGCGGGCCATCGTGACCGGCGCCTCGTCGGGCATCGGCCGGGCGACGGCAGCAGCGCTCGCCGCAGCGGGCGCACACGTCGCGGGCGGCGCGCGGCGCGTCGAGCGGCTGGAGACCGGGATCGCGCTCGAGCTCGACGTCACCGACGCCAAGAGCTGCAGCGCCTTCGTCGCGGAGGCGGTCGAGCGTCTCGGCGGCCTCGACATCCTCGTCAACAACGCTGGCCTCGCCCTGGGCCGCGCCCCGTTCGACGAGTCGAGCGAGGAGGACGAGGCGACGGTCTTCGGCGTCAACGTCAGCGGGCTCGTCCGCATGACGCGGCTCTGCCTGCCGCACTTCGGCGACTGGGGGCACATCGTGAACATGGGCTCCGTCGCCGGCCGCGTCGCCTACGAGGGCGGCGCCTCGTACGTGGCGGCGAAGTTCGCCGAGCGCGGCTTCACCTATGCGCTGCGCGAGGACCTCCTCGGCCGGCCGATCCGGATCACGACGGTCGATCCCGGGCTGACCGAGACGGAGTTCTCCCTCGTCCGCTTCAAGGGCGACGAGGAGAAGGCCGCGGCCGTCTATCGCGGCGTCGACCCGTTGCGGCCGGAGGACATCGCCGAGTGCATCGTCTTCGCGCTCACGCGGCCGTGGCACGTCAACGTCGACGAGATCGTCGTCAAGGCGCGCAACCAGGCGTCGGGCGCACGGATCCTGCGCGACGGGTGAGCTGGCGCGTCGTCATCGTGACGCGCATCGCGCCGGTGCTCGCCGGCTTCGACGCCGTCGTCCGCGCCGCGGGCCACGAGCCGGTCGCGCTCCTGTCGATGCGGGACAACGACGGCCGTTACGGCGCGCTGCCCGAGACCGGCGACCTTGTGATGAGCGCCGCGCCCGAGCTCGACGTCCTACTGCCCGCTCGGCGCAGCTCGATTGCGCCGCTGCTCGCGTCGGTCGAGCCCGATCTCGTCGTCTGCATGGGGTTCCCGTGGAAGATCCCGCCCGACGCGCTCGCCGTGCCGCGCCACGGCTGGCTCAACGGCCACCCGTCGCTCCTGCCGCGGCACCGGGGCCCGCTGCCGATCGCGTGGGCGATCCGCGAGGGCGACGAGGAGATCGGGATCACGTTCCACAAGATGGACGCCGAGCTCGACACCGGCCCGATCCTCGCCCAGCGGCCGTACCGGATCGGGGAGCTCCGGTCGCCCGAGACGTTCTATCCGGAGCTCGGCCTCGTCGTCGCCGAGGCGCTCGGCGAAGCGCTCGAGCGGCTGACGGCGGGTGACGAGGGAACGCCGCAGCCGGAGGGCGGCGGCTACGAGTCGTTCTTCGCCGCAGAGGACGTCTGGCTGGACCTCGCCCGCCCGGCGCTCGAGGTGCACCGGCTCACCTGGGCGTGGCGCTACGCGATGGCTCTCGGCGGCAGGCGCGGCGCGCTGCTCGAGCTCGACGGCACACCGGTGCGCGTGCTCGCCACCTCGCTCACCGAGGTCGACGGCGCGCAGCGGCTCGACTGCGGCGAGGGGCCGCTCTGGATCGTCGAGACCGAGGAGCTCAGCGAGGAAGAGGCCAGGCCGTCCACCGCTGCGGCTCCATCCACGCAGTGACGCGCCGCGCGTTCCTGTTGTGGAACGGCTTGCCGGAGTAGCGGAGCGAGAGCCGGTCGATGCCGGCCAGGTCCGGGTCCTCCTCGAGCGAGACGACCTGGCCGAGGAGCGTGATCTGCGCGTACCAGTCGTCCTCGTCGAGGACGGTGAGCGAGACGGCCGGGTTCGAGCGCATGTATCTGAGGCGCAGGCGGCTCTCGTCCATGTTGAGCAGGACGCGGCCGTCCTCCCAGTCGTACCAGGTCGCCGCCGTGTGCGGCTCGCCGCGGGGGCTCACCGTCGCGACGACCGCCGGGTTCGGCCGGGCGAGAAAGGCGTCGACCTCGGGCGGGACGGGCACGGACGGCATGCCGCCGAGCCTACTGAGCGGGCGCCGGCACCGCGTCGGTCCCGTCGTCGAGCTCGACCTCGCGCACCGCGCGTAGGCGGACGACGAACAGCGTGCTCACCACGATTCAGGCGGCGGCGATCACGAGGTAGGTCTTGAGCCCGATCGCCATCGCGATCGGCCCGGCGAGCGCGTAGCCTGCGGGCAGGAAGACCATCGCCCCCATCCAGGCGTACGACGCGACTCGGGCGAGCTTCTCGGGCGGAACCTTGCGTTGCAGCGTCGTGTCCCAGACCACCGAGCCGAGGGCGAACGCGAACCCGGCACCGAGAGCGGCGACCGAGAGCAGAAGGGTCGTGGGGTGGAACGCCAGGACGAGGTTCTGCAGCGCCGAGACCATCAGGAGCAAGCCGGTTGTGACCATCGGCTGACCCCGCGGCCGCCAGCGGAGCCCGGTGAGCCCGCCGAGCAGCGCCCCCACTCCTTCCCCGGTGACGACGAACGCCCAGGATCGCGCCCCATCCATGGAGTGCTTCGCGACGTAGGGGCCGAGCACGAAGAACGGCGCGTACGTGATCAGGAAAGTAGAGCGAGACGTAGACGACGAGCACCCAGACCCACGTCTGCTCGACGAAGGCGCTCCAACCGTCTCGGAGCTCGCGGAGGAAGCCCGCGCCGGCGCGTGCGATCGAGGCCGCGTGGATCCGTGAGAGAAGGAGCGCGCTCGCCGCATACGTGCTGGCGTCCACGAGCAAGGCGGCCCCGGGGCCGATCAGCGCGACGATCGACCCGCCGACCGCGGCGCCCAGCGGGAACGCCGCGTAGCGGGCGATGGCGAGCAACCCGTTCGCCGGCTGCAGCAGGTCCTCGGGAACGACCTCGCGGATGAGGCCGTAGGAGGCGGGCGAGTAGAAGGCGACGGCCGCGCCGCCGCACGCCTGGAGCGCGATCAGCTGCCAGATGTCGGCGTGACCCGAGAGCAGGAGCACGCCCATCGTCGTGCGCACCGTCGCGCTGGCGACGTCGGAGCCGATCATCACGAGGCGTCGCGGCAGGCGGTCGCCGACGACGCCGCCGATCACGAGCATCGCCACCTGCGCCAGCGTCCAGGCCGCGAAGGCGAGGCCGACCCCCGTCGCGCCGCCACCGTTGTCGAGGATCGCGAAGGCGACCGCGATCGGCGCGAGGTACGTCCCGACGTACGAGATCGCGCGGGCTGCTAAGAGGTAGCGGAAGTCGGGCAGCCGGAGCGGGCCGGTCATGACCCGGGATCGTGACGTGCTAGCGGTCCGCTGACAAGCCCGCGTCGCGCTTCTCGGCCCAGCGCTTGAGCCCGCGGTACGACTGCCAGAGCGGCATCGCGAAGTCGTACGTGACTCCGTCCTCGCGCGAGTCGGCCAGCTGGGCGTGTGCGTACTCGACGAACTCCTCCTCGGTCGCACCGCCCTCGACCGACTCGGCCCAGTCGAGCAGGTTGAGCCGCAACTCGGTGAGGTGGCGCCCAACGTCGTCGGCCACGCCGAAGTGCACGAGGGCGAGCCGCTCGGGACCGCGGCGCTCGATCTCGTCGAGTGTCTCCTCCCACGCCTCGACGTCGACCTCGGGCGGCGGCGTCGGCGGCATGACGAAGCGGCCGGGCAGCACACGCACGCCGCACGCGTCGCCGGCGTAGAGCGTCCCGTCGGGGTCGAGGAAGCAGACGTGGTGCGACGCGTGGCCGGGCGTCGGGAAGCAGTCGAGCCCGAGCACATGGTCGCCGACCGGGTGGACGTTCTCCTCTGGCACCGGCGCGAGTTCGCCCCAGAGCGAGTCGAACGTGTCGCCGTAGAGGCGGCGCGCGCTCTTCTCGAGGCGGGACGGGTCGACGAGGTGCGGCGCCCCGATCGCCGAGACGTGCACCTGCAACGCCGGGTGCTCGCGCACCAGGACACCCGCGGCGCCGGCGTGGTCGAGGTGGATGTGGCTGAGCAGCAGGTGCCGGACGTCGGTCAGCGCGAGGCCGCGGTCGGCAAGGCCCGCCTTCAGCGCGTCGACCGTGGTGGAGGGGCCGCAGTCGAAGAGCGCCGGCCCGTCGTCGGCGTCGAGCAGGTAGCTCGCGATGATCCGCTCGCGGCCGAGGTGGTGGAGGTCGATCGGCTCCGGAGGCATCCGCCAGGATCCTAAGCCGCGCCGATCATCCCCTGGGGATGATGCTCCGCTGACTGCGCCGCCGCATGATTGTCGGCATGTGGTGGGGAATCGGCGGCGGCTTGGCGATCCTGTGGCTCGTGCTCCTGATCGTCCTCGGCCTCAGTTGCCTGCGGAAGGGGCACTGGGTCATGTTCATCATCGGGATCTTCTTCCCGCTGTTCTGGATCATCGGCGCGATCATGCCGCCGGTCCGCAAGGCCTACTGACGCGCGCCTAGGCGCGCTCGCGCGCGGCCGCGAGGATCTGCTCCGCCTCGGCGCGGTTGCCCCAGCCGCGCGTCTCCGTCTGCTTCTCGGGCTCGAGATCCTTGTAGCGCTGGAAGAAATGCTCGATCTCGTCGCGCAGCTCGGCGGCGACGTCGTCGATGTCGCGGATCCGGTCGAAGGCCGGGTCGCCGAGCGGTTCGCAGAGAAGCTTCTCGTCCGGCCCCTTCTCGTCGGCCATGTGGAAGACGCCGATCGTGCGCACCCGGATCCGGCAGCCCGGGAAGGTGGGGTCGGAGACGAGGACGAGCGCGTCGAGTGGGTCGCCGTCCTCGGCGAGCGTCCCCTCGACGTAGCCGTAGTCGGCCGGATAGGTCATGGCCGTGAAGAGGCGCCGGTCAAGCACGATGCCGCCCAGCTCCTTGTCCCACTCGTACTTGTTGCGCGAGCCCGCCGGGATCTCGACGAAGACGACCGCCTCGCCGCCGCCCGAGCTCATGCGCGCGCTGCGGCCGGGACGAGCGCGTTCTCGAGGTCTTCCACGAGATCCTCGGCCGACTCGATCCCGACCGAGAGGCGGATCAGGTTCGGCGGCGCCGCGAACGGCGCGTCTGCCGTCGCTGCGTGCGTCATGCGGGCGGGCACCTCGATCAGGCTCTCGACGCCGCCGAGCGACTCAGCGAGCTGGAAGAGCTTGGTGCGCGACGCGATCGCCTCGGCCTCTTCCGGGGACTCGGCGAGGAACGAGACCATGCCGCCGAAGTCGCGCATCTGGCGCGCGGCGATCTCGTGGCCGGGATGCGACGGCAGCCCCGGATAGAACACCTGTTGCACGCGCGAGTGCCGCTCGAGCACCGAGGCGACCTCCACGGCGTTCAGACAGTGCTGCCGCATCCGCAGCGCGAGCGTCTTGATCCCGCGCAGCACGAGCCACGAGTCGAACGGCCCGGGCACGGCGCCGAGTGACTTCTGCAGGAAGCGCAGGCGCTCGGCCACGGTCGGGTCGTTCGTCGCGGCGAAGCCGCCGACCACGTCGGAGTGGCCGCCGAGGTACTTGGTCGTCGAGTGGACGACGACGTCGGCGCCGAGCTCGAGCGGCCGCTGCAGGTACGGCGTCGCGAACGTGTTGTCGACGACGAGGAGCGTTCCGGCCGCGTGCACGGCCTCGGCCGCGGCGGCGATGTCGACGATGTTGAGCATCGGGTTCGAGGGCGTCTCGATCCAGACCATCCGCGTCGAGTCGTCGAGGTGCTCGGCGAGGTTCGGGAACTCTCCGGCCGGCAGGTAGTGGAACCGGTAGCCCTTCGGCTCGTAGACCTGCGACGTCATCCGGTAGACGCCGCCGTAGACGTCGGCGATGAGCACGACGCGGTCGCCGGGGTTGAGCAGGTGCATCAGCGTGGTCGTCGCGCCGAGCCCGGAGGAGTAGGCGATGCCGTACTCCGCCGATTCGAGCGACGCGAGCGCCGTCTCGAGCGCGTGCCGGGTCGGGTTCGCGACCCGCGAGTAGTCGTAGCCCTTGTGTTCCCCGACCGCGTCCTGGACGTAGGTCGCGGTCTGGTAGATCGGCGTGATGATCGCGCCGGTCGTGGGATCCGGCTCCTGGCCGACGTGGATTGCGCGCGTCTCGAAGTCCATCAGCCCGATGCTAACCAGCGCTCGAGCTTGCTCAGCGGCTCCGCGAGGTCGAGCGGCTGCTCGCCGGGCTCCCACCAGACGCCCTTGACCTCGAGCGTGCCCTCCTTCCGGTCGAAGACCGGCTCGATGCGGCCGACGAGCCGGTCGCCGTGGAGGATGGGCAGGACGTAGTAGCCGTACTCCCGTTTCGCCGCCGGGACGTACATCTCCAGCCGGTAGTGGAAGTCCCAGAGCGCCTCGGTGCGGGCGCGGTCGTGGATGAGCCGGTCGAACGGGGAGAGGAACGTCGTGCGGGCCGGGATCGGCGCGTCCTCGGCCTCCGGGTGCGCGACCAGCCGGCCGCGCTGGAGCCGCACGCCGAGCGCGCGGAAGCGCTGCTCCGCGAGCAGCTTCTCGGCGGTTGGCCAGCGGATCGTCTCGGTCTCGGGATACCAGCGGCCGGCCAGGTCCCAGACGCGCTGCTTGCCGCGGCGACCGACGACGGCGACCTCGCCGCGCGCCGCGAGGATCTCGAGCATCAGCCCCATCTTGCGCGCGCCCCACCAGTCGTGCTGCTCGCGCTCGAAGCCCGAGTGATCCTCGATCTCGCGCGAGAGGAGCGGTCCGCGCCGGTCGAGCTCGCGCAGCACGTAGCGGCGGAACGAGCCGTTCTCCTTCAGCCACTCGCTCGCGTTGCGGTTGAGCGAGCGCCGCATTCGCGCGCGCAGCAGCGGCAGGTCCTCGACGGGATAGACGAACGCGCGCCACTCGACGAGCTTCCGCTCCTGCCAAAGCAAGCGGTCGAGCTCCGCGGTGTCGAACGCGCCGAGCCGGCTCCAGAGGACGAGCTGCTGCGGCGGCGCCACGGCCGAGATCGGGTCGAGCTGAAGGAAGCCGAGCCGGCGCACGGTCTCGAGGACTCCGCGCGCGGTGCCGTCGAGACCTTGCGCGCGAACCGCGATGCGGCGCGCCTCCTCGACCGGAACCTCACGCATGCCGCACCTCCTCGAGCCCGAGCACGCGCGCAAGCCTCGCCGCCGCACGCTCGAGCTTCGCGTCGACGTTTCCCCGCACCCCCGGCTCGGGATGGAAGCGCCGCACGCGCAGCACGCCTTCCGCCCGGTCGGCCTTGAGGTCGGCACGCCCGATGATCCGGTCGCCGGCGAGCAGCGGCAGGACGTAGTAGCCGTACGCGCGCTCGTGCTCGCGCTTGTAGACCTCGATCACGTGGCGGAAGCCGAATAGCCGCTCGAGCAGCGGCCGGTCCCAGACGAGGTTGTCGAAGGGGCAGAGCAGGACGGGCGGCGCGGGGTCGCCGTCGAGCTCCGCCTCGGCGTCGACGTAGAACGGCGCGCCTCCGTCGTCGGCCTGCACCTCGCGCAGGAGCCCCTCGTCGACGAGCGCGAGGACGTGGTGGTGGAGGCGGGCGCGGCCGCCCTTCAGCCGCCAGTGCTCGCGGATCGCGGGCTCGGTGAGCGCGCCGCGGGCGCGGACGGCGAGGAGCGCGAAGGTGCGCAGCGTTTCGTCGTCGTCCGGGGTGGGCGCATCGAGGATCTCGCGCGGGATCACGCGCTCGGCGAGGTCGTAGCGGCGCTGGAACGACTGCCGGCCGGCGACGACGAGCACGCCGCGGTCCCATAACGCCTCGAGCACCATCTTCGCGGGCTTCCAGTTCCACATCTCGGTGCCGTCGCCGGCGCCTTCGAAGTCGCGCGAGCCGAGCGGGCCTTCGGCGCGGATCCGCTCCAGCACCGGCTCGACGAGCTCCGCGTGCCGGTCCAGCGCGGTTTCGTGGAAGCGCCAGTGCCCTTTGCCCTCCATGTTGCGGCGGCAGTGCGGCCAGAGCTCGATGGGGAGGAGGCACGCCTCGTGCGCCCAGTACTCGAAGACGCGGCCGGCGCCGAGTAGCTCCTGCAGCTTCGGCTCGGAGTACGCACCGATGCGGCTCGACAGCGTGAGCCGGTGCGCCCGGTCGACCGCAGTGATCGAGTCGAGCTGCACCGCGCCGAGCCGACGAATCGCTCCTTCGACCTCGTTCGCCTGGGCGCGGCGGAAGCGAGGCGCGTAGCCCTGGGTCGACACGGCGAGCCGCCGGATCGAGGCGAGGCTGACGGTCGTGGTGGCCATCGGCACTTACCTAGCAGGTAGCCGCTGCGCTCCGCCGCCCGAGTCGATAGCCTCCCGCCCGTGCCCCGCCCGAAACGCCGGAATCCGTGGACCTCGACGGGCGAGGTGTTCATCTGGGTGCTGTTCACGCTCCTGCTCCTCCCAGCGGGGTTCGCCGGCTGGGCGGTCGGGCACTACACGTCGCTCGGCGGGAAGCCGTCGTCGACGGTCGTGCACACGCTCACCATCGGGTCGACCTCATCCGCGACGACGACCTCCGTGACCACGACCTCCGCCGCCACGACGACTTCCGGCGTGACCACGACCGCGTCGGGCGGCGGAAACGCGGCTGCCGGCAAGGCCGTCTTCGCCGCGAACGGCTGCGCGTCGTGTCACACGTTCGCACCGGCGAACGCGACCGGCACCATCGGCCCGAACCTCGACACGGCGCCGGCCCAGGACGCGAAGGCGGACAACAACATGGACCTGACGGCCTTCATCAAGCAGTCGATCCAGGATCCGGACGCCTACATTGCGAAGGGCTTCAGCAAAGGGATCATGCCGACGACGTTCGGCACCTCCCTGTCGCCCACGGAGCTGAACGACCTGGTCGCGTTCATCGCCTCCGGCTCGAAGTCCTAGCGCCTCAGGCGAGAGGATACTGGCCCAGGCGAGGGTGGCGCTGAGAGTCACCTTGTGACGGTTGGTGCATCGCTATATGCTCGGCTGACGCTCGGCGAGGTCAGGGGAGTTCTGTGCAACGAGCAGTTCTAGGCGCGCCGATGGTGATCATCCTTGGGGCGGTCGGGATTCTCTGTTGCGTGCCATCGGCGACAGCCTCCGGTTCGCCGAAGAAGATCGGTTATCCGAGTTCGATCGCGGCGATCGGGGACTCTTGGGAGACCGGCTACGGCTCGAATCCGGCCGGTGGGGGGGATATGGAGGCGAACAGTTGGGTCACCGGTACGAACCCCGTCGTCGACAGCTTTTACGGGCGGATCAAGGCCGTGAATCCGAAGATCAAGGGCCATGCGCACAACGTGGCGGGAGACGGCGACGTTGCATTCGACTTCAAGTACCAAGCGGGTCTGCTGGCCGGGGTGCACGTCAATCTGTCCGTTGTGGCGCTCGGCGGGAACGACCTGTGCGGTGCAGTGCCGCTGAAGCAGTTCGGGATTGACATGGGACACGGGATGCGTCAACTCGCCCGCGACCACCCGGACGCGCGGATCCTGATGGTCGGCATCGGGATGATCCGGGCAATCTGGGAGGCGGCCGGAGCGACCATTGAGACTCGTTCTGGTGCGAGCTTCGGCGTGTGCGACCCCAAGTACGACGCGAATGGACAGCCGTCGCCTGCACAGCTCGTGTGGCTGCAGGGACGAGAGACGGCGTACAACGGCGTACTGCGATCCATCTGCGCGCGATACGTCCACTGCCGTTACGACGGCGGGCTGGACACGTTCGACCTTCAGGTCTCCGATCTAGCTGTTTGGGATTCGGGTCATCCGGGGCCGTCCGGTGCGGCGAAGATGGCCGCGGCAGTCTGGGCGAACGGCTTCGACTTCACCGACAGGAGCGCGCCCGTCTCGCATGCACACCGCTCTCACGGGAAAGTGAGGTTGACCGCGACCGATCCGCAGGGAGTGTCCGGGATCCAGTGGAGCACCAAGCCACGCTACGCATGGCGGCGCTACACACGGCCGGTCACGATCGTCAGAGGCCAGAAGCTCACCTGGCGCGCGGTCGACGTCAACGGCAACGTCGAAGCTAGCCACTCGCTCACAAGATGAGTAGCTGGCTCGTCCTGAACGCGTAAACGCTCGGGGGTCATTCCGGAACACTGGCCCAAGCGAGCGAAGCTTTCACGCCACCGCGACCAAGATGGGGGAGACATGACATGCGTCGCCTGAATTTCTTCGATGACGAGCCATGGGATGAGGTTCACGACGAGCGCCGGACACGGGTTCGCTGGTTTGGGCACCCGTTCGAGACCGACCTGCTCGGCGCGTCGCTGACCGAGCTTCTGCCAGGAGCACCAGGAGGGCCGTTGCACCTGCACTACGGCGTCGAGGAGATGTTCTTCGTCCTCGCCGGGACACCGACGGTTCGAACGCCGGAGGGCGAGGAAACACTTGCGCCCGGAGATGTCGTCTACTTCCCGGAGGGCCGCGCCGGATTGCACGACTTCTCGAACCCCACGGACGAGCCAGCGCGACTGCTCGGCATCTCTACGAAGCGGTTCCCGGACGTCGTCGCATATCCCGAGCGGGGGGTTGCCTGGGTGGCGACGCGCCATCCCGAGCGGCCGGTAGGCGAAGGCGCCGACACCGGAATCATCGCCCGGTTCGAGCTTTCGCCCGAGGAGCTGGACGGCTAGCTCAGGGGACATTCCCGAGCACTGGCCCAGGCGAGAGCACTGCACCCCGATGGCTAGTCGTCTAGGCGCCGCGCGTCCAGGGACGATTGACGGCGTCTACACGGATCGCCGTCCAGCCACCCGGCAGACCGAGGATGGTCATGCGCAGCGCGCGTGATCCGACACGGCGTCGGATCGGGCGCAAGGTGAACTGCAGGCTCGCGTTGGCCGGAACGTTCGGACCGGCCAAGACACCGCCTCCGCAGTCGCTCGGCGGTCCGCATCCAACACTCAACCCGGCCGGTGGATGAGCCTGTTCAAAGCTGACTACCGTCGCGACCGGCGAATGAACCCGCCAGAAGCGATGCCGAGCAAAGGGCGCGAAGGGCTTCGGGAACCCGAAGAACCGCTTTCCCAACCGCGCCATGACGGCGGGCTCCCTGGTCAGCAGCTGAGCCCCCGGTGGCGGCAAGATGAGACAGAGCATCCTCACTTCGTCCCGCCGGACGAGGGCGTATCTGGTGCCGATCGAGGCTGCGGGAGTCGCGGCCGCGCCCACCTTCCCAGCGCATCCTGGAGCCGATGAGCGAGACACCGACGCTGCGGGTGAGCGGGCCACGATCCCCGCGGCCACAACCGCTACCGCGAGCACAGCCGCGACGGCGATCGCGAGGAGGAGCCGC
Organism: uncultured Actinomycetes bacterium; assembly: GCA_963743545.1. Lineage (GTDB taxonomy): Bacteria > Actinomycetota > Thermoleophilia > Gaiellales > Gaiellaceae > Palsa-739. The sequence continues at coordinate 539,205 of CAVUQB010000005.1, read as the reverse complement.
CTTTGCCGCGCGCGCCGCTTCGCCTCCGCGATCAGCCGGTGGAGAGAGAACGGCAATCCCGCAGATTGAGTAGGGCGTTCGCTGCAACAGGTCTTGCGTTGGTCGTGGCGGCATCGCTCGTCGGATGCGGGGGCGGCGGCGCGGGGCCGCTGGCCTGGCCGAAGGACGCGGGTACCACGCGCATCGGCTTGCCTGTAAAGACGGGCCAGATTGCGGTGACGGCGTTTCCGTTTGCTCGCTCTGTTGATAGTCCAGTGGTGCTTCTGAAGGTTCGTCCGCTGCACGCGGAGGACGCGCGCGGGTTGAGGATCAGGTACGCGGCAACTACTGGACGGGGCCTGAGCGTCGCCGGCGCTCGCGATTGGCGACCAGCGGCCTGGGATTTGCGACCACTTGCGGGATTCGTGATCCCGCCCCATACGCGCGGCGGGGTCGTGATCGGAGCTACCGTCGCGAAGCCGGGCGTCTATCTGCTGCGAGGCTTCGTGGTGGACTACCGGATCGGGGGGACGCACTACCACGCGCCGCAGCAACTCGAGTTTCAGGTCTGCGTGGCGCATTCGTGTCCCTAGCGCAAGCCGGGCGACAGGACTCTTGGTTAGGCCAGTGTTCCGGAATGACCCTCGAGGATTCGTAATGGCTGCGGCGCGAGTCGCCGCCGCTACAGCGTTAAGCAGGTCGAACAAGCCTTCGCCGCACAAGGTGTCCAACTCCGCAGAGCTAGTGCCCAGGTGACACGGGCGTTTGTAAGCCTCCGGCACGGCACCAGGCCGCACTTCATCCGGGTATGGGTCAAGGTTGCGTCGCCGCAGCCGTCTACCGCGTTGTATTTCGGGACGGATACGAATCGACACGGCGAGCGATTCACCAAGCGCGGGAATGTCTTCATCCTCTTCGATCGCTCGAACGCGGCAGCGGTCGAAGCCGCCATAGCCCGGCTTCACTAATGGGCGAGACTCACGGACGAGAGACTGGAGCCGACCCTACTTCTCCCTCGTGGGACGGACAACGCTCAGGGGTCATTCCGGAACACTGGCCCAGTCCAGGGAGTTGCCTGATCGGGGTGTGTGCGACGCTGAGCGTCAGGGTGACCGACACCTCACGGACACGCTGGCTCCCTTTGGTCGCCCCAGCTTGGCTGGGCTTGATCGTCGCACTCTCGGCCTGCGGGGGTGGCCACAGCAAGTCCGCGCCACCACCACGCTGGGTTCAGAGAGCGAACGCGGTCTGCAAACTCGATGATCGAAGGGCAGAAAGCGGAGTCTTCGACTCCGCAGCGATGATCAACGGATTGGAGCTCGAATTTACAGACCTCGCACGAGCGAGCTTCTGCAAGCACGTTCCGACAGCCGCGATCGACGTGCAGACGGCGGTTGGCCTCCTCTTACACGCCGGCGCTAACGCTTCGGCACGCTGCAGAAGGCCGACGATGCGCTTCTGCGCACCCGTCGCGCAGCAGGAAACAGTGGCGTCCACTGCTCCTTTGCAACGGTCCCGCGGAAGAATCTGTCTCCGCTGCCGTAGGTGCGAGTCCAGGTGGTGCTCCAGCAGCGACCATTGCGACCAGGAATACGGCGTTGGACGAGGTGACGGCGTACCTAGAACATGTTTCACGTGCTTGGCTACGGAGCCGTGCTCCTACTCTGCGGCAGCCTCCTCGCGGCATGCGGCGGATCGGGTCACTTCACGCCGGCTGAGCGCGGCGCGATCACCGCGGCTCAACGAAACGACAACCTCCTCCGCATCTTCCCGGATAGACCAGGGACGATCAGCCGCCGGATTCTGGTGAGCGGACCGGTCAAGGGCTTTGAGACCGGCCACTGCACCACCAAGGTCTCCGCGAACCCAAAACGAATTCGACTCGACTTCATAGAGCAGACGCGACCTGGACCCGGAGGGCGCGGTGTCTTTACGGTGATCCTCGACAAGCGCAACCGCGTCCTTGGCGAGCACTGGCACGGCTCGGTTCCGCAGTTCCAGCTCTAACGCGACCGGTCTTAGGGGTCATTCCCGTCCCGCTGCTCCCTACTCCGTCAGCACCGCTCAGGAGGTGCTCGACCGCCGCGGCCACCTCTTCGAACGCGTCCCACTGCACGATGTGCAGGCCGGGTACCTCGACGATCCGAAGCCGGTCGCCCAACGCGACGCGGTACGTCTCGATCTGCTCGGGACGCACGAGCCCATAGGCCGGCGCGTGGAGCAACAGCGTTTCGCTCGCCAGTGTCGAGGGGTCCGGTGGAGCGCTCGCGAGCTCGCCGTAGATCGAAACGGCAGCGGCCTGGCACGTGCGGCGGCGGAGGGAGCCGTCCCGCTGCTGCTCGAGGTGCTGTGTCGGCCTCGTGCTCGATCGCGGCGCGGGGAGAGTCGGGGTACGCGAGCAGCCGCTCCTGAACGTACTCCTCCACGCTCCCGTAGACCGGGTCTCGGCGCTCGAGATCCGCCACGGCGAACGCGACCTGCGGTAGGAGCTGGATCGCCGGATCCAGCAGGGCCGCTCGTCGCACGAGTTGCGGGTGAGCGGAGGCGAGCTCGAGGACGAGACGACCGCCGAACGAGTGACCAACCCAGTCCGCGGTCGACAGTCCGAGCGCCGCCGCTGTCTCGGCGAGATCCGCGACATGAGTCGCGAAGGTCCAGGGCGGCTCCCAGTCGGAGCGGCCGTGCCCGCGAAGGTCGAACGCCACGACACGACGCCCGCTCCACCGCTCCTCCGCCAGCCGCTGGTAGACGCCCGGATATCCCGTCACGCCGTGCAGGCAGATGAGCGGCTCGCCCTGCGGATCACCCCATTCGTATACGTGCAGCAGCATCGGGCCCGACCCTACTCGCCCGGGCGACTGCGATCAGGCCTTGCAGGAGACCGTGACCGATCCGTTGTGCCGGTGGATGAGCCCGATCTGACCCGGTACGCCGGGGAGCTTCAGGACCGAGCCGCCGAACCAGTGCGGAACTCTCGCCGCCGGTCCGCCCTGGCAGCGAATCCGAGTCCCGACCTTGACGGCCATGATCGTCGTCGTCCCCGTGACCGTGAGGGCGCCGGACAGGGCGCTCGTGCTCGATCCGCAGGCCGCGACGGCGAAGCCGAGGACGGCGAGCGATGCCAGTGCGAGCGCCGCCTTCACCCACCCCGTTGTAGCAGGGAGCGGTCGGGTCTAGGCGCCGGTCTGGTGGTCGAGGCGGTACTTCCCGCCTTCCCACTTGAAGACGCCCTTGAGGACGCGCTGCTTGCTGCCGTTGATGCGGACCGAGACGGCCGCCCGAGTTCGCCTGCGGTCGAGGGTGGCCCTGACGACTGTGAATCGCTTGACGAGGGTGGGCGAGTTCAACTGCTGCATCCGGCGCAGGCAGGGCTTCTGGCCGCCGAGCGTCCGCCACTCCCTGGTCGTGAGGTCGGAGCAGACGGAGCGGTACTGCTCGTGCGCGAAAGCGCGGCCGAGTTTCTTCACGTCGGCCACGAGCACCTTGCGGGCCTTCGCCGCGGAATGCGGCGCGGGGCGGGTCGGCCGCTTCACGGTCGGCTTGCCCGCCACGGCCATCGCCGCAGCCGGCGAGATCGGGAGGGCGGCCGCAACGACCGCCAGGGCAAGGAAGAGCGTGCGCTTCATGGTTCTACCCGAGCATCGGCACCGGGCGGCAGGCGCTGTTCACTCGAACAGGCAGTTACGGCGCACGGGCGGCCGGTGGCAGCACCATCGAGGCCCGCAGCGAAACGAGCGCCGAGTCCGGGACGGTGATCAAGCCCCGCGTCGGGCGATCGAGGTCGAACGTGACCAGCAGCAGCATGGTCACGAGCGCGGCGGCGATACCGACGGTGGTGGCGCCGCGGCCGAGCATCGCCGTGAAGAGCGCGAGCAGCCCGAACGCAAACGCGGCACCCAGCACCTCGAGCCCGAGCACGGCACCCGGGATCCGGTTGTTGAGCGCGGCCACGCGAACCGTCTGCATGTCGATCATCTCGTTGAGCGTCTCGACATACAGGCGCGACGGATTCCCGCTCGGGTCCGCCGCCATGGCCTCGCCCGCGAGGCGCCAGAGCCGGCGGATCAGGGCGTTCTCCTGGGCGACCGCGCCCGCGAAGGCAGGCGTCGTCGGCACCGCCTTCGAGAGCGCGATGCTCGCGTCCGTGTAGCGCACGAGCAGGTGAAGGGAGCGGCTGCGCACCGGCTCGGGCAGCATCTGCGCCCGCAGGTACGTCGTGCCGATCGCGTTGGCGTCGTCGACGACGGCGGCCCGGCGCGTGTCGTACCTCCCGATCGCGAGCGTCAGGCCGAAAGCCAGGATCAGCCCGACGAGCGCCAGCAGCGCGCCCTGCACCGTCCCGACCGGCTCCCGCAGCGACTCCGAATGCTTCCGCAGCACGCGCCCGATCAGGTAGCCGACGGCGACGAACGCGAAGACGACTGCGGCGAGGACGAGCCAGAGCTCCCAGCTGCTGAGGCGGAAGAACACGACGGGAGGATCGCAGTCGGGCTGGCTGTCGCCGCCCGGGCGGCTCAAGCACGGCGCTCCGCCGGCCGATTACACGCAGTGCAATGGGCGACGAACGTCCGCAAGTCGGCTTCCTGATCTCCGCGCTCGGCGCGGCCGCGCTCGCCGTCTCGGTGTTCCTGCCCTGGTACGGGATCAGCATCACCGCGTCCGGCGCCGCCGCGGCCCAGCAGCAGGTGACCAGCGTGGCTCAGCAGTACGGGAACGCCAACCTCCAGGCCGGAGCGAGCCAGCTCGGATCGGTGTTCAGCTCGTTCGCCGGGCATCAGCTCGCCGCCGTGAGCGGGCACGACGCGCTCAAGGACATCAGCGTGATCCTGCTGCTGCTCGCGGCCGCCGCGCTGCTCGCATCGTTGCTGCGTCTCGCCGGCCTCGCCGGGGTGCTCGAGGCCGGCGGCGGCCAGGTCGCGCTCGCCGGAGGCCTGGCGATGCTGTTCGTGCTCTACCGGATGGTCTCGCCGCCGGCCGGCCAGGTGGATCTCGTCTCGCTGTCACTGAGCTGGGGCATCTGGCTCGCGCTGCTGAGCTCGGTGGCGATCGTCGCCGGCGGGATCCTCGCGAGCTCCGGCCAGACTCGGACGCAGCCGGCCGGGAGCTACGGGCCGCAGGTCTGACCCGAACGTCACGCCGCCTCGGTACCGTCCGAGCGCCGTGAGACTGAGTCGCCGGGAGCTCGCCTGGATCTACTACGTCGCCGTGGGCGCGCTGATCCTTACCGGCGTCATCCTGTGGACGACCGGGCACGGCACCGGAGACCCGTACCTGAGCTTCGGCATCGCCCTCGCGTTCGCGCCGCTCGTCGTGAACTGGGTGCGCGAAAAGTACAGGGAGCGGTTCGACCGCGACTAACGATGGCGCCCTACACGCGGGTGCCGCTGAGCACGTCGACGACGCGCTCCTCGGCGCCGTCGCTGTAGCCCGGGCCGAGCTTCGCCTCGAGGATCGTCCGCAGCTCGCCCGTCTCCCCGAGCTCCTGCACGATGTCGGCACCGCCGACGAGGTCGCCCTTGACGAACACCTGCGGGATCGTCGGCCAGCCCGACACCTCCGACAGCTCCTGCCGGATCGACGGATCCGGGAGGACGTCGACCGTCGTGACCGGCGCGCCCGCCGCCCGCAGCGCCTCGAGCGCCCGGCCGGAGTTGCCGCACATCACGAACTGCGGCGTGCCCTTCATGAAGAGCACCACCTGCTCGTTCTCGATCACGTCCTGGATTCGCTGGGAAAGGTCCTTCGAGATCACGTCGTCCCCCTCGTCTTGATTCGGAGCTCGTGGATGGTGCCGTCGCGTAGCGGCTCGGCCAACGCGTCGTTGACGAGCCGATGCTGCTCGAGCAGCGGCAGCCCGTCGAAGCGCGGGCTCTCGACGGTCACCTGGAAATGGTCGCCGCCGCCGGTGCGATCCTCGACGCGCAGCTCGGCCGCGTCCGGAAACGCGTTCTGGAGTAGCGACTCGAGGCGGGCGACGGGCATGCCCGGAGCGTAGCTAGCTCCGGTGGGCCAGGAAATCGAGAAGGTCGCTGCGCGTCAGCACGCCGACGGGCTTTCCCTCCCGCGCGACGACGACGGCGTTCATGCCGCCGGTCAGCGTCGCGAACACCTCGTCGAGCGTCGCCGAGGCCTCGACCGCGGCGAGCGGCGGCTGCATCGCGGCCGCGACGTCCTCGTGCACCGAGTCCGGGTTGCCGAAGACGCGCTCGAGCAGCGCGCGGTCCTGCAGCGAGCCGATCACGTCAGCGAGCGACTCGCACTGGCCGTCGCGCACGACCGGGAGCTGCGAGATGCCGTAGCGCCGCATCGTGTCGATGCCCTCGCCGACCTTCGCATGCGCCGCGATCGTGACGAGCTCCGGCACCTCGCCGCCGTGCTTCGCGACCAGCAGCTCGTCCACCGTCGGCAGCGTGGTCTGCCGCTCGACGAAGCCGTGCTCGAGCATCCAGTTGTCGTCGTAGAACTTCGACATGTAGGAGCGGCCCGAGTCGGGGATGATCGCCAGAACGCTCGCGCTGGCCGGAAGCCGCTCGGCGACCTGGATCGCGCCCACGAGCGTCGAGCCCGCCGAGCCGCCGGCGAGGATGCCCTCCTCGCGCGCGAGCCGCCGCGCCATGAGGAACGACTCGCGGTCGGAGACCCGAATCCACTCGTCCACGACCTTGAGGTCGATCGTGTCGGGCCACGTGTCCTTCCCGATCCCCTCGACGAGATACGGGTGCAGCTGGGAGTCGTCCTCGGCGGTGTAGATCGAGCCCTCCGGATCGACGCCGACGATCTTGACCTCGGGCTTCCGCTCGTGGAACCAGCGGCCGACTCCCGAGATCGTCCCGCCGGTGCCGACGGAGATCACGATCGCGTCGAGCTCGCCGCCGGTCTGCTCCCAGATCTCGGGCGCCGTGACGTCGTAGTGCGCCTGCGGGTTCGCCATGTTCGAGTACTGGTCGGGCTTGAAGCCGCCCGGGATCTCCTCGGCGAGCCGCGACGAGACGGAGTAGTACGACTCCGGCGAGTCGTGGTCGACCATGGTCGGCGTGATCACGACCTCGGCGCCGTACGCGCGCAGCATCGAGATCTTCTCCTGGCTCATCTTGTCGGGCATGACGAAGATGCAGCGATAGCCCTTGCCGGCCGCCGCGATGGCGAGGCCGACGCCGGTGTTGCCTGAGGTCGGCTCGACGATCGTCCCGCCCGGCTTGAGCTTCCCCTCGCGCTCGGCCTGCTCGATCATCGCGAGGCCGATCCGGTCCTTGACCGAGCCGCCCGGGTTGAGGTACTCGAGCTTGGCGACGATCCGCGCGTGGCCCGGCGGCGAGAATCGGTCGAGCCTGACGATCGGCGAGTCCCCGACGAGGTCGAGGAGGGTCGGATACTCCCGCGGCATCGCCGGGAAGCGTAGAGCAGCAGTCGTCCCTGCGAGCTTTAGGCGACCACCGGGTGCGCCTCGGTCGGGATTTCGTTTTTCACGAGGGTCAGCGCCGCGATGACGCCGGCGGCGGAGATGCCGGCGATGACCCAGAAGGCGAGCGCGTAGCCGCTCGTGAACGCGGCAGCCTTCGAGTCACCGGTCTGGAGGAGGTGCGTCGCGTGGGAGATCGCCACACTCGACGCGATCGCGACTCCGATCGCGCCGCCGACCTGCTGTGCGGTGTTCAGCAATCCCGAAGCGAGCCCGGCCTCGCGCGGCCCGACGCCGGCGAGCGCGGCGATCGACACGGGGATGAACGCGAAAGCGATCCCGAAGCCGAACATGAGATATCCGCCCAGCAGGTCGTGCGCGTACGTTCCGTCCACGGGGATCTGCGCGTACCAGATCAGCGCGCCGGTGTTGAGTAGGAGCCCGGTGACCATCACCGGCTTGGGGCCGATCTTTGTGCAGAGCCACTGCGCGAGCCCGGCAACCAACACCACCGTCCCCGCCGTCGCGAGGAACGTGATCCCTGTCTTCAGCGGCGAGTAGCCAAGTACGTTCTGGACATAGAGCGTCAGGAGGAAGAAGTCGGCGAAGATCGACGCTCCCAGCAGCGCTCCGACGGTGTTCGCGCCAGCGAGCGTGCGAATACGGAAGATCGACAGCGGCATCAGCGGGTTCTCCACCCGTGTCTCCCAGAACACGAAGAAGACGATGAGCGCCACTGCGGCTATGAGGAGGACGATCGTCGTCGCGTTGGTCCAGCCGTCGATCGGCGCCTTCGAGATCGCGTAGACGAGCAGCGCAAGGCCGCCCGTGACCGAGGACGCGCCGACCGCGTCGAAGCTGCGGCCGACGTCTGGCGCGCGGCTCTCGCGCACGATGCCCGGCGTGAACGCGAGGACGAGCGCGCCGACAGGCACGTTGACGAAGAAGATCCACTCCCAGCCGAGGTACTTGACGAGGATGCCGCCGAACAGGACGCCGGCCGCGGCGCCGCCGCCGCCCATCGCGCCCCAGATCCCGAGCGCCTTGTTCCGCTCCGGCCCCTCCTCGAAGGTCGTCGTGATGATGGAGAGCGTCGACGGCGACACGACCGCAGCGCCGAAGCCCTGCACCGCGCGCGCGGCGATGAGTACGCCCGTCGACCCTGCCAGGCCGCAGACGAGAGAGGCGATCGAGAAGATGAGCACGCCGATGAGAAACATCCGCTTGCGGCCGAGGATGTCCCCGGCCCGCCCGCCCAGCAGCAGGAAGCCGCCGAACGTGATCGCGTACGCCGTGATCACCCACTGCAGGCCGGTCTGGGAGAAGTGGAGGCTGGCGCCGATCGAAGGCAGCGCGACGTTGACGATCGAGACGTCGAGCACGGTCATGAAGAAGGCCACGCAGACGACCGCGAGCGCCTGCCAGCGGCGTGGGTCCGGCGCAGTGGCTGTGATCGTCGTGGCGGTCACCCGGTACTAACCTGTCATACGGGCGGTGCTCAGTGGCGGAAGTGGCGGCGGCCGGTGAAGGCCATCGCGGCGCCTGCCTGCGCGACCGCGGCGATCACGACCTCGTCGCGGCGGGAACCACCGGGCTGGACGATCGAGGTCGCGCCCGCGTCGAGCGCGATCTGCGGCCCGTCGGGGAAGGGGAAGTACGCGTCGGAGGCGAGCGCCGAGCCGCTCGCGTCGTGGCCGAACTCGGCGGCCTTCTCGACCGCGATCCGCACGGCGTCGACGCGGCTCATCTGGCCGGCGCCGATCCCGATCGTCTGCAGGTCCTTCGACGAGCACGATCGCGTTCGAGGCGACGTGCTTGCACACGCGCCACGCGAAGACGAGGTCGCCCCACTGCGGCTCGTCGAGCTCGCCGGTCGACGAGCTCCCAGTTGTCCCGCTCCTCGATCTCGGCGTCGGAGTCCTGCACGAGCATCCCGCCGAGCACGCGCTTGTAGCTCCGTTCGCCGGGCTCGCCCGCGCGGCGCTCGCCGTCGAGCAGGATGCGCGTGTTCTGCTTGCGGCGCAGGGCGTTGAGCGCGTCCTCCGTGTAGCCGGGCGCGAAGAGCACCTCGACGAACTGCTCCGCGAGCTTCTCGCCGAGCGGCTCCTCGACCTCGCGGTTGAGGACGACGACACCGCCGTAGGCAGAGGTCGGGTCGGAGGCGAGCGCCTTGTCGTACGCCTCCTCCACCGTCGTGCCGACCGCGACGCCGCACGGGTTCGCGTGCTTGACGATGACGCAGGCCGGCAGCTTGAACTCGCGCGCGAGCGAGCGCGCCGCCGAGAAGTCGTTGAGGTTGTTGAACGAGAGCGCCTTCCCGTGCAGCTGCTCGACCCGCGAGAGGAGGTGGCGGCGCACGCCGCGCTCGGCGTAGTACGCGGCGCGCTGGTGCGGGTTCTCGCCGTACGCGAGGTCGAGCACCTTGTCGAGCGAGACGACGAGCGAGTCGGGGAACTCCTCGCGCGCGTTGAACCACGTTGCGATCGCGGCCTCGTAGGCGGCGGTGTGCGCGAAGGCCTCGGCTGCGAGCCGGCGGCGCGTGTCGAGTGAGAGCTCGCCGCTCGCGCGCAGCTCCTCGAGCACGACGTGGTACTGCTCGGGTCGGCAGACGGGCGCGCAATGGGCGAAGTTCTTCGCCGCGCCGCGCAACATGGAGGGGCCGCCGACGTCGATCGTCTCGACCGCCTCCTCCTCGGTCACGCCGCGGCGGGCCGTGACCTCCTCGAACGGATAAAGGTTGACGCAGACGAGGTCGAACGCCTCGATCCCGTGCTCCTCCAGCGTGGCAACGTCGTCCGGCTCGTCGCGGCGGGCGAGGATCCCGGCGTGGACGCGCGGATGCAGCGTCTTCACGCGGCCGCCGAGCATCTCCGGCGAGGCCGTGACGTCCTCGACGCGCTCGACCGGCAGGCCGATCGCCTCGAGCGCGGCGGCCGTGTTCCCGCTCGCCACGAGGCGCCAGCCGAGGCCGACGAGCCCGCGCGCGAACGTGTCCACGCCGGTCTTGTCCCAGGTTGAGATCAGCGCGCGCACAGTTCCCTCACCACCTCGGGCAGCAGCCGGTGCTCGACCGACTGCACGCGCTCGCGGAGCGTGTCGACGGTGTCCTCCGGCCGGACGGGGACGCGTTCGGCGGCGATCACCGGGCCGGTGTCGATGCCCTCGTCAACGTAGTGGACGGTCGCGGCCGTTTCGTCCACGCCGGCTGCGAGCACGTCCTCGATCGGATGCGCGCCGGGGAACTCCGGCAGCGGCGCCGAGTGCGTGTTCACGATCCGGCCGCCGTAGTAGTCGAAGAACGGCTTGCGGAACAGGTGCATGTATCCGGCAAGTACGACGAGCTTGACTCCGCGTGACTGCAGCCACTCAGCGATCGCGACATCCCGCTCCTCGCGGCTCGCGTAGTCATGATGGTCGAACACGGCCGTCTCGATACCCGCGGTCTCGGCCCGCTCCAGCGCGCGGACATCTGGCTTGTTCGAGGCGACGCAGACGATTGGTAGCCCGGCGTCTATCAACGCCTGCAGGTTCGTTCCCTCACCGCTTACGAGTACGCCGATCACGCGATCTGCCCGATCACGAGGTCTCCGGGCTCGGTGCTGCGCACGACCGCGCACCAGCCGATGCCGAGGTTGAAGACGCGGCGCAACTCGTCCTCCTCGACGTGGCGGGCCAGCCAGTTGAAGACCGGCGGGCGCTCCCACGCGTACCAGTCGAGCTCGGCGTTGCGACCGGTGGGGAGAACGCGTTCGAGGTTGCCGAGGATGCCGCCGCCGGTCACGTGCGCGAAGGCGAGCGCCCGGCCGCGCAGGCCGCGGGCGACGTCGAGGTAGAGCCTCGTCGGCGCGAGCAGGTCGGGGCCGTCGTAGTCCTCCTCCTCGAGGACGCGGCGGACGAGCGTGAACCCGTTGGCGTGGACGCCGGCCGACGGGAAGCCGAGCACGGCGTCTCCCGCCTCGATCGCCGAGCCGTCGAGCGGCTCCGAGACGATGCCGACGCAGGTGCCGGCGAAATCGAGCTCGCCGTCGCGGTAGATGCCCGGCAGCTCGGCGGTCTCGCCGCCGACCAGCGCGACGCCTGCGTTGCGGCACACCTCGGCGGCGCCTTCGACGAGCTCGGCGACGTCCTCCAGCTCGATCTGCGCCGCGGCAACGTAGTCGAGCAGCAGCAGCGGCTCGGCGCCGCACGTGATCACGTCGTTGATGCAGTGCGCGGCGAGATCGGCGCCGCAGGCGCGCAAGCGCGCCCCGCTGCCGCGCGAGGATCAGCTTCGTGCCGACGCCGTCGGTGGAGGCCGCGAGAAAGCGCCCGTCGCCGAGCGGGTGGAGAGCCGCGAAGGCGCCGAACTGTGACGCGCCCGTGGACTCGACCGCCGCGCGCAGCCGCTCGACGACCGCATCGGCCGTGGCGAGCGAGACGCCGGCCGCGTCGTACGTCCGTCCTTCCTCCGCCACGCGTCGAGTCTATGGCCGCCAGAGGAGGGTGCCCTAGACGAACAGCTCGCCGAGCAGCTCCGGCCGGCCCTGCGGGCCGCCCTCGACGAAATGCACGACCGTCTCTCCGACGTCCACGCTGGCTCCGTCGCGCTCCGCGTCGAGGATCGACGCGAGAGCCTTCGCCTTGGCCGCCGGATCGTCGGCTCGAAGGTGGAGCTCCGACAGGCGCAGCTGGTCGCCGTGCGAGAGCAGGTCGTCGATCCACTCTCGCGGCGGGTGGAGCTCGAGCCGGTAGCCGGCGTCGGTGGAAACGAACGTGCGCCGCCCGCCGTGCTCCTGGACGCGGAGCTCGTGCTGCTCGGCGCGCGCGATGGCCTGCTCGAACTCGCCCTCGTCGAGCACGAACCCGAGGTGGTCGACCCGCGGCGTCGGCCACTGGCCCGGCTGGACGACGACGTTGACCGCGCCTTTCTCCAGCTCGGTCAGCCGCAGCTTGAAGCCGATTGCGTCGAGCTCGTTCCAGGCGACCCCGGACTCGTACGAGGTGAGCTCTTCGCCGATGCGGCCGTGGCGCGCGACGAGGCCGAACGCGAGCTTGCCGATGTAGCGCGCCTCGACCTCGCGGACGCGGCTCGTGACGAGGTGGTAGTGGAAGAGCTGCACCGGTCGGCCATGGTACGAAGGCACCTACATGGAACGCGTCACCGGGATCGGCGGTGTCTTCCTGCGCTCGCGCGATCCGGCCGCGCTCGCGGCGTGGTACGCCGAGCAGCTCGGCCTCGACGTGGAGGAGTGGCACGGCTCCGTGCTCCGCGCGTCCGGTGGCGAGACGCTCGTCTGGGCGGCGTTCCCCTCCGGCACCGAGTACTTCGGGCGCCTCGACCAGCAGGCGATGGTCAACTACCGGGTCGGCGACCTCGACGCGATGCTCGCGCAACTGCGCGCCGCGGGCGTCGCCGCCGAAGGGCCGCAGGAGACGGAGAACGGGCGCTTCGGCTGGGGTGTCGACCCCGAGGGAAACCGCTTCGAGCTCTGGCAGCCTCCGCCGGGTTCCTAAGCGCGTGCCGGCTCGAACCTGAGCTTCGCGGCCTCGTCCGGAACCGCGGTCGGGTACTCGCCGGTGAGGCACGCGCGGCAGAGGGCCGACGCCGGCCGCAGCGTCGCCTCGACGAGGCCGTCGTGGGAGAGATACGCGAGCGAGGTGGCGCCGACGTGCTCGCGCACCTCCTCGACCGTCCGCGTCGACGCGATCATCTCCGCCGGGTCGGCGAGGTCGATGCCGTAGAAGCACTGGCCGATCACCGGCGGCGACGAGACACGCAGATGCACCTCGGCGGCGCCGGCGTCGAACAGCATCCGCACGATCTCGCGGGTCGTGTTCCCGCGCACGATCGAGTCGTCGACCGCCACGACGCGCTTGCCCGCCACCTCGGCGACGGGGTGGTACTTGAGCCGGATCCCTTGCCGCCGCAGCTCCTGGTCCGGCTGGATGAAGGTGCGCTGGACGTAGCGGTTCTTGATCAGCCCCTCGCTGAAGGGCAGGCCGGTCGCACGCGCGAAGCCGATCGCGGCGGGCGTCCCCGAGTCGGGGATCGGCAGGACGAGATCCGCTTCGACCGGCGCCTCCCGCGCGAGCTGCTCGCCCATCCGCACGCGCGCGTTGTGCACCTCGATCCCCTCGAGCCGGCTGTCGGGGCGGGCGAGGTAGAAGAACTCCCAGATGCAGAGCGCGCCGCCCGCCTCGGGCTGCTCGAGCGCCTGCGTCGCGTGCAGGCCGTCGGCGTCGGCGATCACGAGCTCGCCCGGCGCGACCTCGCGGACGAACTCGGCGCCGACGAGGTCGAGCGCGCAGGTCTCCGAGGCGAAGACGAAGTCGTCGTTGATGCGACCGATCACGAGCGGCCGGAAGCCCTGCGGGTCGCGGAAGCCGATCAGCCGTCCCTCCGAGAGGGCGACGATCGAGTAGGCGCCCTCGAGCCGGCGCATCGCGTTCGCCACGGCCTCCTGGAGCGGCGCTTCGTCGTTCGCGATCAGCGCGGCGATCAGCTCGCTGTCGGACGTTGTCCCGAGCGGGACGCCCTCTTCGCGCAAGTCGTCTCGCAACTGGCCGACGTTGATCAGGTTGCCGTTGTGGCCGAGGGCGACGGTGCGCGCGCGCCCGTGCTGGACGAGCGGCTGCGCGTTCGCCCACGACAGCGAGCCCGTGGTCGAGTAGCGGTTGTGGCCGATCGCGACCTGGCCGCGTAGGCCGCCGAGCTTCTGCTCGTTGAAGACCTGCGCGACGAGGCCGAGATCGCGCAGCCCCGTCAGACGCCCGTGCTCGGAGACGGCGATGCCCGCCGACTCCTGCCCGCGATGCTGCAGCGCGAAGAGGCCGAAGTACGTGAGCCGCGCGACGTCGCGGTCGGGTGCGTAGACGCCGAAGACGCCGCACATCAGGCCACGATCCCGATCTCGACGAAGCCGCGCGAGCCGAGTCGGCCGAGGCGCTCGGGGCGACAGGCGAGGATCGCGGCGCCGCGCCGCGAGTCGTAGTCCGCCGGGAGCTCGATCTGGGCCTCGAGGCCGCCGCTCCACGCCGCTGCCTCGGCGAAAGCGGCCGCGATGCCGCCGCTGCCGACGTCGTGGCAGAGCGTCAGGTGCGGCGCCGCCTTCCAGAGGAAGCGGATCAGTGCCGCCTCCGCCTCGAGCGACCCGTCGGGTGAGGTTGCGAGGAGCACGCAGTCGCCGGTCCGCCAGCGGCCCGGCACCCGCCGCACGTCCGGCACGAACCCGACGCAGCCGACGACCGGCGTCGGCGGGATCGAGGTGCCGTCCGCGTCGTTGTAGAGCGAGACGTTGCCGGAAACGACCGGGATCCTCAGCGCTTCAGCCGCCAGCGCGATCCCCTCGATCGCCTGGGCGAGCTCGTGCGCGATCGCCGGCTTCTCGGGGTTGCCGAAGTTGAGGCAGTCGGTGAGGCCGATCGGCTCGCCGCCGGCGCACGCGACGTTGCGGGCGGCGCCGAGCGTCGCCTGGATGCCGGCGCGGAAGCCGTCCATCTCGCCGGGTGCCGGCCCTTGCAGCGCGACCGCGAGCCCGCGCGACGACGGCCGCAGGCGCAGGACGGCAGCGTCGAGCCCCGGCCGGCGGACGGTGCGCGAGCCGACGAGGTGGTCGTACTGCTCGATCACCTCGCGGATGTCGAACGCGGGCCGCTCGACGCGTCGTACCGGCCGCGACTCCGCCCGCTGCTCGACCTCGTAGCGCGGGCACTCGTCGGTCAGCAGGCGCGCGGGAATGTCGCCCACGACGTCGCCGTCGTGGAACGCGCGCAGGTCGCCCGAGTCCGTCACCTCGCCGATCGCCGTGCACGGCAGCTCCCAGCGCGCGCAGACGCCGCGCACCGCGTCGAGCATCTCCGGCCGGACGACCGCGACCATCCGCTCCTGCGACTCCGAGATCATGATCTCCCACGGCTCCATGCCGTCCTCGCGGAGCGGCACGCGGTCGAGGTGGACGTCGATCCCGGCGCCGTCGGACGCCATCTCGGAGAGGGACGACGCGAGACCGGCTGCGCCGCAGTCCTGCAGCGACTCGACGAGGCCCGACTCGACGAGCTCGAGCGAGACCTCGATCAGCTTCTTGCCGGTGAACGGGTCGCCGACCTGCACCGACGGGCGCTTGTCGGCGGCGTCCTCGCTCAGCTCGGCGCTCGCGAGCACCGAGGCGCCGCCGATGCCGTCGCGGCCGGTCGTCGCGCCGTAGAGGACGACCACGCGCCCGGGTCCGCTGGCCTTCGCCGAGCGCAGCCGGTCGCTGTCGAGCAGTCCTACGCACATGGCGTTGACGAGGCAGTTCGAGGCGTACGCCGGGTCGAAGACGGTCTGGCCGCCGACCGTCGGCACGCCGACGCAGTTGCCGTAGTGGCCGATCCCGGCGACGGCCTGCTGGAAATGGAAGTCCGGCTCGCCGAACCAGAGCCCGTCGAGGAGCGCGATCGGCCGGGCTCCCATGGCGATCACGTCGCGCAGGATCCCGCCGATCCCGGTCGCCGCCCCCTGAAACGGCTCGACGGCGGACGGATGGTTGTGCGACTCGACCTTGAACGCGACCGCCGTGCCGTCGCCGAGATCGAGCACGCCGGCGTTCTCACCCGGCCCCTGCAGAACGCGCTCGCCGGCCGACGGCAGCCGCCTGAGGAGCGGGGCGGAGTGCTTGTAGCCGCAGTGCTCCGACCAGAGGAGCGAGAAGACCGCGAGCTCGAAGTGATTCGGGTCGCGCCCGAACAGCTCCCGGATACGGCCCGCCTCCCAGTCGGTCAGACCGAGGGAGCGGTGCAGAAGGGGCTGGGCGGCGACCTCCGTCAGGTGATTGAGTGTAACCACGGTCGCGGCGGAATCTCACGGGACCCGCCCGCGTTGCGTTCCACCAGGTAGATGCGTCGGCCGATCGTCATCCTCACGGTGCTCGCGCTGATCTGGGGCGCGTCGTTCATGTTGATCAAGATCGCCGACCGGGAGCTCACGCCGGCGACCCTGATCCTCGGCCGCGTCGGCACGGCCGCTCTCCTGCTCGCCGTGATCGCGCTGGTGCGCCTCGGCCCGCGCGCGACGCTTGCCGAGATGCGCGCGAGGTGGCAGTGGCTCGTCGTGATCGGGCTCGTGAACACGGCGCTGCCGTTCTGGCTCCTGTCCTGGGGCGAGACGCGGATCGACTCGGGGCTGGCCTCGATCATCCAGGGCGCCGTGCCGATCTTCAATGCGCTGCTCGCCTTCGCGTTCTTCCGGGAGGAGCGGGTCGTCGGCCTGCGGCTCGTCGGCCTCTTCATCGGCTTCGTCGGGGTCGCGCTGCTCGTGAGCGCGCAGCCGCACGGGAAGCTGCTCGCCGCCCTGGCTGTCGTCGCGATGGCACTCTGCTACGCGATCGGGACGCTGATCGCCGGCCGCTACCTCCGGGGGACGCCGCCGCTTGTCGTCGCGCTCGCGTCGACCGCCGTCTCGACGATCGCGGTACTTCCCGTCGGAGTCATCCAGGCGCCGGCCGGCATGTGGCACGGCGAGACGATCATGGCGATCCTCGTCCTCGGCTTAGTCGGCACCGCGCTTGCGTACCTGCTGTTCTTCGAGCTGATCCAGCGGGCCGGTGCGAACTACGCGACGCTCGTCACGTACCTCGTGCCGCCGATCGCGCTCGCCTACGGCGCGATCTTCCTCAACGAGCGCTTCGGAGCCTCGGCGTTCGGGGCGCTTGCTCTCATCCTCGTCGGAGTCGCGCTCGCGACCGGCTCGGTCCGGTTCGCCGCGTTCCGTGCCGCCCGAGCCGAGGCGCGCGAGGTGCGCGAACCCGCCTGAGGGTCAGGCGGCGGCCGGCGCGCGGTCGTCCGCCACGGGGAGCTCGAAGGCGAAGATGCTGCCGTGGTGCGGCGCCGGCTCGACCCAGATGCGTCCCTGCATGGAGGCGACGAGCTGGCGGCAGATGTACAGGCCGAGCCCGCTGCCTCCCACGCCGTAATGGTGGTCGGGATCGAGGCGGTAGAACTTCTCGAAGACGTGCTCCTGCTCGGCGCGCGGGATCCCCGGGCCACGGTCGCGCACCGAGAAGCGGACGCGGCTCCGCTCGCGCTTGACGTCGACGTCGACGCGGCTGCCGGCGGGCGAGTACTTGACCGCGTTGTCGATCAGGTTGGCGAGCACCTGATGCGTGCGGCCCTCGTCGCCGAGCACGCGCGGGAGGTCCTCGGCGGCCGAGATGCGGAGCATCGCCTTCGTGGCCGCGCGCTGCCGCGCCTCGTCGACCGCGGCCTTCGCGACCGCTGCGGCGTTGAACGGCTCCCGTTCGACGCGGAGGGAACCGGCGTCGAGTTGCCCCGCCAGGAGGATGTCCTCGACGAGGCTTGCGAGCCGTTTCGACTGGTTGCTGATCATGGCCAGCAGCATCCCGCGGGTCTCCTCCGGCAGCTCTTGGCCGCGGGTCGTGAGCGTGAGCGCCGCGCCGTGGAGCGCCGCAAGGGGAGTGCGGAGCTCGTGCGAGACGGTGGCCACGAACTCTGCGCGGATCGCCTCTAGTCGGTGCTCGCTCGTGGCGTCGCGGAAGGCGTAGACGGTTCCGTCGCCGAACTCCACGCCGGCAATCGAGAGCCAGAGCTCGCGGCTGTTGAGCTCGAGCGGGATCGTCTTCGGCCGGTAGATCTCGTCGGCCTCCGAAGTCGGGACGCGGGCGGTCAGCGACTCCCAGCCGGGTAGCGCCGTCTCGGCGCGCGCGCCGCACACCTCCTGGGCCGCCAGGCCGGTGATGGTCTCGGCCGCCGCGTTCCAGAGCCGGATCACGCCGCCCGAGTCGACGAGGAAGACGCCCTCGCCGAGGTGCGACAGCACGCGCGCGGCCTGATCGCGCTGCTGCCGCGCGAGGCGGTTTCGCCCGAGCAGCGGCGCGAAGAAGTAGGCGGCGAGCGCAACAGCGACGAGGATGCCGAGGCCGACCAGCAGCAGCCGCCAGCGCGTTGCGTCGGCGCCGCCGAGGATCTCGGCAGCAGGCGCGAGTGCGACGAGCCGCGTCCTCGGTGTCTCCCGGCTCAGCGGGGCCGAGACGGCGACGTAGTGCTCGCGGCCGAGCGGCACCCCGGTCGGCCGGTCGGGGGCGAGCGCAACGGGGAGTGAGGCTCTTGCTCCGGAAGGCAGGAGCAGCCGCCGCCCGTGCGCGAAGGCCAGCTCTCGGCTCGGCCGTGACTCCGCCTGTTCGAGCCGGGCGAGCAGTCGGCGGTTGAACGGGACGGAGACGATCACGGTGCCGATCCGGCGCTTCCCGACCACGATGCGGGTGCTGCGGCTGGCAGTGCCCGCCCGCACGGGCGGCAGCATCGCGCCGAGCTCCAGCCGGACGTTCGGACGCGAGAGCCGGCGGAGCGCCCGCCGGTCGCGGCGTTCGAAGGCGCGCTGCACGCGCCGTGAGGATGCGAGCGCCTGTGACCGTCGCGCGGCGCGCGCGAGGACGAGCCTGTAGTCGGTCGCCGCCTGCCGCAGCGTGTCCTGGAGCGCGGCCTCGGCGTGCGAGCGCGTCCGTGCCGCCTCGGAGCCGGCGACCGCCCAGGCGCCGGCGGCGAAGGGCAGGACGAGGACCAGGAGCGCAGTCCCGACCGTCAGTCGCCTGCTCAGTCTTTTGCTCAAACGAGACAGCCCTCCCTGGACGCTCTCGCCCCTTATCGGCGACGCCCAGGAACGGCTTGAGACCGCCGGCCCGTCGCTAGGCTCCGCTCGTGGCGGTCGAGGAGCACTGGCAGGACGAGCCCGAGGAGCACGACTTCCCCGCGGCCGCGGACTATCTGAGCCTCCTCGCGCCCGCTGCCGAGGTTGCGAAGGTCGTCGAGGCGCTGCAGTCCGCCGACACCGTCCATCGCAAGGCGAAAGACCTGCTGCGCGCCGGCCGGCTCGGGCTGCTTCCCGCTGACAACGTCCACGTGAAGAAGGACCTGGACAAGGTCGCCGCCGGGAAGCGGCTGTCGCCGGTGCTGCTCGTCCGCGGCCGCGGCGACAAGGGGATACCGCTGACGGTCGCCGACGGCTACCACCGGATCTGCGCGAGCCACCACCTCGACGAGGACGCCGACGTCCCCTGCCGGCTCGTCGCCTGGCCGTAGGATCCGGTGAGATGCGCGGCGCGACCTGGTCGACTGCCGGCGACGGCGAACGCCTCTGGTTCCTCGGGACGCTCGCGACGATCAGAGTGCCGGGTGAGGCTGTCGGGGAGAGGTACTCGCTGATCGAGTTCGTCTTCCCGCGCGCCGCGTCGCCACCGCTGCATACCCATCCCCAGGACGAGAGTTACGTCGTGCTCGAAGGTGTGCTGACGATCCAGGCCGGCGAGGATCGCTTCGTGCTGGAGCCCGGCGGCGCCGCAGCAGTGCCCATGGGCGTACCGCACACCTTCTGCGTCGAGAGCGACACCGCTCACGTGCTCGTCCTCAGCACCCCGGCCGGGCTCGAGCGGATGGTGCGAGACGCATCTGTGCCTGCCGCAGCGATGCAGCTGCCACCGGAGGGCACGCCACGCCCGTCGGTCGAAGAGCTCGAACAGATCTTCCGCGCGCACGGGCAAGTGAACCTCGGCCCGCCGCTCGCGCCGCTGCCGTGATCGACGTCAGCTACGCAGAGAGCGGCGACGTCAGCATCGCCTATCAGATCGTGGGCAACGGACCGATTGATCTCGTCTTCGTGGCGGGGGCGATCACGAACCTGGAAGTGCTGTGGGAGGACCCCGACTATCGGCGCTTCTGCGAGCGGCTGGGAGCGTTTTCGCGTCTGCTGCTGTTCGACAAGCGCGGGATGGGTCTCTCGGACCGGGTTCGGATCGGCACGCTCGAGGAGCGGATGGACGACGTGCGCGCGGTGATGGACGCCGCCGGCTCCGAGTCCGCGGCGCTGCTGGGGGTCTCCGAGGGCGGCCCGCTCTCGATGCTGTTCGCGGCGGCGCATCCCGAGCGGACGCGTGCCCTGGTCCTCTGCGGCGCAGAGGTGAAGGAGGAGAGGACGGACGACTGGCCGTGGGGCGAGTCGACGCGGGCGGAGTTCGAGCAGGCGCTCAACCCGGACCGGGTGGCCGCCGGTTGGGGGAAGGGCCTCGCAGCCGATTACTTCTTCCCGAACCGACAGGGCGATGAAGCCTTACGCCGCTGGTTCGGTCGTCTCCAGGTGCAGTCGGCGACCCCCAAGGATGCGGTCGCCTTCATACGCATGGCGTTCGAGATCGACGTCCGCCACGTAGCGCCGAGCATCAAGGTGCCGACCCTGATCATCCACCGCACCGACGACCCGATCTGCCACGTCGAAAACGCACGCTGGCTCGCGGGCCAGATCGCCGGAGCACGCTACCTCGAGCTTGCCGGCAACGACCACATGCCCTGGCTCGACCGGGAGGACATCCTGGCCGAGACGCAGGAGTTCCTGACCGGCGTGCGCGAGCCGGCCGAGCCCGACCGCGTGCTCGCCACCGTCCTGTTCACGGACATCGTGGGCTCGACGGCACGCGCGCAGGAGCTGGGCGACCGGCCCTGGCGCGACCTGCTCGAGCGCCACCATTCTCTCGTTCGCGCCGAGCTGGCCCGCTATCGCGGACGCGAGATCGACACGGCCGGGGACGGCTTCTTTGCCACCTTCGACGGTCCCGCCCGCGGTATCCGCTGTGCCCGCTCGATCGTCGAGGCCGTGCGCGGGATCGGGCTCGAGGTTCGGGCGGGTTTGCACACCGGCGAGGTCGAGCTGGCCGCCGACTCCGTCCGCGGGATCGCCGTCCACACGGGCGCCCGCGTCGCCGCACTCGCACGACCAGGCGAAGTCCTCGTCTCCGGCACCGTCAAAGACCTCATCGCCGGATCGGGCATCGAACTGACCGACCGCGGCAGCCACGACCTCAAGGGCATCCCCGGCAAGTGGCGACTCTTCGCCCTCGCCGACAGTACGATCCGCAGCCATGGCTGACTTCCTCCACACCATGGTCCGGATCACCGATCCGGAGAAGAGCCGCGCCTTCTACGAGGCGCTCGGCTTCCACTTCGAGCGCGACATGGACATCGTCCGAGGCGGCGAGACCGAGGCGACGAACTACTTCTACGGCATCGGCGACCACGGATCGGTGCTCGAGCTGACCTTCAACCACGACGGCCGCACCTACGAGCTCGGCACCGGCTACGGGCACATCGCGGTCAGCGTCGACGACCTCGAGCAGTCGCTCGCGGAGCTGAAGGAGCAGGGCATCGAGGCGGAACGCGAGCCTTATCGCGTGCGCGAGGGCGGCTCGCTCATCTGTTTCGTCGCCGACCCCGACGGTTACCGCATCGAGCTGATCGACCGCAGCGGGCGCTAGCCGCCGACCGGCCGGCCCGACTCGTCAGCCGTTCGCGACGGCCTTCTGCAGCGCCGCGAGCGTCGCCGGACCGACGATGCCGTCCTCGGCCAGGTTCTTCGCGACCTGGAACTTCTCCACGGCCACCTGGGTCGCCGGCCCGTAGTCGCCGTCCACCGTGCCCACCGAGAAGCCGAGGGAGCCGAGGCTTTGCTGGAGGAGCTTCACCTGCTGGCCGGTGTCGCCCGGCTTGAGCGTCGTCGACGGCGCCTGCGTCGACGGCGTCGTGTTCGCCTGCGTCGTGGTCTGCTGCGTCGTCACTGGATGGGTGGGCGGCGTCACCGGCGGTGCCGCAGCCTTCCCGCTGTCGAAGGCGCCGAAGGCCGCCGCGATCGCGAGGATGATCGCGAGAACGGAGAGCACGATGATCGCCACCTGCGTCAGCGTCAGCGTGCGGCCGGCGACGACGATCTCCCGCTGGCTCGAGCGGTGCGACTCCTCTTCCTCCGGCAGCACCCACTGTTCCTCGACGTCTTCGTAGACGCCGCGGTCGGCGCTGCCCTGCGTCTCCGTCGGCTGCTCGGGCTCGTCGAACCAGTCGTCGTAGCCCGAGCCGCCTCCCTGGTGGCCTTCCATGGCTGCTGACCGTACAGCGTCTGGCGGCACATCGACAAGCCGTATAACGTCGGCCGGCCGTGACGGCGCTTCTTATCGTCCTCGCGATCGGCTTCGCGTGGAGCATCGGCGCCCACTACACGGGCGCTGTGATGGGCATGCCGCACGCCCTGCGCGCCATCGGCTCGTGGCAGGCATTGCTCCTGATGGCGCCGCTCGCGTTCATCGGCGCCACGTTCGCGAGCCATGCGGTCGAGCAGCGGGTCGGCTCGGGTCTCACCGACCACCCGCTGTCGGTCGAGCAGGAGGTCGTCGTGGTCGGCGTCGCGTTCGCGGTCACCACCTTCTTCACCCGGTTCCGCATGCCGACCTCGACGATCCAGATCCTTGTCTTCTCGGTCGTCGGCGTGGCGCTCGCGACGAGCACCGGCGTCGACTGGGGCTCGATCGGGCACCTCGTGATCGTCTGGGCGGCCGCGCCGATCGTGGCGATCTTCCTCGGCCTGCTCCTGACTCTCGGGCTCGACCGCCTGCATCTGGGAGAGCGGATCGGGACGATTCTCGTCGCGATGGGAGCGATCGCTGCCTTCGCGATGGGCGCCAACGACGTCTCGAACGCGAGCGGCGCGCTCGTCGGCACCGGCACGATGAGCCCGCTCGAGGCCGGAGCGGTCGGCGGCGCGGCGATCGCTCTCGGCGTCCTCACCTGGGGCAAGCCGCTCCTGCGGCGGGTCGCGTTCGAGATTGTGGAGGTCGATCGCGCGATGGCGACGGCGGCGCAGCTCGTGCAGGCGGGAGTCGTCCTCGCGGCCGTCGCGTTCGGCTTCTTCACCTCGATGAACCAGGCGCTCGTCGGCGCCATGGCCGGCGCCGGGTTCGCGCGCGGCCGCGAAACGGTGCACCTTCAGACGCTCTTCTCGATCCTGCAGGGCTGGGTACTCGGCCCTGCGCTGTCGATCGCGGCGGGCTTCGTGTTCGGGCTGCTCGTTCGCTGAATCGCCGGGAAGCCGGCGCGAACGCGTCACGGTTGCCCGGCTAGCGTCCTCGGCATGGCGACGAGGGCGGCGACACCGTGGGGACCTGCGGATCTCGTGGAGGAGCTCACCGTCCCGCAGCGCGCGGGGACCAAGCGGTTCGCGTCGAAGGTGCAGCTGCTCGAGACCCCGAAAGGGGAGAGACTCGTCCGCTTCTCCTACGCGGGCGCCGGCGGCGGCACACGCGGGCCGGTGACTCTTCGAGAACGAGACATCGGACGGCTGAAAGCCGCCCTCGCCCAGCATCCCGCGCTCGCGGAGACGCTCGGGCTGGGCTAGATCGCCGCCAGAACCCGCTCGCGGGCGGCGTCGACGAGCGAGGCGAGGAGCAGCGCGCCGTCGTCGGAGCCGAGCAGCGGATCGACCGCGTGCTCGGGGTGCGGCATGAGCCCCATCACGTTGCCCGCCTCGTTGCAGACGCCGGCGATGCCTCCGACCGATCCGTTCGGGTTGTCGCCGTAGCGGAGCACGACCTGCGCGGGATCGAGATCCGGCGGTGGGAGGTAGCGGCCGTCGCCGTGCTTCACCGGCAGCACGAGCGGGCGGCCCGCGGCGCAGCGGGTGGTGAACGGCAGGTCGTCGCGCTCGACGAGCACCGGCACGTCGCGACAGACGAAGCGGAGCGACTCGTTCCGCAGCAGCACGCCCGGCAGCAGTCCCGCCTCGCAGAGGATCTGGAAGCCGTTGCAGATCCCGAGCACGAGGCCGCCGGCAGCGGCGAACTCGCGCACCGCCGCGGTCGCGGGCGAGAAGCGGGCGATCGCGCCGCAGCGGAGGTAGTCGCCGTACGAGAAGCCGCCGGGGAGCACGACCGCGTCGACGTCCGGCAGCTCGGGCTCCTCGTGCCAGACCGCGACCGCCTCCGCGTCGAGCGCGGCGAGCGCCCAGAGCGCGTCCCGGTCGTCCTGGGAACCGGGATAGGTGACGACTCCGATCCGTGGCTGCGGGCTAGCCAACGATCTCGACCTCGTACGACTCGATCAGCGGGTTCGCCAGCAGCTGGTCGCACATCTTCTCCACGAGCGCCTTGGCCACCGTGTCGTCGGCGGCCTCGACGTCGAGGTCAATCACCTTCCCGACGCGTGCGTCGCTCACCTCGAAGCCGAGGTGGCCGAGCGCCGAGCCCACGGCTTCGCCCTGTGGGTCGAGGATCCCGGGCTTCGGCCGGATCAGGACGGTTGCCCTCACCCGAGCACCACAGTCGGGTCGTCGAGGTAGGCGGGGAACGGGATCGTGGTCAGCCGCTCGAACGCCTCGTGGTACTTCTTGCGCGTGACCTGCACGACGTCGGCAGGAAGCTCCGGGCCGGGGTCGGTCTTGTCCCAGCCGGTCGTCTCGCAGTAGTCGCGGACGAACTGCTTGTCGAAGCTGTCCTGCGCGCGGCCGGGCTCGTACGTCTCGCCGGGCCAGAAGCGGGAGGAGTCGGGCGTCAACGCCTCGTCGCCGAGGACGAGGTTGCCGTCGGCGTCGAGCCCCATCTCGAACTTCGTGTCCGCGATGATGATCCCGGCCCGCAGCGCGTGGTCGGCAGCCGTCTTGTACAGCCGCAGCGAGGCCGCCTCCGCCTCGCGGAACCGCTCCTCGCCGACGAGCTCCGCCGCCTGCGCGCGCGTGATGTTCTCGTCGTGGCCCTCGATCGCCTTCGTGGCCGGCGTGAAGATCGGCGCGGGGAGCTTGTCCGACTCCTGCAGGCCCTCGGGCAGCTTGTGCCCGCAGACCTCGCCGCTCGCGCGGTAGTCCTTCCAGCCGGAGCCGGCGAGGTAGCCGCGCACGACGCACTCGATCGGCAGCATCTCGAGCCGGCGGCACTCCATCGAGCGGCCGTCCTCGCGGATGGCGAGCATGTGGTTCGGGACGATCGGCCCGAGCAGCGTGAACCAGTAGCCGGAGAGGCCGGTCAGGACGCGGCCCTTGTCCGGGATCTCGGTCGGCAGGACGACGTCGAAGGTCGAGATGCGGTCGGAGGCGACGAGCAGCAGGCGTTCGTCGTCGATCTCGTAGATGTCGCGGACCTTGCCGGACGCGATGTGGGTCTCAGGCATGGAGCGGTTCCTCCTTGAGGGCTTCGAGGCGGGCGAAGACGGTGTCGATGTGGCGCGTGTAGGTGGAGAGGTCGAAGGTCGAGTCGAGGTCGATGCGGGAAGCGATCTCGTCGTCGGCCCGGCAGAGCTCTCGGAAATCGAGCTCCTCCTCCCAGGCGCGCATCGACGCGCGCTGCACGAGGCGGTAGGCGTCGTCGCGCGACAGGCCCGACTCCACGAGTCCGTTGAGCACGCGCTGGCTGAAGAAGAGATAGTGGCTCGCCTCGAGGTTCCGGCGCATCCGCTCGGGCCGTACGACGAGGCCCTCCACGAGCCAGGCGAAGCGGTCGAGCATGTAGTCGAGCGCGAGGAAGGCGTCGGGGATCACGACGCGCTCGGCGGACGAGTGCGAGATGTCGCGCTCGTGCCAGAGAGCGACGTTCTCGAGGCCGACGAGCGAGTTCGCCCGCACGACGCGCGCGAGGCCGCAGATCCGCTCGGCGACGACGGGGTTCCGCTTGTGCGGCATCGACGACGAGCCCTTCTGACCGCGGCCGAACGGCTCCTGCACTTCGCCGACCTCGGTGCGGGCGAGATGCCGGACCTCGAGGGCGAAGGAATCGAGCGAGGACGCGACGACTGCGAGTGCCGCGAGGAGCTCGGCATGGCGGTCGCGCTGCAGGATCTGGGTGGAAGTCGGCGCGGGCTCGAGGCCGAGCCGTTCGCACGCGAGCCGCTCGAGCTCGGGGTCGGTCGCCGCGTAGGTGCCGACGGCGCCCGAGAGCTTGCCGACGCGCATCCCCTCGAGCGCCCGGGCGACGCGCTCGCGGCCACGGGCCAGCTCGAAGGCCCAGCCGACGAGCTTGAGCCCGAACGTCGTCGGCTCCGCATGGATGCCGTGCGTGCGGCCGATCTGCAGCGTATCGCGGTGCTCCTCGGCGCGCGCGGTGACGACGGCGAAGGCGTGGTCGAGGCTCTCGAGGATCAGTGCGCCGGCCTCCCGTATCTGCAGCGAGAGCGCGGTATCGACGACGTCGGAGGAGGTGAGGCCGTAGTGGAACCAGCGGCCCTCCTCGCCGAGCTGCTCCGCGACGGCGTCGACGAACGCGGCGGTGTCGTGGTGCAGCGTCGCCTCGAGCTCGGCGACCCGCTCCGCGCTTGGCGGGGTTGCAGACGCGATGCGTGCCGCGGCTTCGTCCGGCACGACTCCGAGCTCGGCCCAGGCCGCGGTCGCCGCCTGCTCGACTGCGAGCCACGTCGCGAGCTTCCCCTCGTCCGACCAGATCCTGGCCATGGCCGGGCGGGAGTAGCGGGCGATCACGGTTCTCAGTCTAGAGCGCTCACCCGCCGGAGCACCGCCCCTCCGACGCGGGACCGCGACAGGCGAAATGCGACGCTACTCCGGCGCGAGTCGCGCTGCCAAATCTGCAGGACGGTGCTCCTGAATGACCCCTGAGCGGCCTACCGGAGACCGCCGTGCTGAAGGCACCGATATGTCTGGCCTCATCTATTCCCGATCTCGAGTGCCAAGCCCGAGGGTGCCATCCTGATTGAAGGTGTGGTCCTCGCGCGAGCGCCGCTCGGCTGCCAGTTCGTCGCTCTCCGAGGCGTCATCACTCTCGGTGACCTCAGGATGCTCGTCCCGCCACTGGGCCGGATTCCACCAGCGCCGGAAGTGGTCGCTGAGGCGCATCTCCGCAGCGTAGACGCCTTCGGACGAGATCAAAGTCGCATGGGCCAGTGTTCCGGAATGACCCCTGAGCGAGCAGCCCGGTTAGGGGCCGCTGGCTTCGCGGTTCTTCTTACGGCCGAAGATGCCCTCGGTGAGCTAGTTGCCCGACGATCCGCCGGCTTCGAGTTCTTCGTTTCGCATCTTCCTTCGCAGAACCCACGTCGGGATTCCGATCACTAGGACGACAAGCGCCACGAGCACCAAAAAGAAAACCGGCGAATACGACACGCTCCAACCTCCTTTGATCGAACAAAGAGTATCGCGATGGGGGCACGGCACATCCGCCTCTGCTCTAAGGGCTAGCTTCCGCTCCGGCCACCACCCGGGTGACAGGAGGCTGGACTGGGCCAGCGTCCTCTCGGCCGAGCGGCCGGCGAGGCTCGCGGACGGATCAGGCGTTGAGGATGCGGAGCGCGAGCGCGGCCGCGTTGCGCGCGTTGTCGACTCCGACCGCGGCGACGGGAACGCCCGGCGGCATCTGCGCGATCGCGAGCAGCGCGTCGAGGCCGTCGAGGACGCTGAGGCTCGAGCGCAGGGGGACGCCGATCACCGGCAGGTCGGTGTGCGCCGCGACTGCTCCTGGCAGCGCGGCCGACAGCCCGGCGCCGCAGATGAGCACGCGCAGGCCGCGGTCGCGGGCGCTCCGGGAGTACTCCGCGACGGCGTCCGGCGTGCGGTGCGCCGACCGCACCTCGAACTCGTAGCCGACGCCCGCGTCGTCGAGCGCGGTCATGGCGCCCTGCATCCGCTCGCGGTCGGACTCCGAGCCCACGAGGATGCCGACGAGCGGGGCGTCAGCCATCGGCAGCGATGTCGGTGCGGAAATGCATGCCGGCGAAATCTATGTGCGCCGCCGCTTCGTAGGCCGCGGTTCGCGCGTCGGCGACCGTCTCGCCGACGCCGACGACGTTCAGGATGCGGCCGCCGTTCGTGACGAGCCGCCCGTCGTGGAGCGCCGTCCCCGCGTGGAAGACGAGCGCTCCCGTCGCCTCGGCCGCCTCGACTCCCTCGATCGGCGTGCCCTGGTCGCCGCGCTCGGGGTACTCGCCGCCCGTGAGCACGACCGTCACGGCGGCCCGGTCGACCACCTCCGGCTCCTGGGAGAGGTCGCCCGCGAGCAGCGGCAGCAGGTCGCTTTCCAGCCGAGGCAGCAGCGACTGCGTCTCGGGATCGCCGAAGCGGCAGTTGAACTCGATCACGCGCAGGCCGTCCTCCGTTTGCATCAGGCCCGCGTAGAGGAGGCCCTGGAACGGCGTGCCGCGGGCTGTGAGCTCGCGCAGAACCGGCAGGTGCACCGCCTCGAGGATCTCGCCCGACTCCTCGTCGGCGACATCGGGCAGCGGTGAGAAGGAGCCCATGCCGCCGGTGTTCGGGCCCGTGTCGCCGTCTCCGATCCGCTTGTAGTCGCGGGCCGGCGGGAAGGCGACCGCGGCCTCGCCGGCGGCGAGGGCGAAGACCGAGAGCTCGGGGCCCTCGAGGAGCTCCTCGACGTGGAAGGGCCGGCCGGTCGACTGCGCGTCCTCGAGCGCCGAATCGAGCTCGTCCTGCGTGCGGCAGACCCAGACGCCCTTGCCCGCCGCGAGCCCGTCGAGCTTGAGGACGCAGGGCGGTCGGGCGACCGGCAGCGTCCGAGCGGTCGCCACGCCGGCGGCTTCCAGCACGTTCTTCGCAAACGTCTTCGAGCCCTCGATCTGCGCGGCTGCTGCGCTCGGCCCGAAGACCGCGATGCCGCGCAGGCGTAGCTCATCGGCGAGGCCTGCGACGAGCGGGGCCTCGGGGCCGATGACGACGAGGTCGATCCGAAGCGCGCGGGCGAGCGACACGAGCGCGGCGGGGTCGTCGGGGCGCACGGGATGGCAATGGGCGAGCGCCGCGATTCCCGGGTTGCCGGGAGCGGCGTGCAGCTCGTCGAGGCCTGCGCTGCGGCTGAGGGACCAGGCGAGCGCGTGCTCGCGACCTCCGGACCCGACGACGAGCGCTCTCACCGGGCGATCGTATGCTGCGTCTCTGATGGACGCGCCGCCTTACTCCGCCGCTGCGGTCGACGTCCTCCGGCTCCCGGCCGGCACGACCGAGCCGGACCGGGTCGCGGTCGAGGAGCCGCTCGAGATCCGGATCGCCGGCCGCCCCGTCGCGGTCACGATGCGGACGCCCGGACACGACGAGGAGCTCGCGCTCGGCTTCTGTCTCTCGGAGGGGCTGCGGCCTCGCGAGGCGCGGCTGCCCGACGATCTCGCCGCGAACACGGTCGAGGTCGACGCTCCGGGGTTCGATCCGGCGCGCCTGCAGCGCAGCTTCTTCACCTCGTCGTCGTGCGGGGTCTGCGGCAAGGGAGCGCTCGAGGCCGTGGAGGTGGAGGCGCCGCGGGTCGAGTCGAAGCTGTCGTTGGCCCTGGCGCTGGTCGTGTCGCTGCCCGACCGGCTGCGCGAAGCTCAGGCGGCCTTCGCCGTGACCGGCGGCCTGCACGCGACCGGGCTCTTCTCCGCCGCCGGCGAGCCGTTGTGCGTCAGGGAGGACGTCGGCCGGCACAACGCGCTGGACAAGGTCGTCGGTTGGGCCTTCCGGGAGCAGCTGCTGCCGCTCGCGGAGCACGTCCTCTGCGTGAGCGGCCGCCTCTCGTTCGAACTCGTCCAGAAGGCGGCCGTCGCCGGCTGCCCGATCCTCGTCGCCGTCGGTGCGCCGTCGAGCCTCGCCGTCGATCTCGCGGCCGACCGGGGGGTCACGCTCTGCGGCTTCGTCCGCGGCGGCTCGGCCAACGTCTACACCGAGCCGTGGCGGATCGACGCCTGACCGGGATCCTGCTCGTCGGCGGCACGAGCAGCCGCTTCGGCTCGCCGAAGGAGCTCGCCGAGTACGAGGGAGAGACGCTCGCCGACCGCGCCTGGCGCCTGCTCGGGGAGGCGTGTGACGAGCGGCTGGCCGTCGGTCGCGGCGGCCTGGACGATCCCGGCACCGGTCCGGTGGCCGCGATCGCCGCCGGCCTGCGTGCGGCGACATACGAGCTCGCGGTCGTGATCCCGGTCGACATGCCGCTCCTGACGGCCGGCGCCCTGCGGCTCCTGGCCGAGGCCTGCCGCGACGCCGCGACCGCTCAACGCGGCCCGCTCCCATGTGCCGTCGCCCGGCGCACGCTGCCCGCGTTCGAGACCGGCGAGCGCCGCCTCCGCACCGTCCTCGATGGCCTCGACACCGCCCGGCTCGAGCTCGAGGAAGAGCTGCTCGCGAACGTCAACACGCCGGCCGACCTCGCTACGCTCGCGCGATGAGTGGAGTGTTCCGGGTCGGGGGCGACGAGTATGACAACTTCATGGGCCGCTACTCGACGGTCCTGGCGCCGCTGTTCGCGGACTTCGCCGGGGTGGAGTCAGGCCAGCGTGCGCTCGACGTCGGCGCGGGAACCGGCGCGCTCACTGCGGCGCTGCTGACCCGCGGCGCCTCGGTCGCGGCGGCGGATCCGTCGCCGGAGTTCGTCGCCGTGCTGCGCGAGCGGTTCCCGGGTCTCGAGGTCGAGGAGGCTCCGGCCGAGTCGCTCCCGTTTGCGACGGGCGTGTTCGACGTCGCGCTCGCCCAGCTCGTCGTCGCCTTCATGTCCGACGCGCCGGCCGCGGTCGCGGAGATGGCGCGGGTGGCCCGGCGGGTCGCGGTCTGCATGTGGGGCGTGGCGGAGGTCGACATGTTCCGCGCGATCGACAGCGCGGCAGAGGCGGTCGGCTCTGCGCGGGCGACGGAGCCGCGCCGCTACCGGACGCCGCAGGAGATCCACGACCTGCTCGCGCCGCACGGCGAGGTCGAGTCCGCCGAGCTCGACGTGACCGCGGGCTACAGCGACTTCGACGAGTTCTGGGGCGCGATGGACCACGGTGTCGGCCCTGCCGGTCAGTGGCTCGTGTCGCTCGACGCCGAGCAGCGGACGCAGGCTCACGAGGAGCTGTTCCGGCAGCTCGGCAGCCCGCAGGGGCCGTTCGAGCTGCGGGCGCGCGCGTTTGCCGCCGCGGTTACGCCCGCGTGAGGACGGAGGAGCGCTCGGCGCCGGTGCCGACGAGCGTCACCTCGACCTCCAGCTCGCGCTCCACGAACTCGACGTAGCGGCGCGCGGCGCCGGGCAGCTCACCGACGGACGAGCAGCCGTCGAGCGGCTCGTGCCAGCCCTCGAGCACCTCGTAGACCGGCTCCGCTGCGTGGAAGTCGCTCTGGTGCGCGGGGAAGTCGACGGTCTCGTGCCCGTCGCGCGTGCGGTAGCGGACGCAGACCGGCAGCTCGGCGAAGTGGGAGAGGACGTCGAGCTTCGTCAGCGCGAGCCGGTCGATGCCGTTCAGGCGCACGGCGTAGCGCAGGGCGACGAGGTCGAGCCAGCCGCAGCGGCGTTCGCGTCCGGTCACCGTCCCGTACTCGCCGCCGAGCTCGCGCAGCCGCTCCTGGTCCGGGCCCTCGATCTCGGACGGGAACGGCCCCTGGCCGACGCGCGTGACGTAGGACTTCGCGACGCCGATCACGCTGTCGATCCGGCTCGGCCCGATCCCGATGCCGACGGCCGCGCCGCCGGCGACGGTCGGCGAGGAGGTGACGAACGGATACGTCCCGTGGTCGAGGTCGAGGAGCGTGCCGTGCGCGCCGTCGAAGAGGACGTGCTTGCCGTCGCGGAGGGCCGTGTCGACGAGCAGCGACGTGTCGGCGATCATCGGCCGCAGGCGCGCGGCATAGCCCTCGTATTGCTCGACCAGCCCCTCGAGCCCGATCGGCTTCTCGCCGTAGACGCGCTCGAGCCAGAGGTTCTTCTCGGCGAGCGCGACCTCGATCTTCTGGCGCAGGATCTTCGGGTCGAGGATGTCCTGGACGCGGATCCCGAGCCGCATCGCCTTGTCGGCGTAGCACGGGCCGATGCCGCGCTTCGTGGTGCCGATCGCGAGCTTGCCGAGCCGCCGCTCGCTCGCCTGGTCGATCGCGAGGTGCCACGGCATGATCAGGTGCGCGTTGCCGGAGAGCCGGACGAGGCCCGTCTCGATGCCGCGCGAGGCGAGACCGTCGAGCTCCTCGAGCAGCACCGGCGGGTCGACGACGCAGCCGGCGCCGATCACGCACTCCTTGCCCTGGAGGATCCCCGACGGGATGTGCTTCAGCTTGTAGGTCTCGCCGTCGGCCACGATCGTGTGGCCGGCGTTCGGGCCGCCGTTGTAGCGGCAGACGAGGTCTGAGTCCTGGGCGAGCAGGTCGACGATCTTGCCCTTGCCTTCGTCGCCCCACTGCGCGCCGACGATGACGGTGGCGGGCACGGTCGTGAAGTATGCCGCCGGCTCAGGCGGCTCCGCGCTCGCGCTCCACGAGCACCTCGCGGAAGTCGCGTTGCGCATCGACCTCGACGTCGCGACACAGCCTGCGCAGGCGGCTCGCGGCCGCACCCCCGAGGCGTCCTGCCAGCTCGCCCCAGGCGTAATTGGTCGTGACGATGGTGAGCAGACTCTCCTGCTCCCGCTGGTTGAGGATCTGGTAGATCCGGTCGCGGGCCCACGGCGAGGCGCGGTCCTCGGCCCCGAGATCGTCGAGCACGAGGATGTCGAAGCCGCTCGGGCTCGGCGGCGGCTCGCCCTCGTCGAAGCTCTCCCTCAACGCGTCCAACCATTGCGGAACGTTGATGAACAGCGCGCTCCGCGGATGATCGCTCCACACGAGCTCGCGCAGGATGGCGACTGCCAGGTGCGTCTTCCCGCCGCCCGGCCGACCGCGCAGGATGAGACCGCGTCGGAGGGCGGTTCCCGCCCGGTACTCCTTCACCCACTGTTTGCAGACTTCCGCGGCAGTGGTCGTTCCTGCCGCCGGCTCGAAGTTCTCGAACGTGCAGTCGGCATACGAGCTAGGGACTTCCACCCGGGCCCACGCCGCGTCGGCACGCCGCTGCTCGTCCGCCACTGCCTCGGCGGTCCGGCAGACCTCGCAGTAGCGCTCTGCTGCGAACTTCCGGCCGAGCAGGACGACCTCCTCGGTCTCGAACTCCCGTCCGCAGCCGAGACAGGACGCGAGGAGCGCGCTAGCTCTCGAGGTTTGTGAACTTGACATAGCGGCTGATGAAGTTGACCTCGAACGCTCCGGTCGCCCCGTTGCGGTGCTTGGCGATGATGACCTCCGCCTTCCCCTGCTTGTCGGGGTCGGTGTCGCCCCGCTCGTAGTACTCCTCGCGATAGAGGAACATGACGAGGTCGGCGTCCTGCTCGATGGCGCCGGACTCGCGCAGGTCGGAGAGCATCGGGCGCTTGTCGTGTCGCTGCTCGGGTGCGCGATTCAGCTGCGAGAGCGCGACCACGGGCACGTCGAGATCCTTGGCCAGCGTCTTCAGATCCCGCGAGATCTTCGAGACCTCTTGCAGCCGGTTCTCCTCGCGAGAACCCGTGGTCATCAGCTGGAGGTAGTCGACGACGATCAGGCCGAGCTCGGGCTCCCGCCGCTTCAGCGTCTGGGCGCGGGCGCGGAGCTCGAGCAGGCTGAGCGCCGGCGTGTCGTCGACGTAGAGCGGAGCGTGCTCGAGGTCCGCACAGGCCTTTGTGAGCCTGTTCCAGTCCTCACGTGTGAGCCGGCCGGTTCGGATCGCGTTGGAGTCGACCTTGCCCCGGGAGCAGATGAGGCGCTGTGCCACCTCCTGCTTCGACATCTCGAGGCTGAAGAAGGCGCAGGGCTTCTTCACCGTCATCGCCACATGCGTCGAGACCTCGAGTGCGAAGCCGCTCTTCCCCATCGACGGGCGAGCGGCGAGGATCACGAGGTTCGCGGGTTGGAGGCCGGCTGTCAGCTTGTCGAGCTCCTTGAAGCCCGTGGCGAGGCCGGTGACGTCGGCGCCCGACTGATAGAGGTGGTTGATCCGCTCGAACGCCTCGGTCAGCGATTCCTTGAAGAGGACGAGCTCGCCGTCGGCGCGCCGTTCTCCGAGCTCGTAGACGAGCTGCTCGGCGCGGGCCACGAGCTCCTCGGGCTCGCCCTCGCGGTCCCAGCCGAGCTGCGCGATCTCGCCGCCAGCAAGGATCAGGCCGCGCAGCGTCGCGGTCTCGCGCACGATCTCCGCGTAGTGGCGGGCGTTGGCGGTGGCCGGCACCAGCCGAGCGAGCTCGTGGAGGCGCACCCGGCCGCCGATCTCCTCGAGCTCACCGCGCTGCTCGAGCTCGTTCGTGAGCGTGATCGCGTCGACGGGCTCGTTCTTCCCGTAGAGCTGGAGCGCGGCGCGATAGATCTTCGAGTGGGACTCGCGGTAGAAGTCGCTCGCGTCGAGGATCTCGGTGACTGCGGCGATCGCGTTCGACGAGATCATCATCGCGCCGAGGACAGACTCCTCGGCTTCGAGGTTCTGCGGCGGGACGGCGCCGGGAACGGAGGCCGGCGTCGGGGCAGGGGCAAGCGACATTCGTGGCGATTCCAGCACGTCACCGGCCGGGTTTCCAGGGGTAGCAGCCCCTGGGGGAAAGTCCTTTGTGAACAGGTCGTTTTTGGCCATTTGCAGGAGAATCAGCCATCGTCGCAGGCGCGCCGGACGACGCACCTGGGGATGGAAGAAGCGCTAGGAGCGGGAACTTCGTCGCCAGATCCACAGGTCGTGGACAGCGTGTGAAGCCCGCGCGAGACCGTCAAGTCTGCGCGCGGACGCTACTCGTCGGCGAGGGCCGCCTCGGCGTCGGCCCGCCACTCGGGCTCGGCCTCGGCGTCGTTCTCGGGCTCGGGCTCGGCTTCTGCTGCCGCTGCATCGGCGGCCTCCGCGGCGTCCACCTCGGCGAGGATCTCCTCGAGCTCGACGACCGGCTCGGTCTCGTCGGCAGTTTCGTGTTCGGCGCGCTCGGCGGCCTCCATCTCGGCGAGCTCCTCCTCGGACGGCAGCTCGCCGCCTTCGGGGATGACCTCCGCCTTCACCTCGACGTGCACGTCCTCGAACAGCCCGATCGGGATCTCGTAGCGGCCGATGCGCTTGATCGGATCGGTCTCGATCTTGCGCCGGTCGACGCGGATCTTCTTCGCGTTCCATAGCTCGTCGGCGATGTTCGTCGGCGTGACCGAGCCGAACAGCGAGCCGGTTGGCCCCGCCTTGACCTCGAAGCGCAGCACCGTCTTCGAGAGGATCTCGGCGATCTCGTTCGCCTGCTCGGCCGTCTTCGCCTCGTGGCGGGAGCGCAGGGTGTCGCGCTTCTGCAGCTCGGCCACGAGCGCCGGGGTCGCCTCCTCGGCGAGCTGCCGGGGCAGGAGGTAGTTCCGGGCGTACCCGCGCGCGACCGAGACGACGTCGCCACGGAGGCCGACGTGCTCGACATCCGAGAGGAGGATGACCTCCATCAGCGGTCTCCCCGGTCGCCGCGATCACCGCGATCGCCGCGATCGCGCCGCCCGCCGCTGCGCTCCTCGGAGCCCTCCGCGACGTACGGCAGCAGCGCCATCTCGCGCGCCCGCTTGACGGCTGTCGCGATCTGCACCTGGTGCCGGCGGCACGCGCCGGTGATGCGGCGGCTGCGGATCTTGCCTCGCTCGGAGACGTAGCGGCGCAGCTGGGTGATGTTCTTGTAGTCGATCTCCGCGACGTGCTCCTTGCAGAAGAAGCAGTTGCGGCGCTTGATCTGCCCCGCCGGGCCGCTGGGCCGCCTGCCGCGCTGCTGTTGACTCTTCTCTCTGGCCATGCCTCTCCTAGAAGGGGATGTCGTCGTCGGCCGCAGCCGGGAAGTCGGCGCTCTCCTGCTGCGCCGCGCCCGCGGGCACGAACTGGTTGCCGCCGCCGCCGCCCTCGCCGTCGCCGCGGCCGCCCAGGAACTGGACGCTGTCGGCGACGATCTCCACGGCTTCGCGCTTGCCGCCGCCGTCCTTCGCCTCCCACTCGCGCCAACGGAGCTTGCCGTCGACGCCGACCGGGCGGCCCTTGGACAGGTACTGCGCGCAGCTCTCGGCCTGGTTGCCGAAGACGGAGATGCTGAAGTAGTTGGGCGCGTCGACCCAGTTGCCCGACTCGTCGCGCTTGCGGTCGTTGACCGCGACGCGCAGGCTGCAGACGGGCGTACCGCTAGGCGTGTGCCTGAGCTCCGGGTCCCTCGTCAGGTTCCCGACCAGTACGACGCGATTGATGTTCGCTGCCATGCGTTCCTCACTCCTCCCCGGAATCTTCCGGCTGAACGTCTTCCGGCTGGGCGTCGCCGTCCTCGGCGGCTTCGCTCTCAGCCTCGTCGCTCTCAGCCTCGTCCGAACTCGTGTTCGGGTCAGCGTACTCCTCGTCCGCGACGGCAGCATCGTCCGTGGAAGGGGTCTCCTCCTCGGCGCTGTCGCCCTCTGCGGCGCTGTCGACCTGCGCGGCGGCCGCTTCCACCGCGGCCGGTGCAGCAGCCGGAGCCGCGCCCTCGTCGCGCGGTGCGCTCGTGCGCGAGCCGGCGATGTGGCGCGTCGCCAGGTGGCGCAGCACGGCGTCGTCGATCTTGAGCACACGGGAGATCTCCGCGAGCGTGTCCGGCTCCGCGTCGAAGACGACGAGGTGGTAGACGCCCTCCTCCTTGTGCGCAATCGGATACGCGAGCCGGCGCCGGCCCCACGCGTCGTGGGTGTGCCACGTGCCGCCGTCCGTCTCGACGAGGCCGCGCGCACGGGCGACGATCTCGTCCTGGCGTGCCTCCGCCTGCTCGGGGTCCAGCATCAGCAGGATTTCGTAAGTCGTCACGTCCCGAGGTCCTCCCTTCCCATGGTCTCGATGTCGGCCCCGACTGCCTGCACCGCTCGGGACCGAACGGCGCGATGACGGGGCAGGAAGCGGCGGTCACTGTAGCATCGAGTCGATGCGTCGCCTGACCGCTTGGATCGGTGGGATCGTCGGCGGGATCCTCGCCTATCGCTTCTGGCGCCGCCACACGCAGGCCGCGGCCGAGCCGGCAGCGGAGCCACCCGTGGCAGCTCCCGCGCCGGAAACCACCGAGCCCGACGACCGCGCCGAGGAGCTCCGCGAGAAGCTCGCCGAGACCCGTGTGGAGGAAGAGCCGGCGCCGGCCGAGCCCGCTGAGGCTCCCGAAGCGGTCGAGGAGCGGCGGCAGCAGGTGCACGAGGAGGGGCGCGCTGCCCTCGACGAGATGAAGTCGGACGAATCGCCGGCTGAGTAGCCGTTCCCGCCGCAGCCTGAGAGCCCGAGGCCGGGTTGCGCCCGTCGCCGGAGGCTAAGACTCTCAACGGAAGGCACCTCGAGCCGGTCTCCCGCCTGGACGCAACCCGCGCCGGTTCCTGCATACCTCGGCAGACACGCGTTCGGCCATCCACGTCGGCCAATCGGGCGCTCGACCTTCCCAGCGCCGGGGTCGCGCGAACGGAGCGGCGCCGGAGTCGAACCGACCTAGCCGTGGGTTGCACGACCGTACGGGTTTTGAAGACCCGCTGGGCCACCGGGCCCGGCCGCTCCGCCGCGAGCGTACCGGGCTGGTGCCGCGCTACTTGTCGTCGGCGAGGTAGTGCGAGTCCCAGCCGGCGGGTGCGTACGCCTGGCCGGGCGCCGCTCCGCTGACCGAGAGGACGAGCGTGCCGGGCGCGTTCGTGCGTGCCGCCCGCTTCGCGCCTGGGTCCTTCACCCAGACGCACGTCCCGGCCGGAGCGTCCACCTCTTCGCCGGCGACGGTGAACGTCGCCTGACCCTCGATCACGTAGTAGAGCTCGGGAGCGCCGCTCCCTGACTCGTCGTGCTCGGGGATCACGGTGCCGTCGTCCTGCCCGCGCCAGAGGTTGATGCCGAACGTCTCGATCCCGAAGTGGTGGCGGACCGGGATCCAGTGCGGCCACTGCTTCGAGGCGATCTCGTCGATGTGAGCTTTTTCGTAGGCAGCCATGCGGTGACCCTATTCCTCCTCGAGTCGCCTGAACAAGGCCTCGGGCGGTAGGTCCGCGAGCGAATCGAGGACGAGGTCGGCGCCCGCCTCGGCGAGCCCGAGCTCCCGCGTGACCTCGTTCGGGATCGCGACACAGAAGATGCCGGCCGCCTTCGCGGCGTGGACGCCGTGCGGCGAGTCCTCGAACGCGACGGCCTCGTCGGCCCTCACCTCGAGCAGCTCGAGCGCCTCGAGGTAGAGCACGGGAGCCGGTTTCGCCCGGGCCGGGTCGCGGTCGGCGGTGCAGATCGCGTCCCAGCCCGCCGCCTCCTCGAGCCGCTCGAGGTGCATGTCGACCCAGCGGCGGGTCGCGCTGGAGACGATCGCGCGCTTCAGCCCGTGCTGCCGCGCGGCAGCGAGGTAGTCCGCAATCCCGGGCCGCAGCTCCTCTGCCTCGATCAGCGCGATCTCGTGCGCGTAGCGCCGCTCGTTCAGCGCCTCCCGCTGGAGCGGCTCGCCGACGAGCTCCTCGAGGTGCGCCATCGGGTCCCACGGTGCGTGAGTGGTGCCCACGAGCGTGGCCCAGAGGTCGGTGGGCAGCTCGTGGCCGTGCTCGCGGTAGAGCACCTGCCAGCCCGCGCGCGCGGCGAGCTCCGTGTCGAGGATCAGCCCGTCGAAGTCGAAGAGGAAGGCGCGCACCGGCATGCCGGTGCAGAGTACGGACGTGGCG
Source organism: uncultured Actinomycetes bacterium (assembly GCA_963743545.1). GTDB lineage: Bacteria > Actinomycetota > Thermoleophilia > Gaiellales > Gaiellaceae > Palsa-739. The sequence continues at coordinate 500,656 of CAVUQB010000005.1, read as the reverse complement.
ATCCTGGGCGTCGACGTCGGCGGCACCTTCACCGACGCAGTGCTCGTCGAGGAGGGACGGGTCCGGACGGCGAAGGTGCCGACCGCGGCGCGGCAAGAGGAGTCGGTGCTCGCCGCGGCGCGCGAGGTCGGCGCAGGAGCCGGGCTGACGCGCTTCGCGCACGGGACGACCGTCGCCACGAACGCGCTGCTCGAGCGGCGCGGCGCGCGCGTCGCGTACGTCGGCAACGCCGGTTTCGAGCATCTCCTTCACCTGCGGCGGCAGACGCGCGCGCACCTCTACCGCCTCTGCGCGGAGCATCCGGAGCCGCTCGTCCCGCTCGAGCGCTGCAACGGCGTGCGCGGCCGGCTCGGGCCGGAGGGCGAGCTGGAGCCGCTCGAGCTCGACTCCGTTCCCGACGTCGGCGCGGTGGATGCGATCGCGGTCTGCCTCCTGTTCGCGTTCCGCGATCCGTCGCACGAGCAGGCGGTCGCGGCGGAGTTGCGGCGGCGCCGTCCAGGCGTCCACGTCGTCGCGTCGCACGAGGTCGCGCCGGAGTTTCGGGAGTACGAGCGGGCCTCGACGACCGCCGCCGACGCGTATCTCGCGCCTGTGGCGGCCCGCTATCTGCGCGCGCTGGCGGCGGCTGCGGCCGAAGCCGGGCTGCCGGAGCCGGTCGTGATGCTCTCGTCCGGCGGCGTCCTGCCGGCCGAGGAGGCGGCGGCACACCCGGCACGGCTGCTCGTATCGGGCCCGGCGGGGGGCGTCGTGGGCGCGGGTCTGCTCGCGCGCCGCGCCGGCTTCGCGGACGCGATCGCGTTCGACATGGGCGGCACCTCGACCGATGTCTGCCTCCTGCCGGGAGGGCGGGCCGTGCGCGTGGCAGAACGCGAGGTGGGAGGCGTGCCGGTCCGGCTGCCGTCGGTCGACGTGCACACGGTCGGGGCCGGAGGCGGCTCGCTCGTGCGGCGGGACGCGGGTGGCGCGCTACGGGTCGGCCCGGAGTCGGCGGGCGCCGATCCGGGCCCTGCCTGCTACGGCCGCGGTGGCGGTCCGACGGTGACCGACGCGAACCTCCTGCTCGGCCGGTTGCCGGCGGAGCTGCCGGGCGGGCTCGTCCTCGATCGCGACGCGGCGGCGGCCGCGCTCGACGGGATCGACCCGGCGGCGGTCATCGAAGTCGTGAACGCGGAGATGCTGCGTGCGCTGCGCGTCGTCTCCGTCGAGCGGGGGCACGACCCGCGCGAGTTCGCGCTCGTGGCGTACGGCGGTGCGGGGCCGCTCCACGCGTGCGCGCTCGCGGAGGAGCTGGGGATGGAGGCTGTGCTCGTCCCGGCCGCCGCGGGCGTTCTCTCGGCGCTCGGGCTCGCGGCCGGCGACGAGCGGCGCGACCGCGTCGTCTCCCACGTTCGGCCGCTCGACGAGGTGGACGGCCTGCCGGCAGACGGAGAGGCCGACCTCCGCTACCGCGGCCAGTCGTTCGAGCTGACCGTCCCGCTCGGCCCCGGCCTGGCCGACCGCTTCCACCGCGCCCACGAGGAGCGGTACGGCTACGCGGATCGCGAGCGGGAGATCGAGCTCGTCGCGGTTCGCACCGCCGAGGTCGTCCCGGGGCCGCATCTGGAGCTGCCGAGCGGCAAGCCGGAGCGCGCGTCCGGCCCGGCCCTGGTCGAACTGGACGGCTCGACGCTTTGGATTCCCCCCGGGTGGGTGGGGGCTAGGGATGGTGCCGGCTGGATCGTGACCCGTGGCTGACGCAATCGCACCGATTCAGCTCCAAGTGATCGGCGCCTCCCTGCGGTCGATCGCGGAGGAGATGGGCGCCGTCCTGATCCGCTCCTCGTTCTCGGCCAACATCAAGGAGCGCCGCGACTGCTCGACCGCGCTGTTCGACGAGCGCGGCCGCATGATCGCGCAGGCCGAGCACATTCCGGTCCACCTCGGCGCGATGCCCGACGCGGTCGCCGCCGTTATACGGCTCGGACTCGAGCCGGGGCAGGTCGCGATCCTCAACGACCCGTACACGGGCGGCACGCACCTCCCCGACGTGACGCTCGTCTCGCGCACCGCGCTTGGCTTCGCGGTCTCGCGCGCGCACCACGCGGACGTCGGCGGCATCGAGCCGGCGAGCCTGCCCGCGTTCTCGCACACGCTCGAGGAGGAGGGCGTCATCCTGCCGCCACAGCTCCTCACCGACGAGGTGCTCGAGCGCTTCGTCCGCGCGACGCGGCAACCCGAGGAGCGGCGCGGCGACCTGCGCGCCCAGCTCGCAGCGCACCGTCTCGCCGAGCGGCGGCTCGAGGAGCTGTGCGCGCGGCGGGGCGACGACGTCGTCGCCGCGGCGATGGACGAGCTCTACGCGTACTCCGAGCGGATGGTGCGTTCTGCCGTCGCCGAGCTGCCGGACGGTCGCGCTGAGGCCGAGGACGTCGTCGAGGCGGTCGACGGCGACCTGCCGATCCACTGCGCGGTCGAGATCGCGGGAGACGAGATCCGGATCGACTTCGGCGGAACCGCGCCCCAGTACGACGGCAACCTCAACTGCCCGCTCGCCGTGACGAAGTCGGCGTGCTACTTCGTCGTCCGCTGCCTCACCGAGCCGGACCTGCCGGCCTCAGGAGGCGCCTTCGCGCCAGTCACCGTGACCGCGCCCGAGGGCTGCCTCGTCAACGCCCGCCCGCCCGCGGCCGTCGTCGCCGGCAACACGGAGACGTCCTCCCGCATCGTCGACGTCGCCTTCGCCGCGCTCGGCCGGCTCGTGCCCGTGCCCGCCGCAGGCCAGGGGACGATGAACAACCTCGCCCTGGGCAACGACCGCTTCACCTACTACGAGACCGTCGGCGGCGGCCAAGGTGCCTGCCCCGATGCCGACGGCCCGAGCGCCGTCCACGTCGCCATGTCGAACACGCTCGCGACGCCGGTCGAGGCCCTCGAGCTGCAGTACCCGCTGCGGGTCGAGCGCTGGGAGTTGCGGCTCGGGTCGGGCGGCGCGGGCGCGCATCGAGGCGGCGACGGCGTCGTCCGCGAGCTGCGCGTCCTCGAGGACTGCCGGCTCTCGGTGCTCGCCGAACGGCGTCGCCACGCCCCGCCTGGACGCGGCGGTGGGGAGGACGGAGCCCGCGGGCAGACCTTCGTCGACGGCGAGGAACAGCCGCCGAAGCTGACACGCCAGCTCCGCGCCGGCGACGTCGTCCGGGTCGAGACGCCGGGCGGCGGCGGCCACGGCGCCCGCGAGTAGGCTCTGCCGCGTGGAGCGTCCGGTCAAGGTCGCGTGCGTCCAGGTCGAACCGGTCGTGCTCGACCGCGAGGCGACGCTCGACAAGCTCGAGACGGTCGCGGCGGAGGCCGCAGGGGAAGGCGCCGAGCTCGTCGTCTTCCCCGAGACCTTCGTGCCGGTCTACCCGTCGTCGCGCTGGGCGAAGGCGTTCGCGGGCTGGGACGGCGCAGGCGCGAAGGAGACGTTCGCGCGGCTCGCCCAGGAATCGGTCGCGGTCGGCTCGGCCGCCGAGCGGCGGATCGGCGCCGCTGCGCACGAGCTGGGCATCTGGATCGTGACCGGGGTCAACGAGGTGGAGCCGGAGCGGCCGGGCACGATCTACAACTCGCTCCTCTACCACTCACCGGCGGGAGAGCTCGCCCTCCATCACCGCAAGCTCGTGCCGACCAACCACGAGCGGCTCGTGTGGGGGCAGGGCGACGGCCGCGGCCTCAACGCGGTCGAGACCGGCTTCGGCCGGATCGGGGGCCTCATCTGCTGGGAGAACTACATGCCGCTCGCCCGCGTTGCGCTCTACGAGTCGGGCGTCGAGATCTACGTCGCCTCGACCGCCGACGACAGCGCCGGCTGGCAGGCGACGCTCGGCCACATCGCGCGCGAGAGCCGCGCCTACGTCGTCGCGCCGGCGCACTTCCAGCAGGAGTCCTCGTACCCCGACGACTTCCCGCTCGCCGCCGAGATCGAGGGCGCCGGGACGATCGGCCGCGGCGGCAGCGCGATCCTCGCGCCCGACGGCTCGTACCTCGCGGGGCCGCTGTACGACGAGGAGGCGATCCTCTACGCGGAGCTCGACCCGGCGCGGCTGCTCGCCGAGCGGCAGCGCTTCGACCCGGTCGGCCACTACAGCCGGCCGGACGTCCTTCAGCTCACAGTTCGCGTGGCCGGTGAGACGACGAGTACACGTCCTTCCGCAGAATCCGCCCGTTCCTGAGCGGGAAGACGTCGACGCCGTCCCACTCCTGCGAGCCGGTCGAGGCCGTCCACTCGCAGACGGCGAAGTCGTCGCCCGCGAAGAGCGACCGCGCCGTGAACCGCAGCGTCGGGTTGTTGCGGAAGATCTGCGCGATGTGTTCCCGCACCGCCGCGGCGCCGTCGGCCCGCTCGCCGGCAGTGTGGTTGTCGAAGACGATCTCCGGATCGTGGAGCTCGTCGATCGCCTCGAGATCCTGCGCGTTCCAGGCGGCGTTGTAGCGCTCGATCAGGTCGCGGGTCGCGGCTGCATCCATCCTCGGCGGGAGCCTACTGGCCGACTAGCATCGCCGGCGTGGCGACGGCGCCTCGCAAGTACGACCTCTACAGCGACGCGTTCCGCGCCGAGACGTACGCGACGTTCGCGCGCATGCGTGCGGACGACCCGGTCTTCTGTCAGCCCGGGCTGGACGGGGAGACGCCGATCTGGTGGGTGACCCGGTACGACGACGCGGAGGCGGTGCTGCTCGACGACGAGCGCTTCGTCCGCGACCCGCGGCTCGCGCTGCCGCCGGAGCAGGTCTCGGCCGGGCTGCCGGAGTTCTTCTCCTTCATCGACAGCAACATGCTCAACCGCGACGGCGACGACCACCGGCGCCTGCGGCGGCTCGTCTCCAAGGCATTCACGCCGCGGATGGTCGAGCAGTTGCGGCCGCGGATCCAGGAGATCGCCGACGAACTGATCGACGGTGTCGCGGCCGACGGCGAGATGGAGCTCGTCTCGGCGTTCGCGTTCCCGCTGCCGATCACGGTGATCGCCGAGCTGCTCGGAGTCCCGACCGCCGACCGCGAGAGCTTCCGCAAGTGGTCGGGCGCGATGGTCAGTCCCGCGCTGGCGGCGGACGAGCTGGAGCAGGCCGACGCCCTGCTCGGCGCGTTCGTCCAGTACCTGCTGGCGCTCTTCGCCGAGCGGCGGCAAGAGCACGGCGAGGATCTCGTGAGCGCGCTCGTCGCGGTCGAGGACGGCGGGGACACGCTGTCCGAGGAGGAGCTGTGCAGCATGGTGGCGCTCCTGATCGTCGCGGGGCACGAGACGACGGTGAGCCTGATCGGGAATGCGCTGCTCGCCCTGCTCACGCATCCCGAGGAGCGGGCCGCACTCGAGCACGACCCGTCGCTTCTCCCGCGCGCGGTCGAGGAGCTGATCCGCTACGACGGGCCGGTCGAGCGGACGCTGAACCGGTGGGCGGCGGTCGACGTCGAGCTCGGCGGCCGGACGATCCGGCGCGGCGAGACCGTGATCGTCCTGCTCGGCGCCGCCGACCACGACCCGGAGCGGTTCGAGGCGCCGGACGAGCTCGCTCTCGCCGCCGAGCGCGAGGCGCGGCATCTCGGCTTCGGGCGCGGACGCCACTTCTGCCTCGGCGCGCCGCTCGCGCGGCTCGAGGCCGAGATCGCGCTCGGGACGCTGCTGCGGCTGCCGGGCCTGCGCCTCGCGGTGGCGGAGGACGAGCTGCGCCGGCGGCCGGTGCCGCTGTTCCGCAGCCTCGTCGCGCTGCCCGTCGCCTGGGACAGCTAGGAGCGCCGCCGCAGGACCCGCGCGTCGCCGACGCGGCGCGTCACGCCGTCGGCGTCGAAGCGCTCGAGGTAGAGCTGCGCCGTCTTGCGGCCGACGCCGAGGGCGTCGCGCAACTGGGCGAGCGTGATCCGGTCGACGAGGACGGCCCGCGCCTGCTCGTACGCTGCCGGTGAGATCGCGAAGCCGTCGCCGACCCGCACGAGCCGGCCTCGCTCCTCGAGGAAGCGCGCCAGCTGGGCATCCGCGACACGGACGGGCTCGACGCCGAGCTGCGCCTCGACTGCCGCGGCTTCCTCCTCGCGCCCGCCGAGCTCGGCCACGGCGCCGGGTCGGTAGAGCTTCGCCCCGCGCAGCTCGAGCCCGAGGTGCGGGACGACCGCCTTCGCCCATTCGGCGGCAGGCATCGGAACGCCGGGGTCGAGCGGATCGGCGGCGTCGAGCGCGCGGTCGAGCTCGGCACGAAGCTCGTCGAGCCACTCCGGCGACCAGCGCCACTCGCCGTCGACGCGGACGGGAGCATGGACGAGGGTCTCGCCGCGCTCGAGCGCCTCGAAGCGGGCGAGGTCGGCGTGGCGCGGCGGGGTCGGGTCGAGGACGACTCCACCGCCGACCGTCGTCCCGGCGCGCAGCACGACGCGGTCGCCGCGCGCGGCGACGACGGGCCGCGAGAGGCGCAGCTGGGCGAAGCGGTCGCCCGCGCGGGCGACGCGAGCGGCGGTCTCCGCCGTGCCGTGATGGAGCATCACCCGAGGCGGGACGTCGCCCAGCGACTCGAGCGTGACGTCGAGCCGAAAACTCGGCCGGAACGCCCCCGACGTGACGAGCACGTCGCCGCGCCGCAGCTCCTGCCGCTCGACGCCGGGGAGCGCGACAGCGACGCGTTGCCCGGCCTCGGCGCGCTCGACCGGCCGGTCGTGCACCTGCACGCTCCGCACCCGCACGGTGCGGCCGCGCGGCTCGAGGCGCAGCTCGTCGCCCTCGCCGATCGTCCCGGACCAGAGCGTCCCGGTTGCGACCGTCCCGATGCCGCGCAGGGTGAACGAGCGGTCGACGTGGAGGCGCGCGGGGCCGTCAGCGTCGTGTCTCTTCGCTCCCGCCGCGACCTCGGCCAGCGCCGTGCGCAGCTCGTCGAGCCCGGCGCCGGTGCGGGCACTCGTCGCGACGACGGGGGCGCCGGGCACGAGCTCCTCGGCCTCGACGCGCGCGAGCTCGAGCGTCTCCTCGTCGACCGCGTCGGCCTTGGTCAGCGCGACGACCCCGTGCTCGATCCCGAGCAGCCGCAGGATCGAGAGATGCTCGTGCGTCTGCGGGCGCGCTCCCTCGCCGGCGTCGATCACGAGCAGGAAGAGGTCGATCCCGCTCGCGCCCGCGACCATGGTGCGGACGAAGCGCTCGTGCCCGGGGACGTCGACGACGGAGAGGCTCGTGCCGTCGGGCAGCTCGAGCGGCGCGTAGCCGAGGTCGATCGAGATCCCGCGTTCGTGCTCCTCGGGCAGCCGGTCGGTGTTCTTGCCGGTCAGCGCCTCGACCAGCGACGTCTTGCCGTGGTCGATGTGACCCGCTGTGCCGACCGTCAGCGGCATCGGGCCACGATCGGGCTCTCGAGCGACTCGACCTCGAAGCCTGCGCTTTCGAGGAGGGCGCGCCACTGCTGCTCGTCGCGCTCGCGGCCGCCGGCGAGGACGAGCATCAGGAGGTCGAGCCACTTTGCGCCGTCGGCGTCGTTGCCGGGTTGGATCACGGATTCGTTGATCAGCAGCCGCGCGTGGTCGGGCGCCGCTGCGCGGATCGTGCGCAGGATCCTCGCCGCGGCGGCGTCGGGCCAGTCGTGGAGGATCCCCGAGAGGACGTAGGCGTCGCCCGCGGGCACCGACTCGAAGAAGCTCCCTTCCACGAACTCGATCCGCTCGCCGAGCGCAGCCTCGTCTCGCACCGTCTCGGGCAGGTCGAGGACGATGCCGCGCAGCCCAGGGAGGAGCTGGAGCAACTCGACGAGCAGCGCGCCGTTGCCGCCGCCGACGTCGACGACGACCTCATTCTCCCGCCACTCGAACGCCGCAAGGCGCTCGGCGGCGCGGTCGCGTTCTCCCGCCATCGCGGCGTCGAATGCCGCACGCTCGGTGGGACGCTCCGCGAGCCACTCCCAGTATCCGGCCCTGAATCGGCTCTCGAACGGCGACCCGGCCAGGGACGCATCGAGCTCCGTCGTGGCGTCGAAGAAGACGCCGCCGAAGAGGTGCGCGAACTCGCTCCAGCCGGGTGCGAGGAGGAGCCGCGAGGGCTCGGTGTGCTCGAACACGCCGGGCTCCGTCTCGCGGAAGATGCCGTCGCTCGCCAACGCGCGCAGCAGCCGGTGCAGCGTGTCCGGGTCGCCGTCGAGTTCCGACACCGGCCGCGGCCCGTCCGCGAGCGCCTCCGGCACCCCCGCGTCGACGACCGCCGCCAGCGCCTTCGTCATCAGCGAACCGCGGAGAAAGTCCCAGAGAACCGCCTGGGGCGGACGCTCGCTCATCCGCGCGCGCGCACGACCGCAACTGCTGCCGCCTCGGCCTCCGCGTCCGTCAGCGTCAGGCAGTCGAGCAGAAAGCGGCCGTCGCGGACGACGCCCACCACCGGCGGGTCGCCGGCGCGCAGCGGTTCCGCGAGCGACTCCTCCAGCGCGCACGCGAAACTCGGCAACTCGGTGAGCGGCAGCGCGCCGCCGCCGACGCGGCCGACCGTCTCCTCGACCTCGCCGCCGGTCGCTGCCGCGAGCCGCTCGGCCCGCTCGCGCACCTCGTCGGTCCTCTGCGCGAGCGTGCGCAGGACGGGAATCCGCTCCGGAGCCTCGAGCTGCAGGAGCAGCGTTCCCTCGAGCGCCGCGAGCGAGAGCTTGTCGATGCGCAGCGCCCGCTGCAGCGGATGCCGGCGGAGGCGCTCGACGAGGTCCGCGCGGCCGAGCACAATGCCAGCCTGCGGGCCGCCGAGCAGCTTGTCGCCCGAGAAGCAGACGAGATCGGCGCCGGCAGCGAGCGACTCGCGCGCCGTGGGCTCGGCCTCCACCGCCGCGATTGCGCCGGAGCCGAGGTCGTCGACGAGCGGGAGGTTGTGCTCCCGCGCGACGGCCGCGACCTCCTCGAGCCGCGGCCGTTCCTCGAAGCCGACGACGCGGAAGTTCGACTGGTGGACGCGGAGCACAGCGGCCGTGTCAGGCCCGATCGCTCGCTCGTAGTCGGCGGCGCGCGTCCGGTTCGTCGTCCCGACCTCGACCAGCCGCGCACCGGAGCGGGCGAGGATGTCGGGGATCCGGAAGCCGTCGCCGATCTCGATCAGCTCGCCGCGGGAGACGACGACCTCACGCCCCTCCGCCAGCGCGGCCAGCGCGAGGAGGACGGCGGCCGCGTTGTTGTTGACGACGAGGGCGGCCTCCGCGCCGGTCAGCCGGCGCAGCACCGCCGCGACGTGATCCTGGCGCGAGCCGCGCGATCCCTCGGCGAGGTCGTACTCGAGGTTCGAGTAGCCGCGCGCGACGTCGGCGACCCGCTCGACTGCCTCCTCGGCCAGCGGGGCGCGGCCGAGATTCGTGTGGACGACGACGCCCGTCGCGTTCAGCACACCCTGCAGCCGCGGTCGGCGCGCGTCAGCGAGCTCCTGCCGCAACCGCGCCGTGAGATCGCCTGGATCCGCCCCGGCCCGGATCTCCTCGCGCGCCCGGTCGATGACCGCCCGGGCGGCGTCCATGGCGAGCGGATCGCCCGCCTCGCGCGCGAGCTCGTCCACCGACGGCAGATCCCGCAACTCCATCGCGCCGAACGCTACTGGGCGTCCGCTTTCTCCGGAGCGTCCGGGCTCGAAGCCCCGTCGCCGAGGCGGAACCCGTCGAGCACCGTCTCGAGCGCGACGCGCGGGTCGTCGGTCAACGTCAGCAGCGCGAGATCCTCGGCCGAGACCATCCCGTCGGCGAGCGCGCTGCGGCGCACCCACTCCAGCAGCGGCGTCCAGTACGCCTCGCCGAGCAGCACGACCGGAAAGTGCAGGACCTTGCCGGTCTGGATCAGGGTCAGCGACTCGAACAGCTCGTCGGCCGTGCCGAAGCCGCCGGGGAACACGCAGAAGCCCTCGGCCGCCTTCACGAACATCGTCTTGCGCGCGTAGAAGTGGTCGAAGACCAGGCCGAGGTCGACGTAGTCGTTCATCTGCTGCTCGTGCGGGAGCTCGATCCCGAAGCCGACCGAGAGCCCGCCGCCTTCGCGGCAGCCGCGGTTCGCCGCCTCCATCACGCCCGGCCCGCCGCCCGTGACGACGGCCCAGCCCGCCTCGGCGAAGAGCCGCGCCGTCTCGCGCGCCATCTCGTAGGCCTGCGCGCCCTCCGGTGCGCGCGCCGAGCCGAAGCACGACACCGCCGGGCGGTCGATCTTCTCGACGCACTCGAAGCCGCGGAGGAACTCCTGCCCGATCTCCTTCGAGCGCGCCCGGAGGTGCTCGAGCGTGTGGTGCGTCTGGAGGAGCTCGCGGTCCCGCATCAATGGAACATCTCGCTGTGCCGGACGGCGAGCACGCCGGCGACGAGCCCGGCCGCGAGCAGGACGTAGAGCAGCGTGACGAGGCTGGCGTGCTCCCGGTCCGGCGGGACCGCCTCGACCGGGACGTCGTTCTCGTAGCGGATCCAGCCGCGCCGGGACATCGAGATCGCCTGGTAGACGGCCCCGCCGTCGAGGAACCCGATCGGGAGGAGGTTGGCGGCATTGAGCAGGAAGCCGATGTAGGCGAGCACCACGAGCCAGTGGGAGTTGTGTGCGGCACCGATGGCCCACGCCGTGGCGGCGCCCAGCCCGCCGGCCAACGGCCCGGCGAGCGAGATGAGCGCGCTGCGCCACGGCGGCAGCCCGGCGTGCCTGACCATGACGTAGGCGCCGAAGAACGGAATGAAGGTCGGCAGCGAGACGTGCACTCCCTGCCACCGCGCCGCGACCACGTGGCCGAGTTCGTGCACGAGGATGAGGAGGACGAAGCCGAGCCCGAACTTCCAGCTGCCGAACCCCACGGTGAAGATCAGGAACGAGAGCAGGAACGTCCCGATCAACATCACGACCTCGCGGCCGCGGTTCACGTCGGTGTCCTGGATCTCGGGTGCGCTCATGAGCCTCGGCCTATCCATTCCTCGCCGCCGGCGTAGACCTCCTTCTTCCAGAGCGGGATCGTCGTCTTCAGCGTCTCGATCGCCTCGCGGCATGCGTCGAGCGCGGCCGAGCGGTGCGGGGCGGAGACGGCGATCACGACGCTCGCCTCGCCGATCTCGACCCGCCCCAACCGGTGGTGGACGGCGACTGCGCACAGCCCGTGCCGCTCGGTCAGCTCGTCGCCGAGGCGGGCGAGCAGCGGCTCGGCCATCTCCTCGAACGCCTCGTACTCGAGGTGGAGCACGTCGCGCCCGCGCGAGCGGTTGCGGACGGTGCCGACGAAGCTCGCGACCGCGCCGGCTCCCGGATCCTCGACCTCGCGCAGCACCGCAGCGACGTCGAGCGGGCTCTCGACGAGCCGGAACGAGCCTCCGCTGACCGGTGGGATGAGCGCCACCTCGTCGCCGTCCGCGAGCTCGAGCCCCGGCTCGGCGTACTCCCGGTTGACGGCGTAGAGCAGCCCCGGCGGCTCGTCGCCCCCCATGCCGACAACACGGTCGAGGGCGGGCCAGACGTCCTCGAGACGCGCGACGTCCTCGAGCTCGAGGCGCGACTGCCCGGCGCGCTCCCGGAGCCCGGCGAAGAGGCGGACGGTCACCCGCATGTCCGGATCTTGCCTGCGTCGTCAGGTGCCGAGGTACTGCCGGAGCAGCGCACCCGGCTCCGGACGGAGATCGGAGCGGAGCTTGTAGGTGTCGTCGCCTTCCCGGATCAGCACGAAGCCCGCCTGGCGCAGGATCGCCAGGTGGTGGTGGGTCGTCGACTTCGCGAGGCCAACCTCCTGCGCGGCGTCGGCGAGTGAGATCGGCCCTTCCTGGAGCCGCTTCAGCAGCTTGAGGCGGCTCTCGTCGCCGAGCGCCTTGTAGATGCGCACGAGCTCGGCCGGGTCGCCCGGAGCCGCCGGCTCGCGGTCGAGCGTGATCGGGTAGCAGAAGATCTTCACGCGCTTGTACTCGCTCATGTAGACCCACGGTCGCGGCGAGTACGCGGCGAAGAGCACGACGCGGTCGATCTCCGGCCCCGGCGCCCACTGGATGCCGGGCGCCAGCCGCTCGACGACCTGCTCGGGAGGGGTCGACTGCACGAGCTCGCGCTTGGCCTCTGCGTCACGCTCGGCGAGCGTTGGGTCGGCCGGCGCCATCAGGGGGAGGACGTGCTCGGACCAGCCGGTGAGGAGATCGAGGAGCCGACGCTTGCTCTCGGCCGGATCGCTGCGGACGGCGTGCTCGAGGTCCGCGCACTTCTCCGGAGCGGCGTACTCGGTCGTCGCGGCCAGCAGCTCGGCGATCGCCGCGGCATCGCCCTCTGCCGCGCGCCGGATCGTCGCGGGCTCGGTCACGTGGTGGCCGCGGAGGTAGTAGCCGAGCAGATGGAGGCGGATCTCGATCGGGTCGGTCGCGGCGAGGTGCTCGAGGAACGCCGCAGCTGTGCGCGGCTTCGGCGTCGTGTACACGAGCCCGAGCAGGAGCGCCGCCGTCTTCTCGGGCAGGAGCTCGGCGGCCTCGTTCCAGCAGCTCCGGCGGAGTCGCCGCGCGCAGCTCGTCGATCCGCGCCGCGCCCAGCTCGTAGGTGTCCTGCTCGGCCTCGACGAGCAAGGTCGCGAGGCTGAGCAGCAGCTCCGCGGCCTCCGAGGCCTCGATCTCGACCGCGAGCGCCTGGCTCGGGCGCGAGACGTCGACGACTCGCGGCTGCGTAACCGTGCGCGGGGGCTGTATCTTTTCGATCGTCATCGAACTGTAACCAGGAAGATAGCGCTTTTCCCCAATTCGTGCTTGACAAGCAGGGGTAGCGTTCGATATATATCGAACACGCGAGATTCATCGAACAGAAGGAGTTCGCACACGATGATGCCCCAGCCGCCCGAGTTCTTCGCTCTCCACTCCGCCGACCAGCATCGGCGCGAGGACGTCGCCGCGGCCGAGAGGCTGCGCGGCCCCGGAGCTCTCCGTGGGCGAACCGCCTGGACTCTCCGGGCGCTCGCCGACCATCTCTCGCCTCTGCCCGCCCCTCCGCGGGCGGCGAGCGTGCCGGTCGCACGTGCCGTGCGGCCGGTGCGCTCGCGGTGCCACCCCGCCGCCTAGCCACGGCAGGCCGGCTTCCCGGCCCGGTGCGGGAGGACTCAGCCGGTGAAACGCTCGACGAAGTCCAGCGCGGTCTGGGCGACGTCCTGCCAGCCCGCGTCGATCGTGAGTGCGTGGCCGCGCCCCTCGAGCTTCACGATCTCGGTCACGTTCGTGTTGCGCTCCTGCTTCTTGTACGAGGCTTTCGCGATCGACCACGGAACGGTGTGGTCCTGGTCGGCGGAGATGATCAGCAGCGGTCCGCGCTCAGGGTTCTTCGTGTCGACCTTTGCCTTGGTCCACGGGTTGAAGTTCGCCGCGGCCGCCTCGAAGATCGGCTCGCCCGACCCGGGCACCGAATACGCCTCGTAGAGCTGCTTCGCCTCGTCCTCGCCGACCGCGTTCGCGAACGCGTACCGGAACTGCTCGAACGTCAGCGGCACCGCCCGGTGCTTGTTCGCGGGATTCGCCAGGACGGCCGAGGACGAGCGCAGGGCCGAGATCGGCAGCGGCAGCACGCCGCGGAACGGAGCCGGGCTGATCGCCACGGACACGGCGGCGAGGCCGCGGCCGGCGAGGATCTCCGTCAGCAGGCCGCCGAAGGAATGGCCGACCACCGCCGGCTTCGCGTCGAGTCGGCGGATCACCGCTTCCAGGTAGTCGGCCACGTCGCCGACGCCCTTCCCGGCGAAGGCCTCGGGATGCGCCTTCGCCTCGGACACGGTCTCGGGATCGTCCGGCCAGCCGGGCGTGACGGACGCGTAGCCGGCGCCCTCGAACAGCTCGGCCCAGCGGTCCCAACTGGACGAAAGGAGCCAGAGGCCGTGCACGAACACGACCGGTTTCTTCCCGGAGGCGTTCGCACGGTCCACCTGCTCCTGCTCGTCGGTGGTGATCGTCGGCTCGTCGGTGGAGCTCATCGCGTGCCTCCCTGGGCGTTTGAAGGATGACTCGACGGTAGTCGACGCGCCGCGCTGCGCGGCGTCCGACCGAGTGAAGTCCCGCGCTCTACGATCTCGCCATGGCGGCGACCGGCGACCGGCGCACCGAGTCGGGCATCGAGGTGAAGCCCGTCTACACGGCCGCCGACGCGCCGGGCGAGCTCGAGCCGCCGGGCGAGTATCCCTTCACCCGCGGGCCGTACCCGGACATGTACCGCGGCCGGCCGTGGACGATCCGGCAGTACGCCGGCTTCGCCTCCGCCGAGGAGTCGAACGCGCGCTACCGGTACCTGCTCGAGCGCGGCCAGACCGGCCTCTCGATCGCCTTCGACCTCCCGACCCAGCTCGGCTACGACTCGGACGACGCGCGGGCGGTCGGCGAGGTCGGCCGCACCGGCGTGGCGATCGACTCGATCGCCGACATGGAGATCCTGCTCGCCGGCATCCCGCTCGCCGACGTCTCGACCTCGATGACGATCAACGCGCCCGCCTCGCTCCTGCTGCTGCTCTACGAGCTGGTTGCGGAAGGGCAGGGCGTGGCCCCGGATGCGCTGCGCGGCACCGTCCAGAACGACATCCTCAAGGAGTACATCGCGCGCGGGAACTACATCTTCCCGCCCCGTCCCTCGATGCGGCTCACGACCGACCTGTTCGCGTACTGCGCCGAGCGGATCCCGCGCTGGAACACGATCTCGATCAGCGGCTACCACATCCGCGAGGCGGGCTCGACGGCGGTGCAGGAGCTCGCCTTCACGCTCGCGAACGGCATCGCCTACTGCGACGCGGCGGTCGCGGCGGGGCTGTCGCCCGACGACTTCGGCGCGCGCCTCTCCTTCTTCTTCAACGCGCACAACGACTTCTTCCAGGAGGTCGCGAAGTTCCGGGCGGCGCGGCGGCTGTGGGCGCGGATCATGCGCGAGCGCTTCGGCGCGACGAACCAGCGCGCGCTCGCGCTCCGCTTCCACGCCCAGACCGGCGGCTCGACCCTCACCGCACAGCAGCCGGAGAACAACATCGTGCGCGTGGCGATCCAGGCGCTCTCGGCGGTGGCCGGCGGCGCGCAGAGCCTCCACACGAACTCGTTCGACGAGGCGCTCGCCCTCCCGTCCGAGCACGCGGCGCACATCGCGCTGCGCACGCAGCAGATCCTCGCCGCGGAGGCCGGCACGACCGACACCGCCGACCCGCTGGGCGGCTCCTACTACATCGAGTCGCTCACCGACGAGCTCGAGGCCCGCGCCTGGGAGCTGATCGAGCGCGTGGACGAGGCGGGCGGCGCCGTCGCCGCGGTCGAGTCCGGTTTCGTGCAGCAGGAGATCGAACGGGCCGCGTTCGAGTTCCAGCAGCAGGTCGAGCGCGGCGAGCGCGTCATCGTCGGCGTCAACGCGTTCGAGGAGGAGTCGGACGAGCGCGTCGAGCTCCTCCACATCGACCCGGCCGCCGAGCGGCGCCAGCTCGAGCGAACCGCCCGGGTGCGCGCGGAGCGGAACGCCGAGGAGGCGGCCGCGGCGATCGCCGGCGTGCGCGAAGGGGCGCGCGGCGACGCGAACCTGCTACCGCTGCTGCGCGAGGCGCTGCGCGCGCGGTGCACCGTCGGCGAGATCTGCGAGGCGCTGCGCGAGGAGTGGGGGATGTACGACGCGGTGCGGCCGCAGGCCTAGCCGAGGTTCAGCCTGTCGTCGTCCGAGACGCGCACGGCGCTCGCGCCGAAGTCGGCGTGCGAGAGCGAGTTGACCCGACGCAACACGTCGCTGCTCCCGTAGATCCGGCGCGGGTCGCCGCCGGTCAGCTGGATGGGGAGCAGCCGTCCCGAGACGAGCGTCCCGTCGGCGCCGAGCGTCACGCTGAGGATCGCTCCCTGCCCGAGGATCCCCTCGGTGGCAAGAGCGTGCCCGGCCGTCGCGAAGTTGCCCACCGAATAGGCGATCAGCGTGTTCTGGAAGAGCTGGACCCCGCGCAGAACGTGTGGGCCCGAAGCGACGACGAGATTCGCGCCCGCAGTGACGAGCGCGTGGGCGAATTGCCGCTCGTTGCCGCGATTCTCGCCGAGGTAGTACTCGCTGCCGTACGGGACGTGCTGATGGCTGACGCCTTCGGCGCCTGCGTGGAGGACGGCAACGACGATGTCTGCGCGTCCGGCGGCCCGGCGCACGAGCGTCTGCGCCGCCGGGATGTCGAGGAGGCTCTGCGCCCACGGGTACGGCGCGAACCCGAGGATCGCGACCCGTACGCCATGCGCCTTGACGATCGTGATCTGGCCCGGCCGGCCGCTCCAGTGCAGCCGGTTGTGGGCGAGCGCATGCAACGTCTGCTGCTGGCCCGAGGCGCCGTAGTCGAAGGCGTGATTGTTCGCGACGTTGAGGTCGTCGAACCCCGCGCCGCGCAGGAGGGCGGCCGACTGTGGGGGCGACTGGAAGGCGAAGCAGTTCGGATTGTGCTTCCCGCACTTCGAGACTCCACCCACGCTCAACGTGCCCTCGAGGTTGCCGATCGCGACGTCGGCTCGGCGCAGCGGCCCGCGGACGCCGGCGAAGAGCGAGCTCGGCGCCGGGCCGAGCAGGGCGATGTCACCGGCGAAGGTGACGGTCACGCGGGCCGAGGGCGTCGTCGTCGCAGCGCTCGAAGCTGCCTGCGCCGGGAGCTGGAGCAACCCCCAGGCCGAGGCCGCGAGGACGAGTGTCGCCAGCCCGAGTCTCAGGAACCGCGCCCGGGCGTGAGTCGCTAGCCCGTCCACCAGCCGTGCACGAGCTCGCCGTCGCTCTCCTCAGCGATCGGTGCCCCGAACGCGATCAGGGTGATCCCGTCCTGTCCGGCCTCGAAGTTGCGCATCGTCCCCGGTCCGACGCGGACGATGTCCCAGGTGCGGAGGTCGTGGATCTCGTCGTCGATCTTGACCCGGCCGGAGCCCTCGGTGATGACGTAGAGCTCCTCTTGGTCGCTGTGGGTGTGCCCGAAGGGCGTGCGGACGCCGGGCGGGAGCTTCTCGACGCCGACGCCGCCGATCTTGCAGCCGAGATCCCGCTTCGGGAAGCGGACGTCCATGCCCTCCGGCATCTGGAACCTCGGGGCGACGTTCTCGACGTCCCCGAGGTTGACGATCGTGTAGTCGCTCATGCCCGGAGCTTACGCTGCTGCCGTGCGCATCCTCCTCGTCTCCCAGATGTACCCGGGACCCGACGCGCCCGACCTCGGCACGTTCGTCGCGCAGCTCGAGCACGAGCTCACGGCGCGGGGACACGAGATCGAGCTCGCCGTCCTCGACACGCGCGCGGGCGGGAAGCTCCGCTACCTGACCCTCGCACGCAGGACGCGCGCGGCGAGCCGGCCGGACGTGGTCTACGCGCACTTCCTCGTCCCGTCGGGCCTGATCGCCGCTCTCGCCGGCCGCGCCCCGCTCGTCGTCACCGCACACGGCAGGGACGTCCGCAACATCGGCGCGTTCCCGGGCGTCGCCGCCGCAACCCGCCTCGTCGTGCGGCGGGCGGCCACTGTGATCTGCGTCTCCGACTACCTGCGGCGGGAGCTCGAGACGAAGCTGCCCGAGGCCCGCGGCAAGGTGGAGGTCGTCTCGAGCGGCGTCGACCGCGAGCGCTTCGCGGTCACCGAGCCGCCGCCCGGGCCTCCCGCCTTCCTCTGCGTCGGCGCGCTCGAGGAGCGGAAGAACGTCGTGCGCCTCGCCGACGCGTTCGCGCGCCTCGGCGAGGGCACGCTCACCTTCGCCGGCGACGGCCCGCTCCGGCCGCAGCTGGAGGGACGCGAGGGCGTGCGCCTGCTCGGGCGCGTTCCGCACGACGAGATCCCGCGGCTGCTGGCGGAGAGCCGCGTCCTCGCCCAGCCGAGCCTGGTGGAGCCGCTCGGCCAGGCGCTGCTCGAGGCGATGGCCTGCGGCCGCTCGGTCGTGGCGACGCGGATCGGCGGCCCGCCCGAGTTCGTCCCGCCCGAGGCCGGCGTGCTCGTCGACCCGCTCGACCTCGACGCCCTCGCGCGCGCGCTCGAGGAGGCCGCGGCGCTGCCGTGCCCGAACGCTTCCGCCCGCGAGGCGACCGCCGACCACGACGTCCGCCGCCAGGCCGAGCGGATCGAGGCGATCCTCAGCCGGGCTGCCGGTCTAGATCGGCCAGCCTGACCTCGACGAGCGGCCGGATCCTCTCCTCGAGCCCTGCCTCCCGCGCGAGGGCGAGCGCCTGCTCCCAGCTCTCGCGCGCCTTCGCCGGAGCGACGCCCTGCTTGAGGCGGTTGTCCCCCGTCACGAGCAGCTTCTGGATCCGCTCCCGGACGTCCTCTTCCACAAGTCGACGCTAACAGGGAGGATGAACCGGTGCCCCGCCGCGCGAAGAAGCCCGAGCCGCTCCGCGTGCTGATCGCCGACGACCACCGGCTCTTCGCCGAGGCGCTCGAGGCGATCCTCGCCTCCGAC
This sequence comes from uncultured Actinomycetes bacterium, assembly GCA_963743545.1. GTDB lineage: Bacteria > Actinomycetota > Thermoleophilia > Gaiellales > Gaiellaceae > Palsa-739. The sequence continues at coordinate 482,335 of CAVUQB010000005.1, read as the reverse complement.
GAGCGGATCGAGGTCGTCGGCCAGGCGAGCGACGGCAGCGAGGCGGTCGAGCTCGCGCGAAAGCTCGGCCCCGACGTCGTCCTGATGGACGTGAGCATGCCCGGCCTCGACGGCTTCGAGGCCACCCGCGAGATCCGCGCGGAGGGCGGCGGCGTCCGCGTCCTCATGCTCACCGGCTCGAACTCGCGGGCCGACGTCGACCGCTCCCGCAACGCGGGTGCGTCCGGCTACGTCACGAAGGATCGCATCGCCTCCGAGCTCGTCGCGGCGATCGTCGACGTGACGCAGCGGCGGCTACCCTGAGCGCGTGCTCACGTTCCTTGCAGTCGCCCAGGTGCTGATCGTCGTCGCGATGATCTCGCTGATCCTCATGCACTCCGGCCGCGATGCCGGCATGGGAGGGCTCGGCTTCACCCCTGCGTCCCAGGGCGGGACGCACATCGTGGAGAAGAACCTGACCCGGGTCACCGTCGTCTTCACGGTGCTCTTCTTCGTCAACAGCATCGCCCTCTTCCACTACCTCACCTAGCCCGACCCGCCGACCCGCGGGCGCTACACTGCGCGGGCTCTCGCGCTGGTGGCGGAATTGGTAGACGCGCTAGGTTGAGGGCCTAGTGGCCTTAACAGGCCGTGGAGGTTCAAGTCCTCTCCAGCGCACTCGTTCGGGCCGCCTTCCGGGCGGCCTTTTCTCTGGGGAGTTTGACGCCGTCCGGAGGAGTCCGTACGCTGCTCGCGAACATGTGTTCGCCACCGTCCCCGACCCTCGGAGCGTGAGATGCAGACGACAGCGGAGTTGACCGGCCGGCAGCGCGAGATCTGGACGTTTCTTGTCGGCTACGTCGACGGCCACGGGTATCCGCCCACGGTGCGGGAGATCGGCGAGGCCGTCGGTCTCGCGTCGCCGTCCACCGTCCACGCGCATCTCGCGAACCTCGAGCGCGCAGGCCTGCTCCGGCGCGACCCGACGAAGCCGAGGGCGCTCGAGCTCGTGGGTCGCGAGAAGAAGGCTGAGACGGTCGCGGCCGAGCTGCCGAGGCTGCCGCTGCTCGGGCAGATCGCCGCGGGCGGCCCGTTGCTGGCCGACGAGAACGTCGAGGACGAGATCGCAGTGCCCGAGAGCCTCCGCGGCGACTTCCTGCTGCGCGTCAAGGGCGACTCGATGATCGAGGCCGGGATCCTCGAAGGCGACGTCGTCGTGGTGCGCCGCTCCCACGACGCCCGGAACGGCGAGATCGTCGTTGCCCTCGCCGGCGAAGACGAGACGGCCGACGAGGCGACGGTGAAGCGGTTCTTCCGCGAGAGCGGCCGCGTCCGGTTGCAGCCCGAGAACTCCGCGCTCGAGCCGATCTACGCCCCGTACGTGCAGATCCTCGGCAAGGTCGTGGGGGTGTTCCGGGAGCTGTGAACCCGCCGACGCCTCTCCACCGGACGCTCGAGCAGGAGCTCCTCGCCGTGCTGCGCGGGGCGTCGCTCGAGTGCCCGGTCTGCGGCGAGTTCGTCCTCCACGAGGGCGCGCTTGTGCGCTGCCCGGAGTGTGCGATGCAGTTGCACGGCAGGCTCGCCGAGGCCGGTGCGGCCACGGACGCTGCCGGCCGGCAAGTCGGCTAGGCCTCGCCTGCCTGCCTAGCCGCACGGGTTGGGGCGCGCGAACCCCGGTTCGAGCGCGCTCCATTCGCCCGCGCTGAAGCCACCCACGACGAGTTCGCAGACCCGGGTCTTGAGATCGGCGCTGTTGCGCCAGAGGAGTCCCCGCCAGATCTGAACTGGTCCAGCATCGAACGCGGCGGCGAGAGATGTCCCGTCGAGGCTGAACACGATGTTCGGCCCGGCCGGGCTCGAGAGTAGTGGCCCGATCGGCGTGCGGGTGGCGACATCCCAGAGCTGAACACCCCCCGCGCTGGAGTTTTCCGCGATCGCAAGCGTCTTGCCATCCGGGCTCAGCGTCACGTTGCCGGTGACAGGAATAGCGCCGCCTCCGCTGTGTCGAAGCTCCGCGACGAGCTTCCACAGCCAGTCGTTGTTGCCGAGGGTGGTGCTCGCCACCTGTGCGCTGGCTGGCGGAGTGAAGACGCGGCGCGGCGTTGAGTGGCCGTCCCAGCTCTCGACCCACCAGTTGTCGCTGATCATGAAGACCGTCGATCCGGAGAACATGAGACCGAAGGCGTTCGGATCAACGGCGTGCCCGATCAGCTTGCGTTGCGGCACGTCCCAGAGGCGAACCGCATTGGAGAGGTAGCTCACCGCAAGCTCGCTTCCGGACGCGTTGAATGCCAGCGCGTCCGCCCCCTCGGCTCCGGGCGGAGCGAACAGGCGCCCGACTCTCTTGTGAGTCTGGAGGTTCCACAGCAGAACCTCGCCGCTATTGAAGTTCGTGATCGCGAGCAGGCGGCCGTCGGGGCTGAAAGCGGCTTGATCGGCGCTCCGAAAAGCACGCAGCCACCTCGGCGTCCGAACGACGCCGGTACGGACGTTGACCAGCTTGACTGGCCCCAGACCGGCTTTCGTAACGGCCAGCGTGCGTCCGTCGGGGCTGAACGCGATCCCGTCGAAGTCGTTGCTCCCGCTCTCGGCAACACGGCCGAGCGCGAGTCGCTGGCGTATCGGCCCGAGCCGCACGCTCGTGTCGGTCGGGGTCGCTGCCGCCGCGAAGGTTCGACCGTCACTGCTCACCGCGAGCAAGCTCGCGGACCCGTCCAGCGGACTACGTGTCCAGCCGATCCATTTACCGGTTAGCGGCGAGGCGACCTGCAGGCTCCCGTCATTGCGTCCGGCGATGACCTTGCCGCCCGGCAAGAAGGCGACGGTGTCGACGTTCTGCTTGCTCTTGACCACACGGCCGAGCTGTTGCAAACGCCGTGCATTCCAGATCCGTACCGCCCCCGAGGTCTGTTCCGGCTCGAACTTCGTATTCGCACCCGCGGTCGCGAGAACGTCGCCGCGCGGTGCGAACGCCAGTCCGGTCACCCAAAGCTTTCCATTCGGCAGTAAACCGAGCAGCTTCCGCCGAGTCGTGTCGTAGACAGCCACTGCGCCCAACTGCTCAGGGAGGGCATTCGCGTCGCTCTGAAAGGTGTGCGTGAACGCCGCCGCGAGCGTCCGGCCGTCGTGGCTGAACGCGAGTGTGACCGCGCCACCCGCGGGAGCGGGAAGCTGGTACCGCGTTCCCGTTCGTCGATTCCAGAGCCAGACGTGCCGGCCTCCGCCTATAGCGGCGACGAGGTGGCCGTCCGCACTGACGGCGGCCGCGACGAGCTTCCCGGGAGCCCGGAACTCCGGGTCCTCATGCGCGGCGGCGCCGTGCCAGAAGCGGATGACGCCGTTGCTGCTCGCCGCCATCACGAGCCCGCCGGCACCGGAGCCGACGCTGACGACCGGAGCTGTGCTTTGGGCAGCGAGCGTCGCGAGTTCTTCGTGTTTGCGCACGTTCCAGAGACGCACGCTCCCGTCAGCGCTGCCGACGATGAGCTCTGAACCGTCGGGTGAGAAGGAGAAGCTCGTGACGGGCGAATCTCCGTGCAGGAACTCGCTGACGCCGAGTTGCTGCGCATTCTCGAGCGCAGCGAGGACCGCGCTCCGCGCCTGTGCGGTGGCGCTCGACCCGTACGCGGCGAGCGCGAGCAGAAGCGCCTGATCCGGATGCGTGTCGCCGACGTGGTCGTCCGCCCCGCTCGCGAGTGCGACGGACGTGGCCTTTTGCGTCGCGGCGCGTGCGTCGTTCCGCTGGAGCAGAGAGAGAACTCCGAGGCCGATCGCCACGATGAGCGCCAGCGACACGCCGCCGAGCAGCATCCGCTGTCGCCGCGTCGCAGCATGGCGACTTGCGACGACGTACGTGGACTGCAGCTCCGTCGGCGGCGGATCCTTCGAGGCTCCCGCCGCGACCTGCTGCTCCGCCTCCTTCAGGTCGGTGCCGCGTAGGAGGAAGCTCGAGTTGCGCTCGTTCTCGTCCCATTCGACGGCTCGTACGAGCACGCGAGTATGGGCATGCACCCAGGCGAGATCCGTGTCGAGCCCCTTGAGCACGGCGTCGAACGCGGCGCCCTGGCCGTCGTCGTCAACGCACCAGATCCAGTTCAGCTTGCGCAGTTCCTCCCGCGCCGCCCCTGGATCGGCCTGCTCGCAGGCGATTGGGACGATCCGCTTGCCGCGACCGAGCGCGTGCTCGAGCTCCTTCGCGCATTCCGCAGAGGCGAGGGAGTGGGCGCTCACGACGAAGACGAACCCGTCGGCGCCCTCGATGTTCTGCGCGATGTCCTGCTGCCACTCCGAGGCCGGCGGGATGTCGTCCCAGTCGACCCAGACGTCCTTGTCCGTGCCGGTCAGAAACTCGTACAGCCGCTGTACGAACTCCTTGTTGCGGCGCGAATACGAGAGGAAGACGTCGGCCACTGCGCTACTGCCCGCTCGCCGCCGCGGCGCCCCCCTTGACCGGTCGTTCCTGGACGACCTTGGTCACGTATCGCTCGGCCTCGTTTCCCAACTGCCTCTCGACGTTCCCCGCGAACGGGCGGAACGCCGAGTCATGCGTCGCGTATGACAGATACACGCCGGCCAGCTCGGCGAACTGCCACCCCTCGGCCTTCACGAGTTCCGCCGTGAGCCGATAGTTGCGCCAGCGGTCGCCGTACTGGAAGAGCCCTTCCACCGCAGCACTCAGCGCCACGAGCAGGCTGACGGCGAAGGTCGTCCAGCCGATACCCGCGGCGACGTGGCTCCCGCGCACATTGAGGCTGACGAGAGCGGGCACGATGACGCCGCCGACGATCGTGGAGAGACGAAGGCCGTAGTACCGCCGCTGCGCCGTCTTGGCTTTCGCTTCCATCCAGCGGATCTGGCCGAGCCAGCGGTCGCGCAGGTAGTCCTTCTGGCGCTCGTCGAGCTCGAGCGCCCCGATCAGCCGGCTGTACTCGTCATCGCTCACGAAGAAGCTCCTCGACGCTTGCAGGAAGTCGCATGCGATCTTCCCGCAGATCGAGGCACTCCACAAGGCCGGACGCGAGCAGCCTGCGCGCGCGCTCGCTTTCGCCCCGGACGAGCTCGTCCGCCGCACGACCGGTGCCGGCGAGCGCCAGGATCGGCCGCCCGACGCGGGCGCTCTCGACGGCGTCGATCCAGGTCACATCGCCGCCCCCGATCAGGACGGTGAGCGTCGGGCGACCGTGGGCGATCTCAGTCGCGATCTGTGCGATCCACGGCGACTCCGCGCCGAAGTCGGACCCCGGGACGAGCACGAAGTGCGTGTGATGTGGCTCGAGGCGATAGCTGCCCTGCCGGTTCGGCTCCCCGGGCAGCACGACGAGGCTCGCAGGCGCGACGCCGACGAGCGGCGGGCCGGCCGCCGTACGCGCTCGGGCCACTCCCGCCGCCCGAATCACGCCGACATCGGTCCCGCCGTCGACGATCGCCGCATCGAGGCGCACGGCACTCGCGGTGAGCGGCTCGACGCACTCCTCGATCGACACGCCCGCGGTTGTGCCCGCGCCCTTCGCGGCGCTCCCGACGAGGACGAGCACCGGCCGCGGCGCCGCCAATCCGAGCGCCTGCAGCGCCTCGCCGACCGCCTCCCGAGCCTCGAGTCGCACCGCGGTCGCCCGGTTCCCGTTGGGGAACGTGAGCGCGAACTGCCGTTCCACCGGGCGAGGCTACACTCCTGGTGCAGGCCGGGTGACCGCGGCGCCCCTCTGTTAACGCAGATCGGCGTCGAGGAAAGTCCGGACACCGCAGGGCAGGACGCTCCCGACATCGCCTGGCGACATGAGGGAGGCGGCGAAAGCCGACGGAAAGTGACACAGAAAACAGACCGCCGGTTGCGAATCTCCGGAGTCGCGGCCGGTAAGGGTGAAACGGTGGGGTAAGAGCCCACCAGCGGCCCTGGCGACAGGGCCGGCTCGTCAAACCCCGTCCGGTGCAAGGCGAACAGGCTCCGCCGACGCGGCCCGCCGAGGAGCCGGGTAGCCGCATAGATGGATGGCCACCCCCGACAGAATCCGGCTTACAGGCCTGCTACCGAGAAGCCCCGCTCCGGCGGGGCTTCTCCAGTTCAGGTCGTCGGCTTCGGCCCCGTCAGGCCGAGTTGCTTGAGCGAGCGATGGAGGAAGGTGGCGAACGCGATTGCGCCCGTGCCGCTCAGGTGGATCCCGTCCGACGCGTACCAGGACGGGTGGGCCGACGAGTAGTGGTTCCAGTCGAGCACCGTCATCGTCGGGCCCCACTTCTGCTGCTCGGCGTAGATCGCGTGGTTGATGTCGACGTACTGCTTGGTGACGGCGTGCAGCGTGACCCAGATCATGTGGTGGACGTCGCGTTTCCAGAGCGCCTTCACCACAATCGGCAGCCCGAGGCGGTAGGTCGCGGGGTCGTCGTTGTAACCGACGAAGATCACGACGTTCGGCCCGAGCCCCCGGCCGAGTTTGCGCACACTCGCGAGGACGCTCGGCGGCGGATGCGAGGTGAAGCAGCCGGGCTGGGTCAGCCGGCCGCACGGATGGAGCTCGAGGCGGACGCGGTTGCCGCGCTCGACGATCTGTTTGGCCGTCGAGTCCCAGTTCAGCGCCGCCCCGGAGGAGTCGGAGAAGATCGTCACGCGCTGGTTCGGGCGCTGCTTTCCCGCGACCGCCGTCGCCGTGAGCCCGCAACAGACCACGAGCGCAGCAAGCAACGAAACAGAGCGACTCACGACGCTGGACTCTAAGCCGACCGGGCGCCGTTGGGAAGGCTGTTCAGGTGCGCAGGACGACCTCGAGAGCGGTGCCGCCGCCGGGTGTGCTCTGGACGCTGAAGCCACCGTCGATCGACGTCGCCCGGTCGCGCATGTTCCGCAGCCCTAGCCCGGCCGCCTGCGCTTCGGGCGGGAAGCCCTCGCCGTCGTCCTCGACGGCCACGAACCGCTCGCCGGAGGCGCGCCGGCCGATCACAACTTCGGCGCGCGTCGCGTTCGCGTGGCGCCGCACGTTCCCGAGCCCCTCCTGGACGATGCGGAAGATCTCGATCTGCTCGTCCGGGGCGAGGCGGATCCCGGGGTCGATCTCGAGGTCGACTTCGAGCTCGCCGTCGGCAGTCAGGAACTCGACGTAGCGGCGCAGCGCCGAGTCGAACGGAGCCGTGCCACTCGCCGACGAGAGCGCGAGGATCGCGAAGCGCGCCTCCTGCTGCGCGAGCGCTGCCGCCTGCTTGAGTTGCGGCCCGACCTCCTCGACCGGCGCCCCCGACGCGAGCATCTGGGCATGCGTCGAGACTGCGAACAGATACTGCGCGAGCCCGTCGTGGATCTCGCGCGCGACGCGCGCCCGTTCCTCGGCGATGGCGCGTCCGAGCTCGGCCGAGCGGATCGCCCGCCAGGCGCCGACGAGGATCAGGGTGAACGCGACCAGTCTCAGGTAGTCGCCTGCCGCGACGTAGGTCGTGCCGCGAGGCGGCGTGAACACGAGATGGAGCGCCGCGAACCCCAGGAGCGTGAAGCCGAGCGCGAGCCACTTGGCAAGATCGTCTCCCGTCTTCGCGAACCGATGTCCCCAGCCGACGACGGCGAGGAGGTTCAGGAGCGCCTGCACGGCGAGGGCGGACGCGAGGCCGGCGGGCGCATCGGCTACCCCCGACGGCAGAGTCAGGGTCGGCAGCGCGCCGTCGTGGGCCCGCAGGAGGACCCAAAGGGCAGCGAGCGCGACCGCGGCGGCGAGGACGGTATCGCGCAGCGCACGTTCGCGGAAGCGGCTGCGGCCACGGACGAACGGGGCGACGGCGATCAGGGCCTGGCCGGCGATCCCACCGGCGAGCGCGGCCCAGCCGTCGGCGCGACTGAGCGAGCCGCCGTCGAGCACGGGCACGATCACGAAGGCAACGGTGGACAGCGACCAGATCAGGAAGCCGGCCGCGAGCAGGAGATCGGTGCGCAGCCCGGTGACCGAGAAGCGCACGCCGGCGAGGAGCGCGACGAGCACGCCCGCGAGCGCCATCGTCGTCTCGAGCACGAGCAGCAGCTCCGGCCGGTCGTACTGCATCCGGAACGCCGGATAGGTCAACAGCAGCGCAAGGCTGGCCGCGAGCAGCCCGGACAGGACGACCTCGCCCCACAGCCATGCCTGCAGCTCGGTGCGCTGCGCTCTCACATGGGTCTTGTCGGCAGAACGGCTGCTGCCGATAAGGAACCCATGCCCGCACGCGTACTCGTCGTCGACGACCATCCGCTCACGCGCGAGGCGCTCGCCGCCTTGCTGCGCTCGCACGGCTTCGAGCTCGCCGGGCTCGCGGCCGACGGAGAGGAGGCGATCGCCGCGGCGGCGGAGACGCAGCCCGACCTCGTCCTCCTCGATCTGCTGATGCCGGGCCTCGACGGACTCTCCGCACTACCCCGGCTGCGCGAGGCCGCGCCCGGCTGCGAAGTCGTCGTCCTCACGGCCTCCGGCACCGAGGAGAACCTGCTCGCCGCGATCCGCGGCGGCGCGGCCGGTTACCTGCTCAAGACCGAGTCGCCCGACCGGATCGCGGAGTTCCTCGACGGCGTCGTCCAGGGTGACGCGGCTCTCTCCGGCCCCGTGGCGCGCAGGCTGCTCGACCAGGTGCGCAGCGGCGGCCGCGGCTCGGGCGTGCCGGACCGGATCGCGTCGGTTCTCTCCGCCCGCGAGCTCGAGGTGCTGCTCCTGCTCGACGAGCACCACGGCACCGACGAGATCGCGCAGCGCCTCTTCATCTCCGAGCACACCGTCCGCTCGCACGTCAAGAGCCTCCTGCGCAAGCTCGGCGTGTCCTCGCGCCGCGAGGCGCTCGAGCAGCTCGCGCTCGCCCGCGCCTAGCTCGCGAAGCCGTCGAGCGCGGCGTCGACGAGGCCGGGCAACGTCTCGAGGTCGTAGCCGCCTTCGAGGACCGCCGCGACCCGGTCGGACATCCCCCGGCAGCGGCGCGCGAGCTCGCGGAAGCCGTCCTCGCTGACGCGCATGTCCGAGAGCGGGTCGGCGCTGTGCGCATCGAAGCCGGCCGAGACGAGCACCAACTGGGGCTCGAATCGGCGCACCGCCGGTTCGACGACCTCGGCGAACGCCTGGAGGTACTCCTCGTCGCCGGAGCCGGCGCGCAGCGGGACGTTGAGCGTTGTCGCCGCCTGGTCGTCTGGGCCGCCCGAGCCGGGGTAGAACGGCCACTGGTGGAGCGAGACGAAGAGGACGCTGTCGTCGTCGCGGAAGATCGCCTCCGTCCCGTTCCCGTGGTGGACGTCGAAGTCGACGATCGCGACTCGCTCGAGCCCGAGGCGCTCCTGCGCCGCCCGCGCGGCGACCGCGACGTTGTTGAAGACGCAGAAGCCCATCGCTCGGCCGGCGAGGGCGTGGTGGCCGGGTGGGCGGATGAGCGCGAACCCGCCGCGGAGCGCCGCCTCGATCGCGGTGCCCGCCGCCAGCGCGGCGGCCTCGAACGTCGTGGCGGTGCAGATCGTGTCGCCGTCGAACCAGACCACGTCCTCGACGCCGCGGACGAGTTCCACGTGCTCCGCCGTATGGCAGAGCAGCAGCTCCTCCACCGTCGCGGCGCGGCCCTCGCTCCAGATGTGCTGGTGCGCGAGCAGCACGGCGAGCCGCTCGGGTCGCTCCGGATGCCCGCCGGTCGGGTGCAGCCGCGCGAGCGCGGGATGCGTCAGGACGTCGATAGGGCGCTCACACGGCCGGCGACTCCGCCGAGTCCGAGCCGATCGAGGAAGGAAGACGCCTCCGCCCACACCGGGGATGTTTCTGCGAGGGGAGGAAGGGGAGCGGAGGCGTCCATCGTCGCGATTCGCCGGAAGAGCCTCAAGTCCTCCGCCTCCGCGGCAAAGCGGCCTTCGGCGAGCGCGGCCTCGAGTGAGCCGTACTGCGCGAGTAGCTGGGCCGCCTTCTTCGGGCCGATCCCGCGCGCGCCCGGCAGCTTGTCGGACGGGTCGCCGCGCAGCGCGATCAGATCCGGCACCTGCTCGGGCTCGACGCCGTAACGCTCGCGCACCCCGGCGGGGCCGATCCGCACGAGCTCGCTCACGCCGCGTACGGGCTGCAGGATCGTGACGCGTTCGCTCGCGAGCTGGAACGCGTCCCTGTCCGACGTCGCCACGAGCACCTCGCCGAGCCACTCGTGCGCGGACGCCGCGAGGAAGTCGTCTGCCTCGTAGCCGGGCGCCTTTGCGACGAGGAAGCCGAACGCGCTCACCACCTCCGGCAGGATCTCCAGCTGTTCGACGATCGACTCCTCGAACACCCTGCCCGACTGGTACGGCTCGAAGGCCTCGTGGCGGTAGGTCGGCACGGAGAGCGTGTCCCAGGCGACGAGGACGGCGTCGGGCCGCTCCGCCTGCCAGAGGCGGGTGAGCATGTTCGTGAAGCCGACCACCGCGTTGAGGCGGATCGACTTCGGCAACGCGTGGTAGGCGCGATGCGCGAAGGAGTCGCCGTCGACCGCGAGCAACACGCTCAACAGGACGTCTCCAGCTCCGCGATACGCGCCATTAGCCGCTCGGTCGCCAGCCGCGCCGCCTCACGCGTGTCCTCGGATGCGACGAGATCGTCCATCTCGATCGGGGCACCGAACGCCACCCGCAGCGGTCCGAGCGCGAGCAGCCGGTCGGTGCCCGCGACGGCCGCCGGCACGAGCGGCACTGCGGCCAGCAGGGCGATCCGGGCGGCACCAGAGCGTGCGCGGGCCTGACGTTTCTTGGCGAGTCCCTTCCGGCGCCGGGTCCCCTCCGGGAACATCACGACGACGTTGCCCTCCCGGGCGAGGCGCACCGCCGTCTCGACGGCCTCGACGTCGGCGCGCTCGCGGTGCACCGGAAAGGCACCTGCGGCGTTGAGCACGTAGGTCGCCGGCCACCAGTAGAGCTCGGCCTTGGCCATGAAGCGGAGCCAGCGCTCGGGATAGAGCGGCATCCCGAGCGGCCAGGGGTCGAAGTTGGAGAGGTGATTGCACGCGAGGACATAGCCGCCGGTCGCGGGCACGTGCTCCGTCCCCTGCACGCGCAGCCGGAACGGCCCGTAGAGGATGGGCCGGCTGACCGCGGCCACGACGCGATACAGGAGCGGCGGACGAAGACTCACAGGGGCAGTATCCAGAGCGCGGGCTATCGTGACGCGCCGATGTCGAAGCGCTTGGTCATCGTCGAGTCCCCGGCGAAGGCGCGAACGATCGCCGGCTACCTCGGGCCGGACTTCGTCGTGGAGTCCTCCGTGGGCCACATTCGCGACCTGCCGGACAGCGCGGCCGAGATCCCCGAGAAGTACAAGGGGGAGTCGTGGGCGCGCCTCGGGGTTGACGTCGAGCACGGATTCGAGCCGCTCTACGTCGTCGACCCGGACAAGAAGAAGACGGTCGCGCAGCTGAAGAAGCAGCTCGCCGGCGCCGACGAGCTCCTGCTCGCGACGGACGAGGACCGCGAGGGCGAGGCGATCGCCTGGCACCTGCTCGAGGTGCTGCAGCCGAAGGTTCCCGTGCGGCGGATGGTCTTCCACGAGATCACCCGCGACGCGATCGAGCAGGCGCTCGAGGAGACGCGCGAGGTCGACGAGCGGCTTGTCGACGCGCAGGAGTCGCGGCGGATCCTCGACCGGCTCTACGGCTACGAGGTGTCGCCGGTCCTCTGGAAGAAGGTCATGCCCCGGCTCTCGGCCGGCCGTGTCCAGTCGGTGGCGACGCGGCTCGTCGTCGAGCGCGAGCGCGAGCGGATGGCGTTCCGCGCGGCCGCATGGTGGGATCTCCTGGCCACGTTCGATCCGGAGAGCTTCGACGCGCGGCTCGTCTCCGTCGAGGGGCAGCGCGTCGCCAGCGGCCGGGACTTCGGGCCTGACGGGAAGCTGCGTGGCGAGGCGCGCCAGCTCGACGAGGAGGCGGTGCGCGGGCTCGCCGACCGGCTCCAGGGCTCGTCCTTCCAGGTCGCCCGCGTCGAGCGCAAGCCGTACGTCCGCCGTCCCAGCCCGCCGTTCATGACCTCGACGCTGCAGCAGGAGGCGAGCCGCAAGCTCCGCTACTCCGCGCAGACGACGATGCGGATCGCGCAGCGCCTGTACGAGAACGGCTATATCACCTACATGCGCACCGACTCGACGACGTTGTCGGAGTCGGCGCTCACGGCCGCGCGCGAGCAGGCTGCGTCCCTCTTCGGGGCCGACTACGTCCCGCCGGAACCGCGGCGCTACGAGCGGAAGGTCAAGAACGCGCAGGAGGCTCACGAGGCCATCCGGCCGTCGGGCGACCGCTTCCGCACGCCGCAGGACGTGCGCGCCGAGCTCTCGGTGGACGAGCACGCGCTCTACGAGCTGATCTGGATGCGGACGATCGCCTCCCAGATGAAGGACGCGCAGGGGCAGACGGTCTCGCTGCGAATCGCCGCAGATTCCAGCGCCGCCGAAGCGGTCGAGTTCGGCGCGTCGGGCACCGTGATCACCTTCCGCGGCTTCCTGGCGGCCTATGAGGAAGGCCGCGACGACGACGGCGCGGGGAAGGGCGACGACGAGGAGCGGCGCCTGCCGAACCTCGCCGAGGGCGACTCGGTCGAGCTGCGCGCGCTCGAGCCGCAGGGCCACGAGACGAGCCCGCCCGCGCGCTACACCGAGGCGACGCTCGTGCGCACGCTCGAGGAGCTCGGTATCGGCCGTCCCTCCACGTACGCCTCGATCCTCGGCACGATCCTCGACCGCGGCTACGTCTTCAAGCGGGGCACGGCCCTCGTCCCGGCCTTCCTCGCCTTCTCCGTCGTCAACCTGCTCGAGAAGCACTTCAGCCGGCTGGTCGACTACGACTTCACCGCCTCGATGGAGGACGACCTCGACCGGATCGCGTCGGGCGACGAGCACAGGGTCGAGTGGCTGGGCCGCTTCTACTTCGGGGACGGAGGCGGCGGCTTGCACGAGCTCGTGTCGGATCTCGGCGCGATCGACGCGCGCGAGATCAACTCGCTCGAGATCGGCGACGGGATCGTGCTGCGCGTCGGCCGCTACGGGCCGTACCTCGAGCGCGACGGCCAGCGCGCGAGCGTCCCCGAGGAGCTCGCACCCGACGAGCTCACCGTCGAGCGGGCCGAGGAGCTCCTCTCGCAGCCCAGCGGAGACCGGGAGCTCGGCACCGATCCCGAGACCGGCCTGCCGATCGTCGCGCGTACCGGCCGCTACGGCCCGTACGTCACGGAGGTCCTGCCCGAGGGCGCGAAGGAGAAGCCCCGCACCGCGTCGCTGTTCAAGACGATGTCGCCGGACACGATCGGGCTCGACGACGCGCTTCGCCTGCTCCAGATCCCGCGCGTGGTCGGGGTCGGCGAGGACGGGGAGGAGGTCGTCGCGCGCAACGGCCGCTACGGGCCGTACGTCCAGCAGGGGAAGGAGTCGCGCTCGCTCGAGTCGGAGGAGCAGCTCTTCACGATCGACCTGCCCGGCGCGCTCGCCCTCCTTGCGCAGCCCCGGCAGCGGCGCGGCCAGCAAAGGGCCGCGACGAAGCCGCTCCGCGAGCTCGGCCCGGACCCGGTCGGCGGCAGCGAGATCGTGCTCAAGGAAGGCCGCTTCGGCCCGTACGTCACCGACGGCGAGACGAACGCGAGCCTGCGCAAGGGCGACGATCCGGAGACGGTCACGCTCGACCGCGCCGTCGAGTTGCTCGCCGAGCGCCGGGCGAAGGGCCCGGCGAAGAAAGGCGGCCGCCGCCGCAAGGCTTCCTGAAGTGTTCTCCACAAACTTCGCCGACCGGTCTGCGTCCTAAGCTCACGGACCGGGTCGATGCGCGGAATACACTTGCCGCGCAGCTCGTTCGAGCGACCGGGTGCACGTCGGAGCGGCCGCACTCCCGGGCGAGGGTGGTAACCGGAGGACTTCCCTCCTAAGGTACGAAGGCTTGCCGAGAAGCGACGAGGTAGGACGAAAGGACTGAGGGAGCGCTGACGCAGAACCAGCTCAACGATTTGCTCGAGTCGGACCAGATCCGCGCCATGGTCGAGGGCGCCGAGGAGCGCGGGTTCATCGATCCCGCCCAGCTCACGGCGTTCGTGACCGAGCTCGAGCTCAACGACAACGAGGTCGAGGAGCTCACGCGGGAGCTCGAGCGCACAGGCCTCGAGATCGGGCAGCCCGCTGCTCCCGCGGCCACTGCCCAGCCGGCCGAGGCGCCGAAGGAAGAGGAGAAGAAAGAGGAGCCGGCGCCCGAGCCAGAAGTGACTCCGACCGTCGCCATCTCCGGTTCTGCCGACAGCCTGCAGCTCTTCCTCGCCGACGTCGGCCGTCACAAGCTGCTCACCGCCGCCGAGGAGGTCATGCTCGCGAAGCGGATCGAGCGCGGCGACCCGACTGCGAAGCGTCACATGATCGAGTCGAACCTCCGGCTCGTCGTCTCGATCGCCAAGGGCTACCGCGGGCTCGGCGTCCCGTTCCTCGACCTGATCCAGGAGGGAACGCTCGGGCTGAACCGCGCCGTCGAGAAATTCGATTGGCGCCGCGGCTACAAGTTCTCGACCTACGCGACCTGGTGGATCCGCCAGTCCGTGCAGCGGGCGGTTGCGAACCACGCGCGCACGATCCGCGTGCCCGTCCATGTCGTCGAGCGCCAGCAGAAGCTGTCGCGCGCGGCGCGGCGGCTCGAGGTCGAGCTCGGGCGCGAGGCGACGAAGCAGGAGCTCGCCGAGGCGACCGGCCTGCCGATGCAGCACGTCGACGAGGCGCTCGGCGCCGCGAACGCGTCCGTCTCGCTCAACCAGACGGTGGGCGCCGACGACGAGGGCGAGCTCGGCGATCTGTTCGCCGACCGTGAGGCGGCCGATCCGTTCGACGAGGCCGAGGAGTCGCTCCGCCGCCAGGGCGTGCGGCGTGCGCTCGAGGCGCTGCCGGAGCGCGAGCGGCGGATCCTCGAGCTGCGCTTCGGCTTCGAGGGCGAGCCGTGGACGCTCGAGGCGATCGGGAACGAGCTCGACCTGACGCGCGAGCGGGTTCGCCAGCTCGAGGGCCAGGCGCTTTCGCGTCTCGGCGCGCTCCGCGATCTCATCTCGGTCGCTGCTGCCTAACCGACGACCGAGCCTCTCGCCTCAAGGATGGCCTCCCGCCGGAGCGGCGCGACGCGCAGCTCGGGAGGCGGCTTGCGTAGGAACGAGTCGACGAGGAGGACCTCGTCGAGGTTGAGCTCTCCCTCTCGGCGTGCTGCGGCGAGCCCGGCTTCGACCTCGAGTGCGGCGCCGCCCCCTGGCGGCAGCGTCCGCTCTGCAGCGAGCCTGCCGCCGGCGACGAAGAACGCGCGCACGAAGCCGGGGTCGCCCGCCGGGACGAGGACGCAGCATTCGAGCCGCCGCACCCGGTCGAGGCGCTTCAGCTCGCGGCAGATCCGCTCCAGGGCCGTGATCCGATCGCGGAGCCGGCCCGCGTCCTCGAAACGCCGTGCGTCCGACAGCTCCCGGAGGCGGCCGCGCAGGCGCGGCAGCGCCGCCTCGGGCCGCTCCAGCTCCTCCGGCGAGAGAACCCGCGCTGCGAGCTGCGCGGTGCGGCGCGACCGCAGCGGGCCGACCGGTGAAGGCCGGGTAGACGCCACCACGGAGTCGCCGCGCTGCCGCAGCCACACGTGCCGTTCGGGCCGCGACACGCGTGCGTTGCCGAGCGGACGGAGCTCGCGGATCAGCCGCAGTTCCTCGAGTGCCGCCTCGAGCTCGGACCCGGCCACGCGCCACTCGATTCGTTCCGCCGCCGCGACTGCCGCCTCGACCGCCGGCCGCTGCCGATCGCTGCGGAAGTAAGAGCGCAGGCGTGCCCGCAGATCGCGCGCCCGGCCGACGTAGAGGACCTGGTCGTCGCGGCCGAGGAAGAGGTAGACGCCGGGCCGGGCAGGCGCTCCGAACGCGAGGTGCCGCTTGTCGAGCAGCCGCCGCGTCCTGGTCGCGGTGAGCGCGGTGAGATCGGCCACGGTGCGGGCACCACGCTCCTGCGCAAGCCCGATCAGGGCGAGCAGCAGCTCGGCGGTCGCGCGGGCGTCCGGCAGCGCGCGGTGGCACGGCCGCTCCGACGTGTCGAGAAACCACGCGAGCTGGCCGAGACCGAACCCTGCAACGCGCCCGGCGAGGAGCGTCCGCGCGAGCCGCACGGTGTCGACGACCGCCGAGCCGATGCGGGAACCTGTCAGCAGCTCGGTCTCCCGGTCGAGGAACGCGAGGTCGAACCGCGCGTTGTGCGCAACGAGAACACCGTCGCCGGCGAAGGCGAGGAAGCTCCGCACGGCCTCGGCCGGCCGGGGCGCTCCACGCAGTTGGGCCGTGCGCAGTCCGGTCACGGCGCTCGCTCCCGGGTCGATCGGGAGCCCAGGGTCGACGAGGGTCTCGAACTCGGCCTCGACCTCGAAGCCACGCAGCCGCACCGCCCCGATCTCGCAGATCCCGGACCGGCCGGGGCGCAGACCTGTCGTCTCGAGGTCGACCACCACGTACGTCGCGTCCTCGAGCAGAAGGGTCGCGCCCGGCGGTTCGGCGAGCGCCACGGCGTCGCCGCTCCACGCGAGCCGCGCATCGGTCTCGACGACGTCCGCGAGCAGCGAGCGGGCGAGGGCGACCGGCGCCTGCCGGAGGGCGAAGAGCCGCCGTGCCGCGTCCTCCGCCAGGACCGGGCCGCGCTGTTCCTCCACGAGTTCCACCAGGCGGTCGGCCGCGTCTAGCCTGAGCTGCATGAGCGAGAGCCTAGGCGAACATACGTTCGCTCGCCACCTCGCCGCCCTTCGCGCCGAGCCTGCGGACGACGCCGAGCAGGTGACCCAGGCTCTGCGCGGCGAGCCGTTGCGCGTGCTCGAGCAGCGCGGCGACTGGGCTCGGGTGGAGACCGCCTATGCCTATCCCGGCTGGGTGAGGCAGGCGGATCTCGGAGGCGAGCCCGACCCCGACTGGCTTCGGGCCGGCGCCGCCGACCCCGTCGAGCACGCGCGCACGCTGCTCGGCACGCGCTACGAGTGGGGCGGGATGACGTCCGCCGGGATCGACTGCTCGGGTCTCGTCCACATGGGGTTCCGCGCCTGCGGGCGCCTCGTGCCGCGGGACGCCGACCAGCAGGAGGAGGCCGGCGAGCGGCTGGCCGAGAGCGTTCTTCGCGCCGGAGACCTCGTCACATACGGCCCGCCGGAGGGAGCCGACCACGTCGCCTTCTGGGTCGGCGACGGCCGGATCCTCCATTCGACGCAGCGCGACGGGGTCGACGGCGTCGTCGAGGAGAAGGAGCCGGTGGAGCTGCGTGAGCGTCGGCGCGCACTCGTACGCCTCGGCCCCGCCTCCGACGTGCCCGCCGGGCGCTAGATTTCGCCGCCCACGTGGAGCCGACCGCTTTTCCGGGGAGGGCGGGCGCGGTCGCTGCGGCGCTTCCGCTCCTCGCGCTCATGCTCGTCGCAGGTTGCGGCGGGTCCGGTCACGCGGCCACGTCCGCGACCCATGCCGGCACGACGACGGCGGCGCGCACGACGACGGCCGCCGCGACCACCACCGCTGCCGGAGCGAATCCGCGCGAGTTCCCGGAGTTCCGGATCGCGATGGACGAGGCGACCGACTACCTCGACCCGGGCCTTTCGGACACGACCGAGGGCTGGGGCGTGATGTGGAATGTGTACCTCCCGCTGCTCGGCTACCGGCACGTCAGCGGTCCGGCGGGCGCGCGGCTCGTTCCGTACCTTGCGACCGCGCTGCCGCGCATCTCACGTGACGGCCGAACGTACAGCCTCACGCTGCGGGACAAGCTGCGCTACTCCGACGGCAGCCCGGTCCTGGCGAGCGACTTCGCGAAGGCGATCGAGCGGGACTTCAAGCTCGACTCGCCGGGCGCGGACCTCTTCCGGAACATCCGCGGGGCGGATGCCTACGCGGAGAACCCGCAGAAGGGCCGCCGGATCCGTGGCATCGACATCGACAACGCCACCCGGTCGATCGTCATCCACCTCAAGCAGCCGCAGGCGGACTTCTCGAACGTGCTCGCCTCGGAGTTCGCCGCCCCGGTGCCCGAGGACGCGCCGGCGGCCGACACGTCGCTCCATCCGCTGCCCGCGACCGGCCCGTACGAGATCAAGAGCTATTCGCCGAAGTCCGGGATCGTCGAGGAGAGGAACCCGAACTTCCAGGCGTGGCGCTTTCACGGTGCCGTGCCCGCCGGCAACCCCGACCGCGTCACCTGGGACATCGTCCCGAGCGCTTCGGTGGCGCTCCATCGTGTCCTGACGGGCAAGGACGACTGGATGAGCTACTACCAGGTCCCGGGCGATCGGCTGCACGCGATCGAGCGGAAGTACAAGAGCCGCCTCCGTGTCTTCACGCCGGGGAACCTCATGTACTTCTTCATGAACACTCAGACCAAGCCGTTCACCAGCGTCAAGGTGCGGCAGGCGGTGAACTACGCGATCTCGCGCCCGTTGCTCGGGCGCCTTGCGACCGGCCTCGCCCAGACGTCGGAGAACATCCTGCCCCGCGGCTACCCCTCGTTCCGCGCCCACAGCCTTTACCAGCACAACCTGCGCAAGGCGATCCGCCTGGTGAAGGAGTCCGGGTACTGGCACTGGCGGAAGAAGGTCTTCGTCTGGAACCACGACGTCGCCGCCGACCTGCCGTTCACGGACTACCTCGTCTCGGTGCTCAAGCGCCTCGGCTTCCGCGCCGCCCCGAAGGTGGTGACCGCCGGCAGCTATTGGACGACGATCGGCAACGGGAAGACGCACGCGCAGATCGGCTTCGCCGACTTCATCCAGGACTACCCACATCCGCTCGACTGGTTCCGGCTGCTCGACGGGCGGACGATCACCCCGACCCACAACTCGAACTACGCGAACTTCGACGTCCCGTGGGTGAACCGCCGGATCGCGAAGCTGACCCGGCCGGCCAAGCTGACGCGCGCCGTCGATCGCCGCTGGGCGCGTCTCGACCGCCAGGTGATGCGGCTCGCGCCGTGGGCGCCGTTCCTCAATCAGGCAGGTACGGATTTCTTTAGCAAGCGTGTCGAACTCCGCTGTTACGTCAATAACGTCCTGTACGAGTTCGACTACTCGAGCATCTGTGTCAACAAATAGCGGCCACCCGCGTCAATAAAGAGAGTGTTTGATAAGAATCGCACCTGGGCCTTTCGGCCCAGTGGGCGGGGCCAGGCGGCCCAGCACAACTTGGCTCGCTACCCAGGAGGTGTAAGAGAGTGAGGACGAAGCGAGTGAGATCCATCGCGATCGCGGCGCTCTTCGCGGCGGGGCTCGTGCTGGTAGTGAGCGCGTGCGGCGGCGGCGGCAGCAGCTCGACGACGACGTCGACCGCGGCTCAGGGTGCGACCTACCCGGAGATCAAGGTCGTTTGGGGGACGACGGATTACATGGACCCGGGCCTCTCGTACCGGCTCGAGTCGTGGCAGATCTTCCAGGATGTCTACCTCGGCCTGCTCCAGAAGCAGTACCAGACCTGTGCGCCGGTCGGTGACTGCACGAAGATCATCCCGGCGATCGCGCAGAGCCTGCCGGTGGTCAACACCAACGGCACGGACTTCAAGTTCACGATTCGCAAGGGTCTGAAGTTCTCGAACGGTGAGACGATCAAGGCGAGCGACTTCAAGAACACGATCATCCGCGACTTCAAGCTGAACTCGCCGGGAATCGGGTTCTTCTCGAACATCGTCGGCAGCGAGGCCTGTGAGGCCAACCCGACGAAGTGCTCGGACATCTCGGGCATCATCGTGAACGACGGCGCGGGCACGGTCGAGATCAAGCTGATCAAGCCCCAGTCGGACTTCGAGTACATCTTGACGACGCCGTTCGCGGCGATCGTGCCGTCCTCGACGCCGCAGAAGGACACGGAGAACCCGCCGCCGGCGTCGGACGGGCCGTACTACATCTCGAGCTACAAGCCGAGCCGCTCGTTCGTCGCGCTGCGGAACCCGCACTGGAAGCCGATCCCGGGCATCCCGAACGGCAACCCGGACAAGATCGTCGCGATCATGACGAACGACCTCGCGCAGTCGGCGCAATACATCACGTCGAACCAGTACGACTACGACGAGAACACGCTCCCGACCGACCGGCTGAAGCAGCTCCAGGCGAAGTACGCGTCGCAGATCAAGCTCTGGCGGACGCCGTCGACGTACTACTTCTTCATGAACCAGCGGACGGCGCCGTTCAACAACCTGAAGGCGCGGCAGGCCGTCAACTACGCGATCAACCGGCAGACGCTCGTCAATCTGCGCGGCGGTCTCGGAGTGCCGACGGAGAACTTCCTGCCTCCGACGTATCCGCAGTACAAGAAGATCTCCCCGACGGCCTATCCGTACAACCTCTCGAAGGCGAAGCAGCTCGTACAGGAGTCGGGTACCAAGGGGATGACGGTCGGCGTCTACACGATCTCCGACGACTCGATCGACAAGGCGCAGGGCGAGTACCTGGGTAGTCAGCTGAACAAGATCGGCTGGCATGCCGTCATGCACGAGCTCGCGGGCGCCCAGTACTTCGTGGTCGTCGGCAACCAGAAGACGAAGGCCCAGATCGGCTTCACCGACTGGTTCGAGGACTACCCGTACCCGACCGACTGGTTCCAGGTGCTCCAGTACGGACCGAACATCCACCAGATCCACAACAACAACAACTCGAACGTGAACATCGCCTCGACGAACAAGGAGATCGGCAAGCTGGCCGCCCTGCCGCCGGCGCAGGCCTTCTCGTCGAGCACCACGAACGACTGGGCCACGCTCGACAAGACGATGATGGTCAAGTACGCGACCGAGGCCCCGTTCCTGAACGGTGTGATCACGTCGTTCTTCTCCTCGAGGATGAACCCGGGTTGTGACGTCTTCGACGACTGGTTCGACGACGTGGCAGAGATGTGTATGAAGTAACGAGGTAAACCGTCGGCGTGGCGGCGGCGATCGCCGCCGCCACGCCGACTCCTCTCGACCCAAACATCAGTGGCGACCCCCGGAACCACCCAAGAGGAATTCACTCTCGACACCGCAGCCGAGCTGGCGGCGGAGGAGGGCGGTAGGTCGACGATCGCGGGCAGGAGCCCGTGGGCGCTCGCGGGTCGTCGGCTCCGCCGCAACTACACGGCGCTGGCCTTCGGCGCCGTCTTCGTTCTCGTGGTGCTCGTCTGCTTCGTGTTCGGGCCGTTGTACGTCAGCCACGTCTCGCACCTCGGGCCGGAGAACGAGAACGCGAGCGGTGTCATCCACGAGAACGGCAAGACGATCCCGATTCTCGCGAAGGGCGGGGTGACCTTCGACAAGAACGGAAACGTCATCCTGCACGCGGGTGGCGGGGTGCCGATCGGCCCGCAGTTGGGCGCGTCCGGCGGCGCGTACTTCTTCGGCGCCGACCAGCTCGGACGCGACGTAGGCACCCGACTCATCTACGGCGGACGCAACACGCTCCTGATTGGCATCGGATCGGCGGTGATAGCCACCGTTCTGTCGATCCTGCTGGCGCTGCTCGCGGCCTACTTCGGCGGCGCCACCGACTGGATCATCTCGCGGCTGTTCGACCTGATCTGGGCCTTCCCGGTCATCCTGCTCGGGATCGCGCTCGGCACCGCTCTCAACATCAACGGCTTCCACCACGGGCCTATCAACATCGCGGCCGGGAGCCTCTGGATCCCGGTGGCCGTCATCGCGTTCGTGTTCATCCCCTACATCGGGAGACCGTTGCGAGGCCAGGTCCTCGCGTTGCGCAACCGGGAGTTCGTCGAAGCCTCGACTGCCCAGGGCGCAGGCCCGCTGCGAATCATGTTCACCGAGCTGCTGCCGAACATCGCCTCGTCGGTGCTCGTGCTCTTCACGCTGATCGTTGCGAACGCGATCCTTACCGAGGTCGCCCTGTCGTTCCTCGGCGCCGGCGTCCAGCCTCCCCAGCCTTCCTGGGGAACGATGATCGCCGACGGCCAGCTGATCGTCGCGAGCGACCCGTGGCTGGCCATCCTGCCGGGGATCTTGATCACCATCACGGTGATCTCGCTCAACGTCTTCGGCGACGGGTTGCGCGACGCGCTCGACCCGCGGGCGAAGGTGCGGATCGAGCGTTGAGAGGGGCGCAGCGCTAGATGGTGGCGTTCCTCATCCGGCGGATGTTCGGGATGATCATCGTGCTGATCGCCGTCAGCTTCATCACGTACCTCATCTTCTTCAAGCTCCCTGGCGGCGGTCCGACGGCCGTTGCGCAGCGCATTGCCGGCCGGAATGCGACAAACGCGAACGTCCTCTCGATCGAGCACAAGCTCGGGCTCAACAAGAACGTCTTCGTCCAGTACTTCGACATGATGAAGCAACTGCTCAGCGGGCAGCTCATCTCGTACTACGACGGGACGAATGTCGTCCAGCAGATCGAGGAGGGGCTGCCGGAGACCTTCTCGCTCTGCATCGGAGCCGCGATCATCTGGCTCGGCTTCGGAGTCCTGGTGGGAACGATCTCCGCCGTCAAGGCCGGGCGCTTCACGGACAAGGCGATCACGGTGCTCGCGCTGGTCGGCATCTCGCTGCCGGTTGCGTGGCTGGCAATCATGCTCCGCTATTACTTCGCCGGCGAGAATCGTTGGTCGTGGTTCCCCGACGGCGGTTATGTCCCGTTGACCACGAGCCCCTGGCAGTGGTTCTACCACCTGCTGCTGCCATGGTTCACGCTCGCGATCCTCTTCATCGGCTTCTACGGCCGCGTCCTGCGCTCGAACATCCTCGACACGATCAACGAGGACTTCGTGCGGACCGCGAAGGCGAAGGGGCTCTCCTCCAACCGGATCCTCGTCAAGCACACGCTTCGCGCCTCGCTCATTCCGATCGTGACGCTGTTCGGACTCGACTTCGCCGCGGTGCTCGGCGGCGGGGCGATCATCACCGAGTACGTCTACGACATCCACGGGGTCGGCTATTACGCGGCCGCATCGATCGCGACGCAGGATCTGCCGCCGCTGATCGCCGTGACGCTCTACGGCGCGGCGTTCATCGTTGTCTTCTCGACGCTCGTCGACGTTGCGTACGCGTACCTCGATCCGAGAATCCGGCTGACCTGATGGCCGAACGGCTGCTCGAGGTCAACGACCTCAAAGTCCAGTTCGCCACGGAGGACGGGACCGTGAGCGCGGTCGATGGGATCTCCATGGAGCTCGAGCGCGGCAAGGTGATCGGGATCGTCGGCGAGTCGGGCTCGGGCAAGAGCGTGACCGCGATGACGCTGATGGGGCTGACGCGCGGCGTGAATGCGCGCTTCGAGGGCGAGGTGCTCTACAAGGGAACGGACCTCCTGAAGGTCTCGGACCGGGACATGCAGAACTATCGCGGCAACGAGCTCGGGATGATCTTCCAAGACCCGATGACCTCGCTGAACCCCGTCTACCGGATCGGCGAGCAGATCATCGAGGCGATTCAGGCCCACGAGAGCGTCGATAAGCGCACGGCCCGGGCGCGCACGATCGAGCTGCTGCGGCAGGTCGGCATCCCGAACCCGGAGACCCGCGTCGACAGCTTCCCGCACGAGTTCTCCGGCGGGATGCGGCAGCGCGCGATGATCGCCATGGCGCTGTCGTGCAACCCGTCGATCCTCATTGCCGACGAGCCGACGACGGCCCTCGACGTGACGATCCAGGCGCAGATCGTCGACCTGATCAACCGCCTCAAGGACGACTTCAACTCGGCCGTGATCTTCATCACCCACGATCTCGGCGTGATCGCCGAGATCGCCGACGAGATCATCGTCATGTACGCGGGACGGGTCGTCGAGCGCGGTTCGACGCGCGACATCTTCTACGACCCGCAGATGCCGTACACGTGGGGCCTCCTCGGCTCCATTCCACGTCTCGACCGGCCACGGGTCGAGCGCCTGTACACGATCGAGGGGATGCCTCCGTCGCTCATCAACCCGCCGGAGGGCTGCAAATTCCGCCCCCGCTGTCCGCACGCGTTCGAGAAGTGCAAGCAAGAGGAGCCGCCGCTCGAGAACCGCGTGGGCACCCCGGGCCATCTCGACCGTTGCTGGCTCGACGTCGAGTACAAGCGCTCCCACCGCGACGCCACGATCTCGCCGGGCTCGGAAGCAGCAGCGTGACGGCTCTCGACCAGGGCGCCGAGTCGGGCGAGGCTCCGCTTCTCGAGGTTCGCCACGTCAAGAAGTACTTCCCGATCCGCCAGGGGGTCATGCAACGCGCGGTCGCGAACGTCCACGCCGTCGACGACGTGAGCTTCGCCGTTCGGGCAGGCGAGACGCTGGGGCTCGTCGGGGAGTCCGGGTGTGGCAAGTCGACGCTCGGCCGGACCATCGTGCGGCTGCTCGAACCGACCGCCGGCGAGATCATCTTCGAGGGAAGGCACATCGAGCGTCTCGGCACGCGGGCCATGCGTCCGCTGCGGCGCGAGGTGCAGATGGTCTTCCAGGATCCGTACGCGTCGCTCAATCCCCGCAAGCGCGTCGGGACGATCGTGTCCGACCCGATGCGGATCCACAACCTCGGCAGCCGCGCAGAGCAGAAGCGCCGCGTCGCCGAGATTCTCGAGACCGTCGGTCTCTCGCCCGAGCACTACAACCGCTTCCCGCACGAGTTCTCCGGCGGCCAGCGGCAGCGGATCGGGATCGCACGCGCGCTCGCGTTGCGGCCGAAGCTGATCGTCGCCGACGAGCCTGTCTCCGCCCTCGACGTCTCGATCCAGTCGCAGATGCTCAACCTGCTCGACGACCTGCAGAAGGAACTTGCGCTTACCTACATCTTCATCGCGCACGACCTCGGCGTCGTCCGTCATGTGAGCGACCGGATCGCGGTGATGTACCTCGGCAAGATCGTCGAGCTCTCGCCGGCCGAAGAGCTCTACAAGCGGCCCATCATGCCGTACAGCGAGGCGCTGCTCTCAGCCGTTCCGATTCCGGATCCGGACCTGGCCCAGAAGCGCGAGCGGATCGTGCTCGAGGGGGACGTCCCGAGCCCGATCAATCCGCCGAGCGGCTGCCGCTTCCATCCGCGTTGCCGCTATGCGACGGATGTGTGCCGGCAGCTGGAGCCTCCACTGGTCGACTACGGAGACGGCCATCTTGCGGCCTGTCATCACCCGCTCAACGTCGATCAGGCCACCTTGCAGCGGGTCGAAGTGGCGGCACGGCACTCGCCGGCTGCGGCGGACGCGTCGGTCTTGCCGCAGGACTCGTCCGGTAGCTCGCATCCTGCTGTTGCGCCTGACACCCATTCGAGGTAGGCCCGACCGCTAAAGCGGCTTGGTTACGGCGCCGATACTCGAGCCGTGGATGCTGCTGAGCGCAAGGAGATCCTCGGCCGTTACTTGACGCACTCGCGCCGTTTCGAGGAAGTCGCGGCGCGGCGTCGCGGTGCCGGCGGTGCGGACGTGATTCCGCTCCAGAGCCCGTTGCGCGAGCTCGAGCAAGAGCCGACGGGCCGCGAGGTCGAAGTGCTGCAGCTCATCTCCGACGGGCTGGTGAACCGGGAAATCGGCCAGAAGCTGTTCCTGTCGGAGGAAACGGTCAAGTCGCACGTGCGGCATCTGCTCGCCAAGCTCCAGGCGCGGTCACGCGCCCATGCCGTGGCCGTCGGCTTCCGCCGCGGGATCATCGGCTAGCGAGATATTTCGTCCACAGGTGTGGACAAAGGAAAAACGAAGCGCCGGGTGAAAAACCACCCGGCGCCCGTGAATCCAGCTACCCGTCTCCCAGCTCCTACCCGGATCCCCCGCGCGGGGGATGAACGGTGGCTGTGGATAACGGACTATCCGACGGCTCTACCAGTTCCTACATCGCCCCGACGACGGTCGCGCGGGCCGCGAAACGAATAAGGGAACGCATTGAGAACTCCGATCGATCGGGGACTGACGGCACCGCCAGCCTATACCCCTTTTGGGGGATACGCAAGGCTGGACCGGCTCGTCAAAGGTCTGGCTAGCGCTGACCGTCGATCTGCAGTCTGGGCCGGAGTCCTGTGGGTTGTGTCGACGGGAGCCATCAGCGCTCTCTGGCTCGACGGCTACAGACTGCCGCATATTTGGGCGCTCTTCGTCCTCGGTGCGATTGCTGCCGCGGCGGAACGGCAGACCGTTGCGGTCAGCGACAGGACGGAGATGTCAGTCGCGTTCCTCCCGCTCGTCTTCGCGGCCGTCGTGTTCGGGCCGCTCGGCGGCTTTGCGGTCGGCGCCCTCTCGACTGCTCTCGACTTCGCAGATCGCCCCTTAAATGGAGTGTCTATACGCCGATCCGCGCACTCGAGGCCGCCGCGGCCGGATTCGTGGTAGTAGAGCTCTTCCCGAACCCGACAGGCTTTGGCCAGTATCTCTTGGCCAGCTTGGTCGGCTCGCTCGTCTTCCTCGCGGCCGACGGTTTCTTGACCACCGTCACCGCATTCGTGCGCAACAACGACCCTGTCGCGCATCTTCAGGCGTTCGCGTCGCTCTCCTGGCTCACGGTGCCGCTCTACGTTCCGATCCTGACGCTCTTTGTCTACGCGTACCACACCTACTCACTGGAACTCGTCCTCGTCTTCTTCGTCCCGACGCTTGCCGCGCAACGACTTCTCCACCTCTATCGGCAAGAGAAAGAGGCGACGAATCGACTGGGGACGGCAAATGACCGACTTCGGAGGGCGAGCCTCTCGTTTGCGACGGCACTCGTAGCGACGCTCGACGCTCGAGACCAGTACACCGCCGGTCACTCCGCGGCGGTGGCGATCTACGCAAGAGACATCGCCCAACGCATGGGCCTCGCGGAGGAACAGCAGGAACTCGTGCACCTCTGCGGCCTCGTGCACGACATTGGGAAGATCGGCCTTCCGGCAGGTCTGCTCGAGAAGCCCGGGCCGCTGACTCTGGAGGAGCGCCGGCAGATGGAGCAGCACTCCGAAATCGGTGAGCGGATCCTCCGCAACGTTGACGACTACTCGGAGATCGCCGACATCGTCCGGTCGCATCACGAGCGGATCGACGGCATGGGATATCCGGATGGCATCCACGACGACGAGATTCCGCTCCTGGCCCGAATCATCGGCGTCGCCGATGCCTACGACGCGATGACCTCAGACCGCCCGTACCGCGAAGCGCTGCCGAGCCGTGTGGCTCGGATGCGCCTGGCGCAGGCCGTAGGGACACAGTTCGACACTGCGGTCGTGGCGGCGTTCGAGGCGATTCTGGCGACAGCAGACGAGAATTACCGCTCCGGCCGAGGATCGTCGTTCATGCGAGAGCGGGAGCAACTCGCGGAGGTCGGGGAAGACGTCGCGGTCGCGCTAGACGTCGTCCCGTAGCGCTCGAGCGGCCTCGAGCCGCGACCGGACACCGAGCTTCTCGTAGATGTGCTTGACGTGCACCTTTGTCGTCGAGCGGCTGATGTAGAGGAGCTTCGCGATCTGCTCATTCGTGAGTCCCTGAGCTAGGAGTTCGTGCACTTCGCTCTCACGAGGACTGAGGGTGGCCTTGGTCTTAGCTGCCCTCGGGATTCGTAGACCGAGCGAGGCGGCGAGGTTAGTGTCGCGCGAGGCGGCCAGCAGCTGCTGCAGCCATGAGCGCCACTGTGGCTGATCCGAGATGAAGGCTCCAAAGTGCGGTGCCGCCCGCACCGCGATAACGACGGGGTCCCACATCCCGGTATCGACCGCCATCTGGAGAGCAGCATTGCTCCTCGCGTGCTGGTCGTCGTTCAAGGCGATCAGCGCTTCGGCAGTGTGCGACAGCGCAGTCGTGCCTCGATCCCGGCTCACTCGACGCGCCTCTTCCACCATCTCCGCCGCTCGTCGTGCGTCTCCCGCAACCGCAGTAAGGAGGGCTCGCCACCCGAGAAACTCCCCACGACCGCATTTGCTTGTGCGCGCCAGGCGGTCGACTGAGACCACGTCGAGTGCTCGTTCGAGGTCACCGACGCTCGCATACAGACGAGCGCGTTGACTCGGGAGGTTCTGTAAGAAGAAGCTGTCCGACGCGTTCTGTGGAGCCCGCTCGAGCGCCGATAGCATCCGAGCCGCGATGGTAAGACGGCGTAGCCCCACGGACGCGCTCGCCGAGTAGTACTGCGCATAGGGCAGGGCGAACTCGAGCCCGGAGTCTTCGGCGACGGACGCGAGCCTCTCGCTGCTTGCTAGGCCGTCTTCGTAGCGCCCGCGCATGACAAGTAGAGAGCTGTGCGTGCTAAGGCAACCGGTGTACGCGATCGGATCCGCGCCCGTCCGTGCCAGCCGGAGCACTGCCGTTGCATTGTCGAGGGCCTCTTCAACGCCGCCGTCGAGTTCGGCCCTCAGAAGCTCTGCCGTGGCGATCATGAGGGATTGCTTGATTCCGTTCCGCGCGGCCTGTCGGAATGCATCAAGTCGCTCCGTGAGATCGGGCGCCTGCTGAGCGCCTGCGCTGAGAACACTCAACCAAAGTGCTCCTTCGCGGGTTTGAGGAGTGTCAGAAGAGCGCCCGGCACGTTCCGCGTGCTGGTGTGTTCGATCGGGACGGTCCGTCAGATGGGCCGATGTACCGGCTACGAGGTTGGCTCGCGCAGCAAGGTCTCCGTCGAGGGAACTCGCGGCCTGCGTGGCGAGGGCCATGGCCTGGTCGAGCTCGTTGCGCTCGAAGAAGGGCTTCGCTCTCTGCATAGTCGATTAGTCCGCCTTCGGCTCCGGCGGATCGGGCGGCGGCGACCCAGCGTTGGAGACTGCTCGTCCGGCCGGCGGCCAGCAGGTCGTCCAGTGCAGCTTCGATTGCTTCGGCAGCAAAGGCCGGGTCTCGTGCCACCTCGGTCACGCTCAGGGCCTCGTCCCAACGGCGCAGGTCGAACAATCTGCGGGCTTGCGCGAGCTGGGTTTCCCGCGTTTCGGCGTCGGCCTCCTCGAAGCGCCGAATGAGCAACTCCCGCAGAAGAGGATGAAGCGAGAGCGACTTGTGATCCGTCAACGCGACCAGACCGCGGGCGATGGCGTCCTCGAGCACGGCGTCGGCGTTCGCGTCGAGCACCGAGTGTGCGACCGCGAGATCCGTGATAGCTGCGATCGCGAGCAGCATCAGCGCGGCCTGCGTCTCCTCCGGCGCGGCGGCGAGCAGCTCGCTCGCGAGGTAGTCGTAGAGCTTCCGCGAGAGGAGACGGCTCGAGGCGAGATCGACGTCGCCGCTCATCGCGGCGAGGCCGAGCACCGCGGGCCAACCGTCGGCGGTACGCATCAGGCGTGCTCGTCCCGCGACGGCGCCGACGGTGGTCAGCACGCGAGCTGCTTCCGCGTCGGTCATCGCGAGCTCGTCCACGCCGATCTCGAGGCCTTCGCCGTAGACCTCGAGCCGCGGCGTGAACCACTCGGGCCGCGTTCGCGTCGTGATCAGGAACCGGATGTCAAGGCCTTCTACGAGCATCGACAGAAGCTCCTCGGCCTCGTCGGTCCCCGCGGCTTCCCATTCGTCGACAACGAGGAGGACGTCCTGGGAGAGCGTCTCGAACGTTCGCAGGATCGCGCGGCCGAGCGGTTGCGGGCTCGGATTGACGGACGCGATGGTCGCCACCTTGTCGGGCTCGCGCGGCAGCTCCGGGGCGAGCGAGGCGAGCAGCTGGTCGAGCTGCACCGCCAGCAACGCGACGTCTCCCGAGGCGCGCGTCGTGCGGTACCACGCGACCGAGCCGGACTGTCGATCCGACCACTGGCGCGCCAGCGTCGTCTTGCCGTAGCCGGCGGGAGCCGCGAGGACGGAGATCCGCGCGCCGCCGCCCTCTCTGAGCCGCGCGATCAGCCGGGGGCGCTCGATGATGTGGTCGAGCGCGGGCGAGGCCGTCGCTGTGATCGTCTCCACCATTCCCCTGCCGGGCAGGCGCCCGAGATCGGAGGACCCTACTCCTCCGTCAGTCGCTTGTCACGACTGCTGCAAGTGGGGGGCCCGCGCTCGGGGTAGGGCCCGAGCGCGGGTTCGCCGTCAGCCCCCGGCGCCGGCAAGGGCCGGCGCCAGCTCGCCGGCGAGGGGGTCCTCTCCGGTGAGCGCCTTGAATGCGGCAGGAATCTGCCGCCGCCTCGGTACGCCGAGCTTTTGGCGCAGCACGTCGCAGTGCGCCTTAGCCGTTCTGGGCGAGATGCCGAGACGCTCTCCGACCTCGTCGTTCGAGCACCCGCGCGCGATCAGCACAACGATCTGGAGCTGGCGCTCGGTCAGGTCGGGCTTTGCGTCGTCCGTCTCTCTCATGGCTCGGCACGCTACGGCCGGGCCGGCGCCGCGCCTATCGGCCGACGGGGGTATTCGGGCTGGTGGCGCGTGCAGCGCCGAGGAAGCTCGCTTCGTGGCCGCGCGCGTCGGCCTCTGCGAGCTCCTCCTGCGTCAGCGCGCCGATCCGGAGCAGCAGGTCGAACTCGTCGCGGAGGTGCGTCCGCATCATCTCCGGCCCGTCCGTGGCGATCGTGAATAGGACGCCGCGGTCGACGAACGTGCGGAACACGTCGCGCACCGCGTCCTCGTCGGCCAGCGCCTTCGTGAGCAGGTTCGAGGTGGGGCAGATCTCGAGGACGACCTCGCGCTGCGTTGAGCTCCTTCATCAGCTCGTCGTCGCCGGCCGCCAGGATCCCGTGGCCGATCCGGTCGGGACGCAGGAGCTCGAGCACCTCGCCGATCTCGGTGCGGCCCATCTCGCCGCCCTCCTCGCCGACGTGGATCGTCACGCCCAGGCCGGCGGCGCGGGCCTCGTCCACCATCGGCTGCACCTGCGCGTAGTCGTAGCGCTCGCCGCCTGGCCGCGGCCCCGCGATGTCGATCCCCACGACCCCGCGCGGCGCCCAGCGAATCGCCTTCTCGACGATGATCTCGTTCTGGTGCGGCGTGAACGTCCGGTCCATCATCAGGATCAGGCCTGCGCGCACCTGCGGGTACTCGAGGCTCGCGACGTCGAGGCCGCGGATTGCGGCGAGGATGATGTGGTCGAGGTCGCGTTCGCCGCCACGGTTCCGCTTCATCGGGTTGAAGCGGAGCTCGAGCGTCGTGATCCCCTGCGACCGGTACGCGCCACCGATCGCGCCGTGCACCGACACCTCGACCGCGGCCGGGCTCGACTGGATCAGCTCCGTCCAGTGGTAGATCGCGTCGAGCGCGTCGAGGTCGGGCACGCCGCGCGGGTCCGAGACGGTCACGAGCCGGTCGAAGTCCCAGAAGTCCTTGACCGGCAGCGCGATGCCCTGCCGGTGGGCGAGCGACCAGAGGATGTCGGACGAGACCGAGCCGCCGAGGTGAGTGTGGAGCTCGGCGAGGCCTTCCATCCCCGGAGTCTAATTCCAGCCCACAACCGCCCAGCGGCGGCTGAGGAAGCGCGGGAGGAGGAGCGCGAGCCGCGCGGCGATCAGCACGTCGAGCGCGACCCAGACTCCGATCACGCCCCAGCCGTAGGCGAGCGAGAGCGCAGCGAGCAGGATGAAGAGGGCGCTCGCGGCGAGCATCGACCACATCAGGTAGCGCGTGTCGCCTGCGCCGATGAGGATCCCGTCGAGCGCGAAGACCGCGCCGCCCAGCGGCTGCATCAGGGCGAGGAAGGGCCAGAGCAGCGCCGCCTGGCGGAGGACCGCCGGATCACTCGTGAACGCGCGCGGCAGGACGCCGGCGAGCGGCGCGAGCACGAGGGCGAAGACGAGGCCGACGACGACCGACCACCAGATCATGCGCACCCCCGCCTCGTAGGCGCCGTCTGCGTCGCCGGCGCCGAGCGTCCGGCCGACGATCACCTGGCCGGCGATCGCGAGCGCGTCGAGGATCAGCGCGAGCAGGATGAAGAGCTCGTACGCGATCTGATGCGCGCCGAGCTCCGCGTCGCCAGTTCGGGCGAGCACCGAGGCGGCGACGAGGAACGAAGCGTAGAGCGCCGCCGTCCGCACGAAGATCTGTCTGCCGATGCGGAAGAGCGGCTGCATCGCCCGCAGGCTCGGCCGGCGCGAAGCCGCATGCGGCCGTAGCAGCTCGACGACGAAGGCGGCTCCCATCGCGGCCTGCGCGATGGCCGTGCCCGCCGCCGAGCCCGCGATCCCCCAGTGGAAGACGTAGACGAAGACGACCTCGAGGACGAGATTGAGCAGGTTCGCGAGGACGACGATCTCCAGCGGCCGGCGCAGGTTCGAGACCCCGCGCAGGTATCCCTGGCCCGCGAGCGCGATGAGAGCAGCAGGCAGGCCGATCGCGGCGATCCGGAAGTAGGTGAGCGCGAAGTCCCCCGACTGGCCGTGGCCGCCGAGGCCCTCGAGCAGCGGTACCGCGACGAGCTCGCAGGCGAAGAGCACGAGGAGCCCGATGCCGAGCGAGGCCCAGAGCGCCTGCGCCGCGATCCGGGCGGCCTCCTCGTCGCGGCCGGCGCCGGAGGCGCGCGCGACGACCGCCGTCGTCCCGTAGGTCAGGAAGTTGAAGATTGTGAAGGCGCCCGCGAGCACGGTGCCGGCGAGCCCGAGCGCGGCGATCTGCGGCCGGCCGAGGTGGCCGACGATGGCGGTGTCCGCGAGGACGTAGAGCGGCTCCGCCGCGAGCGCGCCGAGTGCCGGCAGCGCGAGACGGACGATCTCGCGATCGTGTGGGGAACGAAGACGCACCGGGCGGCCGACGATAATGCCCCGGATGGATTTCGAGCACAGCGACTTCTTCAAGCTTCCGTCCAGCCGCATCCTCCGGGTCTTCCTCGGGCTTGTCGTCCTCGCGGCGCTCGCCGGCCTCTTCTGGTGGAGGCGCGGCAGCCTCGAGGGGATCGGCAGCGCGTTCCGGGCCGTCGAATGGGAGTGGGTCGTCGTGGCGATCCTGCTCAACCTGCTCTCCGTCATCGCCCGCGCGCTCGCCTGGACGACGGTGATCCACTCGGCGATGGACCCGCCGCGCCCGCGCTTCACGCTCGTCTTCTCGGCGTTCTCGGTCGGCCTGTTCGCGAACGCGCTGCTACCGGGCAGGGTCGGTGAATTGGCACGGGTCGGCGTCCTGACCCGGAAGATGCCCGGGCGCAAGGGAGCGTGGGCGACGCTCGTCGGGACGGTGTTCGCGCACCGCGTCTTCGACATCGTGCCGGTGCTCCTGCTGATCCTCTACGTCGTCATCACCGCGAGCATCCCGTCCTCGGCCCGCGCGACCCTGCTCTTCGTGATCGGCTTCGGGGTCGGGCTGTTCGCCTTCGCGTTCGTCAGCGCGCGCCGGCATCGCCATGAGATGGCGATCGAGGGGCTCGGCCCGGTGCGCCGACTGCTGACGATGGCGCGCGCCGGGCTCGTTGTGATGCGGTCTCCGGGCGAGGCCGCCGCCGCGGTCTTCTTCCAGATCATCGGCTGGACGTGCCAGCTGTTCGCCGTCTACACCGCGATGCGCGCCTTCGACATCCACGCGCCTCTGCCCGCCGCCGGCGTGGTGCTCCTCGTGATGAACGTCGTGACGATCCTCCCGTTCTGGCCCGGCAACGTCGGTCTCGTCCAGGTCGCGATCGCCTCTGCGCTCGTCGGCTACGGCGTGCCGTACAGCACCGGCGTTGCCTACGGCTTCGGGCTGCAGGCGATCGAGGCGTCAGTCGGCATCGGCGTCGGGCTCCTCTTCCTCGCCCGCGAGGGCGTCTCGTTCGCGATGTTGCGCGTGATGCCCACGGCGGACCAGGCCGAGCTCCCGCCCGACCAGTCGGAGGAGGACGTGGCTCCGGCGGCCGAGCGCGCGGCCGCGAGCTAGGTGTCGCTCGCCGGTCTCGACTGCTCCGCGCGGCGGGCCAGCTCCTCGACCCGGCCCTCGGCGGCGTCGAGCTTCGCCGTGCAGAACGCGTAGAGCTCCTCGCCTCGTTCCCACAGCTTCAGCGCCTCGTCGAGCGGTGCCTGCCCGCGCTCGAGCCGCTCGACGATCTGCTCCAGCTCCGCCTGCGCCTGCTCGAAGGTCGGCTCCGCCGGCTCGGTCACGGCGTCACCTCCTCGACGCGCGCGCCGAATCCGCCGTCGGCGAGCGTGACGTCGACGTGCGCGCCCGCGGAGAGGCCGGAGGTCGAGGCCACGACGTCGCCCGAGTCCGTCCGGACGATGGCATACCCTCGCTCGAGTGTTTGCACAGGTGACAACGCAGCGAGCTTCGCGGCGCTCCTCTCGAGCACCGCCCGCTTCCGCTCGACCGCGAGGGCGGGTGCCAGCCGCAGCCGTTCGTGCGTGCGCTCGAGCCGTTGGCCCTCCCGCTCGAGGGCGATGCGCGGCCGGGCACGGAGCCGCTCGACCGAGCGCGTGAGCCGCTGCCGGTCCTGATCGAGCGAGCGCCGCACGTTGCGGCCGAGCGCTCCGCGCGCGCGGTCGAGCCGGCCGAACAACTCAGCCAGCTCCGGCACGACGAGCTTCCCCGCGGCCGTGGGGGTCGAGGCGCGGACGTCCGCGGCGAGGTCGCAGAGCGGCGTGTCCTGCTCGTGGCCGACCGCCGAGACGACGGGGACGCGGCACTCGGCGACCGCTCGCACGACGCGCTCGTCGCTGAAGGGAAGGAGGTCCTCGAAGCTGCCGCCACCGCGGGTCAGGACGATGACGTCGACGTCGGGGTGCTCGCAGAGTGCGCCTATCGCCGCCACGATCTCGGCGGCGGCGCGCGGGCCTTGCACGTACGTCTCTGCGATGAGCACCGAGGCC
This sequence comes from uncultured Actinomycetes bacterium, assembly GCA_963743545.1. GTDB lineage: Bacteria > Actinomycetota > Thermoleophilia > Gaiellales > Gaiellaceae > Palsa-739. Next base: position 447,873 of record CAVUQB010000005.1, on the reverse strand, counting down.
GGCGGGAAGCGGGAGCTGATCGTCGTCACGATGTCGCGCTTCGCAGCCGCGTCGTTCCCGGTCACGATTCCGATGCGGCGCGGCAGGAACGGGAGGGCACGCTTGCGGGCATCGGCGAAGAGCCCCTCGGCTGCGAGGGTCGCCTTCAGCCGCTCGAGCGACGCGAGGTGGGCGCCGACGCCGAAGCGCTCGATCGTGAGCGCGCGGAGCTTGAACTCGCCGCGCTGCTCGTACAGCTCCGGCCTGCCGAACACGTGCACGCGCTCGCCGTCCGAGAGATCCAGCCGCAAGGCGTCGAACCTCCCGCGCGCGATCGCAACGCCGACGGAGGAGCTGTCGGCCGGATCCTTGAGCGTGAAAAACACCGTCGCCCACCGCTCGTGCCGACGGAGCTCCGTCACCTCGCCCTCGACCCAGACGGAGGGGAGGCGCGAAAGCCACTGCGCGACTCCGCGGTTGAATGCGGCGACCGAGTAGACGGTGCGATCGTCGTACGGCAGCGCCTCGACCTTGGCCACCGCCGCAGCGTAGTCGCGCGGGAGTTAGAGGAGGATCTCGGCGGCCGTAGCCGGCTGGCAGCCGCGTCCGAGCATCTCGCAGGCGAGATGCAGGTCGGCCTCGCTCACGGCGAGCCGCTCGGCGAGAGAGAGCGGATAACCGGCCTCGATCAGGACGTGGAGCCGCCAGCTCTCGACCTTCGACCGTTCGTCGAAGAGGGGTTCGTCGAGGATGGGGGTGGTCGTCATCTCGCTCATGGCTTCACCAGGTTCGTGCTGCTTTCGACGAACCCTCCCGGGCCTTGTTAGGGCAAGTTTTTGTAAGGAACGGTCAGGAACCGCGGGCGCCGGCGGCCGACGTGTAGCGGCGCAGGACCTCCTGCAGACGCGCCTCGAGCACACCGCGCTCGGCCTCGACGTCGGAGCGGAGATCCTCGACTCGCCGTCGCATCTCGCTCTCGAGCTCGCTCAGGCGCTGGTCCTGCGCGGCAACAAGCTCGTCGTGGCGGCGTTCGAGCTCCTTGCCCACGTTGGACACCCGGTGCTCGAGCCGCTGCGCCCCGGCGTCTCCGACGTGCGCGAGCCGCTCGGCGAGCACGGTCTCGGCTTCCCGGGAGAAGGTGCTCACCGCGCGCTCGAGCTCGCGGGCGAGGCGCTTCGCAGCGTCCTCCCGCGAGGCCTTCACGAGCTGCGCGAATCTCTGGGCCGCCTCGTCGGCATGTGACGCGACCGCGCGATCGACGGCGCGCTCGAGCTGCTCGATCTGGCGGCGGGAGACGTCTTCGAAGCCGGCCTTCACGCGCTGTACGGCGTCCGCCTCCTCGCGCTGCGTCTGCTCGGCCAGCTCGCGCTCCCGGCGGGCCATTCGCTCCTCGAGCTCGTGCAGCGCCCGGCGGCGTTCCGCCGCGTGCACTTCGAGCTCGCTGCTCGCGAGGGCAAGGGCGTCCTCGAGCGTCCGCTGCAGCTCGGTGCGCAGCCGCGCCACGCCCGCCCGCTGCTCCTCGCTCTCGGCCGACAACCGCTCGGCGTCTGCGGTGAGCCGCAGCTCGATCTCGCGCAGAACCTGCTGCTGTCGCTGCTCGAGCTCCGCGATCCGCGTTTTGGTCGCCTCGGCGATTCGCTCGAGATCCTGCGACCACCCGGCGAGCCGCTGCTCGATCTGCGCCTGAACCTGGTTCAGCTTGTCGCCGAGCGCCGCCGTCGCGTCGTGCTCCCACTGGGAGACGAGCGCTCGCCGCTCCTCGGCGATCTGCCGCTCCTGCTCCTCCAGCAGCGAGCGCGAGTCGGCGCGGGCGCGGGCGAGAGTCAGCTGGAGGTCTTTCCCGAGTGCGGTCTTCTCCTGCTCGACCGAGGCGAGAAGGTCCGTCTGCGCCTCGGCGAGGCGGGCATCCATCGCCTCGACGCGCGTCAGCGCGCGGCGCAGGAGGAGCGCGGCCACGGCCGCGAGCGTGCAGGCGGTCAGCCCGGCTGCGGCCACGGCCAGCGAACGGTCGTGACGTAGCGCGAAGGCGACCCAGACACCGACCGTCGCGACGGCCTCGAGGATCACCGCCGTCGCGAGGACCGAGCTCGAGGCGCGACGAAGCGCGGCACCGGCCAGCGCGAGCGCGGCAAGCACGACACCGCCGGCGAAGAGGAGGTCCGCGACCGTCGTCAGAGACATCGCCTGAGTGTAGTGCGCCCCCGGCGGGTGTTCTCCACGCCTCCAGCGGCTGCAAGGCTTCGCGACTCCTCGCTTCGCTCGTCGGCCGGCGTCGCCGGCTGCGGCGTCCTCAGTCGCCCCGATAGCTTCGGCTATCAGGGCTCCCTGCGTCCTTGCCTCACTCGCCTTTTTGCTCGCCGGAGACGCGGTACCACCCACCGGAGGCGCACCGATCTACCCCGCCCGGAACAGGAGGAGCGCGACGGCGATGAGCACGGTCGCGGCAGCGAGCGCCTTCAGCGCCGCCTCGGGCTCCGCCGCGAGCGCGTCCGCGTCGAGTGGCACCGTCGTCCCGTCGTCGAGGCGCAGCTCTCCCTCGACGTCGATCACGCGGCGGCGGACGAGCCGAACCGGCGTGGACAGACGCTTCTGCGCCCAGCTTGTGGCGAAGGCGTACGCCGCGCCCGCGAAGGCGGCGGCGCGCAGAGTCTCGGCCGACGCGAAGTACGCCGTCAGCACCGGGAACGCTCCCCAGGCCGCCGGGAACCAGAGCCCGCCGTGGAACTTCCCGTCGAACAGCTCGAGGTTGTATGCGACGACGAGGAACGCGCCCACGGCCACGAACACGAGGAGCCAGAGCGTGCGCGACAGCGCGACGGCGATCCCGATCGCGGCGGCGGCGGAGATCGAGACCACCGCGAGCGTGACGAGCACCGGCGGTGGGATCCGGGTCTGCAGCGGCCGACCGCGCATCTCGTCGAGCGCGTGCGCGCCGACTCCCATCGCGAGCGCGAACGCGAGCGTCGTCCACCCCAGCAGGGGCCAGTCCATCCGCGGCACGAGCGCGGCGCCGACCGCGACGTACGAGAGGTGCCAGAGCGTGTACGGCGGGTGGAGCAGCGTGATGTAGTCGCGCCAGCCGCCGGAACGGAGCGCGTAGAAGGCCGGCCGTGGCCGCGCCGTGGTCATCCGCGTCGTCCCCAGACGACGATTCCGCCGCCGACGCTGAGCCGCCGGGCCGCGACGTCGGTGAGACCCGCCTCGCCCCAGGCTTCGAGGAGTCGCGGCTCCGGCCACTCGTGCCAGAACTCGCGGATGCTCGGGCCGAGGAAACGCCCGACACCGCCCCAGCTCGAGGAGACGACGGCTCCGGCCGCCGGCAGCCCGACCCGCACGTAGAGCTCCCAGAGCGGACGCCACACGCCGCGCGGGAGCCCGAACTCGAGCATCGCCACCGTCCCGCCCGGCCGGACGACCCGCGCGAGCTCGCGCAGCGTCGCCGGCACGTCGTCGACGTAGCGAAGGAGGTAGGTGAAGGTGAGCGAGTCGAACTCGCCGTCGGCGAACGGCAGCTCCTCGGCCCGGCCTTCCTGCAGCTCGATCCTCTCGCTCAGCCCCGCGTGCGCGACCCGTTCGCGTCCCGCCGCGAGCATCTCCGGGCTCTGGTCGACTCCGGTCACGGTCCGGCCTGCGTCCGCGCTTGCAAGCTCGATCGCCACGGCCGCCGTCCCGCTGGCGACGTCGAGCACCCGCTGCGCGTCGGCCGGGATCCGCGAGACGAGGAACGAGCGCCACCGCGGGTCCTGGCCGAAGGAGAGCAGGTTCGCGTAGCGGTCGTAGGTCGGGCCGAGCGGCGCGAACAACTCGCGCGCCTGGCGGGTACGTGCCGAGGCTTCCACAGCCCTATTCTGGCCGCATGAGCGTCGCCGAGGAAGTCGGGCGTATCGCAAGCGCCGCCGCCGCGTTCGCCGAGCCGGGGGAGGACCTGGCCGGCGTGCTCGTGACCGAGACCCTCGGCCGGCGCATCTATCTCTGCGCGTTCGAATCCGCCGAGGTGCGCACCTGGCTCGCGCTCGATGGTGCGGCCGAGCCGGTGACCGAGGCACGGCTCGTGCGGGAAGCCGCTTCGCTTGCCGCGCTATGTGAGGTGGCGGAGGAGTCCGCGGGCGGCGGCCATCTCGCCGAGCTCCGGGCGCGGCTCGCCGAGCTGCGCGAGACGGATCACCCGGAGGGGATCGAGGAAGCCGAGGCCGCTGCCGAGGCTCTCGCCGAGACGCTGCGGCAGGAGCCGCGCGTGGCGAGCGGCGCCTACCTCGATGCGCTCGGCTCCGCGTCGCTGCGCCTCGAGCAGGCGCTCGGCGACAGCGGGGCTTCTCCCTTCGCGACGGCGATGCAGGCGGCGCTTGGCTCCGTCGAGGTGCTCGCAGCCGACGTCGAGGGCCACTACAAGCTGCCGCTCGCCTAGCTCCCGCGGCTACCCTTGCCGCATGGAAGGCGGAGGATTCGGGTTCCCGTTCGGCGGCGACCCCGAGGAGATCATGCGCGGACTGCGCGAGTTTGCCGAGGCCCAGGCCGAGAGCGTCCAGGAGGCGCAGCGGGAGCAGTTCGCGACGCTCACGCTCAACACCGCGGTCGAGCTGACCGCGGCCGCGCTGCAGCAGGTGCAGCCGACGGGCGGTGTGGACGAGCAGGCGATCGCGCTCCGCGACGCGATGCGCGTCCTGTTCCCCGAGGCGGTGGCGCTCGTCAGCGCCGCGCGCCAGGGGTTCATGCGCGAGACGCCGCCCCAGCAGTAGCTACGCCGCTGCTGCCGGGTTCTGCGCGAGGCCGGCGTGGTACGTGTTCTCGTACTGCGCGAGCGAGAACGAGTCGAGGAACGCCTTCGCCGCCGCGCGGCCGTTGCTCACGAGCAGCTGCTGCTTCTCCGCCGAGAGGTTGAAGTCGGTCGTCCCGACGTCGTCGGCATCGACGGCGAGTGTGCGGACCCGCGTCGAGTGCGAGACGAAGCGCTCGTCCCACGCCGACTCGGCGGTGTGGAAGATGTCGAACGCGAAGCGGAGGTGCCACGGCGTGACCTTCGTGACGAAGCCCGGCGGCCCGAAGCCGTGGCCGCCGCAGAGGGTGAAGCCGAACGTCGGACGCGTCGGCAGGCGGCCGCTCACCTTCGGGTCGACGTCCCAGAGCCAGACCGGGAAGTTCGAGAGCGTCCCACCGTCGACGATCAGGCACGTCCGTCCCTGCGTGTCCACCAGCTCGACCGGGTCGAAGAAGTACGGGATCGACATGCTCATCCGCGCCGCCCGCGCGATCGGGAAGTCGTCCGGCTCGATCGGCCGTCCCGTGGCGGGGTCGCGGTAGAGCTGCAGGTCGCCGGGGAGGACGAGGAGCCGTCCGCCGGTGACGTCCACGGCGATGAGCTTCAGCCACCACGGGTCGAGCGGATCGGCGCTCGCGGGCTTGCGCACGGCGGCGAACGTCGCACCGCCCAGCTCCTCGTCGAACCAGCGCTCGAACACCTTCCCCGGCGCCATCCCGTGGCCGGTCAACAGGCGGCCGATGCCGAGCAGCTTGTTGCGCAGCGGGAAGTCGGCGAACTGGATGAAGCTCGTCCGCTGCATCAGCTCGAGCATCTCCTCGGCGTCGTGGCCGGTCGCGAGGTAGCAGGCGATGATCGCGCCGGCGCTCGCGCCCGCGACGCTCTTCCACGTGCGCACGGGCTTGGTGGGATGCTCGGCGAACCCGCACAGCGCGCCCGCCAGCGCGAGCCCCTTCACGCCGCCGCCTCTGAATACCGCGTCGGCCTCGTCGGTCCACTGCATCCCTGCGCCTCCTGATCGGTTGACGGCGCCGCAGCGGTCGCTCTGACCGTACTCCGGTCCTCGCTGTCCAACAACCCCTCCCGCATAGAATCGCCGCGCCCGTGTCGCTGTTGGACTCCGCCCTCGTCCGTCTCCTGCCGGCGGTGCCGAAACCGGTCGTACAGCTCTTCTCCTCGCGGTACATCGCCGGCGCGACGCTCGCCGACGCCGTCGACTGCGTCCGCGGGCTGAACGGCGGCGGGAAGCTGGCCACCGTCGACGTGCTCGGCGAGGAGATCACGCACGAGGACGAGACCCGCGCGATCGCCCAGGCGTACGACGACGTCTTCGCCGCGATCGACGAGGCGAGGCTCGACTCGAACGTCAGCGTCAAGCTCACCGCGCTCGGGCTCGATCTCTCGTACGACCTTTGCCGCGAGAACCTGCTCGACGTGGTGCGCACCGCGGCCGGTTACCGCAACTTCGTCCGGATCGACATGGAGGACTCGTCGACGACCGACGACACCCTCCGGCTCTACCGCGAGTTGCGCGAGGACGGGCACGAGAACCTCGGCGTCGTGCTGCAGGCGCGCCTGCGGCGCACGCTCGACGACGTGCAGGCGCTCGCCGACCTGCGGCCGAGCGTCCGGCTCTGCAAGGGCATCTACCTCGAGCCGGCCGCCCTCGCGTTCACCGACTACGAGGCGGTGCGGGCGAACTTCCTCCTTTGCCTCGACGCGCTGTTCGACGCGGGCTGTTACGTCGGCGTCGCGACGCACGACGAGTGGCTGATCGAGGAGTCGCTCGCGCGGATCTCGCAACGGGGGCCGGCGCCGCTCGAGTACGAGCTCCAGATGCTGCTCGGCGTGCGTGAGGAGCGGCGCGACGAGCTGGTGGCGGCGGGGCATCGGCTGCGCGTCTACGTCCCCTTCGGCGAGCACTGGTACGGCTACTCGCTGCGGCGGCTGCAGGAGAATCCGGCGATGGCGGGGACGATCGCGAAGGCGACGGCCGGGCGAGTCCTCCGGCTCGGTCCGCGGTGATCTGGGCGCGCGCCGAGGGCTGCCGCGTGACGCTCGCCGACGGGCGGGAGCTGCTCGACTTGACGGGCGGCTTCGGCGTCGCCGCGCTCGGCCACCGCAATCCGCGGATCCTGGAAGCCTGGCGCGAGCAGGAGGTCGTGCACGCGCTCGGCGATCTCGCCGACGCCGAGGTGACAGTGCGCCTGCGCGAGGCGCTGCCGCGGCCCGCGAAGCTCGGCGTGACCGGGGAGGACGCGGTCGAGATCGCGCTGCGGACGGCGTTGCTGGCGACCGGACGGCCGGGCATCGTCGCCTTCGAGGGCGCGTACCACGGCACGGGGCTGCTCGCGCTCGCGGCTTCGGGCTTCGAGCGGCTCCGCGAGCCGTTCGCGCCGTGGCTGCCGGGGCCGGTGCACCGGCGCGCGTACGGCGACGATCCCGGGCCGCTCCCCGAGGACGCGGGCTGCGTGATCGTGGAGCCGGTGCAGGGGAGGGCGGGGTCGCGGGTGCCGCCCGACGGCTTCCTCGACACGCTGCGCCGCCGCTGCGACGAGGCCGGGGCTCTGCTCGTCGTCGACTCGATCTTCGCGGGGCTCGGTCGCGTCGGCGAGATGTGGCCGGGAGACGAGGTCGCCGACGTGCTCTGCGTCGGGAAGGCGCTCGGCGGCGGGCTGCCTCTGTCGGCGGCGCTCTTCTATCGCGACGGGCTCGAGGACGTGTGGCAGCTCGGCCCGGAGGACGTGTACACGCATACGCACGTCGGCAGCCCACTCGCGTGCGCGGGAGGTCTCGTCGTGCTCGACGAGGTGCCGCGGCTGCTCGACCGCGTGCGCGAGGCGGGAGATCGCTTCGAGCGGGCGGGCTGGCACGGGCGCGGGCTGCTCCGGGCGCGCGAAGGCGACGCAGACGAAGCGCTCGCGCGCGGCGTCCTCGTCGTCCCTGCCGGCCTCGACGGCTCCCTGATCCAGGCGACGCCGCCGCTGACGATCACCGACGCCGAGGTCGACGAGGCGCTCGAGAAGCTCGGCTAGGCCACGCGGCGCGCGTAGAGGAGGAACGTGGCCGGGACGCGGCGGTCGTGACGGCGTCGTGCCGTGCCGCCCGGATACTCCTCGAGCGCTTCGATGCGCAGCCCTGCGCGGACGAGCGCGCTCACGACCTGGCCGATCCGCCACAGCCGGTCCGAATCCGCCGGGTCGCGGAAGTAATCGTGGCGCCAGCGGAGGAAGTCGTCCACGCAATCCGCCACGGGATGGTCGTCGAAGACGAGCAGCTCGCCGGGCGTGCGCAGCGCCGCCACGATCCCGGTCGCCCAGCCGGCGAGATCGTCGAGCTGGTCGAGCACGCCCTCACCGGAGTAGACGAGGTCGAACCGCCCGCGGCGCAGCTGGCGAGGCAGCGACTGCGGGTTGCCGTCCACCCACTGAATCTTCGGCCAGCGCTCGCGGGCGGTCTCGAGCGCTCCCGGCCGGGCGTCGACGCCGGTCACGACGGCTCCCAGCTCCGCGAGCGCGGCGGTTGCCTCGCCCGTCCCGCAGTGGAGATGGAGGACGCGTTTCTTCGTCAGGTCGCCGAGCGTCCGCTGCACGATCGACGGCAGCACCGCCGGCTCGGCGCGGGCCTTGTGCGCGGCTTCGAAGGCCCGGATGTTCTCCTGAGTCGGCTCCACCGGGGCTACGCCCCGAGCGAGTAGCCGCCGTCGACGATGAGCGTCTGGCCGCAGATCATCGCGGCGTCCGCCGAGCAGAGGAACGAGACGACCGCGGCGACGTCCGCGGGCTCGACGAGCCGCCCCGCCGGCGTTCGCTTCACCGAGGCGAGCATCTGCTCCTTGTTCGGGAACCAGTCGAGCGCCTCGGTGTCGACCACGCCCGCCGAGACGCAGTTGACGCGGATCCCGCGCGGCGCGAGGTCGAACGCCAGGTAGCGGACGACCGACTCGAGCGCTGCCTTCGACGTGCCTACGAGGACGTAGTTGGGCAGGACCCGCTGCGAGCCGAGGCTCGAGATTGCGAGGATCGAGCCGCCCTCCTCCATCGCCGGCACGGTCGCGCGTGCGAGTGACAGCAGCGCACGTGCATTCGCGGCGAGCGTCCAGTCCCAGTGCTTGTCCTCGGTCTCGAGCGCCGGCCGGATCACGCCGGTGGCCGCGTTGTGGACGACGACCCGGTACGGCCCGCGGGCCGCGAGCTCCTCGACCACCCGCGCGTCGGCGACGTTGCCGCGCACGAGCACCGCCTCGGCTCCCGCCTCCTGCACGAGCGCCGCCGCCTCCTCGGCCGCGGTGTCGTTGCGCATATAGCCGAGCACGGCGCGCGAGGCTCCGTCGGCCACGAGCCGGAGCGCGATCGCGCGGCCGATCCCGCGCGTCCCTCCCGTCACGAGGACGGACGCGCCTTCGAGACTCATCGCCGTGGGAGCGGCTCGTCGGCGGGTGCCGAGCTCGGCAGCTCGCTCCAGCCGGGCCGCGACTGCGGCTCGCGACGGCTGTCGGTCGCCTTCGAGGACGCGTGCCCGAGGCGGTCGAGCAGCTCGATCTTCTCGTCGGCGTACTGCCGCACCGGGTGCTCCTCGGGCAGGTCGAGGACGAGCTCACGCACGCGCGCGCGCAGCTGGTACGCAAAGTGCGGCGTCGCAGGCCCGACGAGCTCGTCGACGTCGGCGAAGGTCGGCTCCGGCATCGCAGCGGAGCCTAACGAAGGTACGTTCGAGGACGTGCGCCGCCTGTCCGTCGTCGATGGAATGTTGCTCGGCGCCGTCCTGCTCTGGGCGCTCAACGTCACCGTCACGAAGTACCTGCTCGAGCACGGCTGGCTGCCGCTCGCGTACGCGACCATCCGCTACTTCGTCGCGATCTCCATCTTCTGGATCTACACCTGGTGGCGGGAACGGTCGTTCCGGATCGCGCGCCCGGACTGGATCTACGTCGGCATCGCGGCGGCGATGATCTTCCTGAACCAGCTCTGCTTCGTCTACAGCCTCGAGTTCGCGCACGCCTCGACGGTGTCCCTCCTCTTCGCGACCTGTCCGATGTTCGTGGGGCTCATCTCGATCGTGTTCCTCCACGCGAGACTGCAGAGTTCGTTCTGGATCGGCGCAGGCCTGACCGTCGTCGGGGTCGGCCTGATCGCGGCAAGTGCGGGCGGCGGCCTCGTCTCCGGCTGGAAGGGCGACCTGCTGGCGATCGCGCTCGCCGTCACCTGGGCCGCCTACACGCTCGCGATCGCGCCGCTGATGCGGAGTTACTCGCCGTACCGGATCAGCGCCGTCGTGCTTGCCATCGGCTGGGTGCCCCTCGCGCTCGTGAGCATCCCGCAGCTCGGCCGCCAGGACTACCACTTCTCCGGAACGGTCTGGGCCGGCTTTGCGTATGCCGTGATCGGGCCACTGTTCCTCACGAACATCCTCTGGTTCACGGCCGTGGCGCGGGTCGGCGCCCCGCGGGCGGCGATCTTCAACAACATGCAGCCGTTCTTCGGCGTGCTCTTCGCGCTCCTGATTCTCTCCGAGGCGATCCACGGGCTCGAGATCGTCGGCGGCGTGCTCATCTTCATCGGCATCGCGTACGAGCGGATGTGGCGCCGCGTACCGGCGAGCGTGCCCACCGTCGAGTGAGTCGCGGGCGAGAGGCATAATCGGCAGATGGCTGAAGACTTCATGCCGCTGCTCGGCTGGGATTACCTCGAGCTCTGGGTCGGCAACGCAAAGCAGGCTGTGTACTTCTACGAGCACGGGATGGGGTTCACGCGTACGGCGTACGCCGGCCCCGAGACGGGAGTCCGCGACCGTGCGTCCTACGTGCTCGAGCAGGGAGACGTCCGCCTCGTCGTCACGAGCGCGTTGCGTGAGGAGCACGAGATCACGAAGCACCATGCGCGACACGGCGACGGCGTCCGCGACATCGCGCTCACCGTTCCCGACGCGACGCAGGCCTACCGCGAGGCGGTCTCGCGCGGCGCTGAGAGCGTCATGGAGCCGCGGCGCGACGAGGACGAGTTCGGCGCGGTCGAGCGTTCGGCCATCGCGACCTACGGCGACACGATCCACACGTTCGTCAATCGCGCCGACTACGCCGGGCCTTTCCTGCCGGGCTACGTCTCGGTCTCCGCGAACGGCCACGCCGACCCCGGCGTCGGCCTCCTGAACCTCGACCACGTCGTCGGCAACGTCGAGCTCGGAAAGATGGACTACTGGGTCGAGTTCTACGAGCGCGTGTTCGGGATGACGAACATCATCCACTTCGGAGACGACGACATCCAGACCGAGTACTCCGCCCTCATGTCGAAGGTCATGGCAGACGGCAGCGGCAAGGTCAAGTTCCCGATCAACGAGCCCGCCGAGGGCAAGCGCAAGAGCCAGATCCAGGAATACCTCGATTTCTACGGGAGCGCGGGCGCACAGCACATCGCGCTCGCGTCGAGCGACATCGTCGGCACCGTCGAGGCGATGAAGGAGCGGGGTTTCGTGTTCCTCGATACTCCCGACTCGTACTACGACGATGCGCCTGGCCGCGTGGGCGAGATCGCCGAGGAGTGGCCGATCCTGCAGGAGCACAAGATCCTCGTCGACCGCGACGACGACGGCTATCTGCTCCAGATCTTCACGAAGACGGCGCAGGACCGGCCGACGGTCTTCTTCGAGGTGATCGAGCGGCACGGCGCGACGACTTTCGGCGAGGGCAACTTCAAGGCCCTGTTCGAGGCGATCGAGCGCGAGCAGGCGCTGCGCGGCAACCTCTAGGGAGGGCGAACGGACCTCTTCGACGACGCGAGGGCTGCGAGCCGGCAGGCGCGGACGCTGCGCAGCGTCGGTCACCGCCCGTTCCCGCTCCCCGAGAGCCGCTGGACGCTCGGCCAGACCTGGGAGCACGTGTTCCTCGCGCACTGGGGAGTGTCTGCTGCAGACGTCCGGGCGCTGGTGCCCGACGAGCTCGAGATCGAGGAGCACGACGGCAGCGCCTGGCTCTCGATCGTCTTCTTTCGCGTGCGCGCGCTGCGGGCCCGCGGCGCGCTGCCGGTGCCCGGCATCTCGAACTTCCTGCAGCTGAACGTCCGCACGTACGTGCGCGGTCCCGACGGGCTGCCCGGCGTGTGGTTCTTCAGCATCGACGCCTCGAGCCGGCTCGCCGCGCTCGGCGTGCGGCGGATCTACCACGTGCCCGCGTTCCACGCGCGGATGACGCTCGACTCGGTGGATGAGTGGCAGGAGGTCGAGTGCGTGCGGGTCGGAGAGCCGGGCCGCGTGTTCGCCGCGCGCTACCACGCGACCGCCGACACGCTTGACGCGCAGCCCGGCTCGCTCGAGTGGTTCCTGACCGAGCGCTACCGCCTGTTCGCCGCCGACGCGCGAGCCGAGATGCATCACGACCGCTGGGCGCTCAGCCCGGCGGAGGCGGAGGTCGAGCTGTCCTCGATCGCGCCGTTCGCGCTGGGCCAGCCGCAGTGCTGCCACTTCGCGTTTCGCCAGGACGCGCTCATCTGGCCGCCCGAGCCCGTCGGCGTCTAAGGCGCTATCTACATTTCCGGCGTGGAGCCCCAGCGGAAAGCCGCGCTCTGGTCGGTGTTCGCGGCGATCGCGCTGATCGCGCTGAAGCTCGGTACCGGCCTCGCCACCCACAGCCTCGGCCTCATCTCGGCGTCGGCCGACTCAGGCACAGATCTCATCGCCGCGCTGCTGACCTTCTTCGCCGTCGGCGTCGCCGTGCGCCCCGCCGACGTCGGTCACCAGTACGGCCACGGGAAAGCCGAGCATCTCGCCGCGCTCGCCGAGGGCGTAATCCTCGTCGTGGCCAGCGTCTTCATCGTCTGGAACGCGGTTACGCGGCTGGTCAACGGTGGCACCACCGCGCGCGCAACGTGGTACGCGTTCCTCGTCATCGGTCTGGTGATCTGCATCGACGTCGCCCGCACGACCGCGTCCTGGCGCGCGGCGCGCGCCTACTCGAGCCCGGCGCTCGCGTCCAACGCCGTTCACTTCGGCAGCGACCTCGGCGGCTCGATCGCGGTGCTCGTCGGCCTGCTGCTCGTCCGCGCCGGCCATCCCGGAGCTGACTCCGTCGCGGCGCTCTTCGTCGCAGCCCTCGTCCTGACTGCGGCGGCGCGGCTCATGCGCCGGAACATCGACGTGTTGATGGACCGCGCCCCTGCGGATGCGGAGGAGGCGGCGCGCCAGGCGATCGTCGGCGTGCAGCCGCCGGTGCAGCTACGGCGGCTGCGCATGAGGCAGGCTGCCGGGCGCGTGTTTGCGGACGTCGTGATCGCCGTCGCCTACGACGCGGCCGTCCCCCAGGGCCACGCGGCAGCCGACGCTGTCGAGCGCGCGGTGCAGGCGGCCCTGCCCGAAGCCGACGTCGTCGTCCACGTCGAGCCGGTTGCCGCTTCCGACGCCGCCGTGCGGGAGCGCGCGCACGCCGCGGCGCTCAACGTCCCGCGCGTCCGCGAGGTACACAACGTCTCGGTCGTCTCCGTGGACAGCGGCACCGAGCTCTCGCTGCACCTCAAGCTGCCGGGCGATCTGTCTCTCGAGGAGGCGCACGGAATCGCCGAAGAGGTCGAACGGGCGATCGAGCAGGCCGTGCCGGAGGTGACGTCGGTGCGGACGCACCTCGAGCCGCTCGGCGAGGAAGCCGCCGGCACCGAGGTCGCTGGCGACGCCGCGACCGTGCGCCGCATCGTCCGCGCCGAGCTCGGCGTCGATCCGGCGGAGCTGCGCTTCGTCGATACCGACGAGGGGCTCGTCGCCTACCTCACGCTCCGGCTCGGCGCCGACACGCTCGCGGCCGCGCATGCCGACGCCAGCCGGATCGAGGAACTGATCCGGCGCGAGCGCCCGGAGATCGCCGACGTGGTCGTCCACACGGAGCCCCGATGAAGCTGTGCATGTTCTCACCGCGCGACCAGGAGCTCGAGCGGGGCTGGCCGGGGCGGATCGAGGGCGAGACCGTGATCCAGCTCGCGGCGCAGACGCTCCAGGCGTTCTTCACCGGCGGCGGGACGGCGCGCGAGCACGCGCAGTATCCGCTCGCCGACGTCGTCTTCCGCGCGCCGGTGCTCCGCCCGCCGTCGGTGCGGATCTACGAGCGTGGCGATTTCCGGTTCGCCAATCCGGCCGCGATCCTCAATCCGGGCGCCGAGATTCCGGTCGTAGGGGCGGTCCCCAAGGAACGCGACGCGGCGATCATCGGCGCGAATGGCGAGATCGCCGGTTTCACTCGGCTCGTTGAGTGGACTGCGCCGGAGTTAGAGGGCGAGAAGTCCCGCGACTTCGCCCTCGTGCTTGGACCGGTCGTTACGACGATTGACGAGGGTATTCCGCAAGAGCTCACACCCTGGGATTGGATCGACTGGGACCACATCGAGAAGCTGGTGTCGGAGAACACACGCCTCTACCCCGGAGACGTCATCGCAGTATGAAGGTCGCGATCGTCGGAGCGGGGGTGATGGGCTGCGCGGCCGCGTGGGCGCTGAGCGAGCGCGGCGCCGACGTCACGCTGCACGAGCAGTTCGAGCTCGATCACGACCGCGGCTCGAGCCACGGCCGCACGCGCATCTTCCGGGTCGCGTACCCCGAGGTGGAGTGGATCCGGTTCGCGCAGGACGCGTACGCCGGCTGGCGCGACCTGGATCCGGATCTGCTCGGCCTCTACGGGCTGATCGAGCTCGTCGCGGACCCGGAGCTGACCTCGGCGCGGGCGCTCGACGAGTGCGGCGTCCCGTACCGGCTGCTCGACGCAGAGGAGGTGCGTGCGCGCGGCGCGGTCCTCCCGGCCGGCTGGACGGCTCTGCTCACGACCGATGCGGGCGTCGTGTTCGCCGACCGTGCGCGCGACGCGTTTCTCGAGGCGGCCCGCGTCGATGTCGAGACGAGCAGCCGCGTCGAGTCGACCGACGAGCTGGACGCGGACGTCGTCGTCGTCACCGCCGGCTCCTGGGTCCGGGATCTCGTGCCCGACCTCCCCGTGACCGTGACGCGCGAGACCGTCGCCTACTTCAGGCGGGAAGGCCCGCCGCCGCCGTCGATCGTCGACCTCAACGCCGAGACGGGCGGCCACGGGATGTACTCGCTCCAGGATCCGGTGCACGGGCTGAAGGCCGGCGCGCACCACGCGGGAGCCGAGGCCGACCCCGACGCCGACGGCGAGCCCGACCCGGCGATCGTCGAGCGCATCGCGGCCTGGGTGCGCGACCGCTTCCCGGACGTCGACCCCGACCCGGTGGAGGCGCAGACGTGCCTCTACACGACGACCGCCGACCAGCGCTTCGTCCTCGAGCGGCGCGGCCGCGTCGTCGTCGGCTCCGCGTGCTCTGGACACGGCTTCAAGTTCGCGCCCGCGGTCGGCCGCAGGCTCGCCGAGCTGGCCCTGAGCTAGGCGATACGCTGTCGCCATGCCGTTCTACCAGCGCCTCGGCGACGTTCCGCGCAAGCGTCACATCCAGTTCCGCGACAACGGGACGCTCCTCACCGAAGAGGTCATGGGCCTCGAGGGCTTCACCGGGAACGAGTCGATCCTGTACCACCTGCAGTCGCCCTGCCGCGTCATGGAGCAGGCCGGCTTCGAGCCGATCGAGCGCGAGGAGTGGGTGCCTGAGCAGCACGGGCATCTGCACTTCAAGACGTTCGAGACCGAGCCCGCCGGCGACGAGGTCACCGGCCGCCGCCTCCTGATGTGGAACAACGACGTCGAGATCTCGCTCTGTCGCCCGTCCGGCTCGATGGACTACTTCTTCCGCAACGGCGAGGGCGACGAGGTTATCTTCGTCCACGAGGGCTCGGGCACGCTCGAGACGATCTTCGGCGACCTCCCGTACAAGGAGGGCGATTACGTCGTCGTCCCGCGCGGCACGACGTATCGTTTCAAGCCGGAAGGCCCGCAGCGGTACCTCGTGTTCGAGACGCCGGGCCTGATCGAGATCCCGCGGCGCTACCGCAATCACTACGGGATGCTGGTGGAGGGCGCGCCGTACTACCACCGCGACATCCACCCGCCGACCGAGCTGCACACGGTGCGCGAGCGCGGCGAGTACCCAGTCAAGGTGCGCGTCCGCGGCGGCTACCAGACCTACGTCGTCGACTACCACCCGTTCGACGTCGTCGGCTGGGACGGCTACCTCTATCCGTGGACGTTCTCGATCCACGACTTCGAGCCGATCACCGGGCGCATCCACCAGCCGCCGCCCTCGCACCAGACGTTCCAGGGCCAGAACTTCGTGATCTGCTCGTTCTGCCCGCGCAAGCTCGACTTCGACCCGGACGCGGTGCCGATCCCGTACCACCACTCGAACCTGCAGTCCGAGGAGATGATCTATTACGTCTCCGGCAACTTCGGCTCGCGGAAGGGCGTCGAGGTCGGCTCGATCACGCTCCATCCGTCCGGCCTGCCGCACGGGCCGCAGCCGGGGCTCGCCGAGAAGGCGATCGGGATGCACGAGACGCACGAGCTCGCCGTGATGTGCGACACGTTCCACCCCTTGAAGCTGACGAGCTTCGCGCGCGACCTCGACGACGGGACGTACTGGCGCTCCTGGTACGCGAACGCCGAGCAGCCGAGTGACGCCGAAGACGCCTCGGGCGCCGGCCTCACCTCGCACCTGTAGCCCGCTGCTGCTGCGCGTCCCGCAGCCGTTCTCGCTCGAGCTGACGGCGGCGAGGTTCCGTGCGTTCGGGCCCGATCGCGCGACGCTGTGGGAGGACGGGGCTCTCTACCGCGCCGTCGGCGGCAGGGAGGTGCGGATCGCGTCGGCGGCAGGCGGCGTCGACGTCGAGCCACTCGACGCGGAGACGGAGGCGGTCGCGCGCAAGCTGCTCGGCTTCGACTTCGACCTCGTGGCCTTCTCCGCGTGGGCGGTCAGAGAGGAGCGGCTGGCGCCGATCGTGGTCACGTTCGCCGGCTACCGCCCGACCCTCGCGCCCGACCCGTTCGAGATGCTCATCGGCGCGATCACGGCGCAGCAGGTCTCGCTCCAATCCGCGCTCGCGATCCGCAACCGGCTCGTCGAGCGGCTCGGCGAGCGCGTCGGCCGCCTCTGGGCGTTCCCGTCGCGGGAGCGAGTCGCAGCCGCATCGGAGGACGAGCTCTTCTCGCTCGGCTTCTCGCGGCGCAAGGCCGAGTACGTGATCGGGCTGGCTCGTTCCGACCTCGACCTTGCGGCGCTGGCGCGGTTGTCCGACGAGGAGGTGCAGGCGCAGCTGACCGCGCTGCGCGGGCTCGGGGAGTGGACGGCCGACTGGTTCCTCGCGCGCTACCTCGGCCGCCCGCGAGCCTGGCCGGCGGGCGACCTCGCCCTGCGCAAGGCCGTGCGCGCGCTCTATGGTGACGTCGACGTCCGCGCAGCGGGCGAGCGCTTCGATCCCTTCCAGAACCTGACTGCGCACTATCTCCTGGCACAGTTCCTGACCCCATGATCCGTCAAGCGACTGCCGACGACCTGCCGCTCGTCCGCGAACTCTGGGACGAGTTCGGCAGCGAGATCCAGGACGCGCCCTGGCGCGACCCGGACCACGACGACGACTTCGGGCGCATTGAGAAGGCGCTCGCCGACGGCGGCGTTCTGCTCGCGGACGAAGACGGGATCGCCGTCGTGTCGACGGTCGGGTCGAAGACGGCAGAGCTCGACTTCCTGCACGTGCGACCCCACGCGCGCGGCAAGGGCGTCGCGGCCGAGCTCATGCGCGAGGCGGTGGACCTTGCTCGAGAGCGGGGCCTGGAGATGCTCGAGCTCCACGTGCTCGCATCGAACACCGACGCCCGGGCCGTGTACGAGCGTTGGGGTTTCGAGCCGGTCGAGCTCGTGGTTGCAGCACGTCTTGATGAGCTCCAGCAGCGGCTCGTTCCGGCGGACGGGCCGACGTTCGGCTTCGTCCACGTCCAGACGGACGATGTCGAGAAGGTCAAGCGGGACGCGGCCAAGTTTCTGCGCCTCGAGCCCGACGTCGAGGTCGAGGGCAACTGGATCCGCGTCCGCTCCGACGCGACCGACGCGGACCCGGACCAGCTGAAGGCGCTCGCGAAGGAGCTTTCGTACACGACCGGCGGCGTCACGCTCTCGCTCGGCGTTCAGCGCGGCGCGGTCGTCCGCTACGACCTCTTCGACCGCGGCTCCGACATCGACGAGTACCTGTCCGTGCCGGAGTACTTCGGACCGCTGCCGCCGGGCGACGTCTACGCGCTCGGCGCGAACGCGACCGTCGCTGGTCGGCTCACCGGCGCCGACCCGCGCCGCGTGCGCGAGGTCGCGCGCACCGCGGCCTCGGCCGGTGAGCTGCCGCCTGCCCAGGAGCTGTACGAACAGATCGCAACCGTGATGGGGGTGCAACCGTGATCACGCTGTACAACGCCGCGCGCTGTCCCTACGCCGCGCGGGCCCGGATCGTGCTCGCCGAGAAGGGCATCGAGTTCGAGACCGTTGAGATCGACCTCTCCGACCGGCCTGCGTGGCTGTACGAGAAGAACCCGGCCGGACGGGTTCCGGTCATCGAGGAGGACGACGGCGACCCGCTGCCGGAGTCGGCGGTGATCATGGAGTTCATCGAGGAGCGCTACCCGGAGCCGCCGCTGCTGCCGCCGGATCCTGCCGACCGGGCCGCGGTCAGGCTCCTCATCTTCCGCGACCACGACTTGACCGATCCGTACTACGCGTTGCGCCGCGGCGAGGACGGAGCGCGCGAGCAGCTCGACGCCGTGCTCGACCGGTTCGACGCGCTGCTCGCCGGGCAGCCGTATCTGAGCGGTGTCGAGTACGGGCTCGCGGACATCGCGCTCGTGCCCTGGTTCCTCCGGGCGCGCGACATGCTCGGCGTCGAGCTCGACGGGTTTCCCGCCGTCGCCGACTGGCTCGCACGGCTCGAGCAGCGGCCCGCGATCGCGGCCGAAGTGGGAATCGTCGCCGCGCTGTGAGGACGGTCGTCGACTCCGCGTGGCTGGCGGAGCATCTCGGCGAGGACGACCTCGTCGTCGGCGACGTTCGGGGCCCGAACGCGCACATGCGCGGGCACATCCCGGGCTCGCGGCCGCTCGTGCTCGGCTCGCCGCCGCCGGCGGCCGACGAGGAATCGGCACGCGCGCTCGCACAGGAGATCGCGCTGCGGCTGCGGCGGCACGGGATCACGGGCCGAGAGCGGCTCGTGCTCGTCGATCGCGGCGACGGTGTCGGCGCGATGCCGGCGGCGCAGATGGCCGAGCTCGCGGGCCATCCGAGCGTTGCCGTCCTGCTCGGCGGCATCGCCGGCTGGAACGGCGAGCTCGCGGAGGGCGCGGTCGAGCTCGAGCCCGTGCGGGAGGCCGAGGCCGACCTCGAGCCGAACCCCGGCGCGCTGCCGACCCGCCAGGAGCTCGCCGGACGGCTGGGCGACCCGGAGTTGACCATCCTCGACGTGCGCACGCCCGACGAGTACGCCGGGCGCCGCGGCAACCAATGCGACCCGCGCCAAGGCCACATCCCGGGAGCCCGGAACCTTCACGTCGAAGAGCTGTTCGAAGGCCCCGGACGGCCGGCTCCGCCTGAGCACATCCGCGGCCGCGTCGGGCTGCCCGAGGGGACGGAGATCGTGGCGTACTGCCACTCCGGCTCTCGCTCGGCGCTTGCGACCCTCGCGCTCCGCGCCGCCGGCTACGACGCGCGCAACTACGCCGGCTCGTGGCACGAGTGGAGCCGCCACGACGAGCTGCCGCTCGAGCGCTGAGCTACTGCTCGGGAGCGGCCGGAGCCTCAGGTTCTGCAGCAGGCTCTGCCGGTGCCGCGGCCTGGGTCGGTGCAGCTGCAGGCTCGGCCGGCGCCGCTGCAGGCTGGGCCGGCGCCGTCGGTTCGGCCGCACGATCTGTCGCCCTCGCCTGCGGGAGCTGCACGCCTTCCGCACGTGCGCGGACCACCGCCACAACCGCGATCACCAGGGAGAGAAGCAGGCCGATCCAGGCAGGCCAATGCCGCGCCGTGCTTTTGTCGAAGAAGGCGATCACAGTGAACAGGGCGAGCGCCAGCGCGAGACCGACCGAGACGTGACCCTCGGTCACGGAGCCCATTGGCACTTCTACCTCAAACAACCGCACCGCTTCCCACAGGAGCAGTGCGATCACCAGGAGACCGGCGACGAAGCCGATGCCGTGCCACTCGGACAGCCCAGCCGTGTGGCTGCCGCCGAAGGAGAACGAAAAAGAGACCTGCTGCCAATCGAAGAACGAGAAGATGAGGTAGAGCACCGCACAGCCGAGGACCACCTGGGTCTCTCGGGAGAGCTTCTTCAGGACATCCACGTGCCGCCCACCTCCAGGTTTCCCGCCTAGGTACCTCCGACTCGAGGGATCCTGACCGGCTGGGCGCGGGGAGTCAAGGCTCAGGCCAGCGCGATCAGCGCGACGCCGGCCGCGACCGCGGCGGCGCCGACGAGCCGCTCGGCCCCGACGCGCTCACGGAGGAACGTGCCGGCGAGCAGCGCCGCGATGACGACGCTCGTCTCGCGGACGGCCGCGACCTCGGGCGCCGAGGCGAGCCGGAGCGCGGCGAGGACGAGGGCGTAGGCGCCGAAGGAGGCCACGGCGGCGACGAACGTCGACACCGTCAGCTGCTCGCGGAGCACGCGACCTCCCTGCCGCACCGCGACCAGCGGCACCGCCACGAGCGCCACCGGCAACAGGACGAGCTCGAGATACGGCAGCGAGGCGGCGTGCTGCAGCCCCTCCTTGTCCACGAGCGTGTAGCCGGCGATCGCGCAGCCGATGGCTAGCGCGACGGCCACGCCCTCCGCTCCGCGCCGGATCCCGCGCACGAGCACGACTCCGACCGCGACGAGACAGACGCCGACCGCCGCCGCCGGTGAGACGGTGCGGCCGAGCACGACGGCCGTCCCGAGCAGGACGAAGAGCGGAGCCGAGCCGCGTGCGATCGGGTAGACGACCGAGAGCTCCCGCCGGCGATAGGCCACGACGAGCAGCGCGAAGTACCCGCCCTCCAACGTGGCCGAAGCAGCCACGTACGGCGCGACCGACCACGACACGGACCACGTCAGCGCGGCGACAGGCGCGAAGACGACGACCGAGAGCCCGAGGACGACGGCGGTGCGGGCTCCGACCTCGTCCGACCCGCGCAGGAAGACGTTCCAGCCCGCGTGGAGGAACGCCGCCGCGAGGGCGAGCGCGAAGGCCTCAGGTGGCACTCAGCTGCTCGGCCGCAGCGAGGAACGAGCGGCAAAGCCGGCGCCCGTGCTCGTTCCAGCGGCCGATCCGCTCACGTGTTTCCCTGCGCAGCCGCTCGGGATCGGGCGCCGGATCGCTCTCGTCGCCGATCCAGCGCTCGATCTGCAGCTCCGTCACCTCGGGGTGGAACTGGACACCCCAGCACCACTCGCCGAGGCGGAAGCCTTGCAGCGACGCCGGGTTCCGCGCGAGCTCGACCCCACCCTCGGGCAGCTCGTGCCCGTAGTGGTGCCATTGGAACGCTTCGAACCGCTCCGGGAGGACCGAGAGCACGGGATCGGCCGCGCCTGCGTCGGTGAGCTCCACCTCGCTCCAGCCGATCTCGGCTACCGGGAGCTGCCCGACGCCGGCGCCTGCGGCGCGCGCCAGGAGCTGCGAGCCGAGGCAGACGCCGAGGGTCGGGACCGGCCGCTCGAGCAGCTCGGCCAACCAGCGTGCCTCGTCCCGCAGCCACGGATGCCGGTCGTCCTGGTCGATGTGCATGCCGCCGCCGAAGACGAACACGGCGCCGTACTCGCCGATCGGGCGAGGCAGCTCCGTGCCGCGCTCGAAGCTCCACTCCTCGAGCCGGTGGCCGGCCTCTGCGACGAGTGGAGCGAAGAGCTCGGTTCCCGCGTCCTCGCCGTGCACGACCGAGAGGACGTTCACGCGGTTCCTCCGCTGGCCGCGATTCGGTTCACGTCGAGGAGCCGCCGCAGCTGCTGGGCGTTCGTCGCGGCCTGCGAGATGCGCCCAAGCGGGTTGTCGGGATCCTCGGACGAGGCGTTGTTGTTGAAGAACGCGTACGCCTGCTCGGACTGTCCGGCGAGCTCGCGCAGCGGCTCGACCCACTCGCCGAGCTCCTCGTCGGAGTAGAGGTGGTCGAAGCGCTCGGCCGCCGAGCCGCCGCGCTTGTTCCAGGTGCCGAGATTGCGGCCGTGGAAGCGGACGTAGGCGGTCGGCGAGGTCGTCGCGACCACGGTCGGGACGAGGTTGCGGGCCGTGTCCGAGCGTGGCGCATCGACGACGACGTACCCGGCGCCGATCCGCTCGAGGAACGCGAGGCTCGCCGCGCGGTTCTCGTCGTCCAACCATGAGCGGTGACGGAACTCGACGAGCATCTCGTCCCCGCCGAGCTGTTCGCGCGACCAGTCGAGGTACTCCAGCGAGGTGTCCTTGTAGACGATGTACGGCGGCAGCTGGAAGAGGATCCCGCCGAGCTTGCCCGCGGCGCGGAGCGGCTCGAGCGCCTCGAGGAAGCGGCGGAAGATCTCGCCGCGGAGCTCTCGCGGCGGGCGGTCGACGCGGCCACGCTCGTCGACGGGCATCTCCCCGCGGAGGTCCTCCGGGATCACTTCCGCCTTGACAGGGTGCCGCGTCATGAGGCCGAACGCCTTGATGTGCATCGTGAAGCCGTCGGGCGTCCGCTCCGCCCAGCCCTGCACCATCGACTCGTCCGGCAGCCGGTAGTAGGTCGAATCGACCTCGACCGTGTCGAAGTGCTCGGCGTACCAGGCGAGTCGCTCCTTGGCCGGCAGCTTCGGCGGATAGAAGTACTTCGAGAGCGCCTCGTCCGCCCACGAGCAGGTGCCGATACGGACGGTCGCGGCCATGCCGCGGACGCTACTTGGAGACCGCGCGCTTGAGCAGGGAGAGGTTGAGCGTGATGCCGCGGATCGTGATAGAGCCGCTGCCGCCGGCCTGGGCGTAGACGCCGTCGGCCGTTTCTCCGCCGACCGCGACCACGAGCCGCTTTCCGCGCGGGAGCAGGACGGCCTGGTCGCTCAACGGGATCTTCAAGACGCCCGACCGCTTCGTCACCTTGGCGGCGCCGAAGGTCGCAGGGACGGCCGAGCCCTTCACCGCCACGGTCGCGACGAGGCGGGTCCAGCTGCTCGCGGCGCCCGAGTAGTGGACGGTGATCGAGCCGTCGCCGAACGTCTCGAGCGGCCCGCCTGTCAGCCGCACCGAGCGAGTCGTCGAGGCTGCCGGCGTTCTCAGCTTCGCCGTCCCCGGCAGGTTCACGACCTTGTGCCGCGTGCCCGGGATGCTCTTGAAGCTGGTCGTCGTCCCGTCCCATGGATCGTGGGCGAGGTCGACGCCGGCGCTGACCTTCGGCCCGCCCGCGAGGTACTCGTTGAACCAGGCGACCGCCTGGGTGAGATAGGTCGTCTCCTCGGCCGCCGGGTTCTTGGCCGGGGCATGACCGATGTCGCCGAGGTACAGCCGCTTAGGCCCGGCGAGGAGCTTGTACGCGGCAACCGCCTGGTCGGCGTCGAAGAGGAAGTCGTGCCGTCCTTGGAGCAGGAACGTCGGCACGTCGAGCGAGTGGAGCCCCGACCGCGAGGACCGCGCCGCTTCGACGCTCTGTACAGCCGCGTTCACCGTGCCGTTGAGCAAGTTGTTCTGCACGGAGCTCAGCGATGGATCCCACTGGGAGGCGGGCACGTCCTGAAGGAGCTCCTCCAGCAGCCCGATCTTGGGCACGGCGTTGGGGTTGAGTGCCTGCCCGAGGTCGGTCCACGCCACCGCCGGAACGATGGCCTTGAACGGAACTCCGGCGACGGCTGCGTTCAGGACCTCGCCGCCGCCGAGCGAGATGCCGAAGGCTCCGATGTTCGTGTCCGAGACGTCGCTGCGCGCGGCGAACCAGTCGAAGAGATCCTGCGCGTCCTGCACCTCGGTCGGCCCGTCGAGCCCGAACTTGCCGCCGGAGGCGCCGGTGCCGCGGGCGTCGCAGGCGAGCGCGGCGAAGCCGAACTGAGCGAGCGCGCTCCCGTACGGCTCCATGTCGATGTGCGATTGGCCGAGCCCGTGGAAGAGGATGACGCCGGGCCAGCCGCCGGGCGGGGCGGTGCCGCTCGGGATGATGTACGCGCACGCAAGCGGCGTCGCGTCGGACGCGTCGATCGTGATCTCGGTCCAGCCGGGGGCGGCCGAAGCGCTCCCGGCACATACGAGCGCTGCGGCGAGGATGGCGAAGACGATCCGCGCCCGACCCACGAGGTCCACGCTAGCGCGCATTTACGATGCGCGCCATGGACTCGCGTGCAGTCGGTGTCTTCGATTCCGGCGTGGGAGGGCTGACCGTCCTCCACGAGTGCCTCGTCACGTTGCCGAACGAGGATTTCGTCTACCTCGGCGACCACGCGCGCCTGCCGTACGGGCCGCGGCCGCTCGCGGAGATCCGGCGCTTCGCGCGCGAGATCGGCGCCCATCTCGAGCAGCAGGACGTGAAGCTCATCCTCGTCGCGTGCAATGCCGCGACCTCGGCTGCGCTGCCGCAGCTGCAGGAGGAGCTCACCGTCCCGGTCGTCGGCGTCATCACGCCCGAGGCGCACGCCGCGGTGCAGGCGACGCGCAACCGCCGGGTCGGCCTCCTCGCCACGGCGGCGACCGTCGAAGCCGGCCGCTACCCCGAGCTCGTCCACGCGCTCGACGCCGGCATCACGTTCTTCTCCGTCCCGTGCGCGCAGCTCGTGCCGCTGATCGAGGGCGACGACCCGTACGGCGAGGAGACGGAACGCGCGGTGCGCGAGTACGCGGTGCCGCTGCAGGCGGAGGGAGTCGACACCGTGATCCTCGGCTGCACCCACTATCCGCTGATCCGCAAGATCTTCGAGCGCGTCTTCGGGCGCGATGTCACCCTCGTCTTCTCGGCGGAGGAGACGGCTCGCGAGGTGGCCGAGACACTCGCGCGCAAGGGAGTCGAGAACGAGCGCGGCCGCGAGGGCGCCTACCGCTTCCTCACGACCGGCGATCCAGAGGCCTTCCGCGAGCTCGGGCGCCGCTTCCTTCAGCTGCCCGTGCGCGAGGTCGAGCACGTCACCGTGGCGACGCTCGAAGCTGCAAGCGCCGCCGGCAAAGCCGGCGACGCGCGGCCGGACGACCGGACGCCTGCGGCGTCCAGGGGGGCGGCGGCGTGAGGGAGGGCGGGCGCAAGCCGGACCAGCTGCGCGGGATCTCCTTCGAGCCGGACTTCCTCGAGAACCCGCACGGCTCGGTCGTGATCACGCAGGGACGGACGAAGGTGCTGTGCACGGCGATGGTCGAGGAGGACGTGCCGCGCTGGCTCCGCAAGCAGGGCCGCGGCTGGATCACCGCGGAGTACTCGCTCCTGCCCGCCTCGACCGGCGAGCGCGTCCAGCGGGAGGCGGCGCGCGGCAAGCAGCAGGGACGGACGGTCGAGATCCAGCGCCTGATCGGGCGCGCGATCCGCGCGGTCGCCGACTTCGAGGCGCTCGGCGAGCGGACGCTGTGGCTCGACTGCGACGTCCTTCAGGCCGACGGCGGCACGCGCTGCGCGGCGATCTGCGGCGCGTACGTCGCCGCGATGCGCGCGCTCGACCGCTTCGGCCTCTCGCGCACGTTCCGCGATTCGGTCGCGGCCGTGTCGGTCGGCGTGGTGGAGGGCGTGCCGCTGCTGGACCTCGACTACGCCGAAGACTCGAGCGCGGACACCGACATGAACGTCGTGATGACCGGCGACGGCCGCCTCATCGAGGTGCAGGCGACGGCGGAGCGCGACCCGTTCACGCGCGAGACGCTCGACGAGCTGCTCGAGCTGGCGGCAGCGGGCATCGGCGAGATCGCGACGCTCCAGGCCGAGGCCGTCGCGCGTGAGCTCCCGTAGCGCCGTCTTCGCCTCGCGCAACCGGCACAAGGCGCGGGAGTTGGAGAAGCTGCTTCCGGGTTGGACGCTCGAACCGCTCGACCGTGACGACTACCCGCCCGAGACCGGCGCGACGTACGACGAGAACGCGGCGCTGAAGGCTAGGTTCGGCCGCGACCATAGGGACGGCTGGGTGCTCGCGGAGGACTCCGGGCTCGAGGTCGACGCGCTCGGCGGCCGGCCCGGCATCCACTCGGCACGCTACGCGCCGGAAGGAGCGCCGGCGATCGCGAAGCTCCTCGGCGAGCTGGACGGGATCGAGGATCGCCGCGCGCGCTACGTCTCGGAGCTCGTCCTCCTCTCGCCGGACGGAGGCGAGCTGCGCGGCACCGGCACGCTCGACGGTCGGATCGCCGAGCACGCCGCGGGCGGCGAGGGCTTCGGTTACGACCCGATCTTCATTCCGGCCGGCGAGGAGCGGACGGTGGCGGAGCTGGGGAACCGTTGGAAGGCTGAGCACTCCCATCGAGCTCGTGCGGCGCAGGCCCTTCTGCAGGCTCTAGGTGACGCTCCCGCCACCACCAGTTGATCTCGGCGCCGAAGACGATCACGTTGGCCATCACGTAGAGCCAGACGATCAGGATCGCCGGCCCGCCGAGCGTCCGCAACGTCAGGTTGACGCTGGCGTGCCGGACGAAGAACGGCAGGGCGAGGAACGACACCTCGAGGAACACGGAGCCCGCGATCGCGCCGGGTAGCGCATCCCGCCAGCTCACCTCCGCGTTCGGGAGCCAGTAGTAGATGACGAGCAGGAAGATGAAGACTCCGGCGAACGAGGCGCTGATCGAGACGATGTAGGCAACCGCCGCGCTGTCCGCGAACCGTAAGTGGTGCTTGAGCACGCTCCCCCCGAACGCGCCGACCACAAGGCTGACGAAGAGCGTGGTGAGGACGCTGGCCATCAGCGCCGCCGCGATCCCCTTCCCATGCAGGAAGCGCCGGTTCGGGAGCCCGTAGACGATGTTGAACGCCGACTCGAGCGCGCTGAAGAACGAGAGCGACGACCAGAGCAGGCCGATCCCGCCGATGATCCCGAGCGCCGCGGCGTTGTTCTGCACCCGCTGGACGAGATGGACGATCTCCTCGACCGACGTGCCGGGGAACACGTGCTTCAGTTCCTTGATGAGGAAGGTCGACGCCTCGGCGCGGTGGGCGAGGCCGAAGAGCGAGAGCGCGAGGAAGATGAGGGGGACGAACGAGAGGAGCGCGAAGTACGCGACCATCGCAGCCAGGTGGGTGCCGCGATCGGCGAAGAACTTGTGGACGAGCATGCGCCGACGGATCCGCACGGATGCAGAGTCTGCACCTTGATACCGTCGGAGCGATGGATGCGGCAGCCGCTCTGGCCGATCTCGTCGAGATCTCGCCGCAGATCGAGGCAGCCGCCGTGGTCGCCGGGGACGGCGAGCTCGCCGGCTCGGTGGGCGTTCCGGAGGCCCGCGCGGACGTCCTCGCACGCGCGGTCCGGGAGCTGCTCGACGGCGCCGCGGCGTTCCGCAGCGACCAGGGTCGCGTCACCCAGCTCCACGCCGAGCTCGCCGGTGGAGACGTGTTCGCGGTGGCCGGTCCGGGCGAGCAGGCGATCGTCGCCGTCGCGCCTGAGCGAACGGCCCCCGGCCTCGTCTTCTACGACCTGAAGCGCTGTCTCGCGGCGGTGGCCGATGAAGCGTAGGTTGGTCGCCGTGGCGGGCTTTGCGAGCGGCGCGCTCGCGGGGACGGCCGCCTACCGGCACTGGTTCAGGGGGAACCGCGAGCGCCTCGACGTCTACTTCGACGACGGTTCCTTCGTCACATTCGGCCCCGGCTCGCCGGAGTCGGTCCGGCTGCTCCCGCTGGCCCGCCGCGTCTTGGTGGCTGCCAAGGCGCGAGAGACATGAACGACGCCGAGCTTCGCGAGGGCATCGTCGCGGCGGCCTACCTCGAGGGCGACTTCCTGCTCCGCTCCGGCAAGCGGTCGCGCTACTACCTCGACAAGTTCCGCTTCGAGACCCGCCCCGACCTTCTCGGCGCGCTGGGCGACCGGATCGCGGCGGCCGTCCGGGAGCACGAGCCGGAGGCCGTTCGCCTCGCCGCGCCGGTGCTCGGCGCCGTGCCTCTCGCCGCGGCCGCCTCGCTCGCGGGCGGTCTCCCGTTCGTCATGGTCCGCGACGAGGCGAAGGCCTACGGCACCGCAAACCGGCTCGAGGGCGCGTTCGAGGAAGGCGAGCTCGTGTGCCTGATCGAGGACATCGTGACCTCTGGCGGAGCGCTCGTCGAGGCGATGTCGGCGGTCCGTGAGGCCGGTCTCGTCGTCCGCACGGCCGTGTGTGTCGTCGACCGGGAGGAGGGCGGAGCGGACGCTCTCGCGCGCCACGCCGTGCGTTTGCGACCCCTCTTCCGAGCAGGAGACCTGCTACAGGGGGAGAAAACCCCCGCAAAACCGCATGGTTGAGCGGCAAACGTGGAGTTGGTAGGGTCGCTCAGGCCCAGCAAGCGATCTACGACTGGAGGAGAAGAGTGACGAAGCAGGAGTTCGTATCCGAGGTAGCCCGGCGCGCGCAGTTGTCGAACCGCGACGCGGGCAAGGCAGTAGACGCGTTTCTCGAGTGCGTCGTCGACACGCTGAAGGGCGGCGGCGAGGTCGCGTTCACGGGGTTCGGCAAGTTCTCGACGGCGAATCGCGCGGCTCGGATGGGGGTCAATCCGCGCAACCCGACCGAGAAGGTGCACATCCCTGCGGCGCGCGTTCCGAAGTTCTCGGCCGGCAGCGGTCTCAAGTCGGCCGTCAAGCAGACGTCGTCCTACTAAGACAGTCCGGGTCTCCTCCGAGGATCAAGAGGCCGCCTTCGGGCGGCCTCTTCGTTTTCCGGAGGTCCCCGTATCCTCCGTGCCGATGAGCGGGTCGGGTCACTTCGCGGATCGGCTCGCCGCCGCGGTGGGGCGGAAGGGCGCGCCACTCTGCGTCGGCCTCGATCCGGATCCGGCCCTCATGCCGGAGGGGCTCGGCGTCGTCGAGTTCTGCTGCGGCATCGTCGACGCGGTCGCCGGGATCGCGGTCGCGGTCAAGCCGCAGGCGGCGTTCTTCGAGGCCCAGGGCGCGGCGGGCTGGGCGGCGCTCGCCGAGGTGTGCGGCTACGCGCGGGAGGCCGGACTGCTCGTGATCGCCGACGCGAAACGCGGCGACGTTCCGGCCACTGCCCGCGCCTATGCGGCCGCGTTCGCGCCGCTGGCCGACGCGGTCACCGTGAACCCCTACCTCGGCCTCGACTCGCTGGAGCCGTTCTTCGCGCACGAGAGCCTCGGCGTCCTCGTGCTCGTGAAGACGTCGAACCCGGGCAGCGCGGACCTCCAGGATCTGCCGCTCGCGGACGGCCGGCCGTTCTGGGAGCACGTCGCCGGCCTCGTCGACCGGTGGGGCGAGGATCGCATCGGCGAGAGCGGACTGTCCTCGGTCGGTGCAGTGGTGGGCGCCACCCATCCGGAGTTGCTCGAGACCGTGCGCAGGCTGCTGCCGCGCGCGGTTCTGCTGCTGCCGGGCGTGGGTGCGCAGGGCGGCCGCCTCGAGGATCTCGCTCCGGCTTTCGCCGCCGGCCCGGCGAGCGCGCTCCCCTCGGCGTCCCGCTCCGTCCTCTACGCGGACCGGGGCGCGGGCTGGCAGGAGGCGGCGGCGGCCGAGGCCGAGCGTCTCGCCGGCGGGCTGCGCGCCGTCGCCGTGGCCTGAGCCGTGGACCGCAGCCGCATCTCGCGCTGGGCCGCCCCCGTCGCCTTCCTCGCGGCGATCACGATCGGGGCGCTCGTCGTCCGCGCGGGCTTCGAGCACGGCAAGCACCACCATGCCGGTCCACCGACGACCACCGTCACCTCCACGACCAAGAAGAAGCATCACCACGGGCACGCGCACGCCCACGTGCAGACGTACACCGTTCAGTCCGGCGACACACTCGGTGGGATCGCGGCGAAGACCGGGACGACGGTCGCCAGGCTCATGCAGCTCAACCCCGGCGTCGACCCGAACGCCCTTCGCGTCGGTCAGACGATCCGCGTCCAGTAACCTCCGCAGCGGCGTGGTGCACCGGCAGTGATCGTCACCGTAACCCTGAATGCCGCGGTCGACCGGACGCTGACCGTCCCGAACTTCCAGTTCGGCCACCGACACCGGGCGTCGAGCAGCCTCACGAGCGCGGGCGGCAAGGGCATCAACGTCGCGCGGGCGTTGAAGCGGTTGGAGGCCCCGGTGGTCGCCAGCGGCCTCGCAGGCGGCCGCACGGGCGACCGGATCGTCGAGGATCTCGGCCTCGAGGGAATCCTCTGCGATTTCGTCCACATCTCCGACGAGTCGCGCACCTCGATCGCCGTCGTCGACCCGACCGCCGGCTCGCTGACCGAGGTCTACGAGTGGGGACCGGCCGTGCGGCCCGAGGAGTTGCAGATGCTCACCGACAAGCTCCACTACCTCTCGCGGGTCGCGAGCTACGTCGTCTTCAGCGGCTCGCTGCCGCGCGACGTCGAGAACGACTTCTACGCCCACGCGATCCACGACCTGACGCGGCGCGGCATCAAGTGCGTGCTCGACTGCGAGGGTGAGCCGCTGCGGCTCGGTGTCGAGGCCGAGCCGTATCTCGTCTCCCCGAACCAGCAGGAGGCCGAGAGCCTCGTCGGGCAGGAGTTCATGGACGACGAGGACTTCGTGATGGCGCTCGACACGATCGCCGACATCGGGGCGCGGAACGTCCTCATCACCCAGGAGACGTCGTGCTTCGCGCTCGTGCGCGAGGAGCGGCGCGTGCAGCGCTTCCGCGCGTCGATCCCGCGTGTCGAGCCGATCGCGCCGGTCGGAGCCGGGGACGTCCTGCTGGGCGGCTATCTGTCCGAGCGCTTCAACGGCCGCTCGGCCGGCGATGCACTACGGACCGCGGTCGGCTGCGCGGCCGCCTCGGTCGTCGAGCTCGGCGCCGGGCGGTTCGATCCGCGCGAGGCCAACCGCCTCGCCGCCGGCGTCGAGATCGTGGAGCTCGAGCCCGTCGAGGCCTAGCTCGCGAAGCTGCGCTTCGCTCGCTGGGAGTAAGGAACTGCGCGGGCCGGAAAGCGCGGTTTCCGGCCTGCTCCGTGCTGTCTCGCTCTTGGGTGGTCTGGATGGGATGTCTGCCTGGTGCGCTCGCGCGCGGCGGAGGCCGGCGCGAGCGCGGTGCGGCCTGCAGGCTTGCGCGCCCGCGACGGCACCGGCGCAAGAACCTACCCGGCCCCATGTGCTCTCAGCACGGAGCCCACGGGAGACCGCGTCTCCCGTGGGCGCAGTTCCTTCAGACCGGTCGAAGAGGGAAGCTCTTCGACCGGCTCAACCGAGCGCGAGCGCGAGCAGGCGGCCGGTGTGGTTGTGGTTCTCGGCCCAGAGGAGCCGGCCGCTCGCGAGTGAGAGGCCGACGTAGTTGAGGCCTGTCTTCACGAGCTTCGCGATGTGGCCGGTGTGCGTGGAGATGTCTCGCAGCTCCAGGCCGACGCGGTAGACGATGAGCTGGTCGCTCGCCGCGAGCTGAGGCGCGGCGAGCCCCGAGATGACGGCGCTGCCGAGCTTCGCCCCGGTGGTGGCGGAGAACCACGAGACCCGGTCGTGGGGAGTGCCCTGCGTCGTGAGGACTGCGAGCACCTTGGGCGAGAGCGCGAGCGCGACCGGGAACCCGTGCACGGAGGCTTGGGCCACGGTGGCTCCGGTGGTGGCGTCCACGATCTGCAACGTGTTCTTGGCGCTCGTGGACGGGCGACCGGCCTTGACGGTCGTCGCGGGGACGTAGGCGATGCGTCCGCTCGCCGCAGCGAGCAGGAGCGCAGGCTCCGCTCCCGGCAACGGCGTGTCTGTCGTCTTCGTGACGATCTTGATCCCGCCGTCCGCGATCTTCTGCTTGCACATGCCTTTGGAGAGGCAGGCCGACGGGTCGACGTACTCGACGTCGTCCCACGAGTAGGCCAGCGTCCGGCCCGCCCCGGCGACGCCGCCGAGCCAGTCGCCGATGCCGTTGCTCGCGTGGGCGAGATGCTCGACCTCTCGTTCGGGCCCTGCGAACGGCGCGGCGACGACCCAGTCGAACGGCTGCGGGCCGCTTTCGTGCAACGACCAGAGCGCCATGGACAGGCGGGACGCGACCGCGAGCTGCGGCTGTCCGCCGGTCAGGCTCCAGTTACAGGTCAGGCTCCCGGACGACGTCCGGTCCTTCTTGCCGGGCGCCATGACGCGCACGAGGTTGCATGTCTTGGTCTTCGCGCCGGACGTGAACCACGCGGCGACGCCGTTGTTCTGCGCGACCGCCGCGATCGGTCCGTCCGAGCTCTTCCGCAGCGTATGTGCGGTCGGCGTTCCGGCCATTGCGGCGCCGGCGAGGATGAGAAGTCCCGCAGAGGAGACGAGGAGGGCCCGCACGGCCTGACCGTAACTGTCCGGTGTTAGGACGTTGTCAAAATCGTGTCCTGATCGGCTGTTACCCTCCTCTCCTTGACGGAGCACGCAGCAGCCGACCTGAGGGCCGACGACGTCCAGCGGCTGCTCGAGCTCGACCGGAAATTCGGTCGCGAGGGCCTCACCTTCGACGACGTCCTCCTCGTCCCGGCCGAGTCGCACGTCCTGCCAAACGACGTCTCCACGCGCGCTCGCCTCACGCCCTCGATCGACCTCGCGGTCCCGATCGTCTCGGCGGCGATGGACACCGTGACCGAGGCCCGTCTCGCGATCGCGCTCGCGCGCGAGGGCGGGATCGGCATCGTCCACCGCAACCTCTCGATCCACGCGCAGGTCGCCGAGGTCGACAAGGTGAAACGCTCCGAGTCGGGGATGATCGTCGAGCCGGTGACGCTGCCTCCCGACGCGCCTGTGCGTGCGGCGCTAGACCTGATGGCGCGCTACAAGGTCTCGGGCGTGCCGATCACCGACGGCGACGGCGTCCTCGTCGGCATCCTCACGAATCGCGACCTTCGCTTCGAGAACGATGTCGACCAGCCCATCTCCGCGCTCATGACGTCGCGCAACCTCGTCACCGCTCCCGTGGGCACGACTCTCGCGGAAGCCGAGGAGATCCTCCACCGCAACAAGATCGAGAAGCTCCCGGTCGTCGACGCGGACGGGCGGCTCTGCGGGCTGATCACGGTCAAGGACATCCAGAAGAAGATCGAGTTCCCCGAGGCGACGAAGGACGAGCAGGGGCGGCTGCGCGTGGGCGCCGCGGTCGGGGTGGGGCCCGATGCGCTCGAGCGCGCCGAGGCGCTTGTCGGCGCCGGCGTGGACGTGCTCGTCGTCGACACCGCCCACGGCCACTCCGTCGGGGTGATCGAGATGGTGCGGCGGATCAAGGACGCGGTCACGATCGAGGTGGTCGCCGGCAACATCGCCACGGCCGACGCGGCGCGGGCGCTCATGGACGCGGGCGCGGACGCGTTGAAGGTCGGCATCGGGCCGGCCGGGATTTGCACGACGCGCGTCGTCGCAGGCGTCGGCGTTCCGCAGATCAGCGCGATCCACGACGTCGTGGGCGTCGCTGCGCCGGAAGGCGTGCCGGTGATCGGGGACGGCGGCATCACCTCCTCCGGCGACATCGCGAAGGCGGTCGGCGCCGGTGCCGACGCGGTCATGCTCGGCGGCATGCTCGCCGGCACCGACGAGACTCCGGGAGACGTGATCCTCGTCCAGGGCGAGCGCTTCAAGGAGTACCGCGGCATGGGCTCGCTCGGCGCCATGAAGGCACGCGGATTCTCGAAGGACCGCTACTTCCAGGGTGACGTCGAGGACGTGGAGAAGCTCATCCCCGAAGGCATCGAAGGACGGGTCGGCTACAAGGGCCCGCTGCAGCACGTCGTCCACCAGCTCGTGGGCGGCCTGCGTCAGGCGATGGGCTACTGCGGGGCGGCGACGATCGACGAGATGAAGCACGCGCGCTTCGTTCGGATCACGGCGGCGGGTCTGCGCGAGTCGCATCCCCACGACGTCACGATCACGAAGGAGGCGCCGAACTATCGGCGCTGAGGAGGCACAGGTCTTGGCGCTCCCGGTCCGGGAGGACAGGCCTGTCCTCGTTGTCGATCTCGGCGGCCAGTACTCGCAGCTGATCGCGCGCCGCGTGCGAGAGTGCCGCGTCTACTCCGAGCTCGTCGGCCACACGATCACGCCCGAGGCGGTGCGGGCCAGGAACCCGTACGCGCTGATCCTGAGCGGGGGTCCGGCGTCGGTCTACTCCGACGACGCGCCGCGCATCGATCCGGCGTTGTTCGAGCTCGGCATTCCCACGCTCGGCATCTGTTACGGCGCGCAGCTGATGGCCCTCGAGCTCGGCGGCCGCGTCGACCGCACCGGCGCCTCCGAGTTCGGGCGCACGTCGATGGAGGTGGCCGAGTCGCAGCTGCTCGCCGACACCCCGCCCGAGCAGACGGTCTGGATGTCGCACCGGGATACGGTCGTCGCCGCTCCCGAGGGCGCGCGCGTCGTGGCGAGCTCGCCGGCGACGCCCGTCGCGGCCTTCGAGGATCCGGAGCACGCGTGGTACGGCGTCCAGTTCCATCCCGAGGTCGTGCACACGCCGCACGGGATGGACGTCCTGAAGAACTTCCTCTACCGCGCGGCCGAGGCGCCGCCCAGCTGGACGCCGGCCGCGGTGATCGAGGAGCAAGTCGCGCGCATCCGCGCGCAGGTCGGACGCGAGCGCGTGCTTTGTGCGCTCTCGGGCGGCGTCGACTCGGCTGTCGCCGCACTGCTCGTGCACAAGGCGGTTGGCGAGCAGCTCACGTGCGTCTTCGTCGACCACGGCCTGCTGCGCCAGGACGAGGCGGAGCAGGTCGTCGAGACGTTCGGCGAGCATTTCCACGTCCCGCTCGTCCACGTGCAGGCGCAGGAGCGCTTCCTGGAGCTGCTCGACGGCGTCGAGGAGCCGGAGGACAAGCGCAAGATCATCGGCCGCGAGTTCATCCGCGTCTTCGAGGAGGAGGCACGGAGGCTCGGCGACGTGCGCTGGCTCGTGCAGGGGACGCTCTACTCCGACGTGATCGAGTCGGGCGGGACCGAGGGCGTCGCGGCGACGATCAAGTCGCACCACAACGTCGGCGGCCTGCCGAAGGACATGAAGATGAAGCTCGTCGAGCCGCTGCGGCTCCTGTTCAAGGACGAGGTACGGCGCGTGGGCGAGGAGCTCGGGATGGCCGAGCGGATGGTCTGGCGCCAGCCGTTCCCCGGCCCGGGCCTGGCGATCCGGATCATCGGCGCGGTCACCCAGGAGCGGCTCGAGATCCTGCGCCAGGCCGACTCCGTCCTGCAGGAAGAGGTGCGGCGGGCCGGGCTGTACGGCGAGCTGTGGCAGTCGTTCGCGGTGCTGCCGGCGGTCCGGTCGGTCGGCGTGCAGGGCGACGAGCGCACGTACGGCTACCCGATCGTGATCCGCGCCGTGACGAGCGAAGACGCGATGACGGCGGACTGGGCGCGTCTCCCGTACGACCTCGTGGAGACGATCTCGGCGCGGATCGTGAACGAGATCCCGGGCGTGAACCGCGTGG
The DNA here is from genome assembly GCA_963743545.1 of uncultured Actinomycetes bacterium. Lineage (GTDB taxonomy): Bacteria > Actinomycetota > Thermoleophilia > Gaiellales > Gaiellaceae > Palsa-739. The sequence continues at coordinate 412,797 of CAVUQB010000005.1, read as the reverse complement.
TGCTCGACGTCACGTCGAAGCCGCCCGCGACGATCGAGTGGGAGTAGCGACCCAGGGTCAGGTCTTGCATTGACGCACCCCAGCCGTGAGCCGTCGTCCGCGGCGCGTGGGGCGCTGCTTCGAATGCAAGACCTGACCCCGATTCCCCCGGACCCCGATTCCCCCGGCGGCGAGCTGGTACAGGCGCTGTGCTGATAATGCGCGGATGGCCGAGTCGTCCTTCTACGACCTCCTCAAGCAGCGCCGCGCCGTGCGCAGCTACACCGGCGAGCGGGTGCCGCGTGAGGCGCTCGAGCGGATCGCCCGCGCTGCCCGCCGCGGGCCGAATGCCGGCTACAGCCAGGGGCTCCGGCTGCTCGTCGTCGACGACCCGGATGTGATCGAGGCGCTCATCGATCCCGAGGACGACGCGCGCTCGCAGGCGTGGTTCCGCGACGCCGCCGCGCACGTCTTCGTCCTCACGCGCGAGCAGGACTACCACGACCGGTACACACGGGCCGACAAGCTCGCGATCACCGGCGGGGAGGAGATCGCCTGGCCGGTGCCGTTCTGGCACGTCGACGCGGGCGCCGCGCTGATGCTCCTCTGGCTCGCCGCGCTCGAAGAGGGTCTCGGCGCCGGCGTCTACGGCGTCCCGGTGGAGGAGGACGCGCGGGTGCGCGAGCTGCTCGGTATCCCGGACGACCTCACGATCGTCGCCGGCGTCACCGTCGGCCATCCGGCCGAGGATCCCGACTGGGACCGCGCCTCGAGCGCGTTCTCCCAGCGCCGCCGCAAGCACGACGAGGTCGTGCGGTGGAACCGCTGGGTCTCGGCTTTGTGAGTTGTTCGCATCGCATTAGGCTCTTGCCATGACGGTTTGCGGCTCCTGCGGAGGCGAGAATCGCGAGGGACGGAAGTTCTGCGTCGAGTGCGGTCGGCCTCTCGCGGCAGAGCTCTTGTGCCCGTCCTGCAGCGCCCCATATGAGCCAGGTGAGCGTTTCTGTGGCGAGTGTGGCACCGCGCTCACGACGGCCGCGCCGGCGGCGGTCGCACAAGCCGAGTCTGCGGTCGCAGAACGTCGGCTCGTCTCCGTCCTCTTCGCCGACCTGGTCGGCTTCACGACGCTCTCCGAGTCACGAGATCCCGAGGAGGTGCGAGAGCTTCTCTCACGCTACTTCGACACCTGCAGCCGCCTGGTGGGGCTATACGGCGGGGTGGTCGAGAAGTTCATCGGCGACGCGGTGATGGCGGTATGGGGGACTCCGGTGGCGACCGAGGACGACGCCGAGCGGGCGGTTCGCACGGCACTCGACCTCGTCGCAGCCGTGCAGGCGCTCGGGCAGGAGGCGGGCCTCGACGGGTTGCGCGCACGCGCAGGCGTCCTCACCGGCGAGGCGGCGGTCAACATGGCCGCCGTCGGCGAGGGGATGGTGGCCGGGGATCTCGTCAACACCGCTTCGCGCGTGCAGTCGGTTGCCGAGCCCGGGTCGGTCTTCGCGGGCGAGGCAACGAGGCGAGCGACCGAGGGGGCCGTCGTCTACGAGCCCGCGGGCAGCTTCGAGCTGAAGGGCAAGACGGGCGAGACGCCGCTGTGGCGCGCGTTGCGCGTCGTCTCGGGGCGGCAAGGGTCGCTGAAGTCGGAAGGCCTCGAGGCGCCGTTCGTCGGCCGAGACCGCGAGCTGCGGCAGATCAAGGATCTTTTCCACGTCTGCGCGGAGGAGCAGCGGGCGCAGCTCGTCTCGGTGACCGGCATCGCCGGCATCGGCAAGTCGCGGCTGGCGTGGGAGTTCTACAAGTACTTCGACGGGATCGTGCAGACGATCTACTGGCACCGCGGCCGGTGCCTTGCCTACGGCGAAGGCGTGACCTACTGGGCGCTCGCGGACATGGTGCGGTGGCGCTGCGGGATCGCCGAGGACGAGGAACCGGACGCGGCGCTGCAGAAGCTTGGGGCCGCGCTCGAGGAGCACCTGCTGGATCCGGAAGAACGGCGGTTCGTCGAGCCGAGGCTGGCGCAGCTGCTCGCCCTCGGCGAGGGCGGTTCGCACGAGCGGCAGGACCTCTTCGCAGCCTGGCGGCTGTTCTTCGAGCGGCTCGCTGACGCGTATCCGACGATTCTCGCCTTCGAGGACATGCAGTGGGCGGATGCCTCGCTGCTCGATTTCGTCGAGTACCTGCTCGAGTGGTCGCGCGACAAGCCGCTGTTCGTGGTCACGCTCGCGCGGCCCGAACTGCTCGAGAAGCGGCCGACCTGGGGGGCGGGCCACCGAAACTTCACGTCGCTCTACCTCGAGCCGCTCTCGGAGCAGGCGATGGAGGAGCTGCTCGTCGGTCTGGTGCCGGGGTTGCCGTCTCAGCTGCGCGAGAAGATCCTGGAGCGGGCCGAAGGCGTTCCGCTGTACGCCGTCGAGACGGTGAGGATGCTGCTCGACCGCGGCCTCCTCGTGCAAGAAGGTTCGACCTACCAGCTCGTGGGCGAGGTCGACACGCTGGAAGTCCCCGAGACGTTGCACGCCCTCATTGCTGCCCGTCTCGACGGGCTTGCACCCGAGGAGCGACGGCTGCTCGGCGACGCCGCCGTTCTGGGTAAGACGTTCACGCGGCAGGCGCTGGCCGCCTTGAGTGGCCTCGAGCCCGATCGGCTGGACGCACTGCTCACCGGCATGGTGCGGCGGGAGGTACTCGGGCTGCAGTCGGACCCACGTTCACCCGAGCAGGGCCAGTACACGTTCCTGCAGGACCTGCTGCGTCACGTCGCCTACGAGACCCTGCCGAAGCGCGAACGCCGGGAGAAGCACCTGACAGCTGCCGAACACCTCTCGGCGACGCTCGGCGAGGAAGAGGTATCCGAGGTCGTCGCCTCCCACCTGCTCGATGCGTACCGCCTCGACCCGGAGGCCGACGACGGCGAGGGCCTGCGCCGGCAGGCGCACGAGGCGCTGCTGCGCGCGGGCGCCCGGGCGAGCTCGCTCGGCGCCACGACCGAAGCGCGCCGCTACTTCGAGCAGGCCGCAGACCTCGGAGCTGAGCCGCGCGATCGGGCCGCGGCGCTGAGCCGAGCGGGCGAGATGGCGCTGATAGCGGCCGACACCGACGGCGCCTCCCGGCTCTTCGAGCAGGCGATCGACCTGTACGAGTCCGTCGGCGACACCCATGCGGCCGCCCGTGCCTCCAGTTGGCTCGGGATCGTCCAGAATCGCCTCGGCCGGCACGAGCTGGCGATCGAGCGGCTGGAGCAGGCCTACGCGGTCATCGGCGAGGACGAGCCGGACGCAGACCTTGCGTTCCTGCTCACCCGCCTCGGCGGGACGCATTTCTTCGTCGGGAATCTCGAGCGCGCGAGCGAGCTGACCGAGCGCGCGCTCGACGTCGCGGAGGAGCTGCAACTCCCCGAGCATCTCGCCCGCGCCTGGAACCTCAAAGCGATCCTCGTCGCGCAACGCCGTCCCCAGGAAGCGCGCGGCCTCCTGCAGCTCGCGCTCGACACAAATCTCGAGCACGAGCTCTTTCACAACGCGGGCGTCGTCTACAACAACCTCTCCGACACTGCCTACCGGCGGGATCGGTATGCCGAGTCTCTGGCTCACCTCGAGGAGGCACTCGAGCTCGCGCGGCGGATCGGAGACCGTGCGCGGGAGTGGAGCACGCTCAGCGAGATGACCTACGCGTTCACCATGCTCGGCCGCTGGGACGAGGCGCTGGCGCGAATGGACGAGATACCGGACGAGCACCTCAACGCGACGTCGCACGTCAGCAGCGTGGTGAACGGCGTAGTCGAGTTCCTCCTCCAGCGCGGCCGGCTGGAAGAGGCGCGTGCGCTGTTCGCACGCTTCGAGGGGCTCGGAAGCTCGGACGAGGTGCAGATGCAAGGCGGCTACATGGCGGCGGTGGCCGCCATCCGCCTCGCCGAGGGGAGTCACGAAGCCGCGCTTGCCGCAGCAGAGCAAGCCGTCGCCACCGGCGACATCGAGGGGATCGCGGCCCAGGGGCCTAAGCTCGGCCTCATCCACGCGCTCGAAGCGGCCCATGCCCTCGGTCAGCGGGGGAAGGCGAACGAGCTGCTCGAGATCGTCGATCAGCTGTCACCGGGACTGCGCCCGCCGCTCCTCGAGGCGACCGCCAACCGCTTCCGCGCGCACCTGGCCGGGGACGATCCCGGCGCGGATCGCCACTTCACCGCGGCGGCCGCTCAGCTTCGCGGTCTGGACATGCCGTTCCACGCAGCCGTCGTCCAGCTCGAGTACGGGGAGTGGCTGAACGCGCGCGGGCGGCCGGAGGACGCTCGGCCGCTGCTGGCGGAGGCGCGCGAGACGTTCGAGCTGCTGGAGGCGCAGCCCTGGCTCGACCGCCTGGATGCCGTGTTCCCAGGCGCTCCCGCCGAAGTCGGCGTCTAGCCCTTGCGCGCACATCTGGTGAGCAGGCTCGCGCAAGCGAGCATCGGCGCCACGTACAACCAGTATGGGGCGTCTTCGATCTTGCGCGACCGGCTTTGCGGCTTTCTCGACGAGCACGCCGACGCTCGAGTCGTGCTCGTCGGCGAGGCCGCCGGCTACCGCGGCGCGCGCGTGAGCGGGATCCCGTTCACCTCCGAGCGCCAGCTCACGGGCTGCGGCCCCGCGGAAGCGACGGCGACGATCGTCCACCGCGTGCTCGCGAGACTCGGAATCGAGGACGAGGTGCTCCTCTGGAACGTCGTCCCGACGCATCCGGGCAGCGCGACCTCGAACCGGCGACCGACGCGAGCCGAGGTCGAAGCGGCCGCGCCGTTCCTCGACGAGCTGACGCGGGGCCGCACCGTGATCGCAGTCGGCCGTCTCGCCGCCGCGGCTCTCGACGCGCCGTACGTCCGCCATCCGTCACACGGCGGAGCCGCGGCATTCGAGCAGGGATTGCGGTGGGCTTTCGCTACAATCGGCCGCCGGCGGGCTCCTGTCCGCCGCTTTCTATGAAGACCTACAGCGCCAAGCCGGGAGAAGTCACGCGCGAGTGGTATCTCGTCGACGCCGAGGGCAAGACGCTCGGCCGGCTCGCGACCCAGATCGCCGACACGCTCCGCGGCAAGCGGAAGCCGCAGTTCACGCCGCACGTCGACACGGGAGATTTCGTGATCGTCGTCAACGCCGAGAAGATCCAGGTGACGGGGAACAAGCTCGACCAGAAGCGCTACTACCGCCACTCGGGCTATCCCGGCGGCCTGCGCAGCCGGACGCTCCGCGAGCAGCTCGACCGCCGGCCGACCGAGGTGCTCCGCGTCGCCGTCAAGGGGATGCTCCCCAAGAACCGGCTCGCGCGGCAGCAGATCACGAAGCTCAAGATCTACGCCGGCCCCGGGCATCCGCACGAGGCGCAGAACCCGAAGCCCCTGGAGACCGAACAGTGAGCGAACTCGCCCAGTACCGCGGCACCGGCAAGCGCAAGACCTCGGTCGCGCGTGTCATCCTCCGGCCCGGTGGCGGCGCCACCTGGGTCAACGGCCGCACGCTCGAGGAGTACTTCCCGCGCACGGTCTGGCAGACGATCGCCGTCTCGCCGCTCAAGGTGGCCGGCGTCGACGGGCAGTACGACCTCCGCGTCCGCGTCCACGGCGGCGGGCTGACCGGACAGGCGGGAGCCGTCCGGCACGGGATCGCCCGCGCGCTCGTCGAGGCGAACCCGGAGCTCCGCATCCCGCTCAAGCGCGAGGGCTTCCTCACGCGGGACGCACGTCAGGTCGAGCGCAAGAAGGCCGGCCTGCACAAGGCGCGCAAGGCGCCGCAGTTCTCGAAGCGCTAGCCCTGTAGCCGCTCGAGACCCTCGAGGAGCAGATCGAGCGCGAACTCGAACGCGCTCACGTCGTGCTGCGGACCTTCGTCGAGGTGCTGCAGCCCGTGCTCGTGCAGGTTGGGGAGCGTCGCGACCGGGATCATCTCCTCGAACCAGGCACGCGCGTCTTCGATGTGCTCCGGCATCTTCCCGTGCGTCGACGCCCAGAGCGAGAAGCCGATGATGTGCGCGTCGAGGACGTGGTAGGCGTGGTACGTCGTCTCGGCCGAGAGCCCGGTGCCGCGCAGCGAGGCGAGCAGAGCCTCCATGTAGTTGATCCGCGCGGGCCGGAGGCGGCCGGGGGACATCAGCATCGTCGCCGCCCAGGGGTGCCGCTTCAGCGCCTCGTGCGCCGAGAGCGCGGCCGCCCGGATCGCGGGTAGGCCTCCGTCCGCGGCCGGCGGCTCCATCTCCGCGAGCACGAGGTCGAGGATCCCGTCGAGCAGGTCGTCCTTGTTCGCCACGTGGTTGTAGAGCGACATTGCCTCGTAGCCGCCGAGCGCCTGGCCGAGCTTGCGCATCGAGAGCGCGTCGATGCCCTGCTCGTCGACGAGCTCGAGTGCCTCGGCGAGGATGCGCTCGCGGCTGAGCGGCTTCCGTCTGGTCGTCGCCATTGACATAGCTTACGCTGTATGTCATCTTACACCGTAAACTTACGGCGTATGGAGGAGAGAACAATGATGAAGGCTCTGGTTCGATACAAGTACGGCGGCCCTGGCGTGGTTCGCATCGAGGAGGTCGATCAGCCTGTGCTGACCGACGAGCGTGTGCTCGTCCGCGTCCGCGCAAGCTCGGTCAACAAGGCGGACTGGCACCAGCTTCGCGGCTGGCCTCGCTCTCTGCGTCCCATGACCCGTGGCGGCGTGCTGCGCCCGAAGAGCCCGCTCTTCGGCACCGACTTTGCCGGAGTGGTCGAGGCCGTGGGGAAGGACGTGACCGACCTCGCTCCCGGGGACGAGGTGTTCGGCGGCCGGGACGGCGCCTTCGCCGAGTACGTGACCGCGGTCAACGTCGTCAAGAAGCCGCCCAACGTCACGTTCGAGGAGGCCGCCACGATGGGGATCGCCGGACTGACCGCCCTCCAGGGGCTCCGAGACAACGGCAAGCTCCAGCCGGGCGAGCGCGTGCTCGTCAACGGTGCCTCGGGCGGAGTCGGGACGCTGGCCGTCCAGATCGCCAAGGCTCTCGGCGGCCACGTGACCGCGGTGTGCAGCACGCGCAACGTCGAGCAGGCTCGCGCGCTCGGCGCCGACCGCGTGGTCGACTACACACGGGAGGACTTCACGCACGAGCAGGAGCGCTACGACCTGGTCCTCGATGTCGCCGGAGGCCAGTCCTGGTCGGCGCTGCAGCGGGTCCTCGAGCCCGAAGGGCGACTGGTGCTCGTCGGCGCGCACGGCAGCCGGAGGCAGCTACGGCACCTCGCAGCCATCCGTCTCGCGTCGTTCCGCGGCCGGCAGACGGCCAAGTTCTTCATCGCGAACTTCAACAAGCCGGACCTCCAGACGCTCGCCGACCTGCTCGAGAGCGGGGCGCTGAAGCCCGCGATCGACCGGACGTACGAGCTCGAGGAAGCCCAGGATGCACTGCGCACGTTCGGCGAGGGACACGTCCGGGGCAAGCTCGTCCTCACGATGTAAGCCGCTATCGTCCCGCGCCGTGGCGCGGGAGTACTTCGGAACCGACGGCGTTCGCGGCGTCGTCGGCGAGACGCTGACTGCCGACCTCGTCGAGCGGCTCGGCAAGGCGGCGGCTGCCTGGTGCGGTCGCGGCCGTGTCTTCGTGGGGCGCGACACGCGCGCCAGCGGCCTCGAGCTGGAGGAGGCGTTCGCGAACGGGATCGCGTCGGCCGGAGGAAGCGCCGTGCTCGCCGGCGTCCTGCCGACGCCCGCGGTCGCGCTGCTCGGCCTCGATCTCGGCGCGGTGATCTCCGCCTCGCACAACCCGCCGGAGTACAACGGCGTCAAGCTCTTCGACCGCGACGGCCGCAAGCTGACGGACGCCGCCGAGGAGGAGATCGAGGCGCTCCTCGACGGACCGGCTCCCGGCGGCGGCGAGATCGACCGGGTCGAGGTCGCGGCGGACAGCTACCTCGAGCACGTGCTCGAGCGCTTCGGCACCGACCTCTCCGGGTTCCGGATCGCGGTCGACTGCGCCAACGGCGCCTACGCCGGTCTCGCGCCGCAGGCGTTCGAGCAGCTCGGCGCGGAGGTCGTCGCCATCGGCAACGACCCGGACGGGACGAACATCAACGTCGGCTGCGGCGCGACCGACCTTGGCCCGCTCGCCGAGACAGTCCGCGCCGGTGGTCTCGACCTCGGCATCGCGTTCGACGGCGACGGGGACCGGATGCTCGCGGTCGACGAGCGCGGAGAGCCGGTCGACGGCGACCAGCTCCTGGCGGTGCTCGCGCTCGACCTCGGCGTCGACGGTGTCGCCGTCACGACGATGACCAACCTCGGCTTCCTCCGTCTGATGGAGGAGCGAGGCATTCGCGTCGTCGTCACCGACGTCGGCGACCGCTACGTGCTCGAGGCGCTCCGGCGCGAGGGGCTGCTCCTGGGCGGCGAGCAGTCCGGCCACCTCATCTGGCTCGACGGCCACGTGACCGGCGACGGTCTGGTGGCAGGGCTGCTGCTCTGCCGCGCGCTCCGCGGACGTGCCCTCTCCGAGGCCGTCGGCGTTATGCCGCGCTTCCCTCAGGTGATGCGGAACCTGCCACGCGCAGGCCGCGGACCGTTCCCCGCCGAGCTGCTCGCGGCGGTCGAGGAGGTCAACGCGGAGCTCGGCGGCGCGGGCCGTGTGCTCGTGCGTCCGTCCGGCACCGAGCCCGTCGTCCGCGTGCTCGCAGAGGCCGAAACGCAGGAGGTCGCCGAGAGCCTCTCTGCTAAGATCGCCGCCTTGGTGACACGCGAGCTCGGCTGACCCTTCCGCGACGCAGCGATCGGGTCGGAGGCCGGGCTCTTTGTGTTTTCAGGGAGCGTTTTCGGCCCGAGCAGGGAAAGGAGCGGACGTGTGCGGGATCATCGGATACGTCGGGACGCGTGACGCGAAGCCGCTTCTGCTCGAGGGACTGCGCCGGCTCGAATACCGTGGCTACGACTCGGCCGGGATTGCGCTGCGCGAGGACGACAAGCTCGACTACGTCCGCGCCGTCGGCAATCTGAGCAATCTCGTCGCGGCCACCGGCCCGAACGGCTCGCACTCGCAGCACGGGCTCGGCCACACGCGCTGGGCCACGCACGGCGCCGTGACGGAGACGAACGCGCATCCGCTGACCGGCTGCGAGCCGGCGCGCCTCGCGATCGTCCTCAACGGGATCATCGAGAACTACCTCGAGCTGCGCGAGCAGCTGGCCGAGCGTGGGCACACGCTGACCTCCGAGACCGACGCGGAGGTCGTCGTCCACCTGCTCGAGGAGGAGTACGACGGCGATCTCGCGCAGGCGCTCGGCCGCGTCTACCCGAAGCTCGAAGGCCACTTCTCGATCGTCGCGATCCACCACGACCAGCCCGACCTGCTCGCCGGGGTGCGGCACCAGACGCCGCTGGTGGTTGGGCTCGGCGACGGCGAGAACTTCCTCGCCTCCTCGATCGCCGCCTTCCTCAGCGAGACGCGCACGGTCATCCACCCGCCCGACGGCGAGGTCGTCGAGTTGACGCCCGGCGGCGTCCGCTTCTTCGTCGACGGCGCCGAGGTCGACCCGCCCGAGCGGCAGGAGATCGACTGGGACGAGGAAAGCGCCGAGAAGGGCGGCTTCGAGACGTTCATGCTCAAGGAGATCTTCGAACAGCCCGAGGCCGTGGCCGAGACGATCGGCGACCGAGTCCGCGGCCACACGCTCATGCTCGAGGCGCTCGGCCTGACCGAGCTCGAGGTGCAGAACCTGCGCCGGATCGTGATCGTCGCGTGCGGCACCGCCTACCACGCCGGCGTCGTCGGCCGCTACATCCTCGAGGAGTGGGCACGCGTGCCGGTCGAGCCGGACATCGCGAGCGAGTGGATCTACCGCAACCCGGTGCTGTCCAAGGACACGCTCGTGATCGGGATCTCGCAATCGGGCGAGACGCGTGACACCGTCAACGCCATGAAGCTCGCGCGCGAAAGCGGCGCGCGGACGCTCGCGATCACGAACCTCATGGGGACGCAGATCACGCGCGAGGCTGACGCGACGCTGTACACCCGCTGCGGGATGGAGGTCGGCGTCGCCGCCTCCAAGACGTTCACCGCCCAAGTGGCGCTGCTCAGCCTGCTCGCGCTGAGGCTGGCCCAGATCCGGCGGACGCTGCCGGAGGACGAGATCGAATTCATCCTCGACAAGCTGCACGAGCTGCCCGAGAAGATGCAGGAGTTCCTCGACGGCGACCATCCGATCGAGTCGATCGCGCAGCGCTTCCACGACGCGCCGTTCTTCCTCTACCTCGGCCGCCACATCGGCCTGCCCGTCGCGCTCGAGGGCGCGCTGAAGCTGAAGGAGATCTCGTACATCCCGACCGACGCGTACTCGGCCGGCGAGATGAAGCACGGGCCGATCGCGCTGCTCGAAGAGGGGACGCCGGTCGTTGTCGTGGCGACGAACATCCACGTCTACGACAAGATCGTCTCGAACATCCAGGAGACGCGGGCGCGCGGCGCGCACGTGATCGCGATCGCGACCGACGGCAACGAGGACATCCAGCACCACGCCGACGACGTGATCTACGTGCCGCGGACGCCGAACTTCCTGCAGGCGTCGCTCGCCGTGATCCCGCTCCAGCTCCTCGCCTACCGCATCGCGCGGCTGCGCGGTCTCAACGTCGACCAGCCGCGCAACTTGGCCAAGACGGTCACGGTCGAGTAAGACTCCCGGCATGGGAGTGACCGAGCGGCTCGCACGTGGGTGCGCGGCGCATCCGCGCCTGACGCTGGCGCTCTGGGGCGCTGCCGTCCTCGTCGCGCTGGCGCTCGTGGCGACCTCGCTGCACGGGTTGACCTCGAACTCGCACGTGATCGGAAGTCCGGAGTCGACGAAGGCCGAGGACGCGATCGCCCGGGCGTTCCCGCACCAGAGCTCCAACGGGAAAGGCGACGTCGTGGTCGTCGCCTCCAGCCGCTACACGGCCGACTCGCCGCAGTTCCAGGCGTTCGCGAAGCGGCTCGAAGCCGACCTCCAGGCGACCGGCCAGGTGGACGAGATTCGCAAGGTCGCCGTCTCGCCCGACGGCCATGCGGTGCTTGCCTCCGTCGCGATCAAGAGCGACTCCGGCGCGGCCCCGGTCGAGCAGGTCGTGGAGAACGCGAACGGCGGCGCCTTCCAGGTCGGCATCACGGGCGACCACACGGCGAACCACGACTTCGGCCAGCAGTCGCAGAAGGATCTCGAGACCGGCGAGCTCGCGTTCGGCCTTCCCGCGGCGCTGATCGTCCTCGTCCTGGTCTTCGGCGCCGTCGTCGCCGGAGTCGTGCCCGTGCTGATGGCGATCCTCTCGATCATCGTCGCGCTCGGGCTCGTCGCGCTCATCTCCCTCGGGTTCTCGCTCTCGGTCTTCATCGTGAACATGCTCACGGGGATGGGGCTCGCGCTCGGGATCGACTACTCGCTGTTCGTCGTCTCGCGGTACCGAGAGGAGCGTGGGCACGGGCTCGGCAAGGAGGACGCGATCGCGCGCACCGGCGCCACGGCGAGCCGAGCCGTGCTCTTCAGCGGCTCGACATTCGTGATCGCGTTGCTCGGCATGTTCATCGTGCCGACCTCGATCATGCGGAGCCTCGCGCTGGGGGCGATCCTGGTCGGCATCGTCTCGGTCGCGGCCGCGCTCACACTGCTGCCGGCGATCGTGAGCGTCATGGGGGATCGCGTGAACTCGTTCCGGGTGCCGTACCTCGGCCGGAACCTCGGTCGCGCCGACACGTCGGAGGGACGCTTCTGGCGGCGTATCGTGAACGGCGTCCTGCGCCGGCCGGCGCTCTCGCTCGTGGTTTCCGTCGGCGGGATGCTGCTGCTGGCTGCGCCGATCTTCGGCCTGCACATCGGCGCGAACGGGGTCAGCACGCTGCCGTCCAGCCTGCCCTCGCGGCAGGGCCAGATCCTCCTCGAGCGTTCCTTCCCCGTGCAGAGTCCGGTGCCCGTGGAGATCGTGGCCGTTGGCGGCGACCGGCCCGAGGTCAAGCGCGATCTCGCACGGCTCGACAAGCAGCTGGTCGCCGACGGCCGGTTCGGCCCGGGGAAGATCCAGACGTCCACGCGCGAGAACGTCGCGCTCCTCACGTCGCCGGTGGGCGGAGATGCCGCGGGCGGCCCGGCCATCAGCGCGGTGCGCGACCTGCGCGCGAACGTCATCCCGGCAATCTTCGACGGCAGCGGGGCGCAGGTCTACGTCGGCGGCACGACGGCCGAGAACGTCGACTACTTCGACGCGGTGACGAACCCGACGCCCTACGTCCTCGTCTTCGTGCTCGGCCTGAGCTTCATCCTGCTCACGATCGCGTTCCGCTCGATCGTCGTCGCTCTGGTCTCGGTGCTCCTCAACCTGCTCTCGGTCGGCGCGGCGTACGGCCTGCTGACGCTCGTCTTCCTCGACGGCCACGGCGCGAGCCTGTTCGGCTTCCAGCACACGAACGTGATCGACGCCTGGGTGCCGCTCTTCCTGTTCTCGGTGCTGTTCGGCCTCTCGATGGATTACCAGGTGTTCCTGATGAGTCGGATCAAGGAGCGCTACGACGCCTCGGGCTCGACCCGCGATGCTGTGGTGGGCGGTGTCGCCTCGACGGCGCGGATCATCACCGGCGCGGCCGTGATCATCGTCGTCGTCTTCGCCGGCTTCGCGGCCGGGAAGCTTGTGATGTTCCAGCAGATGGGCTTCGGCGTCGCCGTCGCGCTGCTGCTCGACGCGACGGTCATCCGCTCGGTCGTGCTACCCGCGAGTCTGACCCTCCTCGACCGGCGCAGCTGGTACCTGCCGAGCTGGCTCGAGTGGCTGCCCCACGTCGAGGTCGAGGCACCGGCTAGTCCGAGTCCGGCGGACGGCGCCGCCGTTTGACCTGGCCGCGGCGCCGCTTCTGATCGAGGCGGCGCTCGCGGGACGCGGCGGTGGGCCTGGTCGCCTTGCGCTTGCGCGGGACGCGAAGCGCCTCCCGCAATGACTCGACGAGGCGCTCGACCGCGAGCTCGCGGTTGCGCGACTGGCTCCGCTCGTCCTGCGCGACTGCACGGAGCACCGGCCCCGCGCGGGAGATCACGCGCCGCTTCTGTGTATCGCTCAGCGCGTTTGAGGCCTCCACGTCGAAGACGGCGACGACCCGCGTCTCGGACTTCTGCGCGTGCTGGCCGCCCGGCCCGCTCGAGCGGGACACTTGCAGCTCGACCTCGGCCAGCGGAAGCACGACCGAACGCGTGACGCGAATAGACTCGGCGGCCATGGCCGCGATTCTGCTCGACGTGGACGGCGTCCTGCACGTTTCCGGCCAACCGCTGCCGGGTGCGGCCGCTGCCGTCCGGCGCCTTCGCGAGGACGGGCACCGGCTTCGCTTCGTCACGAACGCGACGACGCGCTCGAAGGCCGACCTCGCCGCGGCCCTGCAGGCGATGGGGATCGAGCTGGACGTCGGGGAGGTGCAGACGACTGCGGATGCCGCGGTCGAGACGCTGCGCGGCCGGCGGGTCCTCGCGCTCGTCATGCACGCCCTCGTCGGCGACCTCGAGGGGATCGAGCTCGTGGGCGACAACGTCGACGCGGTGCTGATCGGCGGTGCCGACGATTCGCCCGAGACGAACCTCGTCTTCTCGTACATGAACCTCGCCCGCGCGTTCGCGGAGCTCGAGCTCGGCGCCGAGCTCTATTGCCTGCACCGCAACCGCTGGTGGCAGACGCAGCGCGGGCCGCTGCTCGACTCCGGCTGCTACGTGGCCGGGCTCGAGTACGCGGCGCAGACCGCGGCGACCGTGCTCGGCAAGCCGAGCGCCGCCTACTTCGACGCCGCCTGCCGCGCGCTCGACGCCGAGCCGTCGATGACGTGGATGGTCGGCGACGACCTCGAGACCGACGTGGCCGGCGCGCGCGGCGTGGGGATGCACGCGGTGCTCGTGCGCACCGGCAAGTTCCGGCCGGACGCCGTCGAGCAGTCGCGGATCAAGCCGGACGGGATCGTCTCCTCGATCGCGCACCTCCCCGAGTGGCTCGAGGAGCACATCGCATGACCGTGCAGCGTCGGCACCGACCTGATCGAGATCGAGCGGATCCGGCGGTCGCTCGCGCGGTATGCGCGCTTCCGCGAGCGCTGCTTCACCGAGGCCGAGCGCGCGTACTGCGACTCCCGCAAGAACCCGGCGCAGAGCTACGCCGGCCGCTTCGCCGGCAAGGAGGCCGTCGGCAAGGCGCTCGGCTTCGGCGTCGCCCGCGCGTTCGCGTGGCAGGAGATCGAGATCGTCGGACGGCCGAAGCCGGCGGTGCGGCTCTCCGGCCGCCTCGCCGAGCGGGCGGCGGCGCTCGGCGTCGGCTCGGTCGACCTCTCGATGACGCACTCGCGCGAGCTCGCGCAAGCGGTGGCAATCGCCAGCGATGGCTGAGCTCGAGCCGCTCTACACGGCCGAGGAGATGCGCGCCGCGGAGGCGGGCCACGACGTCGACGCGATGATGCAGCGCGCCGGCGCCGCCGTCGCAGAAGAGCTGATGCGCCGCTGGCCCGACGCGCGGCGCATCGCGATCCACGCCGGGTGGCGGCGCCAACGGGGGAGACGGGCGCATCGCCGGCGAGATCCTGCGGGCGCAGGGGCGCGAGCTCGTCGACGAGCGGCCGGACGTCGTGATCGACGCGCTGCTCGGCACCGGGCTCAAGGGAGCGCCGCGCGACGAGACCGCGCAGGTGATCGAGCAGATCAACGCAGTCGGCGTTCCGGTGCTCGCGGTCGACATCCCCTCCGGCGTGAACGCCTCGACCGGGGAAGTTGCCGGTGCGGCGGTTCAGGCGGACGTGACCGTGACCATGCACGGCCCCAAGGTCGGCCTCGCGGTCGCGCCGGGGCGCTTCCACGCCGGGGACGTGACCGTCGCGGACATCGGCCTCGAAGCCGGCGGAGACCGAGCACCGGCTCGTCACGGCGGAGATCCTGGCCGAGGTGCCGCGCCGCTCGGCGCGCGACAACAAGTACACGGCGGGCCATGTCCTCGTCGTCGGCGGCTCGCGCGGGATGACCGGCGCGGCGGCGCTCGCGGCGCGCGCGGCGCTGCGGGCGGACGCGGGCTATGTGACTTTGTGCGCGCCGGAAGAGTCGATCCCCGTGCTCGAGACGCTCGTGCTCGAGGCGGTCAAGCGGCCGCTCGAGGACGTCTTCGAGGCCGCGGCGAAAGCGAGCGCGCTCGCGGTCGGGCCGGGCCTCGGCCGGGGGAAAGGACACGAAGGAGCTCGTCCGGCGGCTTCTCGCGGAAGTAGAGCTGCCGGCGGTCGTCGACGCCGACGCGCTCTTCGGGCTCGAGCCGGGCGACTGGCCGGCGCCGCGCGTCCTCACCCCGCACGAGGGCGAGCTCGCGCGCCTGCTCGGGCGCGAGTCGAAGGAGATCGCCGCGCACCGGCTCGCGTCGGTGCGGGAGGCCGCCGAGCGCTTCGACTGCGTCGTCGTGCTCAAGGGCGAAGACTCGCTCGTCGCCGCGCCGGACGGCGGAGTGCTCGTCTCGGCGCTCGGCCTGCCGTCGCTCGCAACGGCCGGCACGGGCGACGTCCTGACCGGGATCACGGCCGCGTTCCTTGCGAAAGGGCTGGAGCCGCAGCACGCAGCCGCGGCTGCCTGCGCGGCGCAGCAACTCGCCTCGCACGAAGCCACCCAGCGCTACGGCCTCGTGGCGAGCGACCTGATCGAGGCGCTGCCGTCAGTTCTCGCCGGGTAGCCGGTCGACGCGCCAGATCTCCTCGGGCACCCGGAAGTTCTCGAGGCCGCCGTTCCGCTCCAGCCAGCCGAGCGCGGCGAGGAGCAGGCAGAGGCCGATGGAGACCCAGCCCTCCCAGTTGATGATCCCGGTCTCGTGATGACCGAGGATCACGTCGAGCACCGTGACGACGAGCAGCGCAAGCGGCAGCAACACGAGCTCGTCGTCGGCTCTCGGCCCGCCCAGCCAGCGCCCCAGCAGTCGTAACGCGATGAGAATCGCGGCGAGCTCGAACCAGAACTAGCGCCCCCACGGCAAGAAGGCGTCGAGCGTGACGATGCCGAACGAGGCCCTGCCCGTGAACAGCGCGACCGGCAGCGCGAGGAAGACAAGGCACGCCAGCAGAGGAACGAGCCGGATGAGAAGTCGCTTCGGGCTGGACGGAATGCTCCCGAGGCGGCGGCCGGCGGCGACCAGGAGTAGCGCGGCGCCTGCAAAGCCGAGCGGCGCTCCGTACGCGAGGTGTGTGGGTGGGAACCGGGTGATAGTGAAGCCCACGCCCATGACGTAGATCGCAGCTCCCACGGCGAGCTCGACGAAGAGACTGCCGGAAGCCCAGCAGCAGCACGAGGAGGACCACCGCGAGCCCACCGGCCGTCGCGCTGCCCGTCAGCGTCCAACCGTTGGACGACCCACACGTTCCGCTGCAGACCTTCTGCCACGGCAGGAACATCGAGACGACGAGCAGGGACGCAGCCGCCGCCGCTGCAATGTCGGCCACCGGCAGCACGGAGATCCGCAGACCACGACTGGTCGCGAGCGCGAGTACGACGAGCCCGAGCGAGCAACCGAGCTGCAGCCACGCCTCATCCGGCCAATGGACGTGAACGCCGCGGTAGCTCAACGTTCCCCAGACGAGCACCGCGAGTCCGACTGCGGCGGCAGGCCGTCGTTCCGGCGGCGTCCTCGGCCCCCAGAGCGGCAGAGAGAGGCACGCGAGCAGCGCGATGAAGGTCGTGGGGATGCCTCCGGTCAGCACGAGTTGGTATCCGCTCGGCTCCGGGCCCGAACTGCGGAGCCTTCATCAGCAACCAGGGGAGGATGTAGGCCGCGAGCAGGCCGAAGGTGAGCGCGAATGCTGCGACCTGTGGGACGGAAGGGCGGCGTGCGAGCTCGTCCCAGTGGGCGCGACTGCGGCGAGAAGCGCGACGGCTGCGCACGCGATCCCGAGGTAAGCGCCGTGGCCGAGCTCAACCCTGACGCCGTTGAACGAACTCTCGAAGACACCGAGGCCGTGGAGCTGCGCCGCGTTGAAAAGCGCGAGATACAACAGCGCGACGCCGGCGCTCGCCAACGGCAGCCGCGTCTCCAGCTGCGGGCGCAGGAGCGAAGCGCCGGCTCCGGCAGCCAACGCGAGAGCGACGAGCGCTGCGACTTCTCCGTACGTCCCCCAGCCGTCGGCCGCATACGCAGGGTGGACCCACGTCAGGAAGAGGCTCGCGAGAAACGTGAGCGCGCTCGCGAGCAGCACGATAGAGCGACAACCGCCTCCCCATCGGACCGCAATCTACTCCGCGTCTCGGCGCCGGACTAGGCTGGGCACCCGTGCACCGGAGCGAGATCACGATCGACCTCGGGGCGGTCCGCCACAACGCGCGGCGGCTGCTCGAGGTGCTCGGCGGGGCCGAGCTCTGGGCCGTCGTCAAGGCGAACGGCTACGGCCACGGCGCGACCTGACGTCGGCGAGCGGCGCTCGACGCGGGAGCCTCCGCGCTCTGCGTCGTCACGGTCGCCGAGGCCCTCGAGCTGCGCCGTGAGCTCCCGGAGGCGCGGATCATCGTCATGTGCCCGACCGACGCGGTCGCGGAGGCGCGCGAGGCGCGGATCGAGCTCGTGGTCTCCGTCACCGGCGAGATCCCGGAGAACATCCCGGTCCACCTCAAGCTCGACACCGGCATGGGACGATGGGGGCTCGCGGAGTTGCCGCAGCCGCCCGCGAACGTCGTCGGGCTGATGAGCCATCTCGCGACCGCGGACTCCGACCCGGCCTTCGCGGAGCGGCAGCTCGAGCGTTTCCGTGAGGCGACCGAGCCGTACTCGCACCTGACGCGCCACCTCGCGAATAGCGCGGCCGCGCTGCGGCTCCCCGACACGCGCCTCGACGCCGCCCGCTGCGGGATCGCGCTCTACGGGATCTCGCCGTTCAACACCGATCCCGCCGAGGACGGGCTGCGGCCGGCGCTCTCGTGGCGGAGCCGGCTCGCGCAGGTCCGCCTACTTCAGGCGGGGGAGAGCACCGGCTACGGGCGGCGGTTCCTCGCCGAGCGGCCGACGTGGATCGGGATCGTGCCGATCGGGTACGCCGACGGCTTCCGCCGCGACCTGACCGGCACCGAGGTGCTCGTGGACGGTGAGCCGCGGCGGGTGATCGGCACGGTCTCGATGGACGCTCTCGCGGTCGAGCTCGATCGCGAGCTGCCGGTCGGGACGCCGGTGACGATCGTCGGCGACGGCCTCCTGATCGAGCGCCACGCGGACGTGGCCGGGACGATCGGCTACGAGATCGCCTGCGGGATCAACTCCGATCCCACCAGGGCACATCGTGTCGTCACGAACTGAACCAGGCATGACTGATCGCTTCGCCCGCACTGCGGAGCGCGTCGCGGCGCGGCAGGACGCCCGCGCGGCGCGGCTCGCGGAGGAGGTGCGCGACTTCGTCCAGCCACAGGGAGACGAGCGCGCCCTCGACGTCGGCACCGGCGCCGGTGCGCTGGCCTTCGCTCTCGCGCCGCTCGTGCGGGAGGTCGTCGGGCTCGACCCCGTCCCCGAGCTGCTCGAGCTCGCACGAGCGCGCGCGCGGCCGAACACCGAGTTCGTCCAGGGAGACGGGGCGGCGCTGCCGTTCCCGGACGCCTCCTTCGACCTCGCCGGCACGCATCGCACGCTCCATCACGTCGCGCAGCCCGAGCGCGTCGTCGCCGAGCTCGCGCGGGTGACGAGGCCGGCCGGACACGTGCTCGTCGTCGACCAGCTCGCGCCAGACGACACCGCCGCAGCCGCCGCGCTCCACGAGTTCGAGACCGCGCGCGACCCGTCGCACACGCGCCTGCTCACCGACGGGGAGCTGCGGGAGCTCTTCGCGGCGAACGGCCTCGCAGTCGTCCGCGAGCGGCGCGAGGAAGAGCGGCGCGACCTCACCGCCTATCTCGACCTCGCCGGCTGCGAGGGAGAGAGCCGTGCGCGCGCCGAGGCGCTGGCAGCCGCCGACACCCGCGTCCTCGTCGCGGGCGTCGGCTGGTACCTGCTCGCGCGGAGCTAGTGCCCGGTGACGCCGCCGTCGAGGTTCGCGAACGCGTCGCGCAGCTGCGCGCGTTCCGTCGCGAGCTCGGTGAACGAGAGCATCAGACGCCGCTCCCCTTCGGGCGTCAGACGCAGATGCGCAACTCGCGCGTCGCGCTGCGACTGCTCGCGCTCGATCAGTCCCGCGCTCTCGGCGCGGCGTACGAGCTCGGTCACAGTGCTCTGCGCAAGCTGCATCCGCTCCGACAGCTCGGTCACGGTGGACTGCTCGACCCCGTCGGGCGCACCCTTGATCATCATCAGCAGCGTGTACCGCTGAGGAGTGAGGCCCGAGTGACGGGCGATCTTCTCGCTGCGCCGCAGGAAGTGCCGCAGGGCGGATCGGAACTCGGCGACGGCGATGATGTCCTTGGTCGTCGGTTGAGTCTGTTCGATCATGAGGCGATTCTAGGGAGCTTTCGGCACGCGCGAAAGGAAACGGGTGAACACGTTCGGCATCGCGTCCTGCAGCGGCGCGATCGGGCCGTAGTACCAGGGCACGGTCGTCTCGCCCCGGCCCTCGTCCAATGAGCGAAGCACGTGGGCGGCGACCTCCTCCGGGCCGATCACTACGCGCTGGACGCGCGGAGGTAGCCACTTCTGTGGGAATCCCTCCGTCTCGGTGAAGCCCGGCTTGACCGTGTGCACGCGGATCTTCTCCGCCCGCAGCTCGGCCGCGGCCGTGCGGGAGAAGGCGAGCTGGGCGTGCTTCGAGGCGGAGTAGGGGCCGCTCGGCGGGCCGGCGACGACGCCCGAGACCGAGACGATGTTGACGACGTCCGACGGCGCCGCCGCGCGCAGTCCCGGCAGGAAGGCGCGCAGCACCCAGACCGAGCCGAGGTAGTTGATCCGGATCAGCCGCTCGATCACCTCGGGATCGCCGTCGAGGAAACGCGTCCGTCCCGGGATCCCGGCGTTGTTGACGAGCAGGTCGATCTTCGGATGCCGCTCGAGGATGCGTGCGGCGACCGACTCGACGGCGGCACGGTCGGAGACGTCGCACGGCTCGGCCTCGCCGCCGAGCTCCTCGGCGAGCGCCTCGAGCCGGTCGGCGCGGCGGGCGAGCAGGATGCAGAGGTCGCCCCGCGCGGCCAGCAGGCGGGCGATCTCGACGCCGATGCCCGACGAGGCCCCCGTGACAACCGCGACCTTGCCCACGTCGAGCAGGCTATCGCTGGAGGAGGCCCCGGCGAAACGGCTGCTATGCCGGCGCGCCGCGCTGGGCGACGCGACTCCTCGCTTCGCTCGTCGGCCGACGTCGTCGGCTCCGGCGTCCTCGGTCGCGTCGATAGGAACCACTATCGACGCTCCCTGCGTCCTTGGCTCGCGCCGCCCATCGCAACGCTCCGGCGAGCACCGTACCGCCGAGACCTCCTAGGATCGCGCCATGGCCGGAACCTTCGAGGGCAAGCGCGGGCTGGTGCTCGGGGTCGCCAACAAGCGCTCCATCGCCTGGGCGATCGCGCGCGAGCTCGCGGCGGGCGGTGCGAGCCTCGCCTTCACCTACCAGGGCGAGCGCATCGAATCGACGGTGCGCGAGCTGGCCTCGACGATCGACGCACCGCTGGTTACGGAGTGCGACGTCCGCTCGGACGAGGACGTGGCGCGGGTCTTCGCCGAAGTGGGGGAGGCGTTCGGCGGCGAGCTCGACCTGCTCGTCCACTCGGTCGCTTTCGCGGCGGCTGAAGATCTCGAGGGCCGCTTCACCGACACGCCGCGAGACCGCTTCTGGCTCGCAGTCGACATCAGCGCCTACTCGCTCGTCGCCTGCGCGCGCGCGGCGGAGCCCCTGATGGAGAAGGCGGGCGGCGGCTCGATCCTCACGATGACCTACCTCGGCGGCGAGCGCGCGGTGCCCCACTACAACGTGATGGGCGTGGCGAAGGCGACGCTCGACGCGTGCGTGCGCTACCTCGCCTGGGATCTCGGCCAGAAGAACATCCGCGTGAACGCGGTCTCGGCGGGGCCGGTGCGGACGCTCGCCGCCCGCTCGATCGCCGGCTTCACCACGATGGAGGACATCGTCGAGGAGCGTTCGCCCCTCCATCGCCACGTCACCGCCGACGACGTCGGCGCGGCGGGGGCCTACCTGCTCGGCGACGGCGCGGTCAACGTGACCGGGACGACGCTGTACGTCGACAGCGGCTTCCACGCGATGGGCATGTAGCTCAGACCGGCGTGCCGGCCGGACGGTCGACTGCGACCTCGATCGGTAGCGCGTCCGCGGGAGGTGGGCCGGACGCCGCCAGGCCGAGATGCTCGGCGAGGAACGGGCTCAGGTAGCGGCCGACGATCTTGCCCGGCGGCCACCACAGCGGCTGCGTGTCGACCAGCGACACCCCGCCTTCCTCGTGCCGCAGAAATCGTGGTACGAAGCCGGTGAAGAGCAGTCCGCGGAGGACCGGGCGACAGGGGCTCGGGTGCACGGGAGCGCCGGCGTCGGCGGCGATCGCCTCGGCGACGGCGTCCGCTTCCTGGGCGGCGATGCCTCCTTGCTTGATCGAAGACTGGGTGAGATCGCCCGCGGCGTAGACGTCCGTCAGGCCGGCGACGCGTCCGAACTCGTCGGTGGGGACGAAGCCGTGCTCGTCCTGGGGGATCCCACCGAGGGGAGACCCCTCCAGCAGCGGCAGCGCGACGACGGCGTCGGCCGCGACCGTGCCCCCGCCAACGAGCCCGAGCACACCGTCTGCGAAGGCAACGGGTGCCGTGGCCGTCCGGAGTCCGATCCCGCGCGTCGCGAGCAGCAGCGCCATCGCCTCGCTCGCCTTCTCCCCGAACAGGCCGAGCGCCTGCTCCTCGGGAGTGACCACCATGAGCTCGGCGTGCGTCAGGTGCTCGGCGAGGTACTCGCCGGTCAGCAGCGCGAGCTCGTAGAGCGGCAGCGGCCAGGTCGACCCGGCAGGGACGGCGAAGACGAGCCGCCTCAGCTCGCGACTGGTCACCTGCTCGAGCAGACGGGCCAGCCCCGCGCTGTCCTCGCGCAGGCCGCTGAACGTCAACGCGCCCGGCACGGCCGGCAGCGGACTGGCGCCGAGCGCGAGGACGAGCACGTCGTACTCGACCGTGGCTCCGTCCGCAAGCACCGCACGCTTCTCGTCCGGGTCGACCGCAGCGAGAACACCACGTCGCAGCTCGGCGCCGGCGGCGGCGACGAGGGCCGTGAGCGGGAAGCGGCGCACTTCGCCGACGTGAAACGGCTCGGCGACCGCGAGCGGCCGGTAGACGAACTCGTCCTCCGGCGCGATCAGCTCCACCGAGACGTGCTCGGGTGCGAGCGCCTGCAGGGCGAGCGTGGTCTCGAGCCCGGCGACTCCGGCTCCGGCGATGACGACGTGCCTGCGACGGTCTTTCATCACGCGTGATGCTCGCAGTCGATCCGCCACGCGGCCTCCGCGCGTGCCCCGTCTTCGGCTCCGTAGTTCGCCCGGATGCGCACCCGGCGCGCTGCGGCGACTATCGAACGATGGTGCACGCAGAGCATCGGCCGGACGAACTTCCCGTCGCCTTCGACACGGCAACCGTCGGGGACGCGATGAGCCGCGGCGTTATCAGCTGCCCGTCCGAGGCGCCGCTGCGGGTCGTGGCGCGGATGATGGCCACGTTCGGCGTGCACGCGATCTTCGTCTTCGAGCACTCCGACGAGGCCGACGAGCCACCTCGGCTCTGGGCCGTCGTCTCGGACCTCGACCTCGTCGCAGCTACCGGGCTCGACCTCGACTCGCTGACCGCCGGCGCGACCGCGGTCACGCCGCTCGTCACCGTCGCGGCCGACAGCTCGATCGCCGAAGCGGGCAGCCTGATGGCCCAGTACGGGATCGCCCACCTCGCGGTGACCGATCCCGACTCCCGGCACCCGATCGGCGTCATCTCGACGCTCGACATCGCACGCGCGGTCGCAGCCGGCCTCGGGCCGCGCGAGACCTTCGCCTCGGGCTGAACGCCGCCGGCCTAGGCCGCGCGCTCGAGTAGGTCGCCCAGGCCGCGGACGGCCAGGTCCGCGCAGGCCAGACGAAGCCGGCGCAGCTTGTCCGGATCCCCGGCGGGGTCGACCGCGACGACCCAGGCGAATCCCGCTGCGCGCGCGGCGGCGACGCCGGCGGGGGTCGTCTCGAACGCTGCGGCCCGCTGCGGCTCGACACCCAGCGTGCGGCAGGCGGCGAGCAGCCGGTCGGGCGCGGGGCGGTTCGGCAGCTGCTCGGCCGCAATCGTCTCGGCGTCGATGCTTCCGTCCACGAGGTCCGCGAGCCCGCTCCGCTCGAGCATCTCGTCGGTTCGGGCGCTCGCGGAGACGACCGCGCAGCTGAGCCCGGCGTCGTGCGCGAGCTCGAGGTAGTGGCGCACGCCGTCGAAGGCGCCGACGCCGCGCTGCTCGAGGAGCCGGCCGAGCCACTCGTTCTTGCGGTTGGCCAGCCCGTGCACGGTCTCCGTCCCGGGCGGATCCTCCGGTTGCCCCTCGGGCAGGCGGATGCCGCGGCTGGCGAGGAACGTGCGCACACCCTCGAGCCGCGGCCGGCCCTCGATGTGCTCTGCATAGTCCATGCGCGGATCGAAGGGCGAGCTCAGGCGCCCGTAGCTCGTCTCCGAGCGGGCGGCGAGCAGCTCGTTCAGCGTTCGCGCCCACGCTTCGCGGTGCAGGCTCGCACTACCGACGAGCACGTCGTCGAGCTCGAAGACGCAGGAGCGAACCGCCGGCGGCAGCCCGAGCGCCCGTCGGGCGCGCCCACGGGGCAGGAACGGCTCTGCGAGCTCGGTCGGCAGGCCCTCGTCGAGGGCGAACCGGCGGAGCTCGTCGGCGGCCGACTTGTACTCGCCGTGGAGATGACGCTCGTGGACCCCGAGCTCTTCTTCGGTGAGGAGGCCTTCCTCCGCACGCAGGGCTTCCCTCGCCGCGAGCAGCGCCTCGCGCCACTTGGAGCGGAGGAGGTCGAGCTCGGCGCGTTCGGTTTCCCTGTCGGTCACACCATCAGGCTGCCCCGGGCGCGCTCGGCGCGCATCCGCGAACGGGCGCGGCCCGCGTCGGTGATTTCCCGCACGCGAGAGGGGGGAAGACCCACCCCCAACTTCCGTGGTGGCCCGGACGGCGCCGGCGCCGCCAGGCCCGAGAGTACGTCGAAACGCACCACTGGTTCGAAAGGAGTCGGGACATGCGCAAGACACTGGAAATCGGAGGATTCGTCGCAGCGGCCGTCCTCATCGTGTTCGGCGTCGTCGCCATCGTGATGGGCGTGAACGGCCGGCAGACCGTCAACAACAGCCTCTCGCACGAGTACATCGTCGCGGGATCGGACATGACGCCGTCGGCGATCAAGGCCGAGGCGCAGAAGGCGGGCATCGCGTCGGCGGTCAAGCAGTGGCCGACGATGGACATCGCCGGCAAGACGATCGACACAGGCGCCGAGGCGCAGGCGATGGCGCAGTACATGCACATCCACGCGCTCGAGGCGACAGGTGGCTTCACCTACGCCCAGATGGGCATCTACCAGGCGAAGCCCGGGACGCCGAAGTCCCAGCTGATGGTGGGCGGCGGCACGGACAACGCTCAGTTCGCCGCGATCGATCCCACGACGAAGCAGCCGGTGCAGAACGGCGCCCGGCAGGTCTGGATCAGCGAGACCGCACTCACGAGTGCGCTCAACATGAGCCAGCTGGCTTCGCAGGTCAGTCTGTTCGGGATCGTGGTCGGGATCGCCCTGCTCCTCTCGGGGTTCGGGTTCGCGATCCTCGCAGGCGCCGGCGCGCTCCGCAATCCGGAGACCGTCCTCTCCTTCGCGAAGAAGCCGAAGCTCGAGAAGACTCCCGCGGTGCCGGTGGCATAGCAGCCCGACTCCACCGTAGGGACAGCGAGGGCCGCCGCCGGGCGGCCCTCGCGCGTGGTCCGCGCAGGCCCGGGCTACTCGGCTTCGAGGAGGCCGCGCTCGAGGGCGTACGCGACGAGATCGGCCCGGGTCTGCAGCCGCAGCTTCTGCATGATGTGCGCGCGGTGCGTCTCGGCCGTACGCACCGAGATGTAGAGCATCTTCGCGATCTCCTGGTTCGTATGGCCGAGGGCGAGCAGGCGCAGCACCTCGCGCTCGCGTTCCGAGAGCGGATCCTCCTCCGCGAGCCGCTCCGCCTCGGCGTCGGCGGACACCAGCCGGGCGCCGAGCTCGGGGTTGACATAGCGGCCGCCGCCCGCGACGTCGCGGATCGCGGCCACGACCTCCGTGTCCGCCGCCTCCTTGAGGACGTAGCCGCTGGCGCCCGCCGCGAAGGCCTCGCGCACGTAGCGGGGCTCGTCCTGCATCGAGAGGATCAGCACCTTCGCGTCCGGGTTCTCGTGCCTGAGCTGGGGGAGCACCTCGAGGCCGGTCTTGTCGGGCATGACGACGTCGAGCAGGATCACGTCGGGCTTGAGGGCGCGCGCCTGGAAGACGGCGTCGCGCGCGTTGCCCGCCTCACCGACGGGCTCGAGACCCTCCGCGGCGTCGAGCAGGAGCCGCAGCCCGCTGCGGACGACGGCGTGGTCGTCGACGATCAGGACCCGGATGCTCACCCGAGCGGTACCTCCGCGACGATCGTCGTCCCGGCGCCGGGTCGGGACTCGATCTCCAGCCGCCCGTCGACGAAGGAGAGCCGTTCGCGCATGCCGAGGAGACCGACGCCTTCCTCGCGCACCGCTCGCGGGTCGAAACCGGCTCCGTCGTCCTCGATCACTGCCGCGACAGTAGTCGCGCGGCGGGCGAGCGAGACGCTGATGTTGTGCGCGTCTGCGTGCTTGACGATGTTCGTCAGCGATTCCTGCACGACCCGGTAGAGCGTCGTCTCGACCTCGCTCGGCAGCCGCTTCTCCCCGAGCGCCGAGTGGAAGTCGACGCGGATGTCCGACTGGTCGGCGAACGCGTCGGTCAGCCGTTCGAGCGCGGGCACGAGGCCGAAGTCGTCGAGCACGGCCGGACGGAGCTCGACAGCGAGGCGCCGCACGTCCTGCAGGGCGCTCACGACCTGCTCCCGCAGCTCGGCGAGGGCGGCGCGGGCCGGGTGCTCCGCGAGCGCCTCCTCGAGCGGCTTGAGGCCGAGCAGGATCGAGGTCAGCGCCTGCCCGGTCTCGTCGTGGAGCTCGCGCGCAAGGCGGCTGCGCTCGGCCTCCTGCGCCTGCACGACGCGGCGCACCGCATCCCGCGCCACCCGCTGCGACAGCTCGACTGCGACGGCGGCGCGGGCCGCGAACGTCTCGGCCAGGCGCAGGTCGTCGTCGGAGAACCGGGCGTCGTGGCCTTCCTTGTCGTGGATCTCGAGCACGCCGATCACCTGGCCGCGGGCGATGAGCGGCACCCACATGCCCGTGTGCGCCCCGGCCCGTCTGGTCACCTCCCGGTTGACCTCCGGGTCGTCGATCACGGAGTCGATGCGCTCGCTGCGCCGGCGCTCGAGCACCGCGCCGCTCTTCGACTGGACACGGGAGATGGTCGTCCCGAGCAGGTCGTCCGCGCCGGCCACAGCGGCGAACCGCAGCTCTTCGCTGCCGCTCGGCAACGCGAGTGCGACGACTCGCGCTCCCAGGAGCTCTCGCAGGCGGCGGACGACGAGGTCGAGGAGCCGGTCGAGATCGGTTTCGGTGGCGAGGGCGTTTC
Organism: uncultured Actinomycetes bacterium; assembly: GCA_963743545.1. Taxonomy (GTDB): domain Bacteria; phylum Actinomycetota; class Thermoleophilia; order Gaiellales; family Gaiellaceae; genus Palsa-739. The sequence continues at coordinate 386,222 of CAVUQB010000005.1, read as the reverse complement.
CGACCTCGTCGAGCGACTGCAGCTGGCGCGACCAGCGGGCCGACGCCTCGTAGAGCCGGGCGTTCTCGATCGCGACGGCGGCCTGCCCGGCGAGCAGCGCGACGAGCTCCTCGTCCTCGACGGTGAAGTCCTCCCCGTTCTGCTTCTCGGTGAGGTAGAGGTTGCCGTAGGCGACTCCGCGCAGCAGGATCGGGACGCCGAGGAAGCTGCGCATCGGCGGGTGTCCGGGAGGGAAGCCGACCGACCGCGGATCCTCGGCGAGATCGTGCAGCCGCAGCGGCTTCGCGTCGCGGATCAGCACGCCGAGGATGCCGCCCCCGCGCGGCAGAGGGCCGATCTCCGCGCGCAGCTCGTCGTCGATCCCGTGCGTGACGAACTGCTCGAGCTCCGACCCGTTCGCGCCGATCACGCCGAGCGCCGCGTACCGCGCGCCCGTCAGCTCGGCCGCCACCTCGATGAGCCGGCGCAGGAGCGCGTCCAGCGAGAGCTCCGAGGTGACTGCGAGTCCCGCCGCGAAGAGCGCAAGCAGCCGCCCCTCGCTGACCGAAAGCGCTTCCACTCGGGCCAGCCTACGCCGTACGGGAAAGCCGCAGCGCCTTTCCGTAGCGCCGCCGATGCCGCCGCCTCGGCCCGTGGCGAGACTCGGGGAAAAGGAGGTACGAGATGAAAGCGCTCGTGTACCACGGGCCGGGACAGCGGGCCTGGGAGGACGTGCCCGACCCGACAATCCAGGCGCCGACGGACGCCATCGTGAGGATCGATTCGTCGACGATCTGCGGCACCGACCTCCACATCCTCAAGGGTGACGTGCCGGAGGTGACGCCGGGCACGATCCTCGGCCACGAGGCCGTCGGCACCGTGCTCGAGATCGGCAGCGCCGTCACGACGCTCGAGCCGGGAGACCGCGTGCTCGTCTCCTGCATCACGTCGTGCGGGCGGTGCCGGTTCTGCAAGGAAGGCCGCTACGGGCTCTGCACCGGCGGCGGGGGCTGGATCTTCGGCCACCTGATCGACGGCCTGCAAGCCGAGTTCGCCCGCGTGCCGTTCGCCGACACGTCGGTCTACAAGGTGCCGGACGAGCTCTCGGACGAGCAGGTCCTGTTCCTCGCCGACATCCTGCCGACCGCGTACGAGGTCGGCGTTCTCAACGGAGGCGTCGAGCCGGGCGACACGGTCGCGATCGTCGGCGCCGGCCCGATCGGGCTCGCGGCGATCATGACCGCGCAGCTCCACTCGCCGGGACGCATCGTCGCCATCGACCTCGACGCCTCGCGGCTCGAGAAGGCGGTGGAGTTCGGCGCGGACGTCACGATCGACAACAGCACGGAGGACGCCGTCGCGAGAGTGATGGAGCTCACGGACGGCCTCGGAGCCGACGTCGCCATCGAGGCGGTCGGCATGCCGGAGACGTTCGAGCTCTGCACCGAACTGATCCGCCCGGGCGGCCGCGTCGCCAACGTCGGCGTGCACGGCCATTCGGCCACGCTCCACCTCGAGAAGCTGTGGATCCGCGACGTCCTGATCACGACGGGTCTCGTCGATACGACCACGACGCCGAAGCTCCTCAAGCTGATCGAGCTGGGCAAGCTCGATCCGACGCCGTTCGCCACGCATCGCTTCGCACTCGAGGACGCGGAGCAGGCGTACGACGTGTTCGGAGCCGCGGCCGAGAGCCACGCGCTCAAGGTCGTGCTGCAGGCCGTGCCGGTCGGCCACGAGTTGGCCGAGCAGCACGCGGTGCCGGTCACCGCGTAGTTGGCCTAGACGGAGGGCGGCGTTATTGCTCGGGACGCCGCCCTCTCCAGGACTCACGAAGGAGGCATGAGATGAGCAGTTCGAGACCGATCTTGTTTGCGACCGACGGCTCGCCCTCGGCGGAGGAGGCGCAGAAGGAGGCGTTCGAGCTGGCTCAGCGGCTCGGTGCGCCGCTGGTCGTCGTCGCCGTCGTGCACCCGGTCGCCCCTCGAGTCGGTTACGCCGCCTACGGGTACGCCGACGTCGTCGCCGAGCTCACCGAGGCCGAGCACCATCGCGTCACTGCGCTGCTGGCGTCGGTCGCGGAGGCCGCCGAGGCAGAGGGAGTGCGATGCTCCACGGTTACTGTGGAAGGGCTCGTGGTCGAGGAGATCTGCCGCAAGGCGAGCGAGTACGACGTGCAGGTGATCGTGGTCGGCTCCCACGGCTGGGGCGCCGCGCGGCGGTTCCTCTCCGGCAGCGTTTCGACCGGGCTCGTCCACTCGGCGCCGTGCCCGGTGCTCGTCGTCCGGCCGCGCTTGCGGTCCGGCGAGCAGGCGGCGGCCGCGTGAGCGTGGCGGCCATCGAGTCAACCGACGTCATCCTCCGCGACGGCTCGACGCTCCGGCTGAGAGCGCCCGCCGCGGAGGATGCCGACGCGCTGCTCGAGTTCTTCGCCGCCCTGTCCGACCGCAGCCGTTATCTCCGCTTCCACGGCTTCCCCGCGCTCGGACCGAGGCTCGTCGAGGCGCTGCTCGAGCCGGAGTGGCAGGAGCGCGGCGCGCTGCTCGGGTCGCTCGACGGCCGGATCGTGGCCGTCGCAAACTGGGTCCGGCTGCGCGACCCGCGCGCCGCCGAGATCGCGTTCGCCGTCGGCGACGAGTTCCAGCGGCGAGGGATCGGCACGCGTCTGCTCGAGCAGCTCGCGGCCCGGGCAGCCGGGGCCGGGATTGAGGAGTTCGTGGCCGAGGTGCTGCACGACAACGACGCCATGCTCCGCGTCTTCCGTGACGCAGGCTTCGCGGTCACGCGCGCCGGCGAGGGCGGCGAGCTCGAGATCCGGCTCGCGATCGCGCCCACCGACGCGTATCGCGAGCACGTGGCCGAGCGCGACCACGTCGCGGTGCGGGCCTCGCTCGAACCGTTCTTCCTGCCGCAGTCGGTCGCGGTCGTCGGCGCCTCGAGGCGCCGCGGCTCGATCGGCGGCGAGCTGTTCCGCAACATCCTCGACGGCGACTTCGCCGGCTCGGTGTACCCGGTGAACCGGAGGGGCGAGGCCGTGGCCGGCGTCCACGGCTACGGCGCGGTGGGGGAGATCGCGGAGCCGGTCGACCTCGCCGTCATCTGCGTGCCGGGAGAGCTGGTGCTTGACGCGGCGGAGGAAGCGCTCGCGGCCGGCGTGCGTGCGCTCGTCGTCATCTCGGCGGGCTTCGCCGAGACGGGCAGCGAGGGGACGGAGCGGCAGGACCGCCTGCTCGCGCTCGTCCGCGCGCGCGGCGCCCGCCTGCTCGGCCCGAACTGCCTCGGCATCGCCTCCACGGCGGTCCACCTCAACGCGACGTTCGCTCCGCGCAGCTTCCCCGCCGGCAAGATCGGTTTCTCCTCCCAGAGCGGAGCACTCGGGCTCGCGTTGCTCGAGCGCGCGGAGGCCAGCGGCCTCGGCGTCACCTCCTTCGTCTCGATCGGCAACAAGGCGGACGTCTCGTCGAACGACCTGCTCGAGTGGTGGGAGGACGACGACGCAACCGAGCTCGTCGTGCTCTATCTCGAGTCCTTCGGCAACCCGCGAGCGTTCGCGCGCATCGCGCGCAGGCTCGCGCGGCGCAAGCCGATCCTGGCGCTGAAGGGCGGCACGACGCGCGCGGGCATCCGCGCTGCGGGGTCCCACACCGCGGCGCTCGCCGGCTCCGACGCTGCGGCCGACGCGCTGTTCGCGGACGCGGGCGTGATCAGGGCGCGCACGCTCGACGAGTTGATCGACGTCGCGTCGCTGCTCTCGGCCCAGCCGGTGCCGCGCGGCCGGCGCGTCGCCGTCGTCACAAACGCCGGCGGGCTGGGAATCCTCGCGGCGGACGCCTGCGAGGCGCTCGGCCTCGAACTGCCGCAGCCGAGCGAGGAGACGCGCGCCGCGCTCGCCGACTTCATGCCGGCCGAGGGCAGCGCCGCGAACCCGATCGACCTGCTCGGCGGCGCCAACGCGGAGAGCTTCGAGCGGGCGCTGCCTCCGCTGCTCGCCGATCCGTTGTTCGACGCCGCCATCGTCCTCTTCGTCCCGACCGTCGGCACCGACGAGGAGGCCGTCGGCGCGGCGATCAGCCGCGCGGCCGCCACGGCCGTCGACAAGCCCGTCCTCTGCGCGTTCCTCAGCGCCAAAGGGGCTCCCGTCGCGTTGCAGAGCGCGGCCTCGGTACCGGCCTTCGCCTATCCCGAGGCGGCCGCGAAGGCGCTCGCGCTTGCGGTCGAGCGCGGCGAGTGGCTCCGCCAGCCGGCGGGCTCGGTGCCCGAGCTCGAGTGCGACCGCGACGAGGCCCGGGGCGTTGTGCACGAGGCCCTGGCGGCGGGCGGTGGCTGGCTCGACGCCGACCAGACGCGTCGCCTGCTCGAGGCGTACCGCGTGCCGCTCGTGCCGGAGCGCGTCGCGGAGACGGCCGCGGCGGCGGTCGAGGCGGCGAACGAGCTCGGCTTCCCGGTCGTGCTCAAGACGGCCGCTCCCGGAGCGCACAAGACCGAGCAGGGCGGCATCGCTCTCGACCTCGCCGGCGAGGCTGCCGTCCTCGAAGCGGCCGAGCGCACCGGGCCGCCGTTCCTTCTGCAGCCGTTCGTCCGCGGCGGCGCCGAGCTGCTGGCCGGCATCGTGCAGGATCCCGTCTTCGGACCGCTCGTGGCGTTCGGCCCCGGTGGCGTCCTGGCCGAGCTGATCGGCGAGGCGCAGTTCCGGCTCGCGCCGCTCACCGACCGCGACGCCGGAGAGCTCGTTCGCTCCGGCAAGGCCGGCCGGCTCGTCGCCGGCTTCAGAGGAGCGCCGCCGGCCGATCAGGGCGCGCTTGTCGACCTCCTCCTGCGCCTCTCCCTGCTGGCCGCGGACCTGCCGGAGGTCGCCGAGCTCGACCTCAACCCGGTGCTGGCGCTCCCCGGCGGTTGCTTTGCGGTGGACGCACGGGTGCGTGTGGCCGAGCACGGCCATGCTCGTCGCACGAAGAGCTGGTAGCGGTAACGTCGCCTCACGCGCGCGTTCGAGACGCAGCAGCCATCGAGCACCTGCGCGGGGCCGGCGGCGGCTACGAGATCGTGCACGAGTCGCCGGGCCTCGAGCTCGGGGTCTACGTGCTCGTCGCTCCCGAGCCCGACCGTCAGCAGCCGCACTCCGACGACGAGGTCTACGTCGTGCTGGAGGGCAGTGGCACGCTCGAGGTCGGGGTGAGCGGGTCGATCTGCGCGAGGGCCAGGCGGTCTTCGTCCCAGCAGGCGCCGACCACCGCTTCGTCGGCTACAGCAGCTCGCCGTGCTCGTCGTCTTCGAGCGTCCCGGGCGCGCTTGATCCGAGCTCAGCGGGGGTAAGTTCGGCGCCGTTCGTTCGACGCGCTGAGGGCGGATAACGACGGAGGGCCTGCGTTAGCAGGCCCTCCGTCGTTGGTATTCCTCAGCCGGGTGACGGCTAACAAACGGCTGGGCCGACCGGTCCTTCGAACTCGTCGTATCCGATCTCGGGAGCGAGATCCTTCCCGTACTGCGCGTCCTTGCCGTGGTTGTTCACCTCGTGGCCACTTGCCACGTTTCCGAAGAGGATTTTGCAGCTCAATCCGCTTCCCTGGGTGCTCCAGTACGGGTAGAACTTGCCAGGCCCGTTCGGAGGCACGGTGCAGCCGCTTGAGGCCTGCGAGCAAGTCGACTCGCTGAGGCCCACGTCCGTCTGGAAGAACGACTGCGGGTAACTCTGTCCTGCCGATAGCGGCGCCGACTGGACGAAGCTTCCCGGGTTCTTGGCCGTCGCCGAAGTGCTGGTCGGCCAGTCGGGCCAGTAGGAGGTTCCGTCGAAGTCGAGGTCGCCGCCGTTGAGCTCGGCCAGGCAGAAGGTCTGCATGTTCGGATCCGCCGTGATCCCGAACTGGTTGAGGGCGGTGTGCGTGTCGCCCCGCGGATAGCAGAACCCATCACCTCCGAAGCCTTCCGGGTTGTCCGAGGCGCTGTCGGACGATGACTCGTACGGGCCGTTGCACGTGAGCCAGAACGGGTCGCCCGCTGTGAAGTCGAGCAGCCCGTCGGTCGCCGGATCCGACAGGTTCTTGCAGGGCTCAGCGTGACCGATCTCGAACTGGGTGCTGATGTCGGTCTGCAACGCCGCCCAGGGCACGACGTTCTGCTTCTGTGCGGTGTTGTACTCCGGCTCGTAGTTGAACGGCCTACCCGAGCAGTCCGCGATTCCGGTCGCCGCGTAGCCGTTCGCAGCCGACGCCTGCATGAAGCCGGTCTGCCCGGTCGTCAGGTCGTTGACTCGCACTTCGAGCGCGTGACCACCTCCCGGAGCCGGTGCGTCGAAGATGTGCACCGTGAGCTTGTCGCCGGGGTTCATGAGCAGCGTCTGACTGTTCTGCGTAAACGTCGCCATCGTTGCTTCCTGCGGGCTCGGCGGACCCGTCGGAACGCCGTTCTTCTGGATGAACGCGAAGTTCGTCGGCTCCTCGCAGCCCTGGTTGCAGCTGTCGAAGCCGAACGTGCACTCGAGGTCGTTGATGTGCAGCGACGCGCACCAGTGCGAGTTGTCGCAGCTCACGTTGTCGAAGAATGGTGCCTCCCCAGGTGGATAGAACTGCACCTCGAGGAACGAGCTGCCGCCGCCGGTGAACTGGCCTTTCGGGGCGTTGCTGTCGGAATTCGGCGTGCACGGATTCAGCGGGTACGACCTCGGGTTGCACAGCGCCATCGAGAACCACGGCGCCACCGACAGATCGAACCAGTGAGTCGTGTCGTTCCCAGGTGAGTCTGCCGTCGGGCGCCCTGCGGGGTCACGCGGCAGCGTTTCCGTCCACGTCACGTTGTTGCCCGAACCCGCCTTGCTCGAGAGGAAGGTCAGGTCGGGCTCGTCGTGGCCGATGTAGTGGCCGTTGTCGTAGAAGCGGCCGTCCCAATTGTTGGCGTTGTGGACGCCGGCGAAGCCGCGGACGTCGGTGCAGGCGCCTGTCGATTTGATGGTCTGCTGGATTTTGCTCCAGCCGTTGCAATCCAGCGCGCCCCTCGCCTCCGGGTTCGTCGAGTAGTCGGCCGCTGCCGATCCACTGAACGCGACGGCGACTCCAAGGACGAGAAGGAGACCCACCAGCGTCGCTGTGATGCGACGTCCAGGTGCATATCGCCTCATGTCTTCCTCCTGGCGGTCGGTCCTGCTGTTTCGGTGCCAGGCCACTGCCGGTCGCAGGTTGCCGCGCCGGCGACACCCCTCTTGAGCGCGCCGATCCTAAGACATTCCGAACAACCTTGCAGCTGGGTCCGGTTTCAGCTCGCCTACGATCGGGCACGACCCGGGTACCACTCTCAGGAGGAGGTGGACTGTGACGAGGAGACGAGGCGCGAGAACTAGGGTGCTGCTCGTCCCGTGCTAGCGGCTGCGGCGGTTGCGTGCGGAGGCGCGGCAGCGGCCATGCCAGCGCTTTCCTTCCGCGTTCATGCGCGTCTTGCGCCGCTCGCCGGGGCGAGCGCCAACGGGAACTTCAACGGTGCGCTCGCGAAGGCGAGCGGAGCCCTTCCGCGGAACGGGTATCGCTGGCAGCTGACCTGGAGGCTCCGCTTGCCGGCGCTGGCCGGGACCGCGGCCGCGTCGCTGCGGGTCCGTGAGCACAGCGGCGGGGACCGTCGGGCGCTGGTGCTCTGCATGCGGTGCGCGAGTCCGGTCGAAGGCACGCTCTCGGTGACGGATAGGCAGGCTGTGCGGATCGCGAACGGGGATGCCGTCGTCGTCGTGCAGGCCCGGTCCGCGCGGTTGCGCGGCATCGTCAAGGCCGAGGCACGCCGCCGCAGGTCTAGCCGCCGCTGATCGCGGCGATGACGTCGAGTCGCGAGCGCTCCGCGACCGGCGTGTCCAGTCCGGCGCGTTCGCCGTCGACGTAGGCGTGGATGTGCGAGCGCAGGCTCGGGCCTTCCGCGACGAGGCGGTCGCGGAGGCCCGGCCACTGCTGTTCGAGCGAGTCGATCGCGGCCAGCACGGTCGGGGCCTCGACCTCGAGCCTGCGGGGCAGCCCGGGAAAGAGCGGCGTCAGCGTTCCGGGGAGCCGAACGTCGGCCACGTCAGTCGAGCACCGCCACGTCGACCGAGGAGATCGACGGCAGGTAGCTCGCGATCTCGCTCCACGTGTCGCCCTCGTCCGCGCTCGCGAACACCTGACCCGTGCTCGTGCCGAAGTAGAGGCCCGGCGTGTCGTGGCTGTCGATCGTCATCCCCTGGCGCAGCACGCCGAGGTGCGCGTTCTCCTGCGGCAGCCCGCTGCGCATGGGCTGCCAGCTCGAACCGCCGTCGCGCGTGCGCCAGACCGTGGCCTTGCCCTCGTGCATCGTCCGCCCGTGCCCGCCGTCGACCGGGATGACGTAGAAGGTCTCGGTGTCGTGGGGATGGACGGCCGCGGCGAAGCCGAAGTCGCCCGGCAGGCCTTCGGTGATCTCGGTCCACGACTTGCCGGCGTCGTCCGAGCGGTGCATGCCGACGTGGTTCTGCTGGTACATGCGCTGTGGGTCGGACGCGCGGACGAGCTTGTGCACGCAGAAACCGACGTCCTCGTAGTCGGCGGGCCAGTCGCGGCGCAGTCCCTTGTTGCGCGGCGTCCATGACGAGCCGCCGTCCTCGGTCTCGAAGGCGCCGATGCCCTGCACGATCGTGAAGAAGTTGTCCGAGTCGTCCGGGTCGGTCACGAAGCCGGAGATACCGAGGTGCCCCGGGGGCTGGTTCGCGGGATCGTCCCAGCTCTCGCTGCCGTGCTGGCCCGAGAGCGTCGAGAGGAGCGACCAGGTCTTCCCGTTGTCGCGGCTCTCGAAGATGCCCGGCGCTTCGACCCCGACGAGCAGGCGGTCGCCGGCCCGGGCGAGCGTCGAGACCTTGGAGATCTTGCGGCCGTCCTCGTCGCCGTAGGAGAGGCCGTCGCTCGACATCTCCCACGTCTCGCCGAGGTCGGTGCTGCGCCAGATGGAGGAGCCGTGCCACTCACTCGCCGCAGCGGCGTAGATCTCGCCCGTGGTCGCGTCGTAGATCGCGTGAAAGACCGGCCACCCCTCGCAGTACGGACCGCGCACGGCCCAGTCGCGGCGGTCCTCGCTCTCGAGAATGAAAGTGCCCTTACGGGTGGCGACGGTCAGAAGTGTCTTCGGCATCGGTGCGCTCCTCGGTGTTCGCGGGACTGTCTAGAGGATAGAGACCGCACGGCCGCCGGAGACTCATCGCCTCCGACGGCCGCGGTCGCGGAGCTCGGCTCAGCCGGCGAGTGGCTTGCCGGTCTCCAGCAGCGTCTTCAGGCCGCTGAGGACGTACATCCAGCCGCCGGCGACGCTCTCCGCCGTCTTCGGCGCGCCCTCGAGCTGGTCGTGCACGACGGTCAGCTTGGTGATGCCGCCGTCGTGCGGCTCGATCTCCCAGGTGACGCGGCTCTCCGCCTCCGCCGCCATCTCGGAGTCGTAGGCCGAGATCCAGCCGTGCACGAGCTTGTGCGGCGGGTCCTCTTCGAGCACTTCCTCGTCCCAGACCGAGTCGCTGACCGCCGCGAAGCGGCGGCCGTCGCGCACCTCGATGCTGGCGCCGAAGAAGTACTGCTGGGTGAACTCCGGCTTCGTGATCGCGTCCCACACCTGCTCGGGCGTGGCGCGGATGAAGACGGAGTAGACCTGCGTGGTCAGGGCGGTGATGGTGGTCATGCGCTGTCCTCCAGTTCGTGCTTGAGATCGGCGAGCGCCGCGACGCGGTGCTCGGTGTACTTGTCGATCCACCGGTCGTGGACGAGCCGGATCGGCACCGGATTCAGGAAGTGGAGCTTCTCCCGGCCCTCCCGGCGGGTGACGACGAGCCCGGCGTCCTCGAGCACGCGCAGGTGCTTCATCACGCCGAAGCGGGTCATCTGCAGCTCGGACTCGAGCTCCGTGAGCGTGCGGCCGTCGCGCTCGAAGAGCCGGTCGAGCAGATGACGCCGCGTCGGATCGGCGAGCGCCTTGAAGACCTGGTCGTCGTCCATGTCCTCGACATTACGTGACCGAACGGTCACATGTCAACGGAGCTAGCTGAAGGGCTTGAGGATCATGTCCGCGACGATGATCAGGAGCACTCCCATGTCGATGCGGGCGATGAGCAGGATCTTCTGGATCGCCGCCTGCGTCTCGGCCGCGTCCGGGCCTTGCGTCGCAATCAGCTTTCCGATCAGCTTCGCCTGGGGGCCGAGCACCAGGAGGCCCGTGAGGAACGTGATCACGTAACCGACGAGGCCGATGACGATCCAGGTCGTCCCCCAGCCCCAGTGCAGGTTGATCACCATCGCGATCCCCATCAGGAAGACGAGGAGGCCGACCGGCGCGAAGACCCGTTCGCCGACGAACGCCGCCTGCCTGGCGATCGTCGCCATGTCGCGGGGGTCCGACGAGCGTTCCGCCCGGATCGCGAGGATCGTCAGAGTCATCCCGCCGCCGACCCAGATGACCGCGCCGACCACGTGCACGAGCTTGAACAGGAAATACCAGTGCGAGGGGAACGCGCTCGTGTTGAACAGGAAGATGATCGCGACGATCGCGACCATGAGGCCGATGAGGGCCGTGACGGGTCCGGAGGGCAGGCCGCGCGGTGCGGGCGCCTCGGCATGAGGAGTGTCCATGCGCGCGAGTAAACGCGATCCGCCGGACGACTACAAATCGCGGGCCGCTGCAATCAGCACGTCGATATCGGGCAGCTCGCTCGGCTCGTAGGCCCAGGCGCCGCGCACGACTCCGTCCACACCGACGAGGAACGCGCTGCGCCGCGAGACGTCGCGCATCCCGTTGTGCTCGTACGCGACGCCGAAGCCGTGGGTGGCCTCGGCGTTCCAGTCGGAGATCAGCGGGAAGTCGAGATCGAGCGCCTGCATCCAGGCGACGTGCGTGTACGGCGAGTCGCGCGAGATCGCGAACGGCTCGACTCCGGTGTCCTGCAGCTCCGCTCTCCTGTCACGCAGGAGCTCGAGCTCGTTCGTTCAGGTCGACGACCAGTCGAAGAGGTAGAAGAGGAGCAGCAGCGGCCGGTCGTGGATGAGATCGCCGATGCTCGCGCGCTCGCGCGGCGTCGTCCAGACGACTGCCTCGAGCGGCGCCTTGTCCCCGACCTGGAGCATCGCTCGATCCTACGCGGCGGCCGCCGGCTCGGGCTGCGGCGCGACCTCGGTCGCCTCTGCGATCTCCCGCACGACCTCGACGACGTCCCGACTCTTGTTGAAGACGTGCAGCTGCCGGTCGGCTCCGTTGCCGCGGCGCAGGATCTCCTCGACACCCGCGAGCTCCTCCTCCGAGCCGAGCTCGCTCGCATGCGGGCCGATCGCCTTCAGCGTCCGCCGCACGAGCGCGGCCACCGGCAGCCGGTTGCGGCGGCCCGTGTGGAGATCCATCACCGGCGCCGAGAGGCCGTAGCGTGCGGCGAGCCACTTGTTCTCGGTCGTGAGGATGCGGTGGAAGGATGGAATCTCCTCGCCGCGGTCGACGAGCTCCGCGTAGTGCTTGACGAGCGCCTGGCAGTACGCGGTGATCGCGATCACGTCGTCGAGCCGGGTCACCGCGTCGCAGATCCGGATCTCGATCGTGCCGAGCCGCGGGTGGAGGCGGATGTCCCACCAGATGTGCGTGTAGTCCTGGATGCAGCCCGTCTTCTCGAGCTGGTTCACGACCTGCGCGTAGTCGGCGTAGTCGCGGAAGCGCGGCGGCGGCCCCGAGCGCGGGAAGGCGGCGAAGACCATGTGCCGGGAGGAGCGCAGCCCGGTCGGCTCGCCCCGCCAGAACGGCGAGCTCGCCGAGAGCGCCACGAGCTCTGCCAGGTGGGCGATCAGGCCGTTGACGATCTGGATCGCCTTCTCGGGGTCGTCGACCGCGACGTGGACGTGCAGCCCGAAGATCAGCTCGCGCCGCGCGATGTACTGCATCTGGTCGACCATCGCCCGGTAGCGGTCCTTGGCGGTGATCCGCTGCGCCTCGAAGAGCGAGAACGGATGCGTGCCGGCCGAGCCGACCCGCAGACCCTTCTCGTGCGCGACGCCCGTGACGTAACTCCGGATGCGGAGGAGCTGCTGCTGCACCTCGGCCGGCGTGTGGCAGACGGGCGTGGCCACCTCGAGCACCGACTGCATCAGCTCGGAGTTGATCCGCGGCTCGAGCTCGTGCCCCGCGACCGCGGCGAGCACTGTGTCGATGTGCTGGACGAGGTCGAACGTCTCGCTGTCGAGGAGCATGTACTCCTCCTCGACGCCGAGCGTGTAGGGGTCGCTCGTGCCGAACTTGTGGTCGAGCACGCTGCCGCCCGGCGGGAAGCTCGAGCCCTTGCCCGTGATCGACGGCGGGATCAGCGAGTCGCTCATGCGGGGACGATATCCCTGCGTTTGCGCCGAAGAAAGCGGCGGATCACCGGGAAGGAGCGCGTCGGCCTCGATCTCGACCTTCCAGGCGGGGTCGAGCAGCCCGCCGATCACGAGCATCGCCGACGCGGGAGGGTTCCCGCCGAACAGCTCGCCGTGCGCGCGGCCGACCGCCTCCCAGTCGGCGGGATCGACGAGGTAGACGCGGGTGCGGACGACGTGCTCGGGCCCGGCGCCGAGCTCGCGGAGCGCGTCGACGATGATCTCGAGGCAGCGCTGCGCCTGCTCGTACGGGTCGTCCGTCGCGCTGCCGACGGGAGCGGTTCCCGAGACGTAGATGTGACGCCCGTCCCGCACGGCGCGGGAGTAGCCGACCGTGGCGGCAAAGGGAGAGATCGCCGGGACGGACGCGCGGGCCACGCTCCTAGTATCCCGCGCGATGGAAGCACTGCGGACGATCGACGGCTGGGGCGCGGCGACTGCCGCCGCCGGAGTGGCGCAGGCCGACGGCGTCGTCGCGACGCATGGGCCGAGCGACCTCGAGCTGCCATGGGCTTCGGTCACAAAGCTTCTCACGGGCCTCGCGATCCTCGTGGCGCTCGAGGAGGGAACGGTCGACCTCGACGAGCCGGCGGGGCCGCCCGGATCGACGCTCCGCCATCTGCTCTCGCACGCCTCCGGGCTGCCGCTCGACGGCGACCGTCCCATCACCGAGCCGGGCCGCCGCCGCATCTACTCGAACACGGGGATCGAGCTCGCCGCCCGGCTGCTCGAGCAACGGGCCGAGATGCCGTTCGCCGACTACTTCGCCCACGCGGTCGTCCGGCCGCTCGGCCTCGCCGGCCGCCTGGCCGGCTCGCCCGCGCATGCCTACCGCGGCCCGCTCGACGACCTCCTCGCGATCGGGCGCGAGCTCCTGCGGCCGACCCTGGTGGCTCCCGAGACGCTGGCCGAGGCGACGACCGTCCAGTTCCCGGGCCTCACCGGCGTTCTGCCCGGCCTCGGCCGGATGGATCTGAACGACTGGGGCCTGACCTTCGAGCTGCGGGACTCGAAGTCGCCGCACTGGACCGGAGCGCACAACTCCGAGCGCACCTTCGGCCACTTCGGCGCGAGCGGCACGTTCCTCTGGGTCGATCCGGACGCGGAGGTCGCGTGCGCCGTTCTCACCGATCGCCGGTTCGGCGACTGGGCGAAGGAGGCCTGGCCGCCGTTCAGCGACGCGGTGCTCTCGGAGCTCTAGTCGTCGTCGGCGAAGAGCGGGCGCAGCAACTCGTCGAAGGTCGCCCGGTCGCAGCTCGCGATCACCGCAGGCGTCATCGCGGACACCGTCGCCGTGCGCGGCACGTCCATGGCGGGTGCGACCTCGCCGAAGTAGTCGCCCGGGCGGAGCACGCTGCGCGGGCCGAGCTCGCGCTGGCTGACGGCGAGGACGCCGGCGAGGAGGACGTAGAAACGGTCGTCCGGCTCGCCCTCGCGCACGAGGACAGTGCCGGGCGCCACCTCCCGGCGTTCCATCCGCTGTCCGAGCCGAGCGAGCGTCTCGCCGGGCAGCCCGGCGAGCAGCTCGATCCGGGCGAGCTCATGCTGGGTGGCGGAACGGTATGGCGAAGCTATCTCCTCTCCTGAGAGCGCTTAGGTCCGTCCGGCGGCGAAGTTGAGCCGAACGGCCCATGGCCATTGTCCGGGTCGCTGTCGATCATGCCCAGCAATGAGCGAGCGCGGGTTCCACCGGATCGACGACGACATCGCCGACACATGGCTGGAGGACTGGGCCGGCGCAGGCCTCGGAGAGCTCGAGGCGTATCTCGCGAAGCACGCGGACTTCCTGCGCTTCGTCGAGGACCAGGACACGGCCCAGACCGCGGAGTAGTCCTCAGCTCGCGAAAGCCGAGCTGCTGCTCGAGCATGCCCTTCGGCATCGCGCCGACGGCCGAGGCCGTGGGGGCGCCGCCTTCGAAGAGCATCGTGTTCGGGATCGACTGGATCCCGTAGCGCATCGCGAGATCCTGGTTCTCGTCGATGTTCACCTTGACGAGCTTGAGGCTGCGCTCGTCGGCGATCCGCTGGAGGATCGGCTCGACCGCGTGGCACGGCCCGCACCACTCGGCCCAGAAGTCCACGAGCACCGGCTCTTTCGCCTGGAGTACCTCTGTCTCGAAGGTGTCGTCGGTGACGTTCGTTGCCATTGGTTCCTTTCGGTGTTCGATTCAGGTGGAGAGGCGTTCTTCCCAGCCTCCCAATAGTAGGAACGCCTCAGCCTAGACTTGCCTTCCCGATGGCGGACCCAATCTTCCAACCTCTACCGGACAAACCGGACCATCCCCGGCTCGAGGAGGAGATGCTCGCGCGCTGGGACGCTGAGGGCACGTTCGCGAAGCTCCGCGAGCAGAACCGCGGCGGCCCGACCTTCTCCTTCTTCGACGGCCCGGTCACGGCGAACAGGTTCTCGCTCGGCGTCCACACGGCTTGGGGCCGGACGCTGAAGGACGTCTTCCAGCGCTACAAGGCCCTGCGCGGTTTCGACCAGCGCTACCAGAACGGGTTCGACAGCCAGGGCCTCTGGATCGAGGTCGGGGTCGAGCGTGAGCTCGGGCTCAACTCGAAGCGCGAGATCGAGGAGTTCGGCCTCGAGGAGTTCGCGCGCCGCTGCCGCGACGTCGTCATCCGCTCGTCGGAGGCGCTGACCCGCGGCTCGATCCGGCTCGGCCAGTGGATGGACTGGGGCAAGGACTACTTCACCTTCAGCGACACGAATATCGAGTACGTCTGGCGGATGCTGAAGTCGGTGCACGAGCGGGACTGGCTCTACCTGGGACACCGTTCGACGGAGTGGTGCCCGCGCTGCGGGACGTCGATCTCCCAGCACGAGCTGATCGGCTCGTACGTCGATCGGGCCGACCCGTCCCTGTATGTCCGCTTCCCGCTGCTCGAGCGACCCGGCGAGTACCTCGTCGTCTGGACGACGACGCCGTGGACGCTCCCGGCCAACGTCGCCGCCGCCGTCAATCCCGGGGCGGAGTACGGCCGCCGGAAGAACGGCGAGTGGGTCGCCGCCGCGCGCTATCCCGACGAGGAGCTCGAAGACCGGCGGCCGGGCGCCGACCTCGTCGGCTGGACGTACCGCGGCCCGTTCGACGACCTGACCGAGGTCGACCATCGCGTGATCCCGTGGGACGACGTCTCGCTGGACGAGGGCACCGGCATCGTCCACATCGCGCCCGGCTGCGGAACCGAGGACTTCGAGCTCGCGCAGGTGCACGGGCTCGAGGTGGTCCAGCCCGTCGACGAGTCGGGCCGCTTCTACGACAGCTTCGGCTGGTTGCACGGCCTCTCGACGACCGAGGCGGCGGAGCAGATCATCGGCAACCTCGAGGAGAAGGGCGTCCTCGTCGAGGCCGGGCTGCACGAGCACCGCTATCCCGAGTGCTGGCGCTGCCACACGCCTCTGATCTTCCGCATCGCGGACGACTGGTTCATCTCGGTTCGCGTCCTGCGGCAGCAGATGCTCGACGCGAACGCGACGGTCGAGTGGACGCCCGAGTACATGGGCAAGCGCATGGACGACTGGCTCCGCAACATGGGCGACTGGAACATCTCGCGCCGCCGCTACTACGGGCTGCCGCTGCCGCTCTACCCCTGCGCGTGCGGGCACCTGAACGTGATCGGCTCGCGCGCGCGAGCTCGAGGAGCGGGCCGTCTCGGGCCTCGAGCAGCTGGAAGAGCTGCGCCGGCCCTGGATCGACCGCGTGCCCGTGCGCTGCGCGGAGTGCGGCGAGCCGGTCGAGCGGATCAAGGAGGTCGGCGACGTCTGGCTCGACGCCGGGATCGTCCCGTTCTCGACGCTCGGCTGGCAGAACGACGCGCGCGTGCCGGAGGGTTTCGGGACCGGCGCGGCCAAGGGCCTGACGACGGCCGACCTGCCCGACCACGCGTACTGGGAAACGTGGTTCCCGGCCGACTGGGTGAGCGAGATGCGCGAGCAGATCCGCCTCTGGTTCTACTCGCAGCTCTTCATGTCGGTGGTGCTGACGAAGAAGGCCCCGTTCCGGCGGGTGCTCGGCTACGAGAAGATGCTCGACGAAACCGGACGCGAGATGCACGCGTCGTGGGGCAACACCATCCCCGCCGAGGAGGCGTTCGAGCGGATGGGGGCGGACGTGATGCGCTGGCAGTTCTCCTCCCAGCCGCCCGACCGCAATCTCCTGTTCGGGTTCGGGCCCGCGGAAGCGATCAAGCGCGAGTTCCTCACCTTCTGGAACTCGGTCAAGTTCTTCGTCGACTACGCGAACACCGTGGGCTTCCGGCCTTCCTGGTCGGCCCTGAATCTCGAGGGCGCGCTCGACCCGCTCGACCGCTGGCTCGTCGAGCGCACTCATGCGTTCGTCCGTGAGGCCGAGGCCGCGTACGAGGGCTACCTCACGGTGGGCGTCATGCGCGCCTACGCGGAGTTCGTCGACGACCTCTCGAACTGGTACATCCGGCGCTCGCGGCGCCGCTTCTGGGACGGGGACGACCAGGCTCCGTTCCACACGCTCTGGTACGCGATCGTCCAATCGCTGCGCGTGATGGCGCCGATCCTCCCGTTCGTGACCGACAACCTCTGGCGGACGCTCGTCTTCGACGGGCCCGAGTCGGTGCACCTCGCCGGCTGGCCCGAGGTCGACGAGCCGGACCGGGCTCTGCTGGACGAGATCGCATCCGTGCGGCGCGTCGTCGAGCTCGGTCGCCAGGCGCGCTCGTCCTCGGGGATCAAGCTGCGGCAGCCCCTGCGGCGGCTCGTGGCCGAGGGCGTGAGCGTCGACGGTCACCTCGAGGAGATCGCGAACGAGCTGCGGGTGAAGGAGGTCGAGCTCGGGCCGGTCGAGGCCGTCGAGCTGCGGGTGAAGCCGAACCTGCCGTTGCTCGGGCCGAAGCTCGGCAAGGAGCTCGGCGCGGTACGCCAGGCGCTCGCGTCCGGCGAGTTCGACGAGCTACCGGACGGGCGCTTCCGGGCGGCCGGGCACGAGCTCGCTCCGGACGAGGTCCTGGTCGAGCGCGGCGGACGCGAGGGCTGGGCTGTGGCGTCGGGTGACGGCGTGACGGTGGCGCTCGACCTCGGCCTCGACGACGAGCTCGTCCTCGAAGGGGAGGCGTACGAGCTCATCCACCTCGTCAACTCCCTGCGCAAGGAGCGGGGCTTCGAGCTGACGGACCGGATCGTGCTCACGGTGCCCAATGTGCAACAGGAACTCGTCGCCGGGCACGGCGACTGGATCGCACGGGAAGTGCTCGCAACCGACCTCCGCGTCTCAGGCGACGAGCTGAAGCTCGAGAAGGTCTAAGCGGCAGCGCGCTCGGCGCGGCGCAGCTCGATCGGCAGCTTGAAGTTCACGTCCTCGTGCGCGGCCCGCTGCTCGTGCACGTCCACGCCCCGCGCCGCGAACCACGCGCACACGTCGGCGACGAGGCGTTCCGGAGCGGACGCGCCCGACGTGAGCCCGACGGTCTCGCAGCCCTCGAGCCAGCGCTCGTCGATGCCGCGCACGTCGTCGATGAGATGCGACGGAGTCCCGTCGGCGCGGGCGACCTCGACGAGCCGCACCGAGTTCGAGGAGTTGGGCGAGCCGACGACGAGCAGCAGGTCGATCTCGGCCAGCAGCTCCTTCACGGCCCACTGCCGGTTCGAGGTCGCGTAGCAGATGTCCTCGCGCGCCGGCCCTTCGATGTGGGGGAACCGGCGGCGCAGGACGGCGACGATCGCGCCGGTCTCATCAACCGAGAGCGTCGTCTGGGTGACGTACGCCAGCGGCCGGTCGGTCGGGAGCGGGACGCGCTCGGCGTCCTCCGCCGACTCGACGAGGACGATCGCGTCGGGCGCCTCGCCCAGCGTGCCCTCCACCTCCTCGTGCCCGGCATGTCCGATGAGGACGACCGCGTAACCGGCCTCCGCGTAGCGGCGCGCCTGCGCGTGCACCTTGGTCACGAGCGGGCAGGTCGCGTCGATCGTCGTCAGCCGCAACTCGTCCGCCTCGCGACGCACCGCCGGGGCAATGCCATGGGCGGAGAAGACGACGGTCGCCCCTTCGGGCACGTCGGCGAGCGTGTCGACGAAGACGGCGCCGCGCGAGCGGAGATCCTCGACGACGTGCGAGTTGTGGACGATCTGCTTGCGGACGTAGACCGGGCTCCCGTAGAGCGCAAGCGCTCTTTCCACCGTCTCGACCGCCCGTTCGACGCCTGCGCAATAACCTCGCGGCGAGGCGAGAAGAAGGCGTTTCACCACGGTGCGGCCACCATAGCCGTGGGCCGCTGAGGGCGAGTGGGAAGAACCGCACGACGCGATCTTTCCCACGTACAAAGATGGGCCGGACGGCCCATTGTCCGCCTCGCAAACGCGCTTTACCCTGCTTGGCACTGGGCGATGCGAACCGCGGCGTCTTCTGACGTCTTGCGGGGAGCAATCGGGAGAGCCCGCCGCACCGACCCCCCGAGCGGCGGGCTTTTCCATGTCTGGAGCCGGATTCCGGCCAGACGGAGCGCCGCTCCCATTTGAGCTTCCGGCCGTAGGTGCCGATCCCCTCGGTGGAGGCCAGGAGCAAGGATGAGTGCCGACATGGATGGGTCCAACGAGTTGCGGGTGCTCGTGATCGACGACGAGGCGCCGATCCGGCTGCTCTGTCGCGTCAACCTCGAGGCCGAGGGGATCCAGGTGCTCGAGGCCGCCGACGGCACGACGGGGCTCGACGTTGCACGCGACGAGCGGCCCGACGTAGTGCTCCTCGACGTGATGATGCCCGGCCTCGACGGCTGGCAGGTGGCCGAGGAGCTGCTCGAGGACGAACGCACGAGCGGGATCCCGATCATCTTCCTCACGGCGCGCGCGGAGTTTCGCGACCGGGCGCGCGGGCTCGACATCGGCGGCGTCGACTACGTCACGAAGCCGTTCAACCCGCTCGAGCTCGCCCCGCTCGTGCGGGACATGCTCGCTCGCATCGACCGCGGGGAACGAGATGAGCTGCGCGGCGAGAAGCTCGCCGAGTTGCGGGCACTGATCGAGTCCGAGTGAGCGCCCTACACTGCGGGCGGCGGGACGTAGCTCAGCCTGGTTAGAGCGCTGCCTTTGGGAGGCAGAGGCCGAAGGTTCGAATCCTTCCGTCCCGATCCGAGCGCGAGGATGCATCCGTGAGCCTGGAACCGCAACCTGACCAGTCGCGGCTGGCCGATCCGCGGCTGCGTGACTTCTCGTTGCATGACTGGCGCGAGATCTTCGTCCGGGCGGTGAGGCGGCTCCTCGCCCACCACGGGACGATGCTCGCCTCGGCGCTCGCGTACTCGACGTTCTTTGCGATCCCGTCCACCCTGCTCGTGATCGTCGGCGCCTTCACGCTCGTCGCCGGCCCGGACACGATCTCGTCACTCATGCAGCACTTCTCCAGCGTCATCCCGGCGGAGGCGACCACGCTCCTCGGCCAGAGCCTGCACCGGCTCGACCGTAGCCCGTCGACGACCGTCGTAGTCACGATCGTCGGCGTCGTGCTTGCCCTCTGGTCGATGATGAGCGCGATGACGACCTACATGACCGCACTCGATCTCGCCTACGAGCGGAAGGATGGGCGTTCGTTCGTTCGCAAGCGGCTGGTCAGCCTCGCGCTTGTTCTGTTGATCGGCCTCGTGTTCCTGCTCGTTGCCGTCCTGCTCATCTTTGGTCCGCCGCTGGAGCAGCTCGTCGCGTCCCATGCCGGTCGGGCGTCCGGCGCCGTCGGGTGGATCTGGTGGATCGCCGAATGGCCGATCCTCATCGGTGGCCTGCTCGTTGCCTTCTCGATCCTGCTCGACGCCGGGCCGGACCGCGCCCGACCGCGTCGCCATCTGCTGACGCCGGGATCGGCTCTGGCGACGAGCGTCTGGCTGGTCTCGTCGGCCGCTTTCGCCTACTTCACGTCCAACTTCGGTTCGTACAACAAGACATGGGGATCGCTCGCAGGGGTCATCATCATGCTCACCTGGCTGTGGCTCGCCGCCCTTGCGCTGCTTCTGGGCGCCGAGCTCAATGCCGAGACGGAACGGAGCCTGGAGCGGCCGGCAGAGGCGCCCTGAGCGATCCGCTGGCCTGTTCGTCGGCGAGGAAGCGGAGCAGGTAGGCAGTGAAGGCTCCGAAGAAGACGATCGCCTCCTCCGCCGCCATCGTCACGCCCGCGATCTGCTGGTCGGCGAGCGGGCTCGGCCCCCACGTGCGCGGCGCGTGGGCGTAGAAGGGATAGATCGCGCGGGGGATAAGCGCGAGCAGCAGCCCGAGCGGCGAGGCGAGCACGAATGCGGCGAACAGGTAGGCGGCCTTAGCGCCGGCGGACGCTCTCCCGTGCACGACCGGCCACCAGACGCAGATGCCCGCCGCGAGGTACGTCAGGTGCTCGACGTGGAGGAGCGAGTGCGGGTTGCGGAGCGCCGCGTCGTAGATCCAGGGCAGATGCCACGTGTAGTAGGCGGCCAGCCAGAGCGGCAGCGCGACGAACGGCCAGAAGAGCGGGAACCCTGCGGCGCGGTCGGCGACGCGCGGCGGGATCGCGAGCACGAGCAGCAGGGGAGCCCACTCCGCGAGAACGACGTTCTGCAGCAGGTGCGCCCAGAGGAACGTGTGGTTCGCGAGCGGCTCGAGCTGCGTGACGAAGGCGGCGAAGATCAGGACGACGCCGAGGACGCCGGCGGCGACGCGGGCGCGCGACCTGGGGTTGCCGCGGTACGAGAGAGCCAGTCCGACCGCGAGCGCCGGCGCGAGCCCGATCGCCTCCACCGAGGGATGCATCTCGCTACCGTACCCAGCGCTCCGCGGGTGTAGCTCAATGGTAGAGCCCTAGCCTTCCAAGCTAGCTACGCGGGTTCGATTCCCGCCACCCGCTCTTCCTCCTCTCTCCGAGGCAGGTCAGCAGGTGTGAACGAGGTGCGCCTTCGCCCCGTCGATCGGGACTCGCCACACGCTGCTCGGGCACGCCGTCGAATGCGTCGGCGGCCGCGAGGTCACCAGCAGCAGTTGCTGCGAATCCGGGGACCAGGCGGCACTTGACGACTGGAACGGAGGCTTCGGCTTCAGCAGCGTCCGCACCTTCCCGGTCGCGACGTTGACGACCGCCAGCCGCCCCTTCCCATCCGCGGAGGCGATGTACTTGCCGTCCGGAGACCAGCCGAAGACCTCGGGGTAACCACGGAGGAGAGTCCTGCTCGCACCGCCCTCTGGCGCCACCAGCCGCAGTGCTGTCGTATCCGGCCCGGTGGGGGCGGCGTAGGCGATCAGATTGCCGGCGGGCGACCAGAGCGGATAGCTGCCGTGCTGCTCCAGCCGCTTCAGGTGGCTTCCGTCGGCGTTCGCGGTCCAGATCCCGGGCCGTCCCGCGTCGGTGGCGGGTTGGCGCGTGAAGACGACCTGTGACCCGTCGGGCGAGAGGCTCGGTTCGCTGTTCATGAGCTTCTTGCCGCCGACCACGCCGACGACGGCGCCGGACGGGACGCTGAAGATCCGCACGGGACCGCGGCACGAGACGCAGCCCGAGCCGAAGTCGCTCGTCGCGAGGCGATCGCCGTGCGCGTCGAGGGCGTAGACGCTGGGGCCGCTTCGGGTGAGGAGTTTGGGCTTGTGGCCGACCGAGATCGTGTGGACTCCGTCGTCGCTGCCGTAGACGAGGAGGCTCGGACCGACCCAGTTGAGCTGGCCCGGCGGGTCGCCCAGGTTGTTGGAGCAGCGCTCGGCACAGGTCGTGTGCGGGAGCGGGTGGAGGTTCGAGCCGTCGGTGGCCGAGGTGCAAAACGCCCGCAGGATGTTGTACGCGCCGGTGGCGTGGCCATTGGGCGGCCGTGGCCAGCGGTAGCCGAACCAGGCGATCTGCGTCCCGTCGGGAGACCAGGCCGGAGCATTCGCCGTCCCGCAGGGCGAGACCGATTTCGCGGCCGCGCCGCCCGCGGCTCCGCAGCCCAGCGCCACCGCGATGGCGAGCGCGGAGCCGATCACTGCGGTCAGGCGTCCGAGCCGGTTCATGACGGTCTAAAGGTACTCCGCCGGGCCAATGACGGACCAATGCCGAGGCACCGTCCTGCGTCGCCTGCGAGACTGGTGGCGTGTGTTGTCTCCTGCTTGCGCTCTTCGCCTTCGGCCCGCGGCTCGTGCTGGCGCTCGAATGGATCTTCGGCCACCGGATCCAGACGGTGTTCACCCACTGGTGGTGGCCGGCGTTCGGCCTCATCTTCTTCCCGTGGACGACGCTGATGTACACGATCGTCTGGAGCGCGGGCGGCGTCCACGGCGCGAACTGGATCGCCGTGGCGGCAGGCGTGTTCCTCGACTTCCTGTCCTACTCGGGTCGGCGGGCGCAGAAGATGTACCGGCAGCGCGGCGCCGCCTACTAGCGCTTCAGGCGCGCAGAAGCGAGACCCAGTTCGGCTCGCCGTCGCGGTAGTAGCGGACGCGATCGCTGAACGGGAAGTCGTCCGGTGTGACGTCCACCCGCCCGAGCGGCCGGACCGGGTCGTAGGAGACGAGATGCGCGGTGTCGATCGCGTCCGCGAGCGGCGCGTCCGCGACGAAGCTGGTCGGCGACAGGAGGTACAGCGAGCCGGGCCCGAACCGCTCGGGCGAGGTAGACCCGCGGTTGTGCAGGAAGAAGTAGCGGCGCGGATAGAGCGGTCCGCACGCCTCGCCGAGGCTCCCGTTTCGCGTTCCCGTCCAGCCCCGGTCGCGACGGAGACAGGCGAAGTAGATCGCCCAGACCGGATCCGTGGAGGCGTAGACGGCCTGCTGATTGCCCCACGAGGTCGCGTCGTGCGTCTGCCGCTCGGTCGACAGTTCGCCCAGGTCGGCGCGCTGCGAGCCGTGGAACACGACCGGCCGGCTCTCGGCGAGCCAGCGGAGGAAGTCGAGTCGCGGCTCGGGAATCGCCGCCGTCTCGCCGGCGAGCAACGCGTCTGCCGCAACCCCGAACGCGGCGTCAGCCTCCGGCCCGACCACCGGCGGAGGCAGCGACGGCATTCGCGCAAGGCGCAGGCAGCCCCACACCAGTCTGCGGCGCAGCGTCGAGCTCATAGTGGAGGACGCTACTGCGGCGGGCCGCTGATCGGCGTGATAGTGCCGGTGTGGGCGACGTCGCTCGTGTCCGTCCAGCCGATCGGCACGGCCTTGCCGGGCACGAGGGAGAGAACGGTAGTCCGCACGTCCGTGGCCGACCCGATCTTGGCGCCGTTCAGCGACGTGATGACGTCGCCCTTGCCGAGACCCGCGAGATCGGCGGGCTTCCCGGCCACGACCGAGGCGATTTTCGCCTCGTCCGCGACGTCTGCGAGGCGAACGCCGAGGAACGCCGTTGGCCCGATGTGGACGTTCGCGTTCGGCCTGCCGCTCTCGATCCGGCGCGCGATCTGGAGCGCCTGCTTGAGCGGGATCGCAAAGCCGCGGTGGACGCCCGAGGTCGAGCCTGCGGTGACCATGCCGAGCACGCGGTTCTGGCCGTTCTCGAGCGGGCCGCCGGAGTAACCAGGCACGACGGGTGCGTCCGTCGCAATCGTGTTGTTCAGCGTCTCGGGATCCGTGCCCTCGTTCGTAGCGACGATCTGCTGGTGGAGCGCGATGATCTGGCCGCGCGCAACCTTCGGCAGCCCGCCGACGCCCTGTGCATTCCCGCGGGCGACGATCTGCATCCCGACGTGGAGGGGGACGGCGCCGCCGCGCTTCACCGTACGCAAGCCCGACGCGTTCGCGAGCTGGAGCACCGCGATGTCTCGCGAGACGGAATAGCCGACGACCGTGGCGTTGTACCGGTGGTGGGTCGTGACGTCGACGACCTTGAACTTCGTCGCGCCCTCGATCACATGGTTGTTCGTCAGGACCTCGCCCGAGCGGGTCAGGATCATCCCGGTGCCCGCCGCGGCGAGGCCGTGGCTGTAGCCGAGCGTCGTGTAGATGTCGACGATGCCGACGTTCGCACCGGCTCGCACAGCGTGAGTTGAGTGCCCGGCGGCGCCGGCCGGAGAGGCGGCTACGGCCAGCGCCAACGTTGCCACGACGACGAGCGAGAGGCGTCGCGTCAGGCCGGGCACGAGAGCATCAGAGCAGGCACCCATGAGGCATATCTAAGCGATCTGCAAGCCGCATGTAAGCGTGGTTCGGCCGATTCGCAGCAGACCTTTAACTCGACCGGTGCAACGCGTACCGTCCGCTCCGTGGAGGACGTGCAGCCGCGCCGGGAGGAGACACCGAATGAGCGGGCGAACCGCGAGCTGATCGAGTTGCTGAACGAGCTCCGCGTCGTCCTCCCGGGCATCACGGTGCTGCTCGGCTTCCTCCTCGCCGTCCCCTTCGCCCGGGGCTGGACGCGCGTGACCGAGTTCCAGCGCGACGTATTTCTCGTCGCCTTCCTGGCGACGGCCGTCTCGGTCGCGCTCTTCACAGCCCCGACCTCGTACCATCGGCTCCGCTTCCGGCATGGCAAGAAGGAGCGCCTGCTCGTGATCGGCAACCGTTTCGCGATCGCGGGGATCGCGGCCGCGGCCGTGTCCCTCGAGGCCGTGGTGCTGCTCGTGACGGACTTCGTCGTCTCGCGCGGGTTCGCGATCGCGGCGGCCGCGTCGCTGCTCGTGGTCGTCGGGGTGCTCTGGTACGGGCTGCCGCTCTGGGCGGCGCTCAGAGATCGATCCGCTCGATGACGACGTCCTCGAGCGGGCGATCCGCCGCGCCCGTCGCCACCGCCGAGATCGCGTTGACCACGTCCATCCCGTTCGTGACCTGACCGAAGACGGTGTGCTTGCCGTCGAGCCACGGGCACGCGTCGGCGGTCACGATGAAGAACTGGCTGCCGTTCGTGTTCGGTCCCGCGTTCGCCATCGCGAGCGCGCCGCGCACGACCGGGTGGTCGTTGAACTCGTCCGCGAAGCTGTAGCCCGGGCCGCCCGAGCCCGTTCCGGTCGGGTCGCCGCCCTGGATCATGAAGTCGGGGATGATCCGGTGGAAGATGACGCCGTCGTAGAAGCCCTCGCCGGCGAGCTTGCGGAAGTTCTCCACCGTCGTCGGCGCTTCGCCTTCGAACAGCTCGAGCTCGATCGGACCGTGGTTCGTGTGCAGGGTCGCGCTGCTCATCGCCCCGGAACGCTATCGGCCGGGGGCTCCGGCGCGCTGCGGTGAGCCAGCTTCCGTTCGAACGGTTCGCCTCGTATGCAGGACTTTTTTGTGAAATGGTCCCTGAGGTGGGCCGCACCGAAACCACGCAGGGGGTAGGAGATCCTCTCCGCAAAGTTGCCCCGGACGGGGAATGGCAGTTTTCTCGGATCGTGCCGACGGTGAGAGCGTGAGCGGTCCGAGGACACTCCGTCTCGTCGTTACGGTGGCTGCGCTCGTCTCCATGGGCGTGCTCGCCGCCTCGGCGTTCGCGACCTCGCGCTCGGAGACGAATCTCCCGTCTCTGAATCAGCAGGTTGTTGCCGCCGTGAACAGCTTCCGAGTCGCGCACGGTCTCGCGCCGCTCCGCGCGTCGGCGGCGCTCGACCGCTCGGCCCGCCGGCATTCGTTCGAGATGGGCCGGGTCGGCTATTTCGCGCATACCTCGGCCAACGGGGCTCCGTTCTGGCGGCGGATCCAGCGCTACTACGCCCTGACGGGCTACAGGTACTGGTCGGTCGGGGAGAACCTTCTCTCGGCGGCGGCGGGGGTGAGCGCCGGCCATGCGCTGCAGATGTGGGTCGAGAGCCCCGAGCATCTCCGGAACCTGCTGGCACCGCGGTGGCGCCAGATCGGGATCTCAGCCGTCTCTGTCCTGCGCGCTCCGGGCGTCTACGGCGGCAGGGACATCGTCATCATCACGACCGACTTCGGCGTCCGGCGCCATTAGGCCCGGGCTCTCCGGGGTTTGCCGTTGTAGGTGGTAGAGCCCGAAGGCCGCGGGGCCGAGCGGTAGCCAGAGGTTGAAGACGCGGTAGGCGAAGACGGCGAGAACGGCCGGCGCCAGGCCGAAGCCGACCCAGACGAGCGCGAACGGCAGCAGCGCCTCGACGGCGCCGGCGCCCGCGAGCGGGAGCGTCCGCCGCGTCAGCGCGTAGCCGGTCGCGTAGCCGACGACGACCGCCGCGACGCCCGGCGTGACACGGTTGAAGGCGGCGAGGCAGACCCAGAGGACGAACACCTCGCCGATCCAGTAGACGGCCATCCCCGAGAACGCCGCGGCACCGTGCCGCCGCGGCGCCGCGACGATCTGCCCGACGACGGCGATCGCTTCGAGCGGTGGGCCGAGGATCTTCTTCAGCCGGCCGCGGCAGATCCACGTGCGGTAACAGACCGCGATCACAGCGAGCGCCGTCCCGACGGGAACGCCGATCGTCCACGAGAGCGTCACCGCCCGCTGTGCGTGCGCGTGGTCGGCGAGCAGCAGGATCGCGCAGACCAGCGCGCCGCCGGCGAGCACGCTGTACTCGAGCGAGCCGAGCCCGAGCACCCGCACCCGCGCCTCCGCGGGTGGGACGCCGAGATCCTCGAGGGCCTCGACGTCCACCGCGAACCCGCCGCGCGGGATGAACAT
Organism: uncultured Actinomycetes bacterium; assembly: GCA_963743545.1. Classification (GTDB taxonomy): domain Bacteria; phylum Actinomycetota; class Thermoleophilia; order Gaiellales; family Gaiellaceae; genus Palsa-739. Next base: position 359,407 of record CAVUQB010000005.1, on the reverse strand, counting down.
CCCGAACCCGGCCGAGACCATCGCGCCCGCGCGCAGCGCACTCAGCTTGACGCCGCGTCCCACGTGCGCGACCTCGCGGTAAGCGAACGTGTACCCGACGTGCGCGGCGACCGCGCCCGCCACCGCGAGCGGGATCCAATTGAGATCCGCGTGCCGGAGGCTCGTGGCGACGGCCCCGTACCCGGCGGCGCCGGCCACGAAGATCGTCGCGGTCAGCGAGAGCGCGGCGGCGAGGGCCATCAGCACGACGACGTGATGCGCCTCCTGCTCGCGGTGGTGCGCGAACAGCACCTTGAACAGGCCCCGCTGACGCAGGCGCCAGGCGGGTGCTCGCGTCATCGGCTCGAGATCTGCAAGCCGCCCGGGCCGAGCGTCGCCCCACCCGACTCCTCGGCGAAGAGCTGCACGAGCGCCATCGAGAGGTCACGGGCGCCCGGCAACCCGGTCAGCTGGTCCACTCGCCCATGGTAGGCCGTCTGTCGGAGCGAGATGCGCCCGGGAGGATTCGAACCTCCGACCCGCGGATTAGAAGTCCGCCGCTCTGTCCACTGAGCTACGGGCGCGTGAGAGAAGGGTAGACCGCTAGATTGCCGCGGATGGCGGACGCACTCGAGCAGCTGAAGGAACGGCTGGCGGAGGTCGGCGACCTCGGCAAGGTCGCCCGGTTGCTCTCCTGGGACCAGCAGACGATGATGCCGCCGGCCGGCACTCCGCACCGCGCCGAGCAGTTCGCGACGCTGCTCGGCCTCATGCACGAGCGGTTCATCGACCCCGAGGTCGGCCGCTGGCTCGACGAGCTGCGCCCGGCCGAGGAGTCGCTCGATCCCGCTTCCGACGACGGCGCCCTGATCGCGCTCGTCCGCCGCGACTACGAGAAGGCGGTGAACGTGCCGGCGTCGCTGCGGGCCGAGATGGCGCGCGCCGCCGCCGAGGCGCGGCCCGTCTGGGTGCAGGCGAAGGCGGAGTCGGACTTCGCGGCCTTCCTGCCGTCCCTCGAGCGGATCGTGGAGCTCCGGCTCGAGTACGTCGACTGCGTCGCGGACGGCGCCGACGAGCGCTACGACGTTCTCCTCGACGACTATGAGCCGCAGACGAAGACCGCGGAGGTGCGGGCGCTGTTCGACGAGCTGAAGCCGCCGCTCGTCGAGTTGATCGCCCAGCTGCGGGAGCGGGACGTGGACACCTCGTTCCTGTCCGGCGACTTCCCGCCCGACCGCCAGCGCGACCTCGCCCACGAGGTGATCGACCTCTTCGGCCACCGGCCCGACAGCTGGCGGATCGACCCGACCGAGCATCCGTTCGCGTCGGGCGCGGGCCGCGACGACGTGCGGATCACGACGAACTACCACCCGGACTCGCTTCACTCGCTCTTCTCGACGATGCACGAGTACGGCCACGGCCTCTACAGCCACCAGCAGCCGCAGCACCTCGAGCGGCTGCCGACCGGCGGCCCGTGCTCGCTCGGGATCCACGAGTCGCAGAGCCGGCTCTGGGAGAACCTCGTCGGGCGCAGCGGGCCGTTCTGGCAGCTCTTCTACCCCCGGCTGCAGGAGACGTATCCCGAGCAGCTCGCGGGGATCGACTTCGAGCAGTTCCAGGCCGCGATCCACGCGGTCAAGCCCGGCCTGATCCGGATCGAGGCCGACGAGGTCACGTACGGCATGCACGTGATGCTCCGCTTCGAGCTCGAGCAGGACATGGTCGAGGGCCGCGTCGAGCTGCGCGACCTGCCGCAGCGCTGGAACGAGAAGATGTGGGACTACCTCGGCGTCGAGGTTCCCGACGACGCGCACGGCGTCCTGCAGGACGTCCACTGGTCGAGTGGGTCGATCGGCTACTTCTCGACCTACCTGATCGGGACGGTCGCGTCGGTGCAGATCTGGGAGGCCGCCGGCCGCGACCTGCCCGACCTCGAGGAACAGGTCGGCCGCGGCGAGTTCACGCCGCTGCGCGAGTGGCTCGGCGAGCACATCCACCTGCTCGGCCGCAAGTTCTCACCGCAGGAGACGCTGCGCCGCGCGACCGGTTCGACGATCGCCGCGCAGCCGTATCTGGACTACCTCCGCCGCACCTACGCCTAGCCGACGTGGAGCAGAGAGGGTGGCGGACGGGACCCCGCGGCCGCCGGGACCACACCCCTGCCAAACGCGAATCTTGGTGCATCCCCACCGGTCGAATCGCGTAATCGGGCGGTTTCAGGCGACCCGCGACGCGTTCCGCAGGTCGGGATGCGTCGCAAGGCGTTGGCAAAATGTTGCCAAGCCCGCGGCTGATTCGCGCATCCGCAGGGTCCTCGGTCACGCGACTTGATCGGGTCGCCGCCTGGTCAGCCGCGAACGAGGACACGCTCGCACCCACGAGCGCGAAGCTCGCCTTGATCGCGCTCAACCAGATCTGCGCGTTCGCCGTCCGTCGCGGCTGGCTCGCCGCCAACCCGGTCGCCAAGCTCGAGCGCGGCGAGAAGCCCCGCTGGACACCCAAGCCGATCTCGATCCTCGAAGGCGACCAGTTCGCGCTGGTGCTCGCCGCCACCCACCCCCGCTGGCGACCGCTGTTCGAGCTGCTCGCCTACAGCTCTCGCGCGGCCGCGTGCACGCGCCACTCAAGACCCCGGCGGGCAGACGTGAGGTCGTGCTCGCCCCCGCGATCGCCAAGCTGCTGCGCGAGCAGTGGCTCGCCTCCCCCCACAAACGGCCCGAGCAGCTCGTGTTCTGCACCCTCGAGGGGCGCGGACTCAACTACCGCGACGCCGGCGAAGCCTTCCGCGCTGCGATCCGAGCGTCCGGAGTCACGGCCTCGGGGCGGCTGTCGCTCCACTCCTTCCGCCATGCGTTCGCCTCGCTCCTGATCTCGCGCGGGCTGAACGTCGTCTACGTCTCCCGCCAGCTCGGCCACGCCAACCCCAGCATCACCCTCGAGGTCTACGCCCACCTGTTCGCACGCGCCGACCACGCCGAAACCGCCCGCGATGCTCTCGAAGCCAGCCACGCCACCACCGTCACCGGCGCCTGAGCCGTGCGCATCACCCATAGGCGACAGGTCGCTCGCCTGAGCCAGTGTTCCGGAATGACCCCTGAACCGGCTCGCGCGATACATCCATCTGGGAGGGGCATCGAGAGGGTGACGAGGTCCCGCATGAAACGGATCGGGTCTGGGCATACTTCGATAGCAACCACGCCGTGTGCATATGCCGGCTGGTTGTGAGGGAGCAACGGACCCAAAGGGGGGTTCAATGAAGAAGGCGTTGTTCATCATCTGTGGGCTTGCGGTGGTGCTTGGCATCACCTCGGGCGCGCTAGCAGGAGCGAGCGCGAAGCAGACATCCCGCTTCTGCGTGTACATCGATCACCTGGATCGCGGAGCGTCGTACCTCGACGTTTCTGTGGAGCCGAAGTACGGGCACAAGACGTGCATCGTCGGCAAGCAGGGTGCGAAGGGTGCCACTGGTGTCGCGGGAGCTCCGGGCGCGAAGGGTGACCCGGGAGCGCCTGGTGCGAAGGGTGACACCGGAGCCAAGGGAGCTACCGGCCCGAGCGGAATCAACTCACCGCTCGTTTACAGCTTCGCGGGTGCTATCGGTCCGGACACCGGAGCCTGTTCCGACAGTGGGAGTGGTGCAGGTTGGGCGACCGATACCTTCGATGCGACCTACGTTGTCGCGACGCAGCCCGACGGGTCGTACGTCCTGACCAAGGTCGTGAAGGGCACCTTCGTCACGAGAGCCGGGGTCTGGGCAGCCCAACCCCCCACCGCCCGTCTGCGCCCCACAAAGCAGGTGGGCGGCGTTACCGGGACGTTTTACGGATCGATGACCGTCACTGTCCCGGCCAACTCGGGGTTCGACCCCTTCGCCTCGTGCGGAGCGCCGTGCTCGCCTCACACCACCGTGACGTCGGCGATCGTCGCCCAGAACGACGCCTTCGTGGCCGCGTTCTTCCCGACGGGAGTGAGCGGCACCCTGACCGGGTACGACTTCACTTACGACGCGGGGGCGAACGGCCACATGGAGCAGAACTTCAACGGCGCCACCGGCAACATCACCGGCTGAGCACCCGGTATTAGCGATTGAGGCCGCGTGACGCGGCCTCAATCGCTTTCCCGAAATGTCGTCCCGTTCGGGGAGGAGGACGAATCGCCGTTCGTCGCGCTGCCAGGCGTCGAGACCGCTTAGGGGCCCTCGGGCCTGGCCAAAGAACTACCGAGAGGTCGGCGGCGGGCTACGCCGGATGTCGAACGAGACGCCCTGACAGTGAAGGGGGACCTGTCCAAGAGGATCTCGCTGTCGATGACGCAACCCGCGCCGCAACTGGTTTCTTACACCGCCGTGCTGCTCACGCATAGCGGGCGGGCGCTTGGGCTTCGCAGCACCCCCGGCAGATGCTCTCCGATGTCCACAACTCCGCAGCACAACAGACACACGTCCAAAAGCGAAGCGGCTCGCCCCCTTCGACGAGACCGCTTCGCCACACCGGGGTATCGACGGAGCAGCGCTGAAGGTTGAGCGCGGCCATTCGCATCAACCCCTGGTGTGTTCGAGGAGGAGGACTAATCGGCGTCCGTCGGGCAGCTACAGGTCGAGGCGGAGTAGCTCGCACCTCCGACCCCGGACCGACTAGGCCGAACATCTGCGAGTCCGACCCGTGACTCACTGCATCAGACCCTCGCTCTTAGCCCTTGCGAGGGCACGCTGAATATTCGAGCGGTGGATGCCCCACCTCTCGGAGAGCGCCCAGTTGCGTCCTCGCGGCGCACCCTCGAGCGCGTGGTAGTCGGCCACGAGGAGAGCGAGCGCTTCGTCCGTCCAGAGCTCTCCTGGTTTGCGCCGCATCGCGCGTCTGATCCGTCCAGCGCGCTCAAGGTTCTCAGGCGTTGGGATCATGCGCCGTTCGGCCATTAGCAGATAGCGGTCGAGGTTGTCAGCGATTGTGCGCGACCGTTGCCGTGTGAGTTCGAACTGATCGCTGTCGAGACCGTCCTCCTTACGCCCGATGGGTCTGCCGATCTCGACTCCGCAACAGGCCCAGCGCTCCGAGCCATCCGTGTCACACACCACTTTCCGCGATGCCACCGGCCGCCAGGTCTGGCAGACGGCGAAGGGGGACACGAAAGCCGCTGCGAAGGCGGAAAGAGCCGCGACGCTCGCTCGCCGCGAACTGGGGCAGCGGATCGAGCGAACCAACCTGACCGTCGGCCAGGCAGCCGAGGCGTGGCTGGAGCGCGGCACCGGCCAGAAGGGCCGCTTGGCCCCGCCGACGCATGAGCGCTACCGGCGAATCGTCGCTCGTCACCTCGACCGCAGCAGCGACCCAAAGCAGCGTCCGCTGGGCGCCCTGAAACTCCGGGAACTAACAGCTGACCGAGTCGCTGCTTGGTCGGGCTGTGCTGGGCCGACGTCGACCACGAGCACAACCTGATCCGTGTCCACCGGCAACTCTCCCGCCACCGCGAACACGCACCGCTCAAGACACCCGCCGGAAGACGCGAGGTCGTGCTCGCCCCCGCGGTCTCCAAACTGCTCCGCGAACACTGGCTCTCCTCATCCCACAAGCAGCCCGAGGACATCGTCTTCTGCAACACCCTCGGACGCGGGCTCGACTACCGCAACGTCGGCGAAGGCTTCCGCCAGGCGGTCAAAGCCGCCGGCCTGAGCGGCAAGGGCAAGCTCACCCTCCACTCGCTCAGACATGGGTTCGCGAGCCTGCTGATCGCCAACGGGCTCAACGTCGTCTTCGTCTCCCGCCAACTCGGCCATGCAAACCCGAACATCACCCTCGAGGTGTACGCGCACCTGTTCCAGCAAGTCGACCACGCCGCAGCTGCCAGAGAGGCGCTTGAGAGCAGCCACCAGTCGATCGTGACGGCTACGGGGCCGTAACCCGAACGCTCGTTTGTGGAAACACCTGTGGTAACAGATCGGCCAGCTCGGCCACGCCAACCCCTCCGTCACCCTCACCACCTACGCGCACCTGTTCGAGCGCGCCGACCACGCCACCACCGCCAGAGACGCCCTCGAGGCCAGCTACGCCACCACTGTTACCGGCGCCTGAGCCGTGGTAACGACCTCGCCGCGACTCGAACACCTCCGCACCGCTCTGACACGGCCCGGAACGAAGACGGGGGCCCGAAGGCCCCCCGTCCACCGTCAGCCGCTGAGCCGTGTTGCTAGTTCAGCGGGATCACTGTGAGCGTCCGGTTCGACCACGACTGCGCCACGGCAGGCGACTCCTTGTAGGCCATCGAGAACACGGTGGAGGCGGTGGTGCAACCGGTGACGAGCGTTTCGGTGCTCGCCTGAACGGCTCCGGTGCTGGAGCTGGCTCCGCCGGAGCGGATTAGCGCGTTCGCGTCGCTGGCGGTGACGCTGCAGCCGCCGGTCGCCTGGAACGAGGCGTAGGCGGTGTCACCCGAGCTGGCGAGGAGCTGTGCCGTGACGATCACGAGGTAGCGCGTCGATCCACTCGATGTGACTGAGAGGGCGGTGGTGCAGCCCGCCCCCGAGGTGAAGACCGTGGAGTACGTGATCGTCGCTGCAGTGCACGTGTTCGTGGCGTTGGAAGCGGGCGCGGGCGGAGTTCCCACACCTGCGGGGCCGGTAGCACCGGTAGCGCCCGTGGCACCGGTCGCGCCGGTTGCACCGGTCGCACCGGTCGCTCCAGTGGCACCGGTCGGGCCGGTCGGGCCCGTGGCACCGCTTGTACCGGTCGCGCCTGTGGCACCCGTGGCACCTGTCGGGCCAGTCGGGCCGGTCGGGCCGGTCGGGCCGGTGGCACCCGTCGCGCCAGTCGCTCCCGTGGCACCCGTCGCGCCGGTCGCGCCTGTGGCACCTGTCGGGCCTGTCGGGCCGGTTGCACCCGTGGCTCCGGTTGCGCCGGTGGCGCCTGTGGTTCCGGTGGCACCTGTTGTCCCGGTTGCGCCTGTGGCACCTGTCGGGCCTGTCGGGCCTGTCGGGCCGGTTGCACCCGTGGCTCCGGTTGCGCCGGTGGCGCCTGTGGTTCCGGTGGCACCTGTTGTCCCGGTAGCGCCAGTCGCCCCGGTTGCGCCGGTGGCACCCGTCGCGCCAGTCGGGCCTGTCGGGCCGGTTGCACCCGTTGCGCCAGTCGCTCCCGTGGCCCCCGTGGCTCCGGTTGCGCCAGTCGCCCCGGTGGCGCCTGTGTCACCGGTTGCGCCTGTGGCTCCGGTATCGCCCGTCGCCCCGGTTGCGCCTGTGTCTCCGGTCGGGCCGGTGGGACCAGTCGGGCCGGTATCGCCGGTGGCGCCTGTGTCGCCTGTGGCACCGGTTGCGCCTGTGGCTCCGGTGGCGCCTGTGTCGCCTGTGGCTCCGGTGGTTCCTGCCGTGTCGCCCGTCACCAGTTGCGCCGGTCGCTCCGGTTGCGCCTGTGTCACCGGTTGCGCCTGTGTCTCCGGTCGGGCCGGTGGGACCAGTCGGGCCGGTATCGCCTGTGGCTCCGGTGGCGCCTGTGTCACCGGTTGCGCCTGTGGCTCCGGTTCGCCTGTCGCCCGGTCGCGCCTGTGTCTCCGGTGGCGCCGGTCGCGCCGGTGGCGCCTGTGTCTCCGGTCGCGCCGGTGGCACCTGTCGCGCCGGTGGCGCCTGTGTCGCCTGTGGCACCGGTGCGCCTGTGGCTCCGGTTGCGCCTGTGTCACCTGTGGCGCCGGTGGCTCCGGTTTCGCCTGTCGCACCGGTTGCGCCTGTGGCGCCGGTCGGGCCGGTGGGACCAGTCGGGCCGGTATCGCCTGTGGCTCCGGTGGCGCCTGTGTCACCGGTTGCGCCTGTGGCACCGGTTGCGCCTGTGTCTCCGGTCGGGCCGGTGGGACCAGTCGGGCCGGTATCGCCAGTCGCGCCCGTGGCGCCGGTGGTTCCTGTGTCACCGGTTGCGCCTGTGTCACCGGTTGCGCCTGTGTCACCAGTTGCGCCTGTGGCACCCGTGGCGCCTGTCGCTCCCGTAGCGCCGGTGGGTCCGGTCGGGCCGGTCGCGCCGGTAGCACCCGTCGCTCCGGTTGTCCCGGTAGCGCCGGTTGCGCCGGTGGCACCCGTCGCGCCAGTCGGCCCCGTATGACCAGTCGCGCCGGTCGCGCCGGTAGCACCCGTCGCTCCGGTTGTCCCGGTAGCGCCAGTCGCCCCGGTTGCGCCGGTGGCACCCGTCGCGCCAGTCGGCCCGGTGGGGCCAGTTGGGCCGGTCGCGCCTGTGGCTCCGGTCGCGCTCTCCGGTCGCTCCGGTCGCGCCTGTCGCCCCGGTCGCGCCTGTGGCTCCTGTCGGGCCTGTCGGGCCGTTCTTCTGCTTGAGCTCCAGACAAACCTTGTGCCAACCCTTCTTGGCACCGTTCTTCTGGGTGACGCTGCTGGTGAGGTCGTGGTAGGTCGCGCCGTGGCGCGGGTCGATGTAGAAGCAGTACTTGCTCGTGTGCTTCGTCGGGATGGCCCACGCGGCGCCGGCCAGCGCAAGCGCGGCAATGGCGAAGGCGACGATGTACTTCTTCATCGCTCATCCCCGTGCCGCCGGGACGCGTCATCGGCTTGCCGCCGGCGCGCCGCCTCGCTCTGTTCCCTCTGCGTGATCACGAACGCCTTATGTTAGGGCATCGCAGCCCATCGTGCCGGACGACTTCTGCCGGACGGGACAGCGGAGGCAAGGGGGCCGACAGAGGCGCTACCTTCTGGGCATGACCAACACACCCGCGGACGCAGGAAACCAGTCCAACCCGGAGACTGAACAAGCTCCCGAGGCGAACCGCGGCGCTACCGGGCCGGCCAAGAACTCGGCGCCGGCCAACCCCCGTGTGCGCATCGGCGCCGTCATCGCGCTGGCGATCGTCGCAGGCATCGTCGCCTGGGTGATCGTGGACCGGAACTCGAACTCGAACCCCTCCGCCGCGACCACCACCGGCACACAGCCGGTGACCGGTCCGGTCGTGAAGCCCATCGGCCCGGTCGCGCTGCGCGAAGCCGCGCTTCGCTCGGAGGCCGTGAACATCGGCCAACCCATCTATTGGGCCGGCGCACAACGCGGGCACACCTACGAGTTCACCCGGACGAACAGCAACAAGCTCTACGTCAGGTACCTGCCGTCGAGCGTCAAGGCCGGCGCCCCGGGATCGAAGTACCTGATCGTCGCGACCTATCCGGACACGAACGCCTATCGCGGGCTCCTGGCCGTGTCGAACGGCCAGCAAGTCAAAGTTCCGGGCGGCGGGATCGCGCTCGTCGACACCGGCTATCCGAAGAGCGTCCACCTCGCCTTTCCGGGCGTCCCGTACCAGGTAGAGGTCTACGATCTCTCGCCCGCGACGGCTCTCCGCGTCGCCACATCGGGCAAGGTAGCCCCGGTCGGGTGACCGCGACCTAACGGCATCGCCCGTGGAAATCAGGGTAGGGATCATCGGCTTCGGGTACTGGGGCCCGAACCTCGTGCGGAACCTGGTCGCCACGGAGGGAGTGGACGTCGTCTACTGCGCCGAGCAGCGGCAGGACAGGAGAGAGTTGGCGGCCCGCCAGTATCCGACGCTGAAGGTCATCGAGGAGGCCGATCGGATCTTTGACGACCCCGAGATCGATGCGATCGTCGTCGCCACGCCGGTCACGACCCACTACCAACTGACCAAACGCGCGCTCGAGGCGGGCAAACACGTCCTCGTCTCCAAGCCGATGACGCGATCCGTCGCCGAGGCAGAGGAGCTGGTCGAGCTGGCCGACCAGCGCGACCTCGTGCTCATGGTCGACCACACCTTCGTCTACACGGGGGCCGTCCGGCGGCTTAAGGAACTGCTCGACGCCGGCGAGTGCGGCGACCTCTACTACTTCGACTCGGTGCGCGTGAACCTCGGCATCTTCCAGCACGACATCGACGTCATTTGGGACCTTGCGCCCCATGACCTCTCGATCCTCGCCCACCTCGTTCCCGCTGAGCCGAAGTCCGTCGCGGCCGTCGGCGCCGACCATGTCGGGAGCGGATTCGTCGACATGGCCTACATCACCGTCTACTACGACGACGGCTTCATGGCGCACACCCACGTCAATTGGCTCTCACCGGTAAAGGTGCGGCAGATCCTGATCGGCGGCACGCGGCGCATGCTCGTCTACGACGATACGGAGCCGAGTGAGAAGGTCAGGGTCTACGACAGCGGCATCAAGGTCACGACCCAGGAGGGCATCTACGCCACCCTCGTCGACTACCGCACAGGAGACATGTGGGCGCCCAAGCTGGAGCTGCACGAGGCGCTCGCGGTCGAGTGCGCGCACTTCGTCGACTGCATCCGTTACAAGCGACTCCCCCTCTCGAGCGGCGCGGCCGGAGTGAAGGTCGTGCGGTTGCTCGAAGCCGCGAGCCAGTCGCTTGCGGAGGAAGGTCGCCGCGTTTCTCTGTGACTTCGGAGAGCCCTCATCCGGCCGGGGTTGCTTCGGATGTGACCCTGGGCGAGGACGTTTGGATCCACGATCTCGTCAACCTCTACGGCTGTTCGATCGGCGACGGAAGCCGCATCGGCCCGTTCGTCGAGATCCAGCGCACCGCCTCGATCGGCAAGCGCTGCAAGATTTCGAGCCACTCCTTCATCTGTGAGGGCGTGACCATCGACGACGAGTGCTTCGTCGGCCACCATGTCGTCTTCGTGAACGACCGCTATCCGGCGGCCGTCACCGCGGACGGTGAACTTCAAGGCCCCGACGACTGGGAGCTCGTCGAGACCCATGTGCATCGTCGCGCGTCGATCGGCAGCGGGGCCGTCATCCTGTGCGGCGTGACGATCGGAGAGGGGGCGCTGGTCGGCGCCGGGAGCGTCGTGACCAAGGATGTCGAGCCGTACACCGTCGTGGCCGGCAACCCGGCGCGGTCGATGCGAAGACTCGATCAGGAAGGCGGCGACGCATGAAGCCGCGGGTCATCGCCTTCATGCCGGTGTACGACCAGGAGGCCCAGATCGGCTGGGTCCTGGATCGGTTCAAGCCGGTGGTCGAGCAGGGCCTGGTCCACGAAGTGCTGGCGGTAGACGACGGCTCGACCGATCGAACCCCAGAGATCCTGCGCAGCGCCGCGCACTGCACCGTGATCACGCACGACACCCATCAGGGCATCGGTGAGGCGATCCGCTCGGCGTACCGATACGCCCTCGAGCACGACTACGACGTCTTCGTGATCATGGCCGGCAACGGCAAGGACGACCCGATGGAAATCGGTCGGGTCCTCGAACCTGTCCTCGAGGGCAAGGCCGACTACGTGCAAGGGTCGCGCTTTGCGAAAGGTGGGAACAGCCAGGGGCTCCCGAGTCACCGGAACCTCGCGATCCGGGTCTTCACCTGGACGTTCTCCCTCTTCGTGCTGCACCACTTCACCGACTGCACGAACGGCTACCGCGCGTACACGACCGAGATCCTGCGTGACGAGCGGATCGACTGGTCGCAGGACTGGCTGACATCCTACGAGCTCGAGTACTACGTCCACTACAAGGCCGCACGCCTGTACCGCGTGACCGAGGTTCCCGTGTCGAAGGTGTACCGACAGGCTTCCGCGGACGGGTCGTACTCGAAGATGCGCCCGCGTGACTGGCTGGCCGCCCTCAAGCCACTCTTCTACCTGCGCCTCGGGCTCAGGAGCTAACGCTGCCCGTCCCGTACTTCGACCTCAAGGAGCAATACGCCGAGATCCGCGATGAGGTCTTGGCGGCGCTCGACCGTTCGTGTGCGAGCGCGCAGTTCGTGCTCGGAGAAGAGGTCGAGCGGTTCGAAGAGGAGTTCGCCGCGTATTGCGGCGTCCGCAGTTGCGTCGCTGTGAATACGGGGACGAGCGCACTGCATCTCGCCCTGCTCGCAAGCGGCGTCGGCCCCGGCGACGAGGTGATCACCTGCCCGAACTCGTTCATCGCCACCGCAGCGGCGATCTCCTACACCGGTGCCGATCCCGTGTTCGCCGACGTTCTCCCGGAAACCGCGAACATCGACCCGGCTGCCGTAGAGCGTGCGATGACCGAGCGAACCCGTGCGATCGTCCCGGTGCACCTGCACGGCCGGCCGGCCGAGCTCGACGCGATCCTCGACGTCGCGGAACGACACGGGGTCAGTGTGGTCGAAGACGCCTGCCAGGCACACGGCGCGACCTATCACGGTCGCCATGTCGGCGGCCTCGGCCGGGCGGGAGTCTTCAGCTTTTACCCCGCGAAGAACCTCGGCGCCTACGGCGAGGGTGGGGCGCTCGTCACGGACGACGCCGATGTCGCAGAGTTCGCCCGCATGATGCGAGACCACGGCCAGAGTGCGAGGTATCTCCACAGCCGCATCGGCTTCAACTATCGGATGGACGGCTTCCAGGGTGCCGTCCTCCGCATCAAGCTGTGCAGGCTGGAGGAGTGGACGGCGAGGCGGCTCGAAATCGCTGCGACGTACCGCGAGCTGCTCGCCGACATCCAGATCGACCTCCCGGAGGACGACCCGAAGAACCGCTGCGTCTACCACATCTTCGCGATCTACGTGGACGACCGTGACTCGGTGCAGAGCCGGCTCGGCGACCGAGGCATCGGCACGGGCATCCACTATCCGGTGCCCATCCACCTCCAGGAGGCCTACTCGCAGCTCGGTCTCCGGCGGGAGAGCTTCCCCGTCTCGGAGCGGGCTTGCGACCGCGAACTGAGCCTGCCGATCTTCCCCGAGATGGCGCCGGCGCAAGTCGAAGAGGTCGCCGCCGTGCTCGCCGACGCGACCGGGGCGTGCGCCTGAGTGCCGCTCGGGACGGGGGCGATGATCGAGGACCGCGCATGAGTAGCGCGGAGGCGCGCGAGCCGGTGCTTCCACCCGAACGAGCCCACGACGAAGCCGCTCCGGGAGGCGGCCGCCGATCGTGGATGGCCTGGGTCGGCCTGCTTGTCAGCGCCGGGCTGACCTATCTCGCCGTCCGCCATGTGCGCTTCGGCGACGTCTGGAGCGGTCTTCGGACGAGCAACTACTGGTGGCTGATTCCCGCGCTCGTCGCGCTTGCCGGGACCGTCGTCCTGAAGGGCGTTCGCTGGCGCTATCTGTTCGCCAAAGAGACGCGGCCTCCGTGGGGGCCGATCGTCCGCTCGCTCTTGGTCGGGTACTTCTTCAACTCGATCCTTCCGGCCCGCGCAGGCGAAGCTGCCAGGATCGTCGCGCTCAATCGCTACGCGGGTACCCCGCCGGGAGAGGCGGTCGGGACCGTCCTGGTCGAGCGCTCATACGACGTGCTCGTGCTGCTCCTTCTGTTGTTTGCCGCGACCCCGTGGCTTCCCCAGGTCAGCTGGCTGCATGGTGCCGCCATGCTCGCGATCGGGCTGGCGGTAGCTCTCTGTCTGATCGTGGTCGTGCTCGCGGTCTTCGGAGCGAAGCCGGTCCATCTCATGCTCAAGCCGTTCCACCGCCTGCGCTGGCTCCAGGCCGAGCGGATCGAGCACGTCGCCGACTCGCTCGTCCACGGCCTCGCCGCGCTCCGCCGGCCGCGGCTGATGCTCGCCGCCTTCCTGTGGACGGCAGCCGGCTGGCTCGGGCTCGCGCTTTCGACGTGGTTCGTGATCATCGGGTTCCACCTCCACCTGCCGTTCGCCGCCGCTCTGCTGGTCGTCATCGCCACCAACCTGGCGATGGTGCTTCCCTCTTCGCCCTCCGCGGTCGGCGTCTTCGAGGCCGCCGCGCTCGTGGCGTTTCGGGCGTACGGGATCTCGGCCTCGGACGCGCTCTCCGCCGCGCTGGTCATCCACATGGTCAACTTCCTGCCCTTTGTCGCCGTCGGGCTCTTCCTGCTCAGGGACACCATCAAGCGTGGGCGATTGCGGAAGGACGGCGTCGTCGTCCGTCCAGAGCAGTAGCGTCGGTCGCGGCCTGGTCTCCCTCTCGCGACCCACCTGCCAATGAGCTTGCTCGTCCCGTGGATCGTCTTCCCGCTCGTCCTTGCGGTGCTCTCGCTTGGCTGCGGGCTCCTGCTCGAGGCTGTCGCAGGACGCAGCCTTCCCAGCACGCTACGACTTCCGGCCGGCTTCAGCCTGATCGTCGTTGCCGCGCTCTTCACGACCTCGAACAGCGCAACGGCGCAGCTCACGACCCCGCTCGTCGTCGCCCTGGCTATCGCGGGGCTCGGCCTCTCGCTTCCCTGGCGGAGCGTCCGTTTGGACGGCTGGGCGACGGCCGCCGCCGTCGGTGCGTACCTCGTCTACGGCGCGCCGGTGATTCTCTCCGGGAGCGCGACCTTCACCGGCTATATCTCTCTCGACGACACAGCCACCTGGCTCAACTTCACCGACCGACTCCTCCAGCACGGACGCACGATCAGCGGGCTCCCGGTTTCGACCTTCGAGCTCAACCTCAACTACTACTGGAACCAGTACGGGTATCCGGTCGGTGCGTTCCCGCCGCTCGGGATCGGCCACGCGATCGTCCGTACCGACTCTGCCTGGCTGATCCAGCCGTACCACGCCTTCATGGCGGCGATGCTCGCCCTCGCTCTTTACGGGCTCGTCGGCACTCTGATCGAGTCCCGGCCGCCGCGCGCGCTTGCCGCATTCGTCGCCGCTCAGCCCGCCCTGCTCTACGGGTATTCGCTCTGGGGCGGGATCAAGGAGATGGTGAGTGCTGCTCTGTTCGGCCTCGTGGCGGCGCTGACAGCTGAGGCGCTTCGCCGGCCGGTTTCGGCCCGGGGCTTGATACCTCTTGCGGTGGCAACGGCGGCGCTCCTCGGAGTGCTCAACTTCAGCGGCGGCGTCTGGCTCGCTCCGCTGCTCGTGCCGGCACTCGTGGTGCTCATACGCGCCCACGGCCGCACCGTCGTCCGCATTGCGCTCGCCTTCGCCGCCCTGATCCTTCTCCTGTCGATTCCCACGTTGCTCAGCGCGGGCAGCTTCGCGAGCGACGTAGGGCTGAACGCAAACGGCCTCGGCAACCTCCTCCACCCGCTGAGCAAGCTCCAGATCTTCGGGATCTGGCCCGTGGGAGACTTCCGGCTGCGGCCCGGGAACATCGGAGTCACCTATCTCTTGATCGCGATCGTGATCGCGAGCGCCGTCCTGGCAGTGACCTGGGCCTGGAAGCGCAAGGACTGGGGGCTGCCGCTCTACCTCGGCGCGGCGGCAGTCGGCTGCGCCTTGGCCGTGGCCGGAGGCTCGCCGTGGATCGGCGCGAAGGCGCTCGCCGTCGCCTCTCCCGCCGTCGTGCTCGCCGCGATGGCCGGCGCCGTCTGGTTCATTCGAAGTGGTCGGCGGATCGAGGGAACCGTCGTCGCGGTCTTGATCGTGGGCGGCGTGCTCTGGTCGAATGCGCTCGCCTACCACGACGTGTGGCTCGCACCGCGCGCCCGACTCGCCGAACTCGCTCACATCGGGCAGCTCTTCAAGGGGCAAGGCCCGACGCTGATCCTCGAGGACCAGGTCTACGCGACGAGGCACTTCCTCGGCGCGATGGCCCCTGAATCGCCCGGCGAGTATCGAAGCCGCGTCGACCCGCTGCGCTCTGGCCGAACCGTCCCGACCGGCGGCTACGCGGACCTCGATCAGTTGGCGCTGCCGACCGTGCTCCAGTACCGCGTCCTGGTCGTGAATCACAATCCGGCGGCAAGTCGGCCGCCGTCCGTGTACCACCTCGTGTTCAGCGGCCGCTTCTACGACGTCTACGAGCTGACGCCCGGCGCTCCTCGGGTCCTCGAGCACCTCTCGCTGGGCGGCACCTCCGACGCGGCATCAGTTCCGAACTGCTCTGCCGTCCTCGCCCTCGCGCAGAAGGCCGGCGTGACGGGGAGGCTGGCCACCGTCACCCGGCCGCCGGTCACCGCCGTCAGCGCGGCGCGGACGACCGTCACGTCCTCATGGTCCCTTGTGTCGGCGAACCCGCTCGTCGTGGTCCCCCATGGCGACGGCCGCCTCGTCACCACGGTCCGGATCCTGGCCGCGGGAACGTATGGCATCTGGATCGGGGGATCGTTCCGCCGCCGGATCGAGCTCTTCGTGGACGGCCGACTGGTCGCCACGGCGCGTCACCAGCTCGGGCTCGCAGGCGACTACTACCCGCTGGGTGACGTCCCTCTTACAGCCGGCTCCCATCAGCTCCGCATCGATTACGGGGACGCCGTGCTCTCGCCCGGGAGCGGCGGGCAGCCATTCGCACTCGGGCCGATTCTCCTGGCTCGAAACGTCTCTCCGGCCAACGTGACCTACGTCTCGCCCGGTGCGGCGAGATCCATCTGCGGAAAGAGGCTCGACTGGGTGGAGGCGCTCGCCGGATGAGCTCAAGGGCCGCATCCGAAGCCTGCGGAGGGGCGTTCCCCCAGACATTCCAAGCGCTACCTCGCCCGCAACCTCTACCGACTACTCGAACACGGACCGCCGCTGCCGACCTGACAGACAGAGAAGCATCGTTGAATGGCTGAGAGTCGTTGCCAAAACGTTGCCATTTCGGGTGCGAGCGGGAAACCCGCACCTGGGTTTGGCTTCGCTGCGAGGGTGGCGGACGGGACTCGAACCCGCGGCCACCGGGACCACAACCCGGAGCTCTACCAACTGAGCTACCGCCACCGAGCGGCCACAGCGTAGCGGGATACCCTTTGCCGGCTCGGCCCCGTAGCTCAGCGGATAGAGCGGCAGCCTTCGAAGCTGCGTGCGGAGGTTCGACTCCTCCCGGGGCCATGAGGCGGCCCGGCGCGAGCTAAGCGAGGTCGGCGGCCGCCTCGGCGAGCGTCGCGACGGGGCCGGCGCACACGTCTTCGGGGTCGAACAGCGCGAGCCACTCGGCGAGCGGGCGCGTCGCGAAGATCGCGCCGAGCTCGGCCGCGAGCGCCTCCTGGTCGGTGTCGAACTGGCGCTCCGCCAGCTCGGGACGGCCCAGTAGCTCCGTCAGGCGGCGGAAGAAGACGGGCTCGAGGGCGGCGACGGTGAGCTGCCGGCCGTCCGCGGTCTCGTAGATGCGGTAGTACGCGACGCCGCCGGTGAGCAGCCGCGGCACGGTGTCGCCGCCGAGGCGATGCGCGACCAGGCGGTGCGAGCCGTGCGTCATCGAGACGACGAGCCGGGCTCCCTTGCCGGTGCGCTCGCGCTCGAGCAGAGCCGCGAGGATCGTTGTCACGGCCGCGAGCCCTCCCGCGGCGAGGTCGGCGATCTGGACCGGCGGCAGCGACGGTGCCGTGTCCTCGAGCGCGCCGGCCCAGCCGAGGTAGTTGAGGTCGTGCCCGGCGCGCTGCTCGTGGCGGTTGCCGAGGCCGAAGCCGGTGATCGAGCAGTAGACGACGCGCTCCCCCACGTGCTCCGGGCCGACGCCGAGCCTGGAGGCGACGCCGGGACGGAACGACTCGAGCACGACGTCCGCCTTCTCCAGGAGCTCGAGCGCCGGTGTAGGATCGCGCTTGAGGTCGACCTCGACCGACTCCTTTCCGGTGCGCAGCGCCGTGTCCCAGGCGGGAGCGGTCCTGCGCATCGGATCGCCGCCCGGCGGCTCGAGGCAGACGATGCGTGCGCCCAGCTCCAGCAGCTCACGCGCCGCGAAGGCGCCGGGGAGGTACCGGCTGAAGTCCACGACCAGCATCCCGCGCAGAGGCTCCATGCACGTCGAAGCTAGCATCGAGGCATGTGCCGGAACATCAGAGTTCTCTACAACTTCGATCCACCCGCGAGCTCCGACGAGGTGCACTCCGCGGCGTTGCAGTATGTGCGCAAGGTCAGCGGGATGACCAAGCCGTCGCAGGCGAACCAAGCGGCGTTCGACCGGGCCGTGCACGAGATCGCCCACCTCACGGAGCACCTGCTCGCCGACCTCGTCACGACCGCCGCGCCGAAGGACCGCGAGGTCGAGGCCGAGCGTCGCCGCGCCCGCGCCGTCGCCCGCTTCGGCTGACGGTCAGTCGTTTCGGCGCGTTCGCCAGGCGGCGACGCCGGCGGAGACCGCGGCGGCCGCCAGCACGACGACGAAGGTCTGCCGGTCGATCTTCCCCAGCTGGCCGACGGCCGCGAGGAGGACGACGAGCACGAGCGCGAACCCGCCGGCCGCCGCCGCAAACGCGCGCATCAGCTCCCGCTGGGCTGGAGGTAGCGGCCGAACCACTCGAGGATCGCCTCGAACCGCTGCACGCGGTGGATCGGCGAGCCGGAGCGCGACAGCTCGTGGCCCTCGGCCGGGAAGCGGAGCATCTCGGTCTCCTTGCCGAGCAGCCGGAGCAGCGTGAACAGGTGCTCGCCCTGCTCGATGTTGCAGCGGAGGTCGTTCTCGGAGTGGACGATGAGTAGCGGCGTCTCGATGTCGCGCGCGTAGGTGGCCGGCGACATCGCGAGCCACGTGTCGACGTTCTCCCACATCGGGCCGCCGAACTGGCGCTCGAAGATCCAGAAGAGGTCGCTCGAGCCGAAGGCGCTCACGAGGTGGTTGACCGACCGCTCCGAGAGCGCGGCCTTGAAGCGGTTCGTGTGGCCGACGATCCAGGAGGTCATGTAGCCGCCGTACGAGCCGCCGAGGACCCCGAGCTGGTCCGCGTCGAGGAACGGGTACTGCCCGAATGCCGAGTCCACGACGCCCATCAGGTCCTCGTAGTCGACCGAGCCCCAGCCCTTGCCCCCGTCCGCGTTCGGGCCGCAGATCGCGCGTCCCCACGCCTCGGAATGGCCGGAGCCGCCGCGCGGGTTCGAGAAGAGCACGCAGTAGCCGGCGCCGGCGTACACCTGAACCTCGTCGAAGAACCCCGTCCCGTACTGCGCGAATGGGCCGCCGTGGATCACGAGCAGGGTCGGGTAGCGCTTGCTCTCGTCGAACCCGGGCGGGCGGACGAGCCAAGCGTCGACCTCGGTCCCGTCGGCGGACGTCGCCGTGAACCGCTCGACCTCGGCGAGCTCCCGGCCGGTGACGAAGTCCTCGGCGACCGCGGTCAGGCGCACGCCGTCGCCGCCGTCGCCCTTGAAGACCTCGTGCGGCCGGTCGTGGGTGCTCGCGGTGTAGACGAGCGTGCCGTCGACGAAGTCGTAGAGGCCGATGTACTGCTCGCCTCCGACCAGCAGCTCGGGCTCGGCGGAGCCGTCGGCCGCGACCGTGTAGAGGTGGACGTTGCCGCCGTCCTCGATCGCGAAGGCGACGCGGTCACCGGCCCAGACCGGCTCGCGGGCGAGCGGGAACGGAGCGCACTGCCGGTCGAGGGAGGTCGTGAGGATGCGGCGGTCGCTCCCGTCGGCGTTCATCACCGCGATGTGGCCGTGGTGCGGGAACGTGCCGTCGTCCTGGAAGTGGATATAGGCGATCCGCGCGCCGTCGGGCGAGAACGAGGCGGTGCTCGCGGACTCGTCCTCCTGGGTCAGCCGCTTCGGCTCGGCTCCCTCGGCGTCGAGGTCGAGCTCGTAGAGCGCCTCGGCGAACTTGACGTCCCAGCGGTCGCCGCGCAGCGACGTGAAGACGATGCGCTTGCCGTCGGGAGACCAGGCCGGCCCGTCGTTCTCGCAGTCGCCCTCGGTGAGCTGCCGCTCGTCGCTGCCGTCGAGGTCGACGACGAAGACGTGCTTGCGGCGGTCGCCGGTCCAGCCGACGCCGTCGAGCTTGAAGAAGACGCGGGTGAACCGCCGCGGCGGGCGCTTGCGGTCGTCCTCCTCCTCGTACGCCTCGTCGCGGACGCGGCGGGCGAAGGCGATGCGGCTCGAATCGGGTGACCAGGCGACCGACTCGACGCTCTCGTTCCCGTCCGTCAGCCGCCGCGGCTCGCCGCCGTTGGCCGGCAGGACGTAGAGCTGTCCCTTCGCCTTCTTCTCGTCGCCCTCGCGATTCGAGACGAACGCGAGCCAGCGTCCGTCGGGAGACCAGCGGGGCGAGCCGTCGTTCCGCTCGCCGGAGGTGAACTGCCGCGGCTCCCCGGAGCCGTCGAGCGGCGCCACCCAGATCGCCGAGCGGTACGCGCTCGCCTCCTCGTCGATCCGGCCGACGACGTAGGCGACCTGCGTCCCGTCGGGCGAGATCCGCGGGTCTCCGGCGCTCGTCAGCGCATAGACGTCCTCGGGCTTCATTCCAGCCACGGGGCGCGACTCTAGTACGAACAGCGATGTTCCCGCGGCAGGCGGCCCGTATCCTTTGCCGGCGCGGGCGTGGCGGAACTGGCAGACGCGGCGGGTTTAGGTCCCGTTGGGCCGCGAGGCCCTTGGAGGTTCGAGTCCTCTCGCCCGCATCGTCAGGCCGGCCCTCAATCATCCTGGATGGATGAGAGGTCGCCGGCCGTGAGCCGCTTGACTTGTGCGGCATGAGACGGCTCGTTGGCTTCTCGGCTCTCTTTGCCGCCGGTCTCCTGCTCGCGGGCGGCCTCGCAGCGAGCGGGATCGCCGACGTCACGACGACCGAGACGGTCCCGGTCACGACGACCATCTCGGAGACGACGACGGCGCCGGGGAGCACCGTCGTCACCACCGTCGAGCAGACGACCACGCAGAAGATCCACCCGAAGCCCACCACGACTGCCAGCACGAGCTCCGAGAGCTCGACTCCGACCTGGGTCTGGATCGTGCTCGGCATCCTCGCCGCTGCAGTGGTCGGTCTCGTGGTGGCCCTCCTCAGCGGGCGCGGCGCCATCTCGGCCGAGGAGAAGCAACGGCGGCTCGAAGCTGCGGTCACCACCTGGTCGGCCCAGGGGTGGGCGCTCGTGAATCAGGCGCCCGGCTCGGCCACGATGTCACGGGGACAAGAGGTGATGGTCGTGAGCGTCGACGACAAGGGTCAGGTCGACGCCCGGTCCGTCGCGCGACCTTGAGCCGAGCTCAGGCGCGAACGCGGACGGCGTAGGCGATCGCCGAGAAGATCGTGAGCCAGATGGCTCCGGCGAGAGCGAGCAGGCTCAGGTTCCAGGCGCTCACGTGCCTCGATCGTTCGACCTCGGCCGGCCGCTCCCTGCTTGAATGATCGCGTGCAGGCGCAGGTTGAGGAGCTCGCGGAGAATCAGGTCCGGCTGACGGTCCAGGTTCCGTCGCACGACGTCCACCACGCCGTCGAGCACGCAGCCGACGACCTCGCGCGGAGCGTCAAGATCCCCGGCTTCCGCAAGGGGCGGGTGCCGCGCCAGGTGCTGGTGCAGCGCGTCGGCCGTGAGCGGCTGATGACCGAGGCGGTCGAGAGCCACATCGGCGGCTGGTTCTGGAACGCCGCCGCGCGCAGCCGCGTGCGTCCCGTGGCCCAGCCGGAGTACGACTTCGAGCTGCCCGCCTCCGAGGACGAGGACTGGGAGTTCACCGCCACCGTCGCCGTGCAGGCGAAGCCGGAGCTGCCCGACTGGAAGGAGCTCGAGGTCGGGGTCGCCGAGGTCGAGGTGCCCGAGGAGCTCGTCCAGGCCGAGCTCGACGCGTTGCGGGCCACCGTTGCGGAGCTCGTTCCCGTCGACGGTCGCGCGGTTGCGCCCGACGACACGGTGGTGGTCGACCTGATCGCCGAGGACGAGACCCGGCGCGACTACGTCGTCGATCTCGGCGGCGGCGCGATCGTGGAGGAGGTCGAGCAGGGCCTCGTCGGGATGAACGCCGGCGAGACGAAGGAGATCTCGTTCGAGCTCGCCGACGGATCGACGCAGTCCCTCTCCGCCACGGTCAAGGAGATCAAGGAGAAAGTCTTGCCGCCGCTCGACGACGACCTTGCCCGCTCGGCCAGCGAGTTCGAGACGTTCGCCGAGCTGCAAACCGACATCGAGACGCGTCTCCGCGAGCAGATCGAGGAGGAGATCGAGACCCGGTTCCGCGCCGACGCAGCCGACGCGCTCGTCGCCGCCTCCAAGGTCGACGCCGCCGGGCCGCTCGTCGACTCCCGTACTCGCGAGCTGCTGAACGGCTTCGCCCGCCAGGTCGAGGCGCGCGGCGTCTCGCTCGAGACCTTCCTCGCCATGACCGGCCAGCAGCCCGAGCAGCTCGTTGCGCAGCTTCAAAGCGAGGCGCAGCGCTCGGTGGCGCGCGAGCTCGTGCTCGACGCGGCCGCCGACGAGCTCGGGCTCGAGGTGGCGGACGCCGACGTCGAGGAGCTGGTGCGCGAGCAGGCCGAGGCGCTCGGGGACGACGCCGACGAGATGCTGGTGGCTCTCCGCGAGAGTGGCCGCTTCGAGTCGCTCCGCGACGACCTCCGGCTGCGCAGGGCGCTCGACCAGATCGCCGGCGAGGTCAAGCGCATCCCGCTCGCGCAGGCCGAGGCCCGCGAAGCGATCTGGACGCCCGACAAGGAGAATCCCCCGACCGAGACGAAACTCTGGACCCCGACCAGCCGCCCCCCGATCAGCAGCACACCGAAGGAGCCCGATCATGAACCCGCCGTCGAACCTCATCATCCCGTCCGTCATCGAGCAGACCTCGCGCGGCGAGCGCTTCTTCGACATCTACTCGCGCTTGCTCAACGAGCGGATCATCTTCCTTGGCACACCGATCGACGACAACGTCGCGAACCTCATCGTCGCCCAGATGATCCATCTGGAATCCGAGGATCCGGACAAGGACATCAACATCTACATCAACTCGCCGGGCGGCTCCGTCTACTCGGGGCTCGCCATCTACGACACGATGCAGTTCATCAAGCCGGACGTCGCGACCATCTGCGTCGGCATCGCAATGTCGATGGGCGCGCTGCTTCTCGCGGCCGGCACGGAGGGAAAGCGCAGTGCGCTGCCGAACTCCAAGATCCTGATCCACCAGGTATCCGGCGGCTTCCAGGGTCAGGGCACCGACATCGAGATCCAGGCGAAGGAGACGATCAACTTGAAGCGGCGCCTGGAGGAGATCATCGCCCTGCACACGAATCAGCCCGTCGACAAGGTCTCGAAGGACATGGAGCGCGACTACTACATGAACGCAGACGAAGCGGATGCGTACGGCATCGTCGACCAGGTGATTGCCCACCGTTAGGGCAGTAGACGAATCCCCCGGACCGAGGTAGAAGAAGAGATATGGCGCGCGCAACCGAAGGCAACGAGCAGCTCCTCTGCAGCTTCTGCGGCAAGAGCCAGCGCCAGGTCAAGAAGCTGATCGCCGGCCCCGGGGTCTACATCTGCGACGAGTGCATCGATCTCTGCAACGAGATCATCGACGAGGAGCTGACGACACCGACTCAGCTCGACCTCGAGAACCTGCCGCGCCCGCGCGACATCTACGCCGTCCTCAACGACTACGTCGTCTCGCAGGAAGAGGCGAAGCGGACACTTTCGGTCGCGGTCTACAACCACTACAAGCGCGTGCAGATGGGCCAGGAGGACGACGAGGTCGAGCTTCAGAAGTCGAACATCCTCCTGCTCGGCCCGACCGGCTGCGGCAAGACGCTGCTCGCGCAGACGCTCGCGCGGATCCTGAACGTCCCCTTCGCGATCGCCGACGCGACGGCGCTGACCGAGGCGGGCTACGTCGGCGAGGACGTCGAGAACATCCTGCTCAAGCTGATCCAGGCGGCCGACTTCGACATCAAGAAGGCCGAGACCGGGATCATCTACATCGACGAGGTCGACAAGGTCGCGCGCAAGGCGGACAACCCCTCGATCACGCGCGACGTGTCGGGCGAGGGCGTGCAGCAGGCGCTCCTGAAGATCCTTGAGGGGACGGTGGCCTCGGTGCCGCCGCAGGGCGGGCGCAAGCACCCGCACCAGGAGTTCCTCTCGATCGACACGACCAACATCCTCTTCATCTGCGGCGGCGCGTTCGCCGGAGTGGACAAGATCATCGCGCGGCGCATCGGCAAGAACGCCGTCGGCTTCGGCGCTGACATCCGCTCGAAGCACGACATGGAGTCGTCGGAGCTGCTCGCGGACGTCATGCCGGAGGACCTCCTCAACTTCGGGCTCATCCCGGAGTTCATCGGCCGGCTCCCCGTGGTCTCCGCCGTGCACCAGCTGCGGCGCGAGGACCTCGTCCAGATCCTCGAGGAGCCCAAGAACGCGCTCATCAAGCAGTACCAGCGCTTCTTCGGCTACGACAACATCGAGCTCGTCTTCACCGAGGACGCGATGTGGGAGATCGCCGACCGCGCGCTCGAGCGCGAGACAGGCGCCCGCGGGCTCCGCTCGATCATCGAAGGCGCGCTGCTCGACGTGATGTTCGAGCTGCCCTCGCGCCGCGACGTGACGAAGTGCGTGATCACGAAGGAGACGATCTCGCAGGGCATCCGTCCGACGCTCGTCACGAGCGCCGAGGCCGCCGACGAAGAGCCCGACGAGCCCGTCGAGCAGACCGCCTGAAGCACTTCGCTCTTCAGGCGGACTTGAAGGAACTCCGCGCGCCGGAAAGCGCGGTTTCCGGCGCGCTCCGTGCTGAGAGCTTGTCGCCCGCCGCGGCGGGCGCCTACGGCGCGCGCCGAGGAGCGGGGAAGTCTCCGGCCTCTGGCGTGGGTTGGGTTTGAGCGTCTCGAACCTCTTGGCGTAGGCTCTTCCCCATGAGCACGATCGAAGCCGGGGCCGAGTTCGGCCCCTCGCCGTGGATCGAGATGTCGCAGGAGAAGATCCAGGACTTCGCCGACACGACGGGCGATCACAACTTCATCCACGTCGATCCCGAGATGGCGGCTCAGACTCCGTTCGGCGGCACGGTTGCGCACGGCTACTTCACCCTCTCGCTGCTGCCGCAGATGTCGTACGAGGTGCTGCCGCACGACGAGCCGGGTGCGGGGATGGCGCTCAACTACGGGCTCAACAAGGTGCGCTT
This sequence comes from uncultured Actinomycetes bacterium, assembly GCA_963743545.1. Lineage (GTDB taxonomy): Bacteria > Actinomycetota > Thermoleophilia > Gaiellales > Gaiellaceae > Palsa-739. The sequence continues at coordinate 334,822 of CAVUQB010000005.1, read as the reverse complement.
CCCGGCGCCGGTGCCGTCGGGCTCGCGCGTCCGCGGCTCCTTCGTCGTCGGCTCGGTCGACGAGGAGGACTGGGGCCGGCAGGTCACGATGACGGCGACGATCGAGCGCGAGGGCGGCGAGAAGCCTGTCTGCGTGGCCGAAGTCGTCTACCGGTACTACCGCCTCTAGCCTGGATCCTAGATCGGGGGTCGTTCCGCCTCGTTTGGGGTAACGTCGTCCGCCTCGGGTATATTTGGGATCCGAAATCCGACGAAGGGGAGGCGAGATGATCGAGGACGCGGCGCAGGAGCTCGAGACGCGGTGGCGGCTGGACGCCCGCTGGAGCGGGATCGAGCGCACGTACACGGCCGAGGACGTCGTCCGCCTGCGCGGCTCCGTCGTCGAGGAGCACACGCTCGCGCGGCTCGGCGCGGAGCGCCTCTGGCAGTTGATCCAGGCCGAGGCGCCGGTTCGCGCGCTCGGCGCCCTCACCGGCGGCCAGGCCGTGCAGATGGTTCGCGCCGGGCTCGATGCGATCTATCTCTCCGGCTGGCAGGTCGCCGCCGACGCGAATCTCGGCGGCGCGACGTATCCCGACCAGAGCCTCTATCCCGCGAACAGCGCGCCCGCCCTCGTCCGCCGCCTGAACAACGCGCTCATCCGCGCCGACCAGATCGACTGGGCTGAGGGACGGAACGGGACGCACTGGCTCGCACCGATCCTGGCCGACGCGGAGGCCGGCTTCGGCGGGCCGCTCAACGCCTACGAGCTCATGCGCTCGATGATCGAGGCCGGCGCGGCCGGTGTCCACTACGAGGATCAACTCGCCTCCGAGAAGAAGTGCGGCCATCTCGGCGGCAAGGTGCTCGTGCCGACGCAGCAGTTCGTCCGCACGCTCAACGCGGCGAGGCTCGCGGCCGACGTCAGCGGCGTCCCGACGGTGCTCGTCGCGCGGACAGACGCGCTCTCGGCCGCGCTCCTCACGAGCGACGTCGACGAGTACGACCGCGATTTCGTCACGGGTGAGCGGACGGGCGAGGGTTTCTACCGCGTCCGCGACGGGATCGACGCGGCCATCTCGCGCGGTCTCGCCTACGCGCCGTACGCTGACCTCGTCTGGTTCGAGACCTCGACGCCTGATCTCGGCGAGGCGCGGGAGTTCGCGGCGGCGATCCACGAGCGCTTCCCGGGCAAGCCGCTCGCCTACAACTGCTCGCCGTCCTTCAACTGGCGCCAGCACCTCTCCGACGACGAGATCGCGTCCTTCCAGGACACGCTCGCCGAGTGGGGCTACCGCTTCCTCTTCATCACGCTCGCCGGCTTCCACTCGCTGAACGCGGCGATGTTCGAGCTCGCGAGCGGCTACGCCGAGGAACAGATGCCCGCGTACGTGCGGCTGCAGGAGCGCGAGTTCGAGCTCGAGGAGCTCGGCTACACGGCGACCCGGCACCAGCATGAGGTCGGGGCCGGTTACTTCGACCTCGTCACGCAGGCCGTCGCGCCCGACAGCGAGACGCTCGCGCTCAAGGGCTCGACTGAGGAGGCGCAGTTCACGAAGGAGCACGTGTGAGCACGCTGGCCGAGGTGGAGATCCTCGCTCCGGCCGGCGAGGAAGTCCTCACGCGCGAGGCGCTCGACCTGGTCGCGCGCCTGCACCGCGAGCTGAATCCGCGCCGCCGCGAGCTGCTCGAGCGGCGGCACCGGCGGCAGCTCGAGCTCGACGCGGGCGCGCTCCCTGGCTTCCTGGCCGAGACCGCGGATCTCCGCGACGCCGACTGGCGGGTGGCCGAGGCTCCGGCCGATCTCCGCGACCGTCGCTGCGAGATCACCGGGCCGGTCGACCGCAAGATGATGATCAACGCGCTCAACTCCGGCGCCCGCGTCTTCATGGCCGACTATGAGGACGCGTGCTCGCCGACCTGGGAGAACGTCGTCGAGGGGCAGCGGAACGTCACCGACGCGGTGCGGCGGGAGATCTCGCTCGAGACCGCGGACAAGACGTACCGGCTCAATGACGAGATCGCGACGCTCCTGATCCGGCCGCGCGGCTGGCACCTGCCCGAGCGGCACGCGCTCGTCGACGGCGAGCCGGTCTCGGCGTCGCTGTTCGACTTCGGGCTGCACATGGCGCGCAATGCGCGCGAGCAGCTCGAGGGCGGCAGCGGGCCGTACTTCTACCTCCCGAAGCTCGAGTCGCACCTCGAGGCGCGCCTCTGGGCCGACGCGTTCGCGCTCGCGGAGGAGGAGCTCGGCCTCCCGCGCGGGTCGATCCGCTGCACCGTCCTGATCGAGACGATCCTCGCCGCGTTCGAGATGGAGGAGATCCTGTACGAGCTCCGCGACTGGGGCTGCGCGCTCAACGCCGGCCGCTGGGACTACATCTTCAGCGCGATCAAGAAGTTCCGGGCGCGCGACTGGGTGCTGCCCGACCGCGTGCAGGTGACGATGACCGTCCCCTTCATGCGCGGGTACACAGAGCTGCTCGTCCGCTCCTGCCATCGCCGCGGCGCGCACGCGATCGGCGGCATGGCGGCGTTCATCCCGTCCCGCAAGGATCCGGAGGCGAACGCAATCGCGCTGGCGAAGGTGCGCGAGGACAAGGAGCGCGAGTCGGGCGACGGCTTCGACGGATCCTGGGTCGCGCATCCCGACCTCGTTCCGACCTGCACCGAGGTTTTCGACGGCGCGCTCGGCGAGGGGCCGAACCAGCTCGAGCGGCTGCGCGAGGACGTCGTGCCCGACGAGGCGGTGCTCCTGTCCATCCCGGACACGCCCGGCGAGATCACCGACGCCGGCGTGCGCACGAACGTCTCGGTCGGCGTCCGCTACCTCGACTCGTGGCTGCACGGCGTCGGCGCGGCGGCGATCGACAACCTGATGGAGGATGCCGCGACCGCCGAGATCTCCCGCTCCCAGATCTGGCAGTGGGTGCGGCACGGCCACGTCGACGAGCAGCGCGTACGCGACGAGATCGGGCTCGTGGAGGCCGGCGACGAGGCGAAGCAGCTCTTCGCCGCCGTCGCCCTCTCCGAGGAGCTCGAGGACTTCCTGACCCTGCCCGCCTACGAACGACTCGACCGAGGAGGGACGAGATGACCGAGACGATCATCAGGACGAAGGAACGGTTCGACGACGGCGAGCTACTCGACCCGGAAGATCCCCCCGCGGCCGAGCTCGCCGACTGCACGTGCCCGGACTTCTGCGAGCGCGACCACGACAACGAGTAGGCCCGCGGAGGCAGGCCTAAGGGCGTTCGGCGGAGTTGTGCCGGCTGAGACGAAGACAGTCGTCCGGTGGACGGACACTCGGAGGTGGTCCTTGCCGAGGTGCGTCCGGAGCCTCTCCGCTTGCCTGTGCGTGTCGCAGACGAAACTCAGCGCCGGCGCCACGGGCAATACGAATGGCACCGGCTTACAGGACGATTCGTTCGTGATGAGGAACACGCTGCCCCGCTGATAGGTGACCACGAGCTGAGACGCGGGCGTGCGAGACGCGGTGACGAGGAGACACGCCAGCGCACCGGTCACCAACAGGCGGTGAGTCCCCGTCTCATCGTCCGATCTTGCGCCGACCGTCGGAGGGCGTCAACCGACGTAGACTCGGCGCGTGTCTCTCGACAGCACGAAAGCCGACGACATCGCGCTCGTGATCGAGGAGGCGATCGTCTCCGGCGAGCTCGAGCCGGGGACCGTCCTCCGCCAGGAGCAGCTGTCCGAGCAGTTCAACGTCTCGCGCACGCCGATCCGCGAGGCGTTGCGACGGCTCGCGGCGCTCGGGCTCGTCTCCTTCGTGCCGAACCGCGGCGTCCGGGTGCGCACGATCTCGCGGGAGGAGCTGCACGAGGCGTTCATGGTGCGGGCCGAGCTCGAGGCGCTCGCGACCGAGGTGGCCGCGACGAAGATGACGCTCGAGGAGCTCGCGGAGCTCGAGGAGGCGGAGCAGCACTTCGCCAAGATCTCGAAAGAGCTCCGCGCCCGCGAGCCGGGCGAGGCGCGCCGCTCGATCACGGGCGACTGGGTGCGCGCGAACCACGCCTTCCACGATGTGATCTATCGCGTCGCCGACCTGCCGCTCGTCGAGCAGTTGGCAAAGAGCGCGCGCCGCTCGTTCTCGGGCCCGGCCGTCTGGGCGCCGGGCGACCACTCGATCGACGGCCTGTACGCGAAGAACGCCGAGCAGCACCGCGCCATCCGGCAGGCGCTCGCGGCCGGCAGTCCCGAGGGCGCGCGGGCGCTGGCGCGCGACCACGTCCTCAGCTCGTTCACGCTCCTCGAGGCGATCCTCGAGCAGGTCGGCGGCACCTGGCCACAGCCGAAGCGCTCGGCCGCTAAGGTCTCCTCATAGTCGCTGCCTGACCACATTTCGCGCATGGATCCGCTCTACAAACCGCAGGGCGTCGAACAGCGCTGGCAGCAGATCTGGGAGGAGGAGGGCCACTACGCGGCCGACCCGGACCCGGAGCGCGAGAGCTTCGCGATCGCGCACCCGCCGCCGAACGTCACCGGCGACCTGCACCTCGGCCACGCCCTCCAGCTCTCACTCGCCGACACGATCGTCCGCACGCGGCGGATGCAGGGCTACAACGTCCTCTTCCAGCCCGGGTACGACCACGCCGGCATCTCGACCCAGAGCGCGGTCGAGAAGCACCTCGCCACCGAGGGGAAGACGCGGCAGGATCTCGGGCGCGAGGCGTTCGTCGAGCTCGTCTGGGAGTGGCTGCACGAGTACGGCGGCAAGATCATGTTCCAGTTCCGGCGGATCGGCGCCTCGCTCGACTACCGGCGCGAGCGGTTCACCATGGACGACGCCTACGTCCGCGCGGTGATGCGGTTCTTCGTCCATGTCTGGGAGAAGGGCTGGATCTACCGGGCGAACCGGATCATCAACTGGTGCCCGTTCCATCTCACCTCGCTGTCGGATCTCGAGCTCGAGCATCGCGAGGTCGACGACGCCCTCACCTATGTCCGCTACCCGTTCGCGGACGGCGACGGCCACGTGACGATCGCCACCGCGCGCCCGGCGACGATCCCGGCCGACGTCGCGGTCGCCGTGCACCCGGACGACGAGCGCTACCGCGACGCCGTCGGTCGCGAGGTGGTCGTGCCCTGGATCGAGCGGCGCGTGCCCGTGATCGCCGACGAGCGGGTGGAGATCGGCTTCGGAACCGGAGCGCTCAAGATCACCCCGGCTCACGACCAGCTCGACTTCGAGATCGGCCGCGACCACGGGCTGCCCGAGCCGACCGTGATCGGCCCGGACGGCCGCATGAACGACGAGGCGGGCGAGCTCGCGGGCCTCACCCAGGAAGAGGCCGAGGAGCGGATCCTCGCCTGGCTGCGCGAGCGCGACCAGCTCGAGAAGCGGGAGTCGTACCGCCACAGCGTCTCGCTCTGCGACCGCTGTAAGAGCCGGATCGAGCCGCGGATCTCGCCGCAGTGGTTCTGCTCGATGGAGGAGCTGAAGCGGCCCGCGCTCGACGCTCTGCGCTCGGGGCGCGTCCAGTTCCATCCGGAGTCGCAGCACCGCTTTGCGATCTCTTCGCTCGAGGAGGCGCCGGACTGGAACATCTCCCGGCAGATCTGGTGGGGTCACCAGCTGCCGTTGTGGGAGTGCCCGGACGGCCACTGGACGTGCGCCGAGGAGGAGCCGCAGGCGTGCGCCGAATGCGGCTCGGGCGAGCTGACGCGCAGCGAGGACGTCCTCGACACCTGGTTCTCGTCCGCGCTGTGGCCGTTCGCGACGCTCGGCTGGCCGGAGGAGACCGAGGACCTGCGCGCGTTCTACCCGGGCAACCTGAACACGACGGCGCGCGACATCATCCGGCTCTGGGAGAACCGCATGATCTTCTGCGGGCTCGAGCTGATGGGCGACGTGCCGTTCAGCGACGTCGTCATCCACTCGCTCGTGCATGCGCCGACCGGCGGACGCATGTCGAAGAGCCTCGGCACCGGGATGAACCCGCTCGCGCTGATCGAGCAGCACGGCGCCGACGCGACCCGGTACGGCCTGATGAAGATGGCGTCCTCGCAGGACGTCGCCTTCTCGGAAGGCGCGATCGAGGAGGGCCGGAAGCTCGCGAACAAGCTCTGGAACGCGAGCCGGCTCCTGCTGCTGGCCGGCGCGGCGCGGCCGGAAGCGCGGCCGTCGTCGGTCGAGGAGCGCTGGATCCTCGCGCGCATCGACGCGACGCGGGCCGAGTTCGAGGCCGATCTCGCGCAGTTCGACTTCGCGCATGCCGTGCAGCGGCTCTACCACCTCACGTTCGACGACTTCTGCGACTGGTACCTCGAGTCGATCAAGCCGCGACTCGAAGAGGAGGACGTGCGCGCGACGGCGTTCGCGGCGCTCGAGCGGCTGCTCAAGCTGCTCCATCCGGTGCTGCCGCACGTGACGGAGGAGATCTGGACGAACCTGCCCGAGCGCGAGACGCGGTTGATCGTGGCGCCGTGGCCCGAGGCCGAGGCCTGGGAGGGCGGGCTCGAGGCGATCGCGGGCGCCCAGACCGCGGCCCGCATCTACCGGCGCAGCGGCGTCCGCATCAATCTGGCGGGCGACTCGGCCCGGATCTTCGAGGCGGTCGTGCGGCCGACCGACGACGGCCACGGCGACGTCGAGGCCGAGCGGGCGCGCGTCCAGAAGGAGATCGAACGCGCCGAGCGGATGCTCGCCAACGAGAAGTTCGTGGCGAACGCCGCGCCCGAGGCGGTCGACGCCGAGCGCGAGAAGCTCGCGCAATACCTTGCCGAGCGCGACGCTCTGGGTTGAGTCGCTCTCGCCCTGGCCGCAGGACGGCTTCGGGACGGAGCGGATGCGCGCGCTGCTGGGCGAGCTCGGCGAGCCGCAGCAGCGGTTCCCAGCGATCCACGTCGTGGGGACGAACGGCAAGTCGACGACGACGCGGCTGACCGAGACGCTCCTGCTCGACGCCGGCCTCTCGGTCGGCTCCTACCTCTCGCCGCACATCCGCAGCTGGGGCGAACGGATCCGGATCGGCGGGGAAGAGGCCGGCTTCGAGGCGGCGGTGGCAGCCGTGCGACCGGCGGCCGAGTCGCTCCGCGCGACGCAGTTCGAAGCGCTCACGGCGGCGGCACTCGTCGCGTTCGCCGCGGCGGAGGTCGACGTCGCCGTCGTCGAGGCCGGTCTCGGCGGCAGGCACGATGCGACGAACGTTCTCGACTCGCGGGTCGTCGTGCTCACGAGTGTCGCGCTCGACCACATGGACGTGCTCGGCGAGACGCGCGAGGCGATCGCGGCAGAGAAGCTCGCGGTCGTGCAGCCCGGGTGCACCGTCGTGCTCTCGGAGCCGGAGTGGCGCGAGCGCGCCGAGGAGAACGGTGCGAGCGCCGTCGTCGTGACCGGGCGCAGCAACCTCGCACTCGCCATCGCGGCAGCGGAGTCGTTCCTCGACCGGCCCGTCGACCCGCACGCTGCCGACGGGATCGCGCTGCCGGGCCGGCTCGAGCGGCGCGGCGACGACCCGCTCGAGATCTGGGACGGAGCGCACAACCTCGCGGGCATCGGCTGGCTGCTGCCACGGCTCCCGACGGCCCCGGGCGGCTGGACCGTGGTCTGCTCGATCCTCGCCGACAAGCGGCCCGGGATGATGCTGCAGGCGCTGTCGGTGCTCGGCTCGCTGCTCGTCGCGACCGAGAGCCGCAACGGCCGTGCCCTGCCGGCAACGGAGCTCGCGGCGCTCGCCTCCGCCCACTTCGAGCAGGTGGAGGCCGAGCCCGACCCGGCGGCCGCACGCGCGCGGGCCCTCGAGCTCGCGGGTGCCGACGGCGCCGTGCTCGTCACGGGCTCTCTGTATCTTCTGGCCGACTTGAGCGGCTCTCTATGATCGGGGCTGTGACGCTCGCCAGCTTCCTCAGCACCGGCACCCAGCACGCGATCCTCAACGGGTTCGCGTTCTTCGCCTTCGTGCTCTGGCTCTCGCTCGGCTTCTGGACCTACAAGGACGCGCGCCGCCGCATCGAGGATCCGCTGCTGATCGGTCTCTCGGTGCTGCTCGCACTCGTGATCCCGTACCTCGGGCCGTTCATCTACATGCTCTTCCGCCCGCCGGAGTACCTCGAGGACGTGCGCGAGCGGCAGCTCGAGATCAAGGCGATGGAGGAGCGGATCGCGGCGGTCGACATCCGCTGCCCGGTCTGTCACGCCGAGGTCGACTCGGGCTATCTCGTCTGCCCGGTCTGCACGACGAAGCTCAAGCAGGCCTGCGTGAGCTGTGGCGCGCCGCTCGAGCCGATCTGGCAGGTCTGCCCGTACTGCGAGACGCCGATCGAGGCCGCGGTTCCGGGGGCGCCGCCGGCGCTCGGGACGCGCCGGGCGCGACGCGGCGCGAGCAGGGGCTGACCGTGGCGGTCGAGCGCAGCCTCATCCTGATCAAGCCCGACGCGGTCCAGCGCAGGCTCGTCGGCGAGATCCTCGGTCGAATCGAGGGGCGCGGCTTCGTGGTCCGCGAGGGGAGGCTCGTCACCGCGAGCCGCGAGCTCGGGGAGGAGCACTACGGGGAGCACCGGGAGAAGCCGTTCTACGGCGAGCTCGTCGAGTTCATCACCTCGGGGCCGACCTGGGCGCTCGTCGTCGAGGGCGAAGGAGCGATCGCGACCATGCGCATGACGATCGGCGCGACCGATCCGGCGAACGCGGCGCCCGGCACGATCCGCGGCGACCTCGCCTCCTCGATGCCCGACAACCTCGTGCACGGCTCCGACTCGCCCGAGTCCGCCGAGCGCGAGATCGCGCTCTGGTTCGGTGACTGACCCGACCGTCGCGGCCTGGACGCGGGAGAACGCGGAGTACACGGACGGGCGCGCCGAGCAGGCGTGGGCCGCCGACGAGATCACCTACGGCATCTGGAACGTGCCCGAGAGCGAGCTCCACGCGCTCCCCGACCTCGCGGGCAAGGACGTGGTCGAGCTGGGCTGCGGGACCGCGTACTTCGGGGCCTGGCTGAAGAAGGCCGGCGCGGCGCGGGTGGTCGGCGTCGATCCCACGCCGGCGCAGCTGGAGACCGCGCGCCGCTGCGACGAGAAGTTCGGCCTCGGCCTCGAGCTCGTCGAGGCGTTCGGGGAGGACGTTCCGCTCCCCGACGACTCCTTTGACCTCGTCGTCTCGGAGTACGGCGCCTCGATCTGGGCCGATCCCTACAAGTGGATCCCCGAGGCGGCGCGGCTCCTGCGCCCGGGCGGTGAGCTCGTCTTCCTCCGCAACTCGACGCTCGTCATCCTCTGCTCACCGGACGACGATGAGGCCGCCGCCGTCGAGACGCTCGAGCGACCGCAGTTCGGGATGCACCGGTTCGAGTGGTCCGAGAACAGCGGCGTCGAGTACCACCTCTCGCACGGCGACTGGGTCAGGCTGCTGCGCGCGAACGGCTTCGAGCTCCTCGACCTGATCGAGATCCAGGCGCCCGCCGACGCCGAGACGCACGAGCACTACGCCTACGTGACCGCCGACTGGGCGCGCAAGTGGCCGGCCGAGGAGATATGGCGAGCGCGCCTGCGGCACCCCTCCTCCTAGCGTCGACGTCGCCGCGGCGACGCCAGATCCTCGAGCAGCTCCGGATTCCGTTCGACATCGTCGCGCCGAGCTACGAGGAGACGGAGGACGACCCGGTCGCGCACGCGCTCGGCAAGGCGCGCTCGGTGCTGGCCGAGGCCGACGGCCGCCCGGTGCTCGGCTGCGACACCGAGGTCCTGCTCGACGGTCGCGTCTTCGGCAAGCCGGCCGGCCCTGCGGAGGCCGAGGAGATGCTCGAGAGCCTGGCGGGGAGAACCCACGAAGTGGTGTCCGGTCTCGCGCTGATCACGCCGATGTGGGAAGAGGTGCGGCACGAGGTGACACGGGTGACCTTTCGCGGGCTGACTCCACGCGACATCGGCCGCTACGTGGCCTGCGCCGAGTGGGAGGGACGCGCGGGCGGCTACGCGATTCAGGGCGTCGGGGCGGCGCTCGTCGAGCGGATCGAGGGTGACTACCTCAACGTCGTCGGCTTGCCGGTCTCGCTGCTCGTCCGCCTGCTCGCCGAGCGCTTCCCCGGCACATACGGGTTCGGATGAGCGAGAGCGCCGTCAGAGCCGCGGTCGAGGTCGCGGCGGAGCACGAGCTGCGGAGCGACGATCCGGTCGTCCTCCGCGACGCGTGGCACGTGCTCGTCCACCTCCGGCCGTTGCCGCTCGTCGCCCGCGTCTCGAGCGGGCGGCCGTTTCCGGAAGGCCCGCACGAGGACGACGTGATCCGCGAGCTGGCGGTCGCCTCCCACGCGGCTCGGGCGGGGGCGCCCGTCGTCCCGCCGTCCAACCTGCTCGATCCAGGCCCGCACCGGCATGGCGGCCATGTCGTCGCTTTCTGGCAGTACGTGGAGCCCAAGCGCGAGGTCGAGCCCGTGGCGGCCGGCGAGGGGCTCCGCGCGATCCACGAGGCTCTGGCCGACTACGAGGGCGAGCTGCCGTCCCTCCACACCGACGACACGGCCAGGATCATCGATGACCTCGAGCCCTCCGCGGACGTCGAGTTCCTGCGCGAGCTCGGATTGCGGCAGCCGGTCGGCCCGCCGCAGGCGCTGCACGGCGACGCGCATCTCGCGAACTGCCTGCCGGGACCGCTCTGGCACGACTTCGAGACGACGTGCCGCGGCCCGCGAGAGCTCGACCTCGCGGCGCTCTCCCTCTCGGCACGGGTGAGCGGCGACGATGCCTCGCGCGTCGCGCTCGAGGCGTACGGCGACCACGACGCGGATCTGCTCGAGGAGTTCCTGCCGGTCTACGCGGCCTGGATCTACGCCTCGTTCATGATCGCGCTGCCGCGGCGGCCGGAGCTCGGGCCGGTGCTCGCCGAGCGGCTCGGCTGGCTGCGGGAGAACTACGGCTCGCCGGTCTAGTCTCCCGGAGATGCACGCGAATCGCTGGGAGCTGACCCAGACCGTTCGCGACGTCCTGCCGGAGGACTGGGGCGGGACCACGGTCGCGCCCTGGTGAAACAGGCCCGGACGCGACGCTCGCCTGGGCCAGTGTCCTCTCGCCTGACGCGGGTTCGGGCCGGTGAGAGCGAGGGAGAGAATCGGGGTGCCCAGATTCGAACTGGGGACCTCTCCGACCCGAACGGAGCGCGCTACCAGGCTGCGCCACACCCCGAGACCGCGCCATAGGGTAGCGGGCGATGAAGGCCGTGCTCTTCGACGTGGACTTCACGCTCGCGCGGCCGGGACCCGAGCTCGGGCCGGAGGGGTACGTCCGCGCCGGCGCACGCCACGGGCTCACGCTCGAGCCCGCCCGCTACGAGGAGGCGCGCGACGCGGCCCTCGTCGATCTCCGCCGCCATCCCGAGCTCGAGCACGACGACGAGATCTGGTTCCGCTTCACCGAGCGGATCGTCCGCGGCATGGGCGGGGAAGCGGACTCGGCGTACGCGTGCGCGGTCGAGATCACGCGCGCGTGGGAGCGGCACGAGAACTTCGAGCTCTACGACGACGTCCCGGAGGCGCTCGCCGCGGTCCGCTCGGCCGGCCTCCGCATCGGCCTCGTCTCGAACTCCGCGCGCGACGTGCGCGAGTTCGCGCGCCACCATGGGCTCGACATCGAGGCGGGCATCAGCTCCTTCCACCACGGCCGCACGAAGCCGCACGCCTCGATCTTCCGCGCCGTTCTCGACCTGCTCGACGTCGCGCCGGCCGACGCCGTGATGGTCGGCGACATGATCGCGGACGACATCGAAGGCGCCCGCGGGATCGGGATGCGCGCGGTCCTGCTCGACCGCGACGGCGCGCACCCGGAGTTCGAGCCGCGCGTCGAGAGCCTGAGCGAGCTCCCGCCGCTGCTCGGGCTATGAGTCTTTCTTCTCGACCCGCTCGAGGAACGGCTTGATGATGTCGATCGGCGCCGGGAAGACGATCGTCGTCGACGGCGTGCCGCTGATCTCGATCAGCGTCTGCAGGTAGCGGAGCTGCAGCGCGACCGGGTGCTCCTCGAGCACGAGCGCTGCGTCCTTCAGCCGTTCCGACGCCTGGAACTCGCCCTCGGAGTTGATGATCTTCGCGCGGCGCTCGCGCTCCGCTTCGGCCTGGCGTGCCATCGCCTTCTGCATCCCGCCCGGGATCTCGACGTCCTTCACCTCGACGATCGACACCTTGATGCCCCACGGGCCGGTGGCCGTGTCGATGATCCCCTGCAGAATCGCGTTGATCTTCTCCCGCTCCGACAGGAGCTCGTCGAGGACGTGCTGGCCGAGCACGGCGCGGAGCGTCGTCTGCGAGATCTGGGAGGTCGCAGACATGTAGTTCTCGACCTGGATGATCGCGTCCTTGGGGTCGACGATCTTGAAGTAGGCGACGGCGTTGACCCGGACCGGGACGTTGTCCTTCGTGATCACGTCCTGCGGCGGGATGTTCAGGGTGATCGTGCGGAGGTCGACCTTCACGAGCTGGTCGACGATCGGGATCTTCCAGACGAGGCCGGGGCCGCGCGGCGGGTCGAGCAGGCGGCCGAACCGGAAGAGGACGGCCCGCTCGTACTCGCGTAGAACCTTGACGAATCCGAGCATGCCTGGATCCTATCGCCGCACGGTCAGCTGGAGCCCGTCGACGGCCTCGACCTCGACCTCCTCGCCGGCCACGAGCTCGGAGTCGTCGGCCGTGTGCGCCTGCCAGAGCGCGCCGTCGACGAACACGAGCCCCGGTGCGCGCACCTCGGCCCGCTGTCCGACCATCAGGTTCACGCCGGTCTCGACAGGCCGGCGTTGCGCCGCCATCGCCTTCCCCGTCGCGAAAGCCCAGAAGATGGCTATGGCTCCGCCGATGCCGAGGATCAGCCACAGGTTGACCCGGTAGGCGCCGGGCTCGTTCTGGAACAGCAGCGCCAGGCCGAAGAGCAGCGCTATCAGGCCGCCTATGGTGAGCACGCCGTGCGTCGGCGCGTGCAGGTCGATGACCAGCAGCGCGACGCCCAGCAGCATCAGCGCGATCCCTCCCCAGCTCGGCGTCAGCACCGAGAACCCGTACAGCGCGAGCACGAGGCAGACCGCGCCGAGCGCGCCGGGCAGGACGACGCCCGGATGGAGCACCTCGAAGATCAGCCCGATGATCCCGAGCAGGAAGAGGAGGCTGATCAGGTTCGGGTCGATGATCGTATTGAGGAAGCGCGTGAAGAAACCGGGTTTGACCGTGTCGATCTCCGCACCCGCCAGGTGGAGCGTGAAGGGGCGTTGCTTGTACTTCGTGTGGTAGCCCTCGAGCTGCGTCAGGAGAGCAGGCAGCGTCGGCGCGATCGCGTCGATCACGTTCATGTGGAGTGCCTGCTCTGCAGTGAGGTTCGAGGCCACGCGCACGGCCTTCGCGGGCCATGTGATGTTGCGGTGATGCGCCGCCGCGAGGGCGGTGAGCGAGGCGACGGAGTCGTTGATCACCTTGCGGCGCAGGTCCGAGCCGAGGTTCGCGCCGCTCGAGTCGATCGGCGTCGACGAGCCGATGTTCGTCGTCGGCGCCATGGCGAGGACGTCGGCGGCCTGCGAGACCCAGACGCCTGCCGAGGCGGCGCGGGAGCCTTCCGGGGAGACGTAGACGATGACGGGGATCTTCGAGGCGAGCTCGGCCTGGTAGATCGTCTTCATCGAGGTCGAAAGCCCGCCCGGCGTGTCGAGCAGGATCACCGCGGCGTCGTAGCCGTCGTTCGCCGCGTGCGAGAGCTCGCTCGTGAGGTAGCCCTGCGTGACCGGGTTGATCTCGAGATCCGGCCCGAAGGTGATCGCGAGCACGCGCGGCCGGGAGCTCGCCCCTGCCGCGCCACCCACGAAGACGAGCGAGGCGAGCACGACGAGTAAGGCCCGCTTCATGATGCGGCCAGGATACGCGGCAGCAGCGATCCGGAGGCGTAATCTTCGGATATGCCCGACTGGGTCCTCTGGGCGATCGTTGCGGCTCTGCTCGCGGTCGGCGAGATCTTCACGCCTGGCCTCTTCTTCCTCGGGCCGATCGCGCTGGCGGCGGCCGCCGCCACGGTGGTCGCGGCCCTGGGGGGAGCGATCTGGCTGCAGATCGCCGTCTTCGGGGTCGGATCGTTCGCGGCCGTCGGACTTCTGCGGCCGATCGCCCGCGCGCACCTCACGATGCCGCGCGCGATCAGGACCGGCGCCGCAGCCCTCGAAGGCGCGAAGGCGATCGTCCTCCAGCCCGTCGACAGCCGCGGCGGGAGGGTCAAGATCGGCGGGGAGGAGTGGAGCGCCCGCTCCTACATCCCCGACGAGGAGTTCGACGTCGGCACGGAAGTCGAGGTCGCCCAGATCCAGGGCGCGACAGCCCTGGTCTACAGATAAGAGAAGGAGCAGGAATCCCGCATGGCACCGCTCATCGTCAGCATCATCGTTGTCGTCCTCGTCCTCGTCACCCTGGCGCGAACGATCCGTGTCATCCCGCAGGCCCGCGCCGGCGTCGTGGAGCGATTCGGCCGCTACTCGCGGACGCTCACTCCCGGTCTCACGCTGGTCGTCCCCTTCATCGACCGCATCCGGGCGACCATCGACCTACGCGAGCAGGTTGTCTCGTTCCCGCCGCAGCCGGTGATCACCGAGGACAACCTCGTGGTCAGCATCGACTCCGTCATCTACTTCCAGGTCACCGACGCGAAGGCGGCGACGTACGAGATCGCGAACTACATCCAGGCGATCGAGCAGCTCACCGTCACGACGCTCCGGAACGTGATCGGCGGCCTGGCGCTCGAGAAGACGCTCACCTCGCGCGACGAGATCAACGGCCAGCTGCGCGGTGTCCTCGACGAGGCGACGGGCAAGTGGGGCATCCGCGTCAACCGCGTCGAGCTGAAGGCGATCGACCCGCCCGCCTCCATCCAGGACTCGATGGAGAAGCAGATGCGCGCCGACCGCGACAAGCGCGCGGTGATCCTGCAGGCGGAGGGAGAACGGCAGTCGTCGATCCTGGAGGCCGAGGGCGAGAAGCAGGCCGCGATCCTGAGGGCCGAGGGGCAGAAGCAGGCCACGATGCTGGAGGCCGAGGGCCAGGCGAAGGCGATCGAGACCGTCTTCGCGGCCATCCACGAGGGGAAGCCGGACGCCGAGTTGCTCGCCTACCAGTACCTCCAGACCCTGCCGCTGATCGCAAAGGGGGAGGCGAACAAGGTCTGGATCATCCCGAGCGACCTGCAGCAGGCGCTCGGGAGGGTCGCGGGCGCGGTCAAGGACATCGCCGTGTCGCAGCCTCCCGCGGTGACGGACGGGCAGAAGCCCGAGTAGGCTTTTTCGGCCTTGGCCGAGAAGTCGTCTGCGGTAGAGGACAAGCGGCGGCTGCTCCTCGACGCGGCCGTGCGCGTCTTCGCGCGCAAGGGGTTCCACGCGAGCCGGGTCGGCGACATCGCCGAGGAGGCGGGCGTCGCCCACGGCCTGCTCTACCACTACTTCGACTCCAAGGACGAAGTGCTCGAGGCGGTTTTCCACGAGAACTGGAGCGTCCTCCTCGCCCGCATCGAGAGCGTCGAGCAGACCGACGAGCCGGCCGCCGACCAGCTCCGCCACATCACCGCGATCGTCCTGCGCACGTGGCTACACCTGCCCGACGTCGTGCGCGTCGTGGTGCGCGAGTTCGGCCGCAGCCCGGAGGTCGCCGAGCGGCTCAGTGTGCTCGCACAGCCGATCTTCGCGATCGAGCGGGTGATCGCGCGAGGCATCGAGCGGGGCGAGTTTCGCCGGGACATCGACCCGCGCTTCGCGGCGACCGTCGTCTACGGCTCGATCGACGAGCTGCTGACCGCGTGGGTCCTGGGACGCCTGCCGTCCGGCGAGGCAGACGTCGCCGCGGCCGAGCAGACGCTGCTCGAGATCAGCTTCCTCGGCTTGCAGGCGCCGTAGAGAGCAGCTCCGCGAACCGCGCGGCGCCGACGTTGCCGCCCGAGAGGACGACGCCGACCCGGCGGTCGCGCGCGTCGACCTTCCCGCTCAGGAGCGCCGCGACCCCTACGGCTCCGCTCGGCTCGGCGACCACCTTCAGCCGGTCGAAGAGGAAGACCATCGCCGCGACGATCTCTTCGTCGGTCACCGTCACGACCTCGTCCACGAGCCGGCGGTTGACCTCGAAGGTCAGCTCGCCGGGCTCCGTCGCCTGCAGCCCGTCGGCGATCGTCGGCGGGACGTCGATGCGCACGCGCTCGCCCGCGGCGAGGGAACGGCGGGTGTCGTCGCCTGTCTCCGGCTCGACTCCGACCACGCGGATCTCGGGCCGCAGCGCCTTCGCGGCGGTCGCGCAGCCGGCGAGGAGGCCGCCGCCGCTGACCGGCACGAGCAGCACGTCGAGCTCGGGCGCGTCGGCGAGCAGCTCGAGCGCGGCCGTTCCCTGGCCGGCCATCACGAGCGGGTCGTCGTACGGCCGCACGAGCGCGAGCCCACGCTCCTCCGCGAGCCGGGCGCCGATCTCCTCGCGGCTCTCCGTCCAGCGGTCGTACGGCACCACCTCGGCGCCGTAACCGCGCGTTGCGTCGAGCTTCGCGGCCGGTGCGTCCTCGGGCATGACGATCGTCGCGTGCGAGCCGAGCAGCGCCGCGGCGATGGCGACGGCCTGCGCGTGGTTGCCGGACGAGTAGGCGAGCACGCCGCGGCGTAGGGCGTCCTCGTCGAGGGACGAGATCTTGTTGAACGCGCCGCGGAACTTGAAGGCGCCGCCGCGCTGGAAGCACTCCGCCTTGACGTGGACGCGCGCGCCGGTCCGCTCGTCGAGCGTTCGCGACGTGACGACCGGCGTGCGGTGCGCGACTCCGGCCAGGCGCTGCGCGGCCCGCTCGACGTCCTCGAGGCCGATGCTCATCGGCAGGGCGTGGCGCCGCGCCGGAAGAGGCCGAAGCCCCAGAGCCGGCCCTTGACGATGTAGTAGGCCGAGCGCCCCTGGGCGGAGTCGCGCACGAGCGCGTCGTACCCGGCGCACGTGACCGTGTGCGACGCGCCGGTGAGGTTGTGCACCGCGAGCACCGACGAGCCGAAGCCGAGCTTGTGCGCCGCGTGCCAGCCCGCGGGCCGCCAGAGCGTGTAGAGGCCGGAGACCTTCCCGCCGCTGAGTTCGACCGCGAGCCCGTGTCGTTCGAACGGTGCGTACGTGAAGTACCACGTTCGTTGCGGACAGCCGCGGCACGTCCCGTAGAACGTGCCGAGCGCGGCGCGGACGGCCCGCGGAGACTCCCCGAGCCTGATGCCGCCGAGCGACCGGCCGGGCACGAGCGCGCCGGCCTTCGGGAGGCCCGCGGCGGCCGGCGCGGCGAGCGCGAGTGCGGTCACTGCGGTGGCGAGAAGGCTCCGCCTCATATGCTCGGAGTATGTCGCTCTGGGAATCCGTCGCGGGGCTCGAGTTGCAGGTCGAGGGCTACGAGCTCCGGCGCCGCGAGTCGGTGACGCCGTCGGGCTGGACGCGCGTCACGACGACGGTGCTTCTGTCGGGAGCGGGCGAGACCGGCGAGGGCGAGGACGTCACCTACGAGTCGGACCTGCACGACGGCGTGCCGGCCGGGCTCGAGCTCGCGGGGACGTGGAGCCTCGCGGACCTCTCCGACCGGCTCGACGGCGCCGAGGAGCTGACCGTCGGCTACCGCCGCTGGGCGTTCGAGAGCGCCGCGCTCGACCTCGCGCTCCGCCAGGGCGGGCTCGGCTTCGGCGAGGCGTTCGGCCGTGAGGAGCGTCCGGTCCGCTTCGTCGTCTCCACCCGCGCCGCGCCCGACCGCTGGCTCGCGGTTGCGCCAGGGCTCGAGTTCAAGCTCGACGCGGAGAAGGACTGGGATCGCGAGCTGTTGCAGCGCCTGCGTGAGCTCGACCGCGTCCGCGTCGTCGATCTGAAGGCGTACTACAGCGGCACGGTCGTCGACCTTGCGCCGGACCCCGAGCTCTATCGCGCGATCGTCGAGGAGCTTCCCGACGTCGTGATCGAGGACCCGTGGCTCGAAGACGGCCTGCGTGAGGCGCTCGCCGGCGCTGAGGATCGCCTCAGCTTCGACGCGCCGATCCACTCGCTGAGCGACCTCGACGGCCTGCCGCTCGCGCCGCGCTGGCTGAACATCAAGCCGTCGCGCTTCGGCTCTACGCGCGCGCTGCTCGACACGATCGAGGCGTGCGAGGAGCGCGGGATCGCGATGTACGGCGGCGGCCAGTACGAGCTCGGGCCCGGCCGGCTCGACATCCAGCGGCTCGCGAGCGTCTTCTATCCCGACGGCCCGAACGACGTCGCGCCGCCCGACTACAACGAAGGCGAGCCGCGCGCGGGCCTGCCGCAGAGCCCGCTGCCGGCGAACGAGGCGGCCGGGCTGTGAACCTCTTCGACGACGAGCCGCGCCGCTTCGGCGACGACTTCGGGGCGACGCTCTGGGGCGGGACGCTGTACGAGCTCGCGCCCGGCGCGTCGTCGCGGTACCACTGGCAGTACGGCGAGGAGGAGTGCTGCATCGTGGTCAGCGGCACGCCGACGCTGCGCACGCCCGACGGCGAGCGCGTGCTCGAGCCGTGGGATGTCGCGTGGTTCGTCCGCGGGCCGGCGGGGACGCACGGGTTTAGGAACGACACGGACGAGCCTGTTCGGGTCGTGTTCTTTTCGACCGTCTCCGACCCTGAGGTGGCGGTCTACCCCGAGGACGACAAGATCGGCATGATCGCGGGCTTCACGAACCCGGACCTCGAGATCATCCGCGGCTGGGTGGAGGTTCAGTGAACCTCCGCGACGCCGAGCTCGAGCAGTCTCTCGACCGGCCCGGCTTTCGCCTGCGCGGCACCTCGATCCGCGAGGCGCTCGGCGGTGAGCTGATCGGCGGCACGATCTACGAGTTCGATCCAGGTGAGCAGCTCTGGCCGTACCACTTCCACCGCGGCAACGAGGAGTGGCTGGTTGTCGTGGCGGGGACGCCGTCGCTGCGGACACCGGACGGGGAGCGGGAGCTGCGTCCCGGCGACGTCGTCGGCTTTCCCGAGGGGGAGGCCGGCGCGCACACGCTCTACAACCGCGGCGACAGCTCTGCCCGCCTCGCAATCTTCTCGAGCCTGCGCAAGGGCTCGGCGGTCTATCTGGACAGCGGCAAGGTCGGCGTCGCCGGGCAGGTCTTCCGCACCGCGGACGAGGTCGACTACTGGGACGGCGAGGAGTCGGGCGCCTAGCGGAATGCGTTCTCGCCGGTCAGCGCCTTGCCGACCGAGAGCGTGTGCACCTCGTGCGTGCCCTCGTACGTGAGCACGGTCTCGAGGTTGTTCATGTGCCGGATCACCGGATACTCGAGCGTGATCCCGTTGCCGCCGAGGATCGAGCGCGCCGTGCGCGCCACCTCGAGCGCCCCGCGGACGTTGCCCATCTTCCCCATCGAGACCTGCTCGGGCCGCAGCGTCCCCTCGTCCTTCATGCGGCCGAGGTGGAGCGCGACGAGCGCGCCGCGGTTCACCTCGAGCGCCATCTCGGCGAGCTTCTGCTGCGTGAGCTGGTAGCCCGCGATCGGCTTGTCGAAGACGATCCGCTCCTTGGAATAGTCCAGCGCGGTCTCGAGGCACGTGCGCGCCGAGCCGACGACGCCGAACACGATCCCGAAGCGAGCCTCGTTGAGGCAGGAGAGTGGGCCGCGCAGGGTCGAGATCTCCGGGAAGCGGCTCTCCTCGGGCACGCGCACGTCGCGGAGCACGAGCTCGGAGGTGACCGACGCCCGCAGCGACATCTTGTGGTGCATGAGCGGCGCCTCGAAGCCGGGCATCCCCTTCTCGACGAGGAAGCCGTTGATCTCCGCCCTCGGTGCGCGCCCAGACGACCGCGACGTCGGCGATCGAGCCGTTCGTGATCCACATCTTCGCGCCGTTGAGGATCCAGTCCGAGCCGTCGCGCTTCGCCGTCGTGCGCATCGAGCCGGGATCGGAGCCGGCGTCCGGCTCGGTCAGCCCGAAGCAGCCGATCTTCTCGCCGGCGTGCATCGCCGGCAACCAGCGCTGCTTCTGCTCCTCGGAGCCCCACTTCCAGATCGCGTACATCGAGAGCGAGCCCTGCACCGAGACGAGGCTGCGGATGCCGGCGTCGCCCGCCTCGAGCTCCTGGCACACGAGGCCGTACATGACCGAGCTCGCCTCCGGCAGGCCGTAACCCTCGAGGTGCATCCCGAACAGCCCGAGCTTCGCGAGCTCGGGGATCAGCTCCAGGGGTAGCTCGCCCCGCTCGAACCACTCGCCGACGTACGGCTTGACCTGATCCGAGACGAACTGGCGCACCGTGTCGCGAATCGCGCGCTCCTCGTCGGAGAGAAGGGCGTCGAGCGCGAGGAAGTCGCTCGGGTCGAGCTCCGTTTTCTTCGCGGTCGTCGCCACGGCCCAATCGTACGGATCTAGCCCGTTCCCCGTTCCGGGGCTATCGTTTGACTGACGGTTCAATCAAGACCTGGAGAGCGTGATGGCGGCCATCGACGAGAGCACTTTGACGGGCGTTTCCTTCGCCCTGACCGAGGAACAACGAGAGCTGCGCGCGCTGGCGCACTCGTTCGCCGAACGGGAGATCCGGCCCGCCGAGGCGGCGTGCGACGCCGAGATGCGGCACCCGACGGAGCTGATCGCGCAGGCCCACGAGCTCGGCCTGATGAACGTTCACGTCCCTGAGGAGTACGGCGGCCTCGCTCTCTCGACCTTCGACGGGATGCTCGTGGGCGAGGAGCTCTACTGGGGCTGCTCGGGCATCGGCACCTCGATCACGGCCAACGGTCTCGGCGCCGGCCCGGTCATCGCCTTCGGCTCACCGGAGCAGAAGGCCCGCTGGCTGCCACCGCTGATCGAGTCGCCGATCCTCTGCTCGTTCGGGCTCTCGGAGCCGGGAGCGGGCTCCGACGTCGCCGCGCTGCGGACCTCCGCCGTGCGCGAGGGCGACGAGTACGTCCTCAACGGCTCGAAGACGTTCATCACGAACGCCGGCTACGCCGACTGGACGGTCGTGTTCGCGAAGACCGACCCGCAGGCGGGCCACCGCGGCATGTCGGCCTTCGTCGTCCCGATGGACACGCCCGGGGTCGCGATCGAGAAGCACCTCGAGAAGATGGGCCAGCGCGCCACCGACACCTCCGCCTTCGCGCTCACCGACGTCCGTGTGCCGGTCGAGAACCGTCTCGGCGAGGAGGGCGACGGCTTCAAGATCGCGATGGCGACGCTCGACTTCACGCGGCCGGGAACCGCGATCGGCGCGGTCGGAGTCGCGCAGGCGGCGTACGAGCATGCGCTCGAGTACGCGAAGGAGCGCGTGACCTTCGACCTGCCGATCGCGATGCACCAGGCGGTCGGCTTCATGGTCGCCGACATGGCGACCGAGATCCAGGCTTCGCGCCTCCTCTGCTGGCAGGCCGCGTGGATGCTCGACCAGGGCCTGGGGCGCGAGTCGACGCTCTACTCCTCGTTCGCGAAGCGCTTCGCGGCGGACACCGCGATGAAGGTCGCGACCGACGCGGTGCAGGTGTTCGGCGGGTACGGCTACATCAAGGAGTACCCGGTTGAGAAGCTGATGCGCGACGCGAAGCTGTTCCAGATCTACGAGGGCACGTCGCAGATCCAGCGGCTCGTGATCGCGCGCGAGATCTTCACACCGCGCTGAGCGGCGGCCCGAGCAGGGTCATGCCGTGACGCTCGAAGCAGGCGGCGACTTCGGCGCGATCAGGCATGCCCTCCCGCGTGAGTGGGCCGAGCTCCTCGTAGAAGCGATGCCCGCCGCCCGGGGTGTAGACGATGACGATCTCCGCGGGCTCGCCCGTGAGGTTGAGGAACGCGTGCGGCAGTCCGGACGGCATGAAGGCGAAGCCGCCCTGCTCGAGGACATGCTCCTCGTCGCCGACGCGGACCTTGAAGCGGCCCGAGAGGACGTGCAGCGACTCCTCCTGCTCGCGGTGGACGTGCAGCGGTGGGCCACCATGCGGCGCCACCTCTACGACGAAGTAGTCGAAGGCGCCGTCCGTGTCGTCGCCCGTGACCTTGAAGACGAGATCGCGCCCGGGGCCGGACTGCAATCGGAGTCCGTCGTTCGGATCGAGGAACTTCGGACGGAGTGTGGTGGGCATCGCTGCTCCTCCTTCGATATAGTTGCGCGGCGCAACTAATTTAACTCAAATACTTGAGCGAGTCAAATAACATCCTCGAACCCGATCCGTTCACAGAGGCGGAGTTCGCCGCGTGGCGCGGGCTGATCCGGCTGCGCGAGTCGGTGATGCGCGAGATCGACCAGCGGCTCAGCGAGGCGGGAGAGATCCCGCTCGACGACTACGGCGTCCTGATCACGCTCGTCGGCCAGCCGGACCAGCGACTCCGGATGAGCGTGCTCGGCGCGCGGCGCCTGCTCACCCCGAGCGGCATCACCCGAGCGGTGATGCGGCTCGAGGAGCGTGGGCTCGTGCGGCGAGAGCCGGACCCGGAGGATCGCCGGGCCGCGTTCGCGGCGCTGACGAAGAAGGGGCTCGCCGCGCTACGCCAGGCCCAGCGCGTCCACCACGCAACGGTGCGCGAGCTGTACCTGGGCCGGCTGGATGAACGCGAGCAGCGACAGCTTGCCCGGTTGTTCGAAAAGGCTCTGCCGGGCGTGGTCAGCTCGCCCGAGTGGCCTCCGCCGCGCTGATCGCTTCTACGAGCCACTCGGGAACGCGGGTGGGGCGGAACGTCGTCGCGTCGACGCAGGCGTGCTCCGTGTGTCCGTCGGCGAGGAGCTCGTCTCCACGCACGATGGCGTACTCGTAGCGGAAGCGGGCGCCGCGCGGGCCGATGCAACGCGTGTGGACGACGAGCTCGTCGTCGAAGCGCGCCGGGATCCGGTAGCGGCAGCACGACTCGAGGACGAGCGCCTCGATGCCCAGGTCGCGGAGTGCCTGGTAGCCGCCGGCGAACGCGCGCAGGTACTCGACGCGCGCGACCTCGAACCAGACGACGTAGGCCGAGTTGTGCGCGACGCCCTGGGCGTCGGTATCGGCGAAGCGCACGCGCACCGCCGTCGAGAAAGAGAAGCCGTCCATGACGTTCAGTATCTCGATCTACAGGTCGCCCGTTTGCCGGTGCTGCGCGCGGCAGCGGCCATGCAGCCTTGAGGCGGGAGGACGCTCGCTCAGCCAACCGCCACTCCGCGCGAGCCGTGCGGCTCGGATCTTGACGTGGGAACTAGCCCAGTTGAAGCGATTCGTTTGCATGGTCACCGGGCACCGCTGGAAGCCCGATCCGGATTCGAAAGAGAGTTATCCCGTCGTCAGGTGTCAACGGTGCGGCAAGCGACGGGAATTGTCGGAACGCTTGGTTCAAGGATTGTCAGGCATGCGCCGCGGACGGCGCGAGAATCCCTAAATAGCCGAGAGCACCGGACTAGACCTCCAACTCAGGGTCACTCCGGAACACTGGCCTAGGGGACGGTTGCGCCCCTGACCCTTGCCCCGCTTAGAGGGAACGATGCATCTGGACGAAGGTCGTCGTGAAGCCTTCTTGCTCGTAGAACCTCCGCGCAACCTCGTTGTCGGCCACCATCTCCAGCGCGACGGTCGAAGCGCCCGCGTCGCGCATCGCTGCGTACGCAGCGTCCATGAGCCGACGGCCGACGCCTTGACTGCGCGTTTCGGGCGCCACATAGAAGCTGTCGACGTGGCCGACGCGGCCGGTCTCCCACATGAAGTGCGGCTCTTCGTAGAAGCCGATCACATACCCGACGGGTCTCCCTTCATCTTCTGCGACGAACGCGAACGACTCCGCGCCTGAGAGCCACTCGCGATACATCTCGCCCACGAGCTCGGCGCTCGCCGTCTCCGAGAGAACACTCAGCCCCGTGACCTCCGGGCACACCGAAGCCTGATGGCGATGGAGAAGCTTCCAGAACTCCACCAGCTCGTCCAACCGATCGGCGCCGACCGGCACGACCACGATGCTCACAAGCGGAATCTACGTCAGCCACTTCGGATAGGCACAGCCGACCGACCGACGTGTCGGTATGGTCGGGGCCGACCGAGCGAGGAGGAGCGATGGCTGACGGCAACAAGGATCTCGTGGCTCGCCTGACCGACCTGAGCGAGGGAGCCATCCAGCGGCTCTCAGAAGCTCCCGGTGCCGACCGCGCCGTCCAGGCGCTCAAGAGTCTCGCCGACAAGGTCGACGAGCTGCAGCGCCGCACGCGCGGTGTCGAGGAGCTCGAGAAGCGGATGACCGCGCTCGAGAAGCGGGTCGACGCGATGGGAAAGCCGAAGACCGCGCGCAAGCCGGCCTCACGGGCTCGTGCGAAGCCGGCCTCGACGGCGAAGAAGGCCTGACCTCTCGACCGCGACGGCGCCAGCAGCGGCGGCCGTCGCGAGGAGCAGCCCGCCGACCACGTCGGTCGGCGTGTGGAAGCCTCCGAGCTCGAGCAGCACCACGACCGCCACGAGCCAGATCGCAAGCGGGATCCGTAGCCGCGGCCACGCGGCCGCGAGCGCGCACGCGACGAGCGCGCAGCGCAACGCGTGACCGCTCGGCCACGACGAGTCGAACCCGACGAGGTGCACGCCGTCCCGGTAGAGCGGCTGGCGCGTGAGCGTGTGCCGGAACACGAGCTCCACCGCGACGGAGCCGAACCACGCCGCCGTCCAGCACACCGCCGCCTCGACCCGGCCGCGCGTCCAGAGCCGCCGCGCGGCGACGAGGACGAGCAGGAGCGAGAAGACGACCTGCCCGGGCAGCATCACGATCTCGGCCACGCCGACCCCGAGCGGATGGAAGGGCGCGTGGAGCAGCGGCACGACCGACTCGAGCGACGTCGGCGCCGTGGACGGCACGCCTGCGAGCGGCATCGCATGCTCGACCGCCCACTGGTCGAGGTGCGTGGCCGCGCCGGAGCCGACGAGGACGGCCAGTACGGCGAACGCCACGGCGGCCGTCACCGCCACTCCCACGAGGCTACGCAGCAGGCACCCGCAGCCGCAGCGCCGCCGGGACGACCTCGAAGCGCGCGGGCGTCGCGCCGATCGGCTCGCCGTCCACCTCCAGCGGCAGCGGCTCGTCAGCGCTGATCGCGACCGACGAGGACCGCAGCAGCTCCACCTTCGGGTGCGAGAGGTACCGGCCGCTGTAGAGCTTCGGCGCGGTCGTGAGGAAGTCGGCCTTGGAGACGTCGCCGATCGTCACGACGTCGAAGACGCCGTCGTCCTGCTCGGCGTCCGGCGCGAGCTGCATCCCTCCGCCGTGGAAGCGGCCGTTCGCGACGATCACGTCGTGCAGCAGGCCCTCCCGCCGCACGCCGTCGTCGAGCTCGACGACCACGTTCGTGTTCTGCCAGGCGAGGAACTCGCGCGTGAGAGCGTAGAAGAACGTCGCCCGGCCGCCGAACCTCTTCGTCATCGAGTTCGCGCGGCGCGCGACCGAGCCGCTCATCCCCGCCGAGCCGACGTTGGCGAAGAAGCGGCTCGTGCCGCTCTCGAGCTCGACGCGACCGAGGTCGATCGTTCGCGTCACACCGCCGAGCGCGACTCTCACGGCGTCGTCGAAGCGGTCGGGGATGCCGTGGGTGCGGCCGAAGTCCTGGCCCGTGCCGCACGGGAGCACGGCGAGCTCCGCGTCCGTCCCCGCGATGCCGTTCGCGACCTCGTTCACGGTGCCGTCACCGCCGATCACGACAAGGAGCGAATCCTGCGCCTCGCCCGCCGCCTGTGCGAGGTGGCCCGGAAACTCCGAGAGCACTTCCTCGCCGCGCAGGCCGAGCTCGGCGGCCCGCTGCCGGAGCTGGGGCCAGTGCTTCCCGGTCGAGCCGTTGCCGGACGCCGGGTTGACGAGGAAGAGGATCTCGTCCGCGGTGCTAATCGGCGGTGACCGTCGTGAGCGCGACGCGCGTCATCCGGTCGACCGCGGCCTGCAGCTCCTCGTCGGTGATCCGCGTGAAGACGCCCTCGACGATGATGTCCGAGACGGTGAGGAGGCAGCCGCCGTGGACGCCGGGCACCTTCCCGATGCCGCCGATCGCGGTGACCGTGAAGAGCGCTGCGGCCTCCATCTCGACCCCGAGGACGCCGCGGCTCGACCAGCGCTCGTACTGGCCCTCGGCCGGGTTGTAGAAGACGTCGCTCGAGACGATCGGGCCGACGTGCATCGGCTGCCCGAGCTCCTTCGCCGCGTGGACGGAGCCGTGGATCAGATCCCAGGACGCGGTCGGACAGTGCGGCTCGTTCCCCACGAGGTGCATAGCGGTCGAGTCGGCGGGGACGGCGGTCAGCGCCACGATCAGGTCGCCGAGCGCATGGTGCGGCTGCAGCCCGCCGCAGGTCCCGACGCGCATCAGCTTCTTGCACCCGAGCTGGATCAGCTCTTCGAACACGATCGTCGCGCCGGGACAGCCCATCCCGGTTCCCTGCACGGAGACGCGCTTCCCCTCCCACGTGCCCGTGTAGCCGAGCAGTCCGCGCTCCCCGTTCACCTGGGTCACGTCGTCGAAGTACGTCTCGGCGATGTACTTCGCGCGCAGCGGATCGCCGGGGAGGAGGACCGCGTCGGCGTAGTCGCCGGGTTCGGCTCTGAGATGGATGGGCATGAGCCGACTCTAACGGGGTGGAACAATCGGGCCGTGCCGGAAACCGTCGCTCCGACGCTCGACCAGGTGCTCGCCTTCTGCGCGGAGGAGCCGGTCGAGCGCGTCTTCCTCGAGGACATCGCGCGCCGCGGGCTCGGGCGCTTCTCGGCCGTCGCCGGCACCGACGGGCGGCTCGCGGCGCTGTGCCACGTCGGCGCCAACATCGTCCCCTCGGGCAGCGGCTGCGCGGCCTTCGCCGAGGCGGCGGGCCGGAGCGGCGCGCGGATGGTGATCGGCGAGGAGCGCGCGGTCGGCGAGTTGTGGGACGCCGCGCGCCGCCGGATGCCGCGGCCGCGCGACGATCGTCCCGGCCAGCCCGTCTACGCGCTTCGCGAGGCGCCGGAGCCCGGGGAGACGGGTCTCCGCGCGGCGCGCCTCGCCGACCTCCAGAGACTCGTCCCTGCCTGCGCCGAGGCCCACTACGAGGAGATCGGCGTCGATCCGCTCAAGCGCGACGCCGACGGGTTCCGCTGGCGGACGCGGCAGCAGATCGAGGAGGGACGTTCGTGGCTCTGGCTCGAGGACGGCGTGATCCGCTTCAAGGCCGAGGCGTCGGCGTGGACGCCCTCCGCCGTGCAGCTCCAGCAGGTCTGGGTCGATCCGCAGGCGCGGCGCCAGGGCTACGCCCGCCGCGCGCTCTCCGATCTCTGCCGACTGCTGCTCGCGAAGGCGCCGGCCGTCTGCCTCTTCGTCCGGCCCGAGAACGACCCGGCGCTGCGCCTCTACGACTCGATCGGTATGACCCGCGAGCTGACCTACCGCTCGCTGGTCCTCTAGGCCACAATCGCCCGATGGAGAAGTTGCGCGACCGGGTCGAGCGCTGCGTCCGCGAGCACGAGCTGATCCCGGCCGGCGGCGAGGTCACGTGCCTCGTCTCGGGCGGCGCCGACTCGACCTGTCTCTGGCACCTGCTCGACTCGCTCGGGTACCGCGTCTCGGCGCTGCACGTGAACCACCGGCTGCGCGGAACCGAGTCCGAGGAGGACGCTCGCTTCTGCGCCGAGGTGCTCGGCGCCGAGGTCGTCGTGCTGGACGGCCGCGGGCTCACCGAGGCGCAGCTTCGCGACCAGCGCCGCTCGGTCGCCCGAGACCGGCTGCGCGCGACCGGCCACACGGCCTCGGACCAGGTCGAGACGATCCTCTACCGGCTCGTCTCGCGCGGCGCGGCGACCGGCATCGAGCCGCGAAACGAGGACGGAGTCGTCCATCCGCTCCTGCCGCTCTGGAGGGACGAAACGGCGGCCTACTGCGGCGCGGCCGGGCTCGCGTTCCGCGTCGACGCCTCGAACGCCGACACCAAGCGGGGTCTGATCCGCGACGAGATCCTGCCGTTGCTGCGCCGGCTCCATCCCGCCGCCGACGAGAACCTCCTGCGCGCGCTCGACACCCGCGCGACGCTCTCGCCGGCGCTCGCCGAGCTGCTCGCGGCACCCGTCGGCTCGAAGCGCGTCGACCTCGGCGGCGGCCTCCAGGCGGTGCGCGAGCACGAGCGCCTCTGGCTCGAGCGCGGCCCGGTCGACCTGACCGGCGAGATCAAATGGGGCGACTGGACCATCCGCTCGGAGCTCGAAGGGCTTAGAGTGCGTGGCTGGAGGCCGGGCGACCGGTTGGCGGGTAGGAGGCGCAAGATTCAGGACGTGTTCGTCGATGCGAAGGTGCCGCGCTCGGAGCGCGAAGCGTGGCCGCTCGTTGTGCGCGGCGACGAGGTCGTGGCCGTGCCCGGCATCGTCGAGCATCCGGAGGTCGAAGCTGTCCGCGACTGAGCTCGAACGGGCGGTGACGGAGGTCCTGATCGACGAGGAGGATCTGCAGCGCCGCATCGCGGAGCTCGGCATCGAGATCTCGGCCGACTACGAGGGCCGCGACCTGCTCCTCGTCGGCGTCCTCAAAGGCGCGGTCTTCTTCCTCGCCGACCTGATGCGCCACCTGACGGTGCCGTGCGAGATCGACTTCATGGCCATCTCGAGCTACGGGGCATCGACCGACTCCTCGGGCGTCGTGCGGATCCTCAAGGACCTCGACATCAACATCGAGGGCCGGCATGTGCTCGTGGTCGAGGACATCATCGACTCGGGCCTCACGCTCTCGTATCTCGTCCGGAACCTCGAGGCGCGGGGGCCTGCATCGCTCGAGGTCTGCGCGCTCCTGACGAAGCCGGAGCGCCGCGAGATCGACGTGCCGGTGCGCTACACGGGCTTCGAGATCCCGAACCGCTTCGTGATCGGGTACGGGCTCGACTTCGCCGAGCGCTACCGGAACCTCCCGTACGTCGGCGTGCTCGACGAATCGCTGGTGCTGGACGGCGCGTAGCCGGCGGGCCGCCGCCTCGTTGCACCGGGATGCCGGTGGTACCCTCAGGCGGGAGATCACGTGAATCGTTTCTTCCGCAGCGCGCTATTCCCGCTCGTCATCATCGCGGCCCTCGTTTGGCTCGCGCTGCAGACGCTCGGCCACACGGGCAGCAAGAGCGCGTCGCTGACGACCTCCGGGTTCATCCAAGCGGTCAACAAGGGCGACGTGACGAGCACCGCGACGGACCCGGTCGTCATCGACCCGAACAAGCAGTCGATCACGGCCACGATCGGCGGCAACACGGTAACCGTCCACTACGCGACGGATCAGTCGGAGTTCGCGATCGAGCAGGCGATGAAGGCTCCGACCGGCGCAGGTGTGGCTCCCGTCACCTTCAACTCGAAGGGCGTCGGCTCGTCGCCGTGGTGGTCGATCCTCAGCAGCATCCTGCCCTTCGTGCTCCTGCTCGGCTTCTGGATCTTCCTCATGAACCAGATGCAGGGCGGCGGCTCGAAGGTGATGAGCTTCGGCAAGTCGCGCGCGAAGCGGATGACGCCCGACGCGCCGAAGATCGGCTTCAAGGACGTGGCCGGCGTGGACGAGGCGGTCGAAGAGCTCCAGGAGATCAAGGAGTTCCTCGAGAACCCGAAGAAGTTCCAGGCGCTCGGCGCGCGCATCCCGAAGGGCGTCCTCCTCTACGGGCCTCCCGGCACCGGTAAGACGCTGCTCGCTCGCGCGGTCGCAGGCGAGGCCGGCGTGCCGTTCTTCTCGATCTCGGGCTCCGACTTCGTCGAGATGTTCGTCGGCGTCGGCGCCTCGCGCGTGCGTGACCTGTTCGAGCAGGCGAAGCAGGCGAACCCTTGCATCATCTTCATGGACGAGATCGACGCGGTCGGCCGCCATCGCGGTGCCGGTCTCGGCGGCGGCCACGACGAGCGCGAGCAGACGCTGAACCAGCTGCTCGTCGAGATGGACGGCTTCGAGATGAAGGACAACATCATCCTGATCGCCGCCACGAACCGGCCCGATATCCTCGACCCGGCGCTGCTGCGCCCGGGCCGCTTCGACCGCCAGATCGTCGTCGACCGGCCCGACCGCGTCGGCCGCCAGCGCATCCTCGAGGTCCACACGAAGGGCAAGCCGCTCGCGCCGGAGATCGACCTGAGCACGCTCGCGGCGGGGACGCCCGGCTTCACGGGCGCCGACCTCTCGAACCTCGTCAACGAAGCGGCGCTGCTCGCAGCGCGCCGCGGCAAGAAGATCATCGAGCAGGAGGAGCTGGAGGAGGGGATCATGCGCGTCGTGGCCGGCCCGGAGAAGAAGGCGAGGCTCCTGTCGGAGCACGAGCGCAAGATCACGGCCTACCACGAGATGGGCCACGCGCTCGTCGGCCACTACCTCGAGCACACGGATCCGGTCCACAAGATCACGATCGTCTCCCGCGGCCAGGCGCTCGGCCTCACGATCTCGCTGCCGACCGAGGACCGGTACCTCACGACGCGCAGTGCGCTCATGCATCAGATGGCGATGACGCTCGGCGGCCGCGCCGCGGAGGAGATCGTCTTCCACGAGGTCACGACCGGCGCGGCGAACGACCTCGAGAAGATCACGTCGATGTCGAAGCAGATGATCATGCGCTTCGGCATGAGCGAGAAGCTCGGCCCGCGCGTGCTCGGCCGCGGCCACGACCAGCCGTTCCTCGGCCGCGACTACGGCGCCGAGGCCGACTACTCCGAGGAGATCGCGCGCGAGATCGACGATGAGATTCGGCGCGTGATCGAGGAATCGCACGAGCTCGCGCTGGCGGTGCTGCGCGAGCACATGGACGAGTTGCACAAGATCTCGACGATCCTGATCGAGCGTGAGACGATCGACCGGGATCAGTTCGAGCGCCTGCTCGCCGGCGAGGACGAGGCCTCGATCTTCCCGGACGAGGCGCCGGCCGAGCCGGAGCCGGAGCCGAAGGCGGAGCCCAAGCGCGAGCGCCCGCGTCCGCGGCCGTTCCCGCTGCCTGGCTCTGCGATGCAGGGCCCGGATCCGGCGAACAGCTAGCCAGCGCCTAGTTCGCTGTCGTCAGGCGAGAGGACGCTGGCCCAGGCGAGCGTCCTTACGCTTGGAGGCGAGTGGGTTCGAGCGGCTACGGGCCGACGTAGTCGACTCGGCCGTGCTTGAAGCACAGCGCCAGGTGCTCGTTCGGATGGCCGCTCCGCTTTACGACGTACGCCCAGCAGTCCGGGTTTCTTGGGTTCGAGGTGACGACACGCAACGGGCGCCCGGCCGTGGCGCGAGGATCGCTAGCACCTACCGCCGCACGTCAAGCGCAGCGCTGTTGACAGAGCCGCTGTCGGACGGGAGGATCAGGGCGACACGGCCGAATACATCGCCATTCCCGCTCCGTTCCCGTGCAGCGCCGCTCTGTTCAGCTGCTCGTGCGGCGCGCACACCGTCGAGTACGACGTGAGGCAAGGCGTGCCGGCGGGCTGGTCGACAGCCGGCGACGGGTCAGATCGCTGCCCGCGGTGCTCAGAGAACGCAGCTGATCACGACTCTCAGGCCTGACGGAGCGGATCGTCAGGACAGCGCGCGCTCGAGCGCGGCTCGATCCGTCGGCTCCCCGTGAGCCGGGAGCACGAGCTCGACGGGAAGGTCGAGCAACGGACGGAGCCCCGCGGCGACGTCGTCGCGCGTCACGTGCGTGCGGCCGCCGAGCTGGATCCCCAGCCCGTCGCCGAAGTCCGAGAGCGAGTCACCGCTGACGATCGCGTTGATCGACGGCAGCCAGAGGACGATGTCGTTGTCCTCGCGCCCGGCGTACGCGGTCAGGCCGAACGGCCATGCTCCGAGGCCGTGGAAGTGGCCCTCGCCTTCGCCCGCGCGCAGCCAGGCGAGATCCTCGCTCTCCATGCCCCGCACCTTCTCGGGGTCGACGCCGAACTTCTCGACCCAGTCCTGCCAGGTGTCGGCGGGCGGCGTATGCACCGGCAGGCCGAGCCCGCGTGCGTCGCGCTCGTGGTACGGCGCGGTCAGAACGACGGCGGTCGCGCGCTCCCGCAACTCGGCGGGAACCGCGAGCGGGTCGAAGAGCACGAGCTCGTCGGCGAGCTCGATCGCGTACGACGAGACGAGCTGCGGCCACCACTGCTCCTCGTCCCAGTCGGGATGCGGCGATTGCCAGTGCCAGACGCCGGGGCGCAGCTCACGCATGACGTGATGTTATTTGTGGGAGACCGGGACGGGCGTCGGCGGCGCGTCGTAGAGCTTGTGCAACTGCCGGCCCAGCGAGTCTTGCAGCGGGTCCGTGCTCGCGTCGTCGGCGAGGTTGTTCAGCTCCCACGGATCCGTCTTCAGGTTGTAGAGCTCGCGCCAGCCGTTCAGGTACTCGACGTAGAGGTTGCGCCTCGTCTGCACGCCGATGTACGGCGGCGGGCCGCCCTGGGTGAGCATGTCCTTGCCCAGGTACTCCTCGAGGAAGGCGTGGCGCCACGACACGTGCTCGCCGCGCAGGAACGGGACGAAGCTGCGCCCGTCCTGTGGCAACTCCGGCTTGACCCCGGCGAGCTCGGCGATGGTGGGGGCGAGGTCGATGTTGAGCACCGGCTGGTTGTTGCGCCACGGGGTCCTCGTCCACGGCGTGCGCACGATCAGCGGAACGTGCGTCGACTCCTCGAACGGCCAGATCTTGCCGCCGAGCCGGTGCTCGCCCCAGAGGAAGCCGTTGTCGCTCGTGTAGAGGATCACCGTGCGGTTCAGCTCGTGGCGGGCCTTGAGCGCCTGCACCACGCTGCGGACCCCGCGGTCGAGGGAGAGCAGCGACTCCTCCTGCTTGATCCGGACGTGGTTGATGTACAGCTGCGCGGCCGCAGTGAGCAGGGCCTGGTGCCAGAAGCGCCACGGCTCCTTGCTGATGTTGCGCTGGTTGAAGGCAGGGTCGTGGATCGGCGCGATGTTCGCGAGCTTCCCCCGGTCGCGCTTGGCCGGAGTCGCCGGCAGGTGCGGCGCGACCGGTGCGAAGTAGAGGAAGAACGGGTGGCGCGCTCCCTGGACGAACTGAACGGCCTTGTGGGTCAGGACGCTGGTCGAGTAGGCCGACGGCTTCTTCCCGTAATGCTCGAGCACGCCGTTGTCGTTGATCGTGTAGTTGTAGTAGGCCTCCATCGGGACGCTGTCCATGACCTGCCAGTCGTCCCAGCCCGGCGGGATCGCGTGGTGCACCGACGGATCCGTGTAGGCATTGACGTACTTGCCGACGAGGGCGGTCTCGTAGCCGGCGTTGTGCATCCACACGGGGAGGTCGTCCGACTCCTCCCCGGCGTGGAAGGCGGGGTAGCTGTGCGCCCCGAAGTTGTCGGTGACGCCCGTGTGGTGGGCGTACTGGCCGGTGAGGATGCTCGCCCGCGACGGCCCGCACATCGACGTCGTCACGTGCATGTCGGTGAACGTCACGCCGTGGTTCGCGAGCAGGCTCTGGACGTTCGGCATCACGGCCGTTCCGTCGGAGCGCTCGTCGTCGCTGAGGATCACGACGACGTTGAGTCGCTGGTTGGGCGTGCGCTGCGACCGGGCCTTCAGCGCGGCGGCCCGCGCCTCGACCGCGCCGAAGACGCCGAAGACGAGCAGCATCGCTGCCGCCACCAGGATCCAGACAAACCGCCGCACGAGCGGCTGCAAGGTACCGGGACCAGGTAAGCCCTGTGTGAGGGTACGACGCCGGTCTAGCGGTCGTCGTCGCCGATCGCGACCGGCCGCGCCGCCGATTCCTGCTTCAGCCGCAACATCGCCTCGACGTAGAGCTCGCGCACCACGTCCATGTTCGGCCGCGGGTCGTCCCGCCAGGACGGCGGCAGCGAGTTGCGCAGCCGCGCCCGTGCGGCGCTCTCGCGCTCCCAGTACGTGAGCAGGCGGTCCTCGATCATCGCAAGGCGCTATGTCGGCAGTGGGCGACGGCTGCTTTAGGTTTCAGGCGTGATCTCGCTCGAGGAGCGCTTTCCGCGGCCGTCGGTGATGGGCGTCGTCAACGTCACGCCCGACTCGTTCTCCGACGGTGGCGTCCATCTCGATCCGGCGGTCGCCGTCGAGGCGGCGAAGCTGATTCTGGCGGAGGGAGCCGCGATCGTCGACATCGGCGGCGAGTCGACGCGGCCCGGCTCGGACGGCGTTTCGGCGGAGGAGGAGCTGCGGCGCGTCGTGCCGGTTCTCGAGCTGCTCGGCGGCGAGCTCCCGGTCTCGATCGACACCTCGAAGTCGGCCGTTGCGCGGGCTGCCCTCGAGCGGGGCGCGGTCCTCGTCAACGACGTCACGGCGCTGCGCGGCGACCCCGAGCTGGCGGGAGTCGTGGCCGACGCCGGCGCGTACCTCTGCCTCATGCACATGCAGGGCGAGCCGCGCACGATGCAGGCGGAGCCGCGCTACGACGACGTCGCGGCCGAGGTCGCCGCGTTCCTCGAGGAGCGGCTGGCGTTCGCGGTCGGGCAGGGCATCCCCGAGGCGCGGATCTGCCTCGACCCGGGCATCGGCTTCGGCAAGACGGTTGCGCACAACCTCGAGCTCGTGCGCCGGCTCGACGTCCTCGTCGCGCTCGGGCGGCCGGTGCTCGTCGGCTTCTCGCGCAAGAGCTCTCTACGCACGCTGACCGGGTCGGACGACCTGCTCGGGGCGAGCGTCGCGGCCGCCGTAGCGGCCTTCGAGCGCGGCGCGACGATCCTGCGCGTCCACGACGTGAAGCCGCACGTCGACGCGCTCACCGTGGCCAGCGCGATCTCGTGATCACCGTCGAGGTCAGCGACCTGCGCGTCTTCGGCCGGCACGGCGTGCACGAGGAGGAGCGCGACCGCGGCCAGGACTTCCTCTTCGACGTCGAGCTCGACGTGGGGCAGCGCGGGACGAGCGACCGGCTCGACGACGCCGTCGACTACGTCGAGGTGGCGCGCGTCGTCCGGGAGGTCTCCGACGCGCAGCAGTACGCCCTGCTCGAGGCGCTGGCCTCCGCGGTCACGGACGAGCTCGAGCGCCGCTTCGCGCCGGAGCGGGTGCGCGTGCGCGTGCGCAAGCCCGAGGTCCGGCCGGCGGGGCTCGACGGCACGGTGGCAGCCACCGTCACGAGACCGTGACGCGCGCCTACGTCGGCCTCGGCGCCAACCTCGGCGACCGTGAGAGCACGCTGGGCGCGGCCGTCGACGCGCTCGGCGGCGAGGACGGAATCGAGATCGCCGCCGTCTCGACACTGCGTGAGACGGAGCCGGTCGGAGTGGGAGAGCAGCCGCTCTACCTGAACGGCGTCGCCGCCCTCGAGACGACGCTCGCCGCGCACGAGCTGCTCGACCGGCTGCTCGCCGTCGAGCAGCGTTTCGGCCGCGTCCGCACCCCCGGCGGGCACGGCCCACGGACGCTCGATCTCGACCTGCTCCTCTACGGCGACGAGCTGATCGACGTGCCCGGACTGACCGTCCCGCACCCGCGCCTCCACGAGCGGCGCTTCGTCCTCGAACCGCTCGCCGACCTGTCTCCGGGCCTCGAAGTGCCCGGTCGCGGGGACGTGGAATCCCTGCTCAGCGGGCTACACTGAGCGCGGCATGTCCCACCTCGACGATCTCGACGAGCACGAGGCAGAGCTCGAGCTGGCGCTGAAGAAGGAGTACCAGGCCGTCTTCGGGCTCTTCCGCTTCTGCGTGCTGACGCAGGACGCGACGTACCTCTGCAACAAGCTCGACGTGCAGCAGGCCGCGCCGACCGTGGCCGGCGGCCTGCCGTTCTTCCAGCTCGACCTCGAGGATGTCTGGGTCTGGGACAAGAACCGGCCGACGCGAATGATCCCGCGAGCGAAGGTCTTCACCTCCGGGGACGTCACGGTCGAGGAGCTGCGCGGCGAGGGCGACGAGCCGCAGCTGACGGCCGAGGCGCTCGCCGAGCGCATCGGCGAGCCGTTCCGGCTCGAGGACGAGTAACTTCCCGGCCGCGATGCTGCTCGCGGTCGACGTCGGCAACACCCAGACCGTCTTCGGTCTCTACGAAGGGGCCGAGCTCGGCGAGCGCTGGCGGATCGCCACCGAGGCGCACCGCACCGGGGACGAGCTGGGCGCGCTGCTCGCGGACTTCCTCGACCTCGGCTCGATCGACGGGATCTGCCTCTCCTCGACCGTGCCGCGCCTGGTGCCGGAGTACGAGCACGTCGCCGAGCGCTGGGCGAAGGCCGAGCTGCTCGTGATCGGCCCCGGCGTGCGCACCGGGATCCCGATCGAGCACGACGCGCCGCGCGACGTCGGCCCGGACCGCATCGTCAACGCGGTCGCGGCGAAGGAGCTGTTCGGCGCCCCCGCGATCGTGGCCGACTTCGGCACGTCGACGAATTTCGACGTCGTGTCGCCGGCAGGGGCCTACGTCGGCGGCGTCCTCGCGCCCGGGATCGAGGTCTCGATGGAGGCGCTGTTCGCGCGGGCGGCGCGGCTCGTCAAGGTCGACTACGTCGAGCCGCCGCAGGTGATCGGCAAGACGACCGCCGGCGCGCTGCAGTCGGGGCTCGTCTACGGCTTCGCCGGCCAGGTGGACGGCATCGTGGACGCGATTCGGGGCGAGCTCGGCGTGGAGGCGCCGGTGATCGGGACGGGCGGTCTCGTCGACCTGATCGCCCCGCACTCGCGCACGATCGGCCACGTCGAGCCGTTCCTCACGCTCGCGGGACTTCGGATCGTGTGGGAACGGAACCGCTGATCCGCTCGGCGATGCCGGGCGACCTCGCCGCGATTCGCGAGGTCTTTCGCCGGGCGTCGCTCCAGAACGAGGGTGACCGCGACTGGATCGAGGCGCACCCGGAGTCGTTCGGCATCGACGAGGCGAACGTGATCGAGGGTCGGACTCGCGTCGCTGTCGTCGATGGGCACATCGTCGGCTTCGCGACGCTGGTCGGCAACGAGCTCGAGGATCTCTTCACCGATCCTGATTGGATGCGGCGGGGAATCGCGGTCGCCCTTGTTCGAGACGCGGCCGCCGTTGTTCCGCGGATCGAGGTGACGGCGAACC
This sequence comes from uncultured Actinomycetes bacterium, assembly GCA_963743545.1. Taxonomy (GTDB): domain Bacteria; phylum Actinomycetota; class Thermoleophilia; order Gaiellales; family Gaiellaceae; genus Palsa-739. The sequence goes on along the minus strand of CAVUQB010000005.1, from coordinate 298,007 downwards.
CGCATGCGCTTCCTTTCTACGACGCGGTCGGCTTCGTGCACGACGGAGTCACGGAGACCCCCGGCGGTCTCGCGTACCGCATGCACCTCGAGTGCTAGCTCAGCCGCCGCCGTAGACGGAAATCGGGAGCGCGTCCAGCAGCACCTCGTCCTCGGCCGCCGGGAGCTCGCCCTCGAGCCGCTCCACGAGCGCCGCGGCGCCCGGAGCTGCTGCGAACAGCCGCGTCACGACCTCGTCCGTCGTCTCGAGCTGGACGAGCTCCTGCTTGAACGGCTTCGGGAAGCGGCCGTGGCCGAGGTACCAGCCGTAGAACTTCTTCAGGAAGCCGACCGCGCGCTGCTCGCCGAGCTCGCGCACCGCCTCGCGGATGAACACGACGAGCTCCGCCGCGACCTCCTCGCGGGTCGGCTTGAACGAGTCGCCCTCGATCATCTCCCGCAGCGCCCACGGGTTGCCCTGCGCCCCGCGCGCGACCATCACCGCCGCCGCGCCCGTCTGCTCGAGCACGGCGAGCGCCTTGGCGCGTGAGGTGACGTCACCCGACGCGATCACGGGGACTGAGACGAGCTGCACGAGCTCCGCCGTGACGGAGTGGTCGGCCTCGCCGGTGTACATCTGCTGCGCCGAGCGGGGATGGAGCGTCAGCGCCGCCGCGCCCGCCTCCACGAGCCGCGGCCCGAGCTCGAGGCACGCGCGCGAGCCGTTCTCGACGCCGCGCCGCATCTTCACCGTGACGGGGACGTCGACCGCCGCTGCCACCGCGGCAACGACCTTGCACGCGAGCTCAGCGTCCTCCATCAGGTGCGCGCCCGCGCCGGTCTTCGTGACCTTGCGCACCGGGCAGCCGAAGTTCATGTCCACGATGTCCGCGCCGGCCGCCTCGACCATCCGCGCCGCGTCGGCCATCGCCCGTGGCTCGGCGCCGAAGATCTGGATCGCCAGCGGATGCTCGTCACCCGCGACGCGCAGGTAGCCGAAGGTGCGCTCGTTCCGGTGCTCGATGCCGGCCGCCGAGACCATCTCCGAGCAAACGAGACCGGCGCCGAACCGTCGTCCCTGCCGCCGAAAGGCCTGAATGCTGACGCCGGCCATCGGTGCGAGCACGATTCGCGTCGGCACCTCGACCCCGCCGATCGACCACGATTGCAGGAGGTTTACCGGCATCCGGCGATGGTATCGGTGGGAAATTGACGAGGGTTGATCGCGGGGGGTACCATCCGCCCCCGCCGTCGGCCCTTTGCCGCCGGCCGTTTCATGTTTCGGGGTCCAGGAGGACTAACGGTGAAGGAAGTCATCCTCACGCCGGCGGGCTACAAAAAGCTCCAGGAAGAGATCGAGGAGTTGTCGACCGTCCGGCGGCGCGAAGTTGCGGAGCGCATCCGCATCGCTCGCGAGTTCGGCGACATCATGGAGAACGCGGAGTACGACTCGGCGAAGAACGACCAGGCCCATCTCGAGGCCCGGATCGCGACGCTCGAGGAGCGGCTCAAGAACGCGCGCGTCGTCACGCGCAAGGAGATCCGCTCGGGTGAGGTCAACGTCGGGACGAAGGTCCGGCTCAAGGACATGGGCTCGAACAAGACGGTCGAGTACCACGTCGTCGGCTCGGCGGAGGCCAATCCGGCGGAGCTGAAGCTGTCGAACGAGTCGCCGGTCGGCAAGGCGATCATGGGCCACAAGAAGGGCGACGTGGTCGAGGCGCCGACGCCCAAGGGCGCCAAGAAGTTCAAGATCATGGAAGTGAAGGCCGCGTAGACTCGCGCGGCGTGAGCCTTCCCAAGCACTTCCGGAATCGCGACGAGATCGCGGCGGTTCGCGCCGAGGCGGAGCAACTCGAGCCCGGCGCGACCGACGACCCGGCCAAGCGGCGCCTCGCCGGCCGCGTCATGGCGCGCCGCGACCTGGGGAAGCTCGTCTTCCTCGATCTCGTCGACCGCTCGGGTCGCATCCAGCTGATCTGCCCGACCGAGCGCACCGGCGAGCTCGACCTCCATCTCGGCGACGTCGTCGGCGTGGCGGGGTCGCCGGCGCAGTCGCGCCGCGGCGAGCCGTCGCTGCAGGTGGACGAGCTCGAGGTGCTGGCCCGGATCCGCGCGCCGCTCCCCGACACGTTCCACGGGATCGAGGACGTCGAGCTGCGCTACCGCAAGCGCTACCTCGACCTGCTGATGAGCGAGGAGTCGCGCGACGAGGCAATCAAGCGCGCGCGGATGGTCTCGGCGATTCGCGCCTACCTCGACGGCGAGGGCTTCCTCGAGGTCGAGACACCGATCCTGCAGCCACGGTACGGCGGCGGCTTCGCGGAGCCGTTCACGACGCACTCGGAGCTGCTCGACGCCGAGCTCTACCTCCGCATCGCCGACGAGCTCTATCTCAAGCGCCTCATCGTCGGCGGCCTCGAGAAGGTCTACGAGCTCTCGAAGGACTTCCGCAACGAGAGCTACTCGTACAAGCACTCCCCGGAGTTCACCCAGGTCGAGTGGTACGAGGCGTACGCCGACTACAAGGACACCGCGGCACGCCTGAAGGAGCTCGTCCTCCGCGCCGCGGAAGGGTCGATCGGCGGGACGAAGACGACGTTCCGCGGCCACGACGTCGACCTCTCGCAGTGGCAGGAGATCCGGTTCGTGGAGGCGCTCGACGCCCATGGGGTCTGGACGCGCGACGAGGCCGAGCTGCGCGCGAAGCTGACCGAGGCCGGAGTCGACATCTCGAGCGACCGCAGCTGGTCGCAGCTCGCCGACCACGCCTACTCTCACTTCGTCGAGCCCGAGCTGATCCAGCCGACGATCGTCTACGACTGGCCGATCGAGCTGTCCCCGTTCGCCCGCACCACCGACGACGACGAAATGCTCGTCGAGCGGTTCGAGGCGGTCGTGAGCGGGATGGAGATCGCGAATGCGTTCAGCGAGCTCAACGACTCGGAAGAACAGGCGCAGCGCTTCGCGTCGCAGGAGTCGGAGCGGGCCGCGGGCGACGCCGAAGCCGAGCCCGGCGATCCCGACTACGTCGAGGCGATGTCGTACGGAATGGCGCCGAACGGCGGCTGCGGCGTGGGCGTCGATCGGCTCGCGATGGTGCTGCTCGGGAAGGACTCGATCCGCGACGTGATCCTCTTCCCGGCCCTGCGCGCGCGGGACTGACGCCCGGATAACGCGGACGGGTCACTCTGTACCGGGGGAGGGGTCGGCTAGGATTGGCCTAGCTTCGACCATCTGACGACGTTTCGAGACGAAAGGAGAGGCGAGAGAATTGTTCGAACGCTTCACTGAACGGGCTCGCCAGGTCGTCGTCCTTGCCCAGGACGAGGCCAGGGCGCTCAAGCACAACTACATCGGCACCGAGCACATCCTGCTCGGGCTGCTCCGCGAGGAAGAGGGCCTCGCCGCGCGGGTACTCGAGTCTCTCGACATCACGGTGGAGGAAGTGCGGGCGCAGGTCGCGCGGATCGTCGGCCAGGGCGACGAGGTCACCACCGGCCAGATCCCGTTCACGCCGCGCGCGAAGAAGGTGCTGGAGCTCGCGCTGCGCGAGGCGCTGTCGCTCGGTCACAACTACATCGGCACCGAGCACATCCTGCTCGGCCTCGTACGCGAGAACGAAGGCGTCGCCGCGCGGATCCTGCTCGACTTCGACGCCGACGCCGAGAAGATCCGCAACGAGATCATCCGCATGCTTTCCGGCCCAGGCCGCCGCCAGGCGGGCGCGGGCGGCCCCGCGGGCGAGAAGTCGAAGTCCTCGAAGCTGCTCGACCAGTTCGGCCGCAACTTCACCAAGCAGGCGCAGGAGGGCAAGCTCGACCCGGTGGTCGGCCGCCAGACGGAGATCGAGCGGATCATGCAGATCCTCGCGCGCCGCCAGAAGAACAACCCGGTGCTGATCGGCGAGCCCGGCGTCGGCAAGACCGCCATCGTCGAGGGCCTCGCCCAGCGCATCTCCTCGAACCAGGTGCCCGAGATCCTCAAGGGCAAGCAGATCTACAGCCTCGACCTCGCTGCCCTCGTCGCCGGCTCCAAGTACCGCGGTGAGTTCGAGGAGCGGCTGAAGAAGGTCATGAAGGAGATCCAGCAGCGCGGCGACATCGTCCTGTTCATCGACGAGCTCCACAACCTCGTCGGCGCGGGAGCGGCCGAGGGCGCGATCGACGCGGCCTCGATCCTCAAGCCGGCCCTCGCGCGAGGCGAGCTGCAGACGATCGGCGCCACCACGCTCGACGAGTACCGCAAGTACCTCGAGCGCGACGCCGCCCTCGAGCGCCGCTTCCAGCAGGTGCGCGTCGAGGAGCCGACTGTGGACGACTCGGTGCAGATACTGCGCGGCCTGCGCGACCGCTACGAGGCGCACCACCGCGTGACGATCACCGACGACGCGCTCAAGGCGGCCGCCGAGCTCTCCGACCGCTACATCCAGGACCGGCACCTGCCCGACAAGGCGATCGACCTGATCGACGAGGCCGCTTCGCGGCTCCGGATCAAGTCGATGTCCGCGCCGCCGCGGTACCGCGAGCTCGAGGACGAGATCGAGCGCGTCCGCAAGGACAAGGAATCCTCGATCGAGAACCAGGAGTTCGAGAAGGCCGCCTCCCTCCGCGACAAGGAGCGGAAGCTCACGCAGAAGAAGCGGGAGCTCGAGGAGCAGTGGCGCTCGTCCGAGAACCAGGAGGAGCAGCCGCAGGTCGGCGAGGAGGAGATCGCCGACATCGTCTCGATGTGGACGGGCATCCCCGTCTTCAAGCTCACCGAAGCCGAGTCCGCGCGCCTCGTCCGCATGGAGGAGGAGTTGCACAAGCGCGTCATCGGCCAGGAAGAGGCGATCGTCGCGGTCGCGAAGTCGATCCGCCGCGCCCGTGCCGGGATCAAGGATCCGAAGCGGCCGACCGGCTCGTTCATCTTCCTCGGCCCCTCCGGAGTCGGCAAGACCGAGCTCGCGCGCACGCTCGCCGAGTTCCTCTTCGGCGACGAGGACGCGATGATCCAGATCGACATGTCGGAGTACATGGAGAAGCACTCCGTGTCCCGGCTCGTCGGCTCGCCACCGGGCTACATCGGCTACGACGAAGGCGGCCAGCTCACCGAGGCTGTGCGCCGCAAGCCGTACTCCGTGCTCCTGCTCGACGAGATCGAGAAGGCGCATCCGGACGTGTTCAACATCCTGCTCCAGATCCTCGAGGAGGGGAAGCTGACCGACGCCCAGGGGCGCCGTGTCGACTTCCGCAACACGATCGTGATCATGACCTCGAACCTCGGCGCGGCCCAGATCTCGAAGAACACCGGCTTCGGCTTCACCATCGGTGACGAGTCGGGCCTCTCGTACGACGAGATGAAGAGCCGCGTGATGGGCGAGCTGAAGAAGGTCTTCCGGCCGGAGCTGCTCAACCGGATCGACGAGATCATCGTCTTCCACAAGCTCTCGAAGGAAGAGATCATGTCGATCGTCGACCTGCTGCTCCGCCGGCTGCGCGAGCAGATGGTCATCCACGAGGTCTCGATCGAGCTCACCGACGAGGCGAAGGAGCTGCTCGTCGACAAGGGCTACGACCCGGCGATGGGCGCCCGGCCGCTGCGCCGCGCGATCCAGCGCTACATCGAGGATCCGCTCGCCGACTTCGTGCTCGGGCGCGAGCTCGAGCCGGGCTCGACCATCCTCGTCGCGCGCACGCGCACCGAGGACGGCGAGCCGGGCGACGACGTCGACATCACCTTCATCCCGGGCGAGGTCACGCCCGAGAAGGTGACGGTGCCGCCCGACGAGCCGGCCGCCGCCGCGAGCGACGACAGCGCAGAGCCTTCAGGCGAAGAGGAATAGGGGCGGGGCGGCGCGAGCCGCCCTCGCTTCTCGAGGCCCTCTCCGGGGCGGCTTTACATGCATTTGACAGTGAAGCGGCGCCGTGAACCACCTGAAAGGGGACGAATGAACCGGCGGGGTCGCGGGATGATCTCTGCATAGAGAACCTCGGCTGAGCCCCGATGCGGCGGGGGCTCCCGAAGTCCCTCCCTCGAAGCAGCGGAAACGGCCCCACTCGGCGGGGCCGTTTCTGTTTCTAGCTCGCGGATGCTGCGCACCCGCTCGCTCCGGACCGAGCTCGCACACCCGAGACGCGGTCTCGGGTGCGCTCGCGCTGAGGGCTCGTTGCCCGCCCGCTGAGGCCGCTTCGCGGCGTCTGCGGGAGCGGGGATGTGTTGGCACAAAGTCGCTTGGCTTGCGTGACGGTTCGCGTCCGGGCTCGGCCGTAGGGTGGACGTGTGGCGAAGGCGGCGGCCGTTCAGTTCAGCTGCACCGAGTGCGGGTACACGGCCGGGCGCTGGTTCGGGAAGTGTCCCGGCTGCTCGGCCTTCGGGACGCTCGTCGAGGAGGTCGTCGGGCAGGTCTCGCAGTCGCAGGCGCCACCGAAGCCGCTGTTGCGGCTGATCGACGTGGAGGTGGCCGAGGCCGCGCGGATCCCGACCGGGGTGCCCGAGCTCGACCGCGTGCTGGGCGGCGGCCTCGTCCCGGGGTCGCTCGTGCTGCTCAGCGGTGAGCCCGGAGTGGGGAAGTCGACATTGCTGCTGAACGCCCTCGCGACCATCTCGCGCGATCGGCGGGCGCTGCTCGTCACCGGCGAGGAGTCGGTCGCCCAGGTCAAGCTGCGCGCAGACCGGCTCGGCGGAGCGGATGCGGTCGAGATCCTGGCGGAGACCGAGCTGGAGACGGTCTGCCAAACGCTGCAGGCGGAGCGACCCGACGTCTGCGTGATCGACTCGGTCCAGACGCTCTACGCGTCCGAGCTCGGCTCCGCGCCGGGATCCGTCGCGCAGGTTCGGGAGGCCGCGGCGCGGCTGTTGCGCCTCGCGAAGGAGACGGGCGTGGCGACGATCCTCGTGGGGCACGTGACGAAGGACGGCTCCGTCGCCGGGCCGCGCGCGCTCGAGCACCTCGTCGACTGCGTGCTCCAGTTCGAGGGTGACCGCTACCACGCGCACCGTGTGTTGCGGGCGGTCAAGAACCGCTTCGGCTCGACCAACGAGCTCGGCGTGTTCGAGATGACCGGCGCCGGGCTCGTCGGCGTTCCCGATCCGTCGGAGGTCTTCGGCCGCACCGTCGCCGGCGAGCCGGGCGCCGCCGTCGCCTGCGCCCTCGAGGGGACGCGGCCGATCCTGCTCGAGATCCAGTCGCTCGTGGCCCAGAGCGAGCTCGCGATGCCGCGCCGGGTGGCGACCGGCATCGACCCGAAGCGGCTCGCGATGATCGTCGCCGTGCTGTCGCGCCACGCCCGGGTCGCTCTCGGCCAGGCGGACGTCTTCGTCAACGTCGCCGGCGGTGTCCGGATCGACGAGCCGGGCGCCGACCTCGCCGTGGCCCTCGCCATCGCCTCCGCCGCCCGCCGCGTGCCGGTGAAGGCGGGCGTCGCCGCGTTCGGCGAGATCGGCCTCACCGGCCGCCTCCGTCCCGCCGCCCAGGCCGAGCGGCGGCTCGAAGAGTGCGCCAAGCTCGGCCTCTCTGGCCGTCGTCGCCCCGACTGGGACGGCCACGACTGGCAAAATCGCGGTCGAGGCCGCAGAGACGCTGCGGCAGGCGATCAGGGCGGGGCTCGATGGCGACCGATCCGAAGGAGACGACCGAGCGCAACACTGAGCATCGCCTCGGCGATCTCGGCATCACGCGGATCCCCCCGGAGGAGGACCCGCGCCGCAAGAACCCCGAGCTCCTCGCCGCGATCGCCACGATCGCGCCCGGCACCGGGCTCCGCGAGGCCGTCGACGACGTCATCCGCTCCCATGAGGGCGCGCTGATCGTGGTGGGCGACCCGAGCGAGCTCTCGTTCCTCTACTCGGGCGGCATCCAGCTCGACGCCCCGTTCCGGCCGCAGCTCCTCTACGAGCTCGCGAAGATGGACGGCGCGATCATCGTCGACGAGGCGATCAAGCGGCTCGCTTGGGCGAACGTCCAGCTGATGCCGGACCCGACGATCCCCTCCAACGAGACCGGCACCCGTCACCGCACCGCCGAGCGCGTCGCGAAGCAGACCGGCGCGCTCGTCGTCTCCGTCTCGCAGCAGCGGGAGACGGTCACGATCTTCGTCGGGCCGGCGCGGTACCAGCTCGACCCCGTCGCCGACGTCCTCGCCAAGACGAACCAGGCCCTCGGGACGCTCGACACCTACCGGCAGCGCCTCGAACAGGTGCTGACGCGGCTGACCGCGCTCGAGTTCCAGAACGCTGTCGTCCTCGACGACGTGCTCGTCGTCCTGCAGCGCGCCGAGATGACCTCGCGCATGGCGCAGCGCATCACCCGCGACTGCGTCGAGCTCGGCAGCGAGGGACGCCTGATCGGGCTCCAGCTCGAGGAGTTCGTCGGCGACGTGCCGCGGGAGCGCGACGCGATCGTCCGCGACTACAACGTCCTCGGCGCCGGCGACGAGGGGACGGAGGCGCTCGCCGGATTGGCGGCGCTCAAGTACCAGGACCTGCTCGAGTTCGGCCGGCTCGGCGAGGTGCTCGGCTACGACCGCGGCATCAACCCGCTCGACCAGACCGTCGTGCCGCGCGGTTATCGCACCCTCTCCCACATCCCACGGCTGCCGGAGCCGCTCATCCGTCGCGTCGTCTCCGACCTCGGGAGCCTCGACGCGGTCGTCCGCGCCTCGCAGCGCGAGCTCGAGTCGGTCGAGGGCGTCGGCGCCGTGCGCGCACGCGAGATCCGCGAGGGGCTTCGACGCCTGCAGGAACACAACCTTGTGGACCGCTATCTGCAGCTCTGAGAGCGCAGATTTGGCTTATCCAGGCGGTTTCTGCTACACTGGCGCCCTGTGGCCGGCGCATCAGGGCGTGCCGGCTTTCTTCGCGAAAGAGTGGCTTTGAGCCATGGGAGGTCGGCTTGTACGACGTCGGTGACAAGGTGGTCTATCCCCACCACGGAGCAGGAACGGTCGTCAAGAAGGAAAAGCGCGAGGTCCTCGGAGAGCAGCGCGAGTACCTGACGATCAAGATCCTGCACAACGACATGACGGTGCAAGTCCCCTCCGAGAATGCCGACAAGGTCGGCCTGCGGCGCGTGATCGGCGAGAAGGAAGTCGGCGTCGTGGTCACGGCGCTGACGGGTGTCTCGACAGAGATGCCGAAGAACTGGAACCGGCGCTTCAAGCACAACCGCGACAAGATGAAGACCGGCGACATCCTCGAGCTCGCCGAGGTCGTCCGCAACCTCGCCCTCCGCGACCGTGAGAAGGGGCTCTCGACCGGCGAGAAGCAGATGTTCGTGAAGGCCAAGAAGATTCTCGCCTCCGAGCTGATGTACGCGAAGGGCATGGACGAGGAGACCTGCGCGGACTGGCTCGAGGAGGTTCTCGCCTCCGACAGCCCGCCGAAGCGCAAGCCGGCGGCGAAGAAGAAGGCCGCTGCGGCGGCAACGGCCTAGCCGGCCTGTCTTAAGGACATGTCCGTCTGGGCCATCCTCGTCGCTGCAGGACGGGGGGAGCGGCTCGGGCTGGACCGGCCGAAGGCGTTCGCGAACCTCGGGGACGAGCCGCTCCTCGCCGAACCGCTGCGCCGGCTCGAGGCCTGTCCGTGGGTGGACGGCATCGTCCTCGTCGCGCCGCCCGAGTGGGAGGAGCCGGCGATCCTCGTCGCCGAGGAGGAGGGCTGCGGCAAGGTGCATGCAGTCGTGACGGGCGGCGAGACGAGGAGCGACTCCGTGCGGGCCGGCCTCGCCGAGGTGCCGGCCGCTGCGCTCGTCGTCCTCGTCCACGACGCCGCGCGGCCGCTCGTCTCCGACGAGGTTGTCGAGCGCGTGCTCGCGCCGCTCTCGGAGGGCTGGGACGGAGCCGTGCCCGGGCTGCCCGTCGGCGACACGCTGAAGCGCGTCGGCTCGGACGGCGGCGTGGAGGAGACCGTGGCCCGCGACGGCCTCTGGGCCGTGCAGACGCCGCAAGCCTTCGCGGCGGACCGCTTCAGACGGGCCCTCGCCGCGAACAGCCTGTTACAGGCGACGGACTGCGCAGGCCTCGTCGAGGCCGCGGGCGGGCGCGTCAAGGTCGTCCAGGGCGATCCGCGCCTGCTCAAGGTGACCTCCCTGGCCGATCTCGAGACGGTGGCCGCATGGCGCTGAGCGTCGTCGTCTTCGACGTCGGCGAGACGCTCGTCGACGAAGCGGCCGCGTACGAGCGCTGGCGGGCCGAGGGCGAGCAGACATACGTGTTCGCGGAGCGCGACCTCCACGCCGACGCGCTGCCGTGTCTCACGGCGTTGCGCGCACGCGGACTGCGCCTCGGCGCCGCGGGAAACATGCACTCCCATCACGAGGACTTCCTGCGCCCGCACGTCGACTTCGTCGGCTCGTCGGAGCGCTGGGGCGTCGAGAAGCCGGACGCAGGATTCTTCGCCCACGTGGTGGATGAGGCGGGCGTGCCTGCGAACGAGATCCTCTACGTCGGCGACCGGGTCGACAACGACGTCGTCCCGGCGCGCGCCGCCGGCCTGCATGCCGTCCGCATCCGGCGGGGCGCGCACGCGCGGGTCGACTCGCCGGCCGGCATCGTCACCATCGGCTCGCTGACCGAGCTGCCGGAGGCGCTCACACGTGTCTGAGTACCGCGTCGGCACAGGTTTCGACGCGCACGCGCTCGCCGACGGCGTGCCGCTCGTGCTGGGCGGCGTCCCGCTCGACCATCCGCGCGGCCTCGCGGGCCACTCGGACGGCGATGTCCTCGCGCACGCCCTCACCGACGCCCTGCTCGGAGCCGCCGGGCTCGAGGACATCGGCGCGCTCTTCCCGTCCGGCGACCCGGAGCTCGCGGGTGCCGACTCGCTCCAGCTACTCGCGCAGGCCTGGGAGCCGATCCGGGCGCAGGGCTGGCGGCTGGCGAACGCAGACGTCGTCCTGATCGGCGAGCAGCCGCGGCTCGCGCCGCACCGCGACGAGATGCGGCGGCGTCTGGCGGCGGCTCTCGGCGTCGAGCCAGAGCTCGTCGCAGTCCGCGCGACCACGACCGACGGCCTCGGCTTCACCGGTCGCGGCGAGGGTCTTGCGGCCCAGGCCGTGGCGCTGCTCGTGCGATGAAGCTCGCCCTCGTCACGCACGCCGAGCACCCGAAGCTGCGGGGGACGCTGCCGGACGTCTGGCCCGAGTTCATGGCGCACGACCCGGTCGTCCAGTCGTTCTGGCCGCAGCTCTACGACCTGTATCCGGACTTCCAGATCTGGGCCGTCGACCGCGAGGTCGGCCCGCGCGCGACCGTCGGCTATGCCTGCAGCGTGCCGGTCGGCTGGAACGGGACACCGTCGCCGCGCGGCCTCGACTGGGCCCTGACGGACGGGGTCGAAGGGACGCCGACGACGCTGTGCGCGGTCGTCGCAGGCGTCGTCCCGGAATATCGCGGCTTCGGCGTCGCCGAGACGATCCTGCAGCGGCTCGCCGCGGTCGGTGCGGGGCACGGCCTCGACTCGCTGGTGGCGCCGGTGCGCCCGACGTGGAAGGACCGCTATCCGCTCGTCGCGCTGGACAGCTACGTGGGGTGGCGGCGCGGCGACGGCCTCCCGTACGACCCGTGGCTACGCACGCACGAGCGGCTCGGCGGCGAGCTCATGGCGGTGGCGCCGCGCTCGATGACGATCTCAGGCACGCGTGCCGAGTGGGAGGAGTGGACGGAGATGGTGTTTCCCGAGGACGGCAACTACGTCGTGCCGGGAGCACTCGTCCCGGTTCACTTCAAGAACGGCCGCGGTGTGTACGTCGAACCCAACGTCTGGGTTCGCCACGCGTTCTAGCGGCGCTTCTGCTGCTTCTCGAGCGCGCGGCGCATCTGGCGGTTCATCGTCTCGGGCTCGAGGCCGCTGCCCTGCTGCTCCTGCATCTCGAGCAGCGCGGCCCGTTCCTGGCGCGTGAGCCGCGACATCGCCTTCTGCGCCTGCTGGGGATCGTGGAGTTGCTTCGCGTGGGGCTCGAGCTTCCGCATCGCGCTCGCGAGCTCGGGATTCGTCCGCTCGATCGCCGCCTTCGAGGCCTTCTCCATCTGCCGCTTGAGGAACGGCACCTTCGCCATCAGCGTGAACAGCGGCTTCAGGTAGCGGCCGCCCTTGATGCGCCCGAGCAGGGCGAGGAGGCCGAGCAGCACGAGCAGCCCGAGCAGGATCCAGAGCGGGATCAGCAGGAGGGTGAAATCGGCGACGAGCATCCGCCGGATGGTACCGGGAGGTCTCGGCGGCCTCCCACTACTCGGGCAGGAACACCGCGTCTCCGTCCACCCGCACGAGCCCGTCGCGCTCGAGCGAGGCGACGGCCTCGGCGTCACGGGGTTGCGAGCCGGCGACGACCGCGCGGAGAGCTGCCGCCCGCCGCTGGCGGAACGAGCCCTCGAACGGGCCCTGCCGGCGGGCCGGCTCGAAGCGGCGCCCGCGGGAGGGACACGCCGAGGCGAGCGGGCAGGCGCCGCAGCGGGGGATCCGGGCGAGGCAGACCGTCTTGCCGAGGTCCATCAGCGCCTGTCCGGCGGCGGGTGAGAAGTCGTGGCCCGTCCGTTCCGAGACGCGCCGCACGTTGACGTCGACCGGGAGCACCGGGCGGCCGAAGGCGAAGGACGAGACCGCGTCCGCCGTGTACCGGCCGACGCCCGGCAGCTCGGTCAGATCCTCGGGCCAGCCGTGAGCCGCCACCCGCTGTGCGGCCCTGTGGAGCGCGAGCGCACGCCGGTTGTAGCCGAGCCCCTGCCACTCACGGATCACGTCGGCGGCCGGCGCCGTGGCGAGCGCCTCGACCGTCGGCCAGCGCTCGAGCCACCGCTTCCAGCGGGGCACGACACGCTCGACCTGCGTCTGCTGGGACATGACCTCGCTGACGAGGATCGCGTAGGGATCGCGCATCCTCCGCCACGGGAGGTCGCGCCCGTGTTCCGCGAACCAGGCGAGCAGCAGATCCTCCACGGGGCGAACGTACCGCGTAGGCATCATCCCGCGGATGCTGCGCCTCCTCCTGTTCGCCGGCGCCCTGATCATCGTCGTCGCGATCGGGGGCTCCTACTACGAGTCGACGCACCGCTACGGCGGCAGCGTCACAGGCGCTTCGACCGAGTTCAACCCGGCCCAGACGGTTGCCGCGCCGCCGGCGGACTCGATCGTCTCGCCGATGTTCGGCGGCGAGGCCCAGCACCTCCACGTCGGGGTCGGCAAGGTCCGGCCGCCGTTCCACCTCGACTGGATCGCGGGCGGCACCTCGCTCGTCGAGTTTCCGCCGGCGGTCGCCTTCCACTACCTCTACTACGCCAGCCTCAACGGCAACCTGATCGCCGTCTCCACCCGCAACGGACGCCGCTTGTGGACCGTCCCCGTGGGCCGCTGCGAGGCAGCCTCCCCGGCGGTCAACCGGCTCGGTCGCGGCTCGGTCTTCGAGACGTTCCTCAACAAGGAGCCGTGCGGCAGGGGCTCTGCTCAGGCCGGAGACGGCGAGATCGTCGTCGTCGCGGCCGGCCGCGGGCACATCCCTCGCTGGACCAAACACCTGGGAGCAACCGAGACGTCGCCGCTCATCGTCGGTCACCGGGTCTACGTCGCCGACTACGACGGAGTCGTCTACTCGCTGCGCGGAGTCGACGGCAGCACAGTCTGGAAGTTCCACGCCGGCGGAGCCGTCAAGGGAGCGATCGCCTACGACCGCGGACGACTCTTCTTCGGCGCCTACGACGGCTACCTCTACTCGCTGCGGGCGAGCAACGGCAAGCTGATCTGGCGCGCGGCGTCGAACCGCGACTGGTTCGGCGGGCACGGCACGTTCTACTCGACTCCGTCCGTCGCCTACTCCCGCGTCTATCTCGGCTCGACCGACGGTCACGTCTACTCGTTCGGCGAGCGGAGCGGGAAGCTGCGCTGGTCGTACAAGACCGGCGGCTTCGTCTACGGCTCGCCGGCGATCTGGCACGGCCGCGTCTTCGTCGGCTCGTACGACCACACGTTCTACGCCTTCAATGCGGCGACGGGAGCCGTCCTCTGGAAGTTCCACGCGAACGGCCCGATCTCGGGCTCCGCGACCGTCGTCGACGGCATCGTCTACTTCGCCACGCTCAAGCGGCGCACGTACGGGCTCGACGCGCGCACGGGGAAGCAGGTGTGGACGTTCCCCGACGGCGCGTTCACGCCGGTCGTGACCGACGGCAAGCGGCTCTACCTCGTCGGTTGGGCCAAGGTCTACGCGTTCAGCCCGCGAAAGAGGCTGCATGCGTCCGGGTCAGGGCCCTAGAGGCGACACGATCGAGCTCGGCCTCGACGGGAAGATCGTTCCGGTCCCGCGCGACATCGTGAGCGCCATCGCGGCGGCGGCAGCTGCCCACGCTGGCGTGTCCGAGCGGCATCGCGACCTCTCGCTGCAGCTCAACCGCGCCCTCGAGTCCGGGCACGTGGATCTCGACCACGCCGGAGTGCAGGCGCTCGTCGCCGTACTCGAGGAGGAGCATCCCGACCGCTTCGGCCCGGCGGCCGACGAGCTCTTGCGCGCCGTCGCCTAGCGCTACCGGTCCAGCACCTCCACCGTGTCGCCGTCGCTCAGCTCGTACTCCCGCCCGACCTGCTGACCCGGGAACCGCGCCGACGGCCCCCAGACCCGCGCGCCGGTACAGCGCTCGCGCAGCTCGTGGTGGATCGTGTCGGCGACGTCGAGCACCGTGGCCGGCGGTTGCAGGGCGACCGGGTCGCCGCCGTCGCGCAGGTGGACACGCACGAGCCCGGTCAGCGCCCAGAGCTCGTCGCGGAGGCGGTCGAGGCTCGCGTCGTCGAGGACGGACACGGGCAGGACGCGCAGCTCCGAATGCACCGGCGGCGGCGCTTCGTCGCATTTGGTGGCGGCGAGTAGCCCGGGCAGTTCGATCTCGGCGGCCGCGACCTCGGCGCGGATCGCGTCGAGCTCCTCGAGGGGGCGGTCGCAGGCATGGCACCAGAGGATCGCGTCGGCGTTGCGGAGGACGCCGAGCAGCGCCCGGCCGCCGCCGCGGTCGTCGGCGGCTCCCTCGATCAGGCCCGGGATCTCCACGAGTTGCACGAGCACGCCGCCGAGTCGCGTCGTCGCCGCGACCGGCCGTGTCGTGGTGAACGCGTAGTCCCCGGTGCGGATCTGGATCGCGGAAAGAGCCTGCAGGAGGGCTGATTTGCCCACGTTCGGCGGCCCCACGAGAGCGATCTGCGCCGCGCCCTCGCGCCGCACGGCGATCGAGTCGCGGTGCACGACCCGCTTCCGCGTCCGCGACGCCTCGAGCTCCCCCTCGACCCACTTCCGCAGATCGGCGTACGGGCCATTGCGGTAGCCGGGCAGCTCGGCGAGGATCGCGCGGAGCTCGCGGATCCGCTCGGCGCCGTCCTTGCCCACGAGGCGGCGCTTGATCAGTTGCTGCTGGGTGCGATGTGGCATCGGCATCGCGACGTAACACCTCCGTTTTCGGGGCAGAACGCGTCGCGTTCCGCCGCTTCCCTAGGACGCTCGAGTGGGAAGCGGCGGACTAGCCGTTTTGGCGGAGAACCGTTGCGCGCCAGGACTCCATCGCGGGGGGAGCTTAGCCCTAGACTCGCCGGATGGCCAGAGTCCGCTTCGCGCCGAGCCCGACCGGCTCGCTCCACCTCGGCAACGCGCTGAGCGCGGTCGCGAACCGGCGGCTGGGCGACTGGATGCTGCTGCGGATCGACGACACCGATCCCACCCGCAACGTCCCGGAGGGCGAGGAAGCGATCCTGCGCGACCTCGAGTGGCTCGGCGTCGCCTGGGACGAGGGGCCGGTGCGGCAGAGCGAGCGCGCCGAGCGCCACCGCGAGGCCGGCGCACCGCTGGGCGACCGGTTCGACGGTCTCACGCTGCTGCGGGAGGACGGCTCCCCGACCTATCACCTCGCCTCCGTCGTCGACGACATCGACTTCGGCATCACGCATGTCGTGCGAGGGAACGACCACCGCCCGAACGAGGAGCTGCACCGGCGCCTGTTCGAGGCTCTGGGCGCGACGCCGCCGGAGTTCGTCCATCACGGCCTGATCCTCGGGCCAGACGGGCGGAAGCTCGCGAAACGGGCTCCGGGCGGCAGCATCGCGTCTTTGCGGGACGAGGGGATTCCGGCGGAGGCCGTGCGGGCCTACCTGGAGGAGCTGGGGCTGCCGCGCCACGACGTCCACCTCGATCTTGCGCGCGTGCGCCGGCTCTCGATCGAGACGCTGGGTGCGCTGAGCGACGAGGAGCTCGCGGCCCGGGCCGGCGTGCCGGTCTCGGTGGCGCCGGTGCTGCGCGGTGCGCGGGATCTCGCGGAGGCGCGGGCGTATGCGGAGCTCGTGTTGGAGCCGGCGCCGGCCGAGGTCGACGCGCCCGAGACGCTCGCCCGTGCCCGCGAGCTCGTCGCAGCGGGCCTAGAGCCGCGCGCGATCGTCCGGGAGCTGAAAGCGGTAGGCGGCGACCTGAAGTCGCTGCGTCTGGCCCTCACCGGAGCGAACCGAGGACCCGAGCTCGCCGCTGTCCTGGCCGCGCTGCCGCGCGACGAGCTGCTCTCTAGGCTGGAGAGATGAGGCTCTACAACACGCTGCTCGCGGCAACTCGAAGAGCTGCCGCCGGCACCGGGGCCGATCCGGATGTACTTCTGCGGCCCCACCGTCTACCAGCGCGCGCATATCGGCAACGCGCGGCCGTTCGTGCTCGGGATGTGGCTGCGCGCCTGGCTCCGCGAGCGCGGGTACGACGCCACGTTCGTCCACAACATCACCGACGTCAACGACAAGATCTACGACGCAGCGCCGGGCGCGAGCGCGGCGCTCGCCGAGCAGGCCACGGCCTGGTATCTCGAGGACACGAGCGACCTCGGCCTGGGGATGCCCGACGCCCTGCCGAAGGCGACGGACGCGATCCCGTCGATCGTGAGCTTCATCGAGAAGCTCGTCGCCGCCGGCCATGCCTACGAGGCGAGCGGCGACGTGTACTTCAGCGTCGAGACCGATCCGGGCTACGGGCGCCTGTCGCGCCAGAAGGTCGAGAACATGGAGCCCGAGGAGGAGAGCTCGGTGAAGCGCGCACCGCAGGACTTCGCGCTCTGGAAGGCGACGAAGCCGGGCGAGGACACCTCGTGGGAGTCGCCGTGGGGCGCGGGCCGGCCGGGCTGGCACATCGAGTGCTCCGCGATGGCCGAGGATGCGTTCGGGCCGGTCTTCGAGATCCACGGCGGCGGCCTCGATCTCGTCTTCCCGCACCACGAGAACGAACTCGCCCAGTCGCGCGCGCTGAGCCACGACTTCGCGCGGATCTGGATGCACAACGGCCTCCTGACGATGGCCGGCGAGAAGATGTCCAAGTCGCTCGGCAACGACATGACGATCCGCGGGGTGATCGACACCTGGGGGCGCGAGGTCGCGCTGCTGCTCCTGCTCTCGGGCCAGTGGCGCAAGCCGCTCGACTTCAACAAGGGGACGCTCGAGCAGGCCGGCGCGCAGCTCGAGACGTTCCGCAACGTCTTCCGCTCGCCGAGCAAGCCGGTCGGGGACTGGGCCGACCTCGAAGCCGCGCTCGACGACGACTTCAACACGCCGGAGGCGCTCGCGGTCCTGCACGGCTGGCGCGACCACGAGCTGCTGCGGCGCGCGCTCGGGATCTTCGGCCTCGACTCGATCGGCGAGCTCGAGGAGGCGCCGGCGGACATTGCGGCGCTCGCGGAACAGCGGCGCGAGGCGCGCGAAGCGAAGGACTTCACGGGCGCGGACCGCCTGCGCGACGAGATTGCGGCCGCGGGCTGGGAGGTGCGCGACGTCGCGGAGGCTCCGGGCTACCGGCTCGTGCGCCGCTCGTGACGCGGGAGCTCGTCTACGGCCGCCGTCCCGTGCGCGAGGCGTTGCGCGGCCCGCGCGAGGTGCTCGAGCTGTGGGCGAGCGAGCGGGCCGTGCGCAGCGAAGCCTGGCTGCGCGAGCTCGAGCGGCCGCGGGTGCAGACGAAGCTCGAGCGGGACCTCTCGGAGGCTGCGGTCACACGCGACCATCAGGGAGTCGTCGCGTGGTGCGAGCCGTTCCAGTACGCCGACGCCTTCGAGCTCGCTGCAGGCCCGGCGCCGCTGCTCGCGTGCCTCGACCAGGTCAGCGATCCGCGGAACCTCGGCGCCGTGATCCGCAGCGCCGAGGGAGCCGGTGCGAGCGGCGTGGTGGTGCCGGCGCACGGCTCGGCGCGGGTCACGGCCGCGGTCTGCCGCTCCTCGGCCGGCGCCGTTGAGCATCTCCCGGTCGCCGTCGTGCCGAATCTCGCCCGCTACCTCGGCGAGATCAAGCGCGGCGACCTCTGGGTCGTCGGAGCCGTGGGCGGGTCGGGAACGCCGATGTGGGAGGCTGATCTGGCCGGAGGCGTCGCTTTCGTCTTCGGGGCCGAGGGCAAAGGGCTACGCCCGCTCGTGCGGCGGACGTGCGATGTCGAGGTCTCGATCCCGCAGCTCGGCCGGGTCGAGTCGCTCAACGTCAGCGTCGCGGCCGCGCTCCTGTTGTACGAGGCGCGGCGACAGAGAAGTGTCTGAGCCGACCCTCTACCTCTTCGACGGGTTCAACCTGCTGCACGCCGGGGACTTCGGCTCGCCCGAGGAGCTGCGCGACCTGCTCGCGAGCTGGGTGGCGGCGCAGGGAGCGCGCGGCGTGCTCGTGTTCGACGGCAGCGGCCCGACCGAACGGCGCGGCCCGCTCGAGGTGCGGTGGGCGAAGGACGCGGACACGCTGCTCGAGCGCCTCGCGGCCGAGCATCGGAGTGGGGAGCAGGTCGCGATCGTCTCCTCGGACACTGCGATCCGCGGCACCGCCGGCATCGAGGTGCGGAAACTGGCGTCGCAGACCTTCCTCTCCGAGCTCGCGCGGCCGACCCAACCGCCCGCCACCCGCGGAGACCTGCGCGATCGCCTCGATCCCGACACGCTCGCCCAGCTCGAGCGGTTACGTCGCGGTGAGAGCTAGATCGCACTAGCTTCTTAGGTCCAGGACAAACTGGGTCCAGAGCAATTGGACTTGTAAAACCTTGGACCGCTTGCTATCTTCGCCTCGACCACAGGGTGAGACTTCACCCTCAGAGGCCGGGAGGCGCCATGGCTGCTCGCGCTGCGACAGCACGCTTGCCACACCCACGCTCGCCGCAGAAAGTCCAACGGGAGCTCGAGGATCTTCAGTTCGTGATGAAGGCACGGAACGGCGACAGCGTCGCCATGGACGCGCTGATTCGTCGCTATACGGGCTTCGTCCGGCTCAAGGCGAGCTCGTATTTCCTCGCCGGCGGTGACAACGACGACCTCCTGCAGGAGGGGCTGATCGGCCTCTACAAGGCGGTGCGGGACTTTCGCGCGGACAAGGAGACGTCGTTCCGCAGCTTCGCCGAGCTCTGCGTCACGCGCCAGATCATCACCGCGATCAAGACTGCGACCCGCTTCAAGCATGCGCCGCTCAACACGTACGTCTCGTTCAGCCACACCCCGGCCGGACAGGACGGCGAGGGCGAGTGCACACTTGGCGACGCGCTGCCGGGCCCGGCGGTGCACGAGCCGCCGCTCGTCGTGATCTCGACCGAGGAGCTGCAGAGCCTCGTCTTCAACCTCGGCTCGGGCCTCTCGCCGCTCGAGTCGGACGCGCTGCGCCTCTACCTCGAGGGCTCGTCCTATGAGGACATGGCCGACGAGCTCGGTTGCGACACGAAGACGATCGACAACGCGCTCCAGCGCGTCAAGCGCAAGATCCTCTCGCATCAGAAAGGACGCGAAGTCCTTCAGTAGCGGGCGCTACGCTGGGCGGCGCGCGCCGGAGTAGCTCAGCTGGTAGAGCAAACGCCTTGTAAGCGTTAGGTCGTCGGTTCGAGTCCGACCTCCGGCTCTCGCTCGACACTCGTGGTGCCGGTCACGGCGAGGGCTCCGGCTGCGGAGAGGCCGAGCAAACCTGCCAAGGCGTAGATCGCGCGTGGTGACAGAACGATCGCGGCGAGACCGCCAAGCATGAGTGAGACGCCTTGCGCGCCCCCGAAGACGGCATTGGCGGCCGCGGAGACCCGGCCACGCGCGCTGTCGGGAGTGCGCGCCACGACCAGGGTCGACAGGCAGGCGCCGGCGAAGCCGTTCCCGACGCCTCCGAGCACCGAGAGGGGAACGAGGATCCCCACGGCCGGTGCGACGGCGAACCCGGCCAAACCGGCGCACGCGAGGGCGGCTCCGCCGATCGTGGCGCGGATCCGCCCATGCTCGGTCCCGATACGGGCGGCCCCGAGCGCTCCGGCCACCATGCCCGCCATCCAGGAGGCCTCGGTCACGCCGTACCAGATGCCGCCGGCGCGGAGTGTCTCGCGGACGAGGTACACCAGCACGACGTCGACCATCC
This sequence comes from uncultured Actinomycetes bacterium, assembly GCA_963743545.1. Classification (GTDB taxonomy): domain Bacteria; phylum Actinomycetota; class Thermoleophilia; order Gaiellales; family Gaiellaceae; genus Palsa-739. The sequence goes on along the minus strand of CAVUQB010000005.1, from coordinate 277,707 downwards.
CGACCAGCAGGACGACGAGGGCGACGCCGGCGAGCAGGGGAGCGAGCAACGAGTCGGCCCGCAGGATGGCGAATCCACTCCGCAGCCGGCTCGGCCCGTCGGCGGCCGGCGCGCGTTCGGGCACGCGGCGGGTGCGGACGAGGACGGCCGCGACGGTGACCACCACGTAGGTCGCCACGTCGAGGGCCACCGGCAGGCCGGTGCCGAACGCTCCGGCCAGCAGGCCGCCTACGGCGGGGGCGCCGACGAGGGCGAGGATACTGAGGGACTGCTGAGCCGAGATCGCCTCGGCCAGGTGATCCTCGCCGACCACTCGGGGGATGAGAGCCGACCAGGTGGCTGCGGTCAGCGACGTGGCGGCGCCAAGGACGGCTACGAGAGGCAGGATGGCCACGACCGAGTGCAGGAAGATGAGCGGAATCGTGGCCGCGACCTCCGCCAGCCCGCCCGCCACCAGGAGGTGGCGCGAGTCGTAGGTGTCCGCCAGGCGCCCGATCGACCGGGCGAGCAACAGCTGGGGGACGACTCCGCCGGCCAGTAGCAACGCGATCTCCCAGGGATGGGCGCCGTCCGTCTGCAGGCGCAGGGTCAGGGCGACGAGCGCCACTCCGTCGCCGAACGTCGACACTGTGCGCCCCACGAGGGCGACGATCAGATCGCGGCGACCCGGCCCGACGTTAAGCATACGTTGAATAGTATTCGCTTAACATCTGCCCGTCAAGAACTATGCTTCGGCGAATGCCCACGGACGACGGTGCGGCTGCAGGATCCCCGGGACATTCGGGCGCTCGCCCATCCGGCCCGGATGACGATCATCGACGCGCTCGCCTCGGGGGACGAGCTCACGGCGACCGAGTGCGCGGCGCTCACCGGCCTGAGCCCCAGCGCCACGGCGTATCACCTGAAGTTCCTGGAGCGCTACCACTTCGCCGAGCCCGCCCCTGCGCGCAGCGACGGACGGGAGAGGCCGTGGCGGGCAACCCCCCGGACGCGGGTGGACCTCGACGCGTCGACTCCGGCCGGCGCGGCTGCGGCCTCCGCCGTGGCTCTCGCGTACTTCGATCGCAGCCGGGTGGTCGCCGAGGGATTCATGGAGACCGTGCACGAGGAGCCCCCGGAGTGGCAGGAGGTCCCGACCCTCGACAGCGCCGACCTCTGGCTGACCCTCGAGGAGACCCGGGGGGTGACCGAAGCGCTGTCTGCCGTCCTCGCGCCCTACCGGGGCCGGGTGCTCGCCGACCGGCCCGACGGCAGCCGGCGCGTGCGGGTCACGAACCTGGTCGTGCCCTACCGGAAGCGCTGACCGCAGCCTCGACGAGCTTCGGCGGCGCGACCTCCGCGAAGGCGTCCTCGAGGATCCCGGCGATCTCGTCGCGATCGAAGCCGCGGTCGAGGCGGACGCCGATCCAGCCGCGGTGTCCGACGTACGGCGGCACGTAGAAGCGCTCCGGGTCGGCTTCGACGAGCGCCGACTGCATCCCGTCGGGAGCCGCGCAGATCAGCGCGAAGCGGCCGTCGTCGTGATGGCTGTCCCAGACCGTCGCGAACGAGCGCTTGTCCCGGACGAAGAACGTCGGCTCGCCGTGCGACGGTCGTTCACTCGTCTCCGGGAGCCCGAGACAGATCTCGCGGACGATCTCGAGGATCCGCTTTTTGGTCATGACTGCGCTAGCCGAGCGCCTGCTCGAGGTCGGCCCAGAGCGTCTCGGGATCTTCGAGCCCCGCGCTGACGCGGAGCAGTCCCGGCGGCACGCGATCGCCCTCCCAGCGGCTGCGGCTCTCGATCAGGGTCGTCCCCCCGCCGAGCGAGCTGGCGTTCACGATCGCGCGGGTCGACGTCTCCACCTTCCGCGCCGTCTCGGCGTCGGCAACGTCGAAGGACAGGAGCCCGCCGAGGCCGGGATAGCGGACGGTCTCGACCGCCGGATGCGCCCGCAGCCGCTGCGCCAGGAAGGCGGCCGTCTCGGTCTGGCGTCGCACGCGGAGCTCGAGGGTCTTCAGCCCGCGCAGCAGCAGCCAGGCGGGATCCGGTGCAGCCACGATCCCGGTACGGGTGCGGAACGTCCGCAGCCCCTCGGCTGCGGCGGCGTCGCGGCAGACGACCACGCCGAGCAGTGCGTCGTCGTGGCCGGCGAGGTACTTCGTTGCGCTGTGGAGGACGAAGTCGGCACCGTGCTCCAGCGGCCGCAGGTGGACGGGCGTGGCCACGGTCGCATCCACGACGACCGGCGCTGGGTGAGCGGCGGCCGCCGCGAGATTCGGCATGGTGAGGTACGGGTTGGCCGGCGCCTCGAGCCAGACGAGCTGGACGTCTTCGGGCGGCGCACCCGTCTGGTCGAACTCGACGACGCCGAGCCCCCACACAGCGAGCGTGGCGAACGTGACGCCGGTGCCGTAGTAGCCGCCGCGCGCGAGCGCGATCATGTTTCCCGGCTCGAGCAGCGACAGGACGAGCGCCGTCGTCGCGCCGGCGCCGGACGGGAAGAGCAGCGCCGTGCCGCCGTCGAGCTCGCCGACCGCCGCCTCGGCGGCCGCAACGGTCGGGCTGCCGAAGCGCTGGTAGAAGAACTCCCCGACCTCGCCGCGCTCGTCGTACGGCCAGATGGTCGAGCGGTCGACGGGCTCAGACATGGGGCGATCCTACGCGGGCTCCGGCTCGAGCTCGTCGAGGCGACCGAGCTTCGACAGGGCCGGGAAGAACCGCGGCCAGCTCGCGGCGAAGCCGATCATGAGCACGCCTCCGAGCACGACGGCCCGCGTCGCTCCGAGCAGTGACGCCATCAGCCCCGACTCGAAGGCGCCGAGCTCGTTCGAACCGCTGATGAAGACCCACTCCACGGCGCTCACGCGACCCTGCAGCGAGATCGGGGTCAGCATCGTGACGGTCGTGGCCCGGATGTTCATGCTGACCATGTCCACGAAGCCGCAGATCGCGAGCGCCGCGAGCGAGAGCGGCAGCGAGCGGGAGAGGCCGAAGACGATCGTCGCGGCGCCGAAGGTTGCGACGACGACGAGCAGCGTCCGGCCGGCGGGGAACTGGAGTGGCCGGCGCGTGATCAGGAGGCCGGCGATGAGCGCGCCGGCAGCCGGCGCCGCCCGCAGAAGGCCGAGAACGACCGGGCCGCCGTCGAGGATCGTCTTCGCGAACACCGGCGCGAGCGCGATCGGGTCTCCGAAGAAGACGGCGACGAGGTCGAGCAGGACGGCTCCGAGCACGACCCGCGTGTTCCTGATGAAGCGGATGCCGGCGATGAGGCTGTCTCGGTCGACCCGCTCGTCGCCTTTGTGCGACGGCATGCGCGGCAGCCCGAGCGTGGCGGCGCCCGCGAGGACGAGCATCGTTCCGGCGACGGCGTAGACGGCGAGCGGCTGGATCGCGAAGAGGAGTCCGCCGACCGCGGGGCCGGCCACGACGCCGATCTGGCTGGCGACGCTGCGCAGCGCGATCGCACGGGCCAGAAGCTCGGACGGCACGAGCTCCGGCGTCAGCGAGCGCTGCGCGGGCGTGCCGATGGCCGAGGTGATCCCCGCGAGCAGCCCCACGCCGAGGAAGGGCCAGATCGAGTGCGGCCCGATCTCGGTGATCACGAGCAGGACGACGGCGATTCCCACCTGCAGGCCTGCTGCTACTGCGGCCACGGTTCGGCGCGAGACACGATCGGCGAGCTGACCCGCCGGCAGCGCGAGGAGCGGCAACGGGATGAACTCGGCCAGTCCGACGAGGCCGAGGTCGAGGGGCCGGTGGCGGATCGAGTAGACCTGCCAGCCGATCGCGACCACCATCATCTGCGTCGCGAAGCCGTTCGCGAGCAGCGACGTCCAGAGCAGCGCGAAGCCGCGCACTCGCAGAGGGGCTGGGAGGCGTTGCCTCACGAGCGCGAACGTTAGGCTCCGCGGCGGTGGCCGAGGGACACGAGACGACGGCGGGCAAGCTCGAGTGGATGCGGGAGCTGCGCGAGGAGGCGCTCCACGCCGGCAGCGAGAAGTCCGTCGCGCGCCAGCGCGAGGAGGGCAAGCTCCTTGCCCGCGAGCGGGCCGAGAAGCTGTGCGATCCGGGCTCGTTCGTCGAGCTCGACCGCTACGTTCGCCACCGCGAATCGAACTTCGGGATGATGGATCGCCGCCCGTACGGCGACGCCGTCGTGACCGGCTACGGGACGATCTTCGGCCGCAAGGTCTTCGTCTTCTCCCAGGACTTCACCGTTTTCGGCGGCTCGCTGAGCGAGGTCTTCGCCGAGAAGATCTGCAAGGTGATGGACCTGGCCGTCAAGTACGGCTGCCCGGTGATCGGGATCAACGACTCCGGCGGCGCGCGGATCCAGGAGGGAGTCGTCTCGCTCGCCGGCTACGCGGAGATCTTCTGGCGCAACGTGCAGGCGTCGGGCGTGATCCCGCAGATCTCGCTCGTGATGGGCCCGTGCGCGGGCGGCGCCGTGTACTCGCCCGCGATGACCGACTTCATCTTCATGGTCGAGGGCTCGTCGTACATGTTCATCACCGGCCCCGACGTCGTGAAGACGGTGACCGGCGAGGAGGTGACGTTCGAGGAGCTCGGCGGCGCGACGACGCACGCCACGAAGTCGGGTGTCGCGCAGTTCACCGCGCCGGACGAGGAGACCTGCCTCGAGGACGCGCGCTACCTCCTCTCGTTCCTGCCGCAGAACAACGCCGAGCGGCCGGAATGGAGCGCGCCGACCGATCCCGCTAACCGTGAGGATGCGGAGCTCGACACGCTCGTCCCCGACAACCCGAACAAGCCGTACGACATGCACGAAGTGATCCGGCGCGTGGTCGACGACGGCGAGTTCCTCGAGGTGAGCCGGCGCTGGGCCGAGAACATCGTCACGGGGTTCGCCCGGCTCGGCGGCCATCCGATCGGCGTCGTGGGCAACCAGCCGCAGTCGCTCGCGGGCGTCCTCGACATCGACGCCTCCAACAAGGCGGCCCGCTTCGTGCGCACGTGCGACGCGTTCAACGTTCCGCTCGTGACCTTCGTCGACGTGCCGGGCTTCCTGCCGGGGACGGCGCAGGAGTGGGGCGGGATCATCCGCCACGGCGCGAAGCTCCTCTACGCCTTTTGCGAGGCGACGGTGCCGAAGCTGACGGTGATCACGCGCAAGGCGTACGGCGGCGCGTACGACGTCATGAGCTCGAAGCACATCCGCGCCGACTTCAACTTCGCCTGGCCGACGGCGGAGGTCGCGGTCATGGGGCCGGAGGGCGCGGTGAACATCATCTACCGCCACCGGCCCGACGACGAGCGTGCCGGGCTGATCGCCGAGTACAAGGAGACGTTCGCGAACCCGTACAGCGCCGCCGAGCGCGGCTACGTCGACGACGTGATCGAGCCGCGGCGGACGCGGCCGGTGCTGATCGACGCGCTCCAGACCGCGCTGACCAAGGCGGAGCCGCGGCCTCGCCGCAAGCACGGGAACATCCCGCTCTAGCGGTAGACGAGCGCGCGGCTGACTCCTAGGTACCGCGTCCCGCCGAGGCCGCCACAGAACGCGGGCGTCACGTCCCTCGATCGCGCCGTTACGAGGGGGCCGTGTCCGAAACTGAGCGCGAAGGTGGGGCGGACGGCTGCCTTTGGGCCTGACCCGCCGCAGCTCAGCCACTGGAAGAACACGTCGGCCTTCGCCCCGGGAGCGAGGATATGGGCGAGCGGCCAAGGCTGGCCGGTGGTCATCTTGTGCTCCTGGGTTTGGAGCTGCTTGCCGCGCCAAAAGATCGTCATGCGGGGCCGGACCGGCGGGAGCGAGCAGGCAGCCGTGCCAGTGTTCTGGAGCGTCACGCCGCCCAGCATCGTCTGCGTCGCGCCTTGAAAGCCGGCTGTCGCCGAGAGTTGCGAGCTTTCGCAGAGGGGCGAGCTTGCGCCATGCACGTGCGCCTGCGGGACGCTGCTCGCGTTGCCGCCGGTAACGAGCGAGTAGATGCTGAGGCCGAGCGCGGCGACGATCGCGGCCCCCGCCGCGCCGAGTAGCCTTCGCCGCAGTTGGCGTGTCCGAGCCTCTTTGATCAGGGCCTCGTGGTCGTCCTGGGACGGCGGCTTTGGCGGCGCGATCATTTAGTGATAGTATGAGCAGCACGATGCTCGACGTCAAGATCGATCGGCAGGAACCGACCGAGCTCTTCGAGCAGGTCGCGGCCGAGATCCGGCGCGCGATCGCCGACGGTGAGGCGAAGCCGGGCGAGCGCCTGCCTCCGGCTCGCGACCTCGCGGCCGTCCTCGGCGTGAACACGAACACGGTGCTCCGCTCGCTCCGCCTCCTCCGTGACGAGGGGCTGCTCGAGTTCCGGCGCGGACGCGGCGTCACCGTCGCCGGCACGCCGGAGAAGGGTGCCGTGATCGCGCGGGCGCGGGAGCTCGTCAAGTTCGCGCGCCAGCAGGGCTATCGCCGCGACGAGCTGATCCAGCTCATCGACGAGATCGCCTAGACCGCGACTGCTTCGCCGCCGGCGGGCAGGAGCTCTTCCGCGAGCGCCCTGACGACCGCGCGGTCGAACTGCGTCCCGGCGCAGCGCTCGAGCTCGGCGAGCGCGTCTCGCTGCGTCATCGCCTCGCTGTAGGCGCCCTCCGAGGTCATCGCGTCGTAGGCGTCCGCGACGAAGATGATCCGCGCCCCGAGCGGGATCCGCTCGCCGGCGAGGTGGTCGGGGTAGCCGGCGCCGTCCCACCGCTCGTGATGGTGCAGCACCCACTCCGCCACCGGCTGGACGCCGAGCGTCTCGAGCATCCGGTAGCCGATCTGCGGATGACGCTCGAGCATCAGCCGCTCGGCCTCGCTCAGTGCGTCCCCCTTGCGGAGAACGTCCTCGGGGATCGCGAGCTTGCCGAGGTCGTGGAGGTTGCCCGCCAGCCGCGTCAGCTCGACCGTGTCGTCGTCGGCGCCGAGGTGGCGCGCGATGCGCGCCGAGTAGTCGCCGACCCGCTGCGAGTGGCTGCCGTTGTAGGCGTCGCGCTCGTCGACCGCCCGCGCCAGGCTCTCGGCGGCCCGGTACTGCGCGGCGCGGTCGAGCGTGTCCGCGAGCTGCCCGAGGTCGGCTCGGAGGACCGACTCCGTCGCGTACGCGCGCACGCGGTTCTTCCCGTCCTTCTTCGCCCAGTACAGGGCGCTGTCCGCAAGCCGGATCAGCTCGTCCCGTCCGGAGCCGTGCATCGGATACGTCGCGACACCGGCGCTCACGGTCACCGGACCGACTCCCTCGACGTCGAGAGCCGCGATGCGCTCAACGATCGAGCCCGCCACGGCCGTCGCCTGCCGCTCGTCCTGACGGGGGAGCAGCACGGCGAACTCGTCCCCACCGAGGCGAAACGCCTCGCCGCCCTGGCGCAGGCGCGAAGCCACCTGACCGAGCACGAGATCGCCGACCGGATGCCCGAAGCGGTCGTTGACGCTCTTCAGGTCGTCGAAGTCGACGAGGCAGAGGGCGAGCGACGAGCCTTCGTGCTCCGCCTTGACGAGCTCGCGCTGCAGCCGCTCGTGGAAGCTGCGGTGGTTGCCTAGCCCGGTGAGCGGATCGGTTAGGGCGAGCCGCATCGCCTGCATCGCCCGGTACGTCGAGCGCTGGTAGAGGGCGATCGCCAGCAACGGGCCGACGAGGGCGATCGAGAGCAAGGGCTCGCGCTGCCAGAGAACGATCAGCGTCAGCGCCGCCGAGACCATGAAGGCGAACGGCGCCGCCGTCTGCGTGATGTTCTCCCGCGCGATCGCGAAGAAGGAACGGCCGGTGCTCGCCGACAGCACCGCGCTGATCAGCACGAGGTTGACGACCCAGTAGTAGACGACGCCGCAGAGCACGACCTGGGCGACGAGCTGCGGAACGGTGTTGTCGGGGACGCGCTCCACCACGAGCCCGGCCGCGAGCGCCGAGAGCGCGAACATCGCGCCGTTGTAGGCCGCTCGCAACGGGGGCCGGCGCTGGGCCAGGTGCGTGAGCGTGGGCGCCCCGGCGGCGATGATCACGCCCGCCGGCCAGCCGAGCAAGATGATCGCCGAGACGGAGAAGACGAACCCGAGCGTCATGCCGCCGGCGCTGACTCCCTCCAGCGGCACGGGGAACCGCTCCGCGATCACCATGCTCGCGAAGAGCCCCAGCAGTTGCGCGACGTCCCTCGCCGAAGGCGAAGAGCCGACGTAGCGATAGAGCGCGAACGCGAAGGTGGCGGCGCCCGCGACGATCACGGGCACGACGATCAGCAGCACCTTGGGCGGGGTTGCCTCCCGTGCCTTCGTCGTGCCGGCAAGAGCCGACTGGCCTTCAGCCACCGGTTCCTCCCCTACGAGGTGTGGCGGTGCTTACCAGCCGAGGTTGGCGGGATGCCAGCCGAGATTCCCGAGGCCCGCGGCAACCGTGCCGGCGAGAGCCAGGAGAATCACGAGGCGAAACTTCCACTCGAGCATTGTGCCTCCAGGGGAGAACGTCGAAGGGACGCCAGACAGGAGAAAGTGTGGGCGCGGCCGCTCGGGGCGGGAATCACCCGTTGGGGGTAGCGGCGTCACTCGAACGGGGGAACTCCGCCCCGTTCTAGGGTTCCAGCCCGGCCTCGCGGAGCGGCCGCCGGGCCCAGGCGAACTTCTGCTTGTACCAGCCGGTGAGCTGGGCGAGCGCGACGCCCTCGTCGGAGGACTGGATGAACCAGCCGTTGCCGACGTAGATCCCGGTGTGCATGATCTGCGCCCCCTTCGACTTCGTGCCGTTGTTGCCGAAGAAGATCACGTCGGCGGGCTGCAGCTTCTTGAAGCCGATCCGCTCCTTGCGCGGGCACCTCGACGCTCATCTGGTACGTCGTCCGCCCTTCGATCGTCGAGGCGAGGGTGCCCTCGTCCGCGTAGCTCTGGAGCTTGTAGACGCGCCAGACGAAGCCCGAGCAGTCGTAGCCGCCCCGTGCGGTGACGCCGAACTCGGTCTCCATGTTGTCGCTCGTGCCGCCCCAGATGTACGGCATCCCGATCTTCGAGAAGGCGACGTCGAGGATCTGGCGCTGCCAGTCGTTGACTTCCGGGAGGCTGAAGGTGGCGGCGAGGCTCTTCACCTGGGCGAACTGCCAGCTGTCGGCGAGCACGCCGAAGCTCAGGATCTGCGCCGCCGAGTAGGCGGTTTCGGCGCGGGTCGCCGGATCCTGCGGCCGCAGCTCGAGGTAGTCCTGCGCCGCCGGGTGGTTGAGGCGCAGGCCGAGCAGGCGGGAGACGACCTCGGTGCCGAAGCGGCTAGGGACTGCGAGACCGTCGGTGCGCGCTCCCTGCACGAATTCGCTCGCCGCCTTCTTCAACCCGATCGCCTGGACAAGGCTCTTGTCGAGCTGCGCCATCGTCTCCGGTGCCGCCGGATCCGCGCCGCCCGTGGTGGTCGTCGTCGTCGTGCCGCTGGTCGTGGTGGTGCCGGTCGTCGTCGTGCCGCCGGAGTCCGAGCCGGGAGGCGGCGCCGGTCCGAGCTGCGCCTTCAGGTCGGCGGCGAGGCTCGTGAGCGTCTTGTTCGTGAGGACGGCGTTCGGGCGGAACTTCTTCACGTTCGTCGCGCCCATCAGCTTGTGCGCCACGACGGTGGCGATCTGCGGAGCCGCCCAGTTCGGAGGACTCTTGGCAGAACCGGCCGCCGCAGCGGCCACGACCCCAGCGACGGCGCAAGCGGCCGCAAGCGTTGCAAGGCGCTGACCCACGTTTCTCCCATCGGCCGCGACCCCGCGGAGCATTACCCTCGTCCGGTGCTGGCCACGCATATCACGCCCGAGCCCAACGAGGCCGAGCGCAAGGCGATCCTAGTGGCACTCGCCGCCGAGCAGGCCGAGCAACCCGGGAACTCGGAGTGGGCCGCGGCCCTCCTGCCGGGCCGCGACGACGAGGAACGCGCTATTCCGGCTGAGCGCGGCTGAGCAGCCGCGGCGCACTGCGGGCGTAGTCGAGGCCCGACACCCACGTGAGGACGACCGCGACGAGCAGCGCCCACCAGGCGATGTCGTTCCCCCATGCGCCCGCCGCGGCGAACCCTGCCACGGCCGCAGCGATTGCCTGAGCCCACGTCTTCAGCTTCCCGAGGTCGCGCGCCGCGAGGACGACCCCGCGCTCGATCGCCGCCTGCCGCAGGCCGGTGACCAGCACCTCCCGCACGACGATCGCCGCGACCATCCAGGCCGGAGCGACTCCCTGCTCGATCAGCATCACGAGCACCGCGAGCACGAGCACCTTGTCGGCGATCGGGTCGAGGAGCGAGCCGATCGGGGACGTGCGGCCGGCCCGGCGGGCGAGCCTTCCGTCGAACCAGTCGGTGGTCATCGCGATGCAGAAGACCGCGGTGGCCCAGTAGTCGTGGTTCGGGAAGTTCCAGGCGTAGAGCACGACCACGACCGGGACCGACGCGGCGCGCGCGACAGTGAGCTTGTCGGCCGCCGTCAGGTCCACGGCGTGGAGAATACGGCCCGCTCATGTTCGACAAGGTTCTGGTCGCCAACAGAGGGGAGATCGCAATCCGCGTCTTCCGCACCCTGCGCGAGCTCGGGATCGGCGCGGTAGGCGTCTATTCGGAGGGCGACCGGGGCGCGCTGCACGTCGCGTACGCCGATGAGGCGTTCCTGCTCGGGCCGACGCCGGCGGCGGAGAGTTACCTCGCGATCGACCGGATCCTCGATGCGGCGCAGCGCTCCGGGGCGCAGGCCGTCCACCCCGGCTACGGCTTCCTCGCCGAGAACGCGGCGTTCGCGCGGGCCGTGGAGGATGCCGGGCTCGTCTGGATCGGCCCGCCGCCCGCCGCGATCGAGCTGATGGGCTCAAAGACGGCGGCCCGCACCGCGATGCAGGAGGCGGGAGTCCCGATCATCCCCGGCACGACCGATCCGGTCGGCTCGGTCGAGGAGCTGCTCGGGCTCGGCGAGCAGATCGGCTATCCGCTCCTGATCAAGGCTGCGGCGGGCGGCGGCGGCAAGGGGATGGAGGAGGTGCACGATCCGGCGCAGGCGGAGCAGGCGTTCGAGCGCGCGCAGCGCCAGGGGCAGTCCTACTTCGCGAACCCGGACGTCTACGTCGAGAAGCTGATCGTCGACCCGCGGCACGTCGAGGTGCAGCTGCTCGCCGACTCGCACGGCAACGTCGTCCATCTCGGCGAGCGCGACTGCACGATGCAGCGGCGCCACCAGAAGCTCGTCGAGGAGACGCCGTCGCCCGCGGTCGACGAAGAGCTGCGGCGGCGGATCGGTGCGATCGGGGTCGAGGCGGCGCGGGCCTGCGGCTACCGCTCGGCCGGGACGATGGAAGGCCTGCTCACGCGCGACGGCGACTACTTCTTCATGGAGATGAACACGCGCATCCAGGTCGAGCACACGGTGACCGAGATGGTCACGGGGCTCGATCTCGTGCGCGAGCAGATCCTCGTCGCGCTCGGCGAGCCGCTGTCTCTGCGGCAGGAGGACGTCGAGCTGCGCGGACACGCGATCGAGTGCCGGATCAACGCGGAGGACGCGGCCAACGGCTTCTTGCCGACGCCGGGGGTGGTGACCGTCTACCGCGAGCCGGGCGGGCCGGGGGTGCGGGTCGACTCCGGAGTCGCCGAGGGCTACGAGGTCTCGGGCGCGTACGACCCCATGATCGCGAAGCTCATCGTGCACGGCGTCGATCGCGAGCACGCGCGACGGCGAATGCTGCGGGCGCTCGAGGAGTTCACGATTCTCGGCCCGACGACGCTGATCCCGTTCCACCAGGCGCTCCTCTCGCACCCGTGCTTCGTCGCCGGACAGACGTGCCACGGCGTCGTCGAGTCGGCGGAGCTCGCTGCGCAGGCGGCCGAGCTCCACGGGGGAGTGGCCATCGCTTTACCTCAGACGACAGGTTCTGTCCGCACCACTGAGCGCGTTCGCACCGTCGAGGTGGACGGCCGGCGGTTCGAGGTGCGCCTCTCGGAGCCCGAGCCGGAATGGCGCGTGCTCGCACGGCGGCGGCAGGAGCGGGCGCAGCGGGGCGGCGCCGGTGCCGGTGGCAGCGCCGCGGTCGTCTCGCCGATGCAGGGCACGGTGCTCTCGGTGCCGGTGTCCGACGGGGACGAGGTAGAGCCCGGCCAGGTGATCTGCATCGTCGAGGCGATGAAGATGGAGAACGAGGTGCACGCGCACCGGGCGGGCACGGTTCGCAGCCTCTCCGTCGAGCCCGGGCAGCCGGTCACGACGGGCCAGGTCATCTGCACGATCGAAGCCGACTAGCTCCCAGCAATCCGCTGGCCCACCGACGCGCGTAGAACCCGGCGACCCAGTAGGAGGTGTCAGATGCTGAAGAGAACCGCTCTCGTCGCCGTGTCGGCGATCGCCCTCGCCGCCGCCGGCGTTGCTACAGCCGCGGCCGTCACCCACCAGAGCTCCGGTTCGGTCGCCGCGAGCAACGCGACCGCCGGGCACGTGACGCTGCACAAGACGAAGCTCGGCAAGGTACTCGCCACGAGCTCGGGCCGAACGCTCTATCTGTTCATGAAGGACAAGCACGGGAAAAGCGCCTGCAACGGGCAGTGCGCCACGTACTGGCCACCGCTGATGAAGAAAGGCGCGCTGCGCGCCGGTCGGGGCGTCAAGGCGAACCTGCTCGGCACTACGAAGCGGACGAACGGGAAGCTCCAGGTGACCTACCACGGCCATCCCGTCTACCTGTACAAGCTCGACAGCGGCTCGGGCCAGGTCTCCGGCCAGGGCCAGAACGCCTTCGGCGGCAAGTGGTACGTCGTCTCGGCTGCCGGCAAGGCGATAAAGGCGGCAGCCCCGGCCGGGGGGACGACGACTTCGACGACCTCCACCGGCACGACCGACTGCGGCATCTACGGGTGCCCCTAGAGGGAGGCCGCAGCGCTGAACTGCGCGGTCCACCGGCGTCGCGTCGTTAGTGTCCGGCGCCGGTGGACCTTTACGAGTACCAGGGCAAGGATCTCTTCCGGCGGGTCGGGATCCCGGTCTCCGAGGGACGGCTCGCGACGACGCCGGAGGAGGCGCGCCAGGCGGCCGAGGAGCTCGGCGGCCCGGTCGTCGTCAAGGCACAGGTGATGACCGGCGGCCGCGGCAAGGCCGGCGGCGTCAAGCTCGCCGACGATCCCGCGGACGCAGAGGCCAAGGCGCGCGACATCCTCGGGCTCGACATCAACGGCCATGTCGTCCGCACGCTCTGGATCGAGCAGGCGTCGGACATCGAGCGCGAGTACTACCTCTCCGTCACCTTCGACCGCGGTGCGAAGAAACCGCTCTTCATGTTCACGACGCAGGGCGGTGTCGAGATCGAGCAGGTCGCGGAGGAAAACCCGGACGCGCTCGTCCGGCTCCACGTCGATCCGCTCGAGGGCTTCCAGCCGTGGGTCGCCCGGCGGCTCGTCTACGGCGGCGTCGTCGAGGATCCGTCCGAGCAGAAGCAGATCGCGGCGATCGTCGAGCAGCTGTATCGCGCGTTCGTCGAGTTCGACGCGATGCTCTGCGAGATCAACCCGCTGATCGTCACGCCCGACGGCGAGGTGAAGGCGCTCGACTCGAAGTTCACAGTCGACGACAGCGCGCTCCCGCGGCATCCGGACATCGCCGAGTGGCGCGACCCGACGGCGGCCGACCCGATCGAGACGTTCGCGCGCGAGAAGGGCGTCACCTACGTGAAGCTCGACGGGGACGTCGGCGTGCTCGCGAACGGCGCCGGCCTCGGCATGTCCACGGTGGACGTCGTCGCCCACGCGGGCGGGCGCCCGGCGAACTTCTGCGACCTGGGCGGCGGCGGCAGCGCCGAGGGCGTGGTCGACGCGCTCGAGGTGATCACACGCGACGAGCAGGTGCGCTCGATCTTCTTCAACATCTTCGGCGGGATCACCCGCTGCGACGAGGTGGCGCGCGGGATCCTCGCTGCGCTCGATCGGCTCGACATGTCTCGCTATCCGATCGTCGTCCGGCTCGACGGGACGAACGCGGAGGAGGGCCGCCGGATCCTCGCCGAGGCCGGGCGCGAGAACATCCATCCCGAGGCGACGATGCTCGACGGAGCGCGGCGCGCGGTGGAGCTCGCGGCATGACGGACGTCTGGAGCGAGAGGGCGGAGGCGTACCGCGAGAGCCAGACCCACGCGTCGGGAGACGACCTCGACCTCGTCGTGACCTGGTGCGAGCCGGCTCCCGGCGTGAACGTGCTCGACGTCGCCACGGGCGGCGGCCATGTCGCGCGCCGGCTGCGCGAGGCGGGGGCGAAGGTCGTCACCGTCGACGCAGCGCCCGGCATGGAGCCCGACGTGATCGCGCCGGCCGACCACCTCCCGTTCGCGGATTCGAGCTTCGACGCGGTCGCGTGCCGCATCGCGATGCACCACTTCCCGGACGCGCTCACCGCGCTGCGGGAGATGGCGCGCGTGGCGAGCGACCGGGTCGTGACCTGCGACAACACGTTCACGAGCGAGTCCGCCGAGGAGGCCGACCGGCTGCGCGACCCGAGCCACGTCCGCAACTACGGCGTCTCCGAGTGGCACAGCTTCTTCGAGCTGGCCGGCCTCGAGATCGCCGAAGAGGAGATCCTGGTGCGCGACACCGACTTCGCGGACTGGCTCGACCGCACCGAGACGCCGGAGGACGTGCGCCCGCGCGTCCGCGAGCTGCTCGACAGCCGCATCCACGACGGCCGCCTCGAGCTGCCGACCCTTGTCCTCAAGGGAACGAAGCCCGCCGGCTGATGGCGATCATCGTCGACACCGACACGCGTCTCGTCGTCGCCGGCCTGACCGGCTCGGAGGGACGCTTCCACGGTCTCCGCAACCGGGCGTACGGCACGAACCTCGTCGCCGGCGTGACGCCCGGCAAGGGAGGCCAGGACGTCGAGGGCGTCCCCGTCTTCGACACGGTCGCCGAGGCGGTCGACGACGCCGGCGCGAACACGTCGCTCATCTTCGTCCCGGCCCGCTTCGCGGTGGACGCGATCTACGAGGCAGTGGACGCGGGCATCGACACCGTCATCTGCATCACCGAGCACATCCCCGCGCACGACATGCTGCGCGCGTACACGTACTTCCGCGGCCAGGGCACGACGATGATCGGCCCCAACTGTCCTGGCGTCCTCTCGCCGGGCAAGGCGAACGCGGGGATCATCCCGGCCGAGATCTTCAGCGAGGGGAGCGTCGGGCTCGTCTCCCGCTCCGGCACGCTCACCTACCAGATCGGTCACGAGCTGACGCAGCTCGGCCTCGGCAACTCGACGATCGTCGGCATCGGCGGCGATCCGGTCGTCGGCTCCTCCTTCGTGGACGTGCTCGCGAAGTTCGAAGCCGACGAGCAGACCGAGCTGATCGTCCTCGTGGGCGAGATCGGCGGCGACGAGGAGGAGAAGGCCGCCGCCTACGTCGCCGAGCACGTCACGAAGCCCGTGCTCGCGTACATCGCGGGCTTCTCGGCGCCGCCCGGCAAGACCATGGGCCATGCGGGCGCGATCATCTCCGGCTCCTCGGGGACGGCGCAGGGCAAGAAGGAGGCGCTCGAGGCGCGCGGGATCGCGGTCGGCACGACGCCGACCGAGGTCGCGCAGATGGTGGCCGAGCGGATCAAGCAGTAGCCGGGCGCGCCGCTACCCTCGACCTGTGATCTCGTTCGCCCGTGGAGTCCCGGCCCCGGAGTGTCTCGCCGTCGAGGAGCTCGCCGACTGCGCCCGCGCGGCGGTCGAGCGCGACGGTCACGCGATCCTGAGCTACGGCCCCGGCGGCGGCTACGGCCCGCTTCGCGAGTGGCTCGCCGAGCGGCACGGAGTCGAGCCCTCCCGCATCGTGATCACGAGCGGCTCGCTCCAGGGCTTCGTCTTTCTGGCCGAGCAGCTCGTCAAGCCCGGCACCCGCGTCCTGGTCGAGTCGCCCACCTACGACCGGCCGCTCAAGATCCTGACGCGGCTCGGCGCGGACATCGTCGGCGTCCCGATGGACGAGGAGGGCCTCATCCCCGACGAGTTGCCCGAGGGCGAGTTCGCGTTTCTTTACACGATCCCGACCTTCCAGAACCCGAGTGGGCGCACGCTCTCGGTCGAGCGGCGCCGGCGAGTCGCCGAGCTCGCGGCCGAGCGCGGCCTCCTCGTGCTCGAGGACGACCCGTACGGGCTCGTGCGCTACGACGGCGACCCGCTCCCGAGCATCTTCGAGCTCGCCGGCAGCGACCAGATCGCCTACTGCTCGTCCTTCTCGAAGACCGTTGCGCCGGGCCTGCGGGTGGGCTGGTACGCCCTGCCGCCTCAGCTTGCGGACGAGATCGAGGCGCTCGCGGTCTCGACCTATATCTCCCCGCCGTACCTGACGCAGGCGACCGTGCTCGAGTTCGCGCGCCGTGGCAGCTTCGAGCCGAACCTCGAGCGCGTGAACGGCCTCCTGCGCGAGCGGCGCGACGCGATGCTCGACGCGCTCGCGCGCGAGCTGCCCGAGGACGCGACGTGGACCCGGCCCGAGGGCGGCTACTTCGTCTGGGTGGAGCTTCCCTCCGGGCCGCCCAGCAGCGAACTGCTCGCGGAGGCCGAGGCGGCAGGCGTCACCTTCGTCGAGGGGGCCGACTTCTACCCCGGCGGACCGGGCGGCGAGCGCGCGCTGAGGCTCGCCTTCAGCTTCGTCTCGCCGGACGAGATCGCCGAGGGCGTGTCAGTGCTCGGTGGGCTGGTGCGAGCGGCGGCGCCGGCGGCGCTCTAGCTGCCCGAGCAGGATCCCGCCGAGCAGGCCGACTCCGAGCGCCAGCAGGATCAGCCAGACGAGTGACACGTGCGCCGAGCCGAGCACGAAGTGCACGTGCACTGCTCCACGGTTCTCGAGGACGAACGCGATGACGTACGCGACGAGCAGCCCGAGGACGATCAGGCGCAGATAGAGCTGCGGCTGCCAGCGATCGCTGACCTCGTCGGTGTCGATCTTGGGGCGGCGCAGGCGCACGCCGGAATCCTACGAACTAGGCGTACGAACTAGGCGACGGCGTGGACCGCGACGGGCCGGGGGACAAGCCGCGGCTGCGGCGGCGGCGGGGCCAGGCGGCCGACCGACTCGGCGCGGAACGTCGGGCACACCGACTCGCCGGGCAGGGCACAGAGGCCGGCCCGCCGGAAATAGCAATCTGCGCAGGTTGGAGTGGAACGTTTGCTCATTCATGCCTTTGCTCTAGGGACGCCGGGCCACTCTCGAGGTGCGATGATAGGTGCAGATCCCACGGGCGCAAGCGTTGTCGCGGACGAAAACTGACGAATTTCCGGCAGTTTCGGACAACACGAAATCGGCGGTCTCTACGTCCCCTTCGGGGGCGTTGCCAGAGCGTGCAACGCCTGGTCGAGCGAGCGCACCGGAATGATCTTGAGCGGCCCCGCATAGCGGCGCGCGTCTCGCGCGTTCTGGCCCGCCGGCACGAGGAAGACGTCGGCGCCGGCCTGCCGCACGCCGTACGTCTTCTGCTTGATGCCACCGATCGGGCCGACCGCGCCGTTCAGCTCCATCTCGCCCGTCGCGGCCACCTTGTGCCCGTGGAGCACGTTGCGCCCGAGCTGCTGCATCACCTCGAGCGTGAAGGCGAGACCGGCCGACGGTCCGCCGATGCCGTTCGAGTCGATCGCGACTCTGAGCGGGAGCTTGAAGGTCGCCGCCTGATCCGGCACGAACCCGACGAGCGCGCGTCCTGTTGCCGGGTCTTCGACCGTCCGGACGGGCACCGTCAGGGTGCGTCCACCCCGCTGGATCCGCAGCTTGACCACGGCCCCCGGCTGGACGTGTCCCAGCGCGTCATGCAGGGCCGGCTCGGTCAGCGTCGGCTTGCCGTCGACAGCCACGACCACGTCCTCCGGCTGCAGGTTGCAGATGGCGTGCGTGTGGGGGATCAGCTGCGAGACGACGACTCCCGTCGGCTTGACGACGACGTGGTAGCCGAGCTTGCGCAGCGCGACGGCCGCCGCGACGTGCTGGGAGAACGACATCTCCTGCAACGAGACATCCTCGGCCTGCGCCGCCGTGGAGCAGGGAGCCACGATGTCGCCCGCGGGGATGAAAGACGCGTGCGGATGGAGCCACGAGAAGAGCGAGCGAGTCAGCCGGTGCTGGGAGAGGAACAGATCGAGCTCACTCGCTTGCTGCTCCTTCACATCGACGAAGTACAGCGAGCCCGAGTCAGCAGGTTGCGCGCCCTGCACCTGCACGAGGGGTGCGACCGGGTGAGCCCCGTCGACGAGGAGCAGGTACTTGCCCGACGGAATGCGGATGAGGATCACGAGCGTCAGCACCAGGAGGACGACGACGCCGCCCAGCACGCGCCACGGTGTGACTTGGCGCCTCAAAACAGGAACCGCTTCAGTCCGCCGTCGACGACGACCGTCTGGCCCGTGACATAGCGCGCGCGGTCGGACGCGAGGAAGCAGACGACGTCGCCGAACTCCTGCGGCGTCCCCCAACGGCGGAGGGCGATCTCCTCGAGCTGCGCGTCGCTCGCCCCGCCGGGATAGAGCTCGTCTAACCTCGCCGTCGCGATCCGTCCCGGCGCGACGCAGTTGACGGTGATGCCCTGCGGCCCGACTTCGCGGCTCAGGGTCTTCAGCCAGCCGGTGAGCGCGGGCCGGAACGTGTTCGAGAGCGCGAGATGCGCGGACGGCTCCTGGGCTGCGAGCGAGGTGATCGCGACGATGCGTCCCGCCGGGCTGCGTTCGAGCTGCGGCAGGCAGAGGCGGACGAGTGTCACCGCAGGCCGCAGCAGAAGCCGGTAGGCAGTCTCGAGCGAGGCCTTGTCGGCGTCCCGGGCCGTGCCCGGCTTCGGGCCGCCGCCGTTCCAGACGAGGACGTCGAGGCCGCCGAACCGCTCGACCGCGGTCGACAGGGCCCGCTCGAGGTCGGCGTCCTCGTTCACGTCGCCGGTGATCGCGGCGCCGCCTAGCCGCGCCGCATGCTCCTCGAGCTGGTCGGCGCGCCGGGCGAAGAGGACGACGTTGGCTCCCTCCTCGGCCAGCGCCTCGGCGCTCGCGAGACCGAGTCCCGACGAGGCGCCGCAGACGAGCGCGGTGCGGCCGCTCAGTCCGAGATCCATGACTCCGGCAGCGCTCCGGAGCTGGCGACGACCCGGGTCGTCATGCCGCCACGCGCGGCGAACTCACCCTCGACCTCGACGAATCGCGGCGCGCCGTCGGCCACGAGTTGCTCGAGCACCTCGTTCACGACCTCCTCCTGGAAGATCTTGCGCTCGCGGAACGAGGTCAGGTAGTCGCGGAGCGACTTCAGCTCGTAGAGCTTCGCGTCGGGGACGTAGCGGATCGTGAGCTCGCCGAAGTCGGGCGCCCCGGTGAGCGGGCAGATCGAGGTGAACTCCGGCGCGCCGAGCTCGACGAGGTAGTCGCGCGCCTGGAACCGGTTCTCGATCGTCTCGAGCACTAGCTCAGGTGGAGAGCACGCCGACGACGTCGCGAACCGCGTCGGCACTGCGCTCGAGCGCCCCGCGCTCGTCGTCGGAGAGGTCGAGCTCGACGATCTCCTCGATCCCGCCGGCGCCGAGCTTGACGGGCACGCCGATGTAGAGGCCGTCGATCCCGTATTCGCCCTCGAGCAGCGCCGTGCAGGGGAGGACGCGCTTCTGGTCGAGCAGGATGGCGTCGACCATCTCCGCGCACGCTGCGCCGGGGGCGTACCAGGCGGACGTGCCGAGCAGCTGCACGATCTCGCCGCCGCCTTTCGCGGTGCGCTCGACCATCGATTGGATCCGCTCCTCCGAGACGAGCTCGGTCAGCGGCACGCCGCCGACGGTCGTCGCCGAGACGACGGGGACCATCTGGTCGCCGTGGCCGCCCAGCACGAGCGCCTGTACGTCGCGGACGGAGGCGCCCGTCTCCCAGGCGATGAACGTGCGGAAGCGCGCCGTGTCGAGGATCCCGGCCTGGCCGAAGACACGCTCCTTCGGGAAGCCCGAGACGCTCTTCGCCACGTGGCACATCGCGTCGAGCGGGTTCGAGAGGACGACGATCGTGCAGTCGGGGCTCTGGGCGACGATCTGCTCGGTGACCGAGCCGACGATCTTCTCGTTCGTCGTCACGAGGTCGTCGCGGGACATGCCCGGCGAGCGCGGCAGGCCGGCGGTGATCACGACGACGTCCGAGCCGGCCGTCTCCTCGTAAGAGTTCGTGCCGGTGATGTTCGGCTCGAAGCCGAGTACCGGGCCCATCTGGTTCAGGTCGAGCGCTTTGCCCTGCGGAAGGCCTTCCTTGATGTCCGTGAGGACGACGTCCGCGTAGTCGCGCGCCGCGAGAATGTGCGCGGCGGTCGCGCCCGTGGCGCCCGCGCCGACGATCGTGATCTTCCTTCTCATCATGCTGGTACCTCGGCCTCCAGTTTCTCGATGATCGCGTCCGCGACCTCGCTCGTTCCTACGGCGGTCGGGTCGTCGCGGTTCGCCTTCATGTCGTAGGTGACGCTCTTGCCCTCGGCGATGACCGCGGCGATCGCGGCTTCGAGCCGGTCGGCTGCGCTGCGCTCGTCGAGGTGGCGGAGCATGAGGACGCCCGACAGCATCTCGGCGATCGGGTTGACCTTGTTCAGCCCCGTGTATTTCGGCGCCGAGCCGTGCGTCGGCTCGAAGACCGCGGCGGACTCGCCGAAGTTCGCGCCGGGAGCGACCCCGAGCCCGCCGATCATCCCCGCGGCGAGGTCGGAGAGCACGTCGCCGTAGAGGTTTGGCAGCACGAGGACGTCGTACTCCTCCGGCCGCTGCACGAGCTGCATGCACATGTTGTCCACGATCCGGTCGTCGAACTCGATGTCGGAGTTCTCCGCCGCGACTTCGCGCGCGACGTGCAGCCAGAGCCCGTCCGTGAACTTCATGATGTTCGCCTTGTGCACGGCCGTGACCTTGCGGCGGCCGTTGCGGCGCGCGTAGTCGAACGCGAATTCGAAGATGCGGCGCGTGCCCGTCACGGAAATCGGCTTGATCGAGATACCGGCGTCGTTGTGGCGGAGCTTCCCGCCGTGCGCCTCGATCCACTCGATCAGCTCGGCGGCCTCCGGCGTGCCCTGCTCGTACTCGATCCCGGCGTAGAGATCCTCGGTGTTCTCGCGCACGATGATCAGGTCGACGTCGTCGAAGCGGCTGCGCACGCCGGGGTAGCTCTTGCACGGGCGCACCTGCGCGTACATGTCGAGCTCCTTGCGGAGCGCCACGTTCACCGAGCGAAAGCCGCCGCCGACGGGCGTCGTGATCGGCCCCTTCAGCGCGACCCCGGTCTCGCGGATCGCGTCGAGGACGTCGGGCGGCAGCGGGTTGCCGCCGTGCTTCTCCATCACGTCCGCGCCGGCCTCGCGCACGTCCCACTCGAGCTCGGCGCCGGTCGCCTCGAGAACGCGCCGCGTCGCCTCTGTCAGCTCGGGCCCCGTGCCGTCGCCGGGGATGAGGACGACCTTGTGCGCCACGGGCGCGAGCGTAGCGAAGCGGCCGCTAGGCTCGGCCGGTGAACCTCGCCGAAGCAGCCGCCCAGGCGGACGAGCTCGCCGGGAACGGCTCGGCGCAGGAGCTCGCGACGCTACGCAGCGAATGGGACGACGAGCTCGAGGCAGCAGCGCGCAGCGCGGACTTCCGCGAGCGCGCCCTCGCCTTCCGTGCCGTCGGGCTGTTCCGCTGGCGGGCGAAAGAGGAGCTGCTGCGGCGCGGTCTCGACGACGGCAGCCCGGCCGCGCGCGGCTCGGCGCTGCTCTCGCTCGAGCTCCTCTCCCGCGACCACCCGAGCACCGTCAACTCGGTGCGGCCGCTGCTGCACAAGATGCTGGCCGACGAGGACGAGAACCCCGCAGTGCGCCGCCTGGCGGTGCTCGTGCTGAAGAACGGCTCGGCGCCGCGAGACACGATCGGGCTGCTCGAGGGCGTCGCCGCCGACGACGGCGCGGACGCCGACCTCCGCAAGGCGGCCGAGACCGTCGCGCAGGGCCTCAAGCGCAAGGCTGCGGAGAAGCACTAGCCCGCGCTAGTTCCTTGCCTTCGGTGCCTGCTGCCGACGGCGCGCATGTGGGTGCGCCTGGAAGTAGAGCTCGCGCCGCCGGCGATCAGAGACGTGCGTGTACAGCTCGGTCGTGGCCAGGTCGGCGTGTCCGAGCATCTCCTGCACCGCCCGCAGGTCGGCGCCTCCCTCGAGCAGGTGCGTCGCGAACGAGTGGCGCAGCAGGTGCGGGTGGATCCGTTCGGGCTCGAGGCCGGCCTTGTCGGCGAGGCGGCGGAGGATGAGGAAGACACCGGCGCGTGTGAGCCCGCCTCCGTTCGCGTTGAGGAAGAGCTCCTGCCGGTGGCGCCGTTCGAGGTGCGGACGACCGCGCGCGAGGTAGCGGCGGAGGGCGTCCGCTGCCTCGCGCCCGATGGGGACGACCCGTTCCTTGCTGCCCTTGCCGAGGCAGCGGACGAGCCGGTTCTCGAGATCCACGGACTGGCGGTCGAGCCCGACCGCTTCGCTCACGCGCAACCCGGCGCCGTACAGGAGCTCGGTGAGCGCGCGGTCGCGGAGGGCGCGCGGCGTCGTCCCCGCGGCGGCGTCGAGCAGGCGCTCGACCTCCCCCGGGGAGAGCGTGCGCGGCAGTGTGCGGCGGCGCTTCGGCAGCTCGACGTTCGCCGCCGGGTTGTCCGTGCGCGCGCCGAGCAGCACCTGGTGCCGGAAGAAGGAGCGGACGGCGGCGAGGCGGCGCGCGATGGTCGTCGCCGCGAGGCCGTCCGCGCGGAGCTGCGCGACGTAGGCGGCGAGATCGTCGGTGCTGGCGTCCGCGGGCGAGCGGCCGAGCCACTCGCGCAGGTGCGCGAGATCACGGCGGTAGGCCTCGACCGTACGCGGTGCGAGCCGCGCAGTGGAGAGGGCGAGGAAGCCGTCGACGGCCGCGTCGGGCTGCTGCTTCTCGGTCACGCGGGCTGACTTCGGCCCGGGATGGACGACGCCTGCCCGAACGGGCGTGTGCAGCGCAGACATGTAGGTGTCTACGGCCCCGGGCGGGGTGTCGGATTGCCGTCAGCCGAGGGGCTGGGCGGCTTCCGCGTCACCGGCCGAGGCCAGGCCGTGGACGCCGTCGGCGCTCGCCCAGACGATCTCGCCGCGGACGAGGTCGAGATCGTCGAGCTCCTCGCGACGCAGTCGAGCGGTCAGCCGCTCGCCGGCTCCGTCCACGAGATCGACTCGCGCATCCGCGCCGAGCACCGCGATGCGCTCGATCTCCACCTCGACCGCGCCGTCGCTCGGCCAGCGCCGCAGCGCGACCTCGTGTGGGCGCACGAGACGGTCGCCCAGGCGCACGGCGTCGCCGACGAAGCGCAGGACGAACTCGGACTCGGGCGAGTCGTAGAGGTTGGACGGCGCACCGACCTGTTCCAGGTGGCCGTGGTCGAAGACGGCAACGCGATCGGCGACCTCCATCGCCTCCTCCTGGTCGTGCGTCACGAAGACCGTCGTCACGTGGACCTCCTCGTGCAGGCGGCGCAGCCAGTCGCGCAGCTCGGCGCGCACGCGGGCGTCGAGCGCTCCGAACGGCTCGTCGAGCAGGAGGACGCGCGGCTTCGCCGCGAGCGCGCGGGCGAGCGCCATGCGCTGCCGCTGGCCGCCGGAGAGCTTGGACGGATAGCGGTCGGCGAAGCCCGAGAGCTGGACGAGCTCGAGCAACTCGTCGACGCGCTCGCGAATCTCCTGCTTCGGCCGCTTACGGATCTTGAGCGCGAACCCGACGTTGTCGCGCACCGTCATGTGCTTGAAGGCCGCGTAGTGCTGGAAGACGAAGCCGACGTTGCGGCGCTGCGGCGCGATCCCCGTCGCGTCCTCACCCGCGAGCAGGACCGAACCGGAGTCCGGCCGCTCGAGGCCGGCGACGATGCGTAGGAGGGTCGACTTGCCGGAGCCGCTCGGCCCGAGCACGGCCGTGAGTGAGCCGTCGGGGATCTCGAGCGACACGTCGTCCAGCGCGGTGAAGGCGCCGAAGCGCTTCGTGACGTTGCGGACCTCGATCGACATCTAGAGCGCTTCCTCCTTCGGCTTGGTCAGGGTCATCAGCACGAGTACGAATATCGCGATCAGGGCCAGCACCACGGCGATAGCGTAAGCGCCGCTCGTCTGGAAGTTCTGGAGCATGTCCTCGATGCGCGTCGTGGCCGTCTCGGTCTTGCCTTCGATCCTGCCCGACACGACGGCCACGGCTCCGTACTCGCCGAGGCAACGCGCCGTCGTCAGGATCACGCCGTAGATCACGGCCCAGCGGATCGAGGGCATGGTGATCAGCCAGAACCGCTGCCAGCGGTTCGCACCGAGGGTCCCTGCGGCCTGCTCCTGCTCGTTGCCCAGCTCGCGCAGCATCGGGATCACCTCGCGGGCGACGAACGGCACCGAGACGAAGATCGTCGCGAGCACGATCGAGGGCATGGCGAACAGCACCTGGAACCCGTGCTCCGACAGCCAGGTGCCGAACCAGCCGCCGCGCGGCGCGTAGATGAGGAAGAGGGCGAGGCCGATGACGACCGGCGAGACGGCCAGCGGCAGGTCGATGAACGCGTTCAGCAGTCCCTTGCCCCGGAAGCGGCGCCGCACGATCGCGAGCGCGCAGAGGATGCCGAAGACGGTGTTGAGCGGGACGGCGATGGCCGCCGCGATCAAGGTCACCTGGAAGGCGTGGAGCGTGTTGGGATCGGACAGCGCCTGCCAGACCGGTTCCAGCCCGTGCTGGAACGTGCGGTAGAAGACCATCGCGAGCGGCGCGAGCAGGACGATGGTCAGGTAGCCGAGGGCCACCACGCGCAGGCCGAGCCGCCTAAGCACGCTCGTGCCTCGTGGCGTAGAAGCGCAGAGCGCCGACGGCGAGCAACAGCACGAAGGCCGCACCCAACAGCACGATCGCGAGCGCCGCGGCCTGGGCGGACTCGCCGTCCTGGATCAGGTTGAAGATGTAGACGGAAGCGACCTGCGTGTGGACGGTGTCCGCGATCAGGACGAGTGAGCCGATCTCGCCGAGCGCGCGGGCGAGAGCGAGGACCGATCCGGAGAGGATCCCCGGCAGGATGTTCGGCAGGACGATCCGCCGGAACACGGTGAACTGGCCTGCGCCGAGCGAGCGGGCCGCCTCCTCCATCTCCACGTCGAGCTCCAGCAGCACGGGCTGCACCGTCCGGATGACGAACGGGAGCGTGACGAAGCAGAGCGCGAGCACGATCGCGGCGCGGGTGAAGGCGAGGTGGATCCCGACCGGCGAGGTCGGCCCGTACAGCGTCAGCAGGGTCAGGCCGGCGACGATCGTCGGCAGGGCGAACGGCAGGTCGATCACGGAGTTGACGAGCGACTTGCCGGGGAAGTCGTCGCGGACGAGCACCCACGCCGTGATCGTCCCCAGCACCGCGTTGATCAGGACGACGATGAAGGAAGCCGCAAAGGTGAGCTTCAGCGCCCCCAGTGCCTCCGGGCTCGACACGACCTCCCAGAAGCCGTCCACACCGCTCTTCTTCGCCTCCCAGACGACCGCCGCGATCGGCAGGACGACGATGACGAGCAGGTACGTCGAGATGACGCCGACGGACAGGGCCGTACTGGCCCGTCCGTCGGCGTTGAACCGGCGCGAGATCCGCTCGGCAGGTGCTGCGACGGCGCTAACTGGTGGGACCTCCGACCGCCTTCTCGATGGCGAGCATCCGCCCGTGTTGCAGGTCGAACCACACCTTGTTGGCCTTCAGCCAGCCGCCGAAGAGCTTGTCGCGGATGGTGAAGGTCGGGCCGGTGTTGTACTTCTGCTTCCAGCTCGCGAGGTCCGGGCTCTTCAAGACCGACTTGATCACGGGCCGGTAGCCGTTCGCAGCGAGGATCTTCTGCTGCTTCGGCGCGTGCACGTACTTGACGAACGCCTTGGCCGCCGCCGGGGAGTTCTTCGTGGCCACCATCGGCAGCTGGATCAGCATCGTCCCCTTGGGCACGATGAGCTTGCCCTGCTTGCCGGCTGCGAAGGCGGCGTACGCCTCGCTCTCGTACGTGATCAGAACGTCGCCCTGGCCCGCGAAGAACGCGGCCGCCGCGTTCGAGCCGGACGAGGGCTGCGCGACGACGTTCTTGAAGATCTTCGTCACGAACTTGATCGCCTGCTTGTTGTTCAGGCCCGACTTGCGTGCCTGGCCGTAGGCCGCGAGCACGTTCCACTTCGCCGAGCCGGAGGGGAACGGATCCGGGGTCACGATCTGGACGCCCGGCTTCGTGAGGTCCTTCCACGTGTGGATGTGCTTCGGGTTGCCCGGCCGCACGACGAAGGAGACGACCGAGTCGGCCACGATGCCGCCCTGCGGTCCTTTCGTCCAGTTGCTGGGGACGATCCCGGCGGCGGCGACCGTGTCCATGTCGAGACCGGTCGAGAGGAATGCGACGTCGCACGGCTGGCCGGCGGCGATCGCCTTGGCCTGCGCGCCCGACGGGCCGTACGACTGGCTGAACGAGACACCCGCGCCGGCGGGCTGGTGCTCGAAGCGGTTGATGAGGGTCGCCATGATGGCCTTGGGGGTGGAATAGGCGACGAGACTCAGGCTCGTGCTCGCCGGGCGGGCCTGCGCGGCACCGCTGGCGGAGGCGAACACGACGGGGATGATCAGAGCGAAAAGAAGAAATCGACGCATCGCGTGGAAGTTCCTTTCTCGGGATTACCTACCGACTTGCTAGGTATTGGCGATGCTGATACTTACCATAAGCGAGGACGAAGCGGCAAACCCGAACAGATTCCGAACAGTCAGGCCTTGCGCTGCTGCGCCGCGGCGAGGTCCGCGAGCGTGGTCTGCTCGAGGACGCCGCGGATCTGCGTGCGCAGCTCGAGCCAGACGTCGCGCAGCCCGGCGGCCGCGCCCTCGTACGCGAGCTCGTCCGGCCTCACGCCTCGCACGGTCGCGATCGGGCCTTCCAGCTCCCGGATGACGTCGGCGACCGAGATCTCCGCCGCCGGGCGCGCGAGCTGGTAGCCGCCCTCGGCGCCGCGCTGGCTCGCGACGAGGCCGCCGCTGCGCAGCTGGGCGAGGATGCTCTCGAGGAACTTCGGCGGGATCTGCTGGGCCGAGGCGAGCTGCTCGGCGGTGGTCAGGCCAGGCGGCGCGGCGGCGAGCTCCGCCATCGCCCGGAGCGCGTAGTCGACCTTGGCCGAGACCCGCATGGCTGCATTCTTCCGCTACGAGCGCGGATGCGAGCGGTCGTACACGCGCCGCAGGTGGCGCGGGTCGACGTGGCTGTAGATCTGCGTCGTCGAGAGCGAGCTGTGGCCGAGCAGTTCCTGGATGGTGCGCAGGTCGGCTCCGCCGTCGAGCAGGTGGGT
Source organism: uncultured Actinomycetes bacterium (assembly GCA_963743545.1). Lineage (GTDB taxonomy): Bacteria > Actinomycetota > Thermoleophilia > Gaiellales > Gaiellaceae > Palsa-739. Next base: position 250,471 of record CAVUQB010000005.1, on the reverse strand, counting down.
GGCGAACGCGTGTCTCAGGCTGTGCGGGTGGGGGACGATCCGCCGCAGCGTGCTCGTGTCGAGGCGGCGCCCGCGGGCGGAGAGGAAGAACGCGTCGTTCGCTCCTTTGGCGAGCTCCGGCCGGGCTTCGCGCAGGTAGCGGCCGAGCCAGAGCGCCGCCTCCTCGCCGAGCGGTACGACCCGCTCCTTGCCGCCCTTGCCCCGGCGGACGTGCACGAGCTCCTGCTCGAAGTCGACGTCGCCGAGGTCGAGGCCCACCGCCTCGGCGCTGCGCAGCCCGGCCGAGTAGACGAGCTCCACGAGCGCACGATTCCGCAGCGGGATCGGCCCGTCGCCCTCGAGCGCCTCCAGTGTGCGCTCGATCTCGGCGGCAGCGGGAGCGTCGGGCAGGCGACGCCTGCGCCGTGGGGCGAGGCGGGCGTCAGGCACGCGCTCCGGCCCGAGCGCATGCCTGAGGAAGGCGCGCACGGCGGCCAGCTTGCGGCTGATCGTGGCCGGGGCGAGCTTCCGCCCGCGCCGCGCTCCGCCGAGCCAGGCGACGTAGTCGGCGAGGACGCGGACGTCGACCGCGTCGAGGCTCGTGCCGCGCTCCGTCGAGCCAGCTGCAGAACTCCTCGACGTCGCTGCGGTACGCGCGCCGGGTCGCCTCGCTCAGCGCCGGCGAGGCCAGGAAGCGATCGGCTGCTGCACGAGCGTCCACGCAAGGACGGTTCGGCAGGCGTGCGCCCTTTCCCTTTCGTTAGCGTGGCCTTCGTGATCGCGAAGCACGACGTGCTCGTCGTCGGCGCCGGCTGCGCTGGCATGCGCGCCGCGATCGAGGCCCACGACGCGGGCGCGGACGTGGCGATGATCTCGAAGATCCATCCGACGCGCTCGCACTCCGGTGCGGCCGAGGGTGGCATCAACGCGGCGCTCGGAAACGCGTCGGAGGACGATCCCGAGATCCACGCGTACGACACCGTCAAGGGGTCGGACTACCTCGGCGACCAGGACGCGATCCAGATCCTCTGCGACGAGGCGCCCGGCGACGTCTACCAGCTGGAGAACTGGGGCGCGGTCTTCTCGCGCACGGAGGACGGTCGCATCGCGCAGCGCCCGTTCGGCGCCGCGGGCGCGCCGCGCACGGCGTATGCCGCCGACATCACCGGCCACGTCCTCATCCAGGTCCTGTGGGAGCAGATCTGCAAGCGCGACATCCCGACCTACGAGGAGTACTTCGCCTGGCACCTCGTCGAGAACGACGGCCGCTGTCAGGGCGTCGTCTGCTGGGACCTCCTCGACGGCGGACTGAAGACGATCGGGGCGAAGACCGTGATCCTCGCCACCGGCGGCGCGGGCCGCCTCTACACGGGGACGACGAACGCCTACTCCTGCACCGGCGACGGGATGGCCCTCGCGCTGCGCATCGGCCTGCCCCTCAAGGACATGGAGATGATGCAGTTCCACCCCACGACGCTGGCTCCGACGGGCGTGCTGATCACGGAGGGCTGCCGCGGCGAAGGGGCGTATCTCCTCAACAAGGACGGGGAGCGATTCCTCAAGCGGTATGCGCCGAACACGATGGAGCTCGCCTCGCGGGACGTCATTTCCCGGGCCGAGCAGATGGAGATCGACGCCGGCCGCGGCGTCGACGGCAACGTCCTGCTCGATCTGAGGCACCTCGGCGCGGAGCGGATCATCGAGCGGCTGCCCGGATCGCGCGAGCTCGCGATGACGTTCCTCGGTGTCGATCCGATCTACGACCCGATCCCCGTGCGTCCCGGCGCCCACTACCACATGGGCGGGGTCGCCACCGACGTCTGGGGCCAGACCGAGCTCACGGGTCTCTACGCCGCCGGCGAGTGCGCCTGCGTCTCGGTGCACGGTGCGAATCGGCTCGGCGGGAACGCCCTCATGGAGACGATCACCTATGGCAAGCGCTCGGGCCGGCACGCGGCGGAGTGGGCGCTCTCGCACACCACCGTCGACGTGCCCGAGTCGGCCGAGCGCGACGCCGAGCGAGAGCTGAAGGCGCTGCTCGAGCGCGGCGACGGCGAGCGTCCGTGGAGCATCCGCGACGAGCTGGCCACCACGATGCACGAGAACTTCGGCGTCTTCCGTCGTGAGCACCAGATGGAGCAGCAGGGCGAGATCGTGTCCGGCCTCCGCGACCGGTACCAGCGCGTGCTCCTCGAGGACAAGGGCGAGGTCTTCAACAGCGACCTGACGCAGGCGATCGAGCTCGGCTTCCTCCTCGACCTCGCCGAGTGCATGGTGGTCGCCGGGATCGAGCGCAAGGAGAGTCGGGGCGCCCACGCGCGCCCGGACGACTATCCCGACCGCGACGACGAGAAGTTCCTGCAGCATACGATCGTCCGGCTGGTGGACGGCGCGCCGCAGCTCTCGTGGGAGCCGGTGCGGATGACGAAGTGGGAACCACAGGAGCGCAAGTACTGATGCAGGTAGCTCTCAAGATCTGGCGCTACGACTCCGCCACGGGCGACCGGGCGCTGAAGGAGTACGAGATCGAGGCGCCCGAATGGGCGACGCTCCTCGACTGCCTCGACATCGTCAAGGACAAGCACGACGGCTCGCTGGCCTTCCGCAAGAGCTGTCGGATGATGATCTGCGGCTCCTGCGGAATGCGCATGGACGGCGCCGCGGTCCTCGCCTGTAAGACCCGGATGTACGACATCGCGCAGTCGGGCCACGTCCCGGTCGTCTCCGCAATGGGGAACCTGCCGATCCGCAAGGACCTCGTCGTCGACATGGATCCCTTCTGGTCGAAGTTCAAGGCGATGTGGCCGTGGCTGAAGCCCGGCTTCGACCGCCCGGAGGACGGGCGCGAGTACCGGATCTCGCAGGAGCGGATGAACGTCGTCCACAAGGAGTCGCTCTGCATCAACTGCGGCTGCTGCGTCTCGGAGTGCAACGCGATGGAGTCGGACCCCGAGTTCCTCGGCCCACAGGCGCTCGCGAAGGGGATGCGCTTCGTCGGCGACCCGCGCGACGGCGCGACCGTCGAGCGGCTCGAGCACTACAACTCCGAGCACGGCATCTGGGACTGCACGCGCTGCTACTTCTGCAACGAGCGCTGCCCGAAGGGCGTCGACCCGCGCGACGCAATCGCGAAGCTCGGGGCGGAGTCGATCAGGCTCGGGATCGACCGCGACATGGGCGCGAAGCACGCCAAGTGGTTCGTGCGGAGTGCGGAGACGACCGGCTGGCTGCGCGAGGAGGAGCTGATCCCCAAGACGCAGGGCTACGTCGCCGCGATCAAGCAGCTCAAGTTCGGCGCCAGCCTGGCGCGCCACGGCAAGGTGCGGCCGATTCCGATCCCGCACACGGCGAAGAACGTCGACGAGGCGCGCACGCTCCGCAAGCTCGTGCAGGAGCAGGATCGCCAGGGCGCCCTCGGTCACGTGCAGGGCGAGCACGCGCTGGCGAAGCTCGACCATGGGTACCAGGCGGAGTCGCTCGAGGAGATCTACGCGCGCCCCGATGCTGCGCCGAGGCCGTGGCTACCCGAAATCGAGGAGGAAGCGAAGACGTGAGCGCGACCGAGACGCCGGTGAAGAGAGTCGCCTACTACAAGGGCTGCCTCGCCTCGCTCTCCGCGAAGGAGCTCGACAGCTCGACCAAGGCGCTCGCGCCGATGGTCGGCCTCGAGCTCGTGGAGCTCGAGTCGGTGACGTGCTGCGGCGCGGGCGACATCCACGAGGCCGAGCCCGACTACTACCTCCACCTCAACGCGCGGATCCTCGCCTACGCCGAGGCGACCGGCTGCGAGATGCTCATGACGGTCTGCAACGTCTGCACGCTGAACCTGCGCCAGGCGAACTTCATGCTCCAAGGTGACGCTGACCTGCTCGCGCGGATCAACGAGAACCTCGCCACGGTGGGCGTTCCGGAGTACTCCGGCAACGTCGAGGTGCGGCACTTCCTCTGGGAGATCGCCGAGGGCGACGGCTACGACAGGCTGAAAGAGGTCGCCCACCGCGGGCTGAAGGGGTTGAAGGTCGCGCCGTTCTACGGCTGCCAGATCCTGCGGCCGTCGAAGATCATGGGCTTCGAGGATCCGGACCGGCCGTGGTCGCTCGAGCGGATCATCGAGGCCTGCGGCGGCGAGGCGATCGACTACCCGGCCAAGATCAAATGCTGCGGCTTCCCGATCATCGCGGCGCGCGAGGAGACCGCGCTCGGTGAGGTCATCCAGCCGGTCGAGCAGGCGATCGAGGCCGGCGCCGACGTGATGGTCACGCCGTGCCCGCTGTGCCATCTCTCGCTCGACGCCTGGCAGCAGAAGCTCGAGGCTTCGACCGGGCGCACGTTCCAGATGCCGATTCTCCACCTGGCCCAGCTCGTCGGCGTCGCGGCTGGGCTCGAGGAGGCGGAGCTGAAGTTCAAGCGCCACATCGTCGATCCGCGGCCGGCGCTCGAACGGCTCGAAGTCTGAGGCCGTTCGGGGCCGCCGTCGCCGCAGGCCTCGGTTGGGGCCTGCTCGAGGCCGGCTGGTTGCGCCGGCGGGAGCTCGAGCTCGAGCTGCCGGGGTTGCCGGCGGAGCTCGACGGCCTCCGGATCATGCATCTCTCGGACTTCCACTTCGGCGTGCCGTCGCCGGGGATCGGGGCCGTCTGGCAGGCGGCCGTGTGGACGCGCGAGCGGCAGTCGGACCTCGTCGCGATCAGCGGCGACCTCCTCACGCATCCGCGGGGCGAGCCGATGCTGCGGCAGCTGGTGCGCGTCCTGCCGCGGCCGTCGTTCGCCGTGCTCGGCAACCACGACATTGCGCTCAGCCGGGACCCGCAGGCGCGCCGCTCCGACCTGCGGGAGCTCGAGCCGGCCACACTCCTCCGCGACGACGGCCGACTGCTCGAGCTGCGGGGCCGGAGCGTGTGGATCGCCGGTGCCGATCCGCGTCTGATCGTGCGCGGGAGCGCCCGCCTCGATCCGAACCGGCTGGCGCGAGAGGCCGACTTCTCAATCCTGCTCTGCCACTACCCGCGCGTGCTCGACCAGCTCGAGCCGGGCCGCTTCGACCTCGTCCTCACCGGCCACATGCACGACGGCCAGATCGCGCTCCCGCTGCCGGGCGGGAAGATCCGCTTCGCCCATCCTGCCGCCCGCTTCAACGCCGGTGTCTACCGCAGTGCCGCCGCCACGATGCACGTCTCGGCCGGGCTGGGGACGACGTTCGTCCCGTTCCGCTTCGCGGCGCGGCCCGAGGCGACGGAGCTGACGCTCAGACCGGGCTAACCTAGGCGTATGGCCGGTCAGGCGTCGATCTCGACCGAGATCCTCGCCCGTTACGCCGCGGACGCTGCGCGGGAAGTCGACGGAGTGCGAGGGCTCACGGACAGTCCGCTGCCGCGGAAGCATCCGGTGCGCGTGTCGGGCGAGAACGGCGCGGTGCGGGTCGAGTTGCACATCGTCACGGAGTGGGGGGCGTCGATCCCGGCGGTCGGCAGGCTCGTCCAGCAGCGCGTGCGCGAGTACCTCAAGAGCATGGCCGACGTCGAGCCGGCGGCCGTGGAGGTCGTCGTCGATGCTGTGGGGCCTGAAACGTGACGACACGCATCTCCGGGCTGACAGGGGCGACGATTGAGACGGCGCCGAGCGTCTGCCACGAGTGCATCTGGTGGCAGACCCGCAACGGGCGGAGCGCCGACAAGCGCAAGTGGATCCTCGACGCGGAGGAGGCCTGGGGCGCGTGGGGCACCGTCTACCACGACGGCGACGGACGGCTGCTCGGCTCGATGCAGTACGGGCCGACGGAGCTCTTCCCGCGCTCGCGCGAGCTTCCTGCCGGCCCGCCGAGCGGCGACGCCGTCCTCGTGACGTGCGCCTACCTCACCGATCCGTCTCGGCCGTGGGTCATGCAGTCGCTCTTCCTCACCGCGATCGGCGACGCCCGCGAGCGTGGCGCGCGTGCGCTCGAGGCGTTCGCGTACCGCTACCCCGAGGTCGAGACGAACTTCGAGCGCTTCCACGTCCACCGCACGATCTTCCCGGCCGACTTCCTCGCCGACTTCGGCTTCCTGCCGGTGCGCTCGAAGGGACGCGTCGAGCTCGCGCGGCTCGAGCTCGGCGGCCTGCAGCCGGTGGAGGAGGGAACGCGGGAAAAGGTGCTGGCGCGGGTTCAGGAAGCGTTCATGCCCGCCCCCGCGCCGCAGCGCTTCTAGCCGGCTCAGGCGAGAGGACGCTGGCGCAGGCGAGCGTAGGCCGTAGCGGTCTCCGAGGTGTCCCCCGTGATGGGTGATCGGGATTCCCGGATATCCCTCGCCCGGGGGGATGGCCACTGCTCTCGGCTGCCGATGAAGCAGCCATCGTGTCTTTCCCTCAAGGAGATTGCATGCATTCCCTCAGACAGCGGCTCAACGCACGTGACGAGAGCGGCTTCACCCTCATCGAGCTCCTCGTCGTCCTGATCATCATTGGCGTCCTGCTTGCGATCGCCATTCCGTCGTACCTGGGCTTCCAGAAGAAGGCTCAGCAGACTGCGGCGATGTCGGATGTCCGCTCGGCGGTTCCGGATGCCGAGGCGTACTACTCCGACAACAACAGCTACACCGCCATGACTGCAACTAAACTGCAGACCACGTACGACTCCGGTCTGGTCATCTCCAGTGCCGGTTCGACCGGCATCGTGAGTGCGATCCCGGGCTCGACCAATGCGCAGGCGTACTGCATCTCGGCCGTCTCCGGTGGCCACTGGGCGCACATCGCCGGCCCGGGCGGCCAGGTCCAGAACGACTCGGCTGCTACCGCAGACCCCTGTGCTGGGTTCACTGGGTAGCGGTCTCCGCTGACCCGTGGCAACGAGGGCGCGGGAAACCGCGCCCTCGTTCTCTGACGCGTATCGCGCCAGTCCGATCCGCGACATCGTCGAGTGCCATTGCTGAACATGTGGCCCGGGCGAGATTGCTGACGCCTAGACGCCTGCCTGTCTTTCTTCCATGAAGCTGAGCGATCGGATCAGAGGCTGATGGAACCGCCCGAGTCGCGATCACCTACCGCCGCGAGCGCGGTTTCGCTCATCTGTTCTAGAAGCCAGCCGCCGCCGGGCCGAAGCTCGCTCACGGGTCACTCTCGAACGTTGGCCCAGGCGCAGAGGAATACTCAGGACTTGGATCCCGATGACCGTCCGCCAATCTGTGCGACCTGCGGCGTGACGATGGTGCCGGCCGCTCTCAGCGCTCACGAGGACCATGAAGGAGAGTGGGTCTGCCTCGAGTGCGAGGAACTTGACGAGGAGACGTAACCGCTAGCTGACCTAGGCGCACTGATCGAGCTCTTGCAGGCGAAGCTCGATCGGCTGGAGCGCAGCTAAGCGGCCCGCGTCGTGGAGCGCGCTCCGTCGAGCAGGAGCTCGGCGATCTGGAGCGCGTTGAGCGCCGCGCCCTTGACGAGGTTATCGCAGGCGAGGAAGAGGACGAGGCCGTTGCCCTGCGCCGCGCGGTCCGGCCGGACGCGGCCGACGAGCACCGCCTCCGTCTGCGCCGCCGCACGCGGGGTCGGCGTCTCGACGAGCCGGACGCCGGGAGCACCGGCGAGCACGGCTTCCGCATGCTCGGGCAGGAGCGGTTGCTCCGTCTCGATCCAGACGGACTGCGCATGGCCGACGAGGACGGGGACGCGGACGGTCGTCGCGCTGAGCGGCAGTTCGGGTAGCTCGAGGATCTTGCGCGTCTCGGCGCGGATCTTGGACTCCTCCTCGGTCTCGTCGCCCTCCCACGTCCAGTCGAACTCGAGGTCGTGCTGCTCGGACGGCTCGGCCCGCAGCTTCTCCATCCGCTGCGCGCCGGCGCCCGAGACGGCCTGGTAGGTCGAGACCCGCACGCTGCGCAGCCCGGCCGCGTCGTGGAGCGGCTTGAGGACGCAGGTCAACGGGATCGCCGAGCAGTTCGGGTTGGCGACGACCCTCGTCGTCGCGATCGCTTCGCGCGCCCGCGCGCCGTTCACCTCGGGCACGACGAGCGGGTAGCCGTCGGCGAGCCGGTAGGCGCTCGACTTGTCCACGACGAGCGCGCCGCCCTCGACCGCATCGGGGACGAGCTCACGGGATGCGCTCGTGCCGCAGGAGAAGAGGACGAGGTCGAGGCCGCCGGCGAGCAGCGCGTCGGCGCTCGCCTCCTCGACCGTAAGACCACTGTCGAGCTCCTGCCCGGCCGAGCGGGCGGAGGCGAACGCGCGGACGTTCCCGTAGCCGCGCTCGCGCAGGAGGCGAAGCGTCACGGTGCCGACGGCGCCGGTCGCGCCGACGACGCCGATCCGGGCGTCGTGGTTCATGCCGCTCCGAGCTCGAATGCGTCGTGCAGCGCGGCGACCGACTTCGGCACGTCCTCGGTGCGGACGTGGCACGCGATCTTGATCGGCGACGTGGAGATGACCTCGGGCTCGACGCCGATGCTGCCGAGCGTCGCGAACGCCTGCGCCGCGATCCCGGGATGGCTCTTCATGCCGGCGCCGATGAGGCTCACCTTGCCGAGGTCGTCGCGCATCGACCACTCGACGTCGAGCGCGGCGAGCAGCTCCTCGCAGGCGCGCTGATCCTCGACAGGAGCGCTGAAGACGATCTCGTCGCTCGCCACCTGCAGGATCGTGTCGACGTTGACGTTCGCCGCCGCGAGCTGCTCGAACAGCCGGGCGGCGCCGATCCGGCGGACGCGGTAGAGGGGCTCGCAGTCCGTGTGCGCGACGCCGCTGATGATCGCCTTCTCGAGCACGGGATCCTCCTCGTCGACGATCCACGTTCCCTCGGCGTCGGAGAACGTCGACCGCACGTGCAGCCGCACGTCGTGGTTGCGCGCGAACTCGACCGAGCGTAGCTGGAGCACCTTCGCACCGCTCGCCGAGAGCTCGAGCATCTCCTCGTACGTCACCGCCGCGAGGCGCCGCGCGTTCGGGACGAGCCGCGGGTCGGCGGTGAAGACTCCCTCGACGTCCGTGTACATCTCGCAGGCGCCGGCGCCGAGCGCCGCGGCGAGCGCGACGGCCGTGAGGTTCGAGCCGCCGCGGCCGAGCGTCGTCACGTCGTGGGAGTCGGCCGAGACACCCTGGAAGCCGGCGACGAGCACGATCTTGCCGGCGTCGAGCGCGTCGTTGATGCGCGTCGCGCGCACTTCGGCGATCTTCGCCTTGCCGTGGACGGTGTCGGTCACGATGCCGGCCTGCGAGCCCGTGAGCGAGATCGCCTCGTGGCCGAGATCGTGGACGGCCATCGCGCAGAGCGAGTTGGAGATCCGTTCGCCGACCGAGATCAGCATGTCGTACTCGCGCGGGTGCGGGCGCGCCGAGATCTCGTGGGCGAGCCGGATCAGCTCGTCCGTCGTGTCGCCCATTGCGGAGAGGACGCCGACCACGCGCCGGCCCTCGTCGCGCGCCCGTACGAGCCTGCGCGCGACGTCCTTGATCTTCGCGGTGTCCGCCACGGAGGTGCCGCCGAACTTCATCACCACGAGATCCGGCCCACGCGCGGCGGCGTCGGCTGCGACCTCGGGGACGGTCTCGAAGTGCGTCGTCGCCACCGTCACATCTCCCGACGGCCGGTGAGCGCGCGACCGAGCGTGACCTCGTCCGCGTACTCGAGGTCGCCGCCCACGGGCAGCCCGCTCGCGAGGCGGGTCACCCGAACGCGGTCGGGCAGCCGGCCCGCGAGGTACGACGCGGTCGCCTCGCCGGTCGCGTTCGGGTTCGTGGCGAGGACGACCTCGACCACGCCGTTGCTCTGGACGCGGTGCAGGAGCTCGTCGATCCGCAGGTGCTCGGGCTCGACCCCGTCGAGCGGCGAGAGCGAGCCGCCGAGCACGTGGTAGAGGCCGCGGTACTCCGCCGTGCGCTCGAGCGAGACGAGGTCGACCGGCTGCTCGACGACGCAGATCGTGGTGCGGTCGCGTCGCGCGTCGATGCAGATCGCGCACAACTCGTCCTCGGTGAGGTTCCCGCACTCGCGGCAGAAACGGACGCGCTCTTTCACGTCCTCGATCGCGCCGGCGAGCGCGAGCGCCTCCTCCTTCTGCGTCTGGAGGATGTGGAACGCGAGCCGCTGCGCCGTGCGGCTGCCGATGCCCGGCAGGCGCGTCAGCTGTGCGACGAGGTTCTCGACGGAGGGGCTCAGCATGCGCCCTGAGGGTACTCGTCCGTTGCGGACGGCTCAGGGCGCTAATGCGGCCCGAAATCGAACGCCCAGCCCCAGATCACGATGCCGATCAGGCCGAGGACGATGATCGTCCAGAGCCAGTTGGAGAGGAGATACCGGCCGCGGACCCGCCGCCGCGGCGACGGGGTGCTCACTCGCCGAGCCCGGGGAGACCGAGGCCGCCGAGGCCAAGGTCGCCGAGCATCTGCTGTGCCTTCGCCTCGACGCCGGCCCTGGCCGAGCGCAGAGCCTCGTTCACGCCGGCGAGGACGAGATCGGCGAGCGCCTCCGGGTCGTCCGGGTCGATCGCGTCGGGCGAGATCTCGATCGCCACGACGTCGCCGGCGCCGTTCGCGGTCACCCTGACGAGGCCGCCGCCGACCGACGACTGCGCGGTCTCCTTCTCCGCCTCCTCCTGCATCTTCGCCACCTGCTCCTGCATCTGGGCGGCCTGCTGCATCAGCCTGTCCATGTCGAAGGACATGGCCTTAGCTTTCCCGTTCGCGGGCGTCGAGTGTCTCCTGGAAGAGCTCGAAGATCCGTTCCTCGCCCGCCGGCTCCTCGTCCGCTGCGGACGCCTCGTGCGCCTCGCCGAGCTCGAAGACGAGCTCGAGCCTGCGGCCGGTGACGTCGTAGAGGGCGTCGGCGAGCAGTCCGATGTTCTGCGGCTCGCGGACGAGATCGAGGTGGAACTGCGCGCTCGGCGGGAACTCGAGCGTGAGCGTGTCCCCGCTCAGCTCCGCCGGATGCGCCTCGCGCAGCAGCGACGCCGTCGGGATCCCGCCGCGCTCCTCGACGGCCGGGAGCACGGTCCGCGTCCAGGCCTCCTGCAGCTGCGAGAGCTCGAGCGCCGGCGGCGCACCGACAGGGACGGGGACCGGCTCCAGATCGGGCTCGGCCACCGCCGCCTCAGGCTCAGCCTCGACGGCGGGCTCTTCCGGACCTGGCTTGGTGCTTGACGCCTGGACAGGTCCGCTCGAGACGTGTCCCTGCTCGAGCCGCTCGAGGCGGAAGGCGATCGACTCCCGCGCGAGGTCGCTCGCGGGCCGCGTCACCTTGACGAGCGCGAGCTCCAGCGGCAGGCGCGGATCACCGCCCTGGCGCATGTCGTCCACGGCGACCGCGAGCAGGTCGATGAGCCGCAGGACGGTCGCCTCCCCGAGCTGGTTCGCCTGCGCCTTCAGCCGCTCCCGTGACTCCTCGCTCGACGCGGCCGCCTCGGGCACGTCGCCCAGCTGCTGCGCGAGCATGATCTGCCGCAGGTGCTCGATCAGGTCGAGGACGAGCCGGCCGAGATCGTGTCCGCGCTCCGCGAGCTCCTCCAGATACGTGAGCGCGCCGGCGGTGTCGCGGTCGATCACGAGGTCGCAGAGGCGGAAGAGCGCCTCCTCCTCGACCGTCCCGAGCAGCTCGAGCACGGCCTGCACCGTGACCTTGTTACCAGTCGCGGATCCGAGCTGGTCGAGCGTCGAGACCGCGTCGCGGTACGAGCCGCGAGCGCTGCGGGCGACGAGCGCGAGCGCCTGGTCGGGCGCGTCGATTCCCTCGGTGTCCGCGATCTGGCGCAGCACCTTGACGAGGTCCTGCAGGCGCGGACGCTGGAATACGAAGGTCTGGCAGCGCGAGCGGACGGTGGGCAGCACCTTCGAGAGGTCGGTCGTGCAGAAGACGAAGACGAGGTGCGGCGGCGGCTCCTCGATCAGCTTCAGGAGCGCGTTCCAGGCGGCGTCGGTGAGCTGGTGCGCCTCGTCGAGGATGTAGACCTTGTAGCGGCCCTCGACCGGCTGCAGGACGACTCGGTCGCGGATCTCGCGGATGTCGTCGATGCCGCGCTGCGAGGCCGCGTCCATCTCGATCACGTCGAGAGAGGTGCCGGCGGCGATCGCGAGGCACGCGTGGCACGTGCCGTCGGGCGTCGTCGTCGGGCCCTGTGCGCAGTTGAGGCACTTGCCGAGGATGCGCGCCATCGACGTCTTGCCGGTGCCGCGAGGGCCGGCGAAGAGGTAGGCCTGGCGCACCGCGTCGGTCCCGAGCGCGTTGCTCAACGTCCGGACGACCGCCTCCTGACCGACGACTTCCTCGAAGCTCTGCGGGCGGTATTTCCGGTAGAGAGCAGCCACGTGTCGATTCAAGCAGACGCGCACGTGAACTCGCCCTCGTCGCCGCGCCCGACCTGCGCGGGCGCGGCCCCACAAGCGAGCGCCGTCAGAACGCGAGTGGCGAAGCCGCTCGCACCGAGCGAGCGGAAAGCGGAGCCGAAGGCGAAGCGGGCGAAGCGGGCAGAGGGCCAGGCACACCGCACACCTGAGAGGGACTACTTAGCGCTGCTTCCTCCCGGATCTGACGCGGTTCGCAGGCTCCCACTGCACGGGGCCTGGCCCCGCGGCAGTGTAGCGTCGGGCCTCGTGCCCGACGACGCCCGCCGCGCTCTGCTGACGAGGTTCTTCGACCACGCGCCAATGTTCCCGCCGGCGAGCCTGCCGCCCGCCGAGGCGCTGGCCGAGGACCGGCGCGCCCGGGGGAGCGCGCACGCGTGGATGCTCGGGCGTCTCGTCTGGCCGGCGGCGCAGCTGGCGGAGTTGCCGCAGGAGGAGGGACGGGCGCTCGCCGTGGTCGAGTCCGGCAGCGAACGACAGGACGAGGCGGTGTATCTCGAGGGCGTGCCGCTCGACGAGGTGGCGGCGCGCGGCGAGCGCGCGAAGATCCGGTGCGGCGGCGCGGGCGTCCCGAGCGCCGAGGAGCTCGCGGTTTTCATCCGTGGCTGCCGTGAGCGCGGGCTCGTCTTCAAGGCGACCGCCGGGCTGCATCACGCGTACCCGACCGCAACCGGCGAGCACGGCTTCCTCAACGTCCTGGCGGCTGCGGTCTTCGGCGACGAGGAGGAGGCGCTGCGCGAGCCCGCGCCGGCTTTCGCGCTCGACGCGACGTCGTTCCGCTGGCGCGGCCGGGAGGCGTCCGCGGACCGGCTGGCCGACGTGCGCGCCTCGCTCTGCCACTCGATCGGCACCTGCTCGTTCTTCGAGCCCGCCGAGGAGCTCGAGAAATTGGGGATCCTGTGAGCTTCGGCGCCGGACCGAACGGGCTGCTCTGGCGGGACGGGGAGGAGGCGGTCGACCTCTCCGGGCTCGGCGACGTCTTCGCCGAGCCGACGCTGAACTCGCTCCTCGCGGCGGGCCGCAGCGCTTGGCGGGAGGCGGTCGGCGTGGCGCGCGCGCACGACGGGCCGCGCGTTCGGGTCGCCGATGCCGGCCTTCGCCTGCCGTTCGAGGTCGCCGACTACGTCGACTTCTACTCCTCGCTCGAGCACGCCACGAACCTCGGTCGCATGTTCCGGCCCGACCAGGAGCCGCTGCTGCCGAACTGGCGCTGGCTGCCGGTCGCGTACCACGGTCGCGCGGCGACCGTCGTCGTCAGCGGGACGGACGTCGTCCGGCCGAGCGGCCAGCGCAAGGCGCCCGACGAGGCTGCACCGACCTTCGGCCCGAGCCGCCGGCTCGACTTCGAGCTCGAGCTCGGCTTCGTCGTCGGTGTCCCGACCTGGCTCGGCGAGCCCGTTCCCGTCGCGGCCTTCGCCGACCATGTCTTCGGCGTCGTCCTCGTCAACGACTGGAGCGCGCGCGACATCCAGGCGTGGGAGTACCAGCCGCTCGGGCCGAACCTCGGCAAGTCGTTCCAGACGTCGGTGTCCGCCTGGGTCACGCCGCTGGCGCTGCTCGATGACGCGCGGGTCGAGGCGCCGCCACAGGATCCGCCTGCGCTCGCGCACCTCGCCGGCGGCCGCGACTGGGCGCTCGACATCGCGCTCGAGGTGGAGCTGGACGGCGAGACGATCTCGCAGGGAAACGCGCGGACGCTGTACTGGACGCTGCCGCAGCAGCTCGCGCACGCGACGTCGAACGGCGCGCGCGCTGCGGACGGGCGACCTGATGGCGTCGCGGGACGATCTCGGGCGCGGAGCCGGGCTCCGAGGGCTCGATGATCGAGCTCTTCCGCGGCGAGCGCTTCCTCGAGGACGGCGACGAGGTCGTGCTCCGTGGCCGGGCGGCGAACGGCCTCGACCTCGGCGAGGTGCGCGGCCGCATCCTGCCGGCCAAGGGCTGATGCTCTTCGTCAGGCGCCCGCCGGCCGACGCCCTCGACCGGCTCCTGCGAGAGGCCCGCGCAGCGGAGATCACCTACGCCGAGGTCGGTTCCACGCTCGGCGAGGACTGGCCGCCGTCGTACCGGCACGACGTCGACGAAGCCTGCCTCGGGACGGGGCCGCAGACGTTCGACCTCGCCGTCGCCGCGCTCCGGCGGTGGCAGGCGCAGATCGGAGCCGGGATCGAGGTGCTCCCACGCGGCACGACGGTCGCCGAGGGAGAGACCGCGCTGCTCCTGATCCGCGCGGCGGGGCTGTGGACCGTCGCGCCGTGCCGCGTCGTCGACTCCGTCGCCGAGCCGGAGTCGTATCGCCTCGCGTACGGGACGCTGCCGGGCCACCCCGAGCGAGGGGAGGCGTCCTTCGCGGTCATCCGGACGAACGAGGACGACGTGCGCTTGCGCGTGGCCTCGTTCTCGCGTCCGGTCGATCCGCTCGCGCGACTCGCGAAGCCGTTGACGCGAGGCATCCAGCGCCGGGTCACGCTCCGCTACGTCGACGCGTTGCGAGCGGCCGTGGCTCGTTGATCCGGCCGCCGCGGCATCAGTGCCACTCCAACTCTGACGGGCGATAGCACGAGGCCCTGTCCTGTCCCCCTCCGCCGATGCGACCGTCGCACAACTGTCGCACGAGCCCTCAACGGCCCGTCGGTCGTACTACACGAGGCGACGAAAAGAGCCCTGTTTCAGGGCCTTCCTGAGTGGGCGCGGCTGGGATCGAACCAGCGACCCCTCGCGTGTGAAGCGAGTGCTCTCCCGCTGAGCTACGCGCCCGGGACCGGCCTACTCTAGCTCCGGCCCGGAGCGGAACGGTGTAACGCTCAGGGCCACTTCCGACAGATGCGGTCATGACATCCGATACCGATCGCCGTACCGCCGAGGAGCGCTTCCGAGAGGTCTTCGCGCATCTCGGCGCGGTCACGGCCTACGCGCGGCGACGTGGCTCGCGGGATGCGGACGAGATCGCGGCCGAGGCGATGAGCATCGCCTGGCGGCGGCTCGCCGACGTGCCTCGCGACGACCCGCTGCCATGGCTCTACGCGACCGCTCGCAACCTGCTGCTCGCCGAGCGGCGCGCCGCGAGCCGAACGGTCGCTGCGGGCACGCCCGAGCCGTCCGTCCCGGCGCCTGAGCTGACCGAGCTCGACCCGCAGCTCGACCGGGCACTGCGCTCGCTCGGCCCCACCGACCGCGAGGCACTCCTGCTCGTCGCCTGGGAAGACCTGGCGCCGGCGCAGGCGAGCCGGGCGCTCGGCCTCAATCCGACGGCGTTCCGCGTCCGCCTGCTGCGGGCCCGGCGCCGGCTCCGTGCCGCGCTCGACGAGGAGCGTCGACCGGCAACGCTCGTCCAGATCGACGTGGAGGGAACATGACCGACGACACGCTCAACCGGCTCTCTGCCGCGAACCCGTTCCGGCCCGCGACCACGGTGGATGCCGACGCGCTCTTCGTGCGGATCGTGCTCACGCCGCCCGATCGCCGGCTCGAGGGAACGCCGCGCCGTCACCGGCGGCCCGCGCTCGTGCTCATCCTCGCAGTCGTCGCCTGCGGGCTGCTCGCCTCCGGCGCGTACGCGATCTCGAGCCTGTGGGGCGGCGTGATCGGCGGGCCGACGGTGAAGGCCGAGTACGCGGCGGCGCAAAAGCAGCTGACTCTGCCGCCGGGCTACACGTGGCCGGCCCTCAACTGGCCGCCCCACTCGGTGACGAGCCGCGGCGCCGGTGGCAGCTTCGCCGTCGCCAACGACCAGGAGGACTGGGAGTGCTACTGGGTCGCCGCGATCAAGGAAGGCGACACCGCCGCGCAAGAGCGCGCCCATGCCGCTCTCGTCGACCTGATGACGAATCACATCGTGATCGCACCGCTGGGTGCGTCCGAGGACTGGTCGCCGCCCGCCGCGGAGAGCACGCCGACGATGGTGTACGCGCGCGACGGCGGATACCACTTCGTCCAGCGCATGTATGCGCTGGCGGCAGCCGGCAAGCCGGGCTTGCTCGCGCAGAGCTGCCGCGCCAACGGCCCCGCACCCGGCTCGCGCGGCTGAGCCCCGTGCCCCGCCGCCGCGCCCGGATCCATGATCGGGCGCGGCGGCGGCTCTGTGCGTCCGGCCGGGAAAACACCCTGAATCCGCACAAACGCTGGCTATCCTCCGCGCGTGCAAAAGTTCGTTGCCCAGAGTGAGACTCCGCTGACCAGGGGGGCGGGCTCGCGCGAAGAAGGGGGTCCATCCAGATGAAGAGCAGGGTCGCCAGGACACTCCTGGCAGGAGCGGTAGTCGTGCTGATCGCGTTTGCGGTGGCCGCCGGCACCGCCTCCGTCGGCAATGCCGGCATGTCGCTGAACACGTTCGCGTGGTCGAGCCACCTGACCGCCGGCCAGGCGCACGTGCTCTCGGCGCAGCCCGACCAGCGGGTCATCGTCCTGCTGAAGAACCAGCACACCGCGCTGACCGGCCCTGGAGCCGTGGCGCAGCGGGCCGCGGCATTCAAGAGCGATCGTGCGCCGATCGTCGCTCAGCTCCGGCAGCTGAACGTGCCGCGCCTCGTGACGTACCGCACCGTGAGCGCCGTCGCGACGACGGTCTCCGCCGAGGAGGCGGCCAACCTGCGCCGCGATCCGGCCGTGCTCGCGGTGGATCCGGATGTGATCGTCAAGGGACCGTCGACCAACACGGCTCTGCTGCCGCAGGGGATGCGCGCGGCTGCTCCGCAGAGCGCCACGATCCGCTCCCATGCCGGTGCCGGCTCCACGAAGGCCGCGGTCAGCGGCTCTGCCATCTGCGGGACGGCGAGCGCGCCGCTCCTCGAGCCGGAGGCCCTGCATCTGATCAACGTCGACAACCGCACCAACGCCGACGCCCCCATCACGAGCGGCCCCCCGAGCGCGCACAGCCTCGGCTACACGGGCGCCGGCGTGAACGTCGCCGTCTTCCCCGACGGGATGGATCCGAACATCCCCGACTTCCAGCGCGGCGGCAACTCGGCCGTGACCGACTACCAGGACTTCTCGGGCGAGAGCACGGGCGCCCCGTCGGGTGGCGGCGAGGCGTTCGGCGACGTGAGCTCGATCGTCTCCCAGGCTCAGACGACCTACAACCTCGACGACCTGATCAACCCGGACTTCGCGAGCGGCGGCGCCTGTGACGTGAAGGTGCTCGGCGTCGCGCCGGGGGCGAACGTCGACGTGATGAAGGTCTTCGGTGACAGCAACGACTCGTTCACCAGCGAGATCCTGCAGGGCGTCGACTGGGCGATCCAGCAGGACCACGTCGACATCCTGTCCATGTCGTTCGGGTCGGCGCCGCTCCCGAACACTGCGGCCGGGCAGCCCCTCACCGCGATCCTCAAGAACGCAATGGACGACGGCACCGTCGTCGTCGCCAGCACCGGCGACTCCAGTCCCTCGAACACCGAGGGGAGTCCGGCGCTCGCGCCCGGCGTGATCGGCGCGGCGGCGAGCACCTCGTATCGCGTCTTCGCCCAGACGAACGGTTGGCTCTATGACCTCGCTCAGGCCATCCACAACGGCGGCGGCGCGCCCTCGTACCAGCTCGGCCAGAGCACGCCGGGCTGGCTCAGCAACGAGGTCTCGACCCTGTCCAGCTCGGGCGTGTCCGAGGACCGGCGGGCGCCGGACATCATCGCCCCCGGCGACGGGAACTGGTCCTCGTGCTCGACCGACACGGCGACCTATGCCGAGTGCGCGAACCCGTTCGGGGGCGACGACATCGGGCTCGAGGAGTTCGGCGGCACGAGCGAGTCGACGCCGCTGACGGCCGGAGTGGCGGCGCTGGTCATCCAGGCGTACCGCGAGGCGCACGGCGGCCAGAGCCCGACGCCGGCAGTCGTGCGGCGGATCCTCTACAGCAGCGCGACCGACCTCGGCATCGCCGCCGAGGAGCAGGGCTCGGGGCTCCTCAACGGCCTGCGGGCCGTGCAGCTGGCCAAGTCGTACGGCAAGCACGAGTCGGGCGGCGGCCTGCTGCATTCGCCGGACTCGCTCGCCAACCTTGGCAAGCCCGGAGCGTCGTTCCGCCACACGGTCACCGTCACCAACACCGCGGCCGGCAAGGCCAAGATCACGCCGGTGCTGCGCACGCTCGGCCCGGCGAAGACGATCTCCGGCGGCAAGGTCCACCTGTTCGTGGCGGGCAAGGGGACGCAAGGATCCTGCGCCGGCAACAAGACCGCCGAGTACTTCACCGGCGAGACGATCCCGGAGCTGGCCTGCAAGACGTTCACGGTCCCGAAGAACGTGGACGAGCTCGACTCGCGGATCGGCTGGCAGCCGCTGCAGTCGTGCGCCACCTGCACCGCCGGTGAGCCCACCGTCCGCGAGATCCTGATCGACCCGAAGGGCCGCTACGGCCAGTACAGCGACCCGCAGGGCGACGGGGCAGGCTTCGCCGACGAGCAGATCCACCAGCCCGCTCCCGGGAAGTGGACGCTGCTCCTGTTCGGCCGGGCCACCTCCAACTACGAGGGCGCGGTCAGCTACCAGGAGACGGCGCAGACCTTCCGCAACGTCCCGCACGCGGTTATGCCGACGTCCAAGGTCGTCGGTCCCGGCCAGTCGGCCTCGTTCACCGTCAAGGTGCCGGCGCCGGCCACGCCCGGGTACTGGACCGGAGCGGTCGTCTTCCACAGCAACAAGGAAGCGAAGGCCGGCACGATCCCGGTCGTCACGGAGGCCGTGGTGCCGGTCACCGCCAAGAAGGCCGGCAAGTTCACCGGCACGCTCATCGGCGGCAACGGCCGTCCGGGTGCGTTCGCGCAGGAGCTCAGCTACCAGTTCACGGTGCCGAAGGGCGTCAAGGATCTGGACGTCAACGTGAAGGCGTCGCACGGCGGGTACCTGATGATCGGGCAGCTCGTCGATCCGCACGGGATGGCCGTCGACAACCAGCTGGGCTTCAACCAGATCACCCCGTTCGGCACCAGCGACAACACGAACGCGGTGCAGCTCGTCTGGGCGAATCCGACGCCGGGCACGTGGAAGGTGAACGTCGGCAACGGCCTCTTCTACCTGCCGGGCCTGGACGTCTACTCCGGGCTGACCCATGCCACGCTCCACGGCACGGTCAGCTTCAACACGTCCAAGGTCACCGTCACCGGGATGCCGAGCGGCACGCTGACGCCCGGGGACACCGTCACCGCGCACGTCAAGGTCAAGAACACCGGAGTCGAGCCGGAGACGTACCAGCTCGACCCGCGGACGACCACCCAGACGCCGTACGACGGGATCTCGACGACGAACACGTCGGGCACGCTCCCGGTGGCGGCCGGCGACGACATCCCGCAGTACGTCGTCTCGCCGTTCAGCAGCCAGTTGACGGTGCACGCCTCGACGACGGGCAGCACGCCGATCCAGTTCGACATGACCCCGTACTGGGGCTCGCCGGACATCGAGTCGCCGGCCAGCTCAGGCGGTTCGACGAGCATCACGGTCAGCAACCCGTTCGCGTCCGAGTACGCGCCGACCATCTCCGAGATCGGCCCGTTCGGCTCGCCGGCGACGGCGGAGGACTACTCCACGGACGCGACGGTGACGACGCTCGGCTTCGACGACAACGCCCTGGCCAGCACCGGCAACATCTGGGCCGACGTCGTGGAAGGCGCGAATCAGTCGATCGATCCGCTCTTCCTGCTCCCGGGGCAGAGCGGCACGATGAGCGTGACCTTCACGGTTCCGAGTGGAGCCGCGGGCGCGAAGATCGCCGGCGAGATCCCGGTGGAGACCTTCGGCACCAACTCGTTTGGTACGGGCATCGGAGACTGGAGCTCAGACATCCTGAAGGTCGTGCACTACTCCTACACGCTCGGCTAGTCGACGGCGATGGCGGCGGTGCGGTGCTGCGCGCGCCGCACCGCCGTCAGCGCGACGGCGCAGAACCCCGCCGACACGAGATACGGGACGACGTCGCCGGTCGCCGCGGCGACGGCTCCTCCTGCGGCCGGCCCGATCAGCGCTCCGAGCGCCCAGGCGGCGTTCATCAGGCCGAAGGCCATGCCCTGGGCCAGCCGGCTCCGCTCGGCGCCTTCGGCGATCAGCGCGAAGGCGGGAGTGAAGAGCGCGCCGTACGCGCCGCCGGCGAGGACGATGAGCGGCACGTAGGCGAGCGGGCGCGGGCCGATCGCGAGGCCGACGGAGATGGGGACGGCGACGGTCAACGCAACCGAGATCGGGAGCAGGACGCCGCGGCGGTCGAGCAGCCGGCCCGCGATCGGCGAGATCACGGTCTCGAGCGCGGCGCTGACGAGCCAGACAGCGCCGATCGCGGCTGCTCCCCAGCCGTCGGCGGCCAGGTGGAGCGGCGCAAGGGTCGAGAGGACGCCGAACAGGAAGGAGGGCAGCGCCATCAGAAGGAGCCCGCCGACGAAGAGGTGGTCGCGCAGAGCCCGGCGCATGGCGGCGAGGGACGGCACGTCGGGCGGGACCGACGCGATGCGCAGCGTCCAGAACGCAAGCACGACCGAGAGCCCCGCGAGCGCGGTGAAGACGACGTCCCGCCCGACCAGCGCCGCGGCCGCGCCGACCACCGGCCCGAGCAGCGCGCCAAAGACGGCTGCGCCCATGGCGGTTCCGATCACCTCGCCGCGGCGCCCGCTCGGCGTGGCGGCGAGCAGCCACGCGAACGCGCCCGCCCACGTGAAGCCGCTCCCGACTCCCTGCAGGAAGCGGGCGCCCGCGAGCGGCCAGAAGCCGTGGGCGAACGCGAAGCCGAGGCTGGCGAGCCCCATCAGCGCCAGACCGACTAAGACGGCGCGCCGCGCGCCGAGGCGTGCTGCAGCGGCTCCTCCCGGCAGTCCGCCGACGAGCGCCCCGGCGGCGTACGCGGCGACGAGCACGCCGACCCCTGCCTTCGAGAGGCCGAGCGTGTCCGCGAAGTGGGGGAGCAGCGGCGTGAGCGCCGAGTAGAGCAACGTGTCCACCCAGACGAGCGCGCAGACGAGAAGCAGCAGGCGGCGCATTGCCACGCAGCGTAAGCAGCCCTACCGTTCGGGTGTGACACTTCGGCCCTCCGGTGCCGTATGAAGGCCGTGAACGCGCTGCCGGCAGCCATCCGACCGCCCGCTCGGGTGGCAGCACCGCCCTTCGCAGACGTCGTCGCGGAGAATCTCGACGCCGTCTACCGCTACCTCGTCTACCTCACGGGCGACCGGGCGGCGGCGGAGGATCTCGCGGCGGAGACATTCGAGCGGGCGTTCCGCGGCTGGCGCCGCTACGACCCGCGCCGCGGCGTGCCGCGCACGTGGCTCTGCCGCATCGCCCACTCCGTCGCCGTCGACTGGTTCCGGGCCGAGGCCCGGCGGCAGCGGCGCGAGGAGAGCTACGTTCGCGACGAGGCGTTGCTCGAGGAGTCCGTCTTCGCCGAAGGCCTGTCGCCGGAGCTCGAGCGGGCTCTGCGGCGGCTGACGCCGGCGGAGCGCGAGGTGGTGGCGCTGCGCGTGCTGCTCGAGCTCGACGGCCCGAGCGCGGCGCGCGTGCTCGGAATCAGCGCAACGGCTTGTTCGACCCGGCTGGGCCGGGCTTTGAACCGACTTGAGGAGGAGATGTCCGATGTCCGCAACTGACGGGAGCGAAATGGACGGCTATGAGGCCCTCGTCTCCGAGCTGCGGGCGAATCCCCCCGTCGCGCCGGAGCGCCTGCGGCAGCGCGTGCTCGGAGGCGCGCCTGCCTCACGCGCCGCCGCGGTCGAGGAAGGCGGAAGCTCGTGCTCGTCGTCGTGCCGATCGCGGTCGTGCTCGCAGTCGGCGGCCGCGTTCGTGCACGGCTTCGTCAGCTCGGGCTCGAAGCCGCTCGGTGCGTAGCAGCGAACGCTGCAAGCCGGGCGCACGCACCTGAACGAGCCTGAAGGCCGCACAGCCCATCCGGAACCGCGCCGCGAAGCGGCCGGTGCAGAGTCGGCAGCCGATCCTGGGCTCAAAGCGGCGCAGCGGCAGGCGACGATCGAAGTCGTTCGCACGCCTGCCCGACGCAGACACCGCCGTCGGGGCCGGCGCCCCGGACAGCGCTCGCGGGCGGCCTGCGGCGGGTCACGGGGCGGTCACCATCCCGCAGCACCGGCTCGTCCATGCCGTCGCCTCGCTCCAGGTCGGAGTGAAGCGCTCGGACCTCACGGCCAAGACGAACGAGGCGTCGCAGATCGTCGGCTCGTTCGGCGGCTATGCGCAGTCCGTCCGCTACCAGGCGACGCACCAGGGTGACGGGGAAGCGGTGCTCGACCTCCGTGTCCCGGTGCAGAACGCGCAGGCCGCGATCCTGAAGCTCGGCGGCCTCGGCACCCTGCTCTCGCAGCAGCTCTCGACCCAGGACCTGCAGGCGAAGGTGACGCACCAGACGAGCGCGATCGGCGCGCTGCGGCGCGCGATCACCGTCTACGAGACCGCGCTGCAGAGCACGACGCTGCCCGCGACCCAGCGGGCCGAGCTGCAGATCAAGCTGAACAACGCACGCCGCGCGCTTGCCCGGCTGCGCCATGCCCGCGCCGGCACGGTCGCGCAGGGAGCGAATGCCGACGTCTCGCTGCTGCTCACGACGAACAGCCACGCGATCGTCGCTCCCGGCCACGGCGGCGGGAGCACCCGCATCGGCCGCCTGCTCGGCTCGGCGGCGCACTTCCTCGCGCTCGAGGGGATCATCGTTCTCTACGCGCTGATCGTGCTCGCCCCGGTGCTCCTGCTCGGCGGGCTCGCCTGGTGGATCCTGCGTGAGCGGCGGCGCCGCGAGGAGCGCCTCCTCTCGACCGCGTGATCTGGTGAAATAGGAGGGTGCTCGGTTCGGAGCTTCCGCTCGGCCACGAGATCGGCCTCATCGTCGTCGCGGTGATCTTCATCGCGTTCGCGCTCGCGTCGTCGCTGCTCGTGCCGCGCTACAAGCCGGACTTCCCCGGACCTACGGGGCTCGGCGTGTTCGCCATCGTGTCGGTCCTGATGTTCGGGCTGATGGTGGCCGCGGTCAATTTCTTCGGCTAGAGGCGGCCAGGCACTTCGGTAACCTGTTCGGACTTCGGAGAAGTGGCCGAGTGGCTGAAGGCGGCGCCCTGCTAAGGCGTTATGGGGCTGAATGGCTCCATCGAGGGTTCGAATCCCTCCTTCTCCGTTAGCGCAGCGCCCGCCGCGGTTCTGCGCCCACCCGCGGAGGGGTGGCAGAGCGGTCGAATGCGGCGGTCTCGAAAACCGTTATCCGTCGTTAGGCGGATCGAGGGTTCAAATCCCTCCCCCTCCGCTTTTCCGCCTTTGATGGGCGTGGTTGAGCGGTTTCTCCGGAGCGAGGTAGGGGTGAGCTTGCCGTCGGTGGAGAGCCGGCCAGGCGTGTGATGCTGCCCCGCGTGGTTCTATCGCAGTCGCACGGTCGATCGCGCGCTGGAACTTGATGTGTGTGGGGTTGAGAGCTAATCCATGCCTTTGATGCGTGGAGAGATGGGTGTGGGCTGGGGTCGGCCGCCGGCTGTGGGTGTGGTTGCTCGTCATCGTCGTGGCTGTGCGTTGCGGCGGGGAGGTGCGGTGTGTTCGTGCTCGCCGTCGTTTCAGGCCCAGGTCTGGTCTCCGCGGGATCGGCGGCCTGTGCGGAAGACGTTCGATGAGCTTGGGGACGCCAGGGCTTGGCGGCAGGAGATGCAGGTCGCGGTCCGTCAGGGTCGTGCCGGCGCGCCGTCGACGATCACGCTTGCCGAGGCGGCGAGGGAGTGGCTCGAGCTGGCGGGCAAGGGCGTGGTGCGTACTCGCTCCGGCGACCGGTACAAGCCTTCCGCCCTTCGTAGCTATGAGGGGGCGCTACGGGCCGTGACGGCTGAGCTTGGTCACCTGCGCCTGAGCGCGATCAGCCGCAACCACTTGCAGGACCTCGTGGATCGGCTCGTCGCCGAGGGACGGGCGCCGAGCACAGTCCGCAACACGCTTTTGCCGTTGCGGGCGATCTACCGGCGGGCAGTAAGCCGTGAGCAAGTCCTCACCAACCCGACGCTCAAGCTGGCGCTGCCCGCGGTACGCGGGCAGCGCGACCGGGACAACGTCGAGAACGCGGAAAGCTGGCCGCCGCCGAGGTGAATCTCCTCACCCGGCTTGATCATCATTGCGTAGGTCGCCTCTCCGAGATCGTCCCCGTCCGGCGAGTGAAGCCTGTACCTGAACACGTCTCCTCCGATCCGGGGCCGGACGGCAAGGCCGACGCTATCAGCGGCGATCTGGCGCGACCGTGGGCCGGAGGTACCGACTTCTAGCGGTTGACGGAAGGAGGGAGCCGCCGGAGACTCTGATACTACGGAATCGAGGACGAGGCGAGCCGGGAGCCGAGCGCGAGCACCGCATGGACCTGACGGTGCGCCTGCCGTGGCGAGAGGCTGCCGGCCGGAAGCTCCACTACGAACGCGGCCGTGCCGGAGAGGTGGTGGTTCTGCCAGTCGGGCGCGGTGCCGCCGGGGTTTTCGTGGTGATAGAAGCGCATGCCAGCCGCTCGGGCGTAGATGCGACCGGCGCGGGTGCTCTGCGCCCAGGCCCAGATGAGGTCCATGTGCTGGTGGTACCAGATGGTGGCGCGCGGGTGGATCCGCAGGATGAGGTTGCGCGCGATCCGCGTCTCCCGCTCCGAGAACGGCCTCGGCCCGGGGTAGTAGGTGTTCCACGGACGGCCGCCGCCCGACCAGTCCGACGACCAGTTCCTGTTCAGATCGACGCCGCGCCCGTTCTGGCGCCTGCCGATCGCGTATCCGTCGGGATTGAGGTTCGGGACGATCCAGAGGTCGACCCCGGTGTGGACGCGCTCGAGAGCGCGCGCGATCGCGATCCCGGCGCACTCGGTCCCGTGGATGCAGCCGAAGACGAGGACGGGGGTCCCCTGCGGGTTGCCCGTGTGGAACGCGACGATCGGGCGGCCGCGCTCGGAGCGGCCGAGCAGGACGCGAAGCGGCTGGGAACGCCGCGCAGCGGCCGCTTCGCCGGCTGCAACGAGAACCAGCACGACCAGCAGCGCAGGGAGCAGACGGCTCACGAACCACATACTGCCAAGCAGGCCGCGGCTCTTCGATCTCCCTCGGCGTCAGAGGACTCCGGAGGCCCTTGTGACCACCAACTGCGACCTGTGGCGCCTGGAGCTACGACTCTGGTCCTACCGCTATCGGGAGAGATCAGGCGAGAGGACGCTCGCCCAGGCGAGGGGCTCAGGGGTGAGCTTGGGCGCGGCGGCGGCTGCGGTAGGCCCGTGTCTTGGCGCGGTTGCCGCAGACCGTGCTGTCGCACCACCGGCCGGAACGGTTGCGGGATCGATCGTAGAAGACCCATCCGCAGGCGTCTGCCGGACATGCTTTGAGGCGTGGCCAGGTGCCGGCTGCGGCCGCCTCGGCCAGGATGCCTGCGAGTGTTGCGAGCGCACCTGCGATGCCTGGCTCGGTGCCGACGACGCGCGGGAGGCCGTCGGTGATCCGGATGCCCAGCCTGCTCGCTGCTGCCTGCTCGATTACCTGGTCAGCCCCGAGCGCGGGCCGGACACCGTTGTTCGCGAGCGTGAGTGCTCGTAGCGCCCCGCGCACTTCGAGCGCGCGGCGCAGATCAGCCTCGGAGACTGGCTCCGCTGCCGAGACGAGATTCATGTCCGCCAGCACGGCGCGCAGGCCCTGCGGTGAGTGGAGCATCTCCTGGTTCCACTCGGGCGCGACTGTGTTCAGGAACCGCTGCAGCAACCGGAGCCGCCCAGGCGCGGGTTCGGCATCCGCGAGATAGTCGATCTGATCGACCGGCTCCAACGACTGCGACACTAGCAAAGACGGTTTGATAGTGTCGGCGGCGAGCGATGCGCCGCGGACTTAAGGAGCGAGCCTTGGGTGAGATGACTTCCCGCCTGGAGCGGAGGCTGGCGCCCTTCGCTGCCTGCTGCGCGCTATTCGCTCTCTGTCTCCTGGCCGCCAGCTGCGGCGGCGGGAGGCAAGCTGGTGCGACAGCGGCAGCTGCTTCCAGGAAGGCGCCGACCGGGCATCAGTGCCGGCTCTCATTGAGGCAGAAGCGAGCTGTAGCGACGTCGCTGCGTGACATCCACCAAATGCATCGCCTCGAGCTGCACACGATGACGAAATGGCGCGAGAACGGAACACCAGCCATGGAAGCCGCGGCCGGGAAGACCCTCGACGCCATCGCGGTCGTTGCGCTGCCCGTCAACACAAAGGGACGGCTGCTCCGACTCGGAAAAGCCGCATCCGGGCTCTGCGGATCGTGCTTCCAGGAATTCGAAGCAGAGGAGCCAGCCGTCACGACACGCATGGGAGCAGGCACTGAATGCAACGCCCGCTAACAACCCCCTCAAGGGTCACACGACCGACACCAACCCCTTGGACGTCTGCGTGGCGCAGGCGGTCGCTTTTGGTTCAGCAGGTTCTTGTAGCGATGTTTCGGTTTGGAGACTGCTGTGGCGAGTGAAGGGAGAGCAATGAGCGTTCAGCGTCCCGTCGACCATCAACGAGCGCCACCGGTGCACGTCGGGCAGCGAGCTGAGTGGAGTCGTGGACCAGAAGTCGAGATCGTGCGCAAGGCGCAGCGCGGCGACGAGCGCGCGTTCGATCCTCGTTCGAGCATACGAACGGCCGGTGTTCAACTACGTCCTGCGGCTGATAGGCGATCGCTCGCTCGCGGAGGATATGACGCAGGAGGTCTTCCTCCGGGTGTATCAGGGACTGCCGCAGTTTTCGTTCAGATCCAAGTTCAGCACCTGGCTCTTCCAGGTGACCAAGAATCGAGTGCTGGACGAGCTGCGGGCGCGTGCGCGCCGGGGACGTGATCTGGTTGCGCTTGATGAGGTCCCGCCACTCGCGGCGGTGGACGCGCCGTTCGAGCAGGGGCAAACACTGGCTGCGCTCTGGTCGGCAATCGAGGGATTGCCGACCGATCGGAAGACGGCATTGCTGCTCAGAGACGTTGTCGGCCTCTCATATGCCGAGATCGCCGACGTCCTCGAAATCACCCTACAAACGGTGAAATGGCGCATCTTCGAGGCACGCGAAAGAGTGACACTGGCCGTCGGGAGCGCCAGCCCGGACGCCGCTCTACAGCTCGAACAAGAGACGGAACCCGCTGGAGCGTCCGGGTTTGGCCTACCGCTATGAGTTCGTGGCGGATAAGCGCGAAGAGAGCAGGTAGTAAAGGGCCGCCTGGCGCGGCCCGGCTCAGGGGTCATTCCGGAACACTGGCCAAGCTCAGGGCGTCACAATCGAATCGGACGGAACAGCTAGGCCGCCGTGAGTTGGTGTAGGGCCTTGTCGTGGACTCGTTTGTAAGTCAGCATCGCCTGCTCGAACAGATGCAGCGCGAGATCGCCGTCACCGCGGGCGCAGCCGCCAACTCTGAGAGTGCTGCCGTCCGCCTGAAGGTGGGTTCCGACCCCGACGCTGTATTCGCCGTCCCGGCCGGTCTCAATCTGCCAGCCCAGCAGACGAAGCCAAAGATGAAGAATCTCGCCGGGCATCCGTGCGGGTGCCGCCATCGCCGCTCCCTTCCGTGCCGCTCCGGGCCGAGAGAAGCTTCTCGCCTTCCTTCCGCCCCGTTTATCGGCAAGAGTGCCCCGCCGCATCGGGCACCCTGACCGTGGCCACATCCTGTCCCAGCCGTGACTGCTTCAGCTATCGCTCGATAGGTGGTTCACGAGTCCGCTTTACTTCTCAGCCGCCGCCAAGAAGCCAGTGCTCCGGGCGGATTCAGACCGATGCTGATTCCGGCTGTTGCTAGAGACGGTGACCCTGAGGCCACCCAGAGCCTCGGGGGTCATTCCGGAACACTGGCCCAGCCCAGGTGCCTCACGCCTGGGCGATACTCCGTCGATGCCCGAGGAGCTGGAGTCGCTCAACCTCGATCCCGAAGAGTCAGAAATCCCGTGGTCGCGTGCAGTCGAGCAGCTGGACAAGCTTGAGCCTAGGGGAGGCAGCCGGGGACCGACCTGCTGGCTCACGACGACCCGCCCCGACGGACGCCCACATATCGCTGGAGTGGTCGGGTTCTGGGCGGACGACACGCTCTATTTCGTCAGCGGGCCGCAAACGAGGAAGGCTAGGAATATCGTCAGCGACCCCCGCTGCAGCTTCGCGATCTCACTTCCCGACCTCGATCTAGTGCTGGACGGCACCGCCTCCCGCGTCATCGACGCGCAAACGCTCAACCGAGTCGCCCAGGCCTTCGCGGCTCGCGGCTGGCCGCTAGAAGTCCAAGGAGACCTGGTCACCGCATCCTTCTGGGCACCGACCGCACCACCACCACCGTGGCATCTCCACGCCTTCAAGCCGGACACAGCCTTGGGCGTGGCCACCGCCGGTGCCGGCGGCTCAACCCGCTGGCGCTTTACGTCGCTCGGGCGTCACGTCACCCGTTAGCGGCCGACGCTGTGGGTTGGCTGCAGGAAACTGCCGGTGCGTCGAGTGCCCCGCCTGTCGTGACGGCGCTTGCGGTGGTACTACCGGAGCGTGAGGCGCGTGAAGTGGCCGTCTGGCCGCCTCTAGCTTGCCCGCCGGAAACCTTCCGGTTCTAACCGAGGGGGAGCCGATTCCTGAGCTGGATGGTTCGTGCGCCTCAAGAGGGCGCGGGACGCGCCTTCTCTGAGGGTTGACGCCCTTTTTACGAGCGCTTACGGCCGTTTTACGAGAGCCGTACCGGCGGCTGACGGGAGCCGACGATCCTGCGGGCAAGGGCATTTAGCCAATCGTTCCGGAGGAGAAGACATGCGCGTTCCAGCATTCATCGCAGTCGGACTCGCCGCTCTCGTCGTCGCAGCGGGCGCCGGCGCCGCGCCAGGACACGGTCGCGGCATCCAGTACTCGTTCCTCGGCCAGGTGACAACGGCGCCGGCGAGCGGTCAGCTATCGGTCACCGTTCAGGCGGGGAATCGGCCGGCATTGCGGGCGATGCTTGGTCAGCCCGTTGCTCAGACGTTCGCGTACGGCAACAACACGGAGTTCCTCAGGTGGTCGCAGGGCAAGCCGGCGGTCGTCCAACCGGGCGACGTCGCCGTGGGCGACTACGTCTGGATCCACGTCCGTGATTCCGTGGCCGCCTCGCTGGCCGACATCGAGGCGAAGGACGCGGGCCTGGTCGCCGATCACGGCTCGCGGATCAATCCGCCGAACAAGCCCCTCTATCTGTTCCGGGGCACGCTGACCGCGACGAGCTCGGACAGCGTGACCTTGAACGTCCGCGGCGGTAACCACCGGGCCACGCGGCTGATGGTCGGCCAGCCCACGAGCGAGACGTTGAGGGTTGACGACAACACGATCTTCCTGCTCTGGCAGGGGAAGGTGCCGACTGTGATCTCGCTCGGCCAGCTCAAGATCGGTGACAGCGTCGCCGTCCGTATCCGTGCGAAGAAGGGTTCGACGCTCGCGCAGGTCGAGGCCACGGCCGCCGCCCACGTCGGCGACCGGGAGCCGCTGCCGCCCGCGCCGAGGATCCGGTACCTCTTCCTCGGCCAGTTGACGGCGGTGCCCGCGAACGGGCAGCTTGCCGTCACGGTAGAACGGGGGAATCGGCCGGCGTTGCGGGCGATGCTTGGTCAGCCGGTTGCTCAGACGTTCGCGTACGGCAACAACACGGAGTTCCTCAGGTGGTCGCAGGGAAAGCCCACCGTCGTGCAGGCGAACGATCTGGCCGTCGGCGACTACATCTGGATCCACCTGCGCGACTCGCTCGGTGCTTCGCTAGCGGACATCGAGGCGACGAATGCCGGCTTGGTCGGCGACCAGGGCTCGACGCTCTACACGCCGAGTGAGCCGCTGTTCCAGTTCCGGGGCAAGTTGACCGCCACCGGATCGAACAGCGTCACCCTGCACGTGCACGGTGGCAACGCACGGGCGATCCGCCTTCTGCTCGGGCAGCCCAGGAACCAGACCTTCAGCGTCGACGGAGGCACGATTTTCCTGCTCTGGCAGGGGAAGGCGCCGACCGTGATCTCGCTCGACCAGCTCAAGATCGGTGACAGCGTCGTCATCCGCATCCGGGCCAAAAAGGACTCGACGCTCGCGCAGGTCGAGGCCACGGCCGCCGCCCACGTCGGCGACCGCGAACCGGCCGCCTAGGCAACTCAAGCATCCAGCGGGGCCGCTCCGACCTGGACGGCCCCGCTTCTCATGCGAGCACGTCTCCGAACGCTGAAAGTAGCGCCCGGTCTCATCCGTCCCGCCCGCGACGCGCTGCGCGACAGACCTGGTGCCGCCGGTCAGGTGAGGAACGCTAGCCCAGCCCAGCGTCCCGAGTCCGGCTCCTCGCCGATGCGGGGACTGGGGCTGTAGTCCGCGGATCCGATAGGTCCTCAGTTGGGGGAAGTCGCCGCCGGCCCGGCCTCGGCGGACGCAGGCTGCTCGTGCCGAAGCTTGTACGTCAGCCAGCCGTACATGCCGAGGATCAGGATTGCGTTGAGCACGTGAAGGCCACCGACCCATTTGCCAATGCCCGCCAGCACCAGTTGGAGGAACGTCAGGATCGGCGCCACGATGGCCACAACCCGCACGCGCTTGTCGGGATACCAGGCGAGCAGCGCCGTGATCAGAAAGAGGAGCGCCAAGGGCTCGGTCAATACGAAGCCCAGGAAGCGGTGTGGGTCGAGCGTCGTTGACCCGCCACAGACTTTCGTCTTGCAGGTGTCAGAGTCGTACACCGTCCTCAGCCTGAACACGCCCTCACCGGCCAGGAACACCTGCACGATGATCAAGGCAACGTACAACGGCGAAAACCACTTCAGGACAGATCGCGCGCCGCGCCGGACACCGCTCATTGCCGCAGGCTCCTTCTCGTTGAGTGCGCGCGAACCTACAGGAGCCAGCGGAGCGGTACCCGGTCAGGCGTCATCCGCGAACACTGGCCCAGGCGAGCGTCCTAGCGCCTGGCGAGCTTCCTTCTCGACCGGGTCGCGCGAAAACTGCGAGTCGAGATGCGCGGACGCGTTGTCCCCCTGCAACGAAACCTCGAGCGCGCGCACGCGTTAGCCTCCAAGGCATGGCTGAGAAGTGGACGGTCGAGGTCACACTCAACACCGGGGCCACACATACGCTCCTGAAGTCGACCGGGACGAAGGAGCACGCCCAAGAAGCTCTGAGCGAGTTCCTCACGGCCGTCGGTTTGTTTTACTCGGGGAAGTGGATCCCGGTCGAGCAAGACCGCTGGCTACTCCGAGAGTTGATCGTCGAAGCACAGATGAAACAGGTCTAGCGCTCTCACAGCTTCGCCACCTCCTCCTCCAACGTTCCCGGAACACTGGCCCAGGCGACGATCGACACGCCTGTAGCGTCCGATCGACGTGACCGTCGGCGAAATCGCAGGAGAGTTGAACGCGCCCGTTCGCTGGGTCATCCTCGCCTTCCTCCGCGCCGGAGCGCTGAAGACCAGGTCCTCACGGCTAACCGAGGACGAGGCGGCGTTTGTACGGAGTGAAGCCGAGCGGTGGGGAGACGATGGGCCTCCTCCTGGGTTGTTCGCCAGGGGACATTCCTGAACGCTGGCCCAGGCCTGTGTCCTCTCACCGGGTCGGCTCTTGCCCGATCTCGACTAGCTGCTCGACGACGAAATCGAGCGGTGGTGTGGCGTCCACCTCGTGGGTACAGGTCGCCCGGAGCAGCGGTTCGACCTCAGCCAGGTTACGCAGAATGAGATCGCGCTCCTCAATGCTTTTGCCGTAGTCGTTGGTCGTCCTCGTGGTGATCCGGCTGAGCAGAACGTCCGGAGGAGCGCTCAGGAGAACGACAGCATCGAAGTGCGGATAGAAGCGCCCTTGGTTCGACACGGTGCCCGAGACGAAGAGCGTCGAACCCTCGTCACGCGCCAACAGCGCTGCAATGCGCCTCTCGTCCCAGACGTAGCCACCGGCGGCGTTCGACCACGTACTCCATTCGCCCTCGTCTGTGTCCACGACCTCGAATCCTCGCCTCGCAAGCTCGACCAAGGCGCTCGACTTCCCCGTCCCGGACATGCCCGTGAGAAGAATCTTCCGCACGCCAAACAGACTACGACGAGGGAAGCCTCAGGGGTCATTCCCGAACACTGGCCCAGGCGAGAGTCCCGTTCCCTGAGCGGTTTGGTGCGTTGTTGTTCGTAACGTTGTCGAGACGGCCGCCGCGTAGGGTCCTTGGCGATGGTGGACGCGGAGATGCGGGCGCTGGGGCCGGTGGCGCGGAGGGCGTCGCCTCGTGTCGCGGTGTGGCTGTTCGCTTGTGTGGTCGTGTTGTGGACCGCGGCGCTTCCCCTTGCTGGTTTGGCACATGGGCTGAACGGTGGGCTGGTTTCTTATCTCCTTCTGGTCGCGCCGTTTGCGGTTATGGGGGCGCTGTTGGCTGTGCGGGTGCCGGCAAACCCGATTGGCTGGATCTTCATGCTGATCTCTCTAGGGCTGTTGTTGGGGCAGGATGCGGCCTCGTACTCCGTCCGTGCGTATCGCATCGACGGCCATGGCCTGCCGTTGTCTCGTCTGGCTGTCGCGGTTGCGACTGGCTGGGTGGCGTTTGCCTTGTTGCCGCTGCCGATCCTGTTGTTCCCCGATGGACAGGTGTCGGGACGAGGCTGGCGGTGGAGCTTGCGTGTGTACCTGGCTGTGGCCGCGATCTTGGTGGGGGCGGTCGGCGTGCACGACCTTTCCGCCTTCACCGATGCTCGGATCCGCGTCGACTCGTCGGGCGAGCTCACCGGGGGAACGCTTCCCGTATTCCTGAAGGCTCTAGGCGCGTTCGGATTCGTGACCCTGGCGGCCATCGCGGGGGCGTGGGTTGTTCGACTCTTGCTGCGCTGGCGGAGCTCGACGGGCGACCTGCGGCAGCAGCTCAAGTGGCTGATCAGCGGCAGCGGCGTCTGCGTCGTCGGCTTCGCGATCTCGATCCTGCTCAACAGCGCTCATAGCGAGCCCTGGTACGCAATCGCACAGGCTGCGCCATTCTCGATTGTGGCCTTGCCGATCGCGATCGGCGTCGGCGTACTCAAGTACAGGCTCTACGAGATTGACCGACTACTCAGCAGGACGATCTCCTACCTGCTGCTCACTGGCCTGCTGATCGGCATCTTCGCCGGACTTGTCTTGTTGACAACCCGCGTCCTCCCGTTCTCCTCCCCTGTCGGCGTCGCCGCATCGACGCTGGCCGCCGCGGCCCTCTTCAACCCACTACGCCAACGC
Source organism: uncultured Actinomycetes bacterium (assembly GCA_963743545.1). Lineage (GTDB taxonomy): Bacteria > Actinomycetota > Thermoleophilia > Gaiellales > Gaiellaceae > Palsa-739. Next base: position 217,095 of record CAVUQB010000005.1, on the reverse strand, counting down.
CTGCAACACATCGTCGACCGCCGCTTCAACCGCGCCCGCTACGACGCAGAGGCGACGGTCTCCGCCTTTACCAGCCAACTCCGGAATGCGATCGATCTCGACGACATCAGCCAGGCATTGGTCACGGTCGTGGAGACGTCGGTCGCACCGGCTCACACCTCACTCTGGATTCGCCCCACCGTTCCACAGCTCGACAAACAGCAATAGCCCTGCCCGGCTCAAGGGTCCCTTCCCGAACACTGGCCCAGGCGAGTTTTCTATCGCCTGAAGTGCCTACTACGCTGCCGGTGTCCTAACCGCCGCGGCTACGCGGGACACCTCACTTCAGGTGAGAGGACGCTGGCCCAAGCGAGTGTCGCGGTGTGACGTTTTCGGCGTCGGAGGCGTATAACCGTCAGATGCAGCGCGTTGTCGGCCTGTCCGCACTCATCGTCTGCGCCTGCCTGGTCGCCGGTTGCGGGGGGTCTGCGCTCCAGGCGAAGGCTCGCAAGGTCGTCGGCGACCCCCACGCCACCGTTGCAGTACCGAAACGGTGGACCCGTTAGGCGGGGGGCGGCTGATGATTGTTGTGATGAAGCCCGGCGGCTCACAAGGACTCGGATGTGCAGTGGCCCTTGCGAGCGACGCCTCCACCGTGTCCGGGTGCCCTCGTTGGAGCGATGCCTACGTGAGGTTGGGCGCCACGACGCACGCTGACATGGGCGACTTGGGAATCTCCAGGTGGCAAGTCGCTGCGATTGCGAGAGCGCGAGCTACGAACTCTCGGTTCGGGATCTTCCCCATCGTCAACCAGCTAACGGTTCGCTGTCGAACTACGCCCCCGAACGAGCAGAGCGGCACCGTGCCCGGTATGTGCGCAACCGTGGCCCTGCCGTTCGGCGGGCCGGTCCGGTGTGTCGCGTTCATTGCGGCCTGGCGTCCGAGCGCCGCGAGCACGTTGCAGACAAGTGGCTGGATCGTGAGGTTCGGCCGGGACGGAAACATTCAATCGACCCACCTAACGGCGCATCCAATCCCGCCCTGGAACGGCCATCAGCCGAACACCTGCTCGGAGATCTACGCGGCGAACGCGGACGCGGTCTTGGGAAAGGAGCACCTGCTTCGCTACGGCTCTGGTTGGGGCACTCTTCATCCCCGCACGATCTTCAACGGTGGAGATCCCAGCGGTAAGGCCTGGCGCTTGACGTGGCGCAACTGGGGTGCAACCAGTGCTTACGGGAGGGGCCGGGCGTGGATCCCCAGACCTGGCGGCAACTACTACGGCAAGCCTGGAGTCATCGAGCTTCGCGCGTCACGCATCGGCCGCTGCACATCACACGGGCCTGCCGCCTACACCGTTCTCCAGGCCAGGGAAGCGGTGCGCCCTGGCGGACCCCTTAGTCGCTGGTTCGCATGGGGCGGCTGGACGAGCATCTGCAAGGGGCCAACATAGGACATCGCGCTTCAGGGGTCATTTCCGAACACTGGCCCAGGCGACTGTCGCGTTGTTGAGATCGCGAGAGACTAGGCCTAGACTCGTCGCAGTGTGACGGGTCTTCGGCGCACGATCATCGTTGCCCTGGTGCCGCCGCTGTTCTCGCGCTCGCAGCCTGTGGAGGCTCCAACCCGACCGCGCGTTTGGGCCCGTTCGCGCTCACAGTTCCTCGGGGTTTCCACCAACGCGAGATCCAAGTCTCACAAGGTCTGAACAGGCTTCTCGTCACCGATTACCGCGTAACCGATCAGAGTTCGACCTACCAAGAGGGCATTTATCCCGCGAGCGGCGTCGCGCTTCAACTCGATGACATGGGCCCTGGGCCTGCCTCTCCGCTACGACTGCCGCTGAACCTTCACAAACTCCGCCCGGCGCCGCGCCACGGGGATGGAAGGACATGGGAAGGAGCCCTGTCCCCCTGTGCGGGAATTGGCCGGGTGGATCATCGACGCACTGTGGATCGGGGCTGGGGCGGGCTTGATCTACTGGGGGCTCTGGGGCGGAGGATTCCCATGGTTCTACGCCGTTCTCTCTGGCGTCGTCATGGCCACCTACTCAGCCTGGCGTCATGTCCCAACGCCCGGACGCCAGCTCGCCGACCGTTTCGCCAATACGTCCTAGGTCGCTCAGGGGTCATTCCGGAACACTGGCCCAGGCCAGCGTCCTTCTATCCAGCCGAGATGCCGGCGACAAGGAGAGGGAACCTGACGTGACGCGATTGGGATCCACCCTGACTCCTGGTCATCGGGCATCGCGCTCTCGACCGCGTTCTGCGCTAGGCGGTCTTTGTGCGGAGCCATGCGAGCACCACGGCTCTCGCCGTGCGCGCGTAGGGCGCGTTTTCGACGATCTGCCAGCCGTGCCACGAGCTTGGGTACAGCACGAGGCGCTTGGCGCTCGAGCCCGCGCGGTGGAGGAGTTCTCGCGCGCCGGCGATCGGGAGATAGGCGTCGTTGCGCGACCCGACGATGAGTAGCGGGGCGTGCAGGTGCGACACAGCGTGGAGGGGGTCGACGTGGAACTGGGGCAGAGCGGTCTCGCCGGAGAGGCTGACCACGGCTTCGACGCCGGAGGCGTAGGTCATCGCGACGGCGCCGCCGAAGGACGCGCCGACCACAGCCACTCTTTTCGCGCCGTCGGCGCGTAGTTGCGCGACGGCGGCGGTGAGGTCGCGGCCGTACGCGAACGGCGGCCGCCCTCTCTGTACGGGCGAGTCGCCTGTTCCGCGGTAGTCGAAAGCGACGACGCGCATGCCGGCTCGTTCGAGCGTGGCGGCGTAGGGAAGCCAGCCGCAGACGTTGCCGGGCGGGGATTCGGGCACGAGCACGACACCGGTGGGGCCGGCGCCGCCGTGGATTGCGTAGAGCCGCTGTGCGTCGGATGTGTGCAGCCAGATCGGTTGTAGGTGCGCCCCGTGTGTGTCGCCGCAGTCGCCCTCGAGCGACGGCAGCGACGGATCGGCAGGTGCGGCTCGCCCGTGCGCGGCGCACGCCGTCGAGGCAAGCAGAACCGCGGTCGCAGCGAGCGCGATGCGCGGCGCTGATGCGGTCATTCGGGTGGCCAAGGCAGGCGCACCGCGTCGAAGCCTTGAAGCCAGTCGGCGTATGCGACGTCGCCGTCGGCGGTCTCTTCCGCGACCGACGCGCCGTACGCCGCCGCGGCCTTGCTCACGGGAAACCGAGGGTGCTCAACACCGGGCCGCGAGCCGATCATGACGATCGTGCACGGGGTCTCACCTGCGCCGACGAAGACGTGCCGCGTACCGGCGGGGCAGTGGACGTAGTCCCAGGCGCGGAGCCGACGCTCCTGCTCCTCGACGATCAACACACACTCCCCCGCGAGGACGAGGAAGCCCTCCTGCACCTGTTCGGAGTGGTAGAGCGCGTTCGGCTCGCCAGGCCACAGCACTCGGACATTGACGCCGAAGTCGCTGAACGGGACCTCCCGCGGCTCGAGCGGATAGAGCGCCGTCCCACGCTCGAACCGCACCGCCAACGCCTCACCGAGGTTGTGAACGAACCACCCTCCCGTCGTTACGTACTTGCCGTACGGCGTCTCTTCGCTGTGTGCTTCCTCGACCGCCATTGCTCCTCCTTCGGGCTGCGGGACACCAGACCCTACGACCGACAATGGGCACATGTCAAGGCATACATGTCCGATGAGACCGGTAGGGTGAGAGCGTGTCGATCCTCAGCCGAGCTCTACTGGGACTGATCGCCGCCGAGCCGATGAGCGGCTACAGCCTCGCGCGCCTATTCGAGCGCACCATCGGGCGGGCGTGGCGGGCGCAGCACTCGCAGATCTACCCGACCCTGGCAACGCTCAAGGCCGCGGGGCTGATCCGAACCGTCGAGCAAGGGCCGAGGCAACGGAAGACGTACGCGGTCACACAAGCCGGCGTCAACGAAGTCCAGCGCTGGCTGCGAGAGACATCGCCCGACCGGCCCGTGCGGAACGAAGCGATCCTCCGCGTCTTCCTGTTGTGGCTGCTCAATGCCGACGATGCGGTCGCGTTCTTCGATGACGAGATCAAGGTCCATCGACAGCGCCTGTCAGGCTTCGAGCAGACGCTCGCCGACGACGAGCAGCAGCGGCGCGAACACGGAACCGCGCATGGCGGCATCCAGTTCACGTCGTCACTCGCATTGGAATGGGCGCTCCGCTACGAACGCGAGTACATCGCCTGGGCCACGTGGGCACAGGAACAGATCGCCGAACGCCGACAGGGCTGGAACAGCGCGCGCAAACGGCGGCTCGAGGCTCTCGCCCGGCAGCCTGCCCGCTCGAGTCGTTGAGAGCCTTATGTCCAAGCGATCTGCAGCCGGTCGTTGCTGAAAGCCGGCGCCGCTAACCAGACACACAAGCGGACTCCGTCAGGGAACATTCCGGAACACTGGCCCAACCGACAGACCTCGGCCCCGGCTGCGCCCTCTACGGTCGCCCCCGACCGCCGCAGCCTACGGAAAGCCGATCCGGTCGAACGGCCAATACCTGAAGACGACCGGCCCGATGAGGTTCGCGCGTGGCACCGGACCCCAGGACCGCGAGTCGCAGGATCCTCCCCGGTTGTCGCCCATCATGAAGTAGTCGCCCTCGGGTACGTGCCAGGTTTTCTTGTAGTGCTCGCTGTCGGCCAGCCGCTCCTCGGCCGACACGTATGGCTCACTCAGCTTCACCCATTCCTTCGAGCCGGGCTTGCGGATCGAGATGAATCCGTGACCGTCCTCATGCACCGTTTCTCCGGGCAAGCCGATCAATCGCTTGACGAACGTGGTTCCACCGTCGCCTGCCGCGCAACCCGCGGCGGCGGCAGGCGCTCTGAACACAACGACCTGGCCGCGCTGCGGCGACTCGAAGTCGTATTCGAGCCGGAGCGCGAGCACGCGGTCATCGGTCGAGCCGAGGCATCCAGAGCCTGGCCTGGCGCAATTGAGGCCTGGTTCCATAGAGGAGGACGGAATCCGATACGGCTTGGCGACCTTGGCCTCGAAGACGAGAACGAACGCGATCGCAAGCGTGATCGTGAACAGCCAGTCGAGAACCTTGCGCCAGGGCTGAGGAATCCGGCTCAGCGGGTGAAAACCGACTCCCATCGCCTCGACGAGGATAGCGCTACGGCCAGTTGGATTCCCCTCACGCCGCAAAGCGCCTCAGGGGTCATTCCGGAACACTGGCCCATGCCACTTTCGAATTGCGCTGCTCTGGCCCACTTCCGACGGATCACACCGAGCTCGCTCGTCGTCCCGTCGAACGGATGGCAGGCTTAGGTGCCTGCTCGTGCAGCTGCGTTAGGAGGAGACTCGTGCAAGGGGAGTTGTTGACGTTCGAGCAAGAGTTCACGCAAGCAGTTGCCGCCAATGATGCGGCAGCAATCGGGTGGTTTATCGCTGATGACTGGGTGATCGTCGATGCGGACGGAAGCGTCATTGATAGACCGCGGTTCATCAGCGTGATCGAGTCGGGCGCCCTGACTCACGAATCGATGGAGTCAACCGACGTCGAGGTTCGCGTCCACGGCGACACCGCGGTGGTTACGGGAATCACGACGAGCAGGGGACAGTTCATGGGACAGGGCTTTACCACGCGGGAGCGGGCGACCGATGTGCTCGCACGCCTGAACGGGCGCTGGCTATGCGTCTTCTCACAGCTCACTCGGGTCTCGTCGTCGTGACGCCGTAGTCCGCCTCGTTGTCGTGCGCCAATGCGCGCCGACCCCCGTCAGGGTCATTCCGGAACACTGGCCCGGGCACAGGAACTCGGCCCCGCCGGGTTTCTCCCGCGGAGGCGAACACGCTCTCCTGAGTATCGGCCGTTGGTCTGAGAGGATCAGCCGGCCATGGAGATCGTTGATTTGTCGGTGCCGATCGTCGCGAGTTCGGCACAGACGCCCGATCTGTTGCGCACCGAGATCGAGTTTGCTGATCATGCCGCCGGCGCGCGGGCGATCGAGGAGCTCTTCGGTGTCGGCGCTGACCTTCTTCGGGACGGCGAGGGTTGGGCAGTTGAGACGTTCACTCGGTTCGGTACCCATAACTCGACACACGTCGACGCCCCGTACCACTACAACTCGATGATTCGGGGCGAGCCGGCGAAGACGATCGACCAGCTACCGCTCTCCTGGTTCTTTGCGCCAGGCGTCGCTCTCGACTTTCATGAACGCGCTGATGGCGAGGCGATCGGGGTCGACGACCTCGAAGCCGCACTTGCTGCTGCTGGCCATCGGCTGAGGAACCTCGACATCGTTCTGATCCGTACCGGACGTGACGCCTGCGCCGACGAGCCGGACTACATGGCGAGGGGGGCCGGGAGTTACGGCCGAGGCCACGCGCTGGCTCTACGAGCATGGCGTCCGCGTCATGGGTATCGACGCCTGGGGCTGGGACCAGCCGCTCTGGATGCAGGCCCGAGACGCAGTCGCGAGCCGACGGAAGGGAGTGTTCTGGGCCGCCCATCAGGTCGATCTGGCCTACTGTCAGATCGAGCGCGTCGCAAATCTCGATCAGCTTCCGGCGACGGGCTTTACAGTCGCTTGCTTCCCCCTGCGCCTGGTTGGAGCCAGCGCTGCGCCCGCCCGCGTGGTCGCGATCTTCGAGTAGGCCACTGGCCCGAGATCCCTTTCGCGAGTCCTCATGCGCACCGGGCTTCAGGGGTCATTCCGGAGCACTGGCCCAGCCGAGCGTCCTCGCCCAAGCACCTAGAAATCGACGCCCGCGGTCCGGAGATTCCCTTATCTGAAAGATCGCAATATGAGCTATGCTCGGCGGGCGGCGTAGACCTGACGCGGAAGCTGTCGAGGCTCAACCTGCTCCTCTCTTCACTTTTGCCTGCGGCCTGAGTTGCATCAGGCGAACCCCCTTTGCCGGGCGTGTCGTCACCTGAACTCTGAAGAGGCAGGAGATCCGAATGAAACGGCTTTGCGTGGGGGTGTGGCCGATGAGGGCCAGACGATTTAGTCGAATCGGGGCGGCGACCGCTGGCATCGCGGTCGTGGCCTTGTTCTCGGTGGCCGGGGCGTCGGCCACGACGACCATCAACGTGCCCTGCACGGGCCAGTCAGACCTGGTCGCGGCGATCACCGCGGCCAACTCGGCCGGGGGCGGCACGATCAATCTTGCGCGCGGGTGCGAGTACGACCTGACGAGCGTGGACAACAGCGGCGAGAACGGGTTGCCCGTGATCACGACTCCGATCAAAGTGAACGGCCGCGACGCGACAATCGACGGGACCAACTCGGTCCGCGTCTTCGAGGTCGACGGCCCCACCGGAAGCCTGTCCGTAAATGAACTCACGATCACCCGCGGCTCTGCGGACATCGGCGGCGGAATCGCCAACCTCGGCGGGACGGTGTGGTTGGACAAGACCCATGTGATTGGGAACAGCGCGGTACTTGCCGGCGGCGGCATCGCCAGCGCCAGCATCACGCCGATGTTCCAGCCGTCGAGCGCCCCGGCGACACTCACACTGAGCCACAGCTGGGTCCACGCCAACCAGCAGACCGAAGGTCCAAGCCAGGATCCGAGTCAGATGGGCGGACTCGGCGGCGGCGGGATTCTTAACCTCGACGGAACCGCAGCCCTCAACCACACCTGGGTGGACCGCAACACCGCCCAGGGAGGCGTGGGCGGCGGAATCGCCAGTGGCGACTACATCGGCTTCGGCGGCCAGACCGTCCTGACCGTCGACCACAGTGGTGTAAACGACAACGTCGCTCCGAACGCCGGGGGCGGGGGCATCCAGAACTTGCTCGGCTCCGCCACCGTGAGTCACAGCCAGGTCGACGGCAACACCTCGCTGAACGGCGGCGGCATCTCGAGCGGCAACCAGGGCAGCCCCCACGGAACGGCAGACCTGCAGGTGATCCACAGTCAGGTCAACGGAAACACGGCCACCGCCGGCCCTGGCGGGCAGGGTCCTCCCATCGCAGCAGGCGGCATCGCCAACGGGAGCAATGCGGCGATCAGTCACAGCGCGGTGGAGCACAACAACGTTCCCAACGGGATCGGAGCGGGAGTCGTGAACCACGGGATGATGACCATCAGCCACTCCGAGGTGAACCGCAACCATGCCTCAGCGATCGGCGTGATTGGTTCCGGTGGCGGGATCGTCAACGCCCAGGGGCCGCCTGGTACCACTCCCTCCGTCCTGACTATCGATCACAGCCTGGTGAATCACAACACCGCCGGTGGAGACGGCGGCGGCATCGCCAACGGCGTTCCCCTGCCACCCGGCCCACCGCCCCTGTTCGGCGGAGACCTCACGATCACCCACAGCCAGGTGATCGGCAACAGCGCCGCCCAAGGCGGAGGCATCTTCAACAACGGCGGGACCGTGACGCTGTCGGACACGAACATCAGCGGCAACGTCGTGGACAACTGCGAGCCGACGAACAGCATCACGGGCTGCACCGGCTAACCAACGCGACAGGAATCAGCTCTAGGCGGGCCCGGCAGACTAAGCCGGGCCTGCCTGTCTGGGGATGGTCATTCCCGAACACTGGCCCAGGCGAGCGTCCCTCGATCAAGGGAGCGGTGGTCTGCGAGGAATACCCCTATCGAGGCCGTCCGCGCCCTCGGGTGCCGCGACAAAATGCCGGTCTAGCAGGGGTTTTGTGAGCCACATCTCGTTTCCGTCCACTCTCATCCCGCTTTCCTACCGAGGGGGCCGATCCAGGCGCTGCACGGGAGAGATCCCGAATCCAGGCCCACCCAGGAAAGGAACGGAAGGCAATGCTCACCATTCGGCAGCGTCTCGCTCGTGACGAAGGTTTCACCCTGATCGAGCTTCTCGTCGTTCTGATCATCATTGGCGTCCTGCTTGCGATCGCCATTCCGTCGTACCTGGGCTTCCAGAAGAAGGCCCAGCAGACTGCGGCGATGTCGGATGTCCGCTCGGCTGTTCCTGACGCCGAGGCGTACTACTCCGACAACAACAACTACACCGGCATGACCGCCAGCGGGCTGCAGACCACGTACGACTCCGGCCTGGTCATCTCCAGTTCCGGTTCGACCGGCATCGTCACCGCCAAGCCCGAGAACGTGGGTGGCACGGGTCAGTCGTACTGCATCTCGGCCGTTTCCGGTGGTCACTGGGCGCACGTCGCCGGCCCGGGCGGCCAGGTCACGAACGACACGGCTGCAACCGCGGACCCCTGCCCGTAGTAACCCAGCACGCAGTCGGTAACCCAGCACGTAGTCGCACGACCGAGGGCGCGGGAAACCGCGCCCTCTCCGTTAAGGAGCAGCAACAGATGTCCGGGGCCGAACAAGGCCTCTCGCTATCAGCCGGGTGGAACAGTCCGCATATGGCCGCTCTGCCGCTGGCGCTGAGCGAAGCTGCTCAGGGGTCATTCCGGAACACTGGCCCAGGGGACCGTTCTCCCGACTGGGTGGTGCGAAGTCGGGTAGGGGGCGCCGCTAGCGGAGCGTCGCCGAGGTTTAGGCTGGGGGCGTGCCCACGGGCCAGGCAGTGAAGGCGGTCGTTCCGTTCGCGGCCAGGTCTGTCTTTGTCGTGGTGATGCTGAAGTGCGTCCTGGAGTTCGTGGTCGCTGGGCGGTATGGCTGGCATCGCGATGAGCTGTACTACGCCGTCGCCGGCTTGCATCTTCAGGGTGGGTACGTCGAGTTTCCACCGGTGACGGCGCTGCTTGCGGCGCTGTCGCGAGAGCTTTTCGGTTGGTCGCTGGTCGGCCTGCGCGCGGTCACGATTCTCGCGAGCGCAGGCACGGTGCTGGTGGGCGCGCTCGTGGCTCGCGAGCTCGGGGCGAGTCGGCGTGCGCAGACGCTTGCCGCCGTGTTGATCGGTTTCGTGCCGGGGATGCTCGGGACCAATCTGCTTTTTCAGCCGGTCGCGCTCGATCAGCTGATGACGATGGTCGTCCTCTGGCTTGCGCTGCGGCTCGCACTGGGGCGCGGCTCGTGGCCGCTGCTCGGACTCGCCGTCGGCATCGGACTGGAGACGAAATACACGCTCGGGGTCGTCCTCGTCCTGCTGATTGCAACCTTCCTTGTCTGGCGTCGGGACGTACTGCGGTCGTCGGGCTTCGCGCTGGCGGTGGCGATCGCGGCCGTGCTGCTCGTCCCGAACTTGGTCTGGGAGGCGGGGCATGGCTGGACGAGCGTGCACTGGTTCCTCCACCCGCCGCCGAGCGGGAGCGACGAGACCAGGCCGCAGTTCCTGGTCAACGTGGTCGTGCTCACGCTCGTGGCGTTTCCGGTCGCCGTCGCCGGAGCCGTGTCGCTCGTCCGCGATCGCGCCCTGCGTCCGCTCGGCTGGACGGTCGTCGGCACCGTTGTCGCGTACTTCGTGCTCGGAGGCAAGTCGTACTACGCGCTGCCGGTACTGCTGTTCGCGCTCGCCGCCGGCGCGATTCCGCTCGACCGCTGGGCGACGCGCCGCCGCCTCCAGCTGGCTGGCGCGGTGTTCGTGGCGGTCGGCCTCGTGACCCTGCCGCTCGCGCTGCCGGTGCTGCCGCTACATACCGCGGTGTCGGACGGAGTCGTGAAGGCCCGCAGCGACTATCAGTCGGAGATCGGCTGGCCCGAATACGTGCGCCTGGTCGAGCAGCATGCGCGAGACACAAACGTGATCATCACCGACAACTACGGCGAAGCAGGAGCGCTCCAGCTGTTCGGCCGGCGGCTCCCACCCGTCGCCTCGGCACAGGTGACGATGCGCTACTGGCGACCCCAGGTGGCCGGGCGGCGTGCGCTCGTGGTTGGCTACTCCCGCAACGCCGCCCGCTTCTGCACCGGCTACCGCCTCCTCGCTCGCATCTCCTCAGCGAACGACAGTGATGAGGGCGGCCAGCCGATCGCGCGCTGCACACTGCGCGGCACGCTTGCCCAGATCTGGCCGAGCGTCGTCGCGACACAAAAAAACTAGGTCGGCCGCGTAGGTTCAGGCGTCATTCCGGAACACTCGCCCAGGCGACCGGCCTCGGGCTTGACGGACACGCTGGTGCTAACGATACTAGTGCTATGACTCTGCACGTCCTCCGCCTGCCGTTCACGCTCGATCCGCTGATCGCGGAAGCGAAGCGCAAGGCAAGGCAGAGACGCCTTCTCATGGCGGGGGTGCTGCTCGTCGTTGGCGTCTCTGCGGCGGTGTTCGCCCTTAGGGCTTCTGCTGGCCCCGCCTCGCCGACGCCCTCGACGTTAGGCCAACTTCAGCGGTCGCCTCCTGCATCTGCGAGCGCCGGATGCAGCGCAGGGCCTCGCCCAGCCATCGGCCAGTTTCCCAGTGATGCGAACGGCGACGGAAAGATCTCCGACAGCGGCAGCGAGCGCATCCCTGCTCTCGTCGCCGCCGTCGCCTCCAACGGAATTGCCGGTTACGTGAGAGTCAACGATGTGTTTTGCACTCCCGCGCCGGTGTCTCCCGCAGCGGCGCTTGCTTCGCAGGGAAAGCCGCAGGTGATTTCCGTCTACGCGTCTAACGGCACGTCTATCGTCGGCACTCTGACGACAGCTCCGTAGCTCAGGGGTCATTCCGGAACACTGGCCCAGGCGAGAGTGCTGTCCCTTTAGCCGACGACTCGTCGTTCGGTGATCGCCCTAGGTGCGCTTCGCTGTGAAGGTCTCGGCGAAGTCGGAGATTGTCGGGTTCGAAGCGTGGGAGCCACAGGTGGCGTGGAGCCGAGTGATGGTTCCGTGGGCCTTGCCCGAGGAGAATCGCCCCTTGACCCTGAACGTGCCCGTGAACGGACCTAATTTCGCCTTCGCGGTGCCGGTGAACGAACCGTTGCTCCTGACCTTCATGGGGGACCACTTCACCAAATACTGGAAGATGTGAGGCACCGTGCCGGTGTAGTGGCACATGCCGTTGTATCCGTCCGCAGTCGTGAATCCAGTGACGCGCTTACCGTGGTCGGCGACTTTGAACGTGACCTCGCACCCCCTATTCCCGAAGTTCGCCGAGCACCCTTCTCGCTCGCTCGTCGGGCCCGCGTAGTGACCGGGCGTTGGCCGCGATGAGGGGACGGCGAGAGCCGTGGCGGAGAGGATGGCGGTCGTGAAGACGGCTACGACCAGTGCGATGGCATGTCTCGACAAGGGCTTCCCTTTCCGAAGTTGCCGCCTGGCGAGCGCACAGTCTCCCACCAACGTGTGCAAGTTGACCAGGCGAGCTCCCCCGCAGCGTTACAGCCCGCAATCGAACAGGCGGGGAGCGTTCCCACGGGTGCGCCCGACGGAGTAATCAGACCTACTGTGGCGCCATCCGAGTAGGCGATATTGCCGGAGCGCTCATCGTGGACGAGGCGCAGGACATCCACCCGGACTTGTGGTTGCCTCTCCAGCTCCTCCTCGAGGACCCGGACCGAAGCCCCCTCTACGTCTTCTTCGACGACAACCAGCGTCTCTTCCCCGTGCCGAAAAACCTGCCTGTTCCGGGGGAACCGATCCAGCTGACAGTCAACTGTCGCAACACGCAGCGGATCAACGCCTCGTGGCCGCGTACTACAGCGGCGGCACTCTTCTCGCGCTTGGCCCCGAGGGACCGCCGGTCGACGCTCACTTCTACGACGACGACAAGGGGCTGCTGAAGCAGCTCGATAAGAACGTCCGCTCGTGGATCAAGGAAGCCGGCGTCAGCCCGGGCGACATCGCCCTCCTGACGCCAAAGAGCGCGGCTCGAAGCGCCCTCTGGACCGTGGACGAGCTCGGCGGCGTCGAGCTGACGGACGATCCATGGCAGGCGGACAAGATCCTGCGCGCCTCGATCTACCGCTTCAAGGGACTCGAGCGCCTCGTTGTCGCGATGACTGAACTCGACGGCGCGAAGGAGGCCGCGTTCTACGTCGGCTTCTCCCGTCCGAACGTCTTCCTCTCAGTGTTCTGCCCTGAGACGGCCCGGCGGCGCCTTCCTGCTCAGCTAGCGGCCCTAGCGTGACGCCGATCGCACTCGCGATGCTTCGCCATCAATCGCCGAGCTAGCGGCGGTTGCTCCCGCGAGCTGCTCGATGACGAGAGACAAGCTCTCAAGATCGAGACCCGTCTCGCGCAGCATCTTGCGCACGTCACTCTTCGCAGAGTTCGCGACATTGATGGTGCCAAACGGCGGATGAGTGAGACCTTGAAGTGAGGCGACCGCCTTACGGATGTTCGACCATGAGTGGTGCCTCTCGGTGCGGATCGCGCGGACGATCTCCTCGACCGAGTCGTCAGCGTAGTCACGCTTGCGCTGCCGCGGTGCGCGAGTAGTGCTGACGCTGGGCGCGAGCAGAAGGAGGGGCTGGTCAGCGAGCAGTTCGGCAAGGTCTAGGCCGGGGTCAGAGACGTAGTCGGGCGTTGCGCAGACGGGATCGTCCCGGAAGAACAACTCCCAGCTTGCTTGGCGTATGGCCGTCCGGATTAGCTCGTGTGGATGCTGATCCTCGGTCAGGTTCCGGGCCTAGGTCTGCATGTAGGCGAGGTTCCAACCGGCGGTGAAGGCGAACGGATCGTACGGATGACCCCAGATGTGGCCGATGCTGTAGCCAACGCCGCGAACCAAAGGTCTCGTGTACCAGGCCCAAGCCATTTGCGCCCTCTGGTTGTCGTCGAGCCTAACCTCCACGCCCTGCTAGACAGCACGCTCTCCCTTCCTCAGTCCCGGATAGTGCTCCCGGCTGTAGCGCGCGTGACCGGGGTAGCGAGGCGTGTATTCGCGGACCCGCTCAGGGGAGACAAAGAACGTGTTTTCGAAGACAGCGCGGACGAGCGAGATCCCGCCGTCGCGGAAGTGACGTTCGAGCGTGAGAGCCGGATCTGGAAGGTCTTTCTCCCATCGGCGTAGGTTGAGCGCTGCATCCGGCATCCCTGGTCTTGGAAGACTTTATCGGCGACATCCGGAGGCGCATCGGCGCCGATGACTCTTGGGCAGCAGCAGGCTCGAGAACATCGGACGGCCTCGCATCAAGGCCGTTGTCTCGGTGATGCGCCGGGCCGGCGCGCGGACCGGCGCGCACCCCTGCAGCTCGCGTCCGAATTGGCTTGAACAAGCCGTTCGAGCGAAGACCCGCGTAAGTCTCGAAAACCGTTATCCGTCGTTAGGCGGCGGATCGAGGGTTCAAATCCCTCCCCCTCCGCTTGACGAGGCGGCGCTCGTGCGAGCGCCGCCTCGTAGTCAGTCCGGAGCCGGCCGTCAGGAGGACTTGGTGGCGCTCCAGCTGCCGCCGCCCTGTGGGCTCGTCCAGGTACCGGACATCGACTTCCCCTTGAACGTTCCCTTGTACTTGGCGCCGACGCTGACGGCCCCGAACTTGATCTTCCCGTCCTTCACGCTGCCGGCGATGCCGTACTTCCCCTGCGGATTCGAGAGTGTGATGTGCCCGTGCAGCAGCGTGCCGTTCTGCTTCCAGTGAATCGTGAAGTGGCCCGAAACGGCGCCGCTGTAGTTGCCCGTCCACTTGCCGGCGAGCTTCGACTTCGGCTTCGGCGGGTGATGGGCGTTCGCCGCGGCGAGCGCGGTACCGCAGCAGGCGAGAGCAAGCAACGCTGCGATCCACAGGTGGGGAAGGCGGCGCCTCATGAGTGCACCGTCCCGACCGCCGTCGCGGTCAGTTTCCAGTTGAATGCCTCCGAGAGCGCCTGGTTGCCGGCGATGCATTGGAGCGAGATCGTGTCGGGGCTCGCGAGAGTGATCACGGCCTGTACCGGGATGGTCACCCAGTCCGAGCCGTCCGCGCGGGAGTTCTGGTACTCGGTGTTCGAGGAGTCAACGAGGTCGCAGGCGTAGGCGGTGTCGAGAGACTGGATGTTCTCGGCCTCAGCCTCGCCCTGGACGATGTAGCTCCCGGCGGGCAGCGTCGAGGTCGTAGCCAGACTCACCCACGTGCTGATCGGGAGGTTCTTCTGCGAGCCGTAGCCGTCGACCGACCAGACGTCCGAGGGCCCGGGCGGGCCTGCCGGCCCCTGCTGGCCCTGGGGCCCCTGCGGGCCCTGAGGCCCCTGCTGTCCGGTCTGGTTCCAGTTGAGCGGCGTCTCGAAGCCCGAGCACGTCTGCGCCTTGCCGGTGTCGATGACGCGCAGCGTGCCTAGCCCCTTCAGGTAACAACCATGGATGACCCCGGTACCGTCGGGGATGGTGGCGTAGGCGATCCCGCCTACCACCAGGGCTCCGACGATCACCAGAGCTACGAGCGCGGGTCTGACCAGCTTTCCCTTCATCGCTGTGTCCTTTCCTCGGCTGGGGGAGGTTGTGTTCCCGCCGTGTAGACGGTGGCTGCGAGCAGGCGCTCATAGGGCACGCCCGCCCGCTCCGCGACCCGGCGGATGGCCGCGGCGGTTCCTTCGAACTGGCAGAGGACGACCTCGTCCTCGCGAATCAGCACCGATCCGAGGTAGCGAACGTCGTCGGCGAGCGAGAGAGCGATCCGCTGGTCGAGCGTGCGCACTTCCTCGTCCTGCACGTCCGGCCAGTAGCACTCGGCGACGTAGCTCGCGACATGTTCCGCCATGGCACCAACATGACCCGTCGGACCGCTCGGAGAAAGACCTGAAGACCCTACGAAATCGCCGGCGCGTCCCCACGGTCGATGGCGCGGGCGAGCTGCGGCTCGCCCGGAGAATGGATCGCCCGGGAGCCCCCGCGGCTGCGGGGGCTCTCCATGGACCGGGCTCCGGGAGAGAACGCTCAGTTGAGCGAGTCGACCTCGACGGCCGTCATCGTGGCGCCGAAGATGAACGGGTTGCCGGTGTTGCCGTTCGTGTGGCAGTCGGTCTCGATCGAGCCTGGGCTCGTGAGCGTGACGGCCCCGGTCAGGGTGTATGGGATTAGGTCTCCGCGTGCGTCGACCCGGTCGAGCAGCGTTCCGCCCGACGTGAGGTCGCAACCGTGCCAGTCGTTGTCGCCGTTCAGGACATTCGTCCCTGTGCTCGTCACCACATACGTTCCCGCCGGCAGGTTGTCGAGCGACTGGACCTTGGTCGGGGACGACGAGATGAACACGCTGGCCGTTCCCTGTGATTTGTAGTACCCGTGGCTGGTGCTCGACTGTCCAGGCGGTCCCTGTGGGCCGGTCGATCCCTGAGGACCCTGCGGTCCGGCCTGGTTCCAGTTGAGCGGGACCTCTGTCTTCAAGCACGTCTGCGCCCTGTCGGTGTCGATGACGCGCAGCCTGCCCATCCCCTTCCGGTAACAGCCGTGGATGATCCCGCTCGCGTCGGGGACGGTCGCGTAGGCGATCCCGGCTACCACCAGCAGCGCCATTGCAGCCACCGCGACGACGGCAACGGGCTTCCCTACGAAGCTGAAGCGATGCATCTCTCCTCCTCCGGTCCGCGTGTTCGGCGACGCTTTTCGCCATGCCGGGCACCATCACCCGCCGGGCCGCTCGGAGAAAGACCTGAAGACCCTACGAAATGGCCGGCGAGTCCCCACGGTCGAGGGCGCGGGCGAGCTGCGCTCGCGAGGAGATGCCGAGCTTGCGGTAGGCGCGCTTCAGGTTCGACTCGACGGTCTTGACGCTCACGAACACCTGCCCGGCTATCGCCTGGTTGCTCAGCCCGTCGGCGGCGAGCTGGGCGATGCGGAGCTCGGTCGCGCTGAGCTCGGAGGGCGCGCGCCGGACTGCGACCCGCTCCAGCTCGTCGTCGACGCGGGCGAGCCACGTCTCGGCGTCCTGGCCGGCGAAGAGCTCACGCGCTTCGTCGAGAGCGAGTCGCGCCTGGCGCTTCTTCTTCAGCCGCCGCAGCAGCCGGCCTTGTACGAGCAGCGTTCGCGCGCGCTCGAAGGGCATCGGACAGTGCTCGTGCTCCACGACCGCGCGCTCGCAAGCCTCCGCGGCGGCGTCGAGGTCGCCCCGTGCAGCGAGCACCAAACCTCGGCACCGCGCCGAGACCGCGAGACTCCATGGGATCCCCGAGCGGGCTGCACACTCCTCGAAGCGGGCGAGCAGTCCCTGCGCTCTGTCGACGTCACCGACCGCCAGCGCCGCTTCGATGGCGTCGCCGTCGACCCGCCAGATCGCCGGCTCGCGGAAGGCGACGCGTTCGAACACCTCGAGCGCCTCCGTCAGGTGCCGGTCGGCGGAACCTGTCTCGCCGGACGCGAGCTCGGCCAGCCCCAGGCACCGGCTCCAGAGCGCCGCCACCATCGGCTCCCCCGGATCTGCTTTCGCAGCGGCTTCGCGGACGCACTCGAGCCGCCCGGCATACGCCTCCACATACGCTCGCCAGAGATCTCCGGCCTCGGGACCGACTCCGTGCTGGCCGAAAGCATCGATCATGCGTTCCGCCAGCTCCGCCGCCCCGGCCAGGTCGCCGGCCCAGGTCGCGACGATCACGCGATTGAGCAGGATGTTGGCGAGCGACGACTCGTCGCCCTCCTCGCGCGCCTGCTGCTCCGCCTGCTCGAGGCGGGCTCTGGCGCCGTCGAGATCGTCGATGTAGCGAAGCCACTGGCCGAGCTTGAAAACGACGCGCGTGTCGACTGTCGCCGGTGGGCTGCTCTCCTCGAGCGCAAGCGCCCGCATCGCCGTCTCCTGGTCGAAGCCGTCGCCGAGGAAGAGGTCGGCACGCACGCGCGCGCTCAACGCCGCCGCGACGAGGCCGGGATCGGGGTCCGGAACGCTCTCGAGCAGCGTCAGCGCCTCCCGCGCGGCAGCCGCCGCCTTCGGAAGGTCGACAGTGCCGGCGTACAACGCGATCGCGGCGGAGCACCGGGCCCTGAGAACGGGATCGCGGGCGTCCCTGCGCGCCTCTTCTGCGAGTGCCGTCGCAGCCGATTCGCCGCTGCGCCAGTATTCGATCTCGACGAGCGTCAGCAGCGCTCGCGCGCGCAGGTCACCCGCCTGCAGCGTCGCGCGCAACTCTTCGAGTAGCGCTTGCGCCGCCGGGAAGTCGCTGGCGAGATGGAGTTGCTCGGCAAGCTCGAGCTGGAGCTCCAGTCGCGCCGGAGCGTTCTCCGGGAGCAGCCGCAGCGCGAGCCTGGTCAATTCGGCCGCGGAATCCGGGGAGCCGCGCATGCGCGCGTGGCGGGCGGCCGCCTGGAGTTCCTGCACCACCCCGGCGTCCGGCCCGGGCGCCGCGAGTGCGAGATGTCGCGCCCGCTCCTCCGGGTCGCGCGCGAGGGAGGCGACGGCGCCGTGCGCTTCCCGGATTCGCGCAGCCGGAGCGGCGGAATACACAGCCGACGCGAAGAGCGGGTGGACGAACTCGATCCGCCCGTCTCCCTCGACGCGCACGAGCCCCGCTTCCTCCGCAGGTGCGAGTTCGGCCGGATCGATCGTCTCCGTGTCGGGCCGCGCCAGGGTCGCCGCGCGCAGCAGCGCGTCGCGTGCCTCGACGGGAAGGGCCTGGACGCGTGCCCGTACGAGCGCGTCGAGGTCCTGCGGAACGGGAATGCCGCTCGAGCTGTCGTGCTCCCCGCGGCGGTTGAGTTCGCGTGCGATCTCGATCGCGTAGAGCGGGTTTCCGCCCGCCGCCTGCGCGATCCGCACCAGGGTCGGGCGCGGAAACGTGCTCCCCAGCTCCTGCGAGAGCACGCGGTGAAGGGCGGCGACCGTGAGCGGTCCCAGCTCGACGTGCTCGACCTGGCGGTCGCGCGCGAGCGCAAGGATCGGCGCTCGCGCAAGTTCGGTCGCGCGCACCGAGAGGACGCACCGCACGGGCTCCTCGCCGAGCCGGCGCAGCGCGAACTCGACCACCGCCGCCGACGAAGCGTCAAGCCACTGGAGGTCGTCGATCGCGCAAACGACCTCCGATTTGATGCTGAGCGCGCGCAGGAGCGTGAGGAATCCGGCGCCGACGACACGGCGCTGGGGCGGCCGTGCCGAGGCGGCGCGCAAGAGCGCGGCGTTGAGACCCACGCGCTGCGGCTCGGGCAGTCGGGCAAAGAGTTCGTCCGGCACCTCGGCGAGCAGATCTGCGAGCCCCGCAAAGGCGAGCCGGGCTTCCGACTCGGTCGGCCGCGCGATCAACACTCGCGCACCCTGCCCACGAGCATGCTCGACCGCCGCCTGCCATAGCGTCGTCTTGCCGATTCCCGGCTCGCCGACGATCGCGAGCGCGCGAGGTCGCTCGGAGCGCAGAAAGGTCTCGACAGCCCCCAGTTCCGATTCGCGCCCGACCAGGCTCGACACGAACAGAGGGTATGTCAGGACGGGCCGGCGAGCCACCGGCGCAACGGCCGGCGCGCAGGACACGCAATTACTCCCGAATTGGCTTGAACAAGCCTCTCGAGGCCGCAGCCGCGCAAGTCTCGAAAACCGCTAACCGTCGTTAGGCGCGGCATCGCTTTCTGCCGCGACGGCCTCTCGTCCTCGGGCGGCGCCCTCGTCGCCAGGGTTGTTCGAATCAAGAGAGTGGGTTCAGGCGCTTGCGATACCAGAGGACGTCCGCCCCCGACGGGAAGCCCTCGACTCGCCCCACCAACTCGTAACCGCTCCGCTCGTAGAGGCGACCTGCCTGAAACGTGTAGGTGAAATGGACGGTCTGCGAGCACCCGCGCGCCGCCGCCTCGGCCTCGGCAGCTGCGAGGAGCTGAGTCCCGAGCCAGCGACCCCGGAGAGCCGGTTCCACCCAGAGGCTCTGCAACTCGCAGCAGTCGCCCCACGTCCAGCCGCTGATGCCGGCGACGATTCTGCCGGCCTCGCGGACGAAGATCGCCAGCTCGGCCTCCTCGCCCAGCCCCATCGCAGTGGATGCTTCGCGGCGGATCTGCGTCTCCAGGAACTCGAGATCGCGCGGATCCGGATCGTTCTCGACGCAAAACTCCACCCCGACAGGGGACATCGGCCTAGGCGCCGATGGCCTTGGCCTTGGCGGCCGCAAACTCCTCGTCTGTCAGCACGCCCGACGCATGCAGTTTCGCCAGGCGCTCGAGCTCGTCAACCGGATCCGCCGGAGGTGGCGGAGACGCTGCCTCGTTCCCCGCGGGCGGCGCTTGGTCGTCTGCCTGCGGCTGCTCGGGCTCGTTGTCGCCCCGGTTGTGCGCAACCGTCGCACCGATAGCCGCGCCGGCAATCATGCCGCGGCGCCTTGCTCGTCGCCTGAATCCCATGCTGAGCTCCTTCCGGTTCGTTCGACCTTGGCTCACGCCTGATGTGTACGAGACAGTAGTACCTCAGAATCCCGCGCAGTCATCTCGAAGCCACTCGACCCGTTGTAGTAGAGTCGGTGCCGGATCATCGAGCCAGTTGCGCTGACGGTCTGGTCTTTTCTTCCGTCAAGTCGCCAGTTCCTCTTCCTCGTTGCAACCGCGTCTCAGCCGAGCTGAGGCAGTCACTCTTGGAGGCCCACGGCTGTCCGAGTGCTGCCCGTTCGAGCATCCGATCGAACCGAAGGAGCAACTTAATGACCGCACTTCAGACCGAAGCGTTGACCACCGACGAGCTGGTCAAGATCGCCCACCAGCAGATCGACGCCTTCAACAACGGCGACTGGGAGCAGATGCGTGGACTGCTCGCCTCCGACGCCTTCTACCACGAGTTCGGGACCGAGCGCGCGATCGAGGGTCCCGAGCAGATCATCGAGGCGTTCAAGGGCTGGAAGACGGCGTTCCCGGACGCAGCCGGCACCGTCACGTCCTCCGTGGCCAGCGGCAACACCGCCGTTCTGGAAGTGACCTGGAAGGGCACGCAGACCGGCCCGCTGACAACCGCCGCCGGAACGATCCCGGCCTCGGGCAAGAGCCAGGAGACGCCCGCCGCGGTCTTCTACGTGTTTGAGGGCGCGAAGATCAAAGCGAGCCGCCACTACTTCGACGCGATGACGCTGCTCAAGCAGATCGGCGCAGAGTCCAAGTAGCAGAGCTGACGATGACGGAGGGGGCGACCGCGCAGGCGGTCTGCCCCTTTCCGTACCCGACTAGAGGAAGGAACTCGCTGTGGCAGTTGGCATCCGCATCAAGCTGGCCGGAGTGACCCAGGAGCAATTCGATGCAGCACACGCCCACATCAATCCGGATCGATCCAATCCACAAGGGATGCTTTTTCACGCATCCGGCCCGATCGAGGGCGGCTGGGGGATCATCGACTTCTGGGAGTCACGGGCAGACTTCGACGCATTTCAAACTCGGATTCAGGCAGGCATAGCCGCTGCGGGCGTGGAGATGCAGGGGCCGCCTGACATCAAAGAGTTCGAGGTGCACGAAATCGTCCACCCCTAGTAGTAGTCCGGCGGAGCGTGCAGGGCCTCGACCGATGGGGAGGCCCTGCCAGACCCCGCTCCAGTCTGCGGCCCTCAGGCCGGAAGGCTGCTGCGGGCGGCGAGCGCCTGCTTGAGGAGGTCGAGCGCCATCTGCGTCTCGCCCTGCTCCTCGCGGATCTCGGCCATTGCGGTCAACGCTGCGGCCACGTGCCTGCTCGCGACCGGCGCCTGCTCGACGGCGAGCTCGTAGAGCTCGAGCGCGCGCGCCGTGTCGCCCTGCCGCCGGAAGATGTCCGCCACGAGGCAGTAGGCGCGGCCTGCATCCCTCGGGGAGCCGGCGACGAGACGCGGCACCGTGCCGAGCAGAAGCTTCGCCGCATCCTCCTCATAGCCGAGTGAAGACAGGGCGCGCGCCCGCTCGACTGCGAACATCGCGGCCAGGGTCGTCTCACCCGCGGCGGCCACGATCGGCTCGCCTTCGGCGATGAGCTCCAGCGCCGCCGCCGGTTCGCCGCGGTCGTTTTCGATGAACGCCAGCAGCTGCAACACGCGTGCAGCCTCGAAGCTCTGCTCGCTCGCGCGCAGGGTCGCAAGCGCCAGGCGGCCGTACTCTGCGGCCCGGTCGGGGTCGCCTTGAGAGAGGAGTGCGCGCGACTGAGACCAGTAGAGGCTCGCCTGCAGCAGCGGATCGATGGTCTGGCGCGCGAGGTCGAGAACCTCTCCGAGCGCCGCGTGGGCGCGCGCGTAGTCCCCGTGGTCGATGTAGGCGTTCGCGAGCAACACCGCGAAGCGAACCTCGTCGAAGTGATCGCCCCGCTTCCGCGCCACGTCGAGGAAGCGCTCGAAGATCGCGAACGCCTCGTCGTAACGGCTCTGCATCACGTACGCGCGACCGAGGGCGTTGGCGGCGGCGGACGCGTCGCCGGGGCCGAGCTCGCCGGATTCGACGGCACGTTCCAGCAGCTCGATCCCTGCAACGACCTCGTCGCGCCGCAGTGCCAGCCGTCCGAGCCCGAGCTGCACGCGAGCGTGGGCTGCCGGCGAGTCTGCGTCTGCGCGGGCCGCTTCGTAGAGCTCCGCCGCCTGGCTCTCGTGGCCGAGCCGCAGGGCGATCTCGGCTTCCAGGAGCTCCGAGCTCACGTCCTCTCCGAAGGGCCGACCGGTCGCGAGATATTCCGGTGTGACTCCGAGCCGTTTCGCGAACTCGTGCAGAATCTGCAGAGAGGGGACGCGCGCACCGACTTCGATGCGCGACACGTAGGCGGCAGTACAGCCCTCGAAGGACAGTTCGCGCTGCGTCAGCCCTGCCGCCTCGCGCGCGTTCCGCAAGCGCTGGCCGACCGCTACGGGATCGTCGACGTGCGTAGATGGCCGACGTGGCATCGCCGGATCAGACTACAGGCATGACCCCGAAAAAACGAGTCTCGGCCGGTGGGCGGCGGGCGGCGGTGGCGGCGGCTGAGCGGTGATCCGCCGCCGCCACGGATGCAGGCGTCGACCTAGCTAGTGGGCGCCTGGCCAGACGCCGTCGGCCAAGACGAGCGCGAACACCATGGTGCCGAGGACGACGGCGAACAGAGTGATTCTCGCCTTCACGGACTGTCCTTTCGGTTCGATTGCGCAGAACAGCCCGCCCCTATTGGCGAGAGCGCCGAGTGTTCCTGCCTATTGTCGTGCGGGCGCTAGCCCGCGAGGCGCGCGAGGCAGGCGCGCAGGCCCTCGCGCCAGTGCGGCAGCCCGGGAGCGTCCGGGCGTTCGCTCTGCAGCACCGAGTAGGTGGGCCGGGGAGCGGGGCGGTCGAGCTCCGCGGTCGTGTTCCGCCGGACGTGGCAGTCGATCCCCGCCTCCTCGAACGTCGCCTCCGCCAGCTCCGCCCAGGTGCAGTCGCCGCCGCCGGAGAGGTGCCACAGCCCGCGCGGGAGCTCGAGCAGCTCCAGCACCGCGCCCGCGAGGTGCCCGACGTAGGTGGGCGAGCCGCGCTGGTCGTCGACGACGGCCACCTCGTCGCGCTCCGCGCCGAGCTTCAGCATCGTCCTCACGAAGTTCGTGCCCATCCAGCCGTGCAGCCAGGAGGTGCGCACGACCCAGGCGTCCTCGCCGGCCACGGCTTCGGCCTGCAGCTTCGTGCGGCCGTAGACCGAGAGCGGATTCGGCGCGTCCGACTCGAGGTACGGCTCGCGCTTCCGGCCGTCGAAGACGTAGTCCGTTGAGAAGAGCACGACCGGCGCGCCGAGCTCGAGCACGTGTTGCGTCCCGCCGACGTTGACCGCGGCCGCGTCCTGCGGCGACGACTCAGCGCCGTCCACGTCCGTCCAGGCCGCGGCGTGCAGGACCACGTCGACCTCGGGGAGGCCGGCCGGCGGCGGCAGGGTCACGTCCCACTCCGCCCGGGTCAGTGGAACGACTCGCGTCTCCGCTCCGAACGCCTCGCACAACGCCGCGCCGAGCTGCCCGTCGGCGCCGGTGACGAGAACGCCGCGGCTCAGCTCCATTCGTTCTCGCGGACGGGCGCGCGTTCCCGGAGCGGTTCCCACCAGGCGCGGTTGGCGGCGTACCACTCGACCGTCGCACGGAGCCCGTCCTCGAACGAGATCTGCGGCGCCCAGCCGAGCTCGCGCCGGAGCTTCGCCGAGTCGAGCAGGTAGCGGCGGTCGTGGCCGGGCCGGTCGGGGACGATCGTCTTCAGCGACTCCGGCTTCCCGGTCAGCCCGAGGACGAGGTCGGCGATCTCCTCGATCGAGCGCTCTACGGCCGAGCCGACGTTGTACGTCTCTCCCTGGCGCCCCTGCTCGAGTACGAGCGCGATCGCGCGGCAGTGGTCGTCGACGTGCAGCCACTCGCGCCGGTTCTGCGTCGAGGCGTACAGCGGCAGCTCCCGGTCGTCGAGCGCGTTCGTGGCGAAGAGCGGGATCACCTTCTCGGGGAACTGCCGCGGCCCGTAGTTGTTCGAGCAGTTCGTGATCGTGACGGGCAGGCCGAACGTCTCGGAGTACGCCCGCACGGCATGGTCGGCCGCAGCCTTCGAGGCGTTGTACGGCGTCCGCGGCCGGTACGGCGACTCCTCCGTGAATGCGTCTCCCGAGTCGAGCGGCAGGTCGCCGTAGACCTCGCACGTCGAGACGTGGTGAAAGCGCGACACCCCGCGCCGGCGGGAGGCCTCGAGCAGCGACTGCGTCCCGAGAACGTTGGTGCGGAAGAAGCGTCCGGGATCGATCACGGCGAGGCTGTTGTGCGACTCGGCGGCGAAGTTGACGACCGTGTCGATCTGCTCCTCGGCGAGCAACCGCTCGGCCGGGTCGAGGTCGCAGATATCGCAGATCGCGAGCCGCACGCCGAGCCCGTCGAGGTTGCACGGATCGCCCGCGTAGGTCAGCTTGTCGAGCGCCACGACGTGATCGTCCGGGTGGTGCTCGAGCCACCAGCGAACGAAGTTCGAACCGATGAAACCAGCCGCGCCGGTGACGAGGATCGATCTGGCCATGCGTGTATCGTGCCGATTCCTTTGGTGGCCAAGGGTCTCGCTCTGCTTGCCGTCGCCCTAGGACGGAATCCCCTTAGCCGATGTGTTGCTGGACGGCATGGCGAACGCAGCCGCCGCGGAGACGGCCGAGTTCAACGAGGAGACTTCTCGGGCCAGCCGTAGCGAGGGCGGATACGCTGGGCGCCCTCGGGAGAGGTGTCCGAGCGGTCTAAGGAGCGCGACTGGAAATCGCGTACGTGCTGCAAGGTGCGTCGCGGGTTCAAATCCCGCCCTCTCCGTCGCTTGCGGCCCGGCTCGTCCGGGCCGCAGCTTCCTCAGTCGTGGATGCGCGCGATCAACTCGCGGCGGTGGAGCACCTTCTGCACCGTGCCGGCGAGCCGGACGTCGTAGCCGGCGTCGCGCGGGAAGAGCACCTTGTCGCCGGGCGCGACACCCTCGACGTCGGAGCTGACCGCGGTCACGATCCCGCTACGGCACTGCGCCTCGGCGCTCGCCGGAAGGATCAGCCCGGCCCGAGTCTCGGCCTCCTCGTCCGTCGGCTCGACCACGACGTAGTCGTCCAGAGGCTCGAGCAAGAGGCGTCGCGGGCGCGTGTCCTCCAACATGCGTCCACGATACTCCTGAGCGATGCCGACGCAATCGCCGTTCGTGGAACTCGAGGTCGGGCCGCGCACCGTCAAGGTGACCAATCCGGACAAGGTCTTCTTCCGCGCGCGCGGCGAGACGAAGCTCGATCTCGTCCAGTACTACCTCTCGGTCGGTGAGGGGATCGTGCGCGCGCTCTACGAGCGGCCGACGCAGATGAAACGCCACCCGGACGGTGCCGAGGGCGAGGCGATCTACCAGAAGCGCGTCCCGAAGCACCGCCCCGAGTGGATCGAGACGGCGACGGTCACCTTCCCTTCGGGGCGCACCGCCGACGAGCTGTGCGTGACCGAGCTAGCGCAGGTCGCGTGGGCCGCCAATCTCGCCACGATCGACTTCCATCCCTGGCCGTCGCGGCGGCGCGACGTCGAGCATCCCGACGAGCTCCGCATCGATGTCGATCCGCAGCCCGGCACCGGCTTCGCCGAGGCCAAGCAGGTCGCGGCGATCGTCAGGGAGACGCTCGACGAGCTCGGCTTCGTCGGCTGGCCGAAGACGTCGGGCAACCGTGGGATCCACGTCGCGTGCCGCATCGAGCCGAACTGGGGCTTCCGCGAGGTGCGTCGCTGCGCCCTCGCGTTCGCGCGCGAGATCGAGCGCCGCGCGCCGAAGCTCGTTACGACCGCGTGGTGGAAAGAGGAGCGCGGCGAGCGCGTCTTCATCGACTACAACCAGAACGCGCGTGACCGGACGATCGCCTCGGCCTACTCCGTCCGAGCGCGACCGGACGCGACCGTCTCGGCTCCGTTCCGGTGGGAGGAGCTCGACGACCTCGAGACGGAGGACTTCACGTTGGCGACGATGCCTGGCCGCTACGGCGAGCTCGGCGACGTGCAGGAGGGCATCGACGACGCCGTCTGTCACCTGCGCAAGCTGTTCGAGTGGGTCGAGCGCGAGGAGGCGGAGGGAGCCGGCGAGGCTCCGTACCCACCCAACTTCCCGAAGATGCCCGGCGAGCCGAAACGCGTCCAGCCTTCGCGCGCGAAGAAGGGTTAGGCTCGAGCCGTGACCGACTGGGACTGGGAACGCGTCGTCATCGACCACGTCAAGCTCACGGTGAGCGATCCCGAGGCGAGCAAGGCGTTCTACCGCACAGTGCTTGCGACGCTCGAGATTCCGCCGCTCTGGGAGAACGAGCGCGGAGGTCAGTACGCGAACCTCGTCGTGGTCGGCCCGGGCGAGCCGAATGCTCCGACCCATATCGGCTTCGTCGCCCGAACCCGCGACGAGGTCGGCGCCTTCCACGCTGCGGGACTCGCGGCCGGCTACCGCGACAACGGCGCGCCGGGAGTGCGCGAGCGGTACAGCTCGGAGGCCGGAGGCCTCTACTACGCCGCCTTCCTGCTCGACCCGGACGGCAACAACATCGAAGCCGTCCACCGCGGCGACTTCCCCGCAGCGGCCTAGCGGAGTAGGTCCTCCACAGCGACGTCGTCGGGTCGGCGCGGCGGCCGTACCTCGCGCCACGTGCAGTCCTGCGGATCCTTGTCCGGGCGGAAGCGGAGCAGGCGCGTGCCGTGGCGAAAGCGGTGCTTCTCGAGCTTGTCGAAGCGCACCTCGACGACGAGCTTCGGCTTGAGCGGCGTCTCCTCGAGCTCGCCGCTGCCCCAGCGGTTCGGCTCGCTGAAGCGCCGGTCGCTCTTCTGGTCGACGAGCGGCAGGACCTCGGCCGCGATCTCGGCGTGGTTCTTCGCGCCGACTGCTGCCGAGCCGACGTAGTTGAGCTCGCCATCGTCCGCATAGAGGCCGAGCAGAAGCGTCGCGATCGTCTCGCGGCCGCCCTTCTTCCAGCGGATCCCGGCCACCACGCAGTCCGCCGTCTTGTGCGGCTTGACCTTGACGACACCGTCGCGCGAGCCGGGGAGGTACGGCAGCCCGAGTTTCTTCGCGACCACGCCGTCGAAGCCCGCGGCCTGCAGCGTTTGCAGCCACTCGGTTCCCTGCTCGACGTCGGCGGAGACCGGCGACAGCTCGAAGCCCTCGCCGATCTTCTCCAGTTCCGCGCGCCGCTTCTCGATCGGGCGCTCGTGGATCTTGCGGCCCTTCCACAGGAGCAGGTCGAACGCGACGAACGTGGCCGGGATCTCCCCCGCGAGCTTGCGGACACGGCTCTCCGCCGGGTGCAGTCGCATCTGCATGGCGTCGAAGTCGAGCGCGCCCCCGCGCGCGATCACGATCTCGCCGTCGAGCGCGGAGTGCGGAGGCATGAGCTCTCCGAGCGGCCGGAGCTCGGGGAAGTAGCGGAGCAGCGGCCGGCCGTTGCGCGACCAGAGCGCGAGCTCACCGCCGTCGTTCTCGAGCACGCCGCGGAAACCGTCCCACTTCGGCTCGTAGCGCCAGCCGCCGCCCGCCGGGAGCTCCGCGACGAGCTGGGCCTCCATCGGCGGGAAGGGGACGTTGGGGCCGGGCGCTTCGGGCATGCCGTGACCCTAGCCTCCGCAACCTCGACCGACAGCGCGCGTCTAACCTCGCGGGATGAGGCGGGTGGTAGTGACCGGGCTCGGTGCTGTGACGCCGATCGGCGCCGATGCGCCCTCGACGTGGCGCGCGGCGGTCGCCGGCGAGAGCGGCGTCGACTTCATCCGCGCCTTTGACGCGAGCGAGTTCCCCGTGCGGATCGCCGCGGAAGTGAAGGACTTCGACCCGAGCCAGGTCGCCTCGCCGAAGGACGCGCGCAGGCTCGATCGCAACGTCCTGCTCTCGCTCGGTGCGGCGCGCGAGGCGGTGGCGGACGCGCGTCTCGACGGCGCCTACTCGCCGGATCGCGTCGGGATCCTGTTCGGCACGGCGATCGGCGGCTTCATCGGGATCATGGAACAGGCTGAGATCCTGCGCGAGCGCGGGCCCGATCGCGTCTCCCCGACGTTCCTGCCGAACGTGCTCGTCGACACCGCGAGCGGCCAGCTTGCGATCTCGCTCGGCTTCCGCGGCCCGAACTACGCGCCCGTCTCGGCCTGCGCGACCGGCTCGACCGCGATCGGCGAGGCGGCGGAGGTGATCAAGCGCGGCGACGCAGACGCCGTGCTCGCGGGCGGCGCCGAGGCCTGCATCCATCCGTTGACCCTGGCCGGCTTCTGCGCGATGCGCGGGCTCGTGGCCGAGGACGAGCACCCGCCGCGGGCCTCGCGCCCGTTCGACGCGACGCGGGCCGGCTTCGTGATGGGGGAGGGCGCCTGCGTGCTGGTGCTCGAGGAGCTCGAGTCCGCCGAGCGCCGCGGCGCGACCGTCTACGCCGAGATCCTCGGCTACGGGATGTCGAACGACGCGCACCACCTTGCGCAACCCGATCCCGAGTCCGTCGGCGTCTCGGAGATGATGCGGCGCGCGCTCGGGCGCGCGGGACTCGAGCCCGAGCAGGTCGGCTACCTCAACGCCCACGGCACCTCGACGCCGCTCGGCGACGCGGCCGAGACCCGGGCGATCAAGGAGGTCTTCGGCGAGCACGCGTACCGGCTCGCGGTCTCCTCGACGAAGTCGGTCACGGGCCACTGCTTCGGTGCCGCCGGCGCGATCGAGGCGATGATGTGCGTCCTCGCGATCCGCGACGGCGTTCTGCCGCCGACCATCAACTACCTCCATCCCGATCCCGAGTGCGACCTCGACTACGTGCCGAACGAGCCGCGCCACGTGCAGGTCGACGTCGCGCTCTCGAACGCGATGGGCCTCGGCGGGCACAACGGCTGCGTCCTGGTCGGTCGCGTCGCGTGAGCTGGGAGGGGCCGCCCGCTCCATACCGGATCGAGACCGGGCGGCTTGTCGTCCGCTGCTACGAGCCGCGCGACGCCCTGCTCCTCAAGGAGGCGATCGACTCGAGTCTCGAGCACCTGCGGCCGTGGATGCCGTGGGCGCACCAGGAGCCGCAGACGCTCGAGGACAAGAGCGACCTGATCAAGCAGTTTCGCGTCAACTTCGACTCCGGCGAGAACTTCACGTGCGGGATCTTCAGCGCGGACGAGGCGGAGGTGCTCGGCGGCACCGGGCTGCATCCGCGGATCGGGCCGGGCGGGCTCGAGATCGGCTACTGGATCCGCGCGAGCGCGACGAGGCAGGGGATCGCCACTGAAGCGAGCGCGGCGCTGACGCGGGCCGGCTTCGAGGTGTGCGGGGCGGACCGGATCGAGATCCGGATCGATCCGCGCAACGAGGCGAGCTTCGGGATCCCACGCAAGCTCGGCTTCGTCGAGGAGGCGACCCTGCGGCGACGGCTGCCCGGGCGCGAGGGCGGGCCGCTGCGCGACGTGACGATCTTCACGCTGTTCCGCGAGGACTTCGACCCGTCGATCGCGCCGGGGATCCGAGCCTTCGACGCCCGTGGCGCGCAGCTGATCTAGCCGCGCAGGACGTCCAACGTGAGCTCGTCGAGCGAGCCGACGACCGCGTCCGCGAGCCCGAGCGCTTCCTCGTCGGGCGGATAGCTCGCGTTCGGGAGGGCGACGACGCGCATCCCGGCCGACTTCGCCGACCGGATCCCGGCATGGGAGTCCTCGACGGCGGCGCACCTGTCGGGCGCGACGCCGAGCCGGTTGGCCGCTTCGAGGTACACGTCCGGCGCCGGCTTGCCGCGTGCGACCTCTTCCGACGAGACCGTCGCCTGGAAGCAGTCTGCGAGGCCGGCGAGCTCGAGCGCGGCCTCGAACACCTCGCGGTTCGAGGAGGAGGCGAGCGCGAGCGGGAACGCCGCAGCGGTTCGTCGCACCACCTCGACCGCGCCGGGCAACAGCGGCAGCTCGTGCCGGTAGGACGCGAGCATCCCTGCGACGACGTCCCGGTTGATTGCGTCCGGCTCGTCCGGGACGCCCGCCGTGTCGTGCAGGTAGCGGGACCACTCGGGCGCGCTCATGCCCATCATCGCCCGCTGCACGTCCTCGTCGTAGCGACCGCCGCGCCCGCGCACGTAGCGCTCGCGCACCGCGTCCCAGACCTCCTCGGACTGGAGCAGCACGCCGTCGAGGTCGAAGGCGATTGCGTCGATCACGAAGGAGAACTGTAATTTCGAGGCCGTGCCGGCCATCTCTTCAGTGATGGCGGACGACCAGGACCGGTTCGAGCGGATCTACCGGGAGAACTTCCGGGTCGTGCTCAGATTCGCCCTCGGGCGCATCGATCCCGAGCGTGCGAAGGACGTCGCGGCCGAGACCTTCCTCGTCGCCTGGCGCAGGCTCGACGACGTCCCGGCGGAGCCGCGGCCGTGGCTGCTCGGCGTCGCGCGCCGGGTGATGGCCGACCAGTTCCGCTCGGAGACCAGACGCTACGCGCTTGCGGTTCGGCTGGAAGCAGAGCGCAGCGGCGTCGTCGACCCCGATCTCGCGGGCACTCTCGGAGATCGCGACGAGGTGCTGGCCGCGTTCGCAGCGTTGCGCGAGCGCGACCGCGAGGTGCTTCGGCTCGTGACCTGGGACGGCCTGAGCTCCGCCGAAGGGGCGGAAGTCCTCGCCGTCACAAAGCTCGCCTTCGCCGTCCGCCTGCACCGCGCGCGACGACGGCTCCGCGAGGAGCTGGACCGGGTCGACGAGCAGCAGGAGATCCCGTCGCTGAACCCAAGGAGGCACGCAGATGCGCACCACTGACGAGCTCGAACGTCTCACCGCCGCCGAGCCGGAGCTGCTCGGCCAGACGGAGTCCTTCGTCGACGCGAGCGAGGAGGAGCTGATCCTCGAACGGATCGTCGCGGCCGGTCGTCCTCGCGCGCCTCACCGAGGCCGGATGACCCGGCGCCGGCGCACCGCGCTCGTGGTCGTCGGCGTCGCGCTCGCGGCGGCGATCGTCGCCGTGGCCTCGATCGGTCACGGCAGCCGGCCGGCGAGCGTGTCGCAGGGACCGCACCGGTTCCGTCTGAGCGGCGCGACGATCCAGCTCGCCGGCTACCGCTTCAGGACGCCGGCGGGGTTCAAGGCTGCCGGCGGAGCCTGTAACGGCTTCATCAACGGCTTTGGCACCCAGCCGAGTGGCAACAACCCGTTCTCGGACGCCGGGTCGGCCGACGGCGGCTGCGTCGAAGCTGCGTTCCTTGTCGGGCCTGATGCTTCGCCTCCGGCCGGTGCCGACCCGATCGCCGTCGGCTCCTACAACGGCTTCCTGCTCTCCGAGGGCTCGCAGAAAAGCGTTCTCTACGTGGAGCTCCCCAACGCCGGAGGCCCCGGAAACCGTGCTTACCTCGAACTCTTCGCCCGCGGGCTGACTCCGGACCAGCTCGTCGCGGTCGCGCAGTCCGGGCTGCCGGGCTAGACCGAGTGGTAGTTGCTCTCGCGGTAGACGAGAGCGTGGTGCGACGGGCCGTGCTCGATCGAGAGGACGTCGGCGATGAAGAACGTGTGGTCGCCGGCGTCCGCCTCGGTCAGCGTCTCGGCCTCGATCCAACCGAGCGCGCCCTCGATCAGCGGCGCGACGTGACCTTCGCGCGTGGGCACGCCCTGCCAGTGGACGATCGGCGGGTAGCCGGCTGCGAAGCGGCGTGCGAGCTCCTCTTGCTCTGAGCCCAGCAGGCTGATCGCGAACCGGCCGGCGCCGCGCAGGAGCTCGTAGCAGGAAGCGTCCTTGCCGATCGAGACGCCGACGAGCGGTGGCTCGAGCGAGAGCGAGACGAGCGAGGAGACGGTGACACCCATCCGGTCGCCCTCGACGTCGACGCTGAGGATCGAAACGCCGTGCGGCCAGAGCCGCATCAGCCCGCGGAGGTCGTCTCCCGTCGTCACGGCGGAGAACGCTACCGACCGCCGAGCCGCCTAGGATCCGTTGAGGCCGGTGTTAGAGTCGATTCGCGTTCTGAGGCGAACGTATCCACGGTTGAAGGGGCTGACGATGACGAAGCGGACAGTGATGTGCCTGATCGCGGTGTTCTGTGCACTGGGGATTGCGGCGCCCGCAGGGCAGGCTGCGCTCAGAAGACGAAGGCGAACGAGACCGTCCAGTACTGGAACTACGACTATCGGGGCGTTCTGAACTGCTGCTCGACGATCACCTGCTCGTGGATCGACGGGCCGTCGCAGCAGGCCCGATTCATGTTCCGTGTCCCGCCGCGCCACCCCGGCCTGAGCGGTCTCTAGATCGTCGCCTACATCAGGATCGTCGACTCGCCGACGAAGCAGTTCCTCTACGGCCACGCGGCGACGGCCGACCTGACGACCGCCATCCAGTGGTGCCAGACCGGGACCGGCTTCGCGCGCGATGTACACGGTGAAGAGCGGTGTGCTCTACGTGAAGAACGTCGGCTCCGGCGGCGGCGGCTGACGGCCGCGAAATAGCCAGGCTTGGTCATACGCCCCTCTGGAGAGGGCCGTCATCGTGTGTCGGCTAGAGCTCCCAACGGCGCCATTCCACCGGCGCGTGCAAGCGGTTGCACCTCCGCGTTGGTACGTTGTTCGCCTCGACTATCCCTACTGCGGCGCCGAGAGGCTGTTTTTCGAAGACTTCAAAGCGGAACGAGGGAAACGAGAACGATGTCTCCCGCAAGATTCCTAGCCGCAGCAGTAGCCATCTACGGCACAGCAATCTGCGCTGGCGTGGTCCTGTATCTGGTCTTCCGGGACTCACTGGAAGATCTCTGGGAGAAGCTGCGGCTGCGGTTGGCCCATCGGCAGATGGCTCGGTCGAGGGGAGCTCCACGGCTGCAATTCGGCGCCCGCGCCCCGCAAATCTGGGAGTCGGCCGCCCTGGGCGTCGGAGCGGGGTTGGGGCGTGGGCCACGGCAGCAGCTACGGCTGTTGCGCGCGCGCGCCGCAGCCGTCGCAGCGGAGCGGACGCCGGTTCCCGGCCGCCTCGCGTGGGCCGCACTCGCGGTGGTCGCTCTCGCTGCCGCGACCGCCGTCGGAGCGACACATGACTTCGGATCGGGCAGCGAAACCGGGGCGGGGGCATCCGCCAAACTGCAGGCAGTTCCCTGGCACCTGGGCCAGCCGTTCCGCCCGACGCGCAGTTCCTCGACTCACACCGCGGCAACGCATGCCCCTGCGAGCCTGCCGAACCGCGCCACGAGCAGGATTCCGAGACAGGCACCACCGAGGGAGCGAACGCATGTACGGCAGACGCCGGTCGTCTCGAACCTGCAACCGGTGTCCGAGCACACAGCGCCGCCGGCTCGCCAGACGTTCAGCGCCGCAGCCTCGCAGGGTGGCGGTCCCACGCCGCTCGCGGCTCCCAAGGCCCGGTCGGCTCCCAGTCCGCTGAGGTCGCCCTAGTGATCGGCCGTTCCAGCGTCGTCGGCCTGGTCTGCGTGGCCCTGGTCTTGCTCTTCACCGCCACCGCATCCGCGACACAGCCCAGCATCGCCTACACCATCGACGGGATCTCGGGCACCAGCGGCTGGTACCGCGGGAGTACCCACGGTAACGACGTCATTCTGCACTGGTCGGTGACGAACAACGCGACCTCCACCAACTGCCTGCCCGCCATCACGATCCCGGGGCCTACGGGTGGCACAACGCAGACCTGTTGGGCGCAGAACTCCGACGGCCGCACGACCGCGGTGACGCGCGTGATCAAGATAGACGCGACGCCGCCGAACGGTCTGAGGGCAAGGTTTGCGCGCAAACCCGATTACCACGGCTGGTACAACCACCCTGTCGCGATCCAGTGGACTGGTGCCGATGCAACATCCGGTGTCGCCCGCTGCTCTCTTCTGAAATACCACGGTCCGGACAACAGAGTGGCGACGGCGACGGGAGGCTGCACCGACAAGGCGGGCAACAGCGCCGTTGCGCCGTTTCACTTCGCCTACGACGCGACTCCGCCGGTGGTGCGCGACGTCACGGAAAGAAGCACCGCCACCGCCGACTTCGTGAGCTGGGCTTCGTCGAGCCCGACGGATCGCATCGTCATTCGACGAGGGATCCGAGGCCAGAAGGCCCACACGACCGCCTTCGACGGCGTCACCGGCACCAACACGTTCGCCGACACGACGATCCGGCCCGGCAACGAGTACATCTACTCGGTACGGTCCGTCGACGAAGCCGGAAACGTCTCGAACGTCCTCCACATTGCCGGTTTCCCCACGATCCTGACGCTGCACATGAAGACTCGATACGTGGTGCACGCTGCACAGAAACCGATTCTTCGTTGGGGATCCGTCCGTGGTGCCGGTTACTACAACCTGCAGCTGTTCCGCGATTCGAAGCGGATCTACTCCGTGTGGCCGACTAGGCACCAGGTCGGACTGCCGGCGGGCTGGAGATGGTCGGGACGCCATTGGGCGCTGAGGCCCGGGAAGTACCGTTGGTACGTGTGGGCCGGCTTCGGCGCGCGCAAGCTCGCGCATTATCGCCTGGTCGGTAGCGCGAGGTTCAC
The DNA here is from genome assembly GCA_963743545.1 of uncultured Actinomycetes bacterium. GTDB lineage: Bacteria > Actinomycetota > Thermoleophilia > Gaiellales > Gaiellaceae > Palsa-739. The sequence goes on along the minus strand of CAVUQB010000005.1, from coordinate 182,648 downwards.
GCTGCTGCGCTGAGGGGTTGCCGACCCCACATCTCTCGAAGTTTGGAGACCAAGCCCACGGGCGACTTGACGCCCGGTGGTTGCCTCGTCCACACGCTCGCCTGGGCGAGTGTTCGGGAATGACCCCTGAGCAGCGGCTTGCTCGTCGCTCAGCTGGAGAAGCCGGAGACGCCGTCGCCAACTAGCTTCGCCCCGATGAGGAGGAGAAGCACCGCCATGATTACCGCGTTGTGGCGGGCCATCCAACCCCGGAGATCGTCAAGCAGTTCTGTCGACCGGTCGCCCAAGGCGACTGAGAGAACGAGCGGCGTCAGTACACCGGCGGATGCGAGGAGGACGAAGCCGAGGAGGACTGCGACCTGCTGGCCCGCTGACAGGCCGACCTCCGCGATCTCGACGGCTGCGGCAGCTGTTAACAACACATTCTTCGGGTTGAGCGCCGACAGCACGAACCCCGCTTGGCCCGCCTTACCTATCGTGAACTCGTCGATCCTGCGCATCCAGGCAGGCATTGGTGTCTCCTCATCGCCTCGCGGACGACCGCGCCATTGCCTGACCGCCAACACCAGAAGGAGCAGGCCCACCACGAGCAGGAGCACGTTCACCCAGGTCGCAGGCTTGCCCCCGCTACTCGCGTCCGCCGCCCCGGCAAGCAGCAACACCACCACACCGACCGTGGCAAGGCCAATGAACCACGCCAGGACAAACGCGAGCGCCTTCGCCGTTCCGCGCTCGGAGCCGAGGACGAGCACGACCGCAATGACCGGCACCGGGAAGATCGCGATGGCAACCGCGAGCGGCAACACACTCCCTATCGCCTCGCCCACACCCTCCCACCTCCCTAGCGAACCATCGACGAGGCTATAACGCTCGCCCGGGGCGACGGTCACTTTGCGAGACAGAACGGTCGTCAGCGCAGAACGTCGCAAGCCGCGAAGCAGAGCTCGATTTCGTCGACTGGTACTAGGTCGGGCGCACCGAGGCCCCGGCCGCGCGCCGGTCGCGCGCCGGTCCGGCGGCGCGTCAGGAAGTCCCGGGGTGTCCCGGTGCGCTCCGCGATCGAGCCGGGGCTGAGTCTGCGGATGCCCCAGAGCCGATTCCCGCTATCCAATTCGGCTCAGTTAAGCGGCGGGGGTGAGATTCGAACTCACGGAGCCCGCGAAGGGCTCAACGGTTTTCAAGACCGCCCCGTTCGACCGCTCCGGCACCCCGCCGCGGCGTCTAGTGTCGCAGCCGTGGCGACGCTGAAGGATCTCGACACGCTCGCGCTCGCCATGCCCGAGGCGACGAAGGAGCTCGAGGACGGCCGGCCCGTCTACAAGGTGCGCGGGAAGATGTTCTGCTTCCACCGCGGCCGCCGGCCGGACGCCGTCGACCCGGAGACGGGAGAGCGGCTCGACGACGTGCTCGCCTTCCGCGTGGCCGACCTCGGCGTGAAGGAGCTGCTGCTCTCGGACTCGCGCGGCATCTACTTCACGACGCCGCACTGGGACGGCTACTCGGCTGTGCTGGTGCGCATTCCCAACCTCGAGCGGCTCGACCGCGACGAGTTGCGCGACCTCGTCGAGGAGGCGTGGCTGACGCGCGCGCAGAAGCGGCTCGCGAAGGCGTGGCTCGCTAAGGAGTGACGCGCTCGGGCGCGCCGTACTCGCGCAGCACGTCCGGAACCCCACCCTGGAAGTTCTCGAGGATGGCGAGCACGGTCCGGTCCGTCGTGGCGGTGCCGTTCAGCGTGTGCACCGGCTCGAGGTCGCTTCCGGCGCGATGACGAATCCCGAGTCGGCGAGCTTGAAAGTCCGTCGTGTTCGATGCCGAGGTCAGTTCGCGATACCGCTCCTGGAACGGGAACCAACCCTCGATGTCGTACTTCTTCGCCGCAGGCGCTCCGAGGTCGCCGGCGGCCACGTTGACGACCCGGTACGGCAGCTCGAGCGCCTGAAGGATCTCTTCCTCGATAGCGAGCAGGCGCTCGTGCTCCTCGGTCGACACTGCCGGGTCGCAGAAGACGAAGAGCTCGACCTTGTTGAACTGGTGGACGCGGAACATCCCGCGCGTGTCCTTGCCGGCGGCGCCGGCCTCGCGCCGGAAGTTGGTCGAGAAGGCCGCGTAGCGGAGCGGGAGCTCTTCGAGGATCTCGCCCATGTGCAGACCGGCGAGCGCGACCTCGGACGTTCCGGTCAGGTACAGCTCGTCCGCCTCGAGCGCGTAGATGTTCGAGCGCTCGGTCGGAAAGAAGCCCGTCCCATACATCGCCTCCTCGCGGACGAGCACCGGCGGCAGCATCGGCGTGTGCCCGTGCTTGACGGCGGTCTCCAGCGCGAAGCGGTAGAGGGCGAGCGCGAGCAGCGCCGTGTCGCCGATCAGGTAGCCGAACCGGGAGCCGGAGAGGCGTGCTGCGCGTTCCATGTCGAAGCGGCCGATCTCGGTGTGCTCCTTCGGTTCGGCGAGCGACGGCACGATGCCGACGCTGCGGAGCTCGACGGCGTCCTCCTCGGCGAAACCGTCGGGAGCCGAGTCGTCGGGCGGATTCGGCACCTGCGCGAGAGCCTCGTCGCGCGCGGCCACCGCCTCTGCGAGCTCGCGCTCGGCCCGCTGCAGCTCCTCCTTGACGCCACGCAGCTCCTCGAGTTGCTCGGGCGTCGGCTTGCCCTTGACCTTCGTCCGGGAGCGGAGATCGTCGACGCGCGGCACGAGCTCACGCCAGCGCTCGTCGGCGGCGAGCCACGCGTCGAACGCCTCGGCGGCGCCTTTGCGCGCGAGTCGACGCCGGTACTCGTCCGGCGCGGCACGGGCGGCGCGGGCGTCGATCACGCGACGGAGTCTAGGTAGCTCTCCAGCAGGACAGCGACGCCTTCGTCCTGCACCGCGGGGACGACGAGATCGGCGCGGGCCAGGACGTCGGGATGCGCGTTCGCGACGGCGACTCCGAAGCCGGCCCAGTCGAGCAGCTCGCGGTCGTTCTCGCCGTCGCCGCACGCGACCGTCTCCTCCGGCCCGAAGCCGAGCCGCTCCGCGACGAACTCGAGCCCGCTCCCCTTGCTCACGTCCGGGTGCGCGAACTCGAGGAAGTACGGCAGCGACTTGGAGATGAAGAGCCGCCCTGCGAAGCGCGGTTCGAGCTCCGCCGCGAGCTCGTCGAGCGCGGCGGGATCGCCGACCGCGACGAGCTTCGTCGGGTCGCGCTCGAGCCACGCACGAAGATCGCCGACCGTGTGGATCTCGAGGTGCTGGAAGTCGGCGTAGCGCCGCGCCTCCGGCGTCACTTCCGCTACGTACAGCAGGTCGTCGACGTAGCAGTTGAGATGGAAGCCCGCCGCGAGCACGGCGTCCATCGCCTCCCGGGCCTCCGCCAGCGGAATCGGGACGTGGAGCAGGAACTCGCCAGTCGCCGGGTCGGCGACGACGGCGCCCTGGTAGCAGACGACGAGATCGTCGAGCTGCGCCTGCTCGAGGTACGGCAGCACGGCCCGGAACATCCGCCCGGTGACGACGACGACGTGGGCGCCGGTCGCCCTCGTTCGTACCAGCGCTTCCCGGGTGCGCGGGCGGAGGACGCCGTCCTCGGCGATCAAGGTCCGGTCGAGGTCGAACGCGAAGGCCGCGACGTGCGCGGGGAACGCGGCGGGAAGCTCTACGGCGCGGTGCCGCCGGTCGAGGTGACCACGTACGCGGCCACGTCCGCAATCTGCTGTGAGCTGAGCTTCGACTTGAACGCGGGCATCGCGCCGCCGCCGTTCGTCACCTGCGAGGTCACGGTGCGGTAGTCCGGCTTGAGCTGGTCGAGATTCGGCCCGACCGTGCCGGTCGACTTGGCCGCGGCCAGCGTGTGGCAGCCGCCGCACCCGGCGCTCACGTAGATCGCCGCGCCGCTCTTCGAGTCCCCGGTCAGGTTGGTGGCGGGGACGATCGGCAACGTCGGCGCCGTCGAGACCGTGCCGACCACCGTGTTCGGCGTCGGGGTCGTCGACTCCCTCGGCTCCGCAGCCTGCGAGCAGGGTCGCGCCAAGCACGACGGCAGCGGCGATGACTGCAGGGTGGCGCACCGCGCAGGACTCTAATGAACCGCTAAGCCGTGGGGCCGTGGGAACCGGCAGAAGGTTCCGCCGGAGTACCATCCGGGACATGGAACGGAAAAACTTTGGGCGCGACCGGGGGCTGTCGGTGCGGATGCTCTTCACGGGCTTCCTGCTCGGCCTGCTCTACGTCGTCTTTGCGGTGGTGCTGCTGCACTTCCTCAACTTCGGCCTCCTGCCGATGCTCGTGATCGTCATCGGCCTGGCCTTCTTCCAGTACTACACCTCGGACAAGCTGGCGCTGCGGGCGTCCGGGGCCAAGGTCGTCACGGCCGACGAGGCGCCGGAGCTGCATGCGATGGTCGAGCGGCTCTGCGCGATGGCGAATCTCCCGAAGCCGCGCATCGCGGTCGTCGACAGCGACGTCCCGAACGCGTTCGCGACGGGCCGGAACCCGAAGCACGCGGCGGTCGCGGTGACGAGCGGGCTCTGGCGGCGGCTCGAGCCGCAGGAGATCGAGGCCGTGCTCGGGCACGAGCTCTCGCACATCGCGAACCGCGACGTGCTCGTCATGACGGTCGCGAGCTTCTTCGCGATGCTGGCGGCGCTGCTCACCCGCTTCGGGCTCTACGCCGGGATGTTTGGCGGCTTCGGGGGCGGCCGGAGCAGCAACAACAACAACCAGACGCCCGTCTGGCTGATCGTGCTCCTCGTCTCGATCGTCGTCTACGCGATCAGCTTCATCCTGATCCGGACGATCTCCCGCTACCGCGAGTACGCGGCCGACCGCGGCTCGGCGATCATCACCGGCGCGCCGGAGAACCTGATGAGCGCGCTCCAGAAGATCTCGAGCGGCATCACGCAGATCCCGCAGCAGGACCTCCGCGAGGTGCAGGGCATGAACGCGTTCTTCATCATCCCGACCAACTGGAAGACGAACATGAGCGAGTGGATGATGGATCACCCGCCGCTCGAGAAGCGCCTCGCCGCCCTCTCGGAGATCGCCCGGGAGATGGGCAAGCCCGTCTCGTAGCTCGCGAAGCCGGCGCTTCGCGCTCGCTTGGAGAGGGAACTGCGCAGGCCGGAAAGCGGTGCTATGTTCGTTAGTGCCTTCTGGCTCAGAATCCTCGCCCGCCAGGCGACGCGGTAGGACGTGTTCGGTTGTAGGTCGGCTCGGTCAGGGGCATCACTCGAAGGAGGCCTTCAATGGCCACCACCAATCCGTCCGGGGCACCGGTCATGGATGCACGTAAGACGAGCATTCTCGCCCGCTTCACGCCCACGTCCCATGTGACCACGCAACAGTACGACGAGACCATGCGCCAGCTGGAGAAGTCGGGCGACTGGCTGCCGGAGGGACTCGAGTTCCACGTCGCATTCAAGTCGGACGGCAAGTTCGTAGTCAGTGAGATCTGGGACTCGCGCGAGCAGTTCGACGCGTTCGGCGAGCGCCTCATGCCGATCCTGAAAGACGCTGGGATCGAGCCTGGGAAGCCCGAGATTCTCGAGATCCACAACATCGTCAAGCGCTAAGACGATCGCCTGACGATCAGGGGCCGGGCTGGCCGAGTAACGGAAGCGCGGATTTGCGCAGGGTTGCTTCGGCGAAGCTCGGCCCTTGAGCGTTCCGCCCGTGAGTGCGTGAGTGCGTGAGTCCGTGATGGGCCGGGCGGGGCAACGCTGAGCTGATCCTGATCGCGTCGCTCATCTACGAGAGCTGGGGTCTCGCGGCCCTTGCGGCAGCGTTGTTGGCGTACGCGACATGGCGGCTGTACGTCCTGCGTACCGATCCCGACGAGTGATAGGGCGCTGGCTTGGGCGAGCGTCCTCTCGCCTGACTAGATCGGCGCGCCGAACAAGGCCAGCCACTTGCTGAGGTCCGGCTCGATCGGGAGCTCCGGCTCGAGCTTGGCCTTCAGCTCCAGCTCCTGCGCGTTGTCGCGTTCCTGCTTGTCGCCGGTCGGGACGAACGGCCACCACGTGCCGGTCTTGAAGCCGTAGATCCAGTAGACCGGATGGCCCGAGCCGAACGCCGAACCGTCGAAGCGGAAGGCGGCAGCGAGGAGCTGCCCGCCGAAGCCGTGATCCTCGAGCTCCGAGGCGAGCGTGTGGACGCCCGCGACCTGGTCTTCGAGCTGCGGATCGTGGACGATCACCCACTCGAAGCCGAACGAGTCGGTCTTGCGGTCGATCGTGGAGTTCGAATCCCGGGCGACGCCGCGGAGCAGCTCCTCCGCGTCGTTCTCGCTCGAGGTGAACTCGCCCGCCGAGAGCGGCTTGAAGATCAGCGCGGCGTCGCCGGCCGTTTTGAGCGAGCACTCGGTGTCGAGCGTGACCGCCGCGGTCGAGAGCGCGAACAGCTTCTCGGCGGCCGGCCCCTGCAGCTTCTTGCGGCCGAAGACGATGTCGCCGAAGCGGGTCAGGACTCGGTGGTTCCCTCGGCCGGCTCGGTCGCCGGCTCGGTGTCCGCAGCCGGGGCGGGCGTCGCTGCCGGCTCGGCGTCGGCGGCGGGCTGCGCGTCGGCCGCCGTCGGGGCCGGCTCGGCGTCGCTGGCCGCGATCTCCTTCGGCGGAGCGCCGCCCGAGCCGACCTCCGCCTTCAGCTTCGCGAGCTCGTCATCGACCTGCGAGGCGGAGGAGATCTGGGAAAGCTCTCGGTCGAGCTGCGTCTGGTCGCCCGCGGTGAAGTCCTCGAGCGCGCCGCTGGAGGTGAGCTCGTCGATCGCCGAGGCGCGCGCCTGCATCTCCTCGGTCTTGTCCTTGGCGCGCTGGATGGCCAGCCCGGTGTCCTGCATGTGCTGGCCGATCCCGGTCGCCGCCTCGCCGACCTTGACCTGGGCCTCCGCGGCCGAGTACTGCGCCTTGAGGATCTCCTTCTGGGAGCGGAAGGACTCGATGCGGGTCTCGAGCTGCTGCTGGGCGGCGATGAGCTTCTCCTGCTGGTCCTCGAGCTGCTTCACCTGCCCGTCCATGTCCTGCAGCTGCCCCTGCGCGATCGCCTTCCGCTCGAGCGCCTGCTTCGCGAGGTCCTCGCGGTTCGCGGCCACGGCCTGGCGCGCCTGGGTCTCGAGCTTGACGACGTTCTGCTCGAGCTTCTGCTGCTGCAGCTCGATCCGCTTCTTGGAGGTGACGACGTCGGCGACGCCACGCTTGACGTTCTGGAGCTGCTCGAGCATCTGCTCGTACGAGTAGTCGAGCGTCTCGGTCGGGTTCTCGGCCTTGTTCAGGGCCTTCGAGTACTTCGACTTGACGATCAGCGTCGTGCGTTGCCACAGGCCTGCCATCAATCCTCCTCGGGGGGAACCCAGTTAGGTTACCGCCATGCTGGTGGAGAAGAGCATGCACCCCGACTGGCTCAGCAACGCCTATCTGGTCGCGGTCGAGGGCGGGCCTGCGGTGTTCGTCGACTCGGGCGCCGACGTCGCGCAGCTGATCGAGGCGGTCGAGCGCTGGGGGGTGACACCGGTCGCGATCCTCCGCACGCACTCGCACCCCGACCACGTCGTGAACGAGGACGAGCTCGCGAGCCGGTACTCGATCCCGGTGCTCGCCGATCCCGGCGAGTGGAAATGGGACGGGCTGCGGGTGCGGGGGCTCGCGACGCCGGGGCACTCCGACGACGGCCTCTCGTTCGTGATCGACGACGGTGTCGTCGCGACCGGCGACACGCTGTTCCGCGACGCGGTCGGAGGCGGCGACGTGGCGGTCGTGCGGCACTCCGTGATGGAGGTTCTCCTCGCGTTGCCCGACACGACGCGTGTCCTGCCGGGCCATACGGACGAGACCACGATCGGGCGCGAGCGCCGCGAGAACCCGTTCATCCGCGTCTGGAGCGGCGCGGAACCGGAGGGCAGCGAGCGCGTGCGGGTCGGCGGGCGCGACGCGACGCTCCTCGTCTGGTCGCCCGACTACGACGGGAACGGCAAGGCCTGGGTCCGCTTCGACGACGGCGAAGAAGCCACCGTCGGCGGCTCGCGGGTCGAACGCAGCGGCTGAAACAGCCACGTCCGGTGTCAGACACCGGACGTGTCCGAAAGGGACAGTAGGTTGGCGCCGTGCGTCTGATCGTCGCCCGCTGCGAGGTCACCTACTCCGGCCGACTCTCGGCCGTGCTGCCCGAGGCTGTGCGACTGCTCATCCTCAAGGGCGACGGCTCGGTGCTCGTGCACGACGACGCCGGCGGGTACAAGCCGCTCAACTGGATGACGGCTCCGACCTTCCTCGCCGACGAGGGCGACCGGCTCGTCGTGACGAAGCCCAAGAGCGAGGACGCGCTCGAGATCCGCCTGCTCGAGGTGCTGAGCGACGTCGAGCACGACATGGGCGAGTCGGCTGCGCTGCAGAAGGACGGCGTCGAGCGCGACCTGCAGGAGGCGCTCGCGGCCGCGCCCGAGGCGCTCGGCGAGCCGTTGACGCTCGTGCGCCGCGAGTGGCAGACCGAGATCGGCCCGGTCGACCTCATGTGCCACGACGAAGCGGGGGAGTGGGTCGCCGTCGAGGTCAAGCGGATCGGGACGATCGAGGCCGTCGAGCAGCTCACGCGCTACCTCGACTTCATCCGCCGCGATCCGGCGAAGGCCGGCTGCCGCGGGATCCTCGTGGCTCAGCGGCTCAAGCCGCAGGCGGTGGCGCTCGCAGAGTCCCGCGACATCCGCAGCGTCACGGTCGACCTAGCCGTCCTGCGCGGCGAGCGCGAGCCCGACCTCACGCTCTTTGCGGCCTAGCTAGCCGGCGATCGCCTCGACCGCGGCGGCCACACCGGCGCGCACGCCGTCCGGATGCGCGTACGCAGCTGAGCCGAGGAGGAGCATGACGCCGTCGCGCGTGCCTGCGTGCTCCAGTTGCTCAGTGGCGTTGGCGGCGCCGACCCCGCCGCCGATCACGGCCGTCGCCGGGCGCGCGGCTTCGATCTGCTCCCGCACCTCGTCGTCGGTGTCGAAGGTGCGCGGTGAGAACGACCCGACCTGGACGTAGTCGGCGCCGAGCAGCCGCGTCAGCTCGGCGAGGACGCGCGCGGAGACCGAGACCGGCCCGCCGCGGCGCAGGAACGCCGAGCCGACCCGGTGCACGAAGATCGGCAACCCGTACTCGCGCAGCCGTCCGATCGAGCCGAGCCCCGCGAGGAACGCGTTGACCATCAAGGCCCGCGCCCCGGCCTCGACGATCGCGTCGACGTCGGTTCCGGTCACGTTCGCCGCATAGAGGACGTGCTCGGGGATCGCGGCGTTCACGGCGCGCACGCGCTCGGGCGACGACCGCTGCAGCTCGTCGTCCTTGACGAGGACGGCACCGCCGGCAGCAAGCTCGGCCGCCACCGAGGCCGACTCCGCGGCGCTGAGCCCGAGCGCCGGCTTGACGATCGCGCCGACCGAGACGCCGGGCAGCGCCGGGAACGCCGGCCCCGGCAGTTCGTCGGGCCACTCCACTTCGACGAGCCTGCAGGACTCGAAATCGCCGCGGTCCGCCCACTCGCCGGCGACGCAGGCGGCGAGGAGTTGCTCGGCGCTCGTCTCTCCGTCGAGCGCCGGGAACTCGACCGTTACGCGCTCTCCCTCGACCTCGACCACGCGTGCCCGCACCCGATCCGGCCCGTCGGGCAGGCTCACCGACTGGAGGATCGCCAGCGTCTCGCCCCAGGCCGGCGGCCGGATTTCGAAAATCGCGCGCATCGTCGTATCGTAGGACCGATGACAGTGAAGCTCCACCGGTGCAGCGGCATGTGGGCGAAGTTCGACGGCCATCCGTGCTGGCGCGTGCAGAAAGCGCTGGACGAAGCGGGCGTCGAGTACGAGCTCGTCAAGGAGGGATCGGCGTTCAAAAAGTCGAGCCGCGAGCAGACGGTCGAGCAGACAGGCCAGAGGAAGTTCCCCTGGATCGAGTTCGAGGACGGAAGCGTCTACCGCGCGGAATCGAAGGAGATGGCCGAGACGATCCAGGTCGGGAAGCTCGGCGAAACCCGGCAACCCGCCCAGCTACACTGAGCCGCCGCGGGGCTATAGCTCAGCTGGGAGAGCGCCTGGATCGCACCCAGGAGGTCGTCGGTTCGAGTCCGACTAGCTCCACTTTCCTCTGCGCCGCACCGCTCTAGTGACGGCGGCGCTGATGGTCTAGCCTCGCCTGGTGGAAACCTGCCCTTCTTGTGGCAAGCACCTGCCGGCCGCGTTTCCGTTCTGTCCGTTTTGCGCGGCGCCTCTAACCGAGCCGCAACCCTCTGGGATGGCAGTGGAGCGGAAGGTCGTGTCCGTTCTCTTCTGCGACCTCGTCGGCTTCACGGCGGCGTCGGAGGCGGCTGATCCTGAGGATGTGCGAGCGCGGTTGCGGCCGTATCACGAGCGGGTGCGGCTCGAGCTCGAGCGGTACGGCGGGACGGTGGAGAAGTTCATCGGCGATGCGGTAATGGCCGTGTTCGGAGCGCCGGTCTCGCACGAGGACGACGCTGAGCGCGCGGTGCGCGCCGGCCTACGGGTCCTCGAGACGATCGACGAGCTGAATGCCGAAGACGCTCGCCTTGATCTGCGAGTGCGCGTCGGGGTCAATACCGGGGAGGCGGTGGTCGACCGGGAGGCCCATCCGGAGCGTGGTGAGGGGATGGTGACCGGGGATGTGGTGAACACGGCGGCGCGGTTGCAGGCGCTCGCGCCTGTCGGCGGGGTGGCGGTTGGCGAGGGTACGTATCGGCTGACGGAGCGGCTGTTTGCGTTCGAGCGGCTGGAGCCGGCGGTCGTGAAGGGGAAGACGGAGCCGATCGAATGCTGGCGGCCGCTGTCGGCGCATCCACGGTTGAGCGCGGACATCACCCGCACGTACACGACCCCGCTCGTGGGCAGGGCGGACGAGCGCGCGCGTCTCACCGCGAGCTTCGAGGACGCGGTCGGGCGGCAGGAGCGCCGCCTGGTGACGCTCGTCGGGGAGCCGGGGATGGGCAAGAGCCGGCTCTGCATGGAGTTGTTCGGCTACGTCGAGGAGTGGCCCGGGCTCGTGCGCTGGCGGCAGGGCCGGTGCCTGTCGTATGGGGACGGGATCGCGTTCTGGGCGTTGGGCGAGATCGTCAAGGCCGAGTGCGGGATCCTGGAGTCGGACGCGGCGGAGGAAGCGCGGGCGAAGCTCGAACGGGCGTTGCCGCGGGACGGGCAGGATCGGGCCTGGCTCTTGGCGCGGCTTGGTCCGTTGGTCGGCCTGCCGGGCGATCCCGCGCCGCAAGAAGAGTCGTTCACAGCCTGGCGGCGCTTCCTCGAGGGATTGGCGGCGACCACGCCGGCAGTGGTCGTGTTCGAGGACTTGCACTGGGCCGACCCCGCCCTGCTTTCGTTCTTGGAGCATCTCGCCGATTCGGCTGGGCGTGCCCCCTTGCTCGTGTTGTGCACGGCGCGGCCGGAGTTGCTGGAGACGCGCCCGGACTGGACGGCCGGGTTGCGCAACGCGACCACGATCAACCTCGCCCCACTGACGGACGAGGAGACTGCCCGACTCGTTTCCCGCTTGCTGGAGCGTGCGGTGCTGCCGACGGAGACGCAACAGGTTCTGTTGGAGCGCGCGGGCGGGAATCCGCTCTATGCGGAGGAGTTCGTGCGCCTGCTCACAGACCGCGCTGACATCGCCGGCGAGATCGAGATTCCGGGGTCGGTGCAGGCCCTGATCGCAGCTCGCCTCGACATGCTCACAGCGGAGTGCAAACGCCTGTTGCAGGACGCCGCGGTGCTGGGCAAGGTGTTCTGGGCAGGCGCCCTGGTCGAGATGAGCGGCTTCGACCCGGCCGCGGTGGAACGGACGCTGGACGAACTCGCGCGCAAGGAGCTCGTCCGGCCGGCGCGGGGAAGCTCGATGGCGGGTGAGGCGGAGTGCGGCTTCTGGCACGCACTCGTCCGCGACGTCGCCTACGGCCAGATCCCGCGCGCCAGCCGGGCCGAGCGGCACCAGCAGGCGGCTGTCTGGATCGAACGGAAGGCCGGGGAGCGGGTCGAGGACTTGGCCGACCTGCTCGCGCACCACTACGTCAGCGCGCTCGAGCTCACCGAGGCGGCGGGGACCGAGGCGACGGAGCTACGGGTGGAGGCCATCCGGTATCTCGGGCTCGCGGGTGAGCGCGCGCTCAGCCTCGACGTCGACCAGGCCGAACGCACCCTCAGCAAGGCGCTCGAGCTGGCCGGAGAGGTCGATCCCCAACGGCCGTTGCTGCTGGAACGCTGGGCGCGGGCCGCGCATCAGCAGAATCGGCTGCACGAGGCACGGGAGGCTCTCGAGCTGGCCCTTGCCAGCTACCGCCGGTCCGGCGACCAGCTGGCCACGGGTCGCGCCTTGAGCCAGCTTTACATGGTTTTGGGACGGCTCGGCGACGCGGAGCGGTTCGAGGTGCTTGCCGAGGCGCTGGGGTTGCTCGAGGCCGAGCCGCCCGGCCAAAACCTCGTCGAGGCGTACGCGATGCAGACAGGACTCCATCTCGTCTCCGGCGAGTTCGAGGAGACGATCACGGCCGCCGACAAGGCTCTCGCCCTCGCGGCCCAGCTCGGCCTGCGCCAACCGGCGAATGCGCTCGGCTTCCGCGGCTTCGCCCGTGGCTACCTCGGTGAGCAGGACGGGGTCGAGGAGATGCGGCAGGCGCTCAGGCTCGCGATCGAGCAGGGAGAAGGCAGAACCGTCGGCCTCCTCTACAACAACCTCACCTTCCAGGCGTGGTTGTACGAAGGCCCGCAGGCGGCCCTCGACCTGAATCGCGAGGGGATCGAGTTCTGCCGGCGACGCGGGATCGGTGTGTGGGCGGAGATGATGGCCGGCGGCCAGACACCCCTCCTGGCCGAGCTCGGCCAAGTCGAGCAGGCGCTCGCCGACGCCGCCTCTCTCGCCGACCGTCTCGAAAAAACCGGCGACGTCGCTTTTGTCGAGCCGCGCACGCAGCAGCTGCGCCTGCTCACAGAACAGGGCCGGCACGATGACGCGCCCAGCCCGGAGCCGATGCTCGAGGCCGCCCGCGGCATCGGCGAGCCACAGTGGGTCGCGGTCGCGGTCGCCGCAGCCGCCCCCCTCCTCAACGCCCGGGGAAACACCGAACGGGCGCGCCTCCTCCTCGGGGAGCTCGACGGCCCCGCCGGCCGCGGCGACCCAATCTACGCCACGCTCGTGCCCGGCCTCGTCCGCACCGCACTGGCCCTTGACGACCCGGGCCTCGCCGCCACGCTTACGGACGGCGTCCCAAATCTCGTCCCCTTCCAGCAGCATGCCCTCGCGGCAAGCCGGGCACAGCTCGCCGAGGCAGCGGGCGACCACCGTGAAGCGGTCCCGCTCTATGCCGACGCGGCCGGCCGTTGGCTCCAGTTCGGCAACGTTCCTGAACGCGCATACGCACTCCTAGGCGAGGGCCGCTCCCGCTCCGCCATCGGCGATCCCACTGCCGAGCAGCCTCTCGTCGCGGCACGCGAGCTGTTCGCCGCGATGGGCTACGCGCCAGCGCTGGCCGAGACGGAAGCGCTTTTGGCGGAGCCGCAGCCCGCCGCCTCGTAGTTGCTGTCGTCTTTGGCACAGCTTTGGCACAGAGAGACCCGAAACAACGGGCAATCAGAGCGCTTCTCGGTCGCCTACACCTCTCGCTCATGCCGGTTGGTGCCCTAGGATCTAAATCGCACCCAGGAGGTCGTCGGTTCGAGTCCGACTAGCCCCATTCCGACAGGAGGGTCAAGGATGACGAGGTCGAGGTTGTCGGTTGTGGTGGGGGTTCTCATCGTCGCGTCGTGCGGCTTGCTGAGTGCGGCCGCCGGGACCAGCGCTTCGCCGGGAGGGCTGAAGATCCTGGTCACCGGCAACTGCTTCGACGAGGCGGTGACACCGCTGGCGACGGCGATCCAGACGCTGGCCGGCGGAGCCAAGTTGACGACGTTCGACACGAGCACCGGGACCCCGTCGGCGGCGACCCTCAAGGCCCAGAACCTCGTCGTCTCGCTCGGCGACAACTGTGATCCCTACGACGATGCGACCACGTGGGGCAACGAGCTCGCCGACTACGTCGACCACGGTGGAGCTGTTCTTCAGGCCGCGTATGACAACTGGGATTCGCCGGGTGCGTCTCCGCTCGGTCGGTTCGCCTCCGGCGGCTACGCGCCGTTCGAGCTCGGACCGAACGACAACATCGCGACGACACTCGGGCAGTTGGTGGTTCCGAACAGTCCGCTGCTCAAGACTCTCGGCACCTTCGCGAACTCGGACAACACGACCGACGCCCTTGCGCCGGGTGCGATCCTGCTGGCGAAGTGGGCGGACGGCCGCAACGCGATCGCGCTCAAGGGCCGCGTCGTCTCGACAACCGCCAGCGCCGACGGCGACGCGGGCGACCCGGCGGACGTGAGCATCGCCTGGCTGGCCGTCAACACCGCCCACTACTTCCGCATCCCGGAGACGAAGCTCGTCAAGGCGACCATCAGCTCGCCGAAGCGCCAGGCTTCGTTCAAGTTCACGTCTCTCGGCGTCGCGAAGGCGTTTCAGTGCGCGCTCGGGAAGGCGCACAAGAAGGCCGCGTTCAAGTCCTGCCACTCGGTCAAGACGTACAAGCGCCTGAAGCCCGGGAAGTACACCTTCCAGGTGCGCGCGGTCGGTTCGGGCGGGACTGATCCGACGCCGGCGAAGAAGAGCTTCACGATCAAGTAGCAGCTCCGGGGAGCCGGCTCCTAGTTCTTGGCCTTGGCCACGGGCCGGGGCCGGCTCACCTTCCTCGGCTTGCGCGGCGCGGCAATGGCGCTGTCGAGTAGCCGCAGCATCGCCTCGATGTCGAAGGGATCTCCGCCGGCCACGCGCAGAGCGAGACCGTTGAGGAGGGACATCGTGAACCACCCGAGGTCTTGCCATGAGACGTCGTTGCGAAGCGTCCCTTCTGCCTGCTGCCGCTCGAACCACTGCTGAACGCGTGGGCTGGGGTCTGCCGTTCTGGCCTCGAACCGGCGGACGAAGTCCTCGTCGTGCCGCATCCGGCTCTCGGTCTCGATCAGGACTGCCAGCCACTCCGGGTTCACCGCCGTCAGGGCGCGGAATGCCTCGTCGAGGCCGCGCTCGAGCAGGACGTCGCCGAAGCGGGTGTTCATCTCCATCGCCAGCTCGACGAAAAGGTCGTTCTTGTTCTCGAAGTAGTGGAAGATCGCGCCGCGCGAGAGGCCCGTCGACTCCTCGAGCCGAGCCACAGTCGCGCCCTCGTAGCCGTGCTCGGCGAATGCGCGCTGTGCGCCCTCGAGGATCTGCGCGCGGCGGGCGTCCAGATGCTCCTGCGTCACCTTCGGCACGGGCGGAATCCTAGCGACTTGACAAAACCGTACGTACGTTTTATTTTATCGCCGTGCTGAGGAACCGTTCGCTCATCGGACTGGTCGCGGCGGAGCTCATTTCGCTGACGGGCACGGCGATGACGTTCGTCGCCCTCCCGTGGTTCGTCCTGGCGACGACGGGCTCGACGGCGAAGGTGGGCTGGGTCCTCGCGGCGGAGATGCTGCCGATCGCGATCTTCGGCATTCCGGCCGGCACGGTGATCGCAAAGCTCGGCGCCAAGAAGACGATGCTCATCTGCGACGCCGCGCGCGGGCCGCTGATGCTCGTCATCCCGATACTCCACAGCACCGGGCACCTCTCGTTCGCGGCGCTGCTCGGGACGACGTTCGCGGTCGGGATCTTCTCCGCTCCCTATCTCGCCTCGTCGCGGCTCGTCGTCCCCGAGGTCGCGGGTGAGAACGAGCAGGCGGTCGCGAGCGTCAACGCCGTTCTCTCGGGTGCGCACCAGCTGACCCAGCTCGTCGGGCCCGGTGTTGGCCGGCGTGTTGATCGCCGCGACGACTCCGGCGACCGTGCTCGTCGTCGACGGCTGCACGTACCTGCTCTCGTTTCTCGTGATCGCGATCGTCGTCCGCGCCGGCCAGCGTGTCGAGGCGGCCGCGAGGAGGAAGGGCGTGCTTGCCGGCGTGAAGTTCCTGCTCGGCGACTCGTTGCTCGGTCCGATCACGATCGCGGCGTGCGTGATCAACTTCGTGGCGCAAGGGATCGTCCTCGGCGTCCAGGGCATCGCGTACTTCCGCTACGACGCGAACGCGCATGTGCTGGGCTATCTCTTCGCCGGCTTCGGCGTCGGCGCGCTCGCCGGTGCGGTCGTCGCGCAGCAGGTGACCCAGAAGGTGCCGCTCGTGAAGCTCGCAGCGCTCGCGATGGTCGCCTTGCCACTGCCGCTGTTCCTGCTCTCGCCGACGACCTCGTGGCCAGTCGCGGCACTCATCATCGGCGCGTTCGCGTTTTTCGTGCCGCTGGTCCAGGCCCCGATCACCGGCCTCCTCATCATGCGCACCCCGGCGGAGCTCCGGCCGAAGGTGCTCACGGGTTTCATGACGGTCGCGACCATGGCTGGCCCGTTCGGCTTCATCGTGGCCGGCTATCTCCTGCGGAACGTCGAACTCGGGTCGTTCTTCGTCGGCCTGCCGGCGCTGCTCACGCTCGGCAGCCTCGCGTTCGCGGCCGTGCTCCTGCGGCACCGGGACGACGCGCCTGCCAACGTCGCGGTCGCGAGCGGCTAGCCGCGTGGGCCTCGTACGGTGAGGAAGATCGTGCCGCCGACGGTCTCGTAGATCGAGGCGCAGCGGACGGAGTTGTCAGTGACGGCGTTGAGGTCGTACGCCCGGCCCGACTCCGAAAGTCCGAGGCTGTTCGCGTCTGCGCGCACCGACTCCACGGCGGCCGGCAGCGATTCGCAGCTCTGGGTGAGCGGCCGCAGCTTGGCGGCGAGCTGCTCGAACGCTGTCGGCGTCCCGGTGGCAACGCTCGTCGGAATCAGCGTGACTGACTGCGTCGAGGGGTCGACGATGTCGCCGGCGACACACGTCCTCGTGCCGGTCGTGGACTCGCTCGGTGCCGCCTTTGGCGCGCCGGGCTTCGCCTTCGGGGTGGGGAGGTTCGTCGACGACGGCCCTTGGCTGCGCATGATGACCGCCCAGCCGGTGAAGCCGAACTGGGCGAGCTTCGATTCGGCGAGGCTCGTCGCGGCCGCGCGGCCCAGGCAGCTCGAGTTGAGGCCGTTGACGTAGTCGTCCAACGAGTCCTGGAGTTGGATCAGGTCGGCGTCCTGTCCGGACACGAGCCGCTTGAAGCCCGCGGGGGGCGTCTCGCTGCGGAGGAGAACGGTGACGCCGCCGTGGCCGTTGTCGTAGGCCAGGAGCGGCGGCGGAGTGGTTCCGAACTCACGCTTGTAGTCGGCGACGCAGTCGTGCGCCGGGTCGCCGGAGGTCGACGGGATGATCGCGTCGCTGCGTCCGACCAGGCACTGGACGGTCGTGGTCTCCTGCGCCGGGGAACCGTGCAGGACGGCCCAGGCGCCTGCCGCAGTCGCCGCTGCTACTACGACTGCGAGCGCGAGCACGAGGGGACGGCGGCGACGCGCGACCGTCCGCGCGGGACGGCCCAACGCCTCGCGAGTAACTCCCGCCAGCAGCTCCTCGCATCCGGCGGTGCCGAAGATCGCGACTGCCTCCACATCCGAGACGGGGGCAAGCTGCCGCAGCGCGTCGATCGGGCTATGTCCACTCATGCTCTTGACCTCCTGCGAATCGGACTTGCGTGGGTGGAAGCGCGGCGCGGAGCCGCTTGCTCGCGCGGTGCAGCCGGAGCCGGACGGCGGCGCGGTTTGTCCCGAGCGCGACGGCGAGCTCCTCCCTCGTCAGGCCCTCCCAGGCGATGAGCGAGAGCAGCTCGCGGTCTGACTCGCTCAGCGTGGCGAAGGCGCGAACGAGCGCGCTCGTATCTTCCGGCGGGCCGACTGCCTCGAACGCTTGTTGGTCGAGGTTCTCGATGAGCCGGTCGCCGAGAGCGCTACGCCGCCGTTCGCCGCGGCGCTGGTTCGCGCCGACGCGACGCGCGACGCCGAACAACCACGGCCGCAGCTCGGGGCCCTGCGGGCAAGTATCGAAACGGCGCCACAGCGTGGCAAAGGTCTCGGCGACGATTTCGGCCGCGTCCTCCGGTTCGCGGACCCGACGGAGCACGTAACCGCAGATCGATGGATACAGCTCGCGGTAGACCGACTCGAACCGCTTGCGGCGGGTCTCCGGATCCATCACCTCATCCTGCACAACCGGAACATGTCCGGCTCGACACCGGGCGTTTCAGTCAACCACGCGAGCCCGGCGACTGCCAGGCCCGCGTGGTGAGGGCTCAGTTGTTCCAGCCGGGCAGCGGCGGCGGACCGCCGCCTCGGCCGCCGGGAGGTCCGACGACGTCGAACGAGCGGTCGAGGTGGATCTCCACTTTGCTGCCGTCGGACTTCGTCACGGTCACCTCGTAGCCGTGGCCGAAGTAGTCGGTGGTCACGTCTCCCGTCGGTGCCGCCGCCGACGGCCTTGACCGCGGCCGCCTGCGCCTTCTCCGCTGCGGTGCCTGTGACCGCCTGCTCGTGGTTCTCGTGCGCGGCCGTGCCCGGCGCGGGCATGTTGCTGCAGTTCGGCGGTGGCTTGCCGGACGCCGCGCTCGGCGCCGCCGTCGTGCCGGAGTGGGGGGTTGCGGCTCCTGCGACTGCGGCTCCACCGACTGCGGCTCCGCTGAGGGCGGCCACGCCGAGCCCGATCTTCTTGAGCTTGCTGAGCATCGTTGCTCCTTTCGTTCGGGGGTCGGGAACCACGATGCAGCGGCCGCGTTGGAACGCCCTTCGGCGCCGCTAGGAAGGTGCTGAGGATTGGATTCCCGGCACTTTCCCAGCCGATTCACAGGAAGTCGTGCGAAGGTTCGAGCCGTGAACGAGGCCAACGGAGGCGGCAGGATCCTCGTCGTCGACGACGAGCCGTCGATCGTCGATGCGGTCGCCACGGCACTCCGGTACGAGGGTTTCGAGGTGCGCGAGGAAGGCACGGGACGCGGCGCCATCACGGCTGTGGCCGACTTCGAGCCCGATCTCGTCGTGCTCGACTGGATGCTCCCGGACCTCGACGGGATCGAGGTAGGCCGGCGCTTGCGGGAGCAGGGCCACAAGACCGCGATCCTGTTCCTCACTGCGAAGGACGCGGTCGAGAACAAGGTCGAGGCGCTGCGCGCCGGCGGCGACGACTACGTGACCAAGCCGTTCAGCCTCGCCGAGGTCGTTGCGCGCGTGCAGGCGATCCTGCGCCGCACGGGCGGCGACCTGCCCGGCGACGTCCTCCGCTTCGCGGACGTGACGCTCGACGAGGCGCGGCACGAGGTCTACCGCGGCGACACGCGCATCGACCTGACCGCGACGGAGTTCTCGCTGCTGCGCTACTTCCTCCTCAACCCGAGCCGCGTACTGTCGAAGGGGCAGATCCTGCAAAACGTCTGGCGCTACGACTTCGGCGGCAACTCGAACGTGGTCGAGACGTACGTGAGCTACCTGCGCAAGAAGCTCGACGCGCTCGGCCCGCCGCTGATCCGGACGGTGCGGCAGGCGGGCTACATGCTCGAGACGGGGGAGTAGTGCTGTCGCGGTCCTCGCTGCGCACCCGGTTGCTCCTCGGGGTGATCGCGCTCGCGGGCGTCGGGCTCGTCGCCGCCGACGCGGCGACCTACCGCGCGCTCAGCTCGTATCTGTTCGGGCAGGTCGACAGCACGCTGAACCAGGTGCACGCCGGCATCGAGGGTGCGCCCTTCGAGGGAACACAGGCTCAGTCGCCGGCGGTTGTCCCGGGCGATTGCATCCAGGTACTCACGCTCCGCGGCAGTCCGATGACCAAGCTCGGCTGCTTCCAGGCGTTTCCCCACGAGGAGCTACCGCCCGCGCCGAAGATGCCGGCCCAGATCTCCCTGCCGTCGAGTCCGAACACCCCGACCGGCGATCGCGTGCGCTTCTTCACCGTGCCCGCGGTGTCCGGCTCCGGGCGGTATCGCGTCCGGGCCTCGGAGGAGTCGCAGCAACCCGGTTTCGTCCTCCTGATCGCCCAACCGTTGAACTCTGTGTACAGCACGCTCCATCGCCTCTTGCTGATCGAGTTGCTCGTGACTGCGGTCGTCCTCGCGGCGCTCGCCGCGCTGGCGCTGTGGATCATCCGCATCGGCCTTCGTCCGCTGACCCGCATCGAGGAGACAGCGGCGGCGATCACGGCCGGCGATCTCTCCCGCCGGGTCGCCTATGCGGATTCGCAGACGGAGGTCGGCCGCGTGGGCAGCGCGCTCAACACGATGCTCGACCGGATCGAGGCCTCGGACCGGCGCCTGCGCCGCTTCATTGCCGACGCCTCGCACGAGCTGCGGACGCCGCTGGCTGCCGTGCGCGCGTACGCCGAGCTGTTCGACCGCGGCGCGGCGGCGCGCCCCGCGGATCTCGAGCGCTCGATGTCCGGGATCACGCGCGAGTCGGAGCGGATGAGCCTGCTCGTCGACGACCTGCTCCTCCTCGCGCGTCTCGACGAGGGCCGGCCGCTCGAGCGGAAGCCGGTCGACCTCGCCGCGATGGCCGCGGAGGCAGTAGATGCCGCGCGGGTGGTCGAGCCAGGGCGGCCGGTCGAGCTCTCCGTCGAGCCGTCCACCGTCACGGGCGACGAGCCGCGCCTCCGCCAGGCGCTCGACAACCTGCTCGCCAACGCGCGGACGCATACGCCTCCGGGCACAGCGGTGTCGGTCGGCGTCCGGCGCGTTGACGGACTCGTCGAGCTGACCGTCGCCGATCACGGGCCGGGACTGACCGAGGAGCAGGCGACGCGCGTCTTCGAGCGCTTCTACCGCGCCGACAGTTCCCGCGCGCGGGCGAGCGGCGGCGCCGGCCTCGGCCTCTCGATCGTCGCCGCCGTCGCCGAGGCACACGGCGGGACGGCCCTGGCACGGCCGACCCCCGGCGGCGGCGTGACCTTCTTGATCACGCTGCCGTCGGCGGCCGGCTGAGCTCCTCGCCGCGGCACGCAGCGAGGTCGTGACGGAGGGTGACTCGACAGTCGCAGGTGCGGATGTGGAGCGCCTGGAAGAGGCCTGGGAAAACGCTGTGAGTTCGAGTGTGGAGGGGCCGCTCGCGCGGCCCCTCAGGTCAGCCGACCCGCTGGTCGGGGCGCTCGGGCTCGAACGCGAAGCGGGCGATGATCCCCGGATCCTCCCCGGGCGGCAGCTCGGGGACCCGCGTCGCGACCCAGGCGTAGCCGTCCTCCGGATAGGCGACGACGTCGGGGAAGGTCTTGGAGCTCATCGCGAGGATCTTGGCGGGCTCGTCGAACGGGTTGCTGAAGGCATGCAGGCCGGCCCGTCCCTCCGGACAGAAGAGGAAGTCGCCGGCAGCGAGCACCTCCTCGCCCTCCAGGTTGCGGCAGACGACGCGGCCGCTGAGGACGAAGAACATCTCCTCGGCGCCGTAGTGCATGTGCACCCTGTCTCCGTCGTAGCCCGACTCGAGCTCGTACAGGGTGGCGCCCATCCTCGCGTCGTCAGGCCTCCAGAAGATGCGGCGGCGCGAGTCCGTGGTGCCCTCCTCGTCCCAGGGGGCGTCGGCGAACAGGTTCTGGCGAGTCATCAGTTGTTACCTCCGTTCGGCTAGCGGTTACGGCAAGGCGACCGGCCCGCCGTCGGCGGCCGGGTGTTCGGTGTTGACCGAACGAGAGAGCGCTAGCTCGTTGCCGGAGTCACGCGGCGATCCTAGGTGATGCGTCGTGGCGCCGGGGTGGTCGTCTCTAGCCCACGTGAACCGCGCTGGTGTGCACGTCGGTCGGGTTCGGCGCGTTCGACGGGATCGGGTTCCCGCCCGAGTCGAAGCCCGCGACGGCGTCGCACGTGGTGTTCTTGCAGTTTGTCGTCGTGAAGAAGGTGTGCACGATCCGCCGATCGCGAACGTCGACGGCCATGCCCTCGTAGTCGCCCGTGAACCACCCCCCGCCGTTCGGCGCGGCGAGCATGTTGAAGTCGCTGCCCACTCTCTTCTCCGGCCCGGTGAACTTCGTTCCGAGCCCCTTCGTGGTACGCAAGAAGACGCCGGTTGTCAGCACTCCGGGTTTGCTCGTGCCCTTGCCGTCCAGCACGTAGTACTGGACGGCGACCGCGCCGTTGCCGAGCACCTCCACCGCCGGCGTGAACGCCGCCTCGTCCTTCGGGTCGTTGACGACGGCCGGGGCGCTCCAGGTGCCCGTGAGGCCGCCGGCGGTCGACGACGAGATGAAGAGCGCGTCCTCGTTCGGGTCTACTGCGTTCGCGCGCGAGTCCTGCCAGACCACGTAGAGCCTGCCCGTGTGTGGGTCGATGGCCGGCTGCGGGATGATGTCCCCCGTCCGGAGGGGGCTACCGGTGTTCGGGTCGCTGACCCCGACCGACTGCGAGTCGCTGACGATCTGGCGCGGTCCCCAGGTCAGGCCGCCGTCATGCGACGCGACGTCCTCGACCGTCAGCGAGTTGTCCGCGTGGATGTACAGGTAGAAGTCGTAGAGCGTGTCGGTCTTCCGATTGACGACGATCTCGTTTGCGATCGTCTGCTCGTTCGCCGTCGGCGGAACGATCGCGATGGGCGTCGACCACGTGTGGCCGAAGTCCGTGGTACGGCTGAACATCGCCGGGCCGTCGAAGCAGTCGAGCGGAGCGTCCGTGCCCGAGAAGGGCAACGCTGCGCCGAGCGCCGAGCCGAACCGATAGGGCCGCTCGTCCGTCGTCGCGCTCGCCGGCGGAACACCCGCCGGACACTCGATGTCCTGGAGCCGGTCCCACACCGCGTACGCGACGCCCGCGTGCACCGGATCGGCGGTGTCGGACTCCTTGTCGTCGAAGGGGAAGCTCGGATCGTTCGCGTTCTCGGCCGTGATGTTCTGCTGGTTGTGCCACGTCTTGCCGCCGTCCCTCGAGGTCGCGGCGCCGACGGCGCCTCCGTTGTCGTTCGCGTCAAACGAGATCGTGACGGCGTAGGCCGTGCCGTCGGGGCCGACGCTGACCCAGGGATCGGATGCGCGATCGTACGGCCGCCCTGTGAACGGGTCCTTGAGCACGTTGCCGTGGTAGTGCGAGCTTGCGCAGACGCTGAACGGAAGCGGCACCTCCTTCCAGGACTTGCCGTCGTTCAGCGAGTACGGAGCGACGAGGCCCTGCGCGCCGCCGTCGTCCCACCGATCCTGCTGGATCGAGCCGATCAGATCCTCCGGGTGCGCCGGATTTGCGGCGAGCCAGACCTCGGGCTCCGTCGACGGGAACACGGCCCCGCCGAAGATGTCTGTGGCGCGCGAGCACGCCGAGAACGGGTCGCCGTGCGTCGCCTTCGTCTGCCCGGCCGCGGCGCCTGCAACCGCCGCGGTGATGAGCATGGCGCCTGCGAGCGCGAGCACCGTAAGAACCGTCTGCGAGCCCTTCATCTCTGCCTCCTGGGTCCGCGTTGATGCTAGAGGATCGGCAGGCAGCGGCGTAAGGTCGCCGGCGTGAGCGAAGGGCTGCGGCCGGCCCGCCGATCGTCGACGCTCAGTGTGCGAGCGTGAACGGCGCCTTCTTCGGCTTCCCGCCCACCGGAGTCGCAGTCGCCTGGTACGTGCCTACGCCGAGGGCGTGGCCGCCGACTGTGCCGTTGAACCTGAACAGGTTCGCGCCGGCCTTGCCGCTCTCGACGAGCCTTCCAGAGAGACGGTGGCCGCTCTTGCTGAACGTGATGGCCACGAGAACCGGGACGTTGAGCTTGAAGCTGATCTTGAGGCTTCCCTTGTGGCCGGAGACGTGCAGACCGGTCAGCAGCGGTTTCGCGGTCTTGCGGTGGTAGATCGCGAGCCCGGCATTGGAGGAAGCGTCGGTGGCTTGGTAGACGGAGCGGCCGTCCGGGCTGACCGTCATCCCGTAGCCGTATCCGAGGGCTCTGCCGTTGGCGCACTTCCCCGGAGCGCCGCCGGAACCGGTGCTTCCGTCGGCCGTGACACAGCCGGCGTTCCCAGCGAGCTGCGTGGCCCCACCGGTCGACGGGTTGAGGAGGAAGATGCCGAGGCCGCCGGTCGTGGTGGTGTCGTCGTTGCTGACGTACAGCGAGCGGCCGTCCGGCGAGATCGCACCTCCGTAAGGCTCGGAAATGGCCCGACCGACCGCGCACGTGCTCGCGCCGGTGTTGTCCTTGCCGTTGGCCGTGGTGCACCCGTCCGTGCCGGGCGGCTGCGTAAGGGTGCCGTCGCTGTTGATCTGGAAGGTCGAGAACCCGATGTAGCTGTCCATGTTGTAGAGCCACTTCCCGTTGGGTGAGAGCAAAAGCGGGAAGGTCGCTCTGGCCAAGCGCGCGGTGGTGCACGTGCTGGCTCCCGTGTTGTCGAGACCGTTGTCGGTGATGCAACCAGCCTTGCCGGACTTCTGCGTGAGCAGACCGGTCGACGGGTTGCGGTTGAAGACCGAGATGCCGTACTGGTACTGGCCGGCGTACGCATGCTTGCCGTTGGCCGCGATTCGGATGTATTGCGTGTCGCCGACCACGCGCCCCGTTTGGCACCCAGAGGGAGCAGGCGCCTGCGAGATGCACTCGATGTCGCTGAGCGCGCCGGTCGATGCGTTGTGCTTGAAGACCTCGATTTGTTCGGAGCCGCCGGTTCCGGTCACATAGAGGAAGCGGTCCTGGGAGCTGAACGTGAGCCCGCTGGCGTCGAGGAGGTGCGGGTCCGTCGTGCAGGCTCCCGCACCGTCCTGGTCGGAGCCGTCCGTCGTGACGCATCCCGCGGTGCCTGAAAGCTGGGTCAGTGCGCCGGTCGAGGCGTTTCGCTTGAAGATGAGCAGCGACGCGGGAGAGCTGTCGTCCGCGAGATAGGCCCACTTCCCGTTGGCTGTGAACGCGATGTCGTGGCCGTCGCCGGAGCTGTCCAGCAAACCGCGCGCCTTGGTGCAGGTCCCCGCGCCTCCGGTGCTCGATCCATCCGTAGTCAGGCAGCCGGCTTTCCCCGCCAGCTGTGTGAGCGCGCCAGTCGACTGGTTGCGCTTGAACACCGCATAGCCCGCACCCAGTCCGGCGCCGCCGTTCTGATAGCTCCCGACGTACACGTTCTTGCCGTCCGGGCTGACGGCGGCGCTCTCGCCCTCGGCGAGCCCGCGAGCCGTCGAGCAGGTTCCTGCGCCGTCCTCGCTCGCGCCGTTGTACGTGAAGCATCCGGCCTTGCCCGACAGCTGGGTCAGCGCTCCGAGCGGCTGCGCCCCGTACGCCGTCGAGCTCGACACCAGCGTGACCAGTGACATCGCGACGACCGCGACGGCGGTCCGCCCCAAGACCCGCCTGCGAACGAGCATGACGATCTCCCCTCGTTTGCCTCGCGGCGAACACCCGACCGCCGCGCTGGCGGCGACCCTACCTACGCTCCCAGACACCGTCTTCCCCCGTTTGGGGACAGCGACCTGCGGCGGCTACTACCATGCGAGACCGGTACCGAGTCTCTGAGGAGGAGGAGCGCCTTGACGATCACCGACCGGCCGGAAGACAGCCTCGCCGTCCACGGACTGCACGTCGGGGGACGCATCCTCCGCAATCCGACGACGTCGCAGCTCTATACGGCCGCGCTCGACCGCGGCGAGGGGACGATCGCCGAGGGCGGGCCGCTGGTGGTCGACACCGGGCGCTTCACCGGCCGCTCGCCGAAGGACAAGTTCATCGTCCGCGAATCCGGCTCCGAGGACCGGATCTGGTGGAGCGACACCAACGCCGAGATCTCCGAGGGGCACTTCGACGGCTTGCGCGCGAAGGTCGTCGCGCACCTCGAGCAGCACGACGTCTACGTGATCGACGCCTTCTGCGGCGCCGACCCGAAGCATCGGCTCTCGGTGCGCGTCGTCACGACGCACCCGTACCACGCGCTCTTCGCGAAGACGATGTTCATCGAGCCCGGCGAGGACGAGCTCGCGGATTTCGCGCCGGACGTGCTCGTGCTCCACGAGCCGGAGGTCGAGGCCGACCCGGCGGAGGACGGCACGCGGACGGAGGTCTTCATCTGCCTCCACCCGACGCGCAAGGAGATCCTGATCGGCGGCACCTTCTACGGCGGCGAGATCAAGAAGTCCGTCTTCACGCTGATGAACGACCGGCTGCCGCTCGAGGGCGTGATGCCGATGCACTGCTCGGCGAACGTCTCGCAGGACGGCCAGGACGTCGCGGTCTTCTTCGGCCTCTCCGGCACGGGCAAGACGACGCTTTCGGCCGATCCCGAGCGGTTGCTGATCGGGGACGACGAGCACGGCTGGGGCGACGACGGCGTCTTCAACTTCGAGGGCGGCTGCTACGCCAAGACGATCAACCTCTCGGCCGAGGCCGAGCCCGAGATCTGGACGGCTTCCCACAGCTTCGGCACCGTGCTCGAGAACGTCGTCGTCGACGAGCGCGGCAGTCCTCGACATGGACGACGACTCCAAGACCGAGAACACGCGCGCCGCGTACAAGCTCGAGCTGATCGCGAACGCGCTGCCGGCGAAGCGCGCCGGGCATCCGCGGTCGGTGATCTTCCTCGCTGCCGACGCCTTCGGGATCCTGCCGCCGATCGCGCGGCTCAGCCGCGAGCAGGCGCTCTTCTTCTTCCTCTCCGGCTACACGTCGAAGCTCGCGGGCACGGAGCTCGGCGTGACCGAGCCGCAGCCCACCTTCTCGACCTGCTTCGGCGCGCCGTTCTGGCCGCAGCGGCCCACCGTCTACGCGAAACTGCTCGGCGAGAAGCTCGACGCGCACGCCGCGACCGTCTGGCTGATCAACACCGGCTGGACCGGCGGGCCGTTCGGCGAGGGACACCGGATGCCGATCCAGGCCACGCGCGCGCTGCTCGGTGCGGTGCTCTCGGGCGAGCTCGGCGACGTCGAGCTCCGCACCGATCCCGTCTTCGGCTTCGAGGTGCCGGTGGCGGCGCCGGGCGTCGACGAGTCGCTGCTCGATCCCCGCTCGACCTGGGCCGACCCCGAGGCGTACGACCGGAAAGCGCGCGAGCTCGCGCAGATGTTCGTCGACAACTTCGCGACGAAGCACGCCGAAGCGCCGGCCGAGATCGCCGCGGCCGCTCCGAAGCCCTAGCGCAGCGGCTGCCGGCTCGGTTCGTCGTTTCGGCCTAACGGTGCCTGGCCCGCGCGCGGCCCTCGCGTGCCCGGAGCTTCCACTTCCGTGCCTCCTCTTTCCGCAGCAGGATGTCCTGCCGCATCGCGATCGCCCGTAGCTCGCGCTGCAGCTTGCGCCAGCTGTGCAGGCGCTCGCCCGGCAGCTCGCCGGTCTCGACCGCGGCGAGCACCGCGCACTCCGGCTCGTGCACGTGGGTGCAGTCGGCGAAGCGGCAGTCCGCGGCGAGCTCCTCGACGTCCGCGAAGGTCGCGTCGAGGGCGGCGGAGCCGGCGTCCCAGAGCTGCAGCTCGCGCAGGCCGGGGGTGTCGATCACGACCCCGCCGCCCGGGAGGACGAGCAGCTGGCGGTGCGACGTCGTGTGGCGGCCCTCGTCGTCGTCCTCGCGCGTTTCCTTCGTCGCCATCGTCTCCTGGCCGAGCCAGCGGTTGACGAGCGTCGACTTCCCGACGCCCGAGGAGCCGAGCAGGACGGCCGTTTGACCGGCCCCGATCCGCGCGCGCAACGCGTCGCAGCCCTGGCCGGTCAGGGCCGAGACGACGTGCACCGGGACGCCGAGCGCGACCGCCTCGACCTCAGCGACGAGCGGCCACGGGTCGTCGTGCCGGTCGACCTTCGTCAGCACGATCTCGGGAGCCGCACCGCTCTCCCAGAGCGTGACGAGGTAGCGCTCGATGCGGCGCGGCTCGACGTCCGGCCCGAGCGACGAGACGACGAGCGCGATGTCGACGTTCGCGGCGAGCGTTTGCGCAGTCGTGGTCAGGCCGGCCGCGTTCCGGACGATCGCGCTGCGGCGTGGCAGGACCGCGCGGACGAGTCCGTCCGAGAGGCCAACCCAGTCGCCGGCGCCGACGTCGAGGCGGTCGTGCATCAGCCGTCCGGGCAGGCGGGAGCGGACCGCGCCGGCCTCCGTCCAGACGTCGAAGGCGCCGCGGTGGACGGCCGCGATGCGGCCCGGCACGAGACCGGGCTCCAGGTTTTCGGCGAGCTCGTCGTTCCAGCCGAGCTCGTGCAGGTCGAATGCAGGCAACGCAAAGCTCCTTCAGCGAGATGGGACGCCGCACGCGTCCCAGTGGAAGGAGCGTCCGGCGCTTAGGTCAGGTGGACCGAGGAGGCAGGGAACGCAGGCTTCATTGTTCGACCTCCTCTCGCCGGGGAAACGGACGAAAGCAGCGTAGGTGCCGCGCGGGCCGGCGTCAACCTCCGCGCGAAGCGCTGTTTCCATCCGGTCACATTGACGAAATGCGTAGCAGAGTGGTACGAATCCCGCGCGATGCGCAGTGAAGACGTCCAGCCGCTCCGGATCACGACGAGTGGCTCGAAGCGTGGCCCGGTCGCGCCGGCGCGCCGCACCGACGAGCTCGACCGCAGGATCATCGAGGCGCTGCAGGCGAACGGACGCGAGTCGTTTCGCTCCATCGCCGGGCGCGTCGGGGTCTCGGAGGCGACCGTGCGCGCCCGCTACGGGCGGCTGACGGCCGAGGGAATCCTCCAGGTCGTCGCCGTCACGAACCCGCTCGGGCTCGGCTACGAGCAGGCGCTCGTCGGCGTCAAGACCTCCGGCTCGCCGGAGCGCGCGGCCGACGCGATCGCGCACTGGCCCGAGGCCGACTACGTCGTGGCCACGGCCGGGCAGTTCGACCTCGTCGTCGAGCTCGTCGCGGCCGACCGGCGCCATCTGCTCGAGCTGACGAGCCGCCTGCGCGCGCTGCCGGACGTCGTCTCGACCGAGACCTTCGTATACCTCGAGATGTGGAAACAGCTCTACGACTGGGGGAGTGGAATGCCAAAGGAGGAACCGACGAGATGAGCAGCACGCAGAGCGCGAAGTCAGCGGCCGAGCTCGGTCGTCTGGCGAACGACCATCTCTGGCTCCACTTCACCAACATGCGCCAAGAGCCGCCGATCATCGTGCGCGGCGACGGCTGCTACCTCGAGGACGTCCACGGGAACCGCTACCTCGACGCCCTCGCGGGGCTCTTCTCCGTCAACCTCGGCTACGGCTACGGCGAGGAGATCGGCCAGGCCGCGCTCGAGCAGATGCGCGAGCTGCCCTTCTACACGAACTGGACGTACGCACACCCGCGCGCGATCGAGCTCGCGGCCGAGATCGCGTCGCTCGCGCCGGGAGACCTCAACCGCGTCTTCTTCGTCTCGGGTGGCTCCGAAGCCGTCGAGTCGGCGTGGAAGCTCGCCCGGCAGTACTTCCAGGCTCGCGGCGGCGCCACCCAGAAGGCCGGCGTCGAGCCCGGCGAGATGATCGGCCGGCAGGTGGGCGGCCCGCCTCCGGGTCACAAGTACAAGGCGATCGCCCGCAACATCGCTTACCACGGCACGACGTTCGGCGCGCTCTCGATCAACGGCGTCGCCGCGCTGCGCACGCCGTTCGAGCCGCTCGTGCCCGAGGTACGGCACGTCAGCAACACGAACCGCTACCACCGTCCCGATGGCGAGACCGAGGAGGAGTTCACGGCCTTCCTGCTCGACGAGATCGAGCGGGCGATCGTCGAGATGGGGCCCGAGACGGTCTGCCTCATCCACATGGAGCCCATCCAGAACGCCGGCGGTGCCTTCATCGCGCCCGCGGGTTACTGGAAGGGTGTGCGCGAGCTCTGCGACCGCTACGACATCCTGCTTTCGGCCGACGAGGTGATCACCGGCTTCGGGCGGGTCGGCCACTGGTTCGCCTCGGAGCGCTACGACATCCGGCCGGACATCGTCACGTGCGCGAAGGGACTCTCGTCCTCCTACGCGGCGATCGGCGCCGTCGTCGCCACCGACCGCGTGATGGAGCCGTTCCTCGAGAACGCCTCGATGTACACGCACGGGATCACGTTCGGCGGGCATCCCGTGATGAGCGCGATCGCGCTCAAGAACATCGAGATCATGAAGCGGGAGCGGATCATGGAGCACGTCCTCGGCAACCAGGACGCCTTCCGCTCGACGCTCTCCCAGCTGCTCGACCTGCCGATCGTCGGCGACCTGCGCGGGACGGGCTTCTTCTATGCGATCGAGCTCGTGAAGGACAAGGAGACGCGCGGGACGTTCTCCGACGAGGAGTGCGAGTCGCTCCTGCGCGGCTTCCTCTCGCCGCGGCTGTTCGAGAAGGGCTTGATCTGCCGGGCCGACGATCGCGGCGATCCGGTGATCCAGATCTCGCCGCCGCTGGTGGCGACACAGGCGGAGTTCGACGAAATGACCGGAATCCTGGGCGACGTCCTCGCCGAGGCCTGGGAGCAGCTGCGGTGACGAGGAGCTCCGGAATCCCCTTCAACCGAAGGAAGGCGCAGTGAGCACAGGACAGACCGTGACGACCGACCTCGGCGGCGCCGCCGTCGAGGGAATCGCGACGCAGCCGACAGGCTGAGGGGGTATCGATGTCGACCGAAGCACAGGCGCCCCACCTCGTTGAGGGGCACATCGCCACCGGGGACAAGGGCCTCAAGGCCGACGCGCTCGGCTACATGTCGAACCTCGTCATCGGGATCGCCTCGACGGCTCCGGCCTACTCGCTCGCGGCGACGCTCGGCTTCATCGTCGTGATCAACGGAGTCGGCGTGAAGGCACCGGCTGTTCTGATCGTCGCCTTCGTCCCGATCCTGTTCGTCTCGCTCGGGTACCGCTACCTGAACAAGGCCGACCCCGACGCTGGCACGACCTTTGCCTGGACAACGCGCGCCTTCGGCCCCTGGCTCGGCTGGATGAACGGCTGGGCGATCTTCGTCGCCGACGTGATCGTGATGGCGTCGCTCTCCTACATCGCGTCGCAGTACACGTACCTGCTCTTCAACTGGCACCACGGCGCAACCTCATCGACCTGGCTGGCCATCGGCTCGATCGTCTGGATCGCCCTCATGACCTGGATTTGCTACCGCGGGATCGAGCTCTCCGCCGAGACGCAGGTCTTCCTGCTCAGCGCGGAGATTCTCATCCTCGCGGCCTTCTCGCTCGTCGCGTTCATCAAGGTCTACAACGGCAACGCGCTGCCCGGCTCCCTGCACGTCAACGCGTCATGGTTCAACCCGTTCGACATGTCCTTCACGGGCCTCATCGCCGGCGTGCTGCTCGGGATCTTCATCTATTGGGGCTGGGACTCGGGGGTGGCCGTTAACGAGGAATCGCGCGACTCGGCGGAAGGGCCGGGCAAAGCGGCAGTCCTCTCGACGATCCTCCTCGTGCTGATCTACCTCGTCGTCTCGACCGCGGCCATCGCGTACGGCGGCACGCAGTTCCTCGGGGCCCATTCGGACGACGTGATCAACGCACTGGGTTCGAACGTTTTCGGTTCCCCCTGGGACAAGCTCCTGATCATCGCGGTCCTCACGTCGGCGTCCGCCTCGACGCAGACAACGATCTTGCCGACCGCGCGGACGACGCTCTCGATGGCGAAATGGGGAGCGATCCCGCCGGTGATCGGGAAGATCCACCCGCGCTACCTGACGCCGACCGTCTCGACGCTCGGGATGGGTGTGCTCTCGGCCATCTGGACGGTGTTTCTGATCAAGGTCGACACGAGCGGGAACGTCCTCAACGACTCGATCACGGCCCTGGGCTTCTCTGTCTGTTTCTACTACGGCTTCACCGGCCTTGCTTGTGGCTGGTACTTCCGACGCGAGCTGTTCAAGAGCGTGCGTGGGTTCATCCTCGCGGGGCTCGTGCCCGTGCTAGGCGGCTTGATGATGGGCTTCATCTTCGTCAAGGCCTGGATCGCCGAGAGCAGCTCGAGTTACAACTACTCGGCGCCCGTCCTCGGCATCCAGATGCCGATCCTGATCGGAATCGGCTCATTGCTGCTCGGGATCCCGATCATGCTCATCACTGCGACCAAGTTCCGGCAGTACTTCCGCCGTAAGACGGAGGTGGCCCCGCCGGGGCTCATTTGACGGTCGAGCCACGGCTGCCGTCCTGGTGGCTCGAGCAGGCGCTGGCGGCGGAGGGCGATCCGCGGCCGGCGCCCGCTCTGGCCGGCGACGCGACGGCGGACGTGGCGATCGTCGGCGGCGGCTACACCGGGTTGTGGACCGCGCTCGCGCTGCGCGAGCGGGCGCCCGAGCTGCGCGTCGCGCTCCTCGAGGCGGAGATCTGCGGGCACGGGCCGAGCGGGCGCAACGGCGGCTTCGTCCACGGCTACTGGGCCTCGCTCGCGTCGGTGCTCCCGGTGCTCGGCGAGGAACGGGCGCTCAGGCTCGCGGTGGCCGGCGAGCGGATCATCCCCGGGATCCGGGCCTGGGCCGAGGGTCGCGGGGAGGACATCTGGCTGCGCGAGGCCGGGATGCTCGAGGTGTCGGCCGCGCCGGCACAGGACGGGTCGGTCGAGAAGGCGGCGGCGGCCGCGGCGGGCGTCGGTCGGGCGGAGCAGGCGGTCGCGCTGACGCCGGACGAGGTCGCACAGCGCGTCTCCTCGCCGGTCTTCCGCAGC
Organism: uncultured Actinomycetes bacterium; assembly: GCA_963743545.1. GTDB lineage: Bacteria > Actinomycetota > Thermoleophilia > Gaiellales > Gaiellaceae > Palsa-739. The sequence goes on along the minus strand of CAVUQB010000005.1, from coordinate 150,272 downwards.
GGCGTCTTCTACCCCGAGTGCGCGACCGTCCATCCCGGCCTGCTCGTGCGAGGGCTGCGGCGCGCGGTGCTCGACGCCGGCGTCACGTTGCACGAGGAGACGCCGGTGACGGCCGTGCGCGCCGGCTCGCCGAACGAGCTCGCGACGCCCGGCGGTGTCCTCCGCGCCCCGGAGGTCGTGCTCGCGACGAACGCGGCGCTCACCGGCTGGAACCCGGCCTCGCGCAACCTCACGAACTTCGGCTCGTACGTCGTGCTCACCGAGCCTGCGCCCGAGCTCCTTACCGAGATCGGCTGGACGGGCGGGGAGGCAATCGTCGACGGGCGGATGTTCCTCCACTACTTCCGCACGACGAATGACGGACGCGTGTTGATGGGCAGCGGCTCCGGGCCGATCGGCTTCGGCGGCCGCATCGACGAGCGCTTCTCGGGCGACCGGCCGACGGTCGAGCGCGCGGAGGCCGGCCTGCGGCGTCTGCTCCCCGGGCTCGCCGGGGTCCGGGTCGAGCGGGCGTGGGGCGGTCCGATCGACGTCTCGGCCGACCATCTGCCGTTCTTCCGCACGAAGCCGGACACGCGGATCCACTACGGCGCCGGCTACTCCGGGCACGGCGTCGGGCCCGCCTGGCTCGGCGGCCGGATCCTCGCGTCGCTCGCGCTCGGCGCCGACGACGAGTGGACGCGGTCGCCGCTCGCCGCGCGCGACGTTCCGCGGCTACCGCCGGAGCCGCTGCGCCGGGTAGGCGGGGGCCTCGTCCGCTGGGCGATCATGGCCTGCGAAGCGGCAGAGGAGAAGGGACGCCGCCCGCCGCTCGCCGCGCGAGCCGGAGCCGCGCTGCCGAGGCTGCTCGGCCTGGAGCTCGGCACCCGGTAGCGCAGGAGTACGCTCGCCCGATGCAAGTCCTCCTCTGCGATGTCGGGCCACGGGACGGCCTCCAGAACGAGCCGGAGGTGGTGCCGCCTAACACGCGCGCCGAGCTCGTCGACCGGCTTGCGGCGACGGGGCTGCGCCGCATCGAGGCCGTGAGTTTCGTCCGCGCCGACCGCGTGCCGCAGATGGCCGGGGCGGAGGACGTGCTCGAGGGCGTGCACCGGCGCGACGGCGTCGAGCTCTCGGGCCTCGTCCTCAACGAGCGCGGCTGGGAGCGTTTCGCCGCCGCCGGCCTCGACCGCGTCAACGTGACCTTCGCGGCGACCGAGACCTTCAACCTCCGCAACGGGAACGCGACGCTCGCGGAGGCGGTCGAGCGCGCGGAGGCGATCCTCGGCGCGGCCGGCGAGACGCCCGCGACGGTCACGATCTCGTGCTCGTTCGGCTGCCCGTTCGAAGGGCGCGTCGACCCCGGTGTCGTCGCCGAGCTCGCCGCTCGGTTCACCGGCCGCGCGGAAGTCGTCCTCGCCGACACGATCGGAGTCGCGACGCCGTCCGCGGTGCGCGCGCTCGTCGAACGCGCGGGCGCGGCCGGCTTCCACGGCCACAACACACGCAACACGGGCTACGCGAACTGCCGCGCCGCGCTCGACGCGGGCGCGCATGTGTTCGACGCCTCGGTCGGCGGCCTCGGCGGCTGTCCCTTCTCGCCTCGCGCGACTGGCAATGTGGCAACGGAGGATCTCGTCTACCTGCTCGAAGGCGAGGGGATCGCGACGGGTGTCGACCTCGACGCGCTCGTGAGCATCTCGCGCTGGCTGGAGGAGGTGCTCGGCCGCCCGCTCGAGGGTTACGTCCACCGCGCCGGGAGCTGGCCGCCGTCGTGAGGAGAGTCCCCTGGGAGATCTGGGGGGTGCTGGCGCTGATCGTGCTCGACGGCATCGCGGTGATCGCGACCTACTCGCGCTTCCCGACGACACTCCTCTACAACGTCCACCACAGCGACACGGTCGCCGCCGGCTTCGGACGCGAGCTCGTGGCGCTCAACTTCCCGTTCGCGCTCGTCGGGATCGCCCTCGTCGGCCTCGCCTGGTCGCGGCTGCACGGCCGACTGCGGATTCTGGGGGTCGTCGCGATCGTGCTCTGCGCCGTCGTCTACGTCGCGGTCGACCCGGCTGACCTCGACGCCAAGCCGCTGAACGCGGTGCCGGCACTGGGCCTCGCGCTCGCGGTCGCGCTCGTCTTCGTGGTGGGCGTCTCCGGCGCGCGGCAGGTTCGCGGCGATCGCCTGAGGATCGCACTGGCCGCGGTCCTCCTCTTCTTCTGCGCTCCGCTGATCGCGGCCGAGCTTGGCTTCTTCCTGAACGGAGTCCCGTTTCTCGGCTGGTTCTTCGAGACGGGGAGGCTGACGACGCAGCCGGGAGTCCCAGGGCTGCACCACGCCGTGCACCACGGGCAGCACCACGGCTGGCAGGCGACGATGCTCTCGCTGACCGCGTTGGCCTTCTCGCGTCTGCCGCGCCCGCGCGTGCTCGACGCGTACCTCGCGCTGCTGCTCGCGTACGGCGTCGGGAACCTCGTCAACGACGACTGGCTCGAGCAGGTCGTCAAACGCGGCTGGACAAGCCATGAGGTGCCGAGCCTGCTCACGCCGGCGGCGAACTGGGGCTGGGTCGTGGTGCTCGTCGGGGCGTTCGTCGTCTGGCGGTTCTGGTTCCGTCAACCGAGCCGGACGACGCCTGCGGAGGCAAGCCCTGCGATCTCGTCGTCCGCGTAGCCGAGCTCGCGGAGGATCTCGCCGGTGTGCGCGCCGAGCGTTGGCGGCGGCGCGGCGTGGCGCACGCGCTCGCCGTCGGCCGAGAGCGGAGCAGCGACCGTGACGAAGTCGCCGAGCGACTGCAGGATCCCGAGCGCCTCCGTCTGGGGATGGCGGGCCGCCTCGCCGACGTCGTGCACCGGCGACACGGGAACACCGGCCGCGACGAGCGCCTCGAGCAGCTCGGCCGACTCCCGCTCCTTCGTCCGCTCCTCGAGCAGCTCGAGCAGGGCCGGCCGGTTTGCGACCCGGTCCGGGTTCGTGCGGAAACGCGGATCGCCGGCGAGCTCCGGCACGGCGAGCACGATGCACAGCGCGGCGAAGAGCTTGTCGTTGCCGGCGACGATCATCAGTTCCCCGTCCCGGGTCGGAAAGACCTGGTAGGGGACGATCTGCGTGAACGCGGTTCCCTCGCGACCCGGAACGACGCCCGCGCCGAGGTACCCGACGAGCTGAGACGAGAGCAGGGAGAGAGCGGTCTCGTAGAGCGAGACCTCGAGCGTGCGGCCGGTGCCGGTGCGCTCGCGCTCGTACAGCGCGGCGAGCACGCCGAGTGCCGCCCAGACACCCGTGCCGAGGTCGATCAGCGACAAGCCCACGCGCACCGGCGGCCGGTCGGTCTCGCCGGTGACGCTCATGATCCCCGAGGCGGCCTGCAGCAGCGGGTCGTAGCCCGGCCGGTCGCTGAGCGGGCCGCGGGCGCCGAACGCGCCGATCGAGCAGTGGACGAGCCGCGGGTTGCGCGCGCGGAGCTCCTCGGCGCCGAGGCCGTGCCGTTCCGCCGCTCCCGGGCGCAGGCTCTGGACGAACACGTCGGCGCGGTCGGCGAGGGCGAGCACGATCTCGCCGCCGCGGTCGTCTCCGAGGTCGACGGCAAGCGAGCGCTTGCCCGCATTGGAGGCGAGGAACATCGCGCCTTCGCCGTCGAGGAACGGCGGCCCCCAGGCGCGGGCGTGGTCGCCGGCGAGCGGCTCCACCTTGACGACGTCGGCGCCGAGCGCGGCGAGCAGCTGCGTCGCCGTCGGGCCTGCGAGGGAGGACGTGACGTCGACGACGCTCGTGCCGGCGAGTGGCCGCAGCTCGGTCATCGTTCGAGTGAGTAGAGCCTGGTGGGTTTGCCGCGAACCTCCACGTCGCGTTCGTACTGCTCGCCGATTCTCTCCGCAACGCGGCTCGACGCCAGGTTCGTGTGGGCGATCAGCGAGATGATGCGAGTCAGCCCTCGCTCCTCGAAGGCCCAGTCGCGCAGTGCGAGCGCGGCCTCGGTCGCATAGCCCTGCCCCCAGTGCTCCCGCGCGAGCAGCCAACCGAGCTCCGTTTCCGTGCCGCCGATCTCCCACGTCTCGGGATCCCAGCGCAGGAAACCGGCCCGGCCGAGGACACGGCCGTCTTCCCGCCGCTGGAGCGAGAGCAGGCTCACGCCCCAGATCTCCCAGCGCTCGAGCCATTCTGCGATGCCTTCCTCGACTTCCGCGATCGTCGCGGTGCTCCCGTCGCCGATGTAGCGCACGACTTCGGGATCCGCGTAGGCCACGGCCAGGTCTCTCGCGTCCTCAGCGCGCGGCTTCCGCAGCAGGAGTCGCTCCGTCTCGATCACGGGTGCACCCACACCAGGTGCGGTCCATAGCCGGGCAGCTCGACGGTCTGTTCAGGTCGGGCGCCGAGCCGCTCCGCGACCCGCTGCGAGCGGAGGTTCTCCGCCGTGATCAGCGAGATGATGCGCGGCGCCTGCAGCCACTCGCGGACGGCGAGGGCTGCCTCGGTGGCGTAACCGCGGCCCCAGTGCTCGCGGGCGAGCGCCCAGCCGAGCTCGGGCTCGCCCGTGGCGGACCGCCGCCACGTCGAGACGTCGTAGTAGTTGGCACCAACCCGCCCGATGACCGCTTCGTCGCTCCGTCGCTGGACGAGGAACTTGCCGCTCGGGAACCGTTCCCATTGCTCGAGCCACAGCCGCACGACCTCCGCCGGTGGCTCGACCCCGCCGAGCCAGTCCATCACCTCGGGATCGGAGAGCCACGCCGGCGGCGACTCGACGTCCGCTTCGGTCGGGCGGCGGAGCAGCAGCCGCTCGGTCTCGATCACAGCGGCAACATGATCGAGCGCTCGAACTCGATCACGACCTCGTCGCGCTGGTTGAGGCCGCGCGTGTGGACGGTGACGATTCCGAAGCCCGGTCGCGACTTCGACTCGCGTTTCGCGAGCACCTCCGTCTCGGCGCGGATCGTGTCGCCGGCGAAGACCGGCGCCGGGAGCCGCACCTCTTTCCAGCCGAGGTTGACACCGCGCTCGGAGACGTCGGCGACCGACAGGCCGGTGACGAGCGCGAGCGTGAACGTCGAGTCCACGAGCGGCCGGCCCCACTCGGTCGTCGCCGCGTACTCCGCGTCGAAGTGGATCGGGTTCGTGTTCAGCGTGAGCAGCGTGAGCCACGTGTTGTCGGCCTCCAGTACGGTGCGCCCGAAGCGGCTCAGGTAGACGGCCCCGACCTCCAACTCCTCGTACGTGCGACTCACGCCGGAGATCATCGCAGCGATGCACGAGCTCGCCCTCGAGCAGCGGCGCGAGCTCGGCGTCCGCGCGCCGTGGCACGTCGGAGACATCACCTGGGGACTCCGCCAGCACGAGGGGCGCGAGGACGAGTGGACGATCCGGCTCTGGCAGGACGGCGGCCGGACCGTCGCCTGGTCGTGGCTGAAGGGCGATCGCGGCCTGCTCGAATACGACGTCCGCCGCGACCGGCTCGACCTGCTCGACGAGATCCTCGCCGACCCCGACGTGCGCACCTCCGTCGCCTTCGAGGACGATGAGGAGGTGCAGGCTGCGCTCCGACGGAACGGTTTTACCGCGGACGGCGAGGCCAAGCTGACCCGTCACGGCTCGCTCCTGAACTTCCTGGCGCGTGACCTCCCCGACGCGCCCGAGCTGCCCGAATTGCCCGACGGCTTCCGCTACCGGACGGTCGAGCCCGAGGGTCTCGCCGAGCGCGTCGCGATCCACCATGACGTCTGGGCTCCGTCACGTGTCACGGAGACGAGCTTCGCGAACGTCCAGGCCTCGTGGCCGTACCGCGCCTCGCTCGACTGCGTCGTCGAGGCTCCCGGCGGCCGCTTCGCCGCCTACTGCCTGCTCTGGCCCGACGACGAGAACCGCGTCGGCGAGCTCGAGCCGGTCGGCGTGCGAGAGGAGTTCCGGCGCCGCGGCCTCGGCGCTGCGGTCTGCACGTTCGCGCTCCGCCGCTGGCACGAGGAGGGCGGTCGGCAGGCGATCGTCTACTGCGAGAACGACGCGGCGTGCGGGCTGTACGAGTCGATCGGCTTCCGCCGCCACACGACGGTCGTGGGCTACTCGCGCTGATCCTTCTTGAAGAGGTTCTCGAAGGCGGATTCGAGCCGACCCTCGACCATGGCCTCGATGCGCTCCGCCATCCGGTCTCCCATGTCCTCCTGGGCCGACTTCGGCTTCTCGGTCTTCAGCGGCTTGCCGGCCAGCGACCGGCCGTCGATCGTCAGCTCGTAGATGTGCTCGTGCTGGACGTCCTTGAGGTGCTGCTGGCCGAGGTCGTGCACGGCGACGCCCTCCGGTAGCTGGTTGCCGAGCAGCGCGCGCGTCGTCTCGGAGATGAGGATCTGGCCACCGTGGCCCGCGGCCGAGATGCGCGCGGCGCGCACCACGTCGAGGCCGAGGTAGCCCTCCTCGCCGACGTGCGGCTCGCCGGTGTGCACGCCCATCCGCACGCGGACCTCGCGCCCGTCCGGCCACTCGTGGTCGCGGAGCGCGCGCTGGGCGTCGACGGCAGCCGCGACCGCGTCGCGCGCCCGCGGAAACGAGAAGAAGAATGCGTCGCCCTGGGTGTCGATCTCCGTCCCGCCCCGGGCGCCGAACGTCTCGCGGACGAGACGGCGGTGGTCGCTCGAGACCCGGCCGTACCCCTCGTCGCCGAGCTCCTGCAGCAGCTGCGTCGAGCCCTCGATGTCGGTGAAGACGAACGTGACAGTGCCGCCGGGCAGGGTGCTCATCGGCGCCTACGCTACCCCGATGAACCGCCTTGCGCAGGAGACGAGCCCCTATCTCCTCCAGCACGCCGACAACCCGGTCGACTGGCGGCCGTGGGGGGAAGAGGCGCTCTCGCAGGCCAGGGCGGACGGCAAGCCGCTGCTCGTCTCGATCGGCTACTCCGCCTGCCACTGGTGCCACGTGATGGAGCACGAGTCGTTCGCCGACGAGGCGACCGCGGCCGTGATGAACGAGCTCTTCGTCAACGTCAAGGTCGACCGCGAGGAGCGGCCGGACGTCGACGCCGTCTACATGGACGCCGTCGTCGCGCTGACGGGCCAGGGCGGCTGGCCGCTCACCGTCTTCCTCACGCCCGACGGGGAGCCGTTCTTCGGCGGCACGTACTTCCCGCCCGAGCCGCGGCACGGGCTGCCCGCGTTCCGGCAGGTGCTGCGCGCGGTCGCGGACGCGTACCGCGAGCGGCCGGAGGACGTCGCCGCGCAGGCCGAGCAGCTGGTGGGGGCGGTGCGGCGGTCGGCCGAGACCGAGCCGTCGCAGCGAGCCGCTGACCGAGGCGCTGCTCGCCGAGGCCGAGCGCGGCCTGCTCTCGCAGGTCGACCCGCGCTGGGGCGGCTTCGGCCACGCCCCGAAGTTCCCGCCCGCATCGGTGCTGGAGTTCCTGCTGCGGCGTGGTGCCCTCGATCCGGTCCGGCTCACGCTCGACGGGATGGCCGCCGGCGGCATGTACGACCTCGTCGGCGGCGGCTTCCACCGCTACTCCGTCGACGCGCAGTGGCTCGTGCCGCACTTCGAGAAGATGCTCTACGACAACGCGCTCCTCGTCCCGCCGTACCTCCACGCGTGGCTGCTCACCGGCGAGGAGCGGTACCGCGTCGTCGCCGAGCAGACGCTCGACTATCTCGTGCGCGAGCTGCGCCTCGAGAGCGGCGGCTTCGCCTCCTCGCAGGATGCGGACACCGACGGCGTCGAAGGGCTCACGTACACGTGGACTGCCGACGAGGGAGCGCCGGCAGAGCTGCTCGAGCCGTTCGAGCACGGCCGCTCGATCCTGCGCGGCGAGCTTGACGACGAGACGCGCGCGCGGCTGCTCGAGATCCGCGACCGCCGGCCGCAGCCGGGTCTCGACGACAAGGTCATCGCAGCCTGGAACGGGCTCGCGCTCGCGGCGCTCGCGGAGGGAGCACGGAGGCTCGAGCGCGCCGACCTCCTCGCCGCCGCCTGCGAGCTCGGCGCGCTCCTGTCCGCCGATCCGCTGTGGCGGACGCTGCGCGACGGTCGCGCGAAATATCCCGCCTACCTCGAGGACTACGCGAACGTCGCGCACGGGCTCTACGAGCTGCACGTCGCGACGGGCGACCTGCGCTGGCTGCGGGAGTCGCGGCGGCTCGCGCTCGCCGCGGTCGAGCTCTGCGGCGACCCGGAGCGGGGCGGCTTCTTCCTTGCGCCGGCCGACGGCGAGCGGCTCGTCGCGCGGCAGAAGGCGTTCGACGACAACCCGACGCCCGCGGGCAGCTCGATGCTCGCGTTCGTGCTCCTGCGGCTCGCGCGGATCTGGGGCGACGACGAGCTCGAGCGGACGGCGGTCGGCGCGCTCCGCCTCGTCCGCGACCTGCTCCCGCGGGCGCCGAGCGCGTTCGGCTGGGCGCTGTGCGCGCTCGACCTCCACCTCTCGCCGCCGCGTGAGCTCGCGATCGTCGGCGGCGCGGGCTCGGACGTCGCCCGGGCAGCGCTGCGCGGCTTCGACCCGAACGCCGTCGTCGCCTTCGGCCCGGCCGACGACGTCCCGTTGCTCGAGGGCAAGACGCTCGTCGACGGGAGGCCCGCGGTCTACGTCTGCGAGCGCTTCGCCTGCCGCGCGCCGGTCACCGATCCGGCCGAGCTCGTCTAGAGACGACGAGGGGGAGCCGAAGCTCCCCCTCGAAGATCATGCTCGGCAGCGGCTCAGTGCCCGCTGTTCAGCACCTTGCCGAACGGCTTCCAGTCGCCGGAGTTGCCGCCGGCCCACTTGATGAAGTGCAGCTGCTCCATCGGGAAGGTGCGCGTATTGGACGTGTGGACCACCATTCCCGGATAGATGAACGGGTTGTTCTTCTCGTTCATGTTGCGGAGTGCGTGCATCAGGCCCGCGCGGGTCGGGTTCTTGCCCGAGTGCTTGAGGGCGTCCCAGAACGTCCAGCCCACGGCGAGGCCGTAGACGAGGTTCCCGTCGCCCGCCGCGAACTGACCGTCGAGCGCCGGTGCGTACGTGTGGATGATCTTCTTCGCGAGCTTCATCCCCGGCAGGTTCGGCTGAGCCGTCTGGCTCGCGGTGTAGGTCGTCGAGATGACCCCGTTGAGGGGCGCGCCGTACGAGTTACCCGCGATCTGCATGAAGATGCGGTTCGCCGAGACGTTGCTGTTGATCGTCAGCGGATGCCAGTTCGGGACCTGCCCGACCGTGGCCAGCGCTGCGATCGCGGCACTCGGCGTGGCGAAGATGACGAGCACGTCGGCGCCGTGCTGGGCGATCTGCCCGACATGTGCGCCCACCACGGACCCCGAGTCGGTGACGCTGTACGACTCGGCGTCGACGATCTCGCCGGAGTGCGAGCCGAGGCCCGTCTTGAGCCCGGCGAGGTAGTTCTTGCCGAAGGCGTCGTTCTGGTAGAGGACGCCGATCTTCGCGTTCTTCTTGTGCGAGAGGATGTACTTCGCGTAGAGCTTGGCCTCGCCCGGGTAGTCCGGCTGCCAGCCCATCGTCCACGGCTTCGTCGTGCCCTGGCAGACGTGATGGACGCAGTTGCCCCAGTACGCGTCGCCGGTGGCGAGCAGCACCTGCGGCACCTTGTGCTGGTTGAGGTAGCCCCACGTCGAGAGGCCCGGCGCGGTGCCGAGGCTGCCGACGATCGCGAACACGTGATCCTGCTCGACGAGCTGCTTCACGTCCGGCACGGTCTGGGCCGGGTTGTAGCCGTCGTCGAGGGTGATGTCCTTGATCTTGCGGCCGTGGACCCCGTGGTACTTCGCGTTGACGTAGGCGAAGAAGGCCTGCTCGGCCGACGGGATCGTCTTGTACAGCGACGCCGGTCCGGTGTACGGGAACGTGCCGCCGATCGTGATCTGCTTGCTCGTGACCCCGGGTGTGCTGCTCTTATGCGAGGCGGCAGCCGTGCCCGCTGCCGCGGCTGTGGCGAGAAGCCCGACCAGCACTGCGGCGAGCTTCGTACGGTTAAAAGGCATGGATGCCCCTCCGATTTCGATTGTCTCCTGGTGAGACGACTTCTGGGGCAGTTTGATGGAGATTGAACCGCGGTTCAAGCCTTGGGCGCCGTCGGCTTCGCCGCCGACGACGCTCGCGGCCTGAGTCGGGCCAGCAGCCCCGCGAAACCGTCGGGGAGCAGGAGCATGATCAGGATCACCGCGGCCCCGAACACGACGTCGCGGCCGTGCTCCGCGCCGATCAGCGGGACGCTCGTCGAGACCTGCGGCAGGAGCCCCACGAACGCAGCGCCGATGAGGATTCCCCACAGCGAGCCGAGCCCGGCCACGGCCGCGCCGACCAGGATCTGCAGCGAGAGGAAGATGTCGAACTCGCTCGGTTGGGCGAACCCGTTCGCTGCGAGGACGAACAGCGAACCGGCCACTCCGGCGAACGCGGCCGAGATCCCGAAGGCCAGCGTCTTGTAGACGGGCAGCTCGACTCCGGACGCGACGGCGGCGATCTCGCTGTCGCGCACCGCGCGGAAGGCGCGCCCCACGCGGCCGCGCAGGATCAGCCACGCGAGCACGAAGAGGATCGCCGAGCACGTCCAGGCGGCGGCGTAGACCCAGAGGTTGCTGGGGATCTCCGTCGGCGCGACGTTGACGCCGCCGCTGCCGCCGAGGAAGGTCGAGTACTGCAGCGGCAGGTACGGAAGAGAGACCGCGAGGGCGAAGGTGACGAGCGCGAGGTAGACGCCCGAGAGCCGGAGCGCCGGCAGGCCGACGAGCAGGCCGACGAGGAAGCAGAGCGCGAAGGCTGCGAGCATTGTCACGACGAGGTTCGTGCCGTGGTCGCGCGACATGATGGCCGTCGTGTAGCCGCCGATCATCATGAACGCGCCGTGCCCGATCGAGATCTGGCCCGTGTAGCCGGTGAGGATGTTGAGACCGAGCACCGCGATGAAGAAGACCCCGACCTGGGCTACGAGATAGATGTGGTAGTCGCTCAGGACGAACGGCAGGTACGCGAGCACCAACGCGACGACGAGGAGCGGGCCGAGTGCGGGGATCTCCCTTCTCACACCCGCCGCACCTCCCGGCGCCCGAACAGCCCGGTGGGCTTCACCAGCAGGATCACGAGCAGGACGGCGAACGTGAACGGAAGCTCCATCTCGGAGCTGATCTGCGGCACGTACCCGATGATCAGGGTCGTCGCGACGCCGATCAGGATGCCGCCGACCAGCGCGCCCGCCGGGCTCTCGAGGCCGCCGAGGACGGCGGCGGCGAAGGCGTAGACGAGGATCGGCTGCATGAAGGTCGGCGAAAGGAAGATCTGGGTCGGCTCGGCCATCAGCCCGGCGACCGCGCCGAGCATGGCGGCGAGCCCCCAGCCGATCGCGAGCATCGCGTCGACGCGGACGCCGACGAGGGCCGCCGCCGCAGGGCGGAGCGCGGCTGCGCGCATCGCGAGGCCGAGCTTCGTGAAGCGGAACAGCGCCCAGACGAGCACGGCGGACGCGAAGACGACGCCGACGATCCCGACGTAGAGATGCGGGATCGCGACGCCGCGGACCTCGTACGAGGCGGTGCCGAACGGCGACGGGAGTGACTTGAACTCGCCGCCCCAGATCCAGTTGACGACGCCGTCGATCAGGATGAAGAGACCGACGGTGACGATGACGGTCGCGATCACCGAGCGGTGCTGCACCGGCCGGATCAGCGTGACCTGGAGCACCGTGCCGAGCACGAAGGAGATGGCGAGCGTCGCGGCGAAGGCGACCCAGTACGAGAGGCCTCTGTGCACGAGCTCGTACGCGATGTAGGTCGTCAGCATCGCGAGCTCGCCCTGCGCGAAGTTGATGACGTGGGTCGCGCGGTAGACGAGGACGAGCGCGAGGGCGAGGCTGCCGTAGACCGAGCCGAGCGCGACTCCCTGGACCGTCAGCTGGGCGAAGTTCGTGCTCTGGAGGCAGCCGACGACGAGGAAGATCGCGGCGCCGAGGAGGAGCGCCACGACGATCGCGGTGCTCGCGTCGAATCGGCTGCTGCGGAGCCCGTCGAGCCGAGAGGTCGCGGCGGCGTCCATCAGTTGCCGAGGTAGCTGCGGCGGACGGCGTCGTCGGAGCGGAGCTCGTCGCTCGTGCCGGCGAGCACGACGCGGCCGGCCTCGAGCACGTAGCCGGCGTCGGCTGCCTGCAGCGCGAGGTGCGCGTTCTGCTCGACGACGAGGACGGTGAGCCCTTCCTTCTCGTTCAGCTCGCGGACGATCCGGAACAGCTCCGCGACGAGGACGGGCGCGAGCCCGAGCGACGGCTCGTCGAGGAGCAGAAGCTTGGGCCGGAGCACGAAGGCGCGCGCGAGCGCGAGCATCTGCTGCTCGCCGCCGCTCAGCGTCCCGGCCTGCTGCCGGCGCCGCTCCGAGAGCCAGGGGAAGTAGGAGAAGACGCGCTCGAGCTCGGGCTTGATCGAGCCGCGGCGCGTGTAGGCGCCGAGGCGGAGGTTCTCCCAGACGGTCAGCTCCGAGAACGTGCCGCGGCCTTCGGGCACGTGCGCGATCCCGAGGCGCGCGACGCCGTCGGGGCCGACGCGCTTGAGCGCGCGCCCGGCGAAGCGGATCGTCCCCGAGCGTCGCACCGTGCCCGAGACCGCGCGGAGCGTCGTCGTCTTGCCCGCGCCGTTCGGTCCGAGCACCGCGACGACCGAGCCCTCGTCGACCGCGAGCGAGATTCCGTGAAGCACGTGGACAGGCCCGTAGCGTGCCTCGACGTCCTCGAGCTCGAGCAGGGCGGTCATGCCGCGAGTTCTCCGCCGAGGTACGCCTGGATCACCGCGGGGTCGCGCTGCACGTCGGCCGGCGGGCCGGCGGCGATCGTGCGGCCGAAGTCGAGGACGTGCACGTGCTCGCAGACCTCCATCACGAGTCGCATGTGATGCTCGACGAGCAGGATCGTCAGCTCGCGCTCGTCGCGTAGCCGGCGGATCAGGCCGACGAACTCGTCCACCTCCTCGTGGTTGAGGCCGCCGGCCGGCTCGTCGAGGAGCAGCAGACGTGGCCGGCTGGCGAGCGCGCGCGCGAGCTCGACGCGTTTCAGCGTCCCGTAGGGGAGACCGGACGCGGGACGTTCCGCGTGCTCGGCGATCCCGACGTCGGCCAGCGTCTCGAGCGCGTGACGGCGCTGCTCGCGCTCGCGCTGCAGCCGCGTCGCGGGATGCGCGCCGACGAGCACGTTCTCGAGCACGGTCATGTTCTGGAACAGCTCGAGGTTCTGGAAGGTGCGCGCGATCCCGAGCTTGATCACGCGGCTCGGCCGCACGCGCCGGAGTGAGCGGCCGTCGAAGACGATGTCGCCCGAGTCGAGTCGGTAGAGGCGCGTGATCGCGTTGAAGGCGGTCGTCTTGCCGGCGCCGTTCGGCCCGATCAGGCCGGCGATCGAGCCCTCGGCGACCTCGAGGGAGACGTCGTCGAGCGCGACGATGCCGCCGAAGCGAAGCCGGGCGTGCTCGAGCGCGAGAAGCCCCCTTGCCACGGCGCCGAGCCTAGACCATCCAGGGCGGCCAGACCGGGGTCAGGTCTTGCATTCACGCACACGCCGGGATGCTGCGAAGTCTCGTTGACAGCTCGACACCTAGCCTCGGCTCGTGGCACGGCCGCTCCGCGTCCTCTTTCCCGGCGCCTTCTATCACGTGACCTCGCGCGGGAACAATCGAGCGCGCGTCTTCAAGGAGTCCGCCGACTACGAGAGCTTCCTCGACGTCTTCGCACACGTCGTCGACCGCTACGGATGGCTCTGCCACAGCTCCTGCCTCCTCGGCAATCACTACCACCTCCTGCTCGAGACGCCACAGCCGAACCTGCCGACGGGGATGCGGCAGCTGAACGGCGTCTTCACGCAGCAATACAACCGTCGGCGTGCGCGCTGTGGCCACCTCTTCCAGGCCCGCTACAAAGCGATCCTCGTCGATGCGGAGTCGCATCTCCTGGCAGCAGTGCGGTACATCGCCTGGAATCCCGTCCGGGCCGGCCTGTGCTCCGAGCCCGCGGCCTGGAAATGGAGCAGCTACCCGGCGATGCTGGGTCTCGTTCCCTGCCCGGCCTTCCTTACAGCCTCCTCAGTCCTGCGGCGCTTCGGCTGCGACCGCGTAACGGCGCGCGACCGGCTAGCCGCCTTCGTCGACGGCCGCCCCGCCCCGACGCCACCGACGCTCTACGCCGGCGCCTACGCAGCCGGCGAAGACTTCCTACGGACGGTCCTCGGACGCCTCGAGCCGGTCGAAGAGATTCGCCGACACGAGTGGCAACCCGTGCGTCCACCGCTGGCCGAGATCTTCACGGGCTCCGAACAGCCAGTCGCTCTCGCCTACCGCCAATACGGATACACGCTGCGCGAGATCGCCGCCCACCTTGACTGCCACTACTCGACCGTGAGCCGACGCCTACGCCGCGAGGAGGATGCGTGAATGCAAGACCTGACCCCGGGCTTTCGTCTGACCCCGGGCTTTAGTCGGCCGCCTGGAGCGAGCGGCCGCCGGCCGACTGCATCCCGGCGAGCATCCCCGGCGGTGACACGCCCTCAGGGAAGCGCGCCAGCAGCTCGGCGAGAAGAGCGTCCGGCTCCCAGCCGTCCGGTGCGGCGAAGAGCTCGTCGGCGCTCCAGCCGCGCAACGCGTTGACGGCGCCGCCCCAGACGTGGAAGACCTGCCCGGTGATCGCCTGCGCATCGTCGGCGCACAGCGCGACCACCACGGTCGAGACGTTCGCCGGGTCGAGCGGGTCGAAGCCCTCGGGCGGCGCGTCCATCTGGAAGGTTTCCTCGGTCATCCGCGTGCGCGCGTTCGGTGCGAGGCAGTTGACGGTGACGCCGTAGCGCTGCAGCTCCTGCGCGACGATGATCGTGAAGCCGGCGATGCCGGCCTTCGCGGCGCCGTAGTTCGCCTGGCCGATGTTGCCGAAGACGCCCGACGGGCTCGCCGTGTTGACGACACGGCCGCGCACTTCGTCGCCGGCCTTCGAGCGCTCGCGCCAGTACGCCGCGGCGTGCCGGGTCGGCGCGAAGTGGCCCTTGAGGTGGACGGCGATCACGGCGTCCCATTCGTCCTCGGTCATGTTCACGAGCATCCGGTCGCGGAGGATCCCGGCGTTGTTGACGAGGATGTCGAGGCGGCCGAACTCGTCGATCGCCTGCTGCACGAGCCGCTCCGCTCCCGCGAAGTCGGCGACGTTCTCGCCGTTGGTCGACGCCTCGCCGCCGGCAGCGCGGATCTCCTCGACGACCTGCTCCGCCGGCCCGACGTCGGAGCCCTCGCCGGCGACGCCCGCGCCGAGGTCGTTGACGACGACCTTGGCTCCCGCGTCGGCGAGCGCGAGCGCGTGCGAGCGGCCGATGCCGCGCCCGGCGCCTGTGACGATCGCGACCTTGCCGTTCAGATCGGGCATGCCGGGAGCCTAGTACCGCTCCAGGTAGCGCGGCGAGTCGATCTGCAGCCGGGCGGCGACGTCGGCCTTCACGCGCGCGACCGTGCCCGGCGGGACGTCGCCGTCACGGATCCGAGCGGCGAGCTCACGTTGCGCGGCGTCGTCGGAGGACGGGAGGTTCGCCAGCTCGCGCCGCACGATCCCGAGCGCGTTCAGCGCGACGAGCGTACGGAAGCGCAGCCGGTGGTCGTCGAGCGTGGGGAGGATCTCGTTCGCGAGGAACTCCTCGATCGCCTCGGCCAGCTCGTCGGGGGTTGGCCGGTCGCTCACGTGACGCCTTGCCTTTCGAGGAGATGGCAGATCTCGTACTCGACCTCCGCGCCGAGTCGGCCGAGAATCGCGAGCTCGACGCTCCGCTCCTGGCCCGTGAGGTGGCGTTGCGCCTGCGTGAGGCAGCCGATCGCCCAGCCGACGTTGCCGGCGAGCTCCCAGTAGTCGAGCTCCTCGGGCCGCACGTCGAACCCGGTCAGCTCGTTGTAGCGCTCGAGATACGGCTCGGCGTCGCCGATCCCGCCGAGGCGGAGATCGTCGGCGCCGAAGCGCCACGCGCGCACGAGGGCGAACGAGAGGTCGCGCGCGGGGTCGTCGAGGTGCGCGAACTCCCAGTCGAGGACGCCGACGAGGCCGCTCTCGTCGACGACGAGGTTGCCGATGCGGAAGTCGCCGTGGACGACGATCGGCTCGCGCGGCGGCGGCCGTTGCTCGCGCAGCCACCAGAGGCCGAGCTCGATCGCCGGGTGCGGCTCGCCGACCTCGTCGAGCTCCTCCACCAGCCGCTCGACCGTCGCCGCCTCGAGGAACGGGAGCCGTTCCGGCGGGAGGGCGTGGATCTTCGCCAGCTCCTCCGCCATCTGCCGCGGCAGCTGCTCGGGCACCGGGCCGCGGACGATGCGGCGTCCGATCGTCTCGCCCTCCAGCCGCTCCATGACGAACGCCTCGCGCCCTTCGAGATCCTCGATGTAGGCGACCGGACGCGGCACCTTCACGCCCTCCTCGTAGGCGGCTTGCAAGACCGCGAACTCGTGCTGCAGCGAGAGCGTGTGCCGGTGGATCACGCCGCCGCCCGCGCGGCGCACGAGCAGCCGCTCGTCGCCCGCGTCGACCGCCCACGCCTCCTTCGACGCGCCGCCCGGCAGCAGCACCGGCTCGGAGATCGGCCCGAGCACAACCTCGAGTGCCTCGCGCATGTCTGCGATCATCGCCGCTGTGACCGACCGGCGCGAGCAAGTGCGTGCGTTCATGGAGGAGCACGTCTATCCGAACGAACGCGCGCTGACGGCGGAGGACGACGCGGCCGACGCGCTCATCCACGAGCTGCAGCTGAAGGCGAAGGACGCGGGCCTGTGGGCGCCGCACCTGCCGCCGGAGGCGGGCGGCTCGGGCAGCGGCTTCCTCGAGTACGCGGACCTCAACGAGGAGATCGGCCGCAGCTTCATCGCGCAGCTGATCTTCGGCTGCCAGGCGCCGGACGCCGGCAACGGGGAGATCCTCCACCTCTTCGGCACCGACGAGCAGAAGGAGCGGTTCCTGCGGCCGCTCGTCGCGGGCGAGGTCCGGTCCTTCTTCGGCATGACCGAGCCGGAGGTGGCCGGCTCCGACCCGACGCTCCTGCGCGGCCGTGCCGAGCGCGACGGCGACGAGTGGGTGATCGACGCGCACAAGTGGTTCTCGTCGGGAGCGGACGGCGCGGCGTTCGGGATCGTGATGGTCGTGACCGAGCCCGAGGCCGAGCCGCACCGGCGCGCCTCGCTGATCCTCGTCCCGACCGACACGCCCGGCTACGAGCTCGTGCGGCGCGTCCCGGTGATGGGCCACGAGGGCCGCGGCTGGGGGACGCACTGCGAGACGCGCTTCACGGGCGTGCGCGTGCCGCTCGCGAACACGCTCGGCGAGCCGGGCGACGGCTTCCGGATCGCGCAGAAGCGGCTCGGGCCGGGGCGCATCCACCACGTCATGCGCTGGCTCGGGCAGATGGAGCGCGCGTTCGAGCTGATGTGCGCGCGGGCGCTCGAGCGCGAGGCGTCCGGCGGCCCGCTCGCCGACAAGCAGACCGTGCAGAACTGGATCGCGGAGTCGGCGGCCGACATCCAGGCGTGCCGGCTGATGACGATCGCCGCCGCGCATCGGCTCGACGAGGGCGACGAGGCGCGCGTCGAGATCTCGCTCGTCAAGTTCTTCGCCGCGCGGGTTCTCGGCGAGGTGATCGACCGGGCGGTGCAGGTGCACGGCGGCCTCGGCCTGACCGACGACACGCCGCTCGCGCTGATGTGGCGGATGGCGCGCGGCGGGCGGATCTACGACGGGCCTGACGAGGTGCACAAGGCCGTCGTCGCGCGCCGCATCCTGCGCTCGTTCGCCGAGGGCGACGGCTGGCGCTTCACGTAGTCCTCGAGGGTCGGCGCGTCCGGCTCGAGCCGCTCGAGCCACGGCACCGGGATGCGCTCTGGGCCGTGGCGCAGGATCCGCGCACCTGGCGCTGGATGCGCTTCAACGGCTACGAGCCGGACGAGTTCCGCCGCTTCTTGGACTCGGTGGACATGGGTTTCGCGCAGTACCTCGACGGCGGGCTCGTCGGGCATACGAGCTTCCTCAACGACCGGCCGGAGGACCGCGTCGTCGAGATCGGGAACACGTGGCTCAATCCGCGAGCTTGGGGGACGGACGCGAACACGGAGGCGAAGTACCTCCTCATGCGGCACGCGTTCGAGGACGAGGGCTACCTCCGCGTCGAGTTCAAGACGGACGCGAAGAACGAGCGCTCGCGGCCGGCGCTCGAGAAGGTGGGGGCGACGTTCGAGGGCGTGGCGCGGAAGCACCAGCTCGTGCGGGGCGGCCAGCGTCGCGACTCCGCGTGGTACGCGGTGATCGACGACGACTGGCCGGATGTGAAGGCGAGCCTCGAGCAGCGCCTGGGCTTCAGGTCTGCGCCGGGGCCTGACTGAGCTCGGCGGCGAGGCGGTCGACGGTGTCCTGCATTCCCCCGCGGAACATCGGCCACCAGTGGGGCACCCCGTCGTCCGGGAGGTCGGCCGGGAGCTCGACGTGGAGCGTCATCTTGGTGCCCGACCCAGTCTGCTTCAGGCGCAGCGTCACCTGCGGGGCGTGGTCGAGGTCGGCGAGGTCGAGCTGCGGCCAGCCGTCGGTGGCGCCCCAGGCGAACACGAGCCGCTCGTTGGGGACGATCTCGCGGTAGACGCCTCCGGTGAAGTACGACGTCTCCTCGTCGATCACCATCATCTGCCGCCACGCGCCGCCAATGCGGAGGTCGAGCTCGATCGGCTCGTCCGGGACCGGCTGCTCCGGGTTGTAGAACCAGCCGAGCCGGGCCGGATCGGTCCAGGCGCCGAACACGGTCTCCGGCGGTGCATCGAGCTCCCAGGTCAGCGTGAAGCTCCGGGGCGTGTGCTCGGCAGTCATGAATCCTCCTGTCCTTGTTCCTGTGCGAGTTGCTCCGCGAGGCGTGCGACGCGCGACTCGAAGAACTCCCGATAGGGCGTCATCCAGGCATCGGCCTCGGCGAGCGGTGCGGGCTCGAGACGACACGGACGCCACTGGGCAGACCTGCCCTTGATCACGAGGCCGGCCCGCTCGAGCACTTTCAGGTGGCGCGAGATCGACGGCAGGCTCATCGCATGTGGCTGGGCGAGCTCGCCGACGGTCGCCTCGCCCTTCGCCAGCCTGGCGAGGATGGCGCGACGCGTCGGGTCGGCAAGCGCGGAGAAGGTGAGGCTCAGTGGGTCGGCGGTGGCGCTCGTCATTTAGCCGCTATGTTAATTAGCCAATCGGCTAATTGTCAAGTCGAGTGTCCTCTAGGCGAGGATGTTGACCGCGCGCGCGGCGACCGGGGGGAGGGTTGGGAGGAGAGAAGAGATTGTCTATTTGCGTGTCCGCCGCAAGCGACCGGCGAACACCCTCGCCTGGGCCGGGGTTCGGGAATGACCCCTGACAGGTGATCCAGCGAGGGAAGGGAGGTAGAACTACTCCTGTATGGCGGTGGTGCAACGGAAGTGTCCGGAGACCCGAGAGCTAGTAGACGTTTGGGCGTACGAGCCTGGGCGCCGATCAGCGCTAATGCGTTCGTAACGCTGATCCCGTGCCCCCACTGCGGCAATAGCCACGAGTGGTCCAGCAGTGACAGAGGTAGTGCCGCAAGCTCTTAGGCGTTCGCCCAGCGCGACGCGCGTGCTCGTCGAGCGTACGCCCGAGGGCAGCTCGGCAACTGCTATTCCGTGAGCCACGTTTGCGGTCCGGTAGCGGTCCTCTGGCCTGGGCCAGTGTTCCGGAATGGCCCCCGAGGGTTAGGTGCTCCGCGACTCCCACCGGGACACGGGTTCCGTCGTCGGGATCCTCTTCTCCCGCGGAGTACGCCTTACCACCGATCCGGACGAAAACCTTCGGCGCGCGCTCGCGGCCCCATCGGATTGCCTCCTCGATGTCGTCCCATCCTGGCCCTTGTTCGAGAACTCCGGGACCAGCGGCGGCCGTGCTTCTCCCAATGGCCGTAGTAGAGGTGCGGTTCGACGTCAACGAACTCTCGCTCCGCGATGTAGACGATGCCCTGCTTCTCGCTAGCCATCGGGCGAGAGTACCGCCGGTTGGGTCAGTGTTCGGGAATGACCCTGAGCAGAAAACGGCCGGTCGCGTGACGGCGATCCATAATGCGAGCGTGAGCGTTGCGAAGCTTGTTGGTGTTGGCCTGGCGGTCGCCGCGCTTTTCGGCGCTGCGGCGGCTCCCACCGGACTCCGCTACACGCTTACTCCGTGCAGCAAGTCAAGCGCGTTTTCGCAGCGCACGGAATCCCGCTTCGGAAGGCGCGCTACGGGCCTGCCCAAGGGGTCGTCAGACTTTTGAACCACAACGTGGAGGTGGACGTTCACGTCGGCCCCCCGGTGACCTGGTATTCCGCGTCAATCGGCGATTCCGACGGTAGAGGCCTCGGCAACGTGATCGTCACCTATCCGCCCAGCCATACGCGGGCCGTCAAGGCTGCTCTCCGGTCGCTCCAAGCCTGAGGCCGCTCGCCTGGGCCAGCGTTCGGGAATGACCCCTGAGCGCCGAGGTGACATTGGCGGCAGCGTTGACGTATAACAAAGGGATGAGCTACCGACTCATAACGCTGGCGATGGTGGTTGCTCTGATGGCAGTCGTCGCCGGATGCGGCGGGTCGAAGGCGGTATCCCATCGTCTCGTAGGCGGACAGCGAGTTAGGCTTCAGGCCGGGCGCAGCCGCGGTGGGAAGCCAGATCGCCTGCGTTACTTACCTCCACCACCTGGTGGCGCAAATCCCGGCTCGTGGACACGCTGCGGTAGGGGCCTCGGACTGGGGGGCCCGCGCAGCAGTCATCAGCCTTAGGACGCGGCGCGATGGCTCCGTCCTCGCCGTGTGCTCAAGCGGCTGATCCAGGCAGCTACTCGTCAAGCCCTCGCCTGGGCCAGTGTCCTTACGCCCGAAGTCCTGCCGAGCGCCTAGGCGCTGTGGTCGCGGCGCACGATCTGCGTGCAGCGGGCGCTCGCGACCAGCTCGCCGTCCTGGTAGAGCTCGGCGGCGCAGAAGACCACGCGGCGGTTGCGTTGCACCACATGCCCCTCCGCCCGGAGCGTCCCGGGTCGGGCCGAGCGGTGGAACTCGGTGCGGAGGTCGGCGGTGAGGAAGTCCTCGTCCTCTCCCACCACCGTCCAGCACGCACCGCCCATCGCCGTGTCGAGCAGCGCCGCGACCATGCCGCCGTGGACGATCGGCCCGCTCGGCGCGTGGAAGCTGTACTCGGGCGTCGCGTCCCACTCGATCACCGCCCGCCCGTCGGCTTGCTCGATCCCGCGGTAGCCGAGCGTGTTCCAGACGTGCGGATCCGGCGGCGGGAACTCGCCCCACGGCTTGCGTGCGCGCGGGCTCATCGCGGGCCTGGCACTCCCGGGAAGCGGAACGGCTCGACGCGGTTCGGCTGCACGACCCACGCGCGGCCCGTCTCGTCGTCCCCGGCGATCCGCAGCGCCGCCTCGGCGACGAACGACGGCTCCATGAGCGGTGCCATCGGGTTGTCCCGCAGCTCGTCCCGGACGATCGGCGTGTCGGTGAACCCCGGGCAGAGGGCGTTGATCCGGATTCCGCGCTCCGCGAGCCCCGGCGCGGCCCCGCGCACCCAGCCGACGACCGCGTGCTTCGTCGCGGTGTACGAGGGGTCGAACGGCATCCCCGTGAGGCCGGCGAGCGAGGCGGTCGCGACGATCGAGCCGCCGCCGGGCATGAGCCTCCGCGCCAGCTCGCGCGTCCCGAAGACGACGCCGTCGAGGTTGGCGCCGACGATCCGCCGGTACTCGCTCTCGGGCAGCTCCGCCGCGTCCGGGTAGCCGATCCCGATCCCGGCGTTGAGGAAGGCTGCGTCGAACTCGCCCTCGAGCGACCGCCAGGCCTCCGCGTCGCTGACGTCGAACTCCGGCAGGTCGAGCACGACCGGATCGTCGAGCAGCGCGCAGATCGCGCTCCCGATCCCGCCGCGCCCGCCGGTCACGAGCGCTCTCACGGCGTCAGGACGACCTTCCCGACGCTGCGGCGCGACTCGACGTGCGCGTGCGCGTCCTCGACCTCGGCAAGCGGGAACTCCGCGCCGATGTACGGCCGGATCCGGCGTCCGCTCCACAGCTCGAGCAGCTCGCGCGTCGCGGCCGCGATGACGTCCGGCGCATGGCGTAGCAGGCGGCCGATGTAGACGCCCTGGATTCCGACGTTCCGGCCGACGACGTGCGCCGGCTGCAGCTCGGGCCAGAGCCCGCCCGCATAGCCGATCGCCACGAGCTGGCCAAGCGGGCGAAGCCGGGCGATCGCGGCCTCGAACAGCTCACCGCCGACCGGATCGACCACCACGTCGACCCGCAGATCGTCCGGCAGCTCGTCGTACACGTACGCCTCCGCGGCCCCGAGCTCGCGGCAGACGTCGAGCTTCTCCGGCGAGCCGACCGCCGCGATGACACGCGCGTTGAGCGCCCGCGCGACCTGGATCGCCGCGGTGCCGACGCCGCCGGCTGCCGCATGCACGAGCACCGTCGCGCTCCTCCTCGAAGCGCACCTGCCGCGTCAGCGGGACGTAGGCGGTCAGGAACGTGAGCAGGAAGCCGGCGCCCTCGGCGAACGTCGCTTCGTCGGGCAGCGGCACGAGCGAGGAGCGCGGCACGGCGGCGAGCTCGGCGTACGCGCCCCTGGGAACCATCGCCATCACGCGCGTCCCGTCCTCGAGCTCGCCCGCGAGCTCCACGCCGAGCACCGCCGGGAACTCCGGCATCTGCGGATAGCGGCCGCGCCGGACAAGGACGTCGAGGAAGTTGATCCCCGCCGCCCGCACCCGCACGAGCGCCTCGCCCTCCTGCGCCACGGGATCGTCGACCTCGCGCAGCTCGAACGGCGCGTCGACCGCCGGGAGGACGGCGGCGATCAACTCGTCGGCGCGGTTTCGGCCGCGAACTGCTCGCGCAGCGCCAGCTTGCGGAACTTGCCGACGCTCGTCTTCGGGATCTCGGCCACGAACTCCACGCGCTCGGGAATCCACCACTTCGCGAACTGCGACGCGAGGAACTCCCGCAGCTCGTCGGCCGAAGCGCTCGAGCCTTCGCGCAGCACGACCGCCGCGAGCGGCCGCTCGCTCCACTTCTCGTCGGGCACCGCGATCACGGCCGCCTCGGCCACCGCCGGGTGCGCCATGAGCGCGTTCTCGAGCTCGACCGACGAGATCCACTCGCCGCCCGACTTGATCACGTCCTTCGAGCGGTCCTTGATCTGGATGAAGCCGCGCGGATGGATCGAGACGATGTCGCCGGTGCGGAACCAGCCGTCGTCCGTCCAGCGGTCGGCGCTTTCAGGCGCCTCGTAGTACTGCGCGGCGACCCACGGGCCGCGCACCTCGAGCTCGCCCATCGCCTCGCCGTCCCACGGCACCTCCTCGTCGCCGGCGCGCACGCGGATCTCGACGAACGGGAGCGGGACGCCCACCATCGCCTGGTAGTCCCAGCGCGTCTCGGCGTCCGCCTCGGCGAGGTCGTACGGGAGGGCGACCGTGGAGGCGACCGGCGAGGTCTCGGTCATGCCCCAGCCCTGGCAGATCCTCAGGCCGTGTCGCCCCTCGAAGGCGGCGATCATCGCGCGGGGCACCGCGGAACCGCCGACGAGCATCGCCTTCATCGCGGAGAGATCCCAGCGGCCGGGCTCGGCGTCGAGCCGCGCGAGGATCCCCATCCAGATCGTCGGCACCCCCGCCGCCCAGGTGACGCGCTCGTGCTCCATGTTCTCGAGCAGCGAGTCGGGGTCGAGATGCGGGCCGGGATAGACGAGCTTCGCGCCCTGCATCGTGGCGAGATACGGGTAGCCCCAGGCGTTCGCGTGGAACATCGGCACCACCGGCATCACGGCGTCGTCGATCCCGAAGCCCAGGCCGAGCGGGTTGTTCGCGCCGACGCCCAGCGCGTGCAGGACCGAGGAGCGGTGCGAGTAGACGACGCCGCGCGGCCGGCCGGTCGTGCCGCTCGTGTAACACATCGCTGCGGCCTCGTTCTCGTCGAGCCCGGGATCCGTCCAGTCGTCGGGATCGGCGGTCGCGAGCAGCTCCTCGTACGAGTCCTCGACGACGAAGACGTGCTCGATCGGCGTCCCCTCCCGGAACTGCTCGAGCAGCGGCAGGAGCGCGCGGTCGACGATCACGGCGCGGTCGCCAGCGTGGCTCGCGATGTAGTTGAGGTCGTTCGGATGGAGGCGGAGGTTGAGCGTGTGGAGGACGAAGCCGCCGCACGGGACGCCGAAGTACGCCTCGTGGTGCTGGTAGTGGTTCCAGCAGAGCGTCGCGACGCGGTCGCCGCGCTCGAGGCCGACCTGCTGCAGCGCGACCGCGAGCTGGCGCGCCCGCCGCAGCGTGTCGCGGTGGTTCGTGCGGTGGAAGCTCTTGTCGGGGAGCCGCGTGACGATCTCGCCCTCGCCGAAGAACGACTCCGCCCGGCGCAGCAGGTGCGTCAGCGTCAGCGGGAAGTCCATCATCAGGCCGTCCATCCGGCTCATTCTCCTATGCGAGCAGGGAGTCCGCGACTTCCAGCCGCAACTCGGCCGGCCGCGCGCCGAAGCCTTCGAGCCAGAGGGCGCGCTTGTAGAAGCGGTGCAGCGGGTGCTCCCACGTGAAGCCGATGCCGCCGTGCACCTGGATCGAGCGCTCGCACGCGGCGACGGCCGCCTCGGTCGCGAACGCCTTCGCCGCCGCAGCGGCGAGCGGCGCGCGCTCGTCGTCCTCGGCTACGCACCACGCGGCCCAGTAGACGAGGGAGCGGGCGAGCTCGACGTCGGTGTACGTCTGCGCGAGCGGGTGTGAGACGGCCTGGTACGTGCCGATCGGCTTGCCGAACTGCTCGCGCGTCTTCGCGAGCTCGACGCCGAGGTCGAGCGCCCGCTGCGCGATGCCGAGCGCCTCGGCGGCTGCCGCCGCCCGGAAGCGCGGCGTCTCGTTCTCGATGCGCTGCAGCGGGCGTGTCGAGTCCACGGTCGCGCTGTCGCCGTCGCCCGGTACCGACGCGACGTGCCCGAGGTAGAAGCCGGGATAGCAGACGTAGCCCATCTCCTCGAGCAACAGCGCCTCCTCGACGAAGCCGAGACCGGCTTCCGCGACATCGAGCCAGCCGAGCTCCTCGAGCTCCGCCCAGCGGTCGTCTTGTCCGTCCCAGTCGCGGTCGAGCGGGAAGCGGTCGGCGAGCCACGCGCGCGCCGCCTGCTTCAGCTCGAGCTGGTCCTCGGAGAGCGCGAAGTCCATCAGCGCGACCTCGGGAGGCCGAGCACGCGCTCGGCGATGATGTTGCGCAGGACCTCCGACGTCCCGGCCTCGATCGTGTTGCCGCGGCTGCGGAGCTGCTGGTGGTTCCACCAGCCGTCGTCGAGGATGCCGTCCGGCCCGCGCAGGTCGCGCGCGAGCTTCGTCAGCCGCTGGTTCGACTCCGACCAGCGCAGCTTCACGCCCGAGCCTTCCGGGCCGGGGATGCCGGTGCGCTCGTAGGCGCCCAGCGAGCGGTAGTTCGTGAAGCGCAGGGCCTGCAGCTCGATCCACTCGCGTCCGAGCGCTTCGCGGACGTGGGGCGAGGGATCACGCTCGCGCGCTTCGTCGAGGAGCCGCCCGAACAGCGTGTCGAGCGCGGCGGTGAGCGCGAAGCCGAGCGTCGCCCGTTCGTGCAGGAGCGTGGTCATCGCCACCTGCCAGCCGTCGCCCTCGTCCCCGAGCCGGTTCTCGACTGGGACTTCGACGTCGCTGAAGAAGATCTCGTTGAACTCCGCCTCGCCCGTGATCTGGCGCAGCGGGCGAACCTCGACGCCGGGCGCGTGCATGTCGACGAGCAGGTACGTGAGGTTCCGGTAGCGCGGCGCCTCGGGGTCGCTCTGCGTGACGAGGATGCAGAAGTCGGCGATGTGCGCGAACGACGACCAGACCTTCTGGCCGTTGACGACGTAGACGTCGCCGCGCCGCTCGGCGCGCGTGCGCGCGGCGGCGAGGTCGGAGCCCGCGTCCGGTTCCGAGAAGCCCTGGCACCAGATCTCGTCGGCCGAGAGGATCGGCTGGAGGTAACGCGCCTTCTGCTCCTCCGTCCCGTGCGCGACGATCGTCGGCCCGGCCATGCCGAGGCCGATCACGCCGATGTGGGCGGGAGCCTGCGCGGCGGCGAGCTCCTCGTAGAGCATCGCCTGGAAGCTCGGCGGCGCGCCCTCGCCGCCGTACTCCTTCGGCCAGGTCAGCCCTGCGTAGCCGCCTTCGTACAGCTTGCGGCTCCACTCGCGCATGAACGGGTCGTCGAACCGCTGCGCGCCGCCGCGGCCGCCTCGCTTGTCCTCGGGGAGGTTGTCCGCGATCCAGGCGCGCAGGTCGGCGCGGAACTGGGCTTCCTCCGGCGTGTCGCGCAGGTCCATCGCGAGAGGCTAACCCGTCGCGGGCGCCGGAACCAGCTCGCTCCGTCGCTGGTGGGGCGGCTCCGTGACGACGCGCCGCCGCTGCAGGGGCAGCAGCGTGACGGATCCGACGATCAGGGCGACGCCGAGCCACTGCGACCAGCGGAGCTGCTGGTCGTACGCGTAGATGCCGGCGACGATCGCCACCGCCGGATACGTCAGCTCGGCGACCGACGCGACCATCGCCGGAGTCCGCTGCAGCCCGTAGTAGTAGAGCCCGAGCGCGAGCAGTCCCGTGACCAGCGCGAGATAGAGGATCAGGACGGTGTCGTGGCCGTTCGAGTAGGCGGGCGCGTGCATCACGAGCAGAGCGAGCGAGCTCGCGAGCAGCCCGAAGAAGAAGCGGAGCGACAGGACGTGCTGAAACTCGAGCTCCCGGGAGAGATAGCGACCGAGCACCGTTCCGAGGCCCCAGAGCACCGCGGCGCCGGTGGCTTCCGCGACCACGACGAGGCCCTTCGCCGACGGGTCGAACGGATGCGACTGGTTGACCAGCCAGAAGCCGACGAGAGCGGGCAGGAAGAACCACCAGAAGCCCGGCCGCGGCCGCTCGCCGAGCAGCAGCGCCGCAGCGCCGATCGCGATGAACGGCTGGATCTTCTGGATCACGACCGGGGTGATGTAGTCGGAGTGACCGATCAACGCGTCGGTGAAGAGGATCGTCGCTACGGCCGAGGAGCCCGCGCCGATGACGACCGCGGCCGCGATGTAGCTCCGTCCCGCGCGCGCCACTGCGCGCAGCGCGGGGAGGAGGAACGGCAGCGTGCAGAGGACGAGGATCACGTGCTCACCGAAGACGATCGTCGTCGCGGACGTCGTCGTGTTCATCGTCTTGCGGATGATCGGGTCCGTGCCCCAGAGCGCCGCGGCGAACGCGATCACGACGACTCCGGGGATGGCGGCAAGCCGACGGCTCATTCCGGCGAGCGTAGCCGCCTGGGGCCGGCGTAGGCCGGGGCGTGTTCCGCTCACAGTTTGGTAGGCACAATTCGTCCCCACGGAGGGGCGATTTCCACTAAAGAGAACTCCGAACGGCTGATCCGGTTGCCCGAGCCACGGCTCGGCGCGGAGGCGTGTCACGAACTGAACGTCGCCTTTTACAGCGTCGAGCCGCATGACTACTTCCAGACCCGGCTCGAACTCCTGATGCTTGCCGCCGCTGACAGCGACGCGATCTTGGCGGCGTTTCAGAAGGGCTACGGCGCGCTGAAGATGGGCGGCCTCGAGGCGAAGGCCCCAGACGAGGCGGAGATGGAGGCCGCCCGGACCGCCTTCGTGACTGCCGACGCAGTGAACCTCCTCCATCACATCTCCGAGACGCTGCTCCGTCTCTACTTCGCCCACCGTCCCGAGGAGGACAAGTTCCCGGCATCACCCTGGCTCGAGGTTGCGCAAGAGGTCACGCCGGGCCAGTTCAAGCGTCGCGTGGCGCACCGTTTCGACGGCGATGAGCTAGACGATGCGCGTAGAGCCGAAGTCACGGCGACGTTCTACGGCTCCGCTGACCCGCCTTGCGACACCCCCGAGGAGGCCGACCGCCTTCGTGCCAGCGTTGACGAGATCGAACGCTTCCTCCAGCACTTCGCCCACTACTTCCTGGACGAGGCGAAGCTGTACTCGATGAAGCACGGGCTAGCCATCCGGCCCGGAAGTTCGTCAATGCATCTGAACACGCCCGCCGACGCGGAACGACTCGCCCGCGGCGAAAGCCCCCTGATCTCGGCTGACGGCCCTTCGGTCGAATACCTCGCCCGCGAGTACCCCGAGGATGAATTCGGGCGGGAAACGAGATGGGTGCGACCCGATGTCCTGATGGGAGAGGCAATCATCGCCGTGTTCATGCTCGCCCAAATCTGGACCATCGGAAAACTGCGGTACCTCGGACCAGACGACCCGTCGAAGAAGGTCCCACTCCTGCTTCTACGACCAGACCCCCCTGAAGCGTATCCTCGACGCTTACCTCGGCGACAACGAGGCGGCCCGCGTCGTCATCCGCACAATGCGGATGAGCCTCCGCTACGCCTACGCATACCCGCCCGGACTCGAATGCTCGGGCTGCGGTCGAAGTCCGCGGGACGACGAGAACCGACCCCGCCGACACTGGTACGCCATAGAGGCCGCGGGATCGCCGCTCAAGGTCCTATGTCCGGAATGCGGAACGGCCTGGCGGAAGGCTCGGGCAATCGACAAGTCGGCTTTCAAACCGGATTAGGTCTCGAACCGCAGAAGCTCGTCCACGGTCTCACGGCGGCGGATGGGGCGCGCCTCGCCGTCGGCGACGAGCACGACGGCCGCCCGCGGGACACCGTTGTACGTCGAGCCGAGTGCGAGCGTGTAGGCGCCGGTCGCCGGCACCGCGAGGACGTCGCCCGGCCGCGGCTCGGGCAGCTCCGCCGCCTCGATCAGGACGTCGCCCGACTCGCAGTGCTTGCCGGCGACCCGGTAGACGCCGCTCGGCAGCTCGTCCGCGCGGTTCGCGAGCAGCGCCTCGTAGCGGGCGCCGTAGAGCTGCGGGCGCGGGTTGTCCGACATGCCGCCGTCGATTGCGGCGTACGTGATCCCGCCCGACTCCTTGACCGAGCCGACGCGGTAGAGCGTGACCCCGGCGCGGCCGACGAGCGAGCGCCCGGGCTCGAGGATCAGCGAGACGCCGTCCGGGATCCGCTCGAGGAGCGGGCCGACGAACTCCGCCACCGAGGGCAGTTGCTCGTCGCGGTTGTGGCGGACGCCGAGCCCGCCGCCGAGGTCGAGCACGCGCGGCCTCCACTGCAGCCGGTCGAGAAACGTGAGGACACGTTCGAGCGCGAGCACGCTCTCGTCGGGCCGCCCGAGCTGCGAGCCGACATGGACGTGCACGCCCTCGACCTCCAGCCCGAGCTCGCCCGCCCGCTCGATCTCGCGCTCGGCCGCATCGGGCGCCAGGCCGAACTTCGACTCCTCGTGCGCCGTCTGGATCGAGCGGTGCGTCACCGCCTCGACCCCCGGCGTCAGGCGCACGAGGACACGCCGCACGCCCGCGGCGGCCGCCGCCTCCGCCTCGCCGGCCGAGTCGAGGACGACGAGCGCTCCGGCCTCCGCAGCCGCGCGCAGTTCCTCCGCCGACTTGTTGTTGCCGTGGAAGACGAGCCGCTCGCCGGGGATCCCCGCGGCCTGTGCGAAGGCGAGCTCGCCGAGCGTGGAGACGTCGGCGCCGGCTCCCTCCTCCGCGAGCAGCCGCAGCAGTGCGACGTTCGCGAACGCCTTCGTGCCGTAGACGACGAGCGCCCCCGGCGCCGCCTCGCGGTACGCGCGCACCTGGCTCCGGATCGTGCGCTCGCAGTAGACGAGGAGCGGCGTCCCGTGCGTGTCTGCGAGCTGCGCCGTGGGCACGCCGCCCAGCGCGAGCCCGCCGTCCTCGACCTGCGCGGTTTCGGGAAATAGCTCGAGCACGTTGCTAGTATCGGGATCCCAATGCAGGAGCTGCTTCTTACCTAGTTCAGGGAGACACGCGCGGTGACGCCGCGCCGGCCTCCCCTCGGCCTCTCCTCGGAGAGGCTTTTTCGTTTCAGAGGACGTTTTCGCGATGACACCGAGATACGAGCCGCACGAGATCGAGCCGAAGTGGCAGCGCGTCTGGGAGGACGAGCGGGCCTTCAACGTCCCGAACCCTGAGCCCGGCCAACCCACGGCCGAGAACCACTGGTACCAGCTCGAGATGCTGCCGTACCCGTCAGGCCCGAGCCTCCACATGGGACACGTCCTCAACTACACGATGGGCGACGTCCAGACCCACGTGCGCCGCCGCAGCGGCTGGCACGTCGTGCGGCCGATGGGCTGGGACGCGTTCGGGTTGCCCGCCGAGAACGCCGCGATCCGCGAGGGCCGCCATCCGCGCGAGACGATCGAGCGCAACATCGAGACGATGCGCGCCCAGATGAAGCGCCTCGGGCTGGGCGATCGACTGGGAGCGCGAGGTGGCCGCGCACCAGCCGACCTTCTACCGCTGGACGCAGTGGCTCTTCCAGCAGTTCGTCGCCCACGGGCTCGGCTACCGCAAGGAGGGGCCGGTCAACTGGTGCCCCAACGACCAGACAGTGATCGCGAACGAGTACGTCGTCGACGGCCACTGCGAGCGCTGCGGCGCCGAGGTCGAGCTCCGGAACATGACCCAGTGGTTCTTCAAGACGACCGAGTACGCCGACGAGCTGCTCGAGTATCCGGGCGCCGACTGGCCGGAGAAGACGATGGCGATCCAGCGCAACTGGATCGGCCGCTCCGAGGGCGCCGAGATCCTGTTCCGCGTCGAGGAGACGGGCGAGGACATCGCGGTCTTCACCACCCGCGCGGACACGCTCTACGGCGCGACCTTCTTCGTCGTCGCGCCCGAGCACCCGTTCGTCCAGGCGCAGGCGAGCGAGGAGGCGAAGGAGTACGCGCGCCACGCGGGCGCGCGGCCCGTCGAGGAGCGTGCCGCCGGAGCGGAGAAGACCGGCGTCTTCACCGGCTTCCACGTCGTCAACCCGATCAACGGCGAGCGGCTCCCGATCTGGGTCGCCGACTACGTCCTGATGGACTACGGGACGGGCGCGATCATGGCCGTCCCGGCGCACGACGAGCGCGACGGCGAGTTCGCGGAGACGTTCGTCCTGCCCACGAAGGTCGTGATCGACGAGGACGGGAAGCTCGTCAACTCCGGCCGCTTCGACGGGCTGCCGGCCGAGGAAGGCTCGCGGGCGATCGTCGCCGCGCTCGAGGCGGAAGGCCGCGGCAAGGCGACCGTCCACTACCGCCTGCGCGACTGGAGCGTGTCGCGGCAGCGCTACTGGGGCTGCCCGATCCCGTTCATCCACTGCGAGCAGTGCGGCGTCGTGCCGGTGCCCGAGGACCAGCTGCCGGTGCTGCTCCCCGACATCGAGGACTACGCCCCGAAGGGCAAGTCGCCGCTCGCCGCCGACGAGGAGTACATGACGGTCGACTGTCCGCGGTGCGGTGGCCCGGCCCGGCGCGATCCCGACACGATGGACACGTTCGTCGACTCGTCCTGGTACTTCCTGCGCTACATCGACTCGCACAACGACGAGGCGCCCTTCGACCGCCGGGTCGTCGACTACTGGCTGCCGGTCTCCCAGTACATCGGCGGCATCGACCACTCGACCGGGCACCTGCTGTACTCGCGCTTCTTCGTCAAGGCGCTGAACGACTGGGGGATGCTCGGTTTCCGCGAGCCGTTCGCGCGCCTCTTCCACCAGGGCTGGGTCACGCTCGGCGGGACGAAGATGTCGAAGACGAAGGGGAACGTCGAGGGCCCGGACGCGGTCGTCGATACGTACGGCGCCGACGCGGTGCGGCTTTACATCCTGTTCATGGGGCCTGCCGACCAGGACATGGAGTGGACGCCGAACGGGGTGGAGGGGATCGTCCGCTTCCTGCGCCGGCTCTGGCGGCTCGTGCACGAGGTCGCCGAGGGCGCGCCGTCACCGGGCGAGCGCGAGGGCGCGCTCGCGCGGAAGGCGAACGAGACGATCGCAAAGGTGACCGACGACGTGCTCCGGCGGTTCCAGTTCCACACGCCGATCTCGGCGGTGATGGAGCTGATAAACGAGATCTCCGCCGCGCCCGACGCGCCGGACGCGCGCTTCGCGACCGAGACCGCGGTCTCGCTGATCCAGCCGTACGCGCCGCACATCGCGGAGGAGCTGTGGAGCGTGCTCGGCCACGAGCGCCTCTGGGAGGCGCCGTGGCCGGAGCCCGACGAGTCGCAACTCGTGCGCGAAACGTTCGAGCTCGTCGTCCAGGTCAACGGCAAGGTGCGCGACCGCTTCGAGTCCGACTTGGAACTGACCGAGGAGGAGCTCATCGAGCAGGCGCGCGGCTCGGAGCGCGTGCAGGCGTTCCTTGACGGCGCGGAGCCCCGCAAGACGATCGTCGTCCCCGGCAAGCTCGTCAACTTCGTCGTCTAGCTCTCGCGGTCGCGCGGCTCGGGACGGTCGACGCTCCAGTGGCGGCCGACGGCCGCGATCCAGCGCACGCCGTCCTCGGTCTCGTGCGGGGAGAGCATGAAGCGGCTGATCATCCGCTGGCCGCCCTCGAAGTCGCCGTAGAGGATGTCGACGCCCATGCGCTGCGGCGCCTCGACCGCGCGGCGGGCGGCCTGGTACGCGTCGCTCTCCCGGTCGCGGAACGATCCCTGCCAGAAGCCGATGTCGCCGGGCGCGACGTACAGGTCGCGGGTCAGCGTGATGAAGTCCTCGAGCGGCGGCGGCGTGACGTGCGCACCTCGCTCGAGCAGGAGCTCCGGCAGGAAGTGCCAGCCGTGGAGGACGGCGATGCCGGTGCCGACGTTGCGGATGTCGATGACGAAGTAGACGGCCTCGTCGGTCGCTCGCGCAGCGCCCTGGCCTCCGGGAACGTTGAACCAGACGTCGTCCTGGAACCCGACCTTGAGGGCCGGGTCCTCGACGCGCGAAGGGACGAGCAGCGGGCGCTGGCCGGCGAGTAGTGACTGCTCGGCTACGCGGGCGGCGCGGTTCGCCGAGCGGACGGACCCGACCGTCACGCCGGCGAGCACGAGGGTTCCGCCGGCCGAGGCGAGCGCGGAGATCGTCACCCAGTCGGTCACGGCGCGAGTTTACGGAGCCGCGACGAAGCCGGCACACACGCGGCACAGGTCTGTTGTCACTCTGGACGACATGGACGTCCGGATCCCGGCGCTTTCGCGCCGCCAGCTCTTCGGGGGCTCCGCGGCGGCCGTCGTGTTGCTGATCCTCGTGCTGCGGCACCTGGGCGGCGGCGGGGGCGCTGCTCCGGCCGTGACGCCGTTGCCCGCGCCGGTGCACGCGAAGCCCGCGGCCGCGAAGCTGCTCGTCGTCGACGTCGCCGGAGCCGTGCGCCACGCCGGGCTCTACCGGCTCAAGTCGGGCTCTCGGATCGACGACGCGATCGCAGCCGCCGGCGGGGCGACCGCCAAGGCGCAACTCGGCACGGTCAATCTCGCCGCGCCGGTCGCCGACGGGGAGCAGGTCGTGGTCCCGGGGCGTGGCCCTGGAGGCGTCGTCGCTGTAAGCCCGTCGGACGCCGGATCCTCGCCGTCGGCTCCTCTCGACCTGAACTCGGCGACGCTCGAGCAGCTCGAGAACCTGCCGGGAATCGGGCCCGTGACCGCGCAGAAGATCCTCGACTACCGGCAGCAGCACGGGGCGTTCCACGCGGTCGCCGAGCTGGAGGGTGTGCCTGGTATCGGGCCGGCACACATGGCGCAGCTGAAGGGACTGGTGATCCCGTGAGGTGACGATCCGGCTCCCGCACGTCTTGGTGGGGGCGCTCTGCCTGGGCTTCGCGCTGGCCAACCTCGGTCGCCCCGCGCTGGTTCCTGCGCTCGGCGTGGGTGCAGTTCTCGCCTGCGCGGGCGTCGTTGCCTCGGAGTCGCGCTTTCGCACGGCGGCGCTCGGGTGCGCGGTCGTCGCGGTCGCGTGGGGCTGGGGGAGCGTGCGACTCGGGCAACTCGATCACAGCGTGCTCGCGTCCCGGATCGGGACGGCGGAGGAGGCGATCGTCGAGGTCGACGAGCCGCCGCGGTCGAGCGAGTTCGACCAGCGGATGAAGGCACGTGTATTGCGCTGGGGGACTCTGCGCACGCACGAGCCGGTCTACCTCGAGCTGCCGCTAGGCCGCTCGCCGCCGCAGGGTGCCATCCTCAAGCTGGTGGGGGAACTGCGGGCCCCGCCGGGACCGTCGAACGGCTTCGACGAGGCGACGTGGCTGCGCCGTCAGGGCATTCACGCCGTCCTGCGCGGCGGGCCGTGGCGGGTGGTCGGCCGCCGCGGCGGAGTCTCCGGTGTGGGCGACCGCGTCGGACGCTGGCTCAGCGGCGACACCACTCCGGGTCTGAAGGGCGAGCGGCGTGACCTGATCGAGGCGATCGTGCTCGGCCGTTCGTCCGAGGTCGACGACCGGCTGCTCGACGACTTCCGGGCGACAGGCCTCTACCACTGTCTCGCGGTCGACGGGCTGAAGGTCGCCGCGGTCGGTGGCGGCGTCGCGATGGTGGTCCTCCTGCTCGGCTTCGGTGGTTACGTCGCACGGGTCGCCGCACTGCTGGCGATCTCGGCCTATGCACTCGCCGTCGGGCTGCATCCGTCCGTCGTGCGCGCAGCGCTCGCCGCGGGCCTGGGCTCGCTCGCGTGGCTCGCCGGCCGCGAGCGCGACCGCCGGCAGGCGCTGCTCGTCGGTGCCGCCGTTCTCCTTGGCTGGAACCCGTACGTGCTGTTCGACGCGGGCTTCCAGCTCTCGTTCGCCGCGGTCGCAGCGATCTTCGTCGTTACGCCGCGCGTCGTCCTCGCGCTCGAGGGTTACCCGGTTTCGCATGGGCTGGCGCAGCTCATCGGCGTCTCCACGGCGTGCGGACTCGCGACCGCGCCCGTCACGTGGTTCCAGTTCCACCAGATCTCTCTCGTCACCGTGCCGGCGAACGTCGTCGCCGTGCCGATCGTCGTCGAGGTGCTCGGGCTCGCGCTCCTGACCGCGGCGGTCGCGCCGTTCGCACCGTCGGTCGCGGCCGCGATGGCGCAGCTCAACGGCTGGGGAGCCTGGCTCGTTGCGGCGTGCGCGCGCGCATTTGCGCGCATCCCGGGCGCGCAGATCACGTCCCCGCGCGCGGCCGCCGTCCTCGGTCTGGGAGCGGTCTGCGCCGCCGCCTATGCTTGGCAACGTGGCGAGCGAGCCCGAGCTGAAGCCGGTCTACCTCCTGACGGGGACCGACCGGCCGAAGATCACGGTCGCGCTCCAGCGACTGCGAGGGCGGATCGGTGAGGACGCCACCGAGCAACTCCACGCCGCGGAAGCCAAGGCAGAGGACGCGGTCGCCGCCTGCAACGCCCTCGGCCTCTTCGGCGGGGAGACGCGGCTCGTGGTCGTCGACGGTGTGGAGAGCTGGAAGGCGACCGACGTGAAGGAGCTCGAGGCCTACCTCGCGGCTCCTGCGCCGACCACCGTCCTCGCGCTCGTCGGCGACGGGATCAAGAAGGACGCCCCACTCGCCAAGGCGGTCGCGAAGGCGGGTCAGATCCTCGCGTACGACGTGGCGAAGAAGCAGCTTCCCGAGTGGGTCGGCGAGCAGTTCGCCCGGCTCGGGGCGACTGCCGACCGCGACGCGTGCCGGGCGCTCGTCGAGGCCGTCGGGGACGACGTCGGCAACCTCGCCTCCGAGATCCAGAAGCTTGCGACGTGGGCGAACGGCGAGCCGATCACGCGCGCGGCCGTCGAGGAGCTTGCAG
The DNA here is from genome assembly GCA_963743545.1 of uncultured Actinomycetes bacterium. GTDB lineage: Bacteria > Actinomycetota > Thermoleophilia > Gaiellales > Gaiellaceae > Palsa-739. The sequence continues at coordinate 114,710 of CAVUQB010000005.1, read as the reverse complement.
TCGGCGGCGGCGAGACGCCGATCTTCGCGGTCACCGACGCCTGGGGGCGGCGGGACGTCGCCGCGACCCTGCGCGCGACGGAATCGCTGCTCGACCGCTCGCACCGGCCGCGCTCGAGCGAGTTGATCCGTCTCGTCGCCTCGATGGTGGCGCACGTCGGCCGGGTGCGGAAGGCGTCGCGCCTCGCAGACGAGGGTGTCCGCCCGAGCGAGATCGCGAGCCGGCTCAAGATCCACCCGTTCGTCGCCGAGAAGTCGGCGAAGCAGGCAGGCAACTTCTCGCCCGACGAGCTCGCGCGGGCAACGGTCCGGCTGGCCGAGCTCGACGCGGGAGCGAAGGGCAGGTCGCGCCTTCCGGCCGAGCTCCAACTCGAACGGACGCTCGTCGAGATCACGCGCCGTCCCGACGCGCGCACGGGCTGAGGAGCCCTACTTCGCGGAGGCGCCGGCGACGAGCTTCGCCGCCTGAGACTTGCGCCGCGCGACGGTGTTCCGGTGGAGGGCGCCGTTCGAGGCGGCCCGGTCGAGCCACTGGACGAGCTCGCGGTGGCGGGCGTCGGTCTCGGCAGCGTCCGCGTCGGCGACCGCCTCGTTGAGGCGTCGCATGAGCGTCTTCGCGGTCGAGCGCCAGCGGAGATTCTCCTGCCGCTGCCGCGTCGCCTGGCGGACGCGCTTCTCTTGCTGTCTGATATTCGGCATCTCGGGGAAAGGCCCGCGGCTCGCGGGCGGGGCGATGGTAGCAACCCCTCTCCCTATGCTGCCCTCGTGGACGACGCCGAGCGGCAGCGGCAGGAGCGGGCGTTCGAGCGTGACCGCCGCCGCCGCGAACAGGGCAAGCCGACGTACTTCGAGAGCGAGGCGACGCTCGACAGCTGGCCGATCTCGCAGGATCCGGCCGAGCAGCCGACGGCGCTGGTCCGTCCGCGTCGCGACCGCGGGACGTTGACGGAGGTCGAGGCTCTCGAGTTCGCGGAAGAGGCGCAGGTCCCGCTGATCAGCGCCCCCTGGCCGGCAGCCACGGCGGGCGAACCGGCGGGGGAGAGACGCCGCCTCGCGCGATCGGGCGTGATCTTCGCGATCGCGACCGGCGCCTCGAGGGTCCTCGGGCTGCTGCGAGAGATCGTCGCCGCCTATCTGTTCGGGATCTCCGGGAAGATCAACGCCTTCAACATCGCCTTCCTGATCCCGAACACCGTGCGGTCCCTCGTCGCGGATCAGGCTCTTTCGGCGGCGTTCGTCCCGGTCTTCAGCGACCTGCTCGTCAAAGGTGAGCGAAAGCGTGCCTGGCGGGTGGCCTCGTCGATCTTCTGGCTGATGCTGCTCGGCCTCGGCGGCCTCACGGCGCTCTACATCGTGATCGCGCCCTGGGTGATGGAGCTGTTCAACTACGGGCCGAACGACCTGTACGGGCCACTCGCGATCGGCCTCTCACGGATCCTGTTCCCGACCGTCGTCATTCTCGGGCTGACCGGGATCGTCGTCGGGATCCTCAACAGCTACGACCACTTCACCGTGCCCGCCCTGAGCCCGGTGGCCTGGAATCTCGTGATCCTGCTCGGCCTCGCGCTCGGCGCCGAGCACGCGAGCCTCAAGAGCACGAGGCTCTACATCTACGCCGTCTCGATCCTCGTGGCGACCATCGTCCAGTTCCTGCTGCCACTGCCGTGGCTGCGGGGGCGCGACGGCGAGCTCCACATGGTGCTCGACATCCACGACCCGGCCGTGAAGCGGACGTTCGTGCTGATGGTGCCGGTCACGATCGGGCTCGGCCTGATCAACATCAACGCCGTCATCGACCAGCTGTTCGCGACGCACTTCCTGAACAAGAACGTCGCCCCGACGGCAATCGTGAGCGCGTTTCGCCTCTACATGCTGCCGCAGGGGGTGTTCTCGGTCGCGGTCGCCACCGTCCTCTTCCCGCTCCTGTCCCGCTACGCGTCGCGGGAGGACTGGGACGGATTGAAGGGAGTCGTCGCGACGGGTCTGCGGCTGATCACCTTCTTCCTGCTCCCGGCCAGCGCCGCGGCGGCGGTCCTCGCAACCCCGATCGTGCGGCTCCTCTACCAGCGCGGCGCGTTCCACCCGTGGCAGACGCCGATCGTCGCGGCCTCTCTCGCCGCGTTCGCCTTGGGCCTGACCTTCAACGGCACGATGCTGATGCTCAACCGCGGCTTCTTCTCGCTCCAGTCACCGTGGATCCCCAGCTGGGTCGCGTTGGGGAACCTCGGCCTGAATGCCCTCCTCGACGCGGTCTTCTACCGGTTCGGGATCTGGGGGATCCCGCTCTCGACGTCACTCGTGAACATCGCCGGCACGGTGGCTCTTCTCTACTTCTTCCGGCGCCGGATGGGCGGATTCGCGCTTGGCGAGACTGCTCGGACTTTCGGCCTCGTGGTGGTCGCGTCGGCTGTGCTGGCCGGCGTAGGCTGGGGTGTCTGGTACCTGCTCGACTCCGGTCTGGGGCGCTCGTTCCCGGCGCAGGTCGTCTCCCTCGGCGCGGGGCTCGTGCTCGGCTACGCCGCGTTCTTCGGAGTGTGTCGGCTGCTGGGCGTGCGGGAGCTCGACACGATGCTGCGCCTGCGGCAAGCGCGCGCCTAACCCGCCGTCGGGTCGCTCGTCAACAGGTTCTGACAAAGCTGCCGTTCGGGCGGCACAGGTCGGCCGCTAGCCTCGATCGCGAGGGCGGAGGGAACGCGGGCCCCACCCTGGGTGGGGGTGTGCGCTCGGCCCCGCCGAGTCGCCCCTAGAGCGGCTTCAACCCGGTGAAGTAGGCGTGGATCCCTTCAGCCTGCCGCCGGCGCTCGTCGCGCAGCGTGCCCGATTCGAGATACGGCCTCGACGCGCCGGTCGTCTTGTTCGTGTCGAGGAGGATCACCTCGCCCTCGTGCACGGTGTAGTCGATCTTGCCGAAGTCGAGGCCGAGCTCCTCGCGCCACGCCAAGACCTCCGCGTGCGGCTCGATGATCTGGGCCGACGAGCTTGTGTCGGCCTTGAAGATGGGCTCCGGCGAGCTGAGGCGCGCGGTGCGTTCGTGGTCGCCGAGGAACTGGTACATGCGGAGGTGGTAGAGGCCGTCCTCGATCTCCGGGAGGAAGCGCTCCACCACGAGGTCGCTGCGCTCGGCCAGCGACGCGGGAACGTCCGCGCGCCGCTCGAAGACCCGGTAGTCGTGCCACGTGGGCGTCGCTCCCAGCCGCCTGGCCACCGCCCGCACCGGCCGCAGGCGTCGCACGCCGGTCAGATCGGTCCGGTACTCGGGGTAGCCGCCGTGGTTGAGGTCGCTCTTCACGATCACCGGGCCGTCCCACTCGTCGTCCGGGTGTGCACGAGATACCGGGTGGTCGTGCTCTTCCGGATGTCGCGGACACGGCCGTTGAGGACGACCGGGTAGCGCGTGGCGAACTCGAGATACGCCTCGGGCACGACCCACAGGTCGACGTGCACCAGCAGGAGGTCGGCGGGCACGAAGCGATCGGTGCCGTAGAGATAGACGACCTCGAGCCCGTCCTCGCGCCAGAACTCGGCGAGGGTGTGGACGAGGTGGGGCGCGGGGTTGACGCGACGTTCCTGCTCGTGGAAGAGAACCGCGATCCGCATCCCCTGCGAACCCCATGTCGCAAACCGTAAACGCCGCGACCGAGAGCTCAACGGGCGGCCAGTACCATCGCCCGCGGGATGGAACAGAGCCGTATCCGCAACTTCTCGATCATCGCGCACATCGACCACGGCAAGTCGACGCTCGCCGACCGCATCCTCGAGCTCACCGAGGCCGTCTCGGCGCGCGACATGCGCGAGCAGGTGCTCGACTCGATGGAGCTCGAGCGGGAACGCGGCATCACGATCAAGGCCCAGGCCGTCCGCGTCACCTGGAAGGGCCACCAGCTCAACCTGATCGACACCCCCGGCCACGTCGACTTCACGTACGAGGTCTCGCGCTCGCTCCAGGCCTGCGAGGGAGCCCTGCTCGTCGTCGACGCTGCGCAGGGCATCGAGGCGCAGACGCTCGCCAACGCCTACCTCGCGATCGAGAACGGGCTCGACATCGTCCCCGTCGCGAACAAGATCGACCTCCCCGCGGCCGATCCGGACGCGACCGCTGTCGAGGTCGCCGATCTGCTCGGCGACGATCCGGGCAACGTGCTCCGCATCTCCGCCAAGACCGGCCACGGCGTTGCCGAGGTCCTCGACGCGATCGTCGAGCGGGTGCCCCCGCCGGCCGGCGATCTCGGCGCGGCCGCCCGCGCGCTCGTCTTCGACTCCTCCTACGACCAGTACCGCGGCGTCGTCGCCTTCGTCCGCGTCGTCGACGGCTCGTTCTCCACCCGCGAGGCGTTGCGGACGCTCGCCACCGACACCCGCTTCGACGCCGAGGAGCTCGGTGTCTTCTCGCCCGCGATGACGCCGGTCGAGCGGCTGGAGGCAGGCGAGGTCGGCTACGTCGTGACCGGCCTCAAGGACGTCTCGCGGCTGCGCGTCGGCGACACGCTCACCTCCGTCCGCGAGCCCGCGGTGGAGGCGCTGCCCGGCTACAAGGACGTCAAGCCGATGGTCTTCGCCGGACTCTTCCCGACCGAATCCGACGAGTACCCCGAGCTCCGCGACGCGCTCGAGCGGCTCAAGCTCAACGACGCGGCACTCATGTACGAGCCGGAGACATCGAACGCGCTCGGCTTCGGCTTCCGCTGCGGCTTCCTCGGCCTGTTGCACATGGAGATCGTCCGCGAGCGGCTCGAGCGCGAGTTCGACCTCGACCTCCTCGTGACCGCGCCGAACGTCGCGTACCGGGTGCAGGAGAAGAACGGCGGCTGGGTCGAGGTGCACAACCCGGCCGAGTTCCCGCGCGAGGTCGAGGAGGTCGAGGAGCCGTACGTGGCCGCTTCGATCATCGTCCCGAAGGAGTACGTCGGGGCGGTGATGGAGCTCAACAACGACCGGCGCGGCACCTTCGGGAAGCTCGAGTACCTCTCGCCCGAGCGCGTCCACCTGACCTACGAGCTCCCGCTCGCCGAGATTGTCCTCGACTACTACGACCAGCTCAAGTCGCGCACGCGCGGCTACGCCTCGTTCGACTACGACCTCGCCGGCTTCAAGCCCGGCGCACTCGTGCGCGTCGACGTGCTCGTCGGCAACGAGCCGGTCGACGCGCTGTCCCTCATCGTCCACCGGGAGTTCGCCTACGACCGCGGCCGGCTGCTCGTCGACAAGCTGCGCGAGGAGATCCCGCGCCAGATGTTCGACATCGCGATCCAGGCCGCGATCGGCTCGCGCGTGATCGCGCGCGAGACGGTGAAGGCGAAGCGGAAGGACGTGCTAGCGAAGTGCTACGGCGGCGACATCTCCCGCAAGCGCAAGCTGCTCGAGAAGCAGAAGGCGGGCAAGAAGCGGATGAAGCAGGTCGGCGCCGTCGAGGTCCCGCAGGAGGCGTTCCTCGCCGTCCTCAACATCGGCCAGGGATCGAAGAGCTGATGGCGCTCGAGATGCGCACCGAGTGCGAGCGTTGCGGCGCCGGGCTCGCCCAGGACGCCGACGCGGTCATCTGCTCGCACGAGTGCACGTTCTGTCCCCGGTGCGCCGAAGCGCTGGAGCACTTCTGCCCGAACTGCAACGGCGAGCTCGTTCCGCGACCGAAGCGAGCGGCGTGAGCGTCCGCCACCTCTACGTCCACCTGCCGTTCTGCGCCCATCGCTGCGGGTACTGCGACTTCGTCACGGCGACCGGCCGCGACCACCTGCACGGGCCGTACGTCGACGCGCTGCTGCGCGAGCTGCGGGAGGAGCACGACGGAGCGCCGGTCGAGACGATCTTCCTCGGCGGCGGCACCCCGACCTACACGGCGCTGCCGGAGCTGCTGCGGCTGCTGCGCGCGCTTCCGCCCGCGCGCGAGCTGACCGTGGAGGCGAACCCCGAGACGGTCACGCCCGAGCTCGCCCGCGCGCTGCGCGACGCCGGTGTCAATCGCGTGTCGCTCGGCGCGCAGTCGTTCCAGCCGCACCTCCTGAGCGTGCTCGAGCGCCGCGCGACGCCCGCCGACGTCGAGCGCGCGTTCGCCGCCCTCCGAGGCGCCGGCTTCGACAACCTCTCGCTCGACCTGATCTACGGCATCCCGGGCCAGACGCCGGACGAGCTCGCGTCGGATCTCGCCCACGCAGTCGCGCTCGGCCCCGAGCACATCAGCGCCTACGAGCTCGAGGCGAAGCCGGGCACGCGGTTCACGATCGCGCACGGCGCCGAGCTCGAGCGGCAGGCCGAACAGATGGAGGACTACTTCGAGCGCGTCGTCGCGACCCTTACCGATTCCGGCTTCCGCTGGTACGAGACCGCCAATTTCTGCCGGGACGGCAAGCGCGCCGAGCACAACCTCGCCTACTGGCTCGGTCGCGACTATCTCGGCCTCGGCGTCGGTGCCGTGTCCACGCTGGGCGACGAGCGCCGCCGCAACACGCCGAAGCTCGCGCGCTATCTCCACGGCGACTACGACCGCGAGCTCGAGCTCCTGGACGACGAGACGCGCGCACGCGAGCGCGTGATGCTCGGCCTTCGCCTCGACGAGCCGCTGCGTGTCGGCGGGCTGCGTTCGGCGCTCGACGCCGACGGTCTCGCGCGAGCCGAGCGGCTCGGTCTCGCGGTCGACGAGGGCGACACACTCACGCTCACCCGGCGCGGCCGCTTCCTCGGCGGCGGCGTGACCGCCGAGATCATCGCCTAGCAGCGGCTAAAATCTCCTGCAAATGCAAGAAACGGTGCAACTCAGCGAGCGGCAACGGGCGGTTCTCCGCCGCATCGTCGAGGAGTTCGTCGGCACCGGCGAGCCCGTAGGCTCGAAGACGCTCGTCGAGCGCTCCGACCTTCGCGTGTCCGCGTCGACGGTGCGGGCCGAACTCGCGGAGCTCGAGAATCTCGGGCTGCTGACGCATCCGCACACTTCCGCGGGACGCGTGCCGACCGAGCGCGGCTACCGCCTCTACGCCGACGAGCTGCTCGGACGGCTCGAGCCGCGGCCGCCCGCCTTCCCGCTCGACCTCACGTCCACGAGCAACGAGATCGAGTCGGCGCTGCAGGCGACCACCGAGATGCTGTCGCAGGTCACGCGGCTGCTCGCGCTCGTCTCCGCTCCGCCGCTCGAGGCGACGCACGTGCGGCACGTGGAGGTGCTGCTCCTGCAGCCGCAGCTCGTGATGGTCGTCGTCATCACCTCCGCGGGCGGCGTCTCGAAGCGGCTCTTCCACTTCGAGGAGCCCGTCGACGCGGGTCTGGCCCAGTGGGCGAGCGATTACCTCAACGAGGCCGTCGCCGGGCTACAGCTGGGCACCGGCGTGCTGCGGCGGCGCCTCGAGGATCCCGGTCTCGGTCCCGCCGAGCACGCGTTCCTCGACGCGCTCCGGCCGGCGTTCATGGAGCTCGAGTCCGCGGAACGGCGCCTGTACGTCGGCGGCGCCGCCGACCTGCTCGGCGAGGTCCGGGCCGAGGAGCTCGACGCGTACCGCAGCCTGTTCGAGCTCGTCGAGCGCCGGGCCGACTTGCTCGACGTGCTCGGGCAGCCGAGCTCGTCCCAGCGTCCGTTCGTCCGCCTCGGCCACGAGCTCGCCCACCCGGCCCTCAACGAGATCGCGCTCGTGGGCGCGTGTTACGGGCTCGTCCACCGGGCACTCGGCGCCGTCAGCCTCGTCGGCCCGGTGCGCATGGACTACGAGAAGGCGCTCGGAGCCGTCCGCTCCGCCGCTACCGAGCTCTCGCGCTTCGTCGAGTCGATCTACGACGAAGCCTGAGTTTCGCCCGCGGGACCGCTCGCTACATTCCTGACGATGGCGACGACCGACCACGACTACTACGAGCTGCTCGGAGTCGGGCGCGGAGCGAGCGAGGCGGAGATCAAGCGCGCGTTCCGGCAGCGGGCGCGCGAGCTCCATCCCGACGTGTCCGACGCGCCGGACGCCCAGGAGCGGTTCCGCGAGGTGGTGGAGGCGTACGAGGTGCTCTCGAAGACGGAGACGCGCGAGCTCTACGACCGCTACGGCCACGCCGGGCTGCGGAGCGGAGGCTTCCAGGCCGGGCACGTCGACTTCGGTAATCTCGCCGACCTCTTCTCGGCGTTCTTCGGCGACGACGCGTTCGGCGGCCGCACCGGGGGTGGCCGCGCGCGCGGCGCCGACCTCGCGGCGACGGTCGAGATCGACCTCGCCGAAGCCGCCCGCGGCGTCACGCGCGAGGTGCCGTTCGAGGCTGCCGTGACCTGCTCGCGCTGCGGCGGCGATGGGGCGGAACCGGGCAGCGAGATCACGACCTGCCCGACCTGCAACGGATCCGGGCGGCTGCAGCAGGTGACGCGCAGCGTCTTCGGCGAGTTCGTCCGGACGCAGTCCTGTCCGACGTGCGCCGGCTCGGGCCGCAAGATCGAGCAGCCGTGCACCGAGTGCCGCGGCGCCGGCCGAGTCGTCGAGGAGCGGACGCTTCCCGTCGACATCCCGCCGGGCATCCACCACGGCCAGCAGATCCGCCTCGGCGGCGCGGGGCACGCGGGGCTTGTCGGCGGGCAGGCCGGGGACGTCTACGTCGAGGTGCGGATCCGCCCCGACGAGCGCTTCGTGCGCGAGGGCGACGACATCTACGCGACCGTCGGCCTCACGTTCACCCAGGCGGCGCTCGGCGCGACGGTCACGATCCCGACGCTCGAGGGGGAGGAGGAGCTCGAGCTGCCGCCGGGGACGCAGCCGGGCGAGATCGTCGTCCTGCGCGGCCGCGGCATGCCCGTCCTGCAGCGTCGCGGCCGCGGCGACCAGCGGATCCTCGTCAGCGTCCTCGTGCCGCGCCACCTCAACGACGAGCAGCGCCGCCTCCTCCGCGAGTTCGACGAGCACGCCGACGAGCGCACGTACGACCGCTCCGAGGGGCTCTTCGCGAAGCTCAAGAGCGCGTTCCACTGAGACGCTACGTCGTCGTCGGCGGCGAGCCCGAGCTCGTGCTCCTGCTCCACATCTTCCCGGAGGGCGTAGAGGAGCTCGACGGTGCGTACGCCGTCTACGCCGACGAGCCACCGCTCGGTTTCGACGTCGTCGAAGTGGACGACGTGGCCCACGGCTGGGAGGACGGCTGGCGCGCCTTCCACCACGGCGTACGGGTCGGCCGGTTGTGGGTCGGGCCTCCGTGGGAGCAGGCGCCGGCCGGTGCCGTCGCCGTCGTGATCGATCCCGGCCGCGCCTTCGGCACCGGCGCGCACGCGACGACCCGGCTCTGCCTCGAGCTCCTGCAGAAGGTCGAACCGGCGAGCCTGCTCGACGTCGGCTGCGGCTCGGGCGTGCTCTCCGTCGCCGCGGCGAAGCTCGGCTTCGAGCCGGTGCACGCCGTCGACGTCGACGAGGTCGCGCTCGAGACGACGCGCGCGAACGCTGCGCTCAACGGCGTCGACGTCGAGGTCGGAACGGAGCTGCAGCCGGCGGGCCTCGCCGTGCTGAACATCGCGCTCGACGTCGTCGAGCGGATGCTCCCCGAGCTTCCCGTCGAGCGGGCGATCACGTCGGGCTACCTCGAGCGGGACGAGCCGCGCGCCGAGGGCTGGCAGCGGCTGGAACGGCGAGTCCGCGACGGTTGGGCTGCGGACCTGCTCGAATTGCGGCCGTGACGACGTTCTCGGTCCGCTTCCTCGGCTGCAAGGTCTCGCACGTCGACGCGCACGCGGTGCGCGAGCGGCTGCTCGCGGACGGCCACGAGGAGCACGACACCGGCGCGGACGTCGCCGTCGTCAACACGTGCTGCGTCACCAACGAGGCCGTCGCGAAGTCGCGCAAGGAAGCGGCCCGCGCGGCACGCACCCACTCGCGCGTCTACGTCACAGGCTGCGGTGCGAACCTCGCGGGCGCCGCGTTCGCCGGGTTGCCCGACAACGTCGTCGTGGTCGCGCGCCGAAGCGAGGAGACGCCGGAGTTCGTCGCGGGGGACGTCGGCTCGATCGGCTGCGTGCAGGCGGATGCCCGGCTCGACCGCGTCCGCGCCTTCGTCAAGGTGCAGGACGGCTGCTCGTTCGCGTGCCGCTTCTGCGTGATCCCGCTCGTGCGCGGCGCGTCTCGCAGCCGCCCGGCCGAGGCCGTGCTCGGCGAGATCCGCCGCCGCGTCGCGCAGGGCCACCGTGAGGTCGTCCTGACCGGGATCAACCTCGGCTGTTACCGCGACCGCCTGGCCGGCTATCGCCTGCCGCGGCTCGTGCGGGAGGGCGGAGCGACGCCCGGCCTCGAGCGCCTCCGCCTCTCCTCGATCGAGATCAACCACGTCGACGACGAGCTCGTCCGCGCCCTGCGCGATACGCCGACCGCGAGCCGCCACCTGCACGTGCCGCTCCAATCGGGCGACGACGAGGTGTTGCGGGCGATGGGCCGCCGCTACTCCGTCCGCACGTACCTGCGCCGGCTCGAGCCTCTGCGCGAGGAGTTCAACCTCACGAGCGACGTCATCGTCGGCTTCCCTACCGAGGACGAGGCCGCGTTCGCGAACACGCTCGCCGTCGCCGCGGAGGCCGGGCTGACGAAGGTGCACGTGTTCCCCTACTCGCCGCGCCCGGGCACCGGCACGGCCGCCGAGGACCCGGTGCCGCCGCAGGTGAAGAAGGAGCGGAGCGCCCGCCTGCGGGCGGCGTCCCACGACGCGTGCCTGGCCCACTGGCGCGCGAAGCTCGGCCGGGACGATCTCGTGCTCGTCGACCGGCCGGGCCGTGGCTACGGCGACGACTACTCGCCGTGGCTCGTGTCGCAGTCGGCGCCGGTCGGCGCGCTGCTCGATGTTCGCGCCGCGGCGGTCTCGGAGGAGGGGATCCTCGCTGCCTGACGACTGTCTCTTCTGCCGGCTCTACCGCGAGGGCGACCACGTCGCCTCGACCGACGGCTTCGTCGCCATCCGCGACATCAACCCGCAGGCGCCCGTCCACCTGCTCGTCCTGCCCGAGCGGCACGTCGACTCGTTCCGCGAGATCGGCGAGTTCCCAGCGGAGGAGACGAAGCAAATGCTCGAGTTCGTCGCCGACGTCGCCGCACGCGAGGGGTTGACGGATTACCGTGTCGCCGTCAACGTTGGCCCGAGCGCGGGGCAGACGGTTTTCCATCTCCACTGGCACGTCAAAGGCGGTTGGTCGTGAGCTTGATCGAGGAGATCGACGACGAGCTGAAGGATGCGATGCGCGCGCGGGACGCGGAGCGCCGCGACACGCTGCGCCTGATCCTCAACGCCCTCAAGAACTCGGAGAAGGAGCTGCAGCGGCCGCTGAGCGAGGACGAGGAGCTGCAGGTCCTGCAGCGTGAGCGGAAGCGGCGGGTCGAGGCGGCCGACGCGTTCCGCAGCGGTGGCCGCGAGGAGCGGGCCGAGGCGGAGGAGCGCGAGCTCGACGTCCTCGAGGAGTTCATGCCGGAGCCCCTGTCCGAGGACGAGATCGAGGAGATCGTCGACGACGTAATCGCCGAGGTGGGAGCCACGAGCATGGCCGACCTCGGCCGCGTGATGGCCGACGTCATGCCGCAGATCGCCGGCCGCGCCGACGGCTCCCAGGTCAGCCAGATCGTCCGCGAGAAACTCGCCTGAGTTCCGGGCGAAGAGCTGCGCTCTTCGCCCGGCCGGCGACTTAAGTGATAAAGCGGTGGATGGCCTCGTTGGCGTTGTCCTGAAACGACGGGTTGGCCAGGTCGGGGAGGAAGTCCGCTTGGTTGACCAGGGGACCCGTGAGCGTGTTGGCCGCGCTGGCGTAGAACATGCCGCTAGACAGGTTCGGGTCGGTGACGCCGTCGACGAGTCGCTTCGCTCCCACGTCGAGTTTGTGGGCGAGACCTAGGGCGGGCATGACGTACTTGGCGGCTACCCGCATCGGTAGGGGAAGGTCGCTGGGGGCTTGGGTACCGGTGGTGTTCCCGGGGCTCACGGTGATGAAGCGGAGGTCGGGATGCTGGCGGGCCAGGTAGGCCATCCAGAAGGCCCCGATGTACTTGGCCTGCCCGAACGCCAGGTTGAAGTCAGGTTTTCTGCCGGCGAAGTAGCTGCCGTCGATGACGGTGGCGAGTTCATCGGCTGAGGTTGAGACGAAGGATGGCCCTTTCATCCGCAACTTCGGAACTCCGCGGACTGCTTCGCTTCCGGCGAGGACCGCAACCTCGCGAAGCCGCCCCTCGGCCAGGAGCCCTTCGAGGAGGACGACGTGGCCAAGGACGTTCGTCGCGAACACATTGGTGACCCCGTCGGCGGTCAAGTCCATCGAGTGCGGGCCAATGACACCCGCGTTCATGACCAGCGCATCGACCGATCCGTTGATGGCCGCAAGGCCGGCGCGGACCGAAGCCAGATCGGCAACGTCCATCAGAACGATGTCGAAGATGTGCCGGCCGGTCTCCGCTTCGAGATCGGCCTTTGCCGTTGTCGCCCGGTCTTGGTTCCGGCACGCCAGGTAGATGCGGGCGATCTCGGGACGTAATGCCAGTTGCCGGGCCACGTCCTTGCCGATCCCGACGTTGGCCCCCGTGATCAGCACGGTCTTTCCCGGGAGTGTGCTCATCAGGATTCCCTCTCATCTCTTGTAGGTCCAGCCGGGGTTGACTGAATGGCGCGGTCGGAGCGCCGGGTGGATACGACGGCTACGCCCGGCTCGGCCTGGCCCAGCGCAGCGGCTTCTTGCAACCTCGTCATCGGCGTGTTGGGGATGTCGAGGCCATTCGAGACTCGCCCCGTTCGGACCCGCTCCCGCGGCGCCAGCTGCGGTGCGTCCGGCCATCGGGGAAGAAGTTGGACTGCCCACCGCCTTGGGTGATCGTGTCGACGACCGCGGCGCCACGATCCGCATCACGGCCGCTCACGATTACGTGAGCGCCGCGCTCGACGAGAAGCAAAGCGGTCGCCTTGCCGATGCCGCTGGTTGCGCCCGTGACCAGGGCCGTCGCGCCTGTCAGGTCCGTGCTCATAGATGCCTTTCTGGGGCGGGCCACGATTGCGGCCTGGCCGAGATTTTGGATGCCGTGATCCCAGAGTGGACACGCAAAACTGGATTGTCAAATCCATTTGGTGCTAACTTGACGACCATGGCCGTTACGCAGACCAGGACGGGTCGTCCTCTCACCTCCCGCGGGCAGGCGACGCGCGAGCGGATCGTGTCGGCGGCCGCGGCCGAGATCTTCGCGCGGGGCGTAACGGCCACGACACTTGAGCACATCAAGGCCGCGGCGGAGGTGTCGAGCTCACAGCTCTACCACTACTTCGAGGACAAGGACGCCCTCGTCCTGGCGGTGATCGAGCACCAAGCGCAGGCTGTACTTGTCGGCCAGGAGCCGGAGCTCTCACACCTCGACAGCCTCGAGGCGTTGCACGCCTGGCGTAATCACCTGGTTGCGTCGCAACGGCGGGCCCACTGCATCGGTGGCTGCCCGCTCGGAACGTTGAGCAGCGAGCTATCGAGGTCCATGCCCGATGCACGGCCGGAACTCGCCGCGGGATTCAATCGCTGGGAGGCCGCGATCAGGCAGGGGCTCGCGGCTATGCACCAGCGCGGTGAACTCGTGGAGAGCGCAGACCACGAGCGGCTCGCCACAGCAACACTGGCTGCGGTCCAGGGTGGGCTGATGCTGACGCAGGTCACACGCAAGACAGCGCCACTTGAGGCCGCGCTGGACGAGATGATCGCTCACATCGCGGCGCTCACGACGACAGCCGGCGCCGCCGCTTAGCCGCAGGCCGAACCGCGCTTTCCGGCCCGCGCAGTTCGATTACCCCAGCGCGCGGGTGAGCAGCACCCGCAAGCTACGGAACGCGGCGGGCGCCGTCGTAGCCGCCGAAGCCCGACATGCTGTCGATGCGGACGACGGAGCCGGTGTGCGGGGCGTCGACGAACCGGCCTCCGCCGATGTAGATCCCGACGTGGCCGAGGCCGTTGAAGAAGACGAGGTCGCCGGGGGCCGGCGACGAGATCGGCTCGGTCGCATCCCACTGCGCGACGGTGTAGTGCGGGAGCGAGATCCCGAGCTGCGCGTAGACGTACATCACGAGGCCGGAGCAGTCGAAGCCGCTCGGGCTCGCGCCGCCCCAGACGTACGGGACGCCGAGATACTGGAGCGCGATCGAGGCCGCCTGCGGATGGCCGGCGCCGGTGCCTCCGGTCGGCACATTGACCGGCGGCGGCGGGACGATCGTCGTGGGGGACGAGGGCACCGCAGCCGCTGCTTTCTTCGCCGCCTCGCGGGCTGCGAGCTCCGCTCTCAGGCGCGCCTCCGCGGCGGCTCTTGCCGCCCGCTCCCGTGCCGCCTCCTGCGCCTGGAGCTGCGAGATCGACGAGTTGATGGAGGAGAGCAGGCGCCGCTGTTGTCCGAGCTCGGACTCGACCGTGCGCTTCTCCGCCGCCCGCTCGCGGACGGCCTGCTCACGCGTCTGCTTCAGCTTCTTGAGCTGCAGCTCACGCCGCTGCACCGAGTGCTCGAAGTTGAGCGCGTTCCGTCCGAGCGATGCGTCCTGGTTCGAGACCGCCTGCGCCGACTCGGCGCGCTTCATGATCTGCGAGAGGCTGTTAGCGCCGGCAAGCACCTCGATCGTGCTCGGGGACCCGTTCACGTAGAGCGAGTAGAGGCGCGTCATGAGGTGCTTCTGCGCGACCTTGAAGTTCCCCTTGGCGATGTGCAGCCGGTGCTCGTTCTGCCGCAGGGTCTTGTTGACGAGACCGAGCTTCTGCTTCGCGTTCCACCACTGGTCCTGGGCCACCTGCAGCTTCTGGCCGATCTGGTCGACCTCGGCCATGACCTCGCGCCTATGGGTCTGTGCCGCCCGGATCTGCGGGGTCGAGCGGGCGCGCGCCACGGTCGCAGCCCCAGCCACCGCGAGTGCGGCGAGGCCAAGCGTGCAGAGGAGGACGAGACCGTGACGTCGCATAGGAACGGCGTTGCAAAGAGGACCCGAAGCCGCTGACCCTAGCTGATGGTGGCGACAGCGTCATGTTCGTGACCGACGCAACCAACCCTCCAAACCGGCGCAAGCCCCGCAGGAAAGCGCCGTAGCGCCCCCTACACTGCGGTTTGTGCAAACGATTCTCGACGTCCCGAACGAGGTAGCAGCGGAGCTCGCGGGCATCGGCGACGGGGTGCTGAACGCGCTCCGCGACCGGCTCGGCTGCACCGTGAACCTGCGCGGCAACCGGCTCACGCTCGCCGGCGACGACCTGAAGGTCGCCGAGGCGCAGGCGGTCGTCGAGGAGCTCGTCGAGCTCGTCGAGGGCGGTCAGGAAGTCGGGGCGAGCACCGTCGACGCCATCCTCGGCGCCATCGACCAGGCGGAGGACGTGCACGAGATCTTCTCCGACGTCGTCTGGTCGCACCGCGGCAAGCGGATCACGCCGAAGACCGTCACGCAAAAGCGCTACGTCGACGCGATCCGCGAATGCACGGTCACTTTCGGCATCGGCCCCGCCGGCACCGGCAAGACGTACCTCGCCATCGCGCTCGCGGTGGCGGCGCTCTCGGAGCGGCAGGTCGGCCGGATCATCCTCACGCGCCCCGCGGTCGAGGCGGGCGAGCGGCTCGGGTTCCTGCCGGGCGACGTGCTCGCGAAGGTCGATCCGTACATGCGCCCGCTGTTCGACGCGCTCTACGACACGATGGATCCGGAGAAGCTCAACGCCTTCATGGAGCGCGGCACGATCGAGGTCGCTCCGCTCGCGTTCATGCGCGGGCGCACGCTCAACGACAGCTTCGTGATCCTCGACGAGGCGCAGAACACCTCGCCCGAGCAGATGCAGATGTTCCTCACGCGGCTCGGCTTCGGGTCGAAGATGGTCGTGACCGGCGACGTGACGCAGGTCGACCTGCCGCGGGAGCAGGCGTCCGGGCTGATCCAGGTGCGCGACATCCTCACGGCGGTCGACGGGATCGCGTTCGTCGAGTTCAGCCACCAGGACGTCGTCCGCCACAAGCTCGTGCAGCGAATCGTGGAGGCATACAAGGCTCACGCCGAGCAGACCGGGACACAACGGAGCCGGTGATCGAGGTAGAGGTCGCCAACCGGTCGGGCAGGGAGGTGGACGAGGCCGGCGCAGTCGAGCTCGCGCAGTCGGTGCTCGCCGGAGAAGGCGTCGGCACCGGTGAGCTCGGGCTCGCCTTCGTCGGCCCGGAGGAGAGCCGGACGCTGAAGCGCGAGCACCTCGGCATCGATGAGGCGACCGACGCGCTCGCCTTCCCGATCGACGGCTTGAGCGCGCTGCCGGACGGCATGCCGCGCCAGCTCGGCGACGTCGTCGTCTGTCCCGACATCGTCGGGGACGATTGGCGCGGGCCGCTCGTCCATGCGCTGCTGCACCTCGTCGGCTACGACCATGGCCCCGAGATGGAGGCCCGCGAGGCGGTGTACGCCGGGTGAGCGTCACACCGTTGCGCGGCCCCGAGAACCCGGAGGGAGAGCGGCCGCCGCGCCGTCCGCCGCCGCCGGCTCCGGGCCGGGCACCGTCCCTCCTCGACAGCTTCAACTACGCGTTCGAGGGGATCATCCACGTCCTCCGCACGCAGCGGAACCTCCGCATCCACTTCCTCGCCGCCGTACTCGTGTTCGGGGCGGCGATCGCGGTCGGCGTGACCCGGCTACAGCTGATCGCCCTCCTCTTCGCCATCGCGTTCGTGCTCGTCGCGGAGATGCTGAACACGGCGATCGAAGGCGTGATCGACGTCTCGACGACGTCCTTCGACCCAAACGCGAAGCTCGCCAAGGACATCGCGGCCGGCGCGGTGCTGATCGCGTCGATCACCGCGGTTGCCATCGGCTTCCTCGTCTTCCAGGGCGCGGTCGGGCAGCGCGCGACGAACGCGCTCGACCGGGTGCGCGACGCGCCGGCGGACATCACGCTCGTGGCGCTCGTCCTCGTCGTGCTCATCGTGCTCGCGACGAAGGCGTGGACGGGTCGCGGGACGCCGCTGCGCGGCGGTCTTCCCTCGGGTCACGCTGCCGTCGCATTCGCGGCATGGGTCGCGGTGACGTATCTCGTCGGCAGCGACCACCGCTTCGTCGTCTCGGGGCTCGCCTTGATCATGGCGCTGCTCGTCGCCCAGACCAGGGTCGAGTCGGGGATCCACTCGACGCTCGAGGTCGCCTACGGCGGCGCGCTCGGCGCGCTCGTGACTCTGATCGTCTTCCAGGTGGTCGGGTGAGCGGAGCGCGGCTCCTGATCTGGGACTTCGACGGCACCCTCGCGCACCGGCGCGGCGAGACGGGGTGGAGCATTCTCCTCGCCGAGACGCTCGACGCCGAGGAGCCGGGGCACCCGCACTCCGCCGACACGTTCAGGCCGTACCTGCGCAGCGGCTTCCCGTGGCATCGGCCGGACGTCTCTCACCCGGAGCTGGGCGAGCCGGCAGCGTGGTGGGCGGCCGTGGAGCCGGTGCTCGGCCGGGCGTACGAGGCGGCGGGATACGAGCCGGCGCGCGCGCTCGAGCTCGCCGGCGCGGCGCGGCGGCTCTACGTCGACCCGAGCGTGGGCTGGGCTCTCTTCGACGACACGCTGCCCGCGCTCGAGCGGCTCTCGCAGGCGGGCTGGTCGCACGCGATCCTCTCGAACCATGTCCCCGAGCTGCGGCAGATCGTGACCGCGCTCGGCCTCGACGAGGTCGTCCCGTTCCTCTCGTGCTCGGCCGAGACGGGCTACGAGAAGCCGCACGCGCAGGCGTACGCGTCGGTGCTCGACGCGCTGCGCCCGGCCGAGGCATGGATGATCGGCGACAACGTCGTCGCCGACGTGCTCGGCGCCGAGGAGCTCGGCCTGCCGGCCGTGCTCGTGCGCCGCCCCGATCCGCGCGCCGCCCGCTACGCCGACTCGCTCGCCGGCGTCGAGGCGTTCCTGAGTGAGGCGGTGGCGGCGTGACAGATCTCCTGGGCGAGCAGAAGCGCTACTACGCCGAGCGCGCGCCCGAGTACGACGACTGGTGGTACCGGCGCGGCCGCTACGAGCTCGAGCCCGACGCTCTCGCGCGCTGGCAGGCGGATGTGGGGGAGGCAGACGCGGCGCTCGAGGCGTTCGCACCGGTGGGCTCGGTGCTCGAGCTCGCGGCGGGCACGGGCATCTGGACGCGG
Source organism: uncultured Actinomycetes bacterium (assembly GCA_963743545.1). GTDB lineage: Bacteria > Actinomycetota > Thermoleophilia > Gaiellales > Gaiellaceae > Palsa-739. Next base: position 96,657 of record CAVUQB010000005.1, on the reverse strand, counting down.
AAGCTCGTCCGGCTCGCCGACCGCGTCGTCGCCGTCGACGCGAATGCAGAGACGCTCGCCCTCAACACCACCGAGGCCGACCTCGTGCGCGCGGACGTCTTCGCCTGGGAGCCGTGCCGAGCGCTTCGACCTCGTCTTCTTCTCCTTCTGGCTCTCCCACGTCCCGGAGGAGAGGTTCGCCGAGTTCTGGTCGCTCGTGCGGGCCGCGCTCGGGCCCGGCGGGCGCGTCTTCCTCGTCGACAGCGGCGCCGGCGACACGGCGCACACGGGGACCGGCCAGGCGGACGGAGAGGAGACGCGCTCGCTCGCCGACGGGCGCACGTTCCGCATCGTCAAGCGCCGCTGGGAGCCGGACGAGCTCGCGGAGCGCGTGCGGCCGCTCGGCTTTGAGCTCGACCTCCGCGACTCGGCGCACGGCCATTTCGTCTACGGAGGAGGGACGCTCGGATGACCGGTGAGGAGCTGCTCGCAGAGGCGGACGCAGCGGCGGCGAACGCGTATGCGCCCGTACTCGAACTACCTCGTCGGAGCCGCCGTGCTCGCGCGCGACGGCCGCCTCTTCGCCGGAGCGAACGTCGAGAACGCCGCCTATCCGCTCGGGATCTGCGCCGAGCGGTCGGCGATCGCGAAGGCGGCGAGCGAGGGGCTGCGGCCGGGCGACCTGGAGGCGATCGCGATCACGGCGTCGCCCTGCGGCGGCTGCCGCCAGTGGCTGCACGAGTGGCGCTTCGAGCGCGTCCACTTCCGCCGCGCCGACGGCACGGTCGCGACGTACGCCCCCGACGAGCTGCTGCCCGAGACCTGGGATCTCCCGGCAGGATGAGAAGCGGTTTCGCGGCGGTCGCGGGCCGCCCGAACGTCGGCAAGTCGACGCTCGTCAACGCCCTCTGCGGCGGCAAGGTCGCGATCGTCTCCGACAAGCCGCAGACGACGCGGCAGCGCATCTTCGGCATCGCGAACGGCGACGACCACCAGCTCGTCCTCGCCGACCTGCCGGGGTTCCAGCGGCCGCTCGACCCGCTGACCGAGCGGATGCAGAAGACCGTCGACATGGCGTTCGAGGAGGTGGACGCCGTCCTGTTCGTGCTCTCGGCGCGCGAGCGGATCGGCGCCGGCGACCGCTTCATCGCCTCGCGGGTCTTCGGGCTCGGTTTCCCCGTCGTGATCGCGCTCAACAAGGTCGACCGGCTCAAGGCCGGCCACGTCGCGCAGCAGATGGCGACAGCCGCGCGGCTCGGCGACTTCCATGCGCTGCACCCGGTGAGCGCGAAGACCGGTGACGGCATCGCTGCGCTGCGCGACGAGCTAGTCGGGCTGCTGCCCGAGGGGCCGCTCTACTTCCCGCGGGAGCAGCGCACCGACCTCTCGCTCGAGCTGCAGCTGGCCGAGCTGGTGCGCGAGAAGGCGCTCTGGCTCACCCGCGACGAGGTGCCGCACTCGATCTCGGTCGAGCTGGATGAGATCGAGGAGAAGGTCGTGCGGGCGTCGATCCTCGTCGAGACCGAGTCGCAGAAGCAGATCGTGGTCGGCAAGGGCGGCGCGCTCGTGAAGGACATCGGCACGCGCGCCCGGCCGGAGATCGAGGCGCTGCTCGGCCATTCCGTCTTCCTCGAGCTCAAGGTCAAGGTGCGGCCGAGGTGGCGCCGCGACGCCGCCACGCTCGAGCGGCTCGGGCTCTAGGCCCCGACGGAGACGAGCGCCGTCAGGGCAAACGCCTCGACCGGCTTGCCAAAGCCCTTGAGCGGCAGCGCGCCGAGCGGCTGAGCCTCCACCAGCTCCTCGACCTCGGCCAGCACCCGTTGGCTGACGACGATCTGTCCAGGCTCAGCCGCATCGCAGAGCCGGGAGGCGAGATTGAGGACGCTGCCGACCGCGCCGTAGTCGTAGCGGCCGTCGAAGCCGATCCGGCCGATCGTCGCGTACCCGAGAGCGACACCGACCGAGAAGTCGAGCTCGTGACCACGCTTCCGCCAGTAGCTGCTGAGGGCCGACATCGCCTCGCGCATTCCGACCGCCATCCGCACAGCACGTTCCGCCGGCTCGTCGCACGGGATCGGGTCGTTGAACCACACCATGAGCCCGTCCCCGGCGAACCAGCCGACCGTCGCCTCGTACTTCGAGATGAGCTCCCCCATCGCGGCGTGATAGGCGCCGACGACGCTCATCACCTCCTCCGGCTCGGTGCCGGCGCTGAAGTCGGTCCAGCCCCGCAGGTCGGCGAAGAGGACGGCCAGCTCGCGGCGGTGGCTCTCGAGCACGCTGTCGCCGCGTTCCATGACGACCTCGGCCAGCGTCGGCGAGAGGAAGCGGCGCAGGCGCGCCATCCGCGCGAGCTCCTCCACCTGCTCGGCCACGCGAGCCTCGAGCGTCCCGTTCAACTCTGCGAGCTCGGCGGCCTGCGCGCGGATCGTGTCGTGGAAGCGCTTGATGCGGAGGAGCGAGCGGACGCGCAGCAGCAGCTCCTGCTGGTCGAGCGGCTTGGTCACGAAGTCGTCGGCGCCTGCCCGGATGCCGTCGATCCGGGCCTCGGAGTCGTGCGACGTGACCATCACGACCGGCAGCAGGGCCGTCCTTTCGTCCTCCCGGATCCGGCGGCACACCTCGTAGCCGTTCATCCCCGCCATCTGGACGTCGAGGAGGACGAGATCGGGCCGCTCGCCGGCGACGCGGTCGAGGGCCTCGCGGCCCGAGGCGGCGGCGACGACCGTGTGGCCGGCTGGTTCGAGAATCGCCTCGAGCAGCCGGACGTTGGCCGCTACGTCGTCGACGACGAGGATCCGTCCGCCGGTTTCCGCGTCGGCGTTCATCCGCGCAGGAAGCCACGCACCTGGTCGGGAAACTCCCGCACGCTGATCGGCTTGGCGAGATAGCCGTCGAAGCCCTCGGCGAGGAAGCGGTCCTCGTCGCCGCTCATCGTCGAGGAGGTCAGCGCGACGATCGGGATCCCCGCCGTTCGCGAGTCCTCGCGCAGCAGCTTCAGCGCTTCTACGCCGCTCAGGTCGGGCATCCGGATGTCCATGAGCACCAGGTCAGGCTTGTGCTCCATGGCGAGGGCGACCCCCTCCAAGCCGCCGGTTGCCTCGATGGTGCGGAAGCCGGCGAACCCGAGCACGTCGCGGGCGAGCTTCCGGTTGTTGTCGTTGTCGTCGACGATCAGGATCAGCCCGCTCACGAGGCCTCCCGGCGGGTGGGGAGGGTGAGGTGGAAGGTGCTGCCGCGGCCGGGTTGGCTCTCGGCCCAGAGTCGGCCGCCGTGCAGCTCGGCGAGCTTGCGGGACAGAGGGAGCCCGAGCCCGGTGCCTTCGGCTTGCTTGCCGTCGCTGGTCTGTTCGAACTCCTCGAAGATCGTCTCGAGGTCGTCGGCGGCGATGCCAGGCCCGGTGTCGGCGACTTCGATCTCGACGTGGCCGTTGTCGAGCTGGGCAGAGAGGTCGACGCGGCCGTCGGCCGGCGTGAACTTGACGGCGTTGGAGAGGAGGTTGTAGACGATCTGGCGCAGGCGGCGCTCGTCGGCGGTCACGGTGATCTCGTCCGGGCGGGTGGTCAGGGCGAGCTCGACGCCGGCGCGGTCGGCGCGCTCGGACTGCATGGAGACGGCGCTGCGCAGGAGGTCGTGGACGGCGACCGGCGCAAGCTCGAGCTCCATCTTCCCGGCTTCGATCTTGGCCAGATCGAGCACGTCGTTGATCAGCGAGAGCAGATGCTTGCCCGCTTCGAGCACATCGTTGACGTAGGCGAGCTGTCGCTCGTTCAGCTCCCCGAACATCTGCTCGTGCAGGACCTCCGAGAAGCCGATGATCGCGTTCAACGGCGTCCGGAGCTCGTGCGACATCGTCGCGAGGAAGTCGGATTTGTGGCGACTCGCCGTCTCGAGCTCGCCGTATAGGCGTCGCAACTCGTCGTTCATCCGGTTCACGTCGGCGGCGAGCGCGCCGATCTCGTCCCGGTTCGGCACGTCTACGTGCCTCGAGAAGTCGCCGCTCGCGATCTCCGACAGCCGTTCCTGGGTGCGGCGCAGCGGGGCGACCACCGACCAGGAGAGAACCAGGCCGAGCGTGAGCGCAAGCGCCAGGCTCCCGCCGGCGACGCCGAGCAGCACGGCGCGTGAGCGGGAGTAAGAGTGGCTGTTGGCCTCCACGAGGTGATTGGCGCGCTCGCGGGTGTTCCTGGCGTTCCGGGTCATGTGCGACGTGAACTGGGTTGCGAACGACTTGGCGTTCCGGAGATTCATCCGCACCTGCTTGCGGCCTTCCACTTGGAGGTTTCCGGAGATCACGTCAAACGTGTACGCGGCTTTGTGCGTGGCATCGAGCAGGCCAGAGGGAAGCAAGTTGGTGAGGTCGGGTGGTGGTGGCACGGCCGAAGACGGGCCGAGGCAGGCGACGCCGCCGCCGGTGTCGACGCAGAGCGTGTTGAAGGCGTTCGAGATCGCCTGGTCGAGGCTCGAGCCGAACGTGTGCAGGGAGGTGCCGCTGTTGATCCGGTTGTCAACCGCCAGCTTGAGCTGGGTGGCGTCGTCCAGGATGAGCTCGTAGTAGACCGCCCGCGGCTGCAGCCGCCGCAGCTGCTCGCCTCGTGAGTTGGACTGCGCGATCGCCGAGAGTCCCAGAGCCGCCACCAGCGCGAGCAACGCGCAGACCGCCAGGAAGCCGGCGATGAGCTTCGCGCCGATCGGAACTGGCACCCGTCCTACCGCCCGGACGAGCGGGTTGTCTGCACTCCAGCTGGAACGAGGGTGAGGCTCGGGTTTTGCCATGGCTGTCCAGGAAGCGTAGGAACCGCCGGCGCGCTGCGAAACCCGGCCACCCGGGCAATCGAGAGGGATGCTGGCCCCCCTTGACGCGGGGCAGGTCGTTGCGCCCTAATCCCCGTGGTGTCCAGCGAGCTCGACCGCGAGCGCAGACGGATCGAAGGCGAACTGCACGACGGCGTGCAGCAGGACCTGGCCGCGATCTCGGGCCTGTTGCAGCTCGCAGTCCAGCTGCTCGACCGGGACTCGGCTGCAGCGCGCTCTCTGTTGGAGGAGCTCGAGGTGGAGGCGCGGGCGGCACTCGAGCGCCTGCGGGTGCTCGCGCGGGAGATCTACCCGTCCATCCTCGTCTCGCGAGGGCTCCCCGCCGCGCTCGCGGGCCGTGCGGATGTTCGTGTGCCCGAGCGCTGTCCCCTCGAGCTGGAAGAGGCGGTCTACTTCTCTTGCGCCGCGCTTTCGGACGACTCGACGACTGCGCGCGTCTGGACGGACGACGACCTGCTCCGCTTCGAGGTCGACGGCTCGTTCGACGAGGACGCAGTCGCGCACGTCCGCACCCGCATGGCGTCGGTCGGCGGTCAGGTGACGGTGTCGGGGGAGCGCTTGAGCGCCTCGGCACCCATTTCCGGGTCGGCGAGATAGAGGATCACGGCCTTCACCCGTTTGTGGACGGACGCATCCCAGCCGAGGTCGAGCTTGCGGAAGATCGAGTGGATCACCTTCTCGACCGAGCGCTCCGTGAGGAACAGCGAGGCGGCGATCGAGGCGTTGGTCTTCCCCTCGGCCATCTCGCGCAGCACGTCGAGCTCGCGCGGCGTCAGCTGGTGGAGCGGCGAGTCGTCGGAGCGCGTCTTCACGCCGACGAGCGCCTCGACAACCTTCGGGTCGATCGCCGAGCCGCCGGCCGCAACCGACCGGATCGCGTCGGCGAGCTGCTCCAGCTCGCTCACCCGCTCCTTGAGCAGATACGCGCGACGCTCGGTGCCCCCCTCGAAGAGTGCGTGGGCGTAGCCCGGCTCGACGTACTGGCTCAGCACGACCACTCCGAGGTCGGGATGTGCCACACGCAACTGCTCGGCCGCACGGATCCCCTCGTCCAGATTCGTGGGCGGCATCCGGATGTCCGTGATCACCACGTCCGGTTGCTCGGCCGCCACCGCGTCCAGCAGCGTGTCGAGGCTCTCGCAGACTGTCACCACCTCCAGATCGGGCTCGGCTTCGAGCAGGCGCCGCAGCCCCTCGCGTAAGAGGAAGTGATCCTCCGCCAGGACGATCCGGATCGGCATACGGGTGTTTTTACTCCGTCTCGCTCCGCGGGGCGAGCGACCCGGGCTCTCAGCCGGTGCAGGTCGGCCCGCCGTGGGTGGCGAGCCAGGCCTTGAGCGCCCGAATTCTGGCGGCCGCCTGCGTGAGTCGGTTCTGGAGGTGCGTCGAGCCGGCCTCGTCGGCGATCAGCGTCGAGTAGCCGCGCTCGCTCGCACTTTCGGCACCGAAGATGAGCAGGTCGGAGCCGGCGAGCATCGCGCGGGTCGCGGTGTGCGGGATCCGATCGGCGGCCGGCGCGGTGAGCGAGTCGGTCACGGTGACGCCCTGAAAGCCGAGCTGCTTCCGCAGCAACCCGTTGATGATCGTGTTTGAGAACGCAGCCGGCCTCTTCGAGCCGTCCAGCTTCGGATAGACCGCGGTCGAGACCATCACGAGCTTCGCGCCGGCGTTGACCGCGCTCTGGAACGGGAGCAGTCCCTGGTGGAGCTTCGAGGCGCTGGCGCGGATCACGATCCGCCCGTGGTCGGTGTTGCCGCTCGCGAGGCCGAGCCCGGGGAAGTGCTTCGCGGTCGCGGCGATCCCGTTCTCCTGCAGGCCGGTGACGAAGGCGTGGGCCATCTGCGCATTCCAGGTGCGGGAGCTCGAGAAGACCCGCGAGCCTTCGAAGTTGCCCGCCGAGCCCGGCGTGTCGACGACGGGCGCGAAGTCGATGTCGATCCCGACCGAGTGGAGAGCGGCCGCGGCTCCGGCGGCCTGCTCGAGGGCGACGGCGGGACTCGTCATCTGGTCGGGCGCCTCGGTCGGAGGCGCCCACGCGAGCCGCCGGACGATCCCGCCCTCCTGGTCGACCGCGATCAGGAGCGGCTCGCCGCGCGTGCACGCGGCCTGCTGCAGCTCGGCCGTAACGATGGCGGCCGTGTGGCGCGTGAGCCAGCCGTTGCCGAGGAGCACGACGCCGCCCATCTTCCCGTTGCGGATCCGCGTCAGAAAGCGCCGGTTCGGCGGCGCGGTGAGCGTCCCCATCACGGTCTCGGCGGTGTCGGAGAAGCCCGTGAGCGACCGTGCGTTCGTCGCCGGCGCCGGCTTGGCCGCCGCCGCAACCATCGCAACCGCCGCCAGGGCGACGAGACCCACGAGCATCCTCGGCATCGAGCACAGGGTAGCCCTCGTCTCGGCGTCTTCAGGGGCCGCCGGCGGTCCCGGCAGCAGCCCGGGACTAGACTCAACGCATGGCCCAGGCACCCGCATTGCCGGCCGGGTTCGAGCTTCCGCTCGAGGCCCGCCTGCCGCGGATCGGCGCCGTCGACGCGGTCGCGCTCGAGGAGCGCGCGGCCTCGCTGGCGAAGCGCTCGATCAAGCGCGAGTCGAAGGTCTGGGCGCTCCTGCTGGCGATCCGCACGACGGATCTGACGACGCTCGAAGGCTCCGACACGCCGGGCAAGGCGGCGGCGATCGCCTCGAAGGCGCGGCGTCCGGATCCTTCCGATCCGGCGATTCCGCCGGTCGCCGCGGTCTGCGTCTATCCGAATCTCGTGCCTGCGGTACTGGAACGGCTCGAGGGCAGCGACGTGAAGGTGGCGGCGGTCGCGACCGGGTTCCCGTCGGGGCAGTATCCGACGGCCGTGAAGGTCGCCGACGTGCGCGCAACGGTCGAGCTGGGGGCGGACGAGATCGACATGGTGATCGACCGCGGCGCCTTCCTGTCGGGTCGCTACGCGAAGGTCTACGACGAGATCGTCCAGGTGAAGGAGGCCTGTGGCGACGCGCACCTGAAGGTGATCCTCGAGACCGGGGAGCTCGGCACCTACGACAACGTGCGCCGGGCGACGCTGCTGTCGATCGCAGCGGGGGCGGACTTCGTCAAGACGTCGACGGGGAAGATCTCGCCGGCCGCGACGCTGCCCGTGGCGCTGTGCATGCTGGAGGCGATTCGCGACGTGTACGAGGAGACCGGCCGGCGGGTGGGCTTCAAGGCGGCGGGCGGGATCCGGCAGGCGAAGCAGGCGGTGCAGCACCTGGTGCTCGTGCACGAGACGCTCGGGCCGGAGTGGCTGACGCCCGATCTGTACCGGCTCGGCGCTTCGTCGCTGCTCAACGACATCTTGATGCAGCTCCGCAAGGAGCGCACCGGCGCCTACCAGAGCGGCGACTACTTCACGCTGGACTGAGGAGACACGCTTTCGTGACACAGGCGGCACACGCACGCGAGCATTTCGGCCCTAAGCTCGCCCCCTCCCATAAGGGTGGGGGGTGGGTTTGGGGGACCGGCCAGTTCCGCGTTGCCTCGGCCCGCCTCGACCGCGTCCGGAGCGCGCATGGCTGAGCTCGACAAGCCGCAGCACGAGGTCGACGTTCCCGGCGACTGGACGTACGCGAGCGCTCCCGAGTCGCGCGACGTCGTCCACCTCCGCGACCGCTACGGCTACTACGTCGGCGGCGAGTGGCTGGAGCCGGCCGAGACGTACGAGACGATCGCCCCCCGCGACGAGGAGCCGCTCGCGGCCGTCGGCCAGGGCACCCCCGCCGACGTCGGTCGCGCGGTCGCCGCCGCCCGCAACGCCTATGCCGACGGCTGGTCGTCGCTCCCGGGCTCCGAGCGGGCGAAGTACCTCTTCCGCATCGCCCGCCTCCTGCAGGAGCGGGCGCGCGAGTTCGCCGTCCTCGAGTCGCTCAACGGCGGCAAGCCGATCAAGGAGTCGCGCGACGTCGACCTCCCGCTCGCCGCGGCCCACTTCTTCTACTACGCCGGCTGGGCCGACAAGCTCGAGTACGCGTTCCCGAACCGGCGCCCGCGCCCCGTCGGCGTGGCGGGCCAGATCATCCCGTGGAACTTCCCGCTGCTCATGCTCGCGTGGAAGGTCGCGCCCGCGCTCGCATGCGGCAACACGGTCGTCCTCAAGCCGGCGGAGACGACGCCGCTCACGGCGCTCCTCTTCTGCGACGTGCTGCGCCAGGCGGAGCTGCCCGCCGGAGTCGTCAACATCGTCACCGGCGACGGCCGCACCGGCGCCGCGCTCGTCGAGAGCGAGGAGGTCGACAAGATCGCCTTCACCGGCTCGACCGAGGTGGGGAAGGCGATCCAGCGGCGGCTCGCCGGCACGGGCAAGCGCCTTACGCTCGAGCTCGGCGGCAAGGCCGCGAACATCGTCTTCGACGACGCCGCGCTCGACCAGGCGGTCGAGGGGATCGTCAACGGGATCTACTTCAACCAGGGCCACGTGTGCTGCGCCGGCTCGCGGCTCCTCGTGCAGGAGTCGATCTACGAGCCGCTTGTCGCCAAGCTCGAGCGCCGCCTCGCGACGTTGCGCGTCGGCGACCCGCTCGACAAGAACACCGACGTCGGCGCGATCAACTCCGCCGCCCAGCTCGAGAAGATCCGCGAGCTCGTCGCCTCCGGGGTCGAGGAGGGGGCGCAGATCTACCAGCCGCCCTGTGTCCTGCCGGAGAAGGGCTACTGGTTCGTCCCGACCGTGTTCACCAACGTCGCGCAGAGCTACCGCATCGCGCAGGAGGAGATCTTCGGGCCGGTCCTGTCCGTCCTCACGTTCCGCACGCCGGAGGAGGCGCTGGAGAAGGCGAACAACACGCCGTACGGGCTGAGCGCCGGCGTCTGGACGGAGAAAGGCTCCCGGATCCTCTGGATGGCGCAGCGCCTCCGCGCCGGCGTCGTCTGGGCGAACACGTTCAACCGCTTCGACCCGAGCTCGCCGTTCGGCGGCTACAAGGAGTCCGGCTTCGGTCGCGAGGGCGGGCGGCACGGCCTCGAGCCGTACCTGAGGTTCGACGAGTGACCGTCGTCATCAGCCCCGGCGCCGAGGCACGCGCGGCTGCGCTCGGCGCGCGCGCCGAAAGGGCGCGAGACTGGCTCGCCGAGCAACTCGGCGCGCCGTTCTCCTTCGACCTCTACGTGCTCGACGAGGACGAATGGGCGGACCACGCGGAGATCCCGGAATACGGGATACCGCATGCCAATCCCGAGAGCGGCAAGATCGTCCTCGGCGCGCAGCCGGCGACGCTCTTCGGTTCGGTGTGCGCGCAGTTCTGGCCGGACATGAACGAGGACTCGCGCGACGCGATGCACCGGGTCTACGGGAATCCGCCGCTGCTCGAAGCGTTCGCCGACCTTGTCCTCGTCCACGAGCTCACCCATCTCGTGCCACGAGGGCACTCGTTGCCGTCAATGTGGCACGAGGAGCTGTTCGCCGACCTCGGCACCGTGGGCTATCTGGCGAGCGAGGAGCCGGGCGAGCTGCCGGTCTACATGACGTTCATGCGCGCCGGCTGCGACGTTCCTCCGTCGCGTTTCCCCTGCTCGGCTGCGATGGACATCGCCAGCGGCTTCGAGATCGGAGGCTTCGCGAACTACGTCTGGTACCACTGCCAACTCAACGTCACGGCCGAGCGGCTCTGGGAGGCACGCGGTGTCGAGGCGCTGCAAGCGCTGCAAGCGGGCGACGTCGACGTCGCCGCTGAGGTCGAGAGGAACTGGCCATGAGCGAGCGGCTTCCCGTCAAGAAGACGTACAAGCTGTTCATCGGCGGCTCGTTCCCGCGCAGCGAGTCGGGTCGCACGTACGACGCCGAGGGGCAGAACGTCGCTCGCGCGTCGCGCAAGGACGTCCGCGACGCCGTCCGCGCCGCCCGCGGCGCGCAACCCGGCTGGGCTGCTGCCACGGCCTACAACCGTGGCCAGGTCGTGTACCGGATCGCCGAGATGATCGAGGCGCGCGCCGTCGAGTTCGCCGAGCTCTGCGGCGGCCGCGACGAGGTGGAGCGCTCGATCGATCGGATCGTCTGGTACGCCGGCTGGGCGGACAAGCTGCCGCAGGTGCTCGGCGGCGCGAATCCCGTCGCCGGCCCCTACTTCAACTTCACCGTGCCGGAACCGACGGGTGTCGTCGCGGTACTCGCTCCCGAGGATCCGCCGCTGCTCGGGCTCGTCACGCGACTCCTCCCGCCGCTCGTCGGCGGGAACGCCGTCGTCGCGGTCGCCTCGGAGACGCGCCCGCTTGCGGCGATCGAGCTCGCCGAGGCGCTCGCGACGAGCGATGTGCCCGGCGGCGTCGTCAACCTGCTCACTGGCCAACATGCGGAGCTCGGCCCCGTGCTCGCCTCGCACATGGACGTGAACGCGATCGACCTCTGCGGAGCGGACGGCGACGCGCCGGAGCTCGAGCGCCTCGCGGCCGACAACGTCAAGCGCGTCGTGCGCGGCCGCGCGGACGTGCAGAGCCCATGGGAGATCGCCTCCTTCCTCGAGCAGAAGACGGTCTGGCACCCGATGGGCCAGTGACTTGCGAGAATCGCGGCTCGTGATGCCGAGCCGCCGCTTCAGTCACGCAATCGCCGAGGGCGACGGCATCTCCGTCGTCGCTGCCGTCGACGACGCCGACGCCGCCCGAGCCGCCGAGGCGCAGCGGGCCGAGGCGCTCGTCGTCGACGGCGACCCGGCGAGCCTGCGGGAGGCGACGCGCCTGCCGATCCTCTGGCGCGCGAACGCGGCGGTCGAGCGCGCCGCCGAGGTAGCGGATGCCGTGACGCTCACGCTCCCGGACGAGGACGAGGACCATGACGCGGCTCAGCGCCGGCACGAGGAGGCGCTTGCAGCCGGCCTCGACTGCGCCGTGGAGGTGCGCACCGAAGAGGAGCTCGAGCGTGCGCTCGAGGCTCTCGACCCGGAGATCTTCCTGCTCGTGCCACCGCAGAACGGGGAGGCGGAGCGCCTCGAGGCGGTGCTCGAGCTGCTCGCCGCCGTGCCCGCGGGCAAGCTCGCGATCGCCGACCTCGCCGTGACGACCGAGGACGAGGTACACGAGCTCGAGCGAGCCGGTGTGGACGCGGTGATCGTCCATGCCGCCGACGTCTCGCCGCTCGTCGGCGAGGCTCCCCCGGAAGTCTGAGGAGGGCGCTAGCCGAAGAACGCGCGCGCGACGTCGTACCACTCGCGCGGCACGACCTTCAGCTCCGCGGTGGCTTCTGCGAGGGGGACGGCGACCACGTCGTCTCCCCGCAGGGCCGCCATCTGCCCGAACTCGCCGCCGAGAGCGAGGTCTGCGGCCTTCAGCCCGAACCGCGTCGCGAGGACGCGGTCGCGCGGCGTCGGCGTGCCGCCACGCTGCACGTGGCCGAGCACCGTGACGCGCGTCTCGAACCCGGTGCGCTCCTCTATCTCGCGCCCGAGCGCGTCACCGACTCCTCGCTTCGACAGGATCACGTGCCCGAACTGATCCTGCTCGCCCGCGTCCGCGAGCCCGGGCAGCTCGCAGCCCTCGCTGACGACGACGATGGAGAAGTTCTTGCCGCGCGCGTGCCGCTTCCGGATCGTCTCCGCGACCTCCTCGAAGTCGACCGGGATCTCCGGCACGAGGATGACGTCGGCGCCGCCGGCGATGCCGCTCATGACCGCGATCCAGCCGGTGTGGCGGCCCATCACCTCGACGACCATGACGCGGTTGTGTGACTCGGCCGTCGTGTGGAGGCGGTCGATCGCCTCGGTCGCGACGAAGACCGCGGTGTCGAAGCCGAAGGTGTAGTCGGTGCCCGAGAGGTCGTTGTCGATCGTCTTCGGGACGCCGACGACGGGGAGTTGCTGCTCCGCGAACAGGCGTGCCGCGACGCCGAGCGTGTCCTCGCCGCCGATCGCGACGAGGGCGTCGAGCCCGCGGTCGGAGAAGTTCTGCAGCGCGCGCTCGACGCCGCCCTCGACCGTGAACGGGTTCGTGCGGCTCGTGCCGATGATCGTGCCGCCGCGCGGGAGAATCCCGGACACCTGCGCCGGGCCGAGGTCCTCGAAGATCGGCTCCACGAGCCCACGCCAGCCCTCGCGCACCGCGATGACGTCCCAGCCGGCCGCGTCCGCCCGGCGCACGACCGCGCGGATCACCGCGTTCAGACCGGGACAGTCGCCGCCGCCGGTGAGGATGCCGATGCTCTTCGCCATACCGGCGCGAGCCTAGACGCTCCTACACTGATCGCGTGACCGTGGAGCCGTCCGCGACTCGGCAGGTGTCTCACTCTGGCAGTTGGGTCGGCTTCTGGCTCTGGGCGCTCGTGGGTGCGGGGATCGTGTTCGGGTTCCTCGGTTTCCTCGTCTTCGTCCTGCTCCTGATGATCGTGGTCGCCGTTGTACTGGCTCGGCGGTCGCGGTGGCACGACGGCCCGTCCCTGGTCGGCATGCTCGCCGGCGCCGGGCTGCCGCTCCTGGTCGTCGCCGCGGGGAACTGGAGCGACTGGAACCACCGCGTTGTCGCCGACGGCACTCCCAATCCGTACTACTGGGGTGCGGTCGGGCTCTGCCTGCTCGTCGCCGGCGTCGCTGCGTCCGCGCTTCTCAGACGCCGCGGAAGCTAGAGCGGGCGATGCCGAAGGTGGGAATCGAACCCACACGGCCCGAAGGCCACCGGATTTTGAGTCCGGCGCGTCTGCCAGTTCCGCCACTTCGGCGTGCGCCGGAATGGTACGCGGCCTACGGCTCGCCCGAGCCGACGCGGAGCGGGAAGTACGGCGGCGTGAGCAGGAAGCCGATGCGGGCATCGGGACCGCGGTGTCCCCGGGCCATCTGGAGCGCCGCGCCGATCCCGCCGATCGGGACGAAGCCGAGCTGCCGCACCGCGGCCGCGTCGCGTGCGCCCGCGACGTAGACGGCGCCGAGCCGCTCGAGCGCGGGACGGCAGGCCTCCCAGTCGCGAAACGGCAGCAAAGGATGGACGGTGCGGCCGGCGCGATACTCCTCGACGGCGCGCGCGTCCGCGGCGACCGCATCCTCCGCGGCGCCGAGCAGCGCGGGGTCGCGCGCGATCGGGTCGGAGCGGAAGAACACGTGGTACGGCTGCTGCGTCGGCCGGGCGAAGACACGCCGGAAGCCGTGGACGAGGATGACGACGCCGCCGTCGCGGACGGGGAAGGCGTCCCGCCACAGCCCGAGCGCGTGGGCGAGCCCGAGATGGGCCGCGAGCAGCGGGTTCGGCGGCTCGCGCGGCAGGAACGGCGTGGTGCCGGGGATCCCGAGCACGAGGGCGTCGAGCGGCTCGTCCAGGGTCGCCCGGCGCAGCTCGATCGCGCGGAGCAGAGCTTCGGCATGGGCGACGGACGGCGGCCCGGCCAGCACGGCCGCCGCTGTTCGCGTGCCGCGCAGCGACCGGAGGACGCGACGCCGAACCCGTTCCGGGGCCGCCGAGAACCCGAGCCGCAGCGGCGAGCCGGCGATCCGCTCCGCGGCCTCGGGCTCGTACGGGTAGCCGCGGAGGAGCCCTCCGAAGTGCGGGTGATTGAGGACGAGCGAGACGCCGAGGAGCGGAACGTCCGCCGCGAGCGTCCGTTCGACGAGCGTGGCGACGCGCCAACCCTCCGAGCCTCCGGTCTCGAGCAGCGACTCCGCCGTCGCGCGGCGCTGCGTCTCGGCGTCGGCGGCGGCGAGGAGCGTCGCAGGCCCGCCGTGCAGCACCGTCTCGGCCGCGCTCACCACCACGACGAGGTCGGTCTCGACGAGCTCGCGCGCGACCCGCACCCGCGGCGCACTCGCAGGGATCCCGGCGAGCCCCGGGTCCGCGGCGTCGTGCACCTCCACCCGGCCGTGAAAGCGGCGGCGCAGCTCCGGCGTCACGAGCGCCGCGATCTCGCCGCGGCTCGGGCGTCGGGCAAGGCCGCCGGCGATGAGGAGCGTCTGGTGCTCGGTCCGCACGCCGAGCTCCTGGAGTGCGTCGCTCACGGCGGCGATAGCGAGCCGTCGCGGATCGGCCAGGACGTTGGTGATCGGCAGCGCGGGCGGCTCGACGACGATCGTCACGCGCGACGCCCGCGCGGCGAGCGCCTCGAGCGGCTCCCCGTCCAGTGGGAAGCGCAGCGCCTCTCGCGTCGCCGCCTCGACGTCGGTCGCGCGGCCCGGCGCCGGAGGCCGCAGCAGGCACGCGTCGGCGGGAGCCGAGGCCACGACGATGCGGCTGCCGGAGAGGAGGGGGACGCGGGGCACCTGCGGATTCAACCAATGTGGTCCGCGGCTAAGTACGGATTGCGCGGCGGGAGCCGGAGTTGGAAGATGCGTCCATGGCTGACGAGGACCGCTCGCGGCGCGAGGTGAGGATCCTGCCGGCGATGCTTGGCGCCGGAGTCGCGGTGGTGATCGCGGTCGGCGTCGTCGCGTACGCGGCCGGCCACTACGGCGAGCGTACGCAGACGCAGACGCTCACGATCCAGGCGTCGGGCGGGCCGGCGGTGACGCCCGCGAAGGTGTCCCCACAGGTCGCCGCCGGCGCGCATACGTTCGTCCAGTTCGGGTGCGTCGACTGCCACGGCATGCAGGGCCGCGGCGGAGTCGATCCGGCTGTGCCGGCGCTGACCACGGTCGGCCAGAGCCTCACGGTCGCGCAGCTCGCACACATCATCGACCACGGCCTCGGCGCGTCGGCGGACCCGAAGCAGCCGTACATGCCGGTCTGGGGCGAGGTGATCTCGAAGACGCAGGTCACCAACCTCGTGTCCTACATCCGTGCCGGCCTGCCCGCGGTGCCCGACGCGCAGCCGGTCTCGGTCCCCTCGGGCCAGGGAGCCGCCGTCGCCGGCGCCGCGCTCTATGTCCGCTACGGCTGCGTCAACTGCCACGGCCCGAACGGGCTCGGCGGTGTGCCGAACCCGCTCTCGCCGGACAAGACGATCCCACCGCTCTCCGGGCAGGACTTCCGCAACGAGTTCAACACCGACGCGAAGATCGCGGCCGTGATCCGTAGCGGCAGCGTGATCGGCCGCGCGCCGATCGTGAGCATGCCGCACTGGGGCGGGATCCTCTCTGACCAGCAGATCGCCCAGCTGATCGCGTACCTCAAGACGCTCAAGTAACGCGCAATAGACTCGGAGACGATGTCTCCGAAGACGCTCACGGGTGCCGAACTCGACCTGAGCGACGCCCCCGCGCGCGAGGCGGAGCTCTTCCTCGTCGACGGCAACAACCTCGCCTATCGCGCGTTTTTCGCGCTGCCTGAGGAGCTCGCGACGAGCGAAGGCTTCCCGACGAACGCGCTGCTCGGCTTCACGAACATGCTCTTCAAGCTGCTCTCCGACTACCGGCCGAAGGGAGTCGCGGTCGCCTGGGACACGCGCCCCGTGCACCGCGCCGCGCAGGCCGAGGCGGCGGACGTCGTCTACAAGGAAGGCCGCCGCCCGATGCCGGACCTGCTGCGCGAGCAGTTCCCACACCTGCGGCCGATCGTCGAGGCGTTCGGCTACCGGAACCTCGAGTTCGAGGGCTGGGAGGCCGACGACGTGATCGCGACGCTGGCGACGCGGGCCGACGAGGCGGGGATCAGGACCTGCGTCGTCTCCACCGACCGTGATGCGTTCCAGCTCGTCTCCGAGAACGTCTGCCTGATGATGACGCCGCGCGGCGTGAGCGACGTCAACGTCTACACGCCCGAGCGGGTCGAGGCGCGGTACGGGATCCGGCCCGACCAGATCCCGGACTTCATCGGGCTCAAGGGCGACACCTCCGACAACATCCCGGGCGTTCCGGGCATCGGGGACAAGACCGCCGGCCAGCTCGTCGCCCAGTACGGCTCACTCGAGGACGTGCTCGGGCACGTCGAGGAGCTCTCGCCGGCGCGCAAGAAGAACCTGACGGAGTTCGCGGACCAGGCGCGCGCGGCGAAGGTGCTCGCGACGATGCGCCGCGACCTCGACATCGACGCCGATCCGGCCGAGCTCGTCCTCGCGCCGCCCGACCGGGCCCAGCTACGCGAGACGTTCCGGCAGTTCGAGTTCCGCGCGCTCCTCGGGCGGGTCGACGAGCTCGACGAGGCGGTGCCCGCGCGGGAGCGGATCTCGGCCGGCACCGCAGTTCCATGGCACGAAGGCGACGTGCCGCGCGTGGAGGAGCTCGCCGGGATCGCGGCAGACGAGGGACGCATCGCCGTCGCGCTCGGCGACGAGGTCGTCGTCTCGGTGCGGCCCGAGCGGCTCGAGGGAACGTTCGTCGCCCACGACGCGAAGGCGCTGCGGGTCGAGGCCGCCGACGACACGATGCTCCTCGCCTACCTGATCGACCCGGCCCGGAGCGAGTACCTCCTTGACGATCTCGCCGCCGAGTACGCCGTCGAGGCGGTCGCCGAGCCGGAGGCTGAGGAAGAGACGGCGCGACTTGTCCGCCACGCAGCGGTCACGCTGCGCCTGCGCGACCCGCTGCTCGAGCGCGTGCGCGAGCGCGGGGCCGAGCCGCTCTACCGCGACGTCGAGCTGCCGCTTACGGGCGTCCTCGGCCGGATGCAGGAGGCCGGCGTCCGCATCGACACGTACCGCATGGGCGAGATCACCGCGCGGCTCGCCGACCGCGTGGAGGAGCTCGAGGCGAGCGCCTACGAGCTCGCGGGGGAGGAGTTCGTGCTCGGCTCGCCGCAGCAGCTCGGGCGCATCCTGTTCGAGAAGCTCGAGCTCACGCCCGGCCGCAAGGGGAAGACCGGCTACTCGACCGACACGAAGGTGTTGCGTTCGATTCGAGCCGAGCACGAGATCGTGGCCGTGATCGAGGAGTGGCGCGAGCTTTCGAAGCTGCTCAACACCTACCTCGTCCCGCTGCCGGACATGATCGGCGAGGACGGGCGCCTGCACACGACGTTCAACCAGGCCGTCGCCGCGACGGGCCGCCTCTCGACCACCAACCCGAATCTCCAGTCGATCCCGATCCGGACCGAGCTCGGGCGCGAGATCCGCTCTGCCTTCGTCGCCGAGCAGGGGGCGCGTCTGATCTCGGCCGACTACTCGCAGATCGAGCTCCGCATCCTCGCGCACGTCTCCGGCGAGCCGAAGCTGCGCGAGGCGTTCGAGCGCGGGGAGGACATCCACACCGCGACCGCGGCCGAGGTGCTCGGCGTCGATCCCGCGAACCTGACGCCGGGCGAGCGGTCGATCGCGAAGATGATCAACTTCGGGATCGTCTACGGGATCTCGGCCTTCGGCCTCTCGGAGAACCTCGAGATCCCGCGTGAGCAGGCGCAGGAGTACATCGACGCCTATCTCGCGCGCTTTCCGCTCGTGCAGGACTTCATCCAGCGCACGATCGAGCAGGCCGAGCGCGACGGCTACGCGACGAGCCTGCTCGGACGGCGGCGGCCGGTTCCCGAGCTACGCGTGCGGAACCGGGCGACGCGCGGCTTCGGCGAGCGCGTCGCGGTCAACTTCGTGATGCAGGGCTCGAACGCCGACATCATCAAGGTGGCGATGGTCGCGATCGAGCGGCGGCTGCGCGAGGAGGGGAGAAGCGCGCGGCTCGTCCTCCAGGTGCACGACGAGCTGCTGCTCGAGACGCCCGACGCGGAGACCTCGGTCGTGAAGGAGCTCGTCCGCGAGGAGATGTGCTCGGCGTACCCGCTCGACCCGCGGCTCGCGGTCGACGTGGGCGCGGGCGACTCCTGGGCAGACGCGAAGAGCTAGCCCGAGCGCTGGTCAGGCGAGAGGACGCTCGCCCAGGCGAGCGACCTGCGGCTCGTTCGCGCCCGGGCCGTTTGTCCAGGCGCCTACCGGACCCTCGATCGTGAACCTATTTGCAATCTGGAGCGATCGCGTTTCAAATGCGGGGGTGCCGTCCGCCCGCAGAGCCCTCGCCGGATTCACGATCCCGCAGCAGCTGCTCGTCGCCGCGGCGTTGACCTACGGTCTCGTGTTCGCGCTGCTGCTCGAGTACGGCCGGCCCGGCCTGGGGATCGGGGAAGGCTTCTTCGTGGCCGTGATCCTCGCGGCCGCGGCGACCGGCCCCGGGTACGGCGCGCTGGCGGGCCTCCTCGCGCTCGTTCTCTACGAGCTCGCGATTCACCACCGGACGGGGCTCGTCTTCAGCGACTTCGCCCACGCGCCGGCGCTGACGCGCCTCGTGTCGTACGTCGCGGCAGGCGTCGTGACGGGCTTCCTCGCCCGCCGCTTGCGGCTCATGCTGGCGCAGTCGCTGACCGTGCTCGAGGAGCTCTCAGATCTCGCGTACGGCCGGGTCGACTGGGCGTCGCTCGAGCGAGGCCGCGCTCAGGACGCTTCGCCGGACCGCGTGTAGCCCAGCTCCGCGAGCAGCGAACCCGCCTCGGCCTCGACGTCGGCGATCTGCTCCGGTGTCAGCTCCTTGCGCCAGCGGCCGATCGAGGAGTCGCGGAAGCTGTCCATCGCCCGATGCGCCGACGTCACGTTCGCGCCGAGGAACCCGGCGAGTTCGTCGGCCACGCTCGCGAGCTTCTCGTAGCTGACCTCGAGCAGGCGGTCGCCGGTGTCTGCGGCGCGCACCGCCTCGACGTACCGCCGCCAGGCCCACGCGCAACGCCGGGCGTCACTCACCTGCGCGAACTCCTCCCGGCGCTCCGGCTCGACCCAGAAGCGCGGCTCCGACCCGTACGGCAGGCGCGCGTCGTCCTTGCCCTCGGTGCCTTCGTTCAGCCAGCCCCGCTCCAGCAGCGAGCAGACGACGTCCCGGCCGTCGCGCAGCACGTGCACCGCGAGCGCCTGCGGGTACGCCTCGAGCGCAGCGTCGAGCACGTGGGCTGTCTCGGGCGTCTGCTCGACCCCGCGGAGGCCCCAGGCAAGCCCGATTCGCCGGATCCGCTCGAGGATCGTCCGCAGCTCGGCCGCCGACGGTTGCTCCGGCAGCGCCGCCTTCCAGGGCGTGACCTCGCCGAAGTCGACGAAGCCGGGGAGGCCGCCGATCGCGCGGCCGACGAAGGTCGTCCCCGAGCGAGGGCAGCCGACCACGAAGACGAGCCGCTCCTCCCGGCCGAGCCTCGGCCGCTGTACGAGCGCCCGTTCGGCGACCCGCGCGCCGGCGGTGCAGTAGTCGAGGAGCGCGCTCACGGCACCTCCGGGAGCGAGTCCGGCACCAGCCCGAGCCCTTGCCGGAGCGTGTCGATCAGCCGCTGCGCCTCGGCGAGCAGCGACGCGAGCTCGTCCACCTCGTCGCGAGGCACCTCGAGCGTCACGCGCACCGGCGAACGGGCCGTGGAGGAGAGGGCGAGCGTCTCGACGCCGTCCGTTGCGAGGCCGGTCACGTCGAGATACTCGTCCCGCGCGAGCCGGGCACCGGGAGCGAACCGCTCCACCGCGGCGGCCAGCCGCTGGGCGAGAACGCCCGCGTAGTGACCGGGGATGCGGATCGTCGCCTCGCCGCTGCGCAGGCCGACCGTCGCGGACCAGGCCGCGTAGCCGGCTCCGTCGCCTTCGTGGCGCAGGACCTGCACCGCGCACGTCTCGGTGACGCCGATCGGGTAGCGCTCTTCCATCGGCGGCAGCCTAGCCCCGGGCTCCGGACACCCGAGCTATATTGATCGGCCGCATGGCGAACGAAACACTCGACGACCCACGGCTCGAGGAAGGCGTCTGGACGACCGACCCCGAGAGCGGCGAGCTCGTCCCCGATTACGAATCGACCTTCCCCACCATTGAGGAGGGGCAGGTCGTCAACGGCACCGTCGTCCGCGTGGACAAGGACGAGGTGCTCGTGGACATCGGCTACAAGTCGGAGGGCGTCATCCCGGTCTCCGAGCTCTCGATTCGCCGCTCGATCAACCCCGCGGACGAGGTCTCGCTCGGCGACGACATCGCCGCGCTCGTGCTGACGAAGGAGGACGCCGAAGGCCGGCTGATCCTCTCCAAGAAGCGCGCGCGGTTCGAGATCGCGTGGAAGGCGATCGAGAGCGCCCACGAGAAGGGCGAGCCCGTCACCGGCCGCGTGATCGAGGTCGTCAAGGGCGGACTGATCCTCGACCTGGGGGTGCGCGGCTTCCTGCCGGCGTCGCTCGTCGACATCCGCCGTGTGCAGGACCTCGACGAGTTCATGGGCCAGGAGCTCGAGTGCAAGGTCATCGAGCTCAACCGCTCGCGCAACAACGTCGTCCTCTCGCGCCGCGCCGTGCTCGAGGAGGAGCGCAAGGAGCAGCGGCAGCGGATCCTCGACCGCCTGAACCCCGGCGACGTCGTCGAGGGCACGATCTCCAACATCGTCGACTTCGGCGCCTTCGTCGACCTCGACGGGATGGACGGCCTCATCCACATCTCCGAGCTTTCGTGGAGTCACGTGAACCATCCGTCGGAGGTGCTCGAGATCGGGCAGACGGTCAAGGTTCAGGTGCTCGACATCGACCGCGAGCGCCAGCGCATCTCGCTCGGCCTCAAGCAGACGCAGACCGACCCGTGGCAGCAGGTGCTCGAGAGCTACCAGGAGGGCGACGTCGTGCAAGGCACCGTGACGAAGGTCGTCACGTTCGGCGCCTTCGTCGAGATCCTGCCCGGCGTCGAAGGTCTGGTTCATATCTCCGAGCTCGCCCAGCACCACGTTGAGAACCCGCGCGAGGTGGTCTCGCAGGGCGACAAGGTCAATGTCCGGATCCTCGAGGTCGACGCCGATCGTCGGCGCCTCTCGCTCTCGCTCAAGCGCGTCGAGGACGGCATGCCCATCCAGCCGATGCCGGGCGAGGAGGGCGAGCCGCCCGCGCTCGGGCTGTCCGACGAGGTGTTCGCCGACGAGGGTCCCGCGGCCGAGGTCGGGGTGCCTGTGCCCGGCGTTGTCGAGGAGGTGGCCGAGCCCGCGGTTCCGGCCGAGGAAGAGCCGGCGGCCGAAGTCGAGGTCGTCCAGGACGAGCCCGCGGCCGAGGCCGAGGCGGAGGTCGCCGAGGAAGAGCCGGTGGTGGCCGAGGTCGAGGTCGTCGAGGAGGAGCCCGCGGCCGAAGCCGAGCCCATCGTCGAGGAAGAGCCGGTCGCCGAGGAAGAGCCGGTCGCCGAAGCCGAGCCCGAGGCGAAAGCCGAGGAGCCGGCCGCCGAGGCCGAGGCGCCGGAAGCCGACGCCTCCGACGAGGCCGAGCCGACCGAGTAGTGCAGCGACCGCTCGCGGTCGCGCTCACGGGCGGCATCGCAGCCGGCAAGAGCGAGGCGCTCCAGGCGTTCGCGCGCCACGGTGCGGCCGTCATCTCCAGCGACGACGTCGTCCACCGTCTCTATCGTGAGGACGAGGGGCTGCAGGCGGCTCTGCGGAAGCGTTGTGGCGACCGCGTCTTCCGCGACGGCGAGGTCGATCGCGCTGAGATCGGGCGCATCGTCTTCGCCGACCGCGCCGAGCTCGCATGGCTCGAGTCCGAGCTGCATCCGCGCGTCCGCGCGGCGACGGAGGAGTGGCTCGCCGAGCAGACGGCCGACGTCGCCGTCGCCGAGATCCCGCTCCTCTACGAGACCGGCGGCGAGGTGCGGTTCGACCGGGTCGTCGTCGTGACCGCGCCGCCCGAGGTGCGGGAAGCACGACGCGGCCCGCTCGCGGACCGGGAGGATCGGCTCGTGCCCGAAGAGGAAAAACTGCGGCGGGCGGACTTCACATACGTCAATGACGGCTCGCTCGAGGATCTCGACGCCTTCGTCGGCGGTGTGCTGGAGGAGCTACGACGCGCGTGAAGCGCTGGATCGTCGCGGTCGTCGTCCTCGGCGCTGGGCTCGGCGTGTTCGTCTACCTGCAGCGGGCCGAGCCCTCGTGGTACGCGCGGATCTGGTATCCGCTGCACTACTCGACGAACATCCGCGTCTACGGGCAGCAGGACCAGCTCGATCCTGCGCTGCTCGCCGCGGTGATCGAGGCGGAGAGCAAGTTCAACCCGGAGGCGCGTTCCGACGCCGGCGCCGTCGGCCTCATGCAGCTGACCCCGAGCACGGCGAAAGGGATCGCGCAGTACACCGGCGGCAGCCGCTTCCGCCTCTCCGACCTCACGAATCCCGACATCAACATCCGCTACGGCGCGTGGTACCTCGGGCATCTGATGGCCAAGTACAAGAACGAGCGGCTCGCGCTCGCCGCCTACAACGCAGGCCAGGCGAGCGTCGACAGCTGGCTGAGGGCGCACGAGGGGATCCAGTTCTCCGAGACGCGGGATTACGTGAGCAAGGTCGAGCGGCTGCAGAAGATCTATCGCCGCGCATACGCGTCCCAACTCGGGTACTGATTCCGCCATGAAGATTCGCGCAGCGGTGCTCGAGGAGTTCGGCCGGCCGCTCGAAGTGCAGGAGGTCGACCTGGCCGAGCCGAAGGCGGGCGAGGTTCTCGTGCGCCTCGTCGCCTGCGGTGTCTGCCACACGGACCTGTACACGGCGTCGGGCGCCGACCCGTCCGGCTACTCGCCGTCGGTGCTCGGTCACGAGGGCGCGGGTGTGGTGGAGAAGGTCGGCGAGGGCGTCGTCTCGCTCGCGCCCGGCGACCACGTCGTCACGCTCTTCTCCCCGCAGTGCCGCGAATGTGTGCACTGTCTCGACTCCCGCACGAACCTCTGCCTCGCGATCCGCGAGCAGCAGAACCAGGGCTTCCTGCCCGACGGGACCACGCGCCTCTCGCGCGGCGGCGAGCCGATCCGCCACTTCATGGGGACGTCGACCTTCGCCGAGTACACGGTGATGCCGGAGATCGCGCTCGCGAAGATCTCCCCGGACGCCGCGCTCGACCGGGCCTGCGTCTTCGCGTGCGGCCTCTCGACCGGGCTGGGCGCGGCGCTGAACACCGCGAAGGTCGAGCCCGGTTCGACGTGCGTGGTCTTCGGCGCGGGCCTCGTCGGCCTCGGAGCGGTCGCCGGCTGCCGGCTCGCCGGCGCGGAACGGATCGTCTGCGTCGATCCGGCCGAGCAGCGGCTCGAGCTCGCGCGTGGCCAGGGCGCGACCGACACGCTTGACGGCGGCACCGAGGTCGTCGAACAGATCCTCGAACTGACCGGCGGCTTCGGCGCGGACTACACCTTCGAGGCGACGGGGATCGTCGCCGTGATGCGCCAGGCCGTGGAGTCGGCGCGCATGGGCTGGGGCCTCGCGACGGTCTGCGGCGTCGCCGGCAAAGGCGAGACGCTCGACGTCGTGCCGCGCTTCCTGATCACGGGCCGCCGCGTCGCCGGCTCCTCGTTCGGCGGCGTGAAAGGCCGCGACCAGGTGCCGCAGTTCGTCGACCGCTACCTCGCGGGGGACATCGACGTCGACCCGCTCATCTCCCACACGATCTCGCTCGACGAGGTCAACCGCGGCTTCGACCTCATGCACGCGCAGGACGGCATCCGCAGCGTGATCTCGTTCGGCTGACTCAGGCCGAGCGAGAGCTCGTGCGTCGTCCGAGCAGCCAGAGGACACACCAGGCGACGACAAGCCCGCCGCACCAGACGATGAAGGCGGCGTACACGAGAAGAAACGCCACGCCGTCCGATTCGCCGTTGTCGCCTCCCGCGTAGTCCGTCCACTCGAGTTTGTTCACGACCTCGACGGCGATCAGACCGAGCAAGACCGCGGCCGTCCAAGCGACGATGACCCGGTCTTCGCCTGATGCGGGAAGTTTCACCGCTCGCGTTATACGGCACGCGATCCCCGTCCGTCGCCGCCCGAGCAGCGCGCCGGTCGGGCCGACGGCCGGAGATACCCTGTCCTGAATGGCCGATCTGCGGACGACCTCCGACTACAGCCCGACCGGCGACCAGCCGCGGGCGATCGACAAGCTCTCCGACGGGATCGTCGCGGGCGAGAAGTTCCAGACGCTCGTCGGCGCGACCGGCACCGGCAAGACGGCGACGATGGCATGGACGATCGAGAAGACCGGCCGGCCGGCTCTCGTGATCGCCCACAACAAGACGCTCGCGGCGCAGCTCTGCAACGAGTTCCGGGAGTTCTTCCCGCACAACGCCGTCGAGTACTTCGTCTCCTACTACGACTACTACCAGCCCGAGGCGTACGTCCCGCAGGCCGACCTCTACATCGAGAAGGACTCGTCCCGCAACGACGACATCGCGCGCCTCAGGCTCGCCGCGACCTCGTCGCTCTTCACGCGCCGAGACGTGGTCGTGGTCGCGTCCGTCTCCTGCATCTACGGGCTCGGCTCGCCGGAGGAGTGGCGCGAGCGGATGATCTACGTCGAGGTCGGTGCCGAGCACGACCGGGATCTCATGCTGCGGAAGCTCATCGACTCGCAGTACGTCCGCAACGACACGATGCTCGGCCGGGGCCGCTTCCGCGTGAAGGGCGACGTCGTGGAGGTACAGCCGGCGAACCAGGAGACCGCGTACCGCATCTCGTTCTTCGGCGACGAGGTGGAGGGGATGACGCACTTCGATCCGCTGACGGGCGAGGTGCTCGCGAAGCTCGACAACCTCTCGATCTGGCCCGCGACGGAGTACGTCACCTCGCAGCCGACGGTCGAGCGCGCCGTCGACGAGATCCGCGACGAAATGAACGCCCAGGTCGCGAAGTTCGAGGAGGACGGGAAGCTGCTCGAGGCGCACCGGATCCGCCAGCGCACCGAGTACGACCTCGAGATGCTGAAGGAGCTCGGCTTCTGCAACGGGATCGAGAACTATTCGCGGATCCTCGAGGGCCGCGCGGCCGGGACGCACCCGTTCACGCTGCTCGACTACTTCGCGGACGACTTCGTGGTCTTCGTCGACGAGTCGCACCAGACCGTGCCGCAGCTCGGCGGCATGCACGAGGGCGACCGCTCGCGCAAGCAGACGCTCGTCGACTTCGGCTTCCGGCTCCCGTCGGCGCTCGACAACCGGCCGCTGCGCTTCGACGAGTTCCTGCGCAAGGTGCCGCAACTCGTGTTCGTCTCGGCCACGCCCGGCCCGTTCGAGCTCCGCAACTCGACGGTCGTGGCCGAGCAGCTGATCCGGCCCACCGGCATCGTCGATCCTGACGTCGACCTGCGCGCGACCAAGAACCAGATCGACGACCTGCTCGGCGAGATCCGCGCGCGCGAGGCTGTCGGCGAGCGCACGCTCGTCACCACGCTGACGAAGAAGATGGCCGAGGACCTGACGGACTACCTGCTCGAGTCGGGCGTCAAGGCGCGCTATCTCCACTCCGAGATCGACACGATCGAACGGATCCAGATCGTGCGCGACCTGCGGCTCGGCGAGTTCGACGTCCTCGTGGGCGTCAACCTCTTGCGCGAGGGGCTCGACCTGCCGGAGGTGTCGCTGGTCGCGATCCTCGACGCCGACAAGGAGGGGTTCCTGCGCGGGCGGACGAGCCTGATCCAGACGATCGGCCGCGCGGCGCGGAACGTCAACGGCAAGGTGCTGATGTACGCCGACAAGCAGACCGAGGCAATCGCGCAGGCGCTCGACGAGACGAACCGCCGGCGCGCCGTTCAGCTCGCGTACAACGAGGAGCACGGGATCGTGCCGGAGACGATCGCGAAGGGCGTCTCCGACATCGCGGAGCTGCTCCAGCTCGAGTCGCCCACGGTTCCTTCGTCACGCCGGCGGCGCGGCGCCACCAAGGTCGAGGGGATGTCGCGCGAGGAGCTGGAGAAGCTCGTCGTCACGCTCGAGGAGGAGATGTACCTCGCCGCCGAGGAGCTGCGGTTCGAGTACGCGGCGAAGCTCCGCGACGAGATCAAGGACCTGCGGCGCGACCTGCAGGCGCTCGAGCAGACCGCGGCGTAGGACGCTCGCCGCGCAGGAACTGGTAGGTGAATGCCGCCAGCCCAGCCCCACAGACCGGAGCGACGATGTAGAGCCACAGGCCGTGCAGGTCGCCGGAGACGATCGCCGGCCCGATCGACCGGGCCGGGTTCATCGAAGCTCCGCTGATCGGACCGCCGAAGAGCGCGTCGAGCCCCACGGTGCCCCCGATCGCGATGGCGGCCGCCTCCCCGACTGCCCGGGAATCGGTGGCGACGGCCATGATCACGAACATCAGGAAGAACGTGAGCACGGTCTCCCAGAGGAACGCTTGCCCCTGAGACCCGCTGGGGAGCGTCGCGCCGACGTGTGCGTGGTCGCCCAGCGAGCCGCGTAGCAGCGCGGCCGCGAGCAGCGCTCCGGTCAGCTGGGCTCCCCAGTACGCGGCTGCACGGGTTCTCGGGAAGTGGCGGGTCAGCGTGAAGGCGAACGTGACGGCCGGGTTGAAGTGCGCACCGGAGATATGTCCGACCGCGTAGATCATGACCATGATCACGAGCCCGAAGCTGAGGGCGACGCCGAGATGGCCGAGCGCTCCCGTCTTCGCGTCGACGACGATCGCGCCACAGCCGGCGAAGACGAGTGCGAACGTGCCGATCGCCTCCGCGACGAGGGCGCGCCCGAGCGGCGGCGCGTCAGTCACGCGGGAGCAGCTCGCCGATCAGCCGCTGGACCCGCTGGTCGAGCTCGTCGCGGATCCTGCGGACGGCCTCGAGCTCCTGCCCGGCCGGATCGTCGAGCTCCCAGTCCTCGTACTTCTTGCCGGGGTAGATGGGGCAGGCGTCCCCGCAGCCCATCGTGATCACGGCGTCGGCGGCCTGCACGACCTCGTTGGTGAGCGGCTTCGGGAACTCCTGTGCCAGGTCGACACCGAGCTCGCTCATGGCCTCGACCACGGCCGGATTGATCTCGTCGGCGGGGTCGGATCCTGCAGAGCGCACGTGGATCCGGTCGCCTGAGCGCAGCCTGACGAGGCCTGCGGCCATCTGGCTCCGTCCGGCGTTGTGCACGCAGACGAAGAGGACCTCCGGCCCCTCCTTCGTCACCTGCCCCTGGGCCTGTGCGAGCGCCTGCAGCCGCTCACGTGCGAACCGGTGCACGAGGAGCGGGACGTAGGTCGAGATCCGCGCTTCGCTCAGGAGATTGGTCGACTCCGCGATGTAGCGGGAGATCGTCTCGGTCGAGAAGATGCCCGCGAACTCTTCGTGGAGCTCCTCCGCGGCACGCTCGATCTGCCGGCGCGTGATGGGGTCGAGCGTCTCGGACATCGTGTGCTTGCTCCTGGAGATCGATGGCGGTCGATACGTATCTTTGCCCATGGCATCGACCGCTGTCAATATCCTTCCGGTCGTGAAGCTGCCCGCCGTTCTCGCCGCCGACTGTGCGCCGCTGCTCGAGGACGAGATCGGCGAGGCGGATGCGCTGCGCGTCGCGAGCCTGCTCAAGGTTCTCGCGGAGCCGGCGCGCTTGCGGCTCCTGAGCCTGATCCAGGCCCAGCCGGCCGGCGAGGCCTGCGTCTGCCACCTGACGACACCGCTGGGGCTTTCGCAGCCGACCGTCAGCCACCATCTCAAGGTCCTGCTCGAGGCAGGCCTCGTCGAACGGGAGCAGAGGGGAAGCTGGGCCTACTTCCGCGTGAGGCCGGAACCGCTCGCCGCGCTCCGCGGAATTCTCGCGTGACAGGGCGCACATACTGCGCCTTCATGTAGCCCCGCTAGGCTGCTCGGCTAGTGCTCGGTACCGTGATCACCGCGCTGATCTTCGCCTTCGTCACCGGCGCGCTGGCCCGTTTTGCGCTGCCCGGGCCGGACCCGATGCCACCCTGGCTCACGATCGTGATCGGCCTCGTCGGCACCATCGCCGGAACGTCGATCGTGCTCGCCATCGGTGGCCGCAAGTACGCATCCTGGGCCGGCTTGGCGAGCTTCTTCATCGCGGTCGGGCTCGTTGTTGCCTACCGGCGCTTCGTCCAGAAGCGGCCGCTCTGGGGGAAGGACGCACGCCGCTTCCCGGAGCGGGGCTTCGGGGTCGAGCAGTATCGCGAGCGGCTGAAGCGGGCCGGCATCGACCCGGATCAGATCGGCTCGCAACCGTTCGGCGTCCTCCAGCCGCGGCCGCCCATGCAGCCGCCGGTCGCAACGCCCCACGTCCACTCGGGCGACGAGCCCACCGACAACCCGGCGCACTATCTCGGCCTGCTCGAGGAGCTCCACGACACCGGCGTCCTCGACGACGACGAGTACACCGCGGCGCGGACGCGCCTGCTCGAGAGCCTCCGCTCCTAACGGGCGAAGCGGCGTTCGGCGCTCGGCGTCCAGTCGCCGTGCGACCAGAGGAACGTGCGGACGACGATCGCGTCGGCATCCGCCTCGTGCAGGTGGAGCCCGCGCGCCTCTCCGGCCCGGCGCGGCCGGGGCTGCCCGAGCCCGGGCGCGATCGCGACCACGGCCGTGCGCGCCTCGTCGCCGAGGACCGCGAACTCGTGCCGCTCGCTCACGGCCGCCTGGTGGATGTGGCCGGCCAGGATGAGGTCAGCGCCCGCATCCACGAGCGCCTGCAGGACGCGACCGCGGTGCGAGACGGGCCGCTTGCGGGACGCCCGCCACGGCGCGCCGAGCAGGTGGTGGTGGAGGACGGCCACGCGGAGCGCTCCCTCGTCGGCCTCGCCGAGCCGCTGCGCGGCGCTTGCGAGCTGCGCCTCGCTGAGCGCGCCGCCCTGGTGGCGGAACGGCCGCGCCGAGTTGAGCCCGACGACGTGCAGGCCCGGCGCCGAGGCGGTCGGCTCGGTCGTCTCCCAGACGCGCTCGAACTCCGTCCACGGGCGCAGGAAGCGCGCCGGCGTGTGCGGGATGTCGTGGTTGCCGGGCACTGCGAGCACCGGCGGCCCGAGCGAGCGCAGCAGGCTCGCGGCGCGTTCGAGCTCCTGCCGGCGCCCGCGATGGGCGAGATCGCCGGAGGCTACGACGAGCTGAGGCTCGAGTCGCTCCACGAGCCGGACCAGCGCCTGCTCCAGCTCCGGCTCCTCATGGGCACCCACGTGCAGGTCGGAGACATGGAGGAGCCGCGCATTCACAATCGAACGAGGCTATAGATTGGAAGCTGTGACCGAAGACACCGGCGAGATTTTCGATGACCTCTACCTCGGCGTGCGGGCCGGCGGCGCGCTGCGCAAGCAGCGGCGCGGCGAGGAGCTCACCGACGAAGAGCGCGAAGCGCTGTCCCGCTGGCAGCGGCTCTCCACGGCGCGCAAGGCGGCCGCGATCGGTGCCTTCGCCGCCGGCACGTTCGGCCTGGGCTTCACCCTGGGCGGCCTCGTCTTCGGCCGCTGGCGTCGCGCGGGCTAGGGATTCCCGCGCGCAGCTAGAACGAAGCCGGACATGGACGCACCTGTGATGGAGGCCCACCGGCACGGGGTCGCGCTCGCGCGTCCGTTCCTGCGCGCAGTCCTGCTCGCGCTCGCGGGGGCTGCGTGCTTCCTCGCGCCGTGGCCCGTCGTCGGGATCCTCGGCGCGGCGCTGCTCGCGCTCGCGGCTCTGATCGCGGTCGTCGCCGTCACGCGCTGGGACCGGACGCACCTCGCGCTCACCCGCAACGCGCTCGTCGTCGAGCACGGCGTCCTCAGCCGCCGCACGGCGTCGATCTCGCTCAACGGGACGGTGTTCGAGGTCGAACGGACGCTCTTCGGCCGCATGCTCGGCTACGGCACCCTCGTCGCCGGCGAGCTCGAGATGGACTATGTCCCGCGCCGGCTCACGCGTCTGCTTCAGCAGCGGCGGTAGCGCCTCCCGAACGTCTGTTCGGCTCGGTAGAATGGCCTTCGTAATGGCTGCCGACGAACTTGTGGTCCACGGCGCCCGCGAGCACAACCTGAAGGACATCACCGTCCGTCTGCCGCGGAACCGCCTGATCTGCATCACCGGACTGTCCGGGTCCGGCAAGTCCTCCCTGGCCTTCGACACGATCTACGCCGAGGGGCAGCGCCGCTACGTCGAGTCGCTCTCCGCGTACGCGCGCCAGTTCCTGCAGATGATGGAGAAGCCGGACGTCGACCACATCGACGGCCTCAGCCCGGCGATCTCGATCGACCAGAAGTCGACCTCGCGCAACCCGCGCTCGACGGTCGGCACCGTGACCGAGATCTACGACTACCTGCGCCTCCTCTACGCGCGGGTCGGGCGGCCGCACTGCCCGATCTGCGGCAAGCCGATCGCGGGCCAGTCGCTCGACGCGATCGTCGACCAGGTACTGCAACTCGACGAAGGGATGCGGTTCACGGTCAATGCGCCCGTCGTCCGCGACCGCAAGGGCGAATACAAGGACGTTTTCGAGGATCTGACGCGCGAGGGCTTCACGCGGGTCAAGGTCGACGGCGAGCAGTACGTCCTCGAGGAGGGCGTGCCCGAGCTCGACAAGAAGTACAAGCATACGATCGAGGTCGTCGTCGACCGGCTCGTGATGCGCGCCGACCTGCGGCTGCGCTTGACCCAGTCGATCGAGACCGCAGCGGGGCTCGCCGACGGGCTCGTGGCCGTCGACCTCGTCGAGAGCGGCGAGCAGCTCCTCTTCTCCGAGAACTTCGCCTGCCCGGAGCACGGCGTCTCGCTGCCCGAGCTGCAGCCGCGGATCTTCTCCTTCAACGCGCCGCACGGCGCCTGCCCGCGCTGCACGGGCCTCGGCTCGCAGCAGGAGATCGACCCGGACCTGCTCGTGCCCGATCCGTCGCTCTCGATCGACGACGGCGCGCTCGTGCCGTGGTCGGTCGGCGGCTCGTCGGGCTTCTACGAGGCCGTGATCCACGCGATCGCCGACCGCTACGAGATCGACACGTCGAAGCCGTGGGCCGAGCTGACCGACGCCGAGCAGGACCGCTTCCTCAACGGCACCGAGGGCGAGAAGATCTACGTGCAGTACCGCAACCGGATGGGGCGGCGGCGCCAGTACATGCTCGCCTTCGACGGCATCGTCGCGAGCCTGCAGCGGCGCTACAAGGAGACGGACTCGTCCACGGCGCGCGAGCGGATCGAGGAGTACATGTCGCTCCGTCCGTGCCCGGTCTGCAAGGGCGCGCGCCTCAAGCCGGAGGTGCTCGCGGTCACCGTCGGCGAGCGCTCGATCCACGACTTCACCCAGATGTCGGTCGCGCGGGCGCTCGCGTTTCTCGACGAGCTCGACCTGACGCCGACCGAGGAGCTGATCGGGCACCGGATCGTGAAGGAGATCCGCGAGCGGCTCACCTTCCTCGACGACGTCGGGGTCGGCTACCTCACGCTCGACCGCGCAGCCGCGACGCTGTCGGGCGGTGAGGCGCAGCGGCTGCGGCTCGCGACGCAGATCGGCTCGCAGCTCGTCGGCGTGCTCTACATCCTCGACGAGCCGTCGATCGGGCTTCACCAGCGCGACAACGCGCGCCTCATCGACACCCTCGTCCGGCTCCGCGACATCGGCAACACCGTCGTCGTCGTCGAGCACGACGAAGAGATGATGCGCCGCTCCGACTGGCTCGTCGACATGGGCCCGGGTGCCGGCCTGCACGGCGGCGAGGTCGTGGCCGAGGGCCCGGCGCGGAAGGTCGAGCGGACGGCGAAGTCGGTTACGGGCCAGTTCCTCGCGGGCAAGCGCGCGATCGCGGTGCCCGAGCGGCGCGACGAGGATCGCGGCACGTTCCTCGTCCGCGGCGCGGCGCAGCACAACCTCAAGGATCTCGACGTCGAGTTCCCGGTCGGCAAGTTCGTCTGCGTGACCGGCGTCTCGGGCTCCGGCAAGTCGACGCTCGTGAACGAGATCGTCTTCAAGGCGCTCGCCAACCGGCTGAACCGGGCGCGGGTCAAGCCGGGCGCGCACGCGAGCGTGGAGGGGATCGAGGTCTTCGACAAGGTGATCGAGATTGACCAGAAGCCGATCGGCCGCACGCCGCGCTCGAATCCGGCGACGTACACCGACCTGTTCACGCACATCCGCGAGCTCTACTCGCTCACGCCCGAGGCGAAGGTGCGCGGCTACAAGCCGGGCCGCTTCTCCTTCAACGTCCGCGGCGGGCGCTGCGAGACGTGCAAGGGCGACGGCCAGATCAAGATCGAGATGCACTTCCTGCCCGACGTCTACGTCCCCTGCGAGACGTGCAAGGGCGCGCGCTACAACCGGGAGACGCTCGAGGTGCGGTTCAAGGGCCGCTCGATCGCGGACATCCTCGAGATGTCGGTGGAGGAGGCGCTGAAGTTCTTCGCCAAGATCCCGAAGATCCGGCGCCGCCTGCAGACGCTCCACGATGTCGGGCTCGACTACATCAAGCTCGGCCAGCCGGCGACGACGCTCTCGGGTGGCGAGGCGCAGCGGGTCAAGCTCGCGGCCGAGCTCAGCAAGGTCGCGACCGGGAAGACGCTCTACATCCTCGACGAGCCGACGACGGGGCTCCACTTCGCGGACATCGAGAAGCTGCTCGAGACCCTGCAGCGGCTCGTCGACGGCGGCAACACCATGCTCGTGATCGAGCACAACCTCGACGTGATCAAGCAGGCCGACTGGGTGATCGACCTCGGCCCGGAAGGCGGCGAAGCCGGAGGCGAGCTGATCGCGGTCGGCACGCCCGAGGACGTCGCGCGGGTCGAGGAGAGCTCCACGGGACGCTTCCTTCAGAGCGTGCTGCCGGAGCCGGCGATCGTCGCCGCCTAGGCGGCGGGCACGTCCCAAACGGACACTTGTCGCGGCGGCGGCGCGGCGTCAGACTCGCGGCATGGAGGAAGGCTCTGTCGCGGCCGAGAGCGGCTATACCGGCGCAGCGGTGGTGGGAGCCGTGCTGGCGACGCTGTTCTTCCCCCTCATCGCGCTGATCGCCGCACTGCTGTTGCAGGGCGGCCAGCAGGACCCACGGAAGAAGTCCCAGCTCCGCAACTGGGCCTGGGCCTCGGCCGGCTGGATGGTGTTCTGGGTGCTCATCTCCGTCGTGCTCGTGAGCGTCGCCTCGGGCAACGGCTCCGGCTACTGAGGCTACGCTCCCTCCATGGCGGCTACCGCCGACCCTGCCCGTAACCCCGCGGTCGAACGGAGCTGGTGGCTGCGCGCGCCCGCCGTGCTCGTAGCACCGCGCGCCGTTTTCGTCTCGCTGCGGGACGAGTCGGAAGAGGCGATCGATGCGCGGCAGGAGCCGTTGACGGCGATCATGGGGCTCGCCGGGATCGCCGCGGTGCTCGGGTCGCCCGTCGCGCGCCACCTGCTCAACGACCCTTCGTTCTCGGAGTCGCTGATCCCGGTCTGGGCCTTCATCGGCGGTGTCACCTACGCGATTGCCGCCTACTGGCTCGGCGGCGGGCTCCTGTTCGGCGCTGCCCGGCGTCTCGGTGGCCTCGGCAGCTACCGCCGAGCGCGGAGCGTGGTCGCGTTGTCGAGCGCACCGCTCGCTCTCGCGCTCTTCACGCTCTGGCCGCTGCGAATCGTGATCTACGGCGAGAACCTCTTCCGCACGGGGGGCACCGATTGGGGGCCGGGCGACCGGATCTTCGGCGGGGTGGTCTACTTCGCGTTCGCCTGGTGCGTGGCTCTGGTGCTCGTGGGCGTCCGCAGCGTGCACGGCTGGAGTTGGGGCCGGAGCCTCGCGACGGTCGCCCTCGCCGCGGCGCTACCGGCGCTGGTGGTCTTCGCCTCGCACAGCCACTTCTAGTCCTCGACCGACGGCACTCCTTCGAAGGCGGCCCGCTCCTCCTCGGGCATGCCGTACGTGTGCCGCTCGTCGGGGAACGCGCCGCTCCGCACCTCCTCGGCGTACTGCTCCAGCGCCTCGACGATCGCCTCGCCCAGCTCCGCGTAGCGCTTGACGAAGCGCGGCCCGCGGCCCTCGTAGAAGCCGAGCATGTCGTGCCAGACGAGCACCTGCCCGTCCGTTCCCGTCCCCGCGCCGATGCCGATCGTCGGCACCGTCAGCGCCCGCGTCGCAGCGAGCCCCACCGCCGGCGGAACGGCCTCGAGCACGATCGCGAAGCAGCCCGCCGCCTCGAGCTCGAGCGCGTCCGCGACGAGCTGCTGCGCCCGCTCGGCCGTCCGGCCTTGGGCCTTGAAGCCGCCGAGGACGGTCGCGGTCTGCGGCGTGAGGCCGACATGTCCCATCACCGGGATTCCGGCGCCGACGATCGCGCGGGCCCGCGCAACCGAGGTGCCGCCGCGCTCGAGCTTGACCGCGTCGGCGCCGCCCTCCTTCACGAGCCGCACGGCGTTGCGGATCGCCTGCTCGTCCGACTCCTCGTACGAGCCGAACGGCATGTCCGCGATCACGAGCGGCCGCTTGGCACCGCGCGTCACCCACTGGGTCATGAACACGATCTCGTCGAGGGACACGCCCACCGTCGACTCGCGACCGTGCAGGACCATGCCCGAGGAGTCGCCCACGAGGATCAGGTCGACGCCGGCGGCATCGGCGAGCCGGCCGCTCGGCGCGTCGTAGGCGGTGACCATCACGATCTTGTCGCCGCGCCGCTTCAGCTCGGCGAGCTCGGGAAGCGGGAGCTTGCCGGTCGTCCAGGACGCGTAGCGCTGGGGCTTCGACTCTTCGGTCATCTGAGCACTCCTTCCAGGAGGACGTTGTCGATCAGGCGGGTGGAGCCGACGCGGACGGCGGCGGCGAGAACCTTGACGTCGCCGAGGTCGAGCACCTCGACGTACTCCGCCTCGAGCCCGTTGAGGGAGGCGCGCGCCGCGGACGCGGGATCGGGCTCGCCCACGGCCGACGCGAGCGCGCGCGGCAGGCCGAGCGCCCGCTGCCGCTCCTCGGGCGAGAGGCGGCCGTTGCGCGACGAGAGGGCGAGGCCGTCGAGGTCTCGCACCGTCTCCACCGCCCGGATCTCCAGCGGCACGTTCAGGTCGCGCACGAGGCGCCGGATCACGGCCACTTGCTGCGCGTCCTTCTGGCCGAAGTACGCGCGCTCCGGGCGGACGAGGTCGAACAGCTTGAGGCAGACCGTGGCGACGCCCCGGAAGTGGCCGGGCCGCGCCGTGCCCTCGGCTCCCGTCTCGCCGGGGTCGACCCAGGTGGCGAAGCCGGGCGGGTAGAGCTCCTCCGCTGTCGGCGCGAAGACCACGTCGACTCCTTCTGCCTCGGCGATCTCGAGGTCGCGTGCCTCGTCGCGCGGGTACGCGTCCAGATCAGCGACCTCGTCGAACTGCGCCGGATTGACGAAGAGCGACATGACGACGTTGCGGTTCTCGGCTCGCGCCGCCCGCAGCAGGGCGATATGGCCGGCGTGGAGGGCTCCCATCGTCGGGACGAGACCTGTTCCGGACGCGGTTTCCAGCTCGGCGATCGTGCGGACGAGCTTCATGCGATCGCCGCCGTCGCTTCCGCGAGCGCCTCGTAGAGCTGCTCGAGCTCGGGACGCTGCGTGCGGATCGCCTCCTTGTGCGCCTCGACGGTTGCCCAGTCGCCGCGGGCGATCGGCCCGGTCAGCTCGAAGCCGTGGTCGATCGTCCCGCGCATCAACGGCACGAGCCCCTCGGCGGGGACGCCGAGCCGCACCGCGGCGCGCTGCAGCGTCACGAGATAGTTCGAGGCGAAGACGGCGCCGGCGTGGTACAGCGTCCGGTCTTCGTCACGAAGGTCGAACGGCTGCAGCCCGAGCGTCTCCGCGAGCTCTCGCGCGACCCCCAGCGCCTCGCCGGTGTCGCCGGTGATCGCCGCCCAGGCGCCATCGAGCTGCGCGGGGTCGCCCCTCCGGTCGAATGTCTGCAGCGGGTGGAGCGAGAAGCGGCGCTCGTGCGGCTCGAGCGCGGCGAGCGGCGTCGCGCCCGAGACATGGCCAATCCAGGCACGTCCAGGTGTCAGAGACCGGGCCACGTCCGCGATCGCCGTGTCCGGGACGCAAAGGAGGACGACGTCGGGGTCGTCCTCGCCCACGGCGACGCCGCGCTCGCGCAGGCGGGCGCCGACGGCCGAACCGACCCGGCCGGAGCCGATGACATTGACACTCTCGATCACGTTTTCGCTCCAGCTCCGAACCGGATGCCGGGCACGGCGGATTGTACTCCTGCGGTGTGCGACGGCATGCTCTCTCCTGTGACAGGGGAGACGAGGCCGAGCGTGACGCTGCTGGGCGGCTTCGCTGCGGTGGCCGGCGGGTCGGAAGTCCCGGACTCGGCCTGGCGGCTCCGCAAGGCGAAGGAGCTCGTGAAGCTGCTCGCCCTCGCCGACGGGCACCGCCTGCACCGCGAGCAGGCGATGGACGCGCTGTGGCCGGACCGGGATCCGGCTGCGGCGGCGAACAACCTCAACCAGGCGGTGCACGCGGCGCGGCGGGCGCTCGGAGCCGAGGCGATCTCCGGGCACGAGGGACTGCTGCGTCTCGAGGCGGACCTCGACGTGGATGCCTTCGAGCGCGCCGCCGCCGAGGCGCGGCGCGAGCAGACGGGTGCGGCGTGCGAACGTGCCCTCTCCCTCTACGGCGGTGAGCTCCTGCCCGAGAACCGCTACGACGACTGGACGAACCTCGAGCGGGAGCGGCTCGCTGCGCTGCACGACGAGCTCGAGCAGCTGGTCGGCGAGCTCGGTGTCAGTCCCGGGCGGAGGCGGCTGCCGCTCGAGACGAGCACGTTCGTCGGACGGGAGCACGAGCTCGCGGAGCTGAGGACGCTCCTCGGGCGCACGCGCCTGCTCACGCTCGCCGGCACGGGTGGCGCCGGGAAGACGCGGCTCGCGCTCGAGTTGGCGCGCGGCCGCGAAGACGTGCAGGCCGACGGCGCCGTCCTCGTCGAGCTCGACTCGGTCGCCGCAGGTGCGGGCGTCCCCGACGCGGTTGCGGAGGCGCTCGACCTGCGCGCGCTCCCCGGCGGTGCGCTCGTGGATGCGATCGCGGCGGAGCTGGCCCCGCGCGAGCTCCTGCTCGTGCTCGACAACTGCGAGCACGTGATCGGCTCGAGCGCTGCGCTCGCCGACGCGCTCCTGCGCTCGGCCCCCCGCCTCACGATCCTCGCCACGAGCCGCGAGCCGCTCCGCGTACCGGGGGAAGTGGTCTTCCGCGTCCCGTCGCTCGCGATTCCCGACCCGGACGCCGCCGAGCTGCCCGCGGCGCTCCTCAGCTACGAGGCCGTGCGCCTCTTCGTCGAGCGAGCGGGCGCGGTCGCGCCCGGCTTCGAGCTCGACGAGTCGAACGCGGCCGCGGTCGCGCGCATCTGCCACCGGCTCGACGGCCTTCCGCTCGCGCTCGAGCTCGCCGCCGCCCGCGCCGACGCCCTGGCTGCAGACGCGCTCGCCGAACGGCTTGACGACCGCTTCCGGCTCCTGCGGGCCGGGAGCCGCACGGCGCCGACACGCCAGCAGACCCTGGAGGCGGCACTCGACTGGAGCTACGACCTGCTCGCCGACGTCGAGCGCGTCCTCCTGCGCCGCCTGGCGGTCTTCTCGGGCGGCTTCACCCTCGAGGCGGCGGAGGACGTGTGCTCGGGGGACGGGCTCGAGCAGGAGCAGGTCGCGGACGTCCTCGCGCGGCTCGTCGAGAAGTCGCTCGTCAGCAACGACGAACGCCAGGGCGCCCGGCGCTACCGGCTGCTCGAGACGATCCGCGCCTACGCCGCCGCTCGCCTCGCCGAGGCCGGGGAGCGCGCGGCTCTTTCGGAGCGGCAGGCCGGTTGGCTGGCCCGGCTCGTCGACCGCGACGATTCGCAGCTCTCGGGTCTCGACCCGGAGCGGGGCAACCTCCGCGCGGCGCTCGAGACCCTCCTTGCTGCCGATCCGCCCGCCGCGCTCCGTCTCTGCGCGCGGGTGTGGCCGTTCTGGCTCCGGCGCATCGAGCTCTCCGAGGCCCGGCGCTGGCTCGGTGATGCGCTCGAGCGCGCGCCCGAGCCCTCGCCGGTGCGCGTCCGCGTGTTGCTGGGGCACGCCGCGGTCGAGTACCGCGCCGGCTCCGGGGACGAGCGGCTCGGTCTCGACCATGCGGACGAGGCCCTGACGCTCGCGCGCGAGCTCGGCGAGCGGGAGCTGGAGTGGCGGGCGATCCACTTCCGCGGCGGCATCGAGATCGCGCGTGAAGACGGACAGGCGGCCGCGGGCTACTACGACGCGGCGCTCGCCGTCGCGCGCGAACACAGGCTCGCGGCGCCGGAGGCGGTCAGCGTCTACTCGCTCGGCGTCGCTGCCTGGGTGGCCGGTGACCTCGCCGCGGCTGAGGATCGTCTGGCCGAGAGTGCAGGCCTGTTCGCCGGCCTCGGAGACCCGGACGAGACTGTGCCGGCGCTCATCAACGTCTCCCAGATCGCGGTCCAGGATCCGGATGCGCCCGGTCTGCGGCTTGTGTTCGAAGACACGCTGCAGCCCTTCGCAGACATCTCGTCGGCGGTCGCCGGCGGCTACGTCCTCCTCAACTGGGCCAACGTCGCGCGCAGCACCGCGGATGCCGCGCGCGCACGTGGACTACTCGCCGAAGCGCTCGAGCTGTTCGAGCGGGGCGGCAGCGAGCGCGGCCGCGCCGACGTCTGGGCGCGCCTCGCGAACCTCGCCGTCGCCGAGGGGGACGTCGTCGAAGCAACGGAGCTGTTCGAGCGCGCGCGGGCGCTGCGTACGCGCAACGGCGACCGGCGGGGTGCGGCGCTCGCTCTCGTCGGCCTCGGGCATGCCGCCGTCGTCGCGGGCGACTACGCGCGGGCCGAGGCGCTGCTCACGGAGGCGGCCGACACCTTCCGCCGGGCCGGCGATCGCTGGGGGCTCGCGTCGACGCTCTGGCGCACGGCGGAGCTCGAGCAGGCCCGCGGGCGGCTCGACCGCGCCAAGGAGTTGCTGGAGCAGGCGCTGGGTGTGGTGGAAGAGACCCCGAACCGCCGCTGGCAGGCGGTCACGTGGGCGCACCTGGCGGAGGTCGAGCTCCTGCGCGGGGAAGATGCGCGAGCGCGCGCTCTCCTCGAACAGGCCCTCGCCGCGTTCGCCTCCCGCTACGACGCGCAGGGCGTCGAGTACGTGCGTGCCCGCATTCGCAGCCTCGCAAAGCCGGCGCAAACGGGAGGCAAATAGGCGCTCGCTAGAACCGGTGCATCGAATCCACGAGAAGGAGGAACGAATGAGTGGAACGCTTGCACCGGTACTCGGCGAGGCCAGTGTCCAGGAGCTGCGGGACGCCCTGCGGGGCGAGCTGCTGCAGCCGGGGGACGAGGCCCACGCCGAAGCCAAGCTGCTCTGGAACGGCGCCCACGACGGTTCCGAGCCTGCGGTGATCGCACGCTGCACCGGCCCGGCCGACGTGATCGCGGCGCTCGGGTTCGCCCGCGCGCACGACCTGACCGTCGCCGTCCGCGGCGGCGGCCACAGCATCCCCGGCTACTCGACGAACGACGGCGGCATGGTGATCGACCTCGGCCCGCTGCAGAACGTCCGTGTCGACCAGGCAGCCCGCCGCGCCTACGTCGGCGGCGGCGCCGTCTGGGGAGACGTCGACCACGAGACCCAGCAGTTCGGGCTCGCGACGACGGGTGGGCTCGTCACGACGACCGGCGTCGCCGGGTTCACGCTCGGCGGCGGCATCGGCTGGCTGATGCGGCAGTACGGCCTCGCTTGCGACAACCTCGTCGGCGCGGACGTCGTCACCGCCGACGGCCGGTTCCTGCACGCGAGCGAGGACGAGAACGCCGACCTCTTCTGGGGCCTGCGCGGCGGCGGCGG
The DNA here is from genome assembly GCA_963743545.1 of uncultured Actinomycetes bacterium. Classification (GTDB taxonomy): domain Bacteria; phylum Actinomycetota; class Thermoleophilia; order Gaiellales; family Gaiellaceae; genus Palsa-739. The sequence continues at coordinate 56,602 of CAVUQB010000005.1, read as the reverse complement.
CAACTTCGGGATCGTGACGTCCTTCGAGCTCGCACTGCACCCGGTCGGGCCCGAGGTGTACGCCGGGCCGCTCTTCCTGCCCGCCGAGGCGGACGTCGACCTGCTCCGCTTCTACCGCGACTGGGCACCGAGCCAGCCGGATGCGATCACGACGGCGATCAGCCTCGCGACCGCGCCGCCGCTGCCGGTCATCCCCGAGGAGTGGCACGGCAAGAAGGTGGCGATCGTGATCGCCGTCTGCGCCGGGCCGGTCGGAGACGGCGAGGCGCTCGTCCGCGAGTTGCGCACGATCGCGGAGCCGGTCGCCGACCTGATCCACCCGATGCCCTACAACTTCATCCAGGGCCTGCTCGACCCGCTCTGGCCGAAGGGGATCAACGCCTACTTCAAGGCGGCGAACCTCGCCGGTCTCTCGGACGAGACGATCGACTCGCTCGCGGCGCTGCACCTCGACACGCCGGGGCCGCAGTGCGAGATCCACGTCCACCAGATGGGCGGCGCGGTCGCGCGCGTCGGGCAGGGCGACACGGCCTTCCCCGAGCGCTCGATGCCGTTCGTGCTCAACGCCGTCACGGGGACGCCCGACCCCGAGCTGCTCGGCGCGCACACCGAGTGGGCGAGAGAGGTCATCGCGGCGGCGGAGGCCGACGAGACCGGCCGCGCGTACGTCAACTTCCTCGGCGACAACGGTGAGGCCGAGTCGGCGTACGGCGAGGAGACGTACCGGCGGCTCGTCGCTCTGAAGGACGAGTACGACCCGACGAACGTCTTCCGGCTCAACCAGAACATCGAGCCCTCGGCGTAGTTCGGTCCACGGATCCGGGGGCGCGCACCGCTGTGCCCCCGGATCCGCCGGACCCGCCGCGGTGTCGACCCTCATTCGTGCGAACATTCGGCTGCTCGGATGAGTTCCGTCGCCGCAAGCCTTTTCGACTTCCGTCGCCTCTCGCCCCGCCGCGAGCTGGTGCTCGGGGCGTTGCTGACCGCCGGGATCGCGGCTCTCGTCCTCGCGGTCGGGCCGGCCCCGGGCGACGCGCCCGTGCACCTCTACCGGACGTTCCTCGTCCGCGACGGTGCGCTCGTCTGGGACAACTTCTGGTACGCCGGGACGTACCCGCTCGTCTCGTACAGCCTCCTCTACTACCTCCCGGCGGCGCTCGTCGGGAACCTGCCCCTCGTCTTCTGCGCCGCGGTCGCCTCGACCGTCCTCTTCTCCTCGATCGCGCTGCGGCAATGGGGGACGAACGCGGTCTGGCCGGCGCGGATCTTCGGCGTCCTCGCCGCGGCGCCGCTGTTCACCGGGGAGTACGCGTACACGCTCGGGTTCGCCGCGATGCTGACCACGCTCAAGCTGCTCCAGCTGCGCCGCGTCTGGCTCGCCGCGCTCTTCGCAGCGCTCACGATCGGCTTCAGCCCGCTGGCCTTCGTGTTCCTCTTGCTCGTCGTCGGCTCCTACGCCGTCTGGCGGAGGCAGATCGAGGTTCGGTACGTGTGGTTCGGCGTCGCCCTGGCCGTCGCAGCGGGGATCGAGCTGGCCGCGCTCGCGCTGTTTCCGGCGGGCACGGGCACGTTCCCGTTCCACTGGATCGACTTCGCCGCGGTCATGCTCGTCAGCACGCTCGGCGTTCTCGTCGCGCGCAACGCCCGCGGCGGCGGGCCTCTCGTCTGGTTCTACGCGCTCTGGGGGCTGGGGAGCATCGTGCTCTACATCGTGCCGTCGCCGCTCGGGGACAACTGGACGCGGCTGAGCGCGTTCATCTTCCCGGTCATGCTCCTCACCGCGAGCCTCGCCGGTTTCCGGCCGCGGCGACTCGTCGTGCTCGCGCTCGCGACAGCCTTCGCCTACAACCTCGTGCCGTACGCGCTGCTCGTACCGTCACGGCTCGACAACAACACGCAGGCGGCGAGCTTCTGGCGGCCGGCGATCAGGTTCCTCCGCGCGCACGCGCAGCCCGGCTTCCGCGTCGAGGTCGTGCCGACCGCGGAGCACTGGGAGGCGTACTGGATCCCGAAGTCGGGCTTCCCGCTCGCGCGCGGCTGGTACCGCCAGCTCGACACCGCCGACAACCCGACCCTCTACAAGAGCCACCTCGGCGCCGCGGCCTACCGGCACTGGTTGCGCTCCGCCGCCGTCCGGTACGTCCTCCTCAGCACGACGACGCCGCTCGACTGGGACGGCGGCCCGGAGGAAGCAGGAGTCGTCCGCTCGCGGGGCTCAGGGCTGAGAGAGGTCTTCCGCAGCCCGAACTGGACGATCTACGAACTGCCGCACGCGACGCCGCTGCTCACCGGCCCGGCGAGCCCCGTGGTCACCTCCTTCGGGCACACCGTGATTCGCGGCGAGGTGTTCGCGGCCGGGCGCTACCTCCTGCGCAACCACTACAGCCCGTACCTGCGCCTGCACGGCAGCGGCTGCGTCGACCCCGGGCCGAACAAGATGACGTACCTCGACCTGACGCGTCCCGAGCGGTTCGTGCTCAGCGTGCCGGGAACGCCCGACGGCCTCGTCCGGGAGCTGTTCGGCGGCACCGAGGCCACCTGCAGCTCCTAGGCCGGCTAGCCGGCCAGCCCGGAGATGCCGTTGTGGAGAAGTGACGCCGCGAGCAGCAGGATGATCACGGACGCGATCAGGCGCAGGTTCCCCTCGAGCCAGGTGCGCGTCGCGCGGAGGAACCGCTGCGCGCGATCCGGCGAGATCAGCATCAGCACGATCGCGAGGCCGAGCGGGAGCAGCGACGCGAGCGTGAAGAAGAGCCAGCTGACCACGTAGCCGGTCGTCGTCGGGTTGGTCTCGGAGATCGCCTTCAGCGCGAGCGGGATGAAGCCGCCGGGGTTGGCAAGCGTTGCGCCGGCGGCGAGGACGGCGATCCACGGAGACGAGGCGACGGAGCTCATCTTGTCGACCATGCCCTTCGTCGTCTTCTCTCCGATCGGCCGCCGCCACGTCCGGGCGACGTAGACGAGTAGCGCCACGGCCGCGACGATGTCGAAGACCGAGACCCAGGTCTTCCGCCCGTCGCTCGAGGACGGTGCGGCGACATCGCCGAGCACGAACGCGGCGAGGATCCCGATCAGGATCGTGACCAGGAAGGCTCCGAGGTAGAACCAGACACCGGTGCCGCAGCGGTCGCTTCGCAAGCACGATTGCGAGCACCGAGAACGTCAGCGTCGTCGGCGACAGCATCGCCGCGAGCGAGATCAGCGCCAGCTCGGCGTCTATCCAGCCCATGGCCCCTGATCTTGGAGCACCGCGGTCATGCGATCAGGTCGTGCGCCCCCCGCACGACGAGGATGACGCCGATCACGACCAGGGCGACGAGGCCGATCACGCGCGAGTTCCCGAGCAGCCACGCGCGCCACGCCGCGAGACGTTCCTCTGCGCGGTCCGGTGCCAGCAGGGCGACCACGATCGGCGCGACGATGGTGATGATCGACGCGGCGGCGAAGACCGCGAAGGCGAGGATCTCGTCGCCCGTCGAGACGTGCGCCTTCAGGATCTCTGCCGCCGCCGCGATCGTCAGCGAGTACGTGAGCATGAAGGCGCCGACGACGATCGCGAGCACCCAGTTCGTGTTGTCGAGCCGGTTCAGCCACTTCGGCGTCTCGCTGCTCGGCGGAGCGCCCTGCTTGCGCCGCCGCAGAGCGCGGCCGGCCACGGCGGCGGTGAGCAGCCCCACGAGGATCTCGACCCACGACGCCGCGCGCGAGGGCGTCGTCTGGTGCGAGCTGAAGTCCTGGCCTTTGCCGAGCGCGACGACGACCGCGGCGATGATCACGATCGCCACGAGCCAGCCGAGCACGAAGGCGATCCCCCGCAAGCGGCCCGAAGGCATCGTCAGCAGCACGATCACGGTCACGACTGAAACCGGGCTGCAGACGGCGATCGCAAGCCCCAGTCCGAGGACCGTCGGGATCAGGGACTCCACGGCTCGGAGATCCTACGCGCTGGTACCGTCTGCAACAGCGGTGCCGATCTACGAATACGTCTGTATGGAGTGCGAGTCGCACTTCGAGGAGCTCGTCCGCGGCGAGGAGCAGGTCGCCTGCCCCGACTGCGCCGCGACCAACGTCTCGCGCCAGTTCTCCAGCTTCGCCGTGCACGGCGTCGCGAAGGTCTCGACGGGCGGCGGCGGCGGATGCTGCGGCGGCTCCTGCGGCTGCGGCCACTAGGCCGTGGCCAGAGGGGACGAAGACGGCGAGCTGCTGACGCCGGCCGCCCACGCACAGCTGCAGGCGGAGCTGGCCGAGCTCGAGGGCCCGAAGCGCCGGGAGGCCGTGCAGGCGATTGCGACGGCGCGGGCACACGGCGACCTCTCCGAGAACTTCGAGTACCACGCGGCGAAGAACGAGCAGGGACTGCTCGAGGCGCGGATCAGGGTGCTGCGTCACCGCCTTCACAACGCGTCGATCGTCGACGAGCAGGAGGCCGCGGCGAGCGGCGTCGTCACGGTCGGTTCGCGGGTCGAGCTCGAGCGCGAGGACGGCACGCGACAGGAGCTCGAGATCACGAGCGTCGGCGGCGTCTCTCCCGACTCGCCCGTCGGCCGCGCATTGCTCGGCAAGGCACCCGGCGACGAGATCGAGGTCGACGCCCCGCGCGGGCGCTGGCGGGCGCGCATCGTGTCCGTCGGGCGTGCCTCGTAGACTCGCTCCCGTGAGTGCCGTGCAGGTCGCTGGGGTGGAGACGCTCGAGGCGTACGCGGCAGCGACCGCTTCCTGCACGCGCTGCCGGCTGGCGCAGGGACGGACGCAGGTCGTCTTCGGCGCGGGCAACCCGCGCGCGGACCTGATGTTCGTCGGCGAGGCGCCGGGCTTCCACGAGGACAAGCAGGGCGTCCCCTTCGTCGGCCAGGCGGGGAAGCTGCTCGACGGGCTGCTCGCCGGCGTCGAGCTCCGGCGCGAGGACGTCTACATCGCCAACGTCCTCAAGTGCCGTCCACCGGGCAACCGCGACCCACAGCAGGACGAGATCGAGTCCTGCGAGCCGCATCTCTTCCGCCAGATCGAGCTGATCGAGCCGAAGGTGATCGCGACGCTCGGCAACTTCGCCACCAAGCTCCTCTCCGGCCGGCCGCTCGGGATCACCCGCGTGCACGGCCAGGAGCAGGAGCTGACGATCGCCGGGCGCAGCGTTTTGCTCTATCCGATCTACCACCCGGCCGCGGCGCTCTACACGCCGGCGATGCTCAAGGTGCTGGAGGCGGACTTCGCGCGGCTGCCTGCCCTCATGGGTGCAGTCGAACCGGCGCCGCTGGAGGCGCTGTCCGAGCCCGAGGAGCCGGCGGTCGAGGCTCCCGCGGAGCAGCTCGGCCTGTTCTAGAGCGGCTCGTCGAGCCCCTGGACGGCGACCATGCGGAGGTTCGCGGCGCCCTCGCGCAGCCGTTTCGCCTCGTCGTACTCCGGCGACTCGTACCAGCGCTTCGCGGCCTCGAGGTCCGGGAACTCGAGGATCACGAGCCGCGAGGGATCCCAGTCGCCCTCGAGCACCGCGAGCTCCCCGCCGCGCACGACGAAGCGGCCGCCGCCCGCGTGGACGGCTCCCGGCGAGGCAGCCTTGTAGCGCTCGTACTGCTCCGGGTCGTGGACGTCGGTCTCGACGATGACGTAGGCGGGCATGGTTGGATCGTATGCGTGGAGCAGCAGAGCCAATCGCCGGAGGAGACGGAGGCGCTCGCCGCGGACCTCGCGCGGCGGCTGGCGTCCGGCGACGTCGTCACCGTCGCGGGCGAGCTCGGCTCCGGCAAGACGACCTTCGTGCGCGGCGCGTGCGCTGCGCTCGGCGTGCGCGAGCGGGTCACGAGCCCCACCTACACGATCGGCCACCGCTACCACGCCGACGGCGTCGAGGTCTCGCACCTCGACCTCTACCGCTTCGAGGGCGTCTCGCCGGCGGAGTGGGGCGATCTCGAGCCGTACTTCGAGGGGGCGATCGCGTTCGTCGAGTGGCCCGAGGCCGGGGAGGGCGTGCTGCCGGCGCCTCGCTTCGCGGTGCGTTTGCGGCATGCTGGCGCCGGGAGAGCGGTGGAGATCGAGGAGTGTTGACACTGGCGTTCGATACGGCGACAGCGGTCGCGACGAGTGCGCTCGTGGACGGCGACGAGGTGCTCGGCGAGCGTGTCTCGCGCGCGCAGACGCTGCTCGAGGACGTCGACGCGCTGCTGCGCCAGGCGGGCGCTCATCCGTCCGACCTCGACCGGCTCGCGGTCGGTCTCGGGCCTGGCAGCTTCACCGGAGTCCGCATCGGGCTCGCCGTCGCGCGGGGTCTGGCGCTCTCGCTCGAGCTGCCCGGCTCCGGCGTCTCGACTCTCGCGGCGCTCGCGGCGGGGGCTCCCGGAGCGGTGCCGGTGGTCGATGCGAAGCGGCGGGAGGTCTTCACGCTGCTCGACGGCGAGCCGCAGGTTGTTGCCCCGCAGGAGCTGGCGCTGGACGAGGGCGCCCTCTGCGTCGGCGACGGCGCGAAGCGCTACCGGCAGCTGCTCGAGGAGCGCGGCGCGGTCGTGCCGCCGGACGACGACGAGCGGCATCTGCCGCGTGCGCGTTTCCACGCGGCGCTCGCCGGTGAGGCCGGCTCGGTCGACGCGCTCGAGCCGCTGTATCTCCGCGTTCCCGACGCAGACAGGAATCTCCCGTGACGACGATCGAGCTGCGTCGCCTCGCGCTCGACGACCTCCTCGACATCGAGGAGATCGAGCGCCGTTCGTACCCGACGCCGTGGTCGCGCTCGATGTTCGCGGGCGAGCTCGCGAAGCCGAGCTCGATCTGCCTCGGCGCGTTCGAGGCGGAAGGGGAGGACGGCGCGCTCGTCGGCTACCTGATCGTCTCCCGCTACGTCGATGCCTGGCATGTGATGAACGTCGCCGTCGACCCCGACCAGCGCCGGCGCGGCGTCGCGACGATGTTGCTCGAGCGGCTGTTCGACCTCACGGCCGACGACGCCCGGCGCGGTTACACGCTCGAGGTTCGCGTCTCGAACGAGCAGGCGATCGCCCTCTACGAGCGCCTCGGTTTCCGCTCCCGCGGCCTGCGGCGCGGCTACTACACGGACAACCGCGAGGACGCGCTGATCATGTGGAAGGACCCGGTAGCACGTCCCTAAAGCCAACACTGTGATCCTGGGGATCGAGACGTCGTGCGACGAGACGGCGGCGGCGCTCGTCACCGAGGAGGGCGAGATCCGCTCCAGCGTCGTCTCGTCGCAGGCGGACCTGCACGCCCGTTACGGCGGCGTCGTGCCGGAGGTGGCTTCGCGGCGGCACCTCGAGCTCGTGGCGCCGGTGATCCGCGAGGCGCTCGCGGAAGCGGACGCAACCCTCGCGGACGTCGACCGGGTCGCGGTGACGCAGGGGCCGGGACTGATCGGCGCACTTCTCGTCGGCCTCGCCGCCGCGAAGGCGGTCGCGTGGTCGCGGCGGCTGCCCTTGGTGCCGGTCGACCACCTCGACGGCCATGTCGCCTCGCTCTATCTCCAGCCGGATCCGCTCGAGCCGCCGTTCCTCTGCCTGCTCGCCAGCGGCGGGCACACGATGCTGCTCGACGTGCGCTCGCACACCGAGCGGGAGCCTCTCGGCTCGACGCTCGACGATGCCGCGGGTGAGGCGTTCGACAAGGGCGCGCGCCTGCTCGGGCTCGGCTACCCGGGCGGCCGCGAGATCGACCGCCTCGCGCACGAAGGAGACCCGGGCGCCTACGACTTCCCGGTCGCGCGGGTGCCCGGCCTCGACTTCTCGTTCTCGGGACTGAAGACCGCACTGCTGTACGCGGTCCGCGATCTGACGGAAGAGGAGCTCGAGGCGCGCCGTGCCGACCTCGCCGCCTCGTACCAGCAAGCGATCGTGCGCGCGCTCGTCGAACGCGTCAGCGAATCTGCGGAGCGGGCCGGGCGGCGGCAGGTCGCGATCGTCGGCGGTGTCGCGGCCAACTCGGCGCTGCGCGCTGCGCTCCCGGATGCGGCCGCGGCGCCGCTCGCCCTCTGCACCGACAACGCGGCGATGATCGCGTCGGCGGCCCGCTGGATCGAGCCCATGCAGTACCCTCGGTACCTCGCGCTTGACGCCTACGCGTCGCGCTAAGCTCGCCACGGCGTCAGGTTTTCCCGGCCGTTTGCAGCAACAAAAGGAGTAGACCTTGGCAGTTGCAACGACGTCCCACCTGCGCGAGAACCCGTTCGAGCTCGCGCGCGAGCAGCTACGCCGCGTGGGCACGACCTTCGAGATCGACGAGAACCTCATCTCCGTGCTCGGCGAGTGCAAGAAGGCGATCGAGGTCTCGATCCCCGTGAGCATGGACGACGGGAATACGCAGGTCTTCAAGGGCTACCGCGTGACCCACAACATCGCTCGCGGGCCGTCGAAGGGCGGCATCCGCTACCACCCCGACGTCACCGTCGACGAGGTCAAGGCGCTTGCGATGTGGATGACGTGGAAGTGCGCGCTGATGGGGATCCCGTTCGGCGGCGCGAAGGGCGGCGTGGTCTGCGACCCGAAGAAGATGTCCCGCAGCGAGCTCGAGCGGATGACCCGCCGCTTCACGAGCGAGATCATCAACGAGATCGGGCCGGAGAAGGACATCCCGGCGCCGGACGTCGGCACCGACGGCTCGACGATGGCCTGGATCTTCGACACGTTCTCGATGAACAAGGGCCACTCGGTGCTCGGCGTCGTGACGGGCAAGCCGCTCACGATCGGCGGCTCGCTCGGCCGGGTCGAGGCCACCGCGCGCGGCTCGCTGTTCTGCATCCGCGACGCGGTGGCGAAGCTCGACAAGCGCCTCGCCGGGATGACGGTCACGGTGCAGGGCTTCGGCAACGTCGGCAGCTATCTCGCGCAGTTCCTCCACCAGGAGGGCGCGACCGTGGTCGCGATCTCCGACTCGACGACGGCGCTCTACAACCCGAAGGGCATCGACGTCCCCGCCGCCTTCGCCTACAAGGCCGAGAACCGGACGCTCGTCGGCCTCAAGGATGCCGAGACGATCACGAACGAGGAGCTCGTGCTGCTCGAGTGCGACATCTTCGCGCCGTGCGCGCTCGAGCAGGTGATCACCGAGGAGAACGCCGACCAGGTCAAGGCCGCGATCATCTGCGAGGGCGCGAACGGGCCGGTCACGCCGTCGGCCGACGCGATCCTCGAGGACAAGGGCGTCCTGATCCTCCCCGACGTGCTCGCGAACGCGGGCGGCGTCGTCGTCTCCTACTTCGAGTGGGTGCAGGGCCTCCAGGAGTACTTCTGGAAGGAGGTCGAGGTGAACGCGAAGCTCAACGACATCGTCAGCCGCGCGTTCGACGAGACCTGGGAGACCGCGCAGACCAAGAAGCTCCCGATGCGCGTGGCCGCCTACGGGCTCGCGGTGCAGCGCGTCGCCGAGGCGACCGTGACGCGCGGGATCTACCCGTAAGCGAAGTCGTCCTCTTCACCGCGTCGGGCTGCCACCTCTGCGAGGCGGCCCGGCGCGTAGTGACAGCGGCGCACGAGGAGCTCGAGCTTCGAGCTGCGGGAGGTCGCGATCGACGGCGACGCCGAGCTCGAGGCCGCCTACCGCGAATGGATCCCGGTCGTGGAGATCGACGGTCGGCGGCGCTTCGTCTACCACGTGCACCCGGATGCGCTCCGCAAGGCGGTTGCACAACCCGACGGCTAGAGCGGCTGCTACAACAGAGAACGGTGTCACGAAGTCGAGCCAAGGGGGTCGTGTGGCCGAGCGCTTGAACGTCGGCGTCGCCGCCCGCCTGTCCCGGTACCTCCAGGTGCTGACGCAGGCGCGGAAGATGGGGAAGACGCGGATCTCCTCGCAGGAGATCGCCGAGTACACGAACATCAACGCGACGCAGATCCGCCGCGACCTCTCCAACTTCGGCAAGTTCGGCAAACGGGGGGTCGGCTACTCGATCGAGCTGCTGCTCGACGCGATCCGGAAGATCCTGCGCACGCAGGGCCAGCACAACGTCGCGCTCGTCGGCGCCGGCCGGCTCGGCCAGGCCATTGCCTCGTCCTCGATCTTCGCAGAGCACGGGATCAACATCGCCGTCGTCGTCGACACCGACGAGGCGAAGCTCGGGCAGCCCATCGGGCACGTCTCGGTCGAGCCGTACGAGCGGCTCCCGGGGCTCGTGCGCGACCACAACGTCGTCGTCGGCGTGCTCGCGGTGCCGGCCGGGGGTGCGCAGCAGGCGGCCGACGATCTCGTCTCCGCGGGGGTGCAGATCATCTTCAACTACTCGGAAGCGCTGCTCGAGACGCCGGCCGACGTGACGGTGCACACGTCGAATCCCGCGGTCGAGTTGCTGTACGCGCTGTACTTCCATCTGACGTAGCGCTTGACGACATGTCGTCGGACGACATATAGTCCGGGGCATGGAGATGCGGCGGCCGACCTACTTCGTGCTCGCGGCGCTGCTCGACGGTCCGCTCCACGGCTACGCGATCATCAAGCGCGCGGCCGAGCTCTCCGACGGAGAGGTGCGGCTGAGCACCGGAACCTTGTTCGGCGCGCTCGACCGTCTCGTCGATTCCGGCCTCGTCGAGGCCGGGGAGGAGGAGAAGGTCGAGGGACGCGTCCGCCGCTCGTACACTCTGACGGAGGACGGTCATGCGGCGCTGGCCGCCGAGGCCGGACGCTTGCGCCGCGCGGCACGGGTGGTAGAGACGCGAGTCGTGAGGGCGGCGAACTGATGCGCGGGGTGTTGGTTTTCGCGTGTCGCGCGTTCCCACAGGAGCATCGCGCCCGCCAGAGCGAGGAGGTCGTCGACACGGCAGTCCTCGCGGCGGACGGGTCCGCGTGGGGCGGGGCGCGCGAGGCGTTCTCGCTCGTCGTCGCCGGGCTGGGCCAGCGGCTACGCGCCGAGTCCGCTCGCTCGGTCAGCGACGGTGCGGCGCTGCTTGCCGGAGTGCTCGCGCTCGTCAATCTCGCAGTTGCGCTGGCGGGGATCACTGCCGGCTTCCACGGCGGCACGATGTACTTCTTTCACGTCACGAGCTACGGCCGTCCGTACGTCGTCGACTGGTGGTGGATCGCCTTCGTCCTCGCCGCTGCAGCAGTCGTCGTCGGCCTCGTCTTCGGTTGGCGCAGACTCGCGGTCGGCGCGGCTCTCGTGAATCTCGGGCTCGTCGGCTACGACGCGATCTTCCTGGCGAACGGCAATCCCTATGACGGCAAGGGCCACTTCGACGTCTTCACGTACACGCAGACGTCGAGCTTCCCGGCCGGGCGGCAGTGGTTCGTGGCGGCGGCCGTGCTCGCTCTGGCGACGGCCGCGGCGCGGCCGCGTCGGCTCCCGCTCACGCGACTGCCTCTTGCACTTGTCGTCGTACCGGCGCTCGTCGTGCTCGCGCGCGAGACATGGGGCGTGTTCTTCTACCTGCGCTGGCCGCTGATGGCGATCGTATTGCTCGCGGTCGCGTTCGGAGCTGTCGCACCGCGGCTTGCGGTGCTGGGCATTGGAGCCACGCTCGCAGCCGCGCCGTGCGTGATCGCGTACCTGACCGCGCCGAACCTCCAACACGATCCCGTCGTGACCGGGATCGTCGCGGCGGCGCTCGCCGTCGGCGCCCTCCTGCCGCTCGCGTACCTGACTCGCCGCCGCCTGACGTAGCGTCCGCCTCGTGCGGATTCTGCTCTGGCACGGGTACCTCCTCGGCGGCACCGGGTCGAACGTCTACACCCGGGCGCTTGCGCGCGAGTGGAGTCTTGCCGGCCACGACGTCACGGTCGTGTGTCAGGAGCGGCAGCCGGAGCGCTACGACCTCGGCAGCGCTCGCGTCGTCGTGCCGGAGCTGCCAGGCGGCCTGCTGCCCACGTTCGTCCTCGACCGCTACGAGGGGCTCGAGGCACGGCTGCTCGTGGACTTCACCGAGGCGGAACGCGACGCGTACGTCGAGGCGAACGCAGCCGCGCTCCGCGACCTCGGGCCGGCGGATCTCGTGTTCGCGAACCACGTCCTGCTCGGTGCGCCCGTCGGCGCCGCGAGCGGAATGCGCTTTCGCGTCAAGGCGCACGGGTCGGAGCTCGAGTACGCGATGCGCGGGCGGCCCGACCTCGCGCGCTGGGGTGCCGAGACGCTGGCCGGAGCGGAGGTCGTCTACGCCGGCTCCGAGCACATCCGCGGCGTGCTCGAGGACGTCGTCGGCCACGTCGATCGGGTCGAAATCGTGCCGCCGGGTGTGGACGCCGACGAGTTCCGGCCAGAGCCCCGCGAGGAGGCGATCGCTTCGCTTCTCGAGGAGGCGCGGGCCGATCCGCCGAACCCGGGTAACGCCGAGGAGCGCCTGCCGGACGAGGGCAACGCCGCGCGCTTCGTCCGCTTCTTCGCGCGCGAGCAGCCGACGGTCGTCTACTTCGGGAAGCTGATCGAGAACAAGGGCGTCCAGGTGCTGCTCGAGGCGATGGCGGGCCTCGACGCGCGCGCGATCGTCGTCGGCTTCGGCGACTTCCGCGACGAGCTCGAGGCGCTCGCTCCGGTCGGCACGCTCTTCACCGGGCCGCTCGAGCACCGCCACCTCCGGCATCTGCTGCCGCTGTGCGACGTGGCGGTCGTGCCCTCGATCTTCCCCGAGGCGTTCGGCATGGTCGCCGCCGAGGCGGCTGCGGCCGGCGTGCTGCCCGTCGTCTCCGCGCACTCCGGCCTCGCCGAGGTCGCGGCCGGGATCGGTGCGGAGGTCGGGCCGGACGCGGCCGCGCTCCTCTCGTTCCCGGCGGGAGACGCCGGCGCGCTGCGCGAGCGGCTCGCTGCGCTCCTCGCGCTGCCCGCCGAGGAGCGACACGAGCTTGGCCTGGCGGCGCGCCGCGCGGTCGAGCAGCGCTGGAGCTGGCAGGTCATCGCAGCTCGGCTGTTGAACTGAGCCGCATGGGCTCTATGCGGACGATCGGTCTGGCGGTCGTCGCCGTTGCGCTCCTCGCCGGCTGCGGCGGGAGCTCGCGGACACTCGGCGACGGTCAGTGGTACGGCAAGCTCGTCTCCGTCGACGTTGCCGGTAGGCGGCTCGAGTTCGCGCCGGCCTGCAGCCTCATCGCCAGCGGCCGTTGGGTAGCACGCGGCGGCGAACAACGATTCACGATCGGGTTGGCGCCTCACCCGCGTCTGGCGGTCTACTACCGCCCGGGCGGCCATGTCTCGGCGGGATACGCGGCGAGCGCGGGTCTGCGCCAACTCGCAGGCGTCGCGGCTCATGGCCGGCTCCCTGACTTTCCGCCAGGCTGGTTCGTCGCCGTTCGACACGGCGTCGTCGCAGCGCTCGCCGAGGATTCGGGCCTCCGATCGTCCGGCAAAGCCCTCCGCCGCGACCTCGCCTGCGTCCACAGCGACCGGACGCAGGCGTTCGTCGCGCCCTGATCGCCCGTTTCTCGCCACTTCATTTCGGTAAGTAGGCTTCCGCGCCGTGGGCGAGGAGCAGCGGTTCGGCTACGAGGAGATGCTCGCGCGGAGCCGCGCGGCGTTCGAGGAACAACCCGACTTCACGGTCGCCGTCGAGGAGGAGTTCGCGCTCCTCGATCCCGAGACGCCTCGACCTCGTCAACCGGTTCGAAGAGCTCCAGGAAGCGGCCCGGGGGAGTGAGCTCGAGCCGCACCTCGTGGGCGAGCTGATCGCCTCGGAGATCGAGATCCGCACCGGCCGCTGCGACTCGTTCGCCGACGCGGCCGCGCTCCTCGGCGAGCGGAGGCAGCAGCTCCGGGCGCTCGCGGAATCGAGCGGCGCCGAGCTCGGGGCGACCGGCACGCACCCGTGGAGCCCGTGGCAGGAGCAGCGGATCATCGACACGCCGCACTACCGCCTCAACGACGAGGTCCTCCGCTACGTCGTGTGGCGCAACAACTCCTTCGGCCAGCACGTCCACGTCGGCATCAACGGCGCCGACCGCGCGATCCGCGTCTGTGCAGTCCTCCGCAACTACCTGCCGGAGCTGCTCGCCGTCTCCGCGAGCTCGCCGTTCGTGGAGAACGTCTTCAGCGGCCTCCACTCGGCGCGGACGCAGATCTTCACCCGGATGTTCCCGCGCTGCGGCATCCCGGACGCGCTCGGCGGCTGGGACGAGTGGGAGACCTACGTTCGCTTCCTCTACGAGACCGGCTCGGTCAGCGAGCCCACGCAGATCTGGTGGAGCGTGCGCCCGCACCTCACCTTTCCGACCGTCGAGATCAGGATCTGCGACGCGCAGCCCGATCTCGGCGAGTCGCGCTCGCTCGCGGCGCTCTCCTACTCGCTCGCCGCGCGTGTCGCGCGCGCGCTCGACGAGGGCGAGCCGCTGCCCGACCTGCCGAACCGGCTCGTGGAGGAGAACCTCTGGCGGGCGATCCGGTACGGCCTCTCGGGCGAGCTGATCGACTTCGCGAGCGGGGAAAGTGTGCCCGCGCGGCAGCGTCTCGAGCGACTGGTCGAGTGGGTGCGGCCGGTCGCGGAAGAGCTCGGTGCAGCGGAGTGGCTTGCGATTCCCGAACGGAACGCGGCCGAGCGCCAGATCGCGCGCCACGAAGAAGGCGCGTCGGCTCGCGAGATCTTCGAGGAACAGGTGCGCTGGGACCTCCGTACTCCCGCTTCGTGACACGGCCGATCCGGCCTGTGTGGTAAAAACCAGGCCGCGCCGGGGTGTCTCGGCGCTTACTTTGTGACGCCCGGAGGGAGCTCTTACCGATGAGTTGGTTCATGGATCACGCCGTGCTGTTCGCGCTGGTGTGCGCGGCCGCAGCCGTCCTTTACGGCCTCTACCTCACGGTGTGGCTACTGCGACAGCCGGCAGGAAACGAACGGATGCAGGAGATCGCGCGCGCCGTGCAGGAGGGCGCCGCCGCGTACCTGCGCCGCCAGTACCAGACGATCGCGATCGTCGCGATCGTGCCGTTCCTGCTGCTCGGCTTCTACCACTCGCTCGGCTGGGCGACGGCGATCGGCTTCCTCATCGGCGCGGTCCTGTCGGCCGCGGCCGGCTTCATCGGGATGAACGTCGCCGTGCGCTCGAACGTCCGGACCGCGGAGGCTGCGCGGCACGGGCTGCCGCCGGCGCTCAACGTCGCGTTCCGCGCCGGCTCGGTCACCGGACTCCTGGTGGTCGGGCTCGGCCTGTTCGGCGTCGCGGGCTACTACGGGATCCTCACCGGTTGGATCGGCGACACGCCGAACCAGGCGATTCATCACCTCGTCGGGCTCGCCTTCGGCGGCTCGCTCATCTCCGTCTTCGCGCGGCTCGGCGGCGGCATCTACACGAAGGCGGCGGACGTCGGCGCCGACCTCGTCGGCAAGATCGAGGCCGGGATCCCGGAGGACGACCCGCGCAACCCGGCCGTGATCGCGGACAACGTGGGCGACAACGTCGGCGACTGCGCCGGCATGGCCGCCGACCTGTTCGAGACCTACGCGGTGACCGCCGTCGCGGTGATGCTGCTCGGCGTCACGGCCCCGGCGTCCCTGGCCGGGAAGAGCCTCTGGCTCTACCCGCTCGCGATCGGCGGCGTCTCGATCATCGCCTCGATCATCGGCGTCCAGTTTGCGCGGGTGAAGGCCGGAGGCAACATCATGAACGCGCTCTACCGCGCCGTGCTCGTCGCCACTCTGATCTCGGCGCTGCTCTTCATCCCGGTCACGAAGGCGTTTGTCGGGACGCCCACGATCTTTTTCGGCTTCGGCATTCACCCCGCGATCATCCACACCTACTCGTTCGGCGCCCTGTACGGCTCGGCGCTGATCGGGCTCGGGATCACCGCGCTGCTCGTCGGGATCACCGAGTACTACACCGGCACGCGCTGGAACCCCGTCAAGTCGATCGCGCGCGCCTCGCAGACCGGCCACGCGACGAACATCATCGAGGGCCTCGCCGTCGGGATGCAGGCGACGGCGCTGCCGGTGATCGTGATCGCGATCGGGATCCTGCTCGCCAACCACTTCGCGGGTCTGTTCGGGATCGGCGTCGCCGTGATGGCCCAGCTCTCGATGACCGGCCTCATCGTCGCGCTCGACGCCTACGGCCCGGTCACCGACAACGCGGGCGGCATCGCCGAGATGGCCGACCTCCCGCCTGAGGTACGCGCGATCACCGACCCGCTCGACGCGGTCGGCAACACGACGAAGGCTGTGACCAAGGGTTACGCGATCGGCTCCGCCGCGCTCGCCGCCCTCGTCCTCTTCGGGTCGTACTCGGACGGGCTCGCTCAGGCGGGATTGCCGACGCTCTTCCGGCTCAACGACGCCTGGGTGATCGCCGGCCTCCTGATCGGCGGCCTGATGCCGTTCCTGTTCGCGTCGCTCGCGATGCAGGCGGTCGGCCGCGTCGGCGGCGAGGTCGTGGAGGAGGTGCGCCGCCAGTTCCGCGAGCACCCGGGGATCATGGAGGGCACCGAGCGGCCGGAGTACGGCCCGGCGATCGACATCGTCACGAGCTCGGCGATCCGCTCGATGATCCTGCCCGCGACGGTGCCCATCCTCTTCCCGATCATCGTCGGTCTGATCAGCGTGAAGATGCTCGGCGGCCTGCTGATCGGGACGATCGTGACCGGTCTGTTCCTCGCGATCGCGATGACGGCGGGCGGCGGCGCGTGGGACAACGCGAAGAAGCTGATCGAGGACGGCCTCTACGGCGGCAAGGGCTCGGAGGCCCACGCGGCCGCAGTCACCGGGGATACCGTCGGCGACCCGTACAAGGACACGGCAGGCCCGGCGATCAACCCGATGATCAAGATCACGAACATCGTCGCGATCCTGCTCATCCCGCTCCTCGTCTCGATTCACGGCTAGCTCAAGGGTTGGCGGAGTACCGTTGCCCGGGTGAGAACGCTCACCCGGGTCGCGGCCTCCGCCGCCGCGCTCGCGCTCGTCACGGGCGCGATCGAGCTGCTGAAGGGCCACGTGCCCGTGCTCAGCTTGGCTGTGCTCTACCTGCTCGCGATCATCCCGGTCGCGATCGCATGGGGGACGGCCTACGCGGTTGGCACGGCGATCGGGAGCATGCTCGCGTTCAACTTCTTCTTCCTGCCGCCGCTCTACACCCTGACCCTGCAGGACACGCGCAACTGGTTCGCGCTGCTCGTCTTCCTCGTCACGGCCGTCGTCGTCAGCGAGCTGGCGACGCGCTCGCGGCGGCGCGCCGAGGAGGCCGAGGCTGCGTTCCGGGAGTTGCGCGAGGTGACGGAGGAGCGTGAACGGCTGGCGGAGGAGGCGCTCGAGGCAGAGGCGTTGCGCCGCAGCGACGCGCTGAAGACGGCGCTGCTGCGTGCGGTCAGCCACGACCTGCGCTCACCGCTGATGGCGATCCTCACGTCGGCGAGCGCGCTCGCGCACGACGAGCTCTCGCTCGACCCCGACGACCGGCGGGAGCTCGCGGAGACGATCCTCGGCGAGGCAGGCCGACTCGACCGGGTCGTGAGCAACCTGCTCGACCTCTCGCGCCTGCAGGCCGGCGCGGCGGTGCCGGACCCGGGCGACTGGCCGGTTGACGACCTCGTTCTGCAGGCGCTCGACGGCGTCGAAGAAGGAGGCCGCGTCGAGGTGGTGCTCCCGGAGGACGACTTGCCGCTCGTCCACGCCGATCTCCACCAGGCCGAGCGGGTCGTCGCCAACCTCGTCGAGAACGCGCTGCGCTATTCGCCGGCCGACGAGCCGGTGCGCGTGCAGGTGCGGGACGCCGGTTCGGAGGTGCTCGTGCGCGTCGTCGACCACGGGCCGGGAATCCCGTCCGGGGAGGCCGACCGGATCTTCGAGCCGTTCCAGCGCGGTTCGCTCCGGGTCCCGACGCGCGGCGCCGGGCTCGGCCTGGCGATCGCGCGTGGCTTCGCCGAGGCGAACGGCGGCAAGGTCTGGGTCGAGTCCCACGCCGGCCAGGGGGCGACGTTCGTGCTCGCGCTACCGGTCGCGCGCGGCGCGCCCGTGGAGGTTCCCGCGTGACCGGTGCGCGCGTGCTCGTCGTCGACGACGAGCCGCAGATCCTGCGCGCGCTGCGCACGAGCCTCCGCGGCGCCGGCTACGAGGTCGACACCGCCGAGACGGCCGAGGCGGCGCTCGCGGCCGCGGCGCTACGCCCGCCCGAAGCGGTCGTGCTCGACCTCGTGCTTCCCGACGGCAGCGGCACGGACGTCGCCCGCGAGCTGCGGACATGGAGCCGCGCGCCGATCATCGTCCTGTCCGCCGTCGGCGAGGAGCGGGAGAAGGTCGAGGCACTCGACGCGGGCGCGGACGACTACGTGACGAAGCCGGTCGGGATCGACGAGCTGCTCGCACGCCTGCGCGCCGTCCTCCGTCGCACCGCGCCGAGCGGAGAGCCCGTGATCGAGGTCGGAGACCTCGTCGTGGACCTCGCCAAGCGAGAAGTGCGGATGGCCGGGAAGCCGGTGCACCTGACACCGCATCAGTACGACCTGCTGCGCGTCCTCGCGGTGAACGCCGGCAAGCTCCTGACCCATCGCCAGCTTCTCCAGGAGGTCTGGGGCCCCGGCTACGCGGACGCGGCGAACCTGCTTCAGGTCAATATCTCTCAGCTGCGCCGCAAGCTGGAGCCGGACCGCGCGCAGCCGCGCTATCTCCTGACGGAGACCGGCGCCGGCTACCGGCTCGTCGCGCCCGCGTAGGACCTTTAGGAAATCGTCAGGTCGCGGCCGCCAATCGTCAGGCGGCATTCAGGCCCCTGGTCCTACCGTCGAGTGGGTGGACGATGTCTACGCCTTGCTGATCATCGCGGCCTGCTTCGCGGTGATCTTCATCCTTCTCTGGGCGCTGGAGCGCGTCTAGCGTGAGCGCAGGCGACGCATTCGGGCTCGCGATCTCGCTCGCCGTCCTCGTCTACCTCCTCTACGCCCTGTTCCGAGGAGAGAAGCTCTGATGGGGCAAGGGATCAGCCAGATCCTCGTTTACGCCGCCGTCCTGATCGCGCTCAGCTATCCGCTCGGCATCTGGATGGCGCGCGTCTACACGCGCGAGAAGGGCGACGTCATCGAGCGCGGGTTCCTCCGCCTGCTCGGGCGCGATGCGGCCACCGACCAGGACTGGAAGCAGTACGGACTCTCGGTGATCGTCTTCACGATCGGCTTCAGCATCTTCCTCTACGGGCTGCTGCGCCTGCAGGGGCACCTCTTCCTCAACCCCGACCATCTCTCGGCCGTGCCGTGGGCTGTCGCGCTGAACACGACCGCGAGCTTCGTCACGAACACGAACTGGCAGTACTACGCCGGCGAGGCGACGATGTCGTACCTCAGCCAGATGGCCGGGCTGGCGGTGCAGCAGTTCGTCTCCGCAGGGGCCGGGCTGGCGGTGCTCGCAGCGGTGGCGCGCGGCGTTGCGCGCCGTGGGGGCGGAGTCGGGCTCGGCAACTTCTGGCGCGACCTCTACCGCTCGATCGTCTACATCCTGCTGCCGCTCTCGATCGTGCTCGCGATCGTCCTGATCTCGCAGGGCGTGCCGCAGACGTTCCACGGACACGTCACGGCGACGACGCTGCAGGGCGCGCATCAGACGATCGCGCGCGGCCCGGTCGCCTCGATGATCTCGATCAAACAGCTCGGGACGAACGGCGGCGGCTACTACGACTCGAACTCGGCCGTCCCGTTCGAGAACCCGACGCCGCTCTCGAACTTCCTCGAGATGCTGGCGATCCTGCTGATCCCGTTTGCGCAGGTCGTGATGTTCGGGCGCATGGTCTTTGCGCGACGGCACGCGTGGGTGCTGTACGCCGTGTGCTTCTCGATCTTCGCGATCGGTGTCTCCGTTGCCTTCCCTTCGGAGCAGCACGGCTCGGCGGTACTGCGGCAATCCGGCGTGAACCTCACGCAGACCGCGAGCCAGTCGGGCGGGAACATGACCGACAAGGAGGTCCGCTTCGGCATTGCCAACACCGCCCTCTGGGCGACTGCGACGACCGACGTGTCCAACGGCTCGGTGAACGGCGGACACGATGCGTTCACACCCGCAGGCGGAGCTGTGCCCTTGGTCAACATGTTCCTCGGCGAGGTGGAGCCCGGAGGTGTCGGCTCGGGCATCTACGGGCTGATCTTCTACGTCCTCATAGCTGTCTTCGTGGCGGGCCTGATGGTCGGCCGAACGCCGGAGTGGCTAGGCAAGAAGATCGAGGCGCGTGAGATGAAGCTCGCGGCCGTCGGCGCGCTCGCCGTCCCGACGATGGCGCTTGTGATGGCGGCCGTGGCGATCGTGACGCCCGCGGGGCTCGCGTCGATCTTCAATCCCGGAGCACACGGGTTCACCGAGACGCTCTACGCCTACACGTCGCAGTCGAACAACAACGGGAGCGCCTTCGCCGGCTACGCGTCGACGACGTTCTCCACGACGTTCGGCACCATAGCCCTCTACTTCGGCCGCTTCTTCCCGATGCTCGCCGGGCTGGCGATCGGCGGCTCGCTCGCGGCGAAGAAGGTCGTGCCCGCGTCGGCGGGGACGTTCCGCACCGACGGGGCAACGTTCGGGATCATGCTCCTCGGGGTCATCGCGCTCACCGCGGGGCTGATGATCCTGCCGGCCCTGACGCTCGGCCCGATCGTGGAAGGGCTGATGCACTGATGTTGCGCGCGTTCTTCGCCTCGGTCGTCGCGATCGTCGTCTTCACCGTCGTGCTCGGCTTCGGCTATCCGGCACTGATGACCGGCGTCGCCCAGCTCACGATGTCGCACCAGGCGAACGGGAGCCTGGTCAGTCGGGGCGGGAAGGTGATCGGTTCCAGTCTCGCCGCGCAGTCGTTCTCGTTCCCCGGCTACTTCCACGAGCGGCCTTCGGCCACCTCGCCCGCCTACAACCCTAGCTTCACGACCTTTTCCAACCTCGGCCCGACGAACCCCGCGCTCGCGAATCTCGTCAAGGAGAACGCCGCGGCGATCCTCAAGCTCGAGGGGCCGTACAACCCCGGGCTCACGATCCACCAGATCCCGGTCGACGCGGTCGTCCCGTCGGGGTCGGGGATCGATCCCGAGATCTCGATCGCGTACGCGAACCTGCAGGCGCGGCGCGTCGCGGCGGTTCGCCACCTGCCTCTCGCTTCCGTGCAGCAGCTGATCAAGCAGCACACCGAGGAGCGCACGTTCGGCTTCCTCGGCGAACCCGGCGTCAACGTCCTCGAGCTCAACCTCGCTGTCGACAGCCAGGTGAGCAGCTGATGGCGCGCCGGGACACCAGCATGTTCTCGCGCGAACTCGTTCTCGCAGCGATCCGCGACTCGTTCCCGAAGCTCGACCCGCGTCTCCAGCTGCACAACCCGGTCATGTTCATCGTCGAGCTCGGCAGCGTGATCACCACTGGGATCTTCTGCAAGGACCTGATCCAGGGGAACACGGGGCAGCTCTGGTTCGTCGGCGTGATCGCGATCTGGCTCTGGCTCACCGTGCTGTTCGCCAACTTCGCGGAGGCGATCGCGGAGGGCCGAGGCAAGGCGCAGGCGAGTGCGCTTCGCGCGGCGCGCACGACGACGACGGCGCTGCGCCGCTCCCACGACGGCCACCTCGAGGAGGTCGCTGCGCCGGACTTGCAGAAAGGCGACTTCGTGATCGTCGAGGCGGGGATGACGATCCCGGCCGACGGAGACGTGATCGAGGGGGCCGCGTCCGTCGACGAGTCGGCGATCACGGGAGAGTCCGCGCCCGTGATCCGGGAGGCCGGCGGCGACCGGTCGGCGGTCACCGGCGGCACGAAGCTCCTCTCCGATCGGCTCGTGATCGAGGTCACGCAGGAGCCGGGACAGTCGTTCCTCGACCGGATGATCGCGCTCGTCGAGGGCGCCGAGCGCCGGAAGACGCCGAACGAGATCGCCCTCAACATCCTCCTGGCCGGCCTGACGATCACGTTCGTCGCCGCCGTCGTGACGCTGCGCCCGTACGGGCTCTACGCCGGAACGAACCTCTCCGAGACCGTACTGATCGCGCTGCTCGTCGCTCTGATCCCGACCACGATCGGAGCGCTCCTGTCCGCGATCGGGATCGCCGGGATGGACCGGCTCGTCCAGCGCAACGTCCTCGCGATGTCCGGCCGCGCGGTCGAGGCGTCGGGCGACGTCGACGTGCTCCTGCTCGACAAGACGGGCACGATCACCCTCGGCAACCGGCAGGCGACGGAGTTCATCCCCGCGCCCGGCGTCGAGGAGCGCGAGCTGGCCGAGGTGGCGCAGCTCGCCTCGCTCGCGGACGAGACGCCCGAAGGCCGCTCGATCGTCGTGCTCGCGAAGGAGGAGTTCGGCGTCCGCGAGCAGGCCCTCGGCGAGCACGAGTTCGTCCCCTTCAGCGCGACGACCCGGATGAGCGGCGTCAACCTCAACGGGACGATGATCCGCAAGGGCGCAGGCGACGCGGTCAAGGCATTCATCGCCGAGAACGGAGGCCGCACCCCTCCCGAGATCGACGAGGCGGTGCTGCGCGTGTCGGAGCAGGGCGGCACGCCGCTCGTCGTGGCGCGCGACAACTTCGCGCTCGGCGTCGTGCACCTCAAGGACATCGTCAAGGGCGGCATGAACGAGCGCTTCGACGAGCTGCGCCGGATGGGGATCCGCACCGTGATGATCACCGGCGACAACCGCGTCACCGCGTCGGTGATCGCGCAGGAGGCCGGGGTCGACGACTTCCTCGCCGAGGCGACGCCCGAGGCGAAGCTCGCGCTGATCCGGGACGAGCAGGGCCAGGGGCGGATGGTCGCGATGACCGGCGACGGGACGAACGACGCGCCCGCACTCGCGCAGGCCGATGTCGGCGTGGCGATGAACACGGGCACGTCGGCTGCCAAGGAGGCCGGCAACATGGTCGACCTCGACTCGAACCCCACGAAGCTGATCGAGATCGTCGAGGTCGGCAAGCAGCTGCTGATCACGCGCGGCGCCCTGACGACGTTCTCGATCGCGAACGATGTCGCGAAGTACTTCGCGATCCTGCCGGCGATGTTCGCCACGACCTATGCGACCAAGGCGGGCCAGCCCGGGCCCCTCGGCGCGCTCAACATCATGCATCTGGGCGACCCCCAGAGCGCAATCGTCTCGGCGATCATCTTCAACGCCCTGATCATCCCGGCCCTCGTTCCCCTCGCCCTGCGCGGGGTCAAGTACCGCGCGATTGGCGCGACGGCGCTCCTGCGCCGCAACCTCCTGATCTACGGTCTCGGCGGCGTGATCCTGCCGTTCATCGCGATCAAGCTGATCGACCTCCTCGTCCACAACGTCTTCGGAGCGTGAGGTGCGGTGGCGCGAGGCCACTACAGGATCCTGCTCGGGATGGCCGCGGGCGTCGGCAAGACCTACCGCATGCTGCTCGAGGGGCGGCAGGCCGGCGAGGAGGGACGGGACGTCGTGATCGGCTATCTCGAGCCCCACGACCGTCCCGAGACGACCGTCCTCGCCGAAGGGCTCGAGGTCGTGCCGCGCCTGCGCGCGCAGCACGGCGCGCTCGAGCTCGAGGAGATGGATCTCGACGCCGTGCTCGCGCGCGCGCCCCAGCTCGCGCTCATCGACGAGCTCGCGCACACGAACGCGGCGGGGCTGCGGAACGAGAAGCGCTGGCAGGACATCGAGGACGTCCTCGAGGCCGGCAGCGACGTCATCTCGACCGTCAACGTCCAACACCTCGAGAGCCTCAACGACGCGATCTTCGAGCTGACGGAGGTGCGCGTGCGCGAGACCTTCCCCGACCGGATCCTCGACGAGGCCGACGAGGTGGTGCTCGTCGACCTGTCGCCCGAGGAGCTCCGCGAGCGTCTCAAGGCCGGCAAGGTCTACTCGAAGGCGCAGGCAGAGGTCGCGCTCGAGAACTTCTTCCGCGCCGACAAGCTGGGCGCGCTGCGAGAGCTCGTGCTGCGCGAGGTCGCCGAGGACGTCGAGGCGCGCCGCGCGGCCCGCCCGCTGGAGCCGCTCAGCAAGACGGCCGTCGCCGAGCGCGTGCTCGCGCTCGTCGAGCCGCAGCCGAAGTCCCAGCGGATCATGCGCCGCGCCTGGCGCTCGGCCCAGCGCTTCGGCACCGACATGGACGCGCTCTGGGTGCGGCCCGACCGGCCGCCGACCGAGGAGGAGGCGACGCAGCTCGCGGCTCTGCGGCGGCTCGCCGGCATCCTCGGCGCGCACTTCCTCGAGGAGCAGGGAGACGATCTCGTCACGACAGTGCGCCGGGTCGCGGTGCAGCGCGGCTCGACGTACATCTTCGTCGGCACACCCGACGAGTCGCGCCGTCGCGAGATCTTCGGCGGCTCGCTCCTCTCCCGCATGGTGCGTGAGTTGCCCGGCCTCGACATCCGCGTCGTCGCGAACCGGGCCGACCGGGACCGGTTGACGGAGTGATCGCCGCCGTCATCGCTCTTGCCGCCCTCGCTGTGGTTCTGGCCGCGGCCCTGCTGGCGCGCAGCGACTTCCGGCCGCGCCGAGCTCCAGCCGGCGCGCGCCGGGTGCTCGTCCCGTTCACCGGTGGCACGCTCGACCCGACCGTGCTCGACGCGGCGATCCGCCTCGCGCACGCCGAGAACGCGACGCTCGTGCCGGCCTACCTCCTGCTCGTTCCCCTCCGCTACGCCGAGGACTCGCCGCTGCGCGAGGAGGTCGCGGTCGCGCTGCCGCTGCTCGAGGCGGTGGAGCACGCCGCCCAGCGCGCCGGCGTTCCGGTCGACGCGCGGATCGAGAAGGGACGGAGCCCGACCCACGCCCTGCAGCGGCTGTGGGACGAGGAGCACTTCGACCGGATCGTCGCTCCCGCGCCGAACGGACGGAGCGGCGGCTTCACGGCGAGAGACGTGACCTGGATCCTCGCCCACGCCCCGAGCGAGACGATCGTCTTGAAGCCGAGCCCGAACGGCGGGACGAACGGCGCGCAGCAGGCCGCCTGAGTACCGTTTCCCGCGTGAGAACGCGGTCCGACCTCCTGGTGGGCGTGCTGGCGAGTGCGGGGGTCGTCGTGCTCGTGAGCGCCGTCGTCGCGCTCCTGAAGCCGCACGTGCCCGTGCTCAGCCTCGGCGCGCTCTACGTGCTCGCGGTGCTGCCGGTCGCGATCCTCTGGGGGACGGCGCTCGCGGTGGTCGTGTCCGTCGCGAGCATGCTCGTCTTCAACTGGTTCTTCCTGCCGCCGTACCACTCGTTCCACCTGCAGGAGAGCCAGAACTGGCTCGCACTCGCCGTCTATCTCGTGATCGCCGTCGCCGTCGGGGCGCTCGGCGCACGCGCGCGGACGCGGCGCGACGACGCGGAGCAGCGCCGGGCCGAGTCGCACGCGCTGGCCGAGGCGGCCCTCGAGCTTTTGCGCGGCCGCACCCTCGACGAGGAGCTCGGCCACCTCGCGTCCCTCACCGCCGGCGTGCTCCGCGTCGAGGGAGCGCGGCTCGAGCTCGGTGAGCAGCCGCCGGGGGAGGGTGAGCAGGCTCTGCCCCTCGAGGCGGGGCTGCGGTGCGTCGCGACCCTCTTCATCGACGGGGAGGCGACCGTCGACGATGCCGTGCGCCGCCGCTTCCTGCCCACGCTCGCAGCGCTGCTTGCGGTCGTCGCCGAGCGCAGCCGGCTGGAGGCGGAAGCGCTCGAGGCCGAGGCCCTGCGCCGCAGCGACGCGCTCAAGACGGCGCTGCTCCGGGCGGTGTCGCACGATCTCCGCTCTCCGCTGACCGCGATCCTCGCGTCGGCGGACGCGCTGGCGAGCCCCGGGCTCTCGCTCGAGCCCGAGGACCGTCTCGCGCTGCGCAGACGATCCAGAGCGAGACCGCGCGTCTCGACCGGGTCGTCGGGCAGCTCCTCGATCTCTCCCGGCTGGAGGCAGGCGCCGTCGAGCCCCACCGGGAGCTGTGGCACGTGGACGAGCTGGTCGGCCAGGCGCTCGCCGGGCTGGGAACCGATGCCGGCCGCGTCCGCCTGGAGATCCGGCCCGAGACGCCGCCGGTCGAGGTCGACGCGGCCCAGGTCGAGCGGGTGCTCGCCAACCTCATCGACAACGCGCTCCACTACTCGCCGCCCGGCTCCGGGGTCGTCGTGCGCGCCGAATCGGGAGCGACGGAGTTGCGGCTGCACGTCATCGACCACGGGCCCGGCCTGCCTGCCGAGGAACGGGACTCGCTGTTCCAGCCGTTCCGGCGTGGCAGTGCAGGTCAGGTCGGCTCGGGTCTCGGCCTCTCGATCGCTCGCGGCTTCGCCGAGGCGAACGGCGGGCAAGCTCTGGGCTCAGGACGATCCGGGCGGCGGCCACCTCGTCCTCTCGCTGCCGCTGGCGGAGAGCCCGGCCGCGGTGCGCGCATGAGCGTCGCTCGCCTTCGGCTCGCTCCCGTGGGTGAAACCATGTTTCCCCCACGTTGCCCCCTCTTTCGTCTTCTGTGGGGGAACCTCTCGGTTCCCCCACGCCCCCTCCACACGCTCATCGGGCAGAGACCGCCCGATGAGCGCCCGCATCCTGGTCGTGGACGACGAGCCGCAGATCCTCCGCGCGCTGCGCACGAGCCTGCACGGAGCTGGCTACGAGGTGCAGACGGCGGAGACGGCCGAGGAAGCGCTGACCGCGCTTGCCGCGAGCCCGCCCGACGCGGTCGTGCTCGACCTCGTGCTCCCGGACGGCAGCGGCACCGAGGTCTGCCGCGAGCTGCGCACCTGGAGCAGCGCGCCCGTCATCATCCTCTCGGTCGTCGGGGAGGAGGCCGAGAAGGTCGCTGCCCTCGATGCCGGCGCCGACGACTACGTGACGAAGCCGTTCAGCGTGGAGGAGCTCCTCGCGCGCCTGCGGGCCGCGCTGCGTCGCGCCGATGCTCCCGCCGAGCCGGTCGTGGAGCTCGGCGACCTGCGGATCGACCTCGAGAAGCGGGCCGTCTCGGTGCGCGGCGAGCCCGTGCAGCTCACGCCGCATGAGTTCGCGCTCCTGCGCGTCCTCGCCCGCAACCCCGGCAAGCTGCTCACGCACGCGGCGCTCCTGCGCGAGGTGTGGGGGAAGGGGTACGGCGACGAGTCGCACTACCTCCACGTCTACATCTCGCAGCTGCGCCGGAAGCTCGAGGCGGATCCGGCCCGGCCTCGCTACATCCTCACCGAGCCCGGAGCCGGTTATCGGCTCGCGGAGAAGCCTTGAGGGTTTCCTGAGCCGCAAACGCAATCCCTGAGCCATATTTGAGGCCCGTCGCCGTACCGTCGAGGTATGGCCACCCATGCGCCGTCCTTCGGCTCGCTCGACCTCCCGAGGCCCGGGCGCGCCGCGTTGCCGCTCGTCGCGCTCGCCCTCGTCGCGCTCGCGCTCGAGGCGTCTCCACGGCTCCGGCTCGCGGGGCTCGCAGCGGCCGGCTGCTTCGCCCTCGCCGCCGCCGTCCGGGCCGAGCGCGCGCGGGCCGAGTTGCGCGCGATCCGCCGCATCGCCGACCGTCTGATCCTCGCCTCCGCAGTCGGCGTCGAGGGCTCGGACGTCGTGCGGTGGCGGACGCTGGAGCTCGTCGCACCCGAGACGCGGCAGGGCCTGGCGCGCGAGATCGAACAGACGCTGCGGCGGATGGATCCAGCTCGCCTGCCGTCGGCCTCGCCGCTCCGGCGCGGCCCTGCGCGCCGCCACCAGGAGCTGCTGCGGCGGCTCGAGGAGCGGATGCTCGACGGCCGCCCCGTGACAGCGCGCGGCGTGCTCCTCCTGCGGCGCCTCCTGCAGGAGCCGGCCAGCCCGCTCTACGACGAGCACGCCGGCGATCTGAGCCGCGCGCTGGCCCGCGTGCTCGTGGAGCTCGAGCCGTGAGCACCGCGACCCGCCCGGAGGACAACCACCTCGAGCCCAAGCGCCTGCGCCGCGTGCTCGTGGGCCGGCCGATGCAGACCGGCCAGATGCACGAGACCCTGCTGCCGAAGTGGCTCGCGCTGCCGATCTTCGCCTCCGACCCGCTCTCCTCGGTGGCGTACGCAACGGAGTCCGCGCTCGTCGTCCTCGTCGCGGTCTCCGCGGCCTCGGCGCACCTCGTCTTCCCGATCTCGATCGCGATCGCCTGCCTGCTCGCCATCGTCGTGCTCTCGTACCGGCAGACCGTGCGCGTGTACGAGACGAGCGGCGGCGCCTACGTCGTCGCGCGGGAGAACCTCGGCACGACGCCGAGCCTTGTCGCCGCCGCCGCCCTGCTCACGGATTACGTCCTCACGGTCGCGGTCTCGATCTCGGCCGGCATCTACGCGATCACGTCGTTCGTCCCCTCGCTCACCTCGCACAAGGTCGGGCTCTCGCTCGCCTGCCTCGTGGTGATCGTGCTCGTCAACCTGCGCGGCATCCGCGAGTCGGGGATGCTGTTCGCCCTTCCGACCTACGCGTTCGTCACCTCGATCCTGGTGCTCGTCGCCGTCGGGCTGTTCCAGGACTTCACCGGGCACCTGCAGCAGGCGGTCGTTCCCAACCCGCTGCCGACCGGGACGGGGGTGATCACGATCTTCGTCCTCCTGCGCGCGTTCTCGTCCGGCTCGACCGCTCTCACCGGCGTGGAGGCGATCGCGAACGGCGTCAACGCCTTCCGGTTTCCGCAGGGGAAGAACGCCGCCAAGACGCTCGCCGTGCTCGGGACGATCGCGATCACGATGTTCCTCGGCGTCTCGTACCTCGCGGTGCACGTCCACGCGATGCCCAGCTCGACCGACTCGGTCGTCTCCCAGATCGCGCGCACCGTCTTCCGGCCCGGTTCCTTCGGCGGGTTCATGTACTACGCCGTCCAGGGGACGACGCTGCTCGTGCTGGTATTGGCGGCGAACACGTCGTTCCAGGGCTTCCCGCGGCTCTCGGCGCTGCTCGCGCGCGACCGCTTCGCGCCGCGGCAGTTCTCGAATCTCGGCGACCGGCTGGTCTTCTCGAACGGGATGCTCGTGCTCGCCGGAGCCGCGGCCGCGCTGCTCGTCATCTACAAGGCGAACACCAACAGCCTGATCCACCTCTACGTGATCGGCGTCTTCACCGCGTTCACCGTCTCGCAGTTCGGGATGGTGCGCTACTGGCAGCGCGTCCGTGACCCGGGGTGGCGCCGGCGCGCGCTCGTGAACATCGTCGGCGCGTCGGCGACCGGGCTCGTGACCGTGATCGTGATCTGGACGAAGTTCGGCGAGGGTGCGTGGCTCGTCACGGTCGCGATCCCGCTGCTCGTCGTTGCGATGCTCGGCGTGCGGCGCCACTACGCGAGGGTCGGACGACGGCTGAGCGCCGGAGCGGCCGCCGTGGCCGCGGCTCCGGGCGCACGCAATCGCACCCTCCTCGTCGTCGAGGATCTCGACCTCGCGGCCGAGCGCGCGCTTTCCTTCGCGCGGAAGATCGCGCCGGACGGGTTCCGCGCGATCCACGTCCCTCGGCGAGGCAGCGATCCCGGGATCGGCCCGCGCTGGTTCCACCTCGCCGACGGAGAGCCGAAGCTCGAGACGCTCGACCCGCACGGCGGCACCGTGGACGCCGTGCTCGAGCAGGTCTGGCGGCTGCCGCGTGGCGAGTCCGACTTCGTGACCGTCGTCGTCCCCGAGCAGTTCCGGCGGCGCGCGCTCACCGAGGAGGTGCGGCACCGGTTCGAGTTCGCGCTCAAGCTCCGGCTCCTCACCGAGCCCGGGGTCGTCGTCGCCGACGTGCCGACGGTCGACGAGGGCCCGAGTTGCCGGCCGCTCGCCGTGCGGATCTTCGTGTCCGGCGCGAACGCCGCCTCGATGCGCGCACTGAACTGGGCCGAGGCGGTCGGCTTGCCGAACACGCGCGCGGTCAACTTCGCCTTCGACGAGACCGAGGCCGCCGAGATGCGGCGCAAGTGGCTGGCCGCAGACGCGCGGATGCCGCTCGAGGTTCTCGCGGCGCCGTACCGCGACATCGGCGACCCGCTGCTCGCATACCTGCGCGAACTCACCGACGACGGCCAGGACGTCCTCGTCGTGATCCCGGAGCTGATCCTGCGCGGCTGGCGCCGGCTGCTCCACAACCAGCGCGCGCTGTACGTGAAGCGCCTGCTGCTCGTCGAGCCCCACGTGATCCTCGCCTCCGTCCCGTACCAGCTGATCCGATGAGGCTGCGCGACGTCAGAACGTTCCAGCGGCGGGCGCGGCGCCTCGCGCGCGTGACCGGCTCGATCGGCTACCGCACGATCGTCGTGCCTCTGCTCGACCGGGAGGAGACGGAGCATGCGATCGACCTCGCCTGCCGGCTCGCGGCCGATCGCGGCGCCCGGATCGTCCTCGTCGCGCCGGCCGTCCTCGAGCGCGAGCTGCCGCTCGACGCGCATCTCGACGGGCAGCTCGTGAGCCTCAAGGAGCGGCTCGAATCGGCGACTGCGGTGGCGAGCTCCTACGGCGTCGCCGTGCGGCGGGAGATCGTCCGTACCCGCCCCGGCAGCCTGGGTGAAGAGGTCGCGCGCGTGGCCGCCGAGCGGCGGGCGGAGCTCGTCGTCGTCGGAGCCCCGGTCCAGTCTCGGCAAGGCTTCCAGCGGGCGTTCCCGCGCGAGGTGCTCCTGCTTGTCCGGGACGCGCCGTGCCGCGTGATGATCGCGACCGGCCCGCTCGTGAGCCTGGGTCAGACAGCGACCGCGGCGCGCACTACAGTCCCGCCGTGGCACGACGGCGTCGCCAGGCGCACGAGCTCGAGCGCGTTCTCGGGGCGAACGCCCTCTTCGCTACCGCGTACGGCAACGTCGGCTCGTCGATCTACTACGCGCTCGGCGTAACAGCGTTCTTCGCGCTCGGGCTGACACCCGTCGTCTTCGTCATCGCCGGCCTCTTCTTCGCAGCTACGGCGGCGACGTACGCCGAGGGAACGGTGAGCTTCCCGGAGGCCGGCGGCTCCTCGAGCTTCGCGCGGCACGCGTTCAACGAGCTCGTCTCGTTCGCCGCCGCCTGGGCGCAGATGCTCAACTACATCATCACGATCGCCATCTCGGCGTTCTTCGTGCCTCACTACCTCTCGATCTTCTGGGAGCCGCTGAAGCAGAATCCGTGGGACATCGTCGGCGGCGCCGTCGTGATCCTCGTTCTCGTCGCGCTCAACATCGTGGGGATCCAGGAGTCCGCCCGGATCAACATCGGCCTCGCCGCCGTGGACTTCGCCACGCAGGTCCTGCTCGTCCTGCTCGGCTTCGCGCTCGTCTTCAACCCGCACATACTCGTCTCGAACGTCCACCTGGGCGTCGCCCCGACCTGGGGTCACTTCCTGCTCGCGATCCCGGTGGCGATGATCGCCTACACGGGCATCGAGACCGTCTCCAACCTCTCCGAGGAGGCGCGCGACCCCCTGCGGACCATCCCGCGCTCGATCCTGATGGTGGCCGTCGCCGTCTTCGCGATCTACTTCACGTTGCCGCTGGTCGCGCTCTCGGCGATGCCCGTCCACCTGGTCAACGGGCACTACGAGACCGTGCTCGGACTGCCGCCGCCGCAGGGCTTCGCCGCCGACCCGGTGCTCGGCGTCGTCTCCAATCTGGGTCTCTCGGGCGCCCTCCTGTCGGCGGTCAAGGTCTACGTGGGCATCCTCGCGGCGACGATCCTCTTCATTGCCACGAATGCCGGCGTGATCGGCGCCTCGCGGATCACCTATTCGATGGCCGGCTACCGGCAGCTGCCGAGCGTCTTCCGCCGGCTGCACCCGAGGTTCAAGACGCCCTGGTTGTCGCTGATCATCTTCGGCGGCTTCATCTCGATCCTCGTCCTGCTGCCCGGCAAGACGACCTTCCTCGGCACGATGTACTCGTTCGGCGCCATGCTCTCCTTCACGATCGCCCACGCTGCGGTGATCCAGCTGCGGCGGCAGCGCGCCAGCGAGGACATCCCGTGGAAGGCCCGGCCCAACTTCCGGTGGCGCGGGGTCGACTGGCCGCTCTTCGCCGTGATCGGCGCCCTCGGGACGGGCCTGTCGTGGCTCGTCGTCGTGATCGAGTATCCGAGCGCGCGCTATGCGGGGCTCGGCTGGCTCGCGCTCGGGTTCGTCGTCTACGTCGTCTACCGGCGGCAGGTGCTGCACATCCCTCTGAGCGAGACGGTGCGCGCCCCGGTCGAGTACGGGCCGGCGGCCGCCCTCGAGTTCCGCAGCATCCTCGTCCCGCTCGCGCCCGGCTATGCCTCCGACGAGGCGATGGACTTCGCGTGCCGGCTCGCGGCCGAGCGGCGCGCGTCGATCGTCGCGTTCACGGCGATCGAAGTGCCGCTCGACCTCCCGCTCGACGCAGAGCTGCCCGAGGAAGTGCACGAGGCGAACGAGCAACTGGACGAGGCGCGCGCGATCGGCGATTCGTACGGCGTGCGCGTGATCGGCCGCATTGCCCGGACCCGGAACATCGGCCGCGCGATCGTCGACGAGGCGATTCGGCGACACTCCGAGATCATCGTCATGGCCGGGCCGCGGCGCGTCCAGCTTCAGCGCGGACGGCGCCAGATCTTCGGCGACTCGGTCGACTTCGTCCTCAGACACGCACCGTGCCGCGTCATGGTCGCGACGCCCCGGGAGCGGGCCGCTTGAGCAACCTGCACAGCCGCTCGGTCTTCGCCTTCGGCCTCATCGCCATCGGCCTCGGGATCGCGCTCCTCGCCGAGACCGCCGCCGCGGGAGGAGGGTCGACGGGCTACGTTCTCGGCGTGCTGTTCGTTGCCCTCGGCTGCGGGCGCCTGTATCTCCTGCTGCGGCGCTAGCCTCCGCGGCGATGGCTCGCAAGCTGCCGCGGCTGCAACGCGTGCTGGACGCTCCGGCCCTCGCTTCCGTTGCCTACGGCGAGGTCGCGTCCTCGATCTACTTTGCGCTCGGGATCGTCGCCCTGCACGCGCTCGGCTTCACGCCGGTCGTGCTCGCGGTCGTGGGTGTCCTCTTCCTCGTCGTGACGCTGTCGTACGCGGAGGGGACGACGTCGATCGGCGAGACGGGCGGCGCCGCGACGTTCGTGCGGGTCGCCTTCAACGACCTGGCAGGGTTCATCACGGGCTGGGCGCTCTTCCTCGACTACCTGATCGTGATCGCGCTGTCGGCGCTCTTCTTCCCGCACTACCTCGGGCTCGCGCTCGGCGTGCACTCGATCGCGAAGCATCCGGGGGACGTGATCGTCGCCTGCTTCCTGATCGCCGCGATCGCGGTCGTGCGCCTGCTCCGCCCGACGCGGTTCTACTCGTTCAGCCTCGCCGTGCCGCTCCTCGATCTCGTGACCCAGCTGCTGCTCGTGCTGCTCGGCTTCGCGTTCCTCTTCTCGCCGAGCGCGCTGACGCGAGGGCTCGACCTCGGCACGCAGCCCGTCGTGGCACCAGATCGCGTTCGCGCTGCCGCTCGCCCTGCTCGCCTACACCGGGCTCGAGACGGTGGCGAACCTCGCCGAGGAGGTGCGGCAGCCGGGCCGCGACCTGCCGCGGAGCCTCTTCGTCGGGATCGGCGCCGTCGTGCTCGTCACCGTGCTGATCGCGCTCGTCGCACTCTCCGCCTTCCCGGCGCAGAACGGCACGACCGCGCTCGGGACGACCTGGCAGCGCGCTCCGATCATGGGCGTCGTCTTCGCGCTCGGGCCGCACGTCGCGTCCTGGGTCGAACGGATCCTGCGGGTGTACGTGGGGCTGACCGGCGCGCTGATCCTCCTCACCGCGGCCGTGACCTCGAACTCCGGCTTCGGGCGGCTCGCCGTCTCACTCGCGGAGCACGGCCAGCTGCCGCGCCGCTTCGGTCGTCTCAGCCGCCGCAGCCTCCACTCGCCCGAGACGGTCGTCGCGGCCGCGACGATCTCGATCGCTCTCCTGCTGGCGACGGCCTGGACGTCGGACTCCGTCGGGTTCCTCGCGAGCCTGTTCAGCTTCGGCGTGCTGATCGCGTTCACCGCCGCGCAGCTCGCCGTCCTGAAGCTCCGCTTCTCGCAGCCCGGTCTCGAGCGTCCCTTCCGCGTGCCGCTCTCGGTGCGGATCCGCGGCGCGGACGTCCCGGTGCCGACCGTGATCGGAGCGCTCGCGACGACGGCGATCTTCGTCGCGGCGATGGCCACGCACATCGGCGCCCGCTACGCCGGCCCGATCTGGCTCGCCTGCGGGATCGTCGTGTACCTCGTCGTCCGCCGCGGCCGCGGCACCGGCCTGCTCGAGCACGTGGAGCCCGTCGAGGAGGACGAGCTGCCGCAGGCCGAGTTCTCGAAGATCCTCGTGCCGATGAAGCTCGGCGAGATCGGGGAGGAGATGGTTGCCACCGCGGTCAAGCTGGCCCAGGAGCGCGGAGCCGAAGTCGTGGCGCTGCACGTGATCCGCGTGCCGCTCGACCAGCCGCTCGACGCCGCGCTCCTCGACGAGGAGCAGCGCGCCGCGGCCTCGCTCGAGGAGGCGACGGCCCTCGGTGCCGACCTCGGCGTCGTGGTCGAGGGCCGCTCCATCCGCGCCCGGTCGATCGGCGAGGCGATCGTGCAGGCGACCGAGGAGACCGGCGCCGACCTGATCGTGCTCGGCTCGGCGCCCAAGTGGCGCCGCCAGTCGCGCTTCTTCTCGCCGACCGTGGACTACGTCCTCCGCAAGGCGCCGGCCGAGGTGCTCGTCGTCGCGTTCCCGCAGGGCGTACTGGAAGAGGTGTAGCGAGCTACGCTCCGCGAGTCATGGAGGGGGAATTGAAGGCACTCGTGATCGGTTGCGGCCGCGTGGGCTCGGCCGTCGCGCTCCAACTCCACCAGGAGGGCTGGGACGTGACCGTCGTGGACGAGAACGAGGACGCGCTCTCGCGGCTCGGGGAGAACTGGCCGGGCACGTTCATCGTCGGGCACGGCATGGACGCCGACCTCCTGCGCCGGGCCGGCATCGAGGAGGCCGACGCCGTCGTCGTCGCGACCGACGGCGACAACACGAACATCATCATCGGCCAGGTCGCGCAGAAGCGCTTCGACGTTCGCTGCGTCGTCGTGCGCGTCCTCGATCCCGCGCGCGCGAAGTTCTACGCCGAGCGCGGCCTCAACACGGTGAACCCCACGAGCGTCGCCATCGACTCGCTGCTGGACGCGGCGCGGACGTGCGCGATCCCGACCGTGGCGGCGCCGGAGCCGACCGAGGAGGTCGTCGGCTGATGTACGTCATCGTCGCCGGCGGCGGCAAGATCGGCGCCAACGTCACCCGCTCGCTCCTGCGGCTCGGCAACGAGGTGACGCTGATCGAGCAGAAGCGCGACCGCTTCGAACAGCTCGAGGACGAGTTCGAGCACCAGGTGCAGCGCGGTGACGCGACCGAGCTCTTCGTCCTCGAGCGGGCCGGGATCGCGCGGCCGCCCGACGTCGTGCTCGCGCTGACGGGCGACGACGAGGACAACATGATCATCGGGCAGATCTCGCGCGAGAAGTACGGCGTCCCGAAGGTGATCGCGCGCGTGAACGACCCGCGCAACCAGTCGCACTTCGACCTGCTCGGGATCTCCCCGACCATCTGCGCGACGTCGAGCGTGATGGCTCTGGTCGAGCACGAGGTGCCCGAGCACGACCTCATCCACCTGCTCGAGTTGCGCGGCGAGAACCTCGAGATCGTCGAGGTGAAGATCGACGGCGATTCGCCGTCGGCCGGGAAGAGCATCGAAGCGCTGTCGCTGCCCGAGGGCTCGCGGCTCATCTCCGTGATGCGGAGCGGGCGCGCCGAGATCGCGGTCGGCGCGACCGTGCTCGAGGCCGGCGACCAGGTGCTCGCGATCCTCGAGCCGGGAAAAGAGGACGAGCTACGTCGCGTCTTGCTTCGTCGCTAGCTCTGATCCTCGTCGCGGGGGCCCTGCTTGCCGCCGGCGGTGGAATCGCCGCGACCCATGGGGTCGCCGGCGCCCACAAGGCGGTTGCGGCCTCCAGTCAGGACTGGACGCGCTTCGGCTGGGACGCGCGGCGCTCGAACGACGATCCGCACGCGACCGGGATCACGGCCGCGAACGTGGGCTCGCTCGGGCGCCAGCAGGTCCACCTCCCGGGCACGGTCGACTCCTCTCCGATCTATCTCCGGGGTGTCTCGATCGGCGGCGCGAAGCACGACGCGTTCTTTGTCACCACCACCTACGGGATCACCCTCGCGATCGACGCGGCGAACGGCAAGATCCTCTGGCGCTGGACGCCTCCGAGCTACTCGCACGTGGCCGGCACCGCGCAGATCACGACCGCGACGCCGGTTGCCGACCCCAGCCGGAAGTGGATCTACGCCGCCTCGCCTGACGGGCGGATCCAGAAGCTCACCGTTGCCTCCGGGCACGCTGTCTGGCGCCGCTCGATCACGAAGCTGCCGAGGTTCGAGAAGATCGCCTCGTCGCTGAACTTCACGAGCGGCCACGTCATCGCCACGACCGGCGGCTACATCGGCGACGCGCCGCCGTACCAGGGGCACGTGGTCGTCATCGCCGCCAAGAACGGCCGGATTCTGCACGTCTGGAACTCGCTCTGCTCCGACCGTCACGCTCTCCAGTACCCGCCAACCTGCGGAGCGAGCGACTCGGCGATCTGGGGACGGGCCGGCGCGGTCGTCGTGCCCGGCAGCGGCAGGCTCCTCGTCTCGACCGGCAATGCGCCCTGGAACGGCCGGACCAACTGGGGCGACGCGGTGCTCGTGCTTTCGTCGAAGGCACGGCTCACCGGCAACTACGCCCCCGTGAACACGGGGCAGCTCAACTCCGACGACCTCGATCTCGGCTCGACGTCGCCCGTCTACCTGACGCCGAAGATCATCGCGCAGGGCGGCAAGGATCTGAAAATCCGGCTCCTCTCGCTCGCACGGCTGCACGGCACGAAGCCGCACAAGGGGCATGAGCTTCAGATTGTCTCGACGCCCTCCGGCTCCGCGCTCTTCACGGCGCCGGCGGTCTGGCGCAGCGGGAACCGCATCTGGCTGATCGCGGCCGACGGCGGCGCGACGCAGGCGTGGGCGTTCCGCGGTGGGCGTCTCCACTCGGTCTGGAAGAACGGCAACGCCGGCACGAGCCCGGTCATCGCCGGCGGGCTGCTGTGGGTGTACGACCTGGGCGGCGGGCTGAATGTCTACGAGCTGCCGAGCGGGAAGCTCGTGACGACGCTGAGCGCAGGTGGCGGCCACTGGAACAGCCCGATCGTCACCGACGGCCGCGTCGCACTGCCGGAGGGCGACGCGAACGACCACGCCACGAGCGGCGTGCTCGACATCTGGCGCCTGCCCGGCTAGTCCTAGGCGGAGTGCCGGCGGCGGACCTGCGGCGCCTGTTGGCCTAGGGCTGCGTAGGCGAGCGCCTGGAGCGACTCGTTCAGCGTCGCGAGCTCGCGCGCGAGGCGGAGGAAGTTCTCGTCGTTGTCAAGCCGCTTGTTCGTCTTCTCGAGCTCGTCGCCGATCCGGTCGAGCCGCTCGAGGATCAGGTCGAAACGCCGGTCGGAGAGGTTGTTCTCCACCCGGTCATCGTAGTCCGGCCAGCTCCTCGCGCGAGCGCACGACGACTGCGTCCGGGCCGAGCGCGGCTTCGACCTCGGCGAGCGTCCCGACGACCTCGACCTGGCGCGCCGCGCCCGCGTGCGCCAGTGCGATCTCGGCGAGCTCCCGCGGCGCGTCGCTGAAGACGCCGATCCGCGTCCCCGCCGCCACGAGCCGCCGCAGCACGGCGTTCGTGTCGGGACGCGGCCGGACGAAGAGCGGAGCCCGGTCGGCCGCGAATCGCGTCAGCAGCGGGCGCCAGTCCCCGAGCGCGTCGTCAAGGATGGCCGCTGCCGCCTCGCGGTCCGCGGGCACGTCGAGCTCGACCCGCGTCCGCCGCGCCGCGTCCTCGAGCCACGCGTTCCACAGGGGTCGCGTGTCGGCGAGCACGCCGTCGAGGTCGAGTGCAAGTGCGGCCACGAACCGCGATGCTAGATTCCCGCCACAAACCGGCGAGCGGTGAGGGAACTCCGGTGCAAGTCCGGGACGGTCCCGCCGCTGTAAGGGGAGACGCTCTTCCGCCACGACGCCACTGGGTCGCGAGACCTGGGAAGGCGGCGGGAAAGGGAGCCCCGAGTCAGAAGACCTGCCGCCCGCCGCGACAACCCCGAACCCCTCGTGGAAAAGGAGGATTCGTGCACCGTTTGACCATCGCTGTCGTCGCGGTACTTGCCGCGGCGCTCACCCTCGTCTCCCTCTCGGCGGCCGCGCACCAGCAGCCGCAGGGCAAGCACCGTTTCCCGCACCGGATCGTCTCGCTGTCCCCCACCATCACCGAGGACCTGTTCGCGATCGGCGCCGGCAAGCAGGTCGTCGCCGTCGACAACCAGTCGAACTACCCGAAGCGTGCGCCGCGGACGAGCCTGTCCGGCTTCACCCCGAACATCGAGGCGATCGCGAACTACCACCCGGACGTCGTCTTCATCTCGTACGACCCCGGCAACTTCGCCTCGCAGCTGCAGAAGCTCGGGATCAAGGTCGTGAACGAACCGGCGGCGACCGATCTGAAGCAGGCGTACGGTGAGATCCTCGGGCTCGGCCGCCTCACCGGCCACGCGACCGGCGCCAAGGCCGTCGTACGCTCGATGCGAACCCACCTCGCCGCGATCGTGGCGAGCGTGCCGAAGACGCGCCGCCATCTGCGCGTCTACCACGAGCTCGACCCCACGTACTACTCGGCCACGTCGCAGACGTTCATCGGGAGCGTCTACAAGCTCTTCGGCTTCCGGGACATCGCGGACGGAGCGGGCGGGACCGGTGACGCCTACCCGCAGCTCTCGGCCGAGTACATCATCGCGAAGGACCCGCAGATCGTCGTCCTCGCCGACACGAGATGCTGCGGGCAGAGCTACACGTCGGTCGCTGCGCGGCCGGGCTGGAGCTCGATCTCCGCGGTCCAGCACCATCGCGTGGTGCTCGCGAACGACGACGTCGCCTCGCGCTGGGGGCCGCGGGTCGTCCAGTTCGCGCGCACGGTGGCGCGGATCGCGAAGCAGAACTGATGGCGGCGACGGCCGGCAGATTGGAGGCCGCACCCCGGGTCGAGGCACGGGGTGTCAGCCTCCGCGCCGGCCTCGTGACCGTCGCGTTCCTCGTCGTGTCGCTCGCGATCGGGCTCGCGGTCGGTCCCGTCCACATCGGCATCGGCGAGATCCTGCGCTCGGTCCTGTCGTACGTCCCGTTCCTCCACGTGAGCCAGCCGCTCGGGGTGGTCGATCACGCCGTGCTGTGGGAGGTGCGTGCGCCGCGGGTGACGCTCGCCGCGCTCGTGGGCGGGATGCTCGCGGTCGCGGGCGCGTCGTACCAGGGCGTGTTCCGCAACCCGCTCTGCGACCCGTATCTGCTCGGCGTCGCCGGCGGAGCAGGGCTGGGCGCGACGCTTGCGATCATCTACGCCTCGGCGGCGGCGGCCGGCAGCACCTGGACGGTGCCCCTCGCCGCGTTCGCGGGGGCGATCGCGGCCGTGGTCGTCACGTACGCGCTCGGCCGCTCGGCCGGAGCGACGCACATGACGGGGGCGCTCATCCTCGCCGGCGTGACGATGGCGACGTTCACGGCGGCGGTGCAGACCTTCGTCCAGCAGCAGCACACGCAGCAGCTGCAGAACGTCTACTCCTGGCTGCTCGGCGGCTTCTCGACCGCGACCTGGCGCGACGTCCTGATCTGCCTGCCGTACATCGCGCTGAGCTCGCTCGTGCTCGTCCTGCACCGGCGCGTGCTCGACGTCCTCAGCCTCGGCGACGACGAGGCCGCGAGCCTCGGGATCGACGTCGGGCGGGCACGGCTGGTGATCGTCGTCGCGGCCACGCTCGGCACGGCGGCGGCCGTCTCGGTCAGCGGCCTGATCGCATTCGTCGGGATCATCGTCCCGCACACGATCCGGCTCCTCGTCTCGACGAGCTACCGCGCCCTGCTCCCGCTCTCGCTGCTCGCCGGCGCCGGCTTCCTCGTGCTCGCGGACGTGGTCGCCCGGACGGTGCTCTCGCCGGCCGAGCTGCCGATCGGCGTCGTCACCGCGTTCCTCGGCGCGCCGTTCTTCGCCGTCGTCCTCCGCTCCTCGCGAGGAGCAAGATGATCGAGACGCGCGACCTCTGGGTGCGGTTCGGGCCGGTCGCGGCCGTGCGCGGGCTCTCGCTGCGTGCTGAGGCGGGAGGCTGGACGGCGCTGATCGGGCCGAACGGTGCGGGGAAGACGTCGGCGCTGCGCGCGCTGGCCGGCCTCGGCGCGTACGAGGGCGAGGTGCTGATCGACGGACAGGACGCGCGCCGCCTCGGCCGCCGCGCCGTCGCGCGGCTCGTCGCGTTCGTCCCGCAGAAGCCCGAGACGCCGGGGGAGCTGACCGTCGCCGAGTACGTCCTCCTCGGCCGCACACCGCACATCTCGTACCTCGGCGGCGAGGGCCGCCGCGACCGCGAGGCGGCGACGGTGGCCCTGCGCCGCCTCGAGCTCGAGGGCTTCGCGGAGCGGCTGCTCGGCTCGCTCAGCGGCGGCGAGCTGCAGCGTGCGGTGCTCGCGCGCGCCCTCGCGCAGGAGGCGCCGGTGCTGCTGCTCGACGAGCCGACGACGGCGCTCGACCTGGGCCGGCAGCAGCTCGTGCTCGAGCTCGTCGACGATCTGCGGCGCGACGGGATGACCGTGGTCACGACGATGCACGACCTCACGCTCGCCGGCCAGTACGCCGAGCGGCTCGTCCTGCTGAACGAGGGGTCGGTCGTCGCGGAGGGAACGGCGGCGGAGGTGCTCTCGGCGCCGAACGTCGCGGCCCACTACGGCGCGAACGTTCGCGTCATCGAGGACGAGGGCGGCGGCGTGTTCGTCTTCCCCGTGCGTGGCTAGACTGCGGCCCGGCGCTCTGCGCCTCCTATGCGCAACTGACCCGTCTCATCCGGCCCCCTGTCCCGCCAGCTCGTTGGAGGTCGTTGCGCATGTCTCGCCTTGCCGGCTCGCTCGTCGCGGCCGGCGTCACGAAGTCGTATGGAGCCGAGGTCGTCCTCGCCGACGTGAGCATCGTCGTGCCGCCGCGCGCGCGGATCGGGCTCGTCGGCCCGAACGGTGCCGGGAAGTCCACCCTCCTCCGCCTGCTCGCGGGCCTGGAGGAGCCGGACGCGGGGCGGATCCGGCGCACGCCGCCGACGCTCGCGGTCGGCTACCTCGCGCAGGAGCGGAACGGTGCCGGCGCACGTTCGGGCGGCGAGGAGACCCGCGCGGCCCTCGCCGCCGTGTTGCGCGGCGGCTTCGACGTGCTCCTGCTCGACGAGCCCACCAACGACCTCGACTTCGCCGGCCTCGCCTGGCTGGAGCGCTCGCTGGCGTCGCAGCCCGGCTCGCTCGTCGTCGTCTCGCACGACCGCGCCTTCCTCGACCGTGTCGTCACGGGCGTCGTCGAGCTCGACGAGTGGACGCGCGGGACGACGGAGTACAGCGGCGGTTGGAGCGACTACGAGGCCGAGCGCGAGCGGCGGCGCGAGCGTCACTACCGCCGCTGGGATTCGTCGGTCGCCGAGCGGCGGCGCGTCGAGGAGCAGCAGCGTCGCATGGCCGAGTGGGAGCGCCGCGGCTACGGCCAGGGCCGCAAGAAGAAGAAGTCGAAGGATGTGAAGCGGACGTACGGGGCGAAGCTTGCGCGAGTCGAGAGAGTCGAGAAACCGTACGAGCCGTGGGAGCTCCAGCTCTCGCTCGCGCCGGCGGCGCGCAGCGGCGAGGTCGTCGTGCGGCTCGAGGACGCGGTGGTCGAGCGGGGAGCTTTCCGGCTGGGGCCGCTCGACGTCGCGGTCGGCTGGCGTGACCGGGTGGCGATCGCCGGCCCGAACGGGAGCGGCAAGACGACGCTGCTCGACGCGCTGCTCGGCCGGCTCCCGCTCGCCGCAGGCACGCGCTGGGTAGGGCCGGGCGTCGTGCTGGGCGAGCTCGAGCAGGATCGCGCCACGCTGACCGGGCCGCAGACGCTGCTCGAGGTCTTCCGCGACTTCGAGGAGGGGACCGCGCGCACGCTGCTGGCCAAGTTCGGTCTCGGCGCCGACGACGTCCTTCGCCCGGCCGCGTCGCTCTCGCCGGGCGAGCGCACCCGCGCCGGTCTTGCACTCCTGACCGCCCGCGGCGTCAACTGCCTCGTGCTCGACGAGCCCACGAACCACCTCGACGTGGAGGCGATCGAGGAGCTCGAGGGCGGGCTCGCCGGCTACGACGGCACGGTGATCCTCGTCACCCACGACCGACGCTTCCTGGAGGCCTTCGCGCCCGGCCGTACCATCGAGCTATGGGCGTAGGCTCGACGGAGCTCATCAAAGAGCGAAGGCGGCGGCTTTGCCGGCGCCGAAAGCGGAAACTCTGAGCGCTTCGATCCTCACGCTGGGCAACGAGCTCGTCTCGGGCGACGTGCCCAATACGAACGCGTCCTGGCTCGCCCGTCGGCTCGCGCCGCTCGGCGTCGACGTGCGTCTCATGGCGGTTCTGCCGGACGAGATCGACGCGATTGCCGAGTTCGTCCGGGCCGAGGCGCCGCGGGTCGAATTCCTGCTCGTCACCGGCGGCCTCGGCGGCACGCCCGACGACCTGACGCGAGAGGCGCTCGCGGCCGCATTCGGCGTGCCGCAGGAGGAAGTGCCCGAGGTCGCCGCGGACCTGCGCGCGCGCTTCACGCGCAACCCGGAGTACGCCGCGCGCTGGGCGATGCTCCCGCGCGGCTGCCGGCCGCTCGCGAACCCGCTCGGCGGCGCGCCCGGCTTCGCGATCGAGAACGTCTACGTCCTGCCGGGGCTCCCGTCCGAGATGGAGGCGATGTTCGAGTCGATCGAGGAGGAGTTCCGGCGCGGCAGCCCGATCGAGAGCTGGCATCGCGTCTACCGGACGTACGAGAGCCTCATCTCGGCGTCGCTCGCGGAGGCCGGTGAGCGGTGGCCGGGCGTCCTCGTCGGCTCCTACCCGAGCTTCGGCGACGCCGGCTTCACGGTCGAGGT
Organism: uncultured Actinomycetes bacterium; assembly: GCA_963743545.1. Lineage (GTDB taxonomy): Bacteria > Actinomycetota > Thermoleophilia > Gaiellales > Gaiellaceae > Palsa-739. Next base: position 13,949 of record CAVUQB010000005.1, on the reverse strand, counting down.
CGTCCTCAAGTCGAGCGATGCCGCGGCGCTGGCGGCGGCGTCCGCCTGGCTCGAGTCAGCGATCGAAGAGAGCGGCGGAGGGTAGGTAGAACGCCGCGATCGCGAGCGTCAGCAGCACCGCGCCGAGCGGGCTGAAGAAGGCGAGGACGAAGACGGCGCCGTACATCGGCACGCCCGGCAGGTAGGCGCGGTCGACGGCCCGCAGCGCCGAGTCGGGCGTCCCGTCGGCGATCAGCCGCCGGTCGTGTGCGCGCGTACCGCCACCAGACCTGGTGCAGCGCAGCCATGACGACCAGCGTGCCGGCGTACGCGAGGGCCGCCGCCTGCTCGCCGTCGCCGCGGAGATAGGTACCGACGAGCCCCGTCGGGAACGGCAGGAAGGCGACGGTCAGCAGCAGCAGGTTGTTGACGAAGAGAAAGGTCCGGTCGACGCGCCCGATGAACGAGACCGTGTGGTGGTGGTTCATCCAGATGATCCCGATCGTGAGGAAGCTCGTCACGTAGGCGAGGTAGGCGGGCCACAGATGGAGGAGCTCGTGGCCGAGGTTCGCGGCCCGAGGTGACGGAGAACTCGAGCACGAGCAGGGTGGCGGCGATGGCGAACACGCCGTCGCTGAAGGTCTCGAGGCGGCCGGTGCCGGGCTCGTCCACGGGCCGGATCGTCTCGGACGCGCCGGACGGCTCTAGGCGAGCGCCGGCGCGAGCTCGCGGCCGAGCAACCGGACCGGCTCGAGGTCGGTGTGGAGGAGGTGCTGGAGCATCACTCGGTCGCAGCCGGCGCGCTCGTATTCGTGGAGACGCGCCGTAACCTCGTCCACCGACCCGACGACGCAGCGCTCGGAGTAGGCGGCGAGCCACTCGTCGAGGGACTGCTCCCGCGGCCGGCGTGCGTACAGCTCGCTTGCGCGCTCCCGCATCTCCTCGTGCGTCGCCCCGACGAGGAAGCCGGTCATGACGCTGAAGCGCAGCGGCCGCGTCTTCTCGCGGATCGCCGCCGCCTCCTCGGGCGAGACGAACGGCGTGTTGTACTCGTCCGCGAACCGGAGTGCCGGCTCGACGGTGCCGCGGCCTCCTCCGCCGCCGACGAGGAGCGGCGGCCGTGGCTGCTGCACCGGCTTCGGCTGAGCGGGCGCATCCTCGAGCGTGTAGTGGCGGCCTTCGAAGTCGACGCGCTCCTCCGTCCAGAGCCGGTGGACGATCTCGATCTGCTCCGCGAGCATCTCGACCCGCGTTCGCGTCTCCGGGAACGGGAAGCCGTACGCGCGGTGCTCGCGCTCGTTCCAGCCGGCGCCGAGCCCGAGCTCGATCCGGCCCCCCGAGACGTGGTCGGCGGTCGACGCGGCATTCGCGAGGAGCGCAGGCGCGCGGAAGGTGGCGGGGGAGACGAGCGTGCCGAAGCGGAGCGTCGTCGTCCTGGCCGCGAGCGCCGCGATCGTCGTCCAGGCGTCGTGCGCGACGTTGCGGGCTTCGTCGCTCTGCGAGATGTAGTGATCCGAGCGGAAAAGCGTCTCGACGCCGTGCTCCTCGCAGGCGTTCGCGAGTGCGCACCAGTCCTGCCAGGTGACGCCTTCCTGCCCCTCGATCATGAGCGCGAGCCGCATCCCGCGAGCGTAAGCGTTTCTCGGGAGGAGGGCGACAGAAGCCGCCGCTACGATCGACGCGATGGCCGCCACGACGCCCGAGACCTATCTTGCCGACCTGAATCCGGCGCAGCGGGAGGCCGTCCTCCACACCGAAGGCCCGGTGCTCGTCGTGGCCGGCGCCGGCAGCGGCAAGACCCGCGTCCTCACCCGCCGCATCGCGCACCTGCTCGGAGCGGTCGGCGTCAAGCCGCCCGAGATCCTCGCGATCACCTTCACGAACAAAGCGGCGGGGGAGATGCGAGAGCGCGTCGGCGACCTCGTCGGCCCGCCCGCGCGCGCCGCGTGGGTGATGACGTTCCACTCCGCATGCGGCCGGATCCTGCGCCGCGAGGCGCAGCGGCTCGGCTACCGCTCGAACTTCACGATCTACGACCAGGCCGACCAGATCCGGCTCGTGAAACGCTGCCTCGAGGAGCTCGAGCGCGACCCGAAGCGCTTCACGCCGCGCGGCATCCACTCCCAGATCTCGAACGCGAAGAACACGCTCGTCGGCCCGGACGACTACACCGAGCGCGTCGCGAGCTTCTACGACCAGACGGTGGCCGAGGTCTACGACCTCTACCAGAAGCGCCTCTTCGCCTCGAACGCCGTCGACTTCGACGACATGCTCTTCCTCACCGTCGACGTGCTCGAGCGCTTCCCCGAGGCGCGCACCAAGTGGCAGGAGGCGTTCCGCTACGTCCTCGTCGACGAGTACCAGGACACGAACCACGCCCAGTACCGCCTGCTGCAGCTGCTAGCCGAGCAGCACCGCAACGTCTTCGCCGTCGGCGATCCCGACCAGTCGATCTACGGCTTCCGCGGCGCCGACATCCGCAACGTGCTCGAGTTCGAGCACGACTTCCCCGGCTCGTACTCGATCGCGCTCGAGCAGAACTACCGCTCGACGCAGCACATCCTCGACGCCGCGAACGGCGTCATCCGCCAGAACCGCGAGCGCAAGGAGAAGAACCTCTGGTCGGAGCTGGGCGACGGCGACCCGGTGCGCGTGATCGAGGTCGAGGACGAGCACGCGGAGGCGCGCTACGTCGCCGCCGAGATCGCGCTCCTCGTCGAGGAGGGCTTCTCGGGCAGCGAGGTCGCGGTCTTCTACCGCACGAACGCGCAGAGCCGCGTGCTCGAGGACGTCCTCGTGCGCCAGGGCATCGCCTACCAGGTGATCGGCGGCCCGCGCTTCTACGAGCGCGCCGAGGTCAAGGATCTCGTCGCGTATCTCCAGGTGCTCGACAACCCCTACGACGGCGTTTCGCTCCTGCGCGCCGCCAACCGGCCGCGCCGCGGCATCGGCGACACGACGCTCGCGCGGCTCCAGACGTGGGCCGACCAGCGGGAGATCTCGCTCTGGGAGGCGACCGCGGAAGCTGCGAACGCCGGCGTCGGCGCCGCCCCGCAGAAGGCACTCAAGAGCTTCCGGGCCGCGATCGAGTCGCTCATGTCCGCGGCGGACGAGCTCGAGGTGCCGGAGCTGATCGAGGAGGTCCTCCAGCGCAGCGGCTACCTCGAGTCGCTCGAGGCCGAGCGCACCATCGAGGCCGAAGGGCGCATCGAGAACCTCCAGGAGCTCGTCTCGGTCGCGCGCGAGTGGCGCGAGCAAGCGCAGGACACGACCCTGTCGGCCTTCCTGCAGGAGATCTCGCTCTATTCCGACCAGGACGCGATCCGCGGCGACGCCTCGCTCGTCACGCTCATGACCCTGCACAACGCGAAGGGCCTCGAGTTCCGCGCCGTCTATCTGATCGGGATGGAGGAGGGGATCTTCCCGCATTCGCGCTCGATCGAGGAGCAGGGGATCGAGGAGGAGCGGCGGCTCTGCTACGTCGGCATGACCCGGGCGGAGGAGCGGCTGACGCTGCTGCATGCGTCGTCGCGGATGCTCCGCGGCATGCGCGACCACAACCTGCCGTCGCGCTTCCTCGACGAGTTGCCTGACGCGCACATCGAGCGCGAGCGGCTGCGCCCGGCCTCGTGGTCGGGTTACGGCTCGCCCCGCCACAGCCAGGTCGTGCCGCGCGAGAACATGCCGGACCTCTCCACCGGCGACTCCGTCCGCCACTCGACCCTCGGCGAGGGCGTCGTCGTGCGGATCGAGCCCGGCGGCCTCGTCACGGTCCGCTTCGCGGACGACGGCAGCGAGCGGAAGCTCGTGTTGGAGTACGCGCCGCTCGAGAAGCTGTAGCCAGGTAGCGTCGGGGCATGTTCGAGGTTCGTCCCTGCGCCGACCAGGACGAGTACAGCCTGGCGATCGGCGCGATCGGCCAGTACTTCAACCCGCCGCCGGGCGAGGAGTTCTTCGAGCGCTGGGTGCGGATCCTGCCGCACGAGCGGATGCACGCGGCCTTCGACGACGGCCAGATCGTCGGCGGGGCGGGCGCGTTCCCGTTCGAGCTCTCGGTGCCGGGCGGCTCGCTTCCCTGTGCGGGCGTGACCGCGGTCGGCACCCAGCCGACGCACCGCCGCCGCGGCGTCCTCCGCTCGATGATGGACGCCCAGCTGCGCGACGTCCACGAGCGCGGCGAGCCGATCGCGGCGCTCTGGGCCTCCGAGGAGACGATCTACGGCCGTTTCGGCTACGGCCTCGCCTCCTGGGCCGGCCAGCTGCAGGTGAAGCACGAGTCGGACGCGTTCGCCGCGCCGCTCGAGCCCGTCGGCGCGGTGCGCTTCGTCACGCCCGAGGAGGCGCAGGAGTCTGTTCCCGCCGATCTTCGACGCCGTACGCCGGGAGCGTCCCGGCATGCCGTCGCGGAGCGACGTCTGGTGGGAGGATCGGCACCTGCGACTCGACGAGCGCGAGGCCGACGCGCCGCGCCGCTTCGTCGTGCTCGAGGCGGACGGCGAGCCGCTGGCGTACGCGATCTACCGGACGCACTTCGGTTTCGAGGGCGGCCTCCCGGCGTCGCGCCTCGTGGTGCGCGAGGCGCTCGGCACGACGCCGGCGGCGACCGCCGCGATCTGGCGATTCCTGCTCGACGTCGACTGGATGAACGTCGTCGAGGTGGCGCTCGCCCCGCCCGACCATCCGCTCTTCCTGCTCCTCGCGTTGCCGCGCCGGGCGCAGTACCGGATGGGCGACGGCCTCTGGATGCGGCTCGTCGACCTGCCGGCCGCGCTCTCGGGCCGCGCCTACGGCGAAGGCGGCCCGCTCGTGTTCGAGGTGCGCGACGCGATCTGCGAGTGGAACGACGGACGCTGGAAGCTCGACGGCGGCGCCTGCGAGCGCACGGAGGAGAAGGCCGACCTGGCGCTCGACGTCTCGGTGCTCGGCTCCGCCTACCTCGGAGCGGTGTCGTTCACCCAGCTGCGCGACGCGCGGCCGGGTCGAGGAGCTGCGCGAGGGAGCGATCAGGCAGGCGGATGCGCTGTTCGCGTGGCGTCCGCTGCCGTGGTGCCTCGAGATCTTTTAGGAGGTTTCGGCAGCTTTCGTTCGCGTTGCGAACGGTTCACCTGAACGGGTGAACCTTCCCGGTCCTACCGCTTTCGAGGGAGGCCGACGGGCGGTGTGGCGCCTACCGTCCGGCCTCCCCATGCGGCTTCCGCGGCTTACCCCTCCCCCGACGAGTCGGCGACTGCTCCCGGTGCTGATCGGCACCGCCTGCGTCGCCGCTCTTGCCGCGTCCGACGCCATGGGGATCTCTTCCCCGCACGCATCGCCCAGTGAGGACCCATGAGCGCGGCTGCGGTCGAGACCGGCCGCCAGCCCTGGCAGTTGCGCGGCAGAACGATCGGAGACCTGAGTCCGGCGGCCTGGCTTTACTGGGCCGCTGTTGTCGTTCCGGCGGCGACCGGGATCGTGCTCGCCGCCGTTCACGTGGAGGCGGTCGACTGGGGCCGCTTCGCGGTGCTCGCCCTGCTCGCGTCGGTCTCGCAGCTTCTCTCGTTCCACCTGAACGGCCGCCGGGTCTTCCATCCGGCGATCGTCTTCATCTTCGCGGGCGCACTGTTGCTGCCGCCCGAGCTGATGATCCTGCTCGTCGTCATCACGTGTGTTCCGGACTGGCTCAAGCAGCGCTACCCGTGGTACATCCAGACGTTCAATATCGCGAACTACGTGATTTCGGGCGTCGCTGCCTGGGCGATCGGCCAGGCGATCGGGTTCCCGGCATCGCCCGGCCGCGAGGCAGTGGCCGGCGCGTCCGCCGCCGTCATCTTCCTACTGACGAACCGGCTCCTGCTGCTTCCGATGCTCTACTTCGGCCGCGGCCTGACGCCCCGCAAGACCGGCATGCTCGACGCGGAGGACGTGACGATCGAGCTCGTTCTCGCACTCATGGCCGTGCCGGTCGCGGCCCTCTGGAGCCACAGCCCGCTGGTGGCGCTTGCGCTCGCGCCACTGTTCCTCATCCACTTCACGCAGCGCGCCGTGCTGCGGCTGGAGGAGGCGAGCGAGATCATCGTCGAGCAGAACGCGTCGCTCGAGGAGGCCCATCGCGCGGTGATCGAGCGTTCGACGGCCGCCCTCGAGGCGCTGTCGGCGACGGTCGACGCGCGGGACACGTACACGGCCGGCCATTCGCGCCGCGTCGCCGTCACGGCGTCGGTGATCGCGTGCGAGCTCGGCCTCTCCGGCCCCGAGCTCGAAGTCGTCGACCAGGCGGCGCTGCTGCACGACATCGGCAAGATCGGCGTCCCCGACGCGGTGCTCCTGAAGGAAGGCCCGCTGACGGCCGCCGAGTGGGTCGTGATGCGCAGCCATCCGGAGGAGGGCGCGCGGATCATCGAGCGGCTCGGCTACCTCGACGCGGTCGTCCCGGCGATCCGCTACCACCACGAGCGAATGGACGGCCGGGGTTATCCCGACGGCCTGCTCGGCGACGAGATCCCGCTCGCGGCCCGGATCATCCACGTCGCCGACACCCTTGACGCGATCACGACGAAGCGCCTCTACCGCGACGCGCGCACCTTCGAGGAGGCGCACGAGGAGATCCGCCGCGGTCGTGGCACGGACTTCTGCGAGCTGTGCGTCGGCGCGTTCGAGCAGGCGGTCGCGAAGCGCCTGATCGGCCGGCTGACGCTGGTGAAGGAGGACGCAGCGTGAGCGCGGTCTCCTACGGCGAGCGAATCCGGCGGCTGCCGGCGGGGACATTGCCGGCGACTGCGCGCACCTTCTTCTACGTGACAGTGGCCGCGGCGGTCGTCGCGGCCGTCGCGACGGTGAGGGTGCCGTACGGCAACGTCAGCTGGCCGGTCTTCGGCGCCGTGCTCGCGGGTGGCGCGCTTGCGCAGGTCTTCGCCACGCACACGTCGGCGAACCAGGTCTTCCACACGGGGCTCGCGTTCTCGATTGCGGCCGCGCTCGTGCTGCCGCCGGAGCTCGTGGTCGTCGTCTGCGTCCTCCAGCACGTGCCGGAGTGGTTGCGCCAGCGCTATCCGTGGTTCATCCAGGGCTTCAACATCGCCAACGTCGTGCTGAGCGGGCTCGCGGCGTGGTCGGTGCGGGCGGCGTTCGCGCGGCAGGGCGTGCACGTGACCGCGGCGGCGGCGACGGCGGAGGTGGTCGCAGCGTCGGTCGCGGCCGTCACGTTCGTGCTCGTGAACCACGCGCTGCTGGCCCGGATGTTGCGGCTGGCGCGCGGGCACGATCTCTCGGCGAGCGGACTCTTCACCCTCGACGGCCTGATCCAGGACGGCGTGGTCGCCGCGGTCGGCGTCGCTCTCGGCTTCATGCTGCTCCATTCGTGGGCGCTGGCGGTCGTGGTGGCGCTGCCGCTGGTGCTGATCCAGCGGGCGCTCGCGCTGCCGACGCTGCGCGAGCAGGCGCTGAGCGACCACAAGACGGGGCTGCTCAACTCGCGCGGCATCGACCAGCCCGCGCGCAGCGAGTTCGCCCGCGCGCGGCGGCTCGGGCACCCGCTCTCGGTGCTGCTGTGCGACATCGACGACCTGCGCGACATCAACAACCGTCTCGGCCACCTCCAGGGCGACGCGGCGCTGTCGGTCGTCGCGGCTGCCTTCCGGGCCGAGCTGCGGGCGTACGACCTCTGCGCGCGCTTCGGCGGCGACGAGTTCCTCGTCGTGCTGCCGGAGACGGACGAGGAGGAGGCGGTCACGGTCGCCGAGCGGATCCAGGCTTGGCTCGCTGAGAACCCGCTGCCGACGAGCGAGGGCCCGCTGGCGGTGGGCGTCTCGATCGGCCTCGGCACGCTGGAAGATGACGATCCGGAGATCGGCACGACGCTCGCGCGCGCGGACGCCGCGATGTACGAGGAGAAGCGCTCCGGCCGCAGCTCGTTCCTGACCGTCGGCTGAGCGCGGCTACAATCCCCGCGACCTGGGGCGGTTAGCTCAGTTGGGAGAGCACCAGCTCGACAAGCTGGGGGTCACTGGTTCGAGCCCAGTACCGCCCATAGGCTTGGTTGACCGGAAACCCGCTCCAGTAGCGGGTTTCCGCGTCTTCGGACTCCTTCCTCGTTTGCCGCTCGAAACCGCTACAAACCGCAGGAAACTGGCGCGCACTGGCGCGCAACTGGCGCGCGCTACAAGCCTGTGGTCACTTGCTCGACCGCTTTCGGCAGCGAGGACCAGCTCTTCTAGGAGGAACGGCTCAACGAAGAGGTTGGGCCACTCTTTTCTACCGCGAGTTTCTACCGGTGCAGGGCCTAAGAGAGCCCCCAGGGGGAGCGCGTGCTACCGTCTATGACACGTGACATTTCGAAGGGACATGCCTGGGGATGCCTAAACAAGAAACACCTGCAAAGACGCCATTTATAGGAGGACAGCGATAGTGGCATCCGTGCGGACACGTGAGCGCGAATACCTCTGACCCATTCGTGGATCTCCTTCCAGTTGGATCTCCGGAAGCTGCCGCACCCGCTCTGGGCGCTTCTGGGTGAGACGCGATCGAAGTTCGAGCACATCGCGGGCACGCCTCTGCGGCCCGAGACTGCCGAGCAGCTGCATCTGCTGTACCTCGCGAAGGGGGCCCTCGCCACGACTGCCATTGAGGGGAACACTCTGCTCCGAGGACGAGGTAAGGCGACATCTGGACGGAGAGCTCGAGCTGCCGGAGTCGCGCGAGTACCTCGCGAAGGAAATCGACAACATCGTGGCCGCTTGCAACAGCATCGCGGGGCGAGATCTTCGATGGGACGATCGAGCCGATCTCGCCTGATGTGATCTGCGCCTTCAACGATATGGTGCTCGACGGGCTCGAGCTCGGGCCCGGAGTCGTGCCCTGGGAATACGAAAGACCTCCGTCGGGGTCGCAAGGTATCGCGGCGCGCCTGCCGATGACTGTGGCTACCTTCTCGAGCGGCTGTGCGATTGGCTCAACGCGCCGAGTTCACCGTCGTGGATCGCGAGTCGCACACATCTTCGCCGTCATATGCGCCGTCGTCGCGCACGTCTACGTTGCGTGGATCCATCCATTCGGCGACGGGGACGGGCGAACCGCGAGGCTTCTCGAGTTCCGGATCCTGGTCGGCTCGGGCATCCCCACTCCGGCGGCACATCCTGAGCAACCACTACAACCTCACGCGCACCGGATACTACCACCAACTCGATACAGCGAGTCGTTCGGGCGGGGACATCATCCCATTCCTCGAGTACGCCGTTCGGGGGCTCATCGACGGCCTCCGTTAAGAACTCGGGATCGTCCGAGCGAAGCACGTGGAAGAGATCTGGACAAATTTCGTTCACGATCAGTTCCGAGATAAGTCCAGACTAACGGACCAGCGGAAGCGACACCTCTACTGGATCTCTCGAAGGCCGTGGGGCATGTGCCTCGAGCGCAGCTGCGCTACCTGAGTCCTCGACTAGCCGAGGCGTACGCCGGGCGCACGTCAAAGACGCTTTCGCGCGACATCAACGACCTCATGAAGATGGACCTCATTGGTCGCTCGCCAGCTGGCTACTTCGTGCGAAGCGACCGGATCATGGCGTTTCCGCCGCGCGCAGCTGACGGGCTGCTCTGAGTTATCCGCGCGGCTGACCTTTAGCAGCCCGACGAACGGCGACTCGTCTTCCTCCTCAGGCGGCGTACGGCTCGCCGCAACCTATCCTTGAACGAATGATCCACTCCGACATCCGGAACCGGGTACGCGAGTGCCCGAACTGCAGCCGGCTCGTCTACCTCAACCGCGAAGGCTGCTACCGCCGGCACTACGCCACGGCCCCCGACGGTCACCTCCCCTTCCCAACGTCCGGCCATGCGCCTCCCGGTGGCGTAGTGCGTCCGCTACACCACCTCGACCTGTAGCAGCCCCACGAACGACGCCTCGGTCCATTCCGTCAAGCGGTGCACGATGCGTTTGATGCCGCAGTGGGCGTCAACTCTGCTCGCAGCCCTGATGCACCGCGGTCAGCGTCGGGGGCGCGGTCACGTACATCACGCAGCGACGCCTTGATGACCGACGCTTGGACAGGGAGCGTGAACGAGACGACCGTCACAGGGAAACAGAGCGCGAACGTAACGCGGCTCTAGCCGCCGCGGAGTTCCGCGTGGCGATGCGCCTGCTGCTCGATGAGCTGGACACGATCGCGTCGCACTACAAGATGGTCGCTGATGTGGGGACGTATCCACAACCGCAGGACCCCGGGCACTCGGATCGGTTCTTCCCGACCGAGGCGTGGGAGGCAAACAAGCGCACGCTGGCTGCTGGTCTATCGGACGAGCAGTGGGGCGACTCGCCCCTGCGATGGGCGCTGCGGCCGTCGCTCGCCTGGTCATCCTTCGAGGCACGCCTCTGGAGCCGATCCCTGCAGCCCTTCTCCAGGAGATACAGAACGGCGCGGAGCTTGTGTGTGGGCTTTATATCTCGCTTGCCGGGACGCCGCCTCCGTCTGTCGCGTAGGTCGCTCGCGTCGGTGTGTCAGCGGGCCAGGCGTAAGGACGCTGGCCCAGGCGAGCGTTCTTTTGCGCTACCCGTGCGGCGGATCCAGTGGGTGTGGAGTGGAACCGAGTGTGTGCTGCCATCACTCCAGGTCGCGGTCACCTGCTGGATGTCGCTGTCGTGGACGCCTGGCGGTAGCTGGTAGTAGACGGCGTTGTTCTCCAAGATGGCGGGCTGTTCGACTCCTGCGACTTCGACGCTGACCGACGTGACCTTGTCGGCAGCGATGCCGAAGACCCGTGTCCCGCCGTCGCGGGTGGAGAAGATCGAGAAGGTGAAGCCGACGGTGTTCCACGGCCACTTCGCAAGGTTGGCGCAGCTACCCGCGCCCTCGATCATGTAGCAGACAGCGCCGCTGGAGGTTGGGTAGGCCGTGATCGTGTCCCCAGCAGTGCCGAGACCGCTGAGAAGATCCCGCGCCTTGCCGGTAAGCGGTTTCCCGCCCTTGTAGGTGACGCCGGGCGGCTCAATCGTCACGGAGTGGGCCATGTTTTGCACGTCGGCCGGGTGCTTGGTCGGCGGTGCAGGCGAAGACCACAGGCTTCCGAGGCCGGTAGCGACGCGCTTGGCAAGGCTCGCGCCGCTGATCGGAGCGAACACCAGTACCGCGAGCACGGCCACGCACCACGAGTACAAAGGCCCGGGCGCAGCCGATGCGCCTCCGGCCGCTCCAGTTCGGCCGAGCAGATGCTCGCGGCGGCGCTGGAAAGCGGCCTCGCTCATGGCCGGAGCGGGAAGCTCGACAAGGTGATCGCTCATGATCCTTCTCCTTCGACTCGCGGCGCTCCTGGGATTGGCGTATGGCCGTTCGCCTCGTCCGAGAGCCGGAGCCGTTTGCGTCCTCGGTGCAGGCGAGTTCGTACGGTCGATTCGGGGACGCCGAGGGCGACTGCGGCCTCCTTTGGCGTCAGATCCTCCCAAGCGCAGAGCGTGAGAACGTCCTGCTCGATCTGCGGCAACGCCCGCAACTTCGTGACCACTCGTCGCATCTGCTCCTGATCGGCTAGGTGATCAACGGCGTCTTGGGCGAGGTCGGCCTCGTCGCGGGGCCGGGGCAATCGCGCGAGTGCCGCCCGATACCTCCGCTGTTTGCGCCACTGGTTGCGCACGACGTTGGCGGCGATGCCATAGAGCCAGGGCAGTTCGGCGCCGGCCGCGTGTACAGCCTTGCCTCTTTGTCGCCACGCTTCGAGAAATACGACTGAGGTCAGATCCTCAGCCAACTCGCGATCAGCCGTGCGCCGGAAGCAGTAGCGATAGATCCGCTGCGCGTGCTCGTCCCACAGCCGTACATGGCGGACTGCGTCTACCGACGCGCGTCCCGACCTCGGGGTGGGTGCCATCACCCTCTCTATGTCCGCAGCCCGGATTCCGTTCGCGGCCTCTTCAAGGCCAGCTTCCTGCGGCGCGGCCATCTCGGAATCGTAGGCCGCCTGGCTCAGGGGTCATTCCGGAACACTGGCCCAGTCCGAGGTTCGCGTGTTGCGTCGTAGTGCTCTGGCGCGGTGCCTCGTAAAGAAAACGGCGGCTCTCTAGGGTCGTATAGACGTGCCGGACGAAATCGAGTCGTTGTATCGCGAGCGGTTCCGCGACTTCACACGAGCTGCGGCCGCGATCGTGGGTGACGAAGAGGCCGGGCGCGATGCCGTGCAGGATGCGTTCGCGAAGCTCGTTCGCAAGCGGCGCCGGTTTCGCGGAGAGGGGACCCTCGAAGCGTGGGCCTGGCGTTTTGTCATCAACGCAGCCCGAGACGCACGGCCGCGACGTTCCCATCTTCCCGACGTACCCGATCGGGTGACGGCACGGGCCGACGATCTCGGTGTCCCGCTGGAGCTGCTGACCGACCGGCAGCGCGAAGTTCTCTTCCTCCACTACTACGCCGACCTGGACTACACGACGATCGCCTACGCGCTCGGGATCAGCCCGGGCACGGTCGGCGCCACCCTCTCGACGGCTCGGCAAACCCTGCGAGCTGCGTTGACGAAGGAGATGTGCGGATGAACGACGACGCTTACCTTGCCGATCTGCTCGACGAACTGGTGACTGCCGAGCCTCCGCCTGCCTGGAGCGACGTGCTCCGTAGGGCGCGGCGTTCGCGCCGCCGCTACGGCCTCGTTGCGGTGGTGCTCGCGGCGCTCGTCCTCGCACCCGCCTCCTGGGCAGTCGCAAACGCGTTCGAAGGCTCGGCTCCGCCAGAGCTAATCACCTCGGGCGTTGCGGATTCGAACGCGCTTGCTCCCCAGGTCGTCGCCGCAGCGGAGGCGAAGGGCTGGCCAGACCCTGCGTCTTACGGAGCGACTGCCGACCTCTCGAAACTCCACGGGGTGATGCAGCTACAGACGCCGGACGGGCCGCTCGACCTCTGGGCTGCACCAAGCAGCAACGGCGGCGTCTGCGAATTCCTTGGATTCGAAGTGGATCTCAGACCAGGCGCAAACGGCGGCTGGGACGGTGGTTGCCTGAATCCGCCCCTGAAGCTCTTCCCTCCCACACTGGAGAATGAGTCGTGGCACCCCAACCTCTACTACGAATACGGCTACACGAGCATCCCGAACGCCGCGACCGCGACCATGTCCCTCACCGACGGCCAAAGTGCGACCGTCCCCGTGGTAGAGGGATGGTTCCTCACCACATTCCAGCGAACGACGGACGGAGTCTTCTCTACGACGACAACGATCCAGGACGCCAGCGGCAACCAACTTGCCGAGTATCAGGCGCCTCCGCCCCCGAAGGACTGGTATCCGCCGGGATCTAACGCCGCTCCTGTCGGGGCGGCAGCAGCCCCCGGTGCTACTGCTGCCGCATCAGCAGCCCCCGGTGCTGCAGCAGCTGCAGCAGCAGCCGCCGGTGCGACGGCAAGCGGTTACGGGATCAGAATCTGCGGCCCCCATAAATCCGTCGCCGTCAAGAGCGCACTCGCTCAGAGTGTGCCTACTGCATACGTGGCTGGATTGCGCGCTGCCGCACCTGCCCGGCCGCAGAGCTTCTACAAGATCCAGCTCGATGTCAGTCGGTCATGCAACGTGAGTTTCCCGAACGCACCGATCGCGTTCTACGTTCCGGCGGCCGCGGAGGTCCGGATCCTGGGCGCAACAGGAGCCGCCGCCTTCTGGGTCCATCTCCCCCGCAACGTCAACAACGTGCTTCGGGAAGCCGCACACCGAGTGAAGCCATTTCCCGCACCGAGGACGCTGGCATCGGCAGAGATCAGCCATCAACTCGCAGCCAAACCGTCCACATATCTACGGCTCTATACGGTCGGCACACCCGTGCGGCGCGCGCCCGGCGCGGGCAGTTGGAACCGCATCACGCTGACTGGCCCCTCTTCACCCTGGAGCGACGGCTGGAATAGCCTCCGGATCTCCCGACTTGCCGACTACCTCAGCCGGGACGGCCAGCTAGTGCGTATCCCAGCTTCCGTCGCTGTCCGCATCCGCCGGGGGGCGCCGATTCCACGGTGACGTTCGTCTAGGTACGCGAC
>CAVUQB010000004.1:0-28442 GCA_963743545.1 uncultured Actinomycetes bacterium | reverse complement strand
CCGCTGGGCTACGACTACGATGATGTCCCAGTTGCGCGCTGCGCCCGCTCGACGGCGCGGGCAAGTTCGACCCGCGAAGTCACGCCCACCTTGCGGAAGATGTTCCGCAGGTGCGTCTCGACGGTCTTCTGGCTGAGGAACAGCTCCTCCGCGATCTCCGGATTGGTCTTGCGGTCGAACACGAGCATGGCGAGCTGGAGCTCGCGTCCGGTCAACGACTCGAGCGTCGTTCCGGCAGGCCCGCCCGGCCGCGTGCGCTGCTGGATTCGATGGCCGAGCTTGCGAAGCTCCCGCTCCGCCTCGCCGCAGTAGCGGAGGGCGCCGGCCTCCCTGAAGTCGTCGGCCGCACGCCGAAGCTCGGCTGTGGCGCTGTCACGGTCGCCCGCTCGCACGAGCGCGCGTCCGGCGAGCAGGCGCGAGAGAGCGGCCTCCACCGGCGCTCCGGCTTCGTCTGCGACGGCCGCGGACGCGAGTGCGTGCGCTGCTGCACGCGCGGGGTCGCCGCCGTCCAGCTCAACGGCCGCCGATGCTCTCTCGGCCCAGGCGACGGCCATCGGCAGCTGCACGGCCGAGGCCCAGGCCTCCGCGACGGCGGCTGCTCGTTCCGCCTCTGCGTGGCGACCCAGCGCGAGCCACGAGCGCGTCAGCACCTCGAGGTACCGCGCTCTCGGGCTCCCGGCGATGAGAGTCAGCTCTTCACCGCCGGACGACTCGAGGAGCAACTCGACCGCGCGCTCAGGCTCGCCTGTCTCGAGCAGGGCTGCGGCGAGATCCGCAGCTCCCTCTGACGAGTGGAAGCTGCTTTCGCCCTGGCTGAGGTCGACGCTTTCCTGTGCAGTGGCGAGTGCGAGGTCCATGTCCCCGCTCCGCAGCGCGGCGGCCGAGCGGCCGACCAGGGTCCAGCACAGCGCGTGCGAGTTGCCCAGCAACCGAGCCGCCTCGATTCCGGCGTCGAGCAGCTCCGCCGACTCGGCCAACTTCCCCCGCTGGCGCAACAGGCCGCCGAGCGTCGCGATCAGGAGGAGATAGAACTCCCCCTCGCCGGTGGCGCGGACCACGGCCAGGGCGCGGCTGGCGTGGGCCTCGCCGGCGGCATACCGGTCCAGGTAGAGCTCGACGCCGGCCAGCCAGGCCGCGGCCTCGAGATGACCGCCGAGCTCGTCGTCCGACAGGGAATCGACAAGCCTCGCCGCCTCCGCATGATTCGCCTCTGCACGGTCGGGGGCCCCTACGAGCGAATCCGCAATCGCAAGCTGGGCAAGAGGCGTCGCGATCATGGGGACGTCGCCGAGTCGCCTCGCCGCCTCGACCGCGCGCTCGGCTGCCTCGTGCATCTCCCCGAAACTCGTGCGCCAAAACGCGTTGGCGGTGAGCTCGATCATGATCGCCACGGCCTCGCGGGAGCCCTGATCCGGGAGCTCCTCGAGCGCGTGCACGAGGCGCTCACAGGCTTGTTCCTGCAGCCCGAGATTCGTCTCCACTCCTGCGCACGCGCGGGCGAGCGTGGCTCGCAGCACGTCGGCGCCGTCGGGCACGAGATCGAGGGCCTCGAGCAACGCACTGCGGCTGTCGTCGAGGCGCCCCACCGCCGTCAACGCACGCGCGCGGGCGAAGAGAAGCTCGATCCGCTCCTCTGCCGGCGCGTTGGCGGGTTCCAGGCGAAGAGCCTCTCCGAACCAGTGCGCCGCATTCGCCGGCGCCAGCCGCGCCGCTTCCTCGCCGGCCTCGCGAAGGACGGCGACGGCGTCGGCGTCGCCCTCGCGCGCCGAGCGCTCGACGTGGTGGGCGCGCGCGGTGGCGGGAGCGCCCCGCGCCGCGAGCGCGTCGGCGCTCCGCTCGTGCGCGCCGAGCCGCCAGCCGGGAGCCGCCGCCTCGTAGACGGCGCGACGCACGAGCGGATGGCGGAAGCGGAACCGTCGCGGGACGTCGGTCGTGCGGAGGAGATCGACCCTGAGCAGCTCGTCGAGCGCCTCCATGACGGTCGGCTCGGTCAGCGCGGCCGCCGCCGCCGCGAGCTCCGGCTCGAACGGGTCACCGGCCACCGCCGCCCCTTCGAGCACGAGACGCTGCGTGTCGGACAGCAGGGCGAGCTCTTCCGCAAGAGCCGCGGCGACGCTCGCCGGAACCCCGATCCCGGCCAGCGACACCTCGTCGTGCACTGCCGTTGCCCCACCTGCGCGGGCAAGCTGCTCGAGATAGAAGGGGTTGCCACCGCTCTCGGCATAGAGGACGTCCGCATCGACGCGCTCGCCCGCGTCGCCGAGTAGCTCGCGGGCCTCCTCGACACTGAGCGCCCCGAGCTCGATGCGCGTGATCTGGTCGGCGCGCGTGGCTCGCTCGAGCGCCGCGGACAGTCGCTCGGGCACCTGGAGCGGGCGACTCGCGAGCGCCAGCATGACCGGCGCCGAGGGCGGCCGGCGCAGGAGCGCTCCGAGCAGCTCGACCGACGCCGGATCGGCCCAGTGCAGGTCGTCGAGCACGAGCACCAGCGGCTGCGTGGACGCGAGCTGCTCGAGCAAGGCACGCACGGCACGGTGGCTGCGATACCGCTCGTGCTGGAGCGCCGACGGGCGGTCGCCGCCGAGCGTCGTCAACGCCGGGAAGACGTGAGCGAGCTCCGTCCTGACGTCGTCCTCGAGCGGCGCGAGAGCTCCGGATCGATCCTCGCACGTACCGCGAGCGCGCGCGGAGCGGACGGAGCGGCTGCGTGGACGCGAGCTGCTCGAGCAAGGCACGCACGGCACGGTGGCTGCGATACCGCTCGTGCTGGAGCGCCGACGGGCGGTCGCCGCCGAGCGTCGTCAACGCCGGGAAGACGTGAGCGAGCTCCGTCCTGACGTCGTCCTCGAGCGGCGCGATGAGCTCCGGGTCGACTCCTCGCACGTACTCGTCGAGCGCGTCGACGAAGAGCGAGAACGGGAGATCGCGCTCCAGCTCGGATGCCGCGCCCGAGAGGACGAGATCTCCCTCGGCGTCCGCCCGTGCGCCGAACTCGGTGAGGAGCCGTGTCTTGCCGATGCCCGCCTCGCCGACGAGCAGAACAGCGACCGAGCGCCCCCGATCGAGCTCGGCCCTGACTCGATCCAGCGAGCCGAGCTCCTCCGCACGGCCGACGAGGTGGCCGGTTTGTGCGCCCATTTCTCTCCCTCAGCAGGATAAATCAAGGTCTCGGAACCTCAAAGTTAAGGGTGCGGGATCAGGGTGCTGCCCTGATGAACGCGCGGCCCGGCGGCGGCAGGCTCGTCCGCATGAGCCAGTACCTGCTCCATCACCATCACGAGCCGGACGAGTGCGGCGTCGTCTTCGCGTCCTTCAAAGGGCACCGAAGCCGGCTTCGCCACCGCCCGACGCTCGCCTCCTGCCGCTCGGGCGGGCACGCGATCTGGTGGACGGTCGAGGCAGCGAACGAGCAAGACGCGCTCGCGCTGCTGCCCTCCTTCGTCGCCGATCGCACGACCGCCACGAGCGTGAGCGAGGTGCAGATCCCATGACGCGGTCGTCACTCGCCGTGTCCGAGCCCAAAGGAGAAGGCATGTCCCTCGTACGTTCGATTCGCGAGCTCGCTGCTCGCGAGAGCAACGGCCTCTCGGTGCGGCTGCTCTGGCACCCGCTCGAGGGCGCAGTGACCGTCTCCGTCGAGGACTCCCACGACGGCGAGTGCTTCGACCTCGCCGTCGCTCCGGAACACGCCCTCGACGCCTTCTACCACCCCTTCGCCTTCGCCGCCTGATGCCGGCGGCCCCCTGCACGACCAACAGAAAGGACGAACCATGCATCCCTCGACCAGACGCTTCAGTCGCGGCCGGATCACCGGCCTGATCCTGATCGCCGTCCTCACGCTCGGGCTCGGCTACCTCCACTTCGCCGGCAGCTCTACGTCCGTCTCTGTGCCTGCCGGCGCGCATGCGGGCCAGTTGACGCTCAAGAGCTGCAGCTACACGACTGAGAACGGCTCCTCCGCCGCGGATTGCGGGACGCTCGTCGTGCCCGAGAACCGCCATGATCCGAAGTCGCGCCTGATCGCACTTCCGGTCACGGTGATTCGTGCCCATTCGGCCCATCCGGGTGTCCCGATCTTCCGCCTCCAAGGCGGCCCCGGCATCACCAACATGGTCTTCCCGGACGCGAGCCGTTTCACCGCCAAGCACGACGTCGTGCTCGTCGGCTACCGCGGCGTCGACGGATCGACCCGGCTCGACTGCCCGGAGGTGAGCTCGGCAATGGGGCACTCGCGTGACCTCCTCAGCGAGCAGTCGTACCGCGCCGACGCCGCGGCGTTCCGGTCGTGCGCCGACCGGCTCCGCAGCGCTGGTGTCGATCTCGCCGGCTACTCGATCCCCGAAACAGTCGACGACCTCGAGGCGGCCCGCCGCGCCCTCGGCTACCACCAGATCGACCTGGTGAGCGAAAGCGCGGGCACCCGCACCGCGATGATCTATGCCTGGCGCTACCCGAAGAGCATCCATCGCTCGGTGATGATCGGCGTCAATCCGCCCGGCAACTTCATCTGGAACCCGAAGACGACGGACGAGCAGATCGGCCGCTATGCCGCGCTCTGCGCCCAGGCGGCGAGCTGTCGTAGCCGGACGCCGGATCTCGCCGCGTCGGTGAAGTCCTCGTTCGCTCACGTTCCCAGTCACTGGCTGTTCCTGCCGATCAAGAAGGGCGACTTCAAAGCCGCCGCGTTCTTCGGCCTGATGAACGAGACCTCCGCCGGCGGCAACTCGATCGCCGCGCCACTGACGATCAACTCACTCCTCTCCGCCGACAAGGGCGACGCAAGCGGCGCGTGGTTCCTGTCCTTTATGGCACAGCTCACCTTTCCGAGCTCGTTCGTCTGGGGCGAGATGGCGGCGATGGGCCGCAGCGACGCGACCTACGCGAAGCACTTCTACGCGTCGGGAGCAAACCGTGGATCGCTGATCAGGCTCGTGGGCGCCGCTGGGCTACGACTACGACGATGTCCCAGTTGCGCGCTGCGCCCGCTCGACGGCGCGGGCGAGTTCGACCCGCGAAGTCACGCCCACCTTGCGGAAGATGTTCCGCAGGTGCGTCTCGACGGTCTTCTGGCTGAGGAACAGCTCCTCCGCGATCTCCGGATTGGTCTTGCGGTCGAACACGAGCATGGCGAGCTGGAGCTCGCGTCCGGTCAACGACTCGAGCGTCGTTCCGGCGGGCCCGCCCGGCCGCGTGCGCTGCTGGATTCGATGGCCGAGCTTGCGAAGCTCCCGCTCCGCCTCGCCGCAGTAGCGGAGGGCGCCCGCCTCCCTGAAGTCGTCGGCCGCACGCCGAAGCTCGGCTGTGGCGCTGTCACGGTCGCCCGCTCGCACGAGCGCGCGTCCGGCGAGCAGGCGCGAGAGAGCGGCCTCCACCGGCGCTCCGGCTTCGTCTGCGACGGCCGCGGACGCGAGTGCGTGCGCTGCTGCACGCGCGGGGTCGCCGCCGTCCAGCTCAACGGCCGCCGATGCTCTCTCGGCCCAGGCGACGGCCATCGGCAGCTGCACGGCCGAGGCCCAGGCCTCCGCGACGGCGGCTGCTCGTTCCGCCTCTGCGTGGCGACCCAGCGCGAGCCACGAGCGCGTCAGCACCTCGAGGTACCGCGCTCTCGGGCTCCCGGCGATGAGAGTCAGCTCTTCACCGCCGGACGACTCGAGGAGCAACTCGACCGCGCGCTCGGGCTCGCCTGTCTCGAGCAGGGCTGCGGCGAGATCCGCAGCTCCCTCTGACGAGTGGAAGCTGCTTTCGCCCTGGCTGAGGTCGACGCTTTCCTGTGCAGTGGCGAGTGCGAGGTCCATGTCCCCGCTCCGCAGCGCGGCGGCCGAGCGGCCGACCAGGGTCCAGCACAGCGCGTGCGAGTTGCCCAGCAACCGAGCCGCCTCGATTCCGGCGTCGAGCAGCTCCGCCGACTCGGCCAACTTCCCCCGCTGGCGCAACAGGCCGCCGAGCGTCGCGATCAGGAGGAGATAGAACTCCCCCTCGCCGGTGGCGCGGACCACGGCCAGGGCGCGGCTGGCGTGGGCCTCGCCGGCGGCATACCGGTCCAGGTAGAGCTCGACGCCGGCCAGCCAGGCCGCGGCCTCGAGATGACCGCCGAGCTCGTCGTCCGACAGGGAATCGACAAGCCTCGCCGCCTCCGCATGATTCGCCTCTGCACGGTCGGGGGCCCCTACGAGCGAATCCGCGATCGCAAGCTGGGCAAGAGGCGTCGCGATCATGGGGACGTCGCCGAGTCGCCTCGCCGCCTCGACCGCGCGCTCGGCTGCCTCGTGCATCTCCCCGAAACTCGTGCGCCAAAACGCGTTGGCGGTGAGCTCGATCATGATCGCCACGGCCTCGCGGGAGCCCTGATCCGGGAGCTCCTCGAGCGCGTGCACGAGGCGCTCACAGGCTTGTTCCTGCAGCCCGAGATTCGTCTCCACTCCTGCGCACGCGCGGGCGAGCGTGGCTCGCAGCACGTCGGCGCCGTCGGGCACGAGATCGAGGGCCTCGAGCAACGCACTGCGGCTGTCGTCGAGGCGCCCCACCGCCGTCAACGCACGCGCGCGGGCGAAGAGAAGCTCGATCCGCTCCTCTGCCGGCGCGTTGGCGGGTTCCAGGCGAAGAGCCTCTCCGAACCAGTGCGCCGCATTCGCCGGCGCCAGCCGCGCCGCTTCCTCGCCGGCCTCGCGAAGGACGGCGACGGCGTCGGCGTCGCCCTCGCGCGCCGAGCGCTCGACGTGGTGGGCGCGCGCGGTGGCGGGAGCGCCCCGCGCCGCGAGCGCGTCGGCGCTCCGCTCGTGCGCGCCGAGCCGCCAGCCGGGAGCCGCCGCCTCGTAGACGGCGCGACGTACGAGCGGATGGCGGAAGCGGAACCGTCGCGGGACGTCGGTCGTGCGGAGGAGATCGACCCTGAGCAGCTCGTCGAGCGCCTCCATGACGGTCGGCTCGGTCAGCGCGGCCGTCGCCGCCGCGAGCTCCGGCTCGAACGGGTCACCGGCCACCGCCGCCCCTTCGAGCACGAGACGCTGCGTGTCGGACAGCAGGGCGAGCTCTTCCGCAAGAGCCGCGGCGACGCTCGCCGGAACCGCGATCCCGGCCAGCGACATCTCGTCGTTCACTGCCGTTGCCCCACCTGCGCGGGCAAGCTGCTCGAGATAGAAGGGGTTGCCACCGCTCTCGGCATAGAGGACGTCCGCATCGACGCGCTCGCCCGCGTCGCCGAGTAGCTCGCGGGCCTCCTCGACACTGAGCGCCCCGAGCTCGATGCGCGTGATCTGGTCGGCGCGCGTGGCTCGCTCGAGCGCCGCGGACAGTCGCTCGGGCACCTGGAGCGGGCGACTCGCGAGCGCCAGCATGACCGGCGCCGAGGGCGGCCGGCGCAGGAGCGCTCCGAGCAGCTCGACCGACGCCGGATCGGCCCAGTGCAGGTCGTCGAGCACGAGCACCAGCGGCTGCGTGGACGCGAGCTGCTCGAGCAAGGCACGCACGGCACGGTGGCTGCGATACCGCTCGTGCTGGAGCGCCGACGGGCGGTCGCCGCCGAGCGTCGTCAACGCCGGGAAGACGTGAGCGAGCTCCGTCCTGACGTCGTCCTCGAGCGGCGCGATGAGCTCCGGGTCGACTCCTCGCACGTACTCGTCGAGCGCGTCGACGAAGAGCGAGAACGGGAGATCGCGCTCCAGCTCGGATGCCGCGCCCGAGAGGACGAGATCTCCCTCGGCGTCCGCCCGTGCGCCGAACTCGGTGAGGAGCCGTGTCTTGCCGATGCCCGCCTCGCCGACGAGCAGAACAGCGACCGAGCGCCCCCGATCGAGCTCGGCCCTGACTCGATCCAGCGAGCCGAGCTCCTCCGCACGGCCGACGAGGTGGCCGGTTTGTGCGCCCATTTCTCTCCCTCAGCAGGATAAATCAAGGTCTCGGAACCTCAAAGTTAAGGGTGCGGGATCAGGGTGCTGCCCTGATGAACGCGCGGCCCGGCGGCGGCAGGCTCGTCCGCATGAGCCAGTACCTGCTCCATCACCATCACGAGCCGGACGAGTGCGGCGTCGTCTTCGCGTCCTTCAAAGGGCACCGAAGCCGGCTTCGCCACCGCCCGACGCTCGCCTCCTGCCGCTCGGGCGGGCACGCGATCTGGTGGACGGTCGAGGCAGCGAACGAGCAAGACGCGCTCGCGCTGCTGCCCTCCTTCGTCGCCGATCGCACGACCGCCACGAGCGTGAGCGAGGTGCAGATCCCATGACGCGGTCGTCACTCGCCGTGTCCGAGCCCAAAGGAGAAGGCATGTCCCTCGTACGTTCGATTCGCGAGCTCGCTGCTCGCGAGAGCAACGGCCTCTCGGTGCGGCTGCTCTGGTACCCGCAGGAAGACGCCGTGACCGTCTCCGTCGAGGGCTCCCACGACGGCGAGTGCTTCGACCTCGCCGTCGCTCCGGAACACGCCCTCGACGCCTTCTACCACCCGTTCGCCTTCGCCGCCTGATGCCGGCGGCCCCCTGCACGACCAACAGGAAAGGACGAACCATGCATCCCTCGACCAGACGCTTCAGTCGCGGCCGGATCACCGGCCTGATCCTGATCGCCGTCCTCACGCTCGGGCTCGGCTATCTCCACTTCGCCGGCAGCTCTACGTCCGTCTCTGTGCCTGCCGGCGCGCATGCGGGCCAGTTGACGCTCAAGAGCTGCAGCTACACGACTGAGAACGGCGCCTCCGCCGCGGATTGCGGGACGCTCGTCGTGCCCGAGAACCGCCATGATCCGAAGTCGCGCCTGATCGCACTTCCGGTCACAGTGATTCGTGCCCATTCGGCCCATCCGGGTGTCCCGATCTTCCGCCTGCAAGGCGGCCCCGGCATCACCAACATGGTCTTCCCGGACGCGAGCCGTTTCACCGCCAAGCACGACGTCGTGCTCGTCGGCTACCGCGGCGTCGACGGATCGACCCGGCTCGACTGCCCGGAGGTGAGCTCGGCAATGGGGCACTCGCGTGACCTCCTCAGCGAGCAGTCGTACCGCGCCGACGCCGCGGCGTTCCGGTCGTGCGCCGACCGGCTCCGCAGCGCTGGAGTCGATCTCGCCGGCTATTCGATCCCCGAAACAGTCGACGACCTCGAGGCGGCCCGCCGCGCCCTCGGCTACCACCAGATCGACCTGGTGAGCGAAAGCGCGGGCACCCGCACCGCGATGATCTATGCCTGGCGCTACCCGAAGAGCATCCATCGCTCGGTGATGATCGGCGTCAATCCGCCCGGCAACTTCATCTGGAACCCGAAGACGACGGACGAGCAGATCGGCCGCTATGCCGCGCTCTGTGCCCAGGCGGCGAGCTGTCGTAGCCGGACGCCGGATCTCGCCGCGTCGGTGAAGTCCTCGTTCGCTCACGTTCCCAGTCACTGGCTGTTCCTGCCGATCAAGAAGGGCGACTTCAAAGCCGCCGCGTTCTTCGGCCTGATGAACGAGACCTCCGCCGGCGGCAACTCGATCGCCGCGCCACTGACGATCAACTCACTCCTCTCCGCCGACAAGGGCGACGCAAGCGGCGCGTGGTTCCTGTCCTTTATGGCACAGCTCACCTTTCCGAGCTCGTTCGTCTGGGGCGAGAT
The DNA here is from genome assembly GCA_963743545.1 of uncultured Actinomycetes bacterium. GTDB lineage: Bacteria > Actinomycetota > Thermoleophilia > Gaiellales > Gaiellaceae > Palsa-739. The sequence continues at coordinate 18,865 of CAVUQB010000004.1, read as the reverse complement.
GGCGGCGATGGGCCGCAGCGACGCGACCTACGCGAAGCACTTCTACGCGTCGGGAGCAAACCGTGGATCGCTGATCAGTGCTGCCGGCAACGACCTGATCTGGGCCGGCGGCCGCCTCCTCGACGCCTGGCCGGCGAACCCGGACGAGAACGAGTACACCCACGTGCAAAACTCGAACGTTCCGACGCTGCTGATCGGCGGCAACCTCGACTTCGCAACGCCGCCCCAGAATGCGACCCGCGAGCTCCTGCCTCACCTCGCGAACGGCCGTGAGGTCGTGCTCACGAACCTCGGCCACGCCGACGACTTCTGGCCGTACGAACCGGCAGCCGGCACCCGTCTGATGAACACCTACCTCGACACCGGCAAGGTCGACACGTCCCTCTACACCCGCAACAAGGTCGACCTCAGCCCAAGCTCCAGCCAAGGCGCCTACGCCAAGGACCTCCTCGGCGCGATGATGGGCTTCGGACTCCTCGTGATCCTGTCACTGCTACTGATGTGGCGCCGGGCGCACAAGCGCGGCGGCTTCGGGCGCAAGGCGAGCGCGATGCTGCGCTCCGTCTACCTGCTGGTGCTCGGCCTCGGCGGATGGTTCATCGGCCTGATCATCGTGCTGGTGGCTTTGCCGACAGTGCCCCTCGACAGCGAACTCATGGCTGTTCTCTCCATCGGCACGCCGATCGGCCTCGGCACCTACTGGGCCTGGGTCAACCGCGACCGGCCGGCCAGGGCCACGACGATCGGCATCTGGGTCGCGCTGACGGGCGCCCTCGTCGGCGCGCTGCTGGGGTTCAACGCAACAGCCGGGCTCATGGCGGTCATCACCACGATCGTCGGAGCAGCTGTCGGTGCGAACCTCGGCCTGATCGCCCTCGACGTCGCACGAATCGGCGAGCGGCCGGAGACCGTTCCGCCCATCGCCATTCCAGCGGTCGAACGCTGACCCCCGGAATCCGTTCGCGCAGAGCATGTGGCGGTGTGCTGGTTGCCGCCACATGCTCTGCTGACGTACGTGCGCGCTCGGTGGTCTGAACGACGTCATCAAGTTACGGTGGATCCAGCGCACGCGGGTCGGCAGCGTGGGTCCGTGCGGGAATAACACATGAGCGTTAGTCGGCCCTGGAGCGGCCCCGTCCAATCCGAGAGACCCTCAGTGCGCCGTAGATCGTCATGACACCTCCGGCGAGTAAGTGACCGCCATGCCTCGTAGACTCGCCGGGTGTCGGATCGCTCTTCCTCCGCAGTTGACTTTGGCACCGCACACGGCTAGATCACCGCGTACAGCCGCCAGTCGCCTTCTATGCCTTTCAATCGGTTGATGCCGCGGTCCTCGAAAGCAAGGCCTGAACCCGCGACGAGGTCGCGTACGGTTCTGGAGACGAGCACCTCGCCGGGCTGGGCGAGCGCGGCGACGCGCGCGCCGGTGTGGACGGCGATCCCGCCGACCTTGTCGTCGATGAGTTCGCACTCGCCTGTGTGTAGGCCGCTTCGCACCTCGAGCCCGAGTCCGTGTACCGCGTCACGGATCGAGCAGGCGCATTCGATTGCCCGCGCCGGACCGTCGAAGGTGGCAAAGAAGCCGTCGCCGACGGTGTCGATCTCGCGGCCGCGGAAGCGCGCGAGCTCGCGGCGCACGGCGTCGTGGTGACGCAGCAAGAGGTCACGCCAGCCCCGATCGCCCATCTCCCTGGCGCGCTCGGTGGAGCCGACGATGTCGGTGAAGAGGACCGTGGCGAGCACGCGCTGCGAGGTCTGCTCGCTCCTGGTCCCCGTGACGAACTCTTCGATCTCGTCGAGAAGCGATGCCTGATCACCCGCGATCGCGAGGTGATCCGTCCCGTCGAGCTCTACAAAGCGGCTCCGAGTATGAAGAGGTTGAGGGCCGCAGTACGATCCGCACATGCGTCTCCGGAAAGATGCGAAAATCGAGCTGATCAAGAGCGTGCCTCTATTCTCACGCTGCACCAAGAGAGAACTTGCCGCGATCGCCTCAGAAGCCGACGAGTTCAGTCCGCCCGAAGGCACGCAACTGACAAAGCAAGGTAAGCGCGGCCGCGACTTCGTCGTCATCGTCGAGGGCTCCGCAGTTGTCGTCAAGAACGGCCGCACAATCAACCACCTCGGCTCCGGCGACTTCCTCGGCGAGATCGCCCTGATCTCCGGCGCCGCCCGCACAGCGACCGTTACGACCACCTCGAAAACACGGCTGCTAGTCCTAACTGACCGCGCGTTCCGGCGCGTCACCGAACAGACGCCATCGATTCAGACGAGCGTCCTTCGAGCACTCTCCGAGCGACTACAAGACGACGCGCTCTAAGCCGTCACACCCACCCACCGCACCATGCACTCGCAGGCGTGCGCACATACTTTGGATCTATATGAGAGGGGCCGTTGCTGTGATCGTTGCGCGGCGGCGGCGGAGCACGCGGTGTTGGCCGACAGTGTGCGAGGTTGGTGGCCCATCCCTATATCGGCGCTCGCGGTGCGGCGCGGGAGGTCTGATCGGGGCTGCCGCGGCTCATTCCAGTCCAGGACAGGCGCGTACGCGCTGTCGGTCCAAAGTGGGAGCACGCGGCAGGCGTTTCCGTGCGGTGGGGCCTTGATCTCTCGCACAATCGTCACGGGGATTCGTTCAAGCTGCTGCTTGCGTCTCGAGTTCGTTGAGGACGTGGTAGGCGCGGCGGCCGATCTTGCGCGCGACAGTCAACACGGCGCGCTTGCTGCCGACACGCGTCGCGGCTTGCGTGTACAGGGCACGGTCGGGACTGTTGGCACGCTGGGCGTGCTGCGCCGCTTCGACCAGCGCCCACCTCAGAGCAGGTGCGCCGTGCTTGGCCAGCCGGCCGCGACGCCTCGTGTCGCCTGACTCGTCGACGACCGGATCGAGCCCGGCGGCGCGTACCGCTTGACGCGCGCGCCGGAAGCGCGCCGCTTCGCCGAGTTCGGCGAGCAGGTGACAGGCGAGGATCGGCCCGACACCGTAGATCGTCTGCAACGCGACGCAGCGCCGATCGCTGCGGGCGAAACGTCGCAACTCGGTCTCGAGCGAACGCAGCTCATCCTCAACCGCCTCGATCAAACGCAACAGACGATCGACCTGGGACCGAGCCGCCGGCGACAGCGACAGCGCGTTCACCCAACGACGACCCTCGACCGTCAACAATCGCGCCCGCTGACACGACCAGCCCTCATGCGTCAACAGCGCGTGCAGCCGCTGCGCCCAGCGGGTGCGGTCCTCCGCGAGTGCTTTGCGCAGACGCGTCTGGTCGCGCAGCGCCTGGATCTCAGCCGGCGGCAGCCACGACTCCGGCAGCATCTCCTTCGCCAACAACACACACAACCAGCGCGCATCAAGCCGATCCGTCTTCGCCCGCTTAATCCGGCCACGCAACGCCTTCGCCTGCGCCGGATCGACCAGGCGCACATCGAAACCGCGGGCGCTCAACTCGCGCCACACCCAACGCCAACCGTTCGTCGCTTCGATCGCGACCGCGGCCACAGTGCCCTGCAACGGCATCGCCCAGTCGCTGAGCTCTTCCCGCGTCGCACCAAAACGACGCTCGACCGTCTCGCCGGTGTCGACGTCCAAGACCGCCGCCTGGAACATGCGCTTGTGAATATCGATCGCTGCGTACAACATCGTTCTTAGGCCTCCCCTCAGCTCGAAGATGGGCCGCGACCGTAACGCGGTCCGTGAAGGCCCCTCTCATGACATCCAGTCTCACAGGCTCTTTTCGCTCAACTGAGCCATCTGTCCGGCTCAAGCGAAGGGACGCTCGCCCAGGCGAAGGTCGCGTGACCTGAAGCCGCGGGTGTGCCACATGTGTTATTCCCGCACTCACTGTCATCGTCGGCGGGTGTCGTCTGGTGCGGGGCTGAGACTCGGGAAGGCGGCGGCTGACTCGATTCCCGCATGTCGGTTGGGGTCGACTTGCCGCTGATGTCCACCACCGAGTAGCCAACACCGAAACCACGACGAACCAAGGCGGGTCTGCCTCGAACGCCGGTCTGCCTCGAACGCCGGTCTGCCTCGGCCGCAGACCCGTCGAGGGCGCTCGGGTGTTTGGCCCAGGCAAGTGGGCTCTCTCCACAAGCCACGCTCGAGGCTGCGCCGAGGCCTATGCCGCTACTCGTTCGGCAACGGCAAGCATCTCGCGCGCGACCGGCTGTAAGCCGACTTTGGTGCCGAGTAGTCCGGTCGACACGCGCTCGACAACCCCCCATTCCCAGACGGCGGTGGCGTCGAGACCGGTGCGTGCTGCGAGCCACCGGGCGCGCTCGTATGCGTCACCCGCCAGGAGGTCGAGCGGATCCTCGCGCATGATGATGCCGAGGTCGTACTCCGGTTCTGCCAGCAGGCCGTCTGGATCGACAAGCTTGAACCCATGCTGCGCTTCCAAGGCATTCCACTGGTGCACGTCACCATGGACGAGGACGGCGCGCTCTTCCCGGAATGCGTCAGCGCGACGCGTCGCGCATGCGAGCGCATGGTCGATGGCGCGCTCCGAACATGGGTGATCCAGTTCCTCCCAGGTTGCAACGATGAAGTCTGCGAGCCAGCGAGCCTTCTCGGCCCCGGTCGGCAGGCCGCAACCGGGAGCGGGCCGCCACACGCGCACCGCTGTCGAGCAGAGAATCTCGTGGCGCCTGCGGATCGGCAGTGCAAGCTGGCGGAGCGACCGACCGAGACGTTCGAGCAGGAGCGCGCCGCGCGCGGCATCGTCTCGCAGCAGTCGCACGCATCCTTCCCCGCCGGTAAGTCGCAAGACCGCGATCTCGTTCTCGGCCGCGTCACCGCTACGGGGCACGATCAGCTTCAACACCGCCGCGGTGCCGTCGGCGCAGGTCGCCTTCGCGACGAAAGCCTCGGTCGAGTCGCTGTAGGCGTCGCCGACCGCGATGGCCCATTCCTGCTCCACGCTCGCGACCAGCAGTGGTAGGTCGTCCAGCCATCGGCCCGCGCCGACCACGAACGCCTTCTGGCGCACCACTTCGGGAACCTGGATCACGGCGTCACAGTGTCACAGCCCTGATCCGCGCTCGGGTGACGGTAAGACTCGGCGGGTTGGTCTGTCTGGAGCGGGACAGGGTTTGAACCCGCAACTTTGCGTCCACTCCTCCTCGGATGAAAGGACTGTGAGCCCAGGCGAAGGCCGCTTCATGCAGGCCGACGAACGCGTCCAGGCGGACTTGTCGTCAATCCGGTCTGTGTCAACACATGTATCTGGCGCCCTCCACGGATTGATCCCTCCGGGATGACAGGCCCCCGGTAGGCTCGCGCGTGATTTCTGCTAGCGGGGACGGTGCGCCGCGTCCAACATAGAACCGCGTCCGGGGGTGGGCGGGGCCGACACCGAGCCGCGCCCCTGCGCGGTCAGCTTCGTGACCACGGAACACTTCGCGCTCCAGAGCGCGCGCGCGGCGACGATCGCCGAGTCGATCGGCAGGGCAACGGCGTTCCTTGCCTCGATCTCCGGCGGCCTGATCGCGTTGGGCCTGGTCGCGACCGCGAGCCACCTCGGAACGGCCTTCTACGCCTTCGGCCTGGTCATCCTCCCCACGCTCGCCTTCGTCGGACTGGTCACCTTCGAACGCGCACTGCAATCCACCTTGGACGACCACCTGTTGGCACGCCGGATCGCACTGCTCCGTGGCTATTACCTCGACAACGCGCCCGAGCTCGCCCGCTACCTGGTCAGCAGTACGACGCCGACGGACCGGCTTCGTATCCAGGGCCTCCTGGGCAGCCGCAGCCAGGCCTTACGGACAGTCGCGGGCATGGTCGCCGTCATCACCGCCGTACTCGCCAGCTCCGCCGCGAGCCTGATCGCCATCCTCGCCTCCAACCACTCACTCCTCGCCGCACTCCTCTCAGGAGCCTTCGTCGCACTCGCCGCCGAGGGAGTCTTGATGCGCTTCCAATACTCCGCCATGAAGCAAGCCGCCAGCACACCGCTCATCGGCGACGATGAACCGGCAGCCGGCACCGTCCCCGCCGACAAAGAACCGGACGGGACAACGCGAGCGGGCACACAACCGGGTAACACCAACGAGTGACATCAAAGCGATCCCGCTGCGCCATTCCTGCATCAATCCCGGCCGCGAGAGCATCTGCATCCGCGGGTGCCGCCGATTGAGTGGAGTAGACCCATGCAGACACCAGATGTGCTCCTTACGGGCATCGTCTTCGGGGAACAGCCGCGTTGGCACGAGGGCCGCCTCTGGTTCTCCGACTGGGGAACACAGGAGGTCATCGCCGTCGATCCAGACGGCAGCAGCGAGGTCATGCACCGCGGCTCGTCGTTTCCGCTCTGCATCGACTGGCTGCCGGACGGACGACTGCTCGTCGTCGACACGAGCACGGCTCGACTGCTCGTCCAGGCGGCCGACGGCTCGCTCGAGATCTACGCCGATCTACGGCGGGGCGCTCTAGGCGGTCACTGAGCGTGTCGTTGCAGTCGTGTGGCCAGGCCGACCAGACATCGAGCTTGTCGTTCATCGCAGTCGGTTTTCGGACACCTTCCGTGTCGTTTCCCTGAGCACGGATCGGAACCGCATCAAGCTCCTCGGGCGAGAGCACGCTGGCCCACGCGACGGTGGGGGCTGCCCCGTCGGCGTAGCGTGTCATTCTTCGGGTGTGGGGCGGCCTGTTTTCGCTGCGTTCAGTGTGCTTGCTGCAGTGCTCCTGGTGGCCGCCTCTGGTGGGGGTGCTAGGGCGGGGTCGCCGGCGGGGTCGCCGGTTGTTCGAGTTGCGCCTGTGCTCTCGGTTGAGGATGAGCCGGTGGACATGCGCGTTTCGGGGTTGAGGCCGGGCGAGCGGGTGACGCTCACGCTCCGCTCGACCGACGCTCGCGGGTTTGTGTGGTCCTCCGATGCCTCGTTCGTTGCCAACACCCGTGGCGTTGTCGACACGCGCCGCGCCGCTGCACTTTCCGGCACCTATGCGGGTGTCTGGGGGATGGGTCTGGTCGGATCGCTTGCGACGGCGAAGCCAGACCGCAATGGCGCGTATTTCTGGCGGGCCTCTGGGCCGAGTGTGTTCACGTTGAGCGTCGGCGTGGGTGGGCGGACTGTGGCGGTTTCGAGCTTTCGCCGTGAGTGGGCTGCGCGGCCCCTGTTCCAGCAGAACGAAACAGTGGCCGCGACCGGCTTTTACGGCAGCTTCTTCGCCCCTCGCGGCGCTCACGACCGCACCGCGGTCCTCGCCTTCGGCGGCTCCGAGGGAGGGCTCTCCACCTGGCTCTTGGCCGCACGCCTGGCCGCCGATGGCTACCCCACGCTCGCACTCGCCTACTTCGACGAGCCGGGGCTGCCGCAAACGCTGAAGGACATCCCGCTCGAATACTTCCGGCGTGCGCTGACGTGGCTCGCGAAACAGCCACAGGTGAACCCACACCGGATCGTCGTCATGGGCGAATCGCGCGGCAGCGAGGCTGCGCTCCTGCTCGGCGTCCACTATCACGCTCTCGTCCACGGCCTGATCGCCTCCGTGCCCAGCAGCGTCCTCATCTGCGGCATCCATGGCGGCATCCATGGCGGCCTCGACGGCTGCATCGGCCCCGCCTGGACGCTCAACGGCAAGCCGCAGCCCTACACGCGCCAGCGCGACAACCCAACCCCAACCGACGTCCCCGCCGCCGTCATCCCCGTCGCCAAGATCCGGGCGCCGCTTTTCCTGGTCTGCGGCGAGGTCGACGCGAACTGGGACTCATGCGCCTACGCCCGCGCAATCGCCGCCCACGCAACGGCACCGCATCGCCTCTATGCCTATCCGCAAGCAAGCCACTTCGTCGGCGGGCTTCTACCCTACGAACCGCTAACAACCGATCCACCAAACGCACTCGATCCCGCCGACGAACAGGCCCGCGAACAACTGTGGCCTCACATCCTCGCCTTCCTGCACAGCATCCACTAACACTCACCGTTCAAAGGGACAGTCCCGCACCCTGGCCTAGCTCGGTGTACTGTCGCCGGCCCGGCGGATCGCTACTCGAAGAGGCAGCACGAGCCGCAGACGACCAGCCACGAGTCGTTCTGCCGTTCCACGACGCGTCCTGTCTCTCGAAAGCAAGAAACAACAAGCCGATGTCCGAGCGACACGCTCGATGTCCGCCACCTAGAGGCGCTACTTGATGAGCGTGAGCATCTTGAACATCGGCATATACATCGCGATGATGATGACGCCGACCATGCAACCGACGCCGATCATCATGATCGGCTCGATGATGGACGTCAGCGAGGCGACCGACGCCTCGACCTCGTCCTCGTAGAAGTCCGCGATCTTCGAGAGCATCTTCTCCAGCTCTCCCGTCTCCTCGCCGATCTTCACCATCTGGCTGACCATCGGCGGGAAGATGTCGTTCTCGAGCAGCGGCTGCGCGATCGGAACGCCCTCGCCGACCTTCGCGCGCACGCCTGCGAGCGCGTCCTCGATCACCCAGTTGCCGGACGTCTGCCCCGTGATCTCGAGCGCCTTGATGATGTCCACGCCCGCGGCGACGAGCGTCGAGAGCGTGCGCGAGAAGCGCGCCATCGTCACCTTCAGGACGGTGTCGCCGATCTTCATCGGCACCTTCAGCTTGAACCGGTCCCAGATCTTGCGGCCGCTCTCGGTCGACTTCCACTTCTTGAAGATGAACGGCGACGCGATCAGGCCCGGGATGACGATGAACCAGTAGGCGCGGAGGAAGTCCGACCCGTACATGACGTATTGGGTCAGCGTCGGGAGCTGGCCGCCGAGCTGCTTGAAGATGTTCACGAAGATCGGGACGAGGAACATCAGCATGCCAATGAGGACGCAGGTGGCGAAGATCAGCACCATCGTCGGGTAGACCATCGCGCCCTTCACGCGGCGGCGGATCTGCTCCTGCTTCTCGATCTGATATGCGACGCGGTCGAGCACGATGTCGAGGATGCCCGCTGCCTCGCCGGCCTCGACCATCGAGATGTAGAGCCGGGAGAACACCTTCGGGTGCTTCGCCATCGCCTCCGAGAGGAGGAGGCCGCCTTCGACGTCCCGGCGGAGACTCTCGATCACCTTGGCGAGCGCGACGTCGTTGGTCTGGCCTTCGAGGATGACGAGCGCGCCGACGACGTTCAGGCCGGCCTCGATCATCGTCGCGAACTGCCGCGAGAAGATCTGGAGCGACTTCGACTTGATGCCCGAGCCGCCGAACGTGATGTTCGCGTTGGCGATGTTCGTGCCCTCGCTGACCTCCTTCAGCGACTGCGCCAGCTTCCCGGCGGCACGCAGCTGCTCGCGTGCGCCGTCGAGGTCGACAGCGGTGACGACCCCGTTGCTCTCGAGACCCTGCGCGTCGATCGCCGAGTATGCGAACGCCGGCATCTATGGACCCGTCGGCGAGGAGGTGGTCGTGGTCGGCGTCGTCGACGTGCTGGAGCTCGAGCTGGTGCCGCCGCTCGACGGCGTCGCCGGCGGGGCGGTCCCCTGCGGCAGCAGGAGCAGCGTGTACCGGGTGCCGTCTGCGGTGTTCATCAGCGTCAACGGCGTGTTCACCGACAGGCGTGACGGTGGACTGGCCGGTGGCGTACGAGCCGCCGGCGATCGCGACCTTCGCCGTCTTCGCCGTGAGCGAGACGAGCTGGAAGATCGGGTTCGCGGCGGGGAAGTCCGAGCCGGCGGTCACCGATTCCTCGGTGCCGTTGATCGAGATGACCACGCTCGTCGGCGGGGGCGACGGCGGCGGTCGGAACGCGGGTTCGGGCTCCACTCGGGTTCGGAGTACCGGCGACGGTGTCGTGGTCGTGGTGGCCGGGCCGGATGTCGACGTCGAGGATGACGACGTCGGCGACGGGCCTCTGGCTGGCGAACGGATCCTTGCTGGAGAAGCGCGAGAACGACTCGAGCTGGCCCGGGTCGGCCGGCGGCGTGACCACGGCGACGAGCTACGACGAGTCCGTCGATGCAGCGACGACCGTCGTCGACGAGCCGGCGAGGGTCGGCGCCGCGGTCGCGGTCGACGTCGGCGCCGCGGCCGGCGTCGTCGGCGTCGTCGCAGTCGACCCCGCCGGGGCCGCGACGGGCTTGGCGCCTCCGCCGCTCTGCATGCCCATGAGCGTGTTCGCCGCGTACGCGATCGCCAGGACGAGCACGACGGCCAGCAGGATGACGATCTTCTTCTGCTTCGCCTGCTTCGCCTTGGCCGCGTCGGCGATTTGTTTCTTAGCCACTGCTTGCTCCTTTCGTGCCGACTAGGGCTGTGGCGCGACGTCGCTCGACGGCGCCGGGGTCGTGGTGGAACCGGTGGATCCGGTCGTGTCGGTCGTGGACGGCGTCACCGCGGGAGCCGGTTGTGACCCGGGTGGCTCGCCGTAGACGAACGCGGTCACGTCGACGGTGGCCTTCAACCCGTTGCCGTTTCCGATCGGGCTCAGCCCGATGGTGGTGACGGAGAACAGCCTTCCTGACGCGTCCAGCTCGCCGTCGCGCACGGAGACGAGGCTGTTCAGCCGGTAGAGCAGGTCCGTGAGCGAATAGAAGTTCCCGGTGAAGGTGATCTGGAGGCCGACGGTGCTGTACGGCGTTCCGAGCCCCGCCGTCTCCGATTCCCGGGGTGATCGTGCCGACGGTGACACCCGCGGCGCGCGCGACCTGGTCGAGCTCGAGCAGCACGTCGGGCATGTCGGTGGTCAGAGGCATCGCCTTCGCCAGCTGGTAGAGGCCGGCCGTCGCGATCACCGGCTGCTCCGGCGCCTTCGGCGGACCAGCGTGGTCGGCCTGCTGCGCCTCGACGATCTGCGCCTCGGCCGCCTGCGTCGCCTTCGCGATCGAGGCGGCGGTCGAGCGCTGCGGGGAGACGAGCAGAAGCCAGCCGAGCGCGAGCAGCAGGAGATCGCCGCCGACGATCAGGCCGATTGCAGCAGGACGGGAGAGCTTGCCGTTCTTCACGATCCGCTCGTTGTCGTCGTGTCGATGACCGGCGGCGGCAGCACAGGCACCGGAGCGCCCTTCACGGCGGCGGCGATGTTGAACTGGACGCCACCGCCGTTCGGCATCGCAGTGCTGCTCACGAGCGTCACGTTGGTGAGGTCGGGAATCAGCATCACCCGCGTCATCAGGCGTGCCACGCTGTCGTGCGAGTACGCGGTGCCCATGAGGACGAGTCCGGTCGGCGTCGCGGCGGGCGGGGTCGCGCCCGGGAGCTGCGGCGTCTCATCCGGCGCGGCCAGGCTCATCGACGTGATCGTCACGTCGTCCGGAACGACGAGCGAGAACTCGCGGAGAATCCTGTCCCACGCGATCCGGGTCGACAGCGCTCCCGAAACCGCCTGCATGAGAGCGGTCTCCTGGCCGGTCACGGCGGGAATCGGGATGATCGGCCGCGTCACCTTCGGCACCTTGTAGACCTTGTGCTTGACCAGCGAGAGCTTGCCGAGCTCGATCCGCGCGGCGTTCAGCTTCAGCTGCGCAGCGCTCGCGTTCGTGTGCGCGACAAAGAAGCTGAGGCCGAGCGCGATGACGACGACGAGGCCGACCGCCGAGCCGATGACGACCGCCGGGTCCTCGTTGCGGATGTTCTTGGCCTGCCCGGAATCCTTGGGGAGGAGGTTGACGGCACGCATCGCGGCTAGTCCTCGATCCCGAGGCCGATCGCGACCGCGTACGACCCGACGTCGTCGGTCATGGACACGCGCTTCGAGACCTTGAGACGCGCGAGCGGATTGCCGACGCGAACCGGCACGCCGATCAGCCGCTCCAGCTCTTCGGCGATGCCCGGCATCTGCGCGGTGCCGCCGGTGATGGCGATCTCGCCGATGCCCAGGCTGCCGGGCTGGTTCTGGTAGAACTGGAGCGAGGAGACGAGCTCGCGTGCGAACGACTGCATCTGCTTGCGCACGACGTCAACCGCCGCAGCGTTCGACTCCGCCGACACGCCTTCCGGAGCAGTGCTGCCGTCGAGCGAGAGGCCGCGCTTCATCGTCTCGACCGCCGACGGCTCGCTGTTGAACGCGCGCGCCAGCGCGACGTTGAGCGACTGGCCGCCCCACTCGAGGACGCGCGTGAACTCGCAGAAGCGCCCGTCCGAGACGGCGAACGTGGAGCGGTCGAAGCCGATCGCCACCGCGACGAGCGCGGAGGTGCCGCGATCGGCCGGCGGTGAGAGCGACCGCAGCAGCGCGAACGCCTCGAGGTCGACGCCGGCGATGGTCAGGCCGGCCTTGCGGCACGCGCCGACGTAGCGCTCGACGAGCTCCTTGTACGCGACGACGAGCAGGACGCGCTTGACGGAGTTGCCCTCCGGGTCGAACGACTCGTCGAGGACGTGGTAGTCGAGCACGGCCTCATCGAGCGGGATCGGAAGCGCCTCCTGAGCGCGGAAGTGGATCGCATTCGCGAGCTGCTTCTCCTCGTCGACGCCGGCGATATCGATCACGCGGACGCCGATGCGGTTGTTGGCGATGCCGAGGCGCACGCCCTTGCGCGGCAGCTTGTTCTTCGCGAAGAAGGCCTTCAGCGCCTCAGAGAGAGCGTCCGGGTCGCGCAGCTCGCCGCCGACGACGATTCCCATCGGCAGCGCGGTGCGGGCGACCTGCTCGAGCGCGGCCACGCCGTTGTTCGAGACGCGCGCAGCCGCGAGCTGCGAGGCGCCGATCTTCAGGCCGACGAGGCTCTTCGACCCCTTCGACGACTTGCTGCCGCCGCCGCCCGAGGTCCGGCTGCCGCCGCGCGACAGCGTCGGCATGGTGAGGCCCTTCTTCCAGAAGGCGGTCTTCGGCGCGGCTGGCGACGCGACCTCTGCGGCTGCCGGTCCGTCCTTCTGCTTCTTCTTGCCGCCGAGCTCCTTCTTGTACCAGGGCGTCTTCGCCACCGCGGTCGCGTCGGCCACCGCCGCTGCGCCCACCGCCGCATCGACGGCTGCGGGCGCGGCCTTCGACTTGCGCGAGAACGAGAGATCCTTCTTCCAGATCGGCTTCTTGACGGACTCGAACTCCTCGAAGCCGGCCGGGACCTCGACGGGCAGCCTTCTTCTTGCCGCCGAGCTCCTTCTTCCACCACGGCGACTTCTTGCCGGGCGCGCCCTCGGCGACCGCGACCGCGGCGACCGCCGCCTCGACGGCGGTGAAGTCGGGCTTCTTCTTGCGGGAGAACGACAGCTCCTTCTTCCAGAACGGGCCCTTCTCGGCCACGACGGGCGGCAGCTCGGCCGCGGGCACCGGCGGGTGCACGACGGCGGGCGCCGGCTCGGCGTCAGCCTCGAAGGCGGCGGTCGCGGGATCGACCGCGTCGGCCGGAAGCTCCGGCGAGGCGAGCCACGGGTCCGCCTCCGCGACGTGAACGGGCTCGGCATCGAGCGGGGCGAAGTGCTCCGGCTCGACGACGTCGTGAACCGGTGCGAACGCGGCCGGCACGGGCTCGACGGGCGGAAGCTCCACGGGCGGGAGCGCGACCGGCGCCGGCTCGACGGCGGGCGGCACCTCGGCCGACGCGGCGACGACGGCGGGCGACAGCGCCGACAGCGGCGCCAGCGGCGCCGGCTCCGTGGGAACAGGATCGAGGGCCGACGGCTCGAGCGGCTGCTCCGGCGCGACCGCGGCCGGTGCGGGCTCGTACGGGGAAGGCTCGTACGGCGCCGGCTCGACCGGCGCAGGCTCGTAGGGCACAGGCTCGTAGGGCGCAGGCTGGAGCGGCTGGGGCTCGGACGGGACCGCCTCGAGCGGGAACGGCTCCGCCGCCACGGGCTCGGGCTCGGGCGGGACCGCCTCCAGGGCGACCGGCTCCCACGGCTCCGGCGCGGCCGGCGGCGATTCGACGGCCGCGAGCTCGAACGGTCCCGCGTCGGCGGGCTCCGGCACGAGCGCCGGCGGATCGGGAGCGATGTGCAGCGGCGCAGCGGCGACGAGCGGCTCCGGCTCGAACGACGGCACGGCCTGGACGGGCGGCACGGCCGGAAGCTCGACGGGCGGCTCGAGCGGAGCAGGTTCGACGGGAGCCGAGACGACCGGAGCGGCAGGCTCGGGCATCGCGGCGACCACTGCCTCCGCGACGGCCGTCGGCGGCACGTCCGCCGGGAGCGGCACGGGAGCAGACGACGGCGGAGCGAACTCCGGCGAGACAGCCTGCGCCGCCTCCTCGGCCATGCGGTCGACCTCCTTGTCCTGCTTCTTGCGTCCGAACGACAGGTCCTTCTTCCACATCGACTTGCTCGCCTCGGCCGGTGCGGCGGCGGCCGGAAGCTCGGGCGTCTCGTCCTTCTGCTTGCGCCCGAGGGAGACGTCCTTCTTCCAGATCGACTGCTTCGGCTCGGCGGACGCAGCCGGAGGCGCGACTGTCGCGTCCTTCGGCTTGCGCCCGAAGGAGAGCTCCTTCTTCCACATCGACTGCTTCGGCTCGGCGCCGGTGACCGGCGGAGCAGCCTGCGGCGCGACCGGCTCGGCGACCGCGTCGGGCTGTACCTCGCCTTCCGGCGCGCCCTTCTTGCGGCCGATCGAGATCTCCTTCTTCCAGAACGAGTCGCTCATCGCCTAGCCCGCCGTCCTGAGTCCGCCGGCGGGGACGCCGTTGGCGCCGCCGTTCTCCAGCTGTTCGACCGGCATGCCCGAGCGCTTCAGGATCCCGATCAGCTGATCGGGCCGGCTCGAGCGGGAGATGGCGTCCTCGACGTTGACGACGCGGCGCAGCGCGAGGTCGGCGAGCGCCTGCTCCATCGTCTGCATCCCGCGCGACGTGTTGGTCTGCATGACGGAGTAGACCTGCTCGATCTTCGCCTGGCGGATGAGGTTCCGCACGGCGTCGTCCGGCAGGAGGATCTCGAGGGCTGCGACGCGCCCGGCGCCGTCGGAGGTCGGCAGCAGCGCCTGCGTCACGACCGACTGGAGCGAGTTCGCGATCATGATGCGGACCTGCTCCTGCTGTGCCGGCGGGAACACGTCGACGATGCGGTCGATCGTGGACGGGGCGCTCTGCGTATGCAGCGTGCCGAAGACGAGGTGGCCGGTCTCGGCGGCGGTCAGCGCTGTCGAGATCGTCTCGAGGTCGCGCATCTCGCCGACGAGGATCACGTCCGGGTCCTGGCGGAGCGCAGCCTTGAGGGCCTCGCCGAAGCTCAAAGCGTCGGGGCCGATCTCGCGCTGGTTGACGATGCACTTCTTGTGGCGGTGCACGAACTCGATCGGATCCTCGACGGTGAGGATGTGCTCCGACCGGGTGCGGTTGATCTCGTCGATGATCGCCGCGAGCGTCGTCGACTTGCCGGAGCCGGTCGGGCCCGTGACGAGCACGAGGCCGCGGGGCTTCTCCGCGAGCGTATGGAGAATCGCCGGGAGGCCGAGCTCCTCCATCGTCTTGATCTCCGTCGGAATGAAACGGAAGGCGGCGCCGACGCTCTCACGCTGGAAATAGACGTTGACGCGGAAGCGCGCGAGCCCCGGCATCGAGTAGGCGAAGTCCAGCTGACGCTGCAGCTCGAAGTGCTTCTGCTGCTCGCTCGAGAGGATCCGGTACAGGGTCGACCGGGTGTCCTCGGCGGTGAAGAGCTCGTATCCCTCTGCGCGCACGATGTGTCCGCGCACGCGGAATGCGGGCGGGCTTCCGACCGTGATGTGCAGGTCGGACGCCCCGAGCTCGACCATCTGCTCGAGCAGGTCGTCAATTGAAGTTAGTTGCACAGCATCGTCCCTCGGACGAGCTATCGGCAGCCGACCGCGCGCCCTTGAGAGTTGTGTTCTCCCCCTCGCCGCAAGTGATACGGATCCCCCAAAAGGGGTTATCTCATTCGCGTCTCCGGCCGATACGGCGGGTGCCATCCCCATGCAATTGGAAGGAGACGTAGTCGATGATTGACCGTGTGAAGAGGCGCCTGGGCTCGGATGAGGGCTTTACCCTGATCGAGCTGCTGGTCGTCATCATCATCCTCGGCATCCTGCTCGCGATCGCGGTGCCGTCGTACCTCAGCTTCAAGGATCGCGCCAACAAGACGGCCGCTGCGGCCAACGTCCGCTCGCTCATCCCGAGCGTCGAGTCGTACAACGCCGACAACGTCCCGAACGGGCCGAACGACCCCGACCTGCCGACCGCCACCGACAGCGGCTACGCCGGCATGACCATCGCCGAGCTGAAGGCCACGTACGACCAGGCGATCCCGGGCGGCGACTTCGTCAACCCGGCCGACGCGGGCAAGCCCGCCGGTGTCACCATCCCGGCCCCGACCTCGACGACCTACTGCGCAGTCTCGACGGTGGGCAACTGGTTCGCCTACAAGCTGAACCCCTCCGGAACGATCACCACGACCACCACTCCGGCGAGCGTCTGCACGTAGGCCGCGGCTCACCGGCTCGTCTCTTAAGGGGGGCGCGGGCAACCGCGCCCCCCTTTTTTGGCGGTCACCCGCAACGGGGGGTGGGGAATCCCTCGAATGGGGCTAGTCCGATAAAGCGTCGGAGGCCGATACAGGCGAAGCCATCCGCCATCCACGCAGTTGGAAGGAGACGCACGTCAAATGATTGATCGCATCAAGAGGCGCCTCGGCTCCGAGCAGGGCTTCACCCTGATCGAGCTCCTGGTCGTCATCATCATCCTCGGCATCCTGCTCGCGATCGCGGTGCCGTCGTACCTCAGCTTCAAGGATCGCGCCAACAAGACGGCCGCTGCGGCCAACGTCCGCTCGCTCATCCCGAGCGTCGAGTCGTACAACGCCGACAACGTCCCGAACGGGCCGAACGACCCCGACCTGCCGACCGCCACCGACAGCGGCTACGCCGGCATGACCATCGCCGAGCTGAAGGCCACGTACGACCAGGCGATCCCGGGCGGCGACTTCGTCAACCCGGCCGACGCGAGCAAGCCCACCGGTGTCACCATCCCGGCGCCGACCTCGACGACCTACTGCGCAGTCGCGGCGGTGGGCAACTGGTTCGCCTACAAGCTGAACCCCTCCGGAACGATCACCACGACCACCGATCCGACGGCCGTCTGCACGTAAGCCGGAGCCTCTGGCTCACCGCAAGGGGGGCGCGGGCAACCGCGCCCCCCTTGCAGCTTCGGCTAAAGCACATGCCCATCAATCCCGATAAGGAGAGCGAGATGATCGGCCGGATCGGCTCAATCGTTTTGCGTGTGCAGCGCCGCCTCGAAGGCGAGGAAGGCTTCACGCTCGTCGAGCTCACGATCGTGATGCTGATCTTCGGCATCCTGCTCACGATCGCACTTCCGTCCTATCTCTCCCTGCAGGACCGGGCCAACAAGACGGCCGCGAAGCAGGACCTCGCCCAGGCGATGCGCGCGGTCAACGCCTACGCGAACGACAACTATTCCGCCAGCCCGGCCGACCCCGATGCGTCCATCAGCACGACCGACAACGGCTACGCGAACATCTCGCTGACCGCATTGGCGACGAAGTACGACGCGTCTCTCTCGACCGTTCCGGGCGCGCCGTTCGTCCTCAATCCGGCCGGCTACTCGCTCGGCTCCGCCACCGACTTCTGCCTGACGGCGTCCGTCGGCCGCTGGATCGCAGTGCAGCACGGGCCGGGCGGCGCCATTTCGGTGGGAACGCTCTTCACTGCGGGCAGCTGCAGCGTGAGTTGAGGCTGCGTCGCACCGTCGCCGCCCGACGAGAAAACCCGTGAGTAGTCTCACCATCAGCCCGCAGATCAAGATCGTCGCCCTCGTCGGGCTGGTCCTGGTCGTCCTCGCAGGGGGCTATTCGGTGCTGCTGGGGCACTCGAGCTCGCCGCCCGCGGACGCCGCAAAGGTGATCGTGCACAAGCACACGGCGGCGACCCACACGAAGAAGTCGGTCACGGTCGTGAAGAAGGGTGCCCACGTGACCAAGGTGAAGCACGTCACGGTCAGCAAGGGACGGACCCATCGCGTCGCGGCCACCACCAAGACCACGGTGGTGCACACGAAGAAGCGCACCGCGGTCGTCCGCAGCGGGAACCTCGTCTACTCCGACCTGCCGGCGCCGCTCCAGTGGCAGCTGGCCAGGCACCACATCGTCGTCGTCAGCATCTACAGCGCCGACTCCAACGTCGACTCCATCTCGGTTGCCGAGGCGCAGGCCGGCGCGACCGAGGCCGGCGCGGGCTTCCTGCTCGTGAACGTGCTGGACAACTCGCTCGCCGGCCCGCTGACGGCGCTGCTTCCGGGCGGCGGCCTTCTCCCCGATCCCGGCATCCTGATCTATCGCTCGCCCGGCAACATCGCGATGCGGATCGACGGCTTCGTCGACCGGGACGCAGTCGCCCAGGCGGTCGCGAACGCCTTCGCCGGGCAGAACAGCCCGCTTACCGCGACGACCGCAGCGGCGGCGACGACGGCGACCGACGGCACCTACACGCCGGCGACGCCGTGAGCAGCGTCGCCGCGGAGACGGCGGGGCACGAGCTCTTTCTCCGCCACGCGAAGAAGGACGGCCGCTCGGTGGCGATCCTCCGCGCCGTCGACTACGGCACGTCGTGCGTCGTCGAAGCCGAGGTCTTCCCGGCCGGTGGCGGCAGCGCCGTCCACCCCGGCCCGTACACCTTCGCCGACGCCGGCCAGGCCACCGCGTTCGTCACCGAAGCCGTCGAGAGCCTGATGTACCTGGGCTGCGACGTCTACGCCGAATAGCCCGGAGGAACCGCAGGGTTCCCCCGGGAGCCCTCTCCTTCTGCGGGCTCGTGGCCTTTGTGTGTGTGCGCTTCGCCGGGAGCGCGGTCCCGGCTGCGCGCGGCGGGAGGGCTACCCACTCAAGGCGGTGTTAGCGGCGTGAGGCGCCGTGCGGCCGGTGGTGGCCTGCGGCCATCCCCGACCACATCAGTGGGCCTCCGTCTAACGCGCCTGCGGCAGCGTTAGCATCCGGCCTCTACCGCTCGAGCTTCGTGCGAGTCAGGCCGGAGGGCTAGGGCGAGTAGCCGAGAG
>CAVUQB010000003.1:0-76267 GCA_963743545.1 uncultured Actinomycetes bacterium | reverse complement strand
GGAGGCGGCGGGAATCGAACCCGCGTCCGCAGCCGCACCGGCTGAGCGTCTACAAGCTTAGGCTGCCCTTTGAATTCGTCCGCCGGCCGGGGTGCAGCCGCCCTACCGCCGGACTAGCCGATCCTTCGGTGTCGCGCTCCGGGCGATCAGCTCTCCCTCGGCGCCGAGCCCGTTCGTTGGCGCCGCCTCCGAGCCACGGGCACACCCGGGGCGGCGTCGCCGACTAGGTCTCCCTAGGCAGCGAGTGCGAGATCGTTCTTCGCACTTGCGTTTTGCCGGTGGATTTACGAGGCCTACCGGCGACCTCGGCTTGCAACTCAACCGGATGGATCGACCACGTCGAAGCCAGGTCGCCCCCGTATGTTCGTGCCCGAATTGTAGCCGCCTAGCGCCGCAGGCTCTTGAGCTCGCGCTCGATCTCCCGCCGCGCGTCCCGCGCCGCGACGTCGCGACGCTTGTCATGCAGCTCCTTGCCGCGCGCGAGGGCGAGCTCGACCTTGACCTTGCCGCCCTTGAAGTAGAGCCGCGTCGGGACGAGCGTGAAGCCCTTCTCCGCGACGCTCGACGCGAGCCGCTCGATCTCCTTGCGGTGCAGGAGGAGCTTCCGCGGCCGGTCCGGATCGTGGTTCGCGCGGTTCCCCTCGATGTATTCGGGGACGTGGAGGCCGACGAGCCACGCCTCGCCGTCGCGCACCTCCGCGTACGCCTGCTGCAGCGTCGCCTGGCTACCGCGCAGCGACTTCACCTCCGTGCCGCTGAGGACCAGGCCGGCCTCGACGCGGTCCGAGAGGTGGTACTCGTGGCGCGCGCGCCGGTTGTCGACGATCAGCTTCTCTCCGCTCGGGCTTGCCATGGCGGGCCAAGTGTAGGCTCGGCCAGGTGGACGACCTCACGCTCGCGCAGCTGCAGGAGCTGGGGTCGTTCGGGTTCCCCGGCCTGCTCGGAATCGACTTCGAGGAGGCCGAAGGCGGCGGCGTTCGCGCGCACCTCGAGCTGCACGAGAAGCACATGGCGCCGAACGGCTACCTCCACGCCGGGACCGTCGTCGGATTCGCCGACTCCGCATGCGGCTACGGCACGGTCCTGAACCTGCCGGAGGGAGCCACGGGCTTCACCACGGTCGAGCTGAAGACGAACTTCCTCCGCAGCGCGCGGGAAGGGACGATCCACTGCGAGGCGCGGCTCCTGCACGGTGGTCGCACGACCCAGATCTGGGATGCCGCCGTTACCGACCCCGAGGAACGGACGATGGCGCTGTTCCGCTGCACGCAGCTCCTTCTGCGCTAGCGGCGCCCCGCGCGGTACCCGCGCGCCATGAAGCAGCGGTCGCAGAGCGCCGCCCACGGCGCCGTCCGCGCGCCGCAGACACGGCAGCGGCCGATCGTCGGCTCCTCGATCTCGGCGCGCAGCTCCCGCACCACGCGCGCCGCGGCGGCTTCCTCGAGCGCCGCCGCGCGCTCGATCGTGACCCCCGCGACGCCCGGGTATTGCAGCGCGAACCAGCGCAGGATCGACGCCTCGCGCGCCGCCTGCTCCGCCTCCTCCAGCCCGGCCGCGTCGAGACGGTGCGGGTCGAGGAGCCAGCCGATGACCGTTTGCTGCGGCTTGTCGCCGGCGACGGCCGCGGCGAGCGCGCCGAGGAGCTGCGCATTGTCCTCGTCCACCGGCGCCTGCACGAGCTTCCAGACGTCGGCGAGCTCGAGCGTGCGGCGCGCGTGATGGAGCGCGTCGCGCACCGCGTCGAGCCGGGCGAGCAGCGGCTGGATCGACTCGACCTCGAGCCAGCCGTCGACGCTCCAGTAGCGCAGAGCCGCGTGGCGCCAGGCGTGCAGCGCCGGCTCGAGCTCGTCGACGCGGGTCACGTTGAGGTCCCAGAGCTGCGGACGTAGGCGGCCGCTGTCGACCACCCGGTAGCCGAGATGGCCGTCCTCGATCGACACGTGCGGGACGAGTGCACCCCGCACGAGCTCCGGGTCGGGATCCGCCCACGGGACGCCGGTGAGGACGCCTACGTGGCCGCGCTCGTGGAAGCCGAAGCGCCCGGCGCGGCCGGCGATCTGCGCGATCTCCCACGGCTCGAGGTCGCGCCGCTCCTTGCCGTCAAACTTCGTCGTCTCGGCGAAGAGCAGCGTCTCGCACGGCAGGTTGACGCCGTGGCCGAGCACGTCGGTCGCCGCGCACACCTCTGCCTGACCGGCGATGAAGCGGTCGATCTCCTCCCGGCGCGACGCCAGCGGCATCGCGCCGTAGAGGCAGGCGACGCGGCGTGGGTGGAGCTGGTTCAGCTCACCGGCGAGCCCGATCACGGCGCGGCGGCTGAACGCGACGACGACCGTGCCCGGGCCGAGCCCGTTGATGCCACGGCGGCCGGCCCAGTCGAGCGGCGCTTTCCGCTCGAAGAAGCGCACCTCGACCTGCGGGAACGCGTGCCGGACGAGCGGCAGCGCCTCGACGGCGCCGAGCAGCAGGATGTGCCGGTACTCGCCGCCGAGCAGCAGCCGCGTCCAGGCCGAGCCGCGTTCCTCGTCCTCGGCCCACTGCACCTCGTCGAGCACGAGCGTCTCGCCGCTCGCCGGCGCCATCTCCGCCGTGCAGCACACGATCGGGGCGCCGGGATTGACCCGCTCCTCGCCGGTCACGAGGCCGACGCCGTCCTCGCCGAGCTCGGCCGAGAGCCGGCGGTGCGCCTCCTGCGCGAGCATCCGCAGCGGCGCCGCGTACACGCCGCGTCCCGTCTCGACGAGGAAGCGGAGCGCATCGTGCGTCTTGCCCGAGTTCGTCGGCCCGAGGTGCGCGACCACCGACTCCGGCTCGACGCGGCGCTCGGGGAGCCGAACCGTCAGCTCCGAGACGGGCCGCCGCGCCGGTGCGCTCCGCCGCCGGTGTCGCTCGCTCCGGCTGGGGCGCTTCTGCCGCCCCCGGGCCACTAGACCTGCAGGAAGCGGCGCAGGGTGAGCGCAGAGCCCAGCGCGCCGAGGAGCAGGCCCGCGGCGAGCAGCGCGAGCGCGTTGAGCGTGAAGGACACCGCGTGCACGTCGTTGTTCGTGCCGCCTCCGCCGCCGATGTGCGGCAGGATCGACGGCAGGGCGATCGTCTTCCCGAGCACGAGCAGGATCACCGCGAGCAGCGAGCCCACGAACCCGCAGACGAGCCCTTCGAGCATGAACGGCCCGCGGATGAACCAGTTCGTCGCGCCGACGAGCTTCATGACCTCGATCTCACGTCGTCGCGCGAAGATCGAGAGTCGGATCGTGTTCGCGATCAGGAGCGTCGCGGCGATCACGAGCAGGATCACGGCGACGAGGAAGACGAGGGAAATGACCTTCGCGATCGTGAGGACGCGCTTCGTGATGCTGCTCTCCCACTTGACGCCACCCGCATTCCCCAGGCCGCCGGTTTCCGCGGTCGCGCACGGCTCGACACCTGCGTAGTGCGAGTTGCAAATCGACTTCCCGATCACGGCCGTGTACTTGCCCTGCTTCGGCGTCACGACGTAGGCGTCCGGCAGCGGATTGCCCGAGACCAGGTCGTATGTCCCCTTGGGAAACCCGCCGGTGTTGTTCTTCTTTTCCGCTGCCCAGGCCACTTTCTTCGGCACGAACGTCACTCTCTCTACGTGCTGGTCATTGCGTAGGGCACGACCGACGGCCAACTCCTGTGCGCCGGTCGGGTTTTTCGAGCAGTCGCCCGCCGGGGCGGCAGTAGTGCAGAAGTAGACGTGAACCTGCAGCTCCTTCTGAATGTGGTTGCTCCACGAGAGCACCCAGGTGCCGAGCGCGATGAACAGGCCGAGCAGGCACATCCCGATCAGGACCGTCATCGTCGCCGCGAAGGTCGTCGAGAGGTTCATGCGGATCGAGGACCACGCCTCGGAAAAGAGCAAGCGGACCTGACTCATTCGGAGGTATATCCCCCACGCCGCTCGTCGCGGGCGAGCTTCCCGCCCTCGAGCGCGATCACGCGCTTGCGCATCTTGTCGACCATCTCGCGGTCGTGGGTGACCATCAGGATCGTCGTGCCGGCACGGTTGATCCGGTACAGGAGCTGCATGATCCCGACGCTCGTGTCGGGGTCGAGGTTCCCGGTCGGCTCGTCGCAGACGAGCAGCGGCGGATGGTTGACGACGGCGCGCGCGATCGAGACGCGCTGCTGCTCGCCGCCCGAGAGCTCGTCGGGGAGCGAGTTCATCTTGTTCGCAAGCCCGACCAGCGTCATCACCTCGGGCACCTTCCGCCGGATCGACGCGCGGCTCTCGCCCTGCACCTTGAGCGCGTAGGCGACGTTCTCCGACGCGCTGCGGCTCGGGAGGAGCTTGAAGTCCTGGAACACACAGCCGATGTTGCGGCGCAGACGCGGCACCTGCGAGTGCCCCAGCCGGCCAAGGTCACGGCCGCCCATGATGATCCGCCCGTCGCTTGGCTCGAGCTCCTTCAGCAGGAGCCGCACGAGCGTGGTCTTGCCCGAGCCGGAAGCACCGACGATGAAGACGAACTCGCCCTTG
This sequence comes from uncultured Actinomycetes bacterium, assembly GCA_963743545.1. Lineage (GTDB taxonomy): Bacteria > Actinomycetota > Thermoleophilia > Gaiellales > Gaiellaceae > Palsa-739. The sequence goes on along the minus strand of CAVUQB010000003.1, from coordinate 71,766 downwards.
TCGATCGCGAAGTTGACGGCGTCGAGCGCGGTGACGTCCGGTTCGTAGACCTTCGTCACGTTCTCGAACACGATCATCGAGCCCCTGGGTGGCTCGGCCGGCTGTACGCCGTTGACCTGCCCGTTGGCCGCAGGCTGTGCGGCGGCGGAAGTGGGCTGTTCTATCTGTACGTCAGTCACGTCTACCGGTTACGGGTTGGGCGGGCTGCGATGCCCGGCGCCGGTGGAGTGCGGGTCGAAGCCGCTTCACTCTAGCGCAGCTTCCGGCGATCTACGAAGCCTGACCCGCCGTTTGCAGGAGATATGCGCGGATGAAGCCGTCGAGATCGCCGTCGAGGACGCCCTGCGTGTTGCCGACCTCGTGCTCGGTTCGGTGATCCTTGACGAGCTGGTACGGATGCAGGACGTAGCTGCGGATCGCGTTGCCGCCGAAGCCCATCGACACGCCGCCGCGCTCGCGCGCGAGCTCGGCCTCGCGCTCCTCCTCCGCCTTCTCGGCGAGCCGCGAGCGGAGGATCTTCATGGCGGTGTCCTTGTTCGCCGACTGGCTGCGCTCGTTCTGGACGGCGACCACGATGCCGCTCGGCATGTGCGTGATCCGGACGGCGGAGTCGGTCTTGTTCACGTGCTGGCCGCCGGCACCCGACGAGCGGTAGGTGTCGATCCGGATGTCGTCATCGAGGATCTCGATCGCGCCGGCGTCCTCGAGCAGCGGCGCGACGATCACCTGCGCGAAGCTCGTATGGCGGCGGTGCGCCGAGTCGAACGGGCTGATGCGGACGAGCCGATGCTTGCCGCGCTCTGCCTTGAGGATCCCGTACGCGTTCTCGCCGCGCACGGTGAAGGTCGCGGACTTGAGGCCGTACTCCTCCCCCGGGCTCGACTCGATCAACTCGGTCTTGAAGCCGCGCTGCTCGGCCCAGCGCAGGTACATGCGCAACAGGATCTCGACCCAGTCCTGCGCGTCGGTGCCGCCCGCGTCGGCCTGGAGCGTGACGACTGCATCGCCCGCGTCGTACTCGCCGGCGAAGAGCGCGTCCTCCTGCAACCGCGCGAGCTCGCGCTGCACCTCGCGCAGCGTGGGCTCGAGCTCTTCTTCGGCGAACGTGCCGACGCCCTCGCGCAGGAACTCGACGTTCGAGAGCAGCTCGTCGTAGCGCTGCAGCTTCCGCTGCCCGCGCTGGTGCTCGCCGGAGAGACGAGCCGCGCGCTGCTGGTCGTTCCAGAAGTCGGGTTGCGCGAGCTCCTCTTCGAGCTCGGCGAGACGGGCCGTCAGCGCAGCGGGGTCAAAGGTAACCACGGACCCAGTCGAGCTGGGTCCCGATCTCCTCGAGCTGCTCGGCGAGTGAAAGCTGGGTCTCGTCGGCCATCGCGCCGGCCATCCTAGCCGGCTCAGGTCTGGGCGATCACGAGCACGACCGTCAGGAGCGCAAGAGCGACTCCGCCGATCGTGAAGACCACGACGGTGCTGTACCTCAGAGGTGCGTGGTAGCCGTTCCGCAGCGCACGCTCCAGCTCGCGCTGGCGCCGTGCCCCGACGACCGCGAGCCCGATCGCGAGAGCCGCGTAGCCGCACCCGAGCAGGATGTAGGGCCAGGGAGCGACGTCGAGCAGCTTCGGAGCGAACCGTCCCACGGCGAGCGCGCCGGCCGTGGCTCCGAGCGCGGTCCGCCACCACGCCAGCCACGTGCGCTCGGCGGCCATCGACGTGCGCCGCTCCTGGTCGAGGTCGGACGGCGAATCCGGCGGCTCCGTCATAGCGGCATCTAACACGCTCGGCGCGGTGGACTGCCGCTGACTTTGCTCGTCGTCGGCAGTCTGTGGGGCATGGTCAACTACACAGCCTCGATCTCACTCGACGGCTTCACCGCCGGCCCCGACCAGAGCGTGGACAACCCGATCGGCACCGGCGGCCGGCGATTGCACGACTGGATCCAGAAGCTCGCTGTCTGGCGAGAGGCGCACGGCATGGACGGCGGCAGCGAGTCGCCGAGCAGCGCCGTGCTCAAGGACGCCGGGGCGAACCTCGGCGCGTACGTGATGGGACGCAACATGTTCGGCGGCGGACCCGGCCCGTGGACCGACGAGCCGTGGAACGGCTGGTGGGGCGAGAACCCGCCGTTTCACCTGCCGGTCTTCGTCGTCACGCACCACGCGCGCCCGCCGCTCGAGTGCGACGGCGGGACGACGTTCACCTTCGTCACGGACGGTGTGGAGGCCGCGGTCGCGCAGGCGCGCGAGGCCGCAGAGGGCCGCGACGTGATGATCTCCGGCGGCTCGACCGTCGCGCGGCAGTGCCTCGCAGCGGGGCTCGTCGACGAGCTCAGGCTCGATCTCGTGCCCGTTCTGCTCGGCGGCGGCGTCCGGCTCTTCGAGGACGGAGATCCGGCCGTCGGCCTCGAGCAGGTCTCCGTCGTCGAGGGCCACGGAGTCACGCACCTCGCCTACCGCGTGTCCTAGCCGCCCGCGCCGAAGCCGTCGACCAGTTCGGGGCGGATCTGGATGATCACGCGCTCCTCGCCCGGGCCGAGATACGGGTACTTGTCCGCGCCCAGGTACTTCTTCGCGAGCATGTTGATGTGCTCGAGAGCGCCTTCGTCGACGATCGTGGCCGGGCCGCTCACCATCACGTAGCCGCTCTGCTGGTCCGCGGCCGGCAGGACGGTGACGGTCGCACGAGGGTCGCGCTCGATGTTCTTGACCTTCGTCCGGCCGCGGGCACTGTTGACGAGTACGTTCTCGCCGTCGTAGTCGATCCAGACGGGCGTGGCCTGCGGCGATCCGTCCTCGCGAACGGTCGCGATCACGCCCCAGTTGCGGTCGGTGAACAGGGCCGCCTGCTTGTCGTTCAGTGTCGCCATCGATCGAGCCCCCCTCTCACGTTGGATTGTCCACCGATGATCACCAAAGCGGGTCGGTCTCCGTCGCGGGCAGGTGACAGCCACGGGCGTACGCTTTAGGCGTGACGCTTCGACTTCCGGAGGAGTGGCGCGTACCGGCCGTCTACGCCGCAATCGGTGTGGGAGGGCTCCTCTATGACGCGGCGCACGGGTGGTTCTGGCAGGGGTCGCACGACTCGGCCCCGATGGCCGCCGCGTTCCTCTTGCTGCTTCTGGTTCTGCTGCTGCGACGGAAGCGCTTCGCGTGGTGGGTGTTGGTCGTCGTCTCGGCCTTCGGCCTCCTTACCTCGCCGCTTCAGTTCGCCCGAGGACCGGTCAGCCGGGGGGCTGTTGCGGGTTACGTGCTCGGTTTGATCGAGTTCGGACTGCTCGTCTCAGCGCCCATGCGGCGGTTCGTGGGTTTCCACTGGCGTGTGGCGCCACGGCCGAGCTAGATCCGTTGGCGGATCGTTAGACACGGTCCGTACCATTCGCCGCGATGAAGAAGCTCGCCGCCATTTCCGTCGCACTCGTTGCGGCTCTCGTCGTCTCGGTGACCGCCTCCACGGCCACGACGACTGGCGCATCCCATTGCCAGTACGGCAAGCTCTTCCGCGGCTGGCAAGGGGTTCACGGGTCGATCTACCTGCGGCTGACGATCACGCCCCAAAATCCGAAAGCCTGTCGGACGTGGGACGGGAAGTATTTCGGCGGCGGACTCCTCTTCCGCAAGAAGCTCGGAACCGGCGTGCTGCTCTGCAAGCTCCGCGACAAGACCGGCTCTCAGTCCGTCACCGTCGCAGTCTTTGCGGACATGCCCAAGGCGGGCCAGACGTTCTGCCACAAGTTCCATCCGGGCTGGCCGAGAGTCTGAGCTCGCCGGCGCGCTAGGCGCCGTGGCACTTCTTGAACTTCTTGCCCGAGCCGCACCAGCACGGGTCGTTGCGGCCGAGCTTCTCGTGCTCGCTCGCGCGGACGGTTTGCGCCGGAGCGGCGGCGACGGAGCCGCCGACGGCTGAGGTGCTCACGCCGCCCGTGAGCGCCGCATCGATCACTTCAGCGCCGGCGCTCGTCTCGTGCTCGTAGTGGAGGTTGCCGTTCCCGCCCGGCGCCTGCTGCGGCATCAAACCCGCTGTCGTGCCCGGGTCCGGCGGCGCGAGCTCGGCATGGAAGAGGTGCAGCACGACCTCGCTGCGGATGGTGCGCCCGAGGTCGGTGAACATCCGCTCGCCCTCGCCCGTGTACTCCACGAGCGGGTCCTTCTGTGCCATCTGCCGCAGATGGACGCCCTCGCGTAGCACCTCCATATTCTCGAGATGCTCGCGCCAGCGCACGTCGACGACCTGCAGGACGATGAAGCGCTCGAGCTCGCGCATCAGCTCGGCGCCGAACTCCTCTTCCTTCGTCTCGTACTCGTCCCGGGCGTCGGTCTGGAACTCCTCGATCAGCGCGTCGCGGGAGATCTCACCGAGATCCTCCTGCAGCTCCTTCGCCGTGATCTCCGTCTGGTAGAGCTGTGCCATCGCCTGGGTCAGCGCCTCGAGGTCCCACTCGAGCTCGGACTCCTCCTGCGTGAACAGGTGCACGGTGTCCTCGACGACCTCGTCGATCCAGAGCTTGATCTGCTCGGAGAGGTCCTCGCCGTCGAGCACCTGCCGGCGCTGCTCGTAGATCCGCCCGCGGTGCCGGTTGAGGACGTCGTCGTACTTGAGGACGTTCTTGCGCATGACGAAGTTCTGCTCCTCGACCTTCTTCTGCGCGCCCTCGATCTGCCGGGAGAGGATCTTCGCCTCCATCGGCTGGTCGTCGGGGATCTTGAAGCGGTCCATGACGCCCTTGATCCGGTCGCCGGCGAACAGGCGGACGAGGTCGTCTTCGCCCGAGAGGTAGAAGCGCGTCTCGCCGGGGTCGCCCTGGCGGCCCGAGCGGCCGCGCAGCTGGTTGTCGATCCGGCGCGACTCGTGGCGCTCGGTGCCGAGGACGTAGAGGCCGCCGACCTCGCGCACGCCGTCGCCGAGCTTGATGTCAACGCCGCGGCCTGCCATGTTGGTCGCGATCGTGACCGCGCCGGGCTGGCCGGCGTCCTTGATGATCTCCGCCTCGCGCGCGTGCTCCTTCGCGTTGAGGACGTTGTGCTTGATCCCCTTGCGCGTCAGGAGCTGGGCGAGGTACTCCGAGGTCTCGACGGCGATCGTGCCGACGAGGACGGGCTGGCCCTTCTGCGCGCGCTCCTCGATGTCGCTGACGACCGCGGCGAACTTGCCCTCCTTCGTCTTGAAGACGAAGTCGTTCTCGTCGGCGCGGGCCACCTGGACGTTGGTGGGGATCTCGACGACGTCGAGGTCGTAGATCTCGACGAACTCCTTCTCCTCGGTCTTCGCGGTGCCGGTCATGCCGGCGAGCTTCTCGTAGAGGCGGAAGTAGTTCTGGAGCGTGATCGTGGCGAGCGTCTGGTGCTCCTCCTGGATCTTGACGCCCTCTTTCGCCTCGACCGCCTGGTGGAGGCCCTCGCTCCAGCGGCGCCCTTCCATGATCCGGCCGGTGAACTCGTCGACGATCTTGACCTCGCCGTCCTGGATCACGTAGTCGATGTCGACGTGGTAGAGCGACTCGGCCTTCAGCGCCTGGTAGAGGTGGTTGACGAGCTGCGTGTTCTCGGGCGCGTAGAGGTTCTCGATCCGGATCGCGCGCTCGACCTTCGTCACGCCCTGCGGCGTTACGCCGACCGTCTTGAACTTCTCGTCGAACTCGAAGTCGGCTCCGGCGTCCTCGGCCGCGCCCTTCGGGTCGCCCGGCGTCGAGCGGAACGGGACGAGTTGCTTCACGACACGCGCGAAGTCGTAGTACTGCTGGGCGGCCGTCTCGGGCTCGCCGGAGATGATGAGCGGCGTCCGCGCCTCGTCGATCAGGATCGAGTCGACCTCGTCGACGATCCCGAAGGCATGGCCGCGCTGGACGACGCCGTCGAGGCCGACCGCCATGTTGTCGCGCAGGTAGTCGAAGCCGAACTCGGAGTTCGTCCCGTAGGTGATGTCGGCGTCGTAGGAGGCCTTGCGCTGGTCGAACGGCATCATCGTCTCGATGAAGGCGACCTTCATCCCGAGCGAGTCGAAGACTGGCCGGTTCCACTCGGCGTCGCGCTGGGCGAGGTAGTCGTTGACCGTGATGAGGTGCGCGCCGCGTCCGGCGAGGCCGTTGAGGTAGAGCGCGAGGCTGGCCACGAACGTCTTGCCCTCGCCGGTCTTCATCTCGGCGATGTCGCCCTCGTGGAGGACGATCCCGCCCATCAGCTGCACGTCGAACATGCGCTGGTCGGAGGCGCGCTTGCGGGCCTCTCGGACGGCCGCGAACGCCTCGAAGACGAGCTCGTCGAGGGTCTCGCCGTTCTCCAGCCGCTGCCGGAACTCCGCCGTCTTGCCCTGGAGTTCGGCGACGGACAGCTGCTCGAACTCGGGCTCGAGCGAGGTGATGTACGCCGCCTGTTCCTGGAGCCGCTTGAGACGGCGGCCCTCGCCGACGCGGAGAACCTTCTCGAGGTTGCCGATCTCCACGGGCCTAGGGTAGCGGGCTACAAGGCGGTCGCCTTGACCTCCCAGTAGTCGCCGTCGATCCGGTCGGCCTCGACGTAGAAGCTGTCGCCGAACGTCTCCCCGAGCCGCTCGAGCTCGGCGGGGACGAGCGCGTCGCTCGGCTCGCCGTCGACGCGCAGCTCGCCGGAGTCGATGTGCCGCGAGAGCTCGAGCTTGTCGCCGACCGGGAACGGGATCTGAGCGACCTGGATCCGCTTCGCCCCGACTCCCCAGAGGTCTCCGTTCTGCCGGTGCCCGACGGCGCGGTACGGCGGGCTCACGGTGCGCTCGACAGCGTCGGCGAGCGGCGTGAGGTCGGCGTCGCCGTTCTCCTCGCCCACGATCAGGTCGCCGTTCGGAATCGTGGTGAACTCGACCCGGTCGCCGACGAGCGCGGGCGCCGTGACCGTGGTCGCCGCGTCCCACTCCTTCGGACCGACGCCGGAGCCGTCGACGACTCCGGCCCTGGCCAGGACCGACTTCGGCGGCTCGAGCGGTTGCTGCTGTGGAGGCGGTGCGTCCCCGAGCGTCTGAGCGGGATCGAGCCCCGCCTCTCGCAGGAGCTGCTCATTCAGCGTCTCCTTGTTGCGCCGGAACAGCCCCACCTAGCTCTCGGTGGCCTCGGCGTGCGGCTCCTCGAAATGCCTGCGCCCGGTTACGCGCTTGTCGTGGATGTCCCGGACCTGCCGCACGAGCTTGTCGGCGAGCTCGTCGACCGCGGCCGTCATTTCGCGCGCGGCCTCGCGTGCGCGCAGCGTGCGGCCCTTGAGGTGGACGGTGGCCTCGGCCACCTGCGAGTCGGCGATCGACGGGTTCCGCTCGACCGCGAGCTCGATCTCGACCTCCGTCAACTCGTGGACGCGGCGGTCGAGCTTCTGCAGCCTCCGCTCGACGTAGGCCCGCATGGAGTCGCTCACCTCGAGGTTCTTGCCCTTGACGTGAAGCTGCATCAGGCGCCTCCCCTGTCGCTGCGTGTCGGTGACCTAACCCTACTCGTGACAGGTGCGGCCGCATCCCTATTCAGCCACGACGGAGCGCGCGTGCGAACGCGACCGCCTCGACCCGGTGGGCGCCCCCGGCGCGGAGCGCGCTCGCGACCGCCGCTGCGGTGGCTCCGGTGGTGTAGACGTCGTCGATCACGGCGACCTTCCGGGGTGCGGCGTTCGTCGCGCGGAAGGCGCCGCGGACCGTCCGCCGCTCGACCGCAGAGCTGCCGAGCTGGCGGCCGCCGCGCGTCCGCTCGAGGAGCGGCAGGCACGGCAGCTCCCAGAGCTCGGCGAGCTCGAGCGCCAGCCGTTCGGCCGGGTTGTGCCCGCGCTCGAGCCGCCGGCCGTGGTCGGCCGGGACGAACGTGAGCGCGTCCACGTCAGGTGGCGGCACCCGCTCGGCGACGAGCTGCGCGGTCTCGGTGGCGAGCCGGCGCAGCCCGCGTTCCTTCCAGGCGTGGACGAGTCGGCGCGCTGCGGCGTCGTAGCCGACCGCGGCGCGGGCGCTAGCGAAGGCGAGCCGCCTGCCGGCGCACTCGCGGCAGCGCTCCACCGGCCACGCGGTCGGCGCGCCGCAGCGCGCGCAGAGCGGCGGCTCGAGCCGCGGCAGCTCCTCGCGACAGGCGGCGCAGAGCTGCCTCCCGCCGCGGCCGCACACGACGCAGCGCTGCGGCAGGAGCAGGTCGAGCACGGTCCTCACGCTAGGACGCGAGCTGTGTCGGGACCGTGCCGGCTCAGTCGAGGCTGTACGACGCGCGCTCGGGCAGTCCCGCCAGCCGCCGCTGGCGGTTGTCCGCCTCGAGCAGCTGGTCGTGGTTCCCGATGTCGTACCAGGCACCGTCGAAGCGATAGCCGTAGACCGGCTCCAGCGCCGCGAGCCAGCCGAGGAAGCTGCCGGCGTTGTCCGAGCTCTGACCCTCGGCGAGGTAGGTGCCGACGAGGCTCACATGCGCCCGCGGCAGGAGGTAGACCAGGGTCGAGGCGAGCGTGGAGGGCGGGTCGCTCGGCTTCTCGACGAAACGCACGATGCGGTCCTCGGCGTCGGTTTCGGCAATCCCGTAGTGCGTCGCGAGCTCGAGGTCGCCGACATCGTGGAGAGGCACGGCACTCGACGGCTGCGGCTTGGCGCGCCACCACTCAACGAAGCGCGACAGCGAGAACTCGAACAGGTTGTCGCCGGCCAGGACGAGCAGCTCGTCGTCGAGGTCGGCCTCCTCGATCACGAGCCGGAGATCGCCGACCGCGCCGAGCCGGTCGTCGTTCGAGGTCGTGCCGTCGTCGTGCACGGTCACCGAGCGCGCTTCGGCCCAGCGGACGAACGTCGGAGCGAAGCGGCTGTTCGTGACGAGGTGGACGGCGTCGATCTCCTCCACCTCCCGGACGCGGTCGAGCACCCACTCGAGCATCGGGCGGCCGCCGACCGGGAGGAGGTGCTTGGGCACGTCGTCCGTCAGCGGTCGGAGACGGGTGGCGTAGCCCGCCGCGAGGATCACGGCCTTCACCGGAGGGACTCCGCGTAGGGGGTGCGGTGGACGCCGTCCTCGGTGACGATCGCCGCGATCAGCGCGGCCGGCGTGACGTCGAAGGCGGGATTGCGGGCCGGGAAGCGGCTCGTCACCTCGGCCGGATCGCGCTCCTCGATCGGGATCCCCGAGCCGTCGGGCGTCTCGCGGTCGAGCGTCGAGGTGGGCGCGACGACGTAGAACGGGATCGCGTGGTGGGCGGCGAGCACGGCGAGCGAGTATGTCCCGATCTTGTTCGCCGTGTCGCCGTTCGCGGCGATCCGATCGGCTCCGGTGACGACGAGGTCCACGTCTCCGCGGGCCATGAGCGAGCCGGCCGCGGAGTCGGCGATGACCGCGTGCGGGATGCCAGCCCGCTCGAGCTCCCACGCGGTGAGGCGGGCGCCCTGCAGCAGCGGCCGGGTCTCGTCGACGAGCACTCGTTCGAGCAGGCCGCGCTCGGCTGCAGCGCGAAGCGCGCCGACCGCGGAGCCGTAACCGCCGGTCGCGAGGCCGCCGGCGTTGCAGTGCGTGAGGGCGCGCGTCCCCGGTCGGAAGAGCTCGGCGGCGTGCGCGGCCATCCTCCGGCAGCGCTGGACCTCCTCTTCGTGGAGCGCGCGCGCCCGCTCGGGCGTCGGCTCCTTGCGCATCCGGGCGAGCGCCCACGGGAGGTTGACGGCGGTCGGCCGGGAGGCTGCGAGAGCGCGCTCGGCCTCGGCGAGGTCGTCTCCGCGGAGTGCCGCGAGCGCGAGCCCGTAGGCGGCTGCGATGCCGATCGCCGGTGCGCCGCGCACGACCATGTCCCGGATCGCTTCGGCCACCTCCGCGGCGGTCTCACAGCGGACGTCGACGACCTCGTCCGGCAACCGCCTCTGGTCGAGCAAGACGACTGCCGGACCGTCCTCCTCGAGCCGGACGATCTGCTCCGGCTCGAGCTCAACCATGGCCGGAAGAGCCATGACCCAAGCGACGGGTCAGGTTCCCTCGTCCCACGAGGCGAGGTAGCGGGCCTGCTCCTCGGTGAGCTGGTCGATCTCGACGCCCATCGTCTGGAGCTTGAGGCGCGCGATCTCGGCATCGATGTCCGCCGGCACCGGATAGACCTTGCGGTCGAGCTCACTCGCATGCTGCGCGGCGTACTCGAGCGACAGGGCCTGGTTCGCGAAGGACATGTCCATCACGAGCGCCGGATGGCCCTCGGCGGCGGAGAGGTTGACGAGCCGGCCGTCGGCGATGAGGTAGAGGCGACGCCCGTCGGCGAGGGTGAACTCCTCGACGAACTCCCGGGCCTTCTTGGTGTCGACCGCCATCTCACGCAGCGCCGGGATCTCGATCTCGACGTTGAAGTGGCCCGTGTTGGCGAGGATCGCGCCGTCCTTCATGACCTCCATGTGCTCGCGTGCGATCACGTGCTTGTCGCCGGTCGCGGTGCAGAACATGTCGCCGATCTCCGCCGCCCGCTCGAGCGGCAGCACCTCGAACCCGTCCATCGACGCCTCGAGCGCCTTCAGCGGATCGACCTCGGTGATGATCACGTGCGCGCCCATGCCTCGGGCGCGCGACGCGACGCCGCGCCCGACCCAGCCGTAGCCGCAGATCACGAACCGCTTGCCCGCGATCAGGACGTTGGTCGCCCGGATGATCCCGTCGATCGTGGACTGGCCGGTGCCGTAGCGGTTGTCGAACATGTGCTTCGTCATCGCCTCGTTGACGGCGATGATCGGGAAGCCGAGCTTCCCCTCCGCCTCGAGCGCCTTGAGCCGGATCACGCCGGTCGTCGTCTCCTCGGTGCCGGCGATGATCTCGCCGAGCAGCTCGCGCCGCGCCGAGTGGAGGACGCCGATCACGTCGGCGCCGTCGTCCATCGTGAAGTGGGGCTTGTGGTCGACGGCCGCCTCGATGTGGGCGTAGTACGTGTCGTTGTCCTCGCCCTTGATCGCGTAGACGGACACGTCGTACTCGGCCACGAGCGCCGCCGCGACGTCGTCCTGCGTCGAGAGCGGATTCGACGCGCAGAGGACGACGTCGGCGCCGCCCGCCTGCAGGGTCCGCATGAGGTTGGCCGTCTCCGTCGTGACGTGCAGGCACGCGGAGATGCGATGGCCGGCGAGCGGCTGCTCGCGCTCGAATCGCTCCCGGATCGCGGCCAGCACCGGCATCTGCCGGTCGGCCCACTCGATCCGCCGTTTGCCTTCTTCCGCCAGGGCAAGGTCTTTCACGTCGTAGCGCTGCGTTGCTGCCATGAAGTCCTTTCGTCGTTAGGCGGCCAGGAGCCGCTCGTGCTTCCGTTGTTCCCACTCGACCCAGGACGCATCCTCGACGTCGGCGAGCCAGCCGTCGATCGCCGTGCGGAGCTCGGGCTCCCGCCGCAACCGCGCGGCGAAGGCGATGTCGCCGATCCCGAGGCCGAAGCGGCGCCGCAGCTCCGCGAGCGAGCGGAGCTGGTTCAGCTCGCGCAGGCCGTAGAGCCGGTAGCCGGCGGGCGTGCGCGACGGCACGACGAGCCCGGCCCGCTCGAGATAGCGAAGCATCCGAGCCGACCAGCCGGTGCGCGCGGCGGCATGCGAGACGTGGAGCGAATCCATCGCCGCGACCTTAACAAAGCCGTGTCAAGGCTCGCCCCGCAGCCGATCCACGAGCCGGTCGAGCGCGACTTCGTCGACTCCCGCCCCGAGCAGCCGCTCGCGGATGCCCTCCGTCCGCTCGATCTCCTCGAGCACATCGACCAGGGTGCGGCCGGCCGGCTGCGAGATCCGGCGTCGCCGTTCGCGCTCCTGGTCGTCCGGCGCCGTCGCGAGCCACTCGGCGTGAAACGGCGCCCAGCTCTCGTCGCTCAGCGCGTGATCGGCTGCAATCGCCTCCGGCTCGACGCCGGCGAGCCAGAGGGCCATGCCGCACGCGATGCCCGTGCGGTCTCGACCGCCGGCACAGTGGATCGCGGCCGGCGGCTCGGCGTCGCCGAGCAGCGTCAGGGCCTGAGCGAGCTCGCCGCGGTAGTGGTCGGCGAGGGCGAGGTACGCCTCCCGCATCGACGGCCAGTCCCACGCGGCGGCGACGGGTCGCGGATCCATCGCCTGGCGTTGCACGGGGACCGGCAGGGGCTCGTACTCGTCCCCGCGATCCTCCCGGTCCGGCCGGAGGTCGACGACGAGCGAGACGCCGTAGTCCACGAGCGCCCGGCGTCCCTCGTCGCTGAGACCAGGAAGCCAGTCGGCGCGGACGACGACGCGGTACGCGGTCGCGCCGCCTCCGGCGAGCGGCAACCCGCCGAGGTCCCGGACGTTGACGCAGCCGTCCCAGCTCAGTACGCGTTCAGGCGTCGCTGGTGCCTTCGCGTCCGTAGCGATCCTCGAGCCGCACGACGTCGTCGAGCTGAGGCGTCGAGACCTCGAGGATGGTCGTGTCCTCGAGCGCCGTCACCCGGTGCACTGTGCCGGGACGGAAATGGAAGCACGCGCCGGCCGTGACGACCTCGTCGTCGAGCGCCTCCCGGCCGGCCTCGCCGAGCTCGAGCCGCGCGCGACCGCTCTGGACGTACCAGCTCTCGTCCTTCTCCCGGTGGAACTGCAGCGAGAGCGACTCGCCCTCGCGAACGAACAGGATCTTCCCGACGTAGGCGTCGGCGTGCGCCCAGATCAGCTCCCAGCCCCACGGCTTCTCGACCCGCCGCGGCTCGAATGCGAACCGCTCGAGCGAGCCGTGGTTCGGCGAGTCCAGCATCACGCGAGCTGCTTCTGCGGCCGCCACTCGGGATGCGACTCCATGAACTCCGCGGCGCGGCGCAGGTCCTTCGGCGTGTTGACCGTGAGCCAGACGCCCTCGTGGCGATGCGCGTGGAGCCTCCGCTCGCGCGCGAGCTCGGGAAACGTCGACTGCTCGTGGTCGCCCCTCTCCGGGAGCAGGGCGAGCGCGTCCTCGCCGAGCACGTAGACGCCGGAGTTGACCCAGTGCTCGAGCTGCGGCGCCTCGCGGAAACCGGTGACGGTGCCGTCCTCCTCGACCTCGACGACGCCGAACGGGGAGCGGACCTGCGCGACGACGATCGTCCCCGCGGCGCCGCTCGCCTCGTGCTCGGCGAGCAGCGCACGGAAGTCGACGTCGAGGAGCTCGTCACCGTTGAGCGCGAGCACCGGCCCCTCCTCCTGCCGCCGCGTGGCCGCGAGCCTGAGCCCGCCGCCGCGCCCGAGCGGTTCGTCCTCCCCCACCGCCTCGATCTCGGCGCCGAGCCCGGAGAGCGCACGGACGAACGCATCCTCGTCGCCGGCGCGGCACGCAACGATCACGCGGGTCACGCCGCAGTCGACGAGCCGAGCGACGCCGTACGCCGCGAGCGGAAGCCCGGCGACCGGCACGAGCGGCTTCGGCAGTCCCTCTGCCGCCTCGCCGAGCCGCTCAGCCTTCCCGCCCGCCAGCAGGAGCGCTTCCATCACTCGCTCGGTTCCAGCTCGGGCCCCTCGGGCAGGACGTCCGTCGCCGAGATCCGGCGGCCCGTCCCCTCGTACGCGAAGCCGAGCGCGCGAACGGCTTCCGGATCGAGGAGGTTGCGCCCGTCGACGATCAGCGGATGCCGCATCGCTCGGCGGGTCTCCTCGGCGGGAAAGTCGAGCAGCTGCGGCCACTCGGTCACGATCACGGCAGCATCGGCGTCCGTCACGGCCTCGAGCGGCGTGTCGCAAAGCGCCACTCCCTGGAGGTCGGGGCGCGCGACCGGATCCCAGCCGCGGACCTCCGCCCCCTCGGCGAGCAGCCGCGAGGCGAGCACGAGAGACGGCGCCTCGCGCATGTCGTCCGTGTTCGGCTTGAAGGCGAGACCGAGCAGCGCGATCTTCTTGCCGCGCAGGCCGCCGAGGTGGCGCTGCAGCTTCTGCAGGACGCGCCGCTTCTGCAGCTCGTTCACCTCGATCACCGCGTTCATCAGGTGGAAGTGGTAGCCCGAGTTCGCGGCGAGCTGCTTCAGCGCGAGCGAGTCCTTCGGGAAGCACGAGCCGCCCCAGCCGATGCCGGCGCGGAGGAAATGCGGGCCGAGCCGGTGATCGAGCCCGATGCCCTCCGCGACGTGCTTGACGTCCGCGCCGACGAGCTCGCAGACGTTCGCGATCTCGTTGATGAAACTGATGCGGGTGACGAGGAACGCGTTCGCGGTGAGCTTGATCATCTCGGCCGAGTTGACGTCGGCGCGCACGACCGGCGCGTCGATGCCGCCGTGGAGCGCCGCGACGGCGTCGCCGTCCTCCTCCTCGAACGCGCCGATCACAATGCGGTCGGGCTCCAGGAAGTCGTGCACTGCCGTGCCTTCGGCCGTGAACTCCGGGTTGGAGACGTAGCCGACAGCTTCGAGGCCGCGCGCATCGAGCGCGGCGCGCACTTTCTCCCCGGTGCCGACGGGCACGGTCGACTTCATCACGATCGTCACCCGCGCGTCGTCGGGGAGCTCGTCGACCACCGTCCAGACGGCGGACAGGTCGGCATCGCCGGCGTACGTCGGCGGCGTCCCCACCGCGACATACAGGAAGTCGGCCCCGGCGACCGCCTCGCGCACGTCGAGTGTGAACGAGATCCGGTCGCTGCAGCGCTCGAGGACTTCGTCGAGCCCGGGCTCGTAGATCGGCAACTCGCCCGCCTGCAGCGCCTCGATGCGCTTAGGCAACACGTCGCGCACGACGACCTCGTGGCCGAGGTCGGCGAAGCACGCGCCGGTGACGAGGCCGACGTAGCCGGCCCCGAAGATCGCTATCCGTGCCACGGCCTTAGGGTAATCCGCCGCTCAGCGACGCAGGGGTCTGAGGCTCTCCGCGATCGCGAGCATCGTCGAGTTCGAGAGCTCGTTGAGGATCGTGTTCGAGACCCAGTACGTCGCCCGCGGCGTGCGGAGCGCGACCATCTGGATCTGGCCGCCGGTCGTGTAGACGAGGTACTTCTGGCCCTTGTGGATGAGCGTGAACGACGGGTTGGCGAGGATCGGCGCCGAGTTCCAGGTGCTCTCCTCGACCTGCCAGTACTCGATCTGATCCGGCATGACGAAGGTCATCGCGACCTCGTGCTGGCTCTTGAGCGGCCTGAAACCGCGGACGCCTTCGCTGTCGGAGAGCACCGCGCCCGCTGCGATCTTGTGCGGGACCATCAGCGGGAAGTGCACCTCGTCGTAGACCTGGCGCAGTCGTGGTGCCGTCATACCCGCGCCGTCGCTCACCTGCGGCGGCACCTTCGGCTGCACCTTCGGGGGCTTGTGGACGACGAGCTTGCCCGGGAAGCTTGTCCCGACCGCGACGACCGTCAGCGGGTTGCCGGCGAGCTTCCCGATGTCGGCGATCGTCGTCGTCATCTGGGCCACGCGCGTGTGCGCGCCGAACAGCGGCAGGAGCTGCTGCGCGGCCTCCTGTGCATCCGGTTGGGCCGGATCCCAGTAGATGACGGTGTCGCGCTGCACCTTCGGCGCGTTCGCCTGGTCGCCTGACGGCAGCTCACTCGTCGTGTAGCCGCGTCTCGACAGCAGATAGTTCGTCTCCACGGCCTGGCCGGCGACGGTCCCCGCGTTGAGGACGAGCACCGAGACCTGCGACTTCGGCAGCTTGTGCACCTTGGTTGTCTTCTTGGGGGTCTTCGGCTTGCCGCCGAACTGGCTGTTGACCGCCTGCGCGTCGCGGACGTCCGGGTTGAGGAAGCTGTGCACCGCGCCCGCGATCGCACCCGGCGAGGCCGACTCCACGTCGGCGCCGGCCGAGGTCGTGAAGTAGTGGAAGTCGTTGAGCGGGATCGCGTTGCGGAAGAGATGGCCCGGCGGCAGGTGGTACAGGAGGCCGAGGTACTTCGTGAGCTCGCCGAAGTCGACCGCGCCACCGCCCGCCTTGCCGATCTCGATGTTGTGCTTGAGCACACCGACGAGCTTCGGAACCTCCTCCGGAACGCTCGTCGGGGAGATCACCCCGCGGAGGCGGCTCTTGAGCGCCTCGATGAACAGCTGCTGCCGGCCGGTGCGGTAGATGTCGCTGTCGGTGTGCCGGTAGCGCACGTAAGAGAGGGCCTGGCCGCCGTCGAGCTTCTGGTAGCCCGGGTGGAGGTTGACCGCCGACACGCCGGTGTGCAGCGGGATGTAGTAGCGGCGGTCGACGTTCATGTACACGCCGTGCAGGTTGTTCACGAGCTGCTTGAAGGCGTGGAAGTCGAGCGTGATGAAGTAGTTGATCTTGAGCCCGGTCAGATGCTGGATCGTGTCGAGCGTCGCGGCCGGTCCGTTGTTGCCGCAGGTCCCCCACGCCGAGTTGATGCGGTCCTGTGTGTAGACGGTGCCCCCGTGGCAATAGATGTTCACGTAGAGGTCGCGCGGGAACGAGAGCAGGGAGAGCGTGTTGGTCGCCGGGTCGGCGCGCAGCAGCATCAGGGTGTCGGAGTTGGAGCCCGCGTACGGGTTCGAGCCCGAGGTCTTGCCGCGGATGTCGTAGCCCGCGACGAGTGCGATCGCCGGTGAGGACGGCGACGGGATCGCCGCGAGCCCATTGTCGGCATTCTTGATCTGCCGCGTGTGAGTCGAGATCTCCTTGAGCGTCTGGTGCGCATAGAGGTAGGCCCCTCCGGCGATGCCGGCGCCGACGACGGCGAGGGCGACCAAGAGCCAGCCGAAGCCGCGCAAGATCAGGCCGATCACGGACCGGCGCCCCGCGTCGGGCTGGCGGTAGCGCACGATCGGGCCGAAAAGTGGAGGCGCGGCTGAATGGCCGTTGCCATTGACCGCGGCGGCCTGTCCGATTCCGCGTTTCAGAGTCGTCCGCATGCGAGAGGTCGGCGCCCCGACCGGCGCCGGCTCCGAGGATAGCTCAGCTTCCGGAAGAGGCCGAAGCGATCCTTACCTCGGCTTCATCTTCCGCCGGCTCGTAGCCGAGATTCGGCCGCAGCGCACGTTCCGCCTCGGCGAGCGAGACGCCTTTTCGCGCGGCGTAGTCCTCGACCTGGTCGCGCCCGACCCGCCCCACGGAGAAGTAACGCACGTCGGGATGCGCGAGGTAGATACCGCTTACGCTCGCGGCCGGCGTCATCGCGTTCGTCTCGGTGAGCGCGAGCCCGGCCTCCTCGGCGCCGAGCAGCGCGAACAGCTTCGGCTTCTCGTCGTGGTCCGGGCAGGCGGGATACCCGAACGCAGGCCGGATGCCGCGGAAGCGCTCCGCGATCAGTTGTGCGGATGGGAGCTTCGGACCGGTCTCGTACCAGGCACGGCGCGCGACCTCGTGGAGATACTCCGCGAACGCCTCGGCGAGGCGGTCGGCGAGAGCCTTGACCATGATCGCGTCGTAGTCGTCGTGCTCGGCCGCGAACTGGGCGGAGAGCTCCTCGGCGCCGAGGCCGGCGGTGACCGCGAACGCGCCGAGGTGGTCTCCGGCCGCCGCGACGTAGTCGGCGAGGCAGCGGTTCGGCCGCGAGTCGCCGTAGTCCGCCTGCTGGCGCAGGAAGCAGAAGCGCGTGTCAGATCCGTTGTCACTTTTGACAACGATATCGTCACCGTCGGACGACGCAGGCCAGAAGCCGAAGACGCCGCGGGCGACGAGCAGCCGCCCCTCGACGATCCGATCGAGCAGGCGCTGGGCGTCGTCGAAGAGCTCGCGCGCCACCGGCTGCTCGAGGATCGCCGGGAACTTGCCCTTCAGCTCCCAGGCGTGGAAGAAGAACTGCCAGTCGACGTAGTCGCGCAGCGTCGCCAGGTCGGGCTCGACGAGGCGACGGCCGGTGAACTCCGGCACGGCGAGTTCGTCGAAGGCGACGCGCAGCCGGTTCTCCCGCGCCCGCACGATGGGCAGCAGCGGCTTGCGCTCCTTCTCGGCATGGAGATCGCGCAGGCGGTCCTGGTCGGCGCGGTTCTCCGCGTCGAGGCGCGCGCGCCGCTCCGGGTCGAGCAGGTCGGAGACGACGCCTGCCACCCGCGACGCATCGAGGACGTGCACGACGGGCTGCGAGTAGGCGGGCGCGATCCGCACCGCGGTGTGCTGGCGCGACGTCGTGGCTCCGCCGATCAGCAGTGGCAGGTCCAGCCCCCGCCGTTCCATCTCGCGCGCGACGTCGACCATCTGGTCGAGCGACGGCGTGATCAACCCGGACAGCCCGACGACGTCCGCCTCCTCCTCGGCGGCCACGTCGAGGACCCTCTCGGCCGGCACCATCACGCCGAGGTCGATGACCTCGTAGTCGTTGCAGCCGAGGACGACGCCGACGATGTTCTTGCCGATGTCGTGGACGTCGCCCTTGACGGTCGCGAGCACCGCCTTGCCGCGCGCTCGGGGCGGCGCGCCACCGGCGGCCTGCTCGGCCTCCATGTACGGCTCGAGATAGGAGACCGCTCGCTTCATCGCGCGCGCGCTCTTCACCACCTGCGGCAGGAACATCTTCCCGTCGCCGAAGAGGTCGCCAACCACCTGCATGCCGGACATCAACGGCCCCTCGATCACGTCGAGCGGCCGGTCGGCGCGCTGCCGTGCCTCCTCGGTGTCCTCCTCGATGAAGTCGACGATGCCGTGCACGAGCGCGTGCTCGAGCCGCTTCTCGACCGGCGCCTCACGCCACGAGAGGTCGACCTCGCGCCTCGTCGCCTCGCCGCGCACGCGCCCGGCGTACTCGACGAGCCGCTCGGTCGCGTCGTCACGCCGGTCGAAGATCACGTCCTCGACGAGCCCGAGCAGCTCCGGGCCGATGTCCTCGTACACGACGAGCTGGCCCGCGTTGACGATCCCCATGTCAAGCCCCGCGCGGATCGCGTGGAAGAGAAAGGCCGAGTGCATCGCCTCGCGCACGGCGTCGTTGCCGCGGAACGCGAAGCTGAGGTTCGAGATCCCGCCGCTCGTCCGCGCGCCGGGGCAGCTCGCCTTGATCAGCGGCAGCGCCTCCAGGAAGGACTTCGCGAAGCCGCGATGCTCCTCGATGCCGGTCGCGACGGCGAGGACGTTCGGGTCGAAGATCACGTCCTCGGGCTGGAAGCCGACCTCGTCGACGAGCAGCCGATACGCCCGCTCGCAGATCGCGACCTTGCGCTCAGCCGTCTCGGCCTGCCCCGCCTCGTCGAACGCCATCACGACGACGCCCGCGCCGTAGCGCCGCACCGCGCGCGCCTGCTCGAGGAACGGCTCCTCCCCCTCCTTGAGCGAGAGCGAGTTGACGACGCCCTTGCCCTGGACGCACTTGAGCCCGGCCTCGAGCACCGACCAGCGGGAGCTGTCGACCACGATCGGGATCCGCGCCACCTCGGGCTCGGTCGCGACGAGGTTGAGGAAGGTCGTCATCGCGCGTTCGCCGTTGAGCAGGTCGGCGTCCATGTTCACGTCGAGGAGGTTGGCGCCGCCGCGCACCTGCTCGAGCGCGACGTCGAGCGCCGCCTGGAAGTCGCCCGACTCAACGAGCCGCCGGAAGCGGGCCGAGCCGGTGATGTTCGTCCGCTCGCCGATCAGCGTGAAGTTCGAGTCGGGGCCGAGCTCCAGCAACTCGAGGCCGCTGAAGCGCGTCGTAGCGCGGCGCTCGGGCACACGGCGTGGCGTCACACCCTCGACCGCCGCCGCGATCTGCCGGACGTGCTCGGGCGTCGTCCCGCAGCAGCCACCGACGATGTTGACGAGCCCATCGCGGGCGAACTCGCCGAGGAAGCGGCTCGTGTCCTCCGGCTGCTCATCGTGGAGGCCGAGCTCGTTCGGCAAGCCGGCGTTCGGGTAGCAGGCGACCCACACCGGCGCGAGCTCGGCGAGGTCCTCGACGAACGGGCGCATCTCGGCCGCTCCGAGCGAGCAGTTGACGCCCACCACGAGCGGCGCGGCGTGCTCGACCGAGATCCAGAACGCCTCCACCGTCTGGCCGGACAGGTTGCGCCCGCTCTTGTCGACGGCGGTGAAGGAGAGCCACAGCGGAAGCTCCGGCGCAGCGTCCTGGGCGGCGACGACCGCGGCCTTGGCGTTCAGCGTGTCGAACACGGTCTCGATCAGGAGCAGGTCCACCCCACCCTCGCGCAGCGCGCCGATCTGGTGCGCGTACGCCTCCGCGACCTCGTCGAACGTCGCGTTGCGGAACGAGGGGTCGTCGACCTTGGGAGACAAGGACAGCGAGACGTTGAGCGGGCCGACCGAGCCGGCGACGAAGCGAGGGCTGCCGGTCTTGGCCTCCCACTCGTCGGCGGCCGCGCCCGCGAGCCGGGCGCCCGCGAGGTTCATCTCCTCGACCACCTGCGCGTCGAGGCCGTAATCCGCCTGCCCGATCGTGGTGGCGGTGAACGTGTTCGTCGTCGCGATGTCGGCGCCGGCCGCGAAGTACTCGCCGTGGATGCGGGAGATCAGTTCCGGCTGCGTGAGGTTGAGCAGATCCGGGTCGCCGGCGACGTCGTGGCTGTGGTCGCGGAACCACTCGCCGCGATAAGCCCCTTCGCCCCGCACCTCGCGCTGCAGGAGCACGCCCCACGAGCCGTCGAGGACGGCGATGCGCTGCCTGAGGATGGATTCGAGCCGTTCCCGCGTGTCCTGCACCCTTTGCTCCTTACAACAGGCCCGGGAGCAGGTGCTCTCGGGCGCTTTAGGCGTTTGTTGACCCGGTCGCCAAGCTGCCTGTCAAAGCTCTCCGGGTAGTCGAAACGCTAGCAGCCGAACCGCGAGAGACCCGCCGCGTGAGGGCCGGGGCGGACGCTAGGGTGCCGCATCGTGGCCGAGGTACACGACGGCGCGACGCTGCGCGTGGCGCTCCTCGAGATCGCGAGCGACTTCTCCTTCACGTGGATCGCCGAGGCGCGCCCCCTCTTCGCCGCGCTCGATTCCCGGCGTTTCGCCGAGCTGGCCCACAACCCGACTGCCCTCCTGTCCGAGCTGACGGACGACGACCTCGGGCGAGCGCTGACGCCGGATTACCTGGAGCGGTTGGCGCGGGTGCAGGAGCGCCTTGTACGCGACCGCGGCGAGGAGACGTGGTGGCGGAACCA
This sequence comes from uncultured Actinomycetes bacterium, assembly GCA_963743545.1. GTDB lineage: Bacteria > Actinomycetota > Thermoleophilia > Gaiellales > Gaiellaceae > Palsa-739. Next base: position 50,902 of record CAVUQB010000003.1, on the reverse strand, counting down.
GGGCGGCCCGGCAGACCTCCTGGTCGCCTACTTCTCCGCGGAGTTCGGGCTCGACGAGAGCCTCCCGATCTATTCCGGGGGCCTCGGCGTGCTCGCCGGCGACTACCTCAAGGCGGCGTCGGAGCTCGACCTCCCGCTCGTCGGGATCGGGCTCTTCTACCGCCGCGGCTACTTCCAGCAGCGGCTCGACGAGCACGACCGCCAGCTCGAGCACTACCCGCCGACGGACACGAGCCGCCTGCCGCTCGAGCTCGTGCCGATGGCCCCCGTGGTCGAGCTCGCGGACGACAGCGGGGAGCTCGTGCCGATCCGGCTCGGCGTCTGGCGGGTGCGGGTCGGCCGCGCGTCGCTCTATCTGATCGACACCTGGGTCGGCGGCAACCCGGACTGGGCGGTCACCGACACGCTCTACGGCGGCGGCCGGGCGAATCGGCTGCGCCAGGAGGTCGTGCTCGGCGTCGGCGGCGTCCGCGTGCTGCGCGGGCTCGGGCTCGAGCCGACCGTCTTCCACCTCAACGAGGGCCACTCGGCGTTCCTCCAGCTGGAGCGCATGCGCGAGCTCGTGGAGGAGCAGGGCCTCACCACCGACGAGGCGCTCGAGCGGCTGCGCGCGTCGACGGTCTTCACGACGCACACACCGGTGCCGGCCGGGAACGAGGTGTTCGATCCCGAGCTCGTGCGCGGCACGCTCGGCGGGCTCGTCGAGCGCTGCGGGCTCGCGTGGGAGGACTTCGTGGCGCTCGGCAAGGTGGAGCAGGGCGAGCCGGGGTTCGGCCTCACTCCGTTCGCGCTGCGCACCTCGCACTACGCGAACGCCGTCTCGGAGCTCCACGGGGCCGTGTCGCGCGAGATGTGGCACGGGCTCTGGCCCGGGCGGCGGGTCGATGAGGTGCCTATCACGTCGGTCACGAACGGCGTCCATCAGCGGACGTGGATCTCCGGCGGGCTCGAGCAGCTGCTTGGCGAGACCGACCCCCAGTTCGAGCGCGCGCGCGAGTTGCCGGCGGAGGACCTCTGGGCCGCGCACCGCGGCTCGAAGGAACAGCTGCTCGACTTCGTGGCCATGACGCGCGGGGTGCCCGAGCTCGACCCCGACGTCCTCACGATCGGCTTCGCGCGCCGCTTCGCCACCTACAAGCGCGCGAGCCTCCTCTTCAGCCGGCCCGAGCGGCTCGCGCTGCTCCTCGCCGATCCCGAGCGTCCGATCCAGGTGCTCGTGGCCGGCAAGGCGCACCCGGCCGACGAGGACGGCAAGGATCTGATCCAGCTCATCGTGGACTTCGCGCGCGAGCCCGCTGCGGCCGGGCGCGTCGTGTTCCTCGAGGACTACGAGATGACGCTCGCGCGGCGGCTCGTGCAAGGCGTCGACATCTGGCTCAACACGCCGCGGCGGCCGTTCGAGGCGTCGGGCACCTCGGGGATGAAGGCCGCGCTGAACGGCGTGCTCAACTGCTCGATCCTCGACGGTTGGTGGGCCGAGGCGTACTCCCCCGAGGTCGGCTTCGCGATCCGTGGTCTCGAGGAGGCGAGCGACAAGGAGCAGGACGAGGCGGACGCGGACGCGCTCTACTCAGTGCTCGAGGAGCAGGTGCTTCCGGCGTACTACGACCGGGACGAGGCCGGGCTGCCGCAGCGTTGGCTCGCGCTGATGCGAGAGTCGATCGCCGAGCTCGGCCCGCGGTTCGGCACGGCGCGGATGGCAGCGGAGTACGTCGAGCGGCTCTACCTGCCGGCACACGAGGGGGCCACGCGCCCGGCGAGCCGGGTCGCCTAGTAGCGATGAACGAACACGCCGGGCCGGACTTCGAGCAACTCGTCAGCGAAGCGCTCGACGAGCTGCCCGAGGACATTCGCGGCCTGATGACGAACGTCGCCGTCACGGTCGAGGACGAGCCGCCTCCGGGCCAGAACCTCCTCGGCCTCTACGAAGGTGTCCCGTGGGGCAGGCGCGGACCGTACTACTCGGGCGCCCTGCCGGACAAGATCACGATCTACCGCGCCCCGCTGGAACGGATCGCGGGCGGAGATCCCGAGCGGCTGCGAGCCTCGGTGCGGCGCGTCGTCTTCCACGAGATCGCGCACCACTTCGGCATCAGCGACCAGCGCCTGGTCGATATCGATCGTTACTAGCTAGCTCGCGCCGGTGACCGAAAGCTGGTTCTCGGCGTGGCGGATGCGCTGTTCGAGCTGCCAGCGGTCGGCGGTGGACTCGCCGGCGTCGACCTTTGCGAGCTCGGCCCGCGCGTCCTCGAGCTGCTGCCGCGCCCGCTCCTCGTCGATGTCACCGGCCGCGACCGCGTCGTCGACGAGTGCGATCGCGCGGTTCTCGAGCACCTGGAAGAAGCCCGGCCCGGTCGCGAACTCGCGCACCTCGCCCTCGCCAAGGTGGACGCGCGTCGAGCCCGCCCGCAACATCGCGACCAGCGGCGCGTGCCGCGCGAGAACGCCGATCTCTCCCGCCGCCCCGGGCACGATCAGCATCTCGGCCTCGCCTTCGAACGCCGGGCCTTCCGGCGTCACGACCGAGACCGGGAAGAAGGGATGGTCCGCCACGTCGCCTCGCTAGGCCGGAGCGCCGGCCGTCTCGGCCTCGCTGGCCTCAGCCTCGTCGGCCTGCTCGTCGGCCCCGCTCTCGGCGGCCGCCTCCGGCTCCTCCGCGCCGAGCTGCCGGCCGCGCTCGACAGCCTGCTCGATCGTCCCGACCATGTAGAAGGCCTGCTCGGGCAGCTCGTCGTGCTTGCCGTCGAGGATCTCGGTGAAGCCGCGGATCGTGTCCTCGAGCTTCACGAACTCGCCCGCCGTACCGGTGAACTGCGCGGCCGTGAAGAACGGCTGCGACAGGAAGCGCTCGATCTTGCGGGCCCGTTGCACGACGAGCTTGTCCTCGTCGGAAAGCTCGTCGATCCCGAGGATGGCGATGATGTCCTGCAGGTCGGCGTAGCGCTGCAGCACCTCCTGCACGCGGGTCGCGGTGGTGTAGTGCGCCTCGGAGACGATGCCCGGCTGCAGCGCGCGCGAGGTCGAGCGCAGCGGGTGCACCGCGGGATAGATCCCCTTCTCGACGATGCTGCGGTCGAGCACGGTCGTCGAGTCGAGGTGCGCGAACGTGTTCGCGGGCGCCGGGTCGGTGAGGTCGTCGGCCGGCACGTAGATCGCCTGCACCGAGGTGACCGAGCCGGTTCGCGTCGAGGTGATCCGCTCCTGCAGCTGGCCCATCTCCGTCGCGAGTGTCGGCTGGTAGCCGACCGCGCTCGGCATCCGGCCGAGCAACGCCGAGACCTCGGAGCCCGCCTGGACGAAGCGGAAGATGTTGTCGATGAACAGGAGCACGTCCTGGCCCTGGTCGCGGAAGTACTCCGCCATCGTCAGACCCGAGAGCCCCACGCGCAGCCGCGCGCCCGGCGGCTCGTTCATCTGGCCGTAGCACATCGCGACCTTGTCCATGACGCCCGACTCCTGCATCTCGAGCATCAGGTCGTTGCCCTCGCGGGTGCGCTCGCCGACGCCCGAGAAGACCGAGACGCCGCCGTGCTGGAGCGCGACGTTGTGGATCAGCTCCGTGATGGTCACGGTCTTGCCGACTCCGGCACCGCCGAACAGGCCGACCTTGCCGCCGCGGACGAACGGCGCGATCAGGTCGACGACCTTGATCCCCGTCTCGAAGATCTCGATCGCCGGCGAGAGGTCGCCGAAGGCGGGTGGGTCGCGGTGGATCGGCCAGCGCTCGCCCGTCGCCGGCGGCTTGCCGTCGACCGGGTCGCCGATCACGTTCCAGATCCGCCCGAGCGTCTGGTCGCCGACGGGCACGGAGATGGGCTCCTCCGTGTCGATGATGTCGACCCCGCGGGCGAGCCCGTCGGTCGAGTCCATGGCGACGGCGCGGACGCGGTCGTCGCCGAGATGCTGCTGCACCTCGGCGATCAGCTCACGCATGCCCCCGTCCTCGGGGACCTGGACGCTGAGTGCATGGTTGATCTCGGGTAGCCGGTCCGGGAAGACGGCGTCGAGCACGACGCCCTTGATCTCGACGATCTTTCCCGTGTTCTTGCCGTTGCTCTGGTCGGCCACTGAGTCTCCCCTGATGCTCGGAATCGGCGCCACTGGCGGGCTGCCGCAGGCAGGCGCACTCTAGCCGAGCGCGGTTCGCCCCCCTCGGTGGAACCGACCGGGTTTGCGAAGCTAGCCGCCATGGCCGAGACAGACGCAGCCGAGACGACCGACGCGCCTCCGTTCAGCGGTCGCACGGCGTGGACGCGCAACCTGCAGACGCCGCTGCGCGCCTTCCTCGCGACCGAGACGGGGAGCGCCGCGATTCTCCTCGCGGCCGTCGTCGCCGCGCTCATCTGGGTGAACGTCGACCAGGCGTCGTACGAGCGCCTCTGGTCGACGACGCTCTCGATCCACGTCGGCAGCTACTCGATCTCGCAGGACCTCCAGGCGTGGATCAACAGCGGACTGATGGCGTTCTTCTTCTTCGTGATCGGGCTCGAGGCGCGGCGCGAGTTCGACCTCGGCGAGCTGCGCGAGCGGCGGCGCGTCGCACTGCCGCTGCTCGCCGGCATCGGCGGGATGGCGGTGCCGGTCCTGATCTACCTCGCGATCAACGCCGGCCACGACTCGATCCACGGCTGGGGGACGGCGATGTCGACCGATACCGCGTTCGCCCTCGGGCTGCTCGCGCTCGTCGGGTCGGGCCTGCCGGACCGCCTGCGCGCTTATCTCCTCACGGTCGCCGTCGTCGACGACATCGTTGCGCTGCTCGTGATCGCGGTCGCCTACAGCGGCTCGATCTCGGTCGGGCCGCTGCTCATCGCCTTCGGACTGTTCGCCTGCATCCTCCTGGTCCGGGCCGCGGACATCCACGTCGGCCTCATCTACTTCCTGCTCGGAACCGCGGTCTGGGTCGCGTTCTACGAGTCCGGGGTCGATCCGGTCGTCGCGGGCCTGATGGGCGGCGTCATCGCGCTCGCGTATCCCGCGCAGCGCACCGACCTCGAGCGGGCAAGCGACATCTTCCGCCTCTTCCGCGAGCAGCCGACCGGCGACCTGGCGCGCACCGCTCGTGGGGCGCTGCGGTCGGCCGTATCGCCGAACGAGCGGCTGCAGTCGCTCTGGCATCCGTGGACGAGCTACGTGATCGTGCCGCTCTTCGCGCTGGCGAACGCCGGCGTCCACCTGAGCGCCGGGTTCCTCTCGACGGCGTTCACGTCGCCCATCACGCTCGGGATCATCTTCGGCTACGTCCTCGGCAAGCCGATCGGAATCGCCGGATCGACGTGGCTCGCGACCCGGCTCAGCGGCGGACGGCTGAGGCCTCCAGTCGGCTGGGCGTCGGTGGCAGGCGCCGGCACCATCGCCGGGATCGGCTTCACCGTCTCGATCCTGATCGCGGATCTCGCCTTCCACGGCACGCAACTCGACGAGGCGAAGGTCGGGACGCTCACGGCGGCGCTGCTGGCGGCGACGCTCACCTGGCTCCTCGTCCTCGCCACGAAGCGGCTGCCGCGGAGACGGCGGATCAGGATGCTGCTCGGCACGCCTGACCTGATCGTCGACCTCGCGGAGCCGGTCGATCCGGAGCGGGATCACATCCGCGGCCCGGTCGACGCACCGGTCACGGTGCTCGAGTACGGCGACTTCGAGTGCCCGTTCTGCGGCCAGGCGGAGCCGGTGGTGCGGGAGTTGCTGCGCGAGCACGGCGACGTCGGCTACGTCTGGCGGCACCTGCCGCTCAACGACGTCCATCCGAATGCGCAGCTGGCCGCGGAGGCCGCGGAGGCGGCGGCCGAGCAGGGCGCATTCTGGGAGATGCACGACCTGCTGCTCGACCGCCAGGACGCGCTCAGCTTCCGCGACCTGCTCGGCTACGCCCGGGAGCTCGGCCTCGACGTCGAGCGCTTCGAGGACGACCTGCGCACGCGAACGGGATCGGCCCGGATCGCGCAGGACGTCGACTCGGCCGATCTCTCCGCCGTCTCGGGCACTCCGACGTTCTTCATCAACGGCCTGCGCCATTACGGCGCCTACGACATCGCGACCCTTTCGGCCGCGGTCAAGGCCGCGCGCGCGCGGGAACTCGTCCGGCCACCAGATAGTCTCCCCGCATGATCCCGTGGCTCATCATCGGCCTGGTCGCGGTGCCCTTACTGATCGTCGCCTTCGTGGCTTCGCGGCGCCGAACGACGTCGTTCGAGCATCCCGCGGGCGAAGGCGCCCACGCGAGCGCACTCACGGATCAGGAGCTCGCCGACGCCGAGGCGTACGGGGCCAAGTGGCGAGAGGAGGACCGGGCGAGGTACGACCAGGAGGACCTGCCCTAGGCGCTCAGAACCGGTTGCGTTCTCGGCAACCGGGTGACAGGGTCACCAGGTCAACCCGGCACGCGAAAGGAGATCCATGTACTCCCGTCTTGCCAGGTACGCCTACACCGGCGACGCCCACGAGATCGCCCGCCGAGCCGAAGCGGAACTGCTGCCGCAGTACCAGCAGATGCCCGGCTTCAAGGCATTCTCCGCTGCTGTAACCGACGACGAGCTGTTCTCGCTCACCACCTGGGACACGGCCGACCAGGCCGAAGCCGCGAACACGACGGCCGGCAATTGGGTGTCTGGGTCCGGCTTCGACCTCGCACCGCGCGAGCTGCACATCGCGGAGGTCGTGCTCTCCACGTCGCTCGGGGTCAACGCCGCGGAAGCCGGCTAGCTCGGAGGTTGGCGCGCGTCCGTCGGTGCCCTGCCCAGGGCGGGCGCGCGCAGACGTCCTGGTGATTGGTCGGGCGGTAGTTCGGCGGTGGCGGCGCTGATCGTGGGCGGTCTAGGGCTTTCAGCGAGCTGGTATGCGACGCGGGCCGTCCTACTTCTGGTCGGCGCAATCGCCATCGCAGTCGCCGGGCGTCCTCTGTGGCTGGTCTTCCTCTTGCCGGTCGCCGGTCGGGTCGCGTATCGCGCACAGATCGGCACGTCCATAGCAACTCTGCTATACCTGCTCCATGTGGGTGCTCGCGTGGCTTGGCTCACCCTTCATCGCCGGCGCGTTGATTGGTGGAGCCTTCGCTCGTGGCAGGTGGAGCAGCATCGCCGTCGCTGCTCTCGGAGTCGGCCTCGGGTTCGGAGTCGTCCTATGGGCTTACTACACGTCGTCCACAACCTATGACGGCTGCGAGTGCGAGAACTATCTCGGCCGTTGGTGGGAACCGAGCTACACCATTCCCGTTGTCGTGATTGCCTACTTCTTCTGGCTCTTCGGCATCGCAGTAGGCGTTGGCGTTCGCGGCTTGGTGCGTCGCGTCCGCGAAACGGCGGAGACTAGCCCGTAGGTCATGAGAGAAGAAGGCAACTCGCCTGCCAGTCTTCCGGAATGACCCCTGACGCGCTACGCGCCGGGCCGTCGCGAGCTCGCCCAGCGCATGCAGTCGTAGACGTATCTGACGCAGCGAACGAGGGCCACGATCAGTGACAAGAGACCGCGGCCGATGCCACGCACGAGCATCCCCTGATCGCCGCTTCGGATCAGCCCTGAGCCGAGATACCGCGTCCCATCGTCCGGCGGTTCAGACGGATCAGTCACCGCCGGGAGACTGTAGCTCGCCATCGCTCTGGCGGGAACCGCGCTGGGCTGGGCCAGTGCTCAGGAATGACCCCTGACCGCGGACGACCTTCGGTACACGGCGGCAAGCGAGCATGGAAGCCGCGACACTGCCGAGATGGATCAGGCACTTTCGGTGCTCCTCGGTGCCAGCTTTGTCCTGGTTGTGGTGGCGTGCGGTGGCGGTGCGCACGGAAGTTCAGCGGAGGGAATGCCGTCTGCGCGAATGGCCTGAAGTCGGCTGCCGAGGTTCCAAGTCCGACGCGTCAAGAGGCGAACGACATGACGCACGGTCGCAACTCCTCGGCGGCACGCCACTACCCGATCCGGTTCGTCGATCTCACCTTGTCCACTGGGGAACTCATCAAGGCTCGCTTCCGGCGTCTGCCGGTCCCGACGGCCTTCCGCGCGACTGTGCGGAGGATCAACTTCCTCGGAGATGTGCAGAAGATGAACCTCCTCAAGATGCGCCGTAAAGCCCAGGCGGGGGAGGTCGCGAAGGCCGTTCAGATCTATCAAGCCGTACATGCGGAGGCTGCGAAGGTCGCGACGCTGAACCGGCGGCTCGGTCTGAGCGCCTGCGGCTAGATCGTCTCGCTAGAACCCTCGGCTGGGCCAGTGTCCTTACGCCTGATGCCGCCGCGACGCGGACGCGGCTCTTCGACCTAGCCGGTGAGCGCGTCTGCACCCGCGACGATCTCGAGGATCTCCTGCGTGATCTCCGCCTGGCGCGCCCGGTTCAGCGAGAGCGTCAGGGTGTCGATCAGCTCGCCGGCGTTCTTCGAGGCGTTGCGCATCGCCGTCATCTGGGACGCGAGGAACGCCGCCGCCGACTCGAGCAGCGCGCGGTAGATCTCCGTCTCGAGGTAGACGGGCAGCAACCGCTGGAGGATCTGCTCCGGCTCCGGCTCGTAGATGAAGTCGGGGCTCGGGCCGTCCGCGCCCTGCACGAACTCCTCGGCCGTGAGGACGTCCTCCTGGATCGGCAGCAGGTCGGTCGTCATCACCCGCTGCGTGAGCGCCGACTCGTACCGGTTGTAGACCAGGACGACGCGGTCGACCTCCTCCGCCTCGTACAGCTCGGCGAGCTTGTGACCGATCGCCTGCGCGTCGTGGTAGGTCGGCTTGTCGGCGAAGCCCGCCCACTGCGCGGTGATCTCGTAGCGGCGGAAACGGAGCGTCGAGGCGCCCTTGCGGCCGACCGGGAGCCACACGACCTCCTGACCCTCGGCCCGCGCCTTTCGCTCGAGCTCGAACGCCCGACGCAGCACCTGACCGTTGAACGGGCCCGCGAGCCCGCGGTCGCCGGTCACGACGACCAGGGCCACCCGCCGCACCTCGTCGCGTTGCTGCAGAAGCCCCAGATTCCGCAGGGACGAGGCAGCACGTGCCGTGCCCACCATCAGCTCCTGCATCCGGTCGGCGTACGGCCGCATCTCCTCGATGCGGGTCTGCGCACGCCGCAGCCGCGCGCCGGCCACGAGCTCGAGCGCCTTCGTGATCTTGCGCGTGTTGCGGACGGACGCGATCCGCCGCCGGAGATCCTGGAGCGACGCCAAGCGGTTAGACCAGCCCCTCACCCTCGATGTTGAAGCCGTTCTTGAACTTCTCGATCTCGGCGTTCAGCTTCTCGGCGAGCTCGTCCGGCAGGTCGCCCGTCTCGCGGATCTGTTTGAGCACCTCGCCCTCGGCGCGGAGGTGCTCCCGCAGCTCGTCCTGGAACCGCGAGACCTGCGGCGTCGGGATGTCGTCGAGGTAGCCGTTGATCCCGGCGTAGATCGCGGCGACCTGCTCCTCCATCGGCCAGGGCTGGTACTGCGGCTGATTGAGCGTCGCCACCATCTTCTCGCCGCGGGTCAGCGCCTGCTGCGTCGCGCGGTCGAGCTCGGAGCCGAACTGCGCGAACGCCTCCAGCTCGCGGTACTGCGCGAGGTCGAGCCGCAGGCGGCCGGCGACCTTCTTCATCGCCTTCGTCTGCGCCGCCGCGCCGACGCGCGACACCGAGATGCCGACGTTGACAGCCGGGCGGACGCCCGAGTAGAAGAGCTCCGACTGCAGGAAGATCTGCCCGTCGGTGATCGAGATCACGTTCGTCGGGATGTACGCGGAGACGTCGCCGGCCTGCGTCTCGATGATCGGCAGCGCTGTCAGCGAGCCGCCGCCGTTCTCCTCGTTGAGCTTGCACGCGCGCTCGAGCAGCCGCGAGTGGAGGTAGAAGACGTCGCCGGGGAATGCCTCGCGGCCCGGCGGCCGGCGCAGCAGCAGCGAGAGCTGGCGATACGCGTCGGCGTGCTTCGAGAGGTCGTCGTACATCACGAGCGCGTGCTTGCCGTTGAAGAGGAAGTACTCGCCCATCGCGCAGCCGGCGAACGGCGCCATCCACTTGATCGGCGCGGCCTCGTGCGCGGCGGCGGTGATGATCGTCGTGTACTCCATCGCTCCCTCTTCGCGCAACCGCTCGTAGATGCCGGCGACGGTCGAAGCCTTCTGGCCGATGGAGACGTAGATGCAGTGGACGTCGGTGTCGCGCTGGTTGAGGATCGTGTCGATCAGGATCGCCGTCTTGCCCGTCGAGCGGTCACCGATGATCAGCTCGCGCTGGCCGCGGCCGACGTTCGTCATCGAGTCGATCGCCTTGATGCCGGTCATGAGCGGCTCTCTCACCGGCTGGCGCGCGATCACGCCCGGCGCCTTGAACTCGAGCGGGCGTGTCTCGGTCGCCTCGATCGGCCCGCGCCCGTCGAGGGGGTTGCCGAGCGGGTCGACGACGCGGCCGAGCAGCGCCTCGCCGACGGGGACGCTCGCGACCTTCCCGGTGCGGCGCGCCGGCTCGCCCTCGCTGACCTGCTCCCACTCGCCGAAGAGCGCGGCGCCGACGTCGTCCTCCTCGAGGTTGAAAGCCAGGCCGGTGACGCCGTGCTCGAGCTCGAGCATCTCCATGGCGACCGCGTTCTCGAGCCCGTAGATCCGGGCAATGCCGTCGCCGATCTGGAGGACGGTGCCGACCTCCGCGAGGTCGGTCGCGACGTCGTACTGCTCGATCCGCTGGCGCAGGATCGACGTGATCTCTTCCGGTCTCAGCTTCACAGGTGCGTCAGCTCCTCACGAGGTCGTGTCTCAGTCGTTCCAATCTTCCGCGGACGCTCGCGTCGACGCGCAGCGAGCCCGCTTGCAGGACGATGCCGCCCACCAGGTCAGGGTCGACCTTCTGCGTCGCATCGACCTTGCGCCCGACGGCGTCCTCGATCTGCTTCAGGATCGCCCCGGCCTCGGCATCGGTCAGCTCGCGCGCCGTCGTCAGCTCGACGGTGAGGCGCCGCTCCTCGCGCGCGATCAGCCGCTCGAACTCCTTCGCGATCTCCTCCAGCTCACCCGCGCGCCCCTTCTCGGCGACGAGCCGGAGGAAGTTCGTGAACAGCGGCTCCTCGTCGCCGGCGAGGTCAGCGAGGATCGCGGACTTCGAGCTCGGCTCGAGCTGCGGGTTGCGCAGCACGGCGCGCAGCTCGGGCGACTCGGCGATCGCCACCGCGAAGTCGCCGAGCGCCTCGTGCACGGGCGCGAGCCGGCCCGCGTCCTTTGCGGCACCGAAGAGCGCCTCGGCGTAGATGCGGTGCGCGACGGCCACGAGCTACGCGCTCTCCTCCAGCCGCGAGAAGTCGAGGCCCGCGATTGCCTCTTCGATCAGCTCCTGATCGCGCTTCGCGTCGAGCGTCCGCCCGACGACCCGCGAGGCGGCCTCCAGCGTGAGGTCGGCGACCTCGGCGCGGATCTGCTGGAGCGCGCGCGCCGTCTCGGCAGCGATCTCCTTGCGCGTCTCCTCGAGCCGGCGCTGCCGCTCGGCCTCCGTTTCCTCGCGCATCCGCTGCTCCATCGACTCACGGGTCTTGCGCGCCTCGGCGAGGATCGCCTCGCCCTGGCCACGCGCCTCCGCGATCAGCCGCTTGTGCTCCTCGAGCAGCTGCTGCGCCTCGTCGCGGGCCTGGTCGGCCGCTTCGAGCGAGTGCTCGATCGACTCCCGGCGCGTGTCGATCAGCTTCTGGATCGGGCCGAACGCGAAGCGCTTGAGCACGTACAGCGCGATCAGGAAGCAGACGATCGTCCAGATCATCAGACCCGGCGTGACCGAGATGAGTGGGTTCGAGCCGACGATCACTTGACGAGGACGTACGCCAGGATCGAGCCGAGCAGGCCGTAGAACACGACGGCCTCGGTCAGGGCGAAGCCGAGCCACTGGATGCCCTGGAGCTCACTGCGGAGCTCGGGCTGGCGGGCGACGGACTGGATCATCGAGCCGAAGATGATCCCGATGCCGACACCGGCACCGGCTGCGCCGAGCCCGACGCCGAGCGCAAGGCCGATCGCCTTGCCGGCGCTGGTCACGTTGCCGGTCGTGGCGGCGAGGATGTAGCCGATCATTTCTCGTTCCTCCTTAGTGCTCCGGCTCGATGGCCGAGCCGATGTAGATGGCGGACAGGGCGGCGAAGATGAACGCCTGGATCCCGACGACGATCACCACTTCGAAGATGTAGAAGACCGACGCGGGAATGATCACGAACACGAGGGCCAGGGACTCGAAGATGAAGATCAGGCCCAGGAAGGTCAGGATCAGGATGTGCCCGGCGAGCATGTTGGCGAACAGCCGGACGCTGAGCGAGATCAGCCGCATGAACTGGCCGAGGATCTCGAGCGGGACGATCAGGATCAGGAGCCCCTTGGGCGCCTCGGGGATCCAGCTCTTGAAGTAGCGCCGGGCGCCGTTCCACCTGATCCCCTCGTAGTGCGTGAAGCAGAACGTGAGCAGCGCGAGCGCGAGCGTCACCGAGAGCGACGACGTGGCCGCGTAGATGCCCCAGGTCGGCACGCCGTGCCACGTCTCTCCCGTCAGCGGTAACGGGATGAAGCCGAGCAGGTTGACCATGAAGATGAAGAGCAGCAGCGTGGCCACATACGGGAACCAGCGGCTGATCGCCTTGGTCGGCAGTCCCTGCTGCGCGATCTGCGTCTGGGCGACCTCGTACAAGGTCTCGCCGATCGTCTGCCTCCGGTCGGGCTTAAGGGTCAGGCGGCTGCGCATGGTCAGGAGCCCGAGCGCGATCGTGAGGACCGTCCCGAGCATCAGGTAGGCGACGGCCTTCGTGATCGAGAGGTCGAGCGGCCCGAGGTGGATGGGGATCCAGTCGTCCTGCTTGAACTCCTGCGTCGGGTCGAAGTTCCCACGCGCGAACGCAGCCGAAGGCGCGAGCAGCGCGAGCCCGGCGAAGACGAGCAGGATCCGCAACCTGGTCACGCCGACTGCGTTCCGAAGTAGGAGGCGAGCGAGAGACCGAGCTCGAACGTGTACGCGAGGCCGTAGGTCAGCAGCGTCGTCAGCGCGAGGTTGCGGTCGGCGGCGAGCGCCGCGAAGAGCACGATCAGCAGGGCGATCAGCTTGAACAGGAGCGCGAACGCCTGGATCCCGGAGTTCGCGGGTGTGCTACCCGGCTTCGAGCGCGCCCGGATCACCAGCAGGTCGAGCGCGTGGAGGCCGAGCCACAGCAGCGCCGCGAGCGCCCAGCCGGCGATGCTCCAGCCGAGGAGGGCGACCACCGGCAGCAGCAACGCGATCACGACCGTTCCACCTGCAGCGGGCACGAGGTGATCTGGCTCTGAGCGTCGGATCGAGAAGAGGCCGCCGAGCATCAGCTCATGTTTCCGTATCGGGCATAGACGGCGACAATTCCACCGAGGATCCCGACCACGGCTCCGAAGAGTGCGCCGACCGCGCCGGAGCCGAGAGCCCAGCCGATGAGCGCGCCGACGACGACGCAGGCCGCGAGCACGGCGAGAAGAACGCCGCCGGCACCAGCGGCGTTGAACTGCGACGAGGTGGTCCCCTGCATCCGAGCGCGAGAATAGCAGTGTCGGAGGGGCTGCGACCCAGTACTTTGTGACACCTAAATCCAGCATGGCTAGCCAATTTCGCGTCTTGTTAGTTCACGGTTCCGTCGTCAACGCGGAGCTGACCTGGAGCGCCCAGCGGCTGCTCGCCGAGCGGTTCGAGATCGTGGCGCCCAATCGCCGCGGCTTTCCGCCCGGCCCCGAGGTCGCACACGTCGACTTCGAGGACGAGGCCGCTTGGTTCGAGCAGTTCCTCGAGCCCGCAGCCCACCTCGTCGGCCACTCGTACGGCGGGGTGATCGCGCTGTTTCTCGCGGCGCGGCGCCCGGAGCTCGTCCGGTCGCTCACGGTGATCGAGCCGCCGGCGTTCCGTGTAGCGCGCGGCATCCCCGCGGCCGACGAGTTCATGGCCCGGATCGAGGAGCACTGGACGAACGGTCCGCGCGATCCGGGCGAGTTCCTGCGCGGCTTCCTCTCGCTCGTCGGCTCGTCCCCCCGTCCGGCACGTTCACACCCGAGCTGCTGCAGGGCGCGCGGACGCTGATGATCGAGCGGTCGCCGGCGGAGGCCGAGATCCCGCTCGACGAGCTGGCGCGCGCGTCGTTCCCCAAGCTCGTCGTCTCGGGCGGGCACAGCGAGGCCTTCGAGGCCTTGTGCGACGTGCTTGCGGAGCGACTCGGCGCCGAGCGAGCCGTCCTGCCGGGCGCCGGTCACTCGGTGCAGCGGCTCGGCGATCCCTTCAACGGCCTGCTCGCGGACTTCGTCGAGCGCGCCGAGGCGGGCTAGGTCGGCTCGAGCCGGTCGGGCAGCCGCTCGCCGGCGAGCACGCCCGGCACGAGCAGGAACGAGAGCACGAGCACCGCGCCACCGAAGCCCGCGACCACGAGGAGCGTCCGCACGCCGAACGCGTCCGCGAGCGGGCCGACGACCGCGAGCGCGATCGGCATCAGGCTCGTCGAGACGAGCCAATCGATGCTGTTGACCCGGCCGAGCAGGTCGCCCTGCACGCGCTCGTGGATCAGCGTCATCCAGATCACGAGGCCGACGGTCGAGAGCGCACCCATGAGGAAGCTCGCGAGCATCGCCGTCGCGGCACTGGCGGCGAAGCCGAACAGGCCGACAGCCGCGACCTTCCCAGCGAGCACGAGGAAGAGCACCGTCACCGGACGCCGCGGGCTCCCACGCGTGCCGGTCGCGAGCGCCGCGAGCACGGCGCCGACGCCGCCCGCGGCGTAGACCGCGCCGAGCGTGCCGGCAGTCCCGCCGAGGTCGTTGCGCACGAGCAGCGGCACGAGCGCCTGCACGACGCCCCAGGTCACGAGCGTGCCGACTGCGTCCGCTCCCATCCCGGCCCAGAGCCACGGCACGCGCCGCACCGCGGACACGCCCTCCCCCACCTCGTGCAGCACCGCGCGGACGCTCGTCTCCACGGCGGAGAGGGCAGTACGCGGGACGGCCATCCGGGAGAGGATCGCGGCCGAGACGAAGAAGGTGCCGGCATCCAGCGCGAAGGCCGTGCCGACCCCGAGCGAGGTGACGAGGACGCCGCCGAGCGCCGGCCCGGCGAGCCGCAGCGCGATCGGCCGGTTGAGCTGGTTGAGCGAGTTGGCCTGGGTGAGGATCTCGCGGTCGACGAGGTCGGGGACGATCGCGCCGTAGGCCGGCCCGAACACCGCCTCGCTCGCGCCGTAGCCGGCCACGAGGATCAGCAGCTTCCAGATCGTGAGCTCACCACTGAGCGAGAGCACCGCGATGGTGCCGACGAAGATTCCCGAGACGATGTTCGCCCCGAGCAGGACACGCCGGCGCGGCAGCCGGTCGGAGAGCACGCCGCCGAAGAGCAGCATCGCGATGTGCGGCAGCGTGAAGGCGAGCCAGACCACCGCCAGCGCGGTGGCGCTGTTGGACAACTGGAGGGTCTGCCAGCCGATCGCGACGTACCAGATCCCGTCTCCGAGCAGTGAGATGGTGCTCGCGGTCCAGAGGAGCCGGAAGTCGCGGCTGGCGAAGGGCGCAAAGATGCGGCTCACGGTTTTGCGCCGGGGTTCGCTGGGTAAACCTGCTTGGAGCCGCCGGGCTGACGGCCGCCGTCCTTTAGCGGCTCCGTCGCAGGCGTTAACCGCAGTTACGGGGCTAGCTGCCCCACGCGGACAGACGAACGTCCATTAGCGCGAACCTCCCTTCCTACTACTCCCGATCGGGGTACCCCATTCGAGGGGTACCGGGTAGGCTGGCACAACTGTTGACTTTCGTCAACCTCAGTCGGGACCAGGGTTAGGCCCGACCTCTGGCTAGGCGGTTTTACGCAGCGGATCGTCGGGCTTGCGCCGCTTTTGAATCCGGTTGCCGAGCTTCACGATCTCGAGCACGTAGACGACGTAGACCGAGAAGAAGACCGCCGCCAGGCCGATCGACGCGGCGAGCAGCGTCCACCAGGGATGCCAGACCCCGTGGGCGCGGAACGGGACGAATCGCGTCGCGAACGCAGCCGCCGCGAGGGTAATGCACCAGGCCCAGATCATCAGCGCCGCACGCCGCTGCGAGAAGCCTCGCCGCAGGAAGCGGTGGTGCAGGTGCGCCTGGTCGGCCTCGAAGACGGACTCCCCGTGCTTGAGTCGCCGCACGACGACGAAGGTCGTGTCCACGATCGGGATCGCGAGCACGAGCAGCGGGAAGAACAGGGCCACGGTCGCCGCCGTCTTGAGGAGACCCTGGACCGAGATGGTGGCGAGCATGTAGCCGAGCAGCAGCGCGCCGGAGTCGCCCATGATGATCCGCGCCGGATAGAAGTTGTGGCGGAGGAAGCCGACGCAGGCGCCGAAGACGATCGCCGAGAGGATCGCCGGGTCGACCTTCCCGAGCGACAGCGCGATCACGCAGAACGTGAGCCCCGCGATCGCCGCGACCCCCGCGGCGAGACCGTCGAGCCCGTCGAGGAAGTTGAACATGTTCATGAGCGCGACGATCCAGATGATCGTGAGCGGGATCCCGACCGACGACGGCAGGGTGTGGATGCCGACGAACGGGAACGTGAACCGGTCGACCCAGATCCCGAACCCGGTCGCGACGGCCGCCGCCGCCACCTGACCCGCGAGCTTCGCGTACCACTGGAGGCCGCGGAAGTCGTCGACGATGCCGACGGTGACGGCGATCGTCGCGCCGAGCAGCAGTCCGCGCGTCTGCTCACCGACGTGCAGGAACGCGAGTGCCGGCACGAGCATCCCGAGGAAGAGTCCGATTCCCCCGAGGCGCGGCACCGGCAGCTGGTTGATGCGCCGCCCGCCCGGGATGTCGACGACGCCGAGCCGCCGCGCCATCCCTCCCACCGCGGGCGTCAGCAGGACGACGATGGCGAACGCGACGAGCGCTCCCCACAGGACCTGGAGGTGATCGCCGAGCTCGTCGAGGACGCTGAGGTGCGGGCTGATCGCCGCGAGCACGCCGTCAGAGTACTTCGCCGCCGGGACGCGCCTGCCTGCGCACGACGCCTCCGCCGTTACGGTTGGACATCCTCATGACGATCACGCTTCGGACGCTTGCAGACCGCGATCTCGACCGGCTCTTCGTCTGGGAGAGCGATCCGCGGGCGGTCGAGATGGCGGCGTTCACGCGGGCGGATCCGTCCGACCGCAGCGCGTTCGACGCCCATTACGAACGCGTCCGCGGCGACCCTGCGAATCTGCTGCTCGCGATCGACGACGACGCCGAGCTCGTCGGGACGATCGGCAGCTTCACGATGGAAGGAGAGCGGGACGTCGCCTACTGGATCGCCCCGGAGCGCTGGGGCCAGGGTCTGGCCTCGCGGGCGCTCGAAGGCTTCCTCGCGGTCGAGCTGACCAGGCCTCTCTACGGTCGCGTGGCCGACCACAACGCCGCGTCGGCGAAGGTGCTCGCGCGGGCCGGCTTCGCCGAGGTCGGCGCGGAGACGTCGTTCGCACCGGGTGTCGGGGCCGAGGTCCTCGAGCGCATCTACCGGCTCGACCGGTAAAGCGGTTCGCAACCGAGGACACCCGGCTGGGCCAGTGTTCCGGAATGACCCCCCGAGGTCAGCGTCGGCAGCTCTTGACGAGGAAGTAACGCGGGATGCCGAGAGAGCACTTGGTTCGCGGGGCCGTGCCTGACGTGTAGGCGATGATCTTCCACCGCGATCCCGTCTTTCGCAGAATCAGTCGGGCCCGTTGAAGGGGTAGCGAACGCACCACCGGCCGTGCTGCCAGTTCAGAAAATCGACACTGGCACGAGCGAAACGTTCATCGCTCGAAACCCGGATCGGCAGGTAGATACATCCCACTGGATCGCGCTGAAGCGACTTTGGTAGCCCCGCGGTGATCCCCGCGCGCTCTTTGAGCGTCGGATTCCGTGCATGGCTCGTGCTCGTGGTACCCGCAAGAACAGCGGCAGCGATGACGCCCGCGATGATCGCGGCGGTAGACGCGGCCAAAGCGATCCGGTGACCTCTCACCCGGGCCCAACGTAACGCGTTTTCGCCAAACCCTCGTAGGTCGAGGGCGCTGGTCTGGGCCAGCGTCTTCTCGCCTGAGCGGAGTCGTCAGACGTCCCAGCGCACCGCGACCTGCCCCTCGATCCCCGGCAGTGGCAGCGAGTGCGCTTCCGCCTCGACCGCGTCGCGCTCCGCACGGGTGAGCCGGCGCCAGGGCTGGACGGTCAGGTCGGTCTGGGCTCGCCGCTACGTCCCGACGATCTCGCCGGCGACGAGGACGGCGCCGGGCCAGACGCGGGACGTCCACAGTTCGGCGCGGCGTGCGGCGTCGGGAATCAAGAGCTCGCGGCCGGCACCCCAGTGGAGGAAGTACGCGTCGCCGCTCGGCAGGAGACGGACCGCGGCCGAGGGCTCACGCGACCCGCGGAAGCCCGGCTCATCACGCGAGAGGATCCAGGCGTCGCCGACCGGCGCTTGCACCTCCGTAAGCGACGAGCGCAGGGCGTTGAACGTTGCTCGAGACTCCGCGCCTCCGACGCCTGCCCAGGTGCCGAACGCCTCGGGTGTTGCCGGGCCGAAGACGTGCAGGTAGCGGCGGGCGAGCTCCCGCCGCGCCTCGTGCGGCTCGAGCTCGGGCCGCGGCACCGTCCAGATCTCCGGCGTCCGCGCGCCGTCCCAGCGCAAGCGCACGGTCCCGGTCGGCGCCGCGTACTTGACCGCGTTGCCGACGCCGAGCGCGTGCTGGAGGTCGTTGTCCTTCAGCCGCCGCCCAGCGAGATGGGCATGGATGCGCGCAGCCATGTCCTCGGCTCGGCGGCGGCGATGCGGGGCGTCGGGCAGCCTGCCCAGCGTGAAGACCGCGCGGTCGCGGGCCGGCACGACGTAGACGCTGTGGCGCGGCCCCCAGACCTGGACGAGCGAGGGCTCCTCCCAGCTCCCGGGATGTGTCCCCTCGACCCGCGCGTGGATCGAGAGGAGCGCCGCCCGCGGCACGCTGTCCGTCAGCCCCGCCCAGGCCGCCACTCGCAGTGAGCGCGCACCCGGCGGGAGCCGCTCGTCGAGCGCTCCGGCGCGGCGGCGGAAGGCGAGGATCTGGGCGCGCGTGAGCTCGAGCGGCGGCATCGGCATCCGGCACAAGACGATACGCGCGGCCCGGAGTAGGATCGCCGCATGTCCGGTTTCGAGACCCCGACCGACCTGGCGCACAACCGGAGGCTGATCGCGGATCCGGAGGCCTTCGCCCGCGAGCAGGGCGCCGCCTCCTGGCTCTTTCTCTGCGGCGAGGAGTTCGCGTCGATGGACGGCGGCATGTCGTACGCGGACGTGGAGCGCGCCGTCCCGGTGTCGGCGAACGTCGTGTCCGACCCGCCCACTCCGCTCGACCTCGAGCTTGCGCGCAAGCAGATCGAGGCGCTCGACGGCCTGCCGCGGCCGACACTCGTGACCTGCCGGACCGGGCCGCGCTCCTCCGCGCTGATCTACCTCTACGCCGGACTGCAGGCGGGTTCGTCTGCAGAGGACGTGCTCGCGCGCGCCGCGGCCGACGGAGCTCCGTTCGTCCAATCCGACGAGCTGCGGGCGTGGGTCGCCGACGGGCTCGAGCAGCTGTCCTGACCGGACCCCCGGTCAAGGTCACCGCCGAAACGGCGCGCCGCTATCTCGTCGCCCGGCACTTCCTCGCGCCGGCGCGGTCCCTCGACGCAGGCCCCGACGCGGTGCTGGAGGTGATCCGCAGGCTCGGCTCGATCCAGTTCGACCCGATCGCGGTCGCAGGCCGGAACCACGACCTGATGCTGCACGCGCGCGTCGCGGGCTACGAGCCTGCCTGGTGCGATGGGCTGTACGAGAGCCGCAAGATCTTCGAGACGACCAACAAGGCGCTGTCGTTCATCCCGGCGAGCGAGTTCCCCTGGTATCGCGTCAACGGAGGCCGCAAGGGACCGCGGTTCCACGCCGCGGCGCTGGCGGACAACGCCGCCGTCGCGGAGCGGGTACTCGAGCGGCTCCGCGCGGATGGGCCGCTCTGCTCGGCCGACTTCGAGCGCGAGAGCGGCCAGACGAAGAACTGGTTCGGGCTGCCGGAGAACGCTGTGCGCTCGGTCCTCGAGGCGTACACCGTCGCCGGTGCGATCGGGCTCGCGCGGCGCGAGGGCAACACCCGCTACTACGACGTGATCGAGCGTCTGCTCCCGGCAAAGCTGCTCGCGCTGGACGTGCCCGAGCGGGAGCAGCTCCGGCACAAGCAGCTCTCCCGCCACCGCGCCCACGGGCTGCTCGGCGCGGGCGGGGCCGGCGGCACGTTCGCCCGCATCGCGAATCCGGACGTCCGGCGCTCGCTGCACAAGGAGCTCGTCGAGCTCGGCGCGCTCATGCCCGTCGAGATCGAGGGCCTGCGTGGCAAGCGCTTCGTTCCCGCCGAGGAGCGCGAGCTGCTGGAGAACCCGCCGGAGCCGGCGCTCACGGCCGCGTTCGTTGCGCCGTTCGACTCGCTGCTGTGGGACACCGCTCTTCTGGCCAGCCTGTTCGACTTCGACTTCGTCTGGGAGGGCTTCTTCAAACCGGAGAAGCGCCGCTGGGGCTACTACGTCCTCCCGATCCTGTTCGGCGACCGGTTCGTCGGCCGAATCGAGCCGCGGATCGACCGGGAGTCAAACCGCGTGGAGGTGCTCGGCCTCTGGTGGGAGGACGGCTTCACGCCACGCCGCGCCGCCGGGTTCGTCGAGGCGATGCGCGACGCGCTCGGCGCCTACCTGCGCTTCGCCGGCGCCGCCCGCCTCGACTGGGCGCCCCACCTGAAGGCCGAGAGGCGATTATTCCCGGCATGAGCTCGCAAGCTGAGAAGGTCGACACCTTCCACCGGCTGCACGCCCACGGCTGCTTCGTGATGCCGAACCCCTGGGACGTGGGCAGCGCGGTGGCCCTCGCGGGGATGGGCTTCGCGGCGCTCGCGACGACGAGCGCCGGACACGCGTGGGCACTCGGCCGCGGCGACGGCCAGGTACCGCTCGCCGAAGAGCTCCGGCATCTCCGCGACCTCGCGGGCGCGGTCGAGCTCCCGCTGAACGCCGACTTCCAGGGCGGCTTCGCGGACGACCCCGCAGGCGTCGCCGCGAACGTGAAGCTTGCGGCGGAGACAGGGATCGCCGGCTTGTCGATCGAGGACTCGACGGGCAACGCGGACGAGCCGCTCTACGAGTTCGGCCTCGCCGTCGAGCGGATTCGCGCCGCACGCGAAGCGATCGACGAGAGCGGTACGGGTGTCCTCCTGACCGGCCGATCCGAGGGGTTCGTCGTCGGTCGCCCCGACCTCGACGAGACGATCCGCAGGCTGCAGGCCTACGCCGGGGCCGGGGCCGACTGCCTCTACGCGCCGTTCATCTCGACCCCCGAGCAGATCTCCGCGGTCGTCGCGGCGGTGGCACCCAAGCCCGTGAACCTACTGATCTACGCGCCGTTCACCACGGTCGCGGAAGCCGCGTCCCTCGGCGTGCGGCGGATCAGCCTCGGCGGCGGCCTCGCGCGTGTGGCGTTCGCCGCCGCGCTCGCGGCCGCACAGGAGATCGCCACCGAGGGCACGTTTGCGCGGCTTGCAGGGCTGCCGAACATCAACGCCGTCTTCGGCGGGTGAGCTTGCGCATCGCGATCGCCGTCTTTGAGGGCGCCGAGGAGCTCGACTTCGTCGGGCCCTGGGAGGTGCTGGCCGCCTGGCGCGACCACGGCCCCGCCGCTGCCGACGTCGAGGTCGTGCTCGTCGGTGAGAGCACCGCACCGGTCACGTGCGCGAAGGGCATGCAGGTCATCCCGCACACGACCTGGGACGACCTCGGCGACATCGACGTGCTCGTCTATCCCGGCGGCCGCGGCACGCGCGCCCAGCTCGGCGACGAGACGATCCGCGCGCGGCTGCGCGGCTTGAAGGAACGCAGGACGCTGCTGACGAGCGTCTGCACCGGATCGCTCGTGTACGCCGACGCCGGCCTACTCGACGGACGACCCGCGGCGACCTACTGGACGGCGTTCGACGAGCTTCTGCGACTCGGGAACGACATCGAGCCCCAGCCCGACGCGCGCTTCGTCGACGACGGCGAGATCGTCACGGCAGCCGGAGTGTCGGCCGGGATCGACATGGCCCTCCACCTGGTCGGGCGCCTCGGCTCACCCGAGCAGGCTCGGGACGTCCGCCGCTACATCCAGTACGACCCT
Source organism: uncultured Actinomycetes bacterium (assembly GCA_963743545.1). GTDB lineage: Bacteria > Actinomycetota > Thermoleophilia > Gaiellales > Gaiellaceae > Palsa-739. Next base: position 28,797 of record CAVUQB010000003.1, on the reverse strand, counting down.
CAGCCGCCGTACTAGGCTCGTTCTGTGTCGGAGGAGCCCACCCCTCCCGTCGTCACGCAGGTCGATGAGCGCGACGGCTGGGAGCACGACGAGGAGACAGGCGGGCTCGTCCGCATGGTTCGAGCCGGCGATCGGATCATGGTCGGCCTCTGGAAGCCGAACGGCGCAGCCGGCAAGAAGCTCGAGTACGAGCTGGACGCCGACGAGACGCTCGTCGTGTTGCGAGGGAGCGGCGAGTTGCGGGTCGACGACGGAGAACCGATCCTGCTCGGGCCCGGTGTCGTTCTCTCCCTCTCGCGCGGCTCTCGACTCAGTTGGCTCGTCGATGACGAGTTTCGTGAGCTGTGGATCTACTCCTGACGCGGTCGGGGTGCCTGAGCTACTTCGTGCCGTAGAGCCGGTCGCCCGCGTCGCCGAGCCCCGGGACGATGAAGCCGTTCTCGTTCAGGCCACGGTCGACCGCCGCGCACACGATGTGGACGTCGGAATGCTGCCGGTGCACCTCCTCGATCCCGGGCGGAGCCGCGACGATGCAGACCAGCGTCACCGACTGCGCGCCAGCCTCCTTCACCGCCGCGATGGCGGCGCAGCTCGAGTGGCCGGTGGCGAGCATCGGGTCGAGGACGATCGCGTCCCGCTCGGCCAGGTCGTCTGGGAGCTTGAGGTAGTACTGGACGGGCTCGAGCGTCTCCTCGTCCCGGTACATCCCGACGAAGCCGACGCGCGCGCTCGAGACGAGCGAGAGGACGCCGTCGAGCATCCCAACGCCCGCCCGCAGCACCGGGCAGACGGCGACCTTCTTGCCGGAAATCCGCCGCACCGCCATCCGCTCGAGCGGCGTCTCGATCTCGGCCTCCTCGGTCGGCAGGTCCTTCGTCGCCTCGTACGTGAGCAGGAGCGTGATCTCGTTCGCGAGCTTGCGGAAGTGCACAGTCGGCGTCTCCTTGTCGCGGAGGTAGCCGAGCTTGTGCTGGATCAAGCGGGTGCGAGACGACGGTGAGGCGCGGCTCGGTCACGCGACGTAGGTGGTGTAGCCGCGGAAGCCGTCGTAGAGCGGATGCTCGCTGCACAGCGCCGCGACCCGGGAGCGCAGCCCGTCGAGGTCGGGCGACTCGGTGAGCGCCTCGCAGATGATCCGCCCCACCTCGCGGAAGTCATCCTCGGCGAAGCCCCGCATCGTCATCGCCGGCGAGCCGAGCCGGATTCCGGAGGTGACGAACGGCGACCGCTCGTCGAACGGCACCGTGTTGCGGTTGACCGTGACCGCGATCTCGTGCAGCCGCTCCTCCGCCGCCTTGCCCGTCCACTCCGACTCCCGCAGGTCGACGAGCAGGAGGTGCGTGTCGGTACCGCCGGTGATCAGCGAGAGCCCGCCCTCGAGCAGCGTCTCGGCGAGGGTGTCGGCGTTACGGCGGACCTGTGTCTGGTACTCGCGGAAGGCGTCGGTCATCGCGATGCGGAAGCACGTCGCCTTGGCGGCGATCGTGTGCTCGAGCGGGCCGCCCTGCATCCCCGGCATTACGGCGGAGTCGAGCGCCTTGGCGTGCTCCTCGCGGCAGAGGATGAAGCCGGCGCGGGGGCCTGCGAGCGTCTTGTGGGTCGTCGAGGTGACGAAGTCGCAGTGCTCGACGGGATTCGGCTGGAGGCCGGCCGCCACGAGCCCGGCGAAGTGCGCCATGTCGCAGACGAGGATCGCTCCAACCTCGTCCGCGATCGCCCGGAACCTGTCGGTCTCGACCGTGCGGGGATACGCAGAGCCGCCGCAGACGATCACCTTCGGCCGTGCCTCCTTCGCCCGCGCGAGCACGTCGTCGTAGTCCACGGTCATCGTCTCGCGTGAGACCTCGTAGTGCGCGACGTGGTAGAGGCGGCCGGAGAAGTTGACCTTGTGGCCGTGCGTGAGGTGTCCGCCCTGGTCGAGCGCGAGCGCCATCAGCGTGTCGCCCGGCTCCATCACGGCGGCGTAGACGGCCATGTTCGTCTGGGCGCCCGCGTGCGGCTGGACGTTCGCGTGCTCCGCGCCGAACAGCTCCTTCGCGCGGTCGATGGCGAGCTCCTCGATCTGGTCGATCACCTCGCAGCCGCCGTAGTAGCGGCGGCCGGGGTAGCCCTCGGCGTACTTGTTCGTCGGCACCGACCCGACGGCCTCGAGGACGGCCGGCCACGTGAAGTTCTCGGAGGCGATCAGCTCGATCTGCCCCCGCTGGCGCTCGAGCTCGGCACCGAGGAGCCGCGCGATCTCGGGGTCGATCGCGTCGAGCCCCTCGTGCTTCAGCTCCTGGAACGTCGCCTGGGTCGTGGCCACGCGAGGATGCTACTCGGGGGGCGGGCCGGCGCCCTGCCGCAGGACCCGGAGCTCGCCGCTCGTGAGGTCGAGCACCGTGGACGGGACGCCGGGCAGCTCCCCCGCGTCGACGATCGCGCCGCAGGCGGCGCGGATCTCCTTCGGGATGTCCTCGACGCGCCGCGGGTCCGGCCCTCCTGCGAAGTTCGCGCTCGTCGCCGCGACGACTCCCACCGCCCCGACGACCTCGGCCGCGGCCGGCGGCAGGTTCGGCACGCGCACCCCGACGCCGGCGAAGACGAGCGTGTACGGACCGGGCAAGTACCTCCCGAGCACCGCAGGGTCCAGATCAGGCCGTGCGGCGACGAGCACGTCGACGTCGGCGGCGAGCAGTGCAACCGGCTTCGAGCGGTCGCGACCCTTGAGCTCGTACAGGACGTCCTCGTGCCCGGGCAGCGCGCAGAGCCCGTAGACGGTGTCCGTCGGCAGGATCACGGCGCGGCCGGCGCGCAGCGCGGCGACCGCGTCCTCGGTCACAGGAGGAAGCCGGTCAGCGCGGCACGGAACGCCTCGGGCTGCTCGACATAGACGAAGTGGCCCGAGTCCGGGATCGTGACGAGCCGCGCGTCGGGCAGCTCGCGGACGATCGCGTCGGCACAGACGGGGCCGGCGATCATGTCGTCGTCGCCCACCACCACGAGCGTCGGCGCCTCGATCGTGCGCAGCCCCGCGCGGAGATCGAGGGTCGGGAACTCGACGGTGTTGAAGTAGTGCAGCGGCTCGGCGTGCGCGAAATCGGAGAAAAGCACGCGGCCGATCTGCTCGTTGCCTTCCCAGCGGTGGAAGTAGAGCGGTGCCTGGACTTGGACGTTCGCGATCAGCTCGTCCACGGACGAGAACTCGCCCGCCTGCTCCTCCTCGATGGCCCTCGCCGCGGCCGCGAACCAGGGCTGATCGCGGCGCTTCTCGATCGCACGGGTCATCGCCGCCTCTGCCTCCTCGCCCCAGACCGCGAGCGTGCAGGCGAGCACGAGCCGACGGATCCGCTCGCCGTGGGCGGCCGCGTACGCCATCGCGACAACGCCGCCGTGCGAGAAGCCGAGCAGGTTCAGCTGCTCGGCTTCGAGGTGCCCGCGCAGCGCCTCGAGGTCTGCGACGTACGACGCGAGCGCGTAGTCGTCGGCGGGATCGGACCCGTGCGAGCCGCGCGGGTTGAGCAGGACGAGCTCGAACGTGTCGTCGAGCCCGGCGAAGTCGAGGAACTCGGCGGCCGAACCGCCCGGACCGCCGGGATGGCAAACGAGCAGCGGCCCGCTCCCACGCCGCTCGTACGAGAGCGTCAGTCCCTCGGGCGTGGTGAAGATCTCGATCACAGCAGCCTCCCCTCGACGACCCTAGCGCGGCCCGTGAGGTCGGCGGTGACCGCCACATCGGTGCAGCCGAGGCGCTCGAGGATCGCCTCGACCTCGCCCGCCTGACCGTCGCCGACCTCGAAGACGACGAAGCGCGCCCGTGCCGCCCGCGCGAGCCGCTCGTGCTCGCCGCTGCCGATCAGCGCGACCTCGGGCTCCCGGCGCAGCTCAGGTTGAAGCTGCTCGAGGCTCTCAACGTAGGGCGGATTGGCGACGACCAGGTCCCAGCCCTCCCCCGCCACGGCAGCACCGTCGCCGAGGCGCAACTCCACCTCGAGGGCGAGGCGCTCGGCGTTCTCGCGCGCGAGTGAGAGCGCCTCGGGCGAGATGTCGACGCCGGTCACCAGCGCGTCGGGCCGCTCGTCCTTGAGCGCGAGCGCGATCGCGCCCGACCCGACGCCTACGTCGAGGATCCGCGGCCGCTCGATTCCCGCCGCGAGCGCGAGCGCGCGCTCGACCAGCGTCTCGGTCTCGGGCCGCGGGACGAGCGCGCGGGCGTCCGTCTGCAACGTCAGCCGGCGGAAGCCCCACTCGCCGAGGACGTACGCGAGCGGCTCCCGCGCCTCACGCCGCGCGAGCAGGGGCTCGAGACCGTCCACTTCGTCGCCGAGCCGCACCGCGAGCCCCGCCCGCGTAGTGCCGAGCTGATGCGCGACGAGCCACTCCGCGTCGACCCGCGGCGTCTCCACCCCCGCGGCGGCGAGCCGCTGCTCCGCCTCCGCCAGCGCTTCGCGCGCGGTCACTCTCCCAACGCGCGGCGCCGGTCGTCGGTCGTCAACGCCTCGGTGAACTCGTCGAGCTCGCCGTGCAGGACCCGGTCGAGTTGGTGCACGGTCAGCTTGACCCGGTGGTCGGTGACCCGGCTCTCGGGGAAGTTGTAGGTGCGGATCTTCTCCGAGCGGCCGCCCGACCCGATTTGCGCGTTGCGCGTCGCGTCGAGCTCGGCCCGTTGGCGTTCGAGCTCGCGGTCGTAGAGCCGCGCGCGCAGGACGCGCATCGCCTTCTCCCGGTTCTGCAGCTGCGACTTCTCGTCCTGCATCGAGACGACCACGCCGGTCGGCACGTGCGTGATCCGGACCGCCGAGTCGGTCGTGTTCACCGACTGGCCGCCAGGCCCGGTCGAGCGGTAGACGTCGATCTTGAGGTCGTTCGGGTCGACTTCGACTTCGAGCTCCTCGGCTTCGGGCATGACCGCGGCCGTGGCGGTCGAGGTGTGGATGCGGCCGGCGCTCTCGGTCGCGGGGACGCGCTGCACGCGATGCGTGCCGCCCTCCCACTTGAAGATGGAGTACGCGCCGTCGCCCTTGACCGCGAACGTGACCTCCTTGTAGCCGCCGCCGTCGCTCTGGCTCGCCCCGAGCTCCTCGACCTTGAAGCCTCGTCGCTCGGCGTAGCGCGAGAGCATCCGGTAGACATCGCCGGCCCAGAGCGCGGCCTCGTCGCCGCCGACACCCTGGCGCACCTCGACGATCACGTCCTTGCCGTCGGCCGGATCCTTCGGGATGAGCGCGACACGCAACTCCTCCTGCAGGCGGCCGATGCGCTCCTCGAGCTCAGGCACGAGCTCGCGCAGATCGGGGTCCTCGCGCGCCGCCGCGAGATCGTCGCGCGCGGCTTTCCACTCCTGCGCGAGCTTGTACGGCTGCTCGAGCTCCTTCAGGCGGCGTCCGACGTCGGCCGCTTCGCGGTGGTCGTTGTAGACGGCCGGGTCGGCCATCCGCGCCTGGAGCTCCTCGTAGGAGCGCTCGAGATCCGCCACCAGGTTGTCGAAGTCCGTTGCCACGCTGGCCAGCGTACTTCTTGCCCAGCCCGTTTCCGTTCGGCTAGCTTCTCGCTTTAGTTGGTAAAGCATCGACTCGGGGAGGTCGCAGGATGTCTGTCGTCGACGAGGTCACCGCAGCCAACGAGCGCTACGCGTCCGGATCCGCCAAGGGCGATCTGCCGCTGCCGCCGGGCAGGAAGTTCGCGGTCGTGACCTGCATGGACGCGCGCCTCGACCCCGCGCGCTTCCTCGGGCTCGAGGAAGGCGACGCGCACGTGATCCGCAACGCGGGCGGGATCGTCAACGACGAGACGATCCGCTCCCTCGTCCTCTCGCACCAGCTGCTCGGAACCGAGGAGGCGATCGTGATCGGGCATAGCGACTGCGGGATGCTCACCTTCACGAACGCCGACGTGCACGAGAAGCTCGGGCCCGAGTCCGAGAGCATCGACTTCCAGCCGTTCCCGGACGTGGCCGAGCGCGTGCGCCAGAGCGTCGAGACGATCCGGAGCCATCCGCTCCTCGGCGAGTCGTTCGGCGCGACCGGCTTCGTCTACGACGTGGGCAGCGGACGGATCGAGTCGGTCTAGGCCGAGAGCTCGGCTTCGAGCGTGATCTCCGGGACGCCCGCGAGCGCCTTCGAGACCGGGCAGTTCTCCTTCGCGGCCAGCGCGGCCTCTTCGAACGCGACACCGTCGATGCCGGGGACGATGCCCTCGACCGCGAGCGCGATGTGGGTGATGCCTTCGCCGGGCTGGAAGGTGACGGTCGCGGAGGTACGGAGCTCCTCCGCGGGAGTGTCGGCTCGCGCGAGACCGGCCGACAGCGCCATCGAGAAGCAGGCCGCGTGCGCCGCGGCGATCAGCTCCTCCGGGCTCGTCAGGCCGCCGGTCTCGTCCTCGGAACGCGCCTTCCACGTGACGCCGAGCCCGCCGAACGCGCCGCTCGTCGTCGAGTCGATCGTGCCGGAGCCCTCGAGCAGGCTCCCCTGCCAGCGCACTTCGGCGCGACGCTGGGTCGCCATTACGCCATCACCTCCACGAGAGATTGTTCGCCGCGGACGTTCTCCAGATCGAGCACCTCACGGAGCGCGCGAATCGAGACCTCGAGCTGGTCGAGCGACGGCTCGCGCGTCGTCAGCCGCTGCAGCCACAGGCCCGGCGCGAGCAGCGTCATCAGGAGGCGGTTGTCCTGATGCTTCCCGGCGAAGCGGATCAGCTCGTACGCGAGCCCGGCGATCACCGGCAGGAGCAGGATCCGGGTCGCGATCAGCCAGTACCAGGTCGGCCGGCCGAAGAAGGCGAAGACGAAGACCGCGATCACCATCACCCAGAGCAGGAACGCCGTGCCGCAACGCGGGTGGATGAGCGAGTAGCGCTGCGCGATCTCGGGCTCGAGCGGCTCACCGGCCTCGTAGGCGTTGATCGCCTTGTGCTCGGCGGCGTGGTACTGGAAGACCCGCTTCAGGTCGGGCAGGAGCGAGATCAGAAAGAGATAGGCGACGAACATCGAGACCCGGATCAAGCCCTCGACGATCACGAAGTATTCGCCGGTTCGGATCGGAAGCTGATCGGTGATCAGCGCGGGGCCGACCTTGAAGACGGCGATCGCGAAGCCGATCGCAATCAGGAAGGCGAAGACGATGGCGCCGCGCGAGATCTCCGTCTCGACCTCGCCGTCGTCTCCCTCCTGCTGCTGCGCGTAGTTCGCCGAGATGGCGAGTGCGCGGAAGCCGATGGCGAGCGACTCGCCGAGCGCCATCACGCCGCGCACGATCGGCAGGCGGAACACGACGTGGCGCGCCATCGCAGAGTCGATCGGACGGGAGACCTGCGCGATCTCGCCGGACGGCTTGCGGACGGCGACGGCCCAGTTGCCGGGGCCGCGCATCATCACGCCCTCGAGGACCGCCTGTCCGCCGACGTTGGCCATGCTGTCTCTTCGGCGCTAGCCGCGGCGCGCTTGATCGGCGCGCTCGAGGCGGCGCTGGAAGCGCTCGACGCGGCCGCCCGTGTCCATGAGCTTCTGCTTGCCCGTGTAGAAGGGGTGGCACTGCGAGCAGATCTCGACGTGCAGCTCGGGCTGCGTGGAGCGCGTCTGGAACGTATTTCCGCAGGAGCACGTCACCGTGGCGAGGACGTACTCGGGATGGATACCGGCTTTCATTGCCCTCTCAAGATAGCAGCGGCCAGGTCGGGCTCCACGTTGCCGCCCGAGACGATCACGGCCACGCCGCGACCGGCCTCGACCTTGCCCGCGAGGATCGCTCCGGCCGCCGCCGCCGCAGCCGGCTCGCACGCAAGCTTGGCGCGCGCGTAGAGGAAACGCATCCCCTCGGCGATCTCCTCCTCGCTCACGAGCACGGTCTCGACCTTGCCGCGGCAGAGCTCGATCGGGAGCTCCCCGGCGAAGGGCGGGGCGAGCCCGTCGGCGATCGTGTCGGTCTCGACGCGGACACTGTGGCCCGCAGCGAGGCCCGCGGGGAAGGCCTGTGCCTGCTCGGGCGCCACGCCGATGATCCGCGCGCGGCCGTCGAGCGCCGTGACGATCCCCGAGATCAGGCCACCGCCGCCGGTGCCGACGACGACGGTCTCGAGGTCCGGCATGTCCTCGAGCAACTCGAGCGCGAGCGTCCCGTGGCCGGCGACGACGAGCGGGTCCGAGTGCGGGTGGACGAAGACGCGGCCCTCCTCTTCGACGATCTCGAGCACGCGGTCGTAGGCGACGGCCGGGTCGGGAGCCGAGAGGTCGACGGTCGCGCCGTAGCCGCGCGTCGCCTCCACCTTGAACGGGCTTGCGGTCTCCCACATCTCGACGAGGCAGTCGACGCCCTCCTGCGCCGCTGCCCAGGCGACGGCCTGGGCGTGGTTCCCGGCCGACCATGTGACGACGCCTCGCTCCCGCTCCTCGGGCGTGAGCGCCGCGAGCCGGTTGAGCGCGCCGCGCACCTTGAAGGAGCCGGTCTTCTGGAACAGCTCCGCCTTGAGCGAGACGCCGAGTGCGGTCGAGCCGAAGGTGGGCGTGCGGTGGATCCGTCCGGCGAGGACGGCGCGCGCGTTTTCGACGTCCTGGCGCGTCACGCTTTCGTGACGCATACGTCGCGGTGGCTGCCACCGTGTCTGGAGTGTGTCGTCACGCGGGAAGTGTCTCGCGCGCGGCGACTTTCGGCTCGTGGAGCCGCACCGTGAAGACCGTCCGCGTCCCCGGACTGCTCTCGACGGCGACGCTGCCGCCCATCGCGAGCGTCAACTCCTTGACAATCGCGAGGCCGAGACCGGTGCCGACCCGCCGCTCGCGCCCGTACCGCTCGTGGAGGTAGAAGCGCTCGAACGCGCGCTCGGTGTCCGCCTCGGCGAGCCCCGGCCCCGTGTCCTCGACGCGCAGGATGCCCGGCTCCGCGACGACGCGCACCTCGCCGCCCGCCGGCGTCAGCCGCAGCGCGTTCTCGACGAGATTGGACACGACCTGGAGCACCCGGTCGGCGTCCGCGATCGCGGGCGCGTGCTCCTCGCTGACCGCGAGCAGCGCGACGCCGAAGCTCGCGGCCTGCTTGCCGTACCGGCGGACCGCGTCCTCGGCCACCTCCCCGAGGTCGATCTCCGTGTTGTGCACGTTGAAGTCGGTGCGGTTCATCCGCGCGAGATCGAGCAGGTCGCGGACGAGGCGCTCGAGCCGCCGCGCCTCGGCAGCCACGGTCGCCGCGGCCTCGCGCGGGTCGATCGCGCCGTCCTCGACCGCCTCGGCATAGCCGCGGATCGCGGTGAGCGGCGTCTTCAGCTCATGACTGACCGACAGGAGGAAGTTCCGCTCCGCCGCCTGGGCTTGCTGGAGCTGCGAGGCGAGGTCGTTGAAGGCGCCGGCCAGCGTGGCGATCTCGTCGGCGCCCTCCACCGGCACCGGCTCCGGATGCGTCCCGCTCGCGAGCGTGCGCGCCGCCGCCGCGATCCGGTCGACGGGCCGTGAGATGCGCCGCGCCAGAACGAACGCCGCGAGCGCGGCCAGCAGGCCTCCCGCGGCCGCCGCGACGAGGAGCCCCAACACGTACGGCGACAGGAGCGAGCTCGCGGTGCTCTGCGGACGCAGCAAGATCAGCGTCCCGGGGTTGAGCCGTTGAGCCGCGAAGTAGTTGCCGCCGAACGTGCCCTGCACTTCTCTCTTGTGCCGGAGCTGCTGCTGCGCCCACGCCGGTAGGCTGCGCCGGTCGAGCGAGTAGCTCTCGTCCTCGTCCGTGAAGTACGGGCTTAGTTTTGCGACGTTCGCGCGGCTGCCGAGCCCGCCGACCTGAGATCCCGCGATCAGATGGGCCTGGTGTGCGAGGTCGTTGAGCGTCGCCCGCTTGACCGCGCGCTGGGTCAGGATGAGCCCGACGCTGATCGTGAAGGCGACGCAGAGTAGGACGACGACCCCGATCGCCTGGAACAGCCGCGAACGGAGCCCGTTGCCCCTCATCTCACGCCGGGATGAGCTTGTAGCCGGCGCCGCGCACGGTGCGGATCCCCTCCGGGTCGCCGAGCTTGCGGCGCAGCTGCGCGACGTGGACGTCGACCGTGCGGGTCCCGCCGGGGTAGGTCATGCCCCAGACGAGATCGAGCAGCCGCTCGCGCGAGAGGACGATGCCCGGGTGCTCGAGGAAGCAGGCGAGGAGATCGAACTCCTTGCTCGTCAGCTCCACCAGCGCCCCCGCGACCGTCACCTCGTGCGAGTCGCGCCGCAAGACGACCTCGCGCGCGACGAGCACCTCGTCCTCGTTCCTGCGCTCGGACCGGCGGAGGATGGCCTTGATCCGGGCCGACAGCTCGCGCGGCGAGAACGGCTTCGAGACGTAGTCGTCGGCCCCGAGCTCGAGGCCGGCAACGCGGTCCGGCTCCTCGTCGCGGGCCGTAAGCATCACGATCGGCACCTTCGAGCCGGCGCGGATCCGACGGCAGACCTCGAAGCCGTCGATGTCGGGGAGCCCGATGTCGAGCACGACGAGGCGCATCGGCTGGCCGCGCAGCTCGGCGATCGCCTCCTCCCCGGTCCGATGCCAGATGACGCGCCAGCCGTCCTGCTGCTCGAGGTACTGCTTGACGAGCTTGCCGATCGAGTCGTCGTCCTCGACGAGAAGGAGCGCGCCACCCGTTGCCATGGCGGTCACGGCCTCAGGATAGGTGCGCCGGCGGCGATCAACGGCTTCCTCTGCCCGTGCCCTGTCCGCGCGCGATCTTCTCGACGTCCACGGAGACGGCCGGTCCCGTCGCCGGCCAGGTCACGAGCACGTGCCAGCGAGGCGCCAGATCGGACACCGAGAGGCTGTCCCCTGGGCGGAGGACCCTCGTGGTGCTCGACAGGTCGATCGGCTGGACGCGGCCGTCCGCCTCTTTCAGCGTGAGCTGGGTGCCGTTCACCTGGGTGATCACACCACGGTCGAGATTCCACTGGGCCCCGTTCTTCTCGAGGATCTGAGCCCGGACCATCTTCGGACCGAAGAGCTGGTTGACGATGACCCGCCGGAGCGCACCGACGGCCCCGCGCGCCTTCGGGGTCTTCTCCACGTCGACGAACAGCGCCGGGCCGGTTGCCGGCCAGGTCACGAGCACGTGCCACTTCGGCGCGAGCACGGATAGCGGAAGGCTCGTCCCCCGGCGGATGACCCTCGTCGTGCCGGCGAGCGTGATGGGCTGGACGCGGCCGTCGGCCTCCAGGAGCGTGAGCTGTGTGCCGTTCACCTGGGTGATCACGCCGCGGTCGAGATTCCACTGGGCTCGGCTCTTCTCGAGGATCTGAGCCCGCACCATCTTCGGGCCGAGCAGCTGGTTGACGATCGCCCGCCGAATCGCGAGCCCAGGCGCAGCGAGCACGAGCACGACCCCGAGCGCCGCGAGAACGCCTGCGAGAAGGACGAAACGCCTGCTTAACATGGGACGTATTGTTGTCCCTGAATCGCCTGATCGAAGTAAATCTGCGGTAAATCAGGTGACCGTGTACTCGGGCCCGGAACCGCCCTCGGGCGGTGTGAGCCGGCCGCCCTTGGCGGTGATCGCGCCGCACTGGACGCAGTTGGACGGCGCGAGCTCGACGAGCACGGTGCCGTCCTCGTCCTCACGCCCGATCTCGTAGACCTGCGCCGGGCACATGTGCGCCCAGAGCTCTGCGACCTCGCGGGGCACCCGCCGCTCGATCCGGATGTGGTTCGGCTGGTCGTCGCGCGTCTTGTTGCCCGAGGCGAAGACCGACGAGAGCTTGTCGAAGGTGAGCTTTCCGTCCGGCTCCGGGTAGCTCTTGTCGCGGTCGGTGACGATCAGCGACTGGTCGGCGTCGGGTTCGGCGGCCAGCTTCCCGGTTTCGATCCGCCCCTTCGAGACCGTCATCGCACTCGCCAGCGCTCCGCCCACGAAGAAGCCGCGACCGAAGACCTGGCGCATGTTCCGCACCTCGTGCAGGTCCTTCCAGATGAAGCTGTCGCGCACTGCGTCGTCGTAGGACGAGAGCGCGCTCGCGGGCGTCTCCCCGCGCTGCAGCGCGCGGAACGCGGCCTCGGCGGCGAGCTTGCCCGACTCGATCGCGTAGTGGATTCCCTTGAGGCGCGGCACGTTGACCATCCCGACGCCGTCGCCGCAGAGGAGCAGCCCGGGCGCGTGCAGCTCCCGCGGCAGCGCGTGGAAGCCGCCGCTCGGGATCGTCTTCGCGCCCCACTGCACCCGCTCGCCGCCCTCCAGGATCCCGCGGATCTTCGGGTGCGTCTTCAGCTCCTGCAGCAGGTCGTGCACCGAGAGCGACGCGTCGCGGTAGTCGAGCCCGACGACGAGCCCGATCGTGACCATGTCCTTGCCCATCGGGTAGATGAACGAGCCGCCGAACTCGCGGAACTTCTTGCCGGTGCGCAACGGCCAGCCCATCGTGTGGATGACGCGGTCGAGCGGCTTCGCGACCTTCCAGACCTCTTTCACCGCGAGCTCCCAGACCTGCGGCTCCTCGCCGCGGAGGGAGAAGCGGTCGATCGCGACGCCTGTGAGGTGGCCCTGCGTCCCCTCCGCAAGCACGGTGACCTTGGCGGCGAGGTCGGAGCCGGCCTCGAAGTTGCCCAGCTCGCCGCCCTCGCGGTTGCGCCCCTTGTCGCCGGTGCGCACACCCAGCACGCGCCCGTGCGAGACGAGGAGCTTCTGGGCCGTGGTCTCCGGCAGGATCATCGCGCCGCCCTCTTCCGCCTTCTCGGCGAGGAAGCGGCCGAGCTCGGAGAGCGAGAAGATCCAGTTGCCGTGATTCCGCATCGGCGGCGGCGGCGGGATCGGCAGCGCAGCGCGGCGGGTGAGGACGTAGACCGACTCACCCGGGACCTCGCCGTACGACGGGAGGTCCTCCATCCGGAAGCCCGGGCCGAAGAGGCGGCGCAACGCTCGCGGGTTCACGACCGCGCCGGAGAGCAGGTGCGAACCGGGCTGCTTGCCCTTCTCGAGCACGGCGACCGGAACGTCGCCGAGCTTCTCCGCCAGCTCCGGGTGCTCCTCGAGCAGCTGGCCGAGCCGGATCGCACAGGCGAGGCCGGCCGGGCCTGCACCGACGATGAGCACGCCGACCTCGATCCGCTCGTCAGCCGGGTCGGTCGGCTCCGTGATGTAGTCGCGCGCCGAGAACGGCGGCGGGAAATTGCTCGGGCGACTCATCCCTTGCGGGCGTTGATCAGCTCGGTGAGCTTCGGCACGATCGCGTGCACGTCGCCGACGATGCCCAGGTCGCTGAAGTCGAAGATCGGCGCGTTCGCGTCCTTGTTGATGGCGACGATCGTGCCGGAGCTCTGCATCCCGACCTTGTGCTGGATCGCGCCGGAGATGCCGAGGGCCACGTAGAGCTTTGGCGAGACGGTCTTGCCGGTCTGGCCGATCTGCGCCGAGTACGGGTACCAGCCGGCGTCGACGACCGCGCGGGTCGCGCCGACGGCGCCGCCGAGCGCCTTGGCGAGCTCCTCGGCGAGCGTGAAGTTGTCGGGCGAGCCCAAGCCGCGGCCGCCCGCGACGATCACGTCGGCGTCCTCGATCGAGGGGCCGCTCGACTGCTCCGCGTCCTGGCCGACGAGCTGCACGGCCGTGGAGTGAGCGGCATACGAGGGCGAGACGTCCGCGATCTCGGGCTCGCCGCCGCCGGTCGGTGCCGCGTCGAACGAGCCGGCGCGGAAGAGCGCGAGCCGCGGGGTGGTGCCGGTCCAGCCGACGTCGGCGTAGACGGAGTCCTGCAGTGCGGGTCGCTTGCCGACGAGCTCGCCGTCCCTGAGCTCGACGTCGACGAGGTCCCAGTTGAGGCCCGCGTCGAGTCGCGCGGCGAGGCCGGCGGCGACGTCGGCGGCAAGGACGGAGTTGGCGAAGAGGACGGTGTCGTGGCCGCCCTCACCCACGACCTGCGCGAGCACGTCGACGCGCGGCTGCGGCACCGGCTGCGCGACCTCGGCGTCTTCGCAGATCCAGACCTTGGCCGCTCCGAACTTGCCGGCCTCGGCGGCGAGCGCCCGTGCCCCTTCGCCGGTGATCACGGCCGCGGCGCCGTCCCCGAGCGAGGCAGCCTTGGCCAGCACGCCGAGCGAGCCCTTCTGCAGCTCGCCGCCGTGGCTCTCGAGGAAGACGAGCATCGCCATCAGACGAGCCTCTTCTCCGCGAGGAAATCGACTATCGCCTGGGCGGCGTTGCCGTCGTCCTCGATCTTGCGCGCATCGGCGCGGGCCGGCGGGTCGCCGAGGGCAAGCACCGTCGTCCGCGAGCCGGCCTGGCCGACCTGGCCGGCATCGACGCCGAGCTCGGTGAGCGAGAGGACGTCCTGCGGCTTCTTCTTCGCGCCCATGATCCCCTTGAGCGACGGATAGCGCGGCTCGTTGATCGCGTCGCTCACGGCAACGACCGCGGGGAGCGGCGCCTCGAGCGTGTCGTAGCCGAATTCCGTCTGCCGCCGGACGCGGACGGAACCTCCGTCGACCGCGAGCTCCATCGCCTGCGAGACGACCGGGCGGCCGAGCCGCTCGGCGACCGCCGCCCAGAGCACGGCGCCGTCGGCATCGGAGGCCTGCTGTCCGAACAGGACGAGATCCGCGTCTTCCTTCTCGAGCGCCGCAGCGAGCAGCCGGCTCGTCGCGACGAGGTCTGAGCCGCCGGCAGCGTCGTCGGAGACGAGCACGGCGCGGTCGGCGCCCATCGCAAGCGCCTTGCGCAGCGAGTCGAGCGCGCTCTGCGGCCCGAGCGAGACGGCCACGACCTCGGTATCGGAGTCGCCCTTGAGACGCAGCGCCTCCTCGACCGCGTTCGCGTCGAAGTGGTTGAGCGCGCCCTCGCCGGTGCGGTCGAGGCGGAACGTCTGAGGATCGAGGCGGCTCGGCCCCTCGGGTACGTGCTTGACGCAGACGGCGATCTTCATCCCGCGGGATGCTAGTGATGCAGCCGCCGCCGCTGGCTCACATGCGCTGCTCGAGCGCGAGCACGTCCTTCACGAAGGTCTTGCTCACCTTGTACAGGCCGTGCTTCCGGACCGCGCCCTCGCCCTGGTACCAACCCGCGAGCGCGAGGCGCGTGTCGCCGTGGAAGTCGTGCAGCAGGTGGGAGAGGTAGGCGACCCCGGCGTGGACGTTGCCCTCCGCGTCGTGGTGCAGGCGATGCCGGATGAGGACGGTCTCGGAGAAACGGAAGGTGCTGGGCAGGAGCTGCATGATCCCTCGCGCTCCGACCGACGAGACGAGCGCATTGTTGTAGCCCGACTCCATCCAGGCGAGGGCGCGGACGAGATGGACGCTGACCCCGTAGTGCTCGGCCCAGTGGTCGAGCAGCGTCCGGGCCGAGCCGACGCTCGGTGTGCGCTGGGCGACGCGAGTAGCCGTGACGTGGCGAATGTGCGGCACCCGCAGCCGCATCCCGATCAGGAGGTAATGGCTCGGGTCGAGGTGGTTCAGCCGCGCGAGCCTCGCAACCGTCGTGTGGTAGCGGCGTGCGAGCCCGGAGAGCGTGTCGCCCGTCCGGACGACGTGGACGCCCGTGAGCGTGCGCTGCCGGTGGTGATGGGACGACCGGTGGTGGGCGGCGACCGCGACCCCGCCGGCGAGCGGCACCGGGTCGCGCTTTTCGAGCGCCGCAAACGTGTGCGGCCCGACGACACCGTCGGTGGGCAGGTGGAGGCGCTGCTGCATCCGCCGGACGCCGTGCAGGGTCGGGCCGTCGTAGTAGGCGTTGATGGGGACGCTGATGCCCTGGTGGACGAGCAGGTACTGGAGCACCGCGACGTCCCAGCCGAACGCTCCGCGGTGCAGCGTCCGCGCCCCGAAGAGCGGGCGGCCGAGCGGCCCCATGGCGGCGCGCGTGCGGGCGTCCGCGAGACCCGTGACGGGGAGCCCCTGCTCCTGCTGGAACGTGCGCACGGCGGCGACGGTCGCCGGCCCCGAGATCGCGTCGATCGGGCCGCGGTAGAGCCCCTGGGCGCGCAGCGCGACCTGCAGCCCGGCCGTCTGCGGGTTCCGGCCTCCCGAGGCGAGCGTGGCCGGCGTCGCGGCCATGGCGGCGACGAGAACGAGTCCAGCGGAGGCGAGGCGCAAGCGCATGGGGTCCCCGACTACGCGCCTTGCGCCGCGAATCCTCCTGCTGTGCGCGCGCCTTTACCTGCCGACGAAGCGGGGAGCGCGCTTCTCGGCGAACGCGGCGAGGCCTTCCTTGGCGTCCTCGCTCGCGAACAGGTCGCCGAACTCCTCCGCCTCCCGCTCGAGCGCGCCCGGCGAGAGGTTGAGCAGGCGCTTTGCGATGCGGAGCGCGACGGGGCTCTTGGCCGCGAGCTGCCCGGCGACCTCGAGTGCATGGTCGAGCACGGGGTCGACGATCGCGTTGACGAGGCCGATCCGCAGCGCCTCCTCCGCCTTGACCTGGCGGCCCGTGAGGATCAGCTCCTTCGCGACGCCGAGGCCGCAGACGCGCGCCAGTCGCTGGGTGCCGCCCCAGCCGGGGACGATGCCGAGGTCGATCTCGGGCTGGCCGAGCCGAGCGTTGCTCGAGGCGTAGCGGAGATCGCAGCCGAGTGCCAGCTCGCAGCCGCCGCCGAGCGCGAAACCGTTGATCGCGGCGATGGTCGGCTTCGGCATCTCCTCGAGCAGGCGCGCCGCCTCGTGGCCGAGCGCGCCCCACTCCTTCGCCTGGGCCGGGCCGAGGCCGCCCATGTACTTGATGTCGGCGCCCGCGACGAAGGCTCGGTCGCCGGCGCCCGTGAGGACGACGACGCGCGCCGCCTTGTCCTCGGCGAGCTCGCGCAGCCGGTCGCGGAGCTCGGTCAGCGTCTCGACGTTGAGCGCGTTGAGCGCCTCCTGCCGATCGATCGTGACGACGGCGACGGCGTCGTCGCGCCGCTCGACGAGTACGCTCACGCCGGAACGGCGCCGCGGATGAAGTCGACGATCTCGGTCGTCGGTGCGCCCGGCCCGAAGACGCCGGCCACGCCGAGCTTGCGCAACTCGTCGGCGTCGTCGTCGGGGATCGTGCCGCCGACCACGACGACGACATCCTCGACCCCGTTCTCGCGCAGAAGCTCGAGGATGCGGGGTACGAGCGTCATGTGCGCGCCGGAGAGGATCGAGATGCCGACGGCGTCGGCGTCCTCCTGGATCGCGGTCTCGACGATCTGCTCCGGCGTCTGGTGGAGGCCCGTGTAGATGACCTCCATGCCGGCGTCGCGGAGCGCGCGAGCGATGATCTTGGCGCCGCGGTCGTGCCCATCGAGGCCCGGCTTCGCAACGACGACGCGGATCTTCCCTGCCATTGCAACGAGCCTAACGAAGGTCAGCTCTTCATCCGCACGCCGACGACCCGGATCGCGCGCACACCGCACCGGCGACGAAGAGCGCGATCGCGGCGGCGGCCAGGGCGGCGAGCCAGATCCGCGTCACTAGAAGACCGGGGTCTCGCGCCACGTGCCCCACACATCGCGGAGCGCGTCGCACATCTCGCCCATCGTCACGTAGGCGCGCGCCGCGTCCATGATCGGCTCCATCAGGTTGCGGTCCTCGTGCGTCGCGTCCTCCTTGAGCCGCGCCAGCGCCGCCTCGGCTGCGGCCGTGTCGCGCGAGGCCCGCACCGCCTGCACGCGGTCGATCTGCTTCTGCTCGAGCGCCGGGTCGATGCGCAGGATCTCGATCGGCTGCTCGTCGTCCTGCTCGTAGCGGTTGACGCCGACGATGACCCGCTCGCCGCGCTCGACCTCCGACTGGTAGCGGAAGCTCGCCTCGGCGATCTCGCGTTGCTGGAAGTTCTGCTCGATCGCCGGAATCACGCCGCCGAGCTCCTCGATCCGCTCGAAGTAGTCGTACGCCTGCCGCTCGAGCTCGTTCGTGAGCTGCTCGAGGTAGTACGAGCCGCCGAGCGGGTCGATCGTGTTCACGACGCCGGTCTCGTGCGCGATCACCTGCTGTGTCCGCAGCGCGAGCCGCACCGCGTGCTCGGTCGGCAGGGCGAGCGCTTCGTCGAAGGAGTTCGTGTGCAGCGACTGGGTCCCGCCGAGCACTGCCGCAAGCGCCTCGATCGCCGTCCGGATCAGGTTCACCTCCGGCTGCTGCGCCGTCAGCGACACGCCGGCCGTCTGCGTGTGGAACCGCATCAGCCACGAGCGCGGGTCCTGCGCCCCGTACTTCTCGCGCATCTGCCGCGCCCAGATCCGCCGCGCGGCCCGGTACTTCGCGATCTCCTCGAAGAAGTCGAGATGCGCGTTGAAGAAGAAGGAGAGCCGCGGCGCGAAGGAGTCGACGTCGAGCCCGCGCTCGATGCACGCCTCGACGAGCGCGAAGCCGTTGGAGAGCGTGAAGGCGAGCTCCTGCGCGGCGTTCGAGCCGGCCTCGCGGATGTGGTAGCCGGAGATCGAGACCGGGTGCATGAGCGGCATGTGCTGCGTGCACCACTCGACCATGTCCACCACGAGCCGCATCGACGGCGCGGGCGGGAAGATCCACTCCTTCTGCGCGATGTACTCCTTGAGGATGTCCGTCTGGACGGTGCCGCGCAGCTGCTCGAGCGCGACGCCCTGCTCCTCGCCGACGCACGCGTAGAACGCCAGCAGCATCGCCGCCGGGCCGTTGATCGTCATCGAGGTCGAGACCTCGCCGAGCGGGATCCCGCCGAAGAGCGTCTCCATGTCGGCCAGCGAGTCGATCGCCACCCCCTCGCGCCCGACCTCGCCGAGCGAGCGCGCGTGGTCCGAGTCGTAACCCATCAGCGTCGGCATGTCGAACGCGGTCGAGAGGCCCGTCTGCCCGTGCTCGAGGAGGTAGCGGAAGCGGATGTTCGTCTCCTCGGCCGTCCCGAAGCCCGCGAACTGGCGCATCGTCCAGAGGCGGCCCCGGTACATCGACGGGTAGACGCCGCGCGTGAACGGATACGCGCCGGGCCAGCCGAGGTCGCGCTCGTAGTGGAGCTCCACGTTCTCGGGCGAGTAAAGCGGCTCGTTCTCGACACCGGAGATCGTCGAGAAGAGCTCTCCCTCCCGCTCCGGCGTCGCCTCGTACCGCTCGCGCCAGCCGTCGTCACCGGTGTCGGGCTTCCGCGTCGCCGCCATCGCGCGATCAGTTTAGAGGGGCCGTCCCGGGCCACCCTGTTACAGGCCTCCCGAAAGGGTTACAGTCGTCGTGGTCGAAGCGAGCGCTCGAAGGTGGAGCGGTCGCTGTCTGCGGCTCGCCCACTCTGAACCGTCCGTTACGACCAAGTACGAGGAGGGCAGTCGTGAAACACCTCAAGCATCCCGCAACGATCATCGCCGCAGTTGCGCTGTTCGTCGCAGCCGGAGGCGGCGCAGCCGCCTACGCCAGCGGGCTCATCAACGGCTCGCAGATCAAGAACCACTCGATCTCGGCGAAGAAGCTCACAAAGTCCGCGGTCAAGTCACTGCATGGACAGAAGGGGTCGCCCGGATCCACCGGATCGACCGGGCCGACGGGATCGACCGGGCCGGCCGGGCCGAGCAGTACGAAGTCGACCTACGTTGCCGGGCCGGTTGCGTACAACGGCCAGACCACGATTGCGTCGATGACGCTGACTGCAGGCTCGTATCTCTTGCTGGGCAACACCACGATCGCGGACGCAGGTGAGGCCGAAGACACCGTGTGCTATCTGTACAACGGCAGCACCTTGATCGATCAGAACTACTCCTCGACGGACAACGCCACGACGGCCCAGTCGTCGATCAGCCTCATGGCGCCGATGACGACCAGCGGCGGAACGGTCTCGCTCCAGTGCTTGAGCGGAGCGCCCAGCACGGGCGCGTTCTACACGCACCTTGTGGCGCTTCAGGTCGGTGCGGTGACCGGCACCCTTGGCCACTCAGGCGCCAAGGCGCATTCGCCGAGCGTCCTGCAAAAGCAGAAGTAGGCCTTTGCGATAGGTCGGGGGCCCTGCTCGCGGGCTCCCGACCTCGCTCAATCGGATCCCGGGCGCCAGAGTGGCTCGTCCACCCCGGCCTCGGCGTTCGCGGCGCGCGCGAGGACGAAGAGCAGGTCCGACAGCCGGTTGAGGTAGACCGCGGCGAGCGGGCTCGTGTCCGGGACGGCCAGGACGACGCGCTCCGCACGCCGGCAGACGGCGCGCGCGAGGAAGAGCCGCGCCGCACGTTCGCTCCCGCCGGGCAGGACGAAGCTCTTGAGGTCCGGGAGCGTCGCGTTCGCCTCGTCGATCTCGTGCTCGAGCCGCCCGACCGCCTCGTCGGTGATGCGGAGCCGATCCTCGTTCCCCGCGAGCGGAACGGAGAGGTCGGCGCCGAGGTCGAAGAGCTCGTTCTGGACGCCGTCGAGGCCGCCCGCCCAGCCGACGAGGGAGTTGAGCTCGTCGACGTCGCCGAGCGCGGCCACGCGCGGATCGAGCTTCGAGACACGCGAGCCGTCGCCGAGGCTCGTCTCCCCCTTGTCGCCGCCACGCGTGTAGATGCGCGTCAGGCGTACGGGCTCGTCGCGCTTCCGCATGCCCGTAGCCTACGGCGATGATCCGGCCTGCGACCGTCGACGACGTCGAGGAGATCGCGCGGCTCTACGAGCGGTCGTTTGCGACGCTCGACTTCCTGCCGGTGCTGCACACGCTCGAGGAGCACCGCCGGTGGTTCGCGAAGCAGCTCGCAGAGCACGAGGGATGGGTGTGGGACGAGGGCGGCGTCCGCGGGTTCATCGTCCTGACCGAGGACGAGCTGATGTTCATCTACCTCGACGTCGGGTGGACCGGACGCGGCATCGGTTCCGAGCTGCTGGAGCACGCGAAACGGCGCCGTCCCGGCGGATTCACGCTCTGGACGTTCCAGCAGAACGAAGGCGCCCGCCGCTTCTACGAGCGGCACGGGCTCGTGGCGATCACGTTCACGGAAGGCGAGGGCAACGAGGAGAAGACTCCGGACGTGAGGTACGCGTGGCAACACTCCGCCTAGCCGAAGGCCTCTGGCGCTGGACCGCCGGGCACCCGAACTGGGAGAACTGGCCTAACCACGAGCGCGAGGCCCGCGAGGTCGGCTGCGTGTACTACGAGGCGCACGACGCGACCGTGCTCATCGACCCGCTCGTTCCCGCAGGCGAAGAGGACGACTTCTTCCGTCATCTCGACGCCGACGTCGAGCGGCGCGGGCTACCCGTCGTCATCCTCCTCACGGCCGCCTGGCATCGCCGCAGCTCGGCCGAGCTTGCCGAGCGTTACGACGCCCGCATCGGCGGCGTGCTACCCGCGGGCGTCGAGGAGATCTCGATCGAGGGCGCGGACGAGCGACAGGTCGCGTACTTCATCCGCCCGCGTGCCGCCCTCGTCGTGTGCGAAATCTTCTCCGTCGACGTCGACGGAGACCTGTACGTCGGACGGAGCCCGGCGCTCGGGCGCCCGGAGGAGCTCGAGGCTTCGCTCGACCGCCTCATGGAGCTCCCGATCGAGCGGCTCCTCGTCTCGCACGGCGAGCCCATCCTCGAGGACGCGAAGGCGCGGATGGCAGAAGCTCTAGCCCGCGGCTAGCGAGCGTTCCTGCAGCCCGAGGATCGAGCGCGCGATCACGAGCCGCTGGATCTCGCTCGTGCCCTCGTAGATCTCGGTGATCTTCGCGTCACGGTAGTAGCGCTCGACGGGGAACTCCTTCGTGTAGCCGTAGCCGCCGAGGATCTGGATCGCCTCGCCCGTCTGGCGGCGCGCCATCTCCGAGGCGAAGAGCTTCGCCTTCGCGCCCGCCTCGGTGTGCGGCTGGTCGGTCTGCTTCAGCCACGCCGCGCGATGGACGAGGAGCCGCGCCGCGTCGATCTCCGTGGACATGTCCGCGAGCTTGTGCTGGATCGCCTGGAACTCGGCGATCGGCCGTCCGAACGCGTGCCGCTCCTTCGCGTACTCGCGCGCGACGTCGTACGCCGCCTGCGCGATCCCGACGGCTTGCGCGGCGATCCCGATCCGGCCGCCGTCGAGCGTCGCCATCGCGATGTGGAAGCCCTTCCCCTCCTCGTGCAGCAGCCGGTCCGCGTCGACGCGGACGTCCACGGCGAGCGAGTTCGTGGTCGAGGAGTTGAGCCCGAGCTTCTCCTCGCTGCCGGTGACGCGAACGTGGTCGGCGTCCAGCACGAAGGCCGAGACGCCGCGGGCGCCCGGCGTGTCGGGGTCGGTGCGCGCGAAGAACAGGAAGGTCCCGGCGTACTCACCGGTCGAGATGAACTGCTTCGCGCCGGAGATCCGCCAGCCGCCGTCCTCCCGCGTCGCCGACGTGCGCAGGGCGCCGGCGTCGGAGCCCGCCTCCGCCTCGGTCAAGGCGAACGCGCCGATCAGCTCGCCGCGGGCGAGCGGCGGGACAAAACGCGCGCGCTGCTCGTCGGTTCCGAAACGCAGCAACGGCAGGGTCACGGCGCTCGTGTGGACGGCGACGGTTACGCCGACCCCTGCGTCGCCGCGCGAGAGCTCCTCCAGCACGAGCATGTAGGAGAGGAAGTCGGCTCCCGCGCCGCCGTACTCCTCGGGGACGCAGACGCCCATCAGGCCGAGCTCGGCGAGCTTGGCGAAGACGTCGCGCGGGAAGTGGTGCTCGCGGTCCCACTCGGCCGCGTGCGGCTCGATCTCGGCGCGGACGAAGTCGCGCGTGAGCGCCTGGATCTCCTTCTGCTCGGCGGAGAGCTCGAAGTCCATCAGCCGTAAGCGTAGAAACCCTGGCCCGACTTGCGCCCGAAACGGCCGGCCTGGACGTGCTCACGCAGCAGCGGGCACGGCGCGTACTTGGGGTCGCCGAGCCCGGTCTGCAGCACCTCCATGATCGCGATGCAGGTGTCGAGCCCGATCAGGTCGGCGAGCGCGAGCGGCCCCAGCGGGTGCGCGAAGCCGAGCTTCGCGATCGTGTCGATCGCCTCCGCCTCGGCCACCCCGTCGTGCAGCGCCCAGACGGCCTCGTTGATGAACGGCATCAGGATCCGGTTCGAGACGAAGCCCGGAAAGTCGTTGGCCACGGCCGGTGTCTTGCCGAGGTCTTCGGCGAGCGCGACGATCGCCGCCGCCGTCTCGTCGGAGGTCTCGTGGCCGCGCACGACCTCGACGAGCTTCAGCACGGGCACCGGGTTGAAGAAGTGCATCCCGATCACGCGGTCGGGCCTGTCGGTCGCCGAGGCGAGCGAGGTGATCGAGATCGAGGACGTGTTCGAGGCGAGGACCGCCCCCTGGTCGAGCGTCTGGTCTGCCTGCCGGAAGACCTCCGCCTTCGTGTCGAGGTCCTCGACCACCGCTTCGATCAGCAGGTCGGCCCGGACGATCTCATCGACCGGCGTGATCCGCAGGAGCACCTCGTCCGGGTCGGCGCCGCCCTTCTCCGCGAGCTTCTCCAGACTCTTGCGGATCGTAGAGAGGCCCCGCTCGATCGCGCCGGGGTACGGGTCGTAGAGGGAGACGTGGCGTCCGGACACCGCGACGACCTGCGCGATCCCGCCGCCCATCTGGCCCGCTCCGACGACGAGGACGTACTCGAACTCCATTTGGGGATTATCGTCGCGCCGTGTCCGTCGTCGACGTCAAGGGTGCGCGCCTCTGGTACGACGAGGCCGGGAGCGGCCAGAACGTCGTGCTCCTGCACGGCGGACTCGGCGACTCCAGGCTCTGGGAGCCGGTCGTCCCGCTCCTCGCCGAGCGGTTTCGCACGATCCGCACCGACCTGCGCTTCTTCGGCCGCTCGACCGGGCCGGCCGCGCCGTGGTCGTGGCAGGACGACGTCGTCGGCGTGCTGGACGAGCTCGGCATCGAGCGAACCGCACTCGTCGGGCTCTCCCTCGGCGGCAAGCTGGCGCTCGACATCGCGCTCGCGCACCCGGAGCGGCTGTGGGCCGTCGCCGGCGTCGCACCGGCGCTCGGCGGCCACGACGCCGCCGCGTACACCGACGAGCACGAAGCGCGCTACGACGCGGCCGAGGACAAGCTCGCGGCGATGATGGAGATCGACTTCGAGGTCTGGGCTCCGCTCGGCGCCGACGACCGGATCCGCGAGCTCTGGCGCGCGACGCCCGACGCGAACCCGCTCCCCGACGGCGTGGAACCGCTCGACCCGCCGGGCCCGCCTGCAAAGGAGCGCCTGGGCGGGCTCGCGGTGCCGACGCTGATCGTGACGGCCTCACACGATCCGGCGGGCTTCCGCGAGATCGGCGCGATCGTCGCGCACGAGGCGCCGAACGCGCGCCACGTCGAGCTCGACTCCGACCACTACGTGACGCTACGCGAGCCCGAGCTCCTGTCCGGCGTGCTGCTCGACTTCCTGGTGTCGGCGGCGCCGCAGGAGTAGAACCCCGCCGGCGAGCAGCGCAAGCCCGGCGCCGATCGCGGCCCCGGCCCAGGCCCACGGGAAGCCGGCGCTCGGATACGAGACTCGCCAGCTGCCGACAGCGACGCGCAGCCACGGCTTGCCGCTGTTCCAGTTCACCGCGAGCGTCCGGCCGCCGTCCCGGGCGTCGAGGACGAGGTTGTACAGGGCGTCCTGGCTCCGGTCCTCCTCCCACGGCAGCCGGATGCAGTGCGCGACGCCGCGCTTCGTGTCGAGTGCGTGGATGAACGGGTAGCCGCCCGGGTTCGTGTAGAGCGTGTAGACCCAGCGGCCGTCAGCGCTCGAGGTGCGCGTCAGCGGCGAACCCTTCATGACCCAGTTCTTCTGCGTCCGGTCGGCGATGCGCCCGGGCAGCAGTCGGTTCGTGCGCAGGTCGTAGCCGCGCACGATGTAGTGGGTCAGATCGCCTTTCTGTCCGTGCGTGTACTGGATCAGGTACATGCGCGACGCGTCCGGGGACAGCGCATCGAAGGAGAACGAGCCGTGCAGCGTGATCTCCCGGACGACGCGGAATCGCTTCAGATCCACGACGAGGAACCTGCTCGGGGTGGCGAGCGGCCCGGGTGGCGACGCGAGCACGACTGCGCGGCCGTCCCACGACAGACCCTGGCCGGTCTGCACCCCGTAGCCGAGCATCGGCGTTCCCCACGAGCCTTGGAGCGGGATCCACCAGTTCACCTGTCCGTTGGCGACCTCGATCTTCTCGAGCAGCGTCCTCCTGCTGCCGTCCGGCACAGCGACGTAGTGGAACGCGCCGTCGCGAGTCGCCACTCCTGTTCCGCCGGGCGCGACGAGGAGCGGACCACCGTCCGCGAACGCAGCGGGGACGGCGGCAAGAGCGGCAATGGCAAGGGCAAGGCCGAGCGCGAGCTTCCGCATGGCTTCCTCCTCGAGACGACACCGCTGATACGCGGCGGAGGCCCGTGGAGGTCCGGAAGCTCAGACTTCGATCAGGAGGGCGTCGCCCTGGCCGCCGCCGGAGCAGATCGCGGCGAGGCCGAGGCCGCCGCCGTTGCGGCGCAGCTCGTGCACCATCGTGCCGAGGATCCGGCCGCCGCTCGCGCCGATCGGGTGACCGAGCGCGACCGCGCCGCCGTTGACGTTCGCCACATCCGGGTCGGCGCCGAGCATCGCGACGGAGTTGAGCGCGACCGAGCTGAACGCCTCATTGACCTCGACCCGCTCCACGTCGCCGATCGACTTGCCCGCCTTCTCGAGCGCCTGCTTGCCCGCGTTCGCCGGCGTGCGTGCGAGCCAGGCGAACTCGTCCGCCACGTAACCCTGCGAGAGGATCGTCGCGAGCGGCTCGAGCCCGCGCCGCTGCGCGAACTCCTCGGAGCACACGACGACACACGAGGCTCCGTCGTTGACCCCGGGCGCGTTGCCGGCCGTGATCGTCCCCTCGGGATCCATCGCCGGCTTGAGCGCAGAGAGCTTCTCGATCGAGGAATCGCGCCGCACCGACTCGTCGGCCGTGACCTCGCCCACCGGGACGATCTCGTCGTCGAAGCGGCCTGCGTCCTGCGCAGCCGCCGCGCGCTCGTGGGAGCGGAACGCCCACGCGTCCTGCTCCTCGCGCGAGACGCCGAGCTCACGGGCAACCTTGGCAGCCTGCTCCACCATGTGCAGGTCGTCGAACGTCGAGCGCAGCCCGTCCCAGATCATCAGATCGACGAGCGTCCCATCCCCCATCCGGTAGCCCTTGCGCGCCTTCGGCAGCGCGTACGGCGCGTTCGTCATCGACTCCATGCCACCCGTGACGACGAGCTCGACGTCGCCCGCGCGGATCATCGAATCGGCGATCTCGACCGCCCGGATGGACGAGGCGCAGACCTTGTTCACCGTGTCGGACGGGACCTCGATCGGGATTCCTGCGCCGACCGCGGCCTGCCGCGCCGGAGCCTGCCCGGCTCCTGCCTGCAGCACCTGGCCCATGATCACGTAGTCGACCTCGCGCCCCTCGAGGCCGGCGCGCTCGAGGCCGGCGCGGATCGCGATCGCGCCGAGCGCGGTCGCCGGATACGAGGCCAGACCGCCGTTGAGCTTCCCGAACGGGGTGCGGACGGCCGAGACGATGACCGAGCGGCTCACTGCTCCAACTTAGCCCGCGAGGTCGAGTCCGGAGTCGAGCTTCAGCGCAAACGCGACGATGAGCTGGACGGCACGCTCGATGTCCTCGAGGTCGGCCGTCTCGACGGGCGAGTGCATGTAGCGAAGCGGGACGGAGACGAGACCGGTGGCGATGCCGCGCCGGCTGAGATAGACGGCGTCCGCATCGGTGCTCGTCGTGCCGCGCGAGACTTCGAGCGCGAACGGGATCTTCTCCGCCTCGGCGGTCTCGTGGAGGAGCTCGAAGACGGCCGGATGGATCGACGGTCCTCGCATCAGCGTCGGCCCGCCGCCGAGGGTGACCTTCCCTTCGTCCTCGGGGTCGCCGCCGCGGACGTCGGTCGCATGCGTGACGTCCACCGCGATCGCGACCTGCGGCTCGGTCGCGAAGGCCGCGGTCCGGGAGCCCGCGAAATCGCCGACCTCCTCCTGCACCGCGGCGACGGCGATGAAATCGCCGGGGGCCCCTCCCTGCTCCGCGAGCCGTCTCGCCGCCTCGAGCGCCACGTAACAGCCGATGCGATTGTCGAAGGAACGCGAGGCGACGCGGTTCCCGGCCAGGGCGACCGGCGCGCCGTGCCAGACCGCCGCGTCGCCGGGCCGCACCAGCGCGCGCAACTCGTCGCCGTCCGCGGCACCGACGTCGAGGAACAGATCCTCGTACTCGATCGCCTTCCGGTCCTCGCCCCGGCCGCGGCGCTTCTGCACGCGGGCCACGACGACGCCGGGCAGCGGCCCGTTCCGCGTGAGCACGTCGACGCGCTGCCCGACCATCACCGCTGGGTTGAAGCCGCCGACCGGACGGATCGCGGCGATGCCGTCGTCGCCGAGATGCGTGACGACCGCGCTGATCTCGTCGATATGGCCCACGACCGCGAGCGACGGGCCTTCCGCCGTCCCCGGCACGCGAACCCACGAGCTGCCGAGGACGTTGGACGAGACCTCGCCGACGGGCGCCGCGGCCTCCCGCCAGACGGCGGCGGCGGCGCGCTCCTGCCCGGAGGGGCCGGGCGTCGTCAGCAGGCGTTCGAGGAGCTCGGGAAGCGGCACGGCTGCGCGACACTACCTGCGCCCCTTCGTGCGACTCCGCGCTAGCGTCCCGGCGTGCAACTCCGGACACTGCCCGACAGCTACGCCGTCGTCCGGCTGCAGCCCGGCTCCGAGCTGCCGGAGTGGGTCGACCAGGGCCCGTTTCGCTCGGTCACCCGCACTGACCACGAGGTCTCCGTCGTCTGCCGCGACCACGACGTGCCCGAGGGCGAGAGCGTCGACCGGGGTTGGACGGTGCTCGAGGTGATGGGACCGCTCGACTTCTCGCTCACCGGCGTCATCGCCTCGCTCGTCCAGCCGCTCGCAGATGCAGAACTGCCGATCTTCGTGATCTCGACCTTCGAGTCGGACTACGTCCTCATCCGCTCGTCCGACCTCGCCCGCGCCGCCGACATCCTCGAGGACGCGGGCCACGTCTTCGCCGCTTGACGCTCGGGCGGAGCCTGCCTACCCTGCCGCCATGACTTCCGTCCGCAACCGGTGGGCCTGGCGCACCGAGCGCGGCGGGAGCCTGCGCGCACGCTGAGTGCGCCGGAACAGCCCGTCCCGCTCCAGCCGGCTCCGCGAGGAGCCTTTTTCATGCCCGAAACCGAGCTCCCAACCGACCTCCTGACGCCACTCGGCGCGTACCTCATGCTGCGCGAGAACGCGCGCGGAGCCTTCCTGCTCGAGTCGGTCGAGCGCGGGCGGCTCGGCCGCTTCAGCTTCGTCGGCGCCGGGTCGCGGCTCGTCTCGTTCGCGGAGGCGGAGACCCTCGGTGAGCCGGTCGTGGGCTACGTCGGCTACGACGCGGTCACCACGTTCGAGCCGACGGTGCCGCTGCCGGAGGACGGGCCGGAAGTGCCGGAGAGCCTCTTGCTGGTCCCGGACGTGCTGTTGCGATTCGACCATGCGCGCGGCGTCGCGGAGCT
The DNA here is from genome assembly GCA_963743545.1 of uncultured Actinomycetes bacterium. Classification (GTDB taxonomy): domain Bacteria; phylum Actinomycetota; class Thermoleophilia; order Gaiellales; family Gaiellaceae; genus Palsa-739. The sequence goes on along the minus strand of CAVUQB010000003.1, from coordinate 504 downwards.
GCTCCGCGGCGAGGCGACCGGGCTGGCCGGCACGCCGCCGCCCTTGCCCCGCGGGACCACCAGGCGCGGGCCGCTCGAGCGCGAGCCGTCGCGCGAGGAGCACCTCCGTCGCGTCGAGCGCGCGCAGGAGCACATCCGGGAGGGCGACGTCTTCCAGGTCGTGATCGCGCAGCGGGCGACCCGCCCGACCTCCGCGTCGGCCGTCGAGCTCTACCGGGCGCTGCGGCGTGTCAATCCGTCGCCGTACCTGTTCCTCCTGGAGCTCGAGGACGTCGCGCTCGTCGGCAGCTCGCCGGAGACGGTGGTCAAGTGCGCGGGCCGCCGCGCCGAGCTGAACCCGATCGCGGGCACGATCGCGCCCGGCGAAGGCGACGCGGCCGCGCTGCTCTCGTCGGAGAAGGACCGTTCAGAGCACACGATGCTCGTCGACCTCGGCCGCAACGACCTCTCCCGGGTCTGCGTGCCCGGCTCCGTGCGGGTCGAGCGGTTCATGGAGCCCGAGCG
>CAVUQB010000002.1:0-15198 GCA_963743545.1 uncultured Actinomycetes bacterium | reverse complement strand
CATCGTCTGCCTCGCCGCCGGAGAGATAGAGGCGGGTCGTGCCCAGTCGGTCGGGCGGCGGTCCGACGATGCCGCCGTCGACGAACCGCTCGTGCAGGCCTGCGATCGTCCGCGCCGTCTCGGGCGCCACCGCGTTCGCGTCGACGTAGATCCCGCCGAAGCCGCTCGCTGTACGCGCGACCTCCACCGCAGCGTGCGGCGGGCAGACCGAGAGCAGGATCTCGGCGCGGCCGCAGAGCGCGTCGAGGTCGCCGGCGTCCTCGAGTCCCGCCTGCTCCGCGCGCTCGGCCGTGGCCGGGCTGCGGCCGGCCGACGCCCAGAGGACGGTCTCGCCGTGCGCGCGCAGGGCGGCTGCGACCGCGGCGCCCATCTCGCCCGGATGCAGGACGCCGACGACGGTCATTGCCCGATTCTCTCCAACGCCTTCGCCGCCATCTTGCGCTCGCCGTCGTAGGAGAGCAGGCGCGGCGTCTCGTCGAGCGGCAGCCAGCGCGCCTCCGCCACTTCGACCCGCATCGACTCGTCGATCTCGCCGATCCGCCCGCGCCCCGCTCGCAGGAGAAAGAAACTCACGACCTTGAAGACCCGCTCGCCCGAGCCGCCCTCGTACGAGGCCGTGTACGTGTAGCGAATGTCGCCGAGCTTCTCGACGAGCCTCCCCTCGACGCCGGTCTCCTCACGGGCCTCGCGCATGGCCGTGTCGCCCGCCGACTCGCCCTCCTCGATGTGACCCTTCGGCAAGGCCCAGATGTGCTCCCGGCCACGCGGACGGATCGCCGCGAGCATCGGTCGGCCGCGGATCGTCCGTACGAGCACCCCTCCGGCCGAGAACTCCCGCTCCACCGGTCCGGTTCTACCAGTTGGCACTTGCACGGCCGGAGTGCCGACCGTACAATGGCCCCGGCACTCTCGAGGGGAGAGTGCCAGGAAATGTCACTGAGAGCAGTCAGGAGGCTCTACATATGAACCTGAAGCCGCTTGGTGACCGCCTCATCGTCGAGGTCCTCGAAGAGGAAGAGTCGACGGTGAGCGGCATCGTGCTTCCGGACACCGCGAAGGAGAAGCCGCAGCGCGGCCGCGTCCTCGCAGTCGGTCCCGGCTCCCGGGACGACAACGGAAAGTTCGTCCCGATGGACCTGGCGGAGGGCGACGAGATCGTCTTCTCCAAGTACGGCGGGACCGAGATCAAGGTCGGCACCGACGACTACCTGATCCTGCGCGAGTCGGACGTTCTCGCCAAGGTCACCGGCGATCGCGAGCCGGCCGGCGCCACGGTCTAAAGACAACGCGCTAAAGAGATAAACGGAGGTCAGAACAAAAAATGGCTCACAAAGAGCTGAAGTTCAACGAGGATGCGCGGCGCTCGCTCGAGCGCGGCGTGAACATCCTCGCCGACGCGGTCAAGGTCACCCTTGGCCCGAAGGGGCGGTACGTCGTGCTCGACAAGAAGTTCGGCGCTCCGACCATCACCAACGACGGCGTCACGATCGCACGTGAGATCGAGCTCGAGGACGTGTTCGAGAACCAGGGCGCACAGCTCGTGCGCGAGGTCGCCACGGCGACCAACGACGTCGCTGGCGACGGCACGACGACCGCGACCGTCCTCGCCCAGGCGATCGTCCACGAGGGCATGAAGAACGTCGCGGCGGGCGCGAACCCGATGGGTCTCAAGCGGGGCATCGAGGCTGCCGTCGACGCAGTGGTCGAGAACCTCAAGGAGCAGTCGAAGGACGTCTCCGGCCGCGAGGACATCGCCCGCATCGCCACCGTCTCGTCGCGCGAGCGCGAGATCGGCGACGTTATCGCCGACGCGATCGAGAAGGTCGGCAAGGACGGCGTTGTCAACGTCGAGGAGGGCCAGACCCTCGGGCTCGAGCTCGAGTTCACCGAGGGCATGCAGTTCGACAAGGGCTACCTGTCGCCCTACATGGTCACGGACCCCGAGCGGATGGAAGCGGTGCTCGAGGATCCGTTCGTCCTCATCGCCAACTCGAAGATCGGCGCGGTCAAGGACCTCCTGCCGGTGCTCGAGCAGGTCATCCAGTCGGGCAAGCCGCTGCTGATCGTCGCGGAGGACGTCGAGGGCGAGTCGCTCGCCACGATCGTCGTCAACAAGCTCCGCGGCACCTTCCAGGCCGTCGCCGTCAAGGCGCCCGGCTTCGGCGATCGCCGCAAGCGGATGCTCGAGGACATCGCGATCCTCACGGGCGGCGAGGTGATCACCGAGGAGCTGGGCCTCAAGCTCGAGAACACGAAGGTCTCGCAGCTCGGCCATGCCCGCCGTGTCGTGATCGACAAGGACACGACGACGATCATCGACGGTGCCGGCGAGAGCGACGCCATCAAGGGCCGGATCAAGCAGCTGAAGTCCGAGATCGAGAACACCGACTCCGACTTCGATCGCGAGAAGCTCCAGGAGCGGCTCGCGAAGCTGTCCGGCGGCGTCGCGGTGGTCAAGGTCGGCGCTTCGACCGAGACCGAGATGAAGGAGAAGAAGCACCGCGTCGAGGACGCGCTGCAGGCGGCCCGCGCAGCCCTCGAGGAGGGCCAGGTTCCGGGCGGCGGTGTCGCGCTGATCAACGCGGCGGAGGCGGTCCGTGACGACGTCATCGGCAAGCTCGAGGGCGACGAGAAGACGGGGGCGCAGATCATCATCCGCGCGCTCGAGGAGCCGCTTCGGCAGCTCGCGTACAACGCGGGCCTCGAGGGCTCGGTCGTCGTCCAGCAGGTGCGGGGCGCCGAGAAGGGCTTCGGCCTGAACGTCGAGACCGGCGAGGTCGAGGACCTGCTCAAGAGCGGGATCGGCGACCCCACCATGGTCACTCGCTCGGCGCTGCAGAACGCCGCGTCGATCGCGAAGAACATCCTCACCACCGAGGCGATCGTCGCCGAGGCCCCGGAGAAGAATCCCGTGGGCGTCGGTGGAGGTATGCCGGACATGGGCGGGATGATGTAACGAGCCGCTCCTGCGGTTCCGCGCGAAGGGCCGGCTCAGCCGGCCCTTCGTCGTTCTCAGGCCGGCTTGCGCGCGATCGCGATCTCGGTGTCGCCGGGCCAGTCCCAGAAGACGCCGTCGGGCGACCGCGCCGCGAGGAGCTCGCGGAGCTCGCGGGCGAAGTCGTCCGTCCGGTCGCCGAACAGGTGCGGCGCGGAGGTGGCGAGCGAGAAGTAGCCAGACACGACGCTGTCGGTGTCTCGCACGAGGTCGGGGATCCCGGGCGCGAAGGCCGTTTCGGGTGCGCCGAAGCGGGTGCGGACGAGAACATCTTCGAAGCGGTGCGTACGCACCGGCGCGATGCCCTGGCCGACGCGCCTCGTCGAGCCGAGGTACTTCTCCACCAGCGCCCGGATCTCGTCGTGCGGAATCGGCGGCGGCCCCGGTCCGAGCGGCACAGGACGTCCTTCGACGGTGTGGACGATCATCGCGAGTGCTCCGCCGGGCTCGAGCAGGTCGTAGACGACCTCGGCCACCTGCGCCTCGTCCGTCCAGTGGAACGACTGGCCGAAGGTCACCGTCCGGTACGGCCCGGGCGCCGCCTCAGGAAGGTCCTCCGCCACGGCTCGCACCCAACGGATGTTCGCGACGCCCCGTTCGTGCGCGGCGCGGCGGCCCTCGGCGAGCATGTCCGCGTCCGGGTCGAGTCCGACTGCTTCCTCGAACAGGTGGGCGAGCCGGACGGTGAGGATCCCAGGCCCGCAGCCTGCGTCGAGGAGCCTGCCGCTGCCGTCGAGGCCGAGCTGCTGGGCGAGGATGGCCTCGAGCTGGGGCGAGTACGGCGGTCGCCCGGCGCGATAGTGAGCTGCGGAGCCTTCGTAGATCGTGTGGTCGTACACCTCGAACCAGAACCTAGTCCCAGACGAGAAACGGCGCCCTTGCGGGGCGCCGTTTCTCGTAGGGGGAGGTGGTTCGCTTGTCCGTATCGGCAACAACCGTCGCGAGCTTTAGAAGCCGTAGCGCTCTTCCTTCCACGGATCCGCGTCGTTGTGGTACCCGTAGCGCTCCCAAAACCCGGGCCGATCGGCTGGGGCCAGCTCGATCCCGTTCAGCCACTTTGCGCTCTTCCAGAAGTACCGCGAGGGAACGACAAGCCGCACCGGGCCGCCGTGCTCGCGCGTCAGCGGCTCGCCGTCCGCTTGGTAGACGACGAGCGCGTCGGCCTCGTCGAGCGCGGCGAGCGGGAGGTTCTCGGTGTATCCCGCCTCGGCGTGCGCGATCGCGAAGCGCGCGGCCGGCTTGGGCCTGCAGAGCTTCGCGAGCTCGCGCCAGTGGACGCCGCGGAAGCCCGCGTCGAAGCGGCTCCAGCGGGTGACGCAGTGGATGTCGGTCGTGACGTCGGTGGCGGGCAGGGCACGCAGCTGCTCGTAGTCGAGCGTGACCTCCTCTTCGACCTCGCCGAAGAGCCGCAGCTCCCAGGTGGCGAGGTCGACGTGCGCGACGTCGCCGGCGTGCAACACGGGCCACTTCTCGGTCAGGTACTGCCCCGGCGGCAGACGGGCCGGGTCGTAACCGGCGGCGCGCACCTTGTTCTCGGCTTTCGAGCGGAAGAGCGGCATCGAAGGGCACACTAGACGGCATGGATGTGGCTGCGAAAGAGCGGGACTTCGTCGGAGTCACCGGGCCGGACGCCGCCGACTACCTGCAGCGGATGGTTTCGAACGACGTCGAGGCTCTGTCGCCCGGCGAGGCGTGTCCCGCGCTCCTTCTTACGGCCAAGGCGCGCGTGATCGCGCCGCTCGTCGTCTTGCGGCGCGCCGACGACGATTTCCTGCTTCTGACCGAGCCCGGGCTGGGCGAGGTCGTGCGCGGGCTGCTCGTGCGGATGCGGTTGCGCGCCCAGTGCGAGATCGAACCGGAGGAGCACCAGTCGGTGCTCGTCTTTGGCGGCGCCGACGGCTTTGCGACCGACTGGCCCGGTGCTCGGGAGGCGCTCGACTCCGCGCTCTCGGCGACGCTGTCGGAGGAGGAGTTCGAGCTTCGCCGGATCGAGAACGGCGTGCCGCGCTGGGGGCACGAGATCGACGACCGAATCCTTCCGGCAGAAGCGCGTCTCGACGAGACGCACGTCTCCTTCTCCAAGGGTTGCTACCCAGGGCAGGAGCCGATCGCGCGGCTCCACTTCCGCGGCCATCCGAACCGCGCCCTGCGCGTTCTCGAGCTCGAGGAGCTGCCGGAGTACGACGCGCCACTTCTCCACGACGGACGCGAAGTCGGACGCGTCACGAGTGCCGCGCGCCGCGAGGACGGCAGCGTCGTCGCGCTTGCCTACGTGCGGACGGAGGTGCCGGATGACGCGCCGCTCGCGCTCGCGGCTCGAACCGGCTGACTGGTACAGCATCCGCCCGGTGCGGAGCATGAAGCCGGCCACGTACCGCTGCCCGCTCTGCGGCTACCAGCTCCACGCGATGAGCGACCACGTCCTCATCGCGCCGGAAGGGGACACGACTCGCCGCCGCCACGCGCATCTGGAGTGCGTCGCGGCCGCGAATCTGCCGGGCCGCCCCGGGCGGCCGGGCCTGCTCTCGCGGCTGCTGGGCCGCGACTAACGCGGCGCTACACTGGCTGTCCCGAGCGCCCGTAGCTCAGGGGATAGAGCGCTGCCCTGCGGAGGCAGAGGTCGCAAGTTCGAATCTTGCCGGGCGCACTGACGAAATACCTGCACAGCGGGCTTTTTCTTTCGACCGGCCAGCCACATATCACTCGGCCGTGTCCAAAACATGTCCATCTGCTCCGAAAATCCGCGCGTCGAACGCGTCTAGGAGGCCCAGTTCGTATTCGTCCGCGTCCGGCGCGAGATGCCCATAGGTCTTGTCGATCATCTCGAGGGAGGTCCCCATCCGCCGCGAGAGCGCGAATAGCGAGACGCCGGCTGCGATCGAGAACGTCGCGTATGTATGTCTGAGGTCGTAGGGCCGGCGGTAGTCGAGCCCCGCAGCGCGGAGTGCCGGCTTCCAGTGCCGCTCGCGGAAGTTGTGAAGGTCGAGGTAGCCGCCGCGGGCGCCCGGAAAGAGCAGCGGCGTGTCCAGCCGTGCCGGCATCGAGTCGACTGCGGCGAGTACACGCTGGCGGATCGGGACGCGCCGGCGCGAGCGGTCGGTCTTGGGGTACTCGCTGAGCTTTCCGTTCGCGTAGACGCGCTGCACGTTGACGATCCGGAGCCGCCGGTCCAGGTCACGCCGCTCAAGCGCGATCCACTCCTCGGGTCGGAGGCCGGTGCCCGCGGCGAAGATCGGGATCGAGCGGTGCCTGGGTAGGAGTTCGGCTGCCACGAGCTCGAGCTCTGGCCAGGAGAACACTTTCATTTCTCCCTGTCGGGGCCGAGGGTTCGGAACCAGGGTTGCTGGGTTTTCGCGCAGGTACTTGCATCGGACGGCGTAAGCGAGGATCTGGCGCAGTGAACGGTGGATGTAGTGGGCGGATCCGGCGGGAAGCTGCTTGCGCCAGGCGCCGATTGCCGGTGCAGTCAGTCGGTCGACGCGGGTTCGTCCGAAGGCGTCGACGGCATGCTGGAGTCGATAGCGGAGGGTCGTGATCGTGATGTCCGCGGCGATGTGCTGGCCGAGATACTCCTCGACGAGCCCAGCCAGCAGCGGCGGGTCGCGGCGGTAGGTGTCACCGACGGAGAGGCGTCGTAGGGCGTCGTTGAGCGCTGCGCGCGCATCGCCCTTGGTGCTGAATCCGCCCTTCTGTGGCCGCGTTCCGTCAGGTGCCCGGTAACGGTAGGCCCAGCTTTTCCCGAGCTTGTAGACCTGGCCGCTTTGCATTGGCAGGCCACCTCCTCAGAGTTGTTGAACGCCTGCGCCTCGCAGGGTAGGACCGACACGACAGCGCAGCAAGAACGTCTCCCAGTCGGCCCAGAGGAAGCGGACGGGGCCGCCTTTTCTGCCGAAGCGGTAGCCGGGCACGTCGCCCGCTTCGAAGCGATCGAGGACCCAGTCCGGCGAGAAGCCGACCTTCTCGGCTATCTCGCTGGCCGTCAGAAGCCGCTCGTCCTCGGACATGTAGGAGGCAGATTAGCATAGATACTGGATGGAGCGTCTGGGAGTGTAGGGTTTGCGCTGTGCGTACGGACACGGCAAGGAGCGCGCGGTTGTTGCGAGAGGCGCGATTGCGGGCGGGGTTGTCGCAGCAGCAGTTGGCGGAGGTGTCAGGCAAGGATCGGACGGTGATCGCCCGCTACGAGCAGGGGGTGGTGGCGCCGTCGGTGGACACGCTGCTGGAGATCACGCGCTCCTGCGGTTTCGACATCCTGCTCGAGGTGGTGCCCTACGAGCCGGGGCTGTCCGAGCGGGAGGTCGGGTTGCAGCGGCTGTCGCCGGAGCGGCGCCTCGATCAGATGCTCGGCCGACGCCGGAAAGGCTCCTGACCCGTGGTTGACGAGGAGGTGTTCGATCCGCGCGGGGTGTTGGCGGCGCTGGAGCGTAACCGAGTCGGCTACGTCGTAATCGGCGGGCTGGCCCGGGTGCTCCACGGCACCGACGAGATCACCAACGGCGTCGACATCTGCCCGGGGTTGCGGCCGGAGGAGAACCTGGTCCGGTTGGGGCGGGCGCTTGAGGAGCTGGAAACACGCAGGGCTGACCGGCGACGTTTGGTCGTCAATGAGCAGTCGCTTCGCAGCGAGCCGATCCTCCGCCTTCGCACCTCGCTGGGCGAGATGAGTCTCGTGGCGGAGCCGGCGGGGACGCGGCGCGGGTATGAAGATCTGCGTCGAATGGCGAGCCGGGAACCGATCGGCGAAGGCCTGCGTCCCCAGGTGGCATCGATGGAGGATCTGGCGCGGATGTCCGCTGCGCTCGCCTATGAGCTCGGCCACCAGCCAGGCCGGGAGGCGGAGCAGCTCCGCGTACAGGAGATCGACCACTCGCGAGAGTTGCGGCGGATCCTGGACTCCGAGCTCGACCTGCGGCGCACCCTCGGGCTCGAGCGCGAGATCGACCACGGGATCGACATTTAGCTCACAGCTCGATCCCGAAGTCGCGCTCACGTTCAGGCCCCTGGTCGAGCGCGAGCTCAGGAGCGAGGCTGCCGTCGGGCCGACGCTGTGTGCAAGCGAGCTCGAGGATGCGCTCGCGGTTGTGCCGGCGCCGCTCCTCGAGCCGTTCGAGCTCGTGGTCGAGGCGCGCGATGGTTCGCTCCTGCCCTTCGATCCTGCCGCCGAGGGTCCGGCCGTGTCGGGCGCGACCGAGGAGGCCGAGTCCGTCGAGTTCCCGTCTCCTCCGATCGAGCTTCTGTTCTGCTTCCCGCCGTTCTCTCTCGACTTCGAGTCGTCGTTTGCCGATCTGCCGGCTCTCGAGCGCGAGCCGCTGGCGGTCGGACAGGGGGCGGCCGGCACGCAGCGCGTCGAGGGCGAGGGTTTCGGCGGCGGGGCGGCTGAGCGCCTGGGCGAGCCGGTCGATGGGTCCGTCGGGCTCGATTCGGTGCGGTGAGGCGCCGGGGTCGAACTGCTCCTCGATCGTGTAGAGGTGGGTCTCGCTGCGGGCGCGGCTGAGGGCGACGTAGCCCCACTCCTTCAGTGCGCGCTGGTCCTCGGCGAGCACGAACGCTCGCTCGACCGTTAGCCCCTGAGTCTTGTGGCCGGTGAGCGCATAGGCGTGACTGACGTGGCCGGCGTCGAGGTAGCGGGCGGGCAGGGTGACGCGGCGGGCGTCCTCGTCGAGCTCGACGACGATCGCGCGTTCCTTGCGGTCGACGTCGACGACCGTGCCGCGGCTGCCGTTGGCGACCTCGAGGCGGCGATCGTTGCGGGTGCAGAGGACACGTTCGGCGACGGCGAGCTCGAGCCCGTTCTCGAGCTGCAGTCGATCGCGGCCGAGACGCTCTTGCTGCTCGAGGAGGGCGCGGGCGACGGTGTTGAGCTCGGCGACGTCGGATCGCCGATAGGCGATCATCACGTTGCCATCCAGATCATCGCGGGCGGCCTGCCACCAGTCGGCGACGAGCTGTGCCTTCGCCTCGGTGCGGTTGTCGCCGACGGTGAGCCGTCCCTGCTTGGCGGCGTGGGTGAGGTAATCGATGCTTCGCCCGTCGCGGAGGTGGGCGAGGGCCTGACGTTCGAGCAGGTCGTGCTGGCGGTGGTTCTCACTCAACTCGATCGCCCCCTTGCGCTCCACGATCGCTTGGAAAAGCCCGCCGGGGCCGACGGCGGAGAGTTGGGCCGGGTCGCCGACCAACACCGCTCGTCCCTGCACGGCCTCGATCCCTAGCAGCAGTCGGGTGAGAGTGCGGCTGTCGGCCATGCCCGCCTCATCGACGATCACAAGACAACGTCTCGGCAATCCGTCACGCGCCTCGCTGAGGAGCTGGTGAAGCGTGCCGCAGGCGATCCCGGTCTGAGCGGCGAGGTTGGCTGCCGCTACCCCCGATGGTGCCGCGCCGATCGCGACGTAGCCTTCTCGCTGGAAGGCGTCAGCGAGGGCGGCCAGCGCGGTTGTCTTGCCGGAGCCGGCGTGGCCGACCACGCACACCACGGGGTCGCGATTCTCCGCGACGGCTCGCACCATCGCCGCCTGCTCACCGTTGAGCGACACGTCCGGCTCGTGAACTACTCGCTCCACCGTCGCCTCCGGCACGACCGCAACCGGCCGCAGGCGACCGCTAGTAGCAATCCTCAGTCCCACCCGCTCGTGCCTGAGCAGCTCTTGCGTCGAGAGGACCGCGGGACGGCTCACGCTTGATCGCTGCAGCGTCGCAACCTCGTCGTTGCCGATGAAGCTGCGGACGAGCGCGAGCACCTGCTCAGTGGTGGCACCCTGCTGCAGTGCCTGCGCCCAGGCCATCACCACGTCCGGGCCGGTGAAAGTGGAGCGGCGCTCGGTTAGTCCCTCCGGCCCGAGAAGCTGGGCGGTGATCTCGGCGACGGCGGATTCCTCAAGCTCGTGCTCGACGCTACGGCCGAGCAGGCGTTTGAGCTCGCGACGGCCGAGGCCGTGCTCGGCCGCTCGTGCTCGCCACTCGTCCCGCAACCTGGGCAGGTCGACCGGCTCCTTGCGGTCGCGCGTCTCCAGCGCGGCGACCTTGGCCGCGTAGAAGCCGGAGGTTCCGCGCTGCTCGAGGTAGTCAAGCACCTGCAGGCGCCGCTGCGAAAACGCCCGCAACACCTGCACGGGGACGTCGGCGATCTCCGCCATCCCGAGTTCCGGCTTCTCCCATTCGACCCCGAGCGAGCGGGTCAGCTCATAGCGAAGCTGGGATTGGTAGAGATAGCCGGCCGCGAGCCTGTACGTCTTCAGGATTGGCTCGCCGTCGAGGGCGCGCCACTCACCGTCAGAGGGTGTCTTGGTCATGTTCGCGACGATCACGTGCGTGTGCAGGTGCGGGTCCTGGGCGCGGGAGGTGCGGTGCTGGTAGGCCGTGGCCACGAACCCGGCGCCGCGCTCCCGGATCCGCCCGTTCTTCGCGCGTCTGGTGACGCAGGCCCGCTCCTCCAGGTAGCCAAGTGCCGCCTGCCAGCCCGCTAGGTGCGCCTGGTTGACCGCGTGCCGCACCTCGTCCGAGCCAAGTGCGTGAAGGAGGCTGACGCTCTTGGGCGGCGAGAAGACCAAGTCGTACCCCGCCACCGGCCTCAGCGTCTTCTCCTCCACATACCGCTCGCCGGTCGCCGGATCGATCCGTTCGCGCCTGGTCCGCTTCGCCGGCGGATGCGAGCGAAGCTGCGCGGATGTCACCGGATCACGGCCGTTGATCAGCTGGCCGAGCTGTCCGTCCTCCACCACCCCCGTCAGTTCGAGCTCCGCCGCGGCGGCGCCAGCCCACACTCCCGGCGACTCTCCTCGCCCGGCGTAGTAGTCGTCGATCCCGGCTGCGACGGAGCGCTCGTAGTAGGCCTCCTGCCCGGGTGACAGCTTCGACACTGTGAGCATTCGAGGCATCTTAGCAGTAAGGATGCATATGTGTCTCCTAGCTCTCCAGGTGAGTACCTGCACGGCGATTGCCCTGTTCCAAGTGCTGCTCCGAGACTCTGCGCGATCGACTGGAACGACCTCGAGCTGACGGACGGAAGCGGTCGCTGCTCGTCCGCTGCGGCAAGGGTGGCAAGCCGCGCCGTCAGCCATTACCGGTCGCCCGCGAGCTTCGGAGGCTGCGCGACAGCCGACGGCCTGATCCGTCCGGGCCCGTGTTCTGCGGACTCGCAGGCTGACGCCTTCAGGAGACGACGCTCGCCGACATCATCCATCGCGCGGCGACGCGTGTCGACATCGGGAAGCACGTCACGGCCCACGCGCTGCGCCACACCGCCGCGACCTAGCTCCTCGGTCACGCCGACCTCTCGACGGTCGCGCGCTACGCCCACGTCGACCGCGACGAGCTCTTCGAAGCGGTGGGCCGGCTCGAGCAACTGGCCGCTCTGGAGGACCCGGCCGCGCTGGACCTTACGGCGTCCGGCGACCGCCACGCTTCACCGGGTGGGTCGAGCCAGCCGCATCGCGCCGCCGCCGCCGTCGCCGGAGGCGGTGTTGAGGCCGGAAACGCCGGGCGGCGCACGACTCGTTGGTCGCGCCCGACGCCCGAAGGGCCGCAGAACGGCTCTGAGCGATCCGCATTCGGGCACCGAGGCGAGTCCGCAGCACATTCGTCAACGACCCCCCACTTTGCTCCAGGGGTTGGCTGCTATCAGCGCGTCGGACGCGGGCTGCGGGCCGCGGGCCCGAGTTCCCGTTCGAAGCGGTCGAGCAGATCGAAGAGACCGACGCACTCCCAGGCACGGTTTCGGCGCCCGACTGCTGTCTGCCGGAGCACGCCCGCTTGCTCGAGTCGCCGGATCGCCTGGCGTGCCCGCTCTTCTGTACCTCCCAGCAGTTGCGCCGCGGTCTTAACGTTCACGATCGGCTGCGAGGGCAATAGTTCGATAAGGCGCAGCGGACCGGAGTTGCGGCGGGGATTGCCGGCTTGCTCGGCCCAACGGCTCTGGAGGTTGGCAACGTGGCCGGCGAATTCACGGGCGCCGGTCGAGGCTCGGTGGACGGCATCGACGAACACCGTGTACCAGTCGTCCTCGTCCCCGTTGCGCCAGCTCGTCAGGCCCGTGATGTAGCGGTCGGCTTCGGCGGCGAGCGCGAGGCTCACAGGCGGGAGATATCTCGGTGCGATTCCGCGGCGGCGGAGGATGCTCAGGATCAGGGCTCTGCCGACGCGGCCGTTGCCGTCGTGGAAGGGGTGAATCGTCTCGAACTGGGCATGTGCGATCCCCGCCTGGATCACGGCTGGGATGTCCTCGCGGCTGGAGAACGCGCACAGGTCGTCAAGTAACTCGGGAAGAAGTTCGTGCGGTGGCGGGACGAACTCGGCGTTGCGCGGGCTCGAGGCCGCGCCGCCGATCCAGTTCTGCTCTTCGCGGACGAGGCCCCCGAGGTGCGCGTCGCGGGTGCCTGCGAACAGGACGCGATGGACCTCGAGCAGATCCGCACGCTTGAACTCATCGACCTCGCTTGCGAGCGCGACGGCCCGTTCGAGCGCGGCGATGTTGGCGAGCACGCCCTGAGCTGTCAGGTCGCTGGTATCCGACGAGAAGGCCGCCTTTGCAAGTCGGCGGTGCGAGAGCACCAGGCCCTCGATTCGCGACGAGGCGACTGACTCGGCGCGGAGGAGCTGGCGCGCGAGTGCCTCGAGATCGGCGAGCGCTGGTGGGTCTTCGTTCAGTTGCCGGCATGCCTGCTCCGCGTTGGCGGCGGCAGCGGCGATGTGGGAGCCCAGCAGGAAGTCGTCGTCGGCGATCGCCGCGGGGACGTAGGCCTGATAAGTGAAGCCGCGCCTGGCGGCGCGGCCGCCGAGAGCTTCTGGGAGTGCATCCCAGTGGCGCTCGACCAGACGGCCCCGACGTGACTGTTCGCTAAGTTTGGCTGGCATGGCGCGTACCCAAACTTAGCAGATTAACTTTGGCTGAACCTGGCATTGTCCCCAACATTGGCTTCCCCACCTACAACCCAATGTTCTGGTGGTGACTTTGGATGGTTAACCCGACGCAGCTTGATCGCCCGCGCAGCTCGTGCGCGCCCACACGGATCAGCGGCGTCTAGCCAGGGAAGCCGGCCTTCGTCGCGCTCGTCGTCAGGGCTGGCAACAAAATGTCCAGAATATGTCCAAACGCCTGAAAAGTCCTCGTCGGGAGCCCTCGGGCTTGAGTCGCCGACGGCGTGCAAACCCTCCTGTAGAGCCAGATCGCGCCCGCCGCTTCCACCACGGCCCAACTGCTGGTCTGCCCTGCGGAGGCAGAGGTCGCATGTTCGAATCATGCCGGGCGCATCTCGACCTCCTTCGGCTCACGTCGACTCAGATGAGATCAGGACGAGTCAGAATCCCGCGCTGAGCAGCGACTTCCAAGGGTCGGAGAGCGGGGAGTCGCTGCAGCCGTGCGGCGTCGCGGAAGGAGCGATTCCGGCCTCTGAGTCACGCGCATGAGTCACGTCGGGTCCGTGTCTCACGACTGCGACGACGCGCAGAGATCGTCGTCACGATGCGCGGCGCGACGGGGCTACTCCCTCCTCGCCGTGCCTCCGGACGTTGTCGCGTCGCGGGAGCTTACTTGTCGACGAGGGGCATCGTCGCCGCGCCCGACCCGAACCTGCTCGGCCAGGTCTTAATGCAGCCTGTGCGAGTCGCGATCGTTGATCTGCTCGGTCTGAACACGACTGGGGGCGGCTCGAAGGCCGCCCCCATAGAACAGCTCGTGGTCGATGTCCCTTACTGAATGGGCATCCCGATGCAGGAGTGGGCCGCGTCGTCGCCGCCACCCTGCGACGAGACGTAGTCGCCGTGGTTCTTGAAGTTGGTCGTGGTCAGCTTGAAGCTGAGCGTGACGTTCTGGTTGCGCGAGTCGTGGTACGTGCCGCCGCCGTTCACCGGGCCGGAGTAGCTCCAGGTGTAGCCGGGGTCGGGCAGGTAGCTGTTCGGGTACAGCCCGCTGATGGTGATGTTCTGACCGCTGAGCGTTCCGTGGATGGCCTCGTCCGGGACGACCGACGTGGGAACGCCGGTGCCGCTGAACGAGCCGTCTCCACACGGGTTGCTGTTGGTGAGGACGTAGTTGTGGACGTAGGTGGCCCCGTTGAACACGCTGGTCACCTGGAGGCCCGTTACCTCCTGGTAGCGGGCAACGCCCGCCGAAGCGAACGAGGCGACTGCCAAAGATGCGACCGCCGCGACGGCGACCGCGAGAATGACCTTCTTCATGCGATTCCTCTCAAAGAACGTGTGGGGTAAATCGATGCCCGCCAGGATCAGTCCGGCGTCCGCCGGGGCCCCGTGAGCTTCTGCATCCAAGGTATGGGCGGCGTAGACACCCGGATAGAGCACGAAGTGGTCAATGGGACGGCGATGGTGGTTTCGATCAAATCGAGCCAATCTGAGCCCTTCGGCTAACCGCCCCGCCCTCTGTTGCCGATCACGTAGGAATGGGAAGACGCTGGGCAGCGTGGCTCAAAGGAGGACGCCACGTCGGCACGGTGCCCGCGCTGCGCGCCTGCTTCAACGACGCGATGAGCGCCCCGCGGGCCGTCTCGTCGTCCGCAACCCCTTCGCGCAGCTCGGCCTCCGTGCGAGCCGAGGACGACGCGACACGCAGCCGCCGACGCAAGTCGAGATCGCCCGCTTCGTGACGCTCGCGGACGAGCTGACGCCTCCGAGCTTCGCCGCCTACCTCGACGTCGGCATCCACGAGGGGATGCGAAGTGGCGAGCTTGACGCGCTGCGCTGGGACCGCATCGACTTCCAGGCAGGGACGATCGTCGTCGACCAGCAGTCGAACGCGATCGAGCGCGCCTTCACGCGGCCGAAGCACGGGTCAGTGCGCACGATCGCGCTCACCGACACCGCCCGTGAGCGGCTGCTCTCGCTTCCCCGCGAGTCAGAGTTCGCCTTCACGACGCTGCGCGGCTCGCACTACCGCGCGTCGTCAAGATCGCATCACTGGAATCGTGTCCGCTGCTCCGCTGGCCTCGGCAACGTCGATCTCTACACGACGACCCGCCACTACTTCGGTTGGTACGCGTGGAACGTGCTCGAACTCGATGCACGCGACATCGCGCTTCACTTCGGCCACCAAGACGGCGACGAACTCGTGCGCAAGCTGTACGGGCACGCCGATGCGAGACTCCTCGCCGACCGTGTCCGCCGGGCATTTCGGAGCGCGCCGCCCGCGCCCGTGCCGCTCGTCGCTGCGACTGGCTGAGTCACGCCGTGAGACACGACCCCGCGATTTGCAG
>CAVUQB010000001.1:0-23949 GCA_963743545.1 uncultured Actinomycetes bacterium | reverse complement strand
GTCCGCTGGCGCGGGAACGGCGCGAGTATCCGGCAGATCTATCCGCGGCTGCGGCGCCGCTGCTTCGCCACCCAGTGGCTCAGCTCACCGAGGGCGATCACGCAGACGAAGACGCCGCCCGTGCCCAGCATCACCAGCACGACCTTCCGCCCCTGCTGGGCCGCTGTCTCGACGGCCAGTAGCGAGTGGAAGAGCGCAGCGAGCACGGCGAGAATCTAACTCACTCGCAGCTCGGAGTGCGCCGCGAGTGCTGCATCGACCGCCTCGTCTCCGGCCGCCGAGCGGGCGGCTGCGGCGAGCGGCGCCGCATCGGCGTGCAGGCGGAGCGCCGTCCGCGCCTCGTCGAGCGCGCCTCGTCCAAGCAGGGCCGCAGTCGCAGCCCAAAGCAGTCCGTCGCCTTCCGTCTCCTCTGCCCGGACCTGGCTGCAGAGCGAGATGAGCTCGGCGAGATCGGCGACGGCTGCAACGTCGTCCAGCGCGGAGATCCGCGCGACGCCGTGCGCGTAGAGGTAGTCGCCGAGCAGGAGGGCCGTGTCGTCGTCGGGCGGTGCGAACAGTCGGGGCCGGCCGTAGTGCACGAGGTAGCCCTCGTAGATCGTCTCCAGCCCCAACGCGTACCGAGCTTCTCCGAGTGCCGAGAAGACGGCGCTGCGGTCCTGCTCGGCCTCGGGCAGCAGGCAGTCGGCCCAGAGGATGCTCTCGGCCCTCGCGTCGACGGCCATGGTCTCCCAGACGTCAGCGAGCAAAGCTCTCCACGGCGGCGACGGTGCGCTCGATCTCTTCGGTTCCATGCGCAGTCGAGGGGAACAGCGCCTCGAACTGCGAGGGCGGGATGTAGATGTCCTGCTCGAGGAGGTGACGGAAGAGCGCGCCGTAGCGCTCGGTGTCGCAAGCCTGGGCGTCCTCGAAGTTCCGTACCGGGGCGTCGGTCTGGAAGAGCGTCAACAGCGCGCCGACCCGCTGCACCCGGCCGAACGGGGCGAGGCCTTCCTCGAGGACGGCCGCGTGCCGCTCGAGCTCGTCGTAAACGGAGCGGTCGCGCAATCGTCTCAGCACCGCGAGGCCCGCTGCCGTGGCGAGCGGGTTCCCGGCGAGCGTGCCCGCCTGGTAGACGGGGCCGGCCGGCGCGAGGAGATCCATGATCTCGGCCCGGCCGCCGAACGCGGCGAGCGGCAACCCGCCGCCGACGATCTTGCCCAACACGGTGAGATCCGGGAGGACGCCGTAGCGCTCCTGCGCGCCGCCGCGCGAGACGCGGAAGCCGGTGATGACCTCGTCGAAGACGAGCAACGCGCCCGAGACGTCGCAGAGCCGGCGCAGCGTCTCGAGGTAGCCCGGGTCTGGTGGAACCACGCCCATGTTCGCCGCGACGGGCTCGACGATGATCGCCGCGAGCCCCTCGCCGTGCTTCATGACCGCCTTTGCGGCGGCGTCGAGATCGTTGTAGGGGACGACGATCGTGTCCGCAGCGGCTCCAGCGGGAACGCCCGGCGACGCCGGGATCCCGAGCGTCGCGAGGCCGGAGCCGGCGCCGGCGAGCAGCGCGTCGGCGTGGCCGTGGTAGCCGCCCGCAGTCTTGAGGATCCGGTCGCGGCTCGTGAACGCGCGCGCGAGCCGCAGCGCGCTCATCCCCGCCTCGGTGCCCGACGAGACCAGCCGCACCTTCTCGACAGACGGCACGGCGTCGACGATCTCGGCGGCGAGCTCGACCTCGGCCTCGGTCGCCGCGCCGAAGCTCGTGCCGCGAAGCGCCGCCTCCCGAACAGCCTCGACCGTCTCGGGATCGGCGTGGCCGAAGACCAGCGGGCCCCAGGACATCACCCAGTCGAGCAGGCGGCGGCCGTCGGCCGTCTCGACGTACGCGCCGGAGCCGCTCTCGACGAAGACCGGCTCGTCGAGGCCGACCGCGCGCATCGCGCGCACCGGCGAGTTCACGCCGCCGGGAATCAGCTCGAGCGCGCGCCGGTAGAGCTGCGAGCGCTGCGTCAGAGCCACGCGGGAAGGTCTCGCGTCCAGTAGCTGAGGATCAGGTCGGCGCCTGCGCGCTTGATCGCGGTGAGCGACTCGAGCGCCGCGGCTCTCTCGTCGAGCCAGCCGGCCTGGGCGGCCGCCTTGATCATCGCGTACTCGCCCGACACGTTGTACGCGGCGAGCGGCGCCTGGAACGCGTCGTGCGCCGCACGGATCACGTCGAGATACGGCAGCGCCGGCTTGATCATGATCGCGTCGGCTCCCTCGGCGAGATCCAGCTCGCACTCGCGCACGGCCTCGCGGACGTTGGCCGGATCCATCTGGTACCCGCGCCGGTCACCGAACGAAGGCGCGGAGTCGGCTGCCTCACGGAACGGCCCGTAGAACGCAGAGGCGTACTTCGCCGAGTAGGCGAGGATCGGCGTGGTCTCGAGGCCATGGTCGTCGAGCGACTCGCGGATCGCGCCGACCCGGCCGTCCATCATGTCGCTCGGTGCGACGACGTCGGCCCCTGCCTCGACGTGGCTGACCGCGGTGCGCGCGAGCAGCTCGAGACTCCGGTCGTTGTCGACTTGGCCGTCGACGACGACGCCGCAGTGGCCGTGCGACGTGTACTCGCAGAGACAGACATCGGTGAGGAGGACGAGCTCAGGGAAGCGCGGCCGCAGCGCGCGCAGCGCCAGCTGCACGATGCCGTCCTCCTCCCAGGCGCCGGTCGCCTCCTCGTCCTTGATCTCGGGGACACCGAAGAGGATCAGCGCGCGCACGCCGGACGCGGCCAGCGACTCGGCCTCGTGCAGCAGTCCGGTGATGTCGAAGCGCGCCATCCCGGGCAGCGCCTCGTTCGCGAGCGGGTCGGGCGCGACGAAGAGCGGCATTACGAACTGGTCGAGCGAGAGCTGCGTCTCGCGCACGAGCCCGCGCAGCGAGGCCGTACGGCGAAAGCGCCGGAGCCGCGTGACCGGAAACGAGCTCACGCCGGGATGGTACGCCGCTCGCGGCTTGGAACCTCTAACAGAACGAGCACGGGCCCCCGGAACGCGCTGTGCACGCGCGCTGCTGCGTCCTCAGTCGCGTCGATAGCGCTGCTATCAACGCTCCCTGCGTCCTTGCATCGCACGCACCCATCGCGCCCCGTCAGCGCGTGGGTCATTCAGTTAGAGATTCTCAGGTCGCGCGCGCCGGCGGCGTCTCCGGCACGGGCGTGTGCTCGCCGGTCAGCTCGACGCCGACCTCGGTCAGCGGCTCGGGCTCACCGGCTGTCCACTTCTGGAACTTGATCCGCTCGGAGAAGAACTCCCACGCGGCGCGCAGGGCGGCAAGCAGCGGCAGCGCGACGAGAATCCCCGGGAAGCCGTAGATCTCGCCGCCGGCCAAGAGGCCGAAGATCACGAGCAACGGATGAAGGCGCAGCGTGTGCCCCATCACCCGCGGCACGATCACGTGACCCTCGAGCTGCTGGATGCCGAGGAAGAGCAGCGCGACCCAGACCGCCGAGATCGGATGCTGAACGAGCGCGTACAGAACCGGCGGGATCGCGCCGAGCCAGGGCCCGACGTACGGAATCAGCTCGGTGAAGGCGGCCCACGCGCCGAACGCGGCCGCGTACTTCTGCCCGTTGGGCATCAGCCCGACCATCCCGAAGATCCACAGTCCCACGCCGACGCTCAGGCCGATGATCAGCGAGAGCAGGAACTGGCCCTTGACGTAGCTCGCGACCGCCTGCTCCATACGCACGATCAGCCCGCCGCGCCCTCGCGGCGGGAAGCGCCGGTCGACGGCATCCGTCAACCGCTGCATGTCGAGCAGCATGTAGATCGAGACGACGACGACGAGCAGGGCGTCGAAGAGGAGCGTGACGACCGCGACGCCGGCCCCCTCGGCCCAGGCGAGTGCCCTCGTCGTGTACTTCTGGACGTCCTTCGTCCCGACCTGGTTGAGGAACTTCCGGCCCTGGTGCTCGACGTGGACGCTGCCCAGGTGGTGATGGTCGAGCCAGCCCTGGAAGCGCGCCAGGTCCTGCTCCGCGCCCGTCGTGGCCGGGTGTCCGGAATCGATCGTAAAGTAGTTGTCGACGCGGTGGGAGGCGCTGCGAGTCTGCTGCACGACCACCGTGGCGAGAGCGAGGATCGCCAGTGCGACGACCGCTGCAAAGGCGAGATAGACAAACGCGACTGCCGCCCCGCGCGGGAGGCGAGCGCGCCCCAGCCCCCGGACGAGTGGGTTGAGGAGCAGGGCGATGAGCAGCGCGACGAGGAAGAGAAAGAGGACGTGACGCAGCGCGCCCGCGACCGCCCAGATGAGCAGCAGCGTCAGTGGCAGCAGCACGAGCTGCGCCCAGCGCGGGACCTCGATCGTGATGGACGCGGGCGGCGGCATGCGCTCGGGCATGCGCTCGATGGTAACGCCGGGATCCGTCAGATCCAGGGCAATCTGGCCCTCGATCGGTTGGAGGATCGGTGGGAGTTCGATAAGGTGCCGCGCGACATGCCGTCCTCGCGCCCCAATGGGAGGCGGCGGGTCGATCGCCATCGCGCGCGCGCTGCGCGCCGGGCGCGCCGGGTCGCCCTCCTCATTCTGCTTTCCGCAGTCTTCCTCGTCGCGCTCGGCCTCACGGCGTTCGGCGGCACGACGAAGACGAAACGCGTCTCGGCCATCGTCCCCGGCCCGAGCCAGGCGACAACGGCGCAGACGCGGCCGGCCACCGAGATCGTGGCGCAGCGCGGCACTCTCAGTCTCCAGCTCCCGATCTCACAGAGCCGCCTGACCGCCATCGGCTACCACACCGCCGGAGACGGCGCCCTCTCTCTCGACCCGGTCGGCCACCAGGCGAACGAAGGGGTCGTGCAGCGGATCGTGCACGGCATCTTCGGCGGCGGCGACGCCTCGCCGAAGTGGTACCAGCTCGCGGGCAGCGGCACGTCCGCGCTCGACGTCGGCGCGCCGATCGGCAGCGACGTCTACTCGCCGGTGGACGGATCGGTCGTCGCAATCCGCCCCTTCGTCGTCGAGGGCAAGAAGTACGGCTCCGAAATCGACATCCAGCCGCAGACGACTCCTTCGCTCGTCGTCGCGGTGACCCAGCTCGTCGCCGACCCGGCACTCACGGTCGGCACCTCGGTCGTGAGCGGCGCGACGAAGCTCGGCCGGGTGGCCGACCTCGCTGCGATCGAGCGACAGGCCCTCGCGCGCTATACGAACGACGCCGGGAACCACGTGACCCTCGAGGTTCGCGCGGCGCCTGTGCAGGCGACCGGCTAGACGGAGACCTTTTGAAGATCCTCTTTCTCGCGGACGTCTTCGGCGTCCCGGGTCGCAGAGCCGTGGAGGAGCACCTCCCGAGCCTCCGCGAGCGCTACGACGCCGACCTTGCGATCGTCAACGGAGAGAACGCCGCCGACGGAGCCGGCATCACCGGCAAGCTCGCCGACAAGCTGCTCGCCGCCGGCGCCGACGTCGTCACTCTCGGCAACCACACCTACCGTCGCGGCGGCATCGCCGCCTACCTCGCGGCCAGCGAGCGCGTGATCCGGCCCGCGAACGCCGGAACCGAAGCGCCCGGACACGGGATGGCGGTCGTCGAGGCGCGCAACGGCATTGCCGTCGCCGTGGTCAATCTGCTGGGACAGCTCTTCCTGCCGACCCCGGTCTCGCCGTGGGAGATGGTCGACGCGCTCGTCGACGAAGCACGCGCCGCGGCGCCGGTTGTAATCGTCGACTTCCACGCCGAAGCGACGAGCGAGAAGGTCGCGCTCTCGACCTGGCTCGACGGCCGGGTCACCGCGGTCATCGGCACGCACACGCACATCCAGACGAATGACGCGCGAGTCCTCCCCGGTGGCACCGCAGCGCTGACCGACGCGGGAATGACCGGCCCGCACGACTCGGTGATCGGCGTCCGCTCGGAGCTCGCGATCGCCCGGATGCGCGGACCGCTACCGATCCGGTTCGAGCCGGCCGAAGGCGACGTGCGGCTGGAAGGCGCCCTCGTCACGTGCACCGACGCGGGACGCGCCGAGGAGATCGAGCTCGTCCGCGTTTCCGCGTAGCTCCGAAGCGAGCGCTTTTACTGTTCCTGGGTGGTGCAGCCGGGCGCGTGGTACGTCACCGACCGCGACGGCGACCACTGCACGAAGCCGATTGGCTTGCTCTTCTTGCCGCGTGCGCTCGGCTGCGTCCTGATCGCGATCTTCGCGCTCACCGGCTTTCCCGAGGAGTTCAGGCCGAGGACGAAGTGCAACAGAACACGCGGCGATGCGGCGCAAAAGACGGTCGGCCAGCGGATGTCGCCCGCGTGAACCACGCCCGCCGACGTCAGGCCGCGATGAGTCATGGCGACCTGCTTCTTCACGGAGCGACACGCGCCGCCCAGTCCGTACCGCGGCTGCCCGGTACTCATTCCCAGCAGACCGGTGGCAGAGTTCGGGTCACCCGTCGTGATGGACACGTTCGCGGTCCCGATCGTGGGATTGCTGGCGTAAGCCGAGATCTGCAAGGCCCCCTGGGTCGTGGCGCACGAGAAGGTCCGTCGCACCTGCGTCTCGACCCGATTGCCTGCGGCCAGGCCGAGGGACGCCCCGTACAAGACGACGCCGAGAGCCACCGCTCCCGCAAGACCGAGCATCTTCATCGGTCACGAAGCTAGCGCCCGCCTGCTGCTATTGCAATGGAACCGGGACTTCGCGATCGGAGTACGTCCCATCGGCCGGCACGGCGGTCGGTTCCTCGTGCGGCTGCGTGACCAGGTGCCGCAGCGGCACCGCCGGCGCAAGCAGCGCGATCGCGGCGAAGGGATAGAACCACGGGATGTACGTGTAGAGCCAGTACGTCAGGACGAGCTCGAAGCCGGCGAGGAGCGCGGCGGTGAGCGCGGCGAGCTGCAGCGGCGACTTGCGGCGCGGGAAGAAGGCGGCCGCGACCGCACCCACGAGGAGCATGCCCTGCAGGACGCGCTGCACGAGGTGGAGGTCCGGCAGCCCGCGCGCGTGGTACTGGCCCCAATCCCAGAGCGACCACGGCGCCGCGCGTCCGACCTGGAAGCCGACGGTCCGCGTCCAGAAGACGTGCGCCTCGTGGAACGCGTTCGGCTCGAGCAGCAGGACCGAGAACGCCGCGAGCGTCGCCACCGCAAAGCCCCAGGCGAACCCCGCGCTGGGCTTCCGCCCGGGATAGGTCAGCCACAGCGGCGCGATGAGCAGCGAAGCGAACTTCGTCCACCCGGACAGCGCCGCGAAGATGCCGCGCGCAACCGGTCTCGAGACGAGCCAGAACCCCCAGACGAGGAAGCACGGCATGATCGTGTCGTTGGTGTTCGAGTTCGAGACGTACTGGGTGAACGGGTACGCCGCCCAGGCGAACGCAAGCACGGCGCCGAGCCGCTGGCCGCCGAAGCGAACCCCGACGAGGTAGAGGCCGAGCAGCGTCAGCAGGTCGAACGCGATCGCCGTGAAGTGCGAGGCCGGCAGGTCGTCCCACTTTCCGCTCCAGCCGAGCAAGGCATAGCCCGGGATGTACGACTCGTATGCGACCGGCCCGTACGTGTCGCCCTCGGGATTCGCGCTCTCGCAGCGGCCGTTCGTCTGAATCCAGTCGCGGATCTCGCCCGAGGAGTCCGCCGGCCCGCACGCCTTCAGCGCCTTGCCGTTCGGGGCCGTCTTCTCGACCGGGAAATTGCCCCAGGGCGCCTCACCGTGGACGATCCGCTCGGCGCCGATCACACCCGAGTAGCCGACGTCGATGACGTTCGAGCGCTCGACGTTGAGCCCGACCCGGAACCCGACCAGGAAGACCGTGGCGGCGAGCAGCACCCACACCGGCCAGCGGGGCGCACCCGGTGTGCCGCGGTTCCGGAAGCCGATCCACGTCGAGCGCAGCACCACCCAGACGAGCAGCGGATAGAACAGCGACACCGACGCGAAGACGTGGCCGTGGTTGAAGAACCACAGCGACGCGGTCGGCGAGAGAAGAAAGAGCAGATCGAGGCTGCGCAACGAGAACGGCCGCCGCCAGTCGCACAGGCCGACGAAGAAGACGAGGCAGAACGCTCCCCAGATCCACGGGCTGTTGATCGCCGTCCCGCCGAACGCACCCGGCGACCCGCGCGCCATCCCCCACGCCACCTGCGGGCCGGTGAACGCCTCGCTCACCGTGCCGGTCGAGTCGACCACCGTCCCCTGGGCGATCTCGCCGGCGGCGCCCCACGAGATCTGGACCGTCCACTCGCCGGTCTTCGCGTCGTAGGTGACCTCGTGGCTGCGGCCCGAGCGCGGGTAGCGCGTGAGCCAGGACGCGACCTTCGGTTCGCGCTCGAAGATCCGCAGCGCCTGCGCGGCCGTGAGCGAGGAGTGCTTGCGCGCAGGAACGAGCGGCGGTCTGGAGGAGGTGGCCTTTCCCGTCGAACTTCGGCGCGGTCGACGTCGTGCTGCCCGACGCGAGGGCGACCGGAGCGAACAGCGCCGCCGCGAGCGCGGCTACGAGCGACCGCGCGGAGGCTACGGCGCAGCACGACGGAACGACCAGAGCTTGTTCCCGACGAAGTTGAGCGGGGTCACGACGACGACGGCGACAGCCTGCGCGACGAGCTTGTCCACCCCGGCGTTGTTGACGAGGACATCGAGCACGAGGAGATTGGCTCCGAGCGCCGCCAGCGAGACGAGCAGGAAGCGCATCCCCTGAACGCCGACGTGACCGCGGTGCTCGCGGAAGGTCCAGAGGCGATTCCACGTGTAGTTGCTGGTGACGGCGACGAAGAACGAGCAGGTCGCGGCGAGGAGGTAGTGCAGTCCCGCGTGCAGCAATGCGTCGTAGACCGCGAGGTTGATCAGGTATCCGACGGCGCCGACCGCGCAGAACTTGCCGAGCTGTTGCCAGTTGCGAACAGAGCGGAGCGACGCAAGCAGACGGAGCCTGGAAGGCTTGGGCCGCGGAGGCTCGAGGGTGGCGGCCGGACGTTCCACGGTCGAAGGCGAGGGTAGCGCCTTCTCAGCCGCGCGCCGGGAAAACGTGCCCGGAGTCGACCGTGGTGCCGGCCGGACCGACCTCGCGGACGACGTCGTCGTCCGCCACCACGAGCGACTCGACGCTGCCGCCGGGCGCGAGCGTGAGGTCACGGAGCTTGCCGAGCTCTTCCGGTCCGCTCGCGACCTCGCCGCCCAGGAGCCCGCGCAGGGATCGCGAGCGCTCTCGGTAGAACTCCAGATCCTCGAGCAGCAGGAAGGCCGACGGAACCTCGATCGCATCCGCCTCGATGTCCGCCGCGGCGAAGACGAGGAAGCGGAGGCTCTCGTCGCCGCAGAGCACGACGAAGCCGAGCGCACGCCACTCGTCCGCGTCGAGCAGCAGATCGACCGGGCGGCCGAGGCGGATTCCGTTGAGCTGCACCGGAAGTTGCAGCAGCTCAGTCGCTGACCTCGACCCCATCGTCTTCTTATCTACCCGCCACGAGCGGAACGAAGCGGCAGGGGACGGTCCGGAGGACGGCAGGTCCTTCCGGGCTCCGCACGACGACCTCCAGCCATTGCCCGTCGGCCCCGCCGACCGGGACGACGAGCCGGCCGCGCGGCTCGAGCTGCTCGTAGAGCGCAGGCGGTGCCTCGAGCGCGGCGGCCGCCACTGCGATCGCGGCGAACGGCGCGCGCTCCGGGAGGCCGAGCGTGCCGTCGCCGACGTGGAGCTCGACGCGATCCCCGTAGCCGGCGGCGGCGAGATTCGCGCGCGCGCTCTCGGCGAGCTCCGGGATTCGTTCGATGCTGTGCACCTCGGCTCCGAGCTCCGCGAGCACGGCTGCCTGGTAGCCGGAGCCCGTGCCGACGTCGAGCAACCGCTCCGCCCCGTGAAGCGCGAGTTGCTCGCAGATGAGCGCGACCATGTACGGCTGGGAGATCGTCTGCTCCGCGCCGATCGGCAGCGCGCCATCGGCGTACGCCATCCAGCGGACCTCCGGCGGAACGAACAGCTCGCGCGGCACACGCTCCATCGCGCGCGAGCACCCGCTCGTCCTCGATGCCGCGGCGGCCAAGCTGCAGCTCGACCATCGACGCCCGCTCGTCAGCCCACACCCGCGGGAGCCTCCATCGACGGCAGTGCAGCCACGCCGAAGTGCTCGAGAACGGCAGGAGCGACATCCGTGATCCGACGGAGCTCCGCCTGGAGCCCGACGCTCACGACCGGCACGAGCGAGTCGCCCGCGACGAGCGAGCCATGGCTGCCGCCGCCGGCGTGATGGCGACCGCCGAGGTCGGTGAGCTCCCAGCCCTCCGCCGCCGAGACGAGCAGCTCGCCCGCGTTCGGATTCGCGAGCGCCGAGCGCGCGCGCCACGCGGCGTCGGGATGCTCGAGCTTCTCGACCGGAGCGTCGGCGCCGTCCCGCCGGGCGACGACCTCGTCGCCCTCGCGGCGAAGCGTGACGTCGACCGCCGGGAAGGCGTCGAGCAGCTGCGCGAGCTCGGCGGGCTCGACGCGAGCGCCCGGCCGGAGATAGACCTGGCCCGCACGGTTCGACGCGGTGACGATTATCTCGCCGGCAAGGTCCGCGAAGGGCTCCTCCAGCCGCGCCGCCCGGTCGACTCGCGTCTGGCCGTGATCGGAGAGAAGGACGACGGCGTAGCGCTCGAGGAACTCGTCCGGACCGCCGGCCGCGTCGAGCAGCGTGCCGATGGCGGCGTCGGCCTGCTCGAGCGCATGCTCGGCGGCTTCGCCGTCCGGCCCACCCGCGTGCGAGGCGAAATCGAAGCCGGAGAGGTAGAAGGCGAGGAAGTCGAAGCCGTCGCGCGTGACGAGCCAGCGCCCGACCGCGGCGGCGTACGCGTCGACCGACCCGCCGCGGCGGCTGCGGACCGCGAACGGCGCTCCCGTCCGGTCCGACTCGAAGAGCCCGTAGTAGAAGAATCGCGTCGGCCCATAGGCGGCGCGACTCAGACCCGGAACGTTTGGTAGGTAGCGGTGGCTACCGCGGTAGCACGTGATGTTCACGGCAGCCGCGACGAGGCCGGCGTCCTCGAGCGCCTCGTAGATCGTCACCGCGTCCTTCGAGAGGTGGTGCGCGTTCATGTTGAAAATCGTGTCGAGCAGCGACTGCGACAGCCCCGCGGCGCGCACGGCGGCGAAGGAGGATCCGTACTCCACGATCCGGCGCTCCTGCCTGCTCCACCAGACGAGCGACGGAATGTGGTGGACGCCCGGCCCTGCGCCGGTCGCGATCGATGTGAGACAGACCGGGGTGAGCGACGGAAAGACCGACGTGGCCTGCCGGTAGTCGCCGTGCTCCGCGAGGAACGCCAGAGCCGGCGCGCGGCCGCCGGAGACCGCACGCTCGAATGCGGCCGGGGTCATCCCGTCGACGACGACGAGCACGAGCTTCTTCTGCATGGCGCAGGCCCTACTCGTCGCGGGCGAGCGTCCGCAAACCCGCGTAGCGCTCGGGCCGCGACCGCTTGAGCAGCGGCACCAGAGCCACCAGGACGAGCACAATCAGGTAGCCGGCGGCCGGGATCCAGGCGAGTGCAGCGACGAGGATCGCGCCGCAGGCGACGAGCACCCCGGTGGCGACGCGCGTACCGCCGCGCCTGAGTGCGCCGCTCACCGTCTGCGTCGCGCAGACCGCTCCGGCCAGACCCCCGGCGATTCCGGCGGCGCGGTCGCCCCAGCCGCCCGACTGCCAGCTCCCGATCTCGAAGCCGATGCCGGCGCCGACGGCACCGGCCAGCAGGATGGCGAAGATCCTCGCTCCGCGCCCCTCGCCGGCGATCCCACCGAACA
The DNA here is from genome assembly GCA_963743545.1 of uncultured Actinomycetes bacterium. Taxonomy (GTDB): domain Bacteria; phylum Actinomycetota; class Thermoleophilia; order Gaiellales; family Gaiellaceae; genus Palsa-739. The sequence goes on along the minus strand of CAVUQB010000001.1, from coordinate 12,222 downwards.
GGACGCCGGCCGCCGCGCCGAGCCCCGCGCTCACGCCGATCCAGTACCACGATCCCACGCGGGAACCGTAACCGCGCGTGCCTCTTCGCCGTTGTTCGTCCAGAGATCCCGCCAGGAGGCCAATACGTGACCGACAACCTTCCGCTCCTCGTCTTCTTCACCTCTCGCCGTTCGGGCCCCGCCCGGCGGATGGAGAGCCTGCTCGCCCACATCGCCCGGAAGGACCGAGGCCGGCTGCGCGTGACCAAGGTCGACGTCGACGACCGTCCCGAGCTCGCCGAGCGGTTCAAGGTGGGGCAGGTGCCGTCACTCGCGCTCGTGGTGGAGCAGCGTGTCGTTTCGCGGCTCGACGGGCGCGCGACCGCGCCGCGGATCGAGTCGATGCTCGAGCCGCACCTCGGCGAGGCCGAGGCCGCGGCGATCTAGCTCTCGAGGCGTCCGATCACGGCAAGGCCGAAGTCGGCGGCGCGCTTGCCGTCGATCACCCGGTGGTCGAACGTGACCGAGACGTTCCCCATCCGGCGGACGACCACCTCGCCGTCGCGGACGACGGCCCTGTCCTCGATCCGGTGGATGCCGAGGATCGCGACCTCCGGATGGTTGATCAGCGGCGTCACGAACAGGCCCGCGGCCTTGCCCGCGCTCGTGACGGTGAACGTGCCGCCGCGAAGCTCCTCCGGCTTCAACGTGCCGGCGTTCGCAGCCTCGGCGAGGCGTCGCACCTCGGCGTCGAGGTCGTCGAGCGACAGCTGGTGGGCTCCGTGGACGACGGGGACGACGAGTCCCTGTTCGGTCTGCACCGCAATCCCGATGTCGTAGCGGTCGAGCAGCACGAGCTCCCCGGCCTCGACGCGCGCGTTGAGCTCCGGAAACTCGCGCAGCGACGCTGTGACGGCTTGGAGCACGAGTGGAACGAGCCGCTTCAGCTCGACGCTCGTGAAGTCGCACTCCTCGACCCACGTCACGGCCGGAATCTCGCGATGCGCGCGTGTCAGGTGCTCGAACATCTGGCGGCGGATTCCGTGCAGCTGGACGCGCTCGCCTTCCTTGGCCGCGCCCGGTGCATCGCCGCCGGCGGCGGCCCGGACGTCCTGCTCGGTGATCCGGCCTTGCGGCCCCGTGCCGCTCACCGCGGCGAGGTCGACACCGAGCTCGGCAGCGACCTTGCGCACCAGAGGCGTCGCGCGGACTTTCTCCACGGCGCGGGCGGCCGGTTTCGGTGCGCTCGCTTGCGGTTCGGGCGTGGACCCGTCGCCGCCGATCACGACGAGGACGGTGCCCACCGGGGCGACCTCGCCTTCGGGGACGAGGATTCGCGAGACGGTTCCGCTCGCCGGCGAGGGGATCTCGACCGTCGTCTTGTCGGTCGCGATCTCGACGAGCGGCTCGTCCTCGGCGATCTCCTGGCCCTCCTCGACGAGCCAGCGAGAGATCTCGCCTTCGGTCAGTCCCTCGCCGAGGTCGGGCAGCTTGAACTCGTAGGCCACGGGCCGCAGTTCTAGCTGATCGCGTCGTCTCGGAGGACGGCGTGGACGCCCTTGACCTGATTGACGACCTGGGTCACGCGCAGGTCGACCGCGACGCTCGCCAGCGCGAGGGCTTCCTTCCGCGAGACTGCGAGCTCGCGTTCCATCAGGTCGAGGATCGTTTCGACGGCGTGCTCGGCGGCGGCATCGAGATCCTCGGCGAAGCCGAAGGCCAGCCAGGAATCGGCGGTACGCGCGATCGGCGAGCGCAGCTCGCGAGCGTCCAGGTCGAGCGTGAGTGTCGCCCGCTCGAGCGGGCACTCGATCGCGGTTCCCGAGACTTCGCCGTCGCCCTGCGTGCCGTGGCCGTCGCCCGCCATCAGGAGCGCGCCGTCGACCGGAATCGGGAGGTAGAGCGTCGTGCCGGCAACGAGCTCCTTGCAGTCGATGTTGCCGCCCCAGCGCCGAGGCGGCGTGGTCGTGTGCTCTCCGGGTTCCGGGGGCGGCATCCCGATCACGCCGAGAAACGGCGCCGAGCGGACGCGGCGCTCGCCCAGGTGCCACCAGTCGCCGTCCCGCGACCACGTGAACGTCTCGCCGTCGGCCCAGGTGCGGCCCCAGTCGCGCGGGACGACCTCGTCGACGCGCACCGCCAGCGTCTGTCCGGCCCCCGCTCCGCGAACCTCGACCGGACCGTAGAGCGCGTGACCCGCGCCCTCCGGCCGCTCCGGCTCGACGTCCGGATCCCAGAACCAGCCGGCGTTCGGCACCTGGAACGTGACGGAGCCGCCGGGGTCGATCGTTTCGACCGGCTCGTAGTCGCGCGAGAACCAGCCTTTCACGCGCGCGGCTCCTGGACCCAGGCGTCCGCCGGCGCGAGCAGCACGCGCAGGCCGATGCGCCGCCCGTCCTCGCCGCGGAACTCCCACAACGAGACGGCCTGCTCGTCACCCGCCAGCTCCGGTGCGACCTCGGCCGGGACGTAGCCCGCCTGCAAGCGGCGCTCGGCGTCGTAGACGGCGACCGCGTTCGAGTCGTGCTCGTTCTCGGGCTCGCGCACGAGCGCAAGTCGCCGCCCTGGCGCGAACGCCTCGTCCTGCAGCGCGTCGGCGCGGTACGACGCTCCTGCGAGCTTCACGACGCGCACGCGCGGGTCCTCCCACTTGATGGGGTCCCCGCTCTCCGCGTCACGTAGCCAGAACCCCGACTCGCCGCGCTCGAGCCAGATCCTGAGACGACCAGCGTCAGAATTCGAGGAGCTTCCGGGCGGCATCGACGACCCGCTCGACCGACGGCATGTAGCGATCCTCGATCTTCCAGTACGGATACGGCACGTCGAAACCGGTCACGCGCAGGACGGGGCCGTGGAGATCGAGGATCGCCTTCTCGGCGAGGATCGCTGCGATCTCAGCACCGAAGCCGGCCGTTCGCGGCGCCTCCTGCACGACCACGACGCGACCCGTCTTCGCCGCGGACGCGAGCAGAGCGTCCTCGTCGAGCGGCCGCAGCGAGCGCAGGTCGAGCACCTCGAGCGAAGCATCGCCCTCGAGCTCGTCGGCCGCCCGCTCGCACACCGGCACCATCGCGCCGTAGGCGACGAGCGTCACGTCTGTCCCCTGGCGCGCGAGCCGCGCCTCACCCAGAGCGACGACGTGCTCGCCTTCGGGCACCTCCTGCTTCTCGCCGCGGTAGATGAGCTTCGGCTCGAGCACGACGACGGGGTCGGGATCGCGAATCGCCGCCGCGAGCAGCCCTTTCGCGTCGGCCGGCGTGGACGGGATGGCGACCTTCACGCCGGGCGTGTGGACGTAGTACGCCTCGGGCGAATCGTCGTGGAGCTCGGGCGCACGCACGCCGCCGCCGTACGGCATGCGGATGACGAGCGGGAACTCCATCTTCCCGCCGGTGCGCCAGCGGTAGCGACCGACGTGCGTGATCAGCTGGTCGAGGCACGGATACGAGAAGGCGTCGTACTGCATCTCGCAAACCGGCTTCCAGCCGGCCATGCAGAGCCCGATCGCGCCGCCGAGAATCCCGGCCTCGGCGAGCGGCGTGTCGACGCAACGGTTCTCGCCGAAGCGGTCGCGCAACCCTGCGGTCGCGCGGAAGACGCCGCCGGCGCGGCCGACGTCCTCGCCCAGCACCATCACGGAGTCGTCACGCGCGAGCTCGACGTGGAGCGCATCGTTGACGGCCTCGACGAGGAACAGCTCAGCCATTCCAGCCCTCGCGGAGGTTTGGCGGCGGGAGGACGTAGGCGTTGTCGAAGACGAGCTCGGGGTCGGGCTCCGGCTCGGCTTCGGCCGCGGCGATTCCCTGCCGCATCGTCTCGAGCGCCTCGTTCTTGATCTCCTCGGCAGTCGCGTCGTCAAGCACGCCGAGCCGGCGGAGATAGGCCTCGTACCGGCCGACGCACTCGTTGCGCTTCTCCTCCTCGACGCGGTCGAGGTCGATGTACGCGCTCGGGTCGTCGGCAGTCGCGTGCGGCGCGGCGCGATACGAGACGGCCTCGATGAAGGTCGGGCCGCCGCCGGCGCGCGCCCGCTCGACCGCCTCCCGCGTCGCCTCGTAGACGGCGAGCACGTCGCCGCCGTCGACGCGCACGCCCGGCATTCCGTAGCCGACGGCCTTGTCGACGAGCGCCTCGGCATGCGTCTGCGCCTCGAGCGGCGTCGAGATCGCCCACTGGTTGTTGTTGCAGAAGAGGATCAGCGGCGCCTGCATCACCGCCGCGAGGTTCGCGCCTTCGTGGAAGGAGCCCTCGCTCGTCGCACCGTCACCGAAGTAGGCGATCGCGACGGTCGAGTTGCCCTTGAGCTTCTCGCCCCACGCGAGACCGGCCGCGTGCGGGACGTGCGTCGCGATCGGCACGCAGATCGAGGCGACCCGGTACTCGGCCGGGTTCCACCAGCCGGCCGGGTGGCCGCGCCACCAGTGGAGGACGGTGCTCGCCGGAATCCCACGCAGGAGCCCGATCGCCGACTCGCGATAGCTCGGGAAGATCCAGTCCTCCTCGGCGAGCGCGTGCACCGAGCCGGCCTGCATTGCCTCGTGGTTCCAGAAGATCGCGTAGGTGCCGATCCGGCCCTGGCGGTGGTAGATGACCGAGCGCTCGTCGTAGGTGCGCAACAGGACGAGCGAGCGGTAGGTCGCGAGGAGCTCGTCTGGACCGAGACCGTCGACCTCGCGCTCCTCGTCGATCACGCGCCGCAACTCGTGTTCTTCCGGAGCCACCTTGGCCACGGCGCGGAGTGTATGCGCGGCGCCCGGAGGCGCCTAGTTCACCGTCAGAGTCGCAGTCGCCGTCACCGGTCCGGCGGAATCCGAGGCCCGCAGCGTGACCGTGTACGTCCCCTTCGGCGTGTTCTTCAGCACCACGAACGGCAGCGTGACGCCGATCGTCTTCCCGGCCCCGAAGTTGAACGTCACCGGCGGCGTGTTGACCGCGTACTTCGTGCCGAAGGCGAACGTCGCAGTCGCGGTCACGCTTTGCGTAGCGCTCGACGTATTCGTGAGTGACGCCTTCACGAGGACCGCGCTCCCCGCATGCGCAGTCGAGGGCGAGATGCTCAGGCTCAGCGCAAGGTCTCCGACCGCGTACGTCCGCTGCAGAGTCGTGACGTTCCCGTCCGCGTCGGTTGCGGTGACGAGGAACGTGTGCTGGCCGGGGCTCGTGTCGATCGGCGAGCCGCTCGGGACGGTGCCGACGCAGCTCACTGCACCCGGACACGTGTAGGTGGCGATCACGTTTGCGTGCGCGCCGTACGGACCGACCGGCGAGGAGATCAGGATCTGCGGACCCGCGGGAGGTGCGCTGTTCGCGGAGGTGAAGTTCTCGCCCTTATTGGCGCTGTAGGAGACGTTGACGCCGTCGGTCGCCTCGACGAACACCTCCGGGTCTTCCGCGACGGAGATCGTCGCGGTCCAAAGCGTCGGGTCCTGGGTCGACTCTGAGAGTTGGAGGTAGTGCCAGTGGCCGTCGTTGACAAGCGCGGCGACCTCGGCGACGGGGCTCGAGTTGTCGGTGACCCGGGCGGTGACCGTCGCGGCGCCGGCGGTCGTGGAAACGTTCACCCCGGAGATGAGGGGTGCGATCGGATCGCTGCTCTGCGAGTAGAAGATCTCGAAGGTCCCACTGTTGAAGTGCCGCTGTACTCCGGCATCTCCGGGACCGGTGGGTCGGAACTGATCGCTGACGTTCAGGTAGTCGCGCTCGCTCCCGAACGCCAGCGAGTGCTCCAGGGTGAACGGGCTCGCCGGGAAGAAGATCGGGGAGATGCCGGGCGCCGGCTCGTGCGCCGTCGCGTCGATCGTCGGGTAGCCGATGGTCGCGTTCGTGTTGGCGTCGGCGGAGGTGAGGCTCTTGATCCAGACGCCACGGGCCGGCAAGGACGAGGTCACCTGCTGGCTCGTGATCGGGAGGATCGGCCGGTAGAGGCCGAACTGGCTCTGCGTGGTGTCGCCCGAGGCCGGGAAGCTGACGGTCGCGCTCTGGGTGCCGGTGATCGGGTCGGCGGACGTCGTGAGCGGCGTGAAGGTCGGGCTCGAGCCGGCCGTGGAGAAGTGCCAGAAGGGCAGTCCGTAGAAGGTCGTCTCCTCCATCACCTTCTGGTCGTAGACGTCATAGGCACCGGCCGTTGCGAAGTACTGCTGCAACGCATCCACCCACTCCTCTCCGACCGACCCCGAGTCGGAGTGGAGGTTCTTGGCGAAGAGGGCGAGCAGGCGCTCCGAGAGAGCGACCGAGTCGCTGTCGCCATAGCCGTAGCCGGTGTTCGCGATGTACATCGCTGCCTGGTCGCGTGCGTAGAGCTCCGGCCAGTCGAGGTACTTGTTGACGGGGGACGTCGGGCTCCCGAACGTGTCGGAGATGTTGAGGCCGCCGTGGCAGCCCATGGTGAAGAGGATGCGGGCGGCCAGGTTGGCCGTAGCCTGGCCGGTGTTCGCGAGGTCGCCGCTCGCAGACTCGAGCTCGTACTGGTTGTAGTGGCCGTCGATCGAGACGATCGACGGCGCGCTGCTCGACTGGAGGGCGCCTGTGAGCACGTCGTTCGCGGTCCACGGATTCGGGAAGCCGGGGAAGTTGATCGCCAGGTCTCCGGAGGAAAACGAGTCGAGTGTCGAGAGCCCGGCGAAGTTCGCCTTGAGGTTGTCGTGAACCGCCTTCGCCCCGTCGGCGAGGAAGTCGTAACCGGTGACGAGCGCAGAGGTCGGCTTGAGCGTCCCGGCGGCGGTCTGCGGCGCGCTGATGCCGTTGTTGCCGAGATAGCGGTTGATCTGGCCGACGATGTCCGTCGGCGTCTCGACGAGGCGGGAGACCGAGATCTGCGGCAGGAGCAGGTTGCTCCCCAGCCACGGAATGGCCGTGAACGCTCCGTAGGCGCCGTCGGTGAGGATGTTGTTCTGAGCCGCCGAGGCGTAGAGGGCGTTGCCCTTCGTCAGGCCGTTGGTCGTGAAGGCGAGGTCGGCGGCCTCGTTCTCCTCCGGCGACAGCGTGACGGGATCCGGGACGTTCGCCATCGGCGTCGCCTCGTCGGAGCCTACGAGGACGATGTAGTGGAGATTCGGCAGCCCGTTCGTCGAGTTGCGATACGTCGCGACGACGTTGTTGATGGCCGTGACCACGTTGTTGCGCGCCGTCGTGTTGCACGGAGTCGCGTCCCAGGCGGAGTAGGCGCTGCGCACGGCCGCGTTCCCGTCGACGTCGAGGACGGTGCCGGAGACCTCGGAGCGGGCAGCGAGCGTGTTGAGCGAGCTGAGCAGGCTGGTGACGGCCGTAGCCCCATACATGGCGGTGAGCCGCTGCTTGTCGACGATGAACAGCGACTTCGTAGAGGTCGGAAGCGAATTCGGCAGCGTCCCCGGTGTGAAGCTCGAGGGAGCCCCGTTGGCGAACGCCCGCGCCGGACAGGCCGGCAGCGCGGGCGGCGGCGTCTCCCGCACACGCAGTACGAACGGCTGGTTGCTCGACGCGCCGTTGTAACCGCTTACGCCAATGGTCGCGTAGCCGCTCTGGCCACTCGTGATGATCGCCCCGGCCTCGTTCACACCGTCACCACGGGCGTCCGACGTGCTGCCGACGGGTGTCGAACCGACCGGCGTAGAGCCCACCGGGGTCGAACCGACAGGCACGTCCTGAAGCGTGTCCGGTGACAACCCCTGGCCGAGCCCCGCGAAGCCGACGCCGTTGTCCTCGATCGGGGTCGAGCCGACCGGCGTCGAGCCGACCGGCGTGGAGAAGAACGACGGCGCGGCGGGAGCGCTGATCGTCAGATCGAGGTCGGCGTCCCCAGGCACGTTGAGGAAGGCCTGCAGGCGGGTCCCCTGCGGCAGGCTGCCGATGTTCACCTTGTAGAAGGCCTGCGCTCCGCTCGAGGCGATGTGGCCGACGACGAGGGTGTTGGGCTGGATCTGGTTGGCGGCCGACGGATCTCCCGCCTCGGGATTCTGGTGCACTGTGACGGGCGCCCCGGTCGCGGAGATCGAACCGCCGCCGGGCGCGGCGGCGGTGCCGCCCATCGTGAAGGTGCCGAGCTTGAGGCCGACCCAGGAGTCGAAGGTGAACGTCGCCGCCTCGTTGGCCGTGCCACCCGCGGGACAGCCGACCGTCCACGCGTAGGCATTCAACTTCTGTGCGGCCGCCGCGCCCTGTCCGAGCACGCTCGCGGTGCCCGCGCTCGTGGGGGCGTTGCTGTCGAAGGCAATCTGCGCCGAGCCGTCGACCGGGAAAAAGCCCGCCGGCAGGTGAGCTGTGAAGGTGAGCTGGGAGACGATCGTGCAATCGACATCGGCGCTGATCGTGTAGTGGACCGTCGACTTGGTCGCCGAATACGGCTGGAGCCCCTGGATCGGCAGCTGCTCCCAAGGGAAGCCGGCCGCGCCGATGATCGCGACGACGAGGTCGTTGATCGTGATGTCGTTCGCCGCCATCGCATGCTCGAGGTCCGAGAACGTCGCCGTCGGCAGGATGGCGTTCGCGGTGTAGGCGTCGCCGAGCGCGCCGGTCGAGCAGTTGACCTTCGTGCAGTCGACGACGCTCGAAAGGTCGCCGTCATCGTTGGCGATGTCGGAGAGCGGGATGTTCGCCAGCAGCGACGCGGAGACGTCGGTCGAGCCAACGGGCGTCGATCCGACCGGCGTCGATCCCACCGGGGTCGACCCGACCGGCGTCGACCCCACGGGAGCCGAGCCGAGCTGGCCCGCGACGTCCATCTGGAGCACGGTCGTCGCGCCGGTGGCGTTGCTGCAGTTTCCTTCGTCCTCCGGGATCTGCCCGTTCGTTCCGCACCAGGCGTCGAAGCCGCCCGGAAGGCTCGAGAGCGGGGTGTTGCCCATCAGGAGCGTCGCCCAGTGGACCGACTTGAGCAGCGTCGTCGTCAGGTCGACCTGCTGCATCGTCAGATCCTCGAAGTGCTGCAGCGACGTCTTGCCGTCGGTGCACGTCTCGGTATTCGTCTTGAGATCCTGGAGCGTGATCGCAGTCAGCGGCTTGGTGGCGAGCGAGCCACAGAGGATCTGGCCCCAGGTGACGCCGTGGAGCTGAACCTGCGAGAGGAGCACCGACGAGAGCGCCGTCGAGCCGACTGGAGTGGAGCCGACGGGCAGGTCGAACAGGCCGGTGGAGCCGACCGGAGTCGAACCGACGGGAGTCGAGCCCACCGGCGTCGAACCCACCGGCGTCGAACCCACCGGCGTCGAACCCACCGGGGTCGAACCCACCGGGGTCGAACCGACGGGAGTCGAGCCGACGGGAGTCGAGCCGACCGGTGTCGAATTGGTGGACCCCGCGAAGAACGAGAGCCACGCGTTCGGGATGTTCGAGAGCGCGACCTGGTCGATTCCCGCGCCCGCGCTCGACGGCGTCGCGTTCACGGTCAGGTTCGATAGCGGATCGGAAAGGGCGACTGCGTAGATCGCGGCGTCGTCGCAATGGTTGACAGTGGCGCAATTGTCGCCGGTCTCCGCCCAGGAGACCGTCAGATGCTGGCCCGGGCTTGCGGCCGCATAGTCGATCGTGAAGACGCCCGGCTCGTTGCCGCCGAAGTTCGTGTCGCCGCCCGGGCTGCCGACCGATGCGGTGTACGGCTGCGCGCTGCCGTCGGAGAGGGTGGCCGTCAGCGTCCCGGTTCCCCAGTGCTCGCTCGCGAACACCGTGAGCGTACGCCGCGCGGTGTCGGCAGGAACGGTGAAGGAGAAGCCGTCGCCGCTCGTAGTCGTCTGGGTCTGGGTACCGTCGTGTTCGAGGCCGCCGAGGGCGGCCGTCGCGGACGCCGGCTGAGTCCCGTCGGACCAGTCGAAGCTGAATGGCACGTTGAGCTGGCCGAACTGCCCGATCCCTCGGAGCGGCACCTGCGTGGGATCGATGTCGGTGAGGTTGCTGATCGCGGATCCGCCGGCCTTCCGCGTGTCGGGGGTGAGGGATGTGCTCGTGCCTTGACCCGCCACGCCCCAGACCGCCCAGTCTTCGTTGCCAAGCGTCGTGAGGTTCGCGTCGTTCTGACCGCTCGTCGAGAGGCTGCCGGAGATCTGAGGGCCGGCGCTCGGCACGAGCTCGAAGGCTCCGATGTCGCAGTGCGGGCCCTGGGGCCTTGAGATGCCGCGCTGATCCGTCGCGGGGCAAGAGTTGTCGTCACCGGCGTCGACCGCCGGGCTGCCGGCGGGGAGCGCCATCGTCGGCGTCGGACCGCCGTTGTCCTGCAGCGTGCCGAGCTGGGGATTCACCCCGGTGAGGTCGGTCGAACTCGTGAAGTCACAGCTGTTGTCGCTGTCAAGGTTGTTGTGTTCCGTCTGCCCCCAGTTGTCCAGCGCATTGGTGCAGTCGCCGCTGGTGTTCTGGGCGATGATCGTGTTGACGGCAGAACCAACTCCCTCACGAAGGTCGAGCCCAACCGACGGGTTGGCCGCGATCGTGTCGTTCTTCAGGCTCAGACCGGAGCTGTCCTCGTAGATACCGCTGCCGTTGTTGCCCGTGACCGTGGAGTTGACGACGGTCAGGTTCCCCGACTCGGAAAAGATCCCGCCGTTGAACTGGGTGTCAACGCCTGCACTCGCATTGCCGTTGCCGGCGATCGTGCTGCCCGAGACGGTGAGCCCGTGGTCCTCGTCCTGGATCCCGACGTCTGCGTTGTTCTGCACGACGCTGTCGTGGAGCTCGACCACGCCGTTGTCGTAGATCCCCGTGTCGGCCGCGTTCTCGACGGTGACGCCCTCGATAGTTGTCGTGCCAGATCCGCCGATCTCGAGTACGTCGTTCCCGATGTTGTCGCCGTCGAGGATCGTGCTCGCAGCGCCTGCGCCAGAGAGCGTGATCTCACCGCCGGCGGAACCGAAGTTCTCCTGGCCCTCGAGGATCCCGATGTCGTAGTGGCCGGAGGCGATGTGGATCGTCGCTGGAACCTCGAACATGGCGGCCGACGAAAGTGCCGAGTCGAGCTCGGCGGCAGTCGAGACGAAGTAGTCGCTCGGCCCGTTTGTGAACTCGTAGGCGCCGATGTCGCAGTGCGCACCTTGAGGGCGCGCGACGAAGCGCTGGTCTGTCGTCGGGCACGCGAGGTCATTGCCGGCGTCCATCGCCGGACTCGTCGACGTCAGCGGGAGCACGTCGGTCTCCCCACTCGAGTCGACGGGGCCAAAGCCCGGGTCGGCTTGCAGGTCACCGGTCGCGGTGAATCCACAGTCCGACTGATCGGAGAGGTTGTTCCCGTGCGATGTGACCGAGCCCGAGCAGTCGCTCGGCAGTGCGCCGAGCAGGTTCCCGGCCACGATCGTGTTCACGACATCAGGCGTGGTGCCTCCGCTGACCGCGAGCCCGCCGCCGGAGCCGCTGGTGGTCACGTTGTTCGCGATCGTGTCGCTCGCGAGCTCGCTCGTACCCTCGAGCGACAGGCCGCCGCCGTCGCCCTGCGCCTTGTTGCCCATGATCGTGCTGTTCGTGATCGAGAGGTCCGAGCCGAGGTCGTCGATTCCGCCTCCGACTCCCTCCGTCGTGTTGTCCTCAATCGTGCTGCGGAGGACGGTGACCGTGCCGTCGTTCTCGATTCCGCCACCGGTGATATCGGCCTGATTGCCCGTCACCATGGAGTCCTCGAGCGTCAGCGTCGCCTGTGAGACGACCCAGATCCCGCCACCGACGCCCGGAGTGGGGTCGCCCCCGGAACTGCCACTATCTGTGTTGCCGCCCTCGATCGTGACGCCGCTGACCAAGACGGTCCCGGACGAGACCTCGAGCACCCGCTGGCCTGTCGCGGAGCCGTTGATGATCGTCGAGCGCGCACCTGCGCCGACGATGTTCACGTCGCTCGAGATCCGAAGCTGGCCGGTGCTGAGGTCGTAGGTCCCGGCGGGAACGTCGATCGTCGTCCCGCTCGTCGTGCACCCGCCTTCTGCGTCGCCGTTGTTCGCCGAGGCGATCGCCTCGCGGAGCGAGCAGCTACCCGAGCTGTCGGCGGTGGTGGTGACGACAATCGTCCCCGGAGGCGGGTCGGCCGAGGCGCTCGCAGAAGCCGCAAGCAATACGACCACCGCTGCGATCGGCAACAGCACCCACAGTCCCGAGCGCAGACTCACCCTTCGATTGGCCCGTCTATTCACGGGTCGACTCATGTCCTCCCCCAGCCGCGCGGCGCCACCAACCTGCGTGGGAGCATGCGCCCCTTCACGTTTCTTGTCAATGGCGGCACAATCGAGGACGTGGGGGTGCCGCAGAACGAGACTCGGCCCAAGACGGGCGGCGCCGGCGTCGTCCCGTATCTGCCTC